>NZ_CM152748.1:0-2857643 GCF_056619605.1 Rhodoglobus sp. G.S.4
ATTAAAACTACGGCGTTAAACCCATGCGGTCAAACCACACTTTGTACAACGGCGCATTATCCACACAGAATACATCGTTATTGGTAACGACATGCTGTGGACAACTAAGGTGAGAGTCAGTGCACAACGGCGTATAAAGTCCAGTAAATCAGCGAGAATAGCTGTACTCAGCAGTGGATAAGCCTGTGAGTAAATAGCACCAAGGGATGGGGAAGAAATGTCGGAAACACCCGACCCGACTAACGAGCTGTGGCACGAGGTTCTCGGACATCTCGATGGAGATGAGCGAATTACGCCACAACTTCAGGGATTCGTCAGCCTGGTTGAGCCCAAGGGTGTCATGGCAGGAACTCTGTATCTCGAAGTTCCCAATGAACTCACCCGCGGGATGCTTGAACAACGACTGCGCCAGCCTCTTCTCGACGCTATCGGTTTGCTCAGTGACGAACACGCCATCAACAACTTCGCCACCGTGGTTAATCCAGATATCCAACAGGATGCTCTTTCTCAACAAATACCTCACACCGAGCAGCCCTATATCGAGCCAACACCACAAAAGCCGATCGAGCAGTCGGCCCCGAGACGAAGTGACTCTCGCCTAAACCCGAAATACAGTTTCGACAACTTCGTAATTGGTGGATCAAACCGATTCGCTCATGCTGCAGCGGTCGCTGTGGCCGAAGCGCCGGCTAAGGCGTATAACCCCCTCTTCATTTACGGAGGATCGGGGTTAGGTAAGACCCACCTTCTCCACGCAATCGGCCATTATGCCCAGAGCCTGTACCCGGGCATCCGCGTACGTTATGTGAGCTCAGAGGAATTCACCAACGACTTCATCAACTCGATTGCCAATAACCGGGCGTCGGTATTTCAGTCTCGCTACCGAGAGATTGACATTTTGTTGATCGACGACATCCAGTTTTTGCAAGGGAAAGACTCCACTCAAGAAGCGTTCTTTCACACTTTTAACACGTTGCACGATCACAACAAGCAAGTGGTCATCACGAGCGACCTGCCTCCTAAACACCTCACCGGATTCGAAGACCGGATGCGGTCACGCTTTGAATGGGGTCTGATCACTGATGTTCAAGCGCCAGACCTTGAGACTCGGATCGCCATTCTTCGCAAGAAAGCTCAGAGCGAGAAGATGCAGGTCGGAAACGACATCCTCGAATTCATGGCATCGAAGGTCTCGTCAAACATTCGCGAGCTCGAAGGAACTCTGATTAGAGTCACCGCATTCGCTAGCCTCAACCGCACCGAGGTTGATATGGCCCTCGTTCAGACCGTGTTGAAAGATCTCATCACCCTCGACGACGACAATGTGATTGCACCCGTCGACATAATCAATCACACCGCTGACTACTTCAAGCTCACAGTAGATGACCTGTATGGCTCCTCCCGCTCACAAGCAGTAGCAACAGCTCGCCAGATCGCGATGTACCTGTGTCGGGAGATGACTAACCTCTCGTTGCCGAAAATTGGGCAACTCTTCGGTAATCGCGACCACACAACCGTGATGTACGCGAATAAGAAGATTACTGAGCTCATGAAAGAACGCCGCTCGATCTACAACCAGGTCACTGAACTCACCAGTCGCATCAAACAGAACCATCGATTTGGAAAAAGTTAGCTAATTCCACTTGGGGATAACTTGGGGATAACTCTTTCAACTCGCCGGAAAGATTGTTGAACTACAGACTCGTTCTGTGGAATTGCGAATTCTTGTCATTCGAGTTTCCCCTGCCAACTGAACATTTATCCCCGTCTCCTCAACAAGTCACACGGATGTAGTTTCCAGTAGTTACAAGAAATCTGATGAGTTATTCACACAATCCACAGTGGTTAAGAGTGTGACCTTTAAAGAATGAAATTTGAATCCCAAATAACCTGTGGTTCGCAAGTGGATCGGCTGTGCCAGTATTAACGGCCAGAGCTTGATCCGGTTAGGGGTGGTTCATGAAGTTTCAGGTCAATCGTGATGTCTTCAGCGAGGCGGTTTCGTTTGCAGTCAAACTGCTGCCGCAGCGCACGACGCTGCCCATTTTGAGCGGTGTACTGATTGAAGCGACCGATGAGGGTCTGACTTTGTCATCCTTCGACTACGAAGTTTCTGCTCGAACCCAGATCACCGCTGATGTTGATGAACCAGGTCGAGTGCTGGTTTCTGGCAAGCTTCTCGCAGAAATTGCCAGCCGACTACCCAATGCACCAGTGCGTTTTAGCACCGAAGACAACAAAATTACCGTTGCCTGCGGCACAGGACATTTCACGCTCTCGAGCATGCCGGTCGAGGAGTACCCGACTCTTCCTCAAATATCTGACCGTGTGGGAACTCTCAAGGCAGATCTCTTTTCGGCAGCGATCGCTCAAGTTGCAGTTGCAGCGTCACGAGATGATGTCACCCCGGTGATTACCGGAGTGCAACTTGAAGTATCTGAAAACAACATCTCGCTCGTAGCCACCGACCGCTATCGCGTTGCGGTGCGGGACATCGAGTGGAACGCCGGGGAATCCGGAGTCGAATCTGCTACGGCTCTTGTTCCTGCGAAGACGCTGGTCGAGATCGGAAAGACTTTCGCGAACAGCGGTGAAATTTCCGTAGCCATCACGAGCACAGATGAGCGAGAGCTCATCGCTTTCCAGGCGGATAAGAAAACTGTGACGTCGTTGCTCATCAAAGGGAACTTCCCACCGGTGCGTCGCTTGTTCCCTGAAACTGTGGACAACTTTGCGGTCATGAATACCGCGGAACTCATCGAAGCAGTGCGCCGAGTATCACTGGTACTTGAGCGTGAAGCAGCTCTCCGATTCACTTTCACGACTGAAGGTGTCACTCTTGAGGCCATCGGATCTGAGCAGGCTCAAGCCTCCGAAACGATTGATGCATTCTTGACCGGCGATGACACCGTTGTTTCACTCAAGCCTCAATTCCTGATCGATGGTCTCAGTTCTGTTCACTCCGAATTTGTGCGCATTTCCTTCACGAAGACGGAAAACCCCAATAAGCCGGGCCCCGTTCTCATCACTAGCCAGTCGTCGAAAGACCAACCGGGGAGTGACAACTACAAGTATTTGCTGCAGCCAAACCTGTTGTTGAGGTAACACATGAGCAACACCACGCACATTGGAATTATTGGCCTGGGAAAAATGGGCGGCAATATGCGTGAGCGTATGCGAGCCAAAGGGCTCACCGTCACTGGATATGATCCCAACCCTGAAGTCAGCGACGTCGCGACACTTTCCGATCTGGTGGACGCGCTGCCAGCGCCGCGGATCATCTGGGTAATGGTTCCCTCTGGCCCGGTCACAGATTCTGTAATTACAGATGTGGAAAGTCTTCTCGATTCCGGAGACCTAGTGATCGATGGTGGAAACACTCGATTTACTGATGATGAAATTCATCGCGAGCAGCTTGCAACCCGCAACATCGCATTTGTGGATGTTGGGGTGTCAGGCGGAATTTGGGGCCTCGAAAACGGATACGGGCTCATGGCCGGTGGTGAAGCATCCGATATCGAACGAGCAATGCCAATATTTGATGCCCTTCGCCCTGAAGGCCCCCGTGATGAAGGATTTGTTCACGCCGGTCCTGTCGGAGCTGGACACTACGTCAAGATGGTTCACAACGGTATCGAATATGCCCTAATGCAGGCCTGGGCTGAAGGTTTCGAACTTCTCGATAGCCGCAAAGATCTCGTGAAAGACGTGCCAGGTTCGTTCAAGGCGTGGCAGCGCGGAACCGTCGTTCGCTCGTGGTTGCTTGAACTTCTCGTGAAAGCACTCGAAGAAGATCCTGATTTCGCCGACATAGCCGGATATGTCGAAGACTCTGGGGAGGGTCGCTGGACCGTGCACGAAGCGCTCAATCAGGCTGTTGCTGTGCCGACTATTAGCGCCGCAATTTTTGCTCGATTCGTTTCACGTCAAGAGGATTCACCGTCGATGAAGGCTGTTGCCGCTCTCCGTAATCAGTTCGGTGGGCATAGCGTCCGCAAGAGTTAAGCTTCGACGGCGATGCTTGTTACCCACGTTGAACTCAAAGACTTTCGTAATTACGAGTCTCTTGGCCTAGAACTCACCTCTGGCCCAACCCTCATTGTCGGCTCGAATGGTCAAGGAAAGACCAATTTGGTTGAGGCACTGGGATTTCTCAGCACTCTCGGTTCCCATCGGGTCTCAACCGACCACGCCATGGTTCGTCAAAATACGGATGCCGCGATCATTCGAGTTCGCCTTGAACACAATGAACGAAAATTCTTGGCTGAAGTGCAGATCAATCGCAGTGGTGCCAATCGCGCACAGATTAATCGCTCCGCCATTCGAACGCGAGAGCTTCCTCGATATTTTTCCAGCGTTCTCTTCGCGCCTGAAGATCTCGCTCTCGTGCGTGGGGAACCTTCCGGCCGTCGCAGGTTTATTGATGACCTACTTGTTTTGCGTTCGCCACGGTTCAGTGGAGTGATGTCGGACTATGAGCGAGTGGTGAAGCAGCGAAACATGCTGTTGAAATCTGCTCGCGCGTCAGGAATCCGTGACGCACAGCTGAGCACGCTTGATGTGTGGGATGAACGCCTTATCGAATTTGGATCAGAAATTATCAGCGCCAGAAGTGCGCTTGTTGCTGATCTCAGTCCTGAGGTTTCGCAGTCCTACGAACGAATTGTTGGTGCGGATCATGGTGCCTCGTTGGCGAATTCTCTCAGCATCATTTCGCGTCAAGATGATCAAGACAGTGCCGTGGCAACTAATGAGGTTGGAGAAATAATTTCGGTCGCTGACGCGACGACGGCATTCACCGCAGCCCTGGAGTCGGTGAGAAAAGCAGAGAGAGACCGTGCGATTACTCTCGTCGGCCCACATCGTGATGACCTGATCTTTGGGCTAAACGGGCTGCCGGCACGCGGTTACGCAAGTCACGGTGAGTCATGGTCTTTTGCCCTTGCTCTGAAACTTGCTTCAGCCGAACTATTGCGCCGCGAATCATCTGCCGGCGATCCGGTCCTGATTTTGGATGATGTCTTTGCTGAGCTTGATCAATCGCGTCGGGAACGACTTGCGGCCTCAATCTCAAATTTTGAGCAGGTACTCATCACGGCAGCAGTTTTTGGTGATGTTCCCGAGCAACTTGCCGCGAACGTTGTGCGGATCCGCGCTGGTGAGGTTGTCACAGATGAATGATCGCGATCCCGCCGTTGACGAACACGTTGCGGTCTATTTGAGATTTCGCGAGGTTTTCGGTGACCCATCGAAACGCTCGTACATGGCACGCAAGCGTGACAAGAAAGAGCCGGGAACAAGTGTTCCGTTTGCACCAGGACGTGATCCCCACGGACTTGGGGATGTTATGGATAGCCTGACGAACAGTATGGGGTGGAGTTCTCCGCTTGCCCGTTCGGAATTGTTGTTAGGTTGGCCACAAATCGTCGGTGAAGAAACAGCGGAGCATTCTGAACCGGTTGGTATTGAAGAGGGTGTACTGACTGTGCGCTGTGATTCGACTGCGTGGGCAACACAGCTGAGGTTGATGCGTTCACGGATCTCTACGACGATCGCGCAGCAGTATCCAGAAGCAGGTGTAGACACCGTGCGCTTTGAGGGCCCCAACGCCCCTTCTTGGAAAAGAGGCCCCAGATCAATTCCAGGCCGGGGCCCGCGCGATACTTACGGCTAACAAGGCAAAATAGGTCACGTCACTAAAGAAACTCCCGTAGAACGCAATTTGACCGTCGTAGGCTCTCGGAATTTGTTAGAATATCTGAAGCCGTCAGACGCACCTCCTTCTGGAGTACCAGCTCTGAATGGCGAGTGTGAACTAGCGGCAGGAGCCTAACTTCAGATGACATCGACGCCCGAAAACGACGTGCCCGAGAGCCAGATCATTGCCAACGGTCATGTTGCCGCTGATAGCTATGGTGCCGATCAAATCCAGATCCTTGAGGGTCTTGAAGCGGTTCGCAAACGCCCCGGAATGTATATCGGTTCCACTGGCCCGCGTGGATTACACCACCTCGTCTATGAAGTTGTCGACAACTCTGTCGATGAGGCTCTGGCCGGTTACTGCGACACGATCAACGTGTGGATCCGAAAAGACGGCTCCATTCGAGTGCGAGACAACGGTCGAGGAATTCCTGTTGATCTGAACCAGCAGGAACAGAAGTCCACGGTCGAAGTTGTCATGACAATGCTGCACGCCGGCGGAAAATTCGGTGGAGGCGGCTATGCAGTTTCCGGTGGACTCCACGGCGTGGGTATTTCTGTTGTGAACGCATTGTCGGCTGAGATTGACACTGAAGTTCGCCGTCAAGGACATGTCTGGCGAATGAGTTTCGCCAATGGTGTTCCCGTTGGACCGCTAACCCAGGGCGAGAGCACTGAAGAAACCGGAACGCAGCAAACGTTCTGGCCGAGCAAAGAGACTTTCGAGACCGTCGAGTTTGATTTCGAAACTCTACGTGCACGTTTTCAGCAGATGGCCTTCCTCAACAAGGGTCTGCGCATCACGATCACCGACGAGCGTCCCGACGATGAAGAAGTCGTCGAGAGCTACATGTACGAGCGCGGTCTGGTCGACTACGTCGAATACCTGAATAAAGCCAAGAAGAACGAGCTCATTCATCCGGATGTCATCGCCTTTGAATCGGAAGATACCGAGAAGCGCATCTCGCTAGAGGTGGCCATGCAGTGGACTGCCGGCTACACCGAAAGCGTTCACACCTACGCAAACACGATCAACACCCACGAAGGCGGAACCCACGAAGAAGGCTTCCGCGCCGCACTAACCACACTGGTTAACCGTTACGCCCGCGAAAAGAACATCATCAAGGAAAAGGATGAAAATCTCTCCGGTGACGATGTTCGTGAAGGTCTGACCGCAGTTATCTCCATCAAACTCGGCGAACCGCAGTTCGAAGGCCAGACCAAAACTAAGCTCGGCAACACCGAAGCGAAGGCGTTCGTTCAGCGCATCGCCGGCCAGCAGCTCGGGGACTGGTTTGATCGCAACCCCACGCAGGCCCGCGATGTTATTCGCAAGGCCATTCAGGCATCCCAAGCACGACTTGCCGCCCGCAAGGCGCGCGAACAGACTCGTCGTAAGGGACTGCTTGAATCGAGCGGAATGCCCGGAAAGCTGCGCGACTGCTCGAGCAAAGACCCGTCACTCTCTGAAATCTTCATGGTCGAGGGTGACTCGGCAGGTGGTTCAGCCGTTCAGGGTCGCAACCCAGAATTCCAGGCGATCCTCCCGCTGCGAGGCAAAATCCTCAACGTAGAAAAGGCTCGTCTCGATCGCGCGCTCGGCAATGCCGAGGTCCAAGCCATGATCACGGCATTCGGTGCCGGTGTTGGTGAAGACTTCGATCCCGAGAAGGCTCGCTACCACAAAATTGTTTTGATGGCCGATGCTGATGTTGATGGACAACACATCACCACGTTGCTGCTGACTCTCCTCTTCCGCTACATGCGCCCGCTCATCGATTTGGGTTACGTCTATCTCGCACAGCCGCCGTTGTACCGACTCAAGTGGAGCAACGCCCAGCACGAATACGTCTACAGCGATGCTGAGCGCGATGCTCTCACCGAGATGGGCCTTTCGGCAGGAAAGCGCATGCCCAAAGACAACGGCATCCAGCGGTACAAGGGTCTTGGTGAGATGGACTACAAGGAACTGTGGGAAACCACGATGGATCCCGCTACTCGCACATTGCTTCAGGTCACCTTGGATGACGCAGCAGCAGCTGACGAAATCTTCTCGACTCTCATGGGCGAAGACGTTGAGTCTCGCCGAAACTTCATCCAGCGCAACGCCAAAGACGTCCGCTTCCTCGACATCTAGCTCGAGCAGAGCACACGGCGCCCGCATTCGCGACTGACACAGACTGGAACTGAAACTTAATGGCTGACGAAGAAACTCCGAAGAAGACCTTCGAAGACGCACCCGTAGACACGCGTCACGACAAGATCAATCAGGTTGATCTCCAGTTGGAGATGCAACGCTCCTACCTCGACTACGCAATGAGCGTCATCGTGGGCCGTGCGCTTCCTGAAGTGCGCGATGGATTGAAGCCTGTGCACCGTCGCGTTATTTACGCGATGTATGACGGTGGCTACCGCCCAGATAAGGGCTTCTCCAAGTGCACCCGTGTTATCGGTGATGTCATGGGCCAGTTCCACCCGCACGGTGACTCGTCGGTCTACGACGCCCTCGTTCGTTTGGTGCAGCCGTGGAGTCTTCGCTACCCACTGGCCCTTGGCCAGGGAAACTTTGGATCACCCGGAAACGACGGCGCTGCTGCCCACCGTTATACCGAAACCAAGATGGCCCCGCTTGCTATGGAAATGGTGCGGGACATTGAAGAAGACACCGTCGACTTCCAAGACAACTATGACGGCCGCACTCAGGAGCCGACGGTTCTTCCGAGCCGTTTCCCGAACCTGCTCGTCAACGGTTCAGTGGGAATCGCGGTCGGTATGGCCACAAACATTCCGCCACACAACCTTCGTGAGGTCGGCGAAGGTGCTCTCTGGCACTTGGCTCACCCCGAGGCTTCACAAGAGGAACTCATTGAAGCGCTCATTCAGCGCATCAAGGGGCCAGACTTTCCGACCGGTGCGCAGATCTTGGGCATCAAAGGTATTCAGGATGCGTACCGCACTGGCCGTGGTTCGGTCACGATGCGTGCCGTTGTCAATGTTGAAGAGCTCCAGGGTCGCACTTGCCTCGTCGTCACCGAGCTTCCGTACCAGGTAAACCCTGACAATCTGGCACTGAAAATTGCCGACCTCGTCAAGGACGGCAAGCTCGCCGGCATTGCCGACATCCGGGATGAGACCTCAGGTCGCACCGGCCAGCGACTCGTCATCGTGCTGAAGCGAGATGCTGTAGCGAAGGTTGTTCTCAATAACCTCTACAAGCACACGCAGCTGCAGGAAAACTTTGGCGCGAACATGCTCGCGATCGTGGATGGCATTCCGCGCACGCTATCGATCGATGGCTTTATTACCGCGTGGGCTACTCACCAAATCGAAGTCATTGTTCGCCGCACAGCCTTCCGCCTGCGAAAGGCCGAAGAGCGAGCTCACATTCTGCGCGGCTATCTCAAGGCTCTCGATGCCCTCGACGAGGTCATCGCGTTGATTCGTCGCTCGGCGACAGTAGAGGATGCCCGCGAGGGACTCATCAAGCTTCTTGAGATTGATGAAATTCAGGCCCGCGCGATTCTCGACATGCAACTGCGTCGACTCGCCGCGCTTGAGCGTCAAAAGATCACCGACGAGCATGATGCTCTTGAGCTCGAAATTGTCGAGTTCAAAGCGATCATTGCGAGCGAACAACGCCAGCGCGACATCGTTAGTGAAGAACTTACTGACCTGCTCGCGAAGTATGGTGACGATCGCCGCACCGAGATCATGATGGGCTTCGACGGCGACATGAGCATGGAAGATCTCATCCCCGAAGAGGAGATGGTGGTCACCGTTACTCGCGGCGGGTACGTCAAGCGCACCCGCAGCGACAACTACCGCAGCCAGCACCGGGGTGGCAAGGGAGTCAAGGGTGCCCAGCTTCGGGCGGATGACATCGTCGACCACCTGTTCGTCACCACGACGCACCACTGGTTGCTGTTCTTCACCAACACCGGTCGCGTCTATCGGGCAAAGGCGTACGAACTGCAGGAGGGCGGTCGGGATGCCAAGGGCCAGCACGTTGCCAACTTCTTGGCACTGCAGCCTGGTGAAGAAATTGCACAGATCCTCGACATCCGCGACTACCAGACAGCCACCTATCTCGTATTGGCTACTCACAACGGTCTCGTCAAAAAGACTGCTCTTGCCGAGTACGACACCAACCGCAGTGGTGGAATCATCGCCGTGAACCTGCGTGAGGGAGATGAACTCGTCTCGGCCATGCTCGTTGAGAGCAGCGACGATGTTCTGCTGGTTTCTCGCAAGGGAATGTCGATTCGCTTCACGGCATCCGATGAGGCACTTCGACCAATGGGTCGATCGACGTCCGGTGTGATGGGTATGAGCTTCCGTGAGGATGACCGCTTGCTGAGTGCGAGTGTTGTTCCCGAGAGTGGCTACGTCTTTGTCGTTACTGAGGGCGGCTTTGCGAAGCGCACTTCAGCGGATCAATACCGCGTTCAGGGTCGTGGTGGCTTGGGTATCAAGGTCGCCAAACTCGACGGCGCACGAGGCGATTTGGCTGGTGCTTTGATGGTCGGAGACCACGACGAAGTTCTTGTGGTTCTTGCCAGTGGCAAGGTGGTACGCTCTTCTGTCGCTGAGGTTCCGGCCAAGGGCCGTGACACTATGGGCGTTGTCTTCGCTCGATTCGCAGCCGAAGACAAGATCATTGCGATCGCACGAAACAGCGAACGAAATCTAGAAAATAAAGAACTTGAAGCTCAAGACGGTAGCGTTCTGAGCGAAGATGCCCCTGCTGGGAAGGACGAGTCGGTAGATGAGTAGTGTCGCAGAGAAGTTGCAGCGCAAGTCGCAACGTCAAACATCGGTTAAACAAGTACGACTCAAGCTGGTTTACGTCGACTTCTGGTCGGCTGTAAAGTTCTCGTTCTTGGTGGCAGTATCACTCGGAATTGTTCTTGTTGTCGCATCGATGTTGGTGTGGATCGTTCTGAACTCCACAGGAATTTTCGGAAAAGTAGACGAGATCTTCCGCGACATCCTCAGTGATGAGAGCTTTAGCGTCGCGACCAGTTTCTCGCTCGCCCAGGTTGCTGGATTCTCCTTCGTCGTCGCAATTCTGAACGTTTTGGTTGGTACAGCGTTGGGTGCGATTGCGAGTATGCTTTATAACTTCAGCGTGCGACTGACCGGTGGAATCCTCGTGGGTTTCACTAACAACTAGTCGATTACGTCAAACGGCCAGAATGCGATACTCTCGTATCTGCCCAACGGGGGTATAGCTCAGGCGGTTAGAGCGCTTCGCTGATAACGAAGAGGTCCGTGGTTCAAGTCCACGTACCCCCACTGGAATCTTCACAAGAGATTCCTTAATTGGGGCCTTAGCTCAATTGGTAGAGCGCCTGCTTTGCAAGCAGGAGGTCAGGGGTTCGATTCCCCTAGGCTCCACAGCACGACAACGAAAACCCCGGCCAGTCATCTGGCCGGGGTTTTTGCGTTTCTGCAAAGGCTCGCGCGGTGGGTGAACGGACAAGTCATGAACGCGGAGTTTCCTTCGCTCACGACGGCCTCGCCTAGGTTTTCGCCCGAAACGAGTTCAGGCCCGGTTCGAAATGAACCGGGCCTGAACTCGTTAAGAGGTTTGGGCTCAACCGTGGGTGAGCCAGCGGCAATCTTCGCCGGGTGGAGTGGAGGCTAGATAGCCTCTGCTTCGTCGTCGATCCATAGGTCGTCATCGGCGCGCAAAGTTTGCCAAGCGGCGTAGGCGACGCCAACCGCTGCGACAACTCCGATGCCGATCAGGATGTAGCGACCGAAGCCTGCTGACTTGGGTTGAGGCTTGACGATGCCAGTCTTTTCACCAGCGGTTACTGCCAAGCCCGATACGCGAGCAAAAGCATCCCGAACCTGCTGGTTCTTGGCTACTTCAAGTGCGGCAAGCGCTGTGCCGAGCGCTGACGTCACAGCAGGCAGAACATCGCCCTTGATCTTGCTCTTGGTGCTTTCGGCCGCTGAGCGGGCACCAGCGATCGACGACGACACCGCAGGCTTCACCCGTGAGTCGAGAGTGTCGTGAATTTTGGGGCTGACCTCTTCGCGAGCGTAGTTGGCGGCCTGATGGCTCGCCTCACGTACGACAGCGGAAGCATGCTCCAGCAATTCTCGCTGGTCACTCCACAGGTCTTCAGCTTGACCCTTTAAGCGCTTGAGTTCTTTGCGGCGTTTGCGAGTTAGTGCCACGGGAAACCTCCAAAGATGGTCGAACAGTTATTCCATACTGCCACGCCGGGTTCTGTGTGCGCACTGCTTTGGCTGTGAGCACCCTGAGTAACCCGGATCATAGGCACAGGTTGGCTATGTAAGAATTGACCTTATGTCTCAACACACCGCAGTTGCCACTATCAAGACAAATCTCGGAGAAATCCGTCTCAACCTTTTCGGCAACCACGCGCCGAAGACCGTTGCAAACTTCGTTGGTCTCGCCAAGGGCGACATCGAATGGACGCATCCCGCCACCGGTCAGAAGACTACAGCGCCTCTCTACGATGGCGTGATCTTCCACCGCATCATCAAGCAGTTCATGCTCCAGGGCGGCGACCCACTGGGAAAGGGCATCGGCGGCCCCGGCTACAACTTCGACGACGAGATCCACCCCGAGCTCAACTTCTCAGCCCCCTACATTCTTGCTATGGCAAACGCCGGCACGCGTGGAGGAAAGGGAACCAACGGTTCGCAGTTCTTCATCACTACCGTTGCTACCCCGTGGTTGCAGGGCAAGCACACCATCTTCGGCGCCGTGGCCGATGACGATTCACGCAAGGTCGTCGACGCGATTGAAGCCGTCGACACCGACGGTGGCGATAAGCCACTCACCGACGTTGTCATCGAGAGTGTCACGATCGACGAGGTCTAAACTTCGTGACCTCATCGCCGGATGCCAGCGGCAACTATTGCTATCGGCATCCAGATCGGCAGAGCTATACGCTATGCCAGCGATGCGGGCGCACGGTATGCCCCAGCTGCCAAACACAGGCGGCTGTGGGCGTACATTGCCCCGAATGCATCGCAGAGGCCCGTGCCAACGGACCAAAACGCAAGCCCGTTCTCGTCAGAGCAGCTCGTGCGTCTACGGGCAAGCCGGTAGTTACCTACACGCTGATAGCACTCACCGTAGCGATCTTCCTGCTTCAGCTCATCCCTGGCAGCGGCGTGACTCAGGCTCTGGTCTACTACCCACCGCTAACCGCCTCAGAACCGTGGCGAATGATCACGTCGGCATTCCTTCACTCGCCGAGCTCGATCTTCCATGTTGGATTCAACATGTTCACGCTATTCATCTTCGGTAGGGCGTTAGAGATCCCCCTTGGGCGCGCGCGATTCCTCGCTCTCTACCTGATCAGCGCCCTGGGAGGATCGGTGGCAGTGCTACTGATCGCACCGGGGTCAGTCGTGCTCGGAGCCTCCGGAGCAATTTTCGGAATCGTTGCTGCGTTCTTCGTCATTCAGCGTCGGATGGGTGTGAACAACCGCGTATTGCTGATCGTGCTCGCGATCAACCTCGTCGCCGGCTTCATCCCCGGACTCAATATTTCGTGGGAAGCCCACGTCGGTGGTCTCGTGACGGGAGCGATTCTCGCCCTTGTCTTTTTGCGCCAGCGCAACAAGACATCATCGATTCCCGAGATCGCTCTCGTAGCACTCGTCGGCGCCGGATTAGTGGCCCTGACCCTCGTGCGGATCTTCGTTCTATAAGTGACTAAAAGTTATCCACAGGTTTATTAACACTGGGTATAACTACACGCGTGTAATTTCTAGCGCCACCGAGTGGTCATCAGGAATCCAACGAAAAGGATGCCGAAGCCAACCAAGATGTTCCAACTGCCGAGCGACGCAATCGGCAATTGCTGGTTGCTGACGTAGAACACAATGATCCACGCGAGGCCGATCAGCATAAAGCCAAACATGACGGGCTTGAACCAGACCGCGTTGGGGGCGTCCTCAGCGGGACGTGATGGAGAGTTTTCTGCAGAGTTACGGGCCATGAGGGAAATTCTAGCGCGAACGCCCTGGGTGCCGAACAACCGCGAGGAAAGCAGGCGGTCACAACACGTAGAATTGTGGGTATGGTTCTCGAAGACGGACGGCGAGTGCGCCGCGGCGCGAAGCCATCTCGGTCTGTCTCCGTGATCGGAATCCTTGGCGAACTCTTCATTACCGCCGGCGTGATCGTGCTGCTTTTTCTCGTCTGGCAAACCTGGGTAAACAACATCGTTGTGAGTAACGCCCAACGTGACGATGCCCTCGAGCTCAGTCAAGAGTGGAACAAGGGTGAAGCGGTCAAGCTCGCTCCCGACGAAAGAGCCGACCCCGGTGTACCCGTCGTTGCGGAGGCACCAGCACAGGCTGTGGCCTTCGGAACTCTCATCGTTCCCCGATTCGGTGCCGACTACGCGCGACCCATCGCCGAGAGCGTCAACCTGAGGCAAGTGCTCAACACTCAAGGTGTCGGGCACTATGTAGGAACCCAGATGCCTGGCGAGATCGGCAATTTCGCGGTCGCCGCCCATCGCACCGGTTTTGGTGACCCCTTCTTTGACATCAACAAGCTTCAGCTCGGTGACAGCGTCTACGTTGAGACTGAAGCCGGCTGGTATCGCTATGTTTTCCGCTCGCTCGAGTATGTTCCGGCATCCGGCGTTGGGGTTCTCAACCCTGTTCCGCAGTTCGATGGCGCTGTCGCCAGCGATCGCCTCATGACAATGACCAGCTGCAATCCCATTCACACCGCTGATGAACGCATCATCGCCTATGCCGTTTATGACACGTGGTATCCGCGCTCGGAAGGCGCACCAAGCGAGATCGCAGCAATCGCCCAAAACCGTGAAGGAGCTGGCTAATGTACGCTTCCCTCTGGCGTGTTCTCCCGGGACCCGCCCTCGTCCGCGTTCTCATTCTGCTTGTGCTGATCGCCGTGATTGTAGCCGTGCTCTTTGCCTGGGTATTCCCGTGGGCACTACCGTTCGTGACTTCACTGGATGCGACGGTGCAACAGTGACCCGCATTCTTGTCATCGACAACTACGACAGTTTTGTTTACACGCTCAACGGTTATCTCCTTGAGTTGGGCGCCACTACCGAAGTGTTGCGCAACGATGCTTTTAGCGCGGATGACGCGGCGGCAGCGATAGCTGACTACGACGCCGTGCTGCTTTCGCCGGGTCCCGGCACTCCGGCTGATGCCGGGGTGAGCATCCCGATCGTTCATGCTGCTCTGGCTTCAGGTCAGCCGCTCTTTGGAGTGTGCTTGGGCCACCAGGCAATCGCTGAAGCACTGGGGGCGACCGTTACTCATGCTGATGAGTTGATGCACGGCAAGACTTCGCTGATCGAGCATGACGACAGCCTGATCTTCCGGGATATGCCGCAACCATTCACGGCTACCCGCTATCACTCGTTGGCGATTGTTGATGGCACGCTGCCTGATGAACTCCAGATCACCGCGCGCACTCCCGGCGGAGTGATCATGGGCGTGCAGCACGAATCGCAGCCGGTCTATGGTGTGCAGTTCCACCCTGAGTCAGTTCTCACCGAGGGTGGATACCTGATGCTCGGAAACTGGCTATCGAAGGTTGGCATGGCCGATGCTCCCGCACTGGCCAAGACGTTGACGCCTCTCGTTCACAACTAGCAAGCCTCTGGCAACGAGCGTGCCAGCGTGAATCGCTGAGTTAGCCAGCGCAGTACTGGAGCGTGATCTCTGATTTCTGCGGCTGGTCGCCGATGATCGACTGGTAGCTGACCGTGTTACCTGAACAGCTGAAGTCTGCGGTGAGCTTTACGCTCAACTGAAGCGCCGTGAGCGTCGTGTTCGCTTCGCCGATATCTTTCCCTGTGACCGAAGGAATCTGCACCAAACCATTTGAGACAACGAGGTTTACAGTCTCACCCTCGCGGATGATCGATCCATCGGAAGTGCGTTCGGCATCCCCGCGAGGATCGGAACTAATGACGGTGCCCTTTTTGAGGTTGGGCGAGTAAGTCTGAGAGCTCGTGCCGTAGACGAGACCTGCAGCCTCAAGCAGCTTAATTGCTGCAGCCTCCTGCATATTGCTGACGTCAGGAACAGTCACGGTAGTGCGACCCTGTGAAACAACAACTTCAACTTGCAGCCCGATGGGTACAGTTTGCCCAGGACCCGGATCGGTACGGATGATGACACCCTCGTCGATGGTTTCACTGGTCTGATTGACGCGCTTAGGCTCAAGCTCAAGCTCGGTGAGAAGAGCCTCGCCCTCCTCGTAGGTCATGCCGGCAACATCGGGCATATCCACTGCGGTCGTGCCGCCGAGTTGTGCCGGGTCTAAGCTAAACGCCCACACAACAACCGCGATGATGACAACAGTCATGAGCGCGATACCGCCCCAGATCCACGCCACTGGTGGGCGGTTCTGAGTGCGCGGTGCGCGATCGTTCTGATCAACAGCGAGCTGGCGGAAAGTGGCATCGCTGCCAGCAGTGGCGTTCGGGTTTACCCCAAACAGCGTGGCATTGAAGTCTGTGGAAGCCAGCTGCTTGCGCTCAGGAACAGCACCGGCAGCCGCAGTCTCAACATCGGTGCGGAACTCGGCAGCGCTCTGATAGCGATCGAAACGATCCTTCGAGAGCGAACGGAGCACAACTGCGTCGAGGGCCGGAGAAACTGCGGCGGTTGAGGTGCTTGGCGGCGTCGCCTCGGAGTTGACGTGCTGGTACGCGACCGCGACCGGATTTTCTCCGGTAAATGGTGGCTGCCCGGTGAGAAGTTCGAACAGAACGACGCCGGTGGAGTAAAGGTCGGAGCGGGCATCCACACTCTCGCCACGTGCTTGCTCGGGAGAGAAATACTGAGCTGTGCCAACGATGGCACTGGACTCGGCAATCGTGGCGGCCGAGTCAGAGACGGCACGCGCGATGCCGAAGTCCATGACCTTCACCTGGCCGCCCGTGGTGACCATAATGTTGCCTGGCTTGATGTCGCGATGGACGACCCCAGCGCGGTGGGAGTATTCCAGAGCGGTAAGCACCTGCGCCACAATTCGCGTTGCTTCAGCGGGAGCAAGCGGACCCTCGGCAACGATGTCTTTCAGCAGTCGACCGTCGACGTATTCCATGATGATGAACGGAATGAGCGTCTCGTGTCCGGTCGAGTCGATGACCGACTCTTCGCCGGCATCAAAAATGCGCACGATCGTGGGGTGAGCCATTTTTGCTGCATCGTGAGCTTCGCGACGAAAGCGAGTGCGGAAGGCAGGATCGTTAGCTAGTGAAGGCTTAAGTAGCTTGATCGCTACTCGGCGCCCGAGGCGTGAATCCATACCGAGGTGAACATCGGCCATTCCACCATGGCCGAGAAGCTCGCCAATTTGGTATCGCCCAGCGAGCTGGCGTACGCCCTGTGCAACGCCTTCGCTCACTAGTTCACTCCTTTTTCACTCTGCAGAAAGTACCGCTCTAGTCTATGTGCTGCCTGTCGTGACGGCGGCTCACGGAATGGTTACGGTGACCGGCTCGGATGATGGCGACTCAAGATCTGTGCACAAAGCGGTGTACGAGATAGTGGCCGTGTCTCCCGAATTGGGGGGAAGGGTGATCGTGAATTGGGTCTCGTTCGGGCCGCGGCTCGCGTTGCCATCGTTGATGGTGGCGCCCTGCACGAGGAAACTGAACCCTGAACGCGGATGCCCGGCTGGGCATCCTTGATAGTCAGCCCATTTGACGGTCACTTCTGCTGACCCTGCATAGGGACCGAGAGGGTCGAGGGTGTTCGCCGACGGTTGGGTCGGCGTCGGCGTGACCGCGACCTTGTCGTAGAAGTACACCGTGATGGTTTCGCCCTTGTTGACGTTTCCGGTTGGTGCGGCACGGTAGGAGAAGCCGACCTTCTCAGCAGACGGCGCCGCGCTTCCTGTCTCGGCAGCGAGCACGAGGCCCTTATCGGCGAGAATCGACTCGACGGCATCCTGTTTGCGGTCAAGAAGTTCGGCTTCGGTGAGCTCGACCTTCTCTGCCGTCGGTGTCGCCGACGGTGTCGGCGAACTCGAGGTTGGTGTTCCGGAAGTCTCGATCGGGGCTTGTTCCTCAGGGTTTGCCAGCAGGGCAATGATTGCGCCGATCAGCACAACGGCTAGTAAAGAGATGAGCGCGACGATGGGCCAGGTCCACGGGTTGCGTTTCTTGGGCTCGTCAACGACCGCGGTGGTGGTGACTCCGGTAGCTCCCGCCGTATTGAGTACGCGGGTTGCTTGCGTGGCGTTGCCGTAGTTCAGTCCAACGGTGGCCGCGTGAGAGTTGTCTCCCAGAATTCCGGGCACTGCTGCTGCCGCTGCTGCAATATCTCCGCGGCGCAATGACTGTGCTGCACGAGAAAGATGCGATGCGGATGCCGGACGATCGCCGGGCGATTTAGCCAAGCAGGCGTACACAAGGTTGCGCACGGGTTCGGAAACCGACATCGGCAACTCAGGCGGAGTCTCATTGATCTGAGCCATGGCGATTGCGACTTGGGATTCACCCGTAAAGGGGCGACGTCCTGCGAGGGCTTCGTAGGCGACGACGCCGAGGGAGTAAATGTCGGTGGTTGGCGAAGCGGGGTGGCCACTTGCCTGCTCAGGAGACAGATATTGCACTGTTCCCATGACTTGACCCGTTGCCGTAAGTGGCACTTGGTCAGCAATTCTGGCGATACCGAAGTCGGTGATCTTCACACGGCCTTCTGGCGTGATGAGAAGGTTTCCCGGCTTAATGTCGCGGTGAACGAGGCCAGCAGCGTGGGCGGCCTGAAGTGCGGCTGCCGTCTGGGCGACCATATCGAGCACGCGGTCAGGGTCGAGTACGCGCTCACGTTCGATGATGGCACTGAGTGCTTCACCGGGAACGAGTTCCATCACGAGGTAGGCGCTGCCTTCTTCCTCGCCATAGTCGAAGACGTTGGCGATGCCCTCATGGTTGACGAGGGCAGCGTGGCGCGCCTCAGCGCGGAACCGTTCCAAGAACCCGGGGTCACCCAGGTATTCGTCTTTAAGAATCTTGATGGCTACGGTTCGGCCAATCACGAGGTCTGTTGCTTGCCATACCTCGCCCATGCCACCGATCGCTACGCGACTGGAAAGCTGGTATCTGCCCCCGAAAGTGAGCCCACTGGTCGGTCTCATCTGTTTAGCACCGCCTCTAGTACTTGACGCCCAATTGGTGCGGAAATACCGCTTGAGGTGCCGGACTGTCCCAGTCCACCACCATCCTGAACTACTACCGCCACTACAACCTCTGGATCATTTGCCGGCGCGAACCCTGTGAACCATAGCGTGTATGGCTCACCGACTCCGTTTTCTGCTGTACCGGTCTTACCTGCGACGTCGACCCCGTCTATTCTGGCACTGCTCGCGGCACCGCTGTTGACTCCATCAACCATCATCTGGGTGAGGGCCGCAGCGGTTTGCGGGCTGATCGCTTGACCAAAAAGGGTCGGCTCGAAGGACTGAATAGTTGTGAGATCAGATGCCATGATGCTCTCAACAAGATTGGGTTGCATCAGCGTTCCACTGTTGGCTATGGCCATCGAAACCATAGCCATCTGCAGCGGGGATGCGCGAACACTTGACTGTCCGAATGCCGAAAGCATTGTCTGCGGACGGTCGAGGGCTCGCGGGTAAACACTTTCGGTCGAATCCAGAGGAACAGAAACGCTCTCGTTGAACCCGAACTTGTTTGCTTGGTCGCGAATGGCAGTGGCGCCGAGGGCATCACCCAGCTGAGCGAAGGGAATATTGCAGGAGAGTCGGATCGCGGTAGCGATCGTTGCTGACGCGCCAGCGCCGCAAGTTCCGCTGTTTGCGTTGCTGATCTTGAATGTGCTCTCGGGCAGTTGCAGTTCTGCCGGATTCGGGAAGTCGCTATCGCCCGTATAGTCGCCACTCTCTAGGGCTGCCGCTGCGACAACAAGTTTGAAGGTGGAGCCGGGCGGATCCAACGGACCAGCGAGAGTGCGATTGAAGAAGGGGGCGTCCGGGTCGTTGAGGAGTCTCTCATAGGCCTCAATCACCGCTGAGGTGTTGTGGACGGCAAGCTCGTTAGGGTCGAAGGTCGGCTTCGACACCATCGCCAAGATCTCCCCCGTTTTGGGTTTGATCGCGATAACAGCGCCCTTGTAGTCGCCGAGAGCATCCCAAGCGGCCTGCTGAACAACAGGGTCGATGGTGAGTTCGACGGCAGCACCCGTCGGATTCTGACCCGTCAGAATTGCATTCACCTGATCAAAGAACTGATCGTTGGATGACCCACTCAAGTAGTCATTGAGCGAACTCTCAAGTCCGGTGTTTCCCTGATTGAGCGTGAGGTAGCCGGTGATGGGAGCGTAGAGCTCGCCCTTCGGATAGACCCGCAGGAACTTGAACTCGTCGTCGACAGGTTGGGACAGTGCGATCGGCTCACCATCAACGAGAATCGGACCACGTTCGGCCGAGTAGCTCGCATACAGAGTGCGCACATTGCGACCATCCGCCTGCAGGCTGTCGGCAGTGACAACCTGAATCACGGAACTTGAAATAAACAAGCTCACGAACATGAGCAACACAACAGTGCTCACACGCTTGAGTTCGCGGTTCACTGCCCCACCACCAATCGGTTTTCGATGGATGGCTCAATAACCAGTTGTGGTTGGTGGCGCACCGTGTCAGAAAGTCGCAGCAAGAGAGCGGCAATGATCCAGTTGGCAACCAGAGATGAACCACCAGCAGCGAGGAAGGGTGTCGTAAGTCCTGTCAAAGGAATCACGCGCGTGACCCCGCCAATGACAACAAAGACTTGCAGCGCGATCACGAAAGCGAGACCGACCCCGAGGAGGCGGCCGAAATCGTCTTGACCGGCAAAGCCGATCCGGAATCCACGAGACACAAACAGAAGGTACAGCGCCAAGATTGCGAAGATGCCGATAAGGCCCAACTCTTCGCCGAGCGCCGAGATGATGTAGTCACTCTCGGCGAGGGGAGTGATCTGGGGGCTGCCGCGTCCAAGTCCGGTGCCAATGAGCCCGCCGTCTGCGAGGCCAAACAAGCCCTGCACTAGCTGGTAACTGCCACCGGTCGCGTCGTAGACATCCGGGTTGAAAGGATCGAGCCACGCATCGATGCGACCCGAAATGTAGGTGAGGAAGCGGCTAGCAACGAACGCGCCGCCCAAGAACATGGCCATTCCGAGCAGAATCCAGCTAGAACGGCCGGTCGCGACATAGATCATTACCAAGAAGAGGCCGAAATACAGCAGGGCAGTACCCATGTCGCGCTGGAAGATCAAGACGAGCATCGACGCCACGAAGACGACGATGATGGGCCCAAGGTCGCGGGCACGCGGGAACGTCATACCCAACACTTTGCGACCGACCATCGAAAGCGAGTCACGAGCCGAGACCAGGTAACCGGCGAAGAAAATCGCCAAAGCAATTTTGGCGAGCTCACCCGGTTGGAACGAGAACGCACCAATCTGAACCCAGAGGCGGGCACCGAAACGAGTGTCGCCAATGACAGGAGCGAGCGGCAAGAGCAGCAGAGCGATACCGCTGAACATGGCAATGTACCGGTAACGCTGCAGCACCCGGTGGTTCTTGATGATGAGCAGAACCGCCATCGCAATGATGATCGCGATGCCCGTCCAGACAATCTGGCGAACGCCGCCGCTGCTCCAGCCCGTGAGCTCATCCGCCAAATCGAGGCGGTAGATCATGGCGATACCGAGCCCATTGAGCACAGTAATGATCGGCAGAATCAGAGGATCGGCATCCCGTGCAGTGACCCGCAAAGTGATGTGCATCGCGAACACCAGCACGCCAAGCAGACCCGAGAGCCCAAGCACGGTGAAACCGAGATGGCCGATTGCCCCCAACTGAACAAGAGCGATCGACCCAAGATTGATTGCCACCGCAATGATTACGAGCAGCAGTTCAAGATTGCGCAGCCGAGCGGGCACCCGCAGCCTGAGGCGGATGTTTTCGGTGATCGCTCGCGGGCCGGCCGATGCCGAGGCGCGAACGTCTTGGCTAGGGGATGCGGGCATCAGACAACAATCTCACTATGCGGCGGGCATCTTCAAGGTCGTGGGCGTTGATTGTGTTTTCAACGCTGGCGCGGCGGTACAGGGGAAGGTCGACCACTCGAATGTCAGTGATTTGGTAGACGTGCGACATCGAAATGGGGCCGATGTCTTGCTGCACGCCCTGATAGATCGCAACCTGGCCATCGTCAGCACCCACGTAAAACTGCAATTGGGTGTACTGGTAACCACCAACGAGCCCACCAGTGATCACCGCAATAGTGATCGTGATGAACGCGATCCAGGAGATACGACGACGGCGAACTCGACGACGATCTTCACGGATGATCGCCTGGTAGTACTCATCAGATTCAGGCTCGAAGTGGCTATCGTCAGGCTGCGTTGCTTTGAGGGGGTGCAGAAGCAAATTGGGGAGGCGAACTGGCTTCTTAGAGCTTGAGGGCTCGAACGACAGCGGAGACGCAGCCGAGCCGACCGTAATCGGTGGGGTGTGGGCAGATGAATTGTCATCACCAATATCGACGAGCACCACGGTCACGTTGTCTGGAGCCCCTTGGTCGAGGCTGGCCTGTACGAGGCGTTCGGTTGCGGCATCCGCATCGGTGACTCGGCGTAGCGTTGCGGCGATCTTGTCTTCTGTGACAAAACTGCTCAGCCCATCGGAGCACAGCAACCACCGGTCGCCAGGCTTCGTCTCAAGAACATCAGTATCAATTTCGGGAGACGCATCAACGTCACCCAATACCCGCATCAACACTGAGCGACGTGGATGCACGGCCGCCTCTTCTTGAGTGATGCGCCCGCTCTCGACCAAACGTTGAACGAAGGTGTGATCGTGGGTGATTTGAGTCATCGTGCCGTCACGCAGCAAGTAAATGCGTGAGTCACCAATGTGGGCCATGGCCATTTTGTTGCCAACGCGAACCATGCCGCTGACGGTGGTGCCCATTCCGGTGAGCTCGTTGTGCTCAATTACGGTCTCAGACAGGATGTTGTTGGCAGCAAGCAGAGTCTCGTGCAGAATTTCTGCTGCTTCTTCTGCGGTCTCGAAAACGCGGTCGGCTTCAACGAGGTGTTTGATGGTGATCGCTGACGCTACATCGCCACCAGCGTGACCGCCCATGCCGTCCGCGACAATAAACAGGTGGCTGCCGGCGTAGGCCGAGTCCTGGTTATTTGCGCGGACCCTACCCACATGGGATGCGGCAGCACTGTTGCCCGAATTGGCCATCCAGTTACCGTCGCAGTTCGAAGCTGGTTGTA
The DNA here is from genome assembly GCF_056619605.1 of Rhodoglobus sp. G.S.4. Taxonomy (NCBI): domain Bacteria; kingdom Bacillati; phylum Actinomycetota; class Actinomycetes; order Micrococcales; family Microbacteriaceae; genus Rhodoglobus; species Rhodoglobus sp. G.S.4. Next base: position 22,992 of record NZ_CM152748.1, read on the forward strand.
CCGATCTTGATCGGCGTATTCAACGGGATCGGCGTCGGAACGCTCACGCGCTGGCCGGCCAAGAAGGTGCCGTTTGTGGAATCGAGGTCTTGAACAACCCAGCTGTCAGCCCAGCGCAACAATCGAGCGTGGTGAGTTGACGTGTAATCGTCACGGATGACCAAACCAGATTCGCTCGAACGACCGATCGTGAGCTGTTCATCTGGCAAAGAAATCTCGAGTCCCTCTTTTGAGCCAGACACGATGACGAGTCGTGTGGCATCAAGGGAGTTTCCGGAAGCGGGAGCAGGCGCTACTGGGCGCGTGGGTTGTGCTGCAACGGGCGAAGCGGCGGGAGTGGTTGGTGCTGCGGGTGCGGACGGCGTGGCGGTGTTCTGCACGGGCATCCGTCGGACTTTTTCTCCGAAGAGATCGGAGCGCAGCGCGTAGACGATGGCAAAAATGAAGCCCCACATGATGGCGAGGAAGGCGACGCGCAGCAGCAGGAGGGTGAGTTCACTCATCGGGTGAACCCCCGGTCGTTGCGGCGGTCAGCGGGCTGGTCGACATCTGCAGATTGGGCAAGCACACGGAACACGATACGGGTTCGACCGATATCAATCACGGATTCTGGCGCGAGTGGTGCGCGAGAGACGGGAGATCCGTTCAATTTGGAGCCGTTTGTGGAGTTGAGGTCGTTGACTTCGGCCTTGGAACCGTCCCACAAGATTTCGACATGTTTGCGAGAGATGCCGTTGTCGTCGACGGTGATGTCAGCTTCACTGCCTCGACCAATGATGGTGCGTGAATGAACGAGGGGATGCCGGGTGCCGTTGATTTCGAGTACCGGAGTCCACGCGACGGTGCCTTTGACGCTGACCGAATCGACTTCGATCATTCCTTGGCTGAGGGCGTCGTCGGGAACGAGGGTGATGCCGATTCCGCCAGAGAAGGAGTAGTGCTGGGCTGTGGCGTGGCGCTGCACTAGTTCGGTGAGCTCTGAGATGAGTGTTGACCCGAGTCCGGACATCCGTTGGTAGTCCGTTTGGCTGAGGCGCACCGTGAAGTTGTTGGGCACGAGGATACGGTCGCGCGACACTACAGCGGCCTGCGTGTCGAGTTCACGGCGCAATGCGCTTGTTATTTCGACGGGTTGCAGACCACTTTTGAAGGTCTTAGCGAATGCGCCGTTAACGGCACGCTCGAGACCTCGCTCAAAGTTGTCCAGAAGACCCAAAGCTCTCCTCGTGATAGCTCGTTGTAGTACGTCGATGTTAGCTGTTAAGGGAGGCTAACCCGTTACCGACGCCGAGCAATTAGGGCAGGAGGCCCATCGGATCAACGCGCGTGCCGTTGACGTAGGTCTCAAAGTGGAGGTGGGCGACGGTGACATAACCGGTGCTTCCGCTCAAACCAATGGGGGTTCCTGCGGCAACTGTTTGGCCGGGGGAAACCATTTGCGAGCCCTGAATCATGTGCGAATAAAGGGTGGAGACTCCACTGCCGTGATCGATTTTGATGTACTGGCCCCAGCCTCCGCCGTAGGTGACCTGAGTCACGACGCCGGGAGATGCGGAAACGATGGTCATGCCGCTGCCGGTCATGATGTCGATTCCGCCGTGGAATTCTCCGGCACCGCGGTAGCCGAAGCCGTCATTGACGGGGGCGTTTGCAGGCCAGACGGCGAGGAAGCCGGCGAAAGCGCCGCCGTAGGAGCCTGCGAAGGAACCCGAGGGGCCTGAGGGGGTGTAAACGGGAGCGACGGGCTCAACAACGAGCTTCTTTACCTTGATGGCGTCGCGGGTTGCTGGGCTGATCTCGGCATCTGCCGATGATGCGAAGGACTGGCTGGGGATTGAGGTGGTGGCCTCAGCTGATGCGACGGTTGAAGCCTGTTGCAGAACTGCGGATGCCGATGCTGCGGAAGCAGTGGAAACAATGTCGCGAGAAGCCGGTTCCATGTGTGCTGCGGCTGGAACAGTCACGCTCACGACGACAGCCATGATTGCGCTGAGTGTCAGCAATCGTTTCACGCGGTAACCCCCAGGGGTGTGGTCTGTGCACTGCCAATTTCGGCAGTTTTGGATCATGTCTGGTTGAACCCGGCGTTTCGGACACACGGGCAGCTATCGAGCCTATATGACGAAACTGTGAATCGTTAGTGAATTGGTGTGTTCGTCCGAGTCGTTGAGGGGGCAGGCCCTGTGATAATCTCACTCAGTTGAGTGTTAACTCAATCCACGCGTGAGTGGCGGAATTGGTAGACGCGCACGGTTCAGGTCCGTGTGTTCGAAAGGACGTGGGGGTTCAAGTCCCCCCTCGCGCACAGTGCAATCGCACACAAGAAGTACAAGAAAAGGCCCACCGGTTGGTGGGCCTTTTCTTGTTGGTCGGTGCCGATCACTAGCGAACTTGGCGCGCAGTGAACTGCATCTGCGGGTTCGCGTAGAACTCTTGCGATTCCACGAGTTGCAGTTCGCGTTCGCCAGACTCGAGCGTCTTGGTGAGAAGGTCGAAGACGCTGGATGCCGTGCGAGCCAGTGCATCCGCCGCATCGCCGGTGCGCGTGAAGTGGGCGGTGAAGAGGGCGGCGGTCACATCTCCGGAACCGTTGGCCTTCATCGGCAGTCGTGGGGTTTGCACGATCCAGGCTCCGGCATCCGTCACGACCATCATCTCGATGGTGTCGGTCTCTGCGTCGGGCCGTTCCACGCTGGTGACCAAAATCGTGCTCGGGCCTAGGGCGCGGGCGAGGTCTGCAGACGCGAGAGTCGACTCGATGGTGTCTGGCTCAGTGTCGGTGAGGAAGCCAAGCTCGAACTGGTTGGGCGTGATGATGTCGGCCACAGGAACCACGCGCTCACGCAACAGGATCGGGATTGCCGGGGCAACGAAGCATCCGGATTTCGCGTTGCCCATCACGGGGTCGCACGCGTAAATCGCGTTCGGGTTGGCTGCCTTGACTCGCGCAACGGTGTCGATGATGACATCGCCGATGCCCTCGCCGCCCTGGTAGCCGGAAAGGATGACGTCGATCTGGGGGAAGACGCCGCGATCCTCGATGCCCGCGATGACCTCAGACACATCGCTCGGGGCGATCATCGGTCCGCGCCAGGCGCCGTAGCCGGTGTGGTTAGAGAAGTTGACTGTGTAGACGGGCAACACCTCAACGCCGATACGCTGCAGCGGAAATACTGCGGCAGAATTGCCCACGTGGCCGTATGCAACTGCTGACTGGATGGAGAGAATCTTCATCCCCCGATCCTGCCACCTTCTTGTAGGTCGCTTTGGCAAGTGTGCTGCCGCTTAGGTCGTCAGCGGCGGCCGAGCTCCACTAGCTTGCGCTCGCGCATTGCGAGGAACAGGGGGAAGGTGAACGCAAAGGCAGTGATGCCTGAGAGCACGATGTAGAGCCAAGCCCGCTTCATCCCGAGTCTGCGGGCTTCGATGATGATGAGGATGCTGCCCGCGACGGCCACAACAAGAAGGTCGACGCCGAGCGAGTTCACGGCAGGGCCGCTACCGAACCAATCGCCGAGGTAATCGCGCATTTGCACGATCGCCAAGGCGTTGAAGATCCACGTGCCGACTAAGCCGACGATGGAGAGCACGGCGAAGGTGATCGCCTTCGCGTTCCAGTGGCGGAGAAGTGTCGGGCGCTCGCGGGCTGTTGACGGCGACGTCACGCCAAGATCAGGCGAAGGCGCGGCGTGTTCGGAGGCAGAGGATGACGCAGAGTCTTCAGTCATGCGACCAGTGTGGCCCCGAGCATCCGCGCTGCACTCGCGGCGTGCCGATCAGGCCGCACTCGGCAGATGCGCAGCACACACCACCAGAATGAGGAGATGGAGCAGACACCAGAGCGCACTGACCCCGCGACATCCACGAATGCGATCGAAGAGCCGTCCCGCGCGAGCCGCATCGGCCGCAGGGTCGGCCGCATCGCGCTCGGTGCATCTCTCGTCTTCGCCGGCATCAGTCACCTCACTTTTGCGCGCCAAGACTTTCAGGCTCAAGTGCCGGACTGGCAGCCGTTCGACCAAGACTTCGTGGTCGTCGCATCCGGTGTCGTCGAAATCGCCCTCGGTAGCGCGCTCATCTTCGCCAAGAAGTACCGGCCGCACGTGGGCTGGGTTGCGGCTGCATTCTTCATCGCGATTTATCCCGGCAACATCTCCCAGCTGGTGAACCAGGTCGACTCGCTCGGCCTCGACACTGATCTCAAACGGTGGATCCGGATGCCGTTCCAGCCCGTGCTTGTTCTCTGGGCCCTCTGGTCGACAGGAGCGTGGCGTGCCTGGCGTGCCCACCGCCGCACCGGGGATGCGTTCGGGCGCCCGTGAATAAAACCATAGTGCCGGAAAATATAGTCACAAAATGCTATAGTGACTGAATATTACGGCACTAATTGGGAGATGATATGGCGTCACAGAGCGCGACTCTTGTGAGGGAGATGGAACGTCTCGGCCGCAATATTAGGTCGTGGCGCAAAATTTCGGGTCTCACGGCGCACATCACAGCGGATCGTGCTGGTGTATCCCGTGACACTCTCCGCGCGATCGAAACAGGCCGCTCTACATCTTCCGAGAATTTGCTCGCAGTCATGCGGGCTGTCGGCATCCTTGCTGCGGTGGTCGACGCCTCTGATCCGATTGCCAGCGACTTCGGCTCCCGCAACCTTGCGCGCGCAAGCGTAGAACGCGTGCGGATTCCCCGCTCATCCAAGCGAACCGAGGAGGAGTAATGACTGACCAGCTCACCGCTCCTGAGGTGTACGTTGTTCTCCCCGACGGCGACGAAGTTCTCGCGGGCACTGTCGCCAGCGAAGGAGCAATTGGCTCTGCTGCTACCTCGCTCGTTTTTCGGTACGCCGACGGCTACCTTACCGATCCGCGTGGGTACGATCTCTCCCCAGACATGCCGCGCACGGGGGGACCTATTCGAACGTGGACTGGCCGTGAAACTCTCGGCGCACTTGGTGATTCCATGCCAGACGATTGGGGCAAACGAATCATCCGTGCGGGAACGTCGGCCCGCACGACCTTCGACTTTCTCACGCACGTTAACGACGCTACCCGGCAGGGGGCACTCCGATTGCGGGATGCGCGCGGTGCGTACCTGGGAGCTCGCAATCATCCTGTTGCCGAAGTGCACGACCTAGAAAGGATTGTTGCTGCCGCCCGTGCCTTTGAAGAAGGCGAAGAAACGGATGCCGAACTTCAGATCCTTGTCGAAGCCGGCACCAGCGCCGGGGGCGCGCGCCCCAAAGCAACCGTCAGGAATGGCGGCGAATTGTGGATGGCGAAGTTCGCTCGCGAAACCGAGTTTTACGATCCGATGGCGTGGGAAGCTACGGCACTTGCTTTGGCCAAAGCTGCCGGTATCGACACCCCAGAGTTCGATCTTGTGCGGCTCTCGGAGTCACAGTCGATACTGCTCAGTCGCCGGTTTGATCGCGACAACGGTCGACGAATTGGTTACATCAGTGCACATTCGTTGACTACTAAAGGTGACAATCAGACGCTGTCCTACAGTGACATTTCTGACACGCTTGCCCAATACAGTCCCGCGCCACGGGACGACCAAGCGGCGCTATTCCGTCGGATTGCGCTCAGTCTGCTCATCGGCAACGTTGACGATCATTTTCGCAATCATGGGTTTCTCCGCAACTACGACGGCTGGAAGTTGTCGCCAGTATTCGACCTCGAACCCAACCGCCGCCCAGAGCAGGTCGAAGCAACGCCCATCGTTGAGGGCGGCGAACGGTATGGCCGAGATATCCGCGAATTGCGTGACGCCCACGATGCATTTCGGCTCAGTCGCGACGAGGCGTCAGCGATTGTGCGGGATGTTGCGGAGCGCACTAGCGACTGGATACAGATAGCCCTGGGCTACGGAATCTCATTCGAAGCTGCAGAGGCCTCGCGACGTGCGATAGACGGGCCCAACCGTGACCGGGCTTTAGAAATGACCGCGAACCCGCCTGCCCCAACAAAGCCTTCGAAAGCGAAGGTTTCTGCACAAAAGCGGCGAGGAGAGCTTGGCATCCCCGGCAATTCAGGCCAGTGGACTCGAACGAAAAATGGCACCGACGCCAATGATCTCGACGCGTGATAGCTTCACTTCATGAGCGGAGTCGCAGCATGAGCAGAGTTGCGGCAGTCGCCCCGGTCGTGCCCGAATACAGTTACACGCAGGCCGAAATCACTGCCGAGCTTGGGCCGCTCCTGTCGGCCACTCCCTCGCATCAGGCCGTCATTGAGCGGATGCACGGGGCCAGCGGAATCCAGCGTCGGCACACAGCACTCCCGCTCGAGCGCTACCGCGACCTCGGAAGCTTTCGTGAAAGCAACAACGAGTTCATTCGCGTCGCCACCGACCTTCTTGACCGAGCACTCACGACAGCGCTCGCGGATGCCGGGCTCACCCCGCGCGATGTGGACTTCGTTTTCTTCACCTCCGTCACGGGAGTTTCGGCACCCTCGGTCGACGCGCTGCTGGTTCCACGTCTGGGGCTGCGGCCCGACGTGAAACGGGTTCCCTCGTTTGGGTTGGGCTGTGTGGCGGGAGCCGCGGGCTTGGCCCGCGTGCATGACTATTTGGTCGGGCATCCGGATGAGGTCGGCGTTTTGTTGAGCGTCGAACTGTGCTCGCTCACCCTGCAGCGCGACGACCAAACCATGGGCAACTTTGTGGCCACCGGACTTTTCGGCGATGGAGCCGCAGCCGTCGTCATGGTGGGGGAGAACCGCAGCGAGCCCGGCCCGCGCATCGTCGATACTCGCAGCACGTTCATCGCTGACAGCCACGACGTGATCGGGTGGAATGTTGGCGGAACCGGCTTCGAGATCGTGCTCACCGCCGGAGTCGCCGACGTCATTCAGAACAGCTTCCCCGCCGAGGTCAGCGATTTTCTAGGCCGCAACGGTCTGACGATTGCAGATATCGGTACCTGGCTTGCGCATCCGGGCGGCCCTCGCGTTCTTGAAGCGTTCGAGAGTTCGCTCGGGCTTAAGCGCAGCGACCTGCAAAGCAGTTGGGATTGTCTTTCACGCGTCGGCAACCTGTCATCGGCTGCCGTGCTGCATGTGCTGGCGGATGCTCTGCACGCCGACCCAGCGCCAGCCCCCGGTAGTCACGCTCTTGCTTTCGCTCTCGGCCCAGGCGTGAGCGCCGAATTCGTTCTCCTGGAGTGGTCGTGATGCGCGCCGCCGCCGCACGCCGGGGTTGGCGCAACGGGGGAGCGGTCGATATGAAAGAGCCGCGCGCATGACCGTCATCGCCTACATCGCCCTAGTTCTCGGCACGGGCATGGAACGCCTCTATGAGCTGCGCATCTCGAAGCGCAATGCCGCCGCGGCCTTCGAGCGTGGTGGTCGCGAGTACGGCCAGAAGCACTTTCCGTGGATGGTCGCCCTGCACACCGGGCTACTGATTGCGTGCGTCGTCGAAGTGATCGTGGCCGATCGCCCGTTCCTGTTGTGGCTCGGAATCCCGATGCTCGTCATCACGCTCCTAAGCCAGGCCGCGCGCTACTGGATCATCAGCTCGCTCGGCGCTCAGTGGAACACCCGCGTGATCGTTGTTCCCGGAGCTGGCCGGGTGCAGAACCGTGGCCCTTACCGCCTGACGTGGCTGCCGCATCCGAACTACCTCGTCGTGGCGATCGAGGGCATCGCGTTGCCGCTCGTGCACACCGCCTGGGTCACCGCGATTGTCTTCACCGTGCTGAATGCGGTGCTGCTGCTGGCGTTCCGCATCCCGACCGAAAATCGGGCGCTGCGCGAACTGACGCCATGACCGGGCTCAGCAAGAGTGGCATCGTTGACGTGATCGTCGACGTGATCGTCGTTGGTGGCGGGCCTGTTGGTCTTGCCGCTGCCATCAACGCGCGGATGCACGGCCTCACCGCCCTCGTCATCGAACCCCGCACCGGAACCATCGACAAAGCGTGCGGCGAAGGAGTCATGCCCGGTGCGGTCATCGAACTCGACGCCCTCGGGGTGCACCCGCACGGGCGCAGAATCGCGGGCATCAGTTACCACGACGGCACCCACACCGCCGAACACCGCTTCACCTCAGATGCTGCGCTCGGCGTTCGGCGCACCGAACTGCACCGGGCACTCGTCGAACGCGCAGTCGAGGTCGGTGTGGAGTTTGTGCACGGCAAGGTTGAGGCTATCGAGCAGTCTGGCGACGGTCAGCAGGCTGGTGCCAAAGTGAACGCGGTATCCGCGTACCTCGCTGACGGCCGCACCATCGAGGGGCGGTGGATGCTCGGCTGTGATGGCCTGCACTCCACGGTGCGCGAGCTGGTTGGCCTGGCCGCGCGCCCTCGCCGCGTGAGGCGACGTGATTCTCGGCGGTTCGGCATCCGGCAGCACTTTGAGGTTGCTCCGTGGACTGATCTCGTTGAGGTTCACTGGGCGCCGAAGGCCGAGGTTTATGTCACGCCGGTTGGTGACAACGAGGTGGGTGTTGCGGTGCTGGGCGCGCGCGGAACGTCATTCGAGGACGCGTTGGCGAGTGTGCCGGCGCTCGCCGAACGACTGCGCGGGGCGCCCCCCGCATCGTCAGTGCGGGGTGCTGGCCCGCTCTTGCAAAACACCACCGGGCAGCGTGCGGGCCGAGTGTTGCTCGTTGGCGACGCCGCTGGCTATGTCGATGCGATCACGGGGGAGGGCATCCGGTTGGGCTTGGCCGAGGCACGCGCAGCTATTGAGTGCATCGTTGCCGGTGAACCCGAACGGTACGAACTCGAGTGGCGCCGAGTGACCCGCGACTTCCGGATGCTCACGACCGGGCTTGTTGCCGCAGCCAAGTCACCATTGCGCCGAGCCATCGTGCCGCTCGCCGCGCGATTGCCGCGGCTTTACGGTCGTGTTGTGGAGCGCCTCGCTCGCTAGCTAGGCAGCAACAGCGGAAGCAGCTCTTCTGCCTTCGAGACGACAGCGAGCGACCCTTCGGATTCGCCGGCGTTGCCGTAACCCCACTCGACATAGATGGTGGGGATGCCATGCTCGTGGGCACCCTCGATGTCGTAGTCGCGATCACCGATCATGACCGGGTTGCTTACATCAGCGCCGATCATCTTTAGACGGGTGAGGGCTTCGGCGATGACATCCTTCTTCGCGCTTCGAATCTCATCGATCGATGCGCCCGACATCACCCGGAAGTACTGCGTGAGGTTTGCGTGGTCCAAAATGACGGATGCGGGAAACTCGGGCTTCGAGGTGGCCAGGGACAGCGGGATCCCGCTCTTGTGCAGCTTCTTCAGAACCTTGGCCATGCCGGGAAAGATGTCACTGCCGTGGGCGTTGTTGCCCTCCATGTAATGGCGGCGGTACACGGCCAGCGCCTGAGCCGATTCGGTGGGGGTGAAGTCGGCGCGGTCGCGGAACGAATCGAGAATCGGCGGGCCAACATACGCCCGAAGCTCTTCTTGCGAAGGAACGGGGTAGCCCATCTCCTCAAACATGAATGCGAGGGAGGTCGTGATTCCGGGCGCCGAGTCGGCGATCGTGCCATCGAGGTCGACGAGGATGCAGGTCCAGTTATTAGCCATTTGTATCAAGCCTAAGCGGCAAGCCTGAATACTAGAACAATCGCATGTTGGGGTCGTCGAGTCCGCGCATCTCGTCATAGTCCAACAGCACACAGCGGATGCCGCGATCTTTAGCCAGAGTGCGCGCCTGTGGTTTGATTTCCTGGGCCGCAAACACGCCAGCAACCGGAGCCAGTAGCGGGTCGCGGTTCATCAGCTCGAGGTAGCGCGTCAACTGCTCGACGCCATCAATGTCGCCGCGGCGCTTAAGCTCCACGGCAACGCTCGCGCCGTTCTCATCGGTCGCGAGAATGTCGACCGGCCCAATGGCGGTCATGTATTCGCGGCGCACAAGACGGTAGCCGTCACCCAAAATGTCGATGTGCTCAGCCAACAGCTTCTGCAGGTGAGCCTCGACACCATCCTTTTGCAGTCCGGGGTCGACGCCCAGTTCGTGGCTGGAGTCGTGCAGGATTTCGTGAATCGAAACGATGAGCATGTCGGCCGACTTGGTGTGGGCGACTTTCCAGATTTCGGTGACTCCGGCATCCGACTGCTCAGTTTCGGGCTCGATTGTGGAGAGCACGCAGGGTGGGCTCATCCAGTTGAGAGGCTTGTAGGAGAGCGCATCGGAGTGCACGAGCACTGAGCCATCCGACTTCAACAACAACAGCCGGGTGGCGAGGGGAAGGTGGGCACTGAGACGTCCCGCGTAATCAACGGAGCATTTGGCTATGACAAGTCGCACCTGTCGAGCCTAACGGTGTGCGGCAGGCGGCGGTGCGTCGTTATCGCGGTCGCCACGGCGTTCATCGCTTTGTGCTTCAGCGATGTCAGTGGCCGAAACGATCTGCAACTCTGTCGTGGCAAGACTGACTGCTGCGGATGTCGTACCCGGCGACGCAAAGTCGATGACAGAACGAGCGTGGCGGCCTGCTAATTCGCGGGCGGCGGGGGAGAGGATGCCCGAAAGTGCGCTGAGTACGACAATCACGAGCAGGGCATTGAGGATGCCGACCTGGTCGCTGATGAAGCCGATCATTGGTGGCCCTACGAGCGCGGCCGAATAGGCGATCGTGGCAACGGCGGTGACGCGGGCGGTTGCGCGTTTGGGATCGTCGGCGGCGGCGGAAATTCCGACGGGGAAGCCGAGGGCCGCGCCAGCACCCCAGAACACGGTTCCGATGACGGCCAGCCAGACTACGGGCGAGAAAATGACGAGCAACAGGCCGAAAGCAGCGAACCCGGCGGATGCTCGCAGCACCGGCACGCGCCCGAAGCGGTCGAGGGCACGAACCCCCAAGAAGCGCGTTGCTGTCATTGCGGTCACAAAGACACCGAAGATGAGGGTGCCAAACGCATTGTCGAGTTCGTAGCCGTCGACCATGGCGAGGGCGAGCCAGTCGATTGCTGTTCCCTCCGCAAAGGCCATTCCCAAGACGATGATGCCGATGATGACGGTGCGGGGTTCGAGCCACACACTGCGCAATTTGGGGGCGGCCAGCTCTCCTGACGCGATCTTGATCTCTTGAGTATTGGGTGGGGCATCCGCCAACGATTCGGGCAGGATGAAGCGCAGGGCGGTGAGCGCGGCAGTGATAGCAATTATGGCGACAACAGAGAGGTGCAGCGCGAGCGGGATATGGAGCGCTTCGGCCCCTGCCCCGATTCCGGCGCCCGCCATCGTGCCCAGACTGTAGAAGCCGTGAAGGGTCGGCATGGTTGAGCGGCCAAGCAGTCGTTCGTTTGCGGCACCCGAGAGGTTGATGGCGACGTCGTAGGCGCTGAAGGAGGTGCCCATGATGGCGAGAGTGATTACTGCACCCAAGAAGCTTCCGAGAACGCCGATCATTATGGCGGTGGCCGCGAGGGCAGTGACGAAGACGAGTATGCACACCCGCACAACGGCGACAGCCCCAAAGCGTTCGACAAGTCGCCCGGCAACCAGCAACCCCACAATGGATCCGATGGCGAGCCCGAAAAGCAGAACACCAATCTCCGAATGGCTGGCATCGAAAAGGTCGCGAACGGTGGGAATGCGCCCAACCCAGCTAGCAAACGAGAACCCGGCAAGCGTGAACAGAGTCGCGATCGCGTTGCGCCACGAGAGCACTTGGCGGTGCGTCAGGCCGTGGGGGTGCTGGGGTGTTGCCGCGGCTGCGTCAGGGGCGGTCATCACTTAATAGTAGGGCTCTCCACTGGTCTCAGATTCGCAGCGAATCCATGAGAAGAAAGCCTTAGGCTGGGGTGCATGAGTGCCGAATCGTCGTTACCTTCCGGAATTGCCGTCAACGATCTCGATGACAAGGTGCGTCCTCAAGACGACCTCTATCGGCACGTGAACGGTGCGTGGATTGACCGCACCGAAATTCCCTCAGACAAGGCGCGCTATGGCTCCTTTATGGTGCTTGCTGAAGAAGCAGAAGAGGCCGTTCGCGACATCATTATCGAGTCGCAGTCGGCTGAACCCGGCACTGAAGCGCGCAAGGTTGGCGACCTCTACGCGAGTTTTCTTGATGAGGCCCGCGCCGACGAATTGGGAGCAACCCCCATTGCCCCGCAGCTTGCTGAAGCGGCAGCCGTTGACTCCATCCCCACTCTCCTCAGCACGCTAGGTCGCCTAGAACGTGGCGGCACGAGCGGGTTCTTCCAGCTCTTCGTCGACAACGATCCTGGCAACCCCGAGCGTTACCTCGTCTTCATCGAACAGGGCGGTCTTGGCCTGCCAGACGAGTCGTACTATCGCGAAGAGAAGTTTGCCGAAATTCTCACCAAGTACGAGACCTTCATTGAGCGGATGCTCACGCTCGCCGGCCTCGACGCGCCTGCCGAGCGTGCCGCCCGTATCGTCGCCCTCGAAACCGAGATCGCGTCGAAGCACTGGGATAACGTCGCCAACCGCGACAGCGAGAAAACCTACAACCCGATGACGTGGCAGGCAGCCAACGACCTCACCGGCGCCGTTGACCTCAACGTCTGGCTCGACGCCATCGATGTTCCCGAACACGCCCTCGATGAGGTTGTTGTGCGCCAGCCGAGCTTCGTCGAAGGACTCGAGTCGGTATTGAACGACGACCACCTGCAGGCTTGGCGTGACTGGTTGGCTTGGCAAGTCATCCGTACCAATTCCGCTTACCTGTCTGGCGACTTTGTGGAAGCGAACTTCGACTTCTATGGCCGCACCCTTTCGGGTACGCCCCAGCTTCGTGCGCGCTGGAAGCGGGGAGTTTCCCTCGTCGAGGGCGTGCTCGGCGAGGCTGTCGGCAAGATTTATGTTGAGCGTCACTTTCCTCCCACCGCAAAGTCGGCAATGGATGTGCTCGTCGCCAACCTCGTTGAGGCCTACCGTCAGTCGATCACCGAACTTGAATGGATGAGCGTCGCCACCCGTGAGCGTGCCCTCAACAAGCTCGACAAGTTCACCCCCAAGATCGGTTTCCCCGAGAAGTGGCGCGATTACTCGACTCTCGAAATCAGTGTCGACGACCTTGCGGGAAACATGCGTGCAGCTAATGAGTTCGAGTTCCAGCGTGAACTCGGCAAGATCGGCAAGCCGCTCGACCGCGACGAGTGGTTCATGACACCGCAAACCATCAACGCCTATTACAACCCCGGCTTCAACGAGATCGTGTTCCCCGCCGCCATCCTGCAGTACCCCTTCTTTGACGAGGGCCGGGATGACGCCGCTAACTATGCTGCGATCGGTGCCGTCATCGGGCACGAAATTGGTCACGGCTTCGACGACCAGGGTGCGAAGTACGACGGCGACGGGCGCCTCATCGACTGGTGGACCCCAGAAGACAAGGCCGCCTTCGAAGAGCGCACCAAGTCGCTCATTGACCAGTACAACGCGCTTGCCCCCGCGCAAGTTCCCGAACATCACGTCAACGGTTCACTCACGATCGGCGAAAACATTGGTGACCTTGGAGGGCTCGCGATTGCGTGGAAGGCCTACCAGATCTCTCTCGACGGAGCCGATGCTCCCGTCATTGACGGCCTCACCGGCGCGCAGCGATTCTTCATGTCGTGGGCGCAAGCGTGGCAGCAAAAGGGCCGCGATGAGGAAGTAATTCGCCTGCTCGCGATTGATCCCCACTCGCCCAACGAATTCCGCTGCAATCAAATTGTTCGTAACATCGATGCGTTCTATGAGACATTTGGTGTTACTGAATCCGATTCGCTGTGGCTATCCCCGAAAGATCGCGTCACTATTTGGTAGAGATTGAGCAAACCCGAGAACGCCGTCAACGCATTCGCGCACCCCGCGTGCCGAAGCATGCCGGAACTCGTGAAGAACCCAACTTCACGAGTACCTTTGCCGCGCTCGGAAAACTCAAGCTCGGAGACTCCGGAGTGCGAGTGTCGGCCAGCGCCGTCGACATCAACACCGGCAAGACTGTTCTCAGCATTGACGACAGAGTTGAACTGCCCACCGCGAGTATCGGCAAAATCCTGCTGCTTATCGAAGTCTCGGCACGATTCGACCAGCGTGAATTCGCGCCATACGGCATCCTCGACAAAGTTCCCGGATCGTCGGTAGGAGCCGCCGGCCTCTGGCAACACCTCCAAGCACCCTCGCTTCCCGTCGCTGACCTTGCCGCTCTTGTTGGCGCAACCAGCGACAACCTCGCCACCAACATCCTGTTGCGCCTCATTGGCCTGGATGCCGTGCGTGCGCGCACAGAATCCCTCGGCCTCACTAAAACGGCCCTCCTCGACCTCGTACGTGACAATCGCGGACCCGACGATGCACCCCAAGTTTCCGTCGGCTCCACCCTCGAACTCAGCTGGCTCTTTGGCGCACTCGCCCGCGGCGAAATCATCAACTCCATTGCCAGCCAACGTGTGCTTGGGTGGCTCTCGCTCAACACCGACCTATCACTCGTCGCCAGCGCCTTCGGGCTCGACCCCCTCGCTCACCGGGGAGCCGATCACAGCACCCTGCTGGTCAACAAAACCGGCATCGATCGTGGAGTGCGAGCGGAAGCCGGCGCCCTCAGAGGCAACAAGCGTGCCGTCGCCTATGCGGCATCCATCCAATTCAACGACAGCAGCCTGCAAGCCCGCCTGCGTGCAATTGAAGCCATGCGCATCTTTGGTTACGACCTGCTGGAGTACGTGCACTAACGCTGGCGGCCAGCCCACTCGCGATCGAGAATTGCGTAGATTCCGGTATCGGCCCACGCTCCCTTGAACCACATGTCCTCAACATGATGAGCTTCGTGCCGCATCCCGAGCGTGAGGCACAACCGCACCGAATCATCATTGCGGGGGTCGAGGTTGGCAAACACCCGATGAAGCCTGAGTTCATCGAACGCGAGATCAAGCAGAACGGATGCCGCTTCACGGGCATAACCCTTCCCCTGAAAGTTCGGGTGCAGTGCCCACCCAATCTCGGCATTCGAATCCTCAGCGCTCTCGATTTTGAAATAGAGGGTGCCGATGATGACCGACCGTCGAGTGTCGGACGCGCTCGCAGCGGCGCCAGGCTCGGAAGTTGTCGCAGTCGCAGTAGGAGGTACGGCATCCGCCAGCTCGATCGCTAACTGCAGGTAGTCGCCGCTCTCGGCAAGATTCTCACTCGCGGTCCACTCGGTGATCTTCTCGATGACGGCCGCACGGTCGCGAGGCTCGTAAAGCATGTATGTCGTCAGCTCGGCGTTCGATTGCTGGGCGTGGATGTCATCCACATCGTTATCGCTGAGCGTGAGCGAGCGAAGGACGAGTCGCTCAGTGCGAATCGGGGTGCTGAACTCAAACGGTTTCATTGGCGACCCTCTGCTTGTGTGGGAGGAGCTAGCTGCTTAGGCGGTATTCGGTCGGGCGATGTCAGCCGCACTAGGAGAGCGCTCGACTGGCACGTTGTAGAGAGCAGTGAGCGCCGCGTCGAATTCGGCGATGCGTCCGTCGGCCGCAAACTCACGGGCGCGAACGGAAGGGCCATGCAGCAGCACGCCACCGAGGTGACGCAGTGCCGAAATGGTCTCTTCGCCGGCGCCACGCGCTTTAGCGCGAGCAATTTCGGCCTCAAGGAGAGCGAAGTGATGCTTACGGAGAGCAACGATCGCTGGCTCCGCCTGGCTTTCGGCAGCGAATTCGTGGGCGGCCGTGCGAACCAGATCACGGGCATCCGCGTGAGCATTAAGTTCTTCGAGCGGTGCATGGAGGCTAATGGTTTCGAGATCGAGCAGATCAACACCGTCGAGCTGGCCAACGGCGGGGTCAACGTTGCGGGGGAGCCCGAGGTCAAGCACGAGACACTTGCTGGCCGCCGAGAACCGATTGGTGCCGAGCACAGCGCTCACGGTGCACGTGACAATGACATCAACGTCGAAGTCTTCGCTCTGAGTGAGACCGTGCTTGAGGGCGAACGCGGCATCGCGGCCAGACGGCGAGAAAACGCGGAGGTCGAGGGCACCCTTGTCTCGCAGAGCATTCACGGTCGTGACGGCGTAACGGCCAGTGCCAACCACGAGCACCCGCGTAGTCGACCAGTCGGCCACGCGGCTCGAGGCCAACTCAAGGGCGAGACGCACGAGAGACTTCCCCGAACCACCAATGGCAGTGTTGTTCTTAATGCCGCGGCTCGTGTGGGTGGCGCGCTGAAAGAGGCGCTCGAGGTCGCGAGTTGTTGTGCCGTCCGCTCGAGCCTGATCGAGAGCGCGGCTAACCTGCCCCGAAATCTCGGCTTCACCGATCACGACAGACTCAAGACCTGAGGTCACAGCAAAGAGGTGAGCTGCGGCATCCGCACCCTCATGAACGGCGATGGATGCTCGCAAGGTATCGACGCTCAGGCCGGTGCGTTCGCTCAGCGAGTCGAGCAGGGAGCAGACCGTGATTGCCGAACCAGCGGTGAGAGGTTCTTCGACATCGAGGTACGCCTCGAAGCGGTTGCAGGTGGCAACGACGACGGCTCCGGCAACGAAATCGTTGTGCGAAACGAGGTCGGTGGTGGCCGCCGGGGCAACCTCAGACAGACTTTCGAGTACGTCTAAGCTCGCGTTGCGATGATTCGAGCTAAGACACAGGAGCACAACCTAATGTTAACCCTGTGACCATGAATTCTGACCACCCACTTCTCGACGGCCGTACAGCTAACTCGCCTATCATCCGGGCCTATCGGGGTGATCGCCCCGAAACGACCCCCGTGTGGTTTATGCGCCAGGCCGGTCGTTCACTGCCGGAGTACCGCAAACTGCGCGAAGGCAATGAAATGCTCGAGGCGTGCCTGACACCTGATCTCGCCAGCGAGATCACCATGCAGCCGGTGCGTCGCCACAATGTCGACGCCGCCATTTTCTTCAGCGACATTGTTATCCCGGCCAAGCTTGCCGGTGTTGAGGTCGAGATCGTTCCCGGCCGTGGCCCCGTTTTCGCTAACCCGATTCGCACGGCGGCGGATGTCGCCAAGCTGAACCCCATCGACCCGGCAGCGTTTGCGCCGATCCGCGAAGCTGTCGCACAAACCGTTGCCCAGCTGGGAAACACTCCGCTCATTGGTTTCGCTGGAGCACCATTCACTCTCGCCTCGTACATGGTTGAGGGTGGCCCGAGCAAAGACCAGCAGCGTGCCCGCTCTCTCATGTATTCCGACCCGCAAACGTGGGCAAATCTGCTCAACTGGTGTGCGGATGTCGCTGGCGAGTTCTTGATCGCCCAGGTTGAAGCCGGGGCATCTGCCGTTCAGCTCTTCGACTCCTGGGTTGGTTCGCTCTCAGAGCAGCAGTATGTGCGCCGGGTCGCTCCCCACTCCAAGCGTGTTTTCTCGCACTTGCGCGGCTACGAGGTTCCCAAGGTTCACTTCGGTGTCGGCAGCGGCGAAGTGCTGCAGGCCATGCACGGCATTGGTGCCGACGTCATGGGTGTCGACTGGCGCATCCCACTCGACGAGGCTGATCGTCGCCTCGGTGGTGGCGTTCCTCTTCAGGGCAACATCGACCCAGCACTGCTCGGTGCACCATGGCATGTGCTCGAAGCGCACGTGCGCGACGTCATGAACCGTGGCCGCGTTGCTCCAGCCCACGTCGTGAACCTCGGCCACGGCGTCGGCCCCGACACCGACCCGGATGTGCTCACCAGAATTGTGGAGCTCGTTCACCAGGAAGGCTAGTGCCGTGAGCACGACAGAATTTACCGTCGTCGGCGGCGGCATCGCTGGGCTTGTCACGGCGCGACGGCTCGCGATGGCTGGCCGAACCGTGCGCCTCATTGAGGCAAGCGATCATCTGGGCGGCACCGTGGCATCCCACCGCGTTGGTGGCATCAACCTGGATGCTGGCGCCGAGAGCTTCGCGACCCGCGGCAACACTGTTGCCGATCTCGCCCGCGAACTCGGGCTCGGCGACGAGATAGTTTCACCCAGCGACGAGGGCGCGTGGCTGCAGCCGGTGGCTGGCAACGCCCTGCCATTGCCGAGCACAGGCATCTTGGGAATCCCGGCGACTCCGCTCGACGCACAAACCATTGCTGTGCTCGGGCTCGGTGGCGCGCTGCGAGCTCAACTTGATTCGCTGATTCCGTGGTTTGGCAAACGCACAGCCATATCTCTTGGGGCGCTTGTGCGTCGCCGTATGGGCAACGCCGTCGTCGAAAAACTGGTCGCCCCCGTCGTGCACGGTGTCTACTCTCTACACCCCGACGACCTTCCGCTCGAGCGAGTTGCAACCCTCAAGGAACGCCTCGCCCTGCACGGTTCGCTCGCGGCAGCGGTGCGTTCGATGCGTGACGCAATGCCAGCCGGAACAGCGGTTCAGGGCATCCGTGGTGGCATCAATCGTCTCGTCACCGAACTTGCCGCCGACCTCACCACCTATGGCGTGATCGTCGAGTTCGAGCGTCGGATCGAGAATATTGATGAACTCGCCGGCCTCGATGGCATCGTCATTGTTGCTGCTCCGGGCATCCTCGCTCCCGTTCGTGGTCGCACCGTGACTCTCGCCACTCTCGTGCTCGACGCGCCAGAGTTGGATGCCGAACCGCGAGGCTCTGGAGTGCTCGTCGCCCCCGGCTGCACCAGCGTTTCGGCCCGCGCCCTCACGCACTCAACCTCAAAGTGGGAGTGGCTGAAGGAATACGCCGAGGCTCGTCACATTGTGCGGCTTTCGTACAACGAGGAACCAAACGATCTGGCCGAAACTGCGCGCCGGGATGCCGAAGTTCTTCTGGGCGTCTCGTTGCCGCCAGAGTCGGTACTTGATTTCGCTCGCCAACAGTGGATTCGGCCGACCGCGCTCGCGGCAGCTGAGCGAACGGATGGCGTGGTCGTCGTCGGCGAGACCGTCGGCGGAACCGGGTTGGCTGGCATTGTGTCGCACGCCAACGCCACGGTTGACCGACTACTGGCCGCGGATGCGGATGCCGCGATTGACGATGCAACCGAAGAGATAAGCTAGTTAGGTTCGCCTAATACACAGGTATTTTCCCAGTTTGCCCAGAAGGCACGGGAGAGAATGGAAGACATGACTGACGTCGACAATGCCACCGAAGTTTTGGGCTACACCCTGTGGGCGGTGTTCCGTCGCGACCCACACCGTGCTGCTCCTACCGGGGGCCTTGCTGCTGCCGTTGCCGCTGTTGAAGCGCGCGGTGTCACCGTTCGCGGTTTCTATGATGTGTCTGGCATGCGGGCTGACGCCGACATCATGATTTGGCTGCACGGTAACAACCCGGAGAACATTCAGTGGGCTCTGCGTGAGTTGCGCCGCAGCGAGCAGCTCTCGACCCTGCTTCCCACGTGGAACGCGATGGGCGTGCACCGCGACGCTGAGTTCTCGAAGAGTCACATGCCGGCATTTATGCGGGGCAAGGAGCCAGAGGCGTGGCTCACCGTGTACCCGTTCGTGCGCAGTTACGAGTGGTACCTGTTGCCCGAAGCCGAACGCAGCAAGATGTTGCGCGACCACGGCATCAAGGGTTCCGAGATGCCTCAGGTTCTCGCCAACACCGTCGCGAGCTTTGCACTCGGCGACTACGAGTGGATGCTCGCGCTCGAAGCTCCAGAACTCGTTGACCTGGTTGACCTCATGCGTCACTTGCGTCAAACGGATGCCCGCATGCACGTGCGTGAAGAGGTGCCGTTCTACACGGGCCGCCGCATCGCGCTTGAGCAAATTGCGGAGGTGTTGGCATGACCCGCATCCTTGCTGCAACGGATGCCGCAGCATCCGGCCCTGAACACGTCGAAGAAGCGGTTGCCTACGACGCTATTCTCCTCGCGAGCTTTGGCGGGCCTGAGGGTCAAGACGATGTCATCCCGTTCCTGCGGAATGTGACGCGCGGACGAGGTATTCCCGAGGAACGGCTCGAAGAGGTTGCTCACCACTACCGCGCGTTTGGCGGAGTGAGCCCTATCAACGACCAGAACCGTGAGCTGAAGGCGGCCCTTGAGGCTGAGCTCGCTCGCCGCGGAATTGACCTGCCGGTGCTGTGGGGAAACCGCAACTGGAATCCCTATCTCAGTGATGCCCTCACTGAAGCCAATGAGCGCGGGTATAAGAAGCTCATCGCCGTCGGCACGAGCGCCTACAGCTCGTATTCGAGCTGCCGTCAGTACCGCGAAGACTACGCAATCGCCCTCGAACAGACCGGCCTGCTCGGCACGATCCAAATTGACAAGGTTCGCCAGTTCTTCGACCACCCCGGCTTTGTGCAGCCATTCATTGATGGTGTTCGTGATGGTCTCGCGAAGGTCGCCGCTCAGGGCATTGCGCCCGACAAAACGCACGTACTCTTTGCCACGCACTCGATTCCGTCGACGGATGCCGCCAAGAGCGGTCCAGAGTCACGTGGCTTCGGCGAGGGTGGCGCGTATGCCGCGCAGCACCTCGCTGTCTCCGAAGTTGTCATGGCGGCGCAGGCGGCCGATTCGCCAGACACACCGCAGCCAGCGCACAGTCTCGTGTACCAGTCGCGCAGTGGCCCGCCCTCGATGCCGTGGCTGGAGCCAGACATCAACGATGCGATTGATGCGCTCGCCGCCGGTGGTAGTGAAGCGGTCGTTATTGTGCCGGTCGGCTTCATTTCCGACCACATGGAAGTGAAGTGGGATCTCGATACGGAGGCGCTAGAAACTGCGGGAGGCCACAATATGTTTGCCGTCCGCGTTCCGACGCCTGGCGTGCATCCGGCGTTCGTCACGGGTCTTGTTGACCTCGTGTTGGAACGTCGCGATGGAGTGCCGGCGGCAGATCGCCCCGCACTGACCACACTCGGCCCTTGGTATGACGTCTGTCGTCCCGGGTGCTGTGAGAATGTGCGGCTCGGCTTCAAACCGGCAGCCGCGGGGGTAGCACCGTGACCGTTATTCGCATTGGAACGCGGGGGAGCACCCTCGCGATGGCTCAAACCACCACGGTGGCACGCGCGCTCGAAAGCAAGACCGGCGTCGAGACGGAAATCATCCCGATCTCGACTCAGGGTGACCGCTCGACGGAGTCACTCTCGACGATTGGCGGTCAAGGGGTATTCGCGAACGCTCTTCGTGACGCACTCCTCGCTGGCGAGTGTGACGTCGTTGTCCACTCGTTGAAAGACTTGCCGACGACTGACGTTCCCGGCCTCACGATCGCCGCGGTGCCGAAACGCGCCGACGAACGTGACGTGCTGTGTGCCCGCGACGAGCTGACCCTGGAGACGCTTCCTGCTGGCGCTCGGGTCGGAACCGGTTCGCCGCGCCGCCAAGCACAGCTGCGTTCGCGGTTCCCTGACCTTGACGTTGTCGACCTGCGAGGCAACATCGATTCCCGCCTAGCCAAAGTCACCGACGGGCACCTCGATGCCGTGATCCTTGCCGCCGCTGGACTTGATCGTGCTGGCCGCGCCGCCGCCATCACCGAATACCTAGGCATCGCAGGCTGGCCAACCGCACCAGGGCAGGGCGCCCTAGCCATCGAAACCCGCACCGGCGAAGAGAAACTTGCCGCCGTGCTCGACCACAAACCGAGCCGCACCAAGACCAACGCCGAACGCTACGTTCTCGCTTTCCTCGACGCCGGATGCTCGGCTCCCCTCGGAGCCCACGCCGTCATCGACGATGGCCTCCTGTTTCTGGATGCGCGGGTCTACGCCCTCGATGGCTCCCGCTACCTCACCAGCTCGCACGCGCTGTACGTCAACGATGTCGAAGACCCAGCGCGCGAGGTTGCACAGCGAGTCGCCGACGAACTGCTGGCACAGGGCGCTGGGGATCTCACGGGAGCACGAGCGTGATCATCCGCCCCCGCCGTTTGCGGTCAACCCCGGCGATGCGTCGACTTGTCGCCGAAAATCGCACCCACCCCAGCCAACTCATTCTGCCGATGTTTGTGCGCGAAGGGTTGAGCGAGCCGGTGCCGATTAGCTCGATGCCCGGAGTGCAGCAGCACTCGCTCGACTCGATGCGCCGCGCCATTGCCGAAGCCGCCGAACTGGGGATCGGTGGTGTCATGCTTTTCGGTGTTCCCGAGAAGAAGGATGCCGAGGGGTCAGGAGCAATCGACCCGCACGGAATCCTCAACGTTGCTACGCGCGCGGCTGTCGCTGAGGCCGGTGACGCCCTCGTGGTGCAAACCGATCTCTGCTTGGACGAATTCACCGACCACGGTCACTGCGGAGTGCTGCGCAAGCGCACCAACCTCGCGACGGGCGTGACCGAACTCATCGTCGACAATGATGCCTCACTTGAGCGCTACCGCGAGATGGGGGTTGCTCAGGCCGAAGCCGGTTCGCAACTGCTGGGACTCAGCGGAATGATGGATGGGCAGGTTGCTGCCGTGCGCGACGCACTCGACGACGCCGGCCACACCGACACCCCCTTGCTCGGTTACGCCGCCAAGTACGCCTCAGCGTTCTACGGGCCATTCCGTGAAGCCGTGCAGTCCTCGCTCGAGGGCGACCGTCGTGCCTATCAACAGAATCCAGCCAACCGCCGTGAAGGCATCCGCGAAGTCGAACTCGACATCGACGAGGGTGCCGACATCGTCATGGTGAAGCCAGCGATGAGCTTCCTTGACGTGCTCGCCGACGCTAGCGCTGTCAGCAGCGTGCCCGTGTGGGCGTACCAAGTCTCCGGCGAATACTCGATGATCGAGGCGGCCGCAGCCCACGGCTGGATCGACCGCCGCCGCGCGATCGAAGAATCAGTACTCAGCATCCAGAGGGCCGGCGCCGAAGCGGTGCTCACCTACTACGCAACCGAACTTGCAGAATGGCTACGCCGATGAGCACGAGCACGTCCACGACTGGCAATCCGACCACATCCCCCGCGCCTGGCGCTCCGACCACCAACCAAGAGTCATTCGACCGCGCTCGCGGCGTGCTGCCCGGCGGAGTCAACTCTCCCGTGCGCGCTTTCGGCTCGGTCGGTGGAACACCTCGCTTCTATGTGAGGGCGTCCGGCTCGTACGTGACGGATGTTGAGGGCCGGTCGTACATCGACCTCGTCAACTCCTGGGGCCCTGCCATCCTGGGCCACGCTCATCCCGAAGTGATCGACGCCGTTCAGCAGGCGGCGTCGCGCGGGCTCGGCTTTGGAGCATCCACTCCCGCCGAGACCGAGCTCGCCGAACTCGTGCGCTCGCGCATCAGCGTCGGTGGAGTGAGCCCGATCGAACGCTTGCGCCTCGTTTCCACCGGCACCGAAGCGACCATGACGGCCATCCGTTTGGCTCGTGGTGCCACCGGGCGCCGCTTGCTCGTGAAGTTCGCCGGCCACTACCACGGTCACTCCGACGGACTTCTGGCTGAAGCCGGTTCTGGCCTTGCGACGCTCTCGATGCCCGGCTCCGCCGGAGTCACCGCCGAGACCGCAGCCCAAACGCTCGTGATCGAATACAACAACGTTGCCGCCCTCGAGCAGGTATTCGCCGAACACGGTCACGACATCGCTGGCATCATCTTTGAGGCCGCCGCCGCGAATATGGGCGTTCTTGCCCCGCAGCCCGGCTTCAACGAAACCATCGTGCGCATCGCCCACGAATACGGCGCTCTCGCCATCAGCGACGAAGTTCTCACGGGCTTCCGCGTTGACCCCGCCGGCTACTGGGGCTTGGATGCTCGCGCCGCCGGCGCCGCTACCCCCGAAGCCCCTGATGCCCGCTGGGTTCCCGACCTCTTCACCTTTGGCAAAGTCATCGGTGGAGGGATGCCGTTGGCCGCCCTGGGTGGTTCGGCTCGCATCATGGAGTTGCTGGCTCCGCTCGGCCCCGTCTACCAAGCGGGCACCCTGAGCGGAAACCCCGTCGCCGTCGCCGCTGGCCTCGCTACGCTTAGGCTCGCAGATGACGCCGTGTATTCGCGGCTCAACCAGGTTGCCGAAACTCTCTCCACTGAGACCTCTGCCGCGCTCTCCGCCGAGGGTGTTGAGCACGTCGTGCAGCACGCGGGCAACCTGTTCTCGTTCGCGTTCAGCGCCACCGAGCCCATGAACTTTGCCGACGTCAAAGCACAGCAGGGCTACCGCTACGCACCCTTCTTCCACTCGATGCTCGACTCCGGGGTTTCGCTGCCTCCGAGTGTGTTTGAGGCGTGGTTCGTTTCGGCAGCCCACGACGATGGCGTGGTCTCGAAGATCGTCGATGCACTACCCGCCGCCGCGAAGGCTGCTGCCGCGGCATCCGCCCCGCAGTAGTCCGACTCCGCACCGACAGACGCCGACTGCTCGCGAAACTTGCCGCAGCTCAACTGGAAAGTCTGTGTGAGTTCTGGGTGCATCCCTATGCCAATCTGAGAATATGCCGCAGAATGGCTACTTGCGTTAGCAGCAAATCCTGATTACGGCCTGCAGCTATCGCGAGTATGTTGGAAGAACTAACGGGCAACGAAATGGAGTTCACCATGAAGGGCAAGATCCTCCTAGTAGTAGGACTCGGCATCGGCTACGTGCTGGGCACCCGCGCTGGCCGCGAAAAGTACGAAAAGATCAAGGCCACGGCGAACAAGCTGTGGAACGATCCCCGCATTGCGGAGCAGCGCCACAACGCTGAGGACTTTGTGAAAGACAAGGCTCCGGATGTTGCGGAGTTCCTCGCGGACGGTGCCAAGAAGGTCGTCAAGCAGGTCGCGAGCAGCAAGAGCAACAGCAAGACTTCGTCAGCCAAGTCGACAACCACCAGCAGCGCTGCAAAGAAGCCTGCCGCAAAGAAGCCTGCCGCCAAGAAATCTTCGTCAACGGCATCTTCGACGAAGTCCACAAACTCGAAGTAGGGCTGCCATGTACGGTGAATCACCGAAAACAGACCAGCAGCGCGAACCGAAACGTTCGCTAGCGGCCCTCATCGCCGATGTACCTCGCCTCCTTGGCGAGCTCGTTCGCGGAGAGATCGAGTCGCTCAAGAACGAAATAGTTGGCAAGCTCAAGAACGCCGGAATTGGCATTGGCCTGTTCGCGGGAGCCGCATTCTTTGCACTCTTCGCGCTCATGGTGCTCATCGCGGCAGCCGTCCTCGGCTTTGCTGAGGTCATGCCTGCGTGGGCGGCCGCCTTGGTTGTCGCCGGCATCCTGCTGGTCATCGTGGCAATTCTCGTGCTGATTGGTGTTTCTCTCGTCAAAAAGGGCACCCCACCGGCACCCACCGAAACGATCGAAAGCATTAAGAGCGATGTTCGTGCCATCAAAGGCACCCGAAAGCGGAGGTCATAATGTCTGACAAAGCAAGCGACAACATTGAGCAGGCCCGCGCTGAACTTGAGCGCACCCTCGACGCCATTGAAGATAAGTTCAACGTCGGCAAGCGTGTCGACGAAGTAGCAACCCGTGTGCGCAGCTCCTACGAGAGCAACCCCATCCCCTGGATTGTTGGTGCAGCGGCCGCAGCAGTGTCGGTTGTTGCCGTCGTTGCGTGGGCTATTTTGAGCGACGACGACTGACTCGATTAGCGTCTGACTCCCCAACAGGTGGAGTATAGAGAGCATGGCAAGCAAAGCACTCGATGGTTTGCGCGTGCTCGTTCCACGCGGAGGCAATTGGGGCGACAGCGTCGCAGCATTACTGAGGGATCACTCAGCAATTCCGGTGATCGCTCCGCTCATCAATTTCGCACCCTCTGAGAACGTGCCGGCGCTCGCAAACGCGTTCCACGAACTCAACGATGGACAGTTTGATTGGATCGCGGTCACCAGCGCAACGACCGTCGATGTACTGAGTGTCAGCGGTGTGAAGATCCCCGAGCGCACCAAAATTGCTGCCGTGGGGGAGACCACTGCCGGGGCCTTGAGCCTTGCGGGCCATCGCGTAGATTTCGTTCCGGAACTCGATAACTCGGGTCGCGGTCTCGTCAAAGAGTGGCCGGATCGCACTCCGGGTCTTCGCGTTTTGACTCCGCAATCCAATCTTGCCGACACCACGCTGCCCGACGGCCTGGGTGCGCTCGGCATCGAAGTTGTCAGCGTCTCCGCTTACAGCACGGTCGGTGTTCCCGTCGCCGACCATGTGCGCGAGGATGTTGCATCCGGTCGCATCTCTGCCGTGCTGGTCAGTTCTGGCTCAGTAGCCCGCCAGGTGGCCGAGCAATTGGCCCCGTTGCCCGAAACCACTATCGTGGCGTGCATCGGGCCCCGCACAGCTTTTGACGCTCGTGCCGCGGGCCTCACCGTTCACGTGATCGCCGAAACCCGATCGAGTGAATCGCTCGTTGACGCTCTTGCGGAGTATCTGAACCGCTAGTTTGCTACGCGACTCGCTTGGTGTTTCACTTGGTGTTTCGCTAAGCCACTGTGAGGGCGAGAACGAGGAAGATGATGCCCAGCAGAGGCGGAACTCCCTGAATCGCTGCCGCGCGTGCCAGCTTCGGTTGAGACGTGATGAGCACTACTGCGGCGAGCAGCATGCTGAGCGTCGCGAACATTGCGAGAGCAATACCCGCCGGCCACAGGTTGAGTGACCCGATCATGACGAGTCCAGTTCCGGCTCCGAGAGCAAGAAACGCGTTGTAGAAGCCTTGGTTGTAGGCCCACGGCTTGATGATCGCGGCCTCCTCGACGGTGCGCACACCGAAGGTTTTCTGCACGCGCGTTTTGTGCCACAGCACGCTCTCCATGAAGAAGATCATGATGTGGATGAGGGCGGCGAGAAAAACAAACGTGGAGCCGAGGATGGCGAAGGCACTGTTCATACCCGGAAGTCTGGCACAGGGCGGGTGGGCGTGCAGGTTCTAAGCGTGCACGTCAACCACGGTGCGGCCACGAGTGCGCCCGGCGATGATGTCTTCTCCAGCGGCGATGGTTTCACTCAGTCCGATCACGGATGTTGTTCCCTCAAGAATGCCGAGGTCGAGATCACGTTCGAGTCGACTCCACGCTTCGAGTCGCAGCTCGCGCGGGGTGAAAACAGAGTTGATGCCGACGAGGCTCACGCCGCGAAGGATGAAGGGCATCACGCTCGTGTGCAGGTCGCTCGATTGGGCATTGCCGCATGCGGTCACCGTTCCGCCGTACTGGGTGGCGGCGATTGCGGAGGCGAGGGTGGTGCCGCCGACGGCATCAATGGCGCCGTTCCAGCGCTGCTTCATGAGCGCTCGAGGTTCGGCGCTGAGCTCGGCTCGATCGATGATCGTTGTCGCCCCTAGGCGGCGCAGGTATTTGTGTTCGCTCTCCCGACCGGTGGATGCCGTTACGGTGAATCCGAGTCGGCTGAGCAGCGCGATCGCGATCGAACCAACACCACCAGCGGCCCCGGTGACGAGAACGTCTCCCGTGACGCCGCCGCGTTCGATGGCGAGCACGGAGAGCATTGCAGTGAACCCAGCAGTGCCGATTGCCGCTGCTTGTTTGTTGCTGATTCCTTCAGGGACGGGGATGACCCAGTCGCCGGGAACACGAGCGCGTTCGGCGAAACCACCATGGTGGGTTTCACTCAAGCCGCAGCCGTTGACAAGGACCCGCTGACCAGCATAAAAACGTGAATCATCTGATGCCGAAACGACGCCGACGAGGTCGATCCCGGCGATCAGGTGTGGCTCGCGAACGATGCCTGGCCTGCCCGTGAGTGCGATGCCGTCTTTGTAGTTCAAGCTTGAGAACTCGACATCGATCGTGACGTCGCCGGGCATCAGGATGCTGTCATCCAGTTGCTCAGAAAGCTCAACGTGTGCTGGAGCTTTGGGGTCGGACTCGTTTTTGGTTACTTCAATTCCACGCCACATAACGCCAGCCTAGAACGGCCGGCTGTATTGTGCCTCGGTGCTTTCTAGCCGAAGAGGATCGATGCTTCGTCGTAGCGTGACTGCGGAACGGTGTTGAGTTTGCCGAGGGCATCCTCGAAGGCAACGTTGGTGATCTCGGTTCCCCGCAGCGACACCATGCGACCCCAGCGGCCGTGAATGACGGCGTCGACTGCCGCCATGCCGTAGCGAGTGGCGAGCACGCGGTCGTAGGCGCTTGGGGTTCCACCACGCTGAATGTGACCGAGAGTCGTCGAGCGAGTTTCGAGTCCAGTAAGGGCTTCAATCTCTGGCGCAAGCATGTCGCCGATTCCGCCAAGGCGGGGGCGCCCGAACGCATCGAGGCCACGTTCGGAGTGGGCGTCATCCATGGTGTCGAGGGTGAACCCTTCGGCAACGACGACGAGCGGTGCACGCCCTCGGTCGCGGGCGGAGGAAACCCATTCCACGATCTGTTCCATGCTGGTTTTCTGTTCGGGGATGAGGATGGCGTGAGCGCCGGCAGCCATCCCCGAGTGCAGGGCGATCCAGCCAACGTGGCGGCCCATGACTTCGGCGACCATGCAGCGACCGTGTGAGTCACCGGTGGTGCGGAGGCGGTCCATGGCGTCGGTGGCGATCTGCGTGGCAGTGTCAAAGCCGAACGTGTAGTCGGTGGCGGAGAGGTCGTTGTCTACCGTCTTGGGGACTCCGACGATCTTGATGCCGGCATCCGTCAACCTCTTGGCGGCAGCGAGGGTGCCTTCTCCGCCGATGGCGATGAGCGAGTCAACTCCGAGGCGTTCCATGTTTTCGCGCACAGTTTCTGCGCCGTCGGTGCCTTCGAAGGGGTTGGTGCGGGAGGTGCCAAGAATGGTTCCGCCCTGTTTGGAGATGCCTTGGATGTCTTTGCGGGCCAGGGGCATCGCGTCGCCTTCGACGACTCCCCGCCAACCATCGCGAAAGCCGACGAACTCCTTGTTGTAGACCTGAGTGCCTTTGAGCACTACACCGCGAATGACCGCGTTCAGTCCGGGGCAGTCGCCACCGCTGGTCAGGATCCCAATCTTCATGGAACTATCATGGCGCATCTTGACCGCAATGCGAGCCACGGGGTGCTCGGTGGTTAGGCGACAGTCTCTGAGACGGTGAACGGATGCGCGGCACACGCCACGCTGTCGGCGTGCTCATCGCACACGACGAACTGTTCGCGGCAGGCCGGGTTGTGGCAGTTCTCGATGCGCTTGGTGGCGGCACCGCACTGGTAGCAGGCGCCGATTGCTTTCGTGTCTGCCGTGAAGTCGATGGCCATGCGCTTGTCGAAAACGTAGAGCGAACCGTTCCACAGGCCGGAGTCGCCGAATTTTTCGCCGTAGCGAACGATGCCGCCATCGAGTTGGTAGACCTCGCCGAATCCGCGACTGCGCATGAGGGAGGAGAGAACCTCACAGCGGATGCCGCCAGTGCAGTAGGTGACGATTGGTGTGTCTTTGAGGTGGTCGTATTTGCCGCTGTCGAGTTCGGCTACGAAGTCACGGGTGGTGTCGACATCCGGAACTATCGCATTGGTGAATTTGCCAATCGCGGCCTCGATGGGGTTGCGACCGTCAAAGAAGGTGACCTCTTTGCGGGCAACAAGTTCGTGGAGTTCTTCTGGACTGAGCTTCGTGCCGCCGCCGACAACGCCGTTTTCGTCGACCTGCAGCTCACCGGGAGCACCAAAGCTGACGATCTCGTCGCGCACCTTCACGCTGAGCTTCGGAAAGTCGCCACCGATGCCTTCGCTCCATTTGAAGTCAATGTTCTTGAACGCGGGGTAGTCACGCGTTTTGCGAATGTAGCGCTTCACATCTTTCAGCTCGCCGCCGACGGTGCCATTCATGCCGTCTTTGGAGAGGATGATGCGACCGCCGAGCCCGAGGGACTCACAGAGGTCGCGCTGCCACAGCCGCACAGCCTCCGGATCGGCCAGCGGCGTGAACACGTAGAAGAGAAGGATCTTAGGAACAGCCACGGGGCAAGTTTACGGCTGTTCGCTGGGTGTGGCTCGCGTAGCGCACTGCGCTTGAACCGGCGCGGATTGAAAGTGCGTGAGAGCGCTCTCTTGACAACAACACTGACAGTCGCCTAGGGTAACTCTCACACTCGTGAGAGCGCTCTCACAGAATTTCAGCAGAGCGATACGAGGATCACCACATCCCATCTAGGCACCACCCGCACGTACACACAAAGGAGTGACCGTGAAGCGTTTCCCGCGCACCAAAATGGCTGCAGTCGTAGCCGGCGCAGCATCCATCGCCCTCATCACCACAGGCTGTTCGGCAGGCACCGACTCAGGTTCGTCGGCCGGCGGTGACGTCACACTGACCGTCGCCACGTTCAACGAATTCGGGTACGACGACCTCTTCGCAAAGTACGAAGAAGCCAACCCGAACGTGACCATCAAGCACAAGAAAGCCGCAACCTCGAACGAGGCGCGCGACAACCTCACTACCCGCCTCGCAGCAGGTAGTGGGCTCAGTGACGTCGAAGCCATCGAAGTCGACTGGCTGCCCGAACTCTTGCAGTACTCGGACCAGTTCATCGACTTGGCTTCGGCAGACGTCGACGGTCGCTGGCTGGACTGGAAAGAAAAGGCTGCAACGGATGCCGACGGCCGCCTCATCGGCTATGGCACCGACATCGGACCTGAGGCCGTCTGCTACCGTTCCGACCTCTTCGAAGCAGCTGGACTGCCGACCGATCGCGCTGAAGTTGCCGACTTGCTCGGCACAAGCTGGGACAGCTACTACGCTGCCGGCGAGAAGTTCGCATCAGCTGGTACGAACGTCCCGTGGTTCGACTCGGCCGGAGCAACCTGGCAGGGTGTCGTCAACCAGCTCGAAAACGCCTACGAAGAAAATGACGGTACCGTCATTGCCACCGAGAACCCCGAAGTGCGCCAAGCCTACGACGATGTTCTCAACGCAAGCGGCACCCTATCCGCGCACCTCTCACAGTGGAGCGACGACTGGACCGCAAGCTTCCAGAATGACGGCTTCGCGACCATGCTCTGCCCGGGTTGGATGCTTGGCGTAATCTCCGGAAACGCCGACGGCGTCGCTGGATGGGACATCGCAGACACCTTCCCCGGTGGCGGCGGCAACTGGGGCGGCTCGTACTTGACCGTTCCGACTCAGTCGAAGAACCAAGAAGAAGCGCAGAAGCTTGCAGCGTGGCTCACTGCCCCTGAGCAGCAGCTCAGTGCGTTTGCTTCGAAGGGAACCTTCCCGAGCCAGATCGACGCTCTTGCGAGCGACGAACTCCTCGGAGCGACCAACGAGTTCTTCAACGACGCGCCGACTGGTGAGATCCTCGCCAACCGGGCCGCAGCCGTCTCTGTAACACCGTTCAAGGGCGCGAAGTACTTCGCCATCAACGACGCCATGCAACAGGCGATCACTCGGGTTGAAGATGGCCTGATGTCGGCTGATGAGTCGTGGGCTCAGTTCGAGACCGACGTAAAGTCGCTCGGCTAACGAGAAACAACTCGGTGGTCGGGCCTCGGGCAAGTCTCGATGGCTCGACCACCGCTTCTCGAACAGCGTGCCAAACCACCACTGCTCAACTTCCGTGCCGTCGGCACCTGGCCACTACTGCGCCCCACCACCGCGAAACGTAAGGACAACCGATGACCGCCGCGATCGACGTGGATGCCCGGAGCCTCCGCCGCATTGCCCGCAATCACCGTCTCAGCCGGTGGGATGTGCGCTTCTCCCCGTACCTCTACATTTCGCCCTTCTTCATTCTGTTTGCGCTGGTCGGTCTTTTCCCCCTGCTGTACACGGCTTGGGTCTCGGTGCACGACTGGAACCTGATCGGCGGTCAAGGCGACTTTGTCGGCATTGACAATTACGTCACCGTACTCAGCCAGCCGTACTTCTGGACCTCGCTGCGCAACACCTTCAGCATCTTCCTCTTCTCCAGCGTTCCGCAGGTACTTATCGCGATGGGCATCGCCGCCTTCCTCGACTACAACTTGCGTGCGAAGACTCTGTGGCGCATGGGCGTGCTCCTGCCCTACGTCGTCGCCCCTGTCGCGGTCGCCCTCATCTTCAGTAACCTTTTTGGGGATCGATTCGGACTGATCAACGAACTCCTCGGTGGCATTGGCATCGACGCAATCCGGTGGCATGTCGATGTCATCCCGAGCCACCTTGCGATCGCCACCATGGTCAACTTTCGTTGGACCGGCTACACCACTCTCATCTTCCTTGCCGCTATGCAGGCGATTCCCCGCGACTACTATGAGGCCGCGATCATCGATGGTGCCAATCGACTGCGCACTTTCTGGTCGATCACTGTTCCGCTACTGCGCCCCGTGATCATCTTCGTCATCATCACCTCCACCATCGGCGGACTGCAGATCTTCGACGAGCCTCGGATGTTTGACCAAGCGGGCCAAGGTGGAGCCAACCGACAGTGGCAGACGCTCACTCTCTACATTTATGAGCTCGGGTGGGGCCAGCGCAACTTCGGCCGTGCTTCGGCCGTAGCCTGGCTGCTCTTTCTCGTGATTATTGTGATCGCCATTCTGAACTTCGTGATCACCCGCAGAATTGCCGGCTCCACTGAACGACGTATCCGGACGAAGGGCAAGCGATGAAAAAGAAGCAACAGGCAGGCGGCCACGATCGGCGCCCCGGGTTCTGGGTCTACGGAATCCTGATTGCTGTGCTCTTCGGCTCCGCTTTTCCGATCTGGTGGTCGTTCTTGATCGGCAGTCAAGATGCTGCCGCTATCAACAAGAACGGCATCAACTGGATTCCGGGCGGCAACTTCCTCGCCAACGCCGCCAAGGTGATCGACACTGTCCCGTTCTGGACAGCGCTCATGAACAGCATCATTGTCTCTTCCAGCGTCGCGCTCAGTGTCGTGGTGTTCTCGACCCTCGCAGGCTATGCCTTCGCGAAGCTGAAGTTTCGCGGGAGAGAGGGTCTGCTGATCTTCGTCATCGCGACGATGGCCGTGCCGACGCAACTGGGCATCGTTCCCCTGTTCATCGTCATGTCCCGCCTGGGTTGGACGGGAAGCCTCTGGGCTGTCATCGCTCCTGCGATGGTTACGGCATTCGGCGTGTTCTGGATGACCCAGTACTTGCGCGATGCGCTGCCCGACGAGCTCATTGAGGCGGTGCGCATGGATGGGGCATCCATGATCGGTAGCTTCTGGTACGTCGGCCTCCCTGCCGCACGCCCGGCCGCTGCAATGCTGGCGCTGTTCACCTTCATTGCAACGTGGACGAACTTCTTTTGGCCGTTCATCGTTCTCGACCCTGGCAACCCGACGTTGCCGGTCGCGCTGCAGCAGCTGCAGGCTGCCTACTACGTCGACTACTCGCTTGTACTTTCCGGCGTCGTGCTCTCGATCATCCCGCTGGTCCTCGTCTTCATCTTCCTTGGCAAGCAACTGGTTGCCGGAATCATGCAGGGCGCGGTCAAGGGATGACCGTGCAGGAGTTTTCAACAGTGACAAAGAATGAGGACATGACTATTTCAGACCCCCGCGCCTTCCCCGCAGGATTCCTCTTTGGTGCGGCGACTGCTGCCTACCAAATTGAGGGCGCGACCCATGAGGATGGTCGAACAGATTCGATCTGGGATACTTTCAGTCGCGTTCCCGGGGCCGTGATCAATGGGGAAAGTGGCGAGATCGCGTGCGATCACTACCACCGCTATCGCGACGATGTGGCTCTGATGAAGGACTTGGGGCTGCAGACCTATCGCTTCTCAACGTCGTGGTCGCGAGTGCAACCTGACGGCGGTCCGGTCAATCCGAAGGGGATTGATTTCTATTCGCGTCTCGTCGATGAGTTGCTTTCTGCGGGCATCAAGCCGTGGCTGACGCTGCACCACTGGGACCTCCCGCAGGCGCTCGAGGAAAAGGGCGGCTGGGCTAATCGCGACACGTCATACCTTTTCCGTGACTATGCACTCAACGTGCACGATGCCCTCGGCGACCGTGTTGACGTGTGGACGACGCTCAATGAGCCGTGGTGCTCCTCCTTCCTCAGCTACACCGCCGGCGTTCATGCCCCCGGACGCCAAAGCAAGCAAGCCGGGCTCGCCGCCGGCCACCACCTCCTGCTGGGTCACGGTCTTGCGGTTGAAGCGCTGCGGGAACGCAACCCCAAGCTCGAGCTCGGCATCACAATCAACCTGACTGTTGCGAAGCCCGTCGACCCCGCTAGCCCCGGTGATGTTGATGCTGCCCGTCGCATCGATGGACAGTTCAACCGGTTCTTCCTTGACCCCATTTTTCGCGGTGCGTACCCTGACGATCTGCTACAGGACGTTGCTGGGCTTGGTCTCACCGACGTCATTCACGACGGCGACCTCGCCCAGATCGCGCAACCGATCGACGCTTTGGGCGTGAATTATTATCACGGCGAGTTGGTCAGCGACCGGCCAGCCGAGCATCCGCTTCTGGGGGAAGCCCCCACCGACCGGGCAACGAGCTCTCCGTTCCCCGCTGCCGATGGTGTCTACAACCACCCGCAGGGACTCCCGCTCACCGCGATGAACTGGGAAGTTCAGCCTGACGGACTGCGCGAGCTCTTGGCTCGAGTCGACAGCGAATACGCTCGGCCGTCAGGCACGAAGCTCTACGTCACCGAAAATGGCGCTGCCTACGACGACACCATTGACGCAGATGGTGGCGTGCGGGATGTCGAGCGAACCGAGTTCCTGCAGACACACTTGGGTGCCATCCTCGACGCCATCGCTGAAGGCGTTGACGTGCATGGCTACTTCTATTGGTCGCTGCTCGACAACTTTGAGTGGGCGTGGGGATACGAAAAGCGCTTCGGTATTGTGCGGGTCGACTACGTAACGCAAGAACGCACGATCAAGGACAGCGGGTTGGCGTACGCCAAGGTCATTCGCGACCGGGCTCTCTCCTAAGGGGGAGTCCGCACTTATGGAGAGGGTATCTCGTGTGCACAAATAGACTGGGGTTATGACAGTCTCAGTGCGCCAGACGCGCCCTACGCAGCCCACCCTGGAAATGGTGGCTGCGGAGGCAGGGGTGTCGCGGGCGACCGTGAGTCGGGTGGTGAATGGATCGACGAAGGTGAACCCGGAGATCGCCGCCGCCGTAAATGCTGCTGTCGAACTTCTTCACTACCTGCCTAATCGGGCCGCTCGCTCGCTCGCGAACCGCCGAACTCAGGCACTTGCCCTCGTTGTCCCCGAGGATATGACCCGATTCTTTGGAGACCCGTACTTTGCGGCGATTGTTCAAGGGATCACTCGCCGCCTTGATGAGAGCGACTACACGCTTAATTTGCTCGTCGCATCAAGCGACCCTCAACACAAAACAATGCGTTATCTGCGCTCGGGCAGTGCTGACGGAGCCCTAATTATCTCGCACCACACCGGTGACGACTTCGTGGCCGAACTCGAAACAACAATGCCGGTTGTCTTCGGTGGGCGCCCTGAGGATGATGACAACACGGATGCCTATTTCGTCGACGTCGACAACGCTGAGGGCGCCGAGACGGGCACCCAACATCTTGTCGACATCGGTCGTCGTCGTATCGGCTCGATCACCGGACCGGTCGATATGTCTGCCGGGATTGACCGGTTCAATGGTTTCCTCCGCACTCTCACGCGTGCGGGTATAGCCACGGATGCCATCGAGCACGCCGACTTTTCGGTCGCCGGTGCCGCAGCGGCCACCCGCAAACTGCTCGAACGTTGCCCTGACATCGACGCCCTCTTTGTTGCGAGCGATCTCATGGCAACAGGGGTGCTTGACGTGCTGCGCGAACAGGGGAGGGTCGTACCGAGGGATGTTGCCATCGTGGGGTTTGATGACAGCCCGGCTGCGGCATCCGCTGCTGTGCCTCTCACGACGGTGAGTCAGCCGTCTGAGGAGATGGGCTTCGCGATGGCGGACACTCTGCTGCGACTGCTGAGTGGAGACACGACCGTTCCGCACCGCACCATCATGCCGACGTACCTTGTGGTGCGCGACTCGGCGTAGTTTCGCTGATTCGTGTTGGCCGACGCGTGAAGCGTTATCGGTGGCGGCGCGTAGCCTAGCTTTATGACTTTCGCGCGCTCCGCCGTCGAGCCTGTGCGCACGAGTTACGCACCAGGTCGTCCGGTTGACGTGCGCGCAACCCTGCAACCGCTCAAGCGTGGTGCTGGTGATCCGACGATGCAGACGGATACCGCGGGCACGTGGCGAACTATGCTCACGCCTGCTGGCCCGGCCACGCTTCTCCTCGTGCAACAACGATCGCACGTGGAGTGCACTGCGTGGGGTGCCGGAGCGGAGTGGGCGATTGACAGTGTCCCTGAGTTGCTGGGGGAGGGCGACGACTGGAGCGACTTCGATATCTCGGCGCTTCCGTTTGCTGCTGAGGCTCAGCGCCAGAACCCTGGGCTTCGGCTCACTCGCACGAAGCTCGTGTTTGAGGCACTCGTGATGGCAATTCTGGAGCAGAAAGTCACGGGCATTGAAGCGAAGCGGGGCTGGCGCATCCTCGTCACCAAGCATGGTTCACCGGCACCCGGTCCCGCCCCGGCCGGGATGCGCGTCGTGCCGCCGCCGCAGGGTTGGGCGCGGATTCCGTCCTGGGAGTGGCACCGCGCGGGAGTCGGGCCCCAGCGCTCGGCGACCGTGATGCGCGCGACGCAAGTGGCGGCATCCCTCGAGCGCACCGCCGACTGGGGGCGCGGCGGCCCGCGCATCGAAGCCGCGCTGCGATCAGTCGTGGGCGTCGGAGTGTGGACAGCCGCCGAAACCGCGCAGCGCTCGCACGCTGACCCCGACAGCCCGAGCGTCGGCGATTACCACCTTGCCGCGGTCGTCGGGTGGGCCCTCATTGGCGAACCCGTTGACGATGAGCGGATGCTCGAACTGCTCGAGCCCTGGCGCGGCCACCGTCAGCGGGTTGTGCGGCTCATCACGGCATCCGGGTTTCGCAAGCCAGCTTTCGGGCCGCGGATGACGATCCAGGATCACCGGGGGCACTAGAGGCACTCGGGAGACGCGCCACGCTACCGCGAGTTCAGTGCGGCAGTTCCATTTCTCGTTTCACGCCTGCCAGTGCCTCTGGGGCCAGTATCACCAGATCATCCCGACCAGTGGTGAGTGACAACGACTCTTCGCCGAGTAATTCTGTGATCTCGCTCGCATTGAGTTGACGGTAGCCGCCGCTCATGCGATCGCCCAGTCTTCAGCCCGCGAGAGGATGTTCTTGTTAAGGAACACCGGAGGTGTTCGCGCTCGCAGCCAGTCCCGAAATTCTGGACCGGGTTCGTCGCCGGGTGAGGTTTCATGGGGCAATGACGGTGCATCGAGCATCCATTGGGGTGGGGCTTGGCCCGCACGTTCAAGACCGTACGCAAAGGCGGTAGCGAGGAAGGTGTCCCAGAGGGGAATCCCGATCAGTCGAGACGGTTGCTCTGTGGCCCAGGCGGGGATGTGTTCACCGGTTTCGCCGGCGCGAATCAGGCGCCCGACGCCTTCGGTTAGATCTCTAATGGCCGACTCCGAGTCGCCTTTTCGCAGACTTCGCGCCATCGCCCGGGATACCGTCTCCGGCGAGAGCAATTGAGCTGTGCCTGTGGGCTGCGGGTTGATCGCCCATCCAGTGGCAGCGAGCAGGCTTTGCATGGTCGCCCAGGTCGGATCAATTTCTTCGTGCTCGATCCGGCTGATGGTCGACTGCGCGATACCGGCTCGGCGCGCGAGTGCGGCCTGGCTGATCCCCGCGCGAGTGCGAGCGGTACGGATCGTTTCGGCCGCGAGCGTCATCGGTTCTCCCATCTCGAGTCACGAGTACTGAGTTTCAGTGTAATACCGAACGTATGCGTATACGCATAGAATTCAAAATTCCGGATGCTGCGTAGGTGATCCCCATACGCGAGGTTGCGCGACCCCACCGAAACACCAGAGCACGCCCTAGGCTGGAACTATGGCGGGAATCACCACCCCACGGTCGAAACACTTCTCTGCGCTCGCCCCAGAGCGCGAACCACGACTGGCGTTCCCGCCGCGCGGTAGCTCGCTGATCGGCCCCGTTGAGGCCCCCGGTCTGCATGTCATGACCTACAACATCCGCCGGCGCCTGCCCAAACTTATTCCACGTAACCCCGACCAGTGGCGGCACCGTCAGCCGCTGATGAGGCGCCTTCTCCTTGCCGAACAACCGGCGCTGCTCGGCGTGCAAGAAGCCCTCTTCACTCAGGCGCGGTTTGTGCACAAGGCGTTGGGCGAGCACTATCGTTCGCTCGGCCACGGTCGCGAAAAGAACACGGGTGGCGAAGGCTGCCCCATTTTTTATGACTCCCGTCGTCTGCAAGTGGTCGAATGGCGACAGTCCGCGCTCTCCGATACTCCGAATGTTCCGGGCTCGACCTCGTGGGGCAATCGCACCCCGCGCGTTGTGGTTGAAGCTATCTTCCGCGACCTCGCCACCGGCATCCACTTTCAGGCCGTGAACACGCATCTCGATCACCGTTCCCGCACCTCACGCCTTCGCTCGGCCGAA
The DNA here is from genome assembly GCF_056619605.1 of Rhodoglobus sp. G.S.4. NCBI lineage: Bacteria > Bacillati > Actinomycetota > Actinomycetes > Micrococcales > Microbacteriaceae > Rhodoglobus > Rhodoglobus sp. G.S.4. Next base: position 61,174 of record NZ_CM152748.1, read on the forward strand.
GCGTTAAGAAACATTGTGCAGTCGACACCGCATCCCACCATCATGACCGGCGATTTCAATACGGATGCTGACACTCACCCTTATGACCAGCTCACCGGTAACGGGCTGCTGGTCGATACCTGGAACACGGCCGAAGAGCGTCTCACTCAAGCGTGGGGAACGTTCCCCGATTACGGCCCGCCCAAGCGCAACCGCAAGCGAATCGACTGGGTTCTGGCAACGCCCGACGTGACCGTAATGCAGACAGGCATCAACGTCACCCGGTATTCGGGTGGCTGGCCCTCGGATCACGCACCGGTGCAGGCCGTTGTGCGTTTCGCCGGGGCAAAATAAGATACCCCACTAGAGCATCCCTACAAACGATTTACAATCTCGATCACGATTCACCTAATCTGGGCGAGTGAATCTGATCTTCCGCACCATCCTCCACCGCATCCTCAGCACGCGTCGTTCAGCGTTGGGCATCAGGGATGTCGGAAGCATGTCTTTCCGGGTGCTGCCGACCGACATTGATGTGCTCCGCCACATGAACAACGGTGTCTACTTCTCGATCATGGACATCGGCCGCATGGACCTCCTGATTCGTGCCGGCGGCTGGCAGAAGCTCTCCGCCAAGGGCTACTACCCGGTGATGGCGAACGAGACCATCAGTTTTCGCAAATCACTCGACCTGTGGAAAAAGTTTGACCTCGAAACCCGCGTAGTCGGCTATGACGAGAAAGCCGTCTTCGTGGAGCAACGTTTCGTCGTTGGTGGCGAAATCTATGCCCAAGCAATGACCCGCGCCCGCTTCCTGAAGCGCTCCGGCGGCACCGTCAGTGTTGCCGAACTTCTCGACACCATCGGATGGGGTGGCGAACAGCCGGTGCTTCCCGAGTGGGTTCAGGAGTGGGCTGATCATGTTGCGCTGCCCGTCAGTCGCGCAGAAGCGCCGAGCATCTGGGAGTAGCCGCCGCCACACAGGTCGGCACGACCACTCTCACGTGGATCTCATTGAATCCGCGGTAGCCTCGGCGAAAGAGGGGCGGCTATGAAGGTATTGATCGTTGAGGATGATGTGCGCCTCGCTGATGTGATCCGTCGCAGCCTCGGCGAGGCCGGGTATGCGACCCACGTTGTGCACGATGCGCCTGGCGGTAGTGAAGCATTTGAGGTGGATGCTACCTACGACCTTGTGGTGCTCGATCTGATGCTTCCCGGGCTCAATGTCGCCGCCGACGAACCCGCAGGCATGGCGGTGTGCCGCCGCATCCGCGAACTCGACACCAACGTTCCGATACTTATGCTCACCGCCCTCGACGGGATGCGCACCAAAGTCGACGGACTCGATGCTGGCGCAGATGACTACCTTGTGAAGCCCTTCCATCTTGTGGAGTTGCTCGCACGAGTGCGCGCGTTGTTGCGTCGCTCCCCGCAGGCGCAACCCCCAGTGATTTCAGTGCGCGGCGTTGCGCTTGATGCATCGACTCGCACCGCCGAGCGAAATGGTCGGCGCATTCCGCTCACGGCCAAGGAGTTCGCCGTGCTCGAGTACCTCATGCGCAATGCCGGACGCATCGTGAGCAGCACCGAGCTCATTGACCACGCGTGGGATAGCAATTTCGAGGGATTCAGCAACGTCGTGCAGACGTACATTCGCTACCTGCGGCAGAAACTCACCGCTGGGGGAGAGCCAGATGTGATCGAGACGCGGCGTGGGTCGGGCTATGTGATTGAACAGAGTGAGTCAGTCGAAGGGGTGAGGGCTGACCGATGATTTTCCGCCGTGCGATTCGACGCCTCACGCTTACCTACACAGCGGTGCAGTTGGTGCTGTTTGGAGTGTTCGCGCTCGCGGTTTATTTCTATGTCACCGGCACCTTCGACTTTGACACCGCCGAAGTCCAGGGCGAGGGAGGTTTGGCGAGTGCAGAACAGAGTTTCGCGACACTGAAGAACGCACTGGTAGTTATCTACGCCGGCCTGCTGCTGGTCGTTCCGCTCACGAGCTGGCTGATGGCCCGCGCGGCGTTAGCCCCGGTGCGTCGCAGCTACGAACTCCAGCAACGGTTTGTCGATGGGGCATCTCACGAGATGCGCACGCCGCTTGCCGTCATTCAGGGTGAGCTTGAACTCGCCCTCACGCGTTCGCGAACTCCAACCGAATACGAGCGCGCCATCCGCGTGGCGGCCGACGCGACCGCAGGTTTGGTGCGGCTCACAAACGACCTGCTGCTCCTCTCGCGAGGCGAATCGCACGAGCTGGCCTTGGGGTTCTCCGAGATTGACCTCATTTCTCTGGTGTCGGATGCCGCAGCCGAAGCATCCGCTCGGCAACCCGCGCTCGCGCCTGTCGTCGTCGATTCGCCAGCAATTGACCTGGGCGGCGGTGGTGTTGGGCGCATCCGCGGGAGCGAAGAGCTGCTGGGTCGCGCAGTGAGCAACCTCATCGACAATGCGCGCAAATTCAGTGCCGCCGACGATGAGGTGCAGGTGAGCATCCGGTCGCTCGGAACGCACGCGGAAATTGAGGTCCGTGATGAAGGAATTGGGATGTCGACCGTCGAGCTCGCGCACGCACGCGATCGCTTCTGGCGGGCAGACGCTGCCCGAAACCGTGCAGGGCATGGTCTTGGGCTCGCTCTCGTCGACGAAATCGTCCGCGCGCACGGCGGCAGCCTAATTATCCGTTCAGAGCTGGGTGTCGGCACTGTCGCGATTGTGCGGATTCCTCTTCGGTGACTTCACAGGCTTATCCACTCTCATCCTGATCTCACGGGCCGATTCGTACCGTAGTTATGTGGCCGCGACACTGCTGCCCACACCGACGAAAGGATCTACTCATGGAGAAGAAGACCAAGGCTCTTGGTGGCGCGGGGCTCGCAATCGTGTTGGCGCTTGCCGGAGGAGCAACGCTCACCGCGGCGGCACAAGCCCCCGAGCCCAGCAGCCAAGTCCAACAGGCAGACACCGGCATCGAGGATGGCACCAACGACGGCGAGACCGCGGATGACACCGATGCTGTCGAGGTTGAAGACGGAATCAATGATGGCGAGATTGCTGACGATGGTGTCGAGGATGGCACTAACGACGGCGAGACGGCCGACGACGGTCCCGGTGCTCAGCACGAAGACACGACTGATGACGTGAATGGCGTCGAAGTTGAAGACGGCACCGCCGACTAGCCAGCTAGATCACCCACGCGGACGGGTCGCGCCTTCGGGTGCGGCCCGTTGTGTTGTGCGGTGACGCGAGAGCTATTCCGGAGCTAGCGCCTGAACGACCTCTTCGAGCACTTCGCGGCACGCGATGATCGATGGCCGGCTGACGCTCGAGTCGCGTACCGAGGTGAAGACCGTGCGGCGGGGGAGGCCCGGCATGGGGTGCAACTCAACGCTCGGAGTGCGGCTGCCCCACACGAGGCCAGGCAGGATTGCTGTCGCATGACCGGATTCGACGAGACGGATGTGGGCCTGAAGGTCGGCAGTTTCGAAGCGTACGTCGGGTTCGATTCCCGCTCGCCGGCACTGCTGTTCTGCCCAGTGGCGGGATGCGGTGCCGCGTGGCTCCATTACCCAAGAACTGCCGGCGGCTTCAGCGAGGGTCGTGATTCCGCTGGCGATGGGCACAGCGAGGGAGAGTTCGTCGGCGTAGAGGGGGATCATGTCGAGGTCAGGATGCCGGGGAGCAGCATGGCCGGGGTACTGTTCAGCGATCACGAGGTCGAACTCGCGCGTCCAGGTCTCGAAGAGCGCACTTTCGGGTTCGCGCTGAGTCATCTCGATGCGGAGCTGGGGGTATTCTCGGGCGATCACGCTGAGAGCTTGCGGAATGATGCCGAGGGCTGCGGACTGGAACACGGCGAGGCGCACGGTTCCGCGCACTTCAGTGAGAGAGGAGTGGATCTCCGCTTCCATCAGTTCGAGGCGCTCGAGGAGGGCAACAGTGTGCTCGACGAGGAGTTCTGCTTCCGGAGTTAATTGCACGCGACGACCCGCTTTAACCAGCAGAGGAACGCGAGCTTCTTCCTCCAAAAGGGCCAGTTGTTGGGACACCGCGGAGGGCGTATAACTCAGCGCGCTTGCGACGGCGGCGATGGTTCCGCGCAGTTTGAGTTCGCGCAAAAGTCGTAGTCGTCGAACGTCGAGCATTTCTCCTCCAATAGTTAACTAATTCTAAGGGATATCGTGCGAATTCCGTCGCTTTTGCTAAAGGCACCATGGGGCACACACTGAGAGTTCCAGCCACAACCCCGTTCGGAGGCCTATTCTCGTGAGCATGTCAACTCATACCGACAACCTTGATGCTTCACACCAGCAGATCGCCGACCAAACGGTAGCCACCGTTCGTCGCTGGCTGGCTGAAAGTGAAGAGTTTCCCACCGATGCGAGTGCCACGCGCCTCGCCGGTGTACTGAAAGACCCGAACGGACTCGAGTTCACTCTTGGCTTCATTGACACCGTTGTGCGTCCCGAAGATTTGCGAGTCGCTGGCCGCAACCTTGAGCGCCTCACCCACATCATTCCGGCCTTCTTGCCGTGGTACCTCCGCTTCGCCATCCTCGTCGGTGGTGGCTTCGCGCCACTTCTGCCGTGGATCATCGTTCCGATTGCGCGTCGCGTCCTCCGCGGCATGGTCGGTCACCTCATCATCGATGCAACCCCAGCCAAGCTCGACAAAGCCCTCGTTCACCTTCGCCGCGAGGGTGTGAACCTGAACCTCAACCTGCTCGGTGAAGCCGTGCTCGGTGATGACGAAGCAGACAACCGTCTCGCCGGCACCCGTGCCCTCTTGAACCGGGATGACGTTGACTACGTCTCCATCAAGGTGTCGTCGGTTGTGTCGCAGCTTTCCATGTGGGCCTTCGATGAGACTGTCGACCGTGTTGTTGACCGCCTCACCCCGCTCTACCTGCTCGCGCTGCGCTCGCCGCAGAAGAAGTTCATCAACCTCGACATGGAAGAGTTCAAAGACCTCGACCTCACCATCGCGGTCTTCGAGAAGCTTCTCGACCAGCCGGAACTGCTCGAACTCGAAGCCGGTATCGTTCTTCAGGCTTACCTACCAGACGCGCTTGACGCGATCAAGGAACTCACCGCCTGGTCAACGGCTCGTCGCGCTCGCGGCGGCGCCAACATCAAGGTGCGCGTCGTTAAGGGCGCCAACCTCGCCATGGAGCACGTCGACGCGGTAACTCACCACTGGCCGATGGCTACCTGGGGCACCAAGCAAGACAGTGACACCCACTACAAGCGCGTGCTTGATTGGGCATTCACCCCCGAGCACATCGACGCTGTTCGTATCGGAGTTGCCGGCCACAACCTCTTCGACATCGCGTTCGCCTGGCACCTCGCTCAAGAGCGCGGCGTCACCGAGGGCATTGAGTTCGAGATGCTCCTCGGAATGGCTACCGGTCAGGCCGAAGCAGTCAGGAAGGATGTCGGCAGCCTGCTGCTGTACACGCCCGTTGTTCAGCCGAGCGAGTTCGACTCGGCCATCAGCTACCTCGTGCGCCGCCTCGAAGAGAACGCCAGCACCGAGAACTTCATGTCTGGACTGTTCGAGCTTTCCAGCAACGAACACATCTTCGTGCGCGAGCAAGACCGTTTCTTGGCTTCGCTCGCTAACCTCAACACGCCAGCCCAGACCACCAATCGCGTGCAGAACCGCTCCACGCCTGCTGCGATCATCGGCGACCGTCCCTTCAACAACGTCGCAGATACTGACCCCGCCATTGGCGAAAACCGCACGTGGGGTCGCGCGATCTTGGCGCGCAGCGGCGACTCCCAGCTCGGCGTTGACACCGTCACGGCCGGCGCTGTCAGCACTCCCGAGCAGATGAAGAGCATCCTCGATTCCGTCACCGCTGCCGGAGCGAACTGGGGCGGCATGCCCGCCGCTGAGCGCGCCGCGATCCTGCACCGCGCCGGCGACGCGATCGAAGCCTCGCGTGCCCGCCTCATCGAGGTCATGGCCAACGAAGCAGGCAAGACCATTGCAGAAGGTGACGTAGAGGTCAGCGAAGCGATTGACTTCGCGCACTACTACGCCGAGCGCTCTCTCGACCTTGAAGCGATCGACGACGCCACGTTCGTGCCGTCGAAACTCATCGTCGTTACTCCGCCGTGGAACTTCCCGGTTGCCATTCCCGCCGGCAGCGTGCTTTCAGCACTCGCCTCGGGCAGTGGCGTCATCATCAAGCCAGCGAAGCTTTCGCAGCGCAGCGCCGCAGTAATGGTCGAAGCGCTGTGGGAAGCGGGCGTGCCGCGTGAAGTGCTCGCCTTCGTCGATCTGAAGGATCGTGAACTCGGTCGCATCATGATTGCCGACCCCGCGGTCGACCGCGTCATCCTGACGGGGGCGTGGGAAACTGCCGCAATGTTCCGTTCCTGGCGCAACGACTTGCCGATCCTCGCAGAGACGAGCGGCAAGAACGCGATCATCGTGACGCCGAGCGCAGACCTCGACCTCGCCGTCGCCGACGTGACCAAGAGTGCCTTTGGACACGCCGGACAAAAGTGCTCGGCCGCATCCCTCGTCATCTTGGTTGGCTCAGTCGGCCGGAGCGAACGTTTCGAGCGTCAGCTGGTCGACTCGGTGCGCACTCTGCGTGTTGGCCTCCCTCAGGATCCCCTCACCATGATGGGTCCGATCGTTGAGCCTGCTCAGGGCAAGTTGCTTAACGCCCTCACCACTCTTGCTCCCGGCGAGAGCTGGCTCGTGAAGCCACGTCAGCTTGATGACGAAGGCAAGCAGTGGACTCCCGGAGTTCGCACCGGCGTTGTCTCTGGCAGCGAGTTTCACATGACCGAATACTTCGGACCCGTTCTCGGCGTCATGCGCGCCAAGAACCTCACCGAAGCAATCGCGATGCAGAACGCCGTGGACTACGGTCTGACTGCGGGCATCCACTCGCTCGACCCCACAGAGGTTGCTCGCTGGCTCGATGAAGTTCAGGCCGGAAACGCCTACGTCAACCGTGGAATCACCGGCGCCATTGTTCGTCGCCAGCCCTTCGGTGGGTGGAAGCGTTCTGCCGTTGGCTGCCACGCCAAGGCTGGCGGACCCAACTACCTTATGACACTCGGGCAGTGGAAGGCCGTCGAACAGCCTGCCGCTCGCGATATTCAGGTTCGTGGGCTCAGCGACCAGGTGTCTTCGGTAATCAAGAAGGCCCAGTCGGGAATGGACTTCGCCGAGTTCGACCGTGTTCGCCGTGCCGCCGAGAGCGACCAGCGAGCCTGGGAAACAGAGTTCGGTATTAGCCGTGACGTCTCGGACCTCGGCGTGGAGCGCAACGTGTTCCGTTACCGTCCGGTGCCCGTCACCGTTCGCCTGTCTGAGGGTGAGCCCATGGGACACCTCGTGCGGATGATTGCCGGTGCTGCTCGTGTTGGCTCAACCATTCACATCAGCTCGGCTGTTCCGTTGCCGTCCCTGCTCGCCGAATCGTTCGAGTCGGCAAACGCTACAGTGCTGGTCGCCGATGTCGTTGTCGAGTCGGATGCCCGCTGGAACGAACGCGCAGCGAATGGCGAGCTCAACACCAACCGGGTGCGCCTCATCGGCGGTTCAGCTGTCGATCTTGCTGAAGCCGTTGACGGAAACCCCGACATGGCGGTGTGGTCGGGACCGGTCACCACATCCGGTCGCGTCGAACTGTTGATCTTCCTGCAGGAGCAGTCGCTGTCAATCACCGCCCACCGCTTCGGAAACCCCGACCCGGCCATGGCAGCACTCGAGGTCTAACTCGCTCTAGCGAGTACCGCCGAAATGTGACGGCCGTCGTTTAGCCTAAGAGGATGATTCCCTCGATAGCGCTCAACGACGGCCACAGCATTCCCCAGCTCGGCCTTGGTACCTGGCCACTCAGCGATGCTGAGGTAGCTATTGTCGTACCGACAGCGATCGAACTCGGCTACCGCCATATCGACACCGCGGTGCGCTACGGCAACGAAGTGGGCGTTGGTGAGGGCATCCGTCGCAGTGGTGTTGACCGCGATGAACTCTTTATTACGACCAAGCTCGATGGCGATTTTCAGGGCGATGACCTCGCGATCGATGGGCTGCGTGGCAGCCTCGAACGCCTCGATCTGGAGTATGTTGACCTGCTGCTGATCCACTGGCCACGACCAGAACTCGATAAGTTTCTTTCCACCTGGCGCACATTCGAGCAGCTGCAAGCCGACGGCTTTGTGCGCTCCATCGGTGTCTCGAACTTCAAACCAGCGCACCTTGATGTGCTGGCGGATGCCGGAACCACCGTTCCTGCTGTCAACCAGGTTGACCTGTCGCCGACCAACGCTCGCCTAGCCGAGCGCGCCTATCACGACTCTCGCGGAATCGTCACGGAAGCGTGGAGCCCCATCAAGGGAGTGCTCGACCAGCCGGTATTGCTCGAAATTGCCCAGAAGCATGAGCGCTCAGTGGCGCAGATCTCGCTGCGCTGGCACCTGCAGAACGGTCTTGTAGCGATCCCCAAGTCGGCCAACCCCGAAAGGCTGGCCGACAACATTGCGATCTTCGACTTCGAACTCGACTCTCGCGATCTCGAAGCCATTGCGGCGATCGATGTTCCCGGGTCAGGCGTCGATTCCGATGAGGTCGGGCACTAGCCGGCGGCAACCAAGGTTTCGGCGCGCACCGTGCTGAGAGCGCCATCCACCATATTCACGACGGCGTGCATCCGCGGCAGGTGAACCAGATCGTGGGTGACGAGCAGCGTTGACGTGTTGCGTTCATCGGTGAGGCGCAGAATCAGTTCGATGATGCTTGCGCCACGCTCCTGATCGAGAGCACTCGTTGGTTCATCTACGAGGAGAACCTTGGGGTCATTCATGAGCGCTCGCGCGATGTTGATGCGCTGGCGCTGACCGCCCGAAAGTTGGTGGGGACGCTTGTGCGCCTGATCGGCGAGGCCAACAGCATCCAATAGCTCAGCGGCATGCTCTTTCACAGCAGCGCGCTGTCGGCGGCTACGGGGAGCACCTAACTCGTTCATGACCGCGAGCTGTTCGCGCGCCGTCAACGATGGCAGCAGGTTCGGCTGCTGAAAAACGATACCGATAGCGTCGCGACGCAGCACTGTTGCTTCAGTGGGGGACAATTGCGCGGCATCCACGTCATCAATGAGCACGCGACCGGAATCGGGCCTGATGAGGGTAGCGGCCACGGCGAGCAGGCTCGACTTGCCCGAACCGCTCGGCCCGGTGATGCCGGTGACGGTGCCGGGGCGTGCGGTGAGATTGACATGGTTGACCGCGGTGATGCGACCGTCTCCATCGGGAAAGCTCAGTGTGACGTCATCAAGGTGGATCATCGGGTGCTCCCTAGGGCAGTGAGGGGGTCGGCGGTGGTGACGGAACGTAGAGCAAAAGCGGCACCCGCAAGGCCGAGGGTGATCATGACAATCCCCGGCAGCACGGTAGTGAAGGGGTTCAGGATGAACGGCAGAGCGTTACCCAGGAGAGCCCCGAGCAGTGCTGTCACACCGATGCCGATGCCGACACCGATGAGCAGTACGACGAGCGCTTGGCCCAGGGCATCTCGGACGAGGGACGGCGTAGAGGCGCCGAGCGCTTTGAGTACGGCAATATCGGCTTGGCGCTGCATCGTCCAGACGGTGAAAAACGCACCAATTACGAGGGCGGAGATACCAAACAGCATCGCGACCATGAGGAGGAGAGATCCGATTTCTGAGCGAAATGAACCGACCGCGGTCAGTGAAAGTAGCGCACTGTTGCTGATGGTGTCTGCTTCAGCATTCACGGCATCCCAATCGGTATCGCCCGTGACGGCGATGGTTGTGGCGTAGGCGTCGGGGTTTCCCGTGGCAGCGGAGTAGGCCTGCCAGTCACTCAGGGTCACTTGTGCGACAGGAGTGTGGCTGTACCACCAGTTGCCGCTGACCGTCTCGACCGTGTAGTCGATGCCTGCGATGGTGACGGTGTCGCCGCTCGTGACAGCAAGCGTTGTCGCGGCATCCTCGGACAGCCCGATGGTGCCGTCCCTAGTGGGAGCGGTGTCATCAAAGCCCGCGACCACACCAAAGAGGGCGATGGACGCACTGGAGTTGGCTGACTCGGCTTTCGTCTGAGTGACACCGATCGGGTTCGCAGACTCAACGCCTGGCGCGGAAGCCCACGTGCGCACTTGCTGCTCCGTGATCGCAGAATCAGAAAAACTCGCTTCGGACTCACCCTTGCTGCTCGGTGGCGAGAACACGAGCTGGTCGGCCGGAATTGATAACACCGCTGACACGTTTTGGGCAGCCAGACCGCCCGTCAGCCCGCTGAGGAAGCCGACTAGCAAAGTGATGAGGGCGACGACAGTGCCGATGAGCACGAATCGTCCGCGAGCAAAGCGCAGATCGCGCCAGGCAACAAACATGGGAATCCTTTCGGCGTCGAGCGAATTCGACAGTTACCAGATTCCTCGTTCCTCGCCGTGGGGGCATCGGCCGCAAGAACGCAGTTTCACCAGCAAAGGACGGCACAAAAAATCACCCTTTTGATGGATGGGAGTGACCGTTGCCGAGAGTAGGGTCGAACAATGAGCCACACCGCGTTGACCCCGGTTTTTATCGGGTTGCGCACCAGTTTGCACATCCTTTTTGCGGCGCTGACCGCGGTCGTGATCGTGCGTGCCCTGGTTAGCAACAACCCCAACAGCGGCATCGTCATAGCGCTAGCCGCTCTCATGATCGTGACCTATGTCTTCGGCGGTGTGCTGGCCAAACGCACCATGACGACGCCATCAACGACTCGCTCGCTGAGCGGCTACCTTTGGTTGCTTGTCTTCTCCGGCGAATGGCTCGTTCTGGTCTGGTTGATTCCAGATGCCGCCTATCTGGTGTTTCCTCTCTTCTTCCTTTACCTCCACCTTCTCCCGCGTGGTTGGCGAACCCTGGCCGTGTTGACCTCTACCGGGCTCGCGATCGTGGCGCTCGGACTGCATTCGGGGTGGACAATCGGCGGAGTTGTCGGACCCCTTGTTGGTGCCGGCGTCGCGATAGTGATTGGCCTTGGCTACAAGTCATTGGCAACCGAAGCGGCGGAACGAGAGCTACTGATGAAGCAACTCCTCGAGACGCGCGACCAGTTGGCGCAGACCGAGCACGAAGCGGGAGTGCTTGCGGAACGAGCACGACTCGCGCGCGAAATTCATGACACCGTGGCGCAAGGACTGTCGAGCATCCAGATGTTGCTGCATGCGGCAGAACGCGCTGACCCGGATGCTGCAGGTCGTGAGCATGTGCGGCTTGCCCGCGAGACGGCGGCTACGAATCTCACCGAGACCCGTCGGTTCATTCGTGAGTTGGCTCCGAGTGCGCTCATTGAGCAGGGCCTGGGAGCAGCATTGCGCCGCCTTGCCGCCACTCAGTGGCAGAGTTCGGATCGTGAGGTGCGAGTTCGGGTAGCTGATGCGCTTGATCTTCCGATGCCTATGCAGACAGCGCTGTTGCGTATCGCACAGGGGGCGATGGCTAACGTGGTTCAACATTCTGGGGCAACCCAGGCGACGATCTCGATTGCTCGGGATGCCGACGGCGTGACTTTGGTCGTCGCTGACAACGGGCGCGGCTTTGACTCCACCGCAGTCGCTGGAGAGACCGCGGCAGGTTTCTCTGATTCCTTCGGGTTGACCGCCACGCGTGAACGCGTCGAGCAGCTCGACGGCACGCTTACTATCGATTCTGCGCCGGGAAAAGGAACCACAATGACGGTAGAGCTGGCGCTGGAGGACGTTGCGAACGCTGTGGGGAGTGTCGATCCGAGTGCTTCTAGCGCGAGTGCGAGCGCTGCCGGGAGTGTCGTCGATGCTGCAGAGGCAACCTCGTGATTCGTCTGGTCATCGCGGATGACCACCCGGTGGTGCGGGCGGGGCTGAGAGCCTTGCTCGACCATGAGGAGGATCTCACGGTGGTTGCTGAAGCGGCGACGCCCGCTGAAGCCTTCGCGTTGGTACAATCTGAGGTGCCCAATGTTGTCTTGATGGATTTGCAGTTCGGCACAGCCGAGACGGGTGCGGATGTCACGCGTCGCATCCGAGCGTTGGAAGCTGCGCCCTATGTGCTTGTGCTCACGAACTACGACACCGATGGTGACATTTTGAGCGCGGTGGAGGCGGGTGCCAGTGGCTACTTGCTGAAGGATGCCCCACCAGCCGAGCTCGTTGCAGCCGTGCGCGCCGCCGCCGCGGGGGAGAGCGCGTTGGCACCGGTGATTGCTGGTCGACTTCTTGATCGGATGCGAGCACCCCAGATCAGTCTCAGTAGGCGAGAAATCGAGGTGTTAGGGATGGTTGCCGAAGGTAAGTCGAATGCGCTGATTGCTTCGGAATTGTTTGTGTCGAACACGACGGTGAAGTCGCACCTGGCTCACATCTTTTCGAAACTGACTGTCTCGTCGCGCACCGCTGCGGTCTCGCAGGCACGCGAGTTGGGGATTTTGCGCTAGAGAAGAGCGCAGCCGCCGAGGTTAGGCACTACAGCCAGCGGTTAGAGGGAGAGTGCGGTGGAAACGAAGCGTTGGGCTTCTTCTGCACTGATACCGAGCTCGGCGGCGCGGTCGGCGTATGCTTTCGCATCGAGTTGGAGCAGCGCTGCAGCATCACCGGGGCGTGCCTTCACGACGGTGCCGTTTCGGCCACGGGAGAGCAGAAAGCCGTCTGCTTCAAGTTCGCGATAGGCGCGAGCAACAGTATTGGGTGCAATGCCGAGGTCGCTGGCCAGTTGACGAACAGTGGCAAGTTTGGTGCCGGCAAGGAGTTCACCGCTGGCGATCTGAGCGATGGCCTGTGCTTTGATCTGCTCAAAGGGCGGAACGGATGCCGAGGTATCAATCTCGAAGGTGACGGGACTTTCGGTCGGTGTGCGACGCCACGATTCAGCCATGGTTGATTCTCTCACACGCTGTTTTGGGCGGGCTCGCGCCAGTCAGATCGCTCTAATCGACCGTCTCAGTTCTCGGTGGGGGCGATATTCATTCCGAGTTCGTTCACTGGCGAATTGTCGACGGGAACAGGCGAGTGCTCAACAGGGCAGTTGAGAATTGTGTTCGGCGTTGAATGATCAATGAAGTGTTCCGACATCGGCTGCCCACACACAGGACACAGCGCGTCACTAACTTGCTGAATGACGTTGTCGTATGGCCCCAGACCGGGAGTGCCGAGAATCGGCAACAGTTTGAGGTTGAGCCAATCGATGAATCCGACGTAGCCTCGACGGCCAGACGTCTCATCCTTGCCTTTCGTGTGCTCGTATTCGTTCATGACTTCAGATTAGCCACGCGCGTCAGCAACCGTAAGGGGGAGTGGCGACAGCTGTGCTGTCGCCACTCTGCCGTGTTCTGGTTACGAGTGAACCCGCGGCCTCTGTGCGCTGTTGGCGCTCGGGAGACTAGGCGTCGCGGCTCTTGGTGAGTGTGGCAGCAGCAATGATCAGCACAACAACCCACGCGAGCAGCACGAGGAAGCCCTGGGTGGGATCGAGGGTGAGTACGTCGTCGGCGATGCCTCCGAGCGGCGGACCTCCAGCAGCGGAGTCGCTACCGATGGCATACATTTGGCTGCCAGCGGAAGACGGCAGGAGAGCCGAGAGGTTGTAGATCCACGTGGCTTGAGCGACGCTCGAGAGAATCGCGAGCACGGTCGGAACCACAAGAATCAGCCCGAGCGCGGTAGCAATACCACCGGCGCTGTTGCGCAGAATGGCACCGAACGCAAACGCCAACAGGGCGATGAGAGTCAGGTAGCCGGCGCCGCCGACAAGTGCTCGCATCACTTCGCCATCCAGAAGCTGCCCTTCAACGCCCTTACTTGCGAGTATCGGCGCGGTTACGAGTGCCGTGAGGACGATTGATACGAGGCCGACCACGAACGTGGCTACCGCCAGCACTAACGCTTTCGCAAAGAGGGCTGGCAATCTTTTGGGTACCGCCGCAAAGGTGGAACGAATCATGCCCGTCGTGTACTCGCCGCTAATGATGAGCACGCCGAGTACGGCGGCGACGAGCTGCGTGAAGTTCACGCCAAGCGTTGCCACCATCACCGTGAACGATTTCTGCGTTTCGGCGTCAAGGGCTCGGCCTGCTGAGGTGTCGAGGGTGGCTGTCATGAGGAGGCCAAAGCCGACCGTGAGCAGTACGAAGATAACAAACGACCACTGGGTCGAGCGAAGCGTGCGCAGCTTGATCCATTCGGAGTGCACAACGCGGGGGAAAGTCAGTTTCGTCGCGCGGTTGGCTGTGGGAGCCGGTGCGGTCTCGAGGGCGGTGTTGGTCATCGGGAAACCTCCGAGTGGTATTCGACGTCATCTTGTGTGAGCTCTAGGTAGGCGTCTTCAAGCGATGCAGAGAGCGGTGTGAGTTCATGAAGCACGATGCCTGCCTGTGCTGCAGCCTCACCGATCTGAGCGGATGCCAGACCGGCGATAGTCAGAAGGTCACCTTCGACGTTGGTGACGGTAACGTCACTGCCCGCGAGTCGATTGGCGAGTTCCGTGGCCTGTGGTGTGCGAACCCGCACCGCGGTTCCCGTTGCGAGCGCCAAAATCTCGCCAACGGGAGCATCCGCAATGATGCGGCCGCGCCCGAGCACGATGAGGTGGTCTGCGGTGAGGGACATCTCGCTCATCAGGTGCGAGGAGAGGAAGATTGTGCGACCCTCTGAGGCGAGGTGCCTCGTGAGTTTGCGCACCCACATCACACCTTCGGGGTCGAGACCATTGACAGGTTCATCGAGGATGAGTGTTTGGGGGTCGCCGAGGAGCGCGGCGGCAATTCCGAGGCGCTGGCCCATGCCGAGCGAGAACCCTCCGACACGTTTCTTGGCAACGGATTCGAGGCCGGTCATCGCGATGACTTCATGCACTCGCGCTTTACCGATTCCGTGGGTGGCAGCCATGGCAAGGAGGTGGTTGTAGGCGGTGCGGCCGGTGTGGATTGCCTTCGCGTCGAGGAGGGCTCCGACTTCGTGCATCGGGTTGTGGTGTTCGGCGTACCGTTTTCCATTCACGGTAACGGTGCCAGAATCAGGGCGGTCAAGCCCGATGATCGTGCGCATAGTGGTGGACTTGCCTGCGCCATTGGGGCCGAGGAAACCGGTAACGAGACCGGGACGGATGGTCGCGGTGATGTTGTCGACGGCGGTTTTGGCACCGTACCTTTTGGTCAAACCTTGAATTTCAATCATGTCTTCCAGTGTAGAAGCCCCGTCGCTTGGCGGCGTCCCCCGAGCGGATGAGGTTGTGCGCTGGGGGTAGTCCTGGGGGACTACTGGCATGCGTGCGGTTCTGCGACTTCTCTTCACTTTGGGGCATCCGCAACTTAGCCTGATCCCATGCCTCTGGATGCTCGCACTCTACTTTCGGGACCACGCGGCCGTCGCTTGTGTCTTGCCGCTGCCATGCCCGAGCGGCTTCTGGCGATTCCGGAAGTCGCGGAGCTGTGGAGTGTGCTGGTCTATGCTGCGCATCATCTGGAAACTGCACGGGGTCAGGGCGGAACGATTTTCGGTTGGAACATTCCTGACCCCCTTCCCGAACCCTCTGCGGAGGAAGTCGCAGTAGCGCTCGAAAACATTCCGTTGTCGTTGCTTGGCGTCGCGGATCTTCTCGACGCTATCGCTGTTTGTGTAGACAGTGCGCGCTACTGGCAAGAGCCCGATGGTACCGATGAACTGTTGCTGGATTTCCGCCTCGATCACGCTCTCGAACGCATCGCGGATCATGTTGTCGCGTTGCCGTCAATCGAATGGTGGAGCGGGCCCATGGCCGCCGAGCAGTGGGCGGTCAAATTTCAGGACCCCCGCTTTCAGATGCCTGGGGCGCCGCCTGCAGCGGAGACTCTTCGCTTGTGGTCTGCCGCAATGGATGAAAACGAGCAGACGGCGGTTCGGGAACGCCCGACAGATCCCGCCGCCAATTTTTCAGGCGACTGGTGGTCGAGGCCACCGTTCGGACTCAGCGCGACGACGCGGGCGCTACCAGAGCTGGGCCCGGTCGGTCTCTGGTTGATCGAAGATCGCTCTGACGATGGACTGGTGAATAGCCATCCCGTGCCCGTCGAAGGCACTCCGCGCGTGTGTGAAATTGTTTCGGCAGAGTCTTGGGCCGAGCTTTGCCGGCGATACCCGCGCGAGGTCACCGCTACCCGGCGCCACGACTGGTACCGCGCCACCGGCCGAAACGGTAAATGGATGATGCCTGATTGGTCGCGAGTGGCCCACGATTTCGATGCGGTGCACCTTTCCCTCGCTGCCTACCTTTCTGCCGCTGGCGTCGCTATCCCGCTCGACGACGGCTTCGCGAGTGTCATCGCCGGGTGGAACCCCGACGAAACGTACTGGTTTACCGATGTTGTGACGCATCCGGTCTCTGATGCCACTTGGATGCGAGAGGTCCAAACGCGGCGGTGGCGACGGCACGCGACTAATTCGGGAGTGTGACAACTGGGGCCGACTAGAGCATCCCGGAGTGAATAGCGTAGGAGGCCGCACCGGTGCGCGAGGTCTGGTCGAGCTTGGTGAGGATGTTGGCAACGTGCCGGTGCACGGTGTGCTCACTGAGCACGAGTTCCGTAGCGATTTCGGGGTTGCTCAGTCCTCGCGAAACCAACCGGAGTACTTCGAGTTCTCTGGCAGAGAGCAGTTTATCGGTTGGTTCACCGGACGCTTCACCAGCGACAGCGGCGAGTTGTCGCGCTTGGGTGAGATCGTCGAACGCCGATAGTTCGGAAAGTACTTCTGTAGCGATGGCGAGGTGACGTTGGGCCGCGGCCGGGTCGCCTGTCGTGAGGAGCACCTTCGCGAGCGCGAGGCGAGTATGGGCTTCGTCGAAGCGAAGTCCGGCAGCATTGAATCGTCGCACCGCCTCGATCAGTAGCGGGACTGCGGCGACCGGTGGGGCAAGAGCGGCAGCGGCAGCAGCTGCGGATGCCATGAGGGAGTCGGTTCCTGTCAGTTCAGCAGTATGGCGAAGTTCGTTCGCGAAGAGTTGCGCCTGCTCGGTCTTGGCGGCAGCGTGAGCAATGATGACGGCGAGATAAAGAACGTCGGCGCGAACAATGCGACTGTTGTGCGGCAGCCAATCGAGAAGCCCCCGGATAGCAGTCCAAGCGCTCGCGGTATCGCCGCTGGCTAAACGTAGCTGGGCGATGCCGGTGATCGCGAGGGGATGAAATTCGGCTTGCGCAAAGAGGGCTTCGGCTTCATCGAAACGACCTTGGCGGCGGCGGAGTTCTCCCAACTGCACAACAGCCTCAAGTCGTGAAGTGCGTTGAGACGATGAGAGCCGTTCCATGACGCCGACGAGTTCGTCTTCGGCTTCGCGCCACGATCCGCGGGCTACCTGAACGGAAGCGTATTGGATGCGGCACACAGTGAAGAGGGGAGCGAGATCGCGTTCAACACAGATCGCTTCCACGCGGCGACACCAGTCAGCGGCACGCGTCACATCCTTATTTTGGTTGCAGGCGGCGATCAACCAACAGCACACTTTCCCCATCCACATGGGGTCGACCACGTCGCCCGATGTCGCTGCGGCCACCGCGGCATCCAATTTGGCCATTCCGCCCTCGAGATCTCCGGCGCTGGTCATCGCTACGCCCTGGAGGGCCATGCCGACCACGTCAAGGTCGCCAACGTCGAGTCGCCGTGCGATGTCGGATGCTCGCACTGCTGAAGCCAATGCGCGGTCGGGGTCATGGCCGACTTCCATCGCCAGTTCTGCTTCACGCACCGCATGCCAACCATGTTCTGGGGACTCGTCGAGCCCCTCAAGGAGTGACTCGGCCCGCGTCCACCATCCGAGCGCTACCGCATCGCCGTGCCCGAACAGCAACGAGTCCCATGCCAGACTGGTGGCGGTGCGTGCTGCCCCGAGTGAATCGCCGAGCTCGCGGTGGCGTCGGTAGGCAGATTCGCGTGATCCGACACAGGTTTCACCATCGTCGAGCCACCAGGCGGCTTGCGCCAATCCCTCATAGGCAAGAGGGTCGCGAGTTTCCTTTGTGACAGCGAGAAATTCGGTTCGTGCGACTTGCCACGAACCGGCAGCTAATGCTTCGCGTGCCGACGTAAGGGACGTCATCTCCTCATTATGGTCCTTCGCTCGCCGGCCAGTCGGGCCCGGGCCCGTGTCCGTGCCCGATCTGGCCCGGCGAGTTTGGGTGACTCAGGCGTTCACGCCAGCGGCTAGCGCTTTCACATCTGCCGTAGAAAGCGGGTTGCCGGCAATGCCCCAGCTGCCGCTGCGCACCTCTTCGACAACGCACCACGTAACGGGGCGCATGTTCTCGCCCTCGATTCCCACCATGGCGTCGGTAAGCGTCCGAATCATTTCTTGTTTCTGCTCGTCGCTGAAGACGTTCTCAATGACTTTGACTTGGATGAATGGCATCTCAATCTCCTCGTATCTCGGCCCCACGCTGTGTGGGACTTCTCCATCAACTGTCGTCTTCTGAGGGTTGCTGCGCGTCGGCAAGACAGGCCATTTGTGGTCGTCGGGCTTGTGGCCCGATCGGGTCATGGCTTCGCGGGCATCGTGCTGCGTCTCTGACACCCACTCGGGCGAAGCCAAGTGATGACCGACGTGTCGAGGTGAGTGCGGGAGAAGAGTACGAAGCAACTGCGTGGAGTCTCGGGAGCGTAAATGCTTTGCGTCTTCAACTGGTGACGTGCCATACTATGTTCGCGTAGAGAAACTTCCTTCGTTCTACGAAATATAAGAAAAGCGGGCGACACCGTCAGTCGCGTGCAGGGAGATTCCATGATCAACAAGGTTGTTCCGAACCTGTCGGATGCTGTTTCAGGCATAGAAGACGGGGCAACAGTGATGATTGGGGGCTTTGGCAATGCTGGTCAGCCTCAGGAGTTGATTGACGCGCTCATCGCTCGTGGTGCGACCGATCTCACAGTGGTGAGCAACAATGCGGGAAACGGGGACGGCGGACTCGCGGCCTTGCTCGCGGCCGGTCGAGTGCGAAAAATCGTGTGTTCCTTTCCTCGCCAGTCGGACTCATGGATTTTCGACGGACTCTACCGTGAGGGAAAGATTGAACTCGAGCTGGTGCCGCAAGGAAATCTTGCCGAACGCATCCGCGCGGCAGGCGCAGGAATTGGTGCATTCTTCACCCCGTCCGGCGTTGGTACTCAACTTGCCGAAGGTAAAGAAACCCGCGAAATAGACGGACGAACCTATTTACTTGATTACCCTATCCGTGCAGATTTCGCGTTGATTAGTGCGCTCAAAGCAGACCGCTGGGGCAACGTGGTGTACCGGCAGACGGCCCGCAATTTTGGGCCAATCATGGCTACGGCAGCGACAACGAGCATTGTGCAAGTAGATGAGGTCGTTCCGCTCGGCGCGCTCGCTCCAGAGAGCATTGTGACTCCGAGCATTTACGTCAAGCGGGTTGTGGTGGTCGGTGAGCGTCGCTGGCTGCACTACAACGACTTCGTTGGTGGCGTCGACCTAGAAGGGCGTCCTCTCGACGGTATCGCCGGATTCGCGATGGGAGGAGAGAAATGAGCATCACGCTAAGCCGCACAGAGCTTGCAGAAAAGATCGCCAAAGCAATCCCTGAGGGCTCGATCGTGAACCTCGGAATCGGCGCGCCCACTCTCGTCGCGAACTATCTGCCTGTCGAGCTCGAAATCATTCTTCACACTGAGAACGGAATGCTCGGAATGGGTCCGGCGCCCGAGGAAGGGCGAGTCGATCCCGACCTCATAAACGCGGGAAAACAGGCTGTTACCGCTCTGGACGGAGCGGCCTATTTTCATCAGGCCGACTCCTTTGCCATGATGCGCGGCGGGCATCTCGACGTCTGCGTGCTTGGAGCATTTCAAGTGTCGGAGAGAGGTGATCTTGCAAACTGGTCAACCGGTGCGCCGGGTGCCATCCCCGCTGTTGGCGGAGCGATGGATCTCGCGATCGGTGCCAAAGAGGTTTACGTAATGACCGACCTGCTCACCAAGCACGATGAGTCGAAGCTCGTCGCTGCGTGCAGCTACCCGCTGACCGGTGTTGGTTGTGTGTCGCGGGTGTACACCGACTACGCGGTATTCGACATCACCCCTGAGGGGTTTGCGGTGCGGGAATTGTATGGTGACAGCACCATGGAACTTCTCGCCAATCTCACTGGGCTAGAGCTCATTGACGCGACAACGACCCCTGCCACCGACTAAGCAAAGAGACACTCATCATGACTGGTAGCTACATTTACGACGCGGTCCGCACCCCGTTCGCGCGTCACGGTAAAGCCTTTGCCGACGTGCGGCCGGATGATCTTGCCGCTGTCGTCATGAAGGCTGCGGTTCACCGCACTGACATTGACCCTGCGCGCGTCGATGACGTCATTTTTGGGGATGCCAACCAGGCCGGGGAAGACAACCGCAATGTTGCGCGGTTTGGTGCGCTCCTTGCAGGATTCCCCAGCTCGGTTCCCGGAGTGACCGTCAACCGGCTGTGCGGCTCCGCCGTGGAATCGGTGATTCAGGGGAGCCGAGCGATCGAAGCCGGTGACGCCAACATCGTGCTCGCTGGTGGGGTTGAGTCAATGAGCCGCGCACCGTTCATCGTAGAAAAGTCGTCCCGCGCCTTCCCCGTGGCCAACCAGACGGTCTGGAACTCGTCGATTGGGTGGCGCATGGTCAATCCGGAATTACCCGACGAGTGGACAATTTCGAATGGGCAAAGCGCTGAAAAGTTGGCTCGGATGCACAATCTCAGTCGTACGCAGCAGGATGAGTTCGCCACCCGCAGCCACCGCCTGGCGGCCAAAGCGTGGGCTGCCGGACACTACGATGCAGAAATCGTTCACGTACCCGGCCACGAACTGATGCGCGATGAGGGGATCCGCGACGACACGACGGTGGAAACCCTCGCCACTCTTCGTCCGGCATTCGCTCAGGATGGCACAGTGACAGCAGGCAACTCATCCTCACTGAATGATGGCGCATCCGCGGTGCTTCTGGGTGCAGAAGGTGCACTCGATATCGAACCACTTGCCCGAATAGCCGGGCGCGGCGTCGCGGGCAATGACCCAGACGTGTTCGGAATCGCCCCTGTCGAGGCCGCGAACCGAGCACTCGCGCGCGCAGGACGCACTTGGGCTGATGTCGATATCGTCGAACTGAACGAGGCCTTCGCCTCCCAATCGTTGGCCTGTATTGCGCTCTGGCCCGAGCTCGATCCCGAACGAGTCAATATCCACGGCGGTGCCATCGCTATGGGGCACCCGCTCGGTGCATCCGGTGGTCGCATCATCGGCCACGCGGCACACGAACTCAAGCGACGCGGCGGTGGAGTGGCTGTCGTTGCTATCTGCATCGGTGTCGGACAAGGATTGGCAGTCGTTCTCGAACGCTAACGGGTCGCGATGAACCTCGAGGTTCCGACCGGCGCGAGGTTCCTCGGTAGAGTTCTGGAGGAGGCGCGATGAAGGACACCGAAATAAGCACGACGTCAGACGCGGATGCACCTGCAGAAGACTTCGTCCAGTCTCTCGCGCGCGGAATCGCCGTGCTTCGTGTGTTCGACGCAGACAATGCGCAGCAGACTCTGAGTGAAGTCGCCCGTAATGCTTGCATTCCTGCCGCCGCGGCGCGTCGGTTTCTTCGCACCCTCGAATCTCTCGGCTATGTGCGTAGTTCGGGACGTCAATTCGCGCTCACTCCTAAGGTTCTTGAAATCGGGTTCGGCTACCTTTCATCGCTGTCGCTTCACGATGTAGTGCAGCCCCACCTCGAATCCCTCTCGCGTGCCACCAAAGAATCTGCTTCCGTTGCGGTGCTTCTCGACGAAGAGATCGTGTACGTTGCTCGTGTTCCCACACGCCACATCATGAACGTCCGCATCACCATCGGCACTCGCTTTCCGGCCTTCGCCACAAGCATGGGGCGCGTACTCCTATCCGGGCTGCCTGCGATCGAGCGAAAGCAACTGCTTGCCAGAGCAACAATGCCTGCCCTCACGCCAACCACTATCACCGATGCCCGGCTGCTTGAGGCCGAAATCGAGCGAGTCAACGCTCAAGGATGGTCGATCGTCGATGGCGAGCTTGAGGCCGGGTTGCTCTCGGTTGCCGTCCCCATCCGCGATGGCGTCGGAACCGTCACCGCCGCGCTCAACATTTCGACGAGCGCTACCAGAGACTCGGTAGAGTACCTGCGTTCGCACCACCTGCCGCTTGTGCTCGCGACCGCGGATGACATCCAGCGCGATCTGCTCCGTCTCTCACTCTGAGCCGATATAGCCTGCGCGCTCAGCGACGCTCAAGCTGGTCTTCGACAAATACAGGTTTGCGCAGCAAGAAACCGCCGACCGATGCAAGAACCGCAGAAGCGATCAGCATGATGAAAACAGCAACCCAGCCACCTGTCACTTCGCGTAGCACGCCGACCAAAAGCGGGCCGAGCGACGCAATGGTGTAACCAACGCCCTGCACAAATCCGCTCAGCGCAACCGAGCCCCGCATCGTCCGTGACCGGAGATTGATAAGGACCAAGCACACCGGGAATAGTAACGCTCCCAAGCCAATGAGCAACACCCAGAGGGCGGTGGCGAAGCCCGGCGCGAGGAGGAGGCCCAGATCGCCGACGATGAAGAACACGACACCCATCTGAACAAGAGGGCCGACGTTTGTGAGCCGGGCGGCCAACACCGGGATAAAAAGCGCCGCTGGCAATCCCATCGCGGCGTAGAGCGCGAGCAACGCTCCCGACTCGGCCGCCGTCGTGTCTGTTGTTTGAGCGAGGATGTCGGGCAACCAGGTGAGCACACCGTAGACGTTGAACGACGAGACGGCGAAAACGATTGCAATGGTCCAGGCCACGGGAGATTGCCAGATCGGGCGCCCGCGCAGGGGAAGTGCTTGGGGGAGTTCAGCGGTGTCGTTTGCCGACGTGTCTCGCTTCTCTCGGGAGCGCTGCACAAGAAGCGTCATCCAGGGAATCAGACTTGCGAACGCAAGGATCGACCAAATACCCAAAGACACACGCCAGTCGGTAGCGTGAGCCACGGGCACGGCAACGAGGGCAGGCACCGCAGCGCTCGCCGATGCCAACGTCGCGTAGAGCGCCGTCACCATGCCGATGCGGTCAGGGAAGTAACGCTTCACGAGGGGCGGCAGCAACACGTTGCCGATTCCCATTCCGATGAGTGCGAGAGCGCTGCCGACGAGCAGCATGGCATAGCCTCCGGCAGCGCCGCGGAGCAAGTGGCCAACAATCATGAAGCCAATCGCCAGGATCAAGAATCGTTCCAGCCCAAGGCGGCGCGCGATCGGGGCGCTGAAAATTGCGGATATTGCAAAGGCCATCGGCGGGATCATCCCCAACAGACCAAGCGCCACGTTGTCGAGCGGGATATCGACGGCGATCTCTCGCGTAATAGGAGAAATTGCCGAGACGGCCGTTCGCAGGTTGAGAGCGACAAGAAGGATGCCGCCAAGTGCGATGGTGCGCCCCGCCCAGAGCGGGAGGGGATGGGAGTGCGGCATAGCGTTACCTTCGGTCATGGTGGTGGAGGGTGTGTGGGGTGATCGCGCTGTCATACGGTGGCGACCGGACCCTGCACGCGGAATGACACGGTGTCGCCGACGGCCACGGGAACGTGCCCCGCAACGTGGGCAAGCAGGTGCATCCCGTCGTCGAGTTCGAGATTGAGAACGTGGTTAACGCCGTGAAAGCGCAATCCCACAATGCGAGCGGGACGAGCGTCGAGAGCTACGTCATCCGGTGAGCCGATCACGACAGCTTCTGGTCGCACAACAGCGAAAGACCCCGCCCTTTGCGACTGCTCCGACACGGCAACCTGACCGATCCGCGTGTTAACGAGACCCGGTGAGGCGTGAATCACTGGCACGAGAGTCGCGTCACCGACAAACTCTGCAACAAAGCGATCAGCAGGGTTCTGGTAAATCTGTTGCGGACTTCCGACTTGGTGGATGCGGCCCTCTGACATGACGATGACTTCGTCAGCGAGAGCGAAAGCTTCTTCCTGATCGTGAGTGACGAGCAGCGCTGTGGTGTTCGTGCGTTTGATGGCCCGGACCATGTCGTTGCGCACCCGTTCCCTCAAATGCGCATCGAGTTGGGAGAAAGGTTCATCGAGCAGGATGATGCGGGGGTTGGTGGCAAGGGTCCGAGCAAGCGACGCGCGCTGCTGCTGACCGCCGGAAACTTCGTGGGGCATATGGAGGCCGATATCGCTGAGGCCAACCAGTTCGAGAAGGCGGGCCGTCGTCGCTGCGCGTTCGCTGCGGGCGACGCCGTATCCGACGTTCTCGGCGATCGTGAGATGGGGAAATAGAACGTTGTCTTGAAAAACGAGCCCCACGCCGCGGCGCTCGGGAGGCACATGATGGCCGGGTGCCTGCACGACAGTGCCTGACAGGGCGACGACTCCAGCATCCGGTTGATCGAGTCCGGCAACGATGCGCAGCACCGTTGTTTTGCCGCAGCCGGATGGGCCGAGAATTGCGGTGAGCGTTCCCGGGCGCACCGTGATGTCCACGTCGTCAATGGCGAGTCTGTCGCCGAAGCGGCGAACAAGCCCCGTCGCGACGAGGGCTGGTGGTTCTTGCTGCTGTGTCATATCTGCTGCCTTACCCGCAATGTCGCCCGGTGGTGCGCGGCAACCAACGGAACGGAGAGCACGACGAGCAGGATTGCGGCGATGCTTCCCGTGGTGAGTTGGCCCTCTGTCACGGCACCCCAGACGCGGATCGCGAGGGTTTCGGTTCCGGTGGGGCGCAGCAGCAGGGTGGCAGGCAACTCTTGTGACACCAACACTGCCACCAGCAGAGCTCCGGTCATTGCCGCACGCCAGACGAGAGGAACTCCTACCCGCAAACCTGTTGACCACCTTCCGTAACCGAGTGTGCGAGACACTTCAAAAAGCCGCGGATCAATCTGACGCAGGGCAACTTGCTGTGCCCCGACGGCAATCGGTAAGAAGATGGCGACGTAAACGAGGATGAGCATCATCGTTGATTGGTACAGGATCGGCGGCAGCGCCAAGCTCACGACAAGAAACCCGAGCCCGATCGCGAGATGGGGGAGCGAGTGGGTGAACCATGGAAGAGTCTCGGCAATACGCCCGAGCCGGGACGCTCCGCGGTAGGAACTCAGCGCGATTGGAATCGCGAGCACCGTCGTCACTGCCGCCGCCGTGAGCGCCAGCAGCAGAGTGTTCGACGCTTCGGAGAGAATCGGCCCGGGTCGGACCCCCGCCATGATTCCCCGCACTGCCCAGAACCCCAGGGTGCCCAAGGGGGCCACCAAGCTGAGGAGCACCACGCTGCCGAGAACAGTGAAAGACGCTGCTTTCGTGACCCCAGACAGGCGGAGAGTGAGAGGGGGGCGACCGCGAGAGGCGACCGGCATCGGAACTCCGCTGAGGATCGCTTGCAACACGATGAACACCGCGGCCATCGAGATGAGCACTCCCGAGAGCGCGAAGGCAGGGGCAAGGTCGACGCCGCCGCGGAATTGCGAATAGACCGCGCGGGTGAAGGTGTCGTAGCGCAGCACCGATACCGCCCCGAAGTCTGACAGCGTATAGAGAGAAACGATGCAGGCGGCGGTCGCCAGTGGTGTGCGAAGCTGCGGAAGGATCACCCGAACGAAGACGCGCGCAGGCGAGTCGCCGACGAGCCGTGCGCTCTCCTCGAGAGCGGGATCGAGCCTATTGAGCGCTGTGACCACGAGCGCATGCACAATGGGCAAGCTCGAAATGGTGAGGCACAGTGCCGCGGCCGAGAGCCCCTGCGCCACGGGTGCCGCACCCCAACCGATGAGTGCTGAAAGCTGCGAGGCAAGCCCACCACCACCACCGCCCAAGCCCACGAACGCCAGCGCGAGAAGGTAGGCAGGCAGGGCGAGTGGCAGCATGACAAGAAACGAGAAGACACGTCGCCCCGGCAAGTTCGTGCGCGTCACTATGACCGCGGTGACCGTGCCAAGCACAACGGTGCACGCCGTCACAATCGCGATCAACAGCCCTGTTCCAGAGAGCAACTCCAGCAATCGGGCTGCGGGAATTCCACTTGCCGAGCCCGCCGTCAGGGCTTCAACTAGGAGAACTACCAACGGCGGAACGCACAGGACTGCGGCGATCGTCACGGCAAGGATGGCTACCCAAGGGATGTGTCGAGGCAACTGCCCCGCACCGTGAACAATGCCCTTCCGTTTCACCGCCATGCTCAAATAAGACCAGCTTGGGCGATGAGCGTCGTCGCCACAGTCAGGTTGTTTCCCACTTCATCAAGGTGCATACCGCGAATCAATTCGGCGTCGAGCGGGTTCTCTCCATCGAGGGTTCCGACTCCCGCGACGAGTGGGTACTCCTTCACGTTGTCGAGAAAATGCTGTTGCGAAGTATCGCGCAAGAGAAAGCGGATGAAGTCGAGCGCGGCCTCGCGATGAGTGCTGGATTCCAGCATCCCGATCGTGGTCGGCATGAGGACGTCGCCGGGGTCCCCGGCTTCAAAGGAACTGTTCGCGGCGTCGATTGAGCCGCGCTCAGCGGCCATTTGGAGCGCGTAGTAGTGATTGACGAGCCCGAGATCGAGGTCGCCAGCCGCGATCGCTTCGACAATCTCATGGTTGCCGCTAAACAGCACGGGATCGTTGGCGGCGACGCCCTCCAACCACGTCCGCGTAGTCTCTTCGCCTTCCGTCGCAATCATCGAAGCGACGAAGGAAACGAAGGAACTGTGTGTCGGAGCAAGCCCGACTCGACCAGACCAATCGGGGCCGGTCAGTTCGTTGATGGAACGGGGGAGTTCACTCTCGCTGAGAAAGGTCGGGTTGTAGGCCATCACACGGCGTCGGGCAGTGACCCCGACCCACTCGTCATTGGCCCCCGAGATCCCTTCGGGAACCCGGTCAAGGATGTCGGCGGGAAGGCTCGCGAGCATTCCTCCATCGACGAGCGCGCCAATATAGACCGGGTCTTGAGCGAAGAAGACATCTGCCGGAGAGGCGTCGCCCTCCTGCAGGATTGTCGTCGCCAGCTCACCCGTGCCGCCATAGCGCGCCTCGACACTGACCCCCGTCTCGGCTTCAAATGCTTCCACGAGCGGGCGCACGTGATCCTCATTGCGTCCCACATAGACAACAAGCGTCGACTCGCTGTCGGAGGAATCGCTCTGGGCAGCGGCCACACCGCAGCCGGTGAGCGCGAGCACCGCTGCAAGAGCGAGTGCTGTGCGCTTCACCTGCCGAGATTGCGTGAAGCTCGTCACAGAAGTGGCACGACGATGAATGGCACAGAATCACTCGCCCTTAAGGTCTTTTCAAGGCTCGGGATGCGGCTGTCGACAATCTCATCAAGCTCGCCAAGAACAACGGTGGCCTGGTCTGACAGCCGCCCCAGAACATCAAAAGTGCCCGGCGTCGGCGCGGTGTCCGAGAGCTCGATGACGATTTCTGGAAGCAGCTTGATTTTCTCGTCGAGACCAGCTGCCATTTTGAGTGCATCGTTGTGGTTCTTGAGATCGGGATTCGTGAGCACTCGCTCGATGCGATCGAGGTCGGCGACGAGAGAGTCGATCGAGCTGGTGAGCTCGGCCGACTCTTCAATGCGCGAACGCACCATAGTCAGCTGCTCCCGAACCGACCGCGACACGGCAACACCGGTAGTGATGCGTTGCAAAACGTCACGAATGCGAATCAGGATGTCGTACTGCAGACCGAGGTCGGCATCCGTGGCATCTCCGCGTGGGTCGCGAACAACGGTGATCGTCTGCGACGCGGAGTGTTCTCCGTCGCTGAGTTCTGCCGTGTAGCGGCCTGGAGCTACGCGGGGGCCTGGAGAGTAGAGACCGCGAACACCGTGCTCATTGGGGAGGCCCAGGGCTGGCTCTGTGCGCAGATCCCAGACGAATGAATTGATTCCAGACGAGACGGTGAGTACATCCTCGATCGGAATCTCTCGAGCATCATCCTTTTTCGAGCTAAAGGTGCGGAGCGTCTCGCCCGTGTCAGAGCGGATCGTCAAGGTGAGTTGAGGTGACGAGGCATCGGCAAGAGTCGCAGGCACGAAGTACTGCAGTTGGGTGCCGTTAGGAGGATTCTTTCCTCCATCGAGCCAGACCGAGACGACGCGTCCGTCAGGCTGACGCTCGCGCGTGAAGGTAGCTCCTCCCAAGGGGACCCCGGGGAAGCCACCCATCCAACTACCTTCTCCGGGCATATCGAAGCCGTCTGGAGTCGGGTAGCGGTAGGTTAGCGGTGGCTCGCACAGCACGAGGGAATCGGTGTCATTGATGCGCGCAGCCTCACGGAACGGGGCAACGTCATCCAGAATCCAGAAGCCACGACCGTGGGTGCACGCAATGAGTTCGTGATCGCGGATCTTGAGGTCGTAGATGGGGACCGACGGCATGTTGCCGCGTAGTTCTGCCCACGAGTCTCCGCTATCCGTCGAGAACCACACACGGCGTTCGGTGCCCATGAAGAGCAAGGATGCGACCTTCGGGTCTTCACGTACCGTGCGAACCCACTCGCCCTCGGGTAACCCCGTTGTGATCGGTTCCCACGTCTGGCCGAAGTCGCGCGTGCGGAAGAGGAACGGGCGCGAGTCTTGAACGCGGTATGCGTGAACAGCCACATAAGCGGTACCCGCGGTGTGCTGAGAAACCTCGATGCGTGCAATCGTTGCCCACTCGGGAAGGCCCGCTGGCGTGATTTCGTTCCACGAAGTCCCGCCGTCGCGGGAGAGCTGAACCAGTCCGTCGTCAGTGCCGACCCACAGTTCGCCGGGAGTGAGGGGCGATTCGGCGAAGGAATAGATTGTGCAATACACCTCGGCGCCGGTGCTATCTCCCGAGATGGGACCGCCGGTGGGAACCTGCTTGCTCGGATCGTTGCGCGTGAGGTCGGGGCTGATCTGTTCCCAATCGATCCCGCCGTTGGGCGACCGGAACACACGTTCGCCCGCGACGTAAAGAACACCGGGATTGTGGGGCGAAAATTCGATGGGATACGTCCACCCGAATCGATGCTTAGCCTCCGCAGCCCCGACTCCCATGAAGTATTCGGGCCAGACTGCCACATCGCGCGCTTGCTCTGTCACCTGATCGAAACGCAACAAAGGACCTGGATGACCGAATCCTGCACCGCCGAGCATGACGTAGCGCGGGTTCGACCGGTCGAGCGCGACGTCGCCGGCTTCCGCCTCGCCGAGTTCGAGAGAGTCCGCCCAGCGGATGGCGCCCTTCCACGAACGAGAGGGAACGCGGATGCCCGAGTTGTCCTGTTGCGTCGCATACAGGTCGAAGGGGAATCGGTGATCAACGTCGAAGCGGTAGAGCTGGGCCGTGGCCTGGTTGTACACGGTGGACCACGTCATCCCGGCATTGAACGAGACACATGCCCCGCCGTCGTTGCCGTTGATCATGCGGTTCACATCGTTCGGGTCGATCCACAGATCATGGTTGTCGCCGTGTGGGGTCTGTACCTGCTGGAAAGTTCGACCGCCGTCACGCGACCGCCAAGCCCACGTGTTCATACTCCAGAGCGTGTCAGCTTCAGTGGGGTGGGCGATGAGGTGGCTGTAGTACCAAGGGCGGCCTTGAACGGAGCGCTCAGTGGAGATGTGTTCCCAGCTCAGGCCGTAGTCGTCGGAGCGGTAGATTCCACCCTGGTCGTCTCGCGCTTCAACGAGTGCCCAGACGCGACCCTCTTTAGCCGGGCTAGTGACAACACCCATGCGGCCTAGCAAGCCAGTGGCGAATCCGGAGTTAGCGGAAACCTCCTGCCATGTGTCACCTCCGTCGATCGAGCGCCAGAGCCCGGAGTCTTCTCCACCAGAGACGATGTCCCACGGGTGCCGAACGGCTTCCCAAATTGACGCGAAGATGATGCGCGGATTATGGGCGTCGATGATGAGGTCAGCGGCGCCTGCCTTGTCAGAAACGTGCAGCACGTGCTCCCACGACCGCCCACCATCGGTGGTGCGGTAAACGCCACGCTCGGCGCTAGGGCCAAAGATATCGCCGGTCGCCGCGACGAAGGCAACATCGGGGTCGGTGGGGTTGACTCGTACTTTGGCAATGTGCTTGGTTGCTTCGAGGCCAAGGTGATCCCAGGTGCGACCGCCGTCGACAGTGCGGTACACACCGTCGCCGGGCACCACGTTGTTGCGAGCATAAGACTCCCCCGTGCCAACCCAGACAACGTTGGAGTTGGATTCGGCAACGGCGATCGCCCCGATAGAGGCGGTGGCCAATTGGCCGTCGGTCATCGGGCGCCAGTTTTGGCCAGCGTCATCCGTTCGCCACACTCCACCGGAGCACGCACCCATCCAAAAACGGCGGTAGTCGGTAAGGTCGCCAGATACGGCAACGACCCGGCCACCGCGGGCCGGGCCTACGTTGCGCCAGCGCTGGGGAACCTCACCGAGAGTGTTAGAAAGTTCCTGCGTGGATGGGCTCATCATTTCTCCTCATATCGTGATGTCGGTGCCTGATGAACGCGAAAATCTGGCACGCGTGAACGGGAACATCGACGTGCTCGGTTGCCGTTCTACAGCGGTTTGATCTTTAAGATTACGCGTTCTGATTTGATCTGTTCGGGCACGTATGGCCGGTTGAAATAGCGCCACGCGAGGGTGTCGGCATGCGCTCGCGGCTCATCGCCGTACACGAACTCCACTACGGTGCCGCGGACTTCGGCGTACTCATAAGGGTTGTCCTTGTTGATGATGAGCACAACGACTCGGGGGTCGCGCTTCACGTTTGCGTACTTCGCTCGGTGAACCTCAGTGTTGATGATGATGTGCTCGTCATCACAGTCGACCCACATGACTTGGGCGCACGGCTGGCCATCTGCCTTGAGCGTGGTGAACGAGGCAAAGTTTGCGCCAGTGGCTAGTCCACGAGTTTTCTCGCTAAGCATTTCAGCCCTTTCTTACTTCACTCGGACTCGGGAGTCGAGCATCGCGTAAGCGAGGTCAACCAAGATGCTTGCAATGACGACAAAGAGTGATGCGAGCAGCATTGCGCCGATGATTACCGGCTGATCGCCTCGGTTGACGGAGTCAATCGCGAGACGGCCGATGCCGTTGATGCCGAAAATACGCTCGGTCACGACGAGGCCGCCCATTAGCACCGCGAAGTCGAGGCTGATCTGCGTGACGACGGGGGTGAGCACGTTGCGCATTCCGTGGCGGTAGACAACGCGGCCTTCGCGGATTCCCTTGCTGCGTGCCGTGCGGATGTAGTCCTCGCCCATGACGCTCACAAGCTGACTTCGAACAAGTCGCGCGTAGGTTGCAGCGGCGACAAAGCCAACCGTGATCCAGGGCAGGATGAGGTGCCTTGCCCACTCGAGCGGATTCTCAGTGAAGGGAACGTAGCCCGCGGCGGGGAAAAACGTAATTCCCATCACCGTCAGTAAGTAGAAGAAGACGTACAGCAGGAGCAGACCAGCGACGAACGTCGGCACACTCAGGCCGGTGAGAACGAAAGTCGTTCCTAGTTTGTCGCGCCACGAACCTGGCTTGCGGGCTGCGCCGATGCCGATGGTGACACCGAGACCGAGCGCCACAACGAGTCCACCGAGTGCGAGAGACGCGGTTGCAGGGAGTCGCCGCACGAGTGAGTCAAGAACGGGCTCTTTGTTGAAGTACGAGTAGCCGAGGTCGCCTTGGAAGAGACCCGAAATGAATAGCCAGTAACGCTCAAAGATAGGCATGTCGAGACCCAAACGCGCACGCACTTGATCGATTTGCTCGTTGGTTGCTTGAGGCCCGGCAATCGTCGCCGCTGGGTCATTCGGGGCAACGTAGAACAATAGGAACATAACGCCACTGATGGCGAAAAGCGTGAGGACTCCCGAGAGAACTCGGCGAGAGAGGAACCGGATCACTTAGCGATCTCCTTCTTCAGCTTCTTTATGCGACGCTTTTTCGCAAAGAGAGTTTGGCGGGGGTCAAGTGCGTCACGCACGGAGTCGCCAAGCAGGTTGAAAGCCAAGGTCACGGAGAGTAGAGCGGCTGACGGGAACACGAGCATCCACCAGGCGATCGTGTACATGCTGCCGGTTGATGCCGCGGCAAGCATGTTTCCCCACGTTGCAGTAGGGGGCAGTACTCCAAGTCCCAAGAAAGAGAGTGTCGCCTCAAAAACGATCGCTTGTGGGATAAGGAGAGTGCCGTAGACGAGAATCGGCACGACAAGGTTGGGAAGGACATCCACTCGCATGATTCGCCAGTTGGACGCGCCGAGAGACCGCGCAGCTTCCACAAATTCGCGCTCACGAATCGACAGCGTCTGACCGCGCACGACACGCGCAATGGGGGCCCACGAGAAGAGGATGATCACGATCACCGTTGTGCCGAACGACGGACCTACAAGGGAGACGAGCGAGATCGCGAAGAGCAACTGAGGCAGGCTGAGCGTGGTGTCCATGAGCCAGGTCAGAACAGTGTCGACCTTGCCGCGCATGAAGCCCGCGGTCATGCCGACAAGGGTTCCTATGCCGAGCGCACCTACGGTTGCAACGAACGCCACGATGAGGCTGAGTTGCGCGCCATAGATAAGCCGCACGAAGAGGTCACGGCCGAGGTTGTCGGCGCCTAGCAAGAAATCTGCGTTCGGTGCGGTGGGCAGCCCGGACGGCGTCAAGCCTTCTTTGCGGAATTGCTCGTCAGGACCGTGACCTACCCACGAAGCAATGAGCGGCGCCGCTATTGCGGAAATAATGACGAGCACGATGACCGCGGCAGACACCATTGCGGTGGGATCGCGGCGCAGCCTCGTCCACACAAGCTGGAACGGACTGCGGGCAGCAACTTCGTTGCCGCTTCTTGCCGCTTTCGCTGCGGCGGGATCGGCGAGAGTCTCATCGCCTGGGGGATCCACGGTTGGCTCAGACATCAGTGGGCCTCGTCAATCTGCATTGTCGACAATGCGGCAGCCTCTGCGGCGACATCGTCGAGGTGGGGTGCCGCTGCCAAGAGCGAGCGGGTGTATTCGTGGCTGGGAGAGCCATAGATCTGTTCAACCGGCCCGGTCTCAACGATCTTGCCGTGATACATCACTGCGACACGGGCGGCGATGTGTTCGACGACCGCGAGGTCATGAGCGATGAAGACATAGGTGAGCCCCAGCTCGCGCTGGAGCGAGCTGAGCAGGTTAAGAATCTGCGCCTGAATGGAGACGTCGAGAGCGGATACTGGTTCATCGCACACGATCAGCTTCGGATTCAAAGCGAGAGCGCGGGCGATTCCGATGCGCTGTCGCTGACCGCCGGAGAACTCGGCAGGGAACCGGTTGAAGTGCTCAGGGTTAAGCCCGACGATTTCCATGAGTTCTTGCACTCGCGCGCGCAGCGCTTTGCCATCCGCGATTTTGTGGATGACGAGCGGGTCAGCGATGATCGAGCCGACTCGACGTTGCTGGTTGAGGGACCCAAACGGGTCTTGGAACACCATTTGCACATCGCGGCGCAGGGTGTGGCGTTGCGCGGCGGTAAAGGTCGAAATGTCTTTGCCCTCAAACTCGATGGTTCCGCTGGAGAGCGGGATCAGCCCTGTGAGGGCGCGGGCCAAAGTGGACTTTCCGCTGCCCGATTCGCCAACGATGCCCAGTGTTTCACCGGCGCGGATGTCGAGACTCACACCATCTACCGCGGTGATCTTGTTGCGAGTGAGCCCGAGCAAACCTTTTCGAGCACCATCGAATTCGATGCGCACGTCAGAGATCCGGGCCAGTAGTGCGCCTGACTTTGCGGACTCGATCTCGGCGGCGGGCATAGCAGGCAGCACCACGGGGCCGGCAAATTCTGTCGGGAGGATGCAGTTGGATTTTTGACTGGGGGAGATAACGCGGGCTTCGGGGAATTTCTCTAAGCACGCATCCTGAACGAAAGCGCAGCGTTCGGCGAAGGGACAGCCGGGCTGATCTATCAAAAGGCTCATCGGCTGGCCAGGAATAGATTGCAGCTCCGTGCGCTGACTTCCCCCACGCGGCACCGATCCGAGCAGACCCTTGCTGTACGGATGATGCGGGTGTCCGAGCACTTCGGTGCGGGTTCCACGTTCAACGATTCGTCCGCCGTACATGGTGATGACGTTGTCTGCGACCCCTGCGACGACCCCAAGGTCGTGGGTGATCATCAGGATGGCAGTGCCGTGCTCACGCTGAAGATCTTTCATGAGGTCGAGTAGTTGAGCCTGCACCGTAACGTCGAGTGCTGTCGTTGGCTCATCGGCTACGAGGAGAGCTGGTCTGAGCGCTAGCGCGAGAGCGATCATGACTCGCTGACGCATGCCGCCCGAAAATTGGTGGGGGTAGTCATCGATGCGCTTGTCGGGCTCGGGAATGCCGACTTCGTCGAGCAGCTTGATCACGCGGGCGCGCACGTTCTTGGAGCTGCTGCGCTCATGGCGCTGAATGGCTTCTGCGATCTGCCACCCAATTCGGAACTGCGGGTGCAAAGACGACAGGGGGTCCTGGAAAACCATGCCGATCTGCGGCCCGCGGATTGCGGACAACTCCGTGGGATTCATCGTGAGAAGATCGCGACCATTGAGCAACGCGCGCCCCGTAACGTGCGCGCCGGCGGCAAGTCCGACCATCGCCTGGGTGCTAACGGACTTGCCAGAACCAGACTCTCCTACTACTCCGAGGGTCTGGCCGTGATCAAGTTCGAAGGAGATGCCGCGTACCGCATGCAGTGGACCATCACCGGTGTTAAACGTGACATCGAGATTCTCTACTGTGAGCAGCACGCGGCATCGCCCTCCAAACTGTTCGTGTTTATTTGCTACTGATGTGGTGAGGTGGGGCTAGTTACTGCTTGAGCCACACGTTGGCCATGTCGCCGTTCTTGGTCGAGGCCAAGAAGCCGAAACCACCGACCCGTTCCGAAGCGAACACCGGAGTGCGAGTGAAGGCAACGGGTACCCATGCAGCGTCAGTCGTCGCGATCTCATCTGCTTCTTTCCAACTCTTGCTGGCTTCAGCAGGATCGGTCGCGGCGAGAGCGTCATCGATGGCTACGTTGAATTCGTCGTTGTTCCAGCCACCGAAGTTGGCTGAGCCACCCTCGTAGTTGCGGCCGTCGAGCATCGGGACCAGGTAGGCGCGACCGTCGAGGTAGTCAGCACCCCACGCAGCGATTGCGATGTCCCACTCGCCCGCACGGGTGACGTCTTCGTTCAAGAGGAACTCACCGTAGAAAGCGTTCTGCGTGGTGACGCGGAGGTCAACTTCGAAACCACCGGCCTGAAGATCCTGCTGGAGGATCGCTGCGATGGATGCGTAGGGTTCCGTCTCGCGGTAGAGAACGCGAACCGGAACGTCGGTGCTGTAGCCGGCTGCTTCAAGAATTTCCTTGGACTTGGCCTGGTCGCCCTCCTCGGGAACATCCAAAGCGTTCGTCTGCGCGTCACCGAAAACCTCGGGAGGTAGGATCTGCGTAGCGATCTCAGCAAGACCCGGTCCACCGAGAGTCTGCTGGATTGCAGCACGGTTCACGGCGAAGTTGAGTGCCTGACGAACGTCAACGTTGGCGAATGCGCCGTCCGCGTTCGGGCTAAGCGTGTTGATTACGATGTAGGGGCGAATTCCGCCGCTGCCACCAATGACAAGACGCTCGTCGTTTGCGGCAAGCAACGCAGGAACTGCTGCGGTCGGCGTGACGGTGTCAGCCCACTGCATGTCTACGGTGCCAGCTTCAAGCTGCTGCTGAACGGCGGCAGCTTCCTGACCCATCGAGATCTCAACGGCATCGACGTATGCTTCACGCACGGTGTCGAGCTCGGCATCCCAGTTGGGGTTGCGCTCAAGCACGAGCTTCTCGTTCGGCGTGTACTCCGTGATCCGGTACGGGCCGCTGGAGATCATGTTTTGGCGCAGCTCAGGGGAGTCCGGCAGGTAGTCGAGATACTCAACTGGCTGCGGTGCCATGAAAACGCTGAGGGCGAGAATGCTGATGAAGTCCGTCGCCGGTTGCGTCAGCATGAAGGTCACGGTGTTGTCGTCCGTTGCTTGAACGCCCGCGATGTCGTTGCCTTCGACGTAGTCGCGGATAGCGTCAACGTCAGCAGCAACATCAGCGAATCCGGAGCAGTACGCTTCGAGTCCTTCGATCGTTGCGGTGTAGTACGACAGCGCGACGGAGGGCGATACCGGGTTGCAGATGCGCTTGACGGCGCGGACTACGTCGTCCGCGACAATCTCGCGAGCGCCGTCGGGTGCGTCGAAGTTGACGCCTTCCTGAATCTTGATCGTGTAGGTCATTCCGTCTTCTGAGATTCCGCCATTCTCCATGGTCGGAATTTCTAGAGCGAGGTCAGGAACGATCTTTGATGCACCTGCGTCTCCGTCGGGTAGGTCCGCGAAAAGCGAGCGCGTGATGAGGCGGTGCAGTTGCGAGTCCTGGGCGCTGTACGACGATGCTGGGTCCATGTAGAGAACATCGGCGTTCCCTGCAACGAGCAGCGTGCCGCCGGCGGTTGCGTCCGCGTTTCCCGATCCTGGCGTGGCTGCTGTGCAGCCCGCGAGCATCGCAAGCGGAACAGCCATGGCGAGGACCGCCACCGCCTTTGTGCTGAAGTGTTGTTTCATTGTGATTCCTCTCTTGCCTGTATGAGGCGTTCTCGAGCGTTGAGATTGTGGTGCTGGACTGGAGGCGTGCCTAGTTGGCGACGAGGTCGTTTGCGTGGGTGTTGATACTCGTAGTGCCGGTTTCTGTCATGAGGAACACGTCTTCGACGCGCACACCGACGCGGCCTGGCCAAAACACTGAGGGCTCAATCGTGAAGAGCATTCCTGGTTCGAGGGGGGTGTTGTCTTCCTCTGAGATGTACGGCAGTTCGTGCACGTCGAGGCCGATGCAGTGCCCTGTACGGTGGCGGAACCAGTCCCCGTAGCCCCCCTCTTCGATCACGGCACGAGTCGCGCGGTGCACGTCGCCACCTGTTGCGCCGGGAACCGCAGCTTGGCGGCCGGCTTCCTGCGCGGCAATAACGAGGTCGTACACGCGCTCGTATTCTTCGTTGGGAGTTCCGATGTGGATGGTGCGGCCGAAGTCAGAGCAGTAGCCCTGCGTGATCGCACCGAAGTCGAAACTCACGCCTGCTCCCGACTTGAGGGAATCGTTGGAGACGCGCACGCTGGCATCGCGGCTCAGTTCGGGACCCATGGCCCACACCCCTGTGTCGAAAGAGGCACCCAGAGAGCCGTGCTGGCGCATCCGAAGGTCGATTTCAGAGGAAAGCTCGAGCTCGGTGATTCCGGAGACAACCATTTTTTCGACGTCGGCGAAAACGTCATCCACGATCTTCGCGGACTGTCGCATGAGGGCGATTTCCTGATCGTCCTTGATGCGGCGGATCTGGTTGATGATGGTGTCGGCGACCACAAAGTCAGCATCAGGCTTGTGGTTACGCAGTTCGATCGTGGTCTCTGCCCAGCTGCGCCCGCTCAGTGCGATTCGGTTGACGGCATCCGCCTCGTGTCCGCAGCTTTCTTGGCCGGGGCGAGCGCCCATGGCGACCGTGTTTGCCTTGCGCGTGTAGCTGTCGAATGCCTTGCGGAAAATTTCGCCCCCGTCGTCGTCTTCATTCGCCGTCATGACCTCACCGGCAATGCCATCGGGGAGGTCGAACTCCTGGAAGTGGCGAGTGAGAACGAAGAGCGGGTCATTGCCGGGGGAGATGAAAGCTCCCGAGATCCAGTGGTTGGTGTATCCAATGTTTCCGAACGAAGGAAGACGGCGACCAAGCCCAGTGAAGTACTCAAGGTCGGACTGCGATGCAGGCAGGAAGACGACATCGATGTTGGACTCGTCGAGCTTGGTCCAGAGCTTGGAAAGGCGCTGGGAGTAGTCGAATTCGATCTTTTCCATCATGGACGTAACGCTCGTTTCTTTTCGGTTGACGACACAGCGGTTGGGGTGCTGGAGGAAGGGTGGAGCCTGAGTGTCGTTGACAGGCTTCTCGCCGGGGCTTGGTGGCAGCGACGTGGCAGCGAGGGGAGTGCTAACGCCTGCGGTAAAGGTGGGCGTGCATCGCTGGCGGCGGCGCTCACGGCGACCCGACGATTGGCGGTGGGTATGCCAAGCGTCATGAGCTGCTCCTTCATTGGAAATGCTGTGGGGGGTCTGCGTGCGTGCTGGGTCACGAGGTGCTGCGTTGAGAGCGCGCGACAATGCTCAGTCAGGGCGCGC
The DNA here is from genome assembly GCF_056619605.1 of Rhodoglobus sp. G.S.4. Classification (NCBI taxonomy): domain Bacteria; kingdom Bacillati; phylum Actinomycetota; class Actinomycetes; order Micrococcales; family Microbacteriaceae; genus Rhodoglobus; species Rhodoglobus sp. G.S.4. The sequence goes on from NZ_CM152748.1 coordinate 99,340, forward strand.
CGACGGATGCCGCAGCGCTCTCGGTGGCGTGGATTTCGGCACCAAACTGAGCGATCACTCGTTCATATTTTTCACTGTACCGGAAAATTCGTCATTTGAACACTAGTTCGCAAAGCGAACAAATTGAGCTACGCAACAGCGTAACTACGGGGGTCTTCTGGCGCTTAACGACGTGCGAAGAGAGCACGCGCCGGTCGGGGCGGAAGCGCAACGGCGCGACGATGACCACATCGTGAGCTCGGGACTGCGGAGAAGAGGCGAAGTCGGCGTTGAGCGCACAGCACTGAGATGTGATCTACGGGCAATCGGGGCGCGACACTGGGCTCGCGCCCCGATTGGTGCGTGGTGGGTGGTAATTCAGCGGACGTGGGCCAGCTGAATTGGCACGTTTAGGACGCCGTGCTTGCCTCGTGCTGGCGACGACGCGCCGAGCGCCAATCACGGTTTGCGAGAGCAGCGACTGCGACCGTCGCGATAGCTAGGACGGCAACGACGAGCCATTCGGATTCACCATTACCGCCGTCGGGTTCAAGCCCGATGAGCATCTCGATCCACGTCGGTTGGACCAGCGTAGCGACGGTGAGGGCGCCAAGTACAAGAGCAGCAACGACCTCTATGCGAGCCCTAATCATAATTTCCTACTTTCTTCTCATCGATGACACACACCATGTGCGAGACCGCCGACTGTACCAACCTCGGCGCGTTCCTTGACCGCCGTTAGGCAGAAGCGTCAAGGATGTCGACGTCCGAACGGTCGCCGAGCAACTCCCACCGCTGAAGCGAAAACGGCACGTTTCCGTTGAGCCACACGTAGTCGTGGAACTCGCGGGTTGAGAAGGCGTCTTTCTGCTGGTTGATGGCATCCGTCATCATGCGAATGAGCAACATCTTGCCCACGTGGTACGACATGGCCAGTCCCGGTGTCGCGATGTACATCGACGATTCGTCGAGTGCTGTTTCGCGGTCCATGGGAACCAGATCAACGAAGAACTGTGTCGAGTCGTGAACGCTAAACTCACCCGTTGCCAGGCTCACGTCAGCGATGACCCGTAGGCTGCGCAGGCGGTTGAAGTTGTGAATGACCTCTTCGGAGTGCGGCGAATCGGTGAAGAGCCCAGCCAGCATCATCATCTCTTCGTTGTAGAACGCGATTCCCTCGTTCGCCGCAGAGTCGTAGTACCGGCGACGGAGTGGGTTCTCGTGGCGCGATGCCAGCGCGAGCTGCTGGTAGTGCGCGCCCTCGTGCACAATGCCGAGTCGAGGGTCGCGTGCGTTCGCGGCGTAGAAGTAGGGCAGTCCCGGAGTCGGGTCGGGAGAGTAAGAAATGCCGTCCATGTCGACACGCTGCTCGCTCGTGAGGTCGTCGGTCACGCCCAACCAGCGCAAGGGCTTTACGTACTCCGGCAGAGCGCCGACGAGGTAGTGCCGCAAGCTATCCGGCTGGCTCAGGAGGTTCTCGGACTCGTAGAAGTCGCGAACCTGCTGCTCTTGCTCTGCCTCGCGAGCGACCTGTGCGCCTACGTTCTCCGACAGCTTGTCGGCGGCCAGATTGCGGTAGCGGTTCGTGACGATCGTTTCGGAAACCACAGCTCGCTGGTAGTCCTGGCGCGCAGCGCGAACCAAGTCTTCTGGCTCGGCCGCGACGAGCGCGACATTGCGCAAGAACCAAACGAACTTGTCGCGCCCCACTGCCTGATCCGGTGCCATTGAATCAGCGTTGGCTTCAAGCCATTCCCGGAAGGCGCCGAGTGCTTCGGCGGCGGCCGGGGTTACGCTGCGGAGTTCCTCGAGCACCGCGGCATCCACAAAGCCCTCAAGCTTCTCTACCGTGTCGGCAAACTGAGCCCCGGCGTCTGCAAGCATTTCTGCGGCAACCTTGGCGAGGGTGCTCACACCGGCGCGAGCGAGGTTCTCTTGAGCGGTGGCGACCTGCGAAGGGATTGCCTTGGCAACGGTCAGCAATGCCTGCTGGCGTTCGGCAGAAAACGGCGGCACCTGAAGCAAGCGATCAAAGAAAGGGCCGAGAATCTGGCTCGTCAGGAAGACGGCGTCCTTTTCCCAGTTGCGCAGGGTGTCAATATCCCATGTCACACGAGCCAGTGACGAGCCGACCAGTCGGTAGTCGACCTGAACAGGAACGGGCTCTGCGCTTACGTCGAGAGCTGCCCAGCGCGCATGGAAATCCGTGTACCGGCTGCGGATGTCGTCGATAGCGGCAATGCTGAACTGCGGCACCCAGTCGGCGCCGCGGTCGACGCGCGGAATGTCGTCGCCGGTGTGGAACGCTGTTGCGTTACGCCACTTCCATACTTCGGCGCCTAATTGTTGTACGGCGTCGTGTCCCATGTGATCTCCTTTGACGAGCTCACCCGCGGGAAGCGTTGTGAGCTTATGTGATGTTGTGTAGATGAAGAAGTGCGTCGCGGCTAAAGCGGCTTGATTTTGAGGATGACCCGCTCAGATTCGATCTGCTCGGGGATGTAGGCGCGATTGAAGTAGCGCCATGCCAGAGTGTCGATGTGAGAGCGAGCTTCGGCCCCGTGAATCTCCTCGACAACGGTGCCGCGCACCTCGGTGTACTCGTAGGGGTTGTCCTTGTTGATAATGAGCACGGCCACACGCGGGTCGCGCTGAACATTTTTGTACTTCGCTCTATGAACTTCTGTGTTGATGAGGATGTGGTCGTCATCGCAATCCACCCACATGACCTGAGCGCACGGTTGGCCATCGGCCTTGAGGGTCGTGAGGGAAGCAAAATGCCCGCCCTGAGCCAGTTCGCGCGTCTTCTCGCTAAGCATTTATGCCTTTCCTTCGTTAAAGCGTGACCCTCGCTTCGCGGGCGACGAAGGGTCGGAGTAGAACTGTTGGGGCCCTGCCAGGAGGGACACAGCCCCAACAGGGTTAGATCGGCTCGGCAACTCGCGTCGCGAGAAGCTCCAGCCGCACAGCTGGGCCGCCGGCAGGCTGATGCCAGCAAGCGGCCGCACGTGAATCGTCAATCATGACGAGCGACGGATCTTCGGTCGAGCAGCGGTCCATGGCGACGGGGCAGCGCGGGTGGAACCGGCAGCCTGTCGGCGGTGCAGCGGGGTCGGGAACTTCACCTTTCGGTGCGATAGGAGCGGTAGCATCCTCTTCGAGGCTGGGAATCGCTCGCACCAGCGCGTCCGTATACGGGTGCAGCCGAGACTCCCACAGCTCATCAGTTGGCGCAGTCTCTACGATCCGGCCGAGATACATCACTGCGACCTTGTCGGCGATGTGGCGTACCACCGAAAGGTCGTGTGAGATGAAGAGCAAGCCCATCCCGCGTTCTTTGACGAGCCCCACGAGGAGGTTCGCGATCTGAGCTTGAGTTGAGGCGTCGAGGGCAGACACGGCCTCATCCGCGACGATCACCGATGGCTGGGGTGCGAGTGCTCGAGCAATGGCGATTCGTTGGCGTTGACCACCGGAGAACTCGTGAGGGAAGCGGTCGGCGATCGCGGCAGAGAGCCCTACTGCTTCGAGCAACTCCACAGCAGCGGCTCGTGCCGATGACTCGGTCGAGACCTCAGTGAGTCCATCGGCGATTTGACGCCAGATGCGGCGTCGAGGGTTCAGCGAAGAGTAGGGATCTTGGAAGACCATTTGCAGTCCGCGATCTGCCTTCGGGCGAGCGCCTCGCCCCACAGGGCTTACCGGAACGTCGTTGAGCGTTACTGAACCGGAGGTCAGTTTTTGCAGACCAACGATGCCGCGACCCAGCGTTGACTTTCCGCACCCTGACTCTCCAACGAGTCCCACAATTTCCCCGGGCCCCACTTCGAGAGAGGCTCCGGCAACTGCACGAACGGGGCGACGGCCGGGGGTCTTGTAATCGACGATGACGTCTCGTACTTCAAGAAGCGACATGCTGATCCTTCCGGGGAGCGAGCGAGATATCAAGAGGGATAGCGCCCTCGGGCAGCGAGCCGAACGGATCTACTGCGCACGCCGCGAAGTGTCCCTTCTCCAGCTCGCGAAGTGCCGGCACATCGGTGCGGCAAGACTCGACGGCGAACGTACACCGCGGGTTGAACGCGCAGCCGTCCGGTCGACGATCAGGCGTTGATGGCTCTCCGGGAATGGGAACGAGCGCTTTTCCGAGCGCGGCGCCCTCGGGGAGGGCCTCGATGAGAGCGCGGGTGTACGGGTGCCTAGTGGCATTGAGCACTTCGCCAATGGCGCCGCTCTCCGCCACGCGACCGCCGTACATGACGTAGAGGCGGTCGGCGATGACGTTCATCACGGCGAGGTCGTGGGTAATGAATACCACGGCCATGCCTGTCTCTCGGCGCAGCCGGTCGAGCAGATCGAGGATGCCGGCTTGCACGGTGACATCGAGCGCCGTGGTGATTTCGTCGGCGATCAGCAGCTTCGGGTCGCACGCTAACGCCATTGCGATAGCGATGCGTTGTCTCATTCCACCTGAGAACCGGTGGGGGAATGCCGTCAGCGCTGACTTAGGGTCAGGGATGCGCACCATCTCGAGCAATTCGGCGGCGCGAGCCCAGGCTGCTTTGCGACCAAGACCCTTGTGCACTCGCAAGTGCTCGGTGAGCTGGGTTCCGATATTGAGCATGGGGTGCAGCGAGGTCATGGGGTCTTGGAACACCATGGCCATTTCAGTACCGCGCACGGACTGCAATTGCTTGGGGGTCATGGAAAGCACATCGACGCCGTTGACGCGCACTTCGCCGGCGCTCGTCGCGCCAGCGGGAAGAAAGCCGAGCGCGGTCATCGCGGTCACGGTCTTGCCGCTACCGCTTTCACCGGCGATGCCGACGATTTCACCGGAATTTACCGTGATGCTCACGCCGTCAACAAGGTTGCGACCACCGCGGATCAGGATGGAAAGGTTGTCGACTTCTAGAAGGCTCATCGGTCATTCCTCACAGTTCACTCGTGGCGACAGAACGCGCCGAGCGGGGGTCGAGGGCATCTCGCATGGCGTCGCCGAGGAAGTTGAATCCCAGAACGACGGTAAAGATCGCAAGCCCGGGGAACAGTGCTACCCAGTAGTTGTAGAAGACCGCAGCGCCGGAGGAGACCATCGAGCCCCACTCAGGCGACGGCGGCACAGCGCCGAGGCCCAAGAATGAAAGCCCCGAAAGGAGGAGGACTGCGTTACCCAGTTCGAGAGATGCAAGCACGAGCACGGGGCCCGCAACGTTGGGCATCACTTCTTTGACGAGTGCTTTGGCGCTCGAATCACCCAGCAGTCGGCTCGCGGCCAAGTAATTCGTTTCGCGAAGGCTCAGCACGAGTGATCGAGTCACACGGGCGTAGGCCGGCCACGAGACGACAACGATTGCGAGCACTGCATTCGTGAGTGATGGGCCGAGCGAAGCAGCAACAGCCATCGCGAGAATGATCGCGGGGAAGGCGAAGAAGAGGTCAACGACGCGCATGAGCGCCGCATCTACGACACCACCAACGTAGCCAGCGATCGCTCCCACCGTTGCGCCAACGATCACCGAGAGGGTGACCAGTAGCACGGCGAGTGGCAAGCTGACGCGAGCTCCGTAGATGACGCGCGAGAGGATGTCTCGGCCTACGACATCGGTGCCAAACGGGTGATCACCCGACGGCGGAAGGTAGCGTTCGAAGTCTTGAGCAAGCGGGTCGTGGGGTGCAACCCACGGCGCGAATATCGCGATGACGGTCCACGAGAGAATGACGACGATGCCGACAACCGCGAGGGGTCTGCGCCATGCGGCGGGAAGCCGCTTGCGTGCGGGTAGCCAGCGACTGCGCTTGATCGGAATACCGTCGGGCGCGAGGGCGGGGTCTGTAGTTGACGTTGTCATGCTCTGCGGATCCTCGGGTCGATGACGCCATATAAGAAGTCGACGATCAGGTTGACGGTGATGTACACGAGGGCGACGAAAAGAGTGACGCCGACGATTGCGGGAAGATCGAGGTTGCTGGCACTTCTAAAGGCGTAGGCGCCGATCCCCGGCCAGCCAAAAATCTGCTCGACAAGCACGGTTCCGGCGAGGAGAGATGCGAATGCAGTTCCCAGCACGGTGATTACAGGCACGAGGGCGCCGCGCAACACGTGACGAAGCACGACAGTGTGCCGGGGCAGGCCCTTAGCCTCGGCGGCACGAACATATTCGTTGCCGAGAACTTCGAGCATCGACGATCGAGTGAAGCGCAGCAGCAGCCCGATCATCGGGGCCGAAAGTACAAGGGCCGGCAGAATCAGGTGAGTGAAGGCGCTCACGAATAGTGGCCAGTTGCCGGCCGCGAGGGCGTCAAAGGTATACATGCCCGTGACCTGAGGTGGTGGAGTCTCGCCCGGATTTAGTCGACCAGAAGAAGGGAAGATGCGGTTGACGGTCGAGAACAAGTAGACCGCGATGAGCGCGAGCCAGAAGATGGGTATCGAGACGCCGCCGAGGCTGACGACGCGAAGCACTTGGTCGACTATGCCGTTCGCGCGGAGCGAGGCGATGATTCCGAAGCCCACGCCCAACACTACTGCGATGAGGGTAGCTGCAATCGCTAGCTCAGCGGATGCGGGGCCGAACTGGGCTAGATCAGACAGAACCGGGTTCTGCGTGCGAATCGACGTACCCAAATCGCCGCGAAAGAGATTGCCTAGGTAGATGAAGAACTGCATGTACAGCGGCTGGTCGAGCCCGTAGCGGCTGCGCACTGCAGCAACAATCTCAGGGTCGGCGGCTGCGCGCTCGCCGAGTCTCGAGGTCGCGGCGTCGCCGGGGAGAAGCGCGGTAAGAATAAAGGAAACGAAAATGATTCCGACGGAGAGAATTGCGGCCGAACCCAGTCGGCTAAGGATGAAGCGAAACAACATGAGGGCCTCCCTCTCGCGTCGCAGAATGCGTCGTGCGGTTAATGGAATGCTGGTTGACGGTTCGTGAAGAACCGTCAACCAGCACGATCCCGATTACTTGCCGATGTAGGTCAGGTCAATTCCGAACACTGCCGAGAATACTGCTCCCTCAATGTCCTTGCCTGCGACTACAGAAGCTGCGGGCTGGAACAGCGGTGCGAAGACCCCCACCTCATTCATAGCCAGCTGGTATTCGCGGAAAATGTCTCCACGCTCTGCTTCTTCAGTTGCAACAGCTGCCTGCTCAGAAAGCTCGACGAGCTCAGGGTGCGAGCCGCCGGTCCAACCGGCGCGGAGACCAACGATGTTGTCAGGTGCAAAGACGAGGTAGTCGGCCGGGTCCGGGTAATCCGGGTTCCAGAGCCACAGACCCATTTCTTCGGTGCCTGCACGGTACGAGTCGAGTGCCGTAGAGATAGGCGCGGGAGCGAGCGTGATCTCGAGTCCTACTTCCTTCAGGTTTGCCTGGATCCGTTCGGCAACAGCACCGAAGCTGATTCCTGCAACGGAGAAGTCGCTCGGGTACTCAAGCGAAATCGGGTCGATGTCACCGAGTTCCTTGACAGCAGCCTTTGCCTTGTCAATGTCGCGCACGGTGACATCTGCTGGCTTGAGTGCACCGAAGAAGACGCTGGGGACGACTCCGGCAACCTGCTCGGAACCTTCGCCTGCAATCTCGAGCAGACCGTCGTAGTCGAGACCGTACTTGACTGCGTCACGGAAAGCCTGAGTCGAGGTGACCTTCGATATCTCCGGGTTTGCGTTAGAGAACAAGAAGAAGATCGTGGGGGAGATCCCACTTTCGATCATGAGATCAGGGTTGGACTCGATTGCGGGAAGCTGGTCTGCTCCGAGGTCGAGAGCGATGTCGATCGTTCCGCTCTGAACATCCATCAACTGGTTCTCAGCGGTGGCGTTCTTGAGGACGATCTTTTCGTACGCTGCAGGCTCTCCCCAGTAGTTGGGGTTTGCGACGATGACAGTCTCTGTCTCCGTGTTGAACGTCTCGATGATGTACGGACCGCTACCGGCTGACGTCGTGTTGAGGAATTCCTCTGCAGTGTCGGTTGTGCTTGCATCAGCGGCATCCGTACCACCGTTGGCCTTGACGACCTCAGAGTTCACGATACCTAGCGTCTGGGCGGTGATAATTGCCGGGATGGCCGTGTTTGGCTTCTCGGACGTGATGACCACGGTGGTCTCATCGGGAGCCGTCACTGACAGGCCCTCCATCAGGAACGAGCCGTTACCCTGAATGTTCTTAACGCGGTCGAAGGAGAAGACCACGTCAGCCGAGGTGAGCGGCGTTCCGTCGGAGAAAACGACGTCGTCGCGAAGCATGAAGGTGTACTCGGTGGCACCGTCGTTCACTTCGTAGCTTTCCGCGATCATCGGGATGGGCGTCGTTGCATCGCCTTTACCAAAAGTCAGCAGGGTGTCGTAAACCGCGCGGCCGAAAATTCCGCCGGTGGTTTCGAAGCTGCGAGCGGGGTCAGCAGTGGCAAGATCAAAAGACTTGCCGACGACCAAGGTGTCTTTTACTGTGTCGGGGCCCGCTGTGTCTGCCGGAGTACAACCGGTAAGCACGAGAGCGCCTGCGATGACAGCGGCGACAAAAGCGCCGCCACGTGAGATTCTCATCAGGGTCATTCCTTTCATTTCCGTTGGTGTTGCAGTGTGTGGTGCAGTCTGTGTTTCTTTGTTACGCCGAGGCGGCCACAAGCACATCTTCGTGGTTGTGGGCTACGCGCCAGCCCTCTGGTGTGCGACGCCAGACACCCGTGTTGCGGATGCGCTCGTCGGGCGTCTCACCGTCGAAGCGAACGACGAGCATGTGGCGAAGTACAGCGACATCGCCCCAGACATCGATGACGTGGCCGAATGCTTCGAGCGAAGCCACGTGTGGTTGATCGTTGCCGGTTGGTCTAGCGGCTCGCACGGCGTTTAGTCCCTCAAGGCCGAATACAAGTGCTTCATGCTCCGAATCCCAAATGGTGCAGTCGGGATGGATGTGGCGGTCGATGCGGGCACGGTCCTGTGTTTCGAATCCGCGATACATCTCGCTCTGCCCATGCCAAATTTCGGCTTTGTCGGTTTCGATTGTCATGCGGTTCCCCTTCGCCAGATGTGCGTCTGCCGCGGTGTGGTTAGTGCCGTTTGATGCAAAACAAGAGGCGTCGGTAAGCCTGAGGTGCTTGATCGAACGTGACTTTCGTCGTGCGAATGTCGGTTCAGATCTAGGGTAAGACTCGGGTCTCGACCTCTTGGATCGAGAGCCTACACGCATGTTGCATAATTGAACAAGTGTTCGTGTTGCGAACAAATCTCGATTTTTGCTTGAGTAACACTGTGGAAATCGGAAGTACATTTGCCCGAAACGACCCTCAGGGCCCTGCGGGCGCGACATCGGCGCATGCTGCCTGCGGTGCCTGAGCCAGCTAAGGAGTGAAACGCTCCGGCGCGAAAGACGAAAGGTCCCGCTCGACGGGAGTGCCTGTGGCGAGGTCTGCCAGAATGCGTCCCATCAGCGGGCCAGCGGTGAATCCCATGTGTGGATAAATCCCGACAAAGACGCCGGGAGCCGCAGCATATTCTCCGATGATGGGAAGCAGGTCTGGCGTCGCATTCCCGATCCCCGCCCAAGTGCGAACAACGTGAGCATTAGCGATCGCCGGGGCGACCTTCATCGCGACGCGGAGATTGTCGCGCAATGAGTCTGGGTTGACCACCCACTCACCCTCAGAGTTGCGTCGCGCGGGCCACCCGCCACCGATCAACAATGCGCCCGTGTGTGCCTGCTTCAGGGTGAGCTTGTCGCCGGCGTAGTAAACAAGGTGCTTCACGAGCGGCTTGACAGGTTCGGTGGCGCTGACTTGCACCGGCTCGCTCGTGACGGGGATGTCGAGGTCAAGCATCCGACCGATTGAATTCAGCCCATCACCAGCGGCAAGCACGATGGAACGCGTGTTGATGATGGTTGCCCCTACTTCAAGGTCGTAGCCGTTGAGCGTGCGGGTGATGCGCGTCACCGGTGCGCCCAATGCAAAGCGAGCACCGTGTTTTTCAGCGGCCCGGGCAAAGGCGGGTGCGGCGAGGAGGGGATTGGCCTTGCCCTCGGTCGGCATATAGGACCCTCCGGGCATGTCGGGCGATACCCACGGGGCGAGTTCTCGCAGCTCCGTCTGGCTGAGCATGCGGGAGCTGTAGCCCGCCTCCTGTTCAATCGCGACCTTGCGCGCGATGTCGTCGAGCTGTCCCTGGGTGGCGCCGATGAGGATGCCGCCGTTGCGAGTGACCTCGAGGTCGACGCCAAGCTCGGCAGAGAGCGCATCCCACAGCTCAAGGGAATCAGTGAGAAAGCGCAGGGCAGGAAGGAAGCTGCGCGCCCAGTCATCGCCGCGTTCCATGAAGGACGGATGCTGGATCATCCCGTGAAGGCTGCCAGCGTTGCGACCTGAGGCCTCGGTGTTGAGATCCTTGCCGTCGACCAGTACGACATCGACGCCGCGCTTGGCCAGTTCGTAGGCGGTTGCAGCGCCCGTAATTCCGCCGCCGATTACGGCGACTTCCGCATTCTGTTTCACTGTGTCTTGTCCCCGATTAACCCGTGAGTTCTGTATCTACTATGCAGCCTTGGTGCTGCGCTCACGGGAACGCAGCACCACGAAGGCGAAGGGGAAGTTATTCCCACGAGCGTTGTTCTTGGTTGTGAATGAGGCGCCATCCCTCGGGCTCGCGCTGCCAGACGCCGGTGTTGCGCAGCAGCTCGTCGGGGGTGTCTCCCTCGAATACGACGGTGGCGTAGTGGCGTAGCACGGCGATGTCGCCCCAGACGTCGGTGACGGGGTCGTGTGCAGTGAGTGAGAGGACCTTGGGCTGGTCGTCGTCGGCTGGGCGTGCTGCGCGAACGGCGTTGAGTCCGTCGAGGCCGATCACCATAGACCAGTTGCCTGAATCCCAGATCGTGCAGTCGGCATGAATGTACTGGTCGGTGCGAGCGCGGTTGCCGGTTTCAAATCCGACGTACATGTCTTGCTGGTTCGCCCAAATCTCTGCGGCATCGGTTTCGTTCGACATTTGTTGTGCCTCTCATTTAGATGGTGTGCAATCATGAATGAGAATAACCGCTATTCGCCCTCTCGTGCGCAAAGCGGATAGATGGCAGAATTGATGTGAACACCACCCACGCTCCAGGAAGGCGCCGCCATGGTCGAACCACTTACCCCGCAAACACATACACTGCTTAGCGACCACAAGGTTCCGCTGGGAATCTTCATCGGGGGCACCTGGGAAGAAACCGGCCGCGAGTTCTCGGTCGTTAACCCGTCAACCGGCAGCGTCATTGCCAGCGTAAGCGACGGTGACGCTTCAGACGCCGTGCGCGCGCTCGACGCGGCGGTTGCCGCGCAAGATAGCTGGCGCACGATGGCGCCTCGTGCGCGTGCCAACCTCTTCCACGCCGCCCACCGTCTGCTCGAATCCCGCGCAGATGCGTTTGCCGACGTCATGACGCTCGAGAGCGGAAAGCCCCGGGCGGAGTCCGTGGGCGAATTCGCTCTATCGATGGGATTCTTCCAGTGGTACGCCGAGCAGATTGCGCACATCCACGGCACCTATTCTTCGTCATCCAACGGTGGATTTCGCGTAATGACCACCAAGCAGCCCGTCGGGCCTGCTTTGCTCATCACCCCATGGAACTTCCCTATGCTCATGAACGCGCGCAAGGGTGGGGCTGCGCTCGCCGCGGGCTGCACCGTGGTGTTCAAGTCGGCAAGCGAGACCCCGCTGACGGCGGCACTGTTTGTGGCGACGTTGGAGGAGGCAGGTTTCCCCGCTGGCGTCGTTAACCTCATCCACACCAGCAATTCGGCATCCATCTCGGCACCGCTGCTTGCTGACCCGCGGCTGCGCAAGGTGAGCTTCACCGGGTCTACAGCCGTGGGAAGCACGTTGCTCGAACAGGCTGCGCGCAATATCGTCAACACGTCGATGGAGCTGGGTGGCGACGGGCCGTTTGTGGTGCTGGATGACGCGGACGTTGATCTTGCTGTGCGTGAAGCGGTCAACTGCAAGTTCCGTAACGCCGGTCAGGCGTGCGTTGCCGCCAATCGAATCATTTTGCACCGCGACATCGCGCAGGAGTTCACGGAGAAGTTCGTGGCTGCGGCCGGCGAACTTGAAGTGGGCGATGGCTTTGACTCGAACGTTGTTGTCGGGCCCCTCATCAACGCTCGTCAGCGCGACCGTACCGGGCGTCTCGTCGAAGACTTCCAAAAAGCCGCGGGAGCAACGCTGCTGCTCGGCGGGAAGGCGATCGATCGCGACGGCTTCTTCTTCGAGCCAACCGTGATGAGTTTCCCCGACAAGAAGCACGACTTCTGCAACGACGAAATCTTCGCGCCCGTCGCTGCGCTCTACACCGTCGACTCTGTTTCTGAGGCGCTGGAATTCGCCAACGATACCCACTATGGGCTGGCGGCGTACCTCTTCACCCGTGACATTTCGCGAGCAGTTGCGTTGTCGGAGCGCCTCGACTTCGGAATGGTCGGCGTCAACCGCGGAATCATGGCGGAGCCTGCAGCCCCGTTCGGTGGAGTGAAGTCGTCGGGACTCGGCCGTGAGGGCGGGCATGAGGGTCTCGAGGACTTCTTGGAGACGAAGTACATCGCTCTTACGGTCGACGAGTCGAGCTTCGAGTAACAAGTACGCTTCGCGATGCAACAGTCAAGGGCCGAGATAATCTCTCGGCCCTTGACTCATAGCGGATCTTGTTGTTAGCGCTTAATGTCTCGTGAAATCTGTTGAGTCACTTCGAGCAAGCGGGGCAAGAACTTTGACTCGAGTTCTTTCATCGAGGCGCGGGAGGCGGGCACGGAGATGTTGACTGCCGCCCACATCTTTCCGGCGGCGTCATAAACCGGGGCCGCGACGGCGCGAACCCCGTGCTCGAATTCCTCGTCGTTGATGGTCCAACCCTGCTCGCCCGCTGTTGCGATGAGGGCTCGGAGTTCGCCTTCGTCGGTGATGGTCTTGTTTGTCAGCGCAGGGCGGGGATAGGTCGCGAAGAAGTCATCGAGCTCCGCTGGGGAGAGGGACGACAGCATGAGCCGTCCGGTCGACGTGGCGAAAGCAGGGAGTCGGCGGCCAACACCGATGTTGACTGTCATGATCCGGTCGGCAGCGGACCGCGCGACATAGACAATTTCGCCACGATCGTAAGCGCACGCCGAACAAGATTCATTGAGTTCCTTGCTGAGTTCCTCAAGGTAGTGCTGTGTCACTTCGATCGCGGTGGAGGAGGAGAGGTAGGCGTAGCCGAGTTCGAGAACCCGGGGCCGAAGGTAATATCGCTTGTCATCGACGCCCAGGTAGCCCAGTGACTCCAAAGTGAGGAGGAAGCGGCGGGTCGCTGCACGGCTCTGATTGGTCGCACGCGCGACGTCGGCCATGGATAGACGATCATGTCGATCGCTGAACGCTCGAATAACGCGGAGTCCGCGATCGAGAGACTGGACGAAATCGGCCGCGCCATTCGCTGGGAGTTCTGGATCGCTCACTAATTTTCCCTACCTGAATCTTGATCGTCAAGAAAACTAGCATATAGCGCGCAGACCTCATTTGTGTTCGCTATACGGACAGATCGACCGCATAGTGAAATACTTCGTGCCAATTCTCGACGAGCAGAGTCCAACTCCCGTATGCTGTAAATGTTCATTACACGCACACTCGTGCGCAGAGAGGAAATTGTGGTCGCCGAATTCCGAGGTAGTTATACCGTCGCCGTAACCCCATTCACCGCCGACGGCTCGTCAATCGACGTACCAGCGCTCAAGCGATTCCTTGACTGGCAGCTCGACGAGAAAGTCCCCGGCATCATCATGCTCGGTACGACCGGCGAGTTCGTCGCGATCACCGATGACGAGCGTCAGCAGGTTGTCGAAGAGACCGTCAAGCACATCAACGGACGTATTCCTGTTGTTGTCGGCTCGATGGCCGCGAGCACCAAGGAAGCGGTCCGACGTAGCGCACAAGCAGAAGAGTTGGGCGCAGACGGACTCATGATTCTTCCCCCCTTCTACTACACGCCAACGGATGACGAGATCTTCCGCCACTACAAGGCGATCAGTGAAGCCGTGCAGATCCCGATCATGTTGTACAACAACCCGGTCACATCAAACGTCGACATGAGTGCCAAACTGGTCGCTCGACTCGCTCGCGCTTTTGAGAACGTGCGCTACATCAAGGAATCGAGCCAAGAGCTCGGTCGCGTGCGTGATGTGCTCGAAGCCAGCGACGGCCTCATCAACGTCTTTGCGGGAGAGCGCGTTGTCGACTCCTATCTTTTGGGCGCGGTCGGCTACGTCAACCCCTACGGAAACTACATCCCCCGGGCATCCGCTGGCTTCGTTCAGCTTGCCGCCGACGGTCGCTTCGAAGAGGCTCGCACGATTCAGCGACTCATCGATGAACTCGACGAGATTATCGCCGAGGGTCACCCCACTTACGGTCACCAGTGCTACTCGAAGGAGTTGGCGGCTCGCGCAGGCTACCCCGTCGGCACTGTTCGCCCGCCCCTCACTACCTTCGCGCAACTGGGCGACGAGGGCGAAGAGCGCGTGAGCCGCATCCTCCCCATCATGGAACGGATCTCGCAGCAGTCCACTCGTCTGGGCCTGTGATTCGAGCGTGAATACCAGCCTCGAACACGACAGCGAAGCGCCGACCATAGCGCTCATCGGTGTCGGCACAATCGGCATCGGTTGGGCCGTAGTGTTCGCAACGAGTGGCTGCCGTGTTCGCGTGTATGACTATGAGATCGCGATGCTTGATCGCGTTATCCCTGCTGTGGAGTTCCGCCTCAACAAGCTTGCTGAGGCGGGACTCATCAGCGAATCTCCCGCAACGGTTCTCGAACGCATCGTCATTGCTAAATCCCGTGAGGATGTCATCGTAGGTGCCGTGCACGTCCAGGAGAGCGTCACAGAATCTGTCGAGGTCAAGAGGGATCTCTTTGCCTGGCTCGATGATGCGACTGATCCCGGGGTCACGCTGGCAAGCTCGACGTCGACGATTCCGTCGTCACAGTTCACAGCGGAACTTGCCGGGCGCGATCGTTGTCTCGTCGTGCATCCGGCAAATCCTCCCTATCTCTTACGCGTGGCCGAGGTTGTTCCCTCCGTGTATACGAGCGATGCGACCGTTGCGACGACGTGTGCCCTCTTGAGTTCAGTGCGGATGTCGCCGGTCGTCGTGAAGAACGAGATCGAAGGTTTTGTCTTCAACCGCCTTCAGGGGGCGTTGTTGCGGGAGGCTTACTTTCTTGTGGGCGAAGGAGTCGTCACTCCCCGCGATGTCGACACGCTTGTGCGTGAAGGGCTCGGTCGGCGTTGGTCAATTACTGGGCCGTTTGCGACCTCAGAGCTCAACACTCGCGGAGGCACGGCGCAGCATGCCGAAGTGATCGGTGCCGTGTACGCCCGTATCGGAAGCGCCCGCGGAGCCGGCGACCCGTGGATTCCACAGACAATTGCGTACGTGATGGACGAAATGAATGAGCTGCTTCCCGGCGATGATTGGGAAGAGAATGTACTGCGTCGCGAGCTAGCCATGATCAAGCTCGAAGGCCTGCGCCACCAGGGCGATGTGCCGAACGTGATTCTCGAAAAGTAGCCGCTCATCGCCGTGACGGCGAGGCCGAGGGCGCTGCGTTGGCGCTACGAAGCGGGGTTCGTCTTGAGGATGCGAGAGAGGAACTGCTGGGTGCGTTCCTCCTTGGGATGGCTGAGAACGTCCGCTGGCACACCCATCTCGATAATCGTCCCACCGTCCATGAAGACGACTCGGTCTGCCACATCGTGGGCAAAGTCGATCTCGTGAGTTACGACCATCATCGTGAGGCCTTCGGTCGCAAGCCGCCGCATGATCGAAAGAACCTCTCCGACGGTCTCAGGGTCGAGCGCAGAGGTCGGCTCATCGAAAAGCATCACCTTCGGGCGCATGGCCAAGGCGCGAGCAATCGCCGCGCGCTGTTGTTGGCCACCGGAAAGTTGTCTGGGGTACGTGTTTTCTTTGCCTTCGAGCCGCACCCATTCCAGTAATTGCATGGCGTGTTTTTCGGCTTCGACCCTGCTCGTGCCGAGTACCTGCATGGGTGCCTCGATGATGTTCTCCAGCACGGTCATGTGACCAAAGAGGTTGAAGCTCTGAAACACCATGCCGATGTCGACGCGTTGGCTCGCAAGCTCAGCGGGGGAGAGCTCGACGAGGTGGCCACGCGATTCGCGAACACCGACGGGGTCGCCCTCGAGACGCACGACCCCACCGTCAGGCGTCTCGAGGTGGTTCACGCAGCGCAGCAGTGTGCTCTTGCCTGAGCCCGAGGGGCCGATGATGCAGACGACTTCGCCGGGAAAAACGTCGAGGTCAACTTCACGCAGCACCTGAAGCTTGCCGTAGTGCTTGGAAAGACGCTGAATTTCAATGATGGGTTCGGTGTCAGTGTTCATCAGCGCACGGTCTCCTGGGTAGCAAATTCTTGACGGGCAGAGGGGCCAAACAGCTTCTTGAACTTGGTGAGGTAGGTGTCGGGCACGTTGCGGTTGGCGCCCTTGGCGTAGTGCTTCTCGATGTAATGCTGGCCGATCGAAAGAACGGTCGTGAGGAACAGGTACCAAATGCAGGCCACGACGAGCAGTGGGATGGTTTCGAAGGTTCGGGCGTAGATGACCTGCACGGTATAGAGCAGCTCGCTGATGGCGACGATGCTGACGAGGCTGGTTCCTTTGAGCATCGAGATGACTTGGTTGCCTGTCGGTGGCACAATCACGCGCATTGCTTGGGGTAGCACGATTCGGTTCATGGCGCGTCGGCGGGACATGCCTAGCGCCGCGGCTGCTTCGCTCTGACCATGATCTACCGACTGAATTCCCGCACGGAAAATCTCCGACATGTATGCGCCTTCGTTGAGCCCGAGGCCGAGCATCGCGGCAACCATCGCCGTGACGACGGAGTTGGTATCGAATTCGAGGAACTGGGGGCCGAAGGGGATGCCGAAGGTCAGCTGGGGGAGGAAGCTCGCGAGGTTGTACCAGAACAGCAACTGCACGAGCAGTGGTGTGCCGCGGAAGAGCCAGATGTAGCCGTCGGCCGTCACGTTCAGCAGCAGGCTGTTGGAGATCTTCATGAGCGCGAGCAGCAGGCCGATGATGCAACCGAGCACCATCGCAACGAATGTGAGGAAGAGGGTGAGGCCAACTCCGCTGAGAACTTTCTCGCTAAAGAGATAGGACCAGACGACATCCCACCGCATGGCATCGGCCGTGAGGAATTTCGAAATGATCTCGAGAATCACGAGCACGACGAAGATGCGCAGTGCCCAGCCGCCGATGGTGGAGAGCGTGGAACGCCCGTTGCGAGCGGCCTTGACTTTCTTGCCAGACGGGAGGATGCCCAGTTGGAGCTGAGTGGTGAGGGGTCCCCGCTCGGGTTCCTTCTCTACGGTCTCTTTCGTTCCCATGGGGCGTCCCGTCTTATCGATTCTCGGTCGCACGTGACGTAGTGACCGGCAATTTATCCATCATAGGCGTTGTGCGCTCAGTGACCAAGTGTTCGAAATCTTTACACAATCGTGGCCTGACGTGCGTCGATAGTTATTGACAGCCCCGCGCGCGTGGTGAACACTTGCACGCTAAGCGAACAATATTTGTTAGAGCGAAGGAGCCCCACAGTTATGAAGAAGCTCACCCCCCACGCGCACCGCCGCATTGTGGCTGTCGCCGCATCCGCCGCGCTCGCGGTTTCCCTCGTCGCCTGCTCGAGCGATTCTGGATCTGATGCGGATGCCGGAAACAGTGCCGACGGAACCGAAGTCGCCGGCGTGATGATTAAGAAGGACGCGGAACTCGCCGCTCTTCTCCCTGATGCCGTAGCGGAATCCGGCAAGTTGACGGCTATCCAATACGACAACGCTCCCGCAGACACCTTCCTCGACGAGAACGACGAACTCGCCGGCTGGGGCCCCGACCTTGCTCGTGCCACTGCTGCGGTGCTCGGCCTTGAGTACGACGCTGAGGTCTCGGGCGCGTTCGACACATTCATTCCAGGCATTGAGAACGGTCGCTATGACACCTCCTGGGCATCAATTATCGTGACCGAGGAACGTCTCGCGGTCGTCGACATCGTTGCCGTGCACGAGAGCACGACTGGCGTCATTACGCGAGAAGGCTCTGGCCTCAGCATTGGCGCCCCGGATGACCTTTGTGGCCTCCGCGTTGGCGCACTCGCGGGCTCCGCGTTCCTTATCCAGCTCGATGAGATCATCGCGACGTGTGAAAGCGCTGGCGCCGATGCGCCGTCCGTGGACTCGTTCCCGCAGCAGGGTGCGGCCTTGCTCGCGGTGTCCTCGGATCGAATCGACGCATTCATGACGGCGAAAGGCCAGCTTTCTTGGTTGCTCCGGGATGGTGGAAGCGCTGAAGGATTCGAGATTCAAGCGCTCGATTACCAGCCCAACCTTGAAGGTGTTGCGGTAAGCAAGAAGTCAGGCATGACCGAAGCAATCACTGCCGCTGTCAACAAGCTGATTGAAGACGGCTCATACGAAAAAATTCTCGGCTACTGGGATATCGACTTTGGCCTTGTTGATGAGGCTGTAGCAAACCCTGCGCCATAAGCACTACCACTACGTGAGGCCCCCGTGCCGCGACAGTTGTCGTAGCGCGGGGGCCTTTGTCGTTGAGCCTGCCGGAAAGCGAGCGACTAGCCTCGCGCTGCCGCCCCGTACTGATTTGGCCAGCGAGGCTCGGCTCGCAACTTTTCCGCAGCGATGTTTACCCAGTGCGGCTCTCGCAACACTGCGCGGCCCAACATGACTGCGTCTGCCTGACCGGAGCGGATAATTGTCTCAGCCTGGGCCGCGTCGGTGATTAGTCCGACCGCGGAGGTGGCCAGGCCGGACTCCGCTCTAACTTGGGCCGCGAAAGGCACTTGGTAGCCGGAACCGATGGGGATCGACGTGCGCACGATGCCGCCAGTCGAGCAGTCGATGAGGTCAACGCCAAGGTCCTTCAGCACGACGGAGAGCCGTACAGTGTCCTCGATAGACCAGCCACCCTCAGCCCAATCGGTCGCCGAGACGCGCACGAACAGGGGTCGACCAGCTGTCCACACTTCGCGCACCGCAGCCACCACTTCGCGGAGCATTCGCGTGCGACCGTCGAAATCGCCTCCGTAGCCATCTGTGCGCTGGTTTGAGAGCGGCGAGAGAAACTGGTTGAGCAGATAGCCGTGGGCCGCATGGAGTTCGATGACGTCGAATCCGCACTGGATAGCGCGCCGAGCTGCTGCAACGAAGTCGCTGATGATGCGCTCGATCTCTATGACCGTGAGCTCTTGGGGTTCAGGAAGCCCGGCGAACGGGATCGGTGAGGGAGCAACGGTCGACCATCCGCCATCAGCGGGATCGATGTAGCCCGTGCCCGACCATGGCGTTGAGGTGGATGCCTTGCGGCCGGAGTGCACGAGCTGCACTCCGATGTGGGTTCCCTGTTCGTGAACGAAATTGACGATGGGTTTCCAGCCGGCGGCTTGCTCATCGTTCCAGAGACCGGTGTCTTGGGGGGAGAGTCGGCCTTCGGGGCTGACTGAAGTCGCCTCGGTCAGGATGAGGCCAGTTCCGCCCATCGCAAATTGGCCGAGATGCACAAGGTGCCAGTTGAGTGGCACTCCATCCGAGCCTGCGGAGTACTGGCACATGGGCGAGACCCACGCGCGGTTGGCGAAGGTGACATCGCCGATGGTGAGGGGGCTGAAAAGGTGCGACGCGCTCATCGAACGTAGCTCGCGCCGTTGACGTCGAGGGTGGCTCCAGTGAGGTGACGCAAGCGTCCCTCACACAGCATGCCCACCAGCGTCGCGATGTCTGTGGGGGGAACCCATTCCTTCATGGCGAGGCTCTCGGTGATGCGGTCGACCCCGCCGGAGCTCAATGCCGCGGTCTGGCTCATCTCGGTCTGAACAACGCCCGGAGCAATGAGGTACGCGAGCACGTTGTCTGCGGCGTAGGCGCGAGCGACAGTCTTGAGCATGGCCGCGTAGGCCGCTTTCGATGCCGAGTAGCCGACGAGGCGCGAACTGGATGCTCCGCGCTGGGCGGCCCAGCTGGAGATGCCGACGATGACGCCGCCGCCATTCTCTAGGTGGTGTTGCGTCGCAAGACGAGTGAGGTCGGATGGTGCGCGAGTGTTGACCTGAAGAGCGAGGTCCCACGCGGCGTTCCACTCTGCTTCCGGGGCGTCGAAGTCAACTTCGGGCATGACGGCGGCGTTGCACACGACAGCGTCTACTCGGCCGTGCCAGTCGACAGCGGTCTTCCAGAGTTGGGCTGCTGCTGCGGGGTCAGAGAAGTCTGCAGACACCAGAAGCCTTTCGGAAGCGGCTGCTGTTGCCTCTTCTGCACCGGCAGCAGAGGTGTTGTACTGGGCGATGACGTGCGCACCGCGCTCGCTCAGTTCGCGAGCAATGCTGGCCCCGATGCCGCGCGAGGCGCCCGTCACGAGAATATTCTTGCCTGAGAGATAATCCATGGTTTCCTCCGCGGAAGCTTTAATCGTCAACTATCGCGATTCCGTCGTTGATTTGGTAGGTTCATATTACGAACTTAAGTTCTTAGAACGCACTTTATTGCTTTCGAGCATAGCAAACCCTAGGGAGTCACCCCATGTCGCACCAGTCCTCGGCTTCCCTCCAGGAGATGGATCGTCACAACCTGTTTCACCCGTTCACGGCGCTGAAGACATTTAATGAGACAGGCCCTTCGTTGACCATCGTGAGCGGTTCAGGATCAACGCTGACGGACTCCAACGGCGGAACCTACCTCGATGCAATGGCGGGGTTGTGGTGCGTCAATATCGGCTACTCTCGCCCCGAGATGGCGGAAGCCCTCGCGCACCAAGCGAATACGCTGCCGTACTATCACGCGTTCTCCGGCATGGGCACTGATCTTCCCGCCCGCCTTGCGAAGCGTCTCACCGATATGGCACCGGTTCCGGTGTCTCGCGTCTTCTTTGGCAACAGTGGTTCTGACGCCAACGACACTCAAGCCAAGCTGGTCTGGTACTACAACAACGTGCGCGGGCTGCCGCAAAAGAAGAAGATCATCTCCCGCACCCGCGGCTACCACGGCGTGACTGTACTGAGCGCGGGATTGACCGGGCTCACGAACCTGCACGATGGCTTCGACCTGCCACTGCCGATGATTCGCCACGTGCGCCCGCCGCACCGTCTGTGGGAAGCAGAACCCGGCATGACTGATGCCGATTTCGTCGCCGTTCTTGCCCGTGAACTCGAAGAGCTCATTCTCGCCGAGGGCCCCGATACTGTCGCCGCCTTCATCGCCGAGCCCATGCAGGCTGCCGGCGGAGTCATCATCCCTCCCGCTGGATACTTCGAAGCGATCCAGGCAGTGCTGAACAAGTACGACGTCCTTCTGATCGCTGATGAGGTTGTCTGTGGCTTCGGGCGACTCGGCGTCGACTTCGGAACGACCGCCTTCGGCATGAAGCCTGACCTCATCACCGTGGCCAAGGGCATCACCTCGGCCTACGTTCCCCTCTCGGCGTGCCTCGTGACCCCGAAGGTGTGGGATGTCGTGATGGCCGGGCAGGACCTCTACGGAGGATTCGGCCACGGCTACACCTACTCGGCGCATCCGCTTGCCGCAGCTGCAGCACTGACGAACCTCGACATCATCGAGAACGACAACCTCACGGAACGCGCCGCTACCGTCGGCGCGCACATGCACCGTCGATTGCAAGAAGAATTCGCCGGGCATCCGAACGTCGGCGAAATCCGCGGTCAGGGTCTCGTGGGCGCTGTCGAGTTCGTTCAGAGCACGGCACCCATGAAGGCCTTTGACCCCGCGATGGGATTCGCCGCGAAGGTAACCAAGCGCAGCCTCGCGCACGGCGTTGTGACTCGTGCCCTTCCGGCCGCAGACACCATTTCGTTCTCCCCGCCGTTCACCACCACAGAAGAAGAAATCGACGCCATGGTGGCAGGAACGCGACGGGCTCTCGACGACGTAGTGAAAGAAGAAGGACTGATTGGCTAAAGCCCTTTCCACGGTTGTTCGGGTTGGCGTTATCGTCAACCCGATCGCCGGTATGGGTGGAGCGGTCGCACTTCACGGAACCGATGGCGATGCTTCTGAACAGGCACGCGCTCTCGGAGCTTTGCCCGGAGCCGAGGAGCGGATGCAACGTGCACTCGCTGTGCTGCGTCGCGAGCATCCGGCAGCAATCGACATCGTGGCGGCGGCCGGTGCAATGGGCGAGAACAGTGTGCGCGCCAGCGGACTGACAGTGGCACGCACGGTGGGAGTCGCGAGCGAAAGAACGTCGGCTGCTGATACTCACGCTGCGGCAATCGCGATGCGAGACGCCAACGTCGATCTGCTTCTCTTCGCTGGCGGAGATGGAACAGCGGCCGACATCGTCGCTGAGCTTGGAACCGCGATCACCGTGCTCGGCACCCCCAGCGGAGTAAAGATGCACTCGGGAGTCTTCGCTCACACGCCCGAGCGCGCGGGCGAAATTGCCGCCGAATACCTTTCGGCGGGCGAGCGTCGGCTCTCTCACGAGACCGAAGTTCTGGATGTCATCCCCGGTGATCAGGACGTCAGCGACATCGCGGTGGCGCGAGTGCCGCACGCGACCGCCGGAGTGCAGGGCCCCAAGGTGGCCCGCGCTGACAGCACGAATGCTGATATCCCGGCTCTCGGTGCTCAAATCGCGGCCAGTATGACGGCAGGCACGAGCTACATTCTCGGCCCGGGAACGACCGTCGGCAGCATCCTTGTTGCGCTGGGACTCGAGGGCACTCGCAACGGTTTTGACATCGTCGCTGATGGAGCAGTTGTTGTTGCCGATGCTTCGGAGAACGCGCTGTGGGAGCATGTTTCCACGCATCCTGGCAGCGTATTGATTCTTGGGGTTGTCGGTGGTCAAGGGTTCTTGCTTGGCCGTGGCAATCAGCAAATCAGTCCCCGAGTTCTGGCTCTTATTGACGACGACAACATTGTGATCGTCGCAGCGCAAAACAAGATCGATGCGTTGCAACCCCCTGTACTTCACGTCGACCTCGGTCGGGCTGAGCCGCACCTTGCACTGCAGGGTCATCGCCGAGTCCGCACGTCGCCGACACGCAGCACTGTCCTAAGAATCACCAACTAGTTCCCGCTGGAAGGAAGCGAAAATGAGCCAGCTCACCCCTCATCCCTATATGGGAAACTCAACCGAGGCCATTCACGAGAGAATGCTCGCCGCGGTTGGAGCCTCCTCGATTGAGGAGTTGTTCGAGCAGATCCCCGCTGAGCACTATGGCACGCAGGGCGAAACCCTTCCCGACGGGATCCTGTCGGAGGCAGCCCTTGAGCGTCACGTCGATGACATTCTTCGTTCGAACAAGAACACTCGCGACAATCTGAGTTTCTTGGGTGCCGGCAGTTGGCAGCATCACGTTCCGGCTGTCTGCGACGAGATCGCTGGGCGAAGCGAATTTCTCACATCGGTGTGGGGAACTCCGTCGTCTGACCACGGACGCAATCAGGCTTGGTTCGAGTTCTCCTCTCAGCTCGGAGAACTCCTTGACCTTGAATTCGTCGGCCTCCCGGTCTACAGCTGGGGCTCGGCGGGCGGAAACGCGCTGCGCATGGCGGCCCGCCTCACGGGACGCAACCGGGTCATCGTCACGAAGGCCATCGATCCCGAGCGTCGCGCCGTTATCGAAAGCTACTGTGGGACGCAGGGGTCATCGCGAGCACTCGAGATTATCGATCTCGATTACGATGCCGCTACAGGTAAAGCAGACCTCGATCAGCTTGCAAAGGTGCTCGATGACACCATCGCTGCCGTCTACATCGACACCCCCAACCACCTCGGAGTCTTCGAAGCCCAAGCGGCAGAGATTACGGCCAGGGCGCACGCGGTTGGCGCGGAAATGATCGTCGGAACCGACCCGGTTAGCCTCGGAATCGTGGCACCGCCAGCCAGCTATGGCGCGGACATCGTGATCGGCTCGACCCAACCCCTCGGTGTTCCTCTTAACGCGGGTGGTGGCGTTGGCGGTTTCATCGCGACGCGCGACGAAGAACGGTATGCCCGGGAGTTTCCGACCCTTCAGGTCAGCATCACAGAAACGCTCGTCCCTGGTGAGCGTGCCTTCGGCTTGACGCTCTTCGGGCAGAGCTCTTACGGTGCGCGAGAAGACGGTAACGACTGGACAGGCAACTCGGTTTATCTCTGGGCTATTCGCAACACGGTCTACATGGCACTCATGGGGCCCACGGGATTCGCTGAACTCGGCAGCACGATCATCTCGAATGCGCACGAAACGGCCAATCGCATCGCCGGTATCGATGGCGTGACGGTGCGCTTTGACTCCGGCTTCTTCAAAGAGTTCGTCGTCGACTTCACCGGTACCGGAATGACTGTCGCCGAAATCAACGAGAGGCTGCTTGCCGAGGGCATCTTCGGCGGCAAGGACCTCAGCGTCGACTTCCCTGAGCTCGGGCAAAGTGCTCTCTACTGTGTGACAGAAGTGCACACGGAGGGCGATATCGAGCGATTGATCAGCTCCCTAGGAAAGGCGGTCACGCGATGACTCGCAGCGAAATTCGTCCATTCCACTCCGCACGCTGGAGCGAACCCGTCATTATGGAGATGGGTTCTCCCGGCCGGCGCGGTACCGTGCCGCCAACTTCGTGGGCGAGTGCCGATGCAGCCGGGCTTGTTCCCGCTGGACTGCGTCGCGCCGAAGCACCCGGGCTTCCCGAGATGTCGGAACCCGATGTTCTTCGCCACTACCTTCACCTCTCTCAGCAGACCATGGGAATGGTGGGCATCAGCCTGTTCGGGACCTGCACCATGAAATACAACCCGCGCATCAGCGAGCGAATCATTGCCCGCCCCTATGTCGCGGATGTGCATCCGGCCCAGGATCCGTCGACGATGCAGGGCGTTCTTCAGATCGTGGATGAGTTCTCTCAGGCTCTCACGACGCTCTCGGGAATGCCAGCCTTCACCTTCCAGCCCGGCGGTGGAGCCGCTGCCGCATTCACGCACGCGGCCGTCACTCGCGCGTATCACGCATCACGTGGCGAGCTCGGGCAGCGCACTGAAATCATCACCACGGCTCAATCGCACCCGTCTAGTCCCGCGACTGCTTCGGCTGCAGGCTTCGACATCATTACCCTTCCCGTTGAAGAGAACGGATACCCGTCGGTTGAAGCGCTGCGGGCCGCGGTGAGCGATCGCACGGCAGCACTCATGGTCAACAACCCTGATGATATGGGCATCTACAACCCCCACATTAAGGAGTGGGTCGAAATCGTTCACGAAGCGGGCGGACTCTGCTTCTACGACCACGCCAACTTCAATGGCGTAATGACTCGCTTGCGCGCGGCAGAGCTCGGCTTCGATGCGTGCATGTTCATGCTCCACAAGACCTTCGGCGTTACGAAGGGTGGTGGCGGTCCGGCTGTGGGTGCCTATGGATGCTCCGAGGAACTCGCTCCCTTCTTGCCCGGGCCCCGCATCGAGAAGGTCGACGACACCTTCACGCTCGTGGAGTCCCCATCGAGCCTGGGTCGCATCCGCGAATATCTCGGAAACGTGCCGCAGGTAATCGCGGCATACACCTGGCTCACAGCAATGGGCGGCAATGGTTTGCGCGAAGCAGCAGACCTGTCAGTGCTCACCAACAACTACATGGAGAAGCGCATTCTCGAGATTCCCGGAATCACGAAGGCTTTTCCCGACATGACCAAGCGCCGACTGGAAATGACTCGGTTTAGTCTGGGCGACATCACCGCCGAGACTGGGGTGACGGCAGTGGACATCCAGAACCGGATGACCGACTTCGGCATCGATGCGTACTGGTTGAGCCACGAACCGTGGATTGTTCCTGAGCCCTTCACCCCGGAGGCCGGCGAGGCGTGGTCGATTGAAGACATTGACTACTGGATCGACGTGCTCGCTCACGTAATCGACGAAGCTCGCAGCGATGCAGAGCTCGTAAAAACCTCGCCCCACAACCAGGTTGTCGCGCGTGCCAACGGAGCGGGGCTTGATGACCCCGAGCGTTGGGCAACGACGTGGCGCGCCTACCAGCGAAAAAACGGTAACCACTAGTGCGAATTCATAGCAAGGGGTTCGGCGACGCTCCCCGCGCCATTACGGTCAACTACAACGGGGAAGCTGTCGAAGCCCAAGCCGGTGACACGGTAGCGTCGGCGCTTATTGCCGCCGGGGATCCGGCTTTGCGGGTGGCCCGAGAAGGCGACAAGCGCGGAGTTTTCTGTGGAATGGGCGTGTGCGCTGAGTGCACGGTCATGATCGAGGGCAAGGGCGAGAGTCTCGCGTGCATGACCCCAGCCGCGGACGGCATGGTCGTCGATTCTGCTGAGCCGCGGCTCGATCTGCCCAGCTTGGACGACAGCACCAGCCTTCCCGAGTCGACGCTGACGCCCGACGTGGTCGTGATTGGCGCTGGCCCGTCGGGGCTTGCCGCCGCAGCGGTTGCGGCCGAGGGCGGGCTCGATGTCATCTTGCTCGACGAGCGTGGCAAACTCGGTGGCCAGTACTACAAGCAGCCCGCTCCCGACTTCGACCTCGATGAGCAGCGCCTTGATGGCCAGTATCAGCGTGGTCGGGCTCTGATTGAGCGCGCACGGGCATCAGGCGTTCGTATTCTCGACCGCGCAAAAGTGTGGGGAGCGTTTGCTCCGGATCACATCGTTGCCGCGAGTCCGGTCGAACGATGGGTCATTCGTGCCAAGCGAGTCGTTCTCGCGACAGGGGCGTATGAGCGTGGTGTCCCGATGCCAGGCTGGACCCTGCCCGGGGTCATGACGACCGGCGCAGCTCAGACTCTCTCGCGTTCGTATCAAGTGTCGCCAGGTCAACGGGTGTTGGTGGCGGGCAACGGTCCTTTGAACATGCAGGTCGCAGCGGAGCTCGCGGCGGCAGGGGCGCGCGTTGTCGCTCTCGTTGAATTAGCGAGCCCCGTGCGGGCCGCCAACGTTTTCTCGGGCGCAACGATGGCCTTTTCGTCTCCCGGACTCATCGCTGATGGCGCAAAGTACGGCCTCGCGCTCGCTCGGGCCCGCGTTCCCGTCATCACAGGAAGTGCGGTCGTGCGCCTGACCGGCGACGAGAATGGAGTGACCGGCGCCGTGGTGGCACGGTTGCGTGCCAACGGAACGCCCATCGCCGAAACCGAGCGCAGCTTCGAAATTGACGCGGTGTGCATGGGTTACGGCTTCTTGCCATCGAACGAGATCGCGCGGATGCTCGGCTGCCGCCACTCGTGGGATGACTCGCTCAAGACCCTCGTGGTTGAGCGCGACGCCGACGGTCGTACCTCCGTGCCGGAGACATATGTGATTGGCGACTCTGCCCAGGTGCACGGCGCGAAGGTTGCGCAGGCCCGCGGTGTCATCGCCGGTTCCTCGATCGTGGCCGAACTTGGCGGAGTTGCCTCGAGCGCACATAACCGTGAACTCCGCGCAGCTCGCCGAAACTTGGCTCGCAACTTGAGGTTCCAGAATTCGCTGAACCGCGTCTTTGCTGCGCCGGTTCTCACGATCGAGCTGGCGACCCCCGAAACAACAGTCTGCCGTTGTGAGAGCCTCAGCCTTGAGACGGTCGCGCGCGGCGTCGATGAACTGACGTCGAGCGCCGGTGCCAGTAAGCGAGTGTCGCGGGTGGGAATGGGCAAGTGCCAGGGCCGCTATTGCGGTCCGGTTGTTGTGGCGCTTTCTGCCGAACGAAGCGGAAATCCGGTGGATGAACGTTCAGGCTTCGCGCCTCAAGTTCCGTTTAAGCCGACACCGATTTCAGTCATCGCATCACCAGAACAGTAGAAAGAGGTACGCGTGAGAGTTGTTGTCGTTGGAGCTACTGGACACGTCGGCGGCTACCTGGTTCCCGAGCTTGTAGCCTCGGGCCACGATGTCGTCGCTGTGAGCCGCACAGCAACTCCGCGCTACCGCCAACACGAGGCGTGGGCTTCGGTTGAGCACGTCATGATCGACCGCGACGCTGGCGAAAAGGCCGGCACCTTCGCAGACGATATTGCAGGCTTGAACGCCGACGTTGTTGTCGACATGATCTGCTTCACTCCGGAGTCAGCTGCGCACCTTATTGAGGGACTGCGCGGACGCATCTCGCGCCTCATCATGTGCAGCACCATTTGGGTGAAAGGACGGCTGTCGTCTGTGCCGGCGGACGAAGATGTCGTGAGCGAACCGTGGGGCGATTACGGCATTCTCAAGGCTGCGGTTGAAGACGTCCTCCGTCTCGAGTCGTTGCGGCCCGACGGGCTTCCCAGCACCGTCATCCGCCCGGGTCAGATTTGTGGGCCAGGCTGGGCCGTCATTAACCCTCAGGGCCACGGTGGTCTGGAAGTGTGGGAGACCCTCGCCGCTGGCGAACCAGTGGCTCTGCCCAACTTTGGGCTCGAGACCCTTCACCATGTGCATGCCAGTGATGTCGCGCAGGTGTTCCAGCTGGCGGTCGAGCGAGAAACCGCTCCGGCATTCGACGTGTTCAATGCTGTTGCTGCCCGCGCAAGCAATCTTCGCGGGTTGGCGGCGGCGATCTCTCAGCGCTTCGGTCACGACGTGACCTATGACTTCCTCCCCTTCGAGAGCTTTCGCGAGCGAGTAACGCCGAAGCAAGCATCCACGTCGTTCGAGCACATCACTCGAAGCCATGTCATGAGCATCGAACGCGCTCAGACAGAGCTGGGGTATCGCCCTCGCTTCACGTCAGAAGAAGCGGTCGCATCATCCGTGGGCTGGCTCTGCGCTACGGGTGGACTATCGCCAAAGGCCGCCGAGCGGTGGCTGAGTTAACCACTGCTCGACGGCCTCACAGAACTGCGGGCGGCTCGCGCGCTTAGGGAATGCTGTTCCAGTACTTTGCGCGGTTGTACTGCCACGCCCACTCAAGCTCGCCGCCGAGCTCAGAAGCTGACCGCAGGGCGAAGTTGGGTTCGCGCAAGAACTGGCGCGCGACGAACACGATGTCGGTGTCGCCGGTCACGATCGCCGCCTCTGCTTGCTGGGGCGACGTGATGAGGCCAGCAACACCAACGGGCAGGTCGACCTCGGCGCGAATCTTGCGAGCCAACGGCTGCTGGTAACCGGGTCCCGGCACAATGTGCTGGCCGGGGCTGTTTCCACCGGAGGAGACGCTGATGAGGTCAACGCCCTCTAGGCTGCGAATAACCGCGATGGTGTCATCGACGGTCACGCCGCCGGGAACCCACTCAGTGGCCGAGAGGCGCAGTACGAGTGGCATGTCGGCGGGGATGACCTCGCGGACGGCAGCAACTACTTCGCGCAGGATGCGGGTGCGTCCGGCCTCATCGGTGCCGTATTCGTCCGTACGCGTATTCGAGGTCGGCGACAGGAACTGCCCGAGAAGATAGCCGTGGGCGGCGTGCACCTCGACCAAGTCGAAACCAGCCTCAACAGCACGGCGTGCGGCATCCCGATAGTCGTCGACGACCTTAGCAATGCCCACGTGATCGAGCGCAACAGGAGCCGCGAATGGTTCGTAGGGCAGGTCGGTAGGCCCGACCGTTTGCCAGCCACCCTCAGCCGGCGGAACGTAACCGCGACCGCGCGTGGGAGGAGCCGTTGACGCCTTGCGGCCAGCGTGCGAGAGCTGCATTCCGATGAGGGAGTCCATGCTGTGCACGAAGTCCACGACGCGGCGCCAACCGATGGTGTGCTCGTCGTTCCAGAGCCCAGCGTCGTCGGGCGAGATTCGGCCTTCAGGCGAGACCGCGGTGGCCTCGGTCATGATGAGACCGGCGCGGCCGAGCGCAAATGAACCGTAGTGGGCAATGTGGAAGTCAGCGGGTTGACCGTCGACCGACGAGTACATGCACATGGGGGCGACCCAGAGGCGATGCGGAACAGTAAGACCGTTGATCGTGATCGGTTCGAATAGCTGAGATTTGGGGAGAGACATACAAGGTCCTTTCGATGGAGATCACTTCAAAACTGGGGTTCGCACGGGCCCGACGGTGGGGCGCAGCGCTGAGGAGTCAGCGCTCAACCGTGCCGCCCTAACTGTGCACTTCTCCTGGCTCATCCGATGCAAGCCCTGCACCACGCTGTCGTTCGACGGTCAAACCATCCCGCACCCACGTCACACACGTGCGAGTGTTGGGCACGCCATCGACCGTCATAACGCAATCGAAACAAATGCCCATGCCGCAGAAATATCCCCGCGGCTCACCTGATTCGTGTTCGCGAAGTTCATTCTGGCCACACGCCATGATCGCGGCGGCGACGCTTTCGCCTTCGAACGCATCCTGGGGCGCACCGTCGACAACGATACGCACCGGGGTTCCACGTTCCATGCCGTGGCCCGGAATGCGGCCCGAGGTCACGCTTGCCCCGCAGTGGCGCTCAGCAATCCTTCGTCGACAAGCACGGCGCGCATGGCATCCAAAGCAGCGGGGTCGCTGACGGGAAGTCGCGGGCGTCGAACGTGGCCAGCGGGCTGGTCGAGCATGTGCATCAGGGCCTTCAGCTGCGACTGGTAGCCGCCGTAGATTCCTGCCCAACCGCCGGGAAGCCAGAGCTTCGGAAAGAGACGGTCTTGCACCGCGGCGTAGCGCTCCATGGCATCGAAGTCGCCTGCCCAGTAGTTCTCCCAGAATTGCGGATCGGGAGAACCAAAGAGCGAGCCGCCACCAACGGTGCCGTCACCGCCTTCAGTGCGCAGTACTTCAACACCGCGAGCAGACATATACGGCCCGAAAACGCGTACCCGGTCGCGAACTCGTCGCGACGTCTCGAAGAACTGGTCAACGTTGGGTGTGCTGTCTTTGATGGCCACGATGGAGTCAATGTCGGCGAGACGATCAGCGAGGTCAGAATCGATATCTATGCCGGTGCCGTGCGGCCAGTTGTAGACCACAGTTGGTCCCTGAACAGCGGCGCTGACCTCTTCGTACCAGGTCACTACTTCGTTGGGGAAGAGCTTGATGTAAGGCGGCGGGGAGACGAGAACGCCGGAGGCTCCCGCATCGAGAGCGTGACGCGCCAGTACCTGCACATTCTCCACGGTGTTCGAAGTGCATCCCACCAGCACGGGCATTCTTCCGTTCGCGGCAGCGACGGTAGTTTCAGCCACGGCCTTTCGCTCGTCAACGCTCTGCGAGAACCATTCCCCGCACGTGCCATTAACGACGACACCGTGCATCCCGCGTTCCGCGTACTGATTAATCAGCGCGTGCATCGTTTCGGTATCAAGCGCTCCCGACTCGGTAAACGGAGTCACAACGGCGGGAAAATAGCCTGCCCAATCGACGTCATCACGATTCATCTCAACGCTCCTCTATATGTGGTGTAACAAAACTGTGGATAATTCCCTGCCGCGTAACCTACGACATTCGATCGAGAGAGAATCGCTTGTGGAAGGGTGAAGCGCCCTTGTGCTGTTCTGCGATCTGTTCCGATAGTTGGAAGGCGTATATCGGCGAGAACGTGAATCCGGTGGTGGCAACGCACGCGTAGTAGCCGGGCACTTTTTCGGATTCACCGACGATGGGTGATTTGTCATCGGTGAACGCAATCACTCCCGACCAAGTGCGGATGACCCTCACGTCGTCGAGTGCAGGGATGACATCTCGGGCAACGTTGAGGTTTCCCGCGGCGCTCTGCCACTGGGTGGGATACCGGGTGGGGTAGGCCGATGCGCCTGTCGGCCAGCCTCCACCCACGATGAACCCACCCTGAGAGGTCTGCTTGAGAGTGAGTCGGCGACCGATGTGCTGCACCATCGATGGCAGCAGCTTCGGGCGTGACTCGGTGACGTTCACGTGCAGGCCCTCGCGCCGGATGGGGAAGTTGAGCCCAACCATTTCGGCGAGATCGCCAGCCCAAGCTGCGGCACAGTTCACCACGCGGCGGGCATAGTAGGTGCCTTGAGTGGTGCGCACGGTGAAGCGTCGTGACTCCGACGCCGCGTTCACTTCGATGCCGAGCACTTCGGTGTGGGTCTTGACGGTGCCACCGGCTTCAACCGCACGAAGCGCATAGAGAGGGGCCGTGGTGAGCGGATTCGCGTGCCCTTCGAGTCCACAGTACGTAGCGCCGATAACTCGATCAGAGAAGTAGGGAGCCCGGTTGGCGAGTTCAGCACCGGTTAGCACCTCGGTTTCGATCCCGGCCTCAGCCTCGAGCAGGTGCTTCTCGTGCAGAATCTGGAGTTGCTCAGGAGTCTCGGCGACCATCCAACCACCGGTTTGGTGAAGCCCGACATCTGCGCCGAGCTCGGTGCTGAGCCCCTTCCAGAGCTCGTAGGCACGCACGCTGTCGCGCGCATCACCGAGTAGCCGATCCCGGTCAGCTGAAGTTCCCTGGCCAGAGAGCTGGTGGATGGCGAGTTGAAAGTGGAAGCTTCCTGCGTTGGTTCCGGATGCCTCACGGTTGAGTTCGCCACGCTCAAGAAGCGTGACGTCGATGCCTTCTTTGGCGAGGTAGTAGGTGACAGCGGCGCCAGCGATGCCGCCACCGATGACGAGCACGTCGGTCTCGCCGACAACGCTCGAGGCTGCATCAGAGCGTGCAGCAGAGTTCAGGTCGGCGCGCTCGGGTTCCGTTGGTCGCACGGCCGAAGTGTCGAACAGGCCGGGATCGGTGACCGCTGGGTTCGCGATCGCACCGATCGCGGTCGGTCGCAGCGGCATCCGCGGTGTTGCGGGCTCGACGTCGGCGAGAGGAACTCCGCGTCTCGTGGCGATCATTGCCGCAATATGGCGGCCACACATCCGCCCCTGGCATGGCCCCATGCCCGCGCGGGTAAGCCCCTTGACAGCGCTGACGTCGGGAGCGCTCTCGATCGCTTCTTGGATAGCCGCAAGCTTTGTGCCCTCACACCGGCACACAGTGGTGTCGGGTTCGGCGAGCTCGAAGATTCCCTCGCCGACGTGATACATGCGGTCGGCCGCAGTCGTGAGCGCACGTCGGCGCCCGACTCGTTTGAGAAGACGGGATGCCCGAGAGGTGCTCTCTCGTTCACTCAGGATTCCGGCGTCCTGTGCCACCGCTAGGCCAGCAAGTCGCCCTTCGTCAGCGGCGACAGCGGAGCCCTCGACGCCGGCGCCGTCTCCCGCCGCGTAAATTCCGGAGACGCCCGTGCGGCACCAGTCGTCACGCTTGACGACGGGGCCGCCCAGGTCTTCGTTGCTGTCGAAGTCGCAACCTACGAGGCGCAGAAGTTCTGTGGAGGGGGAGAAGCCGTAGCCAACGCAGAGAACGTCGGCATCGATGGTTTCTTCTGTGTTCGGCACGACACGCCATTCGGCGTCCACTGCGGCATGAACGACTCGTTCAACTCGCCCGTCACCCTCAGCGCGCACGATGATGCGACCGTATTTGAGGGGGATCTTGTGGGTGAGGAGCGAAGCGCGGTATTTGGCCGCATCCATCAGTAGCCCGATGTTGCCCGGCGCAGCGAGTCCGACGTTCGCGAGGTCGACGATGCCCGGCGTGGGGCCAGACTCTAGAGCGGTGACAATGTTGGCGCCGTAACCCGCAAGTTGGGCGGGGAAGGCCAACGCCACCGGTCCTGAGCCGGCAAAGACGATGCGCTCGCCGGGAACGACCGCTTGAGTTTTGGCGAGCGTTTGCAAGCCACCGGCGGTGATAACGCCGGGGAGGGTCCAGCCAGGAAAGACCACTGGCCGGTCATTTGCTCCGGCCGCCACGATGATGCGAGCAGCGCTTAGCCGTTCGACGGCGTTGCCTTCGCGTTGGACCATAGCGGTCCAGCCTTCAGAAGAGGGTTCGAGGTTGACCACGCTCGCCCGAAGGATGATTTCTGCGCCGCTCTGCTCTGCCTCGTCAATGAGGCGGCGCCCCGCGAGGTACTGCGCCCCCATCGCGCGCGGATTGGTTACCCGCATCCCGGGGCCAGGTTGTTTATAGACCTGGCCCCCGAGAGTTGGGCGTTCGTCGATGAGCGCTGCGTTCAGGCCTGCGGCCGCTGCGGTGGATGCCGCAGCCATTCCGGCGGGGCCGCCCCCCACTACCAGAACATCAAAAACACGCTCATCTGTGTGCATTGTTTAGCAGCCACCCGGCATATCGGGCATCTGCGGTGCCATGATCGACGTGTAGAGGTCCTTGAGCGTTCCATCGTTCTGTGCGGAGCAGAGGAACTCGTCGAGCTGGGCTACGAGAGCACTGTTGCCCTTCTGAACTCCCCACGAACCGTAGTAAAGGCTCAGCGGCCCATCGACCTCAGCCTGAGCCAACTGGTTGGGGTTGGCGACGCTGAACTGAGCGAGGATGTAGTCCTCAACGACCACTGCAGCGGCACGACCGGTAGCAACCTCAAGAAGCGCTGCGTTCTGGTCGGGGAAGCCCTGCACAGTGGCGTTGGGGAAGTTGTCGCGAATCAGTTGTTCGTTGCTCGAACCCTGAAGAGCGGTGATGATGACGCCCTCTTTGTTCAGCTCGTCGATTGACAGGCTGGTTGCTGACCCTTCCGGCACAGCAAGGATGCTGCTGTAAGGAACGTAGCCGCGCGAGAAGTCAATGACTTCCTTCCGCTCGTCGGTGGCGCTCAGGCCGACGGAGACCATATCGAACTGCTTGGCTTGCAGTCCCGGAATGAGGCCAGCGAAGTCGAGGTTCTTGATTTCCAGTTCGACGCCCATTTCGTCGGCGAGGGCGTTGAGCAGCTCGACGTCATAACCTGTGGGCTCGTCGCCTTCGAGGTACATCTGTGGCTTGTACTGCAGGTTCATCCCGACGACGAGCACGCCCGGTGTCATCAGGGCGTCATTCGCTTCAGCAGCGCCCTGATCGGTGGTGCTTCCGCCTGAGCAAGCTGACAGCACCATCGCTGCAGTCGCCATTGCCGCGACGAGCGGCAAGCGTAGTGACTTCTTCATTGTGTTCTCCTTCTAGTTTTATTCGTTGTGTGTTAACTTGGTGTCGGGTCGGGCCGCGTGTTACTTCACGAACAACTGCGCGGTCGCGAGGGAGTTGGCTTTGGTGCTGGCGACGATTTTTTCGATCGTTCGACGCTGGCGAGCACGGATGGCGCGGCCAAGCACGGCCTTTGGGGGCCGAACATAGACGCCTTCGATGAGCCGGAAAATCAGGTCGATGGCGAAAGCGGCAATCACGTAAATGATTGCTGCTGCGGTGTAGAGGACAAACGGTTGGAATGTGGTCGCAACAAGGTTTTGAGTTACTCGAACAACTTCGAGTAGCCCGATGACAGTGAAGGTCGAGGTGTCTTTGACCATTCCGATGTACATGCTTCCGATGTTCGGGAGCGCAATCTTGATGGCCTGCGGGAGCGTCACCGAGAAGAAGATCTGGCTCGAGCGCATCCCGAGCGCCCAGCCAGCCTCGGTGTGTCCGTGAGGAACAGCGGCGAGCGCGGAACGGAAGATCTCTGCCAAGAAGGCGCTATAGAGCATCGACAGCGCGATGACACCGGCTTGGAACACGCTAAAGCTGATGTCGAGCACTAGGGAGAGACCGAAGTAGACCCAGATGACACTCACGAGCGCGGGCACACCACGGAAGACGTTGATGTACACGACGGCGATCCAGCTGACGGCCTTGGGGCCGTTGCGCAGTACCGCCAAGAGCAATCCGACAACCGTCGAGATCACGAGCGCGACGGTGGAGACAGACAGTGCCGTCCACATTCCGTTGATCAGGGCCTCACGGTTATCCCAGATCAAACTCCAGTCGAAGTCCAACAGGCTCATTACTTCACCGCTTTCAAGAATTCTTTGGCACGATCTGTGGTGCAGTTGTCGTAGAACCCGCGGGGTCCCGACTCAACAATTCGTCCGTCTTCCATGAAAACGTTCAAATCGCCAATTTCTCGGGCGAAGCCGAATTCGTGGGTGACGACGACAATGGTCATTCCCGTCTCCGCAACTTCACGCATGCTCTTCAGTACTTCTCCGACGAGTTCCGGGTCGAGGGCTGATGTCGGTTCGTCAAACAGGATGACGTCTGGGTCGAGAGCGAGGGCGCGAGCAATCGCGACTCGTTGCTGTTGGCCTCCGGAAAGTTCAGACGGGTAGTGCCCGGCCCGTTCGAGTAGGCCGACCTTGCGCAGCGCTTCCGCGGCGTGCTCGCGAGCATCACCCTTACTCTTCCCTTGCGCTTTGCGTTGCGGGAGAGCCACATTGTCGAGGGCGCAAAGGTGGGGGAACAGATTGAATTGTTGAAAAACCATGCCGACTTTGCGGCGCAGCTGCAGTTTGGTCCCGCGCTTGACGTTTGTCTCGCCTGGGTGCCCTGGCCCGTACTCGACATCGTCGACCTTGAGCGAGCCTTTTGTGGGATCTTCAAGAAGGTTGATGCTGCGAAGCACTGTGGACTTTCCCGATCCGGAGGGTCCGAAGAGTACGACGTGTTCACCCCTATGGATGTCGAGATCGATCCCGTGCAGCACCTCTGTTTGCCCGAAGGACTTGTGGAGCCCACGAATCTGAACGATGGGGGTTCGCGCGGTGGCGCTAGTAGCAATGGTCATATTCTCGATATCGTTTGTCAGGCTCGAACTTCGGTAATGGAGACGTACAGACCTGCGGGGTCTTGGAAGTAGGCATAACGCCACACTTGACCGTCTGGCATAGCGATCTCAACCGGTTCACCCACGAGAGGAACATTGATCGAGGCAAGGTAGGCCAGTGCAAGGTCGAGGTTGCGAGCGCCGATTGCGAACTCGAAAGTACCGAGGTGCCCCCACTCGCCACGCATGTCGGCTCCGGGAGGATCCTGTTCTACCGGCTCAAGCGCGCCGCCGTGAGGACTCGTGAGCAGCATCATCCGCTGTACCGGAGGCACACGGCCGACGGATTCGAACCAGGGGTTCATGGGCTCGTTTACTCCGCTGGCGTCGAAGAGTTTGCCGGTGAAGCCTAGGTCTCGGTAGAACGCTTCCGTGCGGTCGATGTCGTGAACTCCGAAGGCCACGTGATTCACGCCTTGAGGGCCTGCGGGATGTGGCCATCCTGATTCGAGGCTCGACCATTCGATGAGCTCGATCTTCGCCCCATCGGGGTCGGACACATAGGAGAGGCCGCAGTGTGTTTGGTAGGGCTCTAAGACCTGATCGTCGGGAGCCATCAGGCTGGTGTGGCCGGCGGCGACGAGCGAATCATAGAACTCGGATTGGCCTTTCACATGCAGGCACACTTCGCAGATTCCGGGCTCGCCGTATGCGAAGCCTTCGGGAACTGGGGCGGCGTGACGGTTCGTCAGCTGAACGAGTTTTACGCCGGACCGGCCAAGGACGGTGGGGTTAATGCTGCGGAGGTACACGACGCGAGCTTCTGTGGAGGCGTGCCCTGTTGCCTGCTCAAGGCCGCCAAGAGGGCCCGTGTAGTCGAAGACGATGTCTGAGAAGCCGAGCTGGCCGTAAAAGTTGAGCGACGCCTGCATGTCTGAGACGCCGACTCCGATGTGGTCGAGTCCGACCAGGGAGCCGAAACCGTACGTGGAATGACTGGTCATCCGAATCCTCCGGTGCTCGAAATTGTGGCTACTGGGATGCCGATAGGGCTAGCGGTGCGGGTCACGGCACGGGATGACTACTTCGTCGCCCGTGCAGAAATGTTTGCACACCGAACGTTTGAACGCAATACGAACACAAAAGTTCGTATTGCGTTCAAAGGTTCGCATATCGTACTGTTTTGAACAGCGAACCCCCGATTTTGCGGGAAACCAGAGATTTCAGCGGTCGTAGCGTCGCCGTCACGATCGAACGAGGTTTGCGCAACAGACCGCCGAAGCACACTCATCAGCCGACGAAACACTGGAGGGGAAATGGACGAAACAGCACCCGCACCCCAGTCGAACTCCGCGTCAACGGAGTTCGCATCGCGCCGCTTTCTTGTATCCGGTGGAGCGCAAGGCCTCGGTCTCGCGATTGTTAACCGTTTGGCTGCAGCCGGCGCCTCCGGCCTCATTCTCGATCTCGGCGCGAGCGCCAGCGTGCCTGCTCCGTGGCCGTCAGTCGCTGTCGATGTCACCGACGAAGCAGCCGTACGTCACGCAATCGAAAGCGACGTTGCAGAGCATGGTGCCTTTAATGGACTTGTTGCGGCAGCCGGAATTGTTCCCGCCTGGCACAACCCGACCGATATCGATCTCGACGTGCTTGATAAAACGATCGCCGTGAACGTCACCGGCTTTGTTTCGGTCATGAAGTACGCGGCGAGAGACATGCCTCGGAACTCGACGATCGTCGCGATTGGGTCTCTGAATTCCTGGCGAGGGGACCCCAATGTCATGGCCTACGCGGCAAGCAAGCACGCCGTGCTCGGGGTGGTCCGTTCAGCGGCTCAGTCGCTGGGGCCTCGCGGCATCCGTGTCAACGCGGTCGCGCCAGGGCCCGTTGCGACCGCTGCACTGCTCGGCCGGATGAAGGAGCGCAGCGCCAGCACGGGGATGGAGCCAGCCGAAGCCGTGCGTGCTGCAGAACAACTCACGGTGCTGGGGGCGCTTGCCAGCGCTCACGATGTCGCGAACGCTGTTGCCTTTCTTTCCTCACCGAGTTCGGCCGCAATTACGGGGCACCTTCTTCCCGTTGATGGAGGGTTGCTCTAGATGCCTGATCTTGCAAACACTCTGGACCTGTCTGACCGCACCGCACTCATTACGGGTGTTTCGGGAGCGATCGGATCTCATATCGCCTCCACATTCATCAACCGTGGCGCTCGAGTGGCCGGGACGTACCGCAGTCGTGAAACGTCTGCACGAGCCGCTCTCGCCGCTGCACGGCCTGATCACTCGACTCTGCTGCAGACAGATATCGACTCGCCCGAATCCGCACGGGGTTTATGGCAGCGGGCAGAAGAGTGGAATGCGATCGACACTCTCGTGGTCAATGCCGCGACCATGGCGTCCGCCCCTCTCGCCGGCCGCGATGACGAGGCATGGGACCGCAGTTGGGAAAACCTCCTCCAAGTGAACGTGCTCGGTGCCGCGACCTTGATGCGCGAAGCGGCACTCTCCTTCGCGGAGCGCGGCTACGGAAGTATTGTGGCGATTTCCAGTTGGGCGGCCGAGCAAGGTTCTCGGATTCCAGACGCTAACGCCTACGCGGCGTCGAAGGCAGCACTGCGCAACTTCGCTCAGACTCTCGCCCGATCCTATGCTCGGGACGGGGTGCGGGTGTACATCATTGCTCCCGGCGTTGTCGGCGGCGGGATGGGCACCTCAGGCCTCCAGCCCGCCGAAATTCAGGCCGCCGCGGAGGGGCTTGCGATGGGACACCATGTTGACCCTCGCGAGGTCGCTGAACTCGCCGCATTCTTAGCTACTGACCGTTGCCCGAGCCTCACCGGGTCGACTATTGACCTCAATGGGGCGTCGTACATCCGTTAGAGCCCTCCATGACTTTCCCGCCTTGCGCCCTCCAACTTTTCAGTTAGGTCAACCACATGACACTCATTTCGAATCCCGATGAAGCTACTGCGGATGTCGATATCCATTCGGTCGCGATCATCGGTGCCGGCAGCATCGGTATTGCGTGGTCCATCGTCTTCGCGTGCGCAGGCATTAACGTTCGCATTTTCGAGCTTGATGAAGTTCGGCGAGCGTCGGCACTCACCGCCGCTGAATCTCTGCTGCTGGAGATGCGAGAGGCGGGCCTATTCTCTGAGCCGACGTCTGGCATCCTCGCGCGGATGACTGTGTGGAAAGAGCTGGCGGATGCAGTCGATGGCGTCGGATATGTGCAGGAGTGCATCGTAGA
The DNA here is from genome assembly GCF_056619605.1 of Rhodoglobus sp. G.S.4. NCBI lineage: Bacteria > Bacillati > Actinomycetota > Actinomycetes > Micrococcales > Microbacteriaceae > Rhodoglobus > Rhodoglobus sp. G.S.4. Next base: position 139,045 of record NZ_CM152748.1, read on the forward strand.
AGACGTTGACGTTAAACGTGTTCTGTTCGGACAGCTCGATGAGCTGACCTCGCCAGACGTAGTTCTTGCGAGCTCGACCTCAGCAATACCCTCTTCTCAGTTTGCGCGCCACCTCGAGGGTCGAGCACGCTGCCTGGTTGTTCATCCTGCCAACCCGCCCTATTTCCTTCGCGTCGCCGAAGTGGTTCCCGCAGAATTCACCGCATCGCGCACTGTCGCGATCGCGGCTGCATTGCTGACAAGGGTAGACATTTCGCCCGTCCTTCTGAACACCGAAATCGAAGGCTTCGCCCTTAACCGTCTACAAGGAGCCTTGCTCCGGGAGGCCTACTGCTTGGTGCGGGATGGCGTAGTTTCCGCTGTTGACGTAGACACTCTCGTGCGGGAAGGGCTGGGAAGACGCTGGTCGGTCATCGGGCCCTTTACGACGAGCGAATTGAACACCCGCGGCGGGCTTCGCCAGCATTCGGAGATTCTGGGCTCGGTCTATGCGCGCTTCGGCCTGGAACGGGGCAAGGACAACCCTTGGACCCGCGAAACGATCGACATCGTCGCCAATGCGATTGAGAACCACCTCCCGCATCCGCGATGGGAAGAGAATGTTCGAGAGCGTGACCACGCGATGATCCAAGTGGCCTCGCTACTTCGCGGCTTCGAGAACCCGCTCAAGCCGCGCCGAGCGGTCTAGCTAAAACCAAACAGGGCCGCCGCGAACTCAGTGCCTGCGAGCCGAGTTAGCCGATCGACATTTCCTCGGTTTTGCCTTACTCTAAGGCAACCCATCACTCGTCGTTAGGGGAACCCCGTGTCGCAGGCGCTGAAAACTGAACTATTGGATGCCCCGAACATGTTGACTGGGCGACTGATCGTGGCGCGCATCCGGAAACTCATTCTGACCGCTGGCTTCACCCTCATGGTCTATTCGATTTTCACTACGGCCAACCGAGGTTACTGCCCGGTTGATGTCGCTACTGGTGGTTCTCTTGTAGGCAGCGACGGCAACTTCACTGAAGTAGCACCCAGCTGTGTGAATCTCACGCTTCACCCCGGCGGCCTCATCTATTTGGCAATTTTTGCGATCATCATCGTTACTCTGAATTTTGTGCTCCGACGAGCAAACGACGAAGAATCTGCTCTGCAATATCTCGACCGCGCGGAACTTGGGATCATGGTTCTGGCCGTCGTTTCGTTGCTCATCAGCCAGATTTGGTTCTGGATGATTCCGATTACTGACTGGAACGGCAGCGGCACGTTCTATTTCCCGTTCCCCTTCGGTGCCGTTGACCTCATCACCACCCCGATCACTACGCAATAGGACGGATGCCGTTCCCCCCTCAGCACACTGGCGATTTTCAGGGTAGGCACCGGCTTCTGCTTTTCACTGGGAGTATTGATCCCATGACCGCCACTGCCACGCCGGCCCGCCTCCGCGCTGCCGCGATCGCGACCTTCCTTGTCTTCGGTATCAATGGGTTTGTGTTTGCGAGTTGGGCGGCCCGCATCCCTGCCGTCACCGACACCCTCAATCTCACACCCGGCCAGATGGGTGCTCTCCTGCTCTGTGTCGCCGTTGGTTCGCTGATCGCCTTGCCCACAGCCGGTTATGTGACAGGCAGAATTGGCACCGCAAATACCGTGCGCGTTGCGGGACTGATCGCCGCGCTCGCCGGAGTCGGTATCGCCTTGTCGCTCTCAGCGGCAACCACGGTCGGAACCGCAATCTCTTTGTTCTTCTTTGGCATCGGAATCGGACTCTGGGATGTCGCTCAGAACATTGAGGGTGCCGACGTCGAGCACAAAATCGGCCGCACCATCATGCCGCAACTCCATGCCGCTTTCAGCGGTGGTGCCTTTCTGGGCGCGCTCCTCGGTGCCGGGCTGTCGACTCTGGGGGTCGGATTGCCCGCGCATCTTCTCGCGATCGTTGTGGTGGTAGCCGTGACGACTTTTGTTATCCCGAAGTACTTTCTGGCGCGCATCCCTGAAGTGACGCAGCCCGCAGGAGAACCTGCCCCGCCGAAGGTGCGCACTGCCTGGACCGACCGCCGCACCCTACTGATCGGTGTTGTTGTCCTTGGTGCAACCCTCACGGAGGGCGCAGGAAACGACTGGATTGCCAAAGCAGCAGTCGATGGACTCGACGTCACAGAATCCAACGGCGCCCTCATGTTCGCGACCTTCGTGCTCGCCATGACCCTGATGCGATTCTTCGGAGGCAAAGCGATCGACGCCTACGGTCGCGTTCCCGTGCTGCGCGCCAGTATGGCGGCCGCAGCAATCGGCCTCACGCTCTTCGTGCTTGCGCCAAACATCGGGCTAGCCATGGTCGGCGTCGCCCTGTGGGGCATCGGCGCCGCGCTCACATTTCCGATGGGGATGTCGGCGGCAGCCGATGACCCCAAGCATGCCGCCGCCCGCGTATCAGTGGTCTCCACCCTCGGGTACGTCGCGTTCCTTGCCGGACCACCACTGCTGGGCTTCCTCGGCGACATCGTCGGAATCAGATTCGCGTTGCTGGCAATCGGAATTCCCATCCTGATTGCTCTCGTGCTGGCTGGGGCCGCGCGGCCGTTGCGCGACAGCGTTCCCCTGAAAGCAGAGCTATGAGCACTAGAACTCGCTCCCTCATCGCTCGAGCCTTTCGGAGTCGTCGACTGATGCGTGCGCCGATCGGACTGTACCGCGCCGGGTTCGGCTTCCTTTTTGGCAGACGCCTGATGATGCTTGAGCACACCGGCCGCAACTCCGGCGAATCCCGCTACGTCGTCTTAGAAGTAGTGACGAGCCCGAGCCCGAACGAAGTGGTGATTGCGTCAGCCCTCGGTCGACGCGCCCAGTGGGTTCGCAATCTGGTGGCCGAACCGAAATGCCACGTCAGCATCGGGTTGCGCCGCCGAATCCCCGCTAGCGCAGAGGTGCTCGGGCCAGCCGACGCCCAAGCCTATCTTGCGGCCTACCAAGTGCGGCATCCGAGGACATGGAAAGAACTCACCGCACTCATGACTTCGCTCCACGACGGAAACCCTGACTTCGAAATCCCCCTCGTTCGCATCACGCTCCACCCTTAAGCCGGGCCGAACAAACCCGGAAGTATTCGTTGGGTCTAAACCTTTTCGTCGACGATGCCCACGAAGCGACTGCCAATGCCGTCGATCTCCGAGCGGAACACCCCTTCAGCGGGAGCGGGAAGCTCATCCGCATCATGCCAATCGCACGTCAAATACGTGAAGGCTGGCCACCACTTCTTCGGGCGGGCTGCTTCCGTGAAGCCGCAGACCGTACACGTCAGCTGCATCCACACGGGGCGCTTGCCGGTGCGGTTGGCGCGCGACTGAACCAACCAGGCTGGGGGGTTGGTTTCGAGTTCTTCGAACTCGGCATCCGACATCCGATTCGGGAGGTCATGCCGTCGAGCCATCTCGAGAGGGATGTCGAGGCGCAGTGCAGCTTCCCGTCGTGTGATCATGTTCCTACGGTACGCGAACTGGGCGGGCGCCCGTACTTGTTGGCCCGAATCTGCGCGCCAATGGAGACCCCTAGCTGAGGTAAATCTTGCGCAGCGCTTCGGTGACCGTCCACGTGGTCTTCATGCCGTCGGTGAGCCGCACAACGTCACCGGGGCCAACAGCGATCGTGCGATCATCCGCAGCGAAGTGGATGCTGGCGCGCCCGCTAATGACCACAAAGACCTCATCGACCTCGGTGTCTGTTGCGGTGCCAACGCTCATTTCCCAGACGCCGATCTCGGTGTCGCCGAGGGTATCGAGTACGGCGTACCCCGCGGTGGGACTGCCTGCCACGACGTCGCCCGGCTCCAGTGTTTCGTGTGCGACGGGGACGGCGCTCGCCGCAAGGGGAGTGCCGGGAGTGAGAAGCGGGGCGGGTTCGGTCATGGGGTTCAGCCTATGAGACTGGGCTGCAGATCGCGCAGGGTGCGGCGGTGGGTCATTCGGGTCACTCCGATGGCGGCCAGGATGAGTGCGCCACTGAGCCAGGCGCCGAGTACGAGAGCGTCGGTGCCGACTCGGGCTAGGTCGCCGCCGTACATGAGTTGGCGCATCGCATCCACGACGTAGCCCATGGGCAGAACATGGTGGAGCGCGGCGAGCGGGGCTGGCAGGGTTTGCCACGGAAAGGTGCCGCCGGCGGTGACGAGTTGCAGCACCATGAGAACGAGCCCCAAGAATTGGCCGACCGAGCCGAACCAAATGTTGAGAGCAAGAATGATTGCGGCATAGGTGAAGCTTGCCGCCACCATGACCCCGAGAGTGCCGAGCGGATGCGTGAAGCTGAAGCCGAGCGCAGCAGCGAGCACGCCGAAGAGCGCAACCATTTGGAGCGCACCGAGCACTGCTGGGGTGAGCCAGCCCGCGAGTGTGACGCGTAACGGTGACCGGAGGGCCGTTACGGCACGCTTTGAGATGGGTTTGACGATGAGGAAGAGCGCGTAGATTCCAATCCATCCGGCTAGCGCTGTGAAGAAGGGCGCGAGGCCTGCGCCATAGTTGCCCGCTGCCGTGACTGCGCTCGTTTCGACATCAACCGGATCGGCAATCGCCGCTGATTGCTGTTCGCGCAAGTGGGTAGTCGAGGCGGGGATCGCTTCAACACCATTCTCAAGCCCGTCACGAAGCTGAGTCGTGCCATCGGCGAGAGTTCCCAGTCCGCTTTCTAGCGCACCAACGCCAGCGCTGAGGGTTGAAGCACCGGACTGTGCCGAGCTCACCCCGGCAGCGAGTTGGGTTGCGCCCGAGGCGAGGTCGGCGGCTCCGCTCGCGAGCGACGTGGCGCCCGCCGAAAGCTCATTAACCTTCGACACCGCAGACTGCACGGTGCCATTTCCTTCAGTGATGCGCGCGCTCAACGGGTCAAGGGAGGCAAGCACGGTGTCGATCTCAGCAGCATCAAGACCCTGATCGGTGAGCGCGGTGATGAGGTCGGCGCGAGCGGAAGGAAGCGCATCCGCAATGGTTTGGGCTGCTGTGCCCGCGCGGTCCGCGTACCCGGCAAGCTCACGATTGCCGGCGGCGACCTGAGCTGCCCCGGCGGAGATCTGGTCGGCACCGTTGGCGAGACTGCCACTTGCGGTGCTGAGCGTGGACAGTCCTGTCGCTAACGTTCCCACGCCATCCGACAACTTGTGGGCACCCGTCACAGCATCATTCGACCCGTTGACGAGCAGCGTTGCGCCGTCGGTGGCATCAGAAAGCTCGGTGCGGATGTCAGAGATTGCGGTCAACAAAGTGTTTGCCGCTTCTTGACCAACGAGTTCCGCTACTGAGCGCCGGATCTGCTCAACAGCCTGCTTGCCGATGGTCGACGCCAAATAGTTGTTAGCGTCATTGGTCTCAAGAGCGATCTCGGCCTGATGCGGATTCGTGCCCGCGATGGAGGTCAGAGCATCCGAGAAGTCGCTGGGGAGTGTCACCGTGAAGTCGACGGTTCCGTCAGCAAGAGCCGCAGACGCCGCGGATGCCGTGAAGACATGCCACTCAAAGTCGTTTCCTGCGAGCAGGTCGTCGGCAACGCGCTCACCGTAGTTCACTGCCTCGGTGTCACCGTCGGCGGGGACACCATCGTCGGCGACCACGAGCCCGACGGGCACTTCAGCGAAGCTGCCGTAGGGGTCTTGGTTTGCCCACAGGTAGACGCCGCCATAGAGCACGGGCACAAGCATGAGCGCGAGTAGCGCCAGCATGGCCATGCGCGAAGAAGTGAGTCGTCGCAGTTCAGCGACGACCATGGAGAAAACCTTCATGCGGGATGTACTCCTGTGGTGGTGCCGCTCTGGGTAATGGCCCACTCCGAGGCGCGACCAGCGACGGCAAGAATCGCGAAGCCACGAGTGGCGAACTCGTCGAGGAGGTTCCACCATTCCAGGGGCGGACCACCATGGCGGTCGGGGGCGGTCACGACGAGTGCCTCGACACCGGGGCGAAGAGTGGCCAGTTCGCACAGCACCCGCAGTCGCGTGGAGGGCTCAATATCTGCGATCGGCGTGGTGGCAAGCGTGCGATAGCCCAGTTCTTCTAACCAGCGTCGGGTAGATAGTGGGTCGGCGCGACGGCCAGCGAACATGAGTTCTTCGGCAACAACACCAGCTAGGGGAACGCCAGCATCTGGGTCAGAAACGCCGGGGGCATCAACGAGAGCAACCCGGCGACGTAGCGCACGGGCATCCGAAGCGCCGTCGATGGTCACGGTTCCCGAGTCTGGCCGCATGCGACCGGAAGCAATCAGGCCAAGCACGGTTGGGCGTTGTTCTGTTTCGGCAACAGCGAGGGTCACATTGCCGGTGGAGAACGTAGCGGATGTCGCGGGCAGGGCTTCGTTGTTGCGCCCTTTAGTGACGGTGGTCAGTTCGACGCGCATTACTCGGAGCCGAGAATCGACGGGTGCTCTTCGAGCAGTGCGACGCTTTCGCGCCAGGAGAGCCCAGCCACGCTGAGGGTGGTGCGCACGGCGAGGGAGCGTGCTTCGGGCAACGCAGCATCGACGCGAGTGATCGCGGCGCGGGCCGCCTCCTCAACAAGTCGCGAAAGTGTGGTGACATCCATGTCGGTGCGGAGAGTTTCGGCATCTTGGCCGCGCTGCAGGATCTCAACCACGGTGCGCCGCAAGGGTGCAAGAGCTTCTGCCGTGGCAGAAACATGGGTTTCATCGAGGGCGGTGGCAGCCACGACCTGCATGTGGGCGGCCTCACCCCAGAGAAGCGAGGCGAGTCGAGCCAGAGCCACTTGAGGGTCAGTGTCGTCAACCCGCAGTGCGATCGCGTTGAACCGTTGGGCGCCTGCCGCGATGACTTCGGTGACGAGAGCGTTGCGGTCAGTGAAGTGCCCATAGAGTGCGCGCCGAGAGAGGCCGGCTTCGCGCGCGATGGTGTCGATCGAGGCTTGCGGGTCGTGGGCGATCGCTGCAGTGGCGGCGCTCAGGATGCCGGCGCGGTTGTCGACAGCATCCTGGCGGGGACGTCGAGTGGCGGGGGTGGTCATTCCCTCACTGTAATAACTTGCACAATGATGTGCAAGTTATTACCGGCTACTGTCAGGTCAGCGCTCTGCCGAGCAACGCTTACGAGTCGAAACCGAGCCCGAGAGCATCCAACGTCTTGAGAATGGCATTGCGGCGACCCTGATTGTGGTCGGCCCGGTTCAGCGACCACCGCGTCGCATTGATTCCCAGCGAGGCAATCGGCTCAGGCGGGAACGGCAACGGCATCTTCTTCACCATCTCCAACTCGGTGCGCTCCGTCGTCAGCCCATCGAGCTTGTCGAGCATCACCTGAGCAGCAAAACGAGTCGCCCCAACACCGAGCCCGGTGAAGCCAGCCGAGTAAGCGACCCGACCAGCACGCGCGGTTCCAAAGAACGCACTGAACTGCGTTGAGGCATCAATAGCCCCAGCCCAACGGTGGGTGAACGTGAGACCCTCCAACTGCGGAAACGTCGTAAAGAAATGACTCGCGAGCCGCTCAAAACTTTCCGGACGGTGCTCATACTTGTCACGAACCTTGCGACCGTAATGATAAACCGCGTCATATCCCCCGAAGAGAATACGGTTGTCAGCACTCAGCCGGTAGTAGTGGAACTGATTCGCCATATCGGCAAGACCCTGACGATTCGACCACCCGATAGAAGCGAGTTGCGCGGGGCTCAAGGGTTCCGTCATCAGCACATAGTCATACACGGGAACCGTCTGCAGGCGCGCACGCTTGAGCAACGACGGAAAAGCATTCGTCGCGAGTGCAACCCTGGCGGCACGCACCATACCCTTTCGGGTGTGCACTGCTGCAGCATCCGTTGGGCCACCGGATGTCTCGACCTCACGCACTGGCGAGTTCTCAAAGATCTCGACCCCGAGTTCGCTCGCGACCCGCGCCAGTTCACGAACAAGTTTCGCGGGGTGCACGAGCGCGTTGATGCGTTTGTTCCACACCGCGGCAAGGTAGGTGGGGGAGTTCACTTCTGCTCGAACCGCAGCCTCGTCAAGAAAGACCGTGTTCTCGTCAGTCTTGGCCTCTTTCAGCCACGCAATTTCGTGCGGCTCAATAGCGAGGTCGAGGGATCCGGTGCGCTCAAAGTCGCAATCGAGCCCCAGTGACGTCACGCTGGCCTCAATCTCATCGAGGTTCTGCATGCCGAGGCGGTCGAGCTGTTCGTACTCGTTCGGCCAACGGCTCAGGCCGTTCTCTTCACCGTGGGTGAGGCTGGCTTCGCAGAAACCGCCGTTGCGGCCAGAGGCAGCCCAACCCAGTTCGCGGGCCTCGAGCAGCACAACTTTCGCGTCGGGGTTGCGCTGCTTAGCGAGCACGGCGGTCCACAGTCCGAGGTAGCCACCGCCAACGATCGCGAGGTCGGCCGTGATCTCGCCACGGAGTGCAGCAAACTCGGGGGCATCCTTGACGTCGTCGATCCAGAACGGCTTGTGTATCGAGCCATGGAGCGAATTGCTGATGACGGATGCTGCTGGCGGGTTTCTTTCAAAAACTACTTTGCCCACGGGGCACGTTCCCTTCTCGCGTGGTTGGTCGCGAGGTTCATGATTGTGCGGGCGCGAGGTAAACGCGCTCGCCTTCGACGAAGGTCTGTTCGGTGCGGGTGAGGCCGATTTCGGCAACGGGGCCCGCGAAAGGGTTGCGGTCAAGAACCACGAGGTCGGCAAGCTTGCCCACCTCGATAGTGCCGGTCTCATCGAGGTGATTGGTGAAGGCAGAACCGGCGGTGTATGCGGTCATCGCGGTCAACAGGTCGAGGCTTTGCTCGGGCAAGAACGCCTCGTACTCGCCTTCTTCGTGGCCGGGCGCCGCAATGCGATTCACGGCGACATGGATGGCCGCCATTGGGTCTGGACTAGACACCGACCAGTCGCTGCCCGACGCCAAATGTGTTCCGGCGCGGTGCAGATCGCCCCACGGGTACTGCCATGAGCTGCGCGGTTCACCCAAGAACGGCAGGGTTAGGTCGACCATTTGGGGCTCGAGTGCAGCCCAGTAGGACTGCATGTTGGCTGTCACTCCTAACTGAGCGAAGCGGGGAACGTCATCCGGATGCACGACCTGAAGGTGCGCAATGTGGTGACGGTTGTCGTTGGGACCGTTGATAGCTCGGGCGGCTTCGATTGCGTCGAGGCACTCCCGCACGGCGCGGTCTCCGATGGCGTGAAAGTGCACCTGGAACCCAAGAGCGTCGAGTTCGGTGACATTCGAGATCAGTTGAGCGGCGTCGACAAAGGAGATGCCCGAATTGCCGGTGTGGTGACCGCAACCATCAAGGTAGGGCTCGAGCATCGCGGCGGTGAAGTTCTCGGCTACTCCGTCTTGCATGATCTTGACGGTGGTCGCAGCGAAACGTCCGGCAGCATTGTGCTTGCGCCGAAGAACAAGTTCGGGAATCTGCTCGGGGCCGCGCTTGCGATCCCACCACAGGGCTCCGACGACGCGAGCCGTCAACGTGCCAGCTGCTGCTGCTTCCATGTAGGCGGGAGTGGCGTCGCCAGAATCGCCGTAGCCACCCAGGATGGCGTCCTGCCAAGCCGTGATCCCGAGCGAGTGCAAATACTCTTGACCGATCGACAGGGCGCGCAAATAGTCTTCGGGCGAGGTCTCGGGCAGCAGTTGGTTCACGAGCGACATCGCCCCCTCGTGGAGGGTGCCGGTGGGGTGACCGTCGGCGTCGCGCTCTATCCGGCCATCAGCAGGATCGGGGGTTTCGCTCGTGATGCCGGCCAGTTCTAGCGCTCGCGAGTTCACCCACGCGCCATGGCCATCGCGGTTCGGGATGAACGCTGGCCGGTCTGCGACCGCCGTGTCGAGATCGGATGCCGTTGGTGTTCCTCCGGGGAAAGCCGCCATGTTCCAGCCACCACCCAAAACCCACTCAAGCTCGGGGTTAGCGTCAGCGTAGTGGCGAATCCGGGTGAGGTACTGCTCGCGAGTGGAGTCGTAGGCGAGGTCGCAGCGGATGAGGTCGAGACCTCCCCAGACGGCGTGCACATGGGCATCCTGAAAGCCTGGGCTCAACAGCTTGCCTGCAAGGGCAACGACCTCGGTATCAGGACCGATGAGAGCTTGGATGTCAGCTTCGGTAATCGGCGAGTCGTCAGCGCCTGCGGGAACATCCGCACCAGTGCTGACGGCCACGATCCGGCCAGCCGACACGGCGACACTTCCCATGCTCGGTTCAGCACCGGTCGCCGTGAAGACGGCACCTCCAGTCAAGACAAGATCAGCGAATGACATATTTTTGTGCACTTCCCTTAGCGGTCTGGTGTTTGGAGAGCGGTGACGGTCTAGCCGCCGCCAACGGTCTTAGCGATGTCGGTCGCGGAGTCGCCGGCCCGACGCAGGACGTAGGCCACCAACCCCAGCGCAGCCAGGGTGAGAAGCAGCATGATCGTGGAGACGGCCGCGATTTCTGGTCGCAACCCGCTTCGCACCGCGCTGAGTACATAAACGGGCCACGGGGTGGTGCCTGAAACCTGCACGAACGCCGACACGATCGTGTTGTCGAGACTCAACGTGAACGAGAGAAGCCCACCAGCGAGCACGGCAGGCATCACCAACGGAAGGGTGATTTGCGTGAAACGTCTGAACGGAGGCGCATACAGGTCAGCTGCTGCCTCTTCCAAGCTTTCATCGATACCGATCAGGCGCGAGCGCACGATATACGCCACGACTGCGGTCGAGAACAGGGAATGACCGACGACGAGTCTGACAATGCCGTTGTCGAAGATGCTGAGGCCGACATCCTGACCGAGAAAAACCATCCACGGCAAGAGCGAGACGGCATCCACAATTTCGGGCGTGACCGTGACAAGGATGAGCAGAAGCAAGAACGCTGGCGCCCACTTGCCGGCCCGGCGCGCCAACGCGACTCCGGCCATGGTGCCGAGGGCTGTCGCAATCAGGGCCGCGATAAAGCCGGTCTGTATCGACACCATCACGGCATCCGTGATGGCGGGCTTCGTGACGATCGTGGCGAAGGAGCCAAACCCGAACTCATTCCACGCTACGAGCAGTCGGCCCTCGTTGAAGGAATAGATGATGATGATGGCGATGGGGGCAAACAGGAACCCGAAAACGAGGACTGCCCACACCTTGAGAGAAATGTCGGTGAGCGATAGCCGGTTCATTATTTGTCTCCCAACACGAGACGATTACGACTCCTGAGCGGCCAGGTTGCCAACCATGAAAGGAGCGCGGCGATGAGCACGGTCGTGAGGATTGTCAACACCAGCACAACTGCCATTGCCGAGCCCAACGCCCAGTTTTGTGCGGTCTGGAACTGGTTGGCGACCATTTGGCCGGCCATATTTCCCTTGGCTCCACCCAGCACGGTCGCGGTGATGTAGTCGCCCATGAGCGGGATGTAGACGAGCAAGATGCCGACGATAATGCCCGGCTTTGCCAGAGGCAGAGTGACATTGAGGAAGGTGGACCATCGCCCCGCGCCGAGGTCTTTGCTCGCCTCACGCATAGGCAACGACACCCGATCAAACGCTACAAACATCGGCAAGATCATCAATGGGATGTAGTTGTAGACCACACCGATCAGCACTGCCGTGCGAGTGAAGAGGATTTCGAGTGGTTGATCGAGCACGCCGATCGACTGGAGGGCGTTGGAGAGCAATCCGCTCGGGGCGAGGATGATTTGCCAGCCAATAGTGCGCACCAGAAAGTTTGTCCAGAACGGAATCATCACCATGGCTAAGAGGATTCCGCGGCGAGCCACCGGGGCCTTGAAGGCGAGCCAATAGGAGAAGGGGATGGCGATCGCCAAGCAGATAAGCGTGCCAACAACTCCCACCCACAGCGTGTTTTGGAAAGTAGCGAAGAACGTCGGGGAGAGCGCTTCAGCGTAGCGATCTAGCGAGAGCACATCATTAGCGTGGGTGCCAAAAATGCCGGGCTTGTATCCGAAACTGAACCACACAACAAGCGCGACGGGCGCGACGAAGAAGGCGAACAGCCACGCCCACGCAGGAATTGCGAGGGCGAACCCCGGCAATGTCAATCGGCGGCGCGGGCGCGCGTGAGGCGCGCGTGCCCCAAGTTCTGGGGCGGCGCGGTCCTCAACGGTGACGGTCATTGTTTACTCTCGACTAGCTGCAATGGCTAAGCGCCAGCAGCAGCCTTGGTCTTGTCCCAGATCTCAACAATGCGCTGCTGTGCTTCGGTGAGCTTCCCCGTGTGCATTGTCTTGACCTGTTCTTCATCGAAGAAAACCAAGTCAAGCATTTCCAGATCGGCAGCACGTGCCGCTTCTTCGATGCCGGCACCACCGGTGTGGTACCCGATGTAATCAAGCTCGCGCAAGGCCTTCTCGGGCGCGAGCACATAGTTAATGAAAGCGTGAGCAGCCTCGGGGTTGGTCGCGCCCTCCGCGATAGCCCAGTTGTCCATCCACAGCTCGGTATCGGGGGAGCCGAGCACCCACTGCCAGCGGTCGGGCTCGTCACTCTCCATGATTCCGATGCGAGCGTCACCGTTCCAAGACTGCATGAGGATCTGCTGCGCTTGAGGAATAGCCGCACCACCCGGGTAGGAGTCGAAGGCCGAAATGTGGGGAGCGAGCTGCGTGGTGAGGAACTCTTCTGCCGCGGCCAAGTTTGCCTCGTCGGTGGTGTTCCAGTCGATTCCGTTGGCCCAGTAGTAAATGCCCAGCAAGGGGGAGGGGTCGTCGAGCACCGAGGTCTTACCGCTGGCTTCGTTCTGCGCAGCATCGATGAAGTCTGCCCACGTGGTGAGCTCACGACTGATTTTGGTTTTGTCGTAAACGTACCCCGTGGTTCCCCAGGCCTTGCAGATGGAGTACTCGTTGTTGGGATCCCAATCACGGCCCAGGAAATCGGGGTCCATGTCGGCAATGTTGGGAATCAGATCAAGGTTGAGCTTGCTCAGCAGGCCGTTCTCGATCATCTGAGGAATGAATGGGCCGGTGGGGACCACAATGTCGTAGCCGCTGGTGCCGCGGGCCGCGATGAGCTTGGAAATCAATTCTTCATTGGAAGCAAATGAGTCGAAGGTGATTGTTGGGCCGAGTTCGCTTGAGAACTCGGAGACCACGTCGGGGTCGTCGTAGTCACCCCAACTGTAGATCGACAGGCCACTTTCGAGTGCGCCACCGCTGGCTTGCGGCGACGAGCCAGCACCAGATTGCGGGGTGCAGGCGGCGAGCAACGCCGCGCCGGCTGCGGTGCCGGAGAGGGCAAGAAAACGGCGCCGGTTGAGTTCCGACTTGATGATCTTGGTTGCCGAGGTCGAGGCGAGAATGCGAATAGGGGTTTCGTGTGACATCAGGCTGCTCCTTCTAAAGGGCGATCGAACTGGTGGGTGGGGCTGGATTGGAGACCGCGCGGGCGATGTCGGCCTGGGCCTCGGTCGCCTGCTCGCTCGGGAAAAGGTGAACGCTCGCCGACTCCCAAGCGCAGACGACGGTGTCGCCGACGGCGAGTCGAGGGGCGTTGGGTCGCGGAATGCGCGAGAGGAGCGTCTGGCCGTGACCGATCGATATCAAGAACTGAAGCGTCTCACCCTGATGGGAGACGCCGATTACTTCTCCAGCAATCTCGTTCACCGCAGCGCTGGACACTTCCGCGCCGGCCGAATTTGTTGCAGTGACTGTGACCGCTTCTGGCCGCACCGCTGCTTGCGCGTCGGACCCCGCATCAAGTTCAGGATGAGGGGTTGCCGCGTTCAGAATTCCAAAGCGTGACTCCATAACGGCCGTATTGGTCGACACCGTTCCCGGGATGAAGTTCTGCTGACCAATGAAGCCGGCAACGTAGGCGCTCGCCGGGTTGTCGTAGATCGAATCCGCGTCATCCAACTGCTCGATGCGGCCTTTGCGCATGATGGCGATGCGGTCACTCATGGAGAGGGCCTCGCCCTGATCGTGGGTGACAAAGATAAAAGTGATCCCCAGCCGCGACTGCAGAAGCTTGAGCTCAATCTGCATCTCTTCACGAAGCTGGCGGTCGAGAGCGCCGAGCGGCTCATCGAGCAGCAGCACGGAAGGATTGTTGATCAGTGCTCGAGCTAACGCGATGCGCTGTTGCTGGCCACCAGACAGTTGAGTGGGTTTTCGGTCAGCAAATGACCGCATTTGCACGAGGTCAAGCGATTCGGTGACGCGCTCGCGGATCTCCGCCTTAGCGATTCCCTTTTGGCGCAGACCGTAAGACACATTCTCGGCAACGCTCATGTGTGGAAAGAGCGCGTAGGCCTGAAAAACCGTGTTGACGTTGCGCTTATGTGGCGGAATTCCGACAACATCCTGACCAGAAATTCGGATGCGCCCCTCGGTTGGCTCTTCAAAGCCGGCGAGCATCCGCAACGTCGTGGTCTTTCCGCAACCGGAAGGACCGAGCAGGGACAGGAACTCCCCTGGCCGCACGTGCAGACTGATGTCGTCTACGGCTATTGCGCCGCCAAACTTCTTGGTCACACCCTCGAGAACGACCGAGCCTTCTGGCTCTTCGGTGCTCCCTGTTTCGACGTTGGTGCTCTCTGCCGTTGAGCTTTCGGACCCGATGTTCTGAGCTGAAACCGTCACGTTGTACGCACCTCCGAGTTCGTGAAAACTGATTCACGACTAGTGATGTAGTCAATCGGAAAACGGGGCAAGATGCAACGGTATGCATGGTTATGTTCGTGTTACAGAACGGAATTCGTTGCGAAAGACGGCTTTAACTGCGCAAAACAGCACGGTTCGCGCAGCTGGGCAGCGAGCCGGTTGTCGCGGTTTAGTTATTCGTAGCGGCGGTGAATGAGGCGGGACAACACAATCGAGCTGCGGGTGTTGTCGATGTTCGTGGCGGTTCGCAGGCGTTCAAGGGCGACCTCTAGCGAGTGGATGTCGCGCGAGCGCATATGAACGACAGCGTCGGCCGACCCACTGACGGTTCCGGCATCCACCACTTCGGGGATGGCGCTCAGGATTCGCTTGAGTTCGTGCGGAGCGACATTGCCGCGGCAAAAAAGTTCAACATAGGCTTCTGTTCCCATGCCGTCTACGGCTGGATCTACCTGAATGGTGAAACTGCGAATCACGCCGGTAGAGACGAGCCGGTCAACGCGACGTTTAACTGCGGAGGCGGAAAGTCCTACAGCTTCACCGATATCTCCATAGCCCGCACGGGCGTTGAGGCGGAGCATGTCGATGATTCCAGCGTCCAACTTGTCCATTCGGACAGTCTACGGCGATATATTGTGCGTTGACCAGCCATTGCGCCGAATTAGTGCGCATATTGCCGAGACATTGCGGATAGGTGCGTGAAACACTGGAGCTATGACGATCACTGACACCTCATCGACCACGCCTGCACGCCAGGCCACCGCGAAGACCGTGCTGATGTGCCGTCCCGACTTCTTTACGGTCACGTACAGCATCAACCCGTGGATGAACCCCAACGATCCCACAGACACCAGCCTCGCTGTCAAGCAGTGGCAGACGCTCTACGACACCTACATTGACCTTGGCTTCACCGTTGAGCTCATTGACCCCATCGACGGCCTGCCCGACATGGTCTACGCCGCAAACGGCGGATTCGTGATTGACGGCAAAGCCTACGGCGCCCTCTTCACCTACGACGAGCGCAAGGCCGAAGGCCCCGCCTACATGGACTGGTTTGGCGCCAACGGCTTCGACGTAGCTTCCCCCGAGAACGTTAATGAGGGTGAGGGCGACTTCCTCCTTGTCGGCGACAACATCCTTGCAGGTATGGGCTTCCGCACCTCAGTCGAAAGCCACCGAGAACTCGCTGAAATCTCCGGCCGCAACGTTGTCTCCCTCAACCTCATTAACCCCAGCTTCTACCACGTAGACACTGCGATTGCGAAGCTTGACGAGACCAACATCGCCTACTTGGAGAGCGCCTTCGATGAGCCCTCCCTCGAGAAACTCCGTGCGCTGTATCCCGACGCCATCCTCGCCACTGAAGAGGATGCGGCAGTGCTCGGACTCAACTCCTACAGCGACGGCTACAACGTCGTCATCGCCGCCCGCGCCAAAGACTTCGAGCGTCAACTCAAAGAGCGCGGCTACAACCCCATCGGGGTCGACCTGTCGGAGCTGCTGCTGGGTGGTGGCGGCGTCAAATGCTGCACCCTAGAACTTCGCCGCTAGCGGCACGGTACCTCTGACTTCGCCGCTAAACGGCGAGATGCGCTTGGCGCACTGAACAGAACGAATGGCCTGCGCGTCGAGCGCGGGCCATTCGTGTTTTCGCTAGCGGGGCGTAGCGGCTGTCGTTTTCGTTGACATTGCCGTCGCTGCCGTCGCCGGCGTCGTCTCTGACTTCTGTGCCGGGCGGATGCCTCGAATGAGCAGGTATCCGACGGTCCACAGTTCGCCGACTGTCGCCGGGAGCACGAGCACATCGGCGATGACGGTCGGGAAAGTGTCGATTGCGGCGGCGAGCACGGTGCTGAGCACGTAGCCGATTCCGCCGACGATGAGGATGATGCCAAGGATGCGCGGCATCCGTTTCGTGGAGATCATGAACCAGCCCATCGGGATCAGCCACAGCCCGAAGAAGATGCCCCCGGCCGCCCAGAGCGAGTCGGAGAGTGAGTACAGCAGCGCGACGGTTCCGGCGGCGTCACCGGCGGGAGCGAGTCCCGGGGTGGTGGCGACGCTGACTGCGCTTGACAGCATCGCGGCGCTCACCAGAATCGCTGCGGCATTCATCATTCCGAAGGTGGCGACACCGTAGGCGGTAACTGGGCGCTCGTTTCGGAAGATGGCGTAGAAGCCGAGTGCTGCGAGTGCCTGGGTGATCACGACGAGCAGTTCGAGGCCGACGCTGAGGTGGGCGAGCGCGCTGTTCTCTAGAATGTTCGCGACCGTTGCAGCTGGGTCATCCGCGGTCTGTAATTGTGGCCGAATCACCAGGTAGCCGAGCAGTCCGGTGAGGGCAAGGCCGAAGTAGGCGGCGCCCGTGAGTCTGGCGGTGCGGGTGAGTGAGAGCATTTCTTCCTCCGAAATTGATGTAAAAGATTATTGACACTTGAAGGTAAAGCCCGCATACTCGTAATGTCAAGAATTATTTACACCGGAGGTTGGCATGGTCTACGAAGAGCGAAACAAATGGTCGGGACTCGTCGTCGCGCTCATCACCACGATCGGCTACGTGATCACAGTCCTTCAGACTGCGAACGCTGGGCCCCTCACTGACGTGGAGTGGTGGCCCATCATGGCCTGGACCATCGGCATCAGCATCGTGGCCACGATCGTCATTAGCGTGCTGTGGGGCATCATTGCTGGAATGTTTGACCCAGACGGCGTAGGAAAATCTGACCAACGCGACCGCGACATTTCGCGCATGGGTGATCGCGTCGGCCAATCCTTCATGGTGATCGGCGGACTCGGGGTTATCGTCCTGTGCGCCTTCGAAGCAGACACTTTCTGGATCGCGAATACGATGTTCCTCGGCTTCGCGCTGTCCGCCATTGTCGGCGGCATTGCCTCAGTGATTGCCTACCGCCGCGGACTCGCCTGATGGTCAAACCGACCAAAGTCGCCAACAACATCCGGGCTCTTCGTGAAGCAAAAGGGCTGACGCAGGCCGAACTCGCCCGCCGCATCGGGGTGACGCGTCAGACGCTCATCGCGATCGAGCAGGGCAAGTATTCGCCAACGCTCGAACTGGCATTTCAGATTTCGCGCATCTTTGACTCCGGGCTCGACGATGTATTTCATTACCCGGCAGACGCCGAATAGCGAGGGTCGCCGCCAGCGAGCTGCGGTGCCGCGAGGCGCTGAGCTGCGTCTTCAGTACTCTTCGCAGATCACCACGGGGATGTCGCGCGTCGTCTTGGTCTGATACTCCGCATACCGCGAATTCGCTGCCACAATCTGCGGCCACAGTTCTGCCTTTTCGGCGGGGCTGGCGGTATGGGTGTGCACATTCACTGTGCGTCCACGAACGGTGATTGCGGCATCCGGAGTCGCCTGCAGATTGCGGTACCAGAGCGGGTCACGATCGTCGCCGCCCTTTGACGCCACGATGATCCAGCGTCCGTCGCCATGCACGGGAGCTGTGAGCATGGTCGACCGTTGCGCGCCCGATACCCGCCCCGTGGTGTGCAATTCAAGTGCGGGCATGCTGCCGAGGGTCCAGCCGAGGCGACCACCAGAGATCGCGAGTGCCGCACGGTGCACACCGTTCATGAGCTTCATGAGGACATCGCTGGATCGTTGGCTTCGCATTGACCCATTGTCTCGCACTGACCCAGTTGTTCTGCAGTCTGCTCGGTGACGAAGCATTTCGCTACAGTCACAGTCATGAATGCTCTTCGAGTTCGGATGCGCGCCCGTGACATTGAGGAACAACACCGTGCCTCAACACCGCTAGAACTGCTGTTCGACCTCACCTTCGTGGTCTCGATCGCGTCACTCGTGAAACAGCTGACGCACGCGATCGAGGTGGGCCATGCGGGGGAGGCGATCGTGCCGTTCCTCATGGTGTTCTTTGCCATCTGGTGGGCCTGGAATCAGTTCACGTGGTTGGCGTCGGCCTATGACACCGATGACACCCTGTATCGACTCTTCACGATGGTGCAGATGGGTGGGGTGCTTGTGCTCGCCGCCGGGGTGCCGAGTGCGTTCGAGGATGGCAACTTCACTGCGATCACTATTGGTTACCTGGTGATGCGCCTAGGACTGCTCGGAACGTTGCTGCGTGCGATTAAGGACGACCCGGAGACTCGAGCAACGGCTGCACGCTACGCCACCGGCATTGCCGTTCTCCAGATTGGATGGCTGTTTCGGCTTTTATTGCCAGACGAGTTTGCTGTTGCGAGTTTTGTCATTCTCGCGATTGGTGAACTGTGCGTCTCTCCGTGGGCTGATCGGGCTTCACAGTTGTCGTGGCATCCACACCATGTTGCGGAACGCTATGGCCTGTTCACGATCATCCTGCTCGGTGAAAGTGTTTTGGCCGTGACGGTTGCTGTGCAGGAGTCGCTGAAGAGTGCACTCTCCCCGGAGTTGTTGACAGCCGCGATCGCCGGGCTCGTGTTGCTCTTCACCCTCTGGTGGCTCTATTTCTCGGAACCCGCAGCAGAAGGCCTCGTGAGTCGTCGAGAACGATCCCACCTGTGGAGCTATGGCCACTACTTTCTCTATGCGGCACTGGCAGCGGTAGGCGCAGGACTCGAGGTTGCCGTTCGCAGCATCAACGGAAAAGTGGAGTCGAGCGGGCTCGTGGTGGGATTCTCACTGGCAATTCCTGGTGCTGTAATCATCCTTCTGTTGTGGCTCGTTCATGCACCCATGGTGGAGCGCGTCTCCATTCCTCGGTCGGCATCGGTCGGTGCGATCACGGTCATCCTGGCACTACCTTTCTCGGCGACAGTGCTCGGCGCCATCGGTGTAGTTGTCGCGATTACCGGCGTTGCCGTGCTTTTGCTTGTTGTGACTCTTTTCGCCGAGGGTCAGCGGATGACCAGCACCCCTGAGTGAAGTCTTTGCATGATCGCAACCATTGCGGGAGCCCGCCAATCTGTGAGCCTCCCCCTTAGAATAGGGGTGGGCAATGTGTGGGTTGTTGCCTTCTCTTTCCGCCCGGTTGCTCCGCCGCCGGAGCCGTTCTGAACGACCGATCAATGCCGTGGAGGCCCGATGCTCGCTCTCCTCGCAGCTTTCGGTGCCGGGGCGGTTCTCATGCCGACCCTCACGCGCTGGCTCGGTCGCCAAGTGTTTTTCGTTGCAGCGCTCGTGCCGCTCGCCGCCTTCGTTGCAGCGCTCGTAGACGGGCCGCGCGTTGTTGCCGGCGCAACTATCGCGCAGAACGTTGACTGGATCCCCGAACTCGGTCTCTCAATCTCGATGCGCATGGATACGCTCTCGTGGCTGCTCACCCTCGTCGTAACCGGAGTTGGCGCCCTCGTGCTCATCTACGGTGCACGGTACTTCGAAAACGACGAAGTCGCCCTCGGCCGATTTGCGGGCCTACTGCTCGCGTTCGCTGGGGCGATGTATGGACTGGTGCTCGCCGACGACGTGTACCTACTCTTCGTCTTTTGGGAGGCGACGAGCGTGCTCTCCTACCTTCTGATCGGCCACTACACCGGCAATAGGGCCAGTAGAGGGGCGGCCCTCCAAGCCCTGCTGGTCACCACCCTCGGTGGGCTCGTGATGCTCGTGGGTCTCGTGCTGCTCTCGGTGGAGACGGGCACATCTAGCCTTTCCGGGATCATCGCTGAGAGCCCGTCTGGCACCATCGCCACTGTCGCGATCATGCTTGTGCTCGTGGGCGCAGCATCCAAATCGGCTATCGTGCCGTTCCAGTTCTGGCTGCCAGCAGCGATGGCGGCACCGACCCCAGTGAGCGCCTACCTGCACGCTGCGGCCATGGTCAAGGCAGGTATCTATCTGGTTGCGCGGTTCGCCCCAGGATTTGCAGAGACACCTGGCTGGCGCGAAGTCATCGTCATACTCGGCCTCACGACAATGCTGCTTGGCGGGTGGAATGCACTCAAACAGAACGACCTCAAACTCGTCCTCGCCTGGAGCACCGTTAGCCAGCTTGGCTTCCTTTTCGTCATCGTTGGATACGGAACACAGGATGCCGCTCTCGCTGGTATCGCCCTGCTCCTCGCCCATGCTCTCTATAAATCCACCCTGTTTCTGGCCATTGGGATCATCGACCACCGCACCGGAACCCGCGACCTGCGCAAGCTCTCTGGCCTCGGCCGGCGCGCCCCCGTTCTTGCTGTCATAAGTGCGCTCGCGCTCGCATCAATGGTCGGGCTTCCACCGACGATCGGCTACGTCGCGAAAGAGGCGGCATTCACTGCTCTCCTCACCGATGCCGAGAGCGGTGACGCCCTCGGGTGGGTTGCGCTCGTTGGCGTGGTGCTCGCATCGGCGCTAACGGTGGCGTATTGCGCTCGGTTTATGTGGGGTGCCTTCGCCACCAAGCCGGGTGTCGAACGAATCGGACCAGTTCAGGAGCGTCCGCTGTTTTGGGGTGCACCAGTCATACTCGCGCTGACGGGGCTCGTGCTTGGGCTCGCGGCACCCGTCGTCGACCACTTCATCGCGGGCTATCCGGCGCTCTTCGAGACATACCCGACAGCGGGAAGCGCCGAGACATACCATCTCGCTCTGTGGCACGGATTTGAGCCAGCTTTGGCCTTCTCGGCATTCACGCTAGTGGCAGGTGCAGCACTGTTTTTCGCCCGAATCCGGGTCGCTGGCCTGCAAAAGCGCATCGCGACCGGCTACTCGGCATCCGCTGGGTACAACGCCGTCATGCGTGCGATCGATCGCACCGCGGCACGCACAACCGGGCTGACCCAGCGCGGCTCCCTGCCCTTCTATCTGGGCATCATTCTGGCCGTATTTGTCCTTGCCGTGGGCGCTTCGCTTGCATTCAACCGCACCTGGACCGGGTCTCTCCGGCTCTGGGATTACCCCGTGCAGGCCGTCATCGGCCTCATCATGGTGATTGCGGCGATTGCCGTGACGCGAGCGAAGAAACGGTTCCAGGCGGCGGTGCTTGTTGGAGTGACCGGTATGGGGATGGCGGCACTCTTCGCGCTGCAGGGCGCCCCCGACCTCGCGCTTACCCAGGTGCTCGTTGAAATCGTCACCCTCATCGCTTTCGTCCTCGTTTTGCGACGATTGCCGGCCAGGCTCGGCACCGCCCACGGTTCTGCGAAACGTGGTCTCCGGATAACTATCGGTGTTGCCGTCGGAACGATCATGGGCGTTGTTGCTTTCGTCGCCACCGGGGTCAGAACTCAACTCCCCATCTCGCTCGAGTGGCCAGCCCTCGCCTTCAACGAAGGCCATGGACGCAATGTGGTCAACGTCGCACTCGTCGATATCCGGGGGTGGGACACGATGGGAGAACTCTCAGTCATCATCGCCGCCGCGACGGGGGTGGCAAGCCTCGTATTCATCAGTGGTCGAGGTGTCGACAATCTTCCGAAAGTTGGGCGGCGGGAAGCTCAACTGACCGGACGCGCCACACTGCGAAACGCCAGCGATCCTAGCAATGACAATCGTGGCTCGTGGTTGCTCGCCGGTGGGGCGCTCGCTGCTCTCAACCGTTCAATTCTCCTCGAGGTGGTCGTGCGGCTGCTGTTCCACTCCATCATCGTGCTCTCGATCTACCTGCTTCTTTCCGGCCACAACGCGCCAGGAGGAGGCTTCGCCGGGGGAATCGTCGCCGGCATGGCACTGGTGGCTCGATTCCTCGCCGGGGGTAGATACGAACTCGGTGCTGCCGCACCCTTGGACGCTGGCAAAGTTCTCGGTGCTGGCCTCGTCCTCGCCGTCGGAACGGCGATCGCACCACTGCTATTTGGTCGTGACGCGCTCTCCTCGACCCTGTTCGAAGGTGAATTCGGCATCTTTGGTCATGTCGAGTTCGTGACATCCACCATTTTTGATATCGGTGTGTATCTTGTCGTCATTGGACTCGTTCTCGACGTGCTGCGCAGCCTCGGGGCAGAGGTTGACCGGCAATATGAGGAAGACAATGTCGGCACGACAGCGAAGCGCGACAGCGACTCAGAGGGGGTGCCCTCGTGACGATTGCACTCATCCCCATCATTGTCATGGCGGTGCTGTACGCGTGCGGGATCTCTCTCATGCTCGAGCGCAGCGTCACTAGGGTGCTGCTCGGGTTCCTGCTCGTCGGCAACGCCACCAACCTGCTTCTGCTCATCATGGCGGGCAAGGGGGGCGTCGCACCGATCGTCGGAGGCGGAATCCCCGCCGAAGACATGACTGACCCTCTGCCTCAGGCCCTTATTCTCACGGCCATCGTCATTACCTTCGGGGTGTCGGCGTTCTTGCTTGCGCTCATCTACCGGGCCTGGCGACTCGCGCAGGGTGACACCCTCCAAGACGACGAGGAAGATATCGCGCTCCGCACGAGCCTCGGCGTTCCGGGGGAGAACCCCGCAGACGCAACCTCCGGCAGCGATGCTGACGACGATGGCGCAGAGATGCGCGATATTGAAGAAGCGGATGCGCAGGCAGCGGCCGTTGAGATAGAACAGTTGACAATAACGACAGATCGGGGTGACTCATGAACGCCCTCGTTCCTCTCGTCGTCTTGATCCCGCTCGCGAGTGCTGCGCTGACTCTCATCCTCGGCAAACGACCCAAGGCACAGCGTGTCATCGCTATTGGCGCCCTCGTCGTTGTGCTCGCTATCGGCATCGTTCTCATTTCGGTGGTAGACGCTGAACGATCGCTCGCGATGGAGGTTGGCGGCTGGGCGAGCCCTTTCGGCATTGTGCTCGTCGTTGACCGCCTTTCGGCGCTGATGGTTGTCGTGTCCGCGATCGTGTTGCTCGCAGTGCTCGTCTTCTCCCTCGGCCAGGGTCTCGCTGACAGTGACAACGAAACCCCCGTGTCGATCTACTATCCGACCTACCTGATTCTTGCGGCCGGCGTTTTCAATGCCTTCATCGCCGGGGACCTTTTCAATCTGTACGTCGGCTTCGAGATTCTCCTAGTCGCCAGCTATGTGCTGATCACTCTCGGGGGAACGCAGGAACGCATCCGAGCTGGAACCACCTACGTAGTGGTCAGCCTTGTATCGTCGTTCTTCTTCTTGGCCGCTATTGCGATGATTTACGGCGCAGTGGGCACCGTCAATATTGCGCAAATCTCACTACGGATGGAGCAGATTCCGCTCGATGTGCAGATTGTGCTGCATGTGATGCTTCTCATCGCTTTCGGTATCAAAGCGGCCATCTTCCCGCTGTCGTTCTGGCTTCCCGACTCCTACCCGACGGCTCCGGCACCGGTGACCGCTGTGTTCGCGGGCCTTCTCACGAAGGTGGGTGTTTACGCGATCATCCGCACCGAGACAATCATGTTCCCCGGCCCAGAACTCAACACAGCACTCATGGTCGTTGCGCTGCTCACGATGGTTGTTGGCGTGCTCGGAGCGGTCGCGCAGGCGGATATCAAACGACTGCTCTCGTTCACCCTCGTTAGCCACATCGGTTACATGATCCTCGGGATATCGCTGGGGACCGCGGCCGGAACCGCTGCGGCGATCTACTACATCGTGCATCACATCATCGTGCAGACGACCCTGTTCCTCGGTGCTGGACTCATCGAACGCATCGGCGGCACGACATCCATTACGAAGTTAGGTGGCCTGCTGAAGGCCGCGCCGCTGGTGGCCGTGATGTTCCTTGTGCCCGCACTCAACCTCGGGGGCATCCCACCCTTCTCCGGATTTATTGGCAAGCTCGGGCTCTTCGAGGCGACGGCACAGCAGGGCACACCTCTCGGTTATGTGCTCATCGCGGGCGGGGCCCTCGTCTCGCTCCTCACACTTTATGCCCTCGCGCGGGTGTGGAATATGGCTTTCTGGAGGCCGGTGAAAGACGTTCAGGGGTACGAATCGCCACTACTCGATAACGTCTCCGAAGCGCCGGGTTCAACGAAGGTACGCGCTGCCCGGCGAGCGCCAACGCTGATGGTGGTGGCGACCGGCATTATGGTGCTGGTCAGCCTTGCACTCACTGTTTTCGCTGGGCCGCTCTATAGCTACAGCGACCGTGCAGGCCAGAACCTGCAAGGGCCGCGCACGTATATTGGCATTGTTTTCCCGGGCGGTGACAATGAGTGATTCTGCACCCGAGACGAGTGATCCGCTGACGAAACGGCAGCTTCGCTGGCGACTCTGGCAACAGCTGCCGCTGATCCTCGTGCTCGTTGCCCTCTGGATGCTGCTCTGGGGGACCGTCAGCGTGCTCAGCGTGACGAGCGGGGTCGTGATCGCACTCGTTGTGACGACCGTGCTCTACTTGCCGCCCGTGCAGCTCTCCGGTCGCTTCAACCCGTTCTGGTTCGCCGTTTATCTGGTTCGCTTTCTGGGCGAACTCGTTGTCGGTTCGGTCAACGTTGCGTGGCAGGCGTTCTCCCCGAGCGGGGTTACGGGCAACTCGGTCATTGCGGTGCAACTGGTGACGCGCTCCGACATCATCATGACCCTCACCGCGATCTCGGTCACGCTTATTCCCGGCTCCTTAGTCCTTGAGGTGGATCGTCAACAATCCGTGTTGTACCTGCACGCTCTCAACACCACGGATGAGGTGGCAGTGAACGCACTGCGACGTTCCGTCCATTCTTTCGAGCGCTCCCTCGTGCGGGCGCTCGGATCCCCGGAGGATGTCTCCAATTGCAGAACGGTCGCCGCCCTCGACGAGCGCGAACGACACTCGAGCCCGTCGAGCGACCGAGCGGGAGGTTCGCGATGATTCCCATACTTCAGGGGGTGGCCGTAGCGCTGTTTGCCATTGGCGCGCTGCTAGCCCTGTACCGCGTGCTTCGGGGGCCCACAATTCTCGACCGGATGATCGCATCCGACGTTCTGCTAACGACACTCATGCTGGCGGTGGGAGCCGACATGGTGATCAACGGCCATACGCGCACCATTCCGGTCGTGCTCGCCCTCGCGGCGACCGCGATTTTTGCGACGATCGCCGTCTCCCGCTACGTTTCGAAGCAAGACGCCAGCGATTCGTCTGCCCGGATTGCGGCAAACGCGATCGGCACCTCCACGGCTTCGGCTGCGCACGGGGAGGGCTCCGATGACGACTGATACCGTCCCCGACCTGATCGCGGCAATTTTGCTCCTGTTTGGTGGCATCCTCACCCTCGCCGCTGGTGTCGGACTCGTACGCTTCCCCGATGCCCCGAGCAGGTTGCACGCCTCAACCAAGCCCCAAGTGCTCGGCCTCGTTCTGGTGGTTATCGCACTCGCGCTGTCGGCACGCAGTTGGTCAGTTCTCTTGATGCTGATCCCCGTTATCGTGTTCCAATTGATCACTGTGCCGATCTCGGCCCATATTGTCGCGCGGGCCGCGTACCGTATGGGCAACTTCAGGAAGGACCTGATGTACAAGGATGAGCTCGCCGCCGCGATTGAGCAGGCGAACGACGAGGAGTCATCCGGTCAGGAAGCACCGACACCACCCCCATCGGGTGCAGCTCGCGATCGTTGAGCACAACAATCCTCTGATTGGCGATCTCACCCTGACTGAGGTGGTGACGCGAGTTTTGCCGGGGCGTTTGGCGGCGGCTTAGGCAAACTGGTTGCACCGGGTCTTCGATGGGTATGGAATGTTCACGCGTGAA
The DNA here is from genome assembly GCF_056619605.1 of Rhodoglobus sp. G.S.4. NCBI lineage: Bacteria > Bacillati > Actinomycetota > Actinomycetes > Micrococcales > Microbacteriaceae > Rhodoglobus > Rhodoglobus sp. G.S.4. The sequence continues at coordinate 165,165 of NZ_CM152748.1, forward strand.
CTCCCTCAACGAAAGCAGGCCAATCATGTTCTCTCCTACACGCGCGCTATCTGGTTTTAGTGTGGATGATCTTGATGCAGCGAAGACTTTTTACGGTGAGACTCTGGGCTTGACCGTGGTCGATGGCGAGATGGGAACACTGCTGATCACGGTGCCTGGTGGTGCACAGTTGATCGTCTATCCCAAGACGGATCATCAACCCGCTAGCTATACGATGCTCAATTTTGTGGTTGATGATGTTGAGGCTGCCGTTGACCAGTTGAACAAACTCGGGGTCCGCACGAAGATCTATGACGACTCTGGGCACGAAGGCGATCTGAACACTGACGAGAACGGGATCATGCGTGGGCACGGGCCAGAGATCGCCTGGTTCATGGATCCGGCGGGAAACGTGCTGTCTGTGATGGCGCCTTAGCTTTCGCGTGAGCGAATTCACGTCAGAGTTGTGGGGCGAGACGGCAATCGTCTCGCCCCGCACTGCCTTCGCGCGCCGTCGGGTTACTCGGCGAGTAGCGTCCAGTTGCCGTCAGCTTGCACGCTGATCACGGAGGGGCCTGAGCTCAGCGGCACGGTTCCGCTGTAGGCTCCGATTTCGTTGACGAGGAGTCCTACCGAGAAGGTTTCGCCGGTCTCTTCGAGCACGACGAAGTTGCTTGAGCCGTCGTGAGTTGCGGTGAGTTTTCCGGCCGGGCCGTCGAACAGATACACGCCGTCGCCAGTTCCCGATGTCGCGAGGGCGGGAGCAGTGGAGATGGGTGTGATGGTGATGGTCCAGTTTCCGTCGGCTTTGACTTCGAGGGTGGTGGCATCGGTGAAGGAGTTGAAGCCGTACACGCTGATGCCGCTGTAGGGGCCGATGGTGTTGACGAGCAGGTCGCCGGTGGACCCGTTGCTGGCGTCTAATCCGTTGATGACGAAGTTCGATCCACCGTCGTGAGTTGCGGTGACGATTCCTGCTTTCGCGCCTTCAGGCAGCGTGATGAGGTTGTCGCCGGTGCCTGATTGGGTGACGGCGTCGAAGCTGCCGAAGCTGTCATCCGCCCAGCTCTGCACAGTGTTGGTTTCTTCCGCGGGTGCTTCGGTGACGGGTTCGGTGTCAGAGTCGGTTGATTGTCCGGTGCTCGTGCTGGGGGCATCCGCTGACTGGTTGTCTGCGTTGCCACCGTTGACGCCGCCGGTGATGATGGAGAGCAGAATCACGATTCCGGTGACGACCCAGGCGATTTTTTTGTGCTGGTCGTAACCGGCGAGGGGTAGCCCCTGCTTGTCTTTTTGTGCGCCGGTGAGCACGAGGATGAGGTCGATGAGGAACCAGATTCCGAAACCGCCGAAGGTGATGAGTTTCAGGATGCCGGTGCCGACTTTGCCGAGGTAGAACCGGTCGACTCCGAAGATGCCGAGCAGCAGTGAGAGCAACCACGTTGTGAGAAATGACTTGGAGGACTCTGGTGTCGTAGGAACGGCAGGGATTGGTGGGGGGAGTTCGGAAGAGTGCTGCTGCGTGTCTGTGGACATGATGCTCCTTGATTGGTGATTGGTGATTGGTGATTGGTGGGTGTGAGTTAGTCGCGTGCGACATCGATGATGATGTCGAGGCCGTTGTCGGGGTGGTAGCCCCAGGAGGCGCTGAAGCCGTTCCAGTCGGCAGACTGTCGGCCATCTAGTGACCGTGTGTTGCTGATGAGGCTGAGAGCGCTGTCGGGAATCTTGAGCTGGTCGAGTACGCAGAAGACGTCGTCGAACTCTGCTCCGGATGATTCTTCGCCGAGACTCTGCATTGAGAGGCTCTGCCCGCCGTCGCCAATCTGAATCCACTGGTTCGTTTCAACACCGCAGGTTTCGACTGCGGTCGTGATGGGGCTGGGTTGTGTGGCGGAGATGACACCGCCGGCCAGGTTTCCCATTGTGGGGATTACGGCGAGTCCAAGAACAAGCCCGAGCGTGAGCCCGATTCCGACTCCTACCACCCCGAACGCAAACGCGATTGGATTAACTAGGGAGGAGGCCGGAGGTGCCGCGGGTTCGTTTGTCGGGGTTGCGGGTTCTGTCGGCGCCGGGGTGTCTGATTCTGGTGTGGTCATGTTCTCTTCCCTCTCTTCGGCGTCGCTTACTGAAACCGCGGCAGTTCGAGTAGGTTGTTGGTTTCTCTGCCGTCTGCCTCTGTGGTGATGTATTTGAGGTAGTTCGCGCCAGCGCGAGTGACGACCCTGGCACCGGCTCCGGTGACGTTGTTGTAGGTGTAGATGTCTCCGCCGCCATCGATGACGCTGACGATGGCGCCTCGGCTCACAGTCGTGAGTGGGCCCGTTTTGGTGCCTGAGTATTTGACGTCGATGATGTGTTGGTTTGTGGTGCCCGGCGCCTGAACGCGAACTTGGCGGATGTACAGCATTGGGTGCTCCTTTGTTCAGCTGTCAGGGCCTCCTGCCGTGACGTAGTGAAGCGTGGAGCACTAGGGCCCGTATATCTCGAAAAGTGCTGATAATGAGCCTTATCAGACAACGCATACAAATGACACAAGGTCGAGCTAAGCTCATCGTGTGGCACAGCCGTGCACGTGAGCCGAAGAGGGAGTCATGAACGCAACTGCACCGAAGCTATTCATCTCACTTTCCGGTATTGCGCGTTTGGCGCAGGTTCAGCGCCCGGTGGTGTCGATGTGGCGCACCCGTGCTGCGGCATCCGAGTCGCCTTTCCCTGCTCCTGTTGCTCAGGATCGCGGTAGCGAGGTGTTTGATGCGCGGCAGGTGGCGGAATGGTTGGTGGCGACAGGCCGGGGCAACAATCCTGATGTGGTGGCTGACGCATCCGCGTATGCCCGGTTTGACGCCACGAGTCGTGGTGATGAGGGTGCGTTTAATGCGCTGACCTCGTTGGTTGCTTTGCGCGCCGCCATGGATCAGCCGATTGGTGAGTTAGACCGTGAACGTTTGCTTGATTGCGCTGATGAGATTGATCCGGATGACGTGGGTATCCAGGGCGAGATCGATGGTCTCGGTGACGAGCTGGTCCCGATGGCTCGCTTTGTCGATGTTTTGGTGGATGGTGCGTATGGCCCAGCGGCAGCGTTCGAGTCTCTTCTGGGTGAACGCTTCCGGGATGGCCGTCGGGTTCTTACGCGCACGGCTCTCGAACCGCAGGCAACAGCCCTGGTCAGCGAACTCGCGGTGGAATTATCTAGGAGCAACCCGGATGCCGATTCGCAGCGCCCAGAGTTTATTGACCCGACGGGGGCGTGTGGGGATCTGTTGATTGCGGTGTTGAAGTCGGTCCCTGAGAATGTTGATGCCGAGGTGATGACGGCGAACACTAACGGTTCTGGCGCGCGATTGTTGCGTCGCCGGCTCATCGCGCATCAGTTGCCGCATACCTCTTTGGCGGTCTCGGCGACTGGTGAGTTCGCTGCAGTCGGTGCACCGGTGCATGTGGCGCAGTTTCCTACTCCTGAGTTGTCGGTGATGTCGGCGGTGCAGATCCTGTCTGAGATTGACAACATTGTTCTTCAGATGGATGACGCCCAGCGAGCGGTTGTGCTTGCGCCGGCAACCGTGCTTACTGATGGTCGGCTGGCGACCGAAGCGGATGCGATCCGTTCGCAAATTTTGCGTTCCGGCAAGCTCCGGGCGGTGGTTCGTTTGCCGCGCGGACTGGTGACGAGCAATCCACGTCAGGCACTGGCGCTCTGGGTGTTTGGTCCGGCACATGCGTCGGTGGCACGCGCCGATCGGTGGACTCTAGTTGCTGATTTGGGTGATGAGCGGTTGTCGGCTGCGACACGAACTGACTTGGTAGGCGATTTGACTGCAGCAATGGGCGATAAAGCGTCGGTCCGCGCTCACGCGTTCCGTTTCGCTCGCCCTGTTTCGACGGGTGCTCTTTTGGCGCGCTCGGGTTCGTTGGTCGCGTCGACGAAGCCGGTGGTGACGGTGCCGCGCATCATGGCAGTGCAACAGCGACAGCAGGCGGGGGAGGCTTTCCCGGCACGCTTGGATGCGATCATTGCGGCTCTTGGCGACGACACTCCCGAAGTGGTGCGCCATGTAACTACTACTGTTTCGCCACTCTCTTTGCCTTCAGCAACGTTGGGTGCGCTTGCGGCTTCGCGCCATATCCGTTGCCTTTCTGGTGCTCGCCTAGGTTCGACGGATCTTGTTGAAGAAGCCGGGTATGTCGTGGTCGGCGTCGAGGAGTTGGTCGGCACTGTTGAGGTCGGCGCTCGCAGGATCGACCGGCTGCTGCTGTCGGCGGAGTACCCGGCGGCGCGACTGACGGAGCCTGGCGATGTGGTGTTCTGCACGAGCCCGCATCTGAGGGCGTTCGTCGATTCTGTGGGTTTCTCGGTCGTGAAGTATCCGGCCCGGGTTTTGCGCATTAACCCGTCAGACCCTGCGGGTCTTGTGCCTGAGTTGCTCGCGTCGGACATAGCCCAGCAGTCGTCACGTGAGTGGAAGCGTTGGCTTGTGCGCCGCGTAGTTCCCACAGAACGCGACGGTTTGGCGCATGCGTTAACGAGCGTCGCGGCCGAGCGCGCCATGTTAGCCGAGCGGATGCGTTCACTCTCCGAACTCGAAGATGTTCTTGTCGGTGGCGTTGTCGCTGGCACTCTGACTACCCAGAACAACCCCACAACTACCGGCACTGATGCCGCCATAATTGCCCTACCGGAAGGAACTAACTGATGCCCCCTCGCACCAAAACGAAGACGGATGCTGCGCCGTCGACCATGAAGGAACTGAAAGACACCCTGTGGAAGGCCGCCGATAAGCTGCGCGGTTCGATGGATGCTTCGCAATATAAGGACATCATCCTGGGGCTGGTGTTTCTGAAGTATGTGTCGGATGCCTTCGAGGAGCGTCGCGCTCAGATTGCGACAGAGCTTGAGGGTGATGGTCTCGCCGAAGACCAGATCGCACAACTCATCGATGATGTGGATGAGTACACGGGTCATGGGGTGTTCTGGGTTCCGGCGAATGCGCGCTGGGGTTTCCTGTCGGAGAACGCGAAGGGCATTGCGGCGTCAACGGCTGAGCCGACGAAGTCGATTGGTCTGCTGATTGATGAAGCGATGGATGCGATCATGGCATCGAATCCGGCGCTCGCCGCAACGTTGCCGCGTCTCTATAACAAGGACAACATCGACCAGCGCCGTTTGGGCGAGTTGGTTGACCTGTTCAACTCGGCGCGGTTCACCGGTCAGGGGTCGACGCGGGCGCGTGACCTTTTGGGTGAGGTGTATGAGTACTTCTTGGAGAAGTTCGCGGCCGCTGAGGGTAAGCGTGGTGGCGAGTTCTATACGCCGGCGGGTGTGGTGCGGGTGTTGGTGGAGATTTTGGAGCCGACACATGGCCGCGTGTATGACCCGTGTTGTGGTTCGGGTGGCATGTTTGTGCAGGCGGAGAAGTTTTTGGAGTCGCACAATAAAGAGGGAAGCGACATCTCCGTTTATGGTCAGGAGCTGAATGAGCGCACCTGGCGTTTGGCCAAGATGAACCTCGCGATCCACGGACTGAACGGCAATCTGGCGAGCCGTTGGGGTGACACGTTTGCGCGTGATCAGCATCCGGACATGCAGGCCGATTTCGTGATGGCGAATCCGCCGTTCAACATTAAGGATTGGGCGCGCAGTGAGAGCGATCCGCGCTGGCGCTACGGTGTGCCACCGGCGGGTAACGCAAACTATGCGTGGATTCAGCACATCATCTCGAAGCTCGCCCCCGGCGGTAGTGCGGGTGTGGTGATGGCAAACGGTTCGATGTCGTCGAACTCAGGCGGCGAGGGCGACATTCGTGCCCAGCTCGTCGAGGCCGATTTGGTGTCGTGCATGGTCGCGCTGCCGACGCAGTTGTTCCGCAGCACGGGTATTCCGGTGTGCACGTGGTTCTTTGCGAGAGACAAGACCGCAGGGCCAGGCGGCAGCATTGATCGCACGGGTCAGGTGCTGTTTATTGATGCCCGCAATCTCGGCCACATGGTTGATCGTGCCGAGCGCGCGTTCAGCGATGACGACATCGCCAAGATCGCAAACACCTTCCGTGCCTGGCGCGGCACCAAGTCGGCGACGGATGCCGGGCTCACCTATGAAGACGAGGCTGGGTTCAGCTACTCCGCAACGCTCGCCGAGGTTAAGGAATCCGGGTATTCGCTTACGCCCGGACGCTACGTTGGAACAGCTGACGTCGAGGGTGACGGCGAGGAGCCTGAACTCAAGGTTGAAAGGTTGGGCAATGATCTTGTGGCTCAGTTCGAAGAGTCGGAACGGCTTGCGGCAGCCGTTCGTGACCAGCTAATGAGGATCGCGTGAGCCGACTCGCGACCATAGGGTCTATCTCTGCCGAAAGGGGGGTCGCGGGAGGGCCTTTCGGCTCATCTTTGGGCGCCAAAGACTACGTCTCAGATGGGGTGCCAGTCATTCGCGGGACGAACCTCGGCAACTCCAAGTACGTGGGGGGTGATTTCGTATTTGTCACTGACGAGAAGGTCAGATCAGAGTTAAAACGCAATACTGCGGTTGAGGGTGATGTGGTCTTCACCCAACGAGGGACGCTCGGTCAGGTAGCTCTCGTGCCAGCATCTAAGCACGAGAGCTATGTAATCTCCCAAAGTCAAATGAGACTTCGCGTCGATCCCAAGATTGCGATCGCGGAGTATGTGTACTACGCCTGTGGTAGTTCTCAGTTCAAAAAACAGATAGAAGACAATTCCATTTCTACCGGAGTCCCACACATTAACTTGGGGATCCTTGCGAGGCTTGAGATACCCCTCCCAAGCGTTCCAGAGCAGCGCGCAATTGTAGAGGTGCTGGGAGTGCTCGACCAGAAGATCGCCGCCAACACCAGACTGATGGAAACGGCATCTGAACTTGCGGAAGCGTTGACACGAGAAGCAGTTGAGCCAGGACGGACGGAGGCTCTCACACAAGTTGCAGACGTCGTGATGGGCTCCTCTCCAGTGGGGGCGAGCCTCAACGAAGGCGCTCGTGGCACCGTGTTCTATCAAGGCGTGCGGGACTTCGGGTTCAGATATCCGAAACGCCGGATTTGGACGGAGCAAGTGACGCGAGTTGGGGAAGCTGGCGATACGCTCCTGAGCGTGCGAGCTCCTGTGGGGCGAGTGAACCTTGCGAACGAGCCAATCTGTATTGGACGCGGTCTTGCGGCTGTTCGAACGACTATTGGTGCACCGGCGACCCTCTTCAACCTACTCAAAGCCTTCCCTGAAGTGTGGGAACCGTTCGAAGCCGAAGGAACTATTTTCGGTTCGATAAATCGCGGGCAACTCGAGGGTTTACAAGTGCCGAGTTTGAAGCCAGAGCTGTCGGCCGAGCTTGAGTCGCGACTTGCTGAGTTAGAGGCGTCCATCACGAGCGCTCTCGCTGAAATCGATTTGCTCGCGGAACTCCGCGACACTCTCCTCCCTGAACTCATGTCGGGCAGGCTCCGCGTGAAAGATGCCCAGAAGCAGATTGAAGAGGTCGTGTGATGCCCGGAATGTCAGAAGCAGACTGGGAACAACTCACCCTCGACACTCTCGGAGAGCTGGGGTGGCTCCCCACTGCGGGCGAAAAAATCGCGCCCGGCTCAGGTGAGCGCGACAGTTGGGACGAGCTCCTCATCCGTCCCCGCCTGCTCGCCGCACTCCAAAAGTTCAACCCTGACGTGCCCGCGCAATACCTGGCACAAGCCGTCGCCGAGATTGCAGCGCCCAAGTCGAAAGATGCGATCGCCGAAAACCTTCGCATCCACCAATACCTCGTCGACGGGTTCCGCCTCAGCTACGTCGACACCGACGGGGTCGAAGCGAACCCCACCATCAGCCTGCTCTCCGCCGACCCCGACCAAAACGACTGGCTCGCCGTCAACCAAGTCACCCTCATCCAAGGCGACTACAAGCGACGCTTCGACCTCGTGCTCTACTGCAACGGCATGCCCGTCAGCATCATCGAACTCAAGAAAGCCGGCAGCAAAACTGCGGATGTCGCCTCCGCCCACGCCCAACTCGGCACCTACCTACGCGAATTTCCCCTCGCCTTCCGCTTCTGCGTGTTCACTCTCGCCAGCGACGGCCTCGACGCCAAATACGGCACCCCCTTCACACCCCTCAACCACTTTGCCCCCTGGAACGTGGATGACGACGGCAACCCCGTCGCCCCCAACCGCAGCATCGACGGCGAAACCGTCACCGGCCTCGAAGACGCCATCGACGGCCTCTACAACCAAGACCGCTTCCTGCAACTCCTCCGCAACTACACCGCCTTCGACGAAAACGCCGACGGCCTCACCAAACGCATCGCCAAACCCCACCAATACTTTGCTGTCGACAAAGCCATCCGCAGCACAGTCCTAGCAGTCGAATCCAACGGAAAAGCCGGCGTCGTCTGGCACACCCAAGGCTCCGGAAAATCCATGGAAATGGAGCTCTACGCCAACCTCGTCACCCGGCACCCCAAACTCAAAAACCCCACCATCGTCGTGATCACCGACCGCACCGAACTCGACGGCCAACTCTTCCACACGTTCAACCAGAGCATGCTGCTCGCCGAAAAGCCCCAACAAATCAAAAGCCGCACCGGATTGCGCGACGAAATAGGCAACCGCACCACCGGCGGCATCTACTTCACCACCCTCCAAAAATTCGGACGCACCGACGCCGAACGCGCCACCGGCACCGACCACCCCCTCCTCTCCGACCGCCGCAACGTCATCGTCATCGTCGACGAAGCCCACCGCAGCCACTACGACGACCTCGACGGCTACGCCCGCCACCTGCGCGACGCCCTCCCCAACGCCACCCTCATCGCCTTCACCGGCACCCCCATCTCCTTCCGCGACCGCAACACCCGCGACGTTTTCGGCGACTACATCGACATCTACGACCTCACCCGCGCCATCGACGACAACGCCACCGTGCCCGTCTACTACGAACCCCGCATCATCACCGTCAGCCTCGCCAACACCATCACCCAAGAACAACTGGATGCCGCCGCCGACGACGCCACCACCAGCCTCGACGACACCGAACGAGCCCGCATCGAAGCATCCGTCGCCGTCGTCAACGCCATCTACGGAGCGCCCGAACGCCTCGAAGCCCTCGCCGCCGACATCATCACCCACTGGCAAGAACGCAGCACCCGCATGCGCCCCTACATCGAAGCCCCCGGCAAAGCCCTCATCGTCGGAGCCACCCGCGAAATCTGTGCCCGCCTCTACGACCAAATCATTGCCCTCAAACCCGACTGGCACACCGACGACCTCACCACCGGAAAAATCAAAGTCGTCTACTCCGGCACCCCCTCCGATCCCGTGCCGATTTTCAACCATGTGCGCCGCACCTCCCAAAATGACGCCATCAAAACACGTCTCAAAGACGTGGATGACGAACTCGAAATCGTCATCGTGCAAAACATGATGCTCACCGGGTTCGACGCGCCACCCCTCCACACCCTCTACCTCGATCGCCCCCTCAAAGGCGCGCTGCTCATGCAGACCCTCGCCCGCGTCAACCGCACCTTCCGCGGAAAACAAGACGGACTCCTCGTCGCCTACGCCCCCCTCGACGACAACCTCAAAGATGCTCTCGCCGAATACACCACCACCGACCAAGAGAACAAACCCATAGGCCGCTCAGTCGACGAAGCCGTGGAGCTAGCCACCAAACTCGTCGACCAACTACGCGAACTGCTCGCCGGCTATGACTGGCGCGCGGTGCTCGACAAGCGTGGCCCCAAAGCGTTCATCAACGCCACCAACGGTGCCGTCAACTACCTGCGGGGAGTCGCGACCCCCGGCAACGAAGCGTCACTAGGCGAAGAAACCTTAGCCAGCCGCTACCGCAAATTCTCCGGACAGCTCGGACGTGCCTGGACCCTCGCCAGCGGCCGCACCACCCTCGCCGACCTGCACCCCGAAATTTCTTTCTACGAAGAAGTGCGGGTTGTCATGGCGAAATTCGATGCCATGGAGCGCCAAGCCGACGGACGCCCCATCCCCGAAGACATCCAACGTCTCCTCGGCCAACTCATTGCCGAAGCCACGGATGCCGGAGCCGTCTTCGACATCTACGACGCCGCCGGCATTCCCAAACCCTCACTCAGCGCCCTCACCCCCGAATTTGCGGAAGCGACCCTCAAAGCTCGCAACCCGCAGCTCGCCATCGAAGCACTGCGGGTGATGCTCACCGAAGAATCACACGCGATCACCCGCAACAACATCGTTCGCCAGCGCGCCTTCTCCGAACGCATCACCGAACTGATGAACAAATACACCAACCAACAACTCACCTCAGCCGAGATCATTGCCGCGCTTCTCGGTGTGGCCGCCGAAGTAGCGGACGAAGGAAAACGCGGGGAAACATTCACCCCTGCACTCTCCTCCGACGAACTTGCGTTCTACGATGCTGTCGCCCAAAACGAATCTGCCGTCGACCTGCATGGAAAAGGCAAGCTTGCTGACATTGCCCGCGGCCTCGTTCAGGTGATGCGCCGCGACGTGCGCACCGACTGGACTGTGCGCGACGACGTGCGCGCCAAGCTGCGCTCGTCGATCAAACGGCTGCTCGTGCTCAACGACTACCCGCCAGACAAGCAGCCCGAAGCCATCAAGCTCGTCATGGAGCAGATGGAAACGATGGCTCCTCGGTATGCGGATGAGCGCGAGGCTGGCGCCTAGACTCGATCTTCTGCAAGGGCAGGGGAGCCTTCGTGTCGCTGCCGCGTCTACTTCTCAACACCTGCAAGTGAATCTGAAGAGATCACGCAGGTTCGTAATGTGCTGAAAAGCGAAGCGCCTGCAGCCAGAATTTCAGTCATGCATCAACGCAACGAAGCAACAGCCGAGCTGGGGTTAGTTAGCTACCGAACTTTCCGAGCGTTGGGCGTATTGTCTTGCTATACGTATAGCGTCGCTGTACGGTTGAAGCTGTGATCAAGTCGTTTCGCCACAAAGGTCTCGAAACGTTCTTCGCGGCAGGAAAGAAGTCGGGGATCCGGCCAGATCACGCCAACAAACTTCAGAGACAGCTCGCAGTGCTCGACAATGCTCGGTCGGTCGACGACATCCCCGCGGCGTGGAAACCACACTCGCTCAGCGGCTCAACAACTAGGGGTCGCGATGTCGCCGGCCATTATGCAATTTGGGTGAGCGGTAACTGGAGGATGGTTTTCAAATTTGAAGTTACCGATGTTTACCTTCTGGACTATCTCGATTATCACTAGAACGGAGCAGCAACGATGAGCATGCACAACCCTCCCCACCCCGGCATGTTGCTGGAAGATTACCTCGGCGACGTCAGCCTCGCTGAAGCTGCCCGCCGACTCGGCGTCACGCGGGCGACGCTGTCGCGCATCCGTAATGGTCATGCGTCCGTTACCGCCGATATGGCGGTGCGCCTCGGAATCTTGCTCGGCACCAGCGCTGAGCTGTGGCTCGGCATGCAGACCGCGTACGACCTGTGGGTCGAGCGCCGAAAACCGCAGCCCATCGTTCTGCCGATTGCGAGATGACCTCGTGGGCGCGCCTGAGAGTGCTTCCGAGCACACCGCCGCACACGCGGCTGAATGGTTGACTAGCAACCCGGTCCCTGTGGGTGTTGCTCGCCCCGTCGGCGAGCTGGACCGCCAGATTGCTTCGGAGCGCGACGGGTGGCAATGAGCGCTGCTCCTACTCCTGGAGCTGCACCCAACAATTCGGGAGTAAGAGTGACCCGGCTTCAGCCGGAATCGTAAACCACCGTGTTATTCCGGCTCGCGCGGTGGCGAGTGCCGATCTGAATCCTGCTCGCTCAGGTGCGTCAAAACTATACCGATTGTGGAATAGTTTTGACGCGGTGGAACTCGCCAAGCCGTGCATCACGGGCGAGGCTCTCGGCATCACTTTGCGAGAAGACTGACCGCGGCGCGGTAGCGTGAACCCATGACGGTACTCACCCCAGCACTGCTCAACCGCATCCGCTCCCGCGCCGAACGCTACGACCACGAGAACATCTTCTTCACCGAAGACCTGCAAGAGCTGCGTGCCGTCGGCTACCTGAAGCCGCGCAGTCTGCGTGAGCTCTCGGATGACCAGCGCCTGCTTGCCGCCTACGCTCCCGCTACGGCGCTCGCCATCAACATGCACCTCGTCTGGATCGGCGTCGCCTGGGCGCTGCGCGAACGCGGCGACTCCAGCCTCGACTGGCTGTTGGCGGATGCCGAAGCCGGTGAAATCTTCGCCTTCGGCCTGAGCGAACCCGGCAACGATCTCGTCATGTGGGACTCGCTCACCACCGCCGAAACCGTCGAAGGCGGTTACGCATTTACGGGCACCAAAATCTTCACGTCGCTATCGCCGGCGTGGACCCAGCTCGGCCTCTTCGGCAAGCACACCGCCGACGATGGAACCGAAACTCTCGTGCACGGTTTCATCGAACGCTCGGCACCCGGTTGGCGCTCCCTCGAGGACTGGGACACCCTCGGCATGCGCGCCACCCAAAGCCACACGACGGTGTTGGATGGCGCCTTCGTTCCCGCGAACCGGGTCGCCCGGGTGCTGCCCGTCGGCCCCAACGCCGATCCCTTCATCTTCGCGGTCTTCGCCAACTTTTTGCCGCTCATCGCCTCCGTGTACGCGGGGCTTGCTGACCGCGCGCTCGAGCTCGGTGTCGAAGCACTCCAGCAGCGCAGCTCGGCCATCACCGGTGCCGCGTACTCCGAGCATCCGGATCTGCGCTGGCGGATGGCGGATGCCGCCCTCGCGCTCGATGCGATCGAACCCCAACTGCACGGCATTGTCGATGACGTTGATGCGCTCGTGGATCACGGGGCTGGGTGGTTCCGCAAACTGGCCGGTGTGAAGCACCGCAGCATCGAAACCGCACGCCACGTTGTCGACCAGGTCATGCGCTCGGCCGGGGGAGGAGCCTTCCGCAGCACAAGCGAACTCTCGCGCTTGCAACGCGATGTGCTCGCCGGGATCTACCACCCCTCGAACCCGGAGTCGGTGCATAAGACCGTCGCGAGCGACCTGTTCGGGAGTTAGGTGGGCAGGGCTCAGGGGATGTAGTTGTCCGGAGCGAAGCCGGCGGTGACAATGAGAAGCGGACCCTGAGTTTCGGAACTTAGCTCGATGGTGAGCGGATTCCAGAACGAGCCCGAGATGTATTCTCGCGGCGATGTCCCCAGCTCGTTTGAGAGCTCGCCCGGGGTCATGCCCTCGGGCGGACGCACCGAGACCAGAGACCAGCAGCCGCCCGAGGCGCACTTTTCGTCGACCGCAACAATCTCGCTTCCCTGAGGGAGGGGAATTGAGGAGGTCGGAGGAACCTCCCACTCCGAAACGGCAACGGTCAAATAGGTGAGACGCAGCAAATACACGATCACGAATGCGGTGATGACCACGCTTGCGCCGACCCACACCCATTGTTTGCGAGTTATGCTCATGCGATCTGACGGTACCAGAACAACTGACGCATCGTCGCAGCTAGCTCAAGGTGCAGTGTGTTACGGGCGCACCCTCAGCCAAAGCGGCAGCGCTAGACCGCAGCGACCTCGCGCGCCCCGAGCCGCAAGCTCACATCGAAGTCGCGGCGCTCGTCATCGTGATGGCTCACGAGCACCACGATCTTGTCGGCGAGAGCCGTGCGCAGGTCGCTGATGAGGTGCTCGGCGCTCGCGGCATCCAGGTGGGCGGTCGGTTCATCGAGCAGCACGACATCCGCTCGCGTGAGCAGGGTGCGGGCAAGCGCGAGGCGCTGACGCTCGCCGCCCGACAAGCTCGCACCCGCCGAACCCACCCGAGTATCGAGGCCGTACTCGAGCGAATCGAATAGCGGGCCGAGACCCACCCGGCGCAACACCGCAACAAGCTCCTGCTCGGTCGGCTGATCATCGTGGGCGCGGCCCAACAGCAGGTTGCCATGAATCGTTGAGTCGAAGAGGTGCGACTCCTGCGGGCACCATGTGACCGCCGCGCGCAATTGCTCAGGCGACAGCTCGCGCGCATCCACCCCATTGAGGCTCCACGAACCCGCGGCTGCCGGAAGATACCCGAGCAGCGCCGCCAACAACGTCGACTTGCCCGCCCCCGATGGCCCCTCGACGACAAGCCACTCACCCCGCTCAACCCGAGCGGTCGCGCCCGAGAAAGCGAGCGTCGGGCTCGAAGGCCAGCGGATGCCGAGCTCCCGCAGTTCAAGAATGGTCACGTCGCCGAGTGGTTGGTCTGCACTCGCGGCAGCAGCGCCGCCTGAAATGGCACCTCCCGCAGCGTCCACCCCCGCCGTCACCCCACGCACCTTCGCCAAAGCGGCACTGAGTGCTGGCCACTGCTGCACGGAGTCAACGAACGCGATCAGCGAGTCAACGAGGCCGATGGGGATAAGCACGAGCACGGCGACGATGCCAATGGGCAGGGTGCCGGCGACGACGGCGGGCGCGGCAACGGGGAGCATCGCGACGGCGGTCACCGAGCAGGCGAGTACGACGACGGCATTGCCGAGGCCAAGGGCGCGAGCGCTGCGGCGGGAGAGTGCCCCGGCTTCGGCGTCGATGCGATCGAGGCGCACGAGCATCCGCTCACCGACACCATTGGCGCGCAGATCGTTAGCCGCACCCGTCATGGCGGCAAAGGCGCGCACGACACGAGATTGCACATTGGCGATGCCGTTGGCGGCCGAGCGATCAACCAGCACGGCAACGACCGGTGCCGCGATAAGACCAGCGGCGAGCCCCCACAGCAACACCGACACGGCGGGAGTATGAAGCAACGCAACCGCAATAACCGCAGCGAGTGACGTGCCGAGAGCAACCGCGGGCGGCAGCACGACCCGAGGAACCAGATCGCGCACCCGGTCAGCGGCCGAGACGAGATAGTCGAGAGCGACCCCGCCATTCGCGAGAGCCCGCGAACCCAGGGCCCGAGCGCCGAGACCGTTCCAGAGTGATACCCGCAGTTCGATCAACGATTGCAGCACCGCACTGTGAGTCGCCAGACGTTCGGCATAGCGCAGGCCGGCGCGACCCAACCCGAAGAACCGCACGCCAACGATCGCCACCAGCAAGTACATGATCGGCGGATGCTCGCTCGCCCGCACAATCAGCCAGCCCGAGATTGCGGTCAACGAGATCGCGAAGAGGCTCGCGCCAATGCCGAGAGCAATAGCTCCGACGAGAGTGCCGAATGAGGGACGCACAAACTCGAGGAGGGCGGCGAGAGTGGCGCGGGGTGAGCTTGGCGCGGCGAGGGCGCCAGCATCCGGTTCCGTTGTTGCCGCAATCGGGTCAACGCGCGCTTCGACAGCCCTGGTTCCGCCTGACACACCGACCGAAATCACTTGGTCGGCAAGCGCTGCGATTCCCGACTCGTGCGACGCCACCAACACCGTCACCGGTCGGCCGCGCAACTCAGCGATTGCTGTCTCCACGCGAGCAGCGGATGCCGGGTCGAGATGGGCTGTTGGCTCATCCAACAGCAACAGAGTTGCGCCCGCTTCGACGCGCAGCAGTCCGCGCGCGACAGCAATGCGACGCAGCTCGCCGGGGCTCACCTGGCGGGGGTCGGTGTCAGCGATTGAACCCAAGCCAAGTTCGAGCAGCACTGCTTTGATGGATTGTTCATCGTCGCTATAGAGGCGCAGTTCGTCGAGGACGGTGTCGGCAACGGTCTGCGGATGTTGCGGAACCCACGCCACCCGGGAAACGTCGACGCCCCACACGGTGCCGCCGTCGGGCTCACGATTGCCCGCCAGCACCTCAAGAACACTGGACTTTCCGCTGCCGCTTGGCCCATCCAATGCCGTGATTGTTCCCGGCGTCGCTCGGAAACTGAGCTGGTCAATCGCAGGAAGAGCACGACCGTTGTAGGCGACCGTCAGATCGACAACACGGAAGGAGCCCTCCGGCTGCCGGTGAACACGGGCTCGCGGCGCATCGATGATCGTGCGGGCCCGGCGCAGAGCGGTGAGCCCATTCTCGGAGGAGTGGAACGCGGCACCCAGTTCGCGGAACGGCGCAAAACACTCGGGCGCAAGCACAAGGGCGATGAGGCCAACCGTGAGGGGGAGCTGGTCGTTGACAAGCCGCACACCAACAAAGACGGCAACAACAGCGACCGAGATGGTGGCAATGAGTTCCAGCACTAGGGAGGAGAGGAACGCCGTGCGTAGCGTCGCCATTGTGGTCGTGCGATTCTCGGCCGAGATCGCCCGAAGAGCACGCGACTGCTCACCGACCCGGCCAAGCCCCACCAGAACGGGCAGGCCGCGCGCCAGCTCAACAAGATGATCGGAAAGGCGTTCGAGACTCGCACTCGCCGCGTCAGCACGCTCGCGCGTGTGCCCACCGACAAGCACCATGAAGACGGGAACCAGAGGAACCGTCAACACAATGATGAGCGCACTCACCCAATCGACCGAGAGGATGCGGGCGCCAATCAGCAACGGAACCGTTGCCGTCGTCACAATCGACGGCAACACAACACGGAAGTAGTTGTCGAGCTCATCGAGACCGACCGTCGCAATTGCCGTGCTCGCACCGACGCGCGAATCCGAACCCGTGAGCACTCGCTCGGCGAGTTCGCGTCGCAGCGATTCCTTCGCGCCGAGAGCGGCGCGAGTCGCGAAACTCTCCGTTGCCCAAGCGGCGGCCGCGCGCAGAAGGCCAGCGGCAATGCCCAGCACAATCGCGAACTGCCACGCCCGATCATCCGTTTCGATGACGCCGACGACGCCGCGGGCAACCGCCTCCGCCATGAGCACGAGGGCGAGCCCCTTGAGCGCGGCCAACAGCCCGAGCCCGAACAGCGTGTGTACGCCGCCTGGGCCGAAACCGGCTGCGAGTCGTTCGCGGAGTTTGGCCTTCATGCCCTCCATGGTGCCCTCTGCTGATTGTGCAACGCTGGGAGTGCCCTAGCTTGCGGAGGAAGCGGGTGCCACCGCAGGCTTCACCACGTGAGCCTCCGGGATGTGCTTGTCGCTCAGGCGGTTGCGGAATACCCAGTAGGTCCAGCCTTGATACACGAACACCAGCGGCAGACCAAACGCGGTCACGACACTCATAACGCCCAAGGTATATTCGCCACTCGCCGCGTTGGAGATCGTCAGGTTGAAGGCAGGATCAATGGTCGACGGCAGGACTACAGGGTAGACCGCAGCGAAAATGGATGACGCTCCCGCGACCAAAAATGCTGCGATACCGACGAAGGCCCAGCCCTCGCGCCCGGCTCGCGCGCTGACCCAGCCGAAGACGACGGCGATCACCGCAACTACCACGAGCGCCCACGTAATAACGGTGCCGTTCTGGAATTGGATGATGAGCACCCACGCGACAATCGGCAGCAGAGCAACGGGGCTCCACCGCACCACAAAGTTGCGGGCACGGACACGCACGTCGCCATCGGTCTTCAGGCCGAGGAATACCGAGGCGTGCACGAGCGCGAAGCCGACAACAGCAAGGCCACCGAGCACTGCGTAGGGAGTGAACCAGGCGAAAGCACCGCCGACGCGGTCACCGTTTTCATCAATCGGAAGGCCGGTCGTGGTGAGGGCGAGCGCTGCACCGATGCCGAAGGCCGAACCGAGCGAGCCGAGACCGAGAGCGCGATCCCACCACATGCGCCACTTATCCGTGGAACCTTTGCCGCGGTACTCAATCGCGACCGCGCGGAAGATGAGGCTCACGAGCACGATTGTCAGCGGGATGTAAAGGGCTGAGAACAGCGACGCATACCAAAACGGGAATGCAGCGAAGGTGGCGGCTCCAGCCGTGATCAGCCAGACCTCGTTACCGTCCCAGACCGGGCCGATGGCATTGAGCATGAGCCGGCGCTGCTTGTCGTTGCGCGTGCTGAAGAGCAGCAGCATCCCGACCCCAAGGTCGAAGCCTTCGAGCAGGAGGTAGCCAATCCAGAGTGCCGCGATGGCGATGAACCAGACGGTGGGAAGAAGTTCCATGAGTGTCTGCCTCTCTACTTAGTAGGCGAACGCGAGAACGTCGTCGCGTTGGTCTGGCCGGTTGGGGTCGTCAGGGTTGTTGGGATCGCTCTCGCTGTCGCCGGGACCAGCTTCTGGATGCCCGAGCTCAGGCATCGCCGAGGCAACGCCACCGCGCACGTACTTGACGAGCAGCTTCACTTCGAAGACCAGCAAGAAGGCGTAGACGAGCGCGAGGGAAGCGAGGGAGAAGATGATCTCTTCACCACTCACCCCAGGGGAAACTGCTGCCGCGGTGAACATGTAGACACCGTCAACGCCACCGGGGGTCGGGTTAGGGGCAACCACAAACGGCTGACGTCCCATTTCGGTGAACACCCAACCCGCGATGTTGGCACCGAACGGGGCCGCAATGCTGAGGAGTGCCGTGCCCATCAGGAACTTCGACCGCGGCACCGTTCCCTTGCGAACAATCCATAGGGTGAGCAGAGCGAAACCAGCCGCGAGCATCCCGAAGCCGATCATCAGGCGGAAGCCCCAGTAGGTGACCTCCATGATCGGCAAGTAGTTGATTTCCATTCCGGCACGTTCGCCATAGAGCGGGTCGTCGGGAAGGTTGGTTCCATAAAGTGCTTGGTACTCGGGGATGAGCGTGTTCACACCCTTGATCTCCGTATCGAAGTCGCCATGAGCGAGGAATGAGAGGATGCCCGGAATTTCGATAATGCCGACCACAGCCTCACAGTCCTGAGAACCGAGCGGGCCAATCGAAAGCACCGAGAAACTCGTACCGTCATGGCAGGCGGCCTCGGCCGCGGCCATCTTCAACGGTTGCTGTTCAAACATGAGCTTCGCCTGCAGGTCACCGGTGATGGCGACTCCACCGAATCCGACAATCGCAATGACGGCACCGATGCGGATGCTCGTGATCCAGACCGAGTGGTCCTTGCGATCGCGGCCAGGGAGGCTGGCATTCTCGCCGACGACGACACGGCCTGCGGCATCCACAGTGTCGATTCCATCGCGACGACGCTGCCAGAGCTGGTACCAGGAGATGCCGACGACGAACCCGGCGCCGACGGCGAGGGCGCCAGTGATTGTGTGCGAATAGGCGGTGAGCGCGGTGTTGTTGGTGAGCACTGCCCAGATGTCGGTCATGACGGGGCGACCGTCGATGAGCTCAACTCCTACCGGGTGCTGCATCCACGAGTTCGCCACGATGATGAAGAAGGCGGAGACGATCGAACCGGCTACCGCGATCCACAGGGTGGCGAGGTGAATCTTCTTGGGCAGGCGGCTCCAGCCGAAGATCCAGAGGCCGAGGAAGACTGATTCAAAGAAGAAGGCGAGGAGGCCTTCCATGGCGAGCGGTGCGCCGAAGACGTCGCCGACGAAGCGAGAGTATTCACTCCAGGCCATGCCGAACTGAAACTCCTGCACGAGGCCGGTGGCAACACCCATGATGAAGTTGATGAGGTACAACTTGCCCCAGAATTTAGTCATACGCAGCCACTTCTCGTCGCCCGTGCGCACCCACTGGGTTTGCATGAGTGCGACGACCGGGCCAAGGCCAATCGTGAGGGGAACCATGATGAAGTGGTAAACGGTGGTGATGCCGAACTGCCATCTCGCGATTTCTAGGGGGTCCACTCCGCACCTTCCACTGCATTTTCTACGTCTTGTAGAACTATTTCTACACGGTTGTAGAAATAATTTCTACCTGAGGTAGAATTGGCTCATGAATTCGTTGGGAGAACTCGAACGCAGCGTCATGGATTTGCTGTGGGCAGGTGGCGAAAGCCTTTCGGCGTATGACCTGCAAGCGGCACTAGCTGAGCATTCGGAATCGGGCCGTGAGCTCGCCCCCACCACGATCCTCACCGTGCTGTCGAGGCTCGAAAACAAAAACTTTGTGGTGCGCGAGCGAGACTCCCGACCACACCGCTACCGTTCCGCCGCCGCTCGCGAGGCGCACATGGCCGACCTCATGCACGAAGTGCTTGGTGGTGCGAGCGATCGCGCTGCGGTACTCGAACGTTTCGTCGGTCAGGTCTCGAGCGAAGAAGCCGACACTCTGCGCCGCATCCTCGCCGGTCGCTAAAAATGCTCGTTGCCGCCATCGCGCTCGGCCTCATCGCGATCTTGTTAGCGTGGCCTGTTCCCGCACTGCTGCCAGGGGCGAGATGGGCCTACCGTCGCCCGACACTGGGGTTGCTGGTTTGGCAACTCGTCGCACTCGTCGGTGGCACCAGCATGATTGGCTCGCTCGTTCTTTTGGGGGCCTCAACATTCGCCAATGACCTTTCGGATGCCGCTAACGGCATGTGGCGCTTCGTCACCCACAATGAGTTGCCAGACGGCTCCTCGGTGTGGTCGTTGCTCGCGCTCTCGGGAGCTCTCTTCCTCACCGCCCACCTCCTCCTAAACCTGCTCGTCACGGTTGTATATGCGGAGCGAGAGCGTGCCCGCCATGCTCAACTCATCACCCTTCTCAGTGAGCCAATGGTCGACCGTCCCGGCACCCGACTCATCGACACCCCGGCTCCCGTCGCCTACTGCTTGCCTGGTGCCCTCAAGTCGATCACCGTCTTGACGGCTGGCCTGATCAAACTGCTGGATGAAGAAGAACTTCGTGCCGTCATTGAGCATGAGCGGGCCCACGTTCGATTGCGCCATGACATCGTGCTCATCTTTTTCACGGCCTGGAAGGTATCGCTGCCGTGGTTACCGACCGCGCGCAATGCCTCGCGTGAAGTGGCACTGCTTCTCGAGATGCACGCCGACGACAACGCCCTCACGCACGTGAGTCGCGGCAGTTTGGCTCGGGCAATCACCGTCGTCGCCGAAGGTGGTGCGCTGCCGCAGCGCAGTGAATTTTCCGCTGCCCTGCCCGAGTCGACCCCGAAAGAACTGCGGGCGCGGTTGTTGCGGTTGGCGTAGTTTTTCGCGGCCTCATCGCGTTTCACGACGTGATAGCGTGCGGTCTAAACTCAGCGTCATGAACGCAACCACACCTAACGCACCCTCCACGGTGTGGCCACGCAACTCGCGGACGATGCGACTCACTCTCGCGACGGCGCTCGTGCTCTCCATCGCGGGATGCACTGCCGCCGCCCCCGCAGGGGAGACGCACTCGAGCTCTCCCGCCGCATCCGCCAACGCCGGGTCATCTCCCTCGGCCTGGAGCCTTTTCGAGCCGGGAGCGATCGCCGACTACCAGTTAGGCGGAGCCTACGAGCCCGGCGCGGCAGTGTCGGTGGTCGTTCGCGACTCAGAAGAGCAGCCGCTCGACGGGGCATATTCCATTTGCTACATCAATGCTTTCCAATCGCAACCGGGCGAGCAGTGGCCGACCGATTTGCTCTTGCAAGACAGCGCAGGCGACGCGGTTATCGACCCGAACTGGCCGGATGAGACCCTTCTCGACATTCGTTCCGAAAGCAATCGGGAGGCTATCGCCGAGCAACTGAGCCCCGCGATTGTGGGCTGCGCTAGCAAAGGTTTTGAGGCTGTCGAGTTCGATAACCTCGACAGCTACTCGCGCTCCGAAGGGCTACTTGAGCGCGCAGACGCGATCGCGATCGCAACGCTGCTCGTGCAGGCCGGTCACGAGAACGGGCTCGCGGTGGCGCAGAAGAATTCTGCTGAGCTGCTGGGGCAGGCGGCATCCACGATTGGCTTCGACTTTGTGATCGTCGAAGAGTGCGATCAGTTCGAGGAGTGCGGTGACTTTACCGATTCTTACGGTGACGCCGTAATCGATATCGAGTACACCGACGAGCTGCGGCGACCCTTCGCCGAAGTGTGCGCGGATGCCGCAACACCACGCATCACGATGCTGCGAGATCGCGACCTCACGCCGCCCGGCTCACCCGATTACGTCTACGAGCACTGCTGACGGCAGCCGCCGGAATTTCGCTCGACACGAGATGCCACGCAGCCGCGAGGCCCATCAGCCGCGAGTACCGTAACCGTGCTAGCCGGTGACCTTCGGTCCGCGAATAAACGCGAGCGGCAGCGTCAAGAGCGAGATCGCTGCCGCTACCAAGATCGCGGGCGGGAACGCGAACGCGGTGGCGAGTGTGCCGATGAGCACTGAACCTAGGGCTGTTCCGAGGTCGAAGCCGATGTTCCAGACAGCGCTCGCTGTGCCGTATTGCTTGCGTTGTACGGCGGCGAGGGAAAGCACGAGAGTGAGGTTCTGCAGCCCACCGTAGGCAACGCCGACGAGCGTCATGCCGAGAAGGAAGAGCAGAACACCCGTGGAATCCGGGTTCTGCACCGCTTGGGCGATCGCGAGGAGGCCGGCGACCGAGATGACGACGAGCGGCCACAGGAAGCGACCGGCACCGTAGCGATCAGAGAGGCCGCCGACACCCCAGCGGGTGATCGCGGCGCTGAGGGTGAGCAGGGCGAGCGCTCCGGCAGTCGCCGCGGGCGATGAGCTCATTTGTGGCGCGAAAGTGAGCAGTGCACCGCCGGCGAGAGTCACGCCGCTGAGGAGCATCATGGGGCGCAGAAGGGTGACGGCGAGCATACGTCGCTGCGATCGGGTGCCCGATGGTGCCGCGACCGACGTTGAACCGGTGGCGGGGAGCAACTCACGCTCGGCAGCTTGGGCGCGAAGAATACGTGCGAGGCGAGGGGCAGAGCTGATGCCCAAGAGGGGCAACGCACCGAGCGCAAAGACGGCCCAAAATCCGACGGTCTCCGCGAGCAGGGTTGCGGTGGGGGCGAGGAAGATCTGCGGGATCGCGATTGCAGCGCCGTAGATTCCGACGGCAGCGCCGTGTTGCGCGCGATCAACAAGGTTCGCCACGACGGTCGAGCCGGTGACAGTCAGGATACCGAAGCCGACACCGCGGACCGCGGAAATAGCGAGAATCCAGCCCAGCTGATCCGAAATGAGAAGCAGCAGTGGCGGAACTCCGAGAAGGGCGAGGCCCGCCGCGAGCACGCGGCCAGTACCTAAGCGCTCCAGGAGTCGCGGAACAAAGGGCTGCGTCATTACGGTGACGAGCAGCAACACACCGTTGACGAAACCGGAGCCAGCTTCCGTGGCTCCGCCCTGAATCGCCCACAGCGGTACGACAGGAATCAGCGCAATGAAACCTCCGAAACCTGCGGCCGTCAAGACCAATAGCGCGGGCATTCCTGGCGCGCGCCAGACGGGGGTCGGAGCATCGCGAGAGTTCTGAGTCACGATGCTCAACTCTATGCCCCGCCGGGTCTTGACCGACTGAGTTCAGAATCCAGAACCCGGCAGGGCCAGAGAACTCGCACGGCGACCCACCACAGCCTGCGGCACGAGTGGCTTTATTTCGCGGGCACCGCCGCGGCCGCACTCGGGGTGACGGCACGGGGAGCCAACCGCTGCAACTGAGTCACGTGCTTCGGCTCGAGCTCTTCGATGCTCGTGACCTCGAGCAGTTTCATCGTGCGCACGATCTGCTCCGACAGAATCTGGATCGTGCGGTCAACGCCCTCGCGCCCTCCCGCCATAAGCCCGTAGAGGTAGGCGCGACCGATGAGCGTGAACTTGGCGCCGAGGGCCATCGAGGCCACGATGTCTGCACCGTTCATGATGCCGGTGTCGACCATCACCTCGACGTCCGTGCCCACTTCGCGCACGACGTTCGGCAGTAGGTGGAAGGGGATGGGGGCGCGGTCGAGCTGGCGACCACCATGGTTGGAGAGCAGGATGCTGTCAACGCCGAGCTCTGCGAGGCGCTTCGAGTCTTCAAGGTTCTGCACTCCCTTGATCACAATTTTGCCTGGCCACATGTCACGGATGATCTTGAGGTCGTCGTAGTTGATTGACGGGTCCATGGCGGAGTCGAGCAGTTCGCCCACGGTGCCTCCGGTGGTCGCGAGCGAGGCGAATTCGAGCGGGGGAGTCGTGAGGAAGTCGAACCACCACCAGGGGCGAGGGATGGCGTTGAGGATCGTGCCTGCCGTCAGCTGCGGAGGAATCGAGAACCCATTGCGCTTGTCGCGCAGTCGCGCACCGGCAACCGGGGTGTCGACCGTGAACATCAGCGTGTCGTAGCCTGCGGCTGCCGCGCGCTCGACGAGGCCGTAAGAGATCTCGCGTTCGCGCATGACATACAGCTGGAACCAGTTACGGCCGTTCGGGTTGGTGGCCTTCACATCTTCAATGGATGTCGTGCCCAGCGTCGAAAGAGTGAACGGAATTCCTGCTGCCGCTGCTGCGCCCGCGCCGGCGATTTCGCCTTCGGTCTGCATGAGGCGGGTGAATCCCGTCGGCGCAATTCCGAACGGCATCGCGGACGTTCCGCCGAGAATCTGCGTGGTGGTGTCGACGCGGGAGGCGCCACGCAGGATCGAGGGGTGGAACTCGATGTCTTCGAAGGCCTGGCGCGCTCGGCTCAGCGAGATCTCGCCTTCGGCCGAGCCATCCGTGTAGTCGTAGGCGGCCTTGGGGGTGCGACGCTTGGCGATGTCTTTGAGGTCGTAAATCGTGAGGGCGCTGTCGAGGCGACGCTTCTTGCCGTTGAGCTCGGGGGCCTTGAACTTCATGAGCTTCGCGAGCTCTACGGGGTTCGGAAATTGACGCTTAACCATGAGGTGCCTTAGCTGTCGGTGTCGAGATCGGTGTCGGTGTCGAGGTGGGTGAGGAGGCGATCGCGCGCCCCCAGAATGTGGTCGCGGGTGAGGCGCTCCGCGGCGGCGGCATCCCCGGCGGTGATGGCATCGAGGATGCCCTGGTGTTGTTCGGCCACCTCGTGGGCGGTAATGAGTTGGGCGGATTGAACCTGCCCAATGCACAGCTCGACTTCACCCATGAGCAGTTCGTGCAGGCGGGTGAGGCGCGAACTGGGCTGACCGGCGACGAGCGCGCGGTGGAACTGGATGTCGTGGTGGGCGAAATCATCGGTGGCGGTGAGCGCGCGGTGTGCGGCGAGCGCCGCCGCTGGAATTGCGCCGGCTTCAGCGAGTGCTGCCATGGCGGCTGCTTCGACGATGGAGCGGGTGTCGAAGAGGTCGAGCACGTCGTCGTAGCTGAGCTCGGGCACGCGGGCGGCGCGGTGGGCTTCTCGGCGCAGGAGTCCGTCGGCGACGAGGCGATCAATCGCGATGCGGGCGGTGGGGCGAGCGACGCCGAAACGGAGAGCGACGGCTGCTTCGGTGACGGAAGCGCCGGGGGCATCTTTCTGAGAGATGATGTCGGCGCGAAGCTTCTGGGCGACGGTCTCGGGGAGCACTGCGGCATTCTCGATCACAACTGACTCCCACTTCCTCGACTTGGATTGTCAAACAATCTAGCAGAATGTAAGACAAAGCAAAATAGCGACCTGTTATGTTGGCGGGATATGTGTTTGTGCGCAACAAAGGAGATGGCATGACGAGGCAGTTGGCATGGGGAATTTTGGGCACGGGGTGGATCGCTGGCCTACAAACCAGTGACCTCATTGAGCACGGCCACAACGTCGTTGCGGTCGGATCTCGCACCGCAGAATCGGCTACGAAGTTTGCTGCCGAGTACAGCATCCCGACGGCGCACGGCAGCTACGAAGCACTCGTCGCCGACCCCGAGGTTGACGCCATCTATGTTGCTTCTCCTCACCCCTTCCACGAAGAGCACGCGCTGCTCGCCCTGAATGCGGGCAAACACGTTCTCGTGGAGAAGGTCTTCACGATGAACGCGGCCCAAGCCGAAAAAGTTGTAGCTCGGGCATCCGAACTGAACCTTGTCGTTCTCGAAGCCATGTGGACTCGCTACCTTCCGCACATGGTGCGCATTCGCGAACTCGTGAAGAGTGGCGCGCTTGGCACTATCCGCAGCGTGATTGCTGACCACAACCAGAACATCTCGATGGATCCGCTTCACCGCCTCAACAACCCGCTCCTCGGTGGTGGTGCCCTGCTCGACCTCGGTATCTACCCGGTGTCGTTCGCCTACGACATTCTCGGCGCACCGACTGACGTTGTCGCCGTCGCCACCAAGACCGCAACGGATGTCGACCGCCAGACCTCGATGATCCTGAGCTACGGCACCGAAGCGCAAGCCGTGCTGCAGACCACGCTCGACCTTCGCGGACCCACGCGCGCGGTCATCGTCGGCAGTGAAGGCCGCATCGAAATCGCCGAGACCTGGTACGCGCCAACCACCCATACCCGCTTCGATGGAGACGGAAACATTGTCGAAGAATTCGACGGCACCGTCACGGGTCGCGGGATGCAGTTCCAAGCGGCCGAACTCGAGCGCCTAGTCGCCGCGGGCGAACTCGTCAACGACATCCTCTCGCCAACCGAGAGCGTGCAGATCATGCACACCCTCGACGAGATTCGTCGCCAGATCGGGCTCACCTACCCGATGCTCGACGAGAGTTAGCGAGAACGCGGAAGGTAGCGCTTAGGTGAGAACGCGGTAGTAACGAGCGACCGCAGCGACTCAAGTGAGCCCTCCACAAAGCCCTGGGCTCGCGCCTGAACCAGCACGTTGCCAATGGCCGTGGCCTCTACGGGGCCGGCCAGCACCGGCATTCCACTGCGGTCCGCGATCAGTTGGCAGAGCAACTCGTTCTGCGAGCCACCACCGACGATATGGATGACCGACACCGATTTTCCGGAAAGGTCTGAGGCCGTGTGTACGGCATCCACGAAGGCAACGCTGAGGCTTTCGATGATGCTGCGCACAAACTCCACGTGCGACTGGGGAGCGGGTAGGTCGTGTTCAGTGCACCACGCGGCGATGCGCTCAGGCATCCGGTCGGGCGCCATGAATCGCGGATCGTTCGCGTCAAAGGTTGGCACCTTCACCGTGAGATCGGATGCCGCAGCCAACAACTCGAGAAGGTCAACGCTGGCGTCATCCTTCTGCCATTCGCGCACGCATTCGCTCAGCAACCACAAGCCCATGACGTTGTGCAGGTAGCGCACGCGTCCGTCGACGCCGCCCTCGTTGGTGAAGTTTGCGGCACGGCTGGCCTCGGTGAGCACCGGAGAGTTCAGCTCAACGCCCACGAGACCCCACGTGCCACACGAGATATAGGCGAAGTCATCGTTCGTTGCTGGAACCGCGACGACAGCGGATGCCGTGTCATGCGATCCAACAGCGACCACGTCGGCACGGATGCCGAGTTCGTCGCGCACCGGCCCCAACGTTGTGCCGGGAGTGACCAACTCAGGGAAGAGGTTGCGAGAGTATCCGAGCTTCTCGATGAGCGCGTCATCCCACCGGCCGGATGCAATGTTGAGCAGCCCCGTGGTTGACGCGTTGGTTTGTTCGGCAACCTGGCGCCCGGTCAACCAATAATTGATGAGATCGGGAACGAGCAAGAAACCATCAGCGTCAGCAAGGTTCTGTTCCGCTGCGAACTGGTACAGCGTATTAAAGGAGAGAAACTGCAATCCGTTGGACGCGTACAATTCCGCGTGATCCGCAATCGCATGCACTCGCTCGACCCCCGCCGCCGTGCGCTCGTCGCGGTAGTGGAACGGGGGCGCAACCATCTGCCCGCCCGCCATCAGCGCGTAGTCAACCGCCCACGAATCCACACCGATGCTCGACAGCTGTGGCTCTTCACGAACAGCAGCCGCTAAACCGGCAAGCACACTCGAGTAGAGCGCATCAATGTCCCAGTGCAAACCGTCTTCACGGCGCACCGGACCATTGGGAAACCGCGCCACGGGGCGCACACTCAACTCGTTGTGACCGACGTGGCCGAGCATGACCCGACCACTGGTGGCACCGAGATCTACTGCGGCAACTACTCCAGCGGTCATCGTAAGAACGCCGCCGCAACACCAGCATCAACGGGGATGTGGAGACCAGTGGTGTGGCTGAGGTCGGGCCCCGTAAGTACCGACACCGCGTTCGCCACGTTCTCGGGCAGAACCTCACGCTTGAGGATCGTGCGCTGAGCGTAGAACTTGCCGAGGTCCTCTTCTTCAACGCCGTAGGTCTTGGCGCGGTTGGCGCCCCAGCCTGCAGCGAAGATTCCGGAACCGCGCACAACACCGTCGGGGTTGATGCCGTTGACCTTCACACCGTGCTCGCCCAGCTCGACCGCGAGCAGTCGCACCTGATGAGCCTGGTCAGCCTTCGTCGCCGAGTACGCAATGTTGTTGGGACCAGCGAAGACTGCGTTCTTCGAGGAAATGTAGATGACGTCCCCACCCATGCCCTGCTCGATGAGCACCGGCGCGGTCGCCTTCGAGACGAGGAACGAACCCTTGGCCATGATGTCGTGCTGGAAGTCCCAGTCCTGCTCGGTGGTCTCCAACAGGGGCTTAGAAAGTGAAACTCCGGCATTGTTCACAACGATGTCGATACCACCAAAGGCGAGTACGGCATCCTGAACCATGCGGTCGATCGCTGCAGCGTCGGTCACGTTGACCTTGAGGCCGATCGCGACATCTGTGTTTCCGATTTCAGCGGCAGCGGCCTGAGCCTTCTCAAGGTCGAGGTCAGCAATGACAACGCACGCGCCATCCGCAGCGAGGCGCGTTGCGATCGCCTTGCCGATACCGGATGCTGCGCCGGTCACGAGGGCAACGCGCGTGGCGTGCGACTTGGGCTTGGGCATCCGCTGCAGCTTGGCCTCTTCGAGTGCCCAGTATTCGATGTTGAACTTCTCGGCGTCACTGATGGGCGCGTAGGTGGAGAGGGCTTCGGCGCCGCGCATGACGTTGATGGCGTTGACGTAGAACTCGCCAGCAACGCGGGCGGTCTGCTTGTTCGCGCCGTAGCTGAACATTCCGACACCGGGAACGAGAACGATGAGCGGGTCAGCGCCACGGATCGCGGGGGAGTCGGCGGTCGCGTGCTTGTCGTAGTAGGCCGTGTAGTCCTTGCGGTACTCCTCGTGGAGTTCCTTCAGACGGGCGATGGTCTTTTCGACTGTCGTGTTGGCGGGAAGGTCGAGCAGCAGTGGCTTCACCTTGGTGCGCAAGAAGTGGTCGGGGCAGCTCGTGCCGAGGGCTGCAAGCTTGGGCGCGTTGGCGGAGGCGAGGAAGTCGAGCACGACATCCGAGTCAGTGAAGTGCCCAACCATGGGACGGTCATGGCTCGCAATGCCGCGAATCGTGGCTGCAAGCGCGGCTGCTTTCTCGCGACGCTCCTCTTCGGGCAGAGCATCATTCTTGGCTACGGCACGACCGAAGGGGGCCTTCTTGCCCTTAGCAGCGATGTATTCTTCGGCAGTCTTAATGATCCAGAGGCTGTTTGCTTCTGCTTCGTCGCTCGTGTCGCCCCAGGCAGTGATGCCGTGACCACCGAGGATGCAGCCGATGGCCTTAGGGTTCTTTTCCTTGATCGCGGCAATGTCGAGTCCGAGCTGGAAGCCGGGGCGACGCCAGTCGACCCACACAACTTTGTCGCCGAAAGCCTTCTTGGTGAGTTTCTTGCCATCCTTCGCGGTCGCAATGGCGATGCCGGAGTCGGGGTGCAAGTGGTCAACATGGGCGGCGTCCACGAGGCCGTGCATGGCGGTGTCGATGGATGGCGCGGCGCCACCCTTGCCGTGCAGGGTGTAGTCAAACGCGGCGACCATTTCGTCTTCGCGCTCAACACCGGGATAGACGTTCGTCATCGAGCGCAGGCGGTCGAGGCGCAACACGGCGAGGCCGGCTTCCTTCAGGGTGCCGAGGTCGCCACCGGAGCCCTTCACCCACATGAGCTCGATGGGCTCGCCCGTGACGGGGTCCGTTTCTGTGCCCTTGGCTGACGTGTTGCCGCCAGCGTAGTTGGTGACGCGCGGGTCGGAACCGAGACGGTTCGAGCGTGCGATGAGTTCAGCTGCAGTGGGGTTTGTCATCCGAGTGTCCTGTGTCGTCGCGTTTGTAAGTATTTGTGAAATCTAACAATAACTTACGCTGAAGCGCAAGGGGCATCACAGTAACTCAACATGCTCGCGGTACGCATCGAGGCGAGAGTCACGGGGGTCAAGTTCGGTGATGAGCATGTCGACGTCTCGCAAATTGAAGCTCACTGAGATTGAGCGGTCATCGAGCTTCGAGGAATCAACGCAGAGGATCGTTTCGCGAGCAACACTCGCGAAAGCCTGCTTCACTTGGCTCTCCGCCAGCGACACCTCCGAGCTGCCGAGTACCGGATCAACGGCGCTCGCCGAGGAGAAGAACCGCGAATACAGAACGGATGCTGCACCCTGGCAGGCGAGGAGTCCAACCAAACTTTCTGTGTGGGGCTCTGATTCGCCGCCAGTCACCATTCCGGTGACGCCCGGGATGGCACGCAGAACTACGAAGTTCTCGAGCGAGTTGGTGGCAACCGAGAGTCCATCTCGCTGGCCAAGCGTGCTTGCAATAGTGCCCGTGGTGGTGGATGCATCTAGCGCAATCGATCCGGAACGCGGGATGAGGGCGGCTGCCTTGCCGGCGATGACCTGCTTGGCCCGGGAGCGGACCGCCCGGCGTTCGTCAAAGGGGCGTGGGCCGGCGATGGAGATTGCGCCACCGCGTACTCGTCGCAGCAGTCCCTCGGCTTCCATGTCGTCGAGGTCGCGTCGGACGGTCATTGCGGAGACCGAGAGTTCTTCCGCGATGTCGTCGAGACGGAGAGCGCCGTGTTGGTTAAGGTGCTCTTGCAGCATCGCCCTGCGTTGTTGTGCGCCAAGAGTGCCGACAGTGGCCATGGTGCTCCCCGATGTTTGTGTGAGATTTCATGTTACATCCCCCGGGTTCGCACAGAGCAGGGCGAGACGCCCTCCTGAATTCGCGCCAATGTGACTGAGCGTTGACACTCTCCCGTAACGAATGATAGGTTCACTGAACACCGGTTCATTGAACCAGAACTGAACTAGACAAGGCAGAGCAGCCTGTGCGATTCGCCAAGCTGCTACACCAGCTCGGAAGAAGGAGAATCGCACATGGTCGACGGAGCGTACGAAAGCGTCGCAAGCAGCGCATCCGGAATGGATCGCGCTCTCGAAGCAGGGCAGGGCATTGTTCAGCTCGCGCCAACCTGGGTTCCCCGCGCATTCTGCACTCCCGGCCGTCGTATCCGCCTTCACCCGGACGACTACTTCCCGTTCGCCCAAGGCCGTGGCGGTGTTGACGAGCGCTGGCTTGCCTCCGCCGTTCGTGCTGACAACGGACCCCTCACCGGAGCTAACGAAGGGCTCAGTCTCGTCGTCGACCCTGACGGTGGAGCACTGCTCCCGTTCGATGAGTTCGTCGGCCACCACAAGGGCGAAGCGATCGGTGACCGGTTGTGGACACAGCACGAGAAGTGGCCGATGTACTCCAAATTCTTCGACAACCAGCAGGCTCTGCCCTTCCATGTTCA
Source organism: Rhodoglobus sp. G.S.4 (assembly GCF_056619605.1). NCBI lineage: Bacteria > Bacillati > Actinomycetota > Actinomycetes > Micrococcales > Microbacteriaceae > Rhodoglobus > Rhodoglobus sp. G.S.4. Next base: position 196,336 of record NZ_CM152748.1, read on the forward strand.
CCACACCGATGAGAAAGCAGCTCTCGTCGACAAGCCGGGTAAGCCTGAGGCCTATTACTACTCGCCTCACATGAACAACCACCTAGGCGACCAACCGATCTCCTTCCTTGGCTTTCAGCCCGAAGTCACTACCGATCAAGTAAAAGCACGCCTGATGCGTTTTGCCGATGGCGGCGACAACCGCATCACCGACCTCTCGCGCGGCTACCGCACTCAGCTTGGCACCGGTTGGGATATTCCCTCTGGCGTTCTCCACGCGCCCGCCAGCATTTGCACGTACGAGCCCCAGGCCGCCTGCGATGTTTTCTGCATGTGTGAGTCGTGGAGCAATAACCGCGAAGTTCCAGAAGAACTCCTCTGGAAGGACGTGCCGCCGGAGCACCACGGCGACTTCGACTTCATCATTTCGCTTCTCGACTGGGAGAAGAACACCGACCCCAATTTCGTCACGAACCGCTTCATGGTGCCGTACTCAACCGCACAGTCAATGGCTGATGGAGAGACGGCCTACGTCGAAAAGTGGATCGTCTTCCGTTCGCCGCACTTTAGTGCGAAGGAACTCACGGTTCACCCAGGCCAGACGGTGACGATTACGGATGCTGACGCGTACGGCCTCATCGCTGTGCAGGGAACCGGAACCCTCGGTAGCCACGACATCGCCGCAGCCACGCTCATCCGCTTCGGACAGCTCAGCCAAGACGAGTTCTTCGTCACCGAGTCTGCTGCTCGAGCCGGCGTCACTATCACCAACCGTTCCGCTACCCAGGACCTCGTCATTCTTAAGCACTTCGGGCCAGAAAACGCCGAATTGGGACTCCATGTCTAAGGTTTTTGGTCGCGAGGGAACGGCCATGAGAGAGCGCGTAGGTTCGCTCTCTCAGGTCGTTCGACTCGACAGCTTCGTGGAGGCCGAAGGACCTGCGCGGGGTGCGCGGCGTCTGCGGATGGTGAACGGCAGCGGGATGGAGATCGAACTTCACCCCGACCGCGCGCTCGACATTGGGCAGGTCACGTTCGAGGGCATCCCGATCGCATGGATCTCGCCGACAGAGATCACCGCGCCGGAGGCCTTTGAGCCCGAGGGCACGGGATGGTTGCGCACATTCGGTGGCGGATTGCTCGCAACCTGTGGTCTCGACACCTTCGGCCCTGCGGGTGAGGATGCGGGGCAAACCTTCGGATTGCATGGCCGTATTGGCGCTCAAAAGTCTCGCGTCATCCGGGCCGAGGCTAACGACCGTGAAGTTGTGGTCGAAGCCGTTACCCGCCAAACCGCAGTTTTCGGCGAGAATCTCACACTCCACCGAGTTATCTCCGCTGAGGTCGGCGCGAATTCGTTCCTGCTCGAAGACACTGTGGCAAACGAGTCATTCTCTGAGCAGCCGCACATGATTTTGTACCACATCAACCTCGGATGGCCATTGCTGTCCGAGAATACCGTGATCGATATTCCTTCCCGCGAAACCGTCGCACGCGATGCTGAAGCAGAGAAGGGAATCGACGCGTGGCAGACAGGCGCCGCACCCACTGCAGGATTCGCCGAGCAAGTGTTCCGCCACACCATTGGCGACGAGCCGTTGGCGCAGGTGCGGGTATCGAACCCCGATCTCGGTGTGAAACTCGTTGTTGAGTTCTCTGGCCTCGAGCTTCCGTGGCTCTACCAGTGGAAGATGGTTGGTCAGGGTCATTACGCGCTGGGAATCGAACCCACTAACACTCCTAATGTTTTTGGACGCAGAGCCGCTCGCGCCGCGGGCGAGCTTGCCACGATCCCCGCAGGGGAGAGCATCCGCTACAGTGTGCGATTCACACTTCAGCGAACTAATGAATCCGACATCGTTCGCGATGAGGGGAGTTCAGTATGACCACCGATCCACCACCCGCAACTGCTCTGCGGATGACCGGAATCACCAAGTCCTTTCCCGGCGTCATGGCGCTTCAGGACGTTGATCTGGAAATCAAGGAGGGCGAAGTGCATGCCATCGTCGGAGAGAATGGGGCAGGCAAATCCACGCTTATGAAGATTCTTGCGGGCTTCTACCAGCCCGACAGAGGCGAGATCGAGGTGGGCGGCCGAAAGGCAACTCACTGGACCCCGCGCGAAGCCCGCACTCGCGGCATTGGCATGATCTACCAAGAGCTCAACCTGGTGCCCGACCTGTCGGTGTCTGAAAACATCAGCCTCGGCGCCATGCCTCAGCGCGGCCCCTTCGTTGACTACCGTGCGATGAACGCCAAAGCCGAAGCTGTGCTGCATGAACTCGACACCGACATCGATCCCGGCACTCGACTAGGCGACCTCTCGATAAGTCAGCAGCAGCTTGTCGAGATTGCCAAGGTAGTCGCACGCCAGCCGAACGTGGTCGTGTTCGACGAGCCGACGTCGTCGCTGGGCGACAAAGAGACCCGTGTGCTGTTCGACGTGATCAGCAAGATGCGTAACCGTGGCATCGCAATCATCTACATCAGTCACCGCCTTCAAGAGGTTATGGAGATTGGTGATCGGGTAACCGTTCTTCGCGACGGACGCCACATTGAGACACGCGATGTTAAGGGGATTACCCCGGATGAGATGGTGAGTCTCATGGTCGGCCGCGACCTCAACGAAATGTTTCCCAAGTTCGACCTCGAGCTCGGGGAGCAGGTTCTGTCGGTTGCGGGTGCGTCGCGTGCCGGTCAGTTCGACAATGTGTCGTTGGATGTTCGCAAACACGAGATTGTCGGACTCGCAGGTCTCGTCGGTTCAGGTCGCACCGAAGTTGCTCGCGCCCTGTTCGGGCTCGATCCGCTGGAGGAAGGCACCATCACCCTCGCCGGGGAAACTGTGAAGATCCGCTCACCCCGCCAGGGTGTTGCTGCGGGTATTGCACTCGTTCCCGAAGACCGTAAAGGCCAAGGCATCATCCCGGGGCTGTCGGTTCGTGAGAACTTCACGCTGCCAGTCATCACCCGGATCACGAACGCACTCCTCATCTTCTTGGGCCAAGAGCGCAAGATCGTCACAGAGCTTGCTGACCGTCTCAAGGTCAACCCGCCTCAAGTCGAACGCCCGCTCAATGTTTTCAGTGGGGGCAATCAACAGAAGGTCGTTCTCGGCAAGTGGTTGCTCTCGGAGCCGAAGCTGCTCATTCTCGACGAGCCAACGCGTGGCGTCGACGTCGGTGCGAAGGCCGACATCCATCACATCATTGGAGAGTTTGCTCAAGGCGGCGGCGGAGTGCTCATGATCAGCTCTGAACTGCCAGAACTGCTCGCTGTCTGCGACCGCATCTTCGTCTTGCACGAGGGCGTCATTGCAGCCGAAATTTCTCGCGCGGATGCCACTGAAGAGTCGGTCATGCGCGCCGCAACGGGTCAGGAGGTGGCCGCATGAATCAGCTTGTCGCACCCGCACAGAGTCTCGATAAGAGCAAAACACCTGGGGCGCTGTTCAGCACGCTGAGCATTCCTATCGCGATCCTGGCGCTCGTTGTGATCGGGTCAGTTGCCTCTCCGTCATTCTTGACAGTAAATAACCTCACCAACGTATTGAACGCCAATTCGGCGGTCGGCCTCATCGCCCTCGGTATGACGTTCGTGATGGTTTCGGGCGGTCTCGCTGACCTCTCGGTTCCTGCCAACGTGGCCATGGGCGCACTGGTCACGCTCGGCGCCCAAGAAGCCATCGGCACAGTTCCGGCGGCACTCATGGGGCTGCTAGTCGCGAGCATGGGTGGTGTCGTCAACGGCATCCTTGTCGGCTACCTACGAATTAATCCCATTATCGCGACCCTCGGCACTGGATCAGTGTTGCTTGGCCTTAGCCAACTGCTCGTGGGTGGTGGCATCGTGTACGCCGAGCCGAGCGCTCTCTCCGCCTTCGTGAAGAGCAGCATCCTCGGTATCCCCGTGTTTATCTGGCTTTTCATTTTCGTGGCGCTGATCCTGCATCCACTGCTTGCACGCACCGCTTTCGGCCGCTGGAGCCTTTCTGTCGGAGGCAACTACCAAGCAGCTCAGGCAAGCGCGGTTCCCGTGCGATTTACCAAGGCTGCTGCGTTCGCTATGACGGGCTTCCTTGCAGGCCTCTGCGGTGTGTTGCTTGCGTTGAGCAACGGCCAGGCACGCCCGATCATCGGCACCGGATATGAGTTCGTCGCAATCACCGCGGTCGTGATCGGCGGAACGAGCGTGTTCGGTGGGAACGGCAGCGTGCTGCGCACCGTTGGCGGCGTGCTCATCACCGCCCTCATCGGCAACCTGATTATCTTGCTCGGCTTCCCGAGCCAGGCAACGGGACTCATCACGGGCGCCATCGTGCTGGGTGCCGTCGGCATCGACGCATACTTTCGTCGGAAGGCAGGAAGACTGTGAAAAACTTCGACTTCGCTTTACTCGGTACTCGTGCGGTTCAGTACCGTCTCGTCATCATGCTGTTTGCGGTCGCCGTCTTTGGTGGCTTGAGTGTCGACGACTTCCTCACGGTCAACACGCTCCAGTCAGTGCTCGACCGTGCCACGGTCGTTGGCTTCTTAGCTCTAGGACTCACGCCGGTGCTGATCGCAGGCCAAATCGACCTCTCTATCGGATCCATAATGTCGATGGCCGGCATTACAACGATCTTCCTGCAGCCGTTCATCGGCAATGTGCCAGCCGCCGCTGCCGGAGTCGCGGTCGGAGTTCTCATTGGTGCGATCAACGCATTGATGGTGGTGGTGTTCAAGATCAACTCGCTCGTGGCGACCTTGGCCACACTCTTGATCTTCGCGTCACTGACGCTTTTGGTCACCAACTCGTACCCGTTGAGTTCCGAAGACCCCATCTTCGGGCTTCCGCTGACCGCTGACTTCCTCTGGATACTCACGCCACGATCGGCGATCTTCTTGATCGCTGCCGTGCTGATGTTCGTGTGGCTTAAGCTCACGCCCACGGGTCGCAACCTCTACGCTGTGGGCAGCGATGCCCCGGCAGCAACCTCGAGCGGGATCAACGCCAACGGTTACATCGCGGCGTCCTTCATCCTGTCGGGCTTCTTTGCTGGACTTGCCGGGATGATGCAGTCGCTGAGTACTGCTGCCGGGTCTCCCGTCGCTGGTGCCGTCATGCTAATTCCTGCGATTACCGCAGTAGTTATTGGTGGGACTCGACTCGAAGGTGGCCGCGGTTCATCGCTTGCCACACTCGGCGGAGTGCTCGCCCTCGGCGCCCTCACGACAGCGCTCGAATACAACGGCGTTCCGTCGTACACCCAAGCCATCTACACCGGTCTCTTGCTGATTCTTCTGATCAGCCTCGACCGCATTGTCTCCGGGCACGGCGGCACATCTTCCCGCGCGCAGAGAAGCGTGAGGGTCGCACCAAGAAACACACCACTTCCTAGGAGGAACGCATGATTGCACGTCGTAATATCCTCGTCGCCTCGGCTGCTGCCACGCTTCTGTTCGCAGTAGCAGGCTGCACCGCCGCAGACACGGACACAGCATCCGGAGACGCAGGCAGTGTCGAAGGCAAGAGTATTTGCTATGTCACACTCGCTAACTCGCACCCGTACGTGACCCCCGCTAACGAGGGCGCTCAGGCCGCTGCCGATGCAGCAGGCGTTGAGCTCACCATCGTCAGCGAAGAGTTCTCGGCTCAGACCGGTGCAGAACAGCTCAACTCGTGTGTCTCGCGCGGCGTTGACGGCATCCTGCTGTGGCCAGCAGACGAGAACAGCTACCTGCCTGGACTACTCAAGGCAGAGCAAGCAGGCATCCCCGTTGTCGCTATCGACACTCGTGCTGGCGAAGAGTCGATGAAGCTCATCCAGTCGTTCGCTGGAGCCGACAAGTACGATCAGGGCAAGATCAGCGCCCAGCAGCTTGACGGCGCCCTCGACAGCACCGGCGGCATCGTTGTTATCGCAGGTCAAGCCGGAAACGGTACCGAGATCGCTCGCAGTGGCGGGTTCCTCGACGAACTTGAAAGCATGGGTTCCGGGCTCGAAATTCTTGCCACGGTCAACGCTGACTTCGACCAGCAGAAGGCCCTCGTAGCTTCGCGAGACCTCATCACTAAGTTCGGCGACCAGATCAAGGGTGTTTACGCACAGGACGACACGATGGCCAAGGGATTCCTTCAGGCCCTTGAAGAGAGTGGACTCGACTTCGTTCCCGTCGTCGTTGGCATCAACGGTGAGGCCGGAGCCTTCGACAACATTCGTGAAGGCAAGCAGTTCAGCACCATCCTGCAGCCGCCATTCCGCAATGGTGAACTCGCCGTCGAAACCCTCATCGCCGTCATGAGGGGCGAGACAGTTCCCGAGATGGTTCCGCTGGAAAACACCATCGTCGACAGCTCCAACGTCGACGACCTGGAGCCCGCCCTCTAAGTCGAGAGCGAGCAAGAATTGGTGGGGCCACGCTGAGAAGCGTGGCCCCACGTTCTTAACGCCCCATCCTGATGAAGAGGAGAGAACACTCGCATGCACAACACAAAGACTAAGACCATAGGAATCGGGCTCATCGGTGATGGGCTCATGGCAAAAGAGCATTCGATGGCGTGGCGAAATGTCCGCGCTGTCTTCGGGGATGTGGGGCTGGAGCCGCGGCTCGTGGTGCTTGTTCATCCCACTCTCGCACGAGCTCAGGCTGCGGCCGAACAGTATGGCTTCGAGCGAGCATCCGACTCGTGGCAGGACGTCGTGAACGATCCTGAAGTCGATGTCATCAATATCGTGACGCCCAACGCGTTTCATGAAGAAGTGGCGATTGCCGCGGCCCGCGCAGGCAAGCATGTCTGGTGCGAGAAGCCTTTAGCCCTGACGGTCGATGGCGCCAAGGCGATGACGGAAGCCGCCGAGGCGGCAGGGATCACAACACAGGTCGGCTTCACGTACCTGCAGAACCCCGGCATCGTCCTCGCGCGCCAGCTCATCGATGCTGGTGAGCTCGGAGAACTCGTCTCGTTCACCGGCTCCTTCAGCGCCGACACGATGATCGATCCCGAGGTGCCCTTCACTTGGCGCACCGACCGTTCACGCGCTGGCGGGGGAGCACTCGGCGATCTCGGTTCACACATGATCTCCATCGCCCGCCACCTCGTGGGCGATGTAGCGCGAGTGAGTGGCATGACCAAGATCGTGGTCCCGGAGCGCACAGACGCGGCCGGCATCCGGCGCACCGTCGACAACGATGACTACGCGCTGTCACTGCTCGAGTTCGCGAATGGAGCCATTGGTTCGCTGCAGGCGAGCCGCGTAGCTGTCGGGCGAGCCTTTGAGGTGTCGTTCACGCTGACCGGCACCACGGGCGTCATCCGTTTCAGTCAACAAGACAGCCATACGCTTGAAGTGTCTTTGAACTCCGATGAACTCAATACTCATGGGTTCCGCACAATAGAACTCGGCCCCGGGCACGGCGATTACGCTGCGCTCTGGCCGATGTCTGGCATCAATATTGGGCTTCACGAACTCAAGATTTTCGAGGTCAAGAAGTTTATCGATGCCATCCTGGCCGGCACCCCGTCATCTCCTGACTTTCGCGAGGCATGGCAGATTCAGAAAGTGATCGACGCGATCGAGAAATCAGACCAACAACGCGTGTGGTGCGACGTTACGTAGCTTCGGTGCAGGTCCGGTGGATGCTCGCACGATGAGCTCCGGCTCGAAGATGACGTGCTCGTGCTCGTGGGCGGCACCCTGCTCGATCTCGTCAAGAATCATCCGCACAGCGGTGCGGCCCAGTTCTTCTCTCGGCTGGCGAACGGTCGTGAGAGGAACGGTGGCGGCGCTGGCCCAGTCGAGGTCGTCAAAGCCGATGAGGGAAATCTCGTTGGGCACCGAGATGCCGTCAAGCACAAACTCTTGAAGCACGCCGAGAGCGAGCATGTCATTGGCGCAGAAGACGGCGGTCGGTCGCTCGTCACGTGGGCGCTCGGCAATGAGGCGGCCGGCGAGACGACCTTCGGCGAACTTCCACGAGGGGACGTCAATGCGTTCAATCTCTGGGCTGGTGAGGCCGGCAGTGCTCACAGCATCCCGAAGACCGTCGAAACGTTGGTCGACTTGGCGTGAGATTTCGGAACCGCCAACAAAAGCGATTCGTGTGTGGCCGAGATTCAGAAGATGCTCGCCTGCGAGTTTTCCGCCGGCAAAGTCGTCGGTGGCCAGCGAGCAGCACGGTCGGTCCCCCGAAATGCGGTCGACGTATACGACAGGGACACCGCGCTCGATGAGTTCTTCGAGTCGCGGATTGCGCTCATCCACGGGAGTGATCATGATGCCATGGACGCGCTGCTGAACGAGCAGATCGAGGTTCTGTTGTTCGCGCGACGGATCTTCGCCGTTGTGCACGATCATCACGCCGACACCGAACTCTTTGGCGGCAGCCTCAGCGCCAAGGGCGACGTCAACGAAGAAGGGGTTTCCCATATCGGCGAGGGCGAAACCGAGCGTGCGCTCGCGTCCTGGCCGGTATTGGCGCGCGTTAGCCACCGGAACGAATTCAAGCTCTTTGATTGAGCTGAGCACCTTCTCGCGGGTAGCAGCATTGACGTAGCTCGGGCGATTGAGTACGTTACTGACCGTACCCGCCGACACTCCCGCGTGCCGTGCTACGTCCCGAATGTTCGCCATCGCGCCTTCCACTGCTTTTGATTCATTGAACCAAACCAAATGCAAGCGTACACCCCATTAATGCTGGCCGCGGGCTAGTTGTCCCGCTGGGGTAGACAGCGTGATGTAGAGCGCTTAGGCTCCCCAGCCGGCCTGAACGCCACCGACCCGGTCTTCGGCGATCTTCTGCTGATAACCGGATGCCGCATAGGCCGCCATGGGGTCAGCGGGAAGTCCCCGCGACTCGCGCCACGTGGCGAGGTCCCCGCGCACATCGGTGTAGAACGCATCCATCATGATCGCGTTGGCTCCGAGTACATCGCCAGCGTTCTGCGCTGCGGTGAGAGCATCCGAGTCGACAAGAAGTGCACGGGCAGTCATTTCTTGAACGTTGAGCACCGACCGCATCTGGCCGGGAATCTTGTCTTCAACGTTGTGGCACTGGTCGAGCATGAACGCCACGCCGCTGTCGGCGCCGTAGCCGCCGCCGCGAACAACCTCGTACAGGATGCGGAACAACTGGAAGGGATCGGCCGCGCCGACGATCAGGTCGTCGTCGGCATAGAAGCGCGAGTTGAAGTCGAACGAGCCGAGCTTGCCGAGGCGCAGCAACTGCATCACGATGAACTCGATGTTGGTTCCTGGCGCATGGTGGCCGGTGTCGAGGCACACGAGAGCGCGCTCGCCGAGGGCCGCTACTTGTGCATAGCTGGTACCCCAGTCCGGCACATCCATGTGGTAAAAAGCGGGCTCAAAGAACTTGTACTCGAGCACCATGCGCTGCTCTTCGCCGAGGCGGTCATAGATCTTTTGCAGTGATTCGGCGAGGCGATCCTGACGCCCGCGGATGTCGGCTTGGCCGGGGTAGTTCGATCCGTCGGCGAGCCAAATCTTGAGGTCGCGGGATCCTGTCTTGTGCATGATGTCGATGCACTCGAAGTGGTGATCGATCGCCTTCTGGCGAATCGCGGGGTCAACGTGGGTGAGCGAACCAAATTTGTAGTCGTCGTCCTGGAACGTGTTTGAGTTCACGGTTCCGAGTTCAACGCCGTGTTCGTTCGCGAACGTGCTCAGTGCGCTGTAGTCGTCGACCTTGTCCCATGGGATGTGAAGGGCAACTGACGGGGCGAGTGCCGTGTACTTGTGAACCTGGGCGGCATCCGCAATCTTCTCTTGCGGAGTGCGCGGAGTGCCGGGGGTTCCGAAGACTTTGAATCGCGTTCCGGAGTTGCCGAAAGCCCAGGAGGGAAGTTCGATGGCCTGTTCTTCGAGGCGGGCTGCGATTGAGCTGAATTGCGCCATGGGAATTCTTACTTTCTGCTGGTGGTACGGCTGGTTGTAAAGCCGAGGGATGTTGGGGCGAGGATGTGCTCGCGAAGGTTTCGGGGAAGCGACAAAGTGAATCGATTCAATTCGAGTGTAGACCGAGATTCTAGAGGAGGCAATCTATCCATCTGACCGCCTCCTGCTCGCAGCAAGTTGGTCCTCGAGGTTGAACACTTCTTCCAGAGGAATGAACCCCTCATCCGGCGGAACATCGAGGTCGATAAAGTGGTCGCCCATGATTGCCTGCCATCGAGCATTCACTTCGGTCGCGGCCATTGCACGCTGTGCGGCGGCGAGGTCGTCAGATTCGACGTAGCCGATAAGCATCCCGTCGGCGCGAAGAAAGAGCGAATAGTTGTGCCACCCCGATGTTGCTAGCGCCTCAAGCATTTCCGGCCAGACAGCGGCATGTGCGACCTTGTATTCCTCGATGTGGTCGGGCTTCACTTGCAGTTGAAAGCAATAGCGGTTCACGGATGCACCCCTAACGCCACTTCGGAAGGTCGGCCATATCGACGTGACGGTGCTCGATGCCGAGCAAGCTCGCGGCGGCGTGAATGTCGCCAGCAACATGGCCAACGCAGAGAGCCCAGTGGTGACCGATGCCGGTCTGCGACCACTCATCGACCCACTCACCAGGGTCGCCGCCGAAACTCACGCGCGACGTAGTATTACCGATCTCCAAGAGTGGCCCAGGAGTTACGGTTCCCTCGCTAGTGATGAACGTGTAGCTGCCATCACGATCCTGTCCGATTCCGAATGTGGTGACCGGCCCCTGCTGCACGTCAAACTCAACGGACACGCCGTAGCCTCGTTTGCCGTGGTAAACGCCAAGGCCGCGTAGCAGCGGATCGCGCTCCGAAACGGCGAGGTGCGCTGGCCCATCGTGGCCCATCTCCACAACGTCGTCAAAGAAGTTGAGCGCCTGAATCTCTGTGAACGAACCTCCAGCACCGATGGTGTGGGCTGCAAGCATCGCCAAGCTAGTGCGTAACTCGTATTCACCAACGAACGGGATGCCGCGTGCGGTCAGCAGCGATGAGCCAAGAATCATGCCAGCGCCGAGGCGCTCGTGTAGTTCACCATTGAGGCCGCGGTGGTAGTACGCGGCAGAGTCGAGGTCAAAGTCGTCTACCAGTCGATCGAGTCCGACGCTCACTTTGGCGCCCCAGGCGAAATCTTCCTCGCGTACCGACTCATCGAGAGTGAACAGCTTGCGGGCCAGGTTCATGCGCTCGGTGACTTGGGCATCGGTTACTTCGTCAACGCGAACCCGAAGGTCATCGAATTCGAGCACTTCCACGTGTGAACCAAATTGGCTGGAGACGAGGGTGAGGTCGGTCGAGACGTCGAGCATTCCCGGGTAGACGTGGCCCATGAGGCCGTGGCGTGCGTGGCGAAGAGTAGCGCGCACCTTGGCCGCATTTACCCAACGGTTGATGCGTGCCCAAGCCCGTTCATCCTTCAGGTGGCCTGAAACGCTGCGGAACTCGATGCCAGCGCGCTTGAAAACGTTCGCGACCTCGGGCACAGGGCACTGGCCGCAGTACGCGAGCCACTTGCCGGTGTCGAAGTTGGCGTGGTCCATCGCTTCAGTGGGCTGGAGATCAATGACGAGCACCGGAGTCTTCGCGCGCTGCGCAATCGGAAGAACCATGGATGCCGTGAGGTAGGTGGTCAGGAAAATGACGATGAGATCGCAGTCAGCACGACGCAGCTTCTCTGCCGCGACGGTGGCCTCTTGGGCATCCGAAATGAACCCAACATCAATGACTTCAGCGTCGAGAGCGGTGAACCGGTCGGTGACGTACTTGCTCGACTCCTGAAGCTGGGGGAGGAGCGCGGGAAACTGTGGCCAGTAGGCGGCGAGTCCGCCGGCGACGAGGCCGATGCGGGTGGCGCGCCGAGTCTTTGAGGGAAGCAGCTCTGAAGCTGGAGTAAGGGACATCATTGGCTCCGAAAATCTGAGGCTGGTGGCTGGTGGCTGGTAGTGAGGGTGTGGATACCCGGGCCGGCTCGTGAGCAAGCCCGGGTATCTGAGCGACTAGTTAGAAGTCGTATTCGTCGATGTTGTCTGCGTTGAAACGCGTGGGCGGTCCAACGATGGCAACGCCGTTCGCGCCAACGGTGATCTCGCCCATGTCGCCAGCGTCGAAGGTGTCACCCTCGGCGCCCGTGATGGTTCCGTCAACGAGAGCCTTGCCAGCGAATGCTGCAACATAGCCGAGCTGTGCCGGGTCCCAAAGTGCGAATTCCTGAACGGTTCCGTCCTTGACGAACTCGCGCATCTCGTTCGGGAGTCCAAGACCGGTCAGTGCGACCTTGCCCTTGTAGTCCGAGGTCGAGAGGTACTTTGCTGCTGCAGCGATACCAACGGTCGTGGGCGAAATGATGCCCGCGAGGTCGGGGTATGACGAGAGCAGGCCCTGAGTTTCCTGGAAGGACTTGTCTGCGTCGTCGTCGCCGTAGACCTTAGCGACGAGCTTGATGTCTGCGTAGTCAGGGTTCGACTCGAGCTCTTCTTCCATGAACTTGATCCACTCGTTCTGGTTCGTTGCCGTTGCCGTTGCTGACAGGATGGCGATCTCACCGGATCCACCGATCTGCTCGGAGATGATCTCGAGCTGAATCAGTGCGACGTCCTTGGCAACAACCTGGCTAATGAAGATGTCGCGGTAGTCGGGGTTGGTGTCGGAGTCGAAGGCAACAATCTTTGCGCCAGCTTCGCGAGCTGTCTGAAGTGCCGGGCCAACGGCGTCGGGGTCGTTAGCCGCGATCACGATGACCTTCGTGCCCTGCTGGGTTGCCTGCTCGATAAAGGGGATCTGTGCACTGGCGCTGGCCTCAAGGGGTCCGAGGACCTCTGAGTCGTAGCCGATTGCGGCAGCACCCTCTTCGCCTCCGCCGAGAACGACGTCGGTGTAGGGGTTGTTGAGCTGCTTGGGCAAGAACGCAATGGTACCGGCGCTGTCTCCGCCGCCGTCGCCACTGTCGCCGCCGTTAGTTGCAGCGCAACCGGTTGCGGCGAGGGCCACTACCGTTGCAATCGCAGCGATGGAGCCGATACGGCCGCCTCGGCTGCTCGTGGAAAACAACTTCATTGTTCTTCCTTTCGTAAAGACGCCTGGTGCTTAGGCGCGGGTTATTCCGGGGGCGTTCTGCTCCTGGACTTCTCGGTGCAGCCGGTTCAACCGGATGCGTTCTTTGCCCCACGCGATAACGCTGGGGGCCACGACGGAGAGCACGAGCAATCCGCCGGTGACAATGATGAGTGCCGTCTCCGGCACCTTGGCGAGCCGAAGCGCGTAGGTGAGTGTTCCGATGAGAAGCACACCGCCAACGACGCCAGGAATGTTTCCCTTGCCGCCGAATATCGAGACACCACCGAGCAGGACAGCAGCGATGACGCTGAGCTCAAGGCCGGTTCCGTTGTCTGGACCGGCGCTTGCCAGCCGCAGGGTGAGGAAGACGCCAACCATCGACGAGACGATGCCGGTGGCAACGAACATCCAGAACTTGGCATGACCAACTCTCACTCCCACAAAAGTCGCAGCCTGCGGGCTGTACCCGAGGGCGTAGAGGCCACGCCCGAAAGGAGTGAAGTGCAGTAGTACCGCGAAGAACGCGATCACTATCAACGCGAAAATCATCATGACCGGGATGCCGGTGTTGCCAATCTTCGAAAGCACGAATGCGTTCAGTTCCTTGGGGAAACTCGCGACCTTCTGGTCGCCAATCACGACGAGCGCGAGCCCACGGTAGAGGGCGAGGGTTCCGATCGTCACGGCTAGGGATGGCAAGCCGAGGGTGGTGATCAGGAAGCCATTGAAAGCTCCGCACAACACACCAACCAGCAGTGAGAGTGCCATGACCGTTCCGATATCTAATCCGCTATCGCGCCACAGTACGCCCATCGTGGCGCTCGTAAGGCCGGCCGTTGAAGCCACAGAAAGGTCGATCTCCCCGGAGACGATAACCAACGCCATCGGCATTGCGATGAGCAAGATGGGAAGCACTTGAATGAGCAAGAAGCCCACGGTGAGGGTCGAGGCAAAGTAGTTCACCGTGACCATCGAAATGATGACGACCGTGATCAGGATGTAGAAGATTACGGCGTCATAGCCAATGAGGCGGCGGCTCAACTGGCCCCGTGAAGTAGCGGTCATCGTCTTAGACATCTTTTGCCTCATTCACTCGCAGCTTGCGGGCTCTTCGCAGCGATACGACTCGATCGATGATGATGGCGGCGAGGATGAGCACACCCACGATCGCCTGCTGCCAAAACTTGTCGACGCGGGTGGCCGTGAGCGCACCAGTAATGGTGGAGAGCAGCACGGCGCCGATCGCAGCACCGGCGACGGTTCCCGAACCACCGAAGATCGCGACGCCACCGACGACGACCGCGGCTACGACATCCAATTCGATTCCGGAACCGGTGAGCGCTCCGACCGAGTTGTAGCGAGAGGCATACAGAACACCGGCGAGGCCAGTGAGTGCACCACACGCGATGAACGCGCTCAGCACTCGACCGCCGACGGGGATGCCGAACAGGCGGGCCGCATCCGGGTCTGAGCCGATTGCGTACAGGTCACGACCGCTTCGGACCGAGCTCATGAACATCGCAACGGCCACCGTAATGACGACCGCGATGATCGTGATGATCGGGATGCCGACAAGAGTGTCGACCGAGAGGTTGCCGAACGCTTGGGGATTGTCACCGGAGAAGAACTGTTTCGACCCGGCCCAGCTCGACAGCACTCCTCGGAAAATGTAGAGGGTGCCGAGGGTGATCACCAGTGCAGGCACTTTGGCTGAGGTAACCAACATGCCGTTGATTGACCCGAGGAGTCCACCGAAGATCATGCCGATCATGAACACCAGCACAAGGGGAATGGTCGGGAACATATCGAAGACGGTTCCTGTGCCGAAGGCAACGAGCCCCAGGATGGCACCGACGGAAAGGTCAACGTTGCGGGTGATGATGACGAGTGCCTGAGCGACAGCCAGGATCACCATGATCGTCGCGTTGAGCATCAAGTCCTTGGTGCTCTGCGGCGAGAGAAAGCGCGGGTTGATGATGTAGGTCACCACAATGAGCGCAATAAGGGCGCCGGCGACGGGGATCTCGCGGGCGGTGAAGAAACGCTTGAGGGCGTTGCTTCGCGGCATGGCCGGTGCGTGGGTCACGGTGCTCACTCGCCCGCCTCCAATTCAGTGCTCAGTTCTTCGTCGGTCTGTTCCAGGTGCAGTGCTTCGCGACTGCCCGTGGCAGCCTGCATGACCCGTTCTGCTGTCGCGTCAGCGCGACTGAGTTCTGCCGTGATGCGGCCTTCGTGCATGACGAGAACGCGGTCAGCCATCCCGAGCACTTCTGGCAGTTCGGAGGAGATCATGAGGATCGCAATACCGCGGCCCGCAAGATCAGAGATGAGACGGTGCACTTCTGCCTTGGTTCCGACGTCGATCCCTCGAGTGGGTTCATCGACGATGAGGAGTTTCGGGTCGGTGGCAAGCCACTTAGCGAGCACGACCTTCTGTTGGTTTCCTCCCGAGAGGGTAGAAACGGGCAGATCTTGCGAACCAGTTTTCACCTGAAGGCGCTGCGACCAGTCTTCGGCGGCGGCGCGTTCGCGTCGGCCGGAGATGATTCCAAAACGTGCAAGTGAGTGGCGGAGGGTCAGGGTGACATTTCGTGCAACGGAGAGATCGAGCACCAATCCCTGTTTACGGCGATCCTCGGGTACGAATCCGATTCCTGCGGCGATCGCGTCCCTTGGGCTGTGTGCTTTCAGCGCCGTGCCGCTGATGCTCACGCTTCCCGTTTCATACGGGTCAATCCCGAATACGGCGCGGGCAACTTCAGTGCGTCCGGCACCGACGAGGCCCGAGAGGGCGACGATCTCACCAGCGCGAATCTCAAAGTCGATTCCGGTGAACGTGCCGGCGCTGTTGAGGCCGTCAACTTTGAGCACGACGTCACCGATCTCGGCGTCTTGCTTGGGGAATAGATCACCAAGCTCCCGGCCGACCATCTCTTTGACGATTGCCGGAACCGTGACTTCAGCGGTGTTGTGAACCTGAATATAGCGGCCGTCACGCATGACTGTGATGCGGTCGCTGAGTCCGAAGACCTCTTCGAAGCGGTGCGAGATGAACAGGATGCCCGCGCCTTTTTCCCGTAGCGCGCGAGCGACAGTGAAAAGGCGTTCTACTTCAACACCGGAGAGTGCCGCTGTTGGCTCGTCCATGACGAGAACGTTGGCGTCGAGCGAGATTGCTTTGGCAATCTCGATGATCTGCTGATCGGCGATAGAAAGTCCATCAGCGATGCGATCGGGATCAATAGGAACTCCGAGAGTGGTGAAGAGTTCGGCCGCACGTCGACGCATCTCGCCGCGGCTGATGAGTCCAGCGCGACCCTTGGGCTGGCGGCCGATGAAGATATTCTCGGCGACGGTGAGGTCGGGGAATAGCGTCGGTTCTTGGTAGATGACCGATATGCCGGCCGCTTTACTTTCACTGACGTTGCGAAAGTGCGCCGGCTTTCCTTCGACCAGAAACTCGCCGCCATCGGGGGAGTGAACTCCGGCGAGGATCTTTACGAGGGTGGACTTGCCTGCGCCGTTCTCTCCGACGAGAGCATGGATCTCGCCCGGAAGGATCTCGATGGTGCCATCCGCAAGCGCGATCACGGGGCCGAAAGTCTTGGATGCGCCCCTGAGGCTGAGCGCGGGGGTGCGGGCGGCGTGTGATGCCGGTGCCGTTTCTGCTGCAGTCGCCATTGAACTGTGGTGCCTCCGCGTTGAGTCATTGCTGTGGGTGACGGTGGTCGAATCACCTGGCTGGAAACTACAACCGCCAATTGAATCGATAAAATCGACCGTGCGTGAACGATACGACGATGTATTGGGGTCCGTCAAGTCCCACAGCGGCACTCTGCCCGCTAAACTTGCCCTCGATGAATGAATCGTTACACTTTTGTCCTTAGACTCGTATTGAGTCGAGAATTCGTCTTGTCCTCATCCGCTGCCCAACGTCGGGCCGAGAAACTCTGGTTGTGTCTATGTCAACGCCGAGCGTGCATGATGTCGCAAAGAGCGCTGGCGTATCCGTCGGCACCGTCTCAAACGTGCTCAACCACCCCCACAAAGTCTCGCCATCGACCGTTGAACGCGTGCAGAACGCGATTGAAGTACTCGGGTTCATCCGCAACGATGCCGCCCGCCAACTGCGGGTCGGTCACAGTCAAACCATCGGTCTCGTCGTGCTCGACGTGCGCAACCCGTTCTTCACAGATATTGCTCGCGGTGCGGAAGATAAAGCCGCCGAGGGCGGACTGACTGTCACTCTCGGAAACAGTGACGAAAGCATCGAGCGCGAAGCGAAGTACCTTGATCTGTTCGAACAGCAGCGTGTCTACGGGATGCTTATTTCGCCGTACGGTGACATCACCGACCGGCTCGAATCCATGCGAAAACGCGGAATCCCGGCAGTGCTCGTTGACCGTGAGAGCCCCAACTCGACATTTAGCTCGGTCTCCGTCGACGACATCGTCGGTGGCAAACTGGCAGCAACCCACCTCCTTGAAACGGGCCGCCGTCGCATCGCTTTTGTCGGAGGGCCCATGGCGATCCGCCAAGTTTCCGACCGACTCACGGGCGCCAGAGAGGCAATTGAGAAGGTGCACGGAGCGAGCATTGAAGTTATCGAAATCGATGCGCTCAGCGTCATCGCCGGCCGGGCGGCAGGAGCAAAAATCGTTGCTCGCTCGCCGGCAGAGCGCCCCGATGCCATTTTTGCCGCCAACGACCTCGTCGCCATGGGAGTGCTGCAAGCACTCCTCATGAACGGCAATTCGACCCCGTCGATCCGGGTGCCAGAAGACATCGCCCTCATGGGCTATGACGACATCGACTTCGCCAGCGCGGCCGTCGTTCCGCTCTCATCCATCAGTCAACCGAGTGCTCAAATGGGTCAAACGGCCGTCGAGATCCTTCTCAACGAAGCAGCAAACCCCGATGCTGACCGGCGTCAGGTGGTCTTCGCGCCCAAGTTGGTCATCCGTGAATCGACTGCGCCGCGATAACCACATGCGCTAGGGGCTCGCCAGCGAGCAGCCGGCGGGCTTGCTCTCGAACCACGGCATCCACTCGGCCATACATCGCAGAGGTGTAGCCGCCAATGTGGGGCGTAATGGTGATGCCGGGGGTCGACCACAGCGGGTGATCGCTGGGTAGCGGTTCGGGGTCGGTGACGTCGAGAGCAGCACGAATGCGTCCAGCGGATGCCGCAGCCACGAGTGCATCCGTGTCAACAATTTTGCCTCGAGATACATTCAGGAGCAGTGCCCCTGGCTTCATCGTGGCAAGGAATTCCGCATCGATGAGGGAGGTGGTCTCGTCGCTGAGAGGCACGGCGATTGCGACAACATCGGCTTTCGCGAGGAGCGATGGCAGGGCATCCATCGACTGGACGGCACCACGGGCGTCGCTGCGGTTGGTGCGGGCGACCCTCACGACGTTGGCCTCGAAAGGGGCGAGCTTGTCTGCGATCTGGTTACCAACACCACCGGCGCCGACAATGACCACTGTCGTGCCAGCAACGCCGATGAACTCGTGCTGGTTCCACGTGCCGGTCTGCTGGTTGGCGAAGTGTTCAGGAAACCCGCGTTGTTCAGAAATAATCAGGCCAACCGCGAGCTCAGCGGTAGATGCTTCATGCACGCCGACGGCGTTGCAGTACGTGATTCCGGCGGGCAGTTTGGCAGCAACGCCGTCGTAGCCGAGTGATTGCGACTGCAGCGCGGCAACATCGAGTCCCGCGAATTTCTGCAGGTCATCCGCCGAGCGGAGGTAGCCGAGAACAGCCAAGTCAACGTGCTGCGGTGGCGGGCCGTCGTTGGCACCCCACACGATCAGGTTAACGTCGGGCAGTTGCGGGGCAAGCCGGTCGCACATCTGCTGGTCGGGGAGAGCAATGGTGAACATGATGCGTTCCAGACTAGCTATCCCTCCGGCTACGCCCTCCCACTATGCTGTGCGCCACGAGTATTCATTCGGCCGTGAAGGGACGTGCATGGTGCGATGGCCTGTAGTTCCCCGGGAAGTTGAGCGGGATGCTGTGCTGAGTGCCCTTCGTGGTGCCCGATCGCGATCGGTAATGTTGCGTGGACCAAGCGGCGTTGGCAAGACCACATTGGGCGCCCACATCGCGCAAGCGTTGCGCTCTGACGGGCGCACGATCGTGCCCGTTGTCGGTCTCGCCGAACTCACCGAAATACCTTTAGGGGCCCTCGCGCCGGTTCTTGCCAGTTCTGGCAGAGTCGATCTGGAAAGTGTGAGCGACCGCGTTCAAGCCCTCGTAGCGGTAGTGGGAGAGAACCCATCACAGTTCGTCCTCGTGATCGACGATGCGCCATTACTGGACGCCGTCTCGGCCGGTGTGCTTTACCAACTCGTGCGCGTCTTCGGCGTCACCACCCTGCTCACCGCCCGCGACTCTCACGACGTTTCCGGCCCCCTGGCGCGCCTACTGCACGAGAACCTCATCGATATCGTTGACCTCGAAGGCTTGAGCCTCGAACACAGCCAATCGATCCTCCAACAGTATTTGGGCGGCACACTGCGCCCTGAGAGTCTGCGAGCCCTCTTCGAGGCGAGCCGCGGCAACCCACTGATGCTGCGCGAACTGATCTTTGCGGCGACGCGAGCCGGCGGCATCCATAGCGGAGACTTTGGTGTTGAGGTTTCGGTCGCCGCCCTACCCAAACATGTGCGGGCGACGATCGCTGAGCGTCTCTTGCAGTTGAGCGTTGACGAGAGACGATTGGCTCGACTGATTGCCATTGCGCAGCCCATCCCGCTCGCCGCTATCCGTGCAGACGAATCTGATGTGCTCGCGCGACTCAGAGTGGAGGGTGTCGTTGAAGAGACTCGCGACGATGCGATCCCGTCTGTGCGACTCGCACATCCATTGTTCGCTGAAACTCTCGTCGGAGAACTTTCGCGGGCAGAGCGCGCAGAAATAATCCTCGAAGTTGCGGCACGGTTGACACCGATGGGGGATCAGCAACTGCGCTTCACGGCAACAGTGCTGCTGACCTCGACCGAAGCTCACATCAGTGATGATGAGTTGGATTGGGCTGCCAACTATGCGCATGCGGCCGGTGACCACACCATGGCAGCGATGCTGGCGGAGCGAGCCCAGGCAGCAGGGCGGCGCTTCGCCCCCGAGTTGGTATTGGGCAGTGCGCTGTCTGCGCTCGCGGAATCCGAACGATCCTCGCAGGTGTTTGAATCAGCGATTGATTTAGCCGCTGCCGATGAGGAGCGTGCGATTGCCCTCGCCAGATGGGGGCAACATGTGGCGTACCGTTTGGCTCGCCCGGCCGAAGCTGTGGAGAGAGTTCACGCTGAACTGAGCCGTCTGGATGCGCGGGGCCAGGCGATACTTCGCCCTGAGCTGGCCAAATGGCAACTGATGACCGGTGACGCCACTGCCCTCATTGACGTAGCGGATGCGGAAATGGCCGAGACAGGGGTTGGGGCGGTAAATGCAGGATTGACTGCCGCAATGATCGCGACCATGTCTGGTCACCCAGCCGAAGCATTTCAGGCCATTAGTCACACGCGGCCCTTAGCCGATGCGTTCCGGTTTGAAGCGCCATTCGCTGACGCACTGCTCGACCTCTCAGAGTTTCTTGCTCTCGTTGCTTCCGCCGAGATCGGGCGGGCTAGCGAATTTGCGGCTCAGCGTAGGCTCGATCGCTTTGCGGATTCGGCAGGCGTGTGGTCCTACGCTCTCGCGATCGTTCACTTGCACGCGGGCAAATTGAATGACGCAAACGCGCTCGCGGCCCTCGCCGTTGAACAATTGCGGTGGCGTGACTTCACTGGTCTCCTAGGCACCGCCACTGCGCTTCACGCCACCATCGAGGCGCAGCGTGGCGACCCAGAGGCCGCACGACAGTTGCTTGCTCAGATCGCGACCGAACATGCTGGCGACGCCAAAGTAATTCTCCAGCGTGCGGAGTGTGAAGCGTGGATCCTTGCTGGCGAAGGGCGCCACGAGGAAGGTGCAGCGGTCATCATCGCTGCAGTCGCCGAAGGCATCACCCTTGGCCACTTCCTGCTGAGCGCACTTACTCTCACCGTCGCACTGCGTCTCGGTCAGGCAGCTGCCGCGAGCGATCAACTGCAATTGCTCACCCAGTTGTCTCCAGCACCACTGGTGGCCCGCATCCACGAGTGGGGTGAAGCGGTGATTGCGGGGAATATTGCCACACTGTGTGATCTCGCACCCGCGCTCGCTGAGGCTGGTGTGGCAGCGCTCGCCGTGGATGGTTTGCTCACGGCAGCTCGCAACACCGCGAAGAATGGCAAACAAGAGTTGCAGCGCAAGGCCACTCTGTTGGCCAGCCGCCTTGCCGCCGACATGGATTATGTGGCTACCGAGAATGGTGGCGACGACCTCACTGAACGTGAGTGGATGATCGCCCGTGCAGCTGCTGGCCGTAAACGTAGTCGGGAGATCGGCCAGCAGCTGGGGCTGTCAGTTCGAACCGTGGACAACCATCTCGCTCGTATTTATCGCAAGTTGGGTGTCACCGGCCGAGTTGAGCTTGAGCAGGTTCTCGCAGAGTTGTAGCGGGCTGCACTCCTGCACTCCTGCTCACCTGCGATCGTTCCTATTCTTCGGTGGGGGTCGCAGTGAGGTTGACGGTTGCAGTTCCTTCGTCGTCTTGACCCCAGCTGTATTGAACCGACCACGAATCGCTCTGCAGTCCATAGGCGTAAGCGCCCTCGCCGAGGGAAATCTCGGAGATCACCTCGTAGCCGTTCGCAGTGAACTTCTCGAAGCCTGCCTGTGCTGCCTCCGGGCTGCCGACGGTGACGGTCACGTTGTAACTGCCGCCAACGGCGAGCGAAAGCACAATGTTGCCATCGGGAACCGGCACCTCGTTTGGCCATGAGTCGGGAAGTGAAGCGCCAGTGCCGTTGCCGTCGACGTCAACATCAACTCCGGTCGCGCCTTCAATCACATTCTCTACGGTGCCCTCGACGAGCCCGTTGGCAAGATCTTCGAGAGGGTTGCTGAAACAACCTGAGAGCGACACGGTGATGCCTGTGGCAATAACTAGGGTAATTGCGCTTCTCAGGGCGCGCTGTGATGTGATCATGCACACAGTAAAGCGTGAGCACCAACGGCGGCGCGTGAGTAGAAACTACCTAACTGTGCTTGGCGCGAGGAACGCTGCTGAACCGCTCAGCCAGTCAGGAGTACCGTTAAGGCATGCCATTAACAGGAGAGTACCAACCAAGCACCTCAGAGTGGGCCCGCAATCAGGCCGACACGTTTGAAGCCAGCAACGGCCACGAGGGCAACCTGATGCGGGGGATGCCCGTGATCGTTCTGACCACGGTTGGCGCCAAATCCGGTAAGTTGCGCAAGACCGCGCTCATGCGAGTGGAACACGATGGCAAGTATGCCGTTGTTGCTTCGCTCGGCGGAGCACCGAAGCATCCGGTCTGGTACTACAACATCGTGGCTCAGCCGCACGTTGAACTGCATGATGTTGGCTTCAAGGGCGACTTTATCGCGCGCGAAGTCACCGGTGATGAGAAGGCTCTCTGGTGGGAGCGCGCCGTGGCCGCCTACCCCGACTATGCCGACTACCAGGCAAAGACCGAGCGCGAAATTCCGGTCTTCATTCTCGAGCCATTAGAGGTCTAATTCGCGTTGTGAGCAACGCGTAATCGTCGGCTGACGGTGCGCGGCAAAACAGCGTCACGCCCGGTCTAAAACAGGCGTATCGTATCCCGGTGCACAATATCCTCCGTGGGACGGGTAGTAAGCGAAAACTGGTTCATCCAGCTCAGCTCACTCTTCTCGGGTTTTTGATTGGTATCGCTGCGGGAACGATCCTGCTGGCCTTACCGATTTCGCGTACCGGTCCCGGTGGCGCCAGTCTCGTTGAGGCATTCTTCACTGCCGTTTCTGCCATGTGTGTGACCGGTCATGTGATCGTCGATACCCCCACCTATTGGACGGGTTTCGGCCAGGTCGTCATCATGGTGCTCATTCAAGTGGGTGGGTTCGGTGTGATGACGTTCGCGTCGATCATCGGTATTGCGGTGGTGCGACGTATGTCGCTGCGTTCAAGGATCACTGCTGCCGCCGAAACGAAGAGCGTCGGCTTTGGCGATGTGCGCTCGCTCATTTTGGGCGTGCTCAAGATTTCTCTCATCATCGAGGGTGCTGGCGCGGTTATCCTCTTTTTCTGGTTCTGGTTGCACTACGGCAAAGGATTGGGGGAATCGGCTTGGCTGGCACTCTTCCACGCTGTCTCATCATTTAACAACGCCGGTTTTGCTCTGTTTAGTGACAACATGATGTCGTTCGTCGACGACCCGGTGGTTTCGCTCACGCTCTGTGCCGAAATTATTCTTGGCGGCCTCGGCTTCCCCGTGATCGTGCAATTGTTGCGCTACCGCGGCCAGAGTCTCAAATGGAGCATGAACACCCGGATTGTCGTAGCGGCAACACCTCTGCTTCTGATCGTCGGCACGTTCTACATCTCCCTTATCGAGTGGAACAATCCAGCAACGCTCGGCCCCCTCGACTGGCAAACCAAGATTCTTGCTGGCTTCTTTCAATCGGTTCAAACCCGCACGGCCGGCTTCAACAGCATCGACATCGGAGCCATGAGTGAAGCCACTCAGTTCGGGATGACCGCGCTCATGTTCATCGGCGGTGGTCCAGCAGGTACTGCCGGTGGCATCAAGATCACGACGTTCGCGGTGCTGTTCTTTATTCTTGTTGCCGAGGTGCGCGGCGATGGCGTCGTCAACGTCTTCGGCAAGCGACTGTCGCGCGCGGTGCACCGCCAAGCAATTGCGGTCGTCTTGCTTTCTGTTGGTGTTGTAGCGGCATCCACTGTCACGATCATGCTCATCTCGGGCTTGCCGCTTAGCCCGGTGCTCTTCGAGACGGTTTCTGCATTCGGCACCGTCGGCCTCTCGGAAGGCATCACGCCAGAACTGCCGATTGCAGCCCAACTAATTTTGGCTGTGCTCATGTTTGTTGGCCGACTCGGGCCCATTGGTTTCGCTACCGCGCTTGCTTTGCGCGAACGCGCCGTCATGTATGAACTTCCTAAAGAAAGGCCGATCATTGGTTAAATTGCGCATGTTCTCTGGTTCGGATGCCTCAAGTGTGGCCGCAGCAGATTCGGTTGCGGTGATTGGTTTGGGCCGTTTCGGTCGCGCGCTGGCGCTGGAACTCATGGCGAACGGGACCGAGGTGTTGGGTATAGACGCCGATGAATCCATCGTGCAAGAACTCAATGGTCAACTCACGCATGTGGTGTGCGCAGACTCCACTCGCGAGGAAGTGCTGCAGCAGTTGGCGGTGCCCGAGTTTGACCGCGTCGTTGTGGCGATTGGCAGTGACATTCAGGCGAGCATCCTCACCACTTCGTTGCTGTTGAGGTTCAATGTTGCGCATGTGTGGGCGAAGGCTGTGAGTGATGCGCACGGCACTATTCTCGAGCAGCTCGGGGTGAGCCACGTGATTTATCCGGAGAAAGAGATGGGGCGCCGGGTAGCCCACCTTGTGCGTGGCTCGATGCAGGACTACCTCGAGATCGGTGATGGGTTCTCGCTTGTCAAGATGGCCCCACCAGCCGGAATCGTCGGTAAAACGCTCGGAGAATCCCGAGTGCGTTCTTCCGCCGGGGTCACGATCACAGCAGTGCGACCGCACGGGGGAGCGTGGACCTACACGGACGAGAACACGGTCATCGCGGTGGACGACACAATCCTGGTGTCCGGATCAACCGCCAAAGCGGAAGCCTTCAGCCTGCGTCGCTAGAGCGGCAACGTCGAAGCATTCCCACCGAGGTCTTATTTAGCGAGGGTTAGCGCAGCGAGCTCAACCAGATTTCGCACAGCGACTGCCACGCCTCAGCGGGCGTTCCCTCAGCGAGCCCCAAGCCGTGCTTTCCGTCGGCGAACACGTGCAATTCGTGTCGCACGCCAGCAGCAGCGAGCGCGGCAGCGAGCGGATACGAATGCTCCGCGACCGGAACCGGACCATCGGCGGCAGTGTGCCAGATGAACATTGGCGGAGTTTCTGGGGTTACCAACAACTCAAGCGACGTGTCTTCACGAAGATAATCGTTGGCATCCAGACCAATCAGATTCTCGCGCGACTGGGCATGAGTTGGCGTGACCATGCTGACTACCGGGTAGCCGAGGACGGCGAAATCTGGCCGCTCTTCTGACTTCGCAATGGGGGCAACAGCAGCGTGACCGGCGAGGTGCCCACCGGCCGAGAAACCCAAAACGCCCACGATCGTGGCCCCAGCGGCACGTTCTTTGGCAATTTCAGACTGAATTGCCAGCAACGGGGCCGGATGCTTCGTGGCGACGGGGTAATCAACGACTCGAGCATTCCACCCGATTGATCGCAACCAGCCAGCAATAGGCTCGCGTTCGTGGGGTGCGAGTCGCGCGTACCCTCCGCCGGGGAGAACAAGAATGGTGGGGAGGGTGTGAGGCATTACTTAACTGTAAATTGTGCGCGGCGTTCTACCGTAATCGACCCGCTAGCGAGCGGAAATCGTCTCAGGCGAATAGTGTCTGTATATGGCAGATTTGTTTGACGGATACACATCAAGCGCCTCCAAACGCACCGGACCAGCGGCGTGGGATGAGATGTTCTCTGCTGATAGCGAGATTCGTCGCCCTTATCGGGAGATCCACGACGCACTCGCTCAGATGACTCAAGAAGAGTTGCGTGGGCGCACTGAAGCGCTGGCAGATAGCTACCTCGCCCAGGGCGTCACCTTCGACTTTGCGGGCGAAGAGAGACCTTTCCCGCTCGACCCGGTTCCCCGAGTTATCGACCTCTCTGAGTGGAAACAGGTCGAGAGTGGTGTTAAGCAGCGGGTGCGTGCACTCGAAGCTTTTCTTGCTGACATTTACGGGCCGCAGAATGCGATCAAAGACGGTGTGATTCCCGCTCGGATGATCACCTCATCCAGTCACTTTCATCGTCAAGCTGCTGGTATCGATCCAGCAAATGGTGTGCGCATTCAAGTCAGCGGCATCGACCTGATTCGTGACGAGGTTGGCGCGTGGCGAGTCCTTGAAGACAATGTGCGCGTTCCCAGTGGTGTGAGCTACGTCATCTCGAATCGTCGAGTGATGGCCCAGACCCTGCCAGAACTTTTTGTCTCCATGCGTGTTCGCCCCGTTGGCGACTACCCGCACAAATTGCTGCAGGCCCTCCGCGCGAGCGCACCGAGTGGCATCGAAGAGCCGACAGTTGTTGTGCTCACCCCCGGTGTCTATAACTCCGCCTACTTCGAGCACACACTGCTCGCCCGCCTCATGGGTGTCGAGCTTGTTGAAGGTCGTGACCTCTTCTGTTCTGGCGGTCGCGTCTGGATGCGAACCACCGCCGGGCCAACCCGGGTCGATGTGATCTACCGTCGCGTTGACGACGAATTCCTTGACCCGCTGCAGTTCCGTGCCGACTCGATGCTCGGCAGTCCTGGCATGATGCTCGCGGCTCGCCTCGGCAACGTGACGATCGCCAACGCGGTCGGAAACGGCGTAGCCGACGACAAGCTCGTCTACACCTACCTGCCCGATCTCACCGAGTACTACCTCGGCGAGAAAGCCATCATTCCCAACGTGAAAACGTGGCGCCTCGAAGATCCGGGAGCCCTCGAAGAGGTGCTCGACCGCCTCGATGAGCTGGTGGTGAAGCCGGTTGATGGATCAGGCGGCAAGGGTCTCGTTATTGGCCCAGCGGCATCCAAGGAGGAATTGGCAACGCTGAAGACGCAGTTGCGCAAAGACCCCCGAGGCTGGATCGCGCAACCCGTCGTGCAACTCTCCACCATTCCGACCGTTGTCGATGACGGTATGCGCCCACGTCACGCCGACCTTCGACCGTTCGCTGTCAATGACGGCAACGATGTCTGGGTTCTGCCTGGCGGTCTCACCCGCGTGGCTTTGCCCGAGGGTCAACTCGTCGTCAACAGCTCACAGGGTGGTGGTTCGAAGGACACCTGGGTTGTTGGGCGCGAACGCATCGAAGAACCATCAGACACTGTTCAGGGCCTTGTTGAGCGACAGGCTGACACGGAGGCAATCACCGTGATCACTCCTGAGATGTTGCTTGAAGCGAGCGTTCACGAAGATCACGCTGAAGACCACGACAGCAGCCACACTCTTACGCACAGAAAGCGTCAAGAGGAACAGCAGCAGCAGAGTGACGACATCGAGGGAGGTCAATCATGCTGAGCCGCATCGCAGAATCGCTGTTCTGGATCGGGCGTTACATTGAGCGTGCCGACGGAACCGCCCGCATCCTCGACGTCCACCTCCAGCTGTTGCTTGAAGATCCGTGGATCGAAGAAGACGATGCTTGCCGCGCCCTCTTGAGCGTGATGGGAAGCGAAGCTCCTGCCGACGCCGTGCTCACGCGCGGTGACGTGCTGTCGATCCTCGCCGTCGACCGTTCTGAGCCGGCATCGATTGCCTACTCACTCGGTGCCGCTCGCGAGAACGCACGGCGAGCACGAGAAATCGTCTCGACAGAGTTGTGGGAATGCCTCAACACCACGAGGGCCCGGATGCCGCGTCGCATTTCAGAAGACAAAGTCAGTGACTTTTTCTCCTGGGTTCGCGAACGCAGCGCTTTGGCTGTTGGCATCATCGAGTCGGCGACAAGCCGCGATGAGGCGTGGCAGTTCTTCACCCTCGGTCGCAGCTTGGAGCGCGCGGACATGACCGCACGCCTGCTGGCAACCCGCAGCCTTACCGAGGCCAGTGGTCCTTCGTGGACCACGATCCTTCGCTCCTGTGGCGCCTACGAGCCTTACCTGCGTACGTACCGTGGTGTGCCGAGTGCGAGCAACGCAGCAGAGTTCCTGTTGCTTGATCGACTGTTCCCGCGCAGCATCCTCTTCTCGGTATCTCGCGCAGAGGACTCGATTCGCGAGCTTGAGCCTCGCCGCATAAACCGTGTTGGGGTTGCCGATGATGCGCAGCGCCTGCTCGGCAAAATTCGCAGCGAGCTCGAGTATCGACCGATCAACGAAATTTTGGATGATCTGCCCCACCACATGGACCGTGTGCAGGCAGCAACGAGTGCGGCTTCGGAGGCGGTGCGTCACCGCTACTTCCCGACGAATGCCGCTCCCGAGTGGGTTGGAGAGATCTCATGAAACGCTTAAGGATCGTTCACTCCACAGGGTTCAGCTACGGCGGAGAAGTCACAGCGTCCTATAACGAGGCTCGGATGCTTCCGGCCAGCGTTGAGGGACAGCTCGTGTTGTTCTCCAATCTGGACATCTTGCCGCTGTCGAGCCAGAGCAACTATGTCGACTATTGGGGTTCACGCGTCGCCTCCTTTGAGGTGCTCACTGGCCACAAGGAGCTGTCGCTCACGGCGACAAGCCTTGTCGAGGTCCACGAGCGTGAGCACGTGTCTGAGTGCATGGGGTGGGATGAGCTTGCTGCGACGGCCGAACTGTCGATGGATGCCGTTGAAAACCTCAGCCAGACGCGGCGCACCGAGCCGCCGGCAGAAGTGATCGCGCTCGCAAAAGACATTGCTTCGAAGTCGGATGACGCGTGCGAGAGCGCGCTGCAGATCTCGATGGCGATCGGTAACGCGATCCAATACATGAGCGGCGTCACCGGTGTGGCGACGACTGCAGCAGAAGCCTGGGCTGGTGGCAAAGGTGTCTGCCAAGACATTGCGCATCTCGCGTTGGGTGCTTTGCGTTCGGTCGGCATCCCGGCCCGGTATGTTTCTGGCTACCTTCACCCGAAACCGGATGCCGCTATCGGCGAGACGGTCACGGGCGAGTCCCACGCGTGGATCGAATGGTTCTGTAATGGGCAGTGGCGTGGCTACGACCCCACGAACCTGATCGACATCGGTGACCGGCACGTTCTGGTGGGTCGCGGTCGCGACTACAACGACGTTCCGCCGCTGCGCGGTGTCTACGCTGGCCCATTCGGGTCGAAGCTATTCGTGAGTGTGGAGATTACGCGCGAGGCCTAGCCTGAGCCGTACACACCGCGGCGTGAGGGGTGCGATGCTGCGAGCATCCGCCCCTCACGCTAGCTAGCTTGTGCGACGCATTGTGCTTTCGACGATCGCGATCTCTTGAGTAGCGAGTTCGCGCTCTTCGTCTGGCGTTGGCTCGGGAGGGAAGCGCAATCGAAGGCGGAAGCGACTTTCGGGCACGCGGCCGACGCGCATCCCGCGGCTGTAGACGAGCCAGGTGGTGGCGAACGCAGCGGCGAGCAGGCCGGAGAGTGAGCCGATTCCGAGCGCCCAGCGCGCTCCGAGTTCGTTGGCGGCCCAGCCAACGATCGGTGCGCCGATTGGGGTGCCGCCGGCGAAGATAGCTAGGTAGAGTGCCATGACCCGGCCGCGCATGATGGGGGTGGTGGAGGTCTGCACGTAGGCGTTTGCGGTGGTCATCATCGTCAGTGACGAGACGCCGACGATCGTGAGAGCAGCGCCGAAAGTCCAGTAGCTGGGGGAGAGAGCGGCGAGCAGGCACGCCACGCCAAAGAAGACAGAGCCGATGACGACGACGCCGAGGCGTGCGCGTTCTCGTCGAGCGGCCAGCAGGGACCCGACGATCGCACCGACCGCCATCATCGAAGAGAGCAGCCCAAACTCTGCTGCTCCTTTGCCGAACTCGGCGGTGGCCATGGTGGAAATGAAGACAGGGAAGTTGAAGCCAAACGTTCCTACGAGAAACACCATGACGAGCACAATCAGGATGTCTGGTCGATTGCGAACGTAGCGGAGCCCATCCCGAATCTGGCCCTTCGCTCGCCCGAGCTTGGCCACCGGGTAGAGCTGGTTGCGGCGGATGAACCACAGCGAGGCGAGCACGCCCGCGAAGGAGGCGGCATTCACGAGGAACACCGGGCCTGAGCCGATCGCGGCGACAAGCACGCCAGCGATGGCTGGGCCAATGAGGCGTGCGCTCTGGAACGACATCGAGTTGAGGGCGACAGCGTTGGGGAGGTCTTTGTCGCTCACGAGCTCTGACACGAAGGCCTGACGAACGGGCGCATCAATCGCGGTTGCGACACCGAGAAGCAGAGCAAAAACGTAGACGTGCCACAACTCAACATGGTCAGAGATCACGAGGATGCCGAGGCCGAGCGCAAGAATAAACTGGCTGAACTGCGTCCACAGCAACACGACGCGGCGGTCAAAACGGTCGGCAATGATTCCAGCGATGGGCATCAGTAGCAGTAGCGGGCCGAACTGCAGGGCCATCGTGAAGCCGAGAGCGGCGGCATCGTGGTCGGTCAGTTCGGTGAGAACGATCCAGTCTTGGGCGGTGCGTTGCATCCATGCGCCCGTATTGGAGACGATTGCGCCAATCGTCCAGAGTC
Source organism: Rhodoglobus sp. G.S.4 (assembly GCF_056619605.1). Lineage (NCBI taxonomy): Bacteria > Bacillati > Actinomycetota > Actinomycetes > Micrococcales > Microbacteriaceae > Rhodoglobus > Rhodoglobus sp. G.S.4. Next base: position 226,681 of record NZ_CM152748.1, read on the forward strand.
GGTAGTTGAAGAAGCGGAGCGAGCGAAACATTGCGCTCACGAATTGGCTAACTTCAGCAGCACTGGAATGGCTGCATGGAGGGCGTTGTGCTCTTCGGCGGTGAGGGTCGAGAGTTCGGCAGCGAACCACTCGGCGCGACGCTGGCGAGTCTTATCGACGAGCTCCTTGCCGGCATCCGTCGCTTCGATGAGAACTTTTCGGCCGTCGTCTGGAGAGCTAGAGCGAGTGATGAGGCCTTCGTCACTGAGGCAATTGACGGTGCGATTCATTGACGGCGGGGTCACACGTTCGTGCTCGGCGAGCGCGGCAAGGGTGCTGCCTCCGTGATGGCTCAGTACGTAGAGCACGGAGAGTTGGCTGTCGCTCAGGGTGTCGTCGTGGCGTTGCTGCCGAATACGGCGAGCGATGCGCATGAGAGCGATTCTGAGTTCGTCGTCTAGTTTGTCTGGCACTTTAGTTAGTCTAGCAAATTAGTCTTGCTAACTAAATGCCGAAGGCGGTTGACTGCGTTTCCTCACATCGATGCACCCCCGCCGTACTATGGAAGAAGCAAGGAGGCCCAATGCCCAAGTTCACGGTGCCAAGAACTGACCACTCCTACACGGACGCCCAGGGAGTGACAATCCACTATTACGTGTGGAAGTCGCCCCATGCCCACGCTGTCCTCCAGCTCACGCACGGCCTCGGCGACCACGCGAGACGCTACGAATACGTGGCCCAAGCGCTCGCGACCGCTGGCTACACCGTCTATGCCGACGATCACCGCGGCCACGGTGCAACCGGGCTCGACCAGTACGAGGGCGACGCCAGCAAACTGGGAAAGCTCGGCAAGGGCGGACTGCGGGCAGCAACCGAAAACATCCGAGAGCTCACGACGATCATTCGCGCAGAAAACCCTGACCTGCCGGTTGCTCTACTCGGCCACTCGTGGGGCTCGCTGATGGTGCAAGACGTGCTCAACACCCATGCAGACGAATACGAGGTCGCGATCCTCACCGGCACGGCGCATCGCACCTTTGCCCACATGAACAGTGGCAACCTGAACGCGCAGCACAAAGACCTCGGAACCACCGGCTACGAATGGTTGAGCCGTGACCCGCAGGTCGCCGAAGATTTCATCAACGATCCGTTGACCTTCTATGCGGATGCCCTCAAGCTCTTCGGTCCCATCGATGGGCTGCGCCTGCTCGGTCGCCCCACTAAGCACATCAAGCGCGATATTCCGCTGCTGATCATGATCGGCGACGAGGATTCGCTTGGCGGTGTTACGAGCATTGAGTGGCTCGCGGCCGACTACGCCACGCGCTCCAAACTGACTGACATGGAAGCAATCGTGTATCCGGGTGCCCGCCACGAAATCTTCAACGAGACCAATAAAGACGAAGTAATCGCCGATCTGGTCGCGTGGTTAGATGTGCGGCTCAAGCCAGCACCGCACAAGGCTGCGTCCAAGGCCGCTTCGCACGAATAATGGCGTCAATTTTCACCGAGATTCTGAACGGTCGCTCGCCAGGTCGCTTTGTGTGGGCGGATGACCGTGTCTTTGCCATTCTCACTATCGAGCCCCGCAGGCCAGGTCATGTGCTCGTCATTCCGCGTCTCGAGGTCGATCGGTGGAGCGACCTCGATGAAGAGTTGGCGATGCACATTTTTCGTGTTGGGCGCCTGATTGGGCTTGCTCAGCGTGAAGAGTGGGATGCCGATCGCGTTGGTCTCATGTTCGAGGGCTATCGGGTTCCGCACGCGCACTTGCACATATGGCCGTCGTGGAATGTGTATGAATACAGTCACACGGGCATCGAACGTTTTCCCGGTGTCGCAGCTCTTGACGATGCGTTCGCGCGGTTGCGAAGCCGAATGATCGCTCACGGTCACGAAGAGTTCGTTCCTCCGCTCGACTGGTCGACTCCATCGGCGGATGCCGCACATTAGGCTGGATTCAGCACAACTAGACAGGGGTGAATGATGCACGGCGAATTCAAGGTACCCGGCGGAAAACTTGTAGTGGTCGATCTCGACGTTGTTGACGACACCATCACCGACTTCCGGCTCGCTGGCGACTTCTTTCTTGAACCCGATGAAGCACTCGCTGCGATCGACAGTGCTGTCAACGGTCTCCCCGCCAACTCCGACGCGAAGTCGATTACGGCGGCGATTCAGCAGTGCCTTCCCGAGGGCACCGTGATGCTCGGCTTCTCGGCCGAATCGGTGGCCACGGCCATCCGTCGCGCTCTTCAACGTGCCACAACGTGGAAAGACTACGAGTGGCAAATTGTGACCGGCCCGCCGCTCGAACCTCGCGTACAGATGGCAATGGATCAGGTGCTCGCCGACGAGGTAGCGTCCGGTCGCCGCAAGCCCACTTTGCGCATTTGGGAGTGGGACAAGCCCGCCGTAGTCATCGGCAGCTTTCAGTCTGTGCGCAATGAGGTTGACCTCGACAATGCCAAGAAGTTTGGTTTCGAGGTCGTGCGACGTATTTCTGGTGGCGGTGCCATGTTCATGGAAGCCGGCACGGTCATCACCTATTCGATCTATGCGCCTGTTGAACTCGTTCACGGCATGACCTTTGCCGACTCGTATGCCTTCCTCGACGAGTGGGTCATTATTGCTCTCAAATCACTGGGCATCGACGCCAGCTATCAACCGCTCAATGACATCGCGAGCCCGACAGGCAAGATCGGAGGGGCCGCCCAAAAACGCCTCGGCGCCGGCGCAGTGCTTCACCACGTCACCATGAGTTACGACATCGATGGCGAAAAAATGGTTCAGGTGCTGCGCATCGGTCGCGAGAAGATGAGCGACAAGGGCACCAAATCGGCAGCAAAGCGCGTTGATCCTCTGCGCAGTCAGACCGGAATGGAACGCTCCGAAATTTTGGACCGCATGGTCGCCACCTTCCGCGGGCTGTACGGACTCACCGAGAACGAAATCACGAGTGACGAGCTTGCCCGTGCCGAAGAGCTCGTCGTCGAGAAGTTCGGCACCGAAGAGTGGTTGCAGCGCGTTCCGTGAACCCCACCCTTCGCGGCCTGACCCTGTCGCTCACCCTCGCCGCACTCCTCCTTGGTGGCATCGTGGCGTCAGCGGTGCTCGGGCAATTGCCCGTCAGCCCGGCGGAAGTCGGCGGCTCACTCCTGCGGGCCCTGGGCATTCAGAATGACTGGGCACCAACCGACGGGATCGTGGAATCCACGCTCTGGGTAGTGCGATTTCCCCGCATAGCAATGGCCATGGTGGTTGGCGCAGCACTCGCGGTCGCCGGAGCTGTGATGCAAGCCATTTTTGGAAACCCGCTGGCGGAACCTGGGGTGGTTGGGGTGTCATCCGGTGCAGCACTCGGCGCAGCGATCGCCATCGTGGTTGGCGTCGCAGCACTCGGAGATAGTGCAATCGCGCTCTTCGCATTTGTCGGCGGTCTGCTTGCTACCTTGCTGGTGTATTTCGTGTCACGAGCCAACGGGCGCACCGAAGTGGTCACTCTGCTGCTGACCGGTATCGCAGTTAACGCCTTCGCCGGCGCGGGGCTCGCTTTCTTGCTGTTCGTCGCCGACTCCGGCAGCCGTGAACAAATTGTGTTCTGGCAACTGGGGTCTCTCAACGGTTCGCGCTGGAGCGAAGTACTCATCGTCGCCCTCGTCACGGCGATCGGACTTGCGGCCGCCGTTGTTCTTGCGAGGCCGTTCGACCTGCTCTCTCTGGGGGAGCGGAATGCCCGCCACCTCGGCGTCAATGTTGAGCGCCTGCGCATTGTGTCGATCGTGATCGTTGCGCTGCTCACCGGAGTCGCGGTCGCCTTTTGCGGCATCATCGCCTTCGTGGGGCTCGTCGTGCCCCACGCCATGCGGATGGCCATCGGCCCAGCCCACCGCCAACTCATCGTTGCGAGTGCCGTCGGTGGCGGCGTGCTGCTCGTGCTCTCAGACCTCCTCGCCCGTTCGGTAGTGCCAGGCGGAGATCTGCCCATTGGGCTGCTGACCTCACTCGTTGGTGGCCCATTCTTCTTCTACCTTCTGTTCCGTCAGCGCAAACGCAGCGGAGGTTGGGCATGATCAGTGCACGCAACATCGGAGTCCGCCTCGACTCTCGCGACATCCTCAACGGAGTGAGCCTCGACGTTCAGCGCGGCGAAGTGCTCGCGCTCGTCGGGCCAAACGGTGCCGGAAAGTCGACACTGCTCTCAGTCTTGAGCGGCGAGCGCAAGCCAGACAGCGGAACCGTGACCATTGATGGTCGGGATGTTGGCGGCATCCGTCACGCCGAGCTCGCCCAATTGCGGGCAGTACTCACGCAAGAGAACAGCGTGAGCTTTCCCTTTAGAGTTTCCGAAGTTGTGGCCATGGGCCGCAGCCCGTGGGCTCGTTCGGTGGAAAGCCGTGACGACGTTGCCGTCGTGAACGCAGCGCTCGAAGCGACGGATGTTGCCCACCTGGGCGCGCGCCGCTACACAACGCTGTCTGGTGGCGAAAAGGCGCGAGTCTCCCTTGCGCGGGTGCTGGCCCAGCACACCCCAGTCGTGTTTCTCGATGAGCCAACAGCGGCCCTTGACCTGCGTCACCAAGAAGATGTCATGCGGGCGGCGAAAGCGATGGCCGCAGAGGACCGCGCCGTTGTTGTGGTGCTGCACGATCTCAGTTTGGCCGGGGCATACTCTGACCGGCTTGCCCTCATTGCCCACGGAAAGCTCGATGCGATCGGCACCCCGAGTGAGGTCCTGACAGCCGAGCGTGTCGAACGCGTCTACGGACTCGCGGTCGACCTGCACGACGTCGGCGGGCATCCGGTCGTCGTCCCTCGGCGTTAAAGCACTGCTCAGTTAGCGGTTGAGCAGGTCACGATATTCGGGATGTTCGGCGATGAAGTGGCTGATGAACTCGCATTTGGCAACGACGCGGGCTTCGGTTTCGGCGCGCACGAGGTTGAGGGCTCCGCGACCGAGCTCATTTGCGAGACCCTGACCGCGGAACTTGGGGTCGATCTCGGTGTGTACAAAGACGATCGTGTCATCGCGCAACTGGTAGTCAGAGATACCAGCCTGAACGCCATCAACGAGCAGCTCATAGCGGTGCATTGCTGGGTCGTGGATTACTTCGCTGGCCATAGTTCAAGCCTACTCGCGACGTCAAGGCGCTAGCGTTAGTCGCTGGCACCCTAAACTCGTGTCATGACTTCGACGCCCAGCCCCAACACAGCGAGCTACAGCTACTTGGGGCCTGCCGGAACGTTTACCGAGGCGGCTCTCAAGCAGGTTCCTGAGGCGGTTGGGGCCCACTGGAAAAGTGTCAACAATGTGGGCGAAGCCCTCGACGATGTGACGAGTGGTCGCAGCATAGCCGCGATGATCGCGATCGAGAACTCCATTGATGGGGGCGTCAGCGCCACTCAAGACGCGCTGACGAACATCCCGAATCTGCGCATCCTTGGCGAGTATTTGGTGCCCGTGAATTTCGTGCTCGTTGCTCGGCCCGGCACAACTTTGGCCAGCGTTGCCGTTGTGAACGCGCACCCGGTTGCCTATGGCCAGACGCGGCGTTGGCTTGACACTCACGTGCCAACCCACAGCTACATTCCGGCGAGTTCGAATGTAGCGGCTGCCGCAACGCTGCTTGATAACGAACTGGCGGATGCCGCAATCGCACCCCCCGGCATCACCGAGCACTACCCCCTTGAGGTTTTGGCAGAGAATCTGGCCAACAACCAGAACTCGGTGACGCGCTTCGTTCTCGTCTCGGCGAACACTTCGCTGCCAGAGCCCACCGGCGCAGACAAGACGAGCGTGATTGTGGAACTGCCAGACAACGCACCAGGTCGACTGCTCGAAATGCTTGAACAGTTTGCCACTCGCGGCGTCAACATGAGTCTCATTGAGTCGCGCCCCATTGGCGATGAGTTGGGTCGCTACCGTTTCGTCATTGACCTTGAGGGTCACATCCTCGACGAACGAGTTGCGGATGCCCTGCTCGGCCTTAAGCGTTTCAGCCCCAACGTGATCTTCTTGGGCAGCTACCCGCGCGCAGACAAACTCGCAACAACGGTGACGCCTCGCTACGGCAATGACGTTTTTGTTGAGGCCCGCGATTGGCTGCGCGCAATTACCACGGGCGAACCTTCCGCTACGACAATCGAGTCCTAGGCACCCGCGAGTAGGGCTTCGGCACCCGAACGATCAGGGCCCCCGGATCGACCCACGCGTGCACTGATTTGGCGAGACCGAATTCGTCGCCATCGAGCTGAAACTCTTCAGAGTTATCGACGATCATATTGAGATCGCTGCCCTTCAGGTAGCGCACATCACGCACATCTTTCGACAGGTCGATGATTCGTCGACCAATCACACTCTTGCGCAGCACGCCGTTTTCCCACGCGATTTTGTTCCAAATGTTGAGCCACCCGAATCGGCCCCGGGGAACAAGCGCAGCCATATCGAGGATGCCGTCATCAGGTTGCGCTTCAGGCATCAGCAGCAGGCCACCCGGCAGGGTGCCGCAATTGCCGATAATCACGGTGTGGGCGGTGAGCGAACGGTTGGGAGCGCCGTCGACGCTGTACCGCAGCCGCACCGGTTTGAGCTCGGGGATGGAGCGCGCAATACCGTCAACGTAGGCCAGCCAACCCACAGCCTTTTTGAGTTTCGTACTCGTGTTCTTGATCATCTTCGCGTCAAGCCCGAGCCCCGCCATCACCAAGAAGGCGTGCTCTTCATGGTCGTCGTTGTCCCGAACAATTTCGACCATGCCCAGATCGAGTTGGCGATCTTTGCCGTTGAACGCAATGTCTACGCTGTCCCGGTAGTTGCTCGTTGGCAGGTCAAGGTTGCGGGCGAGAAGGTTGCCGGTGCCTGCCGGTACGACGGCCAACGCAACTCCAGTGCCGCGCAGGGCTTCTGCCACTGCCCGCACTGTGCCATCGCCACCAGCCGCGATTACTACACGTGCGCCACGACGAATCCCGCTGCCCGTTGCGGACTGTCCGGCATCCTCTATCGTGGTGGAAAACCAGAGCGGCGTTGCCCAATCGGCAGCCTTTGCGGCAGCACTCACTGTCTTCTTCAGCTTGGCGAAGTCGACTTTCATGGGGTTGTAAACAACCGCCACTTTGGGCTTCGCAGTTCGGAGCGTGGGCACAGATAAACGCTACGCCATGAATCGGTAGGCTGTAGGGGTGATTGACCCCCAAATTCTCCGAGATAACCCCGACGCTGTGCGGCAGTCGCAACGTGCCCGCAGCGCATCCGTTCAGTTGGTTGACGACGCCATCGAAGCAGACCAGAAGCGTCGCGCCAGTATCGGCGAGTTCGAGTCACTTCGGGCTGAGCAGAACAGCTTCGGCAAGAAGGTTGCTCAGGCGCCATCCGAAGAGAAGAAGGCACTCGTCGCTCAGGCGCAGCACTTGTCCGCCCGGGTGAAGGCAGCCCAGCTGGTGGCCACCGAGGCTGAAGCAGAATTCGCGCGCATCGTTGGTGCCCTCGGCAATATTGCTGTGGATGGCGTTCCCGTCGGTGGCGAAGATGACTGGGAGCTTGTGCGCGAAGTGGGCACGCCCGCATCGTTCGACTTTGAGCCCCGTGACCACGCGGACCTCGGCGAGATGCTCGGTGCTATCGACATCCCGCGCGGAGTGAAGGTATCGGGCAGCCGTTTCTACTTCCTTAAGGGCGTCGGCGCACGACTCGAACTTGGGCTCATGAACATGGCCCTCGACCGTGCGATCGCTGGCGACTTCATCCCGCTCATCACCCCCACCCTTGTTCGTCCAGAAATGATGGCCGGCACAGGTTTCCTCGGTGAGCACGCCGACGAGATCTATTACCTCCCCGCCGACGACCTCTACCTGACCGGTACGAGTGAAGTGGCGCTCGCCGGGTACCACTCCGATGAGATCCTCGACCTCTCGAATGGCCCACTGCGTTACGCGGGTTGGTCAACCTGTTACCGCCGTGAAGCCGGATCTGCAGGCAAAGACAACCGTGGCATCCTGCGCGTTCACCAGTTCAACAAACTCGAAATGTTCAGCTACGTGCTGCCCGAGAATGCGCAAGAGGAGCACGAACGACTTCTTGCCTTCCAGGAGTCGATGCTGCAGGCGTGTGAGCTTAGCTACCGCGTGATTGATGTTGCCGGTGGTGACCTTGGTTCGAGTGCGGCCCGCAAGTTCGACATTGAGGCTTGGGTTCCGACCCAGGGCGCCTACCGTGAACTGACCTCGACGTCGAACTGCACGACTTATCAGGCCCGCAGGCTCGACATCCGCTACCGCACTGAATCGGGCAAGACTTCGCCGGTCGCGACCCTCAACGGAACTCTGGCAACCACCCGCTGGTTGGTTGCCATTCTCGAAACCCACCAACAGCCCGACGGGTCGGTAGTGGTGCCACAAGCACTGCGTCCCTACCTTGGTGGCCTTGAAATTTTGGAGCCAATCGCGTGACCAACGCAGCACAGAATGACCGCTGGATGATCGCCCTCGACATCGATGGCACTGTGCTGCTCGAGTCAGGCGAAATGAATGATGCCGTCATTGCGGCGGTCGCGAAGGTTCGGGATGCCGGCCACGAAGTCATGTTGGCCACCGGTCGTTCGGTTGCCATGACTCTGCCGATCTTGCGCAAGCTGGGGCTCAAGCCCGAGTACGTCGTGTGCTCTAACGGTGCGATTACGCTCAAGCGGGATCCACTGGGTGAGGGCGGTTACGCTCGCGAGTTTGTCGAGATGTTCAACCCGAGCGAGGTCTTGAAGAGCATCAAAGATCACTTGGGTTCTGCGAACTATGCGGTCGAAGATGCGACAGGCAAGTTCTTTGTCTACGGCGAGTTTCCTGATGGAGCACTCGGCGCGGTCAGCGAGAACGTCGCTTTTGAGGAGCTCGTCAAGGTTCAAGCAACCCGTGTAGTTGTCATCTCGCCGCAACACCAGGTTGACGATTTTCTCGCCGTCGTGGAACGTATGGGCCTTCACAAGGTCAGCTATAACGTCGGCTGGACGGCGTGGCTCGACATCGCGCCCGATGGCGTCAACAAGTCAACGGCGCTCGAAAATGTGCGTTCGCGCCTCGGCATCCCCCGCACCCGCGTGCTCGCCATGGGGGACGGTCGCAACGACATCGACATGCTCGAATGGGCAGCCCTTCACGGTCGCGGCGTTGCTATGGGACAGGCACCGGAAGACGTACTTGCCGCCGCCAATGAGGTCACCGAGAGTGACCTCAACGATGGTGCAGCGTTGGTGCTCGACGCTTTTTAGTCGCGCACGATTTGGGTACCTCTCGACGCTTTTTAGTCGCGCACGATTTGGGTACCTCTCGACGCTTTTTAGAGTTCGCTGAGCGCTTCGTCGTAGATTTCCATGGCGCGTGCGACTTCTTCTGGGGTGACGACGGCTGGCGGTACGACGTGGATGCGGTTGTCGGCGATGAATGGCAGTAGTCCGCGCTTGACGAGGGCGCCTTTGATTTTTCCCATGTTTGCGGCGCTGAGGGGTTCGCGGGTGTCGCGGTCGGCGACGAGTTCCATTGCCCAGAAGACGCCGCTGCCGCGTACTTCGCCGATGGAGTCATGTTTGGCGGCGAGGGCGGCGAGCCCGGGGGCGATGTGGTCGCGGCCGATCATGGCGGCGTTTTCGATGATGCCTTCGTCTTCCATGGCGGTGATGGAGGCGACGATGGATGCTGCGGCGAGGGGGTGGCCGGAGTAGGTGAGCCCGCCGGGGAAGACGCGTTCGTCGAAGGTTGTGGCGATCTCGTCGGAGATGATGACGCCGCCGACGGGTACGTAGCCTGAGTTCACGCCTTTGGCGAAGCTGATGAGGTCGGGCTTGATGTCGAAGGCATCGAATGCGAACCAGTTGCCGGTGCGACCGAAACCGCACATGACTTCGTCGAGGATGATGAGGATGCCGTACTTGTCGGCGAGGGCGCGCACTCCAGCTAGGTAGCCGGGTGGGGGCATCAGTACGCCCGCGGTGCCGGGGATTGTTTCGAGCAGGATTGCGGCGATTGACTCTGCACCTTCTGCTTGGATGGTGCGCTCAAGGTGGTGCAGGGCGCGCTCGGATTCTTGTTCGGGGGAGTCGGCCCAGAATTCGGACCGGTATTCGTAGGGGCCGAAGACGTGCACGTGGGCGCGAGCATATTCGTTGGGGATGCGGCGCCAGTCTCCGGTGGCCACAATGGCCGATCCGGTGTTGCCGTGGTACGAGCGGTAGCGCGAGATGATCTTGTCTCGCCCAGTGTGAAGGCGAGCCATCCGGATTGCGTTTTCGTTGGCATCCGCTCCGCCGTTGGTGAAGAACACCTTGTTCATGCCCTCTGGTGCATGGTTGGTGATCTTGTGGGCTGCTTCAGCGCGAATGTTGGTGGCGTGGGCGGGGGCGATGGTCGCCATGATGTCGGCTTGTGCTTTGATGCCCGCGATGACGGCTGGGTGTTGGTGACCGATGTTGACGTTGACGAGTTGGCTCGAGAAGTCGAGGTATTCGTTTCCTTCGTTGTCCCATACGGTGCTGCCGAGGCCTCCCTCGATCACCATGGGCTTGAGTGCGCCTTGCGCCGACCAGGAATGAAACACGTGAGCGCGGTCGAGCGCGACTGTCTCTTCGTTGCTGGGATGGCTAGATGCGGGCGCAGAGTTCATGGGGCACCTTTCGTGGCTGAGGCTAGTACTCAACTATCGCGTTCCATCGCGCACAACATCGTGACATTTTGTATAGCAACATGCTGCATACTCGACATATGGTGAGACGTCGAGCGGAACAGGGCAATTGCTAGTGCTTCCAACAATTGCGTGGCTATTGGGCAGAGAACAACTGCGGCTCAGCGTCGTGAGCGCTCGTCCGGATCTGTTGACGGCCCCCGTCACTTGGGTGCACAGTTCAGACCTTGATGACCCGACCCCATTTCTTAGCAGCGGTAACGTTCTGCTCACCGACGGCGCCCAATTCGGTTTCGGCGCTGATGCCGAGCGCTACAACTACGACGCGTATGTCGAGCGCCTCGTCGCTGCAGAGATTGTTGGTTTGGGCTTCGCGACCCACTTTCTGCATCAGGGAATGCCGTCAGGCCTTGCCGTGGCCTGCGAGCGTGCCGGGCTTCCTCTTATTGCTGTTCCCGACCGCGTTCCTTTCATTGCGGTCATCCGTGAGGTTGCCGACCAGATCGCTGCCGAACGCAGCGTGCGCATGGAGTGGTCGATCTCTGCGCATAAGGCGATCTCTCGGGCGGCTCTCAAGCCCACTGGGTTGCGTTCGACGCTCGTCGAACTGGAACGTCAACTCTCGTGTTGGGTCGGGTTATTCGATGCGGCCGGCGCTCCTCTTCTTGTGCCCTCGCAGCAACCATCCGCTGATCGTTTTGCGGCACCGGTGCGGGATGAGGTGGCTCGGGCTCTGCGAAAGGGGCGCCGGTCATCCACAAGTCTCACGCTCGATGCTGGGCAGGTGACTATTCAGACGTTCGGCCAGAGCGGGCAGTTGCGTGGCGCATTGGCTTTGGGTCGGGGGGTTCCGCTTGACCGTGCGGAGAATGAGCTCGTGACCAGTGTGATCGCGTTGGCGACTTTGGCGCTGGAACAAAACCGCGAGCTCGACACTACGCGCGGCCAACTGCGTTCGGCGCTGCTCGAGTTGATGCTCGCCGGCAACGTCACGGTCGCCCACTCCACAGCGCAGGATGTCTGGGGCTCTGTGCCAGCGGAACCTCTCTCCGTAATCGTGATCGCGCGGCAGGTGCGCAGCCATTATGTTCTCGATGCGCTCGAGTCATTGGCGCTCGACAGCGACGGACACGTGTTCTTTGCAGAGCGTGATGACACCATCGTCGTCATCGTCGGAGACGGCAGCGAGCACCAGCAGGTCACGCAACTCATCGACGACCATGCGCTCGCTGCCGGGAGCGTCGCCGCTGACTACGCCGAGCTTGCGACTGGCCTCAGGCAAGCATCCGATGCGCTCGCCGCCGGAGGTGGGCGCGCTGGCCTCACCGATTTCGCGAACATTGCTGAAACGGGGATGCTCGGGGTGCTGCAGGCGGCAGGTGCTGAGCATGTGGCGCAGCGAGTGCTCACGAAACTCATCACTTTCGATGCCGAACATTCGACGGCTCTCGTGGATACGTTGGGCTCGTGGCTCGCGAATGATTGTTCGTGGGGTGCCACCGCCGCGAAACTGGGTGTTCACCGCCACACGGTTCGGGCGCGCATCGACCAGGCGGCGGGCATCCTGAACCTCGACCTTGAATCGTTTGAGGGTCGCCTTGAAGTGTGGGCAGCGTTGAGGTTGCGGGCCTAACGCCGATTAACCCCCATTTCGAGCCTTCTAGCCTGCCGTTCAGGTAGACCGTGCGGGCATCAGATACACTCTGATCTTGCGCTATGCAAGGAGGGCTGTCCGAGCGGCCGATGGAGCCAGTCTTGAAAACTGGTGGGCAGAAATGTCTCGTGGGTTCGAATCCCACGCCCTCCGCACTGCGTGTCATGTTGTGTATCCGGTGGTTGAAAGGGGAGTGCGATGAGTGAACTTCGTCCACGCTCAGAGTTGCGTTCGCGCTCTGTTGCTCGCACTGGCTCAAAAGAAGCGCCCACGGTGCAGGGTTTGGCACGACACGGTCGGTTGAAGAAGCCGGGCCCGTGGGGAACAATCGCCAAGATTGTCTCCGCTTCACTCGCCGTATTACTGGTGAGTGGTGCGGCGGTTGGTGCTGTCGCTTTTGACAGCATTTACGGTCAGCGCGACACCATTACTCTCGTCGGTGAAACTGAGGGTCCTCCGCCGCAGATCGGCAGCTATGAGGGTGGATTCAATATTCTTATCGCCGGTAGCGATACGCGTGAAGGTCAGGGCGGCATCGGCGGCTCAACGCGAGACGCGTCGGGTGAACTCAACGACGTCAACATGATTTTGCATGTTGCGGCAGACCGCCAGTCTGCGGTGGCAATCAGCTTCCCGCGCGACATGGTGATGGGCATCCCCGAATGCCCCAGCCTTGATGGCGACTACAACAAGTACTACTCAACGGAGCCTCTCAACACTGCGCTTTCGTATGGTGGTCTTCCCTGTGTTGCTCTCACGCTCTCAGAATTCACCGGCCTCGATATTCAGTTCGCCGGAATCATCACCTTCAACGGCGTTATCGAGATGACCAACGCAATCGGCGGTGTCGATGTGTGTATTGATGGCCCGCTCGTTGACCCGTACACGGGAATCGACCTTCCCGAAGCTGGCACCTACAACTTGAAGGGCTGGAAGGCTCTCGCGTTCCTTCGCTCACGTCACGGTGTTGGTGATGGCAGCGACCTGACACGCATCAGCTCGCAGCAGGTCTACCTTTCGTCAATGGTGCGCACACTCAAGAGCGCTGAGACCCTCGGCGACTACAAAAAGGTTTACAACCTTGCGGATGCCGCAATCACCAACATGCAGTTGTCCAAGGGACTAGCCGACGTACCAACGATGGTCTCGATCGCTTTGGCGCTCAAAGACATCCCGCTGGAATCCATTCAGTTTGTGCAGTACCCAGGCACAACCGGTGGCACCGGGGTGTACGACGGCAAAGTTCAGCCCAATCAGTACGTCGGCGACAAGATGATGGCGCTGATCTCATCAGATAGCCCATTCACGCTCGCAGACTCAACTGACGGTCAGGGTGCGGTTCTCGACCCGAACGCCCCCGTCGCCGAGCCTGCACCTGAAGCAACCGGCGATTCGACTGCGGCTCCCACAGTGGATCCTGAAGTTATCGACGTTCGTGGACAGAGTGCCGCAACGTACAGCTGCTCGGTCACCAACTACTACTAAAAGCAGTTCCTTCGCAGTTCTCAGATCAATTTGATACAACTTCAGTGATGAGCGAATCTCGCTAGGAGTTCGCTATAGCGCTGCCGTTGCGGCACCGATCACGAGGATGAGACCTGCGGGTGAAGAAAACGCTATCTATTTCGCCGACGGCCGATGAATCCCACCGGGAATTATTGAATTGGGTGGGCGAAGAGGCTGAGAACTGTGAGAGCAGAGTCGATGCCGCTCTCAACTTTGCGCGATCCTTAGGACGTCGACTGCCGTTTCCTGGCGAAGGTTCTACAAGCGTGCTGTGGAGCGCGCTCGCTACGATCGGGGCGGTGGATCTCACGGTGGCGCGAGCTGTGGAGCCCCATCTTGATGCGCTTGCCATCCTTGATCAGGCGGTTATCGGTGACACGGGCAGCATCGGCGTGGATGAGGGCAGCACGTGGGGTGTGTTCGCCGCTGAATCACCCGACTTTAGCCTCAGGGCTGAATGTGTCGACGGCAGTTGGATGCTGTCTGGCACCAAAGCGTGGTGCTCTTTGGCGGGCTCCGTTAGTCATGCGCTCGTGACGGCATTCACCGGACCCTCCACTCGGCGACTTTTTGCTGTTTCCTTGCGACAAACAGGGGTTGTTGTCGAGGAAGGCGCTTGGCATGCTCGCGGCCTCGTGGCCATCCAGAGCGGCAACGTCGCCTTTTCTGCAGCCTCCGCCGTCCCCGTTGGGGAAGACGCGTGGTACTTGGAGCGCCCGGGATTCGCGTGGGGAGCAATGGGTGTCGCCGCCTGTTGGTGGGGCGGAGCTGTCGGAGTCGCTCGGCACGCTTTTGCGTTGAGTGGCGTTCGTGAGCCTGACCAAATTGCTCAGATGCACCTCGGCGCTCTGGATCTGGCGCTCTATTCGTCGCGGATCGCACTGGCAGAGTCTGCTAACGCTGTCGATAACGTAGAGCTCAGCCGCAGCGCCGCAACCATCATGAGCACTCGCGTCCGTGCGCGTGTCGCTCGGGATGTTGATGAGGTGATGGAACGCGTCGGGCACGCCTTGGGGCCGGCGCCGCTCGCGCTCGACGAGGAACACGCCCGTCGAGTAGCGGACCTCCAGTTGTATGTGCGCCAACATCATGCCGAGCGGGATTATGCGCGACTCGGTAGCAAGGTGCTCGCTGATCGGTCCTTCGAGTGGTGACGTTTGACCACCGTGATCCGGGTACGCCCGAAGTGCAGTGGATCTCGAGCTCCCTCTGGAGCGACGTCGGTGAATTCCACGTGGAGGGGATCGACCGGCTAATCGTCGTCTCCGCTCACCCGGATGACGAAACGTTGGGGGTCGCCGGACTCATGCGGCGAGTTGCCACCGCGGGCGGACGGGTTCAGCTCATTCTCGCGACGGACGGCGAAGGCTCGCATCCGGCATCGCCGACTCGGAGCGATGCCGAACTGCGTTCGTGGAGAGCCGCGGAAATTGAGCGGGCGATTGAGCTGGTTGCCCCAGAAACCTCGATCGTGCGCCTGGGGCTTCGGGATGGCGCACTCAGAGATGAGACTGGCGCGCTCCGCGACGGCATCGTGGGCGCGCTCGCCTCAGGTCAGGGGAGAACCCTCATCGCGGCAACGTGGCGCGGAGATGGGCACGGCGACCACAGGGTGGTCGGCGAGATCTGCGCCGATGTCGCCCGCGCGCATGGTGTGTCCCTTGTCGAATACCCAATCTGGCTGTGGCACTGGTCATCGCCAGAGGACCCTCGTACACCGTGGTCTGACTTGCGCACGATGACCCTTACTGCTGATGAGCGAGACGCTAAGCGCCGCGCGATAGCGGCCCACGAGAGCCAGATCTCTCCGCTCTCAGAACGTGAAGGTGACGAGGCGATTCTTCGTCCTGAATTTGTAGAACATTTCGAACGGCCAATGGAGGCATATGTGATCACTGAGCGCGAGCCGAGTAATGACGGAACGCTCACGCGAGAATTTTTTGACGAGTTCTACGCCGGCAAAACCGATCCGTGGGGATTTGAATCTCGGTGGTACGAGCAACGGAAGCGTGATCTAACGCTGGCGAGCTTGCCGAGAGAGCGCTTCGCGAATGCGCTGGAGTTGGGATGCTCCATAGGGGTATTGAGCGCGCAGCTCGCACAGAGATGCGACGCCCTCTTGGCAACTGAGATTGCACTCGCGCCATTAGAGATTGCGCGTCAACGATTAGCGGAGCATCCGCACGTCACGTTTCGGCACGTTGAGAGCGCTGAAGAGTGGCCGGACGGAACGTACGATCTGATCGTGATGTCTGAGGTTGGATACTATTTCGATTCGGATGCTCTCGATCGAGTTCTCTCGCGGGTCACCAAGAGTCTCGCGCCCGCTGGAGTATTGGTCGTCTGCCACTGGAGGCATGAAGTCGCGGACTACCCGCTCGGCGGAGACGAGGTGCACGCCAGGCTCGGCGCCCTCAAGTCGCTGGAGCGATTTGTCAGTCACGTCGAAGAGGACTTTCTGCTTGACGTTTTCAGCCTGCGCCCCGCGCGCTCGGTCGCTCGCGAAACAGGCCTCCTGTGAGCGCGCGGATCTCCGGGATTGGCGTTGTCGTTCCGGCCAAAGATGAGGACGAGCTCTTGGGCGCTGCGCTGGCAGCTCTTGCTGCGGCACGTGCCAGCATGAGGGCCATCGACGCTCGCGAGCGGCCGTGGGTCCGCGTGATCCTCGTCTTGGATGACTGCGCCGATGAGTCCGCTGCAATAGCCTCGCAGTGGAATGACGTCGAAGTTCTTGCGGTGAATTATGGCGCCGTGGGCGCAGCTCGCCGACACGGCATCCATCACTTGCTCAGCACCACGCGCACTCCGGACTCTGAGGTATGGATCGCCAACACCGACGCGGACTCGCAAGTGCCAGCTAACTGGCTGAGCGAACAGTGGAAGATCGCCCAGAGCGGTGCCGAGGTCATGATCGGAACCGTGCGGCCAGATTTCAACGACCTCAGTGACGAGAAGCGGAGTCGCTGGCTGGCTACGCATGTGCCCGGTGAAGCGAATGGTCACGTGCACGGCGCGAATCTTGGCTTTCGAGCCGATTGCTATCGAGAAGCTGGTGGCTTTACCCCGGTTACTGAACACGAAGATGTGCGCCTCGTGGAGGCACTGAACGCAATAGGGGCGCGTTCAGTGGCAACAGATGAGTGTTGCGTTCTCACTTCGGGGCGAGAGTATGGTCGCACCCCGGGTGGCTATGCGTCCCACTTGCGAGAGCGTCTGTGAGGGGCGGGAACGACGTGGCAAAGCCGGCGCCGTCGCCGACGGTTAATCGGATGGCAATCTCGGTTCGTCGTATGGCCTATGACAAGTTATGATTGCTGAGTACGTCTGGAGACGTCGCATAGTCCGGCCTAGTGCACCACCCTGCTAAGGTGGAGTACCCGTAAGGGTACCGAGAGTTCAAATCTCTCCGTCTCCGCCATTTGTTCTTTTCGCGGAATGATTCTTGGCCACCAGTGTGTTGGCTTTGAGGATGACTATTCTGCCGCGCACCCTGGTTCCTGCCCTTTCACTGCCCGTTGTTCAGGGTGGCACCACCGACGATCTCGCTCTCGGTTCCGGCGTTGATGGCCGCTTTACGCTCATCGTTTTTTACCGTGGGCTGCACTGCCCGCTGTGCCGAAAGCAGCTCCGCGAAATTGACGACAGCATGGATGAGCTGCGTGAGGCCGGTGTCGGACGCGTTGTTGCGATCAGCATGGACACTCTCAAGCGCGCAACGATATCCGTTGATGACTGGGAACTCACGCAGCTACCCATCGCCCACGGACTCACAGAAGAGCAAGCGCGCCAGTGGGGGCTCTTCATCTCTAGTGGCTTCAAGAAGGGCGAACCGGAACGCTTTAGTGAATCGGGAATCTTCGTTCTCGACTCCGATAACACGATGTTCTGGAGCAACATTTCGAGCATGCCGTTTGGTCGCATGCCCGTGAAGGCGATCATTCATGGCCTCGAGTACGTCACCGAAAACGGATACCCGGCGCGCGGAACTGTCGCGCACTAGCTCTCCCGTTGTCGCGGCCGCAATTCGGCACCGCATCCAGAGACTAGGCTCGGGCACTATGGCAGCTGGCTCAACTATTCACACCTTCACGGTTCAACTGGCGGATGTGGATCGCGGGGTCTACGACGACTTCACGCTTCGAGTCGCGCGTCATCCGTCAGAAACGGACCTCTATATGGTGACGCGGTTGCTGGCGTACTGCCTCGAATACGAGGAAGGAATCGCCTTCAGCGAGGGAGTTTCCTCAACCGATGAGCCAGCAGTGCTCGTCCGGGATCTCACCGGAACTATCACCGCGTGGATCGAAGTTGGTGCCCCCGATGCTGCCCGGCTGCACTACGGAAGCAAACTCGCCGATCGGGTCGCCGTCTATACGCACCGCGATCCGGTGAAGGTGTCTGCGGCGTGGGCCGGCAAGAAAATCCACCAGGCCGATGCCATTACCTTGCGCAGTTTCGAGCCTGGCTTCATTGAGGGGGCCGTCGCTGGCCTCGAGCGACGCAATTCGGTCACACTGTCGGTCACCGAGGGCCAGCTCTACTTAGAACTCAACGGCATGACATTATCGTCGGCGATTCAGGATCAGGGGATCACGTAGATCCTCTAGGCCAACTGTCATCGCCGAGGTGTGGAACACCGCACTCGGCTGTCTAGCGGTGTTGCCCCACTCTGGCCTCTGAAGCGCAGCGAATATACTTGCACTTCGAGGGAATCGGCACGCGTCGATTCGCCAGACGCAGGGGGAATGAGTCGACCGTCATGATCGAGTTCCAGAACGTCACCAAAAGGTTTCCCGATGGCACTCTCGCTGTCGAAGACTTCTCTCTCGTGCTTCCCTCGAACAAGGCAACGGTGTTCGTCGGTTCTTCGGGCTCGGGAAAGACAACTCTCCTTCGCATGATCAACCGGATGGTCGACCCGACATCCGGCACAGTCCTGATCGATGGTGAAGACATTTCGGGGCTGAACCCGGTTGAGCTTCGCCGGCGGATCGGTTACGTGCTCCAAGCTATCGGCCTCCTCCCGCACCGCCGAGTAGTCGACAACATCGCTTCCGTGCCGCGCCTGAACGGGGTGCCGAAGCGAGTGGCTCGGGCGAATGCGCTTACCTTGCTCGATGCGGTTGGACTCGACCGATCCTTGGCCGAGCGATATCCAGACCAACTTTCGGGCGGTCAACAGCAGCGAGTGGGAGTTGCGCGCGCTTTGGCGAGCGACCCCGACATCCTTCTCATGGATGAGCCGTTCGGCGCGGTTGACCCGATCGTGCGAGCTGAACTTCAGGTCGAACTCAACCGGCTGCAGCGTGAGCTCGGCAAGACAACCGTGTTCGTCACCCACGACATTGATGAAGCTTTCGCGATCGCCGATCAGGTCGTGATCTTGCGCAGTGGAGGGGTGATTGCGCAGGTGGGAACCCCCGCCGAAATCCTGTCGCAGCCTGCAGATGATTTCGTCGCGACATTCATTGGTGCCGATAAAGGAAAGCGCACCCTTCATTTGCAGCGTCGCGAAGGAGACAACGCGACACTCATCGTCGACGGCGATGGGCGTCCCGCGGGAATTCTCGCGGACGAGCTTTGAGGGCTGAACGATGAGTTGGTTCATCGACAACTTCGGTCTCATCGCGAGACTCACGGGCAACCATGTTGCTCTCAGCATCGTGCCAATCATTCTCGGATTCGCGATTGCGGTGCCGCTCGGTTGGGTTGCCAATCGCTGGGCGGCGTTGCGGTCGATTGTGATCGCCGGGGGAAGTTTGCTCTACACAATCCCGTCCCTTCCCCTCTTCGTGATGTTGCCTTACGTCCTCGGAACACGCATTACGGATGACCGAAACATCGTTGTCGCACTGACGATCTACGCGGTTGCCATGATGGTTCGCACAGCGGCGGATGCGCTAGCAGCGGTGCCCGCCGAGACGATCCAGGCGGCCACCGCTATGGGCTACTCCACCTGGAACCGCTTCTGGCTTGTTGAGTTACCTCTCGCTGGCCCTGTTCTTCTCGCGGGCCTTCGGGTAGTTTCCGCCAGCACGATCGCGCTTGTTTCTGTGGGGGCAATCATCGGCTCAGCGAACCTCGGCTATTTATTCACGAACGGAAAGCAACGTGACTTCCTTGAGGAGATCATCATTGGCATCGTGGCGAGCCTCGTCATCGCTCTCGTTTTCGACGTCGTGCTTGTTCAGCTGGGTCGCCTCTTGATGCCGTGGAAGCGGCGACGTGGCGGAAGTCAGCCCCAGAATCGCGTTCCAGTCGAGCGGGTGGTCTGACCCATGCAATTCTTCATTGACGCTATTCGCTGGTTGTTAGACCCCGCTAACTACGCTGCGGGGGCACAGAGCCCACTGCCGATTCAGGATCGACTAGCCGAGCACTTGTTGTACACCGTTGTAGCGGTCGCGATCGCAGCGGTTATTGCGCTTCCCCTCGGTTTCTATATTGGGCACACGGGGCGCGGGCGCCAGTTCGTCATCGCCTTTACGGGCGGCATGCGGGCGCTGCCGACGTTGGGCTTACTGATGGCGCTGTTCGTCATTGTAGGTGCGACGGTGCCATTCACTCGGGCTGCCTTTGTCGCCTCCATCATCGCGTTAGTCATCTTGGCTATTCCCTCGATACTCGCGGGAGCGTACGCGGGAATCGAATCGGTCGACAGCCAGACGGTTGATGCAGGCCGAGCGAGCGGCATGACCGAGTTGCAAGTGCTCACGCAGATCGAAATACCGCTCTCGCTTCCGCTCATTATTGGTGGGATCCGCGCATCCACATTGCAGGTTATTGCGACGGCGGTGATTGCCTCTTACATCTCACTCGGTGGACTCGGCACGATCATTTCGAGCGGAATTGGACTCAACGACAACGAGCGGATTCTCGGCGGTGCCATTCTCGTCACGGTACTGGCGCTCGTCGTTGATGGGGTCTTCGCGCTGATTCAGCAACTCACGAGACGGCGCGGGTCTTCCGATACGCGCCGAAACAAAAAACACGTCCGCGGGCGGTCAAACGGACCGGTCGCGGTGGCGGCAACATCCGCCAACGAAGGGAAAAACTAATGTTCGCAGCACACAAAGCGGCCCGGCTCACCACCGCGGTCATCGCCGCAGGGGCGCTGGTGGCACTGGCCGGATGCGCCACTTCTGACCCGACGGGCGCCTCATCGGATGAGACAACGACAGACACCAAGATCATCGTCGGCTCATTTGCTTTCCCCGAAAGAGAGATCCTCGGAAACATTTATGCGCTCGCCCTCGAGAACGCTGGCTACGAGGTAGAGACCAAGTTCAACCTCGGACCGCGACAGACCACGATTCCTGCTCTGGAAGATGGCTCGATCAGCCTCATGCCCGAGTACAACGGAAACCTCCTGTTCTTCTATGACACGGAGAACACCGCCCGAAGCACAGAGGACGTAGACGCCGCGCTCGAAACCATCGTGCCCGACGGATTCCAAGTGCTCAGCTCGTCTCCCGCTCAAGACAAGGACGCCTACGTCGTCACTCAAGAGCTTGCAGATCAAGAGGGGCTCGTTTCGATCGCGGATCTGAAGAAGATCGAACCATTCAGCCTGGGGGCGAGCCCGCAGTTTGCGGAGCTTCCCTATGGAATCCCGGGCCTAGAAGCGGCCTACGGCGTCAGCGACGTGACTTTCGTTCCCATCGAAGACTTCGGCGGGCCAGACACGGTGAAGGCTCTCGTCGACGACGCAGTGCAGGTGGCCGATATCTACACGACGTCTCCTGATCTCGTCGCGAAGAAGCTCTTGGTGCTCGAAGATCCCGAGAACCTGATTGCCGCGCAGAACGTAGTGCCGTTGCTCAACTCGAGTATCTACAGCGATGACCTCGCTCAGGTATTAGACGAGATCTCGGCCGCTCTCACCACCGATGATCTGATCGCACTGCGGGATCGCGTCGAGGGCTCCGAAAAGGCCCAGGCTGCCGTGGCGGCCAAGGACTGGCTCACCGAGAAGGGCCTGCTTAACTAACTCATTGTGGGGCACACCGCACTCGTCGAAAGCTAGTACGGAATGCCCCACAATCGTTAGCCCTTTTCGGCGCCTGACGTGTTATTCATGATCCGCTTTTGGAAGATGAAGAAGATGACCGCGACGGGAATTGTCATGAGGGTCGCCGCCGCGAGTTGAAGCGGATACTGGTTGCCTGAACCGAGTTGACCTGACACAAGTGACGCCACGCCAGTCGTAAGGGTGTTGAGGTCGGCGCTTTGCCGTGAGACCACGAAGTGTCCGAACTCATTCCACGAGCCTTGAAAGCTCAGGATGAACAGGGTGACGAGTGCGGGGCGCGCCATGGGAAGCACGATCGTCCAATAGGTGCGGAAAACGCTCGCACCATCGATTCGTGCTGCCTCTTCAACGCTGATGGGGATGGAGTCGAAGAATTGCTTCATGATGAAGATTCCTGCGGCGCTGGTGAGCAACGGAATAATCATGCCGCCATAGGTATCGTAAAGCCCTAGTTGTTGAAGAATCAGGAAGCGCGGGATCAGTAGAACAACACCGGGCACTGACATGATTCCAATAAATACGGCGAAAACGATTGTGCGGCCCTTGAACTGGAGCCTGGAGAGTGCATACCCCGCCAGCGAATCCAAGAACACCCGGCCACACGTAACGATCACGCTGATGAATGCCGTGTTGAAAGTCCACAGAGGCAAGGGCACATCCGTAAACAAGCGCTCGTATGCCGCAAAGCTCCAAACTTCGGGAATCAGTTGGAGCGGGTTGGCGGTGGCGTCAGCATCATTCTTGAAGCTGGATGACACGGCGATGAGAAACGGATAGATGTAGATCATCGCGAGCGCGATGAGCATGATGTAGCTGAGGATCGCCACAGTGCGGAGTCGCCGACTCAGCCGTCGACGGCGCCGAGGTCGTGGTGCCGGGGGCTCGACAGCGGCGGGTGAGGTGACGGTCATTGCACATCTCCTTCGTTGAGGGTTGCTCTAACTTGGGTTGCCCTCGGAGCTTTCATCGTGGGGGTGCGCTCACGAAGGATCCATCGTTGAAGCAGGGTGAGCAGCACGATGATTGCGAAGAGAATAAACGCAATCGCTGCACCCTGACCCCACTGCAGATCCTTGAAGGATGTTTGGTAGGCGAGAAACGCAGGGGTGAGCAGCGTCTTACCTGGAGCGCCGCCGCCGGTGAGATAGATCTGGTCGAAAACTTGCCAAGTGCCAATGAGTCCGAGGGTGAGGACAGTGAACAGTGTTGGCCTGAGCATGGGCAACGTCACTGAGAAGAACTTTCGGAACGGGCCCGCTCCATCCATCAGAGCTGCTTCGTCGATCTCCCCACCAATGCTTTGAAGCGCAGCGAGAAAGAGGAGCATAAAGGTGCCGGAGGTAGTGAAAACAGCGAGCACGATGAGTGCGCACATCGCCACTGAAGGGCCGGAAAGCCATTGCCACCAGGTGATGCCAAGTGGGCCGCCGACATCGAGTAACGGTGGGGGCGACGTGATCCCTATTCCTGCGAGCAGATTGTGAATGACGCCACTAGGGTCAGCGAACCAGTTGGGCCCTTTGATCCCCAGCCAAGCCAGAATGCTGTTCACGGTGCCTGAGGCGGTGAACAGGAAGATGAAGACCGTCGTGATCGCGATCGAACTTGTTACGGAGGGGAAGTAGAAGGCTGTACGAAAGAATCCCCGGCCACGCAAGATCGCTCGATTCATTTGAACGGCGAGAAACAGGGCGAGCCCAGTTTGCAGGGGAACAACGAGCAGAACGTAATAGAGGTTGTTTCGTATTGAGGTCCCGAAGTCTTTCTGCGCTAAGCCGGGATCCGTAAGAACCGCAGCGTAGTTCTCCGCACCTACGAATTCTGCGCGGCCGCTCAACGGCGAGCCTAAACCGTTCCAGTCGCTAACGCTCACCCAAGCGGCGAGCGCGATAGGCAGGAGAAGAAAAACGCCGGTGATCACTATGGATGGGGCGGTGAAGAGCCATCCATAGCGGGTCTCGCCGCGGCGCAGTGAGCCGCGGCGAGACCCTACTATGGCAGCCATCGCTTAGCCGTTAGCTTTCGCGTAGGCCTCTTCAAGGTTGGTCTGAAGCATCTTCAGCAGCGCTGCAGAGTTCGCCGCGTCGAGGCCCTCGAGGCTGGAATTGAAGTCTCCCAGTACCGCAGATGCACCGGCAAAAGCGACCGGGCTGACGGCGTAGTCATTACCCGCAACGAATG
Source organism: Rhodoglobus sp. G.S.4 (assembly GCF_056619605.1). Lineage (NCBI taxonomy): Bacteria > Bacillati > Actinomycetota > Actinomycetes > Micrococcales > Microbacteriaceae > Rhodoglobus > Rhodoglobus sp. G.S.4. Next base: position 250,700 of record NZ_CM152748.1, read on the forward strand.
ACGCATTGTTGGGAAACTTCTCGGCGTATGCCGCAGCACCAGATTCGGTGGAGGGAATTACGCCGAATGCATCAGCAAAGGTGAGCTGCTGCTCATCGGCGGTGAGGTACTCCACGAGTGACTGTGTCGCCTCAAGGGTAGGTGAGTCGACCGGGATGCCCCAGCAGTTGCTAAACGTGAAGGTCGACGGGCCACCAGGACCGGCGGGGAGCTCTGCCGCGATGTAGTTCACATCAGGGAAGTCGTTCTTCAACGCACCGTTGATCCACGGCCCCTCAATGACCATTGCGGCCTTCTGAAGTCCGAACGCTTCGCCACCCCAGCCAGCTTCGAGTTGGGCTGGGAACTTGAGTACACCGGCGTCGAGTAGTGACTTTGCGTAATCAATACCGGCAGCGTTCTCGGGGCTGTCGGCGGTGACTTCAGAGTTGCTGACGAGGCTACCTCCGGCTTGCTCCATAAACACGCCAAGTCGCGCATATTCTTGGCCGAACGAGAGACCGACGATATCTGCGGTTGTCAGTTTCGTGGCTGCTGCTGTCAACCCATTCCAATCGGTGGGAATATCTGCATCCGTAAGTCCGGCGGCGGCCCAGAGGTCAGTGTTAATGATTAGGCCAAGGGTAGAGAAGTCTTTCGGTGCGCAGTAGAACGTGTCGTCATACGTGAATGCGTCCTTCAGCGCCGGGTAGAACTGATCGGCATTACTCAGGTTCTCTGCGTATGGCTCCAAGTATCCGTTCTGCGCGTACGTCTGGAACTGATCCCAGCCCATGTAGAACAAGTCGGGCGGGTTGTTACCAGAGAAGCCTTGACCGAGCTGCTGATTGAGGTCGCTTGCCGCGATGACCTCTACGGTATTTCCCGTATCGGCGGCCCAAGCATCTGCGGCAGCCTGGACCGCGTTGGTTTCCGCGTCTCCGCTTGAGCCGATCAGCATCGTTAGTTCCTGCTTGTCAGTTGACCCAACGTCGCCACCAGAACTGCAGGCCGCTAAGCTAATCACGATGCCGACAGCTGTGGCTGCTGACATCCATTGTGTTCTTTTCACAGTGTTCCCTTTCAATATGTGACTGCCGGCGTTAGTGGCCGGAGGTCTCGCCGAGTTGCAGCTGACTGTGTCTGCGCTCGACAAGTTGTGGGACGAGGAGTCGATTCGTCGGCTCCTCGCTAATGCTGGTGTTTCCGACAACGGCAGAGCCGCTAGCGCCGAGAAGAAGGTCGAGGATGCCAGTAGCTACTTCATCTAGTGGCTGCTTGATGCTCGAGAGGCCGACCGCTGCGGCCACCGGGGTGTTGTCGAACCCGATGATGGGGATTTCCTTGAGGCCGAGCGCGTTTGCGGTGAACGTTGCGCCCAAAGCTAATGTGTCACTTGCGCAGATAAGGGCATCGGCGGGGGAGGCCATCGTTAGGAGGGTTTCCGTGCTTCTGGATGCTCCCACCACTGTGTCTTCAACCGCAACATCAAGTCCCGTTCCATCGAGACCAGCGGTGGTTAGCGCTTCCTTCCATCCCTGTCGGCGATCGTCACCGGCGCCAGACGGGGCAGACCAGCCGATGTAGCCCACTCGCTTCATTCCTGAATTGATGAGGTGCGCAGTGGCTTCTCGAACGCCGGTTCGTCCGTCGACGTCGACCCAACGATGCCGGGGATCTCCCGTGTTATCCGCACCCCACGGGCGACCAAATGTAGCGAACGGTACGTCATTCTCGACCAGCCACTTCACGCGGGGGTCGGCGTAGGTTGTAGACGTCAGCACAAACCCGTCAACATCAGCCCCATCTCGCAACCGGCGAATCTGGTCGATCTCATCTTGGGCGTTGTTGGCGGTGAATAGAAGTATTCGCATGTGCCGCACGTCAGCCTGTTCGGTGAGGGCATGCAGAAAAGTGTCGAGTACTGAACCCGAGATACCGTTGCCTAGTGCTTCGAGGCGCACCCCGATCGTGGAGGATTTCTGGGTGCGCAACCGACGTGCGGAGGCGTGGGGGCGGTAGCCAAGCTGCTGGATCGCGGCAAGAACGCGATCGCGAGTGAGCGCCTTAACTATGTGAGGTGAGTTGAGCACATTGGAGACCGTTTGACGCGAAACATTGGCAACCCGTGCAACATCCTCAACTGTTGGCATTTGTCCCATCGGTGCCTCCTTTGGCCACGATTAAGTGCATCGGCGTGATCTCACTACAAAGTTTGATCGTTCAAATTCTTTGTGTAAGAATTACACCCCTAGTGGCCGATGTCAATGGAGCAGGGCTGCAAAACTGCCAACGAGGGGCCGCAACACTGCCATGACTGCACAACGTCAGCCACTACTACATGACCAGAGCGTGGTTTTTCGCGCACCGATGCAGGCGTGGTCTGCGCACGACGGCACGATGGGCCGTGCCGCGATCCATGGAATCTATTTTTCGGATGTTCGGCTCGTGTCCGGCTTGACGGTGACAATCGACGGTGAACAACCCACAGCTCTCTCGAAAGATCCGGCCGGATCCGCTCGATGCCTGTTCACCTCCCTTCTTAGGGCCTACGACACCGAACCGGATCCCCGCTTACGGGTCGAACATCGGCGCACGATCAACTCTCACGGCAGCAGCGAAGAGGTAACTCTTTGCTCGAACCTCGGCTACAGTCGCGAGGTCGAAGTTGTGGTGACCCTGGCATTAGGGCTTGACCAGCTCGACTCAATTAAGTCGGGCATAGACGAAGCGAAGAACGCACTAAACGTTCGCGTGCACGGTGACGACGTTGAGTGGTCGGGCGACGGTATTTTTGCCGCATTGACCGCTCGGGATGCGGAGATCACGGTCCAGGGAACGAAAGTTGACCTCCGGTGGACGGTCGCGCTTCCGGCCGCTGGTTCTGTCAGCGTGATGTGCGAGGTCTCAGCGCGTGACGAAACAGCCACGGTGCTTGGAGATGAGTCGCCACTGCCGTGGTCGATTCCGCTCGTGGAGAATAACGAGAGGCTCGCCTGCTGGGTCAGCCAGTCCTTGAGTGACCTTGATGGCTTGCGAATGACAACCGTTGAGCATCCAGAACTCAGCTTTCTTGCAGCCGGTTCGCCCTGGTTCTTTACCCTCTTTGGCCGGGACTCGATCTGGGCTGCGCGATTCATGCTTCCGCTCGGCACTGATCTCGCATTCGACACCCTCAAGCTTCTCGCGGAGCATCAAGGTACCGAGATCGATCTCCGCCGGGCTGAAGAACCGGGGAAAATCCTCCATGAGATGCGTCGCGCCCCCATCTCAGTCAGCCCCGATGTGCAACTTCCTCCTCTCTACTACGGCACAGTAGACGCAACTCCGTTATGGATCTGTCTGCTGCATGACGCATGGCGGTGGGGGCTCGACGATGACTCGGTCAGGTCACTTCTCACGCCGCTTCGTGAAGCGCTGGGGTGGCTTCGCGACCATGCTGATGCTGATGGCGATGGCTTGCTCGAGTATGCAGACAACTCAGGCCAAGGTCTCGCCAATCAAGGCTGGAAAGACTCCGGTGATTCAGTCCAGTGGAACGACGGCACTTTAGCAACCGGCCCGATTGCTCTCTGTGAAGTGCAAGCGTATGCCTACGAGGCTGCTATCGGCGGCGCATCGATCCTCGAGCACTTTGGAGAGGACGGCACAGCGTGGCGCACCTGGGCTGGGCAGCTCAAGGACAAGTTCCGTGAAAGTTTTTGGATCAGTGATGATCAGGGGCCTTTTCCTGCGATTGCCCTCGATGCCACGAAACGTCCCATCGACTCTCTCACCAGCAACATTGGGCACCTCCTCGGCACGGGAATCCTTGACCGCGACGAAGAGGCCATCGTCGCCGCGCGCCTAGTCGCCCCCGAACTAAACAGCGGATTTGGCCTCCGCACGCTCGCGACGAGTGCAGCCGGGTATTGGCCGCTGAGCTATCACGGCGGAAGTGTGTGGACGCACGACACAGCGATCGCGATCTCCGGTCTCACGAAATCAGGGTTCACCGATGAAGCCGCAATTCTGATCGACGGCCTCCTAGAAGCAGCTGCAGCTTTCGACTACCGAACCCCAGAATTGCACTCTGGAGACTCCGCAGAGACCCATAGCCGACCCGCACCGTACCCTGCAGCGTGCCGCCCCCAAGCATGGTCCGCTGCAGCATCAGTCTCTGTCTACGCCGACGTTGCTGGACTCAAGCCCGCTTCCGGGCTTCATCTCAGTCATCAGAAAAAGTAGGGTCGCGCTGCATGTGCTGATTGCGCGGCGGCAGCGGTCAGCACAGTATCATCGCGGGGATGACTACTTTCTCTCGCCGCGGCCTGCACGGGCATGTTGTTGACGTGCTTGGTCGCCGCATCATGCGCGGAGAGCTCGTATCTGGTGACATCATTGACCCGGATGCACTGCTCACCGAATTTCAGGTAAGCCGCACGGTCATGCGCGAAGCCATCAAAGTACTCACCACTAAGGGTCTCGTTGACGCTCGACCCCGACTTGGCACCTACGTTACTGAGCGGGAGCGGTGGCAGTTGCTCGATGGCGACGTCATGACGTGGCGGTCGGAGGGGGTGCCTGATCCGCTGCTCGTCCTTGAGTTGAGCGAGGTGCGCCAAGTTCTGGAGCCGGCCGCGGCGAGGCTGGCAGCTGTCCGTCGCAGCGATGAACAGTGTGCTGCGATTGAGGCAGCGATGACCGCGCTCGCCGCGACTTTCGCGAGCACCGAAGCGGAATCGCACGCGGCGGCCGACCTCGTGTTTCATCGGGCCGTGCTTGCGGCATCCGGCAATGAACTCTTGGCACGTTTCGAAGTAGTGCTCGAACCAGCGTTGCAGGCCCGCAACCAGATTGCATTCGAACACGAAACGACCACCCAGTTTTTGGATTCGCACCGCGCTGTCGTTGACGCGATCGTTGCTCAGGATGCTGATGGCGCTCACTCAGCGATGGTGACGTTGATGACTCAATCCGCTGCTGACTCTGATGCCATTGTGAGCACCGACGACGAGGGTGCCGCTCTCGTCAAGAACCGCAAGCGGGCACTTTAGTGAGCGAGAGCAGCGCCCGCAGCGAGAGCAGCGACAACAGCGCCCGCAGCAACGGGCACGCCTCGAAGCGCACCGTTTTGATAACCGGCGCAGGTCACGGCATCGGTGCCGCCAGCGCCCGACTGTTCGCGGCTGCCGGTGACGACGTTGTGGTCACCGACATTGACACGGCTGCAGCCGCCATCGTTGCCGCAGAAATTCGCGCCGTCGGCGGGCTTGCTACCGCACACTCCCTCGACGTTGGTGACCCCGAAGCTTGGCGGGCGCTCTCTCGTGAGCTCCGTGCCGCTAACCGTCCGCCAGCAGTCATCGTGAATAACGCCTTCTTTCAAGTGGGGGGAGTCGCGCACGAACAGTCCGAAGATGACTGGAGCAAACAGCTATCGGTGACCCTGTCATCCGTCTACCGTGCGATGCACGCCTTCCACGACACCCTCACCGCTGCGCGCGGAAGCATGGTCAATGTCTCGAGTGTTCACGGCGTGCTTGCATGGGCAGAACAGCCCGCCTATGCCGCGGCCAAGGGCGGCCTGATTTCGTTGACCCGCCAACTCTCCGTTGACTACGCACCCCACGTTCGCGTGAATGTCGTACTGCCTGGCGCAATCCAAACCCGTCAGTGGAATCACCAAAGTTTGGAAGACCGCGAGCGTGCTCAGCGTCACGCAACTCTGCAGCGACTCGGAACCCCAGAAGAGGTCGCGTCCGTCATCCAGTTCTTAGCGGGAGACGGCGCTTCGTACATTACCGGCGCATCGCTCGTCGTTGATGGCGGAATGACGACCACTCTCGGCGCTTAGCTCGAGGCCGCTACCACTCGGCAAGCGATCCGTCATCGTGACGCCACACGGGGGAGCGCCAGTGGTGCCCCACCTTGTCAGCAGCGCGCACGGCAGCCTCATCGATATCGAGGCCAAGCCCGGGGGCAGTCAGCCGCTCGATGTAGCCAGTCGTGAAGTCGAAGACGCTCGTATCCATGAGGTATTCGAGCACGTCTGATCCGACGTTGTAGTGGATGCCGATGCTCTGTTCCTGAATGAGGAAGTTCGGTGTGTTGAACCCCACCTGCAAACTTGCTGCAAGGGCAATGGGCCCGAGGGGGCAGTGCGGCGCGAGTTGGGCATCGAACATGTCGGCGAGTGCGGCGATGCGGCGCACTTCGGAGATTCCGCCGGCGTGGGAGAGGTCGGGTTGCACGACAGCGATGCCGGCTTGGAGCGGCCGGAGAAATTCGTTGCGGGAGTAGAGGCGCTCGCCGGTGGAGATGGGGATCGATGTCGCTGCCACGATTCCTTCGAGCAGGTGTGACTTTTCGGGCACGACAGGTTCTTCAACGAAGAGGGGAGCGTAGGGTTCGAGGAGGGGGAGCACGCGGCGCGTGTTGGCCACGGTCATCCGTCCGTGGAAGTCGATGGCCATGTCGCGGTCGGGGCCCAAAACTTCGCGCGCGAGGGCAGCTCGTTCGACGACCTCGTCGATGGCGCTGACGGTACCGATGGGCTTCATTCGCCCGCTGCCATTCATTTTGACGGCGGTGAGACCAGACCCCACCTGTTGGGCGATATTGTCGCGCAGCTCGGAGGGATCATCGCCACCAACCCAGCCATACATGCGGATGCGGTCGCGCACGGCGCCGCCAAGAAGGTCGTGAACGGGAACGCCATGGGCTTTGCCTGCGATGTCCCAGAGTGCCTGGTCGATGCCGGCGATTGCACTGGAAGCGATGGGGCCGCCGCGGTAGAAGCCGCCACGGGTGAGCACTTGCCAGTGGTCTTCGATGCGGGTGGCATCGAGCCCGATGAGGTACTCGGCGTGCTGCTCGACGGCGGCCCGCACGATGTCGGCCTGGCCTTCTACTACGGGTTCGCCCCAGCCGACGATGCCGTTGTCGGTCTCGATGCGCGCGAACAACCAGCGTGGTGGAACGAGGAATGTTTCAATGCGTGCGATCTTCACGGCAGACCCTTCCGTTAGTAAATCTTATTATCGTACTATTGACGGAGGCTAGAGTGAGCACTATGGATGACGCGACCACCGACCCCCGTGGCTGGCGCAGCGCACTGCTCGCCGAACTCCGCGATCTCATTGCCGAAGCGCTGCCCGAAGTCGTCGAAGAAGTGAAATGGCGAAAACCATCCAATCCCGACGGCGTAGCAGCGTGGAGCCTCGATGGTCTGCTCTGCACGGGCGAGATCTACAAAGACAAGGTCAAGCTCACCTTTGCGAAGGGTGCTTCCCTCGACGATCCCACCGGCCTCTTTAACAGCAGCCTCGACGCCAAAGTTCGCCGCGCGATCGACTTGCATGAGGGTGAGAGTGTCGACCCCGATGCCTTCCGCGATCTGATGCGCGCAGCCGCGGCTCAGAATCAGTAAAGCGCACCGCAGATCGCTAAACCAAGGGCGTTCCCGGCGCCGAAGCGGGCAAAATCCCGGCCTCCCGCCCCGTTAAGAATCGCCCCCTTTGGCGCTGTCTAAAGTGTTGCCCGAACTGCATCCCACTGGCAGCCCGGGCCGAGCATCCGTCTGGAAGAATGGAGGCGGGGCCAGCCACGTCACAAGCGCGCTCGCGGCCCCGTGACACTGCAGTCGGAAGGAACCTGATGCAACGCGAACACAGCGACGAATTTTCCCGATGGAACGCCCGCCAAGAACTGGCCGAGGCAATGATTCCGCTCATCGGTGGGCTGTATCGCAACCACGGCGTTGTGACCTCGATTCACGGGCGTCGCCTTATCAACCAGTCTCCGGTCGAAGTGCTCAAAGCGCACCGGTTTGCGCGGCAGATTAACGAGAGTGAACTGCCGATTGAAGAGACCATGCCGGTGATGCTCGCGCTGTCGGCGATGCCATTGAATCCGGCATCCATTGACCTAGCGAAGCTCGTGAACCGCTTCCGCGAGCAGGGCGGAACGCTCGACGACTTCCTCGCTGCTGAACTTGCCCCAGCGCTCAAGAATGGCCGCGAGACAAAACCGTCGGGAGCGGATGTCGTGCTCTACGGTTTCGGACGCATCGGTCGACTGTTGGCCCGCATCCTCATCGCGCACGCCGGCAACGGCGAAGGGCTGCGCCTGCGAGCGATTGTTGTGCGCCGCGGCTCAGACAATGACCTCGTGAAGCGCGCCAGCCTGCTGCGTCGAGACAGCGTGCATGGTCCATTCGAGGGCACCATTTCGGTCGACACCGACGCGAACACAATCTTGGCCAATGGCACCCTCATTCAAGTGATCTACTCGAACGATCCCGCCACGATCGATTACACCGAATACGGAATTTCGGATGCCATCGTCGTCGACAATACGGGTCGCTGGCGTGACGAAGCGGGCCTCGGCCAGCACCTCAAGTCACAGGGCGTGAAGCGTGTTCTCCTCACTGCCCCCGGCAAGGGCGACATCAAGAACATTGTCTTCGGGCTCAACCACGACACAATCTCCGACACCGACACCATCCTCTCCGCTGCGTCGTGCACGACAAACGCAATTTCGCCGGTGCTCAAAGCGATCAATGACCAGTACGGCATCGAGCACGGGCATGTCGAAACGGTGCACTCGTACACGAATGACCAAAATCTGACAGACAACTTCCACTCGGGAGACCGTCGGGGTCGCTCGGCACCGATGAACATGGTCATCACCGAGACAGGCGCCGCGAAGGCAGTTGCGAAGGCTGTTCCGGAACTCGCTGGCCTGCTCACTGGCAGCGCCATCCGGGTTCCGACCCCGAATGTGTCGATGGCGATTCTCAACCTTAACCTCGCGACCGAAACGACGCGTGCTGAGGTTAATCGCTACTTGCGCAACCTCTCTCTTGATTCGACTCTGCAGCAGCAGATCGATTTCATCGACTCGCCCGAGGTTGTCTCTAGTGACTTCACGGGATCGCACCGCGCGGGCATCGTGGACGGCCTCGCCACCATCAGCGACGGCAAGCATCTTGTGCTGTATGTCTGGTACGACAACGAGTTCGGCTACACAAGCCAGGTCGTGCGCGTCATCGAGCACATGGGGCAAACACACCCGCAAGTTATTCCCGAACGCGCCGCTGTCGGCTCATAATTCTCCGAACCGTGATCGTGTTACGCCCACGCTTAGCGCTGTGGGCGTAACAAAGTAAAACTCTCAGGTCGCCCGTGTGAACATCGTTAAATGAACGAATCCGCACTCCCAGTAATTGATCTCTCGCTACTCGATGGCGGCCCAGAATCGGCCGCCCAGTTTCGTGACGATCTGCTGTGTGCGACCCACGATGTTGGGTTCTTTTACCTCGTCGGGCACGGTGTCGACGAGACATTGATGGATGACCTGCTTGCGGCATCCCGCGAGTTCTTTGACTTGCCCGCCGAGCAGAAGCTGGCTGTGGAGAACGTGAAGAGCCCGCAGTTCCGTGGCTACACGCGCGTGGGCGGTGAGCTGACCGAGGGCAAGACCGACTGGCGCGAACAGATCGATGTGGGTCCAGAGCGCGACGTTGTCGACAATGCTGCCGGGCTTGCCGACTATTGGCGTCTCGAAGGCCCCAACCTGTGGCCGGATGCCGTGCCCCAGCTTCGTGAATTGGTCAATGAATGGAACGACAAACTCAGTGCCGTCTCGTTGCGACTATTGCGCGCCTGGGCTAACGCCCTCGGGGCGCCGGAGGACGTGTTTGACAACGCCTTCGCCGAGAAGCCTTTCCCGCAGCTGAAGATTGTGCGGTACCCGGGCGAATCTAATCCAGAACCCAAGCAGGGTGTTGGTGCTCACCGTGATGGTGGTGTTCTGACGCTGCTGATGGTCGAGCCCGGTAAGGGTGGTCTGCAGGTTGATTTCCAGGGCGAGTGGGTGGATGTCCCGCCCAAGCCTGGCGCTTTCGTCGTGAACATTGGCGAGATGCTTGAGCTCGCAACCGAGGGTTATCTCAAGGCGACGCTGCACCGCGTCATCTCACCGCTGATCGGCGACGACCGCATCTCGATTCCCTTCTTCTTCAACCCGGCACTCGACACGGTGATGCCGCAGTTGCAGTTGCCGCCCGAGCTCGCGGCTCAGGCTCGCGGGCTCTCACTCGACCCCACCAATAGCCCCATCCTCGAGACCTACGGAGACAATGCCCTTCGCTATCGAATGCGGGCGCACCCCAACGTTGCCCAGATCCATCACGAAGATCTGATTCAGGGCCCGCGGGGTGCGATCTAAACCAGCTCACTGACGTGACTTACGTGCGGCCTGCCGTTAGGGCGGGCCGCACTTTATGGTTCAGCGATGAACGCGATGCGCGCGGCCCTTCGCGGTCATGCGCGGTCATGCGCGGTCATGCGCGGTCATGCGCGGTCATGCGCGGTCACGCATGGTCACGCATGGCACCTTCGGAAACTCAGGAGATTTCGCTCTTCGGAGGTACTGGAGCGCTGCCAAGGCCAGTTCGGGCACCAATCTCCTGAGTTTCCGAAATATCCTGAGTTTCCTACGGCCAGCGGGAGCCATCCAGCCGCCTGTACTGCCTCCGCATTGCCCACCCCGGGTGTTTGATATATCGTTTGATCACGAGTTTTACCGCCTATGAGAGCCGGAGCAACCTGTGTCGCACTTTCCCGAACGTCAGCCCGCCGAGGCGTACACGGTCGTGATGCCAAACAAGCCGCGCCCCATCGTCATGATTGGTGCCGGCGGAATCGTGAAAGACGCGCACCTTCCCGCCTATCGCAAGGCCGGGTTCGAGGTGTGGGGGATTGTAAACCGCACCGCTGCCAAGGCGCAGGCGCTCGCTGATGAGTTCGGAATTCCGAACGTCTACACGTCGTTGTCGGATGCCGTAGCTGCGGCCCCAAAAGACGCCGTCTACGACCTCGCGCTCATGCCCGAGCAATACCCGGCAGTGCTCGACCAACTGCCCGATGGTGCTGCCGTTCTCATCCAGAAGCCGTTCGGTCAGAACCTTGCCGAGGCGCGGATGCTGCTCGACATCTGTCACCGCAAGAACCTTGTCGCGGCCGTGAACACACAGTTGCGGTTCGCGCCCTATGTGGCGGCGGCGCGCAAGCTTATAGCCGACGGTGCAATCGGCGAACTCTACGACCTCGAGATCAGGGTCGCCACTGAGACACCGTGGGAGATTTTCCCGCACGTGCTTGGCATGGAACGCCTCGAACTCAACATGCACAGCGTGCACTACATGGACCTCGTGCGGTCGTTCCTCGGCAACCCCGACGGCGTGAGTGTTGCGACCGTGCGGCACCCCGCGAAACCTCAGGTCTCGAATACCCGCTCGACGATCATCATGCGCTACCGGAATCGCCCGCTGCGGGTCACGATCAGCACGAACCACGATCACGGATTTGGCAGCGACTTCGAAGAGAGCTTTATCAAGTGGGAGGGCACCAAGGGGGCCATTCGCGCCCAGATGGGCCTCATGCTCGACTACCCGCGTGGTGGCCCCGATGCGCTTGCGATTGCGTACACCGACAAGCCCGAGCTCGGCTGGCAACCCGTGGAATTTCAGGGAAGTTGGTTCCCGGATGCCTTTATTGGCTCCATGAGCGCCCTCCAGCGGTATGTCGAGGGCTCCGTTCCTGAACTTCCGACATCGGTCGATGACGTCATGCACACCATGGCCGTTGTTGAAGCCGGCTATGAATCACAAGAGCGCGAAGGTATCGCGTTGGCAACGAAGGAGAACACTCAGTGAGATTTGCGCGACTCGGGCCGGTTGGCTCAGAAATTCCCGTTGTGCTTCACGACCGGGGAGCCTTCGACCTGCGTTCCATCGCACCAGACATTGATGGCGCATTCTTCACGGCGGGCGGAGTAGAGGCTGCTCGGGCCGCTGTCGCTGCGGGCTCGCTTCCTGCCATCGAGACCGAGGGTGTGCGCGTCGGTGCACCGATCGCTCGTCCCGGCAAGATCGTCTGCGTTGGGCTCAACTACAGCGACCACGCCGAAGAAACCGGCGCAACGTTGCCGGACGAACCGGTCATCTTCATGAAGGACCCCAGCACCATGGTCGGCCCTTTTGACGACGTGCTTATCCCGCGCCAGAGCGTCAAGACCGACTGGGAAGTCGAACTCGGCGTCGTGATCGGTGCCACTGCTCGCTACCTTGATTCCCCGGATGACGCGGCCGCCATCATTGCCGGTTACGCCGTCTCGCACGACGTCTCCGAGCGCGAGTTCCAACTCGAACGCGGCGGAACCTGGGACAAGGGCAAGAGTTGCGAAACGTTCAATCCGTTTGGGCCTGAGCTGGTGAGCGCCGACGAGGTGTCCGACCCTCAAGCCTTGGGGTTGCGACTGTGGGTGAATGGTGTGGAACGCCAGAATGGTACGACCGCGAATATGGCGTTCGGTGTCCACCACATCATTTGGTACTTGAGCCAGTTCATGGTGTTGCAGCCCGGCGACGTCATCAACACGGGAACCCCCGCTGGTGTTGCCATGGGAATCGAGGGTCAGCCATACCTGCGTGCCGGCGACATCGTTGAGCTTGAGATCGACGGTCTCGGTCGTGCGCGCCAGATGATGGTGCAGGCATGAACGCCGAATTCGACGGCCTCGTCGCCGTCGTCACCGGGGGAGCCTCGGGCATTGGCCTCGCAACCGCGCTGACGCTTGCCGAGCGCGGGGCAACCGTTGCTGTGCTCGACCTGAACCCTGAGGGGTTGGATGCTCGCCTGCACGGTTTCGGAGCCGACGTGTCTGATCGTGCTTCCGTTGACGCGGCCATCGCCGCCGTAGGGGAGAAGCTCGGCGCCATCGATATTGTCGTGAATAACGCTGGCATCAGTGCCGTGGGAACTGTCGAAGACAACGATGACGCCGAATGGGCGCGCGTGCTCAACATCAACGTCACCGGCATGGCCCGGGTCTCCGCGGCCGCGATGCCCTGGTTGCGCAAGTCGCAGAACGCCGCCATCGTGAACCTCTGCTCGATCGCCGCCCTCAATGGGCTCCCGCAGCGGGCACTCTACGGCGCATCAAAGGGTGCCGTTCTCGCCCTCACCTACGCGATGGCAACCGATCATGTGACGGACGGGTTGCGCGTCAATGCCGTCAGTCCCGGCACAGTCTCCACTCCGTTTGTGGAGCGGATGCTTCAAGGCTTCGACGACCCTGTCGCCGAACGTGCTGCACTGGATGCCCGCCAAGCCACCGGACGCATGGTGACACCAGAAGAAGTGGCCGGCGCGATCGCCTATTTGGCGAGTCCGCTCTCTGGCTCAACCACGGGCACCGCGCTCGAAGTTGATGGCGGCGTTGCTCACCTTCGCGTCAGAAAGTAGGCGCTCGCGGCATCCGTCTAGCCAGAGTGTCAGTGGGAGGTTGAAACCGCTGGTATAGTTTTCTGGTTGGCGTAAGTCAATGAGATGCGCCCGTAGCTCAGCGGATAGAGCAATTGACTACGGATCAATAGGCCGGGGGTTCAAATCCCTCCGGGCGCACCATCTAAAACAGGTCTGACCAGCACTTTCTCTCGGAGTGCGGTCAGGCCTGTTTTTCGTTTGCCCACATTTTGCCCACACTTCACAAAGTTTTGGGCCGAAAATCGACTGATATGCGGCATTTCGACTCGTCCCGGCCCAGTGTTTGCCTGAGGTTTGGTTCTCCACACGGGAGTGACCTATTGACCTCTAATCGAGGGGCGGGAGAAGTAGCCGCTCTCGATGTCCTCATGCGTCACCTATCCGTGCAGCAAACCCGCACTTTCGAGCCTGCCAAGGTCAAGTGTTCGAGCTGGTTGAAGACGATTCGGCCCAGCGCGCCCCGCTTGCGGTGTATTACCGCGAGGTCAGCGCCGTTCTCGAGAAGCCTGCGCGACCACTAATCGCGCGATTTAAGGGGCGGACGCCCGGATCCCGTCACCGTCCCGCCGACTGCTGGTGAAGGCTCGGAGACGTCTCGATAGCAGGCAGCATAAGACCATGAAGTGCTTGCCCAGTTAACTGAGCTGGTTTGCCCAGCGCTCGTAGATGAAGAAAATTTGAAGACATCGTGAGCATGCTCTTTAGGGCTGCCCGGGTTCGTATATCTCTAGCGGTCCGAGTTCCGCGGTGTTGGTCGCTCCGCCGTCGTAGACGAATGAGACTGTCGCTCCTTGCGCCAGCAGCGTTTCCAGCGTGGTCGTGGCGTTGTCACCGATTACAGCATTTGTTGACTGAATATCGATGATGTCAGGATTCGAACGGAACATGCTCACGGTGAAGCTACCTGTCACCGTGATCGGTGCACCGTTGGGATCCGTGATGGTGAGGCTATCGAGCGGCCCATTTAAATAGCCGCCCTCGGCTTCCAACTGCGTGATGATCGGCAAACGACTGATCACGTTCGGGTTGTCGGAACGGAAATAGTCCGAACCCTGCAACAAGAAAAACACAGTGTTGTCTTGATTGCGGTCGACGATGGTCCGATTCAACGCGTATCGGGTGTCAACGGTGTTCGCTGAGACGACGATGTTGTACACGCGACTGACTTGGCCCGCATCGTTGGTGGCAGTGATGGTGATCGGGAAAGTTCCCTGCTCTAGCGGCATACCTTCCAATCGGCCCGTATCCCAATCGGGGAAGAGCGAGCCGTCCGGGAATACTCCGTCATAAACGATCGTGCCAGGGTCCGCAGATCCCCAGTTGATCACTGGTTTCCACGTCGCGCTGCTTCGATATTCCACGAACCTCGCTGTGGTACCTCCGACGAAAGCGGGAGCCACGACGGGTGCGGGGTAGGCGCTATCAGCTTCTGCCTTTGCCACGTTCATGCTCACGACGTTGGGCTCACCAGTGCCTACTCGGAACGAGACTGTTCCCTCCTGCAGGAATTCCCGCATTGTGCGGTAGTCCCCACCTCCGATGTTTCCATTCAACGTGAACGCCAACGCTCCAGGAGCGTTCGCATCGCCCTCGGCGGCAGTGAGATTCACTAGCGCAGCGGCATTGGTCATTTCAGCGTTACCGATCCAGGTTCGCACGTCTGAAATTGCCGCTGTTGACCAATCAAACAGCGGGTCGGCGGCTTCTGCAAACATAGGCATGGTGGCAGGATCCACCGCTCCGCTGAAGTCGAGTGAGACCGAGTTGTTGGCGGGGTCCGCGACGAAACTCGTTATTGGAGTGCTCGCTGGGGGAGTTGAATTGGCGTCGATGACAAACTCACCGGGTTGAGAGGTTTCAGCGGTCGGTTCGACTCTGAGACGCATACGATCCCCGTTGACCAGCACATCCAGCGTGCCACCCAGCAGGAACTCATCCGCGAATCCCTCTTGCATCGTTTCCCACACAGCTCTGCCCGCAGAATCTACCGAGTCTTCAAACTCCACATCGATTTCAAAACCGTCGTCGATCGTGATGTCCGTGGTAACAGAGGACATGTCGAGCGCGAAACTCACCCCAGAGAGCGAGTGGAACGTCGCGTTGTAGGCCCCGCCAATAGAAGCCACGGTATTGCTCGCGTCCAGCTTGGTCTTAAGCGCGGTCAGTTCTGGAGTGCTGTCACCGCTCAGGTGCAATGCACGCCCGCTGGGTACCCCTTCAACATCAAATGCATGTTCGTAACTGGCTGAATTGGCTCTGACGAGCATCGTCGCTGGAGTCTGTCCGGCCGCGTTGACCGCGACGACTGAGTAGTTGGGCTCCTCCGCGGGATCGAGCGGGATCGTGAACTCGAAGTCCATCAGCCCGTTCTTACCTATTGTGGCTACGGGTGCCAACGATTGCAGAACGGTGCCGTCAGCATCCACCACGTTATAGAACGCGGCAGGCTCACCCTCGCCTGCCGTCCACGCCAAGACTTGTGCGTCGTCTTCCACTATCGAAGCCAGAAGGGGCGAGGCAGGAGCCTCCGTGGGGAGCTCGTCGATCCGAACACTGGTGTTCCACTGCTGCATCACATCGTCCACATACCCCGTGAGTGTCACCTGGTAGATGCCGGATTCTAGGAACTCGATCTCGTACATCGGCCCCATATCGGCAGGCAATGGATCCGGATCCATTTCTGGCTCTGGTGCTGTCTCATTCAAGACTCCGAACCGGGATGCGGACGCACCGCCACCGTCGTCACCATCGGAGGGCAAGGGCTGGTGAGTGTAAGACCACTGCAAGTTCCGTGGCGGTGAATCGGCGAAGAACGGCACAACTTCCTCGGCGTTAAAGGTAGCTTTTTCCCCGACTAAAGATTCGGAGATTCCCGAGATAGGCTCGTCTACTTCTGTCAATGCGGAAACGAAGACTCGCTTGAGCTCTTCAACCATGTACGCGTTGGTTTCATACTCACCAGGGCGCGACCTCCAACGATCATCCATGATCGCGCTCCACCCCGCAGTTTCGAAGAAGTACTCATTATCCTTTGTGTAAACGCCAGCAGCTCGCAAATTGGCCGGACGGTGACGATCCGTGTAAACAGGGTAAAGAATTCCACTACCGCTTTCCGAAGTGCAATATTGTGAAACGCACGCTCGTGACCCTGTCAGGGTGAGAGTGATCTTGCGCACGTTGGGTCGCCATGACATTGCATCGATCGTATTCACGGCAGAGTAAATGGCACCGGTTGTCCTACCGCCTTGACTGATGTCTTGGAGAGCATCAATAGCGTCTTGCCCATCGTGGCTAAAGTCGCTCGCAATGTTCACTGCATAGGGATTGTCAGTTGTGACTTCGCCGCCACTCTTGAAATCGACTACCGCGACACGAGAATCGTTGACGTTGTCGGTCACCAGTTCCACAAACTCAGCGGCATCACCCTGACGCAACGAGACTGCCCCGCCAGCGTTTCCGGTGGAATCCACGACAATGACGACGTCAACAGGTGACGATTCGCCCCACGCCGGCTCAGGGAAGGATATTCCCATGCGAGTGCCTAGTTGGTAAGCAGCAGACGCTGTGTATCCTTTATCGTCATATGATTCGTGTTCCGCGAAGAAGCGCCCGTTATTTGCTTCGTTCGCCCAAGCTTTTATCGGCCATAGGTCGTAAACAGGCGTACCAAAGAAGCTCAGTAGCGTCGAGCTGGTTCGAGTTTGGCACGCAAAGTCCCACTCCACACAAACCGAGATCACTGGTGCATCTGTCAGATCTTCCCAGTTGACAACCGGGCCCGACAGCCCATTCCGAACAGGGCCGAACAGTCCGTTCCGAGAAGGGCTGAAGGTGCCGTAATTTGCGGTTTTGTCCTTTGGGTCAAAGTAAGGGTCGCCGAAGGTCGCGATCCCGGAGACTTGGTCGATTACATCGTCTTCGCCGTCGGCGGCGAGCAATTGCAAGGCGGTTCGCACCACAGCGGCACCTTGGGAGTAGCCTGCCAGTATGTATTGGGTATCTGGGCAGGTAGTGCTCTTTAGGGACATCTCATTCTTGAGATTTACGGCTCCGAGTTGCACTGAGTCGAAAAAGTTCTTCGGGATCTTCCCCTGGTAAGGGGTTCCTCCTGGGTTTTCACTTTCCCAAAAGGCCGCCGCGGGATAGTCCACTCCGCTAAGTTCGACGACTTTGAAGGTGCCAGCATTTGGGATTGGATCGATGAGGTCCGCCATCTTGTTGGCGAAAGAGAATGTCATCGCCCCCATCCCCGAGGCTTCGGCTGGCTCGTCGGTTCCTCGGGCGCCAATGATTTCAAACGTTGGGCAATCAGGTGAATCGGCAAGAGCACTAGATGGAAGTGCAGCGAGACAGGCCAGAATTGCGACAGTGATTGCCGCGATAGGTCGATTAATCGAATATCCCTCAGTTTGAAAGTTACCCAATAATGTGTGTGGTCTGCTCCTTTGTCAATACCCTCGAAAGTGAGGCAATCAGTCGGTCAGCTCCGTCGAGGGGGACTCGCGGAACTTTACGTACATAGTTCCCTTGGAAGGAAATTCGCACTCATCGGCGGCCAATGACGCTTCCAGCTCTTCCGTATAGTCGCTATAGCCGAGCAAATAGCCCTCCATGCCAACACCGTCGGCGCGCGAGTACGTGAGAGTATCTGGGCGATGGGTTCCGAAATAGCCTGTAGCTTCGAGCTGGGCAGCGACGACTGCAACAATATCGTCGCCCTCAATGACGAAGAAATGGGTGAAGCCGTTGTTTGGGGTGGGCTTGCCTCCGGACCCTTCGCAAAGTACTTCTCCGAGCGTCGGTGCCTGGAATTCCGCCACGGCAGCATCGAGGTTATCTTGGCGCTCTTGCGCCCCATAAGGGTCAAGCAAAAAACAGCCACCGAGTGACAAGGTCATGAGCAGCATCGTTACTGCAGCAACCGCGTGCTTCCCCGCCATGTTCATTTTCTTCTGCGTCATGCAGAAGAGTATGTCAGTTGAAACGCAGATCTGGTCTCGTTTGTGTAGGAATCCTCGACAATTTTTGGACTAGCTCTAGGTGCAATGCTTTCGCATATTTGCTCGAGATAGACAGGGCGATTCATGCATGGCTGGATGTGCTCCAACGGTTCCACTCGTCGGTGTCAGGGAAATCTCGGACGCGATCGGTGCGGTGGCCCTGGGTGCACGATCCTCCGGAGATTTGTCGGAGCCGTGCTTGAGCGTTGTGCCAGCGTTCAACGAATCCGACGGGTCCGTAGCCGGCGTCGGTGGTGTCATAGGAGACAGTCCATGCGGTTTGTAATGCGGAGAGCTCTTCTACGAGGGCGTCGTGCTTCCACCAGCAATCAGGGATGACGGTCTCGTCAACCGCGTAGCGTTTGCTGATCCACTCGACCCACGAGCGCAGCTCTTCCCATTTCTCAGAGGCGTCTTCGTTCGGTAGCGTTCGCCAGTTCACTGCGATTGCTGCGATCTCTTCGGAGTCTGGTTCGCGGTCGCTTTCTTCTTCGGCGAGGACGTCGTTGATGTCAAAGTCGTCGTAGCTCATGGTTACTCCGTGAGGGGTCTGGTCAGTTTGCGTCGTAGACCACGTAGGGCGAATGCGCTTGCGACTCGGCGGCTGCGCATGGCGCGCAGTGCCTGGTCGCGTTCGAGAAGGCGATGCAGCAGCTCGTGGTGGGCAGGGTGCAGGCTCACGAGGTCGCGTACTTTTGCAGTTCGGCTGCAGGCGGCGCAACGCAACTCGTTTCCAGCTGCGGTTTCCTCCGCGAACCAGCGGGCTCGGCGGGCGTACCATGCGCGTGAGCGCAGATAGCCTGTGCGGTACTTGTTACCCCGTGCCGGCCTGCGAGAGTTCGACATCAGTTCTGGGTTTCCTCGTAGTCCAACTCGAGGGTTTCCTCGGGCTCAGAAAGTACGAGCGGTTCGGCTTTGGCGAACTGCGTGCGGAACTGTTCCTGCTGTTCTGCTTCGGTTGTGCGCTTGCCCGTCGAGATGCTCTTGCTGTCTGCCCGGTCGGTCCATCCGCGCAGATCGAGGAGAGCGCCACGACGGTTTCGGTAGGCCAACAATCCCATCGACTGCGGCATGCGACGGATCTCGTCAACGGTCATCAGCGGAACCCGCTCAAGCTGGTTGCTGGTCGAGGCTCCCTGTTGGTTATAGCTGTAGGAAGAACGCTTCAATTGTCGTGATCCGAGCATGGCCTCGATGTCGCGCAGGTGACCCATGTCTGAAGCGCCTCCGAGCAGGATCTTCGCTGTTGCTGCCGACCAGATGGTGTCGGCCTCTGCCTTCGACCAAGCGGTCTCGGCTTGTGATAGCGCTTGCAAGACGACCATTGTGCAGAATCCTCGGCCGCCACCGTCAGCCATGACCCGTGGCAGCGCTGGCCACGCGAACATGTTCGCGATCTCGTCGAGGATCAGCCCCAATGGCAGGTCAAGCCGTGAGCCGGATGTTGCCAGTGCTTTGCGGCGTGCGGTTTCCACCAAGTCGTCCAACAGGGCGCCGAGGAAGCCGCCCATCGCGCCTGAGCCTCCGCTTGAGCCGATTAGGTAGAGAGTGTTTCGCCGGAGAGAAATTCGTCGGCGTCAAAGTTCTCGCCACGCTTTGGCGAGAGCGCTTCATTTGAAAAGTCACGAATCTGAACTCAAAGTTTGCTCGCTTCGTCGAAGCCAGCGGAGTATTTAGCTCGTGTGTAACCCCTGCTGCGCGTTGAGGAAGTCCGTCGTGGAAGACATTGTCTTGGCCATCCTCGATAAGCAACTCACTAGATGTCGACATTCCTCGACACAATTATCCTGAACGCAGTCGATCCTGCGGCAACGCGGCAGCCAACTTCGAAGACGTGGATCTAAGGCTGCATGTTCTCTTTCCCTGATTTCACCGATCTGCTGGAGGCAGAGCACTTTGCCGAGCAATAATCAGATTAGCCGTGCCCACATTTCACCCACACTCGGAGAGCATCGTGGTCAACTCGTGACATCGGGGTCGCACCCAGTCATCAATGTTCTGCAGCGATTTTCGCGACTTTCGCATAGTTCTGCGGGAATGGTTTTCGACTACGGATCAATAGGCCGGGGGTTCAAATCCCTCCGGGCGCACCAGCTAAAACAGGTCTGACCAGCACTTTCTCGTGGAGTGCGGTCAGGCCTGTTTTTCGTTTGCCCACATTGTGCCCACACTTCAAATAGTTTCGGGTCGCATTTTGGCCGAAATGCGGCCTTTGCGACTTGTCCCGGCCCACTGTTGGTCTGGGTTTTGGTTCACCGCACGAGATTGACCTATTGACCTCTGATCGAGGGGTTGGGGTAGCCGTTCTCGATGTCCTCATCTCCGAAGGCGATCATCCGCGAACTGTTGTGGATGCGCGAGACGTCTGGGGGCATGCGTTCCCCGTTACTTCGACGGAGGCGAAGGGGGTGCACCAGCTCGCCCGTAGAAGGCAACTATTGAGAGAAGCAGTCGCCCTTGCCCTTTAGGTTCAGTGCGCTCGCGTTCTAGGTAATCTGGCGGTAGAAGTACTGCCACCCCTCAGCTTCTTCTTCGGGTGAGCGGTCTGCGTAAACCCACGAGACTTCGATCTCACGGGGGTCATCGGCCAGCGTTCTCTCCACTGTGAAGCTGAGAGAGTCACCATGATCGATCAGCTCTCCGCCGGATTGTGCGAATGTCACGGCGCCGGCACTATCTTCTGGGCGAGCCGTGAGTTCGAGCACGTTGATCGGTCTGCCAGATTGGTTCTCAACACGAAATATGTTGCGCGTTCCAGCGACTGGCTCTAGGCGTCCCCATTTTGGGGGTGCGATCAACTTCTGGTGCTTCAGTGAATCAGTCGCAATAGCGTTTGCACTTTTTGAGCGACTATTGGCTGCCACTGCGACTATCAGGGCTGAGAAGGATGTTGCTACTGTCGCTACACCTATGACCCATGAGATTAAATCGCTTGTATTCACGACCTTAGTATTCCACCAAAGTGGGTAATGTCGCGTCTCATAAGTCGTCTGGAAATTCACGATCGCAAGGAGCATTGCAATCTGAATTAAAGTTTGGAGAAGCGAGCGTCAAATGTTCGAAAACCATCGTTTGGGACCACCAGCACACGGGCGGTCCCAATGTGGTCGCAGCGAGGGATATGAATTCAAGCTAAGCGACCGGGGCCGCTACCGAAACCTCGACTCTTCGTAGCGTCTGACAGACGCTACTGAATGACTGCAATGGGCAACGCGGGCGTCTTGTCGGGCAACCAGAATGCTGGGGCTCAAGACGCCACATTTCGCGCTGCTGGACAAGTTCGGATGTTCACCTAGTCCTCGTCATCGGTCCAACTCGCTTTTGGCTAAGCCACTCATAAGTGCCTTGAAAGAAGTGTCGGTGGATGGCTTTCGTGTGGCCGTAGTCGAACTGACGCATGGCTGGGGGCGCGATAGCTCTTCAGCCTGATGTCAGGTACAGGCCGAACTCCGTTTTGTTCTGGTCCGTCTGTGCAGCCCTGTCACTTTCGCCGCTGTCAGCGCGCCTGGTAACGCTGCGCTGACGACATCTTCTCCCGCATTAAACGATGTTTGAGCAGCAGGGAGAGAGCGACGTGCAGAATGCACGATGTGACATTCCCTCTGCGAGAGGGGGAGCAGTCGGTACAAGTGACGATTGGAAGAGACAAATATGTCAATGTATGCAGCTAGGGGTAGTCCACTTGCGTTCGGTTACGGTTGCAATATGGAAAGCAAGTTCGCTGCGAGTGTGACTCACAAAGTTGACAACACTTATGACACCTGTGACACTTATGACATGCGCCACTGACACTAACCGTTGACTCGCCCCCGACATACTTGTCGCGCCTCTTGAACTTAACGTTCAACCCACCACAATTTTCCCCTTCTCCGGAATGAGCATCCGACCAATGGCCACCTTGTCTCCAACTGACGTCTCGACTCAAGAGCTCGACGAGCTCGAGTCCATGACTTCCTCTCTTCCAAACGGTTCGCTAAAGAGCGCGCTTGACGACATTCATAGCGATCTCACGCGAGGCGAAACGCTCGTTGTACTCTCGGAACACGAGGCAGTCACGCCCGCCGCTGCGGCCCGCATCCTCGGGCTTAGTCGCACCCATCTATACAAAGTCCTTGACTCCGGGGTGCTTGCTTTTCATATAGTTGGCGAGCGCGATCGGCGAATCCTCGTTAGAGACCTAGTCGTCTATAAGACGCTTTTGCGCGAGGCTCAGCGCCGAACTGCGCGCTTGCTAGCTTCCGGCACCGCAGCGGACGACGCCGCGCTCGACGAAATGTCCTGACTGGACATCTGACGTAAGCGGGGCTACTACACTGTTCGGGTGAGTAGACACCGACGAGTCACGTTCCGTTGCATAGTCGATGATCTGCTCCAGGACTGGGAGCTTCCGGCGGATCAAGCGCAAGTTGTTGCGTTACGCGCCACTGTCAATCGTGTGATCGCTGGCACCGCGAAGGACTCGGCAGTGCCTTCGTTGCTTCGCGGGATTCCGCGTTTGAACAAGCTTCGACACCCGTTGATCGAGTCGTTTGACGTTCAGTTCGCCGGCCAGGACGATTCGAGTGCATCGCGAGAGTCGATCAGTGCTGTCTCGGATAGGGCGTGGTGGAAGCAGAAGTCCTCCCGTTGGCGGGGGGCGGCGACGATCGTGCTGCCCGAGGTTGTTGGCCTTGAGACTGCTTGGTTGGGAGCTGCCGGGTATCGCAGGGCGGGATCTTCCGAGGATTTCTATGAATGGTTCGCCAGCGAGTGCGGAGACGGCTCGGGCAAGTTCTTACCTCAGGCCGAGGACCGCGAACTTGAAAGAATCGACGTTAAGATTGCGATGCTGGATTCTTGGAAGGCGCAGCTTCATCTCTCTAGTTTGGTATTGCTCGCCAACGCCATCGATACCGGGTCGGCCGGGCCTGTAACAGTACTTCGGCCCGAGAAAGAACTCGATGATCTGCTGGACATATCAATGTCTTTGGAGCGCATTTCCGAGGGTGAGGAAGAGATCATCGAAGTCATCGTCGAGGTCCGGCCTCGAGGTTATGAGTATGCAAATCTGAACGACATCGCGGCGCGGGGTGTAATGGCTGCGATTGAGCCAGACTCGCTTGCATGGACACCCGCGCCACTCGGCCAGTTGGCCATGTCGTATCGAGTATTAGCCACGCAAGACATGCTCGCTCGCGCTACAGAAGCGCGTAGTTCGGGGCTGATCGCTGAAGGGGACATGCCGGGCGAAGTCCGGCTGGGCACAATTGCACACTATGCGCTTCGCACAGGACTGACTGAAGCAACTATCGAAGGCGAACCCGTCCATGCGATCTGTGGGCATTGGTTCGTGCCCCGGCACGATCACGCCCGGTTGCAAGTCTGCGTTACCTGTGCCGACGCCCGCGACCGCCTTCCTGAGTAGTAGACCGCCCGTGATCCTTTAGGATCACCTGACGTCCATCATCGACAGACCTCTGACTCTTCGGGGTTATTGGGTCCTGACACTTCGCGCTCGATCTTTGAGGGATGAGCAGTGTTGGCCCTGTCGATCCCCGTGTCCGTCTCGCGATAGTTCAGTAGCCTTCTGATGCGCCGCGGAGGGCGGACTCGATGTTCTGCGCCGAGCATGACATCTCGCGGAGACTTTCTATAGGATCAGGAAACGGGCGGTGGTGGATGGGCCGGCGGCGGCGTCGGGCCCCCGGGCTAGACTCCCGAGGTGTAGTCCATTGCGGCTTGCGGACGTCGCTGCCGCGGATACTCTGCGATGCGGTGTCGCTCAGGTGGAGCCGAAGAAGACGCTGCGAGCGGCCTCGTATCGGCGGTTCGTTTATACCGTCCCGAAACGCCTGCTGGCGGCTCGACGGAACCCAATGCATGCTCACCAGCGGGCTGAAGTGTGGAATCCTCCAGCTCATCGACTACCACTCCCGACTTGCGGGTATCGCCCATGTCGCGTGGGGCGAAACGTCGGCGGGCACGATCACTGTCGTGTCAAAGGGCATCGCAGAGTATGCGTTCCGCAGGGGCTGCTCAGCGTTAACCGGGCTGCGTTGAAGCCATCTCGCGGGAGTGAGCTGGGCCAGCGTGTGACCAATGTCACCTTGCTCGGGGTGGAGCTGACCATCGAGAAACCCTACAACCCGACCTCCCAAGGTAAGAATGAACGCTTCCACCAGACCCTGTTCCGGCGCTTCGACAAACAATTCTCCGCTGACAGCCTCGAGCAGCAGGAACAGGTCGAACAGATCTACAGCATCGAGCGACCGCACCAGGGGCTGCCGGGGCAGATCACACCACAACAAGCCTGGGTCGAAACCCCGAAAGTTGCCCCGCCCCGACGATGGTGGCATAACCTGCATCAGAGGCATCAAAACTGTCTTCCGGCGAAGGACCCGATTCCGCATCAGTCTCACCCTCGCCGGGGCCCTCGTCTACATCGTCGAAACGGAGACATCGCGCTGCTCGTCTTCGGCGACCGCCGGCCTGCGATCGGCGCTAAGTACGTGGGCAGCGGCCGTCCCGAGCACCATAAAGACGACGCAAAATTTCTCGAGTGACAGGTATGTCCTGATGCGGTTTCGTTAGGGGCACCTTCAAGCCTGACGCGAGAAATCACCAGATTCGCCGTGCCCACATTTCACCCACACTTGGGGAGCATCCCAGTCAACTCGCGGCATCTCAGTCGCACCCAGTCACCAGTGTTTTGCGGCCTTTTTGGGCACTTTCCCATAGATCTGCGGGAATGGTTTTCGACTACGGATCAATAGGCCGGGGGTTCAAATCCCTCCGGGCGCACCAAATAAAGCAGGCCTGACCAGCACTTTCTCGTGGAGCGCGGTCGGGCCTGTTTTTCTTTTGCCCACATTTTGCCCACACTTCAAAAAGTTTTGGGTCGGATTTTGGCTGAGATGCGGCCTTTGCGACTCGTCCCGGCCCAGCGTTTGCCTGGGATTTGGTCTACCGCGTAGAAGTGGCCTATTGGCCTATTGGCCTATTGGCCTATTGATCTATTGACCTATTGACCTCTGATCAATAGGCCGGGGGTTCAAATCCCTCCGGGTGCACCAATCATTCTCAGCCACATGCGATTCAAAACCCCAGGGCTGACCGGGGGTTTTTGGTTTCCGCGTCCGAAAATTCTTGGCCTGCGGGTTGCTCAAGACTTGCACCCACTGATCGCCCTATCCGATGGTGTTCGGACATGATCACTGGTGTCCGAGTTTACGATGAGGTATGGAACCCACTCCCACCCTCATCGCGGCCCCCTGGAAGCCGTCTCGTTCGACCGGCGTCTGGATGAATGTCCTCAGCACGCTTGTCGCAGTGGTTGCCGGGTATCTCACCTTCGTCTTCGCCTTCAGGGGTGAGTCTGGGACGATCAACTTCGACGTCGTCGGTCTCGGGATTACCGTCGGCCTCATCGCCGTCATCCTCGTTGTACATGAGGGGATCCATGGGCTGGCCTTCCTCGCGTACGGGGGCCGGCCGACCTTCGGGGCCGGGATCGCGGGCAAGGCCATGCCGTATTTCTACTGCACCTCAGTCGGTCAGCGGCTCTCGGTCGCCCGGTACCTCGTGGTCGCCCTCGCGCCAACCATCGTCGTCAACGGCGCCCTGATCGCTGCCCTGTTCTCGCCGGCCGCCACCTGGTTCGTCCTCCCGTTCGCGGTCCACCTGGCAGGCTGCGTCGGGGACTGGTTCCTCGTGTTCCATACCCTGCGGGCGCCCAGAGGTTCTCTCGTGGAGGACATGAAGGACGGCCTGATCATCTACAAGCCTGCAACGTGATCGGCGCGCCGGGGGCAACCGCGAGAAACGCGACCACCAGGACGAGCACATCTATCAGCCACGATTTGTAGTCATGGCGAACGACAACGACAACGGCAGGCGGCTGGCCCAACGTGCAGGACTCGGGCCCACGTTCGGAGCCGGGCGCCGCGGTCTGAGGAGGGACTCGATGAGCATCCTGCCCGACATCCGTGATGAGTCGGCGGCACGCGGTCACTACTATTCCAGGCCGAGCAATTCCTTCTCAATACCGTGCCCACATTTCACCCACACTTGGGGAGCGTTGTGGTCAGCTCACGTCATCGAATTCGCGCCCATTCACCCGCGTTTTGGCGGGATCTCAGCCACTTCCGCATGTTTCCGTAGGCACGGCTTTCGACTACGGATCAATAGGCCGGGGGTTCAAATCCCTCCGGGCGCACCAGCTGAAAGCCTCACATTCGTGTGGGGCTTTCGTCGTTAACGACCGCAGCTGTGCTCCGCTGGGCATTCGTTAGAGTGACGCCATGGCATCCAATGAGCAGGGCCGCGTCGTTGAGCACGCGCTTCTTCCCGTGAAGCCGGGCCGTGAGGCCGAGTTCGAGGCGGCTTTCGCCCAAGCGAAGAGCATCATTGCGTCGTTGCCGGGGTTTCGTGGGCTGACGCTCTCACGCGGGGTAGAGCATCCGGCAACCTATCTATTGCTGGTGCGGTGGGACACCGTCGATGACCACGAGATTGGTTTTCGAGGTTCACCCGCATATCAAGAATGGCGAGCGTTGCTGCACGAGTTCTACGAACCATTCCCAGTCGTCGAGCACTTCGACGAGATCGAGCGGGTTGTCGCGAACAACTGAATGACCCGAACCACTTTCGCTCTCGAATCGTGAACAGCGCAAGATAGAGGCATGCTGCTGCCTGCGATCTTCCTCATCACCTTGGCCCTCGTTTTTTACACTGTCGGGGTGTGGAGCGAACGGGTGCAGAAGGTGCTCAAGCCGTGGCACGTCGTGCTCTTCGGGCTGGGATTGGCGGCGGATGCCACGGGCACGTTCCTGATGAACCTGATGGCGACCGAGAATCGTGCGGCCGGGATCGAGCAGAGCGCGTTGAATCAGTTGATGGGCGTCACGGGAGTGATCGCGATCGTTCTCATGGCCGTGCACCTCGCCTGGGCGATCGTCGTGTTGGTGCGCAACCGTGAAGCCGAGAAGACCAGCTTTCACCGGTTCTCTGTCATCGTGTGGGGAATCTGGCTCGTCCCCTACATCGTTGGCGCTCTGGGATCGAGCCTCGGCTAGATCAGATCAGATCAGCAGACGCCGCTCAGCCGATTCGCTCGCGCAAGAACGTGACCACTCGGTCGCGCGCAACCGCAGCGGAGTTGGCCGGATTCTCCCGAATTTCGCCGGTGAGCACTGAGTGCGCTGTAGCGGCGTAGCCGTCAGGGTTTCCGGGTGACGAGTCCAACTGGATGATCTCGAAGGCATCGCCGAGACGGGCCTTGATGGTGTCGAAGCGGGCGCGCGGGGCGGCGCTGTCTTCGCTGAAACGTAGCCCGAGGGCGCAGACTTCGCCGGCATCCGCTCGGGCAGCGATGCGATCGAACTCATCGGGCGAGACTCCGGCGTCGAGCTGACGAGCGCGGCCCACGGGAAAAGGGACTGCGGGCTGACTGAGAACGGATGCCGCCACAGAGTCGTCGATAGCGGCGGCCAACGCGAAGCCGCCGGTAAAGCACTGCCCGATGACGCCAACGCCTCGCCCGGGGGTGCGGGCAGCTAGGTCGGATGCGACCGCCCGGAAGTAGTCGGTGATGGGGCGAGAGGAATTCGTCGCAAAGGCGCGGAACTCTGCCGCCACGCACAGCCGCAGCACGATCCGCGTCATGTAGCCCACGGACTTCGCCTTGCCGGGCTGGCCGAATGGTGAGGGCACGACGACGGTGAAGCCGGCAGCGACGAGGTGTTCGGCCAGGCCAAGCACTTCCGGTGTGATCCCGGGGATCTCTGGGATGAGCACCACCCCTGGCCCCGAACCCTTTTCGAAGCAGTCATAGGTCATGCCGGCGGCGGTGAAGGGGGCGCGAACCCACCCGCTCAGGTCGCCGACCGGGGCGGAGAAAGCGCTTACGGCTGTCATGCATCAATTATCTCGCACCGCATCTGCGGGTATTTCGCTGGCGAGCTCACTGTCAGCTCAGAGGGTGACGGATGGACTCCAACGGTTCGACCGTGATCACTGGCGGAACTAGCACAGTGTGCGGTTCGCCTGAAGACCGCGAGGGTGCGCTCGACGAGAGTGGAACGGTGGTCACCGAGTTCACTTCGGTCAAAACCTTCCAGTCGGTGGTTCTTTCCTCGGCGGATGTCACTGAGGGCTCCACGTACACGGTCACCGTGGGTAGTCAATCAGCGGGCACCGCAACGGCCGGAGTTGCCGCCGCTTGCAGCATGAGTGGCCCTGGTGGAATGCGTGGCGGAGCACCGCGCCCATAGCGACCGATCGAGTGGAGCGGGAGCGGACCCGCTTACGCGAGTTCCGCGCCCTTTCCCCTCTTCACCGGAGGCTCTTCTTGGTGTTCCTCAGCGCGACACGCCCGGGATGTGGTTGGTGTTGGTGAGGGGGCAGGAATGCACGTAATGTTTCCTCTTGTCACCCCAAAGGTGCGGAAGTCCCGGGCAGTTCTGCTGCTAGGTTTCCGGCCTCAAGTGGGGGCCACCATCCTCCGGAATCTTTTATGGTTCGGGTCGAGTCAAACATCGTTTTACCTCTTGTGGGTTTCGGTGTCAGATCTTAGGATGAGAACCCGCTTTATTCGCGTGTTGGTCAGTTGTTGGGTGCCGTTCTGGTGCCGGATGGTTGGTTTGACAAGCGCGGTGAAGCTGGTAAGTTAGACAGGTTGCCTTCCGCATGTATGTGGGGGTTGCCAACACAGGTTTGAAAGCCCTGGGGTGAAGCCGTTGTGCGGTGGAGGTCAGGAGCGTCCGATCCTTGAGAACTCAACAGCGTGCACAATGTCAAATGCCAAAAACCCGACTGTGCTTAGTGAAATCGTCCCATTTCGGGTCGTGATTGCTGGTGCAGCGGATTCCTTTGGAAAAGATATAAACAACAAAGCAAGTCAGTATTGATTTGTTCTGTCAGTTTCAAACTTGCAAGGTTCTGACCTATTCCGGTTAGTCCTTGCACACAATGTGCTTCTGCAAGCTTGCTTGTGGTTGCTAAAAAACATTTATGGAGAGTTTGATCCTGGCTCAGGATGAACGCTGGCGGCGTGCTTAACACATGCAAGTCGAACGATGAAGCAGAGCTTGCTCTGTGGATTAGTGGCGAACGGGTGAGTAACACGTGAGTAACCTGCCCTTGACTCTGGAATAAGCGTTGGAAACGACGTCTAATACCGGATACGAGCTTCAGCCGCATGGCTAGGAGCTGGAAAGAATTTCGGTCAAGGATGGACTCGCGGCCTATCAGGTAGTTGGTGAGGTAATGGCTCACCAAGCCTACGACGGGTAGCCGGCCTGAGAGGGTGACCGGCCACACTGGAACTGAGACACGGTCCAGACTCCTACGGGAGGCAGCAGTGGGGAATATTGCACAATGGGCGCAAGCCTGATGCAGCAACGCCGCGTGAGGGACGACGGCCTTCGGGTTGTAAACCTCTTTTAGTAGGGAAGAAGCGATGTGCTTGTCACATCATGACGGTACCTGCAGAAAAAGCACCGGCTAACTACGTGCCAGCAGCCGCGGTAATACGTAGGGTGCAAGCGTTATCCGGAATTATTGGGCGTAAAGAGCTCGTAGGCGGTTTGTCGCGTCTGCTGTGAAAACTGGGGGCTCAACCCCCAGCCTGCAGTGGGTACGGGCAGACTAGAGTGCGGTAGGGGAGATTGGAATTCCTGGTGTAGCGGTGGAATGCGCAGATATCAGGAGGAACACCAATGGCGAAGGCAGATCTCTGGGCCGTTACTGACGCTGAGGAGCGAAAGCATGGGGAGCGAACAGGATTAGATACCCTGGTAGTCCATGCCGTAAACGTTGGGAACTAGATGTAGGGACCATTCCACGGTTTCTGTGTCGCAGCTAACGCATTAAGTTCCCCGCCTGGGGAGTACGGCCGCAAGGCTAAAACTCAAAGGAATTGACGGGGGCCCGCACAAGCGGCGGAGCATGCGGATTAATTCGATGCAACGCGAAGAACCTTACCAAGACTTGACATATACGAGAACGGGCTAGAAATAGTTCACTCTTTGGACACTCGTAAACAGGTGGTGCATGGTTGTCGTCAGCTCGTGTCGTGAGATGTTGGGTTAAGTCCCGCAACGAGCGCAACCCTCGTTCTTTGTTGCCAGCACGTAATGGTGGGAACTCAAAGGAGACTGCCGGGGTCAACTCGGAGGAAGGTGGGGATGACGTCAAATCATCATGCCCCTTATGTCTTGGGCTTCACGCATGCTACAATGGCCGATACAAAGGGCTGCAATACCGCAAGGTGGAGCGAATCCCAAAAAGTCGGTCTCAGTTCGGATTGAGGTCTGCAACTCGACCTCATGAAGTCGGAGTCGCTAGTAATCGCAGATCAGCAACGCTGCGGTGAATACGTTCCCGGGCCTTGTACACACCGCCCGTCAAGTCATGAAAGTCGGTAACACCCGAAGCCAGTGGCCTAACCCGCAAGGGGAGGAGCTGTCGAAGGTGGGATTGGTAATTAGGACTAAGTCGTAACAAGGTAGCCGTACCGGAAGGTGCGGCTGGATCACCTCCTTTCTAAGGAGCATGTGCAACGCGTTTTTTCGTCCCTGCGGTATACACAGGGTTAGTAGGAAACGCATTATGTTGCCAAGTCGTACTGCCCTGTTCGGGGTAGACGGCGCTCATGGGTGGAACATTGACATTGTGGCCAGAGGAACTATTTTCTCTTCAGTACGCTGACTTCGGTTGGTAGGAACGAGGGTTTATGGGGGTGCTGGTCTTTGCACGTTGTTGGGTCCTGAGGGACCGGGCTCGGACTGAAAGGTTCGTGTTCGTACCTTAGGACCTGGGACATCGAAAGGTGTCTTTGGGTCTGATGGATCCTGGTCTTGTTTCCTGCAGGTTGGGGGATGAGGGAGGATACCGCCCGTATTTTGAGAACTACACAGTGGACGCGAGCATCTTAGATTCGACCGAAAGGTCGGATCACAAGAAATAACAATTGCTGTCATGCCTTTGGGTGTGGCAGTTCATTGGTCAATCTCGGCATTTAGGTGCCGCGATCGATTCTTATACTCATGTGATATCAATTTTCTAAGAGCAAACGGTGGATGCCTTGGCATCTGGAGCCGAAGAAGGACGTATAAATCTGCGATAAGCCTCGGGGAGCTGATAATAGAGCTGTGATCCGAGGATTTCCGAATGGGGAAACCCCGCTGGGCGTTGCAAGACGACTCAGTGACTCCCGCCTGAATATATAGGGCGGGTAGAGGGAACGTGGGGAAGTGAAACATCTCAGTACCCACAGGAAGAGAAAACAACCGTGATTCCGTTAGTAGTGGCGAGCGAAACCGGAAGAGGCCAAACCGATCATGTGTGATAGCCGGCAGGCGTTGCATGGTCGGGGTAGTGGGACTTTTCAGCTGTTACTGCCGTACAGCAAGAATTACAAAGTGATATAGACGAAGTGGATTGAAAGCCACGCCATAGAGGGTGCCAGCCCCTTAGTCGAAATGTTGCAATGGTTCGAAGAGTATCCCAAGTAGCACGGGGCCCGAGAAATCCCGTGTGAATCTGTCAGGACCACCTGATAAGCCTAAATACTTCCAGATGACCGATAGCGGACAAGTACCGTGAGGGAAAGGTGAAAAGTACCCCGGGAGGGGAGTGAAATAGTACCTGAAACCGTTTGCTTACAAACCGTTGGAGCAGCCTTAGTAGCTGTGACAGCGTGCCTTTTGAAGAATGAGCCTGCGAGTTAGTGATCAGTGGCGAGGTTAACCCGTGTGGGGCAGCCGTAGCGAAAGCGAGTCTTAATAGGGCGAAATAGTCGCTGGTTCTAGACCCGAAGCGAAGTGATCTATCCATGGCCAGGTTGAAGCGTGTGTAAGAGCACGTGGAGGACCGAACCCACTTCAGTTGAAAATGGAGGGGATGAGCTGTGGATAGGGGTGAAAGGCCAATCAAACTTCGTGATAGCTGGTTCTCTCCGAAATGCATTTAGGTGCAGCGTTGCGTGTTTCTTGCCGGAGGTAGAGCTACTGGATAGCTGATGGGCCCTAAAAGGTTACTGACGTTAGCCAAACTCCGAATGCCGGTAAGTGAGAGCGCAGCAGTGAGACGGTGGGGGATAAGCTTCATCGTCGAGAGGGTAACAGCCCAGACTACCAACTAAGGTCCCCAAGCGTGTGCTAAGTGGGAAAGGATGTGGAGTTGCACAGACAACCAGGAGGTTGGCTTAGAAGCAGCCACCCTTGAAAGAGTGCGTAATAGCTCACTGGTCAAGTGATTCCGCGCCGACAATGTAACGGGGCTCAAGCACACCACCGAAGTTGTAGATTTCGTATTATAGGTAAGCCTTCGTGGTTCAGCCGTACGGAGTGGTAGGAGAGCGTCGTGTGGGCAGTGAAGCGGCGGTGTAAACCAGCCGTGGAGCCTACACGAGTGAGAATGCAGGCATGAGTAGCGAAAGACGGGCGAGAAACCCGTCCTCCGAATGATCAAGGGTTCCAGGGCCAGGCTAATCCGCCCTGGGTAAGTCGGGACCTAAGGCGAGGCCGACAGGCGTAGTCGATGGACAACGGGTTGATATTCCCGTACTGACGAAGAACCGTCCCAACTAATCCAGTAATGCTAAGTATCTGAATCCCCTAGACCAATCCCTTCGGGGTGAGGCGTGGGGCCTAGCGTACGACCCTATTCTGGTGCGGTTAGCGTATTAACAGGTGTGACGCAGGAAGGTAGCTGAGCCGGGCGATGGTTGTCCCGGTCTAAGGATGTAGGGCGAACGATAGGCAAATCCGTCGTTCATTAAGCCTGAGACCCGATGGGTAGTCGTCAAGACGAAATCAGTGATCCTATGCTGCCAAGAAAAGCATCGACGCGAGGTTCAAGTTACCCGTACCCCAAACCGACTCAGGTGATCAGGTAGAGAATACTAAGGAGATCGAGAGAATCGTGGTTAAGGAACTCGGCAAAATGCCCCCGTAACTTCGGGATAAGGGGGGCCTAAGGCGTGAACGGATTTACTCCGGGAGCGCTGCAGGGCCGCAGAGACCAGTGGGAAGCGACTGTTTACTAAAAACACAGGTCCGTGCTAAGTCGCAAGACGATGTATACGGACTGACGCCTGCCCGGTGCTGGAAGGTTAAGAGGAACGGTTAGTCGTAAGGCGAAGCTGTGAATTTAAGCCCCAGTAAACGGCGGTGGTAACTATAACCATCCTAAGGTAGCGAAATTCCTTGTCGGGTAAGTTCCGACCTGCACGAATGGCGTAACGACTTCCCAGCTGTCTCAACCGCGAACTCGGCGAAATTGCACTACGAGTAAAGATGCTCGTTACGCGCAGAAGGACGGAAAGACCCCGTGACCTTTACTATAGCTTTGTATTGGTGTTCGGTGTGGCCTGTGTAGGATAGGTGGGAGACTGTGAAGCTTGGACGCTAGTTCAGGTGGAGTCATTGTTGAAATACCACTCTGGTCATATTGGATATCTAACTTCGAACCGTGATCCGGTTCAGGGACAGTGCATGGTGGGTAGTTTAACTGGGGCGGTTGCCTCCCAAAAAGTAACGGAGGCGCCCAAAGGTTCCCTCAACCTGGTTGGTAATCAGGTGTCGAGTGTAAGTGCACAAGGGAGCTTGACTGTGAGACTGACAAGTCGAGCAGGGACGAAAGTCGGGACTAGTGATCCGGCAGTGGCTTGTGGAAGCGCTGTCGCTCAACGGATAAAAGGTACCTCGGGGATAACAGGCTGATCTTGCCCAAGAGTCCATATCGACGGCATGGTTTGGCACCTCGATGTCGGCTCGTCGCATCCTGGGGCTGGAGTAGGTCCCAAGGGTTGGGCTGTTCGCCCATTAAAGCGGTACGCGAGCTGGGTTTAGAACGTCGTGAGACAGTTCGGTCCCTATCCTCTGCGCGCGCAGGAAATTTGAGAAGATCTATCCCTAGTACGAGAGGACCGGGATGGACGAACCTCTGGTGTGTCAGTTGTTCCGCCAGGAGCACCGCTGATTAGCTACGTTCGGAATGGATAACCGCTGAAAGCATCTAAGCGGGAAGCCAGCTTCAAGATGAGATTTCCATGGCTTAGGCCGAGAGACTCGCAGCTAGACTACTGCGTTGATAGGCTGGATGTGGAAGCAGGGACTAACGACCTGTGGAGCTGACCAGTACTAATAAGTCGATAAATTGATAACACCCCACCTCACTGGGCAGTCTTTGACTGTCGAATGGTGACTGAGAAGAATTCTCGCGTCCACTTTGTGGTTCCCGATTTACGGTCGGGAACTGCGCCCAGCACACACTGCTGAGCCCCACCCTAGGTGGAAGCTCTGTGATGTGAACTGGCCCAGACTGATACATAAATCAATAGTGTTTCGGCGGCCATAGCGAGAGGGAAACGCCCGGTTACATTCCGAACCCGGAAGCTAAGACTCTCTGCGCCGATGGTACTGCAAGGGGGACCTTGTGGGAGAGTAGGACACCGCCGGACTTCAATTGTAAAATAGCCACACCCTTCGGGGTGTGGCTATTTTGCGTTAACCACCCAACAACACCGCTACAGAACAAACCGTGAGTTTGGCGATGATGCTTTCTGCACGCGCAACTCAGGACTACATTCATCGTGTGGTTCACGACGAACCTCAGCGTCAACATTCTTCAGACCGGAGGCGCATCGTGGGTGTCACAGATCAAGGGTCATTCGCTCAAGAAGCGGTTGCCGAAAACTATCGCCGCTACCTTCAGCCCTACCTTTTCGATCCTTGGGCCCAGCGACTCGTGAACTCAGTCAGGCTTGAGCCGGGACAGACAGTACTCGATGTTGCCGCCGGCACCGGTGCTGTAGCCCATGCCGCGGCATCCGTCGTCGGGAAAACGGGGAGAGTCATCGCCTCCGACATCAGCAGCCCGATGCTGGCCGAACTGACCCAGCTGGAATCGAGCGCATCACCCGCTGCAATCGAGACCCTCACGTGTTCGGCGACAGCAATCGAACTGCCCGACGCATCCGTAGATGTGGTGTTCTGCCATCAAGGTCTGCCCTTCATGCCCGACCGAGTGGCCGTCGCGCAGGAGATGCTCCGCGTATTGCGACCAGGGGGAGTCGTCGCCGTCGCAGTCTGGGCGCTCGAAGCTCCGCTCTACCCGTTCGACAGGTACGCAGAGTTCATGAGAGAACGCATGCCAGATTCGCCCTTCGCGCGAACGATGGCGAGTGGAGCCCTCTCGATGACCCGCGACTCCGTGGCGTCAGCGCTTAGTGGCGGAGGCTTCATCGACGTTAGTGCGGGTGAGGAGCAGCTGACGGTCCGCTGGCCGAGTCCCGCTGCTGAAGCCCGTGGGATCAGCGGGACACCATTCGCCGCCGAGCTTGCTGCGCTAGCGCCGGATGTACGAGACAAGTTTCTATCTGACCTCGCATTGTGGCTTGCCGATCAGAATGGAGCTGCCGTTTCGTACCTCACCACAGCTGTGTTCGGCCACGGAACCGCGCCCTGATCACCGGTCACTCAACGCGAGTAAGTCAGGCGCGGCCGATTACTGCGCCGAACCAGTACCCGCACGGCATACAGCTTCGCGGCGTACCGTGAGGCGTGGATGCACTAGCGGCCCTCCCGCGAACTTTCTCGCCTCAGAGCACGCCTGCAGCATCCGACAACTGCCAGGAGGCGACCATGCAGGTCATCGTCAACACCGATAACAACATCACCCTCAGCGAAGACACCATTGCATCAATCACGTCAGAGCTCGAATCCAAGCTCGCACACTTCAGCGCTCATCTCACGCGGCTGGAAGTTCATCTGAGTGACGAAAGTGCCGGTCGCAGCACAGGCGACGACATCCGGTGCCAGCTTGAGGCCCGCCCCGAAAACCGTACGCCCGAGCTCGCGAGCGACAACGCCTCAACAGTCGACTCCGCACTCAACGGCGCCACCCGCAAGATGCAGCACGTGCTCGAGACGACGTTTGGACGCGCTGACCAGCACAAGGGTGCCAGCTCCATGGGCGGCGTGGAGCCCCTCTAAGTCAGAAGCTGTCGGACTCCGAGGAACACGAGGGTTGCGCGTCTACGGAAGTCGTCGGAGAAGTTTCCGCGGCATCTGCAACGAGCATTAAGGTGCTGTAACCAGAGAACGCAACACGCCCGGCGTGCTTCGCAACCCGCCCTGAGTATCAACCGTGATGACATCCACATCCCAGCGGTCAGTTACGTCATCGAGCGCATCTTCTCCGCCGGCCACAATCGTTGTCGCCAGAACGTCTGCCGTCACGATGTCATTGGCGATGACACTCACCTGTACGAATACTGCTGGCTCAGCGCTGCCGCCACGCCAAATGTGGTCACCACGCTGAGCGCTACCCGAGGTCGCAATTGCCCGCCGCGGATGCCTCAACTCAAGCGAACAGAGGAGTTGCGTCGGCGAGTGGGGATCCGCAATACCCGCACGCGACGAGTGCGAGAGTGCGGCAGCGGCGGCCGGCGCTCGGATCCCGGCACGCAGAACACCCGGTGGCAGTTGCCCGGCCGGAGCAGGGACCTCGGTGGCTACGCCGGTGGCGGAGACGAGGATGTCGCCACCGACGTTGATGCTCCACTCCGGGCATCCGACTGACGTCAGGTAGGCACCGGCTTGCTCAATTGCTTCGGCCTTGACGATTCCATTGAGATCGATCGTGCCGTCGGGACGGTTCGGGCTGAAGTTGCCTCCAGTGGCCGTGCGCCACTCGAGCGCGCGGGCATAGCTGGCCAGGAGGACGCTGCTGGCAGCAGGCAGAGCGAGTCGACCATCCGCGATCATGCTCAATTCAGAGTCGGGGCGATAGAGGCTGAAACGGTCATCGATCGCGCGAAAGATGCGCTCTAGCTCGGCAACCTCGGAGGCCCAGGCGCTCGGAAGTTCGGTGGAGGCAACCGTGCCCATCGTCTCAAACACGTGCCGCATCAGGCGCCTGCTTGGTCGAGGGCGGACTGCACGGACGCGAGATAGGCCTGGGTCGTGTAGGTGGCGCCGCTCACGTTCGACACCTGAGCGGACTGTGAAGAGAGCACTTCATTGCGCAGGATCGGCGCCGCACGGTTGCTGATCTGAACGGAACGACCATCCGCATCCGTCAGCCGAAGGGCAGTCACATCGCTGATGCTGCCCGAGGCTATGGTTACCGAAACCTGCACATTTCCAAAGCGCGTGCGGATAGTCGACCCGGTGTAGGAGCCGTCGGCCGGTCCCGAAGCCGCTGGGGTGTCCGTTGTTGTGCCGGTGGATGGCGCAGTCGTGCTGGTGCTGCCGGTGCTGCCGGAACCTGAGGACGCGGCGCCGTTGTTGCTTGCCGAATCGATCGGCAACGAGACGGACGTGCCGTCGCTTGTAGTGACGCTAACGCCTGCTTGGTAGCCGACGATGAGCACGCTTGCCGAGGCAAGGATGCTGCCCAGAATTGCTCGAGTTCTCACCAGTCAAACCTTTCTGCATGAATTTGGTGGGGGCGGAGCCCGGCGGCTCGCACATCTTCTTCGACGAGGTCGAGCCACGGTGTCGGTCCACAGAGGTAAACATCGGAGTCAGCCAGATCAGGAAAAGTCGAGGTGAGCGTGACGCCGCGGTCGACGTCGGCCGCCGACATCCAACTTGATGTGTAGCGCGGGCGGTGCCCGATCATCGTGTAGCAGTCGGCGCCCTTTGCTGCAGCGATAGCTCGAATCTCATCCCAGTGGTACGTCTCTTCTGGTGTGCTTGCCCGCAACAGGATTGTGGCGTCGCCCGGAGCGAAACTGGCCTGCTCAAGAAGGGCGCGCACCGGTGTCACCCCAATACCGGCAGCGATTATTGCGAGCTTGGGGGAGGTTCGTGCGGCCGCGGAGAAAAGTCCGTATGGTCCCTCAATGCTGACGTGAGTGCCGATAGGGAGAGCATTGAGCTGCGCGCTTCCGGCACCAAGATTGCGCACGGTAATGCGTGCTGAACGGTCCGTCGGCATCGCTGACAGTGAAATGGGGTGTGAGTGCCACCAGGTACGACCGGTCCAGAAACGCCAGATGAAAAATTGACCACCGGATGCTCCGAGCCCACGCAGCGCATTGCCTTCAAGCTGGATCGTGGTGACTCCGGGAGCAATCTCGGTGACGGCGGCCACGCGCATCCGATGTCTGAGGCTAGAAACTAGTGGCTCGATGAAGCGGAACGTTGCGATAGCGCCGATCGCGACAACATAGAGAGCAATCCAGTACACGCGTTGTGCGGTTCCCTCCGAGAGCACGCCTCCAACGCTGAGCTGGTGGGGGAGTGCGAAGGCGACAGAAACATAACTGAGCAGGTGGATGAGGTGCCAGCCCTCGTAACTGAAACGGCGCCTGACGGCGATGAGTGACGACACCACGACAGCGATAAGTAGGCCAAGGCCGATAAACGCGAGAGGCATGTCTGGCAGAGCCAGCATGGGCCCGATTTCGGCGATGGGGTTTATCCCCGACGCCAGTCCGTAACCGATGAGGAGCAGCAGACCGTGCCCGAGCAACAGGTACAGCGCTGGTTTGCCGAGCGAACGATGGACGGCGATCGCCCTGTCGTGCCCGATGGTCGCATCGATGAGCGGGATCCGCGCCGCAAGCACGAGCATCACCAAAATGAAGTCTGTACCGATGAGCCCAGCGATGATGCCCACGCTGGTGATGATTTCGGCGAGTGAGCCGAATTGGTCAACGCCTCCCGATGCCAGAAAGAGTGCGGCAGCGGCAGCACCCGAAGCCCACAGCGCCATCACGAGCAGATCGGAACGACGAGCTCGGCGTGCAAACGTGCGGCGGTAGTCGGCGGCAGCAGCGTTAGCCAACGGCTGGGCTGAGTCGCGTCGAGCGCGGGTGGGGGTGGTCATGTCACTACTGTGCTGCTGAAAGCTAGGGGTACGCCAAGAAATACGCCCCTATTGGATGAGCGAACTCACATCTTTGGCAGAGTGACAGTCACGCGTAACCCTGTTTCAGTGTTCTCCAGCGCCGCCGTACCGTGGGCCGCCACCGCAATGGCGTGCACGAGAGCGAGCCCGAGACCGCTGCCCCCGGTTGTTGCGGTGCGGGAGTTATCCGGACGGGAGAAGCGATCGAACGCGATCGGGATGAAGTTTTCGGGCATCCCGGGGCCAGTGTCGTGCACATCCAACAGCAGTTGCGTCGCATCCTGATGCAGCGTGGCAACAACTTCGCCACCCGTCGCGAGCGCCGCCAGCGCATTCGACAGCAGATTGTCGACGAGTCGCCCAAATGCTTGAGCACCCACCGCGTAGCTTGTGCTCTCGTCGCCAACGGCGACAGCAAACTCCACCCGCGCCGACTTGGACATGCCTACTAGGCGGGCCCGGTCAATGCTGCCCATGAACTCGTCTACCAGAACGTGGGCGGGGGTGTGCGCATCACTCGAGTCGGTTTCTAACCGGTTCAACTCGAGCAGGTTCGATGCCAGAGATGTCAGCCGATCGACGGATGCCTCAGCCGACGACACCTGGACGGCGAGGGCGGCCGCATTCCCAAAGTCGGCGTGCGCGAGCTCAAGCTGCGTTTTGAGTGCCGCCAGTGGAGTGCGCAACTCATGTGCCGCATCCGACACCATCTGCTTTTCGCGTTCGGTGGAGGCGCGGGTGCTGGCAAGGAACGCGTTGAGGGTTTCGGCGAGGGCAGAGAGTTCATCTCGGGCAGGCCCGACGGGGAGGGTTGCTTCGGAGTCAGCGCTGAACTCTTCGGCTTTGCGACGCATAAGATTCACGGGTCTGAGGGCGACGCTCGAGAGAATCCACGAGGCGAGAGCGAAGCCAGCAAGGAGAACGATGCCGGCGATCAGGAGCACGCGACTGAGGCCGTGGAGCGCGAGCTCGCTAGCGGCGGCGCTGCGTGCCGACCACACCGTCCACGTGCCAGCGGCTGTCGTGACACTATCGCCAGCGACGACAAAGGAGCGTTCTTCGTCGTCACGAAAGAGGAAGGTCTCCGTGACCGGTTCGCGGCGATCGACCGCTTTCTGCACGTCGCGTGGCAGGGTATTGACCTGCACGTCACCTGAGGGATCACGGACATAAATGAGTACGCCCGTTCCCGGATCATCCACATTCTCGTCGGGATTTGCGGTGATGTCGGCGACGAACGGAACGAGATCACTGGTGGCAAGACTGCGATCAGCGTCGGTCAGTATTTGCTCGACCGAGCCGCGCACGACGAGTAGTGCGAGCACCAAGAGCACCGCGACGGCGGCAACGCTGCCCAACGTGATGCGGGCACGGATGGAGAGAGAGGAAAACATCACTCCACCGCCGAAAGCGAATAGCCGATACCGCGCACGGTGCTGATGGTGAGTGCGGACGCGGTCGGTTCAAGTTTGCGGCGCAGATAGCTCACATACTGATCGACGACGTTTGCATCTATGTGGGCGGTCGTTCCCCACACCTCTTCCAAGATCGCGTTCCGTGTGAGCGGTTCGTCGTGATGCGAGGCGAACATCCAGAGCACGGCAAACTCTTTCGAACTCATCGGCAGCGCAGTTCCGGAAACTGTCGCGCGCACGGTCGCGGCGTCGAGCGTGAGGTTTCCGATTCGGAGCGTCGCTTTGCTTGCCGCCGAATCCCGGCGAACGAGAGCACGGATGCGGGCAGAGAATTCGGCGAAAGCGAACGGTTTCGTGAGGTAGTCATCCGCCCCAGAGTCGAGGCCTAGCACCCGGTCTTCGACAGCATCCCGGGCAGTGAGAAGGAGAACGGGCAGCGGATTGCCTTGCTTGCGCAGGTGGCGGCAGATTTCGAACCCGGTCATTTCGGGCAACATGACGTCGATGGCTGCGGCCGAAAACGTGTCTTGCGCAGTAGCAATGAGGGCGTCGACTCCGTTAGTGACGAGTGTCACTTCGTAACCGTCATCCTCAAGGCCCTGTTGAACGAGAGCACCCATGGCGGTGTCGTCCTCCACGACAAGGATCTTGGTCATACGGGCCAGACTACGCCTGTAAAACTGCGACTCCGTGCGGCGCGGTAACGTTGGGGCATATCATTATCGTCGCCGCTAACCCCGGTTTGGTCGATGCTCTTCGTCGTTGAAAGGCTGCCCTATGCCCTCAAGCTCACTCTCGCATCAGGAGGCGGCCCCGGCCACCTCAATGCCTCGACCGACTGTTGGAGATCCGCGACTTCCGCAGCTTCGTGAAGCTACCGGCTTCGTCGAGTACATGGAGACGGGGTGGGCAACTCCCGACCGCACCCCAGATACGGTCCCGGGAATTGCGGCGGCGACTGCCGCCCACCGCGCACGCGTGAGCCCAGCCTTTGCCGGCCGAACCATCGTGCTAGCTGGAGGCAAAGCCCCCGTTCGCGTCAA
Organism: Rhodoglobus sp. G.S.4; assembly: GCF_056619605.1. Taxonomy (NCBI): domain Bacteria; kingdom Bacillati; phylum Actinomycetota; class Actinomycetes; order Micrococcales; family Microbacteriaceae; genus Rhodoglobus; species Rhodoglobus sp. G.S.4. The sequence continues at coordinate 292,294 of NZ_CM152748.1, forward strand.
CGACAACTACTACGGGTTCCGTCCAGACAGCAACTTTTTTTGGTTGAGCGGATGCTCGGCAGAAGACGCCGTCTTGGTGATGAGCCCGACCAGTGGCGGCCACGACGCAACCCTCTTCATTCCCGCACCGGCATATCCCGGAGAAGCAGACTTCTTTGCGGATGCCGCCCACGGAGAACTCTGGGTCGGCTCCGCTCCCGGAATGCCCGAATGGACCGCGGCTCTCGAAATTGAAACGAGACCCCTCTCTGAACTTGGGGCGGCGCTGTCTAGCGCGACCGACATCGCGCTCGGCGGTTCGCTGCTCGGCGCGAATCCACTGCTCCATGAGATCCCCGTCTCGCAAGACCTCGGCCGAGTACTCGCCGAGTTGCGGATGATCAAAGACGAGTGGGAGATTGCCGAGATTCGCGGCGCGGTAAACAAGACCATTGACGGCTTCGCGGCAGTTGCGCGAGAGATTCCGCAGGCGATCAAGTTTGGCGGAGAGCGCTGGCTTCAAGGCACCTTCGACCGCCATGCTCGCACTGTCGGAAACGGCACCGGGTACACCACCATCGTGGGAAGCGGAGCGAATGCTCCCGTGCTCCACTGGGTGCGTTGTGATGGGCCAGTGCTGCCCGGCGCCGCCGTGCTGCTCGATATGGGGGTTGAAGCTCGATCCCTCTACACCGCAGACATCACTCGAACGCTCCCGGCATCCGGAACCTTCTCGGCAGCCCAGCGTCAAGCGCACGACCTCGTGGAGAAAGCTCACCGAGCAGGTCTTGCCGCTGTCGGGCCTGGCAAACCGTTCAGCGGTTTTCACTCGGCGGCTCTCGAAGTGATCGCGACAGGTTTGCACGACTGGGGACTGCTCCCGGTTTCGGTTGACGAAGCTCTCAGCCCTCAGGGGCAGCATCACCGTCGCTACATTGTCTGTGGCATCGGACACCACCTCGGTCTCGACGTTCACGATTGCGCGAAGTCGAGCTATGACGCGTATCAGGGGGCTCCAATGGAGCCGGGAATGGTGATGGCGGTCGAACCGGGACTGTACTTCCACGCGTGGGACAACACGGTGCCGCCCGAACTGCGGGGCCTCGGCGTGCGAATTGAAGACAACGTTCTCGTCACGCCGACCGGATCAGAGGTGCTATCTGAAGCCCTCCCGATTACCGCAGACGGCATCGAGGAATGGATGCGCGCGCTCTAGCCTTCGCGTTCATTGCCGTAGCTACAACTGATCCGCACTATTTTCGCCAATCGTTTCACCGAAGTTCTCACAGACCAGCGACAATGGGTGTAGATCGCTCATTTTCTGAAAGGTGCATACATGGAAATCTTCGCCACCGGCGGACTCGTACTCCTCATCGGAATCGGGGTGGTCGTTCTTGTTGTACTTTTCTTGGTCATGTTGCTGATCGCGCGCGCCTGGTTCAAAGTCGCCCGCGCTGACGAGGCCCTCGTGGTTTCGGGCCGATCGCAGAAGGACGGCGCAGGCAACGACTCCGCTGTCACCGTGATCGTCAACGGCAAGGCTTTGGTCAACCCGATCACGCAGCGCCACGAAACGATTTCGCTTCGTTCGCGTCAGGTTTCGATGACTGCTGAGGCGCAGTCGGCAGACAACGTGACCCTCCAGGTTGAAGCCGTCGCCATCGTGAAAATTGGGTCTGATCCTGCCTTGGTTCGTCGCGCTGCCGAGCGTTTCGCGTCTCAGGATGCCGCGATCGAGCAGTTCACGACCGAACAGCTCGAGGGTGCCCTCCGTGGTGTTGTCGCAACCCTCTCGGTTGTTGAGCTGATGCGTGAGCGCAAGAAGTTCTCCGACCAGATCGCGACGGATGTTTCCACCGAGCTCTCTGAGCAGGGACTGATTCTTGACTCCTTCCAGATCAAGGGAATCGGCGACAAGGTCGGTTACATCCAGTCGCTCGGAACTCCGCAGATTGAGTCGAAGCGTCGCGAAGCTGAGTTGGCAACCGCGGACGCTAACCGCGAAATCTCCAAGCGCAACATCACTGTTGCCGAAGCAAACCTGATTGAGCAGACTGCGCTCGACAAGAACACGGCAGACTCCAAGGCCGAGGTTGGAAAGGCTAACGCTGAAGCCGAGCAGGCCGAAGCACTCGCTCGTGCCACGGCAGAGCAGGGTGTTCTTCAGCAGCGTGCCGAGAACCGCCAGGCAGAGCTCGACGCTGACGTGAAGCGCGTCGCCGACGCCAACCTGTACAAGGCTCAGAAGGATGCCGACTCCGACGCCTACCGTCTCGTCAAGGGTGCAGAAGCTCAGGCTCAGATCGCGGCCGTTGAAGCAGAAGCTGTGCGCGTTCGTGCCGCTGCCGATGCGGATGCCGTTCGCCTTTCTGGTGAAGCACGAGCAGCAAGCATTGAGGCAGAAGCAGCGGCTCTCGCTAAGCATCAAGATGCGCTCCTCGCGCAGCGTGCACTCGAGTCGCTTCCGCTCGTCATGGAACAGTGGGCCAAAGGTTACGGCCAGATCGGTTCCGTCACTGTCATCGGCGGCAACGGCTCAAGCGCGGCAGACACCATCGGAAACGAGAGTGCCATCGCGCTGCGCAGTTCATTTGAGTCGATCAAGGCGGCAACTGGCCTCGACCTCGCGTCGATCATCCAGGGCCGCGCAGTCGGTCAGGCTGTCGGTGAAGGCGCTCGCGGCAGTGCCGGCGGCAGCGCAAACGACAGCTCAAGTGACACGGCACTCGCGGCAAAGCTCGCAGAAGTAGCACTCAACGAGACCGCTGCACCCTCTGCACAGAGCAGCGATAGCTCGGAATAATCGCTAAACGGCGAAGGGCGGGCATCCACCAAGGATGTCCGCCCTTCAGCATGTTGCGGGGCTGGTGTTAGTTCTGAGGCTGGTACTAGTCGTCGTCGCTCACGAACTCTGAACCTTCTGGGTACACATCGAGCTGGGGCTTGCGAGCGAGGAAGATGATGCTCGCGATGAGGCCGCCCCACACGAGCACGGCGGCGACGATGAAAAAGGTGATGGCGATGCCGCTCATTTCTTGAGCTCCTTCAGTGCTTGGGCGCTAGGCCACGGGGTGAAATCATCCGGATCGTGCTTCCAGCGCAGGGCGGTCATGGTGATGGAGCCGATGACGATCACGGCAATCGTTCCCCACCCGGCGACGGCGAGATACCAGAGAGGGTAGCCCTCGTAGCCTTCGGTCACGAGCACGATAATCCGCTGGATGAGCATGTAGAGCAGCACGACCGGGGCAAGAACTCCGACGAGAAGTTGCCAGACGCGGCCGACCTTGAACGTGGAAACTGCGCTGAGGTGCGCGGCAAGCTCTGGCCCCTTGCGGAACACCCAAATCACCAGAATGGTGGCCGCTATCGCTGCGCCAACGATGCCAACGTTGTTTGCCCACTGGTCGACAGTGTCAAGGGTGATAACGCCGGTTGTCGTCGAGAACAGCAGCACCGAAACTATGCCCAGCGCTGATCCGACCCGGAGTGAAGCTTGGCGGGCGGTAATCCCGAACTTGTCTTGGAAGGCGGAGGACACCACCTGAAGCACCGACAACAGCGAGGTGAAACCGGCCATCACAAGCGAACCAAAGAAGAGGATGCCGAAGAGCGGCCCGCCAGGCATTTGCGAGACAATCGCCGGGAAGGTGACGAAGGACAGGCTCACTCCGGTGATTCCTTCTAGCTCATCAACGCCAACCCCCTGCTGGAACGCGAAGTAGCCGAGCGTCGCAAACACTCCGATGCCCGCGATGATCTCGAACGACGAGTTGGCGAACGCCACCACAAGCGCGGGCGCCGTGACGTTTGCTTTGCGACTGCGGTACGAGGAGTAGGTGATCATGATGCCGAAGGCGATCGACAGCGAGAAGAAGATTTGGCTGTACGCCGCGATCCAGACGCCCGGGTCGCTCAGAGCGGAGAAGTCTGGAGTGAAGAGAGCATCCAAACCGGTCATCGCGCCGTCGAGGAACAGGGCGCGAACGACGAGGATCAGGAAGGCCACTACAAGCAACGGCAAGAAGATCACGTTGGCGCGCTGAACGCCCTTGGCAATACCCGAGCCGAGCACGGCAAGAACCGCTATCCACACGAGCACGAGGGGGATGAGCACGGCGGGCACGAATTGCGAGCTGAAGCCGGGATCTGACGTCTGCAGGAACTCGCCGAAGAAGAATGCTTGAGTGTCATCACCCCAGCGCAGGTCGAAGCTGAACGTAAAGTAGCTGGCCGCCCACGCGACAACCGCCGCGTAGTAGACGGCGATGACGATGCAGATCCACACTTGGAACCAGCCAAGCGACTCAAGCCACTTGCCGGCCTTGCCTCCGAGACGACGAAACGCGGTCGGCGAAGAACCGCGAAAGCGGTGCCCGATCGCATAGTCGAGGAACAGAATCGGGATGCCGGCGGTGACGAGCGCGATCAGGTACGGAATCAGGAATGCCCCACCCCCGTTCTCGTAGGCAACACCCGGAAAGCGCCATATGTTGCCGAGACCGACGGCGGAGCCGACAGCCGAGAGAATGAAACCCCACTGGCCCGACCACTGCTCACGTGGTCGCGAGGCGACCGATCCGTGTTCTCCCGATTTTTGCTGCACCGACACAGTTGCTCCTCTGCGTAATGACCACCCGAATGGCCGTCGCTGGGGCCGTCCCGAAATTGCGGCCCGCTACCCCCGAAGAGGGTGTTCTCACGTTAACACTCGGGGCCGCCCGATTGCGACATGTGACGACTGAGGGGGCCAGCGTTAGAGCGGATTCGTGAGGTCGGCGAACGGCAGTTGCTGGGCGAGGATGTTTTCTGCTGCGCGGTGACCGGAGTGGAGGGCCGCGGTGACGGTGGCTGGATCATCCGTCCAGGTTGCTTCGCCAGCGAAGTGCAGCACGCCATCGACGGGAGTAGCCAAGAGGTCGTGCTCTTCGGGGGTTGAGCCCGGTTTCATGTACGCGTAGGAACCACGGGAGTATGGCTCATCCTGCCAGTGAGTCACGAGCACATGGGTGGGGGTTTCGACTTGTTCGCCGTAAAGGCCGCGCAGCGCATCCAACACTGATTCGGCGATCTGTTCATCGCTCCACTCGCGCGTTTCAATCGCGCTGGGGCCTGCCGCAAAAGTGAGAAGTGCCGGGATGCCGTGCAGCTCAGTGAGGTCGTACCAAGAATGCCACCACTCTCCAGCTTCGCCCTGCTGGCGGATGGCGTAGACGCCGTCGTCCCAGAACTTGGTCGGAAAACGCATGAACACCTTCTCGAAGTTGTTCATCTCAAAGCCGTTGATGGCGGTGGCAAGCCAGTCGGGCAGTGCGGGGTCGAAGGAAAGATCGCCAGACTGCAACACTCCGATGGGCACGGTGATGACGACTTGGGTAGCGCTGAAGGTGCCGCGGGGCGTGGTGACGGCGGCCCCGTCGCCCGACCACTCGACTTGCGTGACGACATGCTCAAGTCGCACATCGAGCCCGGCCGCGAGGTTCGCCGCAAGCTGGTCGAAGCCATCAGGAAAGACAACCTCGTCACCCTCCACGGTGTCGTCATCGAGCCCATGCGCATCAAGCAGCGCGGCGTGCACCCCGTACTGCTCTTCGGAACGGTGCAGCAGAAACTCCCGCACTCGGTCGGCCCGTTCAGCGGGCCAGTCGAGGGTTAACAGGGTCGCGTCGACGGCATCCTGATACGAGCTTCCAAGAGCGGATGCCCCTACTGTTGCCGCGAGGCGCTGGTCGAACAACCGAACATCGTCGGCAAAGGCGGAGGCGGAGGCATCGCTCAGGCGCTCGCCGGTGGGCGAGAAGTACGCGATGGGGCGGCTGTCGGGCTGGTAGCTGCCAACAGTGAATTCGGCTGTTCGCACGCCGAACCCGCGTACGACATCCGTCAGAGGATTGTTGTCGATGCCGTGAATCCAGGATGCCCCACGATCGCTGACGAGCCCGTCGGAGCGTTCTGTCCACGTGCGGCCACCGACACGATCGCGGGCTTCGAGCACGACAACACTCTGCCCGGCCTGCACGAGAAAGCGCGCGGCGGTGAGCCCAGAAACGCCGGCGCCAATGACGATCGTGTCGAAATATGTCATGGCGTTAGAGTAGCAACGCCTTCTCTCCGGTCGCGTTGCGGCGCACGCGAGAAAGAATGGCAACTTTTACGTCGCGGCGACAATCTGCCAAAACTACGGCTAGACGTACTTTCTTATCAGGCGTCCCCAACATAGGATCAGAAGATGGGCACGGTCACGAACGCAGGGCGGCGGAAGAGCATCCGAATGTCGCTGGCCGCTGCCATCGTCACCTCCGTTGTTGCCCTGCTCGGGGCATGCACCAGCGCACCGGATGCCGCAGCAACCGTAGACCCCGACGACCAGCGCCCCGTCGTGCTCACGACCTTCACTGTGCTCGCCGATATGGCCCAAAATGTGGCCGGCGATCACCTCCGGGTGGAATCCATCACCAAGGTGGGTGCCGAGATTCACGGCTACCAGCCGACCCCCGGCGACATCGCCAAGGCGGCTGACGCTGACCTCATTCTCGACAATGGTCTCAACCTTGAGGCGTGGTTTTCGCAATTCGTCGATGGTCTTGATGTTCCTCATGTTGTGGTGTCTGAGGGTGTTGAGACGATCAGCATTGCGGAAGATGCCTATGAGGGGTTGCCGAATCCGCACGCCTGGATGAGCCCGCTGAACGCCCAGATTTATGTCGACAATATGGCGGAAGCGTTCGCCGAGCTTGATCCAGAGAATGCTGCCGATTACGCCTCCAATGCCGACAGCTACAAGAACGCGCTGCAAGCTGTGAATGACGAACTCACCACCGAACTGGCGACACTCGCCCCCAACCAACGCGCCCTCATCACCTGCGAAGGCGCCTTCTCCTATCTGGCACGGGATGCCGGCCTCAGCGAACACTACCTGTGGGCGGTCAACGCCGAACAGCAGTCCACTCCGCGTCAAGTTGCCGCCATCATCGACTACGTTCGCGACAACGACGTGCCTGCCGTGTTCTGCGAATCGACCGTCTCTGATCGCACCATGCAACAGGTGGTCGAAGCGAGCGATGCTGTCTTCGGCGGCACCCTCTACGTGGATTCGCTGTCGGCGGCCGATGGACCCGTTCCGACCTACCTTGAGCTGTTGAGGCACGACGCGAAACTCGTGATTGACGGGCTGACGGGAGCCGGATCGTGACGCGAGCAGAGCAGACACCCGAAATCGGCGTGGGTGGGGGAGCCGCGGCATCCGCCCGGTCCGACACCCCCGCAATCAGCGTTCGGAACGTCACGGTGCACTACGGCGATGTGTTGGCGCTTGATGACGTGAGCATTGAGGTCGCCGCAGGCCAAGTGTGCGGCTTGATCGGCATGAACGGTTCGGGCAAGTCGACCCTGTTCAAGACGATTACGGCGATGGTGCGGCCCGACCGTGGCACGGTCACGCTGGGTGGTCGTGCACCGGTGGTCGCCCGCAAGGCTGGTGCTGTCGGCTATGTTCCGCAGAGCGAAGAAGTGGATTGGGCGTTCCCGATTTCGGTGCGGGATGTCGTGATGATGGGTCGCTATGGCCACATGGGTTTCACTCGCAGCCCCCAGTTCGCCGATCGTGCGGCCGTGGATGAGGCCCTCGCCAGGGTCGAACTAACGGACCTTGCTGACCGCCAAATCGGGCAGCTCTCGGGTGGTCAAAAGAAGCGCACGTTCGTGGCTCGCGGAATTGCTCAGGAAGCGAGCATCCTGCTCTTGGATGAGCCGTTCGCTGGGGTCGACAAGCGTTCAGAGGCCACCATCACGGCAGTGTTGCGTGAGCTCGCCCACGATGGGGCAACAGTGCTGGTCTCCACTCACGACTTGAATTCACTGCCCCAGCTTGCCGATGAAGCGATCCTGCTCATGCGCAGCGTTCTCCTGCAGTCCACTCCCGCCGAGGTGCTGAGGCCCACCAATCTCGCCCGCGCATTCGGGCTCGATGTTCACGCGCCGGAGGAGAACGAATGAGCCCCCTCGACTTTCTCCTCGAACCGCTGAGCTATGACTTCATGCAGCGGGCAATGGCCACGAGCGTCATTGCCGCCATCGTGTGTGCGGTGTTGTCATGCTGGCTCGTGCTCGTCGGCTGGTCACTCATGGGGGATGCGGTTTCGCACTCGGTGCTGCCCGGCGTGGTTCTCGCCTATGTGGTCGGGGCGCCGTTCGCGCTCGGTGCTCTCATCTTCGGCTTCCTCGCTGTCGGACTCATCGGTGCGGTGCGCAATACCAGCAGGGTCAAAGAGGATGCCGCGATCGGCATTGTCTTCACCACCCTCTTTGCGCTCGGGCTCGTTCTCATTTCGGTGATTCCCTCGCAGACCGATCTCAACCACATCATCTTCGGCAACCTGCTCGGGGTTTCCTCTGCAGACCTCCTTCAAGTGGTGATCCTCGGCGTCGTGACGTTCAGCATCCTGATCATCAAACGTCGCGACTTCACTCTCTACGCCTTCGACGCTACCCACGCCCACGCTATTGGCCTCAACCCCAAGGTTCTCGGAGCCGCCCTGCTCGGCCTGCTCGCCCTCACCTCAGTCGTCGCCCTGCAGGCGGTCGGGGTCGTGCTCGTCGTGGCATTGCTCATCATCCCCGGCGCGACCGCCTACCTGCTCACCGACCGCTTCTCGCGCATGCTGGTGATCGCCCCGGCGCTGTCGGCGCTCGCGGCAATCGTCGGGCTGTACCTCAGCTACTACCTCGACACGGCATCCGGCGGAATGATCGTGCTCGTTCAGGGCTGCGTCTTTGCGCTGGTGTATCTCTTCAGCCCGAAGCAGGGTCTCATTGGAAAGCAGATCGGTGCGAGCAGGCGGCGACGGATGCTCGCAGCACGGTAGTTGCCGGATCCGAATAATAGGTTAGGCTTACCTAATCAATTTAAAGGAAGTCGGATGACCAGTACACGTGACGCCAAACGCAGGGGACACCCCCGGACGGATGGCGCTGACCCGGCCTCCCCTCGCTGAGCCTGCAGATGATCACGACCACAAGGACTGGGAAAACTGCATTGACTCTCCCCCAGGGAGAAACCCACAATGTTGCCTTGGTTGCGGACGACGGCGAATTAACCTACGGCGACATTCGCGAACGAATCAACGCCCGGCGGGATGAGCTGGGCCCCACACGGCGACTAGTAATGATCGAAGCCGCGATGGCGGTAGAGCCGGTTGTCACCTACCTCGCGTCACTCGAAGCGGGGCATCCGGTGATGTTGGTCGAACCAGCCAGCCCGACACACGGTGATGCGACTCATTCACGAATCGACTCCCTAGTAAAACGATTCGATCCCGATGTGTTCGCCGTGTCCGAAGCAGATAGCTGGATGCTCCATGAAACGCGAACCGGCACGCGGCATGAGCTTCACCCTGACCTCGCAATGCTGGCAACGACATCCGGATCGACGGGGTCACCTAAAGTGGTGCGTCTCTCGCGCGGAAATCTTCTGTCGAACGCCTCAGCAATTTCTCAGTACCTCGAACTTGACGTTGCAGACCGTGCCATGACGACGTTGCCACTGCATTACTGTTACGGCCTGTCAGTACTCAACAGCCACCTCTTTGCTGGGGCATCGGTGCGCCTGAGCCCACGATCTGTCCTGGACCCAGAATTGTGGGACGAGTTTGAGGAGGCACGGGCAACGTCATTTGCTGGGGTCCCGCATACCTTCGAGCTACTGGAGAAGAGTGACTTTGCGACGCGCAATCTCTCATCCTTGCGCTACATCACCCAGGCCGGCGGAAGGCTCGATCCAGAGCGAGCCCGACGATTCATCCAGCTAGGTCGCCATCGTGGCTTCGACTTCATCTCCATGTACGGACAGACTGAAGCGACAGCTCGCATGGCTTACATTCCCAGTGATCTCGCCGAAATTGCGGTCGGCACCATCGGCGTTCCCATCCCCGGCGGCCAATTTCGAATTGATGCCTCGCCTGGCTCTGAAGTTGGAGAGCTCGTCTACCGCGGCCCCAACGTCATGATGGGTTACGGAGAGCAGCCATCAGATCTCGCGCTCGGCAACACCGTGCACGAGCTATTCACGGGAGATCTTGGCCGACAGCGCCCTGACGGACTTTACGAAATTGTGGGACGCAGTAACCGCCTCACCAAGATATTCGGATTGCGAATCGATCTCGACCACGTCGAGCAGCTCTTCGAAAGCACCGGAATGATCGTGAGAGCAGTCAGCTCCGACGATAACCTCATCCTTTTTGTCACCGTAGAGCGCCAAGTCAGGCCGGCAGCAGAATACGCATCGTCACAGTGGGGCCTGCCCGCTCACGCGGTTAAGGTTCACTCAATCGCAGAATTTCCGCGGACATCGAGCGGCAAAGTCGATACGGTTGCGCTTCTGCGCTATGCCAACGATCGCAGCGCCGAGGACAACAGCGCCGACTTAGACACTGTCACGAAGGATGCAGTGACTGCGGAGACCCTGAGGGCACGAGTCGCGCATCTGCTGGGTGCGCCTCACGCTGTCCTCAGCGACTCCTTCGCCGGGTTGGGAGGGGATTCTCTGAGTTATGTCGAGGTCTCACTTCACCTCGAAGAACTTTTGGGAGTGCTCCCTCGCGCGTGGCCGGCGATGTCAATGACCGAGCTCGCAACCTACGCGGTGAGGGATCAGCCGCGCCTACCATTCGACCCCAACTCACTCTCAGGAAGCGATGAAACGGAGTCGATTCCGCGCCGAGCTCGCGCTCGCCGCGCGTTCAGGTGGTTCACGCAACGATCGCCCCGCATCGAAGTGCCCATCGTGCTCAGGGCGCTGGCGATTCTTCTCATCGTCGCAACCCACGCCGACCTCGTATTCATTCAGGGTGGGGCACATTTACTCCTAGTTGTCGCCGGCTACAACCTTGCACGCTTTCAGCTAGCGAACCGATCGAATCGACGCCGGACCCGGGCGATGCTGGCCGGTGTTGCCTCCGTGGCAATTCCCGCGATTACGTGGATCGGACTCGTCGCGGTGGTGGCCGGAACCTACGCGACAACAACCGTTTTCCTCGCTAATAGCTTCGCTGGCAGCGCGCACTGGACACCTCAATGGCACTACTGGTTTCTGGAGGCGATGCTGTGGACAATGCTGGCCATCGTGGCTCTGCTCGCCATACCGGCTGTGAGCGAGTGGGAGCGCCGCTGGCCCTTTACCTTTGCGCTCGGGGTGCTGGCGATAACGCTCGTAGTGCGCACCATTGCGTTGGGCGGGGTTCAGGCAGAGGGCACGGAGAAGTATGCGGTCACAACAGTTGCCTGGCTTATCGCCCTCGGCTGGGTGATCGCACGCATTGCATCCACAACACAGCGCCTCATTGTTTCGGTATTGGCTGTCGTCTGCGTCGTAGGATTTTTCGGCGAGCCGCTACGAGAAGCAATCGTCATCTGCGGTGTGCTGGTGCTGTTGTGGATTAGTTCCGTACCCATACCGCGTTGGCTCGTTGGCGTGGTGTCTACGCTGGCCAGCGCATCATTCTTTATCTATCTCATTCATTGGCAGATCTATCCTGGGATCGAAACGCACTCGCCGCTATTGGCGACAGTGGCCTCGTTGATCGCCGGAGTGGCGGCGTGGGCGATCTACTCGTTCGCTCTGAGTCGCGGCCGCACCGTTCTCTCGAAACTCGCTTCGGCTAATTCCCGAACTCAGTGAGGTGGTGCTCGGCCGCGCTGGCCGGATACAACACTGCTCCGCCATCCACTTTCAACCCCACCACGGTGCCGAGAACTAGTGACTGAGTTTGGTGCGACGGAACGGCGAGCGAGATCGTCGTGGGATGTTGCCCCAATGTACGCACCGAAAGCAGCGCGGTCGGCCCGATGTGTCGTACCCCTTCAACTGAAGCACTGCACTCGGAAAGGTCGGTGGTCAACGAGACTTGGGCGGGACGGACCATGGCTGTCACCCATTCGGCTCCGCGACTATGGTCGTGCCGCACGCGTATTCTGCCCAGCGCAGAGTCAACCTCATTCTCAACTCGCACTGCGGGCATCAGCACAACCGATCCCATCAGTGCGGCGATTTCGATCGAAGTCGGCGCATCGAATACGGTCTCTGGCGTGCCCGACTGACTCAGCGATCCATTAATCATCACCGCAATACCATCACCGAACGAGAGTGCCTCTTCTCGATCGTGGGTGACAAGCACTGTGGTCGTTCCGCTGCGCTCAAGTGCGCTAATCACCGCGGCCCGGGTTTGTTCACGCAACCCAGTATCGAGTGCGCTGAAAGGTTCATCGAGCAGCACGACTGCTGGTCCCGGTGCAAGGGCGCGGGCAAGCGCGACTCGTTGCTGCTGGCCCCCCGAAAGCTGATGAGGATATCGCGTGGCGAGAGCGGGATCGAGAGACGCAAGCTTCATGACCTCGACAACACGTTGCGTTCTGCCGGAGCGGGGCAACCCAAATCCGATGTTTGCGGCAACGGAAAGGTGGGGAAAGAGGGCACCATCTTGAGCGACATAGCCGATTCCGCGTCGGTGTGCGGGCACGCTACGTTCTGGGGTCGCGAGCATTCGACTGCCCAAAGAGATTTCACCGCTATCAGGCTCAATGAAACCCGCAATTAGGCGAAGAAGAGTGGTTTTTCCGCATCCGGAGGGCCCCACGATGGCGGTACGGGAACCCTGAGCAACGTCGAGCGAAATATCGCTTAAGACAGGCGTTGTGCCGAACGATCTGCCGACACCGCTAATGTGCAATTTCACCGTGCTCTACCCCTCGTCTGGGCAAAGAGTAAAGCCACAGCGGGAATCGAGAGTAGCACCAGAGTTATCGCGTAGGGTGCTGCGCCCGGATAGTCGACCGAAGAAGCGGCCGACCAAAACTGGGTTGCGAGAGTTCGAGTTCCGGTCGGGGCTAAGAGAAGTGTGGCGGTCAGCTCATTCGCGGCTCCGAGAGCCACGAGCGCGCCCGCCGCCGCGATTGCTGGAACGAGCAACGGAAGCGTGACCCGAAGCCGGGCGACGAGGGGCGGTGTTCCCAGCGCCCGGGCGGCTTCTTCCAATGATTCAGGCACCTGCGCGAGACCGGCGCGCAATGTAACCAGTGCTCGCGGGAGAAAAATAATGACGTAGGCCGCTACTACCGTCGCGGGTGTCTGATAAAGCCCTGGTGCAACGGTGAGCGTGACGGTCACCAGAGCGAGTGCGACGATTATTGCGGGCAGGCTGCTAGCGATCGAATAACCACCTTCGAGAAATCTGCTCAATCGCGACGGATGCCGAGTTGCGAGCCAGGCAACCGGAAGCGCGACCAGGATCGCCCCGATTGCCCCGCCGAAGGAAAGTAGCGCTGTGTCAGTCAATGCGCGCCAAAGCCCATCGAGCATCTCGGGTGTCATGGCGAGCGACCATCGAATAACGCTAACCATCGGCACAATCGTTGCTAACGTTCCGAGCGCCACGATGGCAAGAATCGCGAACGGGGTAAGCCTGCCAAGTTTGACGAGTTGGGCCGGCCGCGCACTGCTCGCTCCGACATAAGCGTAGCGAGCACGTCCTCGTGCTGTAGCTTCTATCGCCAGCACAATTATGCTCAACAGTGCCAGCACAATACCGAGCGAGGCCGCAGACGGTCCAGCGAATGTCGATTGGTAAGCGACCACGATTGCGGTGGTGAAAGTATCGAATCGGATGAACGCGAACGCGCCGTATTCGGCAAGAAAGTGGAGAGCGACGATGAGGCCCCCGCCGAGAATGGCGAGCCGCAGCTGCGGAACAACGACTCTGAGAAGAATCGCTCCCTCTTTCAATCCGAGTGAACGTGCGCTCTCTTCCAAGCTCGGGTTGAGACCGCGCAGGGTGGCAAGTGCCGGGAGGTACACGAGCGGATAGTACGCGAGCGTAGCCACGAGGAGCCCTCCGCCTAGACCTTGGATGGAAGGAACGACGCTAGCCCAGCCGTAGCTGCTGACGAAGGCGGGGATGGCCAGCGGTGCAACAGAGAGGATGGCGAAGAAGCGCCGGCCCGGCAGATTGGTGCGTTCAACCAGCCAGGCACTCCCGACTCCGAGCACAATGGTGAGGGGAACCCCGAGGACGAGGATCAGCACAGTATTGCTCAACAGCTCGCCCACTCGGGGGCGCAGGAGCAGTGCCGCAAGCTCGTCGGTGCCGATCCTGGCTGTCGCCTCGATGACGTAGCCGACAGGAACTAGCATCCCGATGGCGAGAACCACCACAATCACGAGCAATGCCCGGGAGGGTGGTGGGGTCATCGTGGTCGTTAGTCGCTGCATGCGCGCCACTTTCGCCACATTCGGAATCTTCAGAGGAGCCCTGCTTGCATCATGAGGTCGAGAACCTCGGGACCGTTGAGGGTTGACGGGTCGATGATGGGTGCATCAAGAGAATCGAGGCTGGGTAGCGACGCTTTTGCGGGAACGTCGCTGCCAACCGGGTATTCGAAGCTGTAGCCTTCGCCAAGAATTGTTTGCCCCGAAACGCCGGCGATAAACTTCAGAAATTGCTGGGCGTTGTCGGCATTCTTGCTCGATTTGAGCACGCCACCACCGGAGATGCTGACAAAGGCCCCAGGGTCCTCATTGCCGAAGTAGTGAAGCTTGGTGTTGCCACTGTTTTCTCCTCCGGAGTCAGAATCACGGAACCAGTAGTAGTGGTAGATGATGCCGCCGGCGATCTCGCCAGCGTTGACCGCTTTCATCGTGACTATGTTGTTGCGGAAGGTCGTCGCGTTTGCTTTCATCCCGGAGAGCCATGCGGCCGTCGCATCAGGGCCTTCGGTTTCCAGAATCGCGGAAACGATTGCCTGAAAATCTGCGCCAGAGGGGGCCCCGCCCCAGTTTCCTTTCCAGCTCGGATCTTGCAGATCCAAGATCGAAGTGGGGAGGTCAGACTCTGCGAGAAGCTCGGGGTTGTAGACGAAGACAGCCGAGCGCGCCGCGATCCCCGTCCACAGTCCGCTAGCTGGCCGGTACCGCTCCGGAACCAGATCGAGCGTTGCAGGGTCTACGGGTGCAAGCAGGTCAGCATTTTCGACCAAAGACATGGCGGGGGAGTTTTCGGTGAGAAACACATCGGCGCGCGAAGCATCACCTTCGGCAACAAGCTGATTGCCAAGTTCACTGTCACCGCCGTGGCGAAGCACCACGTCGATTCCCGTTTGAGCGGTGAACTCTTTCACCCATTCTTCGGTGAGCTGTTCGTGCTGGGCGTTGTACACAACCAGTGCGTCTTCGCTGGCGTCCTGAACCCCGGACTCGTCACCGGTGCCGCTGGTGCT
Source organism: Rhodoglobus sp. G.S.4 (assembly GCF_056619605.1). Classification (NCBI taxonomy): domain Bacteria; kingdom Bacillati; phylum Actinomycetota; class Actinomycetes; order Micrococcales; family Microbacteriaceae; genus Rhodoglobus; species Rhodoglobus sp. G.S.4. The sequence continues at coordinate 307,537 of NZ_CM152748.1, forward strand.
CGTGCATCCACTCAGTAGCAGGCTCGCGGCGGCAAGTGTCGCGGTGATGGTCAGGAATTTTCTCAAAACTGGAGCCTTTCAGGAGTGCAAGATTAGATAAGGCTATCCTAAGTGATCCTGATTGTTGTAGCCCGCTGAGCATCTTGGCAGGGGAGCGCAAGCGTGCTGAACGCTAGCTCGTGGCGGTGCTTGGCGTCATGGTTCCGCCGGAGACGTAGAGTGCGTCGGCAGCAGTGCGACCCAAGCTGATTGCGTTATCGGACCCACCAACTGTGACGTCGAGGGCGTCGGAATACGGCGCGCCCGCACGGACCGCAAGGGTGGCGGCAAAGACGATGCCGCGTTCTTCAAAGAATTTCAACAGCTCGGGGTCATCATCGGAGATGCGCTCGACTACCACGGTGCTACCGGGGGCGATGCGGCTCAACTGCACGGCATCCGGAATCGTCACGGTGCCATCAGCGCTCGGGATGGGGTCGCCGTGCGGGTCGCGGGTCGGGTGCTCAAGAAATTCGTCGATGCGCTCAACCATGAAATCCGAGACTGCATGCTCGAGGTTTTCGGCCTCATCGTGAACCTGATCCCAGCCGTAGCCGAGCACGCTCACCAGAAAAGATTCGATCAGACGGTGGCGGCGAACCATGGCCACTGCGTGAGCACGGCCGACATCGGTGAGCGCGATGGAACCGTAACGAGCATGGTCAAGGAAGCCCTGATCGGTGAGGCGACGTACGGCATCCGAGACGCTCGAGAGAGTTAGGCCGGTCTTTTCGGCGATCACCGTGGCGGTGACGGGGACGTCGGACCACTCCGAAAGACCCCACACAGCCTTCAAGTAGTTCTGGGTACTGACCGAGAGCTCCGTGACCGACATGCGCCAAGTCTAGAGCCGAAGATTCAACTACGGCTAGACGTAGTTAACGACGCTTGCCCCCGCCCGGAGAACAGGGGGCGGGGGCAAGCGGGTCGAGAAAGTTAGTTGAACATTCCGTCGAGACCAAGGTCACCGGTGATGTCACCGATGAGGTCGTCGGTGTCGATAACACCATCGAGGATGTCGTCAACGTTTGCACCGTCAGTAACGTCGGTCACTACGTCGGTTGCATTGTCGACAACGTCGGTCACCTGAGTGGCGTTGTCCACGACGTCAGAGACGTTGGTGCCGTTGGCGATGTCGCTCACGTTGGCGGAATCGCTAACGTTTCCCACTGCGGTGTCGTTGCCCGAAGCAACAGGAGCGTTCACTTCGTTGCCTGACGCGATAGCGTTTCCGTTGAGAAGGTCACCGTTGAGGATGCCGCCGCCGAGAATGTCGCCACCGAGGACGTCGCTGCGCAGAAGGTCAACGTCGCCAACCTGAGGCGCGATCAGCACCGGAATGTCAGTGCTGCTGGAAGATGAGTAGGAGTAGCCTTTCGTCGAGGAGTCGCTGTCGCCGGTTGCTGCCATGGCGGGAGCTGCGGCTCCAACTGCGATCAGTGCTACTGCTGTAGCGGTTGCGCCGATCGTGGTCTTCTTCGTGAATGCGTTCATTTCTGAACTCCTTCTTACGTTGTTGGTCTCCGTGGAGGCCCTGCGTCTCGAGGCTTTCCCGAGCCGCAATGAGTACTCCGGAGCGCGCCTGTAACCGGTTTGGGGGTCATTTCGAAAAAGTTCGAAAGTGGCCAATTTGGGGTGCAGATTGGGTCGGTTGTGTCGTCTAGATCCGCATGATTCCGGGGGAGTTTCACTAGCTGGCAGTCAACTGAGCGGAGTCTGACGAAACGCCTAGTGGTGAATGCAGTGCTGCATCCGCGTGCCTAGTCGGAGGCGGCGGCAGCCTTCACTGCGGTGTAAGCCTCGAGGGCCTCGCGGCGGGTTTCGGCGAGGTCGACGATCGGTTCGGGATAGGCGTCGGTGCCGAGTTCGGGAATCCAGCACGAAACGTATTCGCCCGTGGGGTCGAACTTTTTCTGCTGCAAGACCGGATTGAAGACGCGGAAGTAGGGGGCGGCATCCGCACCGGATCCGGCAACCCACTGCCAGTTGGCGGGGTTGCTGGCCTCGTCGGCGTCAACGAGGGTGTCCCAAAACCACTGTTCGCCAGCTCGCCAATCGATGAGCAAATTCTTGATGAGGAAGCTCGCGACGACCATGCGCACGCGATTGTGCATCGTGCCGGTATTCCAGAGTTCGCGCATCCCGGCATCGACGAGGGGGATGCCGGTGCGGCCGCGGCGCCACGCTTCGACCTCGCTTATGCCTGCCGGTGCGTCGACGCCGCCGATCTCGTCGACGGTGTAGCCCCAGGGGAAGGCGTTGTAGGCGGGACGGTAGTTGTCGGTCGCGAGGCGCGGGTTGTCGAAAAGCAGCGCAGTCGAGAATTCACGCCAGCCGATTTCGCTGAGGAATTTGGCGACGTTCTTGCGGGCGGCGGTGGACACGTCGGCGGAGCCGTTGCCGGAGTTGCTGCCGTCGCCTCGCAGCCGGTGCCAGATCTGGGTGGGGCTGATCTCCCCGAACCGCAGGTGTGGGCTGAGTCCGCTCGTTGCGTCGACGGCAGGCTCATCGCGCCGGTGGTAGTCGGCGAGGCGTTCGGCAACGAAGTTCTCGAGCCGATCGAGCGCGCCCGCCTCACCGGGAGTCCACGTCTCGCGCAGTCCCTCGGCCCAGTCAGGGCGCGTGGGCAGAAGGTTCCAGTCGGCGAGGTCGTCGCTCACGGGAGAGGCGGCTGGCCAACTCAGCTCGGCCTTCGTTGGCGCCGGCAGTGCATCCCGCACCGGACTATCTTGCGCCGCACGCCAATACGGGGTGAAGACCTTGTACGGCTCGCCCTGCCCATTGCGGATGTGCCACGGCTCGTTCAGTAGATTGCCCTGATGACTTTCGACCGTGAGGCCCTGTTCGCGCAAACTTGTTTTGAGGCCCGCGTCAATATCGCGGGCTGCCGTGTAGCGGCGGTTCCAGTGCACCGCGGCGGCGCCGAGCTCGTCCACGAGCGTCGGCAGCACCTGCGCGGCCGGGCCGTGACGCAGCGTCAGTTGGCCGCCCAGATTCTGCAGGGCGGCATCCAGAGCAGTGAGGCTGTGATGCAGCCACCACTTGCTTGCCGAGCCTAGCGGGCGGATGCCGTCGCCGGTTTCGTCATGAATGTAGACGACCACAAGCGGTCGGCCTTCGCTTGCGGCGGCGGTTAGCGCAGGGTTGTCGGCTAGTCGCAGGTCGTTGCGCAGCCACACGATGGAGGGCTGATTCTGGTTTCCGCTCACGCCTCAACTCTAGGGTCGGCGGCTGACTATTTAGCTGAGCAGGTGAAAGTGCTCGCATTGCCACTGCTGGGTGTTCTGGGCTTGGTTGTTGCGGGTGTCTGCCCACGGCGGGTACACGCGAAAGCCGCGTTTGCCGCCATGCCCGTCGACTGAGACGATGCCGCGGGCGATCAGCACGCTGAGGGAAAAGACGAAGGCGCCGAAGCCGCTGCTGTCGCGGCTGACCACGACAAGTTGCTGGGTGCCATCGTTGCTGCGAAATGGTTGAGTAGTGCCATCAGTGTGTCGGCGCCAGACGGCTACGAAGAGCCCGGGTTTGGTGGGGGTGAGTTTCGCGACCCGGTATCGGGTGTGGGCGGGGGTCGTGGTGAATGCACCGTACACGCCGTTGTCGGGTTCAGCCACGAGTTGTGTGCTGTCGGGGAAGAGGTTGCCGAGTGAGCGAATAGCGTGCGCGATGTCGGGATGCAGTGGAGCAGTAGTCACGGTCATCCGTTCGGTTCAGGTGTCGTGTCAGCCTATGTCGCAGTGCGTGCGATTGCTTTCGGTACGGGCTGGCGGAGCATCGTGTTCTGGGTAATACTCAGGGAATGACTTCCCGTGCCGATCGCACCGTGAATGAGCACCATCAAGTATTCGGTGTATTGCTCTTTGTCTTTGCCGGCTGCGGATTCATGGCGCTCTGCGTGCTGGCGGGTACCGCGACGATTATGGCGAGCCAGGTTGCTGCTGTCGTTCCCGTTGTGTGGGATAGCCAGGCGCTTATCGTGGCTGGTGTCGCGTGGTGGACGGGGCTCGCGGCGGCGTTGGCGGGGCTCGCGATCTGGATCATCCGGTCGAAGACGAGAAGACCACTATTGCCGTGGGCGATTGTTGACTGTGCCCTGATGGCTGTTCTCGTGGTGGTGGTGTTGCTTTTCGGCTTTTAGCGGTGCCCGTCACATCAGATGGTTGGCGCCTGCGGGGCGGTGTTGTTGGGGGCGTAGACTCGCGCAAAACAGTCGTCGGTGTCGATGGCGGTGTTTCGAGTGAGGGGTTGCCGCACGATGACAGGATCTGGTCTGCGACAGGAGTCGGTCGATTTCGGTGATGTGATTGAGCGTGTGGAGAATATTTTCTCCTCCCTGCTTCTTGCCCTCCCCAATGTGATTATCGGCATTGTGGTGTTCCTCATTTTTTGGGCGCTGTCGTGGGTGGTAGCCAAGCTCGTGGGGCTGGCTATGCTGCGGGCTGGTCGGCCGCGCGGACTTCAGATGGTGCTGAGCCGGCTTACGGCCTGGAGCATTCTCTCTTTTGGGCTGCTTGTCGCGCTCACGGTGATCTTTCCCACCATCACCCCGGCGTCATTGTTCGGAGCTCTGGGCGTTGGCGGTGTGGTGATTGGGTTCGCGTTCCGCGACATTTTTCAGAACCTGCTTGCCGGCATCCTGATTCTGTTTACTCGGCCATTTCGCATCGGCGACCAGATCGTTTCGGAGAAACATGAGGGCGAGGTTGTGGACATTTTGGTGCGTGCAACGCTGCTGCGCACCTATGACAATCGGGTGGTGGTGATTCCGAATAGTGAGCTCTACACGAAACGGGTTGTCGTCAATACGGCGTATGAGACTCGCCGGCTCAGCGTTGAGGTGGGGATTGGCTATGACGAAAGCATTGCGGATGCTCGTGCCGCCATCCTTGAGGCGATTGCGACTTTGTCGGGCATCGTCACGGACCCGGCACCGGAGGTTCTCGTGAATCTGCTCGGCGATTTCAGTGTTGTCCTTGAGGTTCGCTTCTGGATCAGCCCACCGGATCGTCGCGAAGCAGTTGAGGCGCAAGATCAGGTTCTTGAGGCGATCAAACGGGCGCTAACTGCGGCCGACATTGAGATGCCGTTCCCCGTTCAGAAGATCATGATTGATCCGGGGGAGACCCACACCGAGGGCGGTCGCTAGAAGCAAGCGCCGTGCGGCTCTTGGTCTATTGCGGGATTGTTGGAGCGCGCAGGGGAACTCGTTTTAAATAGTTCGAGGGCCGGTTTCAGAGGCATGAAACCGACCCTCTCCCTTTGCACCAAGAGTGTCCTGCAATCACATTCCGCAGTAGCTGCCACAGCAAACAACTTCTGCTCTATGAATGTATAACGGAAAGATAACGCTGTCTAGTTACCGTTCCGTTATTTTTGGAAATTCTCCAGAAAAGTCTGTCTACCCCTAGGTTTTTGGCGGAAGTTGGTCGAACTATCTTTCTGCACTGACAACACGAGTCCGCAGATTGTGCGCTCATCAATAGCTTCAGTCAGGTGGTATTCGTCGGTGCTATCTCGTGCCGAGCGTCGTACGCTGACACCACTGACATGTAGGGGACTTGAGATGGGTTTCACGATTCGACCGCTGAATGCGTCCACGTGGGATGCCTTCGCTTCACTCGTTGAGTTCAATAACGGAATCTTTGGCGGATGCTGGTGTTTGGGTTTCCATGCGGAGGGTGCCGATAAATTTGCCGCACCGGCGGAGCGCTGCGAACGCAAACGTGAACGCGTGTTGGCAGGCACAGCGCATGCTTCTCTAGTGTTCGATGGCGACGATTGTCTGGGTTGGGCACAGTTCGGCACCCCGGATGAGGTACCGCGCATCAAGAGTCGCGCTGCGTATGAGCGTGAGCTCACCACGCCACCGGATTGGCGAATCGCGTGCTGTTACGTCGGCAAGGGGCACCGCCGTGAGGGCGTTGCCGCGGCGGCATTGGCTGGGGCGCTTGATCTGATCGCCGAGCTGGGAGGAGGTCGAGTTGAGGGCTATCCGGAGGATGCCGCCGCAGTGCCCGCCGGTTTCCTGTACAACGGAGCGCTCTCCACCTATGAGTCCCTAGGCTTCGTAAAAGATCGCATGATCGGAAAACATCGGTGGGTTGTCGCAAGGGAAGCTTAAGGCTGGCGTGAGAATTTTCTCTGCCGCTGCGTCAGTGGAGCAGCGACTAGTCAGACTGCCGGGTAGCACCGCAGGCATGTCTGGGTTATTCTCAAATATGCTAGCGATGGGGGTTGTGGATCGTCGGCCCGCGCAAGTCGGCTATGTCATCGGCGCAGGCGTTATCGCGGTCGTCGTAGCCTGGCTCGCGATCGGCGGCATCATTCACGGCTGGATGCTCATTGCCTTAGTTGTGGTCTGCTTGGGGCCGCTAGGTCTCGCTGCTTTCATCGTGGCCAACTCAATCGCACTCTTCGTGACGGGGGTTCCCGATTGGACGGTTCTTGGTCTTGCCGCTGTCGTTTCAATCGGCGTCGCATTCGTCAATGTCATCAGCACTCGTCAGTGGAGAGCGAGACCGCTAAGGGAACCTGACGCCCTCAGCACTAGACACCTCCCGCCTGGCTGGGACCAACTTTATGGTGGCATCCTCTTCGTCTTGGCGGGTGGCGCGTTCATCGTGCTCTCCGTCGTTGCCGGCTATGCGGCAGGTACCGCAGGCTTTGGCGTCCTCGCGTCGAGTCTTGAGAATCGCGCTGACGAAGTGAAGTTTGTCGCTTCGGTCACGTGGTGGCCAGGACTGCTTATCGCGGTAGTGGGTCTCTTGTGGTGGAGAGTGCGTGTAGGACAACGGCGGCGAATCTTCTCGTGGGGCGCCCTCGACTTGGCGGCCATGCTGGGGCTCATCGCCGCGGTCGTGCACGTCACACGCTGAAATCGCACAACCTGCCAGCCGTAGCGAAGAAAACCTAGTGCGCCGAGTCGACGAGCTTGAGCCCGACGATGCAGCCGACGAGCCCCATGAGCAGCAGAATCTTGACCCACGAGATGGGTTCACCGCCGAACACCATGGCGTACGTCACGGTGAGCGCAGCACCGATGCCGACCCAGATGGCGTAGGCGGTGCCGATGGGGATTTCGCGCATCGCGTAGCCGAGGCCAGCCATGCTGGCGAGAATCGCGACACCAAAGATCACGGTCGGCCAGAGCTTCGTGAAGCCCTCCGATTTGCCGAGGGCGGTAGCCCACACGGCTTCGAGCACGCCAGAAAGAATCAAAACAAGCCAGTACACGATGGTCTCCTTGGCCAGTCTTTGCGCAAACCCGGTACTGATCCGTCGTCGGGAGCCGTGTGTGCGGCTACCTGTTTACCGTATCAAAGCGGGCCCACATTGGCAGGGATGCCGGCAGTTGCTCAGCGTCTGAGGGGCGACCCTAGTTGCCCAGCGTGCGGCGAGCAGCCGCCAGCACAGCCTCTAACGTGATCCCGCGACGGGCCATAACCTGCGCCCCTGAACCGGATTCGCCGAAATCTTCAACGCTAACCACTTCACCGTCAAGTCCCACCCAGCGGTACCACCCATCACCGCGTCCGGCCTCAACGGCAACACGGGCAGCAACGGAAGCAGGGAGAACAGACTCGCGGTACGCAGCATCGCTCGCGGCAAACCACTCAACGCTGGGCATCGAAATAACCCGCACCCCAACGCCATCCGCAGCCAATGCTTCTGCCGCCTCAAGGGCAAGCGAAACCTCACTGCCGGTAGCGATGAGCGCGAGATCGAGACCGTCGCCGTGCTGCCACGCAACATAAGCGCCGTGGGCGACCTTGGCATCCAAGTCGTCGCGTTCGTGCAGAACCGGAACATCCTGGCGCGAGAATACGAGAGCCGTGGGGCCGAGAGGCTGCGCAATGAGGCGCTTCCACACGGACACCACTTCGGCGGCATCCGCTGGGCGCACCACATCAAGCCCGGGCACAGTGCGCAGCGAGGCAACTTGCTCAACAGGCTGATGTGTCGGCCCATCCTCACCAACGGCAACACTGTCGTGGGTGAACACATAAACCGTCGGCAACTGCATCAATGCAGCGAGACGGATGCTCGGCCGCATGTAATCGCTGAACACGAGGTACGTCGACGCAAACGGTCGCCATGGCCCCTGTATTGCGATGCCGTTGAGTATCGCTGCCATGGCGTGCTCACGAATCCCGAAGCGGATGAATTCGCCGCCAGGGTTGCTCGCGGTCACGGCGGAGCCGGGCACCTCTACCCCGGTAGATCCGGCGAGGTCTGCTGAACCGCCCCAGAGCGATGACACGTTCTGCAGTGCCTTGAGGGCGACGCTGTTGAGTTTGCGGGTGGCCGAGGGTGTGCCTACGGCGGGAAGCTCAATCTCGTTCAGTGCGGTGAGGGCGGCGGCAGCATCCGGCGCCCGGAAGGCGCGCCACGCCCTCGCCGCCTCAGGTTCGGCGGCTTTCCAGGTGCCAAGGGCCGCATTCCATTCGACTTCGAGCGATAGTCCGCGGGTGAGGGCTCCGCGAGCAAAGCACAGCCCGTCATCCGTGACGAGATCCTCGAGTGGGGCATCCGGAGCAAAGCCTAAGGAGGTCTTGATCGCCGCGACTTCGTCGTCACCGAAACCGCCGGAGTGGGCGGCGGGCTTGCCAGAGAATTCAGCCGAGGGTGCGCCGATCACGCTGTGCAGGGCCACAAACGTTGGTCGACCATCCCGGGATTGCGCCTCGGTGAGCACCCTCTCGATTTCGTCGAGGTTGCTCGCGTCGGCAATCTCGAGCACTCGCCAGCCACACGCCGCATACCGTGCACGCACGTCTTCGCTGAAGGCCGCTTCGCCGGTGGAATCGATCGTGACGTTGTTGTCATCCCAGATCACGACGAGGTTGTCGAGCCCGAGGGTGCCGGCCAGACTCGACGCCTCACCACTCACACCCTCTTGCATGCAGCCGTCTCCGGCGATGGCCCAAATGGTGGTGTTGAGCAGGTCATTGTCTGGCGAAAAGAGGGCGCGCTCGCGGCGGGAAGCCAACGCCATTCCGACGGCGGAGGCGACTCCTTGGCCGAGCGGGCCGGTGCTCATTTCGATTCCGGGGGTGTGGCCGAGTTCCGGATGTCCGGGGGTGCGGCTATCGAGGGTGCGGCTTTTGGCCAATTCGTCGAGCTCCAGTCCGTAGCCCGTCAGGAACAGCTGCACATACAGCAGCAGGCTGGCGTGTCCGGCGGAGAGAACGAGTCGGTCACGGCCGAGCCACTCGGGGTTGCTGGGGTTGTGGCGCAAGATTCGCTGGTAGAGCACGTGGGCCAATGGTGCGAGCGCCATCGCTGTTCCGCCGTGGCCGTGGCCCTTGGCCTGCACGACGTGGGCGGGGATGGCAATGGCGGCGCGCACGGCGTCTGCCTCAGCGGAGGTGAGGTTTTCGAGAGTGGGGAGGCCGGTTTCTGACATACCTGACACTTTGGTCTACAAGTGTACTAAAGTCAACGTGTGCAGAAATATCTGCACAGTCACGAAGTAGACTTTCCCCGAGGGTTGGTCACAATGCGGAGGACAAAGCTATGGCGCACGTGATCTCAACGGGTTCTGGTGTCGTGCTTGACCTCATCCGTTCTGGAGAGGCGACAACTCGTTCCGACCTCATCGTGCAGCTTGGCTGGTCGCGAATTACGCTCGCCCGTCGGCTCGATGAACTGCTCAACGCTCGCATTATCGTTAGCGCTGGCCAATCCGATTCTCGTGGTGGTCGCCCGCCAGAAGAGTTCGTCGTCAATAAGGACGCCGGCTTACTTTTGGCAATGGACATCGGCGGATCACACTCGCGACTCGCGATCACCGACCTCGTATCGACCATCCTCCTTGAGGATGAAGCGGATATCGGCCTCGATCACGGACCAGATGACATCTTCGACTGGAGTTGCCAAGTCTTTGACCACATGCTCGGGCTGCTCGGCAAATCGCGCATCGACGTGCGCGGCATCGGTGTTGGAGTGCCCGGCCCCGTCGACCCGGTGAGCGGCCGCATCGCTTCGCCGCAGCTCAATGCCCAGTGGGCGGATGTCGTCGTCAAGGACTATTTTCCCGACGACTACCGAGCGGTGTTCGCTGTCGATCGCGACGTGAACATTCTCGCGGTGGGGGAGCATCGGTTGGGGTGGCCTGAATACAGCGACGCGATCGTGCTGAAGGTCGGTATGGGTATCGGTTGTGGCCTGGTGTTCGACGGCCGTGTTTATCACGGTGGCCGTGGTGGAGCGGGAGATTTGGCTCACTCACCCGCCGGCGGCGAAGAGGAGTGCTTGTGCGGTCGAGTCGGATGCCTCGATACGGTGGCCAGCGGTCGTGCGATCAAACGCGAGCTGAGCGCGCTCGGCACTTCGGTGCGCACGAGTGCTGACATTGTCGCGCTCGCGGCCAGCGGCCATCAGGCGGTCTCCCAAATATTGGAGCATGCCGGTAGCCAGATCGGTGAGGCTTTGCTTGATCCGGTAGCTCTGTTGAATCCATCGGCGGTCGTTATCGGCGGCAACATTGCGCATGCCGGTGCGATCTTCCTTGATCCGATTCGCGAGCGTCTCCTTCGCGACGCTACAGCGTTTTCTCGGCGGGATCTCGTGGTTATTCCGGCGCGGCTTGGTCACAAGGCAGGAATTGTCGGGGCGTCGCTTATTGCGCAAGATGCCCTGTTCGAGGCTGACCGCATCAGTCGTTTGACGCGCGAAGCTGGTGCCTCGCTTGAGAAGTATGGCGAGAAATAGCCACTTAGGGCTATTCGTAGACATAAGTCCCGTTGGGGGACTAGGCTCGCAATCGCCCACCGCTGTCATTTAGCGACGGGGCGAATGGCCGGCGAGAGAGCAGGATGCAGTGAGCGAAACTTTGGCAGACGAACTGAGCGATGACGCGATCGTCTTGCGCGCAGAAGCCAGCGACTGGCGGGACGCCGTTCGCCTCGCCGGTGATGCCCTCACGGCAACGGGATCAACCACCGACGAATACACGGCCGAAATGATTCGCGCTGTTGAAGAACTTGGTCCCTACATTGTGATCGCGCCGTCCATCGCGCTAGCGCACTCCCGACCCTCTCCTGCCGTGCTGAAGACCGGAATTAGCTGGGTCAGCCTTGCTAACCCGATCGAATTCGGTCACTCCGCCAACGACCCCGTACGGCTCGTTGTCGGACTCGCGGCTGTCGACCATGACTCTCACCTCGCCACCATGTCGAATCTTGCCGGTGTACTCAGCGGCGACATCGACCGCCTCCTCGAGGCGACAACCCCTGAACAACTCCGGGCACTCATCCGAGAGACCACGCAGTAGCCCACTGCGATAGCGAAAGGCACACACATGAAGATCGTTGCGGTCTGTGGAATGGGAATCGGTACATCCGTTCTCCTGAAAATGAATGCAGAAAAGGTTCTTCGCACACTCGGAGTTGACGCCGATGTTGAGGCTGCCGATATCGGTGTTGCCCGCGGTATGGCTCGCGACGCTCAAATTGTGCTCACTTCGGAAGAACTCGCCCCGGAGATTGGTGACGTTCCGGCGAATGTCATCATCATCGACAACTTCTTCGACCTCGAAGAAATTACCGCAAAGCTCAAGGCAGCGCTGCCCGAATAACGCTTCACCTTTCACTAACTAACAACCTCAAGGGAGAACACAATGGAGTGGCTAGTTGTAGTCCTGAATTTTATCGGACAACAGATCCTCAACGTTCCGGCGTACCTCGTCGGAATTATCACCGCGGTCGGTCTCATCGCTCTTAAGCGGCCAGCCGGAGCCGTAATTGGCGGTGGCCTCAAGGCTGCACTCGGATTCCTGATCTTGGGTGCTGGAGCCGGAGTCGTGGTTGGCTCGCTCAACCCACTCGGCGACCTCATCCTCCGGGTCACGGGAGCTCAGGGCGTCATCCCCACCAACGAGGTCATCACGGCCCTCGCCTCGGTTGAGTACGGGGCTACTAGCGCCTACGTTCTCACCCTTGGCTTCATCGTGATGCTCGCTCTTGCCCGGTTCACGCCGCTCAAGTACGTGTTCCTCACCGGTCACCACATGGTATTCATGGCGCTGCTGCTCAGCGTTGTGCTTTCCGTTGGTTTCGGTCCAGACCTCAACTGGCTTGTCATTCTGATCGGCGCACTGCTGCTCGGCGTGATCATGGTCGTGATGCCGGCATTCGCTCACCCGTGGACGAAGAAGATCACGGGCGATGACACGATCGCTATCGGCCACTTCGGAACCCTCGGCTACATCGCCGCCGGTGCTGCCGGTCAGGCAACCGGTCAGAAGAGTCACTCCACTGAGAAGATCAACTTCCCGCAGGGCCTCAAGTTCCTGCGTGACTCGATGGTCGCCACCGCAATCTCGATGGTGCTCATCTACATGGTCTTCGCCGTCTGGGGCCTCATCGCCCTGCCGCAACAAGAAGCGTTTGACGTCTTCGGATCCGCGGATGCCGGTGCCTACATCATGGCCGCATTTGCTCAGGCTCTGCAGTTCGGTGTTGGTGTCGCAATCATCCTCTATGGTGTGCGCACGATCCTCGGCGAGCTTGTTCCTGCGTTCCAGGGAATCGCCGAAAAGGTTGTTCCTGGGGCCAAGCCGGCCCTCGACATTCCGCTGGTGTTCCCCTTCGCTGCTAACGCTGTGCTGATCGGATTCCTCGCATCGTTCCTCGGTGGACTCATCTCGCTTGCACTGCTGGCAACGTGGCTTGGCCCGGTCTTCGGACTGGCGCTCATCCTGCCCGGCATGGTTCCGCACTTCTTCACGGGTGGTGGTGCCGGTGTCTACGGCAACGCAACCGGTGGACGAATTGGTGCTGTCGTTGGTGGTTTCGTCAACGGTGTTCTCATCACGATTCTGCCGGCGATCCTGCTGCTCGTGCTTGGCGAGCTCGGATTCGCCAACAGCACCTTCGGCGATGCCGACTTCGGTTGGTTCGGAACTCTCATCGGCGTCAGCCTGCTGAGCGGTGTGCCGGCAGTGGGAGTGGTGCTGACCATTGCGATCGCGGTCGTGCTCGTAGTTGTGGCATCCATCTTCCAGATCCGTGTCGTCAATACGGGATGGTTGCCGGGAGCCAAGCGTGATGCGTGGCTCGCTATCGAGGCTGAGAAAGCTGAAGAGGAGAAGGCAGCGGAGAAAGCGGCAGCAAAGGCTGCTGCTGAACCCACTGTAGAAACACAGGCTTAACCGCAGAGTCGAGCTTTCGGGTAGCTCGACTGGGCGCCATTCCTTCGGGGGTGGCGCCCTTTTCTGTTGGTCGCCTACTCTCTGTCAATCGCTTGCTGCCCGTCAGCCGTGGTCGTGCAGTGCTCGAACCGACCCTGGTGCGTGGATGCCCGACCGCAGATCAGGGGCATCAATAACTGTCGCTGGGGCCGCGCCAAATCGCACGTGGCCGGCCCATGCATCACCGGCGATATCGTCGTCGGTGTCTTCTGGCCACTCGTCGGAGGTGCGCAATGACCATTCCGCGATGGGCAGCGCGAGCACGAGGGTCGCCGCGAGTTCTTTTTTGTTGTTTGGGCGAACTTCACTAAGGCGACCGGGAATCAGCTTGTCGGTTAGCGCGTTGAGTGCGGCAGATTTTTCATCTCCGTTAAGTACCTGAAAGGATCCGAACAGCACGGCGCTGCTATAGATCAGCGATGACTCAAATGCCGATCGGGCTACAACGATCCCGCCGAGCGAGGTGACGGACACTGCCGCTGGGGATCCGGCGACGAGGCGCATCCACCGCGAGCCGGTCGATCCGTGCACGATGAGCGAATCACCAAGCCGAGCAACCGCAGTCGGTATGACCCCTGGCGTGCCATCGTCATTTACATACGCGACCGTGCCGACGATCGTGGAATCGAGCAGCGCGTTCAACGCTTCGCGATCCTGTGACATCAGTTCGGGCATCCGAGTGGCATTCGTTCTGCTCATTCGGTCAGTGTGACACGGGGCCGTGCTGAACCTCCACAGCGAACCGGAGTGGTCCAGTGTGTCCCGTTAGCGGCTAGCAGTGCGCCTTAGATGAAGTCGGGGCTTGGTGTCGAGGCGAAGCGCACCGAGACATCCGGATGACGGTCGTAGCGGTAACCGATGCCACGAACCGTACGAACAACATCTTCGTACGCACCGAGCTTGGAGCGCAGGCGACGGATGTGCACGTCGATCGTGCGCTCGTTTGGCGCTTCGTCGTCTTCGGCAGACCAGAGAGTCGAGATCAGCTGAGCGCGAGCGATGGTCTGTGATTCGCGCAGGATCAGGAACTGCAGGAGTTCGAATTCTTTGTACGTGAGCGCTGCTGGTTCGTCGTCGATGAGCACGCGCTTGCGTGAAAGATCAACGATGACGCCGCTGGCTTCTTTTTCCTCTGGCTCTTCCACCTGGCGGTGCTTAGCGAGAGCTGAGGGGTCCTGAAGGGCGAGGCGAACAACGTCAACGTCGCGTCCGCCAGCACCCACCGGGGCGAGAGCAACAGCGGCGTGCGTTTCAGAGCCGGGTACGAGTTGCTGCGTGAGGAGCTTGAGCTGCTCAACAATTGCGCTGAGATCGGTGCCTGCGGCGGCGGCTTTCAGCTCGTCGATTCCGACGTAGAGCACGAAGCCGCGAGCTTCGGTGCCCTGAGGAACAGCGCGAAGGCGAGGTGCCTCCGTTGCGAGAGCAGCAGGCGCCGGGGCTACCGCCGTGCGAGGGTTGCGGGCTGGTTGCACGGCAAGCGACAGTTCGCGAGCCGCCGTGTGAGTTGGCGCAGGGGCGGGGGCCGCCGGAGCGAAAGAGGTACGAGGGGTACGTTCGATGGTTGCGAGAGACATGGGTCCAGAAATCCTTGGATAAGGGGTGAAGGGCCTCTGATGATGAGGGTGTGATCCTTCGGAAAAAAATAGTGTGTCGAGCTAGATAGTCGCCGTTATGAGGACGAAAATCTGGGGGCATCCCATCTGGTGAGAATGTCCGGCGCAGGTTGGCCGACTAGGCACACATTCGACAACACGAAGCCGCACTTACAGGCGCAGTGCCCGCCACCGCAGTGCTCTTCAGCATCGCGCTAGCGGTCCTGGAAGCCACGAGGGCGGTCAGGTCGCGAGTTTGTACAGTCATGGTTGCAATGATGTTTCATGCAGCGCGCCTCTGTCAAGTTGCGCGCGGAAAATTTGGGGCTAGACGAGACCGTAGAGTCGGTCGCCAGCGTCGCCGAGTCCTGGCACGATGTAACCGTTCTCGTTGAGGCGTTCGTCGAGGGCGCCGAGAACGATCGTGACATCGCGGCCCTCCATCGCTTTTTCGACGGCGGCGAGGCCTTCGGGCGCTCCGAGGATGCAGACGGCCGTGACATCCGTTGCCCCACGGTCGAGCAGGTACTGGATGGCAGCGATGAGCGAACCTCCGGTGGCCAGCATGGGGTCGAGTACGAAGCACTGGCGGTTCGACAGGTCGTCGGGCAGGCGCTCGGCGTAGGTGTCTGGTTGCAGGGTCTCTTCATTGCGCACCATGCCTAAGAAGCCGACTTCGGCGGTGGGAACGAGTTTCACCATGCCCTCAAGCATTCCGAGTCCGGCGCGCAAGATGGGCACAACGAGTGGCTTTGGCGAGCTGATTGCGACTCCCGTGGTCTTCGTGACCGGGGTCTCAATGTCGACCGGTTCAACGCGCACGGAGCGGGTGGCCTCATAGGCCAGCAGGGTCACCAGCTCTTCCGTCAGCGCCCGAAAAGTGGGGGCCGCGGTGTTCTTGTCGCGCAGCACGGTGAGCTTGTGCGTGATGAGCGGGTGGTCGGCAACGTGAACTCGCATAGGCTAAATCTACTTGAGGTGCAGACCAGTTGGAGAACCGATCGTGACAAAGTTCGATCAATGGATGACGCGGGCCATCGCTGAGGCGAAGCTCACGGCCGATTCTGCCGACGTTCCTGTCGCCGCTCTCGTCTTCGATGAGCACGACAATCTCGTCTCCATTGGGCGCAATGAGCGGGAGCTCACGGGCGATCCAACGGCGCACGCCGAGGTTGTGGCAATCCGGGCTGCTGCCGCGGCCACCGGTTCGTGGCGGCTCGACTCGATGACTCTCGTGGTCACGCTTGAGCCGTGCACGATGTGTGCTGGCGCGATTCTGCAGGCCCGCATCCCGCGCGTGGTGTTTGGGGCGTGGGACGAAAAAGCCGGCGCAGCAGGCAGCGTTAATGATCTGCTGCGTGACCGTCGGCTTCCGCACAAGGTTGAGGTTGTTGCTGGCATCCGCGCGGCAGCGTGTGCTGCCCTGCTCACGGACTTTTTTGAGGCCCGCCGCTAGTCAACCGGCCCCAACGTTAGGGCTCTAGTGCCAGAGCACCGCAACGAAAACGTTGATGAGAGCGCCTAGTCCGGCGATGTGCATGAACGGGATGACGGCCTTCTTTTCGGCGGTTCCGGCGGAAAGGGCTTTCGCCTGGCGTGTCTGCGCGATGATGACGGCCACCAGCACGACGACGGCGAAGACGGTCTTCACGGCGATTTTGGTGTAGCTGAGGTCGCCATCGCCGCTTGCTTCGGCGAGGCCAACCATTGCAAGTCCAGTGACGAGCTGCGTGATGGCACCGATGAGCATGGTTCCGAACTGGAACCCTTGCTTGCGGCCTAGCTGAATAAAGAAGGCGCCGATAATCAGCGAGAGTCCGAGGAAGTGAAGGACGAGAATTATGGCGAAAAGAGACATGGTTTCCGATACTTTCTTTAGTCGTTGCCCTTGATGACGATCGCATCAGTGGGTGGTGCAAATTCGGTGGGGCGACGGTAGACGTCTGGCTCGATGTAGATCACGCGCGCCATGGGTTCTGCTGCACGGATTTCTCGTTCGACGCTGTCGATGCTTGCTGCGACATCCGAGACTCGGGAGAGTGCTCCGAAGTCGATCTTGGCGGCGACCAATAGTTCTTCTGGGCCCAGGTAGAGCGTCTTCATGTGGATGAGCGAGCGAACATCGGGGTGCGCGTTGATGGTGTCGCGAATGAGGTTGCGTTGCGCGACCGTTGCGCCTTCTCCCACGAGAAGGCTCTTGGTTTCGATGCCGAGAATGATCGCGACGATGATCAAGAGGATTCCGATGGCGATCGTGCCGACGGCATCCCACAGCGAGTCGTCGGTGATGATCGTGAGTCCAACACCGAAGAGTGCAAAGGTGAGTCCGAGAAGGGCTGCAACGTCTTCGAGAAGTACAACGGGCAACTCTGGCGCCTTAGCGTGACGCACGAATGCGATCCAACTCTGCTTGCCGCGCACCAGATTTGATTCCCGTACGGCGGTGCGCAGCGAGAACGACTCAAGAACGATGGCGATCAGGAGCACGGTGATCGGCAGCCACGCCTGCTCAAGCGGATGCGGATTCTGCAGCTTACTGACGCCCTCGTACAGCGAGAACACGCCACCGACCGAGAACAGGATGATCGACACCACAAAGGCGTAGACGTAGCGCTCGCGGCCATAGCCGAATGGATGCTCGGCATCCGCGTGCTTCTTTGCCTGCTTGCCGCCCAACAGCAGTAGCCCCTGATTGCCGGAGTCTGCGAGGGAGTGCACGCTCTCGGCAAGCATCGAGCTTGAACCCGAAACGAGGAATGCAACGAATTTTGTTACCGCAATTCCGGCATTTGCCAACAGTGCCGCGATGATTGCCTTGTTTCCGCCTGACGCGCTCATGTGATCAATCCTAGGATGTTCAAGTGACTACTTCTCTTCCTAGCATTGCAATTGTCGGCGCCGGATCAATGGGGGGTGCCATCCTGCAGGGTCTTATTGACCCTTCGGTGACCGTAACCGGGGGCATCCGCGTCACTAATCGCAGTGAAGCGAAGGCCGCTGCGGTGCGCTCTGCGGGTGTTGAATCATTCGCTTTGGAAAACACGCCTGACGGCAATGCTCAGGCGGTGAAGGGCGCGAAGGTCGTCATGCTCGGCGTTAAGCCACACATGATTCCCGACACGTTGACGGATCTTGCTCCGTTCTTGGAACCAGACGCGATTGTTGTCAGCGTTGCTGCCGGTGTGACAACGGCTCGGATGGAAGCCATCGTCGACAACGTTGTGTTGCGTGCCATGCCCAACACTCCCGCCATCGTCGGCAAAGCGGTTACAGGCCTCAGTGCCGGATCACGGGCAACCGAAGACGATCTCGCTATTGCGCGTGCCGTCTTCGAGACGGTTGGTGCTGTTGTCGAAACCCCCGAATCGCAGATTGATGCGCTCAGCACGGTATCGGGATCGGGCCCGGCCTACGTTTTCTTGATTCTTGAAGAGTTCACGCGCACCGCCATCGATCTCGGGTTCACCCCGGAGCAGGCGTTGACGTTGGTTGCGGGAACGTTTGAGGGTTCGTTGGCGCTGCTTGCGGCATCCGACAGCTCTCCCGAACAGCTGCGCAAGCAAGTGACAAGCCCCAAGGGGACCACTGAGCGTGCAGTTGAGCAGTTGCAGGCCGCAGACCTCAAGTCAATCTTTGACCGCGCCACAGCCGCAGCACTGGCTCGGGCGAAGGAACTCGCTGCCGGCTAACCAGCAGCCCGCTTGCCAGTGTTCGGGAAACCCAGTGTTCGGGAAACCCAGTGTTCGGGAAACCCAGTGTTCGGGAAACCCAGTGTTCTGGCAACCGAACGTTCTGTAGCATGACGCCGCTTTCGCGACTCTGCGGCCGCTTCTAGAAGCGGCCGTGGAGTGCGCGTGATCGACGAGACATCGAGTCGATAATCACGGCGAGCAGCAGCACAGCTCCCGTGACCATGTAGCGCACTGATGAGTCGAGGCTCAACAGGGTGAGGCCGCTGGAGATCGACTGAATCACGACGATTCCGAGCAGAGCAGACCACGCGCTGCCGCGACCGCCGAACAGGCTAGCTCCGCCGATGACGGCTGCAGCTATTGCGGTGAGGTTGGTGTCGCCGCCTCCGCTGCTCTGATTCGCGGCGGCCAAGCGTGATGCGGCGAGAACTCCGCCGAGGGTGGCAAGCGTTGCGCTAACCATGAACACCGAAATGTAGACCCGATCAACCCGGATTCCGGCACGTCTAGCTGCTTCAACGTTACCGCCGACCGCATAAATTGAGCGACCCCAGCGCGTGCGCTTGAGCGCAAAGTCGACGGCAATGACGAGCACGATGAACAGCAGGAACATGAGCCCGATGCCGCGGTCAAGGTTGAGGTACCAGGCTCCAAACAGGAGCGCGACGATCATGAGGCCACCCCGCAGCAGGATGGTGGTGCGTGGCTCTGGCAGCAGTCCGGCTCGTTGGCGTCGGTTGGCGAGCGAGAGATGCGAGCCAACGTAAACGATGGTTGCGAGCGCGGCGAGCAGGTACGAGAGCCACGCGGGGAGAAACATCAGTTGGGCGAATTGCACGATCCAGGAGTCGAAGGGAATGTTGATCGATCCGAGGCGGCCGAGCACCCACAGTTGTAGCCCGAGTACTCCGAGCAGGCCCGCCAGAGTGATGACAAAGCTTGGCACGCCGAATCGGGTCAGCAGGAAGCCGTAGAACCAGCCAAACAGTGCGCCAGCGGCGAGAGCGCCGAGGATAGCGAGGGGCAGGGGCCAGCTCATTTGGGTGAAAGTCACTGCCAGTATCGCGGCCGCAAGTCCGGAGAGGGAGCCGACGGAGAGGTCTATCTGGGCGAGAAGCAGCACGAGCACGACGCCAAGAGCGATGGTGCCGAGCGCGGCAGACTGCATTGCGAGGTTGACGAGGTTGGCGCTCGACAAGAATGTCGGATTCAGAATCTGAAAGACAGTCCAAATGATGGCAAGCCCGACGACCACCGGAATCGCTCCAAGGTCGCCCCCGCTGACGCGGGAACGGAACGCCGCCCACGTCTCGGCAATGCCAACAGCGGGCGCGAGTTCGACCGCTGGAGTGCTGTTGCTTGGTGGCGGGGGCTTGGTGTCGCTCACGAGCTGAGTCCTTCCTTGGCGCGAGTAAAGATCGCGCCTTGCAGGCCTGCGCGTCGTGTCACCGCGTTGTCGGTTGCGCCGGTGATCGCGGCAATGATGTCTTCGTAGGTCACGTCGGCGACAGGAAAATCACCGTTGTTTCGACCAAGCCGCAACACGACCACGCGGTCGGCGACGGCTTGCACATCGGCCATGTTGTGGCTGACGAGCACGATGCCGTGCCCGCGCTCCCGCAAATGTTCGATGAGGTTCAATACTTCGGCCGTCTGGGCAACACCAAGTGCCGCTGTCGGCTCGTCGAGCACAACGATGGACGGATTGCCGATCAGTGATCGCGCAATTGCGACCGTCTGGCGTTGACCGCCCGAGAGCCCGGCGACGGGGGTTCGCACCGACGGAATCTTCGCCGAAAGCTGCCGCAGCAACTCCCACGTGCGCTGTTCCATCTCGACCTCATCGAGGGCGCGCGTTCCCAGCTCACGCCCCAGGAAGAGGTTCGCAACGACATCGAGATTGTCACACAGTGCCAGATCTTGAAACACCGTAGCGATGCCAAGGTCACGGGAATCCGTGGGGTTGGCAAGGGAAACCTCATCACCGTAATGCGTGATGGTGCCCGAATTCGCCGGGTGCACGCCAGCCAGAATTTTCACCAGAGTCGACTTGCCCGCGCCATTGTCACCAACAATGGCGACAACTTCGCCGGGATAGATATCGAGAGAGACATCGGTCAACGCTCTAATCGCGCCAAACGACTTGTTGATGCCGCGCAGCGAAAGGATGGGCTCGTCGTCAGAACTAGTCGGTGTGACTGTGGTCATGAAGTGCTCTCTTCCGTGCTCAAATCTTTCGTCCTCGTAGCAGCGCCGCTCAGTTCAGCTCTGATGTCGTGTGCCATTACTGAATCCCCGCTGCCGCACACGCCTGGGCGTACTCGGGAGTGCAAATCTGCTCAACCGTGTAAAAACCATCAGCAACGACGGTCTCCATGATGTTGTCGATCGTGACGATGACGGGCGTTAACAGGGTCGTGGGAATTCCGTTGGTTTCTTCACTCAGCCCCACAAGGGTCTTGCCATTGAGTAAGGCAACCGCGTGAGTAGCGGCGATCTCCGCTTCACGCTTGAGATCTTTGTACACCGTCATGTACTGGTCGCCGCTCACTATCCGCTGGATCGCAGTCAACTCAGCATCCTGCCCGGTGACAGGCGGCAGCGGGCTGACCCCGCCAGCCTTGAGCGCAGCAATGGCACCACCAGCGGTCGCGTCATTTGCGGCGTAGACGCCAACGAGGCTGTCACCGAACTGCGTGACCTGGCTCGACATCCACTCTTGAGCCTTGTCTGGGCTCCAATCGGGAGTGTCGAATTCGGCAATGACGGTGAACGCACTCCCGTCGATCACGCTGTGCGCGCCCTTTTTGAAGAGCCTCGAATTATTGTCCGTTGGCGACCCGTTGATCATCACGATGTTGCCAGAGGAGAGCCCCTGATCAGCGAGCTTCTCGACGAGAGCTTTTCCCTGAAGCGAACCGACTTTCTCGTTGTCGAATGACACCCAAAACGCGAGTTCTGGACTGCCGATCAAGCGGTCATAGGAAATCACCGGAACCTTGCGGGATTGCGCTGAAGCGACAATCGTCACGGCCGCAGATGAATCAACGGGGTCGAGCACGAGAACGCTGATTCCTTGGGCGAACGCAGATTCGGCCTGCTGTTGCTGTTTCGCGGGATCTTGATCGGCGTTGGCATAAACCACTTCACACTTCGGGCACAGTTCAGCGATCTTCGCCTCAAAGAATGGTCGGTCGTAGGCTTCGTAGCGAGCCGTCTTTGACTCCGGAAGCAACAACGCGATGCGGTACTCAGCACCAGCGCCATTCAGGTCAACTAGCGTGCATCCGCTCAGCAACACGGCGACAAACATCAGCGAGGCGATGGCTTTGGCCAACCTCGGAAACCGCGCGGCCGTCATGGTGCAGCAGCCGGTACTGGCGGAACAGCCGAAGAGGTCACCGAATCTGCCCCGATGGTGAGCTGATCAATGGCGAAGGCGATCGAGCCAAGAAGCTCGGTTCGCGCCCCAAGCTGACTTTGCACGAGGTCGGCGGCCCGCTCTGGGCCAACGATGACAGCTCGTTCCATTGCGTGCCGCATCGGACCGAGCAAGAGCTCTCCCGCCTGCGAGAGCTCCCCGCCAACGGCGATACGATCCGGATCAAAAACATTGCAAATGTTTGCCGCGGCGACACCCAAGTGACGTCCGGCATCAGCAATGGCACGGATGCACTCAGCATCTCCGCCAATCGCTTTCACGACAACATCATGCAGCTTGAGCCCGCGACGCCCGGACCGCACCAACTCGATGATGGCTTGACCGCCAACCAGCGTTTCGAGGCAGCCACGGTTGCCGCACCGACACAGGGCTCCATTTTCGTTGAGCACCATGTGCCCAAATTCGCCAGCGGTGCCATTGTGGCCGCGGAATACGGCGCCGTTAAGAATGAGTCCAGCGCCAATTCCCTCATCGACACTGACGTACAAAGAATTGGGTTTGCCGCGCAACGCACCAGAACGGTACTCCGCTAGCGCACCCAAATTGGCGTTGTTATCGACATAAACGGGGCTATTGAGACGGATGCCCAACGACTCAGCGACCGGAACACCATCCCACCCGCGCATGATGCCTGTTCTCGTGATGATGCCGCTCGAGCTGTCCATGGGCGCGGGCATCGCCAGCCCAACAGCCAGAATCTCATCATGAGTGGCGTCAACCGACTCAAGCATGTCGGTAATTAATTGGGCGGCACGATTGAGTTCATTGTCAGCACGGTGGTCTTTAGCCAAGGGCATGTGCTGCTCGGCAACTACGGTGTGAGCCACATCAGACAGCGCAACCCGCATGTGCCGTTCAGAGAAGTGCACGCCAGCAACGAGGCCAAGGGCGCGAGCGAGGGTGACCTGATGGGCGCGCCGACCGCTGCGTGTGCTCGGGTTCGTCGCCACAACCCCGGCAGCCGCAAGCTCCTTGACGATATTGGAGACTGTTGCGGGAGAAAGACCGGTGACGCCGGCAAGTTCGATCTGGGTGAGCCCACCGTGATGCTTCACCGCGTCGACTATGCGAGCGCGGTTAGCTTCGCGGAGCGAAGATTGCGACCCCGGGGTCGCCCGTATTTTGCTCACTGAATCAAGATACAGGTAGGCGGGGCAAGAGAATCAGTCCACGAACGGGGCTAACTCGCCAGCGTCGCAAACTTTTCGATGTTCTCTGAGTTGCCACTGACGATCACAAGATCGTGATTCGAGATCACCGTATCTGGTGTTGCGTACGTGAATTCTTTGCCTGGCGACTTCACGCCGACGACCGTGATTCCGTACTTGCGGCGCACTTGAGACTCGCTGAGAGGCACACCGCGGATGGGCTTCGGCGGATACATTTTCACGATCGCGAAGTCATCATCGAATTCAATGAAGTCGAGCATCCGGCCCGAAACCAAGTGAGCAACGCGCTCGCCGGCTTCAGCCTCCGGATAGATCACGTGGTTTGCCCCAATGCGATTGAGAATCTTGCCGTGGGAGCGACTGATGGCCTTCGCCCAGATCTGCGGAATCTTGAGGTCGACCAGGTTCGCGGTGATCAACACGCTCGCCTCGATCGATGAACCGACAGCAACCACAGCGATCGAAAAGTCTTCTGCGCCAATCTGACGAAGCGCATCAATGCTGCGGGCATCCGTCTGCACAGCATGGGTCACTCGTTCTGACCACTTTTGCACGAGGCCGAGATCTTCGTCGATCGCGAGAACTTCGCGGTCGAGGCGCTGCAACTGACCGGCGGTAGCGGCACCGAACCGACCGAGACCGATCACTAGCACCGGCGCGTTGTGCGGAATCTTGTCAACCAACGATGGGCCTCTCTTCTGCTCTCGTGAACAATTGACGGCGCTGACTGGCCGCAAGGGCTGCCGCCAGAGTAACCGTTCCCACTCGTCCTGCCCACATTGTGGCCGCGAGAATGTACTTTCCAGAATCCGGCAGAGTCTCGGTGAGCCCTGTCGATAACCCACAGGTAGCAAACGCGGAGATCACATCAAAGAGCACCCGATCGAGTGGCTCTTTCGTTATCTGCAAGATTGCAATGGTGGAGATCGCGACGATAGTTGCGCCCCACAGGGTCACGCTGACGGCCAAGCGCAACACGTCAGTCGGGATGCGGCGTTCAAACGCGTGCATGTCGTTGTCACCGCGTGCTTCAGCGAGAGCGGCCAAGAACAGCACGGCAAGAGTGGTGACTTTGATGCCTCCAGCGGTGGATGCCGACCCGCCACCGACAAACATGAGCATGTCAAAGACGAGTAGCGACGAGCCATTGAGCTCATTGATATCAATCGTGGAGAAGCCACCCGAGCGGGTCATCGTTGACAGGAACGTTGCCGTCAGCGGCCTCGACATGATGCTTTGGCCACCGAGGGTGTTCGTGTTATTCCACTCGAGCACGATCACCGCTATTGCCCCGACAATGATGAGCAAGATCGTGGTGGTGATGGTGAGGCGGGCGTGAACCGAGAGACGTGCACCGGCTTTGATCTTGCGCACCACGGCGAAGATGACAGGAAAACCGAGGCTGCCCAGGAACACGCCGGTGCCAATAGCGCCGAGCATCCACGGGTCTTGAGCAAAAGCTTCCATGCCGCTGACGGCGGGCACAAAGCCTGTGTTCGTGAAAGCGGATGCCGCAAAATAGAAACCCTGCCAAATGGCGGGCCACACATCGAGGCCCTCAACCAGCAACCGCGGAATGATCACGAGCGCGAGTACAAACTCGATGGCGAGGGCGCTGATGGCGACGGTCGCGAGAAGGCCGCCAATTTCGCCTAAACGAATTGCTTGCGACTCCGAAACGGGGCCAACGTGAATTCGCGAGGGATTCGAGTCACTGGCAGCGATGAGACGTTGACGCAAACCAAGGCGACGAGACACGACGAGACCAAGCATGCTGGCGAGGGTGAGCACACCGATTCCGCCGACCTGCAATCCAATCAGGATGGCGGTGTTTCCGAATGCTGACCAATGCGTGGCCATATCGAGCGTCGTCAGGCCGGTTACGCAGATCGCCGAAACGGCGGTAAACAGGGCATCAACAAGCGGAGTGGCTTGGCCATCGCGTGCCGAAATCGGCAAGACGAGCAGGGTTGTCAGAACGACAACGAGCGCAGAAAAGATAGCGATCGCGAATCGGGCCGGCGTAGCGGCGGCGAAACGATCAATCAGGTCACGTACTCGACCGGCAATGCTGCGATCACGAGTATGTGCACGCATGGGTGCCCGCGGACTCATAAGTTTTCTCTCCCCACGCACAGGAGGCCATGGTACTCCCCAGCAAGCCCGACTACCCTTATGCAATGGCCGACATCTTTGACGTAGTAGCCGATTCAACTCGGCGTAGCCTTTTGACGGTACTGCTTGAGCAGTACATCGCTTCTGATTCTCCCAGTGGCGAGCTCAGCGTTAGCGAGATTGTTGAGAAGCTCAATCTGAGCCAACCGACGGTCTCCAAGCACCTTAAGGTGCTGCGCGATCACGGATTGGTGTCGGTGCGTGAAGATGGCCAACACCGCTATTACCGCCTTGACTCAACTCCCCTCGAGGAGGTCGAAGATTGGTTGATCCCGTTCTTGAGCGCTGACTTCCACGACGACTTTGACGATCTTGACGCTGAAGCGTTGGCGTCGGCCGGGGCATTCGCTGCCTGGTCGGGGGTGGACGTTGGAGACAACCTTGGTCGACAGGTTGCCGAACGCACGCATCGCGCTCGTTCAGCGCTGCACGATGTCTCTGAAGCGGCGAAGCACCTCCCGCAGACGGTGCGTACTCGCATATTTGGCAAAGATTAGATCGCAGGCGCGCCGCCGTTAGCGAATTTAGGGCTGGACACCGAGTCACACCAGCCCCTATTGTTACCGATTAGCACTTCAGTAACATTCCGAGTGCAATGGCGGTCGTTCACACTGGCGCTGCTGGGAAAACTAGAGGGGCTGGTCCGATGACACAGGATCTTTCTGACATGCGCTTTCTCACTGTCGCCGAAGTGGCAGACATGATGCGAGTGTCAAATATGACTGTGTATCGCATGGTTCACTCTGGCGAGCTGCCTGCAGTTCGATTCGGACGCTCATTTCGCATCCCCGAATCGGCCGTCGCGACCGCAGTATCACCCTCAATTTCCGAGGTCGGCTAACAGCTAGCATTCAGGCTTGGTTCATTCCTCGGCCATCGAAACTTCATAACCCGCCCGGTGCGGTAAACTCTTCCGGTATGTCTTTCCGCGGTTCTGAATCGGACCGGGTCGGTTCGTTCAGAAATCAGTGAGGTCCCTATGGGTTCAGTCATCAAAAAGCGTCGCAAGCGTATGGCCAAGAAGAAGCACCGCAAGCTGCTTCGTAAGACGCGCCACCAGCGCCGCAACAAGAAGTAGATCGTTAACGACCGCGCTTACGCACGGTTCAGTGTTGTTATAACTGACCGCGCTTACGCACGGTTTTGGCCTGCCGCTTGACCCGTCTTCTCGCCTCTTTGAGGCCGGCGCGGTTGAGCGGCAGAATCTGCCAACCCATTTTTTGCGCATGACGCGTTAGCTTTGCATCCGCATTCACGGCAACTCGGTTCCCCACCGCACTCAGTAGGGGGATGTCGTTGCTGGAGTCGGAGTATGCCCAGCATTCCGCGAGATCGGCTCCGTGCCGCTCGGCAAGTTCTGTGGCGACGGTAGCCTTCTCGGCACCGTGAAGCACATGACCGTCGAGTTCTCCCGTGAGAACGCCATCTTTGGCGTGCACGCGTGTTCCGAGCGCTCCGGTGAGCCCCAACCGTTTGGCGATCACGTCGGCAACGAACTGCGGAGTCGCCGTGATGAGCCAAACTTCGTGCCCCTTCGCCAGATGCTCCTTCGTGAGGTCGACCGTCTCCGGCCACAGATTGGGCAGAATGTCGCGCTCATAAATGTGCTCGGCGAGCGTGAAAAGCGTGTGCTCGGAATGCCCACCAACAATTGCTAGGGCACGCTCTCGGGCCGTCGCCATGTGCTTGTGATTCTCGCCGACAGCGACAAAGCGGAACTGTTGCCACGCAAACAGGGCGATATCTCGCCAACCAACTATTCCCTGACGCCACGCTTCTTTCGCAAGGTAGTACACGCTCGCGCCGCGCATCAGGGTGTTGTCCACGTCAAAGAACGCCAGAACTGCGTTCTGGTCGGGCTGGGGCGACGTTACCTCGGGCATCCGCATTATTCTAGGGTCGTGCCAATGAAACATCTCGTATTGATCGGCAAACCCGGTTGTCATTTATGTGACGATGCAAGGGATGTGATCACCAGCGTCATCGCAGAACTGCGACCCGGAGTCTCAGTCGAGCTCACAGAGAAATCGATTCTGGATGACGAAGAGCTACACACGAAATACCGGGACGAGATTCCTGTTGTATTGATCGACGACCGCGTACACACCATTTGGCGTGTCGAGCCCGCGCGGTTAACCGCTGCACTCCAGGAGGAATCAGAATGATCCGTCACGTTGTCATGTGGAAACTCATCGCCGAAGATGCCGCTGGGCAGAAAGCTGCAGTGGATGCCATGGCCGCAGCCCTCGAGCCCCTCGTCGGCCAAATCGAAGGTCTTGAGAGCCTGACGGTGCGCCAGAATGCGGCCAACGCTGAAGCGAATTGGGATGTCATCCTCGTGTCAGAGCACCCATCGGTCGAAGCCCTTGCCGTCTACGCAACGCACCCTTTGCACGTGACTGCCGGCGCTGTGGTCAAGGCAAACACTCGCGAACGGGCATCCGTCGACTTCGAGGCGTAATTCTCCAGCGGCTGCCCGCCCCTAAACGGCGCGCACTACGCGGTGGCCCTCACCGCGGTGAGATCACACAAGCTACCGTTTGACGGGGATTGGGCCCGTCAAGTGGTTCTTGATCGAGTCGCGCTCCGCAGCCAATGACGCGAGCGTTCCGCTATCGAGGCCCGGCTGCAGCATGTCGTCGAATGGGTTGCCCATTCCCGTCTTGGCGTGCACAATCTCGGCATAGTTTGTTGCCGCTGCGGCAACCTTCGCGGTCGCTCGCTGCGCCTTCTTGAGGGAGACCGGCTTGCGGCCAACCACTTCGGCATGCTTGTTGAGCGCCTTCTTCAGATCCTTGAGCGCGGCATCAATTTTCTTTGACATGTCGTCATCCTGCCTTAACGGGTTGCGTGCTGGCTATGGGGAGGTGTGTCGGATTGCGCCGGCAGCAGAGGCTATGGGGTCAGACGCGTCGGACCGCGGAAGAGATACGTTGCTTCGCGCAGGTTCGGAAGGCCAAGCATGAGCATCAGCACGCGTCCAAGGCCCATGCCGAATCCACCGTGCGACGGAACGCCGTAACGGAAGAAATCGAGGTAGAAGTCGAGCTCAGCGGGGTCGAGCCCCTTGTCGCGAATCTGCGCCTCCAACACGTCAACGCGGTGCTCGCGCTGGGCGCCAGTAGAAATCTCGACGCCGTTATAGACGAGGTCGTAGCTGTTCGTGAGGCCAGCATCATCCGCATGACGCATGTGATAAAACGGGCGGATGCTTGCTGCGTAATCGGTCAAGAAAACGAAGTCGTGACCGAAAGTTTCTTTCACGTAGGCGGCGATCTGGCGCTCGCCCTCCGGGTCCATGTCGGCGTCGGCACGAGGAACCGTGTAGCCGCGGTCGCTCACAATCTGCTTGGCCTCAGCGAGCGGGATGCGGGGGAACGGAGTGGACGGAACCGTCAGTTCACTGCCGAACAACTTCTCGATCTCGTCGCCGTGCTTGTCTTTGACAGCCTGGAAGCCAACAACCATGAGCTCTTCGTGCAACTTCATGACATCTTCGTGGCTGTCGATCCAGCTGATCTCGTTGTCGACCATCGTGAACTCGGTGGCGTGGCGTGACGTGAAGCTGGGGTCTGCACGGAAGCTGGGGGCAATCTCGAAGATCTTGCCGAAACCGGCAGCCTGAGCCATCTGCTTGAAGAACTGGGGGCTCTGCGCCAAGTACGCCTTGGTGTCGAAGTACTCGACCTCAAAGAGCTCGGCATTTGATTCGCTCGCGCTAGCCATGAGCTTGGGGGTGTGAACTTCGATGAAGTCGTTCTCAACCCAGTAGGTGCGCCAGGCGTGCTCGAGGGTGGTCTGGATTCGGAAAATCAGGCTGTTACGCGGAACTCGCAGGTCGAGGAAGCGCCAATCCATGCGCTTGTCGACGCTGGAGTCTTCAGCAATAGGCGTCTCGGCGATTGCCTCGCCGGCAAGCTCAATGCCATCGAGCTTGATCTCGACTCCGCCAAGCTTCACGCGCTCATCGTGCTTCAACTCACCGGTCGCAGTGAGGAAGGTGCCCTGAGCGAGCCCAGAGATCGTCTCGGCGAGGGCATCCTCAGCAGGCGTGCCGTCTTCGTTGAATGAGCGGGGGTGAACAAGCTGCACCGCACCAGACTCGTCGCGCAGCACAACAAACTGCACCTTCTTTTGATCTCGAACGGTGTCGACCCAACCCGAAACGGAGGTTGCTCCATCGCTTGCTGCGGCCAAGTTCTTAATAAGGGTGCGTGTAGTCACAGCGCTGAGTTTACCGGGGATAGCGCGAGGGAAAGTGCGAACAGCAGCAGACGTAGACTGAATGACGTGCCAGCTGACCTCATCCATCTCGTCCGCCATGGTGAAGTGCACAATCCTGACCACATTCTCTATGGCCGCCTCCCCGGGTATCACCTCAGTGAACTCGGACACACAATGGCGGATGTCGCCGCCGCTAGTCTGGCCGACCGGCCCCTCACGGCGCTCTACGCGAGCCCCCTGCAGCGCGCCCAAGAATCAGCGCAGCCGTGGTCCCAGCGCTACAACCTTCCGATTGTCACCGAAGAGCGCATCGTGGAGCCATACAACTGGTTCGAGGGCAGCCAGTTCCGTTTTCCTCACGTTCTCGGCAATCCGCGGGCGTGGCCACAATTGATCAACCCCCTGAAGCCCAGTTGGGGCGAAGCCTTTCTCAGCGTTGAAGCACGGATGCTCGAAGCCGTTGACGCCGCCTGGTCTGCCGCGGATGGCGGCGAGATCGTCATGGTTAGCCACCAAATGCCGATCGTGATGGTTGCCCGCTCGGTGAAGAAGATGCGACTAGCGCACGACCCGCGCCGCCGTCGCTGCACGCTGTCGAGCATCACAACCCTTGCCCGCGAGGGTGACGAGTTCGTCGAGGTTGACTATCAGGAACCTGCGGGAGAATTGCTCGCAGCATCCACCGATCTAGGAGCAGTGTGAACCGCCGTCTCATCGCCGCAGTTGTGGCGGCCCTCGCCCTTGTCACGGTGTCGTGCTCGACCCCCAACGAATCGCTCGCGGACCAATATCAGAACGGTTCAGAAGAGGGCTACATTTCTGGCGACGGTTCGACGGTCGAGATTCCGGCAAGCGACCGCGATGAACCCATCACCTATCAGGCAACGCTAGACAATGGCGAAATGGTGTCAAGTGATGACTTCGCTGGTTCTGTTTATGTCGTCAATTTTTGGTACGCCGGATGCCCGCCGTGCCGACTCGAAGCGCCTGACCTTGCGGCGCTGAGTGTCGAATATCCTGACGTGCCTTTCCTCGGCGTGAATGTCTCGGATACCGCGGAAAACTCTCGGACTTTTGCCACAGAATTCGGCATTCCTTACCCTTCAGTTCTCGACGCGAAGACCGCGGGCGTGCAATTGGCGTTCGCTGGCTCGGTGCCCCCTAACGCAGTGCCGACCACG
Organism: Rhodoglobus sp. G.S.4; assembly: GCF_056619605.1. Lineage (NCBI taxonomy): Bacteria > Bacillati > Actinomycetota > Actinomycetes > Micrococcales > Microbacteriaceae > Rhodoglobus > Rhodoglobus sp. G.S.4. The sequence continues at coordinate 338,243 of NZ_CM152748.1, forward strand.
CTCGTGGTCGATCGCGATGGGCGAGTTGCTGCACGCATTAGCGGACTTGTCCGTGACCCGAGCATCCTTGCGGCGATGATGGACTCCGTCATCGCCGAGGACCAGTAGTGTCGAGCCCGATCGGGGAGCTCGTTCTCGGCGGCAACCTCCTTGTCGTGATTCCGATCGCATTGCTCGCTGGCTTGGTGTCGTTTGCGTCGCCATGCGTTTTGCCTCTTGTGCCGGGATATCTCGGCTATATCGGAGGCTTCACGAGCGCAGAAGAGAAGGGCAGCACGAAGCGACTTGTTCTCGGAGTCGGACTCTTCATCCTCGGTTTCACTGTCGTGTTCGTCGCCTTTACGGTTCTGTTTGGCACGGCGGGGCTGCTGTTGCGACCCTGGCTCGATCTCATTACCCGCATCGCCGGGGCACTCGTCATTGTGATGGGGCTTGTGTTCATTGGGCAGGTCACTTTTGCCCAACGTACGATTCGCCCGCAACTGAAGGTCGCTACTGGCCTAGCGGGTGCGCCATTGCTCGGTATCGTCTTCGCTCTCGGCTGGACGCCCTGTGTTGGCCCGACCTTGATCGCCGTCGGCAGCATGGTTCTCGATGGGGGAGACCCGGGCCGCGCGGCGATTGTTGGTGTCGCCTACAGTCTCGGGCTCGGCATCCCGTTCCTGCTTGTCGCCCTCGGTTTGAATTGGGCAACGAGTTCGGTGACCTGGATGCGCCGCCACATCCGCATAATTAACTTGGTCGGCGGAGGATTGCTCGTGCTGATCGGAATACTCATGGTCACCGGTGTGTGGCGCGCAATCGTGACAAGTTTGGGGGCGGTGATCGGTGGCTTCGACACACTCCTCTGATTCTGTGACCGGTGGTGACGCAACGCGTCCCAGTGACCACATGGATGCGCCAGATCCGCAGCAGAGCAAAATTCAGCAGCCCCGGCTGGGGCCCAGCGGCTATGCGCGCTTCTTTTGGCGACAGCTCACGAGCATGCGCACCGCACTGTTCTTGCTCTTGCTACTTGCGGTTGCGGCGATACCGGGTTCGCTCGTGCCTCAGGTTAGCTCTGACCCAAACGGAGTTATTGCCTATCGCCGTAACTACCCAGACACCGCGGCGATTCTCGATTTCTTTCAGGTCTTCACCACCTACACCTCGGTGTGGTTCTCGGCGATCTACCTACTGCTGTTCATCTCGCTAATTGGCTGTGTGCTGCCGCGAACGAAGCACCACTTCGATGCGCTTCGTGCACGACCGCCCAAGACACCGGCGCGCCTTTCACGCCTTGAGGGCTTTACGACGCGCACGACTGATGCGGATGCGGCTACCGTCGTCGAGTCCGCTCGGCGCCTCTTGCGCTCGCAGCGCTACCGCACAGAACTCTATGGCGATTCGGTCAGTGCCGAACGGGGTTACCTGCGTGAGACCGGCAACCTTGTCTTCCATTCCGCTCTCGTCGGAGTGCTTCTTGCGGTTGGACTCGGTGGCGGCTTCGGTTACACGGGTCAGCGCGTCGTTGTTGAGGGCTATGCGTTCAGCAATTCGCTCGCGAGCTACGACTCGTTCAACCCCGGTCGCTTCTTCACGGATGAAGCACTCGAGCCTTTCAGCGTGGCACTGGACTCCTTCGAGCCTGTCTACGAGCAGACGAATCGTGACGCGCTCGGGCAGGCAATCGACTTCACAGCGAATGTGACAACCACGATGCGCGGGCAAAGCTCCGAAACGGCACGGATCAAAGTCAATGAGCCATTGAACGTTGGTGGAACAAACATCTATCTTCTCGGCAACGGCTATGCGCCAGTGCTCACCGTGCGAGATGCCGACGACGTAGTGGTCTGGTCTCAGCCCACTGCGTGCCTTCCCTTTGACGCCAACCTGGGCAGCACGTGCGTGATCAAGATTCCGGATGGCCTCGATCAGCAGATCGGAATGCTCGGCTTCCTTTACCCAACGACCGGCACGCTCAGCTCGGGCGCTCTTGTCTCGGTGTATCCCGACCTCGTTGCCCCCACGCTCACCCTCGAGGTGTACCAGGGCGATCTGGGGCTCGACAACGGGCAGGGAACCAACGCTTACGCGCTCAATACTGACTCTCTTGATCAGATTGCTGGACGAACCTCAGACGCAGAAACCCTTCGCCTGACTCCGGGAGATCGGGCAGAGCTGCCCAACGGGCTTGGCAGCGTAGAACTCGCGAGCATCCCCCGCTTTGCGTCCCTCGACGTGCACCACGATCCTTCGCAATTGCCGGTGCTGATCTTTGCCATTCTGGTAATCGCTGGCCTCGTAACAAGCCTGTTTATTCCGCGTCGCCGCATGTGGGTTTCCGCCACAACCGACGCCTCCGGCACGACAACAATTGAATATGCGGCTCTGGCGCGGGGAGACGATCCCAACCTTGAGTCGTCGGTGACAGAATTTGCGGAGAAACATTCTCAGCAACTGACGGTTAGGGTGGATTCGTGACTGAGACCTTCGTGTCGTATTCGCTGATTGCGGTTTATTCAGCGATGGCGATCTATACCCTCGCGTTCGTAATGTTCGCTGTCGATTTGGCACGCCGCTCGGCAGAGTCGAGCGATGCTTCTGCAGCGGCGGCGACCGGGCTGACTTCAACCTCCGCCAGCCGTGTTGGCGTCATGGCAGCGTCGAAAGCTTTCGCAACTGGTGGCGGCACAGCGACGCTGACCCGCGACGATGCCCCACGATCAGGCAGTGAAGCTGCCCGACCCGCATCGCCCAAGTATCTGCGCCTCGCCATGGCACTCACCGTTATTGCGTGGGTGCTGCACGTTGGTGCTGTGGTGTTCCGTGGCGTTGCCGCCAACCGGGTGCCGTGGGCCAACATGTTTGAGTTCACCCTCACCGCTACTGCCCTCATCGTCGGCGTTTTCCTGTTGGTGCAGTTCTGGCAAGACCTCCGCTTCTTGGGCTCATTCATCACCGGCTTCTCGCTGATTGCACTCGGCGTGGGAACCTCAAGCTTCTATGTGGATGTCGTGCCACTGCCGCCAGCATTGCAATCGGCCTGGTTGGTCATCCACGTCTTCGTTGCCAGCTTGAGCACCGGCGTATTTGCGCTCGCTGCTGGTCTCTCGATCGTTCAGCTCATGCAGGCTCGTCGTGAAGCGGGCAAGGCGCTCAAGTTGCGGTTCCTCGACACTCTTCCAGCGGCAGATCGTCTCGAAACGTTGGCGTACCGGCTCACTGTTGTCGGCTTCGTCATGTGGACGTTTACTCTCATTGCCGGCGCTGTGTGGGCCGAGCGTGCATGGGGTCGTTACTGGGGCTGGGACACCAAAGAGGTCTGGACCTTCATCATCTGGACCATCTACGCGGGTTACATTCACGCGAGAGCGACTCGAGGATGGCGTGGCTCACGTTCAGCTTGGCTCGCCATTGTTGGCTTCACTGCGATCGTCTTCAACTTCACGATCGTCAACCTGTTCTTCAAAGGCCTGCACGCCTACTCAGGTCTGTAGGCGCACCGCCTCGCTCGATGGAGCGAAGTAATAACGCTGGGGCCGCACCGAGCAGCACCCCAGCGTTAGCTAGTGTGAGAGCCTTGGGGCTCTGGTGACCCCGAGCTAGCTGGCCGGGGTGAGAGTGATCGGCACGCGCGGATTTCCGTCGCCCGTATCGAATTGGATGATCGGCCCGTCGTCACCGCACTCGTACGGTGCAGAATTGATGGGCGCGCTCGAAAGGAACTCGCCGAACAAATCGGTTCCGTCCATCGTGATCCCCGAGACTGTCACCGACACCGCGACGGCGCTGACGTCATGCGACGTGCTGATTTCCGTTTCCGTAGCCGTGTAGTCACCGGTCACGTTTCCGGTAATGCTGCCAGTGCCATCAGCCCCCGCAACCTGCACGAGGATGGCGAACTCTGGGGTGTAGACATAGCCAGTGTCAGAAAAGGAGAGCCCCGTGCCGCCCTCAACAGAAATGTCGACATTGTCGTTCGACTCGCTCACAGCCGAATAAAACGCCTGCATCTGGTCCTGTTCGATGTACCAGTCACCGATTAGACACGCTGGAGCACTCGCTGACTCCTCTTCGACAGGCGCAGCGACGCTGGCTTCCTCTTCAGTCTCGGTGTCCGTCGTGGCTGCTTCTGGCGCTGTGCACGCACTCACCGCGCCGATACTCATCAGGCTCAGGGCGACAATCGCGAGCATCCGACGCGACTCTGTACTCATTTTTGCTCCTCGGCGGTGGGCTGACCGTGCCAAGCATAGTGAGCACTCCGATCGCTACTGTGAGTAGTTTTTACCTAGTGCGTAGCAGCGCTCGAGCCGCGACATCCACCACTGAGTACGCTCGGGGTTGGCAGCCCAGCGGGTAAGGAGTGCCTCCTCGGCATCCACGCGTCGCACTTCAATGCGACCGGCCCGGGCACGCAATGGTGACGACGTGACATCTGCCGCCAACAGGGATGCCGTAGCGAGACCGCAGTCGTATTCAAGGGTGTCAAGCGCGGCTGCCAGATGGGCTCCCATCGCGAGCCCCACTGACGTTTCGAGGGCGCTAGAAACCACAATGGGGAGTCCGGCTTCTGAAGCGACGCTGAGTGCGCGAGAAATGCCTCCAGAAGGCTGCGCCTTGACGACAAGCAAGTCGGCGGCACCGGCACGAGCCACCGCAAGTGGATCTTCAGCTTTGCGCACACTCTCATCCGCAGCCACCGGGATTCCCATGTAGGCGATGCGGCCGCGCAACTCGCCGAGCTCCTCAACAGACGCGCAGGGCTGTTCCACATACTCAAGGTCGAACTTTGCGAGTGCATGAACAGCACGCTCAGCCTCATCGACCGTCCACGCCCCATTCGCGTCGATGCGAATGCGACCTTCTGGTCCCATCACGCGACGCACTTCGGCTACGCGTGCCACATCATCCGCGAGCGTGTGCCCCGGTTCGGCGACCTTCACCTTGGCAGTTCGGCAGCCGTCGAAGCGCTCGAGAACCGCTTCGACCAGTTCCGCGTCAACCGCGGGAACCGTCGCATTGACAAAAATATGGTCGCGGAGCAGCGGCGGAGTCTCATTCCACGCGTAATCAATCGCGGCCAAGAGCCACGTGCTCGCCTCCGCGTCGTCGTACTCCACGAACGGGGAGAACTCGGCCCAACCCTGGGGCCCGCGAAAGAGCAGCGCTTCACGCTGATCGATACCGCGAAAACGCGAAGTCATCGGAAGGGACACCACACGTGCGGTGTCGAGAATTTCGTTCACTGTGGGGAACATGTCTCTAGTCTGACAAGTTCTCGCGTCGGTTAGGGTAATTGCGTGACTAATCCGGGAGATATCGAGCGCATCGCGACCAAAGTTGTGCCGTATTACGTCGTGGGCGTTGTTGAAGAAGAACCCGAAATTTCGAGCGAACCTCCCGAGCCAGACAACGTTGACGACAGCTATCTGGTGCGGCCCAAACGCCCAACCTGGCTTGGTTTCGTCGCCGCCGCATTAGGGCTTGCCACTCTCGTACTCCTCATCGTCGCAATGGTCATGAGCATCCAAGGCAGCCTTGTCGCCGGAACCTGGCTCAGCTACAGCACGATCATCGTGTCGATCTTTGGCATCATTACCGCGGTTATCAGCCTCATTCTTGGTTACCAGCGTCGTTGGGCAGCCTTTGGGCTCGCCATGGCCATCCTCGCCAATCCGCTCGCACTTCTCACGGTATTTCGCTTCTTCGGTAGCTAGGGTGGAGCCATGGCGCTGGTTTCAGAAATTTTTGACGAAAAGTTGTGGCGATCAGTCGCTGGATTCGATGACCTTACGGATATCACCTATCACCACGATGTGACGGGAACGATCGCGCGTATCGCCTTCGATCGCCCAGAGGTGCGCAACGCATTCCGCCCGCACACCGTCGATGAGCTCTACCAAACGCTCGATGACGTGCGTCAGAATCCGCGCATCGGCGTCGTGCTGCTCACCGGCAATGGACCAAGCGAAAAAGATGGCGGCTGGGCGTTCTGTTCCGGCGGCGACCAGCGCATTCGTGGTCGCGCGGGCTATGAGTACGAGGGTCAAGAGGGGGCAACGAACCCCGCCGCCGCTGGAGAGGTTTCTGAGGAGGATGCTGCTGCCGCGGCAGGAAAGCGCCGAGCCGCCGCAGGCCGCCTCCACATTCTCGAAGTGCAGCGCCTCATCCGCTTCATGCCGAAGGTGGTTATCGCCGTTGTTCCCGGCTGGGCTGCCGGAGGAGGCCACTCACTTCACGTCGTCTGCGACCTCACCATTGCCAGCGCCGAACATGCCCGCTTCAAGCAGACGGATGTCGACGTCGGCTCGTTCGACGCCGGCTACGGCAGTGCATACTTCGCCCGCCAGGTCGGCCAAAAGTTTGCCAGAGAAGTCTTCTTCTTGGCCCGCGAGTACGACGCTCAACGTGCCCTCGATGCGGGAGCGATCAACGCCGCAGTGCCGCACGCCGAGCTTGAAGCGACCGCCTACGAATGGGCACAAACGATCATGACCAAGTCGCCCACCGCCATCAGAATGGTGAAATTCGCCCTCAACGCTGTTGACGACGGACTCGTCGGCCAACAAGTTTTTGCGGGAGAAGCCACCCGATTGGCCTACGGAACGGATGAAGCCGTCGAAGGCCGTGACTCGTTCTTGGAAAAGCGAGCCCCCGACTGGTCGCCATTCCCCTGGCAGTACTAACGACGCACAACAGCCGAGTCAACGCCGACTCTGCGACCCGACGCACTCGAGCGAAGACGCACGGGAGCACAGCAACGACACCCTGGAGACAACACCGTGACACGAGAACTCTGGTCAATTGATGCGCGCGACCCCCGCAAAGTGTGGGCTGCCCTAGTGCCAGCACTCGAAGGAACGGGGGCTGCGATTCTGCCGCACCCTGCCTCCCCCTCTGGACTGCCAGAGACAGTGCCCGAGAACGTTGCGGTCGTCGTAGAGACAAGCGGATCGACCGGCCGACCCAAGCGCGTGATGCTCAGTGCTGCCGCGCTGAAGGCGAGTGCTGAGGCATCCGATGGCCTACTTGGCGGCCCTGGACAGTGGCTGCTTGCCGTGCCAGCTCACTACATCGCAGGAATCAATGTTCTTGCGCGTTCGCACTTTGCGGGAACCGTGCCGGTGATGATGAAGCCAACAGGATTCTCTGCCGAAGCTTTTGTGGCTGCCGCCGCTGAACTCACCGCCCAGCGCCGATTCACCTCCCTCGTTCCCGTGCAGTTGGCGCGACTGCTCGAATCAGAAGAAGCCATTGCGGCCCTCGCGAGCTTCCAGCGGATTTTGGTTGGTGGCCAGTCAACTCCGATCTCGTTGCTCACCGCAGCCCGTGCTCACGGTCTCGCAGTGACAACAACCTACGGCTCAAGCGAAACCAGCGGTGGTTGTGTGTGGGACGGCGTTCCGTTGCCCACCGCACAAATGAGGCTGGTGGATGATCGCATTGAACTTGCTGGCCCCATGCTTGCCGATGGCTATCTTGACGATCCTCGCCGCAGCGCATTCTCGTTCCGGGTGCACGACGGCATCCGCTGGTATCGCACCGATGATGTCGGCGAAATTGTCAACGGAGTGCTGCGAGTTCGTGGCCGCGCTGACGACATGATCATTTCCGGGGGAGTGAAAGTATCGCTCACCGAGGTCGAGACTGCCGTTCGCGCGTTGCCGGGTCAGAGTGCAGCCGTTGTGGTTGCCGCACCGCATCCGGAATGGGGCGAATCGCCAGTGGTCATAACGACGACAGCAATTGATCTGGATGCCCTGCGACAGTCAGTTGCCGCGCAACTTTCAGCGGCAGCGGCGCCAGCCCGGGTGATGCTTATCGATGAGATTCCGATGCTCGCAACGGGAAAACCCGACCGGCTGGCCTTAGCGTCAGTCGTGCTTAAGTAGAATCCCACCGTGGCCTCTCCTAAACAGCAACGCATCGACCCGAAGACCGTCGCGCCGAAATCGAGCTCCAAATCGGCGAAAAACACGAGCGGTCGCCCCGGCGGTCGCCCGCCAAAAGCGCCCAAAATTGCCAAGGCAACCGCACGCGACTGGATTGGCGGCGCACGACTGCAAACGTTGCCGCTCGCGTTCGCACCCGTAGCGCTCGGAACAGCAGCCGCCTACGTTTTGCCCCACGAAGAGGATGGTGCCGGCTGGCACTGGCTGCGGGCACTGCTGTGCCTGATCGTTGCCGTTTCGCTCCAGATTGGCGTGAACTTCGCCAACGATTACTCCGACGGTGTTCGCGGAACCGACAAGAACCGCGTAGGGCCTCGACGCCTCACCGGCTCCGGCGCTGCACGCCCCCGTGCCGTCATCACGGTCGCGTTCGTCTGGTTCGGTATTGCTGCAATCGCCGGACTCATCATCGTGATTCGCAGCGAACACTGGTGGCTTCTCGCTGTCGGAGCCCTCGCGATTCTCGCCGCCTACTTCTACACCGGCGGAAAACGACCCTACGGCTACCTCGGTCTCGGTGAAGTATTCGTCTTCATCTTCTTCGGGCTTGTTGCCACGGCAGGAACCACCTACGTGCTCGCAGACACTGTGACACTTGAGTCGTGGTTGGCGGCCGTCGCCGTCGGTCTGTTCGCCGTTGCCACTCTGATGGTCAACAACATCCGAGACATTGACCAAGACAAAATCGCGGGCAAGCGCACCCTCGCCGTGCTCATCGGCAACATGCCATCGCGCATCTTCTACGTTGTGGCGATGCTCGTGCCGTTCGGCATCCTGGGCATCTACACGCTGCTCTACGTCAACGCCTATCTGGTGTACTTCGTGCTGCTCGTCGCGCTGCCAGCCTGCGTCATCGTGCTGACAGCAAAGACGGCATCCGAATTGATACTGGCACTGCGCCTCACCGGGCTCACCGCGTTGCTGTTCGGGTTGGGACTAGCCTCAGCGATCGCTTTCTAGACCGCTGCTCTCGGCACCGAGGTCTGCTGCGGCATCTTCAGCATCGCGGTCGGGGTCGTGGCTTGGGCCAGCGCGTCGCGCCACAATATCGAGGGCAACGGCATCGCGAAGCTTGCCAAAGAAGATATACGAGATCGTGAATCCGAGGATCGCGGCGATGAGGGCCGAGAGCCACCAATCGACGCTCGCGACCATCAGCAGCGCAAAGACTGCCGCGAAGATTCCGAGCCGCAAGAGTGAGTAGATGATCCAAGGTTTCACGCCAACAGTCTAGGCTCGCATCCCGCACGCAGCCTGCGAGCGTAGAATGGGCATATGCCTCGTCTACTGGTAGTTCTTGCTTTCGCGCTCGTCGCGGTGGACGTGTTCGCAATTGTCGATGTAATCCTTACCGATCGCAGTCGCGTTCGCGCAATGCCCAAGGTGTTGTGGATTCTCGTGATCGCACTTCTTCCCGTTATCGGAGTCGTGTTGTGGTTCATGCTCGGCAAGGCACGTAGTGCAACCGCTGGCCGCACCCGCACGCTAGCGCCAGACGACGATCCCGATTTCTTGCGCAACATGCGCCTCAAAGAAGAACAAGATGAACGCATCCGCCGCCTCGAACAGGAACTAGCAGATCTCGACGATGACGATAAGACCAACTAACTCTCCGGCCACTAATTTCTCGGTAGCCCTTCTCGAAGAGTTCGTTCGTCTCGGCGTTCGAGACATCGTACTGAGCCCTGGTTCGCGCTCGCAGGCGATTGCGCTTGCTGCCGCCGAATTCGAGAAACAGGGACTACTGCGCTTACGCGTGCGCATTGATGAACGTGTCGGTGCTTTTCTTGCACTGGGGCTTGCTGTCGAAACTGGTGCCCCCGTGCTCGTGGTAACGACGTCAGGCACGGCGGTCGCCAACCTGCACCCCGCCGTTCTTGAGGCGCACCACTCTGCGGTCCCGCTCATCATTATTAGTGCTGACCGCCCCGATTCTCTGCGGGGCATTGGCTCCAACCAGACGACGCAACAACCGGGTATTTTCGGTAGCGCCGTGCACCACACGTGGGATGTCGAAGCACCGACCGGTGCCGCAGGCGAGATGGATGCTGCGACACAACTCGCGCGCGATGCTGTCGCCGCCGTTAATGGCCCCGTGCATCTCAACCTCTCCTTCGATGAACCGCTCTCGGCACCCTTCACCTGGTATCCCAGTGATGATGCCGTAGCGCCAGAGCCTGCCAGCACCCGCGAACCTGTTTTTCCTGACCTCTTCAGCGACCTCGATCCCGTCGTGGAAACGACTACGCAGCGATCACCCGGCGCCCCAACGACAGCAGCACTCAGCCCGGCCCCAGCGACTGTCGTGATCGCCGGAACCGGTGCTGGCCCACGAGCTGAGCAGGTTGCCCGCGAACTAGGCGCGCCCCTCATCGCTGAAGTTTCCAGTGGAGCGCACTTCGGCCCCAACCTTGTTGTCGCCTACCGCGAGCTACTCAACACCGCCAACTTCGGTGACCGAGTGGCGCGCGTTATCGTCTTTGGGCACCCGACGTTGAGTCGCGAGATTCCGGCGCTGATTCAGCGTGCCGGAGTTCAGACCATTGTGGTGCGGCATCCGTCTGCCGATGACTACAATCCCGGTCGTTGTGTTCGACTCTTCGTCGACGAGGTCTCTGTCTCTGGCGAAGCTACCGACAGGGCTTGGCTCGGCCGTTGGGTCACCTCGAGCCGTCAGCTTCTCGAGACCGAAAGCATCGCTCCCGATATTGATGCGGATGCTCGAACCCATGCCAAGTCAGAGCTTGCGATCGTGCGCACGCCCGTCGACCGGCGGATGCTCGCCGACGCCGTCTGGCGGGCAACTTGGCCTCACGACCGACTTGTTCTTGGGGCGTCGCGGCTGATCCGCGAGGTGGACCGCGTGGTTCCTGGCAAGAAGATCTCTGTGCACGCGAATCGTGGGCTTGCCGGAATTGATGGAACGATTTCTACGGCTCTCGGCATTGCACTGGCTAGTCAGGCCGAACCCGGGAACGAGGGAGTTACGCGTGTTCTTCTCGGAGATCTCGCAATCTTCCATGATGTCGGTGCTCTCATGTTTGGCATGGGGGAGCCACGGCCACGCATCCAGGTCATCGTTGGCAACGACGACGGTGGCACGATCTTCGATGTGCTCGAAGTCGCGAGCCAGGCAGGCGACAGCTTCGACCGGGTGTTGTTGACACAACAGAATGCTTCGATCGAAGCCCTTGCTGTGGCGTACGGCTGGCGCTACGTGTCGGCGACCACACGCGGCGAACTTGATCAGGCTCTCTCCGCGCATCCCGAACCCACCATCATCGAGGTTCCTCTTAGCCGCTAGCGGTGTGCCGGGTAATCTTGGGCGTATGAGCACACTCACGCCTGTTTCCCCCGTTTTTGAGCTAGCGAGCATCGACCCATCTTCGACTCCCGGGTTCGACGGCGACAAGAAGGATGCAGAAAAGAAGCTCGAAAAGAATGCCGAGCACCTCGCTGAGTTGCAAGAGCGCCTCTTCGCCGAGAGCAAGTTCGGTGGTCAACGGCGAGTGCTTCTGGTGCTTCAGGCGATGGATACGGCGGGCAAGGGCGGAATCCTGCGTCACGTCATTGGCGGGGTTGACCCGCAGGGCGTGCAGATTCACGCGTTCAAAGCTCCCACTGACGAGGAGAAGTCTCACGACTTTCTGTGGCGCATCCGAAATGAATTGCCCAGTGCGGGCAACATCGGTGTTTTTGATCGCTCGCACTATGAGGATGTACTGATTCACCGAGTGCGCGGATTCTCCACCCCGGAGGTCGTAGAAGAGCGTTACGGGATCATCGAAGAGTTTGAAAACGAACTTGTTGCCAACGGCACGACACTCATCAAAGTCATGTTGCACATCAGTGCCGACGAGCAGAAAGAGCGCCTGCAAGAGCGACTCGATCGGCCGGAGAAGCATTGGAAGTACAACCCTGGTGATGTGGATGAGCGACTGCTGTGGTCGGAGTATCAGGAGGCGTACGAGATTGCGATCCGGCGCACGACGACGGAAAGCGCACCGTGGTACGTCGTGCCGGCAAATCACAAATGGTTTGCACGTTTGGCTGTGCAACAGCTGTTGCTTGACGCCCTAGAGCGGCTCGATCCGCAATGGCCAAGCGCTGACTACGACGTTGAGGCCGAGAAGGATCGCTTGGCGGCAAGCTAGGAGCTCTCGTGCGAGCTGCGGTCGTTGACGTGGTTTAGCCGAATGCCTCAACGATGGGACGGAATTTGAGTTCCGTTTCGGCGAACTCCTTCTTCGGATCGGAGCCGGCAACAATGCCTGCTCCGGCATACGCGGTAATGCGGGCACCATCTACTTGCGCACAGCGCAATGCGACCGCCCATTCACCGTTGCCGTGGGAATCGACCCAGCCGACCGGGCCGGCATAACGACCGCGATCAAAGCTCTCGAGTTCGCCGATGATCCGGATCGCGTCTGGCGTAGGGGTGCCAGCCACTGCGGCTGTCGGGTGCAGAATCTCGATCAGGTCGAGTGCACTCGATTGCTCAGTTAGCTGCCCCTCGATGTCGGTCGCGAGATGCCACAGGTTGGGAAGTTGCAGCGCGAAAGGGGTGGATGCCGCAAATAGTTCGCTGCTCAACGGCTGTAGGGCATCCATGACGCTGGCAAGCGCGAGCGCATGTTCTTTCTGATCTTTGGGTGATCCCGAGAGGGTCGCTGCGGCTCGCCCATCGGAGATTCGGTCGTCGCCGCGCGCTGCGCTGCCCGCGAGGACGCGGGCGCTGACCGTGCCGTTGTGCACGCGAACGAGTGTTTCTGGGCTGGAGCCGATGAGTCCGTCGACGGCGAAGGTGAAGGTGTCTGGATAGCGCTTGGCGAGGGCTTCGAGGGGAACTCGTAGATCTGTTGCGGCGGGAAGGGTTGCGATCTGGTCGCGGGCGATCACGATCTTGGCTGCGTGACCTTGGGAGATTTCGCGCAGGGCTGCTCTGACGGTGCTGATGAAGCTCTTGGCGCTCGTCTCGCCCGGGGTGAACGAGATGCGTACTGGTTCTCCGTGAGGCGTACTGGGAATCGTGGCAAGAACATCGGTGCTGCTGGGAAGCCCTCCGCCTTCTCCAACGGTGATCGAGGTGACCCATTCGATGCCGCCTCGGCTTCCGATGATGATCCGCGGAATGATGAGAACGCTTGTGGCCGTCGATGAATCGGCGAAGGCGAAGCTTCCAAGCGCGACGAGGCCAGTGCCTGCCCGTTTGACGCTGTCATGAACAATCGCGGTGCGAGATAACTCAGCCCAGGTTTCTGCGGCTTGGGTGAATCGGTCTTTGCCACGGAATTCGAGACGTAGGAGTTCGCCGACGCCCACGATTCCTTCACCGTCACGAACGAAGGCGAGGGGAAAGTCGGGAGCTACCCAATCGAGGATGTCGCCGATCGCCGCACTGGGGCGCGTAACAACTGTCAGTGGTTCGCGCGGGTTAGTCATCGTCTGCGTCTCGCTGGGTGCCGGGAACGGGCTGCTCTGGAGCCCAATAGTGCCTCACAAGTATCAGAGTACCTGTCAGTTGAGGCGCAGGAAGTGAGCATCCGCTCTGAGCGCCCTAGACTAAAGGGGTGGGTAAGGCTGACATGAATAAGCGACCGGACGACGTGGCCGGCATGTTCGATGGTGTCGCAAAACATTACGACCGCACAAACACTGTTTTGTCGGCCGGAAACGCAGTACTTTGGCGGGCTGCCACAGTGCGAGCAGTTGCGCCAGAGCCGGGTGAACGCATTCTCGACATTGCTTCAGGCACCGGCACTAGCTCGGCGGCGCTGCATCGCAATGGCGCCAGAGTTGTCGGACTCGACTTTTCCACAGGCATGGTCGAACAGGCGCGCAAGCGTCACAAGAAGATCGAGTTCATTCAGGGCGACGCTGAAAAGCTACCGTTCGGCGATAACGAATTCGATGCTGTGACGATCAGTTTTGGCCTGCGTAACGTGAATGATCCCCGCATTGCGCTCTCGGAGATGTTCCGCGTGCTTAAGCCGGGTGGGCGTCTCGTCATCACCGAATTCTCTAAGCCACCCGTTGCCATCATCCGTGCCGGGTACTTCACGTACTTGAACCGAGTGATGCCGATCATTGCCGATCGCTCGAGTTCCAACCCTGAGGCGTACACCTACCTCGCGGAGTCGATTCGCGAATGGCCAGATCAGGGAGAACTGAGCCAGTGGATTCGGGCTGCGGGATTCACTAGGGTTGCCTACCGCAACCTCACCGCGGGCATCGTTGCGATGCACCGCGGCCACAAACCTGTTGATGAAACGGTTCTCGCGTCGGTTGCCAAGCGCAAAGACCTTGCCACCCGGCCCATCAAGACCATCAAAAACGCCAAACCGAAGCCGTAGCGCTTCGCCAAAGAAATCGGTTGATAGTGAACCCGAGCGTTCCGTCTGCTCGCCGCAGCAATACTCTGAGTTCCTCATTGGGCCTGGGAGAGAAGCTCTTCGCCTCGAGCGATGAGCGTCGGTTTGCTGCCGCCATCGAAGAGGGGCTTGAGCAGGTCGAAGCTGGCTTGCTCTCCCACATGAAATTCGCTGATGAGATTGCGGATGCCACGAGCCGCTACTTGCTCGAAGCTGGCGGCAAACGCGTGCGTCCTGTGCTCACTCTGCTCACAGCCCAATTGGGCACTGGCAACAATCCCGATGTTGTTACGGCGGCTCAGGCAGTAGAGATTACTCACTTGGCCTCGCTCTATCACGACGATGTGATGGATGAAGCGCAATTGCGCCGCGGAGTGCCGAGCGCCCAAAGCGTGTGGGGCAACTCGGTTGCTATTCTCACCGGTGATCTCCTGTTTGCGCGGGCGAGCAAGCTTGTGGCCGGAATGGGCGAGCAAGCGCTCCTGCTGCAGGCGAATACTTTTGAGCGACTTTGCCTGGGGCAGTTGCATGAGACGCTTGGCCCGAAGCCGGGAGAGAACGCTGTCGATCATTACCTTCAGGTTCTGGCTGACAAGACGGGTTCGCTCATTGCTACCGCTGCCGAAGTTGGTGTGATGTTCTCGAATGCTCCTGAGGAGTACACGGCTCCTGTGCGTAACTTTGGCGAAAAGATTGGTGTCGCTTTTCAGCTCATCGACGACGTCATCGATCTTTCTGCTGAGACGGGTAAGACCGGCAAGAAGGCGGGAACTGACCTGCGCAGTGGAGTTGCAACGCTCCCGCTGTTGTACCTTCGTGAGCTCGCCATAACCAATAGAGAAGCCGCTGACTTGCTCACTCGAATCGAACGTGACGTCAACGCAAACTTCTATGGCGAGGGTGACGATGCTGCACTCGATTCCGCGGTGACCGAACTGCGAGAGCACTCGGTGACGAAGAAGACTCTGGATGAAGCTCGTCGGTGGGGCCGCGAAGCAGTAGAAGCACTCGCACCTTTGCCTGACGGTCCTGTAAAGAAGGCCCTGACGCGCTTTGCCGACAGCGTCGTCGAACGCTCAAACTAGAACGCCACACTCGCCCGCGCCCGGGCGCACCGAGATGAACGGAAACTACAGCACATGAGCAAGCTCAGACTCGCCATTGTTGGTGCAGGCCCCGCCGGAATTTATGCGGCAGACATCCTGCTGAAGGCTGAACGCCAATTTGAGGTCTCCATCGACCTGTTCGAGCAACTCCCGGCGCCGTATGGACTTGTGCGCTACGGTGTTGCCCCCGATCATCCGCGCATCAAGGGCATCGTCAATGCGCTGCGCGACGTGCTCGACACTGGCAACATTCGCCTCTTCGGCAACGTCACTTATGGCCGCGACATCACACTTGACGACCTCAAGAAGCACTACAACGCTGTCATCTTCTCTACGGGTGCTGTTCGGGATGCCCCACTTCCGATTCCCGGAATCGATCTGCCGGGCAGCCACGGCGCCGCCGACTTCGTCAGCTGGTACGACGGTCACCCCGATGTTTCTCGAGAGTGGACCCTCGATGCGAAAGAGACCGCGGTCATCGGCAACGGAAACGTCGCCCTCGACGTCGCCAGAATACTCGCTAAGCACGCGGATGACTTACTGCCGACCGAGATCCCCGCCAACGTGTATGACGGCCTCAAATCGAGTCCAGTGACCGACGTGCACGTCTTTGGGCGTCGCGGCCCGATGCAAGTAAAGTTCACCCCGCTTGAGCTCCGCGAACTCGGAGAACTCGACGACGTTGACCTGATTGTTTACGAAGAAGACTTCGACTATGACGAAGCATCGAAAGCGGCCATCGAGTCAAACAAACAAATCATGGTACTCGACCGCATTTTCACGAAGTGGCGCAGTGAAGAAAAAGGCAACGCCTCACGTCGTCTGCACTTGCACTTCTACGCCGGGCCCGTTGAAGTGCTTGGCACCGACCGTGTTGAGGGTTTCCGTTACGAGCGCACCACGCCAGACGGGCAGGGCGGCGTTGTCGGCACCGGCGAGTTCCGTGAGGTCGCGGTGCAAAGCCTCTACCGCGCTGTTGGCTACTTCGGGTCGGCACTCGACGGCATCCCATTCGATGACCACCGCGGAGTCATCCCCAACCGCGAAGGTCAAGTCATCGACGACAACGACGAGCCAGTTCACGGCGTCTATGCGACTGGCTGGATCAAGCGCGGCCCCGTCGGACTCATCGGCCACACCAAGTCAGACGCGATGGAAACCATCAAGCACGTCATGAACGACCAAGCCAACTGGTGGAGCCCCGAGCAACCAGACGAGCAGGCGGTCGTCGAACTCCTGAAGAGCCGTGACGTCGACTACACCAACCTGCAGGGCTGGCAGCTGCTGGATGCTCGCGAAATCGCTCTGGGAGAGCCCGAGGGTCGGGCGCGCATCAAGCTCGTTGACCGCGACGACATGATCGCCGCGTCGAAAGCCACCGACGCGAACTAGTTCGACCTGTTTCCGCTCGTGGTGCTCCTGCTTGGCAGTGCCGCTGCTTGGCGGTGCCGCGGTGTTACTGAACGGCGGCGGTAAGGCGCGCGATGTTGTCGAGTACCTTCGACCGCCGTGGGCGCTTCATCCACTCGTCGAGGGTAAGTTCTCGGCTGACGCTTCGATACTGGGCTTCAAGTTCGCGCATGTCTTCGATGAACTCTGCTCCGCGCACCATGACCGAAATTTCGAGGTTGAGGCTAAACGAGCGCATGTCCATGTTGCTTGATCCGATCACTGCGACCTGATCGTCAATCGTGAAGTGCTTGGCGTGCAGCACGGTCGGGGTGGGGAACAGCCAAATCCTTACACCCGCGCGAAGCAACGTCTCGTAGTAGCTGCGTTGCGCGTGATAAACGAGCGCCTGATCTCCAACTTCTGAAACGAAGAGCTGCACATCGAGCCCGCTCTGCGCCGCCGTCGTAATGGCATAGAGCATCGAGTCATCTGGCACGAAATAGGGGCTCGTGATGATGACACGTTCTTGAGCTGCGTAGAGCAACGAATTGAAGAGGCGCAGATTGTTTTCACCCTCAAACCCTGGCCCGCTCGGCACGACTTGCGCGTCGAGGTCTGCGTTGGTGGCGATCGACGGGGTTTGAGCACTCTCTCGAACGAGGAGCTCATCAGTTTCGCTGTACCAATCGGTAATGAAGAGTGAGTGGATGCCGGCAACGATGGGTCCCTCAAAGCGCACCATGAGGTCTTTCCAGGTGAGGCCACGCTTCTTATTGACGCGCTTGTTGTAAGTGGCATCCACCATGTTCTGTGAACCGGTGAAAGCCAGCTTGCCATCGACGATGAGGATCTTGCGGTGATTGCGCAGGTCGGGGCGCTGAAACTTCCACTTGAGCGGTTGAACTGGCAGCATCACGTGCCATTGCACGCCCATTTTTTTGAGACGGCGGATGGTAGTGAAATAGCCGGGGGCGCGAAGCGAAGCGATGTGATCGAGCAGAACCCGAACCCGCACGCCGCGCATATGGGCCGCTTCAAGCGCATCAAAGAATGGCGCCGTCGTGGAGTCGAGGCTGAGAATGTAGAACTCAACGTGCACATAATTGGTGGCGTCGTTGACTGCCGCGGTCATGGCATCCAGCGACTCTTGGTATTCGGAGTAGAGCTTTGCCGAATTGCCACCAACAAGGGGCATTGCGCCAAGGGTGCGGTTGAGTTCGACGACAGGCTCAAGCCAGGGCGGCCACGGCTGATCGCGCCGCACCTGATCCATGCCCTCAGTGGTCTCGATGATGAACTTGTTGATCTCAATCTGCTTGTCGCGGCGCCCCTTGGGCAACTTGCGACTGCCCAACATGAGGAAGAGCAGGATACCGACGTAGGGGATGAAGAAGATTGCCAGCAACCAGGCCATCGCCGTTTGCGGTCGCCGATTGCGGGGCACGTAGATCAGCGAGAGCACGCGAACGGTGAAGTCGATCAAGATGAGAACACCAGCAATTACTGCAGTGAAATTGATGGTTATTCCGCCGACGTCCATGGCTCGAAGTCTAGCGATTTACGGAGACGGTTATCCGCTCGCGCTGCCAGCACCGGTGCCGGTGTCAACACCGTTGCCATTGCTGAGCGGCGGCCCCTGCCAGGCCGGAGTTTCGTCTGCCCGGGTGAAGGATCGGGCGACTACAACGTCCGTGGAGGAATGGGCAATGATCGACAGCGCAATGGTGAGCGCGACGAGATGGAAAATGAGGTCGCCCTCGGGAATGCCAGCGGTAACAACTACGAGAACGTAGACCACTGACGCGAAGCCCTTGGGGCCGAACCACATGGCGGCCAGTTGTTCCCGCATCGAGAGCCCGGAGCCGAGGAACGAAATGTAGAGCGCTGCGGGTCGAGCGGCGATGAGCGCGAGGATCGCAAACACCCAACCAGTCCACTCGATCTCGCCAAGAAACTTGAACGACAGCAGGGCGCCGAAAATCATGAGGGCAAGCAACTTGAGAAGTTCAGAGATGATCTCTCCGAATTCTTCGAAAGCTTCACGCTCCTTCTGACCGACCGTTGCGACAGTAACCCCAGCAGCAAAGGCTGCCAAGAAGAGGTTGGCGTGCAGCGTGGTTGAGAGCGCGAAGACGAGTAGGCCGATCGCGATGGGTACGAGAGGTTCGAAGACTCCAGCGGTCGCGAAGAGGCGGGTGTGGAGCGCTTTGATGACGAGCCACGGTATGGCGATTCCGATGAGCGTGCCGATAACCAGTTCGATACCGAGTTCACCAAGGTGCAGCTCTTCCGATCCGGAACTGACTGCGAGAAAGACGATAACGAATGGCAGAGCGAGACCATCATTCACCCCCGATTCCACATTGAGCAGTTGTCGTAGGCGTTGCGGAACCCGCTTATCGCCGACAAGAGCTGCCGCGAAGACGGGGTCGGTCGGCGCAAGAATCGCACCAATCAGCAGCGCGGCAGGCCAGTCGAGCCCAACGAGATAGTGCGCAAGCACCGCGGTGATGCCGAGGGTCAGGGGCAGTCCCCAACCGAGAGCGCGACCGGGAAGCCGCCAGGCCTTACGCAGGTCGGCCCACCCCATCTTCATGCCATCCGTGAAGAGCACCACAAAGAGGGCAATCTCGGCGATTGTCGAAACTTCTTCTGAACCCGAATCGAAACTCAGGATGCCCGTCGTCTCAGAGCCGATCACAAAGCCGACAATCAGGAACAAGACAGCCGCAGAAAGGATGGTCCGGCCAGCGAGGGCCGAAAAGAGCACAGCAACGAGCAGAGTTGCCGCAAAAATCAGCAGGAAGAGGTCCACGCTGCTGGGGGAGGAGCTAGCGGAAGTTCACGAACTGGAGGGCAACTTCGAGGTCTTTGCCTTTCAGCAGCGCCATTGTCGCCTGAAGGTCATCGCGGCTCTTGGACTGCACCCGCAGTTCGTCGCCCTGAATTTGAGACTTCACCGTCTTGGGCGCCTCGTCGCGGATGACTTTCGCGATCTTCTTGGCGTCCTCAGAGGAGATTCCGTTCTTCAAACTGATTTCGATGCGGTACTCCTTGCCGCTGGCGAAGGGTTCACCCGCATCTAGACTGCGCAGCGAAATGCCGCGCTTGATGAACTTGGCCTCGAGGACTTCGAGAACCGCCTTCACGCGCTCTTCGGAGCTTGCCTTCAACAGGAGGCTCTCGCCGGTCCAGTCAACCGAAGCGCCAACGCCCTTGAAGTCATACCGCTGAGCAAGCTCCTTTTGTGCCTGGTTGACGGCGTTTTCCGCCTCCATTTGGTCAACTTTGCTCACAATGTCAAACGAAGAATCAGCCATACACCCATGCTACCCGCGCAGCGCGCAGAACTCCCATCGCTAGTTTTTGGCGATGTGGTCACGCGGCGCTCGGATTCCTTGTATTCTGGTTCAGCGCGTTCGGTCAGATGAATACATGTGGCCGGAGGCGTCTCGGCGAGTTACCCAAGTGGCCAAAGGGATCTGACTGTAAATCAGACTGCATCGCATTCGGGGGTTCGAATCCCTCACTCGCCACCACTTACTGCATCACCTGCGGGTTACCCCACCGCGGCGGCGCTGCGTTGTGCTTTCGCGATGGTGAGCTGAGGCATCCGCTGTCCTCTCACCGACAGTCGCGCATGCTGGCGCGCCCTAGGCTTAATGCATGTCCAACACTGAACTTCTAGACCTTGCCACTCGCATCGCAACACAGGCCGCTGATCTTGTCGCCCAGCGTCGCCGCGAGGGTGTTGCTGTTGCCGACCGCAAGTCGTCGTCAGTGGATGTCGTAACTCACGCAGATCGCGAGAGTGAGCAACTCATTCGCAGCCTGATTGCTGAAGCACGACCCGACGACAGTTTCTTTGGTGAAGAAAGCGAAGCATCCACCGGCACGAGTGGGCTGACGTGGGTTGTCGACCCCATTGATGGAACGGTGAACTACCTATACGGGGTTCCGCACTACGCCGTGAGCATTGCCGTGGTCGAGGGCGAAGCAAACCCTGCAACCTGGCGTGCGCTCGCTGGTGCCGTAGTGAATCCTGGTGCTCGCGAAACGTACACCGCTAGCGTCGGAGGAGGCGCGTTTCTGAATGGTGAGCGACTGCAGGTTGCCGAGCCAGTAGACCTCTCTCAAGCGCTTGTGGCCACAGGATTTTCGTATCTTGAGAAGACCCGCGTCGAGCAGGGCCGGGTCATTGCCCAACTGATTCCCCGGGTGCGAGACATTCGCCGAATGGGCACCGCGTCACTAGACCTCTGCATGGTCGCATCGGGGCGCGTGAACGCGTACTTCGAGAGAAGCCTGCGCCCGTGGGACCACGCGGCAGGAGCGCTCATCGCTCACGAGGCCGGAGCGACAGTGAAAGGTTGGGGAAAAAACGCCGGTGGCGAGGACTTTATCTTGGCGGCACACCCCGATGTTGCGGCGCTTCTGGAAGCAGAACTAGCGCAATTGGACGACTAGGTAGACCACTTGAAAAGGGGGTGGCGAGTAGACCACTTGCACGCTAGCCTTTACGAATCTGTTGCCTGCGTACAACCCGTACGTGCGTAGGCGAATACCCGAATTATGCATTCACACCTAGCAAGTGAATCGCGTGGAGGAGAAGAATGTCACTGACGAGCATCCGTGCCGCAGTGACATTCTCCTCACGTGAAATGGAGCTCAGCAAGTGAGCTTCGACACTTCGTTCCCACAGCAACCGGGAACAGGGGACAGCATGCCCCTTACTCGCAGAGAAATGCGTGAGCGCGAACGAGCAGCGCAATCCCGTCCGTCGAAGCACAGCACGCAGCAGCCGGTGGAGGCGCCGGCAGCGGCGCCGGCAGCACCCGTGATTGCGACAGCGCCTCGGGTACGAAAAGCACGTCCGTCGAAGGTCAAGTCGAAGCGAATTCGGGTTTCTCCGGCAACTTTCTCCGCCAGCGGACCCCCGCAGCGCCGAGGTAAGGCGCTCGCATCTAGGGCGCTCTCGTCAGTTGCGATGTTGTTCGCTGGTGCGCTCCTGGTTGGGGTGTCGGTGCCGTCGAATGCCTTTGTCAGCTCAGGCGATAGTGCGATTGCGTCAGTCGCGCCCGCCGATGTTTCGGATATCGCTGCCGGAGCTCCAACACCGCAGTCGTTGGCCGTTTCGGATCAGGTCGTCAACGATCTTGCTCAACACGATGACTTGAAGGTCATCTCCTATGCCGAAGTTCTTGCCATTCAGTACGCAGGGGTCAGCTACGAATACCGCGCAACTGCCGGGGCTATTCGTTGGCCGTTCCCCTATGAGGTTCCCATCACAGACGGATTTGGTTACCGTTCCAGCGGATTCCACAAGGGCACCGACTTCGCTGCAGCCTACGGAACCCCGATCTATGCCATTGCTGATGGTGTGGTCAGCTATATCCAGGCCGACTATTCCGGCTACGGCTATCACGCCATCATCAGTCACATCGTGAACGGCCAACAGGTCGATACCCTCTACGCCCACATGGTGACCGATTCGAGCCCATTGGTCGTCGGCGATCCCGTAAACGTCGGCGATTTCGTCGGCCTTGTTGGTGCTACCGGGATTTCGTACGGAGCCCACTTGCACCTTGAGATTCACCTCGACAAGGTTCCGGTCGACCCGTATGCGTGGCTCTCCACAAATGCCGTCAACTAATCTTCTGTAGCGACCAATTTTCGGCCAAAACCGTACTTTGGGGCCCTAAACGGGTGCTAGTCTCTTACGGTGCCAATCGCGCGATATGCGCTTTTGTGTGCCCCCTTAGCTCATTGGTAGAGCACTTCCTTGGTAAGGAAGAGGTAATGGGTCCGATTCCCATAGGGGGCTCGCTCATCCAATAATTGGATGATGCGGCTGAGTAGCTCAGTTGGTGAGAGCGCACGACTCATAATCGTGAGGTCGCGGGTTCGAATCCCGCCTCAGCTACAGTTTGTTGTCCTAGGGATTCTGGTGTCCCTTAGTTGTCGCTGGCCTTCCAGTGGGCGCTCTCGTGAAGTGCGCTGAAGTCGCGTTGTCGAAGCTCGCCTATGATCTGCGCCCAATCGGGCCTCAGTCGCAGCCGCTGCAGGCCGTCGGCCCGACATTCACCCGAACTGGGTGCCTATCAACATCGGGGGTCAGCGGTAGCCTGAGAGAGCGCACCGTGGACATAGCCGCTAGTGCGTTGCTGTTGAGGAGACATGGAACGAATGGCGCGAGTTACCACACGTGAAAACCGCAGGTCACCCAACGTTTGTTCGTGGGCGGTGTCGCGCTAATGGCAACCACAACCAAAGAATCGCAACGCGCTGAACTGCACAAGACGATCTGGCGTATTGCCAACGACTTGCGGGGCAGCGTCGACGGGTGGGACTTCAAAAGCTACGTGCTCGGGATGCTCTTCTACCGCTTCATCTCAGAGAACCTCACCGCCTACGTCAACGCCGGAGAGCGCAAGGCAGGCACCGCAGACTTCGATTACCGGACACTGAGCGACGCTGATGCCGAATTCGGACGCCAGGAGACGGTCTCGGAAAAGGGTTTCTACATCCTCCCGAGCGAGCTTTTCGCCAACGTTCAGCAGCGAGCGCAGCAGGACGAGAATCTCAACGAGACACTGCACGCCGTCTTCCGCAACATTGAGGGTTCGGCGGTCGGCACCGACAGCGAGGACGACTTGAAGGGCCTCTTCCACGATCTCGACGTGAACAGTCCGAAGCTGGGCCAGACGGTCGCGAAGCGCAACGAGAAGCTGGTGAAGCTGCTCGACGCGATCGGTGATCTGCCACTGGGCAACTTCGACGACAACACGATCGACCTGTTCGGTGATGCCTACGAGTACCTAATGCAGATGTATGCATCGAGCGCCGGGAAGTCGGGTGGCGAGTACTACACGCCGCAAGAGGTGTCGGAGCTGCTAGCTCGCATCACCGTCGTCGGTAAGACCGAAGTGAACAAGGTCTACGATCCCGCCGTTGGCTCCGGATCGCTGTTGTTGAAGTTCGCAAAGGTGCTCGGCAAAGAGAACGTGCGCCAAGGCTTCTACGGTCAAGAGATTAACCTGACCACCTACAACCTGGCGCGCATCAACATGTTCCTGCACGACGTCAACTACGAGAAGTTCAACCTCGCCCACGGCGACACCTTGACCGACCCGGCCCACTGGGGCGACGAACCGTTTGAGGCGATCGTCTCGAACCCGCCGTATTCGATCAAGTGGGACGGCGACGCCAACCCCCTGCTCATTAACGACCCGCGTTTTGCCCCGGCGGGTGTACTGGCGCCGAAGTCAAAGGCCGACCTCGCATTCACGATGCACATTCTGTCGTGGCTGGCGGTCAACGGCACCGCGGCGATCGTTGAGTTCCCTGGCGTGCTGTACCGCGGCGGCGCCGAGGCGAAGATCCGAAAGTACCTGATCGATAACAACTACGTGGATGCGGTCATCCAGCTACCGCCCGACCTGTTCTTCGGCACCACGATCGCCACTTGCATCATCGTGTTGAAGAAGTCGAAGACCGACAACTCGGTGCTGTTCATCGATGCCTCAGCAGAGTTCAGCCGCGGCGGCAACAAGAACAAACTCGCGGTGGCTAACCAGAGCAAGATTCTAGATGCCTTCACCACCCGAGTCGACGCCGAGCACTTCGCGAAGCTGGTCCCCAACGGCGACCTCGCCGATAACGGGTACAACATCGCCGTGTCATCGTATGTGGCGCAGGAAGATACCCGCGAGGTGGTCGACATCACGGAGTTGAACGCCGAGATCGAGCGCATCGTGGCGCGGCAGGCGGAGTTGCGCACGGCGATCGACGAGATCGTTGCGAATTTGGAAACAGGCTCGTGAGCAGACTAGATCGATTGCTCGTCGAGCTGTGCCCGCACGGAGTCCCGCATCTTCCCATCGGTGACGCTCGTGTTAGTTCGAATGTCGTGGCAGGAGCGACTCCGAAGTCTGGCGTGGCGGAGTACTGGGAGGACGGCTCAATTCCGTGGATGAGTTCGGGAGAGGTGAACAAAGGCACGGTTCATTCGACTGACAAGCTGATCACTCAGGCCGCCTACGAAGCCACCAGCACCAAGATGGTGCCAGCGGGGGCGGTAACAGTCGCTCTGGCAGGTCAAGGCAAGACTCGCGGCATGGTTGCCCGTACACGTATTCCGCTTTGCACCAATCAATCGCTTGCGTCGATTATCGTTGCGGACTCGGTGGACTCCGACTTCCTGTACTACTTCCTCTGTACTCAGTATCGCCAACTCCGAGAGGTCTCGTCGGGGGATGGCTCGCGGGGTGGGCTAAATTTGCAGATGATCCGTGCATACCGGGTGCCGGTGCCTCCGCTGGAGGTGCAACGCGAGATCGTGAGGATTTTGGACCACTTCACCGAGCTGGAAACGGAGCTGGAAGCGGAGCTGGAAGCGGAGCTGGAAGCGCGCCGGATTCAGTACGTTCATTACCGACAACTTGAGCTTGATCAAATCGATGCCGAGTTGGTAGAAGTCGGAAGTTTGGGAAAATGGTTCGGGGGGATGACACCCTCAAAGTCAAACCCCGCCTACTGGGCGTCAGGATCTATCCCGTGGCTTGCTTCGATGGACGTAAGCGACTCGACGACGGAAGGCATTCGAGGGCGAATCACCGATCTAGCGCTGAGGGAGACCTCGTTGAAAGTGATCCCTGCGCCTTCGGTCGCGGTGATCATGCGCTCGAATATTCTTCGTCGGCGTCTGCCGATCGCGTTGGTCAATGTTGCTACAACCGTCAATCAGGACATCCGGGCGCTGAGTCCGCACGATGGAGTCGACGCGAGTTATGCGTATCAAGCGCTCCAGGCCGCTAGCGAACGGATTCGCTTCGAGTGCGTGCGCACGGATGGGTCGATGGCCGCCGTGGACTCCAAGGCATTTTTCGCCTGGCAGATGCCGTTGCCGTCGATCGATGAGCAGCGCAGGATCGCGGCGAGACTTGAGAGGTTTGATGCACTCGTGAATGACCTGAGCATCGGGCTTCCTGCAGAGCTCGCGGCGCGGCGGAAGCAGTACGAGTACTACCGCGACAAGTTGCTCACGTTCAAGGAGTTGGCGGCGTGACTGGAAGCCGTATTGGGGTGCCGGGCAGCGGCGCGCGGTTCGAGCCGATCGCGGTCAGCTCGGAGAGCACCGTCGTGGCCGAGTTCGTTCCCGATGCCGCGATCGCGTCGAGCTATCAGTCGGAGGATCAGCTCGAACGCGAGTTCATCCGCTTGCTGCAGTCTCAGGCGTACGAGTACCTGCCGATCACCAGCGAAGAGCAGCTTGTTGCCAACCTGCGGGTGCAGTTGGAGGCGCTCAACGGCATCCAATTTTCTGATGCCGAATGGGACCGTTTCTTTGGCGAAAAGATCGCCGGGGCCAACGACGGCATTGCAGACAAGACGGTGCGCATTCACGAGGACCACGTGCAGTTGTTGCAGCGCGACGATGGGTCGATCAAAAACATCGCTCTGACCGACAAGTCGAATATCCACAACAATCGGTTGCAGGTGATCAACCAGTACGAGGTTGCTGGCGGCCCCGATGCGCCGACAGACGCGGATGTGCGAACGGCGAAATATTCGAGCCGGTACGACGTCACTGTGCTCGTCAACGGGCTGCCGATGGTGCATGTCGAGTTGAAACGGCGCGGCGTCGATATCCGAGAAGCGTTCAACCAGATCGACCGCTACCAGCGAGACAGCTTCTGGGCAGGCTCCGGCCTGTTTGAGTACGTGCAGTTATTTGTCATATCTAACGGCACGCTCACCAAGTATTATTCGAACACCACCCGGCGTGAGCACCTCGCCGAAGCCGGCAGGAAGTCGAGTGGGCCACGGCGCAAGACTTCCAACTCGTTCGAGTTCACCTCCTGGTGGGCGGATGCGCAAAACAAACCTATCCAGGACCTCACCGCCTTTGCGAAAACCTTCTTCGCGAAGCACAGCCTGCTCAATGTGCTCACCAAATATTGTGTGCTCACTGCCGACCGGATGCTGCTCGTGATGCGGCCGTACCAGATCGTCGCGACCGAGCGGATCCTGCAACGTATCGACGTTTCCACCAACTACAAGAAGCTCGGCAGCCTTGGCGCCGGCGGATACGTCTGGCACACTACGGGCTCAGGCAAGACACTTACGTCGTTCAAAGCCGCCCAACTCGCCTCCCGGTTGCCGTCCGTGGACAAAGTGCTGTTTGTCGTTGACCGAAAAGACCTGGACTACCAGACAATGCGCGAATACGACCGGTTCGAGAAAGGTGCCGCGAACTCGAACACGTCGACGGCGGTCTTGAAGAAACAGCTCGAAGACCCGAGCGCGCGCATCATCATCACCACGATTCAAAAGCTCGCCGGGTTCATCGCTAGAAACAAGGGTCACGACATCTACAGCGGGCACATCGTCATCATCTTCGATGAATGCCACCGCTCCCAGTTCGGTGACATGCACACCGCCATCACCAAAGCGTTTAAGCGTTACAACCTGTTCGGATTCACCGGCACGCCGATCTTCGCTGCCAACTCCGGCAGCGGCGGCAACCCTCAGCTAAGAACCACCGAGCAGGCGTTTGGCGAGAAGCTACACACCTACACAATCGTGGATGCGATCACCGACAAGAACGTGCTGCCGTTCCGAATCGACTACGTCAACACCATCAAGATCGGTGCGGTTGACGATAAGCAGGTTTCGGCGATCGACACCGAGCGAGCGCTACTTGCGCCGGAACGTGTGCGACAGGTCGTCTCGTACACGTTGGAGCACTTCGACCAAAAGACGAAACGTGCCGAACACTTCACGCTCGACGGCAAACGAGTACACGGATTCAACGCACTTTTCGCGACCGCCTCCATCGACGCGGCACGGATGTACTACAACCAGTTCGCCATCCAGCAACAAGATCTCACTCCCGACAGCCGACTCAAAGTGGGGTTGATCTTCTCGTACGCCTCCAACGAGGCCGTCGAGGATGGAGCGCTCGACGAAGAAGCCTTCGATGCCGACGGGCTCAGTGGCGATGCGCGCTCTTTCCTGGATGACGCCATTCAGGACTACAACGAGATGTTCGGGCAGAGCTACAGCACCTCGTCTGACGGCTTCCAGAACTACTACAAAGACCTCTCGCTGCGGATGAAGAACCGTGAGGTCGACCTCGTGATCGTCGTCAACATGTTCCTTACCGGTTTCGACGCAACCACGTTGAACACGCTGTTCGTCGACAAAAATCTGCGAGCCCACGGGCTTATTCAGGCGTACTCGCGCACCAACCGCATCCTGAACTCAGTCAAGACTTACGGGAACATCGTTGCCTTCCGAAATCTGGAAGAAGAAACCAACGACGCCATCGCACTCTTCGGCAACAAGGACGCGCGCGGAGTGGTGCTGCTCAAGCCATATGCGGAGTACTACGGTGAGTATGCGGAGAAGGTCACTGAGCTGCTAGAGAAGTTCCCGCTCGGAGTGCCCATCGTCGGCGAAGCAGCGCAAAAGGAGTTCATCGCTGTTTTTGGGATGATTCTGCGCTTGCAAAACATCCTCACGTCATTTGATGAATTTGCCGGACACGAGATTCTCACCGAACGGCAGAGCCAGGACTACCGCAGCTTTTACCTGAATCTGTGGGCAGACTTCCGCCAAGAGACGAACGCCGAGAAGGAGTCGATCAACGACGACGTCGTGTTCGAAATCGAACTCATCAAGCAGGTCGAGATCAACGTCGATTACATCCTCATGCTGGTTCAGAAGTACCGCGAGGAGCGAGGCGACGGAGACGACACGGAGATTCGGGCCGCTATCTCCCGTGCGGTCGATGCCTCGCCTTCGCTGCGCAACAAGCGCGACCTCGTGGAAGCCTTTGTCGACTCGCTGTCGACCACGGGTGAGGTCGATGAGGAGTGGCGGGCCTTCATCGACGCTCGACGCGGCGCTGAGCTAGACGCGATCATCGAGGCCGAAGGCCTCAAGCCGGAAGAGACTCGCGCATTCATGGACACAGCGTTCCGTGATGGTGCTATTCAGGCGGGCGGAACAGCCGTCACGCGCATCCTGCCTCCCGTCTCGCGTTTCGCGACCCACGGCGGGCACGGCGAGAAGAAGCAACGGGTCCTGAGCCAGCTTGGCGCGTTCTTCGAGCGGTTCTTCGGGCTGAATTGAGGTTAGCCATGGCTTCGCCTCTGCTTGTCAGTCTTGTGCTATCGAGGGAATAGATACTGTTGAGGATGTCTCCGCCTGCTGTGTTACGGAGTGAGCAACGTTTCTGGTGCAAATGAAGAGGGAGTTTTAACTATGGGTGTTGGTAGCGAGGCGCAAAACCGAACTGTCAAAGACTGGCTCATCAGCATCGACCGAGGGCAGCTTCGGCTACCGAGTTTTCAGCGTGGGGTGGCATGGGAATCGAAACGTGTCGCCTCGATGCTGGAAACGATCATTCACGATCTCCCACTTGGCGTTGCGCTGGTATTGGATGTGGGAGGCAAGGAGCAGTTCGTTTCGCGCCCGCTGTTTTCTGCACCAGAAACCTCAGAGACGATCACAGAGCACCTACTCGATGGACAGCAACGCTTGACCGCACTTTATCGAGCATTGCGGGACAACGAAGACGCCCAGACTTACTTCGTCCACTTCCCAGAGCTAGACGACGATCCCCGAAACGACGACAAAGCGGTCGCGATTCGTTCCGATCGGCGATGGAAAAACAAGCACGGTACTTGGTTCCCAATGTGGGTCGATTCACCCAAGGAGTGCTTGCGGCGCGGACTCATCCCAGTGCGACTGCTTGACCCACAGAACGATGGAACGACCTCGTGGGTCGAGGAGGCGACAGCGCACCTTGAGCCGGGGGACGACGTAACAGACATAGCGGAATACAAAAAGTTGACCGGTGAGGCCACCGAGTTGCGGGATCGGCTCAAGCTGCTCATCAACGAAAAACGTGAAGTGGTAAAACACTTCAATCTCCCGTATCTTCGCTTGCCATCGTCGACAACCAAAGAGACTGCACTCAGCGTATTCATCAACATGAACACGAACGCAAAGCCTCTTTCGCCTTATGACATCGTGGTGGCGGAACTGGAAGGGGCAACTGGCCAGCGACTCAAAGAAATGCAGTCGAAGCTAGACGAGGAGTATCCGCGGCTGAAGAAGTATCTCTCACTAGATAACGCCGTTTTGCAGACTTCGGCGTTATTGCAAGGGAAGGTTCCGAGCCAGCGTGGGTACTTCGAAATGGACTACGAAACCTTCGTCGAAAACTGGCCAAAAATGGCCCGCGGGCTAGGTCGCGCCATTCAGACTATGGAGTCAATGCGCATCTATGACGCCGAAAGGCTGCCAAGCGCGATTCCCTTCCCTGTAATTGCGGCGTTGTTAGCGGATGAGCCGGAAGATGGAGACCGGCGTGGGAGAGTCGATGCGTTGATGCGTCGCTACGCCTGGCGCTCGTTCTTCACCAATCGGTATGAGGCGACGGCGGCGACCCGCGCGGCGGCGGACCACCGTGGGCTCGCGGCAGTGCTGACTGATGACCAGTCGAAAATCTCGATCCCGGTGTTTGACGATGATCTCTTCCCGCTCCCAGACGCGCGTGAGTTGAGAAGCGCGAGGTGGCCGCGAGGTAAGAATTCGCTATCGCGCGCCATCCTCGCCGCATCCAACTACTTTGGTGCGCGTGATTTCGCCGACGATACCGAGTTGTCTGCCGACAACGTAGTCCGTCGCGAATACCACCACGTTTTTCCTAATCAGCTGCTGTCCGACGCAGGTATTGAGTCGATGCTGGCACTCAACTGTGTTCTAATCACCTGGAAGACGAACCGCACAATCGGTCGACTAGATCCGATCACCTACCTTGAGAAACGTGCGGAGCATGCGCCACAGCCGCGCGACATCAAGGACCGGTTGGAGTCGCACTTGGTGCCCTACGGGCTCTTAGCTGCCGCGGGGCCATATGATCAGCCTGACGGACGGGAGCTGCGCGAAGCCGTGCAACCCGACTTCGATACCTTTTTGATGAAACGCGCGGAATTGATGCGTCAGTTCATGGAATCCGTTTGTGCTGGACAACAGCCCTATCTGCGCGACATTCTTGATAGTTCTTCGGAGGAAAGGGAATCAGTCTCAGCCTGACGATTGCAGTCGCACGACCTCACTATAGGGAGGCTGCGAGTAGCTCGCTATGTCGAAATCGGGCCCCTAACTCGAAGAATACCCATCTCTCGCCAACACGCGCCGCATGGGTTTGTATGACATAACGACTCTTATCAGTGCGGTGAGGGCCCGTGGCCGCTCCTCTTATAGGTGAGCTGGCCGGTAAGGCCTAGCACGCTTGCTATGTCCCGTCTCAAGGTTTGAGCGCGGTCGTGGACTGCGTACTCCATAACTGGATCTACACACGAGCCGCCATGATCTGCGAAGATGAAAGCAGTTCAAGACGACCCTTGTCGAAGATAGATGTAGCGGCGAAAACTGGAAGGTCAGCATGAATTTTGATAGCGAAGATGAGATCAAGAAGTCGCTAGATATTGACTCATGGAGAAATCTCTCAAAGGAGAAGTTCCTCAATTTCGTGGCGATGATGCCCGAGATGAGCAAAGAAGTTCAACTGAAACTTATCGAGCAGCTTCCCGACTTCAAATCACTTGTGCTGGAATCGCTGACCTCGTTAGAGAAGCAGTTCAAGAGTTCGCTAAAGCTCAATTGGAAGAG
The DNA here is from genome assembly GCF_056619605.1 of Rhodoglobus sp. G.S.4. Lineage (NCBI taxonomy): Bacteria > Bacillati > Actinomycetota > Actinomycetes > Micrococcales > Microbacteriaceae > Rhodoglobus > Rhodoglobus sp. G.S.4. The sequence continues at coordinate 369,737 of NZ_CM152748.1, forward strand.
CCAAAAGAAAGTTCATAAGGCTTTTCAAGAATATCGCGATAGTTGCATACGTGAACTCGAACGAGACGACCTGAGCCCTGAAGAACGACAAGCAATTCTGGACATGATTTGGAATGCTGCGAACAGGGATTTCGAGAAAGATACCGAACACAAGTCATTCACGATGAAAGCTCTAAGCATCGTTGGGACTGTTATCGTCGTCGGCGTTCTGGGCGCAATTGCTTTCGTTGGCGGCAAAGTGGGGATCGGGGATAACAGCAGCAATGGCTAGCCGAACATTGGTCGACGCGATCAAATTGTTCGACACGGAGGTGCCTCGGTCCTCCGGGGAAGCGGGAAGTCCGCTTATGCGATGGTGCCGGGCGTACCGAAGTAGAACGCACGCTCACGGTCATTGAATCAGACAGCCGAGTCGAGTGAGTTTGACGAACCCGAGGGACATTGGGGCCGCACAAGACGAAAAAGACTTCTGAGCGTACGGCGAGCCGAATAGAAGATATCTCTACACGCAAGAATCCCAAGCTACAGAATGGGCTGCTGAGGATTGAGGTGACTCCTGACTTGTGGCGATTTAGGTTACTGGTGGTGGTTTGATGTTTAGGAACCGCCATCGAAGCAAGTTTGGTTTATTAGGTGAGCTTGCCGCGCTGTATGAAACGTGCGAGGGTGGGTCATGTTGCACCAGCCGCAAGAGTTTTTTGCAACAGGGGCGCGAGTCCATGGACCCACGCCCCGTCTACTGATATGCAGATTGGTGAAGCCGTTACAGCGGCCTAGATCACCGGGTTGCGGTATGCGCATTCGCCCTTGCGGCCGATGCACGGCGGGAACGTCGTGCCGGCGAAGAAGATGTCAACTTCGCCGAACTGATCGACCCACTGGCCAGCGTTGGGAACGCGTTGCCCAGTTTTCCAGGTCCCACCGGGACCGAGTGGGCGGTGTTTGTATTTGCTCACTGCTTACCACCTCCTTTCTTTGATTTGGTCTTCCTTGGCCGCGGTGGCGCGGCAAGGAGCTCGTTTTGGACAGGATTGTCGACGCCAGCGATGCCCGCAGAGGGGTTGCTTGTTCCTCGCGTCTGCATCGATTTGCTGATCGATAGTGGCGAGTAGGGGCCGAGGAGGTCGTACTCACGCACCTCGGACCACTGGCTTGGGTCACTAGGGTCGATTCGCCAAGTCTGCGTATATGTGAGTATGCCGACCTTCTGGAGCTCGGCGAATCCGCGCTGTGCGGTGCTGCGAGATACTCCGTACCAGTCCTTTACTCTTTCAAGAGGAAGGGTAAATCCTGGTTTGCTGGAAAGTGCGATGAGGAGCATCACCTTTGCAGGGAACGATAGAGTCCGGTAGTGCTCATCTAGCCAGTAGGCTTCAGGCAGCACGAACCAATGACCGTCTCGGGTTGTCTTTGGCCGCACGTAATCCGTACCGTCTCCAGATTCATCGAGAAGAACCCAACGAGCTCTGTTGCCTGCGCGCTGCCTGTCGATAAGGTTCAGCGATACAAGTTTGCTCGCATTCTTGGACCACTGCGTTTTCGCGGTTGTAAGATCCTCTGCACTTGAGCCGGTGTTCTCATCCAGACCGAGAGCGCGCGCCCACGAGGCGGCTGGGTACACCGCTTCGTACGGGTCTTTGGCTGATGCCAGTGCATGAATAAGAAGAAACGTATCGAGATGCGAAGAGCTGCGGAATTTCGCGAGGATGCTGCTGCGATTCGCTAACCCAGGAGCACGATCTAGTTGAACGAACACGCGTCGGATTGGAGTTCCGTGACGTCGCGTCTTGGAGAGCATGCTTCGCACCAGATCTTCGCGCGCTGGAAGTCCCGTAGGGCGCTCCTCCAGCTTGGGCTGGACTCGCGCTTCGCTGAATGCGGGTAGTTTGTTCATGGGTCTAGTTATACACGAACTGAGTGCAAACTATTGCCGCTTATGATATTGACTCTTTCCGATCCAGAGACGCATTGTAACGTGATGCGATACAGATGTGATCCAAGTGTCAGTCGCTGAGATTCGTAGAAGACGAGATTCCGGTGGGTTGCCAGTTCGTTGGCTTGCTGTCACTGGGCTCTGGAGTCGCAGGGGCGTGATCATTGCTATTTGAAGGATCTCACGGAGAGGCCCTAATTGTATTCTTTGAGCGCGATTCCAACCCATTCCCGAAACAGTCGGCTGGGGCGGCGTGAAGCCCACGGGGCACGAGCACGCTTCCTCGCATTATCCCGCTTCAGGACAGTCTGGTGCTGCACGCGAAATGGATGTGGGGATCGCTGCTCTTCCTGCGTGAGACTTTCCACATTTCGCTCGCTTGCGTCTGTGCTCATCCGCGAGTTTTCGAGAAGAACTTGTAGGCGAATGCAATGTTGGAATCTTTGACTATTCAGTCTTCAAGAACGGCGCGGTGTAGTCCGTGGCCTGCTTTCGGGGGCAGCACTTTCGTGTTGGCGTCGCTAAAGCGAATGACGAGGCAGGAATCTTGCAACGCTGTTCGTTGACGAGCCCCATCCGGCTCATTAACATAAACGTATTTGCAGGGAGTGCACCTGACGCTGATCAAGATTGCCAGGAGTTGTTGGCCTTCGCCCACTAGGAATTCCGTACCCGCAGGGCCAGTTCGCCCGACCGAGCGCTAGAGCGATCCCATGAAGTGGCCAGCCGTCACGGAGCACTCGATTCAGGCGCTAAGCGCTCGATATCGTCCCAAAGACCGTTGGGATCGTTTAGCAGTGTCCGTGGCGCAGGCTGCCAGGGAGACCATCGTTGAGCCAGTCGCTCGTGCGAAGAATCGGCAACCCACAATGACGTGCGAGGTGAGCAACTTGTTCGTCTACCTGAGGGGATCGAGTTCTCTGAGTCTTTAGACGCCTGATCTTCGGTGAGCTGATCATCATTCGAGGGGGAGTTTTCAAGCTGTGCAGTAGGGCTCTGCGATTCGGTGCAAGGGGGAGCATTTTGGCGTGTGGCGCCCCCTTGAAAAGAGTTGCGTCGACTCGGCCATTACTAAGCGTTGCGGAGTGAAAGGGGTGGCGCTTTACGTCTGTTGATTGCGTCTGCCAATAGTCACACAGTTTCTCTGGTGAGGTCGGCCAGGAGGGAAGGGTAAAGACTCTCAAGCGCGTGATTGCTGGTTAACCTCGGAAGCGGCAATCGGAGAGCCTCGCGCTCCCCATAGTGCAGTTCAAGAGTTAAGCCGCGCCGCGCCGCCGCTTCCATTCCACTGTCCTCAAGTGGGAAGGGCTTCAGGTCGACGACGGTCAGTGCGGTGAGATCGGTTCGTGGCCATGCCGTCGTCCGTACGGTGGCACCTTGGTGAGGATCGGCATCAGTTAGGCCCGAAACCTGCACGTGAATTGCGAGATTAGCGGTGAAGGCGTAAATGTCGTCGCTTTTGATGCGGGAATCCCTCACGCTGCTAGTGATGTATTCAATGGGAGCCTCCGCCGTGAGGGCGTGAATCTGGGTCAGAAGCACACGGTACCAGTAAGGCCATTCATCTCTGCCCCATAGCAACATTCGCAAATTCGCGGACTCGTTGGAGCCAGAAATCGCTTCGCTGATCGCTTCGAGCGCTTTCCACGTAGTGGCATGGTCGGTAGCTGGCATTGAGAGCCCTTCAGATTTCTGTTCAAAGTCTAGAGGCTAGTTTCGATGTGATTCCGTGAAGTTCCGAATTAGTGAGCGAACTAAAGTCGCAGCGACCTCGTCCGCTCCTCGGTCTAGCGCAGCGCGCGACACAGACTCGTCAGGCAACACACGTACGGGCCCGCTCTCCATGGTCATTGACGCACTGTTACGTGGGGGTTGCCCAGCCACGCCGATCGTCACCATCGATTTCGTGCTCAGCCCGATGCCGATAGCAATCTTGGTCGCTCTTGTCATGTCGAGCTGGCCCACAAGGCGAAGCGCTGACGCTACGCGAGCGGTCGCATCCCCTGAGTCCAAAATCTGGCCCATCTGGTCGCTAGGGAGGCGAAATGCGATGGCTGTCTGTCCGTCCGTTGACACTCTGACGGTCGCGAGTGACCCGCTCCGTACGGTGTTCCAACCTCCCGTCGCAGTCGGGGGGACGTTCAGCCGAACTGCATCACTCGCTTGGTCGATATCGAGCGCTTCAGTAGCGCTCACTAACCCCGCGGAACGTACGTGGGATGGGACTCCGGTGAGAACCTGCTCCAGCATGCGCGACGACAAGGGCTGACCGTCTAAGGGAACGACGTGCACTTCCAAGAGGGGGTCGCTCGATGAACCTAAACCCCTGTTTGCGCTATTGCGATCTAGCCAAGCGACATCCACGATGCCGTCGAGTGGTTCGAACTCTAGTAGCCCCGGAGACTGCTCCAAGCTTCTGATTGCTCCAGCCGCAGCTTGTTGCGCCTCAGCGACTGTCTCAAAGAACTTGAAGAATCGACCCGACCCGTAGTCGCCGAGCGCTCTCTCAAACACTTGCTGCGGTTGGTCGAGCTCGACACCTGTTTTCCGAAGAACAAAGCGAGGTTTCCCTAAGCGTTCGGCAGTAGTCCATTCGTCGTGAGTAGCGGAGCGTCCTGTCTCAGGAAAGACGGTGCCGTAGTGGGGGCCGAGAAGAAGGAGGTAGGCATCACTGGACTCGACCGCTCGAATGCATGCCTCACGACTAGGAATGGGCTGCGCGGTGAAATCTTCGAAGCGCACTGGCTCGTGGCCCATGGCCATGATTAGGCCAGGAAGTGCGTCGCGTTCGGCTTCGAGTCCGTTGCGGACGCTGCTTATAAAAATCTTCACTCTTACATTGTGCTTGAATCCGCCGACAACATCTCAAGTTCTTGTCGGTACGGACCTCATCATCGGGCCGCTGTTGCGGTTTCGTGCCCACAACTGCAAAGAGAAATGCGCCGACAGCGTCATCAAGCGAAGGGGATAGCGGGGGATCGCTGGGCGGTTGTGGAACAAACCCTGTCTTAGCGTGGAACGAGCTCTAGCAAATTCGAGAAGTGCCCAATGATCGCAAGGCCGCTTCGATTGAATGAAAGGGCCACAACAGGGAACCAGGCGCAACAGCTTGTCGTTCACGGCTTCGATACGGCGTTTTACGCAGTGCCATCGAAATTGGTGCTGTTAGGTTTAGCGACAATGCGAAATACATTGGGCCACGTGGTCTCGCGACCGCTCAACAACAACCGGGGTCGATAACCATGTTCGGCATCACACGCCCACGCCTACTGCGTGGGCCCTCGCTTCCCGTTCCCGTTGAAGCCCCCACCATCCACACCGAACGACTGACGTTGCGCCCATTTTCTCTGGCCGACAGCGAGCGCTGGTTCGAGATCCAATCCGACCCCCAAGTGCGCGCATTCACGTCCTGGCCTGAGCGCACTCGCGAAGAGTCCCGACGCCACCTCAAAAACCGCACCCACCATGTGTTGCTGAAGCAAGCCGACGATTTCTTGGCGCTCGCGATCGAACACGACGGCATCCTCATTGGTGACGTTTCTTTGCACCTCAGGTCTGTCGAAACAGTCACCCGATCTGCCGAAATTAGTTGGATTCTGCATCAAGACTCCCAAGGCCACGGCTTCGCGTTCGAGGCCGCCCAGGCGATGCTCGAGCTGGCCTTTACCCGCCTCGAAGCCCGCGTAATATATGCACTCGTTCACCCCACCAATACGGCATCGATGGCGCTCGCCACGAAGCTGGGCTTCACTCCCTTTGATGGTCGTGACGGCGAAATAATTTTCGTCTCAACAGGGCTTGCCTCGAAGTAGCAGCGACAGCCCTTGTCACCGTATGCGGCCTGATCGCCTACTCTGAAGGTAATGGACCACACTCTGCTCAAACAGTTCGTTGCCGCAGGGCACCTACTGCATTTCGCGCACGCCGCACGCTCACTTGGTGTGCCGCGCTCAAGCCTGATCACCGCCATCAGGTCGCTTGAGGCGCAATTGGGTTACCCGCTGTTCGATTCTTCCGCCAGCACAACCCAACTCACCCCCGAAGGGGAAGCGTTTCTGGTGGATGCGGAACGCCAACTCGACAAGTCAGCGAAGTCGGCTGCGGCGTCGGCCGCAAAACCGGGCGGCAAAGCCAAAGCATCAAAGGGTAAAGGTCGCGCGCCAGCCGTTAAGGGGCAGTCAAAGCCCGGTAAGAGACGCCAATCGCGCTAGTGAACCAGATAGTGGGGCGCACTGTGTCAGAATTCAGTCAGCACCGCGTTTTTCCTCTCTAGTTCATTGCGCTCCCCATTGATCCGGTAGGTTCATGCCCGAAAGTGATGCTCGGTTTCGACTCCTGCGGGGGCCCTCCATCGGTGTGGCTGTTGACGCGCCCGTAATGCACACCCCGCGGCTACTACTCCGCCCCCACCGCTTGGCGGATGCCGAGAGCTGGTACGAGATGCACTCGGCCCCCGGAGTGAGCAAATACACAGCGTGGCCCCAACGCACTCGTCGTGCATCGCTGCGCCACCTCAAGCGCCGAACGCGCGATACGCGACTCCGAAACATTGGCGATTATCTTGCGATCGCTATCGAACACAACGGCGAACTGATCGGAGATGTCGGAATGCAGCTGCGGTCAGTCTCAGCAGCCGCACGCTGCCTCGAAATTAGTTGGATCATTCATCCCGAACACCAAGGCAAAGGGTTCGCCTACGAAGCGCTGCGTTCAGTGCTCAACTATGTGAGTGCCAACATTGAGGCGCTCCTGCTCGTAGCGGTCGTGCATCCGTCGAACGCTGCGTCAATTGCGCTCGCGCACAAGCTGGACCTGCATCCGCTGTCTGGAGCCGCAGACCGTACCATTTTCGTCGGCACGAATGGGCCGCGAGCTGCGGCTCCGTAGCGCCCAACGGGGTGGCCGGCGAATCTCACTGGCCACGGGCGCTGCGGCTACTGAGCACTGAACTCGTCGACCGCGTGATCGGCCCCTTCTCTGTGATGGTCGGTGCTAACGTGGCAACCACCATCGAAGGGAATTTCCCGTGTCAAAGAAGACCTATTCTCCGGAGCAACAAGTCGACCGACTGCGCGTCTATAACGTTGTGGCGGGCAGCCTGCACCTGCTGCAGGCGATCGGCTTCGCGATCGTTCTCACGATGCTCGGCAGTCAAGTTCTGTTCGCCGTTACGGCCGACTACTTAGCGGGCCCTCCCGGAGTGCCAATTCCTCCTGAGCGAGTGACCGTCTTCGAGGTAAATATCGGAATCGGCGTCGTGGTGTTCCTCGCATTGAGCGCGTTCTTCCACTTTCTGATTTCGAGTCCCTGGTTCTTCGCCCGTTACAAGAACGGCCTTTTGGAAAGCCGAAACTATTTCCGCTGGACGGAGTACTCGCTCAGCTCCTCGATCATGATCTGGCTGATTCTTGCGATCAACGGGGTAACCGATATCGCGGCACTATTCGCGGTCTTCGCCGTCAACGCCGCAATGATTCTCTTTGGAGCGCTTCAAGAGAAGTACGAGAAGCCTGGATCGGGTGGAATGCTGCCCTTTATCTTTGGCTCGATGGTTGGCATTGTGCCGTGGATTCTCATCCTCATCTACTTCCTGCGGCCGGGTAGCGCGAGCGAAGTGGCGGCCCCCAGCTTTGTCGTCGGCATCGTGATCTCCCTCTTCGTGTTCTTCAATACTTTTGCGATAAACCAGTGGCTGCAATACAAGCAAGTCGGTAAGTGGAAGAGCTATTTGCAGGGCGAGCGAACCTACATCACTCTCAGCTTGGTCGCGAAGACAGCGCTGGCGTGGCAGGTCTTCTCTGGCGCCATCATTCCCGCGCTGACGGATTGATGAGCTGATCCAGAGCAAGAGGAAGGCCCCGCAGCTGATGCTGCGGGGCCTTCCTATTTCACGCTGGGTGGCCGTGGTGTGCCGTTCGGGTCGGCAGTCGCGAAACGGTTAGAGGCGAACGATCGCCTTGCCGGTGTTTGCGCCATTCATCATGCCGTTGAAAGCGTCGAGCGCGTTGTCGATGCCATCGGTGATGGTCTCGTCGTAGGCGATCTTGCCTTCGGAGAGCCATCCCTGCATTGCCGCGCCGAACTCGGGGGCGAGGTGGAAGTAGCTGCCCATGGTGAAGCCCTTGATGGTCAAACCACGGGTCACGATGTTTGCACTGTTCTTGATGCCCTCATCCTTGCCGTTGATCAAGGACATGACCCCGCAGACCGCCACGCGGCCGCCGTCCTTGAACGCGCCGAGTGCTGCCGAGAGGTGCTCGCCACCCACGTTGTCGAAGTAGACATCGATGCCGTCTGGTGCTGCAGCATCCAGCTGGCCAGCAACGTCGCCATTCTTGTAGTTGAAAGCGGCGTCGTAGCCGTACTTGCTCGTGAGGAGGGCAACCTTCTCGTCGGTGCCAGCTGAGCCGACAACGCGTGCTGCGCCGAGGAGGCGGGCGATCTGGCCAACCATGGTGCCGACTCCACCCGCTGCGCCAGAAACGAAGACGGTGTCGCCTTCCTTGATGTGCGCGATCTGGGTAAGGCCGGTCCAGGCGGTGATTCCCGTGATGCCGAGAACGCTGAGGAACAGCGAGGGCGAGATGCCGGGAACGTCGGGGAGCGCCGTGAACTGGCCAGCAGGGGCCTGCGCGATGTCGCGCCAGCCGAGCTGGTGCTGAACAAGAGTGCCAACAGGCAGCGATGCGTCGTTCGATTCGATGACTTCACCAACGGCTGCGCCGCCCATGGTCTCGCCGAGGTTGAAGGGAGCAACGTACGAGCGGCCCTCGTTCATGCGACCACGCATGTAGGGGTCGACGGAGAGGAAGGTGTTGCGTACGCGAACGTCGCCGTCAGCGAGCTCGGGGAGCTCAATCTCAACCTTGACGACGTTCTCGGTGGTGGGCTCGCCGGTGGGGCGAGAGGCGAGCTGCCATTGGATGCTGGTGGTCATGTGATGCTCTTTGAGTTTGTAAGAGTGGTGAAAGTAGCGAGACTTGGGGGTCGTTACGACTTGTCGGCGACGATGCGCTCGGCAACAGCGACGGATGATGCCGGGTTCTGGCCGGTGTAAAGCTCTCCGTCGACAACAACATAGGAAGCGAAAGGCTCTGGAGCCTTCGAGTAGTCAGAACCGAGCTCAACGAGACGAGTTTCGACTAGCCACTTTGCCTTATCGGCGAGGCCACCGATCTCTTCTTCAGTGTTGGCGAAGCCGGTCATCTTGCGCCCCTTGAGAACCCAGTCACCGGTCTTCTTGTCGGTGGCGGCGAGCAGAGCGGCGGGGGCGTGGCAGAGCACACCGAGAGTGGTGTTGGACTTCACTGCCTCCACGATGAGCTGACCGGAGTTGTCGTCGACGGCGAGGTCTTCCATGGGGCCGTGCCCACCTGGATAGAAGATGACGTCGTAGTCACCGGCATTGACGGCATCCAGACGGAGGGGATTGTGTAAAACGTTCTGCAGGTCAGCGATGCGTGCTTCGAAGTCAGCGACGCGCTCGGCGGAACCTGCGCCACCCTCGCTGAGGCTGACGGCGTCAAAAGTGGGGGCCTTGCCTGCGGGGCTCGCAACCTGAACCTTCCAGCCGGCTTCGCTAAAGATGCGGTACGGCTCAAGGAATTCTTCGGCCCACACACCCGTGGGGTGTTCAGTGCCGTCGGCGAGGGTCCAGTGTGAGGCGGCCGAGAGAACCATTAGTACGTTTGTCATGACAACTCCTTACGAACTTATTGGCTGCTTACCAAACCAATTGGTTCGACACTATGTCGACGTGTAGGCTAAGTCAAACCAACCGGTTCGATTAGGAGGTGTTTGGTGGTTTCGACAGAAATGCCGCGTGATCAACTCCGTGGCCGCGAAACAAAACAACGCGTAATTGAGGCAGCAGCTGCCGAATTTGCGGAGTACGGTGTCGCTGGCGCGCGTATCAACCGCATCGCGAAGACAGCGAAAGCAAGCAAAGAACGAATCTATGCTTGGTTTGGCGACAAAGATGCACTGTTTGACCACGTCATGCAGACCGGTCTCGACCGGCTAGCCCATGCTGTGCCGATCGATGCTGACCTCATTGAATATGCAGTGCGACTGCACAACTATTTCGTCAATGAACCCGATGCTGAGCGCGTCGCAATGTGGGCGTGGTTACATGACGCAGCACACCTTGGGTCATTCTCGGAAGGCAGGGTCGAGGGCTACCGTCACAAACTGGAAGTCATTCGGGATGCCCAAGAGCGCGGCATCGTTGACCCATCTTGGAAGCCAGAAGAGTTGCTTGCACTGCTTCTCGCCGTCGCGAGCAATTGGGAACGTTCGCCAGCCGAACTTCGCTCCCTTGGCTGCGCGGAGTTTGCAGAAAGCGAGAAAGCACGGTGCGATTCCGTTCGTGAAGCCGCCCGCCGTCTCGTAGAGCCGCGGAGCTGACTACTCGGGTGGTCGCGTTGTGCTCGACCGAACGATGAGTTCGTAGTCGATCGGAGTGTTCTCAGGAATTTCAGGATGCTTGCCTGGCGCCAAAAGGTTCATCAGAATCTCAACGGCATGTTCGCCCTGAGCTTGAGGGGATTGCGAGACCGTGGTGAGCCCAAAGAACTCTGAAAGTTCATGACCGTCGATTCCCATGATGGAAATATCTCGAGGCACGGTTAGGCCGAGATCCCTCGCGGCCAGGATGCACCCAATGGCCATCTCGTCGGAAGAGGCAAAGATCGCCGTTGGGCGGTGCAGCGGATTGCCGAGAAGCTGTTTTGCTGCGTGATAGCCGCCCTGAATGGTGAAATCGGCGGTCGCAAAGAACTCTGGCCGCGGTTCAATTCCGGCCTCACGCAAGGCTGTTTCGTAGCCGTGGCGACGATTTGTCGGAATGTGGAACTCGAGATCGTAGTCTTCGGAGCCACCGATGTGGGCGATTTTTGTATGGCCGAGCGCCAAGAGGTGGCCGGTGGCCAGAGCCGACACAGCGTCATCATCCAACGTCAGGGTGCGCACACCGTCAATGGGGCCACCCACACCAACGGCAGGCTTGCCGAACGCATGCAAGCGCTCCACTTCAGCTGGTGAAAGCTTCAGCGAAACAGTAATAATCCCGTCGATCCGTTTGCGTTGCAAAAACACATCGAACACTGTCTCGCGTTCGGCGACACTGCCGGAGAGGTTGTACAGGGTCACGTCATAACCGTGGCGCATCAGCGCTTGCTGAGCACCTTCCACCACAGAAGTGAAGAACCAGCGAGTCAGATACGGCACCATGAGGCCAACATTCTTGGTGCGACCTGAAGCCAAGCTCGACGCGGTTGACGAGACGACATAGTCGAGAGCGGCCGCGGCCTCCTCGACCTTCAGTCGAGCGGCTGCCGATACTGGACCATTCCCGCTGAGCGCTCGCGAGACTGTGGCTGTTGATACGCCGGCGCGCTGGGCAACGTCTTCGATGCTAGCCATCAGTTGCCCTTCGTTGGATTCTGACGAAAATGGATGCCGCTCCACCGCGGCCACGCCGTTGATGATTCTATCGACCGGCATCCATAAGCGGGAATTCGGCACCGTGCTGGTCTCGGCACCGTGCTGGTCTCGAGACCGTGCGGGTCTAGGCCCGCAACCACACCGTTGTATCTGCTGGCAGCTCCGAGTCACCAATGGGGCCGCTCGAAAGCAACACCTCGCCGGCTGGGAGTGTTACGGCGGAGTCTCCCGTGTTGGCATACACGAGCACGTCGCCATTGCGTAAACCAAGCACTGTTTCGGCGCCCGTCTCAAGCCATTCGAGTTCACCCGTTCCCAGCTCATGGGCGCGGCGGAGTGCGAGGGCGTGGCGATACAGAGAGAGCGTTGACGTGCTGTCATCGCCCTGCGCATCGCGGGCGAGAGGTGCCCAGTCGGCGGGTTGCGGCAACCACGCGGCATCCGAGGGTCCGAAGCCGAATGCGGGGGAGTCGGCTTCCCAGGGAATCGGAACCCGGCAGCCGTCACGGCCATAGCGTTCACCGTCGGTGCGGAACCAGGTGGGGTCTTCGCGGGCCTCATCGGGCAAGTCGATCACTTCGGGCAGCCCGAGTTCTTCGCCCTGATAAAGGTAGGCACTACCGGGAAGGGCAAGCATGAGCGCCGAGGCGGCGCGAGCGCGACGAAGGCCAAGCTCGGGGATGGGGAGACCTGCCGACTTGGGCCCAATACCGTGCCCCTGGGGGTTTTCGGCTGTTAAGGCGAGACGTGAAGCGTGACGCACAACGTCGTGGTTGGAGAGCACCCACGTGCTTGGTGCTTCGACTGCGCTGAACGCGCTAATCGAAGCGTCGATGACGGCGCGCAAGGGTGCGGCGGCCCATGGCGTCTCGAGGTAAGGAAAGTTGAAAGCCTGGTGCATTTCGTCTGGGCGCACCCACTTGGCCATGTCCGTCAACGGATCAACCCACGCTTCGGCGGCAAGAATTCGTTCGCCGTCGTAGCTGTTCAGGATTTCACGCCACTCGCGGTAAATCTCGTGAACGCCATCTTGAGCCCAGAAGGGTGATCGGGATGCGGCGAGTGCTTCAGCGGCACCGGTTTCCGTGTCGGAAGGGCTGGCGTCAATCGCGTTCGCGCCGCCCATACTTCCGCCGGCCACTGGAGGAGTCCAGTCGGGTAGGCCCTCGGCTTTGATCATGCCGTGGGCGACGTCGACCCGGAATCCGTCAACGCCACGGTCGAGCCAGAAACGAAGTATGTCTTCGAACTGGCGGCGAACCCAGGGGTTGCTCCAGTCAAAATCGGGCTGGGTGGTATCGAACAGGTGCAAGTACCACTGGCCGGGGGTTCCATCGGGGTTGGTGACGCGCGTCCAAGCACGACCGCCAAAGACGGACTCCCAGTTGTTCGGGGGTAGTTCGCCATTCTCGCCGCGACCGTCGCGGAACATATAACGGGCACGCTCGTCGCTGCCAGGCGCTGCGGCGAGTGCTTCTTGGAACCAGCGGTGGTCGCTAGAAGAGTGGTTCGGTACGAGGTCGACAATCACGCGTAGGCCGAGTTCGTGGGCCCGCGCCGTCATTGAGTCGAAGTCCTCAAGCGTGCCGAATAGCGGGTCGACATCGCAATAATCGGCAACGTCGTAACCGGCGTCCCTCTGGGGCGAGGTGTAAAACGGCGAAAGCCAGATGGCGTCCACGCCGAGTTCCGTGAGGGAGGTCAGGCGGTCGCGGATGCCAAGCAGGTCACCCATTCCGTCGCCGTTGGAGTCGGCGAACGAGCGTGGATAGATCTGATAAATCACTGCGGAACGCCACCACTCGGTGCCGGGAAGAACGGATGTCATAGCTGTCACACTATCGCTTTCCTCGGCCAAATCTAAGCGCTTCCACATCGTTGTGTCCTTATCTCCCTACGAAAACCGTGAAATTTTACGAAGAGGTGCTTGCTGAAAAGTGTCTATAAGAGGTATACATGGAAGCGCTTGCAGTTTGCAATGCTTTCACTGACGAAAGGCACCACCAATGAGGGTGAACAACAAAGGACTGTGGGCCGTAGGCGCGCTCACAGTTACTGCATCGCTGGCACTCACCGGATGCACAGCAGCATCCGATTCAGCAGATAACGGCTCTGGCAACGGTGGCTCGCTCACCGTGTGGGTCGACGCCGACCGCGCCGCCGTGCTCAAAGACGCCGCAGCAGACTTCACCGCCGAGACTGGCGTAGAGGTCAAGCTCGTCCAAAAAGAATTTGGTGACATTCGTGACCAGTTCATCGCCCAAGCCCCAACAGGTAAGGGCCCCGACATCGTGATCGGCGCCCACGACTGGCTGGGAACCTTCGTGACAAACGGTGTCGTTGCTCCCGTTGAACTCGGCGACAAAGCGGATGCCTTCCAAGACGTCGCCATCACCGCAATGAGCTACGAAGGCCAGGTCTACGGCGTTCCTTACTCGATCGAAAACATCGCTCTCGTGCGCAACACGGCCCTCGCGCCAAGCACCCCGGCGACCTTCGACGAGATGGTCACCATGGGCAATGCGGCGGGAACTGAGTACCCGTTCTTGGTCGGACTCGACCCCGAAGCGGCAGACCCGTACCACCTGTACCCGTTCCAGACCTCGTTCGGTGCGCCCGTATTCGGCACCGCCGGTGATGGAAGCTACGACGCCGACGCTCTCGAAATTGGCAACGCTGGTGGCGAGAAGTTCGCTGCGTGGCTCGCTGCTCAGGGTGCCGCAGGGGTTCTCAACACGAACATCACGGGCGACCTCGCCAAGGAGAAGTTCATCGCTGGAGAAGCACCCTTCTACCTGACCGGACCGTGGAACGTACCCGCAGCTGTCGAAGCAGGCATCGATGTTGCGATCGACCCGATCCCCTCAGCTGGTGGTGAAGCCGCACAGCCATTCGTGGGTGTGCAGGGCTTCTTCGTGAGCTCCAAGAGCGAGAATGCTCTCGCTGCCAACGAATTCATCGTGAACTACATGGGTAGCGAAGATGTGCAGACCGCCCTGTTCGAAGTTGGCGGCCGCGCACCAGCGCTCACAGCATCCTTCGAAGCAGCAAGCGCCGACCCGATCGTTGCCGGATTCGGTGCCGTTGGGGAGAACGCAGTGCCCATGCCCTCGATCCCCGCAATGGGAGCCGTCTGGGAGTTCTGGGGAGTGACCGAAGCCGCCATCATCAACGGTGGTGACGCAACTTCGCTCTGGCAGAAGATGTCGGGCGACATTCAGACAGCTATCGCCGGATAGCTCACGGTGGCCGTCCGCCTGCAAGCGGGCGGCCACTTCCTTCCCTGCACTTCCTTCCCCACGTTCTGAATGAACCGCACGCCTTCAATGGAGAATCCCCGTGACGACACCCCCTGAGACTGATCCCGGCCCCATCCGGCAGTCGGCCCGCGCTAAGCGCGCTACCAGAATTGCGGATGCCGCCTCCGGTGGCTGGAAAATTGTCGCCATCAAGATCCTGGGTCTCGGTGTCGTGGACGCGATCGCGATCTACGCGCTATTTGTGCTTGTGCGCAGCGAATCGTGGTTGGTGGCTGGACTCGTCGTTGCGGTCACGCTGCTCGTCAACTGGATCTACTTCTCCCGCGGAAAGCTGCCCGCCAAGTACCTCGCGCCGGGCCTGATCTTTCTCGCCATTTTCCAGATCTTTGTGCTGCTCTACTCGGGCTACATTGCCTTCACGAACTACGGAACCGGCCACAATTCCACGAAAGCGGATGCCGTCAATTCGCTACTGCTGTCATCGCAGAACCGCGTTGAGGATTCGCCAAACTACCGTCTGACGGTGCTCGAGCAGCTCGGGGAGATTTCCTTTCTTGTCACCGAGCCCGACGGCAGCGTAAGTATTGGTGGCGAAGAACGTCCGCTAAAAGAGGTGAACAACGCGCGGCTCGAGGGCGGGGTTGCCGTAGGCCTCGATGGCTACACGAGTCTCGGCTTTCACGACATCCTCGGCCGCCAAAGCGCCATCGCGGCCATCAGCGTTCCCCTCACTGACGACCCCAATGACGGCATGCTGCGCACCCCCGACGGCTCAAGCGCCTTCCTCTACACCTCGTCTCTCGACTATGACGAAGCCGCCGGCACGATGAGGGACAAAAACACGGGCATCACCTATTCCGATATCGGCACCGGTGCCTTCACCTCCGATTCCGGTCAAGAGCTGCTGCCGGGATGGAAAATCGAGGTGGGGCTCGACAACTTTGTTCGTGCGTTCACTGAGGAATCCATCCGTGGTCCGCTGATTAGTGTGACTGTATGGACCTTCGCGTTCGCGTTCCTCTCGGTGTTCACGACCTTCGCGCTCGGCCTGTTCTTGGCGATCGTGTTCAACGACAAACGGATGAAGAGCCGCAAGTATTACCGGATCATCATGATCTTGCCCTACGCCTTCCCTGGCTTCTTGTCTGCACTGGTGTGGGCCGGAATGATGAATCAGGAGTTCGGCTTCATCAATACGGTGCTGTTGGGTGGGGCCGAAGTGCCGTGGCTCACGAACGAGTGGTTGGCCAAGGGCTCGGTGCTATTCGTGAACCTGTGGCTCGGCTTTCCCTACATGTTCTTAGTCACGACCGGTGCTCTGCAGGCAATCCCGGAAGAGCTCACCGAAGCCGCGACCGTTGACGGTGCAAAACCGTGGGCGATCTTCAGATTCGTGAAGTTGCCGCTGTTGCTGGTCTCGGTCGCCCCGCTGTTGATCTCGTCGTTCGCGTTCAACTTCAACAACTTCAACCTCATCTACATGCTCACCAACGGCGGGCCGCGCGATGTCTCCGCCGGGGTGAATGTTGGTGCAACCGACATCCTGATTTCGATGGTCTACAAGGTTGCCTTCGTGGGAGCCAACCGCGATTACGGCCTCGCGAGCGCGTTCGCAATCATCATTTTCATTCTGGTCGCGGGCATCGCAATCATCAGTTTCCGTCGCACGAAGTCGCTTGAGGAGTTGAATTGAGATGACTGCAACAACTCAGAAGCAGAACCCGGATGTCGCTGTCAGTCCGAATGTCGTCGTCGGCCACCCCCGACGCTCTTTCAAGCGCTGGGCCCGCGAAACCGGCTGGCGTCACATCATTGGCGTGATCATGTCGATCTTCGCCGCGTTCCCACTGCTGTACGTGTTTAGCGCGTCGTTGAACCCCGGCGGCACCCTTGTCACCGCTAACTCGCTGTTCTCGAGTTTCAACTTTGGCAGCTACGTCGATCTTTTTAACCGGCCTCAGCAGCCCTACGCAGCGTGGTTCGGCAATACCCTGCTGATCGGCGGCATTTCCTCGCTGGGAACTGTGTTCCTAGGTGCGCTCGCGGCATATGCCTTTTCGCGCATGCGGTTCATCGGGCGTCGGGTCGGGCTGCTCACGCTGCTGCTCGTGCAGATGTTTCCGCAGCTGCTCGCGGTTGTGGCGATCTTCTTGCTGCTCTCGGGCATCTCAGAGATTTTCCCCGCGATTGGGCTCAACAGCCAGATCGGGCTCATCATGGTCTACCTCGGCGGCGCGCTCGGAGTGAACACCTACCTGATGTACGGGTTCTTCAACACTGTGCCGTCATCCATTGATGAAGCAGCGAAGATCGATGGCGCAGGTCACGCGCGCATCTTCTTCACGATCATCCTGCGTCTCGTTGCGCCGATCTTGGCGGTCGTGGGTCTGCTCTCGTTTGTAGGAACGACGAGCGAATTCGTAATCGCCAGCATCGTGCTGATCGATCCAGACAAGCAGACCCTCGCGGTTGGCCTCTACCAATTCGTGTCTCAAGAGTTCTCGCGCAACTGGAGCATTTTCGCTGCCGGTGCCGTGCTCGCGGCCATCCCCGTGATGACCCTGTTCTTGTTCCTGCAGAAGTACATCGTCGGTGGGCTAACGGCAGGAAGCGTGAAGTAATGGATGCCCTTCTGCCGCACCACGATGGCTCGGCGCTGCACGTCTCTACGCAGACGCCCGCGCTCGGCGATACCGTCACTGTGCGCCTTCGCGTGCCGGTGGGTTACGGCCCGCTGAAGGCTGTGCGGGTGCGTGAAAATCCCGACCACGAACCGCGCTGGACGGATGCTCGCCTCACCGGAACCGCGGCGGGCTGGGACTGGTGGCAAGCTGACATCGTTGTCGACAACCTGCGTCACGGCTATCGCTGGTTGCTCGTGCATGATGCTGCGGATGATGTCGAGGCAAAGCCACGCCACAGGGCGTCGGATCTTGCCGCTTCCGCGCACGGCAATGCCGGCCGCATCGAATGGCTCAACCAGAGCGGGCTGCACTCGATCGAGACGCTCGACTCCGAAGACTTTGCGCTGCTTGCCACTCCGGCCGCCCCGGAGTGGTTGGCGGAGACGGTGATGTACCAGGTGTTCCCGGATCGGTTCGCCCGGTCATCCGCTGCTGACACTCACGCGAAGCCTGAGTGGGCCATCGCTGCCCGCTGGGATGAACCGGTCGACCCGGTGTTGCCAGGGCGGTCGCAACAGTTCTATGGGGGTGACCTCGACGGCATCACCGAGCACCTCGACCACCTGACCTCGCTGGGGGTGACGATGCTGTACCTCACGCCCATCTTTCCGGCTCGCTCGAACCATCGCTATGACGCGTCGAGTTTCGTGGATGTCGATGAACTGTTGGGCGGGCGCGAAGCGCTGATCCGTTTGGTAGGGGAAGCCCACGCTCGCGGTCTCAAGGTCATCGGCGATCTGACGACGAACCACTCGGGCGACGCCCACGAGTGGTTTCAGGCAGCGATTGGAAAGCCGGGCGCTGCCGAGGGCGACTTCTACTACTTCACGAATGACGAGCACACCGAGTACGTTGGCTGGCTGGGTACGCCAAGCCTGCCCAAGTTCAACTGGAACTCGACCGAGCTGCGCCGCCGCTTCATCGAGGGCGAAGATTCGGTGGTCGCGCACTGGCTGAAGGAGCCGTACAACTTCGACGGTTGGCGCGTAGATGTCGCGAACATGACCGGTCGGATGGGAGCCGAGGACCTCAACGAGGAAGTGCGGCAGATCATCCGTCGCACCATGGAAGACGTGAACCCTGACACGGTGCTGTTGGCGGAGTCGACGAACGATGCCGCGAGCGATCTGCAGGGTGATGCCTGGCACGGAGCGATGACCTATCCCTCGTTCACCCGCCCGGTGTGGGGCTGGCTCACTGAACCGGGGGACACCTCGCATGTGACGGCCGATGGTTCGATCGACCCCGAGGCGTGGTTCTTTGGGCAGCCGATCGGTGGCATCCCGAACTACAGCGCGCGAGACTTCGCCGAAATGACCGTACGGTTCACGGCCAGCATTCCGTGGCGCATCCGGCTCGGAAACATGAACGCGCTCGACACTCACGACACCGCGCGGTTCCGCACCCATGCGCCCGCCGAAAATGTGCCGCTCGCTCTCGCGCTCTCGGTCACGCTGCCCGGAGTGCCCGTCGTATTCGCGGGTGACGAGTTCGGCCTCAGCGGTGACGATGGCGAAATGTCGCGCACGCCGATGCCGTGGGGGACCAAAACTGACCCCGCTGTTGCGCCGACTCTCGAAGTTTATCGCCAGCTGATCGCGCTTCGCACCCAGCTGACCACACTCTCGCACGGTGGCCTGCGCTGGCTGCACGTTGCCGCTGACGCTCTCGTCTTTGTTCGCGAAGATGCCGACGCCACCGTGCTCGTGGTTGTCGCGCGCTCGCCGCTGACCGTGACGCTCCGGGCGGGGGCAATTGCAGCGACCGGGTTGGCACCGAACGACGACGCTTCGGAAGGCACCGCGACGAGCGGGGCGGATGTCGCAGCACCCGCGTTCCTCACGGGTGACGCGAGTCTGGCATCCACTCCCTCGGGGCTCACGCTCTTGGCGGCCGCCCACACTTGCGCTATCTGGACTCTGCCCGGGGTCGAGTACCCCGCTTAGTCGCCCTCAGCACCGCGCCGCTGGCCGGATGCCTCAGGATTGCTGGCCGCGCAAGGGTTGCGCTGGTGTTAGATTCTGCATGGCACCTTGTGCCCTGCCGCCGTGTACCCGCGCGCCGACAAGTCCGCTGTCGAGAGAGTGGGTTGAATGCGTATCGCCGCAGTCACCGCAGTCACCGCAAACACCGATCGCGCTCACGGGCGGGTTCTGCGCTCCCTGGCGATTGAGTTCTTGTGGCTGCTTGGCGCAGTGGGCCTCGCGTTGATTGTGGTCACCTACCTTGCGGGAACATCTGGCCGGGGCGAGTTGATGTTCCTCGACGGCGATTCGATGATCGTGCCGCTATTTTCGCGGTCACTCCTCGAGGGCACTGCGAGCAATTGGGCGATGTCTGCCGTGCTGTTCGTGCCCGAGATCGCCCTGTTCCTTCTGCTCTCGCTGGCTGGCTGGGGTATCCACGAAGCACAATTCCTTTCGGCGGTCGCGAACTTTGTTGCCCTGTACCTGGTGTTTCGAGTTACCGCGGTAACGGTGGTCACAGGCAACAGGGCGGCGCTCGCAGCGACCGCAGGTTTCGCAACCGTATGCCTCCTCGCGATCACCGAGGGCAGCGGTGACGGCGATAGCCCAGAACTTACCTCGCTTGTGGCGATGACCACCTATTACGCAGCGACGGTCTTGGGTGCCGTGCTCGCTGTGGGCTTCACGCGCCGCATCGTCGCTAGCCCGTCCCCTCGCCGTAGCCCCGTGATCGCGCTCTTCGCCATTGTGGCGCTTTCGGTATTCTCCAACCCGCTCTACCTTGCGTGGGCCACTGCGCCCCTCGTCGTGATCGTGATTGTCGTTACCGCTGGTCCTCGCTGGGGGCGCCCGCCGCTGTGGACAATCGTCGCGCTTGGTGGCGGCTCCGCGCTCGGGTATCTGCTGCGGATTCCGCTCGCGCCGTGGATCGTCGCAGACCCGGATAACTACCTTCAGCCGAGTCGCTCCCGGGCATCCTTCGAGTATTACTGGTCCCTGCTCCTTGAACGACTGTCGAGTCCGGCCGGCGTTCTCGCGGTTGCCATCATCGTCGCGCTGACACTGCTCGGCGTGTGGCTTACCGTGCACTCGCTTCGCCACGGTGCCACCGCCTCCGCTGTCGTCGCGGCGTATTCGTGGTTTGCTCCCTTAGCGACCACGGTTGGCTTCATCCTGATGGGCGCCGAAGCGTCCCGTTACCTGCAGCCGTGGGCATTCGCTCCGGCTCTCGCCCTTGTCGTTCTGGTCACGGATGCGCGGCGCGCGGCACCGGCCGAAACACCGTGGCGGCGGCTCATAGCTTTCGCCGCAGTGCCCGCGTTGCTCGGCGGTGCCGTGTTTGTCGCGGCACTTCCGGCAGCCACCGAGCGAGCGACCGAGCAGGATGCATCACTCGCCTGTGCCGTCGACTGGGTGAACGCGTCAGGCGCGGTTGGTGCCGGCCAGTTCTGGAGTGTTCGCGCCGTCAAGACTCACGTGGATGATCCGGCCCAGCTCATCCAAACCGATTTCGCTCTTCGCGACTACGCGTGGCTGGTCGATCGAGCAGACTTTACCGAGCGCGAGGTGTCATTTTTGATCGTTGACGATCAGAGCTCGCCCTTCACTCTTCCGCCCGCCGCTGAGGACCTGCCCTCGACAACGATCGACTGCGGTCGCTTTCAGATTCTCGACTACAGCCCGGCGAGCATTATTCGGCCGTAACGTCAATCAGCACTTTGCCGACTGCTCCGCTCTCAACGAGAGCATGGGCATCCGCCGTGTGGGCAAGATCGAAACGGTGCAGCGGCAGACCAGTCTTGTCGCCGATGCCGAGGGCGCCGTCTTCTAGCGCCGCATTAATCGTTTCTCCCGCCGCGCGAATCGTGTCGATCCCGACGGTGTACAGCAGCACGAATTGGTAGCGCACGTTGAGCGCGAAGTGGCGGCGAACGTCGAGAGTTACCAGATCTCCGCCGTTGTTGGCGTAGACAGCGATTGACCCCCGATTGCGGATGACTGCGAGGTCGAGGTCCGCGTTCTGGGCGGGGGCGACTTCAACTATCTGGTCAACACCATCCGGAGCTATCGCCCGGATCTGGTCGACGATGTCGGAGTCGGTGTAGTTGAGCACGTGGTGGGCGCCAGCGGCGGTGGCGAGTGCAGCTTTTGCCGGGCCGCTCACGGTCGTGATGACGGTTGCTCCGGCCCACCGCGCCAGTTGAATGGCGGCATGACCGACAGCGCCGGCTCCACCGGCCACGAGCACAACTTTGTCAGCGAGAGCAGTTGGATGCAGTTGGTCGGGTCCGTCTTCGGCAACGGTGAGCGCGCGGTACGCGGTGATCGCGGGAACCCCGAGGCTTGCACCCTGGTCAAAACTCGCGCTGTCTGGCAGAACGAAAACCCGTTCGGCGGGAAGCACCGCCTGCTCTTGACTCGTGCCGCTGCTCGCGCGCTGGTACGCGGCAAGCGCCAGCCACACGCGATCACCCACGCCAACATTCTGAACGTCAGCGCCGATCGCCTCGACAATTCCGGAACCATCTTGGCCGGGCACGACGTCGTCGAAGGGCAATGCCTGACCGGATGCTGCGCCGCGGCGTGACTTCCAATCGGTAGGGTTTACCCCGCTCACGACGATGCGCACGCGCACCTCATCAGGACCGGGTTCGAGCACTGGCCGCTCCACAAGCTGAAGGACAGAAGGGTCGCCGGTCTCGCGGTAAACAATTGCTTTCATGCTGAGGACAACACGGTCGAGGGGCGGGAAATTTCTCCCACCACCAACCTCACCGAAGAATCCTGTCGCTACTACGTGATCGACTCCCGCGCCGCCAGAAAGGCTTCAACGCAGCGCGTGATGTCCTCGCTCGAGTGCCCGGCAGACACCTGCACGCGAATGCGAGCTTTTCCGAGCGGCACGACGGGGAATGAGAAAGCGATCACGTACACGCCAAGCGTGAGCAGGGCATCCGCCATCGCGACAGCTTCATGCTCGTCGGCGAACATGACCGGAATGATCGGATGCTCGCCCGGCAGCAACGTGAACCCGGCCTCAGCCATCCCGCTGCGGAACTGTTCAGCATTCGCTTTGAGCTTGGCGCGGCTCTCGGCGCCTTCCGCTACAAGGTTGAGCGCTTCGATTGAGCCAGCAACCACGGATGGTGCAACGGCGTTGGAGAACAGGTACGGGCGGGCGCGCTGGCGCAGCAGTTCCACGATCTCGGCGTGGGCACTGATGTAACCACCGGATGCTCCACCGAGCGCTTTGCCGAGGGTGCCCGAGATGATGTCGACGCGGTCAGAAACTCCGCAGTGCTCAGGAGTGCCCGCCCCGCTCTCGCCGACGAAGCCGACAGCGTGCGAATCATCGACCATGACCATCGCGTCGTACTGCTCGGCAAGATCGCAGATCGCTTCGAGCGGGGCGAGGTAGCCGTCCATCGAGAAGACGCCATCGGTGACGATAAGGCGGCGACGGGCATCCTTCGCGGCAACCAACTGGGCCTCAAGGTCGGCCATGTCGCGGTTCTTGTAGCGGTAGCGGGCGGCCTTGGAAAGGCGGATGCCATCGATGATCGAAGCGTGGTTGAGCTCGTCCGAAATCACGGCATCTTCGGCGGTGAGCAACACCTCAAAGATGCCGCCATTGGCGTCGAAGCAGGAGGGGAACAGGATGGTCGCCTCCATGCTCAGCAGCGCCGAAAGTCGGTTCTCGAGCTCGACGTGTTGGGTTTGCGTTCCGCAAATGAACCGCACACTTGCCATGCCGAAGCCCCATTCGTCGAGAGCTTCCTTGGCGGCTTCGACAAGGCGCGGATGATTGGCAAGACCGAGGTAGTTGTTGGCGCAAAAGTTGAGCACCGGCTTGCCCGCTGACTCAACGTGGGCTGACTGGGCAGTATCGAGTTGGCGTTCGGTCTTGTAGAGACCGGCCGAGCGGATCTCGCCCAGAGTCTCGGTGAGTTGTTCGCGAACTGTTCCGTACATGATGTTCTCCTGAAAGTTGTGGGGTGGCCGCAGTATCGCAGCCGAAGTGGGGTGGTCGGCTACGACCAGTCGATGATGACTTTGCCGCCATTGCCGCGGCGGGCGGTGGCGAATGCTTCTTCCCACTGTTCGGCGGGGAAGCGGTCGGTGACGACGGCAGCGACATCCAAGCCGGTGTGCACCATCGCGTTCATGGCGTACCAGGTCTCGAACATTTCGCGGCCATAGATGCCTTTGATCGTGATCATGTGAGTCACGACGGTGGCCCAGTCGATGCTGATCGGCTCGGCGGGGAGGCCAAGCATGGCGATGCGGCCGCCCTGGTTCATGTTGGTGATCATCTCGGGCAGGGCTGTTGCGTGCCCACTCATTTCGAGGCCAATGTCGAAGCCCTCTTTCATGCCGAGCTGCTCTTGGGCTTCGGAGATGCGCGTTGTGGACACGTTGATCGCAAGGCTCACGCCCATTTCTCGGGCGAGCTGGAGCCGTTCTTCGTTGACGTCGGTCATCACAATGTGGCGGGCACCAATGTGGCGCGCAACTTTCGCGGCCATGAGCCCGATGGGGCCGGCGCCAGTGATGAGCACATCTTCGCCAACCATGGGGAACGACAGCGCAGTGTGCACGGCGTTGCCGAGCGGATCGAAGATGGCAGCAAGCTCGGGGTCGATATCGAGCGGATGCTGCCACACATTCTGTTCGGGAATCACCACGAACTCGGCGAACGCCCCATCGCGGTTCACGCCAATGCTTGACGTGAACTTGCACAGGTGGCGTCGCCCGGCGCGACAGTTGCGGCAGTGGCCGCAGACCACATGGCCTTCACCGGAGACGAGAGCGCCAACGTCTACCGAGGTGACACCCTCGCCGAGCTCAACGACGTGGCCGGAGAATTCGTGGCCAGGAATCAGGGGAGCGTTGATCGCTCCGGCGGCCCAGGCATCCCACGATTCAATGTGCAGGTCGGTGCCACAAATGCCGGTGCGCGCGACACGAATCTTTACTTCGCCGCGACCCGGGGTCGGTTCTGGGCGTTCGGCCAAAATCAAGCCGGGTCCGGCTTTGTCCTTATAGAGGGCTTTCATCGTTGATTGCTCCTAGTTGTGAGGGGCGTCATCTCCGGTGGGCTTGTGGCGTGACGGTGATGCGATCTCTGCGGTTGTGTCTTAGTGGTGGTGCACGTGCTCCCGGTCGATGTTACTTTCGGGTTCGATCTGGAACGTCGAATGTTCGATGCTGAGCTCGAAATGTTCGGCGACACACTTTTGCAGTGCCGGCAGCATTTCACCAGCATGGCCGTCGCGGAAGCAGGAATCTTCGACAATGACGTGGGCGGTGAGCACTGGCAGGTCGGAGGAGATGCGCGTGATGTGCAGGTCGTGCACGTCGGTGACATGCTCCATCTCCATGATGTGGGCGCGAACATCTTCGGGATCGACGCCTTTGGGTGTGGATTCCAGCAGCACCCCCAAACTTGCGGTGAGCAGGATAATCGTGCGCGGCACAATCAGGATTGCGATCAGGATGCCGGCTACTGCATCCGCTTGATACCAACCGAGGGTGGCGATAAGAATTGCGCTCACGATGACAGCGACGGAGCCCAGAGCGTCATTGACGACTTCGAGGAACGCGGCCTTCATATTGAGGTTAGAGTTTCGGCCACCGGTGAGCACAATCATGGCGGCGATATTGGCGACGAGGCCGATAATTCCGAAGATGAGGAGGCTGCCAGCCTGAATCTCAGGCGGGTCGAACAGCCGTCGGATGCCTTCCACGAGAGCATAAATTCCGACAGCAAAAAGCAGCGATGACTGTGCCATCGCGCTGAGCACTTCGGTGCGTCTTAGACCCCAAGAATGTTTGTTGGTGGCGGGGCGCTGCATGAGGCCGGCAGCGAGAAGGGCCATGAGAAGCCCGGCGGAGTCGGTGAGCATGTGTGCGGTGTCGACGAGCAGTGCGAGGCTGCCAGTGACAATGGCACCGATCGCTTGAGCAATGACCACACCGACAGTGATGATGAAAGCGATCAACAATCGGCGGCGATTATTGTTTCCGGCCGCGTGGTTGTGTCCGGCGCCCACTAGCTCACCTCCAGTGCGCTGAGCGATTGTCTGCGCTGGCGCCCGAGATTGGCGTCGTTGAGCCAGTCGAGGGAGCGGGCGTCTGCGTGGCGCACGGTCGTGGTTCGGCTCATGGGGCGAGTCTAATTGCCCCAACGGCGCATCCCTATCGTGAGGCTTAAGGGATTGGCGCGCGATCTAAATCTTGGGCTGCCGCACCGAGGAACTCGGTCGAAACTGGCGTTGGTGGCGGGCCTTCGCAGCATCGAGCGTTGTGCAGGTACCGAGGGGGCATGCACGGTTGTCGCTGATGAAGTATTCGCCGCTGGAGTTTCGTTCGATCATGCCAGCGAATTCTCCGCCGGCGTTGCCCACCCAGAGACCCGCTTGGATGCTTGTCCACGCCACTGTCGGGCGTGCTTTGTCGGCGGGACCTTCGGTCGGCCGGGGCGAGGCAATCGTCATAGTTATCTACTCCTTCGAGTTCACACTATTCATGACGTCGGACACTCATCCGGGGGTGCACCGCTGCTGTGCGGTGTCGTGCACCTTTGATTCAACCCCTCTGGGAGCCGTCTGTCGACCCCTCATGTGAGCATTTCCTCAGTCGCTGACATTCGCTGCTCACGCTGATGCAAAAATACTCACGTTGTGAGAGTGGCTGGTGGTGATGACGCAACATAGCCCCCACTGGTGCGTCGCCGCGTTGCGTTCGGCGCAACAATGCTGCGCTAGTCCGCTGCCACGACCGCGCGACTATCCCGCACAGCCGCCGGGAGTTATCATCGACTAAGAGTGGCTTGGAGCAGTGCTGATCGTCGCCGGTCACTCGACAGTTTCGCTTTCTGCGGTGGCGCGATTGTCAACAGCAACCGGTGGCCCAAGGCCCGACGGTGCATCGATTGGCATCCCGTAATCTTCGTTACAGAAAGCTGCCATGACCTCGACCGACTCCATCCTGCGCGGCTATTTGAGTGACAACGCTGCCGGTGCTTCGCCGCAGATTTTGGATGCCATCGTTGCGGCATCCGCTGGCCCGGCAGCTCCCTATGGTAACGATGCGCTCACCGCCCAGATGCGCGCGAAGATGGCGGCAGCGTTCGAGTGCGATCTTGACGTCTTTGCCGTCGGAACGGGTTCAGCAGCGAACGGTATTGGCCTTGCCGCTCTGACCCGGCCGTGGGGGAGCATCCTCGCTCACGCTGATAGCCACATTCAGAATGATGAGGCCGGTGCGCCCGAGTTCTTCACCGACGGCTCCAAGATTGTGTTGCTCGGCGGCGAGCACTCCAAGATTGATCCCGACGGACTTCGGGCTGCCGTAAAAGTTGGGGTCGGCGACGTGCACAGTGTGCAAGCCTCCGTGCTCAGCATCACGCAGGTCACCGAGACTGGCAGCGTGTACACCATCGACGAATTGCGCGAATTGACGACGATTGCGCGCGACGCCGGGCTGCGCATCCACATGGATGGTGCCCGTTTCGCGAATGCTCTTGTTGCTCTCGATGTTTCGCCGGCGGAGATGACGTGGAAGCTTGGCGTCGACATGCTCTCCTTTGGCGCCACCAAGAATGGTGCGTTGACCTCGGATGCCATTGTCTGTTTTGATCCGAGCCTGGCGACCGAATTGTCGTTCCGTCACAAGCGCGGCGGACAACTCGCCTCCAAGATGCGTTTTCAGGCAGCTCAACTCGATGCCTACCTCACCGATGACCTCTGGCTCGATAACGCACGTCAAGCCAACGCGATGGCTGCGCGCCTTCGTGAGGGAATCGCGGATGTCGCCGGCGTGACTGTCACGAGTGAGCCCGGCAGCAACATCCTCTTCGCCATCTTCTCCGATGAGCTCACCGAAGCACTCCACGATCGCGGGTTCGGTTTTTACGCCAACCGGTGGGAGGCGGGGGTTGTGCGCATTGTGGTGTCGTATGTCCACCAGGCTGCCGATATTGATGACTTCGTGGCTGCCATTCGCGAACTGGCGTAGGCAGCCTGCGCACCCCGCAATGCGCGGATGGTGCGCTGACGGCTGGAGGAGTAGCGTCGAGACATGACCGCTTCTACAACAACGCGCCCTGCGACGGTTGATTCCGTGCTGGCGGAGTTGGCCGCGCTCGAGGATGCGAAAGTGCGGGCAGTAAACGAACGCCACGGCGATGACCACGGTGTGAATCTCAGCAAGCTGAGAGCTGTTGCCAAAGGGCTGAAGACGCAGCATCCGCTTGCCCTCGAATTGTGGGCTACTGACGACACCGCAGCCCAGCTCGTTGCGTTACTAATTTGCCGCCCGAAAGACTTCACCCGTGCTGAACTGGATGCCATGGTGCGCCAGGCGCGGGCATCGAAAGTTCGCGACTGGTTGATCAACTATGTCGTGAAGAAGAGCCCGCACTTTGAGGAGTTGCGCGTGGCGTGGTCGGCCGATCCAGATGCTTCGGTGAGGAGCGCGGGCTGGGCGCTCACGGCTGACCGGGTTCGCAAGAATGCTGACGGCCTCGACCTTCGCCGCTTGCTCGATGTTGTCGATGCCGAGATGAAAGATGCCCCGGATCGCCTGCAATGGGAAATGAATAACACACTCGCCTTCATCGGAATCGAGCACGCTGAACTGCGAGACCGTGCTCTCGAGATCGGCGAGCGGCTTGAGATACTGAAGGACTATCCGACGCCACCGGGCTGCACTTCGCCGTATGTGCCCCTGTGGATTGCAGAGATGGTGCGTCGCCAAGAGGAGCGGTAGCGTCGAAACATGAGCGAGTCGGCGAGCACGAGCACGAGCACGAGCACGGGTGATGCGAATGCGGCTACGGCCGGTATGCCACCCGAGGTCGCAGCCACCTTTAACGATTGGCCCGAACCGTTGCGCGGTGAGCTTGTGGTGCTTCGCGACCTCATTCTTGCTACAGCATCCGAAACAGATGGTGTTGGCGCGATCACCGAAACCCTTAAATGGGGAGAGCCTGCGTACCTCACGAAGGAGACACGCAGCGGGAGCACCGTTCGGATCGCCCCGACGAACGCTAAGTCGGCACACGACTATGCGATGTTTTTCATCTGCAGCACCAATTTGGTCAACGATTTTCGAGCCCAATTTGGGCGCACCTTCACGTATGAGGGTGAACGCGCTGTGTTGTTCTCTGTCGGCGACAGCATCCCTGTGAACGAACTTCGCGAGTGTGTGCGGATGGCGCTGACCTACCACCAGCGCACTGCTGGCGGACGATGAGCAAGCAGGCCTCGCCCCGTTAGGGGCTGCTGCTCAGCCGGGGGCCTCTGCTGTCGATTACGATCGAGGTGGATGCACTGAAGGGGGTGGTTGGCGTGACGGGGCAAGCGATAAACGTTATTCGAGCGTTGCGTGCTGCTCTCCTGCTGATCGCTGCGCTGCTGACAGTTCTTGCGCTAGTGATGATGCACGCGGTGGCTGCTGACGCCAACACGCAGCACGCATCCAGCACGCACGGAGTCAGTGAGCACGCAGTAATTCATACTGACGTCATCCCCCATAAGTCCGACTCCCCGAGTGTCGAACTGTGCCCGTGCCCTGTCGGTTCCGGTTCATCGATGACGATAGCTGACTGCACCCCTGTCGCAGCCCTTACCGGCCTGGTGGTCGTGGCGTCGTTGCGTGCAGAGTGCGCCGGTTTCGCGCCGATCGCTCCGGTGGCATCGCAGCATGCTGGCACTCTTGCGCACGCGCAGACACCGTCTCTTCACGCACTTTCTATTAGTCGCACCTGATCGGTCTGATGTCGGCTCCGCCGAGATCTCTACGGCATCCGTTGTGGTGCTGCCGATGTGTGTACGAAGAACGTGAAGGAACCCAGTGAAGAACAGAATCAAGAAGAATGTCGTTGCGCTCATTGGC
This sequence comes from Rhodoglobus sp. G.S.4, assembly GCF_056619605.1. Lineage (NCBI taxonomy): Bacteria > Bacillati > Actinomycetota > Actinomycetes > Micrococcales > Microbacteriaceae > Rhodoglobus > Rhodoglobus sp. G.S.4. The sequence goes on from NZ_CM152748.1 coordinate 398,925, forward strand.
GGCGCAACCGTTGCCGCCGTCGGCTTGGTGGGGTGTGCGCCAACGTCCCCTCTTGAGAGTGCGGAGATTGCGCCGTCAGCGCTCAGCGTTTTCGAGCACGTGCATGGTTTAGGCATCGACTCTGACGAGAACGTACTCGTGGCAAGCCATGAGGGCATCTATCGGGTGGATGCTGCCGGCGAGTTGAGCGGTCCGCTTGGTGGTGAGACGTTCGATGCGATGGGATTCGCGTCGGCTGGCGACCAGTATTTCGTGTCAGGGCATCCAAGTGCAGGGTCAACCACTTTCGAGGGCCCGAACCTGGGGCTCCTCTCTAGCGCGGATGCGGGGGAGTCGTGGACGAGCGTGTCGCTTGCTGGTGCGACTGACTTTCACGCACTTTCGGTGAATCAGAACGATCCGACCCGGCTCTATGGGCTGTCTTCAGATGGAGCGCCACTGCTGGCCAGTGCTGACGGCGGCGTCACGTGGACCGAGGGCGCGAGCATCCAGGCCTATGCAGTGGTGCCTGACCCGAACGTACCCGACCGGCTGTATGCGACGACTCCTGACGGAATGATGGTCAGTGATGACGCCGGGCAGTCCTTTAGCTCGCTCGCTGATACACCGCTTCTCTATCTGCTCGCAGCGCCGTCTGACGTTGAAGGCGCACTCGTTGGTGTGGATGTTGAGGGCGTCGTTTGGGTGCGTTCGGCTGAGGGCGAGGCGTGGTCTGATCGAGGCACGGTTGAGGGCACTGCCTATGCGCTGACGACCGGTACAGGCGGCGAGCGCATTGCGCTGATCGATGACCGTGGGCTTGTTGAGTCGTTCGACGGTGGCGAATCGTGGACGGTTCTCGCGGCGGGTTAGCCGCGCTAGGGCAAGGGGGCCGTCTCCGCGGCGCGTCGGCATCGGCTATTGACAATAGCCTGTAGGCTAACTATCTTAGCCACATGACGAAACGACCTTCAGGCGACGCAACCACCCAGTACCTCACGGTGCCCGGTGGCACCATCGCCTTCGATGAGCGTGGCACTGGCCCCCTTGTTCTCTTGGTCCCTGGCATGGGCGACCTCCGCTCGACCTACCGCTTTCTGGCTCCCGCGCTCGCGGCTGCTGGCTACCGCGTCGTGGCCACCGACCTCCGCGGCCACGGCGATAGCGACGCGAGCTTCCCCTCCTATGGCGACGTCGCGACGGCATCCGACATTTCGGCACTCCTGCGAAAGTTGGATGCTCCGGCCGTGGTCGTAGGCAACTCCATGGGTGCTGGCGCTGCAGTGATTGCCGCGGCAGAAACGCCCGACCTCGTCGCTGGTCTCGTGCTTGTTGGCCCATTCGTGCGGGAGCCAGCATCCGCGAATCCGTTCATGAAGCTCGTCATGCGGATCCTGATGGCGCGCCCCTGGGCTGCCGGGGTGTGGAAGGCGTATCTGCCAAAACTCTCTGCGGGCGCCAAGCCCGATGACTTCTCCCAGTATCGGGAAGGGGTGATTGCGGCGCTCAAGCGCCCCGGCTATGCGCGCGCCTTCAGTCCCACCACGCGCACCGATCACGTGACGGCGGGGGAGAGTTTGGCCGCCATCACGACCCCTACGCTTGTCATTATGGGCGACAAAGATCCCGACTTTCCCCACCCGAAAGCTGAAGCTGACTGGATCAGTTCCACTCTCGGCGGCACGACCGTGATGATCGAGGATGCCGGTCACTACCCGCAATCGCAGCAGCCTGAGCAGACGACCGCTGCGATTCTTGACTTTCTCAGTGCAACGGGTCGCGGCGTCGCAGACGACGGAAGCGAAGGCAACCGTGCCTAGGGCCGGGCTCAGCACCACCGCCGTCATCGAACGAGCCGCGCAACTTCTTGACGATCACGGCCCCGAGAGCCTCAGCTTGGCGAACGTCGCGGCGAGTTTTGGAGTGAGAATCCCCTCGCTTTATAAGCACGTTGACGGTGTGCGCGGTGTGCAGCGCGGCATTATGCTCAGCGCCAAAGCCAAGCTCACCACGGTCCTGGAGCAGGCCGCAGTCGGGCGGTCACGCGACGATGCCATTCGTGGCATTGCTGTTGCCTACCGCGACTGGGCGCTGCAACATCCAGGGCAGTATCCGCTCACCGTGCGCGCACCTGAACCCGATGATGCGGATGACGTGGCCGTGTCGGCTGCGAGCGTTGCCGTGATCTTCGCTGTTTTGGCGGGCTACAACCTGCGCAATGGTGACGCTGTGGATGCCACCCGTTTTCTCCGCTCAGCGCTGCACGGCTTTGTCTCGCTCGAAACGGGCGGAGCCTTCGAGCTTCCCGTCGACCGCGAACGTAGCTTCAGCAAGCTAGTCGAAAGCGTGGTGACGGCGCTCGCCGCGTGGGATGCAAACTAACGTCCCGTCGCGTCCTCTGCACGTGGCACTTCTCCGCGCCACTGGCCCGATTCGAAACCGTTGGATTCGATAAGTCGTTTGAATTCGGTGAGGTCTCTCGCGATCTGCATGTCATCAATCTGCAGAATCTCGCCAGCCTTCTCGACGAAACCTTCGGGCATCCAGTCCATCTGGAGGGTGACGCGGGTGGTGTCTTCGCTTAAGCGGTGGAACGTCACGACACCGGCGTGAACTTTGTCGCCGGTACTGTTCCAGGCGATGCGCTCGTCTGGAGTTTGCTCGACGATTTCGGCATCGAATTCGCGTTCAACTCCACCGACGGATACGTCCCAGTGCAGTCTGCGGTCATCGAGTTGCTTGATCGACGTCACACCAGACATGAATGCGGGGAAGTCTTCGAACTGTGTCCACTGGTTGTAGGCGACGCTAATTGGAACATCGACCTGAACGTCTTTCTTTACGGTTCCCATTACTAATCCTCCTATCGAGTGTGGATAATTACCTCCTTCACTCTAGAAAACTGAGCTCGACGAATACCTGATTTTGCAGCGATCGCGCAGGTGGCATTCGAGAGATTCCCAGAATTCTAGATTCCCGGATTCTCTGGGCGGCGCTAGGCTCGTGCCACTCACTCTCACTAGCGCACGTATGGGAAGGTGCTGATCGTGTCTGAGTCAACTGAACCGCTGGAGACCGCACCGTGGCTACCAGCTGAGTGGCAGCATCCGACTCACGTTGTCCTTCCGACGGGCCATCACCTTCGCCCCATCCGAGCATCCGACACCGAGCTTGATATGCCTGCAGTGATGGGCTCACGTGAACGGTTGTGGTCGCTTTATGGCGAAGCCTGGGGTTGGCCACCGGCGACCATGACGGCGGAACAGGATCGGGAAGACCTCCAACGCCATGCTGACGAAATGGAAATGCACGAGTCATTCAACTTCGCCCTCTTTGACGCGAACGAGACCGAGCTCATTGGGTGCGTCTACATCGACCCTGCGGAAGAACCAGGGGCGGATGCCGATATTTCGTGGTGGGTGCGCGACGAGTATGTCGGCTCTGCTGTGGAAGCAGCGTTGGGCGAGTTCGTTCCGGCGTGGATTGCCCGTGACTGGCCGCTCACTGCGCCGAACTATTACTAGGTCCTAGGAGAAGTCGGTCGCGACGGCGTTGCGGTGGTACTCGAAAATCATGCTGGTATTGGTGGAGGCAACGCTGTGCCGGGCTGAGAGATGGTCGACGACGAAGAGCCTGACCTCAGACGAATTCGAGACCGCAATGTGCACCAAGAAGTCATCGCTCCCGCCGACAAAGAACAACTGAATGACTTCGGGCAGCTGGCGAACTTCGTCAGTGAACGCCTGAATGCTTTCTTGGCGGGCGCCCGAGCGCAGTGATACTCCGATGATCGCTTGAAGACCCCGACCGAGCTTCGCCTGATTGAGAGCGGCGTGATATCCGGTGATGAGACCGCGGTCGAAGAGGGACTTGATGCGGGTGTGGGCGGTGGATGCGGCAATGCCCACTATGGTAGCGATTGCCGCATTGCTGATGCGGGCATCTCGGGAGAGAAGCGTGAGGATCTTCGTGTCGATCGGGTCAAGGTCATCGATCATGCGAATATCCTTCGGCTGGGCGGGGCGGTGAGTAGGGTTTTAACTCCAATTCTCACCATTATAGATAATTTTTCCGAATAGAATTCGGACTTTCTCACTAAAGGCAGAATTTCTGACAGGCTTACACCACTCAACTGCGAAAGGTAAGTCGATGCAAATTTCTGTGCCCACTGAAATCAAGAACAACGAGAATCGCGTTGCGATCACTCCAGCCGGCGTCGACACCTTGGTCGCAGGCGGGCACACCGTCACTCTGCAGTCCGGAGCCGGCCTTGGAAGTGGCTTCTCCGACGAGGATTACGCGGCTGCGGGCGCGCGCATCGTCGTCGCGGCTGACGAGGTATGGGCCTCTGGCGATCTCGTCGTGAAGGTCAAAGAGCCGATCGCGTCGGAGTACGGCTACTTTCGCAAAGACCTCACCCTGTTCACGTACTTGCACCTCGCGGCCGACCGCGCCCTGACCGAGGCCCTTGTTGCTTCCGGCACCACCGCGATTGCCTACGAGACCGTTCAGGGCGACGACCGTTCGCTTCCCCTTCTCGCGCCCATGAGTGAGGTCGCGGGTCGCTTGTCGATCGTCGCTGGCGCCCACGCTCTGCTCAAGGCTGAGGGCGGCGGTGGACAACTGCTCGGCGGAGTCGCCGGAACGCCGAAAGCCAAGGTCGTCATTATCGGCGGCGGTGTGGCTGGTGAGCATGCTGCGGCCAACGCTCTCGGATTGGGCGCCAGCGTCACGATCATCGACATCTCTCTGCCCCGACTCCGGGTGCTCGAAGAGCGCTTCAACGGTGAAATCCAGACTCGTGTTTCGACTCGCTACGAAATCGCTGAGCAGCTTCTTGAGGCCGACCTTGTCATCGGTTCAGTCCTGATTCCTGGTGCCGCAGCTCCCAAGCTGGTCACTGACGAAATGGTTGCCTCGATGAAGCCCGGTTCGGTGCTTGTCGACATCGCCATCGATCAGGGCGGATGCTTCGAAGGCTCCCACGCCACGACCTACGACGACCCCACGTTCGCCGTTCACAACTCGCTCTACTACTGCGTAGCCAACATGCCCGGCGCTGTTCCTCGCACGTCCACTCGCGCGCTCAGCAATGCCACGCTTCCTTACGTTGTCGCTATCGCGAATCTGGGCTGGGATGCTGCCGCTGCCGCATCGCCGGCTCTTGCTCGCGGGCTGAACGTCGCCGGTGGCGAAATCGTCAACGCGGGTGTTCGCGCCGCAATGGCGGTTCGCTAGTCGCGGAGTGCGAGTTGCGGGCTTACGCGAACCCAGCCCGGTTGGAGTTGTTTGTTGAACCCGGGCGGGAGAAAGTGGGCGCCGCCGCTATGACCGCCGCCGCCAACCGTGAGCATCGCTCCTTCCTTCGCGAAAATGACGGGAGGCACGCAGCTAGTGGACGCGCTCCCGTCATCACCGTTGCCGGTTGACGATGGCGCAAGGATAGCGATGACGCACCGATTGCCGTCTTCGTCTCGGCTCGCATAGACGGTCATTCCGTCATCCTCGCCGAGAAACACTAGGTCGGATGACGGGAGGTCGAGACTGTCGCCTAGCCACTCCGGTATTTCCGCATCCCCAACAACGGTGTCTGCCTGTTGTTCCGGTGGAGTGACGCATCCCGCGAGAGTGAGGGCCGCGCCGATCGCAACAATCGTCGCGACCTGTTTCCTCATGCGGGAAGCCTGCCAGTCACGGTAGCCGTTCACAAGATTGAGTGACTCGTGCGGCCGTCGAGGTCCGACACTAAACCGCAATTTCACTGTGGCGGGAGTGAAACTCACGCGCCTGCGCCGTTAGCCACCCAAAGAGCAGTTCACGGTCGTGTTCGCTCGACTTGTCGTCTTCGGGATGCCACTGCACGGCAATAAGCGGAGAGGTCGGGTCGGTGCTTTCCACCGCTTCGACAACGCCGTCAGCCGCGCGACCAGTGGCGGTGAGTCCGGCGCCGACGACATCCACATCGGCGTCGGTAAAACCGTCAACGCTGATGACGCGAGCACCGGTCGCTTCGATCGCCGATTTCATGGATGCTTCGAGCCCATGAATCAGCGCCGTGAGCTCCGGCTTTTCGTGGGCGCCACCGGCCGAAGCCTTCGACAACACGATGGTGGGAACGTACTCAGGGGTGCTGGTCATGCGCGGAATCCTCTTGCCTGCATCCGGTCGCTCGGACCGCTGAGGTCAGCCTAAATGAAGCGGGATCGTCCGCCGGGGCAGGAACGAGAAGTTGATGTGCGCTTCAGCCTAAGGGTGCAACACAATTTTGCCCACGTGCGCCCGGCGAGCGAGCTCTTCTTGCGCCTTAGCCGCCTGCTCGAGCGGGAAGGTCGCCGCGACGAGAGGTGTAATCTCGCCCCGTCGCGCCATTCCCATGAGCAGCTCGAAGTGCTCGGGGGTGTGCATGGTGGAGCCGATGAGTTGCCGGTTGTGCAGGTAGAGGTCCCGAATGTCGAAGCCGATCGTGTGGCCTCCGAGCGCTCCAGCGACGACCCAGCGCCCGGCTTTGCGCAGCAGGGGTAGTCCGTCGTGAACGAGGTCTCCGGCGACAACATCGAGGGCAACGTCAATTCCATTGGGGGCGGCGGCGCGCACCTGCTCGACGATGTCGTTCGCGCGGTCGACAACAACGTGAGCGCCGGCATCCAGCACCGCCTGAATTTTGGAGCCACTGCTGATCGCGATCACGCGGGCACCGCGCGCCCGTGCCAACTGCACAAGCGCAACACCGACACCACCGGATGCCCCGGAGACCAGCACGGTTTCACCCGACTGCAACCGGCCGCGTTCGATCATGCCGAGGGCCGTGCCGTAGGAGATGGGGAGGGCAGCGAGCTGATCGTCGCTGAGTTTCGACTCCGTCACATCGTGGATGCGGTTCACCGGTGCGGTCACATATTCGGCATAACCGCCGTCGCGTTCGCTGCCCATCAGTCCCGTGATGTTGGCATCCGGCTCGTCGGCATCGTAGACGGCGGGGTCGATCACGACGCGCGAACCGAGGATGCTCTCATCGACGCCCTCGCCTAGTGCGACCACATAGCCAGCAACGTCAGCACCCTGGATGAGCGGGAAGTCGAGCGGACCACGCCACCCCGCGCGAGTGCCCGGCAGACCGTACTCGCCTTCGCGCGTCCACAGGTCAGTGTTGTTCAGAGCGGCGGCGCTCACCTTGACGAGAACTTCGCCGGCCTGCGGAACAGGAGTGGCCACCTCGGTCACGCGCAGAACCCCCGGCCCTCCGTGCTGGGTGAGCTGTACGGCACGCATGGTGGGGGCAACGTCCATTGGGGGGAGACTCCTCGTAGGTATACTGATCTGTGAACTTGTTCCACAGTACACCGATCGGTAAAGGAGTGTCGAATGTCGGAGACGAAACCGATGACAGCCGCAGGGCAGCGCATTCTGGATGCCGCCGGCGACCTCTTCTACAGCCGCGGCATTACCGCGGTCGGTGTCGACCTCATCGCCGAGCACTCGGGCGTGACCAAGCGCACCCTCTACAACCAGTTCGGATCAAAAGACCAGCTTGTGGTTGCGTATCTCGAGGAGCGCGAACAGCGTTGGCAGTCGCTGGTTCTCGCAGCCATCGCCGCCGCCGTTTCACCGGTTGAGGCAGTCTTCGCCCCACTCGAAGCCCTTCGCACCTGGAACCAAACGAACCCTCGCGGCTGCGCCTTCATCAACGCACTCGCCGAACTGCCCGACCCTGCGCATCCCGCGCACCTCATCGCCACAACGCAGAAGCAGTGGTTGGTTGATCTGTTTAGCGAGCTGGCTACGGTCGCCGGATGCTCAACTCCCGACGCGCTCGCGACCCAACTTTTGGTGCTGCACGAGGGCGCTCTCGTCACGCAACAGCTCCCGCTCGACACCCTCTCGGTGAGCATTGATCTGGCGCGGCAACTCGTGTGGGCTGCTGCGCCAGCGCAACCGTAGCCGAGCCGGCTCGATAGACTGAGTGAGAAAATTTCAGTCTGATGGGGGCGTCATGGCAGCGGCACAAGAGACAGCGGAACCGGCGGCGACGAAGCCAATCGCGGCAAAGCCGATCGCGGTAATCGCCGGGGCGAGCGGGTTTGTCGGGCCAGCTATCGCCGACGCCTTCCGCGATGACGGCTACGCCGTTCGCCTGATCGGCCGCACCGGCGAAGTCACGTGGGATAACCCGGCCGCGATTGCCTGGCTCATCGATGGCTCGGCAATCGTCGTGAACCTCGCCGGCAAATCCGTGAACTGCCGCTACAACGTCAAGAACCGCAACGAGATTCTGCGCTCGCGGGTGGAGACAACTCGGGCATTACGCGAGGCGATTGCCGCGGCATCCGCCCCGCCCGCTATCTGGATGAACGCCTCAACGGCGACGATCTACCGCCACTCGACCGACCGCCCCAACAGCGACGACAACGGCGAACTCGGCAAGGGGTTTTCGGTGGATGTTGCCCGCAACTGGGAGAACGAATTCCTCGAAGGCGAGCTGCCGAACACGCGCCGCATTGCCCTCCGTATGGCGATCGTGCTTGGCGATGGCCCGGCCACGAACCTGCTGCTGCGGCTTGCGCGCATCGGCCTCGGCGGCCCTCAGATCGACGGTTGGTGGTTCGGTCACAATCGGTACCGCGGCATCGGCCCGACGCCAACCGGCAGCGGGCGCGCCGAAGGTCACAAGACGGGCGGCCGCCAAAAGTTCAGCTGGGTTCACCTCGACGATGTGGTGCGCGCGATCCGTTTCATCCGCGACACCGACACCATCTCGGGCCCTGTGAACGTCGCGAGCCCCAACCCCTCAGATAACCGCACCCTGATGAGTATCCTCCGTCGCGCGGCCGGTATGCCGTTCGGATTGCCTGCCTGGCGCTGGATGCTCGAGCCCGCAATGTGGGTGCTACGAACCGAACCCGAACTCATCCTCAAGAGCCGCTGGGTTGTGCCCGGCACGCTCACCGAGGCAGGCTTCACGTTTGAGCATCCTGACCTCGCGGATGCGATCGAGGAGATTACGGCGCACTAGGAAACTGAGGCCGTCAACGTGGCTCAGAAGTAGCGTTAGTTTTGTCCGAGTGCCGGTCGCGCATGCTGCACCTGGTGTCGCCGTACACCTGGTGGTCTAGTCGACGATTTCTGTCTGAGTTTTGATGAAGGCACGTTCGTCATCGTTAAGGCGCAGGGGCACCTTAGGGAGGGTGCTCGCCGACAGAGTCTCGATTTCGTTCAACACTGACTCGCTGATCTCGCCGTGGAGATCCTTCTGCAGCTCGTGCTTTGCTGAAATGGTGAGCTCAGGCCACCAGCGCTCGATAGCAGGCAGCTGTGTATTCGAATCCATGGTTGAGTCTCCGTCCTCGGTAAATCTATTGTGCACCAGATTCTATGAACGCTGACAGGTTCGGGATGGAGTGAGAAGTATCTCCGTCGTTTGCTCGCGAGCGAGGAGTAGCGTTGCTGATATAGCGGTGCATTGATGGACTGTGAAGAGCACAGCCCAGAGGTCTCCGCAGAAGGCACGGCATCCCATGAAGTTGGTCGTTGTTGGAGGAGTTGCTGGAGGCGCATCGGTCGCAGCCCGCGCGCGCAGGCTCGACGAGAGTGCAGAGATTGTCGTGCTGGAGCGCGGTCATCATGTCTCATTCGCAAACTGCGGGTTGCCGTACCACATCGGTGAAGTCATCACCGAGAGAGATCGGCTGCTTCTGCAGACGCCCGAAAGCTTGCGCGAGTCTCTCAACATCGAAGTGCGTATCGCTCACGAGGTCGTCTCGATCGACCGGCAAGCGAAGACTGTCTCGGTGCGCGAGGTCGACACCGGGCGCGAGTATGTCGAAAGCTACGACAACCTAGCCCTGTGTACGGGAGCGGAAGCAATCCGCCCGCCGCTGCCCGGCATCGACCTACCCGAGGTGCACGTTCTGCGTCGCATTGGCGACATGGATGCCATCAAGACCGAACTCGATAGTGCCCTTCAGCAGGCGGCGAGTGGCGCTCGCGGCCCCGTGCGTTGTGTAGTGATCGGCGCTGGGTACATCGGGCTTGAGATGGCCGAGAACCTCAAACATCGTGGCGCAATCGTGGATGTCGTGGAGCTGAGCGACCAGATTCTTCCCCCTCTCGACCATGAGATGTCGGTTCCCGTAGAGCACCACCTCCGCAGCCGGGGCATCACCCTTCACCTCTCTATCGGCGCTGCCGCTTTCACGCCCCGCACCGGCGGCGGTGTGAAGGTGGAACTCACGAACTCGACCACTCTTGAAGCGGATGTCATCATCCTCTCTGTCGGAGTGCGCCCGAGCGTTGGGCTTGCGAAGGATGCTGGCCTTGAGCTCGGTGAACATGGCGGGCTGGCGGTTGACACCCACATGCGCACCTCTGACCCATTCATTTGGGCGGCGGGCGACTCGGTTGAAACTCCGAATACGGTGTTGCCGGGTTCCTGGCTCGCGCCGCTTGCCGGTCCTGCCAACCGAGAAGCGCGGGTTGCTGCCGAAAATATTTGTGGGCGCGACACCGAATACAAGTCAACTCAAGGCACCTCCATTGTGAAGGTGTTCGAGATGGTGGCGGGTGGCACCGGCGCGACGGAACGTCAGTTGCGTGCTGCAGGAGTGACGTATCGCGCCGTGCACGTGCATCCGTCTGGTCATGCCGGGTACTACCCGGGCACCGCGATGATGCACATCAAGTTGCTGTTCACTCCGGACACCGGAAAGGTGCTTGGCGCTCAGGTCACCGGTTTCGATGGTGTCGATAAGCGACTCGACATTTTTGCCACTGCTCTCCGAGCCGGGCTCACCGTCTGGGATCTCGAAGAACTTGAGCTCGCCTACGCTCCACCCTTCGGTTCAGCCAAGGATCCCGTGAATATGGCGGGCTTTGTCGCCAGCAACGTACTACTCGGTGACCTCAACCTCTGGTACGCGCAGGACTACCCCAAGGTCACAGACGGGGCGCGCATCATTGACGTGCGTACGCCAGAAGAATTCTCCATCTTTCACCTGCCCGGTGCCGAGAATGTGCCACTCGCGACCCTCCGCACCGACACCGGTGACTGGGACCGGTCAACAGGCCTTCGCCTCTACTGTTCCGTCGGGTTCCGCAGCTATCTCGCGTACCGCATCCTCGTCCAATTGGGATTTACGGATGTCGCCACGCTGTCGGGCGGATCGGAAACATTCCGGGCGTGGCATGAGGTTGAGCCCCTCGATGTCGGCCCCATCGAGCCCGAGACTTCATATGCGGAAGCCGCGGCAACACTCGATGCTGCTCGTGTGGCCGCCCATGTAGCGAACGGCACTGGAGTATCCGTAAACCTCGATTGCACCGGGCTTGCGTGTCCCGGTCCAATCATGAAGCTCGCCACAGAGATGAAAAATCTCAATCCCGGTGACGAGGTTGTCGTGCACGTCTCTGACCCTGGTTTCGCGAGCGACGCGCCCGCGTGGGTGCGCCGTAATGGGCACGAGCTTCTCGCCATCGAGCCCGAAGGCCCCGGCTATGTTGCCACCATTCGCAAGGCCGGGCCGGACGCGCTCATGCGTGCTGGAGGGGGAGGAATTGTTGCCGCACCGGCCACTCCCAAGGTGTCCTTCGTTGTCTTCTCCGGCGATCTCGACAAGGTAATCGCCGCTTTCATCATCGCCAACGGTGCCATCTCAATGGGCGAAGAAGTCTCTATGTTCTTCACCTTCTGGGGACTCAATGCGCTTCGCCAACAGAAGCCACCGAAGCGGGAACGTAAAGTCATGGACAAACTATTCGCCGGGATGATGCCTGCGGGTGCCGACAAGCTCACGCTCTCCCAGATGCACATGATGGGGGCAGGCACGGCGATGATCAAAAAGACTATGAAGAAGAACGGCGTTCACTCACTGCCCGAACTCATGGAATTGGCAATGGCTGGCGGCGCCCGCGTTATCGGCTGCACCATGACAATGGACCTTCTCGGCATCGCCGAATCTGACCTCATTGATGGCGTCGAGCTCGGCGGAGTCGCCACGTTCTTGGGCGAGGCGGCCGAGTCGACAACGACCCTCTTTATCTAGCGGCTAGGAGAAAACAACCGCACGCACCGGTGCACCGTCGGCGTCGATGCGCAGCGGGAAGAACCCGACGCGCACGTGCTTGGAGAGTCCAGCGAGCCCCGTGATGTTCTCGATGATGAGCCCATCGCTTCCCAACACGACCTCGTGCACGGGAAAGTCGGTCGAGCCCTCGCCAGTGGGGTCGGGGCTGAGAGTGTCGACGGCCAGTAAACGCATGCCGCGGCGCATGAGTTCTGCTGCGGCATCCGGATGAATCGCAGGATGGTTGAGCGCTTCGTCTGAACCGAAGTGCTTAGCCCATCCCGTGTTCATGATGACGATGGCGGGCACCGTCAGCGGTAGGTCACCCAGAGCGGCGGTGATCTCGTCGAGGCCGTACGTGGCACGGGCTGCTTGCGGCGCGAGGTGCACAACAAGTGCGTCGCCAACGAGTTCGTCGAGCGCGATCGCTGCCGTGGTCCGGCCCCCAGAAACGGTGTGCGAAGGAGCATCGAGGTGGGTGCCGGTGTGTGATCCCAGGTGGAGCAGGCTGACGTCAACGCCATCCTGCTCCACGCTGAGCGCGCTTTCGATTGAGACCGCAGGGTCACCGGGGTAAACCTGCATTCCACTGGTGATGGGGTGGCTCAGTTCGCGCATGGGGTACCTGATTCCTGGTGTGGCTTTGCTGTGGGTTAGGCGACGGGGCTGGCAGTGGTGTCCGCGTCGGCATCCGCAGTCTCGGCGAGGTGCTGGCTGCGCACGGCCTGATGACGGCCCCGTTCGCGAAGCATGACTGCAAGGTAAAGCACGAAGGTGAGAATGAACGCCGGGATGGTTGCGCCGATCGGCAGTGGCCAGACGTAGGCCCAGACATACGACATGGTGGCGCCGATGACCCAGATGGCGACCGCGAACCAGTTGACCCCGGCCGTGTACCAGTAGCGACCGCCGCGGGCCTCAAGGATGTCCTTCGTGTAGGCGCCGCGCTTCACGATGTAATAGTCGACGATCATGATCGCGAAGACCGGCACGAAGAAAGCACCGATCACGACAAGGAAATCGGTGAACTGGTTGAGCAACTGCAACCAAGTCGATCCGAGAATCGAGATACCGCCGAGAATGAGCGCGGTTGGCAAGAACTTCAGCTTGCTTCCGACCTTGGCATTGACCACTGACGTGACCATTCCGTAAACAACCATCGTGTTGGTTGCCATCACTGAAAGGAAGATGATGATTGCCAGTGGTGCACCAAACGCGGCGACGATTGTTGTCGGGTCGAATGCAGCTGCTTCATCTCCGGAGAGCAAGACGTAGACGAAGGCGGTGAGGCCGAGCGTCATCGCGGTAACAGTGGAGACCGTGTAACCGATACCGGAGCCGATTACGCCAGCCTTGGTGGTGCGCGCAAAACGGTTGAAGTCTGCTGAGAGCACGGTCCACGAGATCGCGGTGGCGATCACAATGTCGAGCACGATGATCGGGGTGAACCCGAGGCTGGGGTCAGGAGCAACAACCTGGAAGTCGCCAAGGTCGAAGGCGGTGAACGCGGTAACGAAGACCCACGCGATGATGACGAGGATGAGCACCGCGAGCCACGGCTCGATCTTCGAGATGCCCTCATGGCCAAGAATCGCGAGAATCACGACGATGCTTTGGCAGATGACGGAGAACAGGATCGGGTTCGAGTACCCGGTCGCGCTCTGAACGAGGAAGTTCACGGTGACACCGGCGAGCATCGCTTGCACCCAGCTCCACCCCATGAGCACGATGACGTTGGCGGCAACCGGAAGCAGGCTGCCGCGAGTTCCGAAAGCGCCGCGCGTGATTGCCATGGTTGGCAGCCCCGTGCGCGTACCGATTGCGCCGATTGACGTGAGCACGACGGCACCGGCAAGAGTTCCGACGACAATCATGAGGAAGGCGGTGGCGAAGTCCACTCCAGGAACAAACAGTGTTCCCGTGAGGAGTGTCGTGACCACAAGGTTGGCTGCGAGCCAGATCATGCCGATTCGCAGCAGAGAGTACGTTCCTTTGACGGGTTTTCCGCCATCCGATTGATCTTGAGTGTGCTTGCTTAGACGGGAATAGAGCGACATTGCTTCTGTCTCCTGGGTAGGGGTCGGTAGGGGGTGAGTAGTTACGGGGCAGGGTCGGGAACTGGCGAAAGGTGTTCGTGTACGGCTAGCAGCTGGTCGTTCTCGGCGCGGAACACGATGGTTTCGCGCTCGCGGTAGGAGTCCTCGCCGTCACCAGTGTCGACGCGAGTGAAAACGTTGTGGCTAAACACCGCGCCTCCGGGGAACGACTGCACTGAGGCATCCGATGATTCGCAGTCGAGAACTTTCCAGCCGCCCTCAACCCAGCTCGCCCAGAGACGTTCGTATTCGGCGCGGTCATTGAGGCGAGCGGGTTCGGTGTGAAAGATGAAAGTTGCTTCTGGCGCAAAGCCGCGAAAGTAGCGGTCGCCGTCGGTGGCCGTGAAAGCGTCAACGATGGCGGATGCTGCGCTGAGCACGTCATCCTCGTGCGGTGTTGTCGTGCTCATGGTGAGCTCCTCTAGCTCTCGGGTGTTGCGGTTGGCTGATGGGTGTCGCGGGGAGCCATGGCGCTGATCAGTTCGTAGGCGACGTGACTGGCGGCGACGGCGGTGAGTTGGGCGTGGTCGTAGGCGGGGGCGACCTCGACAACATCGGCTCCGACGATGTTTTTGTCGGAGAGTGCGCGCAGCATCCGCAAAAGCTCACGGCTGGTGAGGCCACCAGCCTCTGGGGTTCCGGTGCCTGGCGCGTGCGCGGGGTCGAGCACGTCGATGTCGATGGAGATGTAGAGCGGCTTGTCGCCGATGCGGTCGCGGATGCGTTCGATTGCTACCGCGACGCCGTGGTCTTCAACGTCTTCGCTTGTCACTACGGCGAATCCGAGGCGGCTGTCGTCGGTGAGGTCTTCTGCGCTGTAGAGCGGCCCGCGGGTGCCGACGTGCATGCTCGCGGTGAGGTCGATGAGTCCTTCTTCGGATGCGCGGCGGAAGGGCGTTCCGTGCGTGACGGGGGCGCCGAAGTAGGTGTCCCAGGTGTCGAGGTGGGCGTCGAAGTGGAGAACGGCTACTGGCCCGTGCTTCTTGGCGATAGCACGCAGGAGGGGGAGCGCGATGGTGTGGTCGCCGCCGATGGTGACAATCCGGTCGGCGCGCGTGGCGAGTTCGAGGGCCGCGGCTTCGATCTCAAGAATCGCTTCGTCAATGCTGAAGGGGTTTGCGGCGATGTCTCCGGCGTCGGCAACTTGCTGAACGGCAAACGGGGACACGTCTTGCGCCGGGTTGTAGGGGCGAAGTAGGCGTGACGCCTCACGAACGTGTGCCGGGCCGAAGCGAGCCCCTGGTCGGTAGCTCACGCCACTATCGAAGGGAATGCCCACGATTGCTATGTCGGCGTGCTCGACGTCTTCGAGGCGTGGGAGACGAGCGAATGTGGCAATACCGGCAAAGCGAGGCACAATACTTGCATCGACCGGGCCAACAATAGGTTTCGTCATAGTAAACTTTCGATAATCAGCAGTAAACGTGAACTCACAGTAAACCCCGAGGTGCGCCTCGTCAACCCCGGTTAGTGATGGAGTAGAGCTATGAGACCGTTGTCGCCCTCGCCCAGTGCCGAAGCCCTTGCCATTGGAGCGCGCATTCGCAGTGCCCGCAAAGCTCAAGGTTTTACGCTCGAGCAGATCGCGACCTCTGCCGGGCTAACCAAAGGTTTCTTAAGTCGGCTCGAGCGCGATGAGACATCGCCGAGCGTTGCCACCCTTGTGCAGTTGTGTCAGGTTCTTTCGCTCGAAATCGGGTCGCTGTTCGCCGAGCCCGAGGCTGTCAAGATCTCATTGGCCGACGCGCCCCACATCAACCTTGGTGGTCAGGGGGTGGATGAACGGCTCATCTCACCGCGCAACGAATCCCGGGTTCAAGTCATCCGCACCCACATGCAGCCCGGCGCCAACGGTGGGGATGCGTTCTACACGATCAGTTGCGAAGTGGAAGTGCTGCACGTCATCTCTGGTGCGGTCACCGCACGCTTCGTGGATCGTGAGATCCCTCTCGCCGCGGGTGACTCGCTCACGTTCCCCGGCCGGGAACCCCACAACTGGGACGCCGATGCTGAACTCGGTGCCGAAGTCATCTGGACAATCGTGCCTGCTACCTGGCGCGGAGAATAGAGCGTTTTTCACACGCCCATGACCCGACGTCTGCGCAGCGATCATGTGTCGTGGATTCTGAGCTCTCAAACGAAACCTCGCTTTTTCCTTTCGGATTTGTCAGATTTGTCGGATTCTGGTGTTGGTCATTCGTTGCTTGAGTAGATGACGTTCCACGAACGAAGGAGTTTCGATGAAGTTCATGATGTTTGTCTGCACGGATGCCGAGCCGGATACCGCAACGGATGAAGGCGAAACGCCGATCGATGAATGGGCGGCGAAAAACGATGCCTCCGGTGTGCGGGTCGACGGTAACCGACTACGGCCACCGCAGGACGCGACGGTCGTCCGCAAACGCGGAGGCAAAGTGTTGGTGACCGACGGTCCATTCGCTGAGACTCACGAGTGGATTGCAGGGTTCGACATTCTCGAGTGCGCCGATCTCGATGAGGCCATTGCGGTGGCTGCTGATCACGAGATGGCTCGCCACGGACGCATCGAGTTGCGGCCTTTCTGGCCATTTGGCGAGTGAGCGAACCGGCGGCTGCGCTGGCCAAGGTGATGGAGAGCGAGAGGTTGCGGATCATCGCCACCTTGATACGCACGACCCGTGACTTTGGCCTAGCGGAGGACGCCCTTGCCGACGCTGTGGAGCGTGCGCTGCGGAAGTGGCCAGAGGATGGAATCCCCGCAAATCCGGCGGCGTGGCTGACCACCGTTTCCACCCGCCGTGCGCTTGATCTGCTGCGCCGAAGCTCGCTGGAGCGACGCAAGCTCAGTGAGCTTCACTACAGCGATGCCGCGCGCGATTCGGATTCCCCTGACGACGACAGAATGCGTTTGATCTTTGTGTGCTGTCACCCCGCACTCTCGATGGAAGCCCGCGTCGCGCTGACGCTCAAGGTGATTGCCGGTCTGCCAACCGAGGCCATCGCGCGCGCATTCTTCATAAGCGAGGCGACGATGTCGCAACGCCTTCTGCGCGCTAAACAGAAGATATCCAACGCTGGCATTGCCTATCGGGAACCGAGCTCAGGCGACCTCGCGGACCGTCTCGACGCGGTGTTGAGTGTGGTTTATCTCATCTTCACTCATGGCTATTCCTCTCACTCGACCAGACTTGCCGAGGAAGCTCTTCGGTTAGCTAACCTTCTGGTGGAACTAGTGCCGAAGTCGGATGAAGTTCGCTGCCTGCTGGCGCTACTTCTCTTTCAGCATTCGCGCCGTGACTCTCGCGCACACAACGGTCAGCCAGTGACGCTCGAACTCCAAGACCGTTCTTCTTGGGACGCCAGGATGGTCACGGATGCCAGCAAAATACTGGCACGTCAGCCCGAGCGGGCTCGTGGTCCATACCGAATCCAGGCGGAACTTGCCGCAGTGCATGCCACCGCCCCCACCGCAGGCGCAACGAATTGGCCTGTGATCGTCGCGCTCTACGATGAATTGTTGGGGATTAGTCCCTCGCCCGTGGTGGAACTTAATCGGGCAGTCGCACTGGGGATGTGCCACGGACCGAATGCGGGCCTTGCCGCACTCGAGAACATCACGAGTCTCTCTCGATTGGCCGGTAACCACTTGGTCCCCGCCGTGAGGGGAGATTTGTTGGCACGCGCAGGCCAGGTCGCCGAGGCGGTCGCAGCCCTACGGGAGGCCGCCGAGCTGGCTCCCACCGACCACGAGCGGCGTGCGCTGCTACTACGAGCACTCGAATTACAGGAGACGCGATGACGCAACAGATCGATTCAATAGGCGACCGGATCAGTGAGTTCACCCTTTCCCTTTCTGACGGTGGAGTGTTGCACGTCTACGACGCTGGCTCCGCCGACGATGGTGCACTGGCGTTGCTGTGGCATCACGGCACGCCAAATACTGGGGCTCCACCCGCCCCACTCCTCGATGCAGCTGCCGCTATGGGGCTGCGTTGGATAGGCTACGACCGGCCCGGTTATGGAGGCTCGTCTCCCGCTCCCGATCGCCCCGTCTATTCCGCCGCGGGGTACGCGGAGGCCGTGGTCGATTTTCTGGGAATCGAGCGCTTCGCCGTGATGGGTCACTCTGGCGGTGGGCCCCATGCGTTGGCGGTCGCCGCGATGCTCCCTATGCGAGTCGTCGCAGCTGTCGCCATTGCGAGCCTAGCTCCACTGGGCCGAGACGGGCTCGAGCCGGAGGTGTATACGGCAGGGATGGCCGCCACAGGTATCGCGAGCCTGACAGCAGCCATCGAGGGGCGCACAACTAAGGAATCCTACGAAAAAGAGCACGGTGACGATTACGACCCCGAATTCACCCCCGGTGATCTGGCCATGTTCGAGGGGGAGTGGTCGTGGTTCATCGACGTGGTACGCGCTGGCGCCGCATCTGGCCCAGCACCGGCCATTGACGACGACCTCGCTTACGTGCGTGATTGGGGATTCGACCCCGCATCGATCCAGGCTCCCACCCTGCTTCTCCACGGTGGCGCTGACAGAGTTGTGCCACCGGCACACTCCCAGCGTCTGGCTGCATCCATCCCGGGCGCCGAGTTGAGGCTGGAGCCGAGCGCTGGCCATATTTCGGTGATTGACGGCGCAATCGATGCTCTCGCGTGGATCGCGCGACAGAAAGATTAAGCGTGCCTTCGCCGCGGGAATGTCAGTGGCCCAGAGTATGTTTTAAAGAAAGTTAGGCGACACGCCGAGACACTACATGTTGTGTAATGACATAGGTGTCATTCCCCGTATATAGTGAAATATCCGACAAACCGTCGGTAAACTTCGAGAAAACTTTAAGGAGGATCGAATGGACAACGACAACGACAACGTCGGTGGATACGCAATTCCCGTCGACCCAATGGATCTTCTGCAGTGCGACAGTTGCCAGTAAAAACTTACTGAGCTCGCACCTCAAGAGATTCCTGAAGCCCCGGCAGACCATCGGTCACCGGGGCTTCACTCGTTAATATGCAGAACGTTCAACATTGCCTAAGCTGGACTCCGTGCCAGTCAATAAAGAACTCGAAGGCCGGGTCTTCCCGCCAACAAGCCCCTACCTCGTCGGTCGAGAAAAAGTGCGCGAATTCGCCCGTGCCGTCTTCGCCCAAAGCTCCCTCAACCACGACCCAGCAGCAGCGCGTGCAGCAGGCTACGCCGACGTCGTCGCCCCACCCACGTTCGCCGTTGTCATCCAAGAAGCAGGCCTCGCCCTCCTCCTGGCAGCACCAGACACTGGCATCGACTTCTCCCGCATCGTGCACGGAGAACAAAAGTTCACGTACACACGGCCCATCGTCGCCGGCGACGAACTCACCGCCATCCTCACCGTCACCAGCATCAAATCCCTCGGCGGAAACGACATGATCACCGCCGAAACCGCCATCAGCGACGCAAGCGGCAGCCACGTCGTCACCGCAACCTCCGTACTCGTCATGAGAGGCACAGAATGAGCGACCTCACCGTCGGGCAAGAACTCATCACCGGCAAAGTAACCCTCACTCGCTTCTCCCTCGTGCGCTACGCCGGAGCATCCGGCGACTTCAATCCCATCCACTACCGTGACGACGTCGCCGCCTCGGTCGGCCTCCCCGGAGTGCTCGCCCACGGAATGCTCACCATGGGCCTCGCCGTCCAACCCGTCATCGACTGGATGGAAGACCGCGGCGAACTCGTCGAATACGGTGTGCGCTTCACTCGCCCCGTCGTCGTCGACGGCAACGGCGGAGTCACCGTCACCGTCACCGCCAAAGTCGGCGCCATCGAAGATGACGTCACTCGCATCGATCTCACCGTTAGTGCCGCCAACCAGACCGTGCTCGGCAAATCCCAAGTGAGGGTCAAACTCCACAAATGACAGACAGCCCCGCTAGCGAAACGCTGATGCTCGCCGACCTCACCACCATGAAAGTTGGCGGGCCCGCAAACACCCTCTTGCGACCAACCACAGAGGAAGAACTCCTCGAAAACGTGCGTGCGGTCTGGAAACGCGGAGACGACTGGCTGCTCATCGGGGGCGGCTCCAACATGGTCATCAGCGATGAAGGATTCGACGGCACCGTCATCCACATCGCTACCAAAGGAATCCACGTTGTCTCCCAAAACGAGACCTCGTTGAGCATCCGCGTGCAAGCGGGCGAATCGTGGGATGGCCTAGTCGCGCGCCTCGTCGCTCGCGGTTGGGCTGGCATTGAAGCACTCAGTGGCATTCCCGGATCTGTTGGCGCAGCTCCCATCCAGAACATCGGCGCTTACGGTCAAGAAGTGGCAAGTGCCCTCGACGGTATCGACTTCCTGGACTATTCCAGCGGCGACCTGGTGCACTTGAGTACAGCAGAACTTGAACTCGGCTACCGCAGCTCCGTCATCAAAAGTGGCCGTGCAGGTCTCGTAGTAGCCGTGCACCTCACCCTCACCGCATCGCCAACAAGCACAGTGCAGTACCAACAACTCGCCACGGCGCTCGGAGTGAACATCGGCGACAAAGTGCCCGTGCAACAAGTTCGCGACACCGTGCTCGCGCTGCGGGCATCCAAAGCAATGGTGCTCGACCCCAACGAACCAGACTCGGCAAGCTGCGGCTCGTTCTTCACGAATCCGATCGTTCCCGAAAACATTGCACGAGCACTGCCAGCCGATGCCCCACGCTGGGTAATCGACGATGAACCTGTTGCCGACATTGTGGTTCCGCTCGGAGAAGCTCCCGCCCTGCCGCCCGTGCCACAACAGCGAATGGTGAAGTTGAGCGCCGCCTGGCTCATCGAACACTCCGGTGTGAAAAAAGGCTTCCGGCTGCCTGGATCGCGCGCCGCCATCTCGTCAAAGCACAGCCTCGCAATCGTCAATCGAACCGGAGCGGATGCCGCCGAAGTGGCAGAACTTTCGCGCTACATTGCCGCCAGAGTGCTTGGCGAATACGGCATTCGCCTGCAGCCAGAACCCGTCGCCGTTGGCGTCGAACTCACCTAGATTGCCGCAGCCCTTAGTCGCTACGGCACTTTTTCGTTACGGCACTTAGTCGCAGCAGCTCTAGCTCGAAGTCGGTAGCAGCCCTAATTCCATTGCTCTCGTGACGGCCCGCGTTCGATCCTTCACTTCAAGCTTTTCGAACACATGGATGAGGTGCGTCTTCACCGTCGCCTCACTCACGAACAGGGCGATGGCAATCGCCCGATTGCTGTTGCCCTCAGCAACAAGCGCAAGAACTTGAGTTTCGCGATCACTGAGCGAGACCGGTGCCGGTTCGCGCATACGCTTCACCAGCAGCGCCGCAATCGACGGAGCCAGAGCAACCTCGCCGCGAGCCACCGACCGTAACCCAGCCACAATCTCATCCTGCGGTGCCGCCTTCAGCAGGTAACCGCTCGCTCCAGCCTCAATGGCGGTCAGAATGTTCTCGTCAGACTCATAGGTGGTCAAGATCACGACGCGCACCTCGGGGCGGGCGGCAACGATTTGCGCGGTCGCTTCAGCGCCTCCAACCCCGGGCATGCGCAAATCCATGAGCACAACGTCGGGCGAAAGCTGCGTGGCCAACGTGACCGCCTCGGCACCATTGCCGGCCTCCCCGACGACCTCAATGTCATCCGCAGAACTCAACAGTCCAACAATTCCACTGCGCACAATGGGGTGATCATCGGCAACAACAACACGAATCATGCGGACGCTCCTTGCGGGATCGTGGCGCGCACCGTTGTACCGGCGCCCGAACTGTCAATATCGAGGCGGCCATTCACGAGCGCCAACCGTGCACTCATTCCCTCAAGCCCGAAACCAGTGTGCACGGACGCCGGGTCAAAGCCGACACCGTCATCCGTTACCGCCAGTGTGAGCCCCGTGCCATCCACTGTCACTGCAATAGTCGCGTGAGTGGCCGACGCGTGCTTACGTACATTCGCCAGGGCTTCTTGGGCGCAGCGCAACACGACAACTTCAGTTTCGCGTTCGATCGCAGGCAGCTGCCCGGCATCCACGCTCACGGTTAGTCCAGTTTCTCGGCTGTAGCGTTCTGCAAGTCGTTCGAGAGCGCTCATAATTCCGTCGCCCGTGAGTCCAACCGGAGCGGATGCCGTGACCAGGGCGCGCGCTTCCGCGAGTGCTGCGCGAGCACTGTCTTCGATCAGCTCGAGTTGTTCGGCTGCGGCGGCAGGGTGGTTGTTGTCGAGTTCGCGCCGTGCCCTTTGGGCAACGAGCACTAGCCCGGTGAGGTCTTGCGCGATGGTGTCGTGGATTTCGCGGGCAAGCCGCTCTCGTTCGCTGGAGACTCCGGCATCTCGGCTGACGGCTGCGAGCTCGTCACGGGTGGAGCGGAGTTCCTGCACGAGGTGGTGGCGTTGGTCGCTGAGCTGGGAAATTTGGGTGATCCAGAGGCCGAGGGCGAGGCTGAAGAGCAGGGAAAGGGCCACAACGGTGCCGCTATAGAGCAGTGCATCGGTGCTGAAGCCACCATTGATGAGAAAGCCGAGCCCCACAGAGAGGGCGAGGGTCACGTTGCCGATGATGGCGTTTCTGGTGCGTTCCGCGATCACCCAAATCAGTGGGTAGGCGAGCGATTGCAGGGTGGCCATGACGGGCATGAAGGCGACGGCGGTGCCGACAATGATCACGATGGAAGCAAGGAAGACGATCGCTGCGATTCGGCTGGTGTATGAGCGGATGCCGATCGTGAACCAGGAGAGAGTGAAGGTGGCTAGGGCGATTCCGGCCCCCACTCGGCTCTCGAGGTCGTAGCCTCCGGAGCCGACGATGAGCACCGTCATGACCGCCGCTGTGGCGATCACTGCAATGCTCATCCAGCGAACGAATCCCATTTAGCTATCCTTGCGGATCCAGCGGAAGGTGAGCCGCGTCACAATGAGGCCGAGCACGAGCCAGAGGCCGGTCGCGATCGCAACACCGGGAAGGTTCCAGCTCTCGGACTGTTCAAGTACTTCGAAGCTGGCGGGCAGGAACACTTCCCGCATTCCCTGCGCCATCCACTTGAGGGGGAACACACTCGCAAAGTTCTGCAGCCATGTCGGAAGCATCGAGAATCCGAGATACACCCCGGAAATGAATTGCAGCACGAGGGCGATGGGGATCACGACGGCGGTTGCACTCTTTCCCGAGCGGGGGAGTGCGCTCAGCGCTATACCGAGCACGGCGGATGTCGTAACACCGAGCACGAAGACCCAAGCGAAGGTCAGCCATTTGCTTGGTTCGCTCGGCAGTTCAACACCGAAAGCGATGCCAGCGACAAGAAGCACGAGGGTCGCTTGCAGTACGCCGGTCACGAACACCTGACCAATTTTGCCGATGAAGTAGCTCATCACCGGAAGCGGGGTGCCGGCGAATCGTTTGAGGGTGCCGTCGCTACGTTCCATTGCGATATCAATGGCCATGTTCTGCAGGCCACTGAGGAGTAGTCCGGCGGCGAGCATGCCCGGCAGGTAGAACGCGGCGGCGGTCAGTGGTTCTTCTTCGGTGCCAAAGTTTTGTTCGCTGAAAGCGACTGCGAAGATCGTGAGCATGACGACGGGGAAGAGGAAGGTGAAGAACACCGAGTCACCCTGACGGAAGTAGGCACGCACTTCATATTTGGTGCGGCTGGCGCCGAGCGTCAGGTTGCGGCCCAAGCGGGAACCGACACTGCTTTTTGTAATCGGGGCTGGCGCCGCTGCGGGGGTTGATGTTGTGGTGCTCATCGTGCGTTCTCCACTTCACGTGCTGTTGCGTGATCGGCAACCAACTGCAGGTAAATGTCTTCCAGGCTGGGGCGGATGATCTCGAGCCCGGCAGGTTCTGCACCGTCGACCATGAGGGATGCCACGAGGGCACCAGGAGTGTGGGTGCGTTCTTCTCGGCGCACGCCGCCGTCGCGCCAACGCACAATCGGAACCCGCGCTTCTGCGCCGCCCAACTCATCAATTGCACCGATATCGATCATCGTGCCGCCCGCAATCACGCCAGCGCGGTCGCCAAGCTGCGCTGCTTCATCGAGGTAGTGGGTGGTGAGGAGGATGGTGGTGCCGTCCGCCTTGAGTGAGCGAATGAGCTGCCAAAACTGTTGACGAGCCTCAGGGTCGAAGCCGGTAGTTGGTTCGTCGAGGAAGAGCATCTCTGGGTTGCCGATGATGCCGAGCGCGACATCCACTCGCCGGCGTTGACCGCCCGAAAGTTTGCGAATCAACGTGCTGGCTTTCTCGTCAAGCCCGACGGCGGCAATGACTTCGTCAACTGTGCGCGGGTTGGGGTAGTAACCGGCAAAGTGGCTGAGCTGTTCGCGCACGGTCACGTTGCCGCTCTCGCCGGTGGACTGCAACACGATGCCGAGCCGCGCTTTCCATTCGAGGCCTCCCTTGCCTGGGTCAACGCCGAGCACAGTCGCGTGGCCACTCGTTCGATCGCGGTAGCCCTCAAGAATCTCGATGGTTGTCGACTTGCCTGCACCGTTTGGTCCAAGCAAGGCGAAGGTTTCGCCGCGCTGAATCTCAAAGCTGACAGAGTCAACGGCGGCGAAAGAGCCGTAAGTTTTGCGCAAATCTTCGACCTGCACGACGGGAGCGGTGGTGTTCATGCTTCTATCGTCGCTTGTCTGGCCCGCCCGCAACAGGTTTGCTCGGTTAGAGGTCTATCAACCGATCGGTTGATGGTGGATGTTGCGGCGGGACCAGCGTTTCTGTTGGGATCGGATGACGGCGAGCAGTCCGAGCACCAAAACGATGGCGCCGACAATGATGGCGGCGATGAGCATGCTGTCGCTGGGGCTCAGTGAGAGTGCCCAGCCGACGAATTGGTCCCGCTGTCCGGGAGTGCGAAGTGCCGTGAGCAGTGTGGCGCCAGCGGCAAAGATAAGAAGGCCCCACACAATGGTGCCGAATCGGATGCGCGGCTGAGCGACAGGGTTCGAAGAGTCAGCGCCAGCACTGGTCTCTGTCCCCGCCTCGGTCAGGTTTTCGGTGTCAAATGTCATCTTCTTACTCCTCAAGCTCGGTTGCGGTGAGCGGGTTGTCGTTAAAGACGCGAACCTGCCCTTCCTGCTGCCATAGGCGGACGGTGTGGGTCACGGTGGCGTCAGGGTCGCCGATCCTGACCTGCCATCGTTCGAACGTGCTGCTGAGACTCGTGGGGGAGAGGCAATCGAACTCGCCGTTGAATCCGGCGTTGTTCTCGTCGGTTCGAAGGTTGGCGACACACACAGAACTTTGTGGTGAGCGCACGTCGAGTGTCACTGCAGTTCCTTCTGCGACATACACTTCGACTGATCCGGCACCTTGCCAGAGATCGCTCGTGATGACTGGCTCATTCTGCTGGGTGTTGACGTAGGCAGTGCCCCACAGTTGCGCGGTGCGAGTCCCGTCGAGCGGCGCCGTCGGGGAGAGCAGGGTGCGGTCGACCGGCAGAGTGAATGCAACGAGCGCGGCGAGAACGGTCATGCCGGCCAGGAAGGCTAAGAATGCGCTGCGGCGACGCAGTATTCCGCCAATCACTATCGCTAGCCCGAAGATAAGGGCCGCAACGGAGAGCCCGGTGGCTGCGGCGATTGTCGGGGAATCTCCGCTAGCCGTCGCCGCTGCGGCGACGAGACCATAGGCGAGAAGCGCCAATCCGGCAACAACGGCCATGACCGCTACGGGGAGTCGGGGGCTCAGCCGTTGACGTTCACGTCGACGTGCTGTCGCGATCGCTGCCGCGGCACGAGCACGCTCGCGCGATTCTGCGGTGCGTTGGCGGCGGATCTCTTGAGCATTCGCCTCCTGTTGCGCTTTCCAGGCGGCGTTCTGGACCTTCCAGACGTCTCGTTGTTCACGCCAGGCCGCGATTTCGTCGTCTGTGGCGGTGGAACTTGGATGCTCGGGAAGGGTCGGTGCCGCTGAGGCAGCGTTATTCATCCGCTCGCCAGCGACAGTATCCGATGGAGCGGAGTCTGTGGACTGTCCTGAATTTGCGGCGTCCGAAGAGACAGACGTCGATTGATGTTCGGGAGGTGTTGACCGATCACTTGAGTTGCGGGCGAGCCGTGCGATCCACACGACGAGCGCAATGATGCCTCCGATGACGAGGATCGTCCACAACACTCGGAAGATGTCTGTTCCCCAGCGGGAAGGGCCAGCAACGAAGGAGCCGACTTCCCAGAATCCTTGAGTGGTGGGAAGCATCGAGAGCAGTAGTAGCGCGCCGATCCCTGCATGTGCTCGCTCGAACGTTCCCCGGAGGAGGTTCTCGAGGTGGATCGAGTCATTTTCATCCGGGATGAGGAGCCACGCTGCGGCGTAAAGCAGGATCGCGGGCCCACCGAGAATGGCAACAACGACGAAGATGCCGCGGACGATGAGGGGATCGATGGCGAGGCGGGTCGCGACGCCCGAAGCCACACCCCCAATCCAGCCCGCTTCGCGTCGGAGATCGAGTTCGCGCATCCAGTTCATGAAGGGCTGCCCGGGAGTTGTTGCTTGCGGTGCGGACGGTGGGGGTTCGTGAGAGCCGTCGGAAGAGCCGTCGGTGTCCTCTGTCGGGGTGCTGCCGGAGTTGTTGTGTGAAGCCATGCTCCTATCGTGGCGCTGACTAGCAGCCTTCGCTATGAGGGATGACCCTGAGCGCACCCTGAGAGATCACCATGGCGGTCGAAAACCTGCTTGGATTCAGGGATGACCGCTGCAGCCGTACGCCCTCTCTTGCAGCGCCCGCGCGCGGCGGCAATAAGCGGCGTTTGTGCAGCGGTGGCCGCCCATGTCGGCTGGAGTGTACCCAAGGTGCGTTTGCTGGCGGTCGTCACCACGCTGTGTGGTGGGGCAGGACTGCTCTTGTATCTCTGGCTGTGGGCTCTAGTCCCTCTTGCCCCTAGCCACACCGATAACCGCCGCGAAGTGCACCGAAGTGTTCCGATCGCGATGCTGCTCGTCATTGGCTCGGGAATCGCTGCCATTCTTGTCCTGCTGTTCGCCTTGGGCTCTGGCCCGCAGGGTCGCTCTCCGGCCCTGATCGTTGTTGCGCTCACGAGCGCCGCCGCTGTCGCCTGGAGCTTGGCGGTTGACCGCCACGACCCCAGCCGCGGCACCCGCTACGGGGTGGTAGCCCGAGGATCGTCCGCGGCGATCATCATTGTGTGCTCGCTCTCCGTGTGGGCCCTGCAGCCCAGCATCATCAACGGCCTAATCGCAACAGCGTTGATCATTGCCGCAGTCGCCCTGTTGGCGGCTCCACGAATTGTTGCTCTCTGGGGTGACTTGATCGCGGAACGGACCGCGCGAGTCAGGGAAGAACATCGGGCCGAAGTCGCCGCCCACCTGCATGACTCGGTGCTTCAGACTCTTGCGCTCATCCAAAACCGTGCCGGTGTTTCGACGGAAATTGCGCGGATCGCTCGAGCGCAGGAGCGAGAGCTGCGCGAGTGGTTGTTTGAAGGGGATGCCGCTCCCACGACGGACTGCGTCACCGAGATTCGTTCAATCGCGGCCGCCATTGAGCTCGACTATCCGGTGAGATTCGATGTTGTCGCTGCCGGCGAACTGGTTGAGGATGCTCCCGTCGCGCTCGTGTCTGCCACTAGGGAAGCGATGCTGAATGCTGCACGTCACGCGGGTGGTGAGGTGTCGATCTACATCGAATCTTCCGCGCACGTTGTTGACGTGTTTGTGCGCGATAGAGGTCCGGGGGTCGAACTCGACACTTTGCCTGCCGACCGTCTTGGCATCAGGGAGTCGATTATCGGCCGCATGACTCGTGCCGGCGGAACCGCAACTCTTCGTCGAGGATCTGGTGGCGTTGGCACAGAAGTTCATCTTCGAATCGAGGAACAAGCGTGAATGATCCCCACACTCTCGACGTTGTGATCGTCGACGACCATTCCATTTTCCGCTCGGGGTTGAGAGCTGATCTCGACGCGACCGTGCGCGTTGTTGGCGAGGCGGCGACGGTCGATGAGGCCGTTGAGCTGATCGAGAAATTGCGGCCGGCGGTTGTCTTGCTCGACGTGCACTTGCCTGGCGGGGCTGGCGGTGGAGGGGCAGAAGTACTTCGCCGCTCGAGCGCTCTGTTGGATTCGGTGCGGTTTCTCGCGCTCAGCGTTTCCGATGCAGCGGAGGATGTTGTTGGCGTGATCAGAGCAGGGGCTCGCGGCTACATCACCAAGGGCAGTTCCGGTCGCGATGTGAGTGAAGCCGTTGTTGCTGTAGCCGGAGGCGACGCTGTGTTCTCTCCCAAACTCGCGGGCTTCGTGCTTGATGCCTTCGGTGCCGTTGCAGGGGAGCAGTCGGAGTCCAGCGATGAACTCGACCGACTTTCTGGCCGCGAGCGCGAAGTGATGCGCTATATCGCTCGCGGTTACGCCTACAAAGAGGTCGCGTCCGAGCTCTATATTTCGGTCAAGACGGTCGAGACACACGTCTCTGCTGTGTTGCGTAAATTGCAGTTGTCGTCGCGTCATGAACTGACGGTGTGGGCGACAGCGCGAAAGCTGCTCTAGACGCTCACGAGTCGTCTGGGCGAGAGTCGGTGTCGGGATCGTGACCAGAGTTGGGCTCGGCGGGTGAGTCGAGCGGCGTGGACAACAGCACCCTCAACTCAGCATCAAAGAGCGCAGCGTCAAACCCCTCGTCGGGGGATTCGCGCAACAGCATCGTCGCAATCGCATGAACGCGTCGTCGTTCATCACCGCTCTCCGCCGCTGCTTCGAGCACAGGAAGCGCAGTGTCGCCCAACGCGACGAGGGCCCGACTGAGGCTGAGTTGCACGTCGCGGTCTCCGTGGTTGAGATGGCGCACGAGCATGGCAGCCAAAGCGTGCTCCCCACCTTCGGGTACGAGCACGGTTGCTACCCGCCAGGCTGTTCGGGCGACTTGATCATCTGTGTCGTTGAGGACTTCTGGTGTGATCGCTGCCCATCCCTCAGGGTCGCCGATCTTGGAAAGGGTGTGCAGCGCTTGGCTGCGCGCTTGGGCGATTGCCGATCGTGTTTCGGTGATGAGCGTCGGCACAGTGAGCTCCACTGGGTGCCGCATGAGCGCCCACGTGAGGGTTTCGCGAACGTTGAGGTCTGGTTCGATCGCGCAGCGTTCGAGCAGCACACTCACGTATTCGGGGCGCGGATGGGTCCCAGCGGACATCGCGGCCTGCAACCGCACTGACGGCGCTGAGGCGAGTAGCGCTTGATGCAGCCTGCTTGCGGCATCGAGCGGTGGTGGTGAGTCCATCGGTTCCTCCACCGCAACGGCGGCGGTTGTTGTGTTAGCTGAAAAGTTTATGAAGGCGCTGCACACCTTCGAGGAGGGCGTCGTCTCCGAGGGCGTAGGAGAGGCGGAGGTAGCCGCTTGGTCCGAATGCTTCGCCGGGGATCACAGCAACTTCAGCTTTTTCGAGAATGAGATCGGCAAGTTCGAGGCTTGTGGTTGGGGTGACGCCAGCCCATTCGCGGTTCAGTAGGCCCGAAACATCCGGGTACACGTAGAAAGCACCCTGTGGTGTTGGGCAGTTGATGCCGTCGATCTTGTTGAGCTCGGAGACCATGAGTTTGCGACGGCGGTCGAAAGCTAGGCGCATTTCTTCAACGGCATCCTGCGGGCCGGTGAGGGCTTCGATTGCAGCACGCTGCGAGATGTTGGAGACGTTGCTCGTGAGGTGCGACTGCAAGTTGGCAGCGCCTTTCATTGCATCGACGGGGCCGACCATCCAGCCGAGGCGCCAGCCGGTCATCGAATAGCTCTTGGCTACGCCGTTTACCAAAATGGTGGTGTCGGCGAGCGCGGGAACAACCTCAACGATGGAAACAGCGCGCACTCCGTCGTAAACAAGGTTTTGGTAGATGTCATCGCTGATCACCCAGATGCCGTGCTCGAGCGCCCATTCGCCGATGGCCTTGGTCTGCTCGGGCGTGTAGACGGCACCGGTCGGGTTCGACGGTGAAACGAAGAGCAGCACTTTGGTGTTCTCGGTGCGAGCTGCTTCGAGCTGCTCGACGGTCACGAGGTAACCCTGATCTGCACCAGCAAAAACTTCAACCATGGTGCCGCCAGCGAGCTTGATCGCTTCGGGGTAGGTCGTCCAGTACGGGGTCGGAACGATTACTTCATCGCCCTGATCTACAAGAGTTGCGAAGGCTTGGTAGACGGCCTGCTTGCCACCGTTGGTGACGACAACTTGGTTGATTCCCACTTCGAGGCCGCTATCGCGCAGCGTCTTGGCCGCGATCGCCTCGCGCAGTTCTGGCAGTCCGGCTGCAGGCGTGTAGCGGTGGTTCTTGGGGTCGAGCACTGCTCGGGATGCCGCATCCACAATGTTCGCCGGTGTCGCGAAATCGGGCTCGCCAGCCGCATAGCTGATGATCGGACGACCGGCCGCAAGAAGCGACTTAGCTTTAGCGTCCACCTTGAGGGTGGCCGATTCGGCGATGGCGGAAATTCTGGCAGAGAGGCGAGGTGAAGTCACCCGTCAAGTCTAGGCGTTGCGGCCAGCGATGGGGAGGGGATTACGACCGTAGTGATGGCAGAGAAAAGCGGCCGGAGCAGTGGTCCTGGGGGGACGACCAGCTCCGGCCGCTAGAGGTTAGCTACGCAGTCCTAGAGCTCGGACTTGGGATGTGTACGTAGGTAACCTTGACGCGCGAAGTAGGCACCCGCTGCCAACAACGCGACGATGAGGGCGATGAGCGTCGCAACACCGGCACCGGTGTATGCGAGCTGTCCGCCAAGGGCGAGAGTCGGAAGTTCTGGAAAGTCCGGATCTCCGGGGATGCAAATTCCGACACAGGGGTCTGGATCGCCGCCGGGGCCACAGTTCACGGTGCATCCTGGGTCAACGACGGTTCGCACGTTCGGCCCAACGGTGGCTTGGGCCACGTTGAGGCTGACGACTCCGCGAGCGGCAAAGCTGGGCGCTAATGCTGCGCGACCGAGAGCACCGCTGAGAAGTCCTCCCGAGCCGACGCTCACTCGCACTGCGGTTTCGCTGAACATGTTGCCGCTGACAGCACCAGTAGAGGTCCACTGTTCTTGAACGTTGACAGTGATCGAGATCAGATCGTTCAGCACCGTTGCGACGCTTGAGTTGCCAAGAAGTCCGGTAACGGCGGGGTTGACCAATCCAGAGTTGAGGCGAGCGATGACCGAGCTAACGACACCGTCGTTGGAGAACAGCGACTGGTTGAGGCACGTGCCGAGGCTTCCGATGATGGCATCGACGTCGAGCGCAGTTTTCACGGTGCCACCGAGTAGCGAGATGTTAGCGCTCGCCTGTGCTGCGGTGCCGTCAATCAGGTCATCGACTGTTCCGACGATGGTGACAGCGACAGTGCTGCGCAGGTCGGGCAGGGCGGTCGCAACGAGCTTGCACACCGTTTCTGTTGTGTAGCCGATGACGCCCTGTGTGATGGTGTGCGTTACTCCACCAGTGAGTCCACCAAGAAGACCGCCGAGGCCACCAGTGCTTCCCGTGCCACCGGTGATGATGTCACCAATGATCGGGACTTGGATGTCACTACACACCTTCTGCTGCACCGGATCCTGCCCGCTCAACGCGGTGAGGTTCGCTGAAACATCCACGCGAGCGTTTCGGAGAGCCGACTCCACTCGTTCGACGATGTCGTCAGCGAGGGTGCCGACTGTTTCAGTGATTCCCTTCAGGATCTGGTTGACGACGGCATCCGTCAGCAGCTCGGTGTTCGGTGGCAAATCGTTCAGGTCGCTACCTAACAATGTTTCGAGGTCCACGAGCACCGCGCCGGTTTCGAGATTGAAACTCACTGCTCCGTTGCCGTATTTTTCGTTCAGCAGTGAGCTGACGGCATTGTGCACGTCAGCGTCGATAACCACTTTCACGTTTGCCGATGATCCAACAACGCTGAGGAGGGGATCGAGGATGCGGTCGATCGAGTTTCCGAGAGCACCGTCATCACCGCCCAAACTGAGTAGCTGACCGTCGACGCCGCTGAGTGCACTGTTCACTTTGCTGGTCAGTTGGCTGATCGCGGGGCTCGAGAAACGCAGTGTGGCATCGGCGAGCGTGTAGTCGCCTGAAGCTGAGGTAATCGAGCCGTTGGCGCGTGCGGCTACCGCCTCGAGGTCGAGCTTGAGGTCGGTCAACACGGAAGAGAACTGGTTGTCGAGAAGACTGTCGAGATCCAGTGTTAGGTCTCCGGCAGGACCGGCAGCATTGTTGCCGACTCCAATTCCGCCGTCGTTCTGGATGGCTCCTGTTGAGGCGTAGGACTCACCATTCTGGTCGGCCTGGGCGTAGTGGCTGATGACTCCAGCATCGAGAACATCCACCATGGGGAGTTGGATGCCGCCCGGTTGGTTGATGACGGTGGCCCCGAGCACGTCAACGGAGAGGGGGTTGCGACTGATTTGACGTGGTTGGTTGCCGTTGTTGCTTGCAGCTACCCGACCAAGGCCGACAACGTTGCCGAGGTCCGTGCCTAAAACATTGCCGGAAAGGAACTCGGCGTAGGCGTATGACGCCCCGTTGACTTCGTCGGCGCTCGCGGCAGCGGGTGCAATGAGAGTGAAGCCCGAAACGAGGGCTACGGTTCCCAGCGTCGCTCCAAAACGGACTACTGGGTTGTGCTTGGTATTCCCGACTGGCTTCCCAGCGCGCGGGATGTGTTGTGTAAACACGACTGGTACCTTCCTGATCCTGTGTGGATAAGGAAACTGACTCGACTATGAGGCCAACGTGAGGGTTGTGCCACGAACTGCTGCCTGATCTCAGCTTCGCTTGCCCATCTGGTGGTGATGCTTTTTAGTTATGCGGCGAGGTGGTTAGTCCTCGCGTGGTGATGCCGATGTTGTCCGAAATTGCGGGGTGGTTCGCCCCGCTTGTATAGAGAGACTGCGACCGGTGGCGGTTATGACGCGGATTCTCAGATTCTTTTCAGAAAACTTTTTTGGCACCGAATTGGGTGGGCTTCGCGCTATCTGTTGCCGTCTGGCTGTTCGCCGTATTTCACGAGGCCGCTTCATGACGTACACTGGAAGAAGTAGTTGAAAACTGCCATACTTTCGCGCGCCTACTCTCCACTTCTGAAAATAGAAGTCCGGCGGTGTTTGTGCGAAAGTGTTGGGGTGAGAGATGCAAATCTCTCGCAAAGGGTGGTGGCTCAATTGGTAGAGCAGCGGTCTCCAAAACCGCAGGTTGCAGGTTCGAGTCCTGTCCGCCCTGCAAGTCCCGGTTCGTGTTTCACGTCTCGGGTCGAGCAAGCCGAAGTATCGGAAGGTAACTAAGAGTGGCCAAGAAAGACGTAGACGAGCCCAGCGAGGACGTCGTCGCCAAGGCGAAGAAGGACAGCGAGCAACGTCGTGGACCCTTCGGGCGCATGGCACTCTTTATCCGCCAAGTAATTAACGAACTCAAGAAGGTCGTTACACCGACAAGGCGTGAACTGGTCAGTTTCACACTTGTCGTTCTTGTATTCGTCGTCATCATGATGGGTATCGTTTCCGGACTCGACTTTGGTTTTAGCGCGTTGGTGAACTTTTTGTTCGGCAACCCTGACTTAGTGGTTTAGGTCTTTTACTAACCGCCATCCACAAACCGCGTCGGCTACGGCCGAAATGCAGAGTAACGAAAAGAGATTTAGTGTCCGAGAACCACCGCGAAGACTCCGAGCTCGCTACGGCAGCAGAGCAGTCCTCCGAGGAGGATGAGGCGCAGACGGGTAACACCCTGGCTGAGGCAGAGCGTTCTGAAGACTCCGCCGAGCACCAGGCAATGCACGTAGAAGATGGCTCGACCGATGTCGATGCCGATCTTGCTGGGCTCCTTGAGGCTCTGGATGCTGCAGCCGACCCAGAAGCAGATGCTGCGGTCGATGGCGCTCTTGACGTTCACAACACCACAGATGCTGATGCCTCTGTTGCAGCAACCGATGACGAAGCTGCGGATGACGCTGAAGCCGAAGGCGCCGAAGTAGACCCGTACGCCGAGTTCCGCATGGATCTGCGTCTTCAGCCTGGCAAGTGGTACGTCATCCACTCCTACGCCGGTTTTGAGAAGCGCGTCAAGCACAACATCGAGAACCGCAAGGTTTCCATGGCTATGGAAGATTACGTCTTCCAGGTCGAGGTTCCGATGGAAGATGTTGTCGAAATCAAAAACGGCCAGCGCAAGCTTGTCAACCGTGTTCGCATCCCCGGCTACGTTCTGGTTCGCATGGACCTCAACGAAGACAGCTGGTCGGTTGTTCGTCACACTCCTGGAGTTACTGGCTTCGTTGGCAATGCCCACAACCCCGTACCTCTTCGCTTCGAAGAAGCTTTCAACATGCTGAAGAGCCTTGTTGAAATCGTCGAAGCTCCCGCAACTAAGGGCTCGTCCGCCAAGGGCAAGACCGCTGCGCGTTCGATTCCTGCTGAGATCGACTTCGAAATCGGCGAGACCATCACCATCAAGGAAGGTTCGTTCGCGGGCCTGCCTGGTTCGATCAGCGAGATCAAGGCGGAGAGCGGAAAGCTCATCGTTCTGGTTTCCCTCTTCGAGCGCGAGACCCCAGTCGAGCTCAGCTTCGATCAGGTCACCAAGCTTTAAGGGCTAACGCCCCTAAAAAACCACCGCGCCCCACCGGGTGCGGGAGAGCTGGCCACACGGGTCAGTTCGTACTGAAAAGGAAACACAATGGCACCGAAGAAGAAGGTTACAGGTCTGATTAAGCTTCAGATCCAAGCCGGCGCCGCTAACCCCGCACCGCCCATCGGGCCTGCGCTTGGTCAGCACGGCGTTAACATCATGGAGTTCTGCAAGGCGTACAACGCCGCAACCGAGGCACAGCGTGGAAACGTTATCCCGGTTGAGATCACCGTGTACGAGGACCGTTCATTCACGTTCATCCTCAAGACCCCGCCGGCAGCAGAGCTCATCAAGAAGGCTGCTGGAGTTGCAAAGGGTTCAGGCACACCGCACACCGTCAAGGTTGCACAGCTCACAAAAGACCAGGTTCGTACGATCGCCGAGCAGAAGATGGCTGACCTCAACGCCAACGACATCGACGGCGCAATGAAGATCATCGCGGGCACTGCTCGTTCGATGGGAATCACGGTGGAGGCATAATGTCCAAGAATTCCAAGGCATACAAGGCTGCCACCGACAAGCTCGAAGAGGGCAAGTTCTACACGCCAACCGAGGCTGTAGCTGTTGCTCGCGAGACCGGCTCAAAGAAGTTTGATTCAACCGTTGAGGTTGCTCTTCGCTTGGGTGTAGACCCTCGCAAGGCTGACCAGATGGTTCGTGGCACCGTCATCCTGCCTCACGGTACGGGTAAGACTGCTCGCGTTATCGTTTTCGCAACCGGTCCTGCGGCTGAAGCAGCTATTGCTGCTGGCGCCGACGAGGTTGGTGGCTCGGAGCTCATCGAGAAGGTAGCCGCTGGCTACACCGCTTTCGACGCAGCAGTTTCGACCCCCGAGCTCATGGGCCAGGTTGGTCGTTTGGGTAAGGTTCTTGGTCCGCGTGGCCTCATGCCAAACCCGAAGACCGGAACGGTTACTCCTGACACCGCTAAGGCTGTCTCGGAGATCAAGGGCGGAAAGATCGAATTCCGTGTCGACAAGCACTCCAACGTGCACTTCATTGTTGGCAAGACGGCGTTCACCGCCGAGCAGCTCGACGAGAACATCAAGGCAGCGCTCGACGAGATCGTTCGCGCAAAGCCGAGCTCGTCAAAGGGCCGCTACATCACCAAAGCAACTGTTTCCACGACCTTCGGTCCTGGCATCCCGGTCGACATCAACTCGATCTAATACTGCTTAGATGAACGGGGGCCGGCTTCTGCCGGCCCCCGTTTTCGCATCCCCGGAGGAGTTTTCGTCGTGACGACCACCGTTCGCGTTGCTGTTGCTGCCGATGCTGAGATGTTGCATGAGCTCGCACGCACCACCTTTCCTCTCGCCTGCCCTCTAAGCACCACCCCGCAGGCAATAGCCGAGTTCATCGCGCACCAGCTTTCGGTCGAGTCGTTTAGTGGTTACCTCAACGACTCCGCCCGCGAGATTCTGATCGGCGAGGTTGATGGTCGACCAGCAGGCTACGTACTCTTTTGCAGTGACGAGCCCAGTGATCCGGATGTTGCCGCAGCACTCACAGCGAGACCAAGCGTCGAACTCAGCAAGTGTTACGTGCTCAGCGAGTTCCACGGTGCTGGCGTTGCCAAGGCTCTAGTGACGGCAGGAATCGAGCGCGCACGACTCGAGGGTTTTGCTGCTGTCTGGCTTGGGGTGAATCAGGAAAATGTTCGCGCCAATCGCTTCTATGAGAAGTCGGGTTTTCGCCTCGTGGGTACGAAGAAGTTTCTTGTGGGGGAGCGGTGGGAAGACGACTACGTTCGTGAGCTGCCCCTCAGTGCAGACGCCTAAATAAGTTTCTCCCTGACCGGTGCTTGCGCCGTCGTGGTGCTCTACGATTGTTGAATGCTCGCGCCGCTGACTTCTCGCCCGCGGGCGTTCGGGCTATGACCGCAGTTGCGCCGCCTCGAGTCTCCCTCGGTGCCCTTGAGGGTTATGCCGCTGTTGTTGGCAGCGTTGCCGTTGGGGTTGCGCTCACTCTTATCTGGATGTCGCGACTCTCTGTTCCTCGAGAGCTCTACGTCAGCGAGCTCGGCGCTGAGGGCGAACCTACTGCCGCCGCGTTCGAGATTGCCCTGCTTCTGATTGTCGCGGGAGGCTCAGCCGTCGCGTGGGCTGCCCGCCGAGTTCGAGCGTGGCCACCATTGCTTTCCCTCGGTTCGCCAGCAGTGTCACTCTGGGTTGGCTGCGGGTTCTTTTTGCTTGCGTCGCAAGTGACCTGCACTTCGGGATGCCCACTGCCCTATGGCCCCAGTTTCACGGTGCAGGACTTCACTCACACCCTCGCTGCCGTTATCGCTTTCGCGGCCGCATGCTGGGCAATGATCCAAACGTCATTCGCGCGGGAGCACCGCGTGCTCGCCCGAATGTCGCTGATCACCGCCATTGCTGTTGCTGTGATCGCCGGAACAGGTGGGCTCTTCTCCCTGTTCCGTTTCCAAGTCGTGCTTGGCAGCCGTCTCGAGTTTGTGGCAACGACTATCGCTATTGCCTGGCTCATGATGCTTGGCGCGGTGATTGCTGCGCGCAAACTGGGGCGTGACCGCGTTAGCTAGCTACGGCGCTCGCATGAGATCGAGCAACCGATCGGCAAGTCCGACAAGGGCATGGATCTGGTCTTCATCTCGTTCAACCCACAAGCATTTCGGCTCAGCATGCACGGGCACAAAGTCGCCATGCTGTTCCCACACCACCAGGGTGCGATCCGCGCCGAGCACGTACTGCTGCCACCACACTTGACGCAAATAGGAACGGGGGATGCTGCGCCACGCCTTATGGGTCGTCTTGATTTCTGACAACACCACAGCACCATCGATTACGGCAACACCATCGGGAGTTGCCAAATGCAGTGGTTGATCGTGCGCGTGATAGAGCGCAGAACTTGAGCGGATGCCGTGCTGGGCAAGCACCCACCGTGCGATCTCAGGTTCCCGCAGTCGGCCGTGATCGGTGAACGCATTGCCAGAGAAACCAGAGCCGAGGAGCTTGCTCTCCACCACTCCACGCAACGAACTTTCGGTTGCCAAGCGGGCGGCATCCGTCGCTGTAACACCGCGGCTTCGCGCCCGAAGCCATGCAACACGATCTTCAGCGTGGGCGACCACACGATTGAGGTGATTGGGCGCAACCGGCTCCCACAGATCGAGTTCCGGTTGCATAGTCACACCACCATTGTCTCTCGTGTCTGCTGCGCAATGGTGCCCACCGCGCACAAACCCAGATTCACCGCCGCCAAGTCGTGGTTGTTACGCGTCACGTCAACCAATGTGTGCCGGTACTGGCAGACTAGGCGCATGCTAGCTCGCCACTCCGATTCTGCGCCACCGTCGAGACACCGTCGTCGGTGGTCCGTTGCCGCAGCAGCAGCACTCTTTGCAATGATCACATTCGTTCCGGCGGCGGGCGCTGTAGCATCCGTTGGTTCGATCCCGCCAGATGTTAGCGAGTTCGCAGCGTCAGATGACGGACTCATTCTTGAGCTCGAAGAGTATTTCGGTGTTGACGAGCGAGGCGGCGGACTCGATTTCACGGATGGTATTGAACTGGGTGAAATTGATCGAATCTTCCTCTGGTCTGAGGCATTCCATTCTGGGCAGAAGACGGACACTCCGGTGCAGTATGTCAATCGCTGGAAGGTGCCGGTTCTGATTGGTGAAGAGCCGGTTGGTATTGCCATGATTGGCATTGATCCGGCAACGGTCGACCCAGAAATGATCGACTTCATCCGCAACCCCGGCATCACGCTCGCCCTCGACCACATCGACGAAGATGCAACACTCGTGCACGAGCCGGAGACGAAAGCATGGTTCAGCCTCAGTGATGGCGTGATCATTCCCCTCGTGCGTGGCGAAAGCGGAATTGCTGGCGAAACGACTCTCGCCCAATATCAGCCTGAACTTTCCGGTCGCGAAATAGAAATCGTGGACCCGACACCACAGCCAGATCAAGGTTCCGTACAGTCAGTGGTGCTCATCGCCACCACTGCAGTAGTTCTGCTGCTGGCACTGCTGATTCCCACAATCATTGGTCAGGTTCGTGAGCGCCGAGAGCGTCTAGCTGAGGCTGAGGGCGGTGCTGCTGAGCGCGGTGCTGCCGGCGACGCGGGTGATGCGCCTGTCACGGATCCTGCGGGTGCTGCGGTTGACACGGATGCCACGAGTCCTACGGATGCTGCATCTGACGAAACGAACGCCGATGTTCAGTCTTCGACACCGGCAGCTTCGACGCCGGATGTCTCCGAAACAGCTACCTCAACCGTGACGACGGCAGCGACCATCGCGGCAACGAGAGCACCAGCGAAGAAAGCCGCGGTGAAGAAGGCGCCAGCCAAAAAGGCGCCAGCCAAGAAGTCGACGCCGAGCAGTTCTACGACCAAGACGACCGCGGCGAAAAAGCCTGCCGCTAGTAAGGCGACTGTAGGGGCTAAGAAGTCCACGGCTTCGACGTCCACCAGCAAGGCTTCGACGTCCACCAGCAAGGCTGCGTCAACCAAACCAACAGCAACCAAGCGGACAGCAGTCAAGCCGGCCGGAACGAAGCCTGCGGTGAAAAAGGCTACGCCGGCAACGAAGACTGCGCCGGCAACCTCGGCCGCAGCGACGAACGCTGCACCCGCGAAGAAGCCGGCCGCAAAGAAGCCGGCCGCGAAAAAACCTGCCGCGAAGAAAGCGGCGCCGTCAAAGCCTGCAGCGTCACCGTCGCCCAAGGCGACAGAGTCGTCGACAGACTAGCCAGTAGTGAGCCTGCTGCACTCGCCACTTGACCGGGATATCCGGCGCCTTGCGTTACCGGCGCTCGGCGCGCTCGTAGCGGAACCAATCTTTCTCCTCACCGACACCGCTCTCGTTGGTCATCTCGGCAGCGCGCAATTGGGCGGGCTCAGCGTTGCCAGCGCCGTACTGCAAACAGCGGTGGGGTTGCTCATCTTTCTGGCCTACTCGACCACTCCTGCTGTTGCACGCTGGCTCGGCGTCGGCAACCGTGCCCGAGCGGTCGCGGCAGGCGTCGACGGAGTTTGGCTCGCAATCCTGTTGGGTCTCCTATTGGTCATCATTGGAATCCCAGCGACCCCGTGGCTGATCAGCCTCTTCGGAGCAGACCCCAGCATCGTCGGCTTCGCCAACCAGTACCTCGCAATTTCTATTCTCGGGCTGCCGGCGATGCTCATCACTTTTGCGGCCTCCGGACTCCTGCGGGGTTTGCAAGACACCCGAACGCCACTTATCGTGGCGGTCGCAGGATTCATCTCAAACGCCCTGCTCAACGTTCTCTTCATTTACGGATTCGGGTGGGGGCTCGCCGGTTCCGCCATCGGCACCGTAGTGGCCAGTTGGGGAATGGCGATTGCCTACCTCGTGATGCTCATCGTCATCGCGCGCCGGGAAGACGCGCGAGTGCGGCCCCACCTCGGCGGGATGCTCATTGCCGGGCATGCTGGCGCGTGGCTGCTGCTCCGCACGGCATCCTTGAGGGCAGCGATGCTCGCAACAATTGCGGTCGCAACGGGATTCGGGGTTCAGGAACTCGCAACGGTTCAGATCGCCCTCACTATCTTCGCCACCCTCGCGTTCGTGCTTGATGCCCTCGCCATAGCCGGACAAGCAATGATTGGCAAAGAGTTGGGGGCCAGTGATGTTCCTCAAGCGCGAGCGATCACCCGCAGACTCATTGAACTCGGAATCTTCAGCGGCGTCGTGTTGGGAATCGTGATTCTGGCGATGTCACCCTGGCTTGGCTTCGTGTTCAGTAGCGATTCAGAAGTTCGCACAGGGCTAGCGGCTCTTCTTCCCGTGCTGGCTCTCGGCATCCCTGTCGCCGGCTACGTGTTCGTGCTCGACGGGGTGCTAATCGGTGCGGGGGATGCGCGCTACCTTGCCCTCACGGGTCTCATTAACCTTGCCGTCTATCTCCCACTCCTCTGGTGGGTTTCTCTCGCAGAACTCACCGCCGCACCAGCACTGGTCTCACTGTGGTTCGCCTTCGGACTGGGATACATCGGGGCACGAGCAGTGACACTGGGACTGCGAGCTAGAGGCGAGCGGTGGCTCGTCACAGGGGCGACACGGTAGCAACTACCGCGCCGCCCACCAACTCCGCTTAGTCACGGCAGACCTCTCCTGGGTGAAAGCCTCGCAGCGCTACTTCTTTTCGGTCACTGCTCCGTGCTTCAGCTGCAATCGACGCTCAGCCCGCTTCGCAACAGCAGAGTCGTGCGTCACGATAATCAAGGTCAGCCCCTGATCGCGCCACAAGCCCTCAAGCAGTTCCATGATCTCGTCCCGGGTCTGCTCGTCGAGGTTTCCGGTCGGTTCGTCGGCTAGCAACACGGAAGGTTCCTTGACGAGTGCCCGAGCGATCGCAACACGCTGCTGCTGACCACCAGAAAGCTCAGACGGATGGTGAGCTAAACGCTCGCCCAAGCCGACCTTCTCGAGCGCTTCGGTCGCGCGACGCTTACGCTCAGCGTTCGCGAGTCCGAGCGGCGCAAGGGCCGTCTCCACATTCTCTTGAGCAGTAAGAGTGGGGATGAGATTGAAGCCCTGGAAAACAAACCCAATCGTGCGCGCGCGAATGTCTGCAAGTCGAGCATCCGGCATCGCAGACAGTTCGCTATCACCCAGAGTGACCGTGCCGCTGGTCGGACGCTCAAGTGCACCAAGCATTTGCAGCAGTGTCGACTTTCCCCCGCCCGTCGGTCCCTGAATCGCGACCATCTGTCCGGTCGGGATGCTGAGGGTTACGCTGTTGAGTGCGCTGACGGGGCCACGTTTGGTCTCGTAGGTTTTGGTGAGATTAGCTAGTTCGTACATAGAAGGTCTCCTACTGGTCAGAAAAAACGGTGGGATTAGGCAACGCTGCGCAGAGCTTCGGCTGGGCGCAGTTTGGCTGCGCGCCATCCACCGAAGGCGCCAGCGATGAGGCCGCCGAGTATGGCGAGGGCCACGGCGATGCCGATGATGCCGAGAGTTACCGGAATCTGTAGAGCGATCTCGGTCGAGGCAGCAGCAGCCGTGGCCGCGGCATCTCCGAATCGTCCGCCTCCCCCCGGTCCGGCCCCTGGGCCGAACGGAGTAGTCGTTGTCGCGCTCGCGCTCAAGGCGGGGGCCGCTAGATTGATCGCAAGAATGCCCAGCAGCCCAACGGCGACGCCAATCACCCCGCCGATTGCCCCCTGCACCAGTGACTCACCAGCAACCTGACGCACGACCGCACCATTGCTCCAGCCGATCGCCTTCAGGGTGCCAAACTCACGGGTGCGACGAGCGACGCCAGAAGTAGTGAGAAGAACAGAGATCAGGAACGCAGCGGCGAGCACAATGATCGACAACCACGTTCCGAGCTTGCCGACGAGGTCGGAGGCCGTTGACAGCGAGCCGGACACGCTCGAGGCAAGATCCTCTTGAGTCTTGACTGCTGCATCCGGAAGTGCGCTCTGCAGCGAGGCTTGAACTGAAGCAATGTCGGTCGACGATGAAGCCTGCACGTAGACGGTCGAGATTTGACCCTCAAGCTCTGAGATGCGCTGTGCTGTATCAAGCGGAATGTAGGTGTTGGATGCCGTGGTGGCGTCCGATGAAGTGGATGAGACGGTTCCGATGATCTCGAAGTCCTCACCACCAATTTCGAGGGTGTCGCCGACGCTGAGTTCGCTCGTTGTGGCGTAGCCGGAGTCCAGCACTACGACGTTGGTTGCAGCATCCGTTGTCTCAAACGCGCGACCGTCGACGAGCCCGACGGAAGTGAGGGGGCCAACACTTTCGCCAGCAACATCAATTCCGGTAACGGTGAAAGTGTCGACGCTGAACGAGCTTCCGCCAGCACCGTCTGGTCCGCCAGGGCCCATTTGCCCTGCCCCGGGCGCTCCGCCCTCTTCGGTAGCGGTAGTGTCGCGGGTCGGAATCTCGCCCGAGAAACTCACGTTGTTGAGCGTCAAGGTGGCAGTGGCTGCGGCAACGTTATCGAGTGCGGCGGAGGTCGTGAGAGCATCCGCATCGAAGGTAGTGCTGCCAACGCCACTGGTCAGACGAGACTGCGCCAGGGCGGTTGTACCATCGGCGGTGGCGCCGTCGTCAGCGCCAAACTCAAAGCGAGGCTGCTGCTGTTGCCCCGCTTCTCCTTCGGCGGGTAATTCTGGTTCTTGAGTGACGGTGATGTCGGTGCCGACACCGTAAATCGATGCGAGCACGCTCGCTTGGGCGTCTCGCACACCAGCAGCGACGCCGCTCACGATCATCACGAGGGCAATGGCGAGAGCCATGCCGGCCGCAATAATTGTTGTCTGTTTGCGTCGGTTGCTGAGTTCTCGATACAGGTACGTTCCGAACATGGGTCTCCTCGGTGCTTCGGGTGGTCAAGGCAAAGGTAGGAAGGAGCCTTATCAGTGCCCTATGGCCAACCTGAGAACTAGCCTTGAGCCGCGAAAGCGTTTCTCAGCGATGACACCAGAAATTCGTACACAGAAATTTCATAGGAAACTCCGAATAACTAGAAGACATGAATCAGTCACGCCACCTTCCGGCAGTCCAGGCGCAACCGCGTTTGAGCCGAGCCGACGGTACAGCCATTCGTGCGGTAGTTGTCGACGACGAAGATTCGCTAACAGACCTTCTCTCGATGGCCCTTCGTTATGAGGGCTGGGATGTTCGGCTCGCCTCTGATGGACATCAAGCCCTCACCACCATTCGCGAATTTCGCCCAGACGTCATCGTTCTCGACATCATGATGCCTGGACTAGATGGGCTTGCAGTTCTCACTCGACTGCGAGCTGACGGCATCGAGACGCCCATACTCTTCCTCACAGCAAAAGACGCTGTCGAGGATCGCGTTGCTGGACTCACGGTTGGCGGCGATGACTATGTGACCAAACCTTTCAGCTTGGAAGAACTCGTGGCACGACTGCGCGCACTCTTGCGTCGTTCTGCGATCACGATTGCTGGCGATGCCGATCCGGTGATTGAAGTCGGGGATCTCTCGCTGGATGAAAGCACGTACGAAGTGAGCCGGGCAGGCACCAAAGTTGACCTCACCGCCACCGAATTCGAGCTCTTGCGCTACTTGATGCGCAACCCCAGGCGTGTGCTCAGTCGCGCGCAAATCCTTGACAGGGTGTGGAGCTACGACTTTGGCGGACGAGCAAGCGTTGTAGAAATCTATATCTCCTACCTGCGCAAGAAGATTGATGTTCTTGGCCCTCCGATGATTCAGACAGTTCGCGGGGTCGGGTACATGTTGCGGGCTGCCGAGTGATCCGACCTCGAGAAGTGAAGGCCCCGGGGACGGGCCGCAGGCTTAGCCTCCGCAATCGCCTAGTCTTGGGCAGCGCCGCACTCATTGCGCTCGCCGCAGTGCTTATCGGCGTCGTGAGTGTGCTTGCGTTGCAGGGCTTTCTGGTTGACCGTCTCGATGTTCAATTGGTTTCCGCTTCAAGCCGTTCCCAAGGTGCGCTTGATGGTCGGCCAACAGGAAACACCCAAAAC
This sequence comes from Rhodoglobus sp. G.S.4, assembly GCF_056619605.1. Classification (NCBI taxonomy): domain Bacteria; kingdom Bacillati; phylum Actinomycetota; class Actinomycetes; order Micrococcales; family Microbacteriaceae; genus Rhodoglobus; species Rhodoglobus sp. G.S.4. The sequence goes on from NZ_CM152748.1 coordinate 443,075, forward strand.
ATTCCCCCGGCTGGCGACTTTCTAGCGCTGCCGGGCCAGCGTGAAGGAACAATTGCGGGTCTCGTGACCTCCAATGGAACTATCACGGCTGGAGTCTTGGGAACCCGGGGCGCACCGTCGCCCTTGACCGCGGATCAGCTCGCAGCGCTGTCTGCTCTGACCGAATCAAGTGAACCGGTCACGGTGAATCTCGGGGGTACGCTCGGCGAATATCGGGTCATCGTTTCGAGCACTCCGTTCAATGGAGAGTCTCTCATCGTTGCGCTACCGCTCGCTGATGTCAGTGACACCGTGTTGCGGCTTACCCTGTTGGTCATTGGCATTGGAATTCTCGCCGTCGTCATTGCCGCAATTGCGGGTGCCATTGCGGTGCGGTTCGCCTTGCGCCCCCTCGAACGAGTTGCCGGCACAGCAACCCGTGTCACCGAAATCCAACTCGATCGCGGAGCTGTTGCGCTTGCCGAACGGGTCTCGCTTGATGACGCTGACCCGCGCACCGAAGTTGGGCAAGTGGGGGCAGCACTCAACCGCTTACTTGAGCATGTGGCATCCGCCCTCAATTCCCGCGAAGCTAGCGAGAACAAAGTGCGTACCTTTGTGGCGGATGCGAGTCACGAGTTGCGCACCCCGCTCGCGTCGATCCGTGGCTACGCGGAACTAACGCGTCGCGGTGGGCATGAGATTCCCGATGATATCGCCCACGCCATCGGTCGAATCGAAGCGGAGTCCGTGCGCATGACGGGACTCGTGGAGAGCCTGCTGCTCTTAGCGAGGCTCGACGAAGATGTGGCAATTCAACATGAGCCAGTCGATCTCTCCCGCATCATCATCGATGCCGTGGGGGACGCTTACGCTGCAGGTCCCGACCATGTCTGGGAGTTGGAGCTTCCGGATGACGCTGTCATGGTCAGCGGTGACCGCCTGCGACTGCACCAGGTGATAGTCAACGTGCTCGCGAATGCGCGAGTGCATACTCCAGCGGGCACTATTGTCACTGCGTGTCTGCAGCGGGAGGGCAAGCGCACGATCATCGAGATTCGCGATACCGGCCCCGGCATCGCTCCAGAATTGCAGTCAACGATATTTGAACGGTTCGTGCGCGGAGATAGCTCGCGCTCTCGGGCGGCCGGCAGCACCGGACTGGGGCTCGCGATCGTTGCCGCAGTCATTGCGGCGCACGGGGGCACGACGAGCGTTTCCAGCGTTCCGGGTAACACGGTGTTCCGCATCGAGCTTCCCTGATTTGCGGCTACGCCGGTGATCCCGTAGTCTTACCGAAGCCAAAGACCGCCGGTCGTTTGCATGCGCGAAAGTGTGTGCGATCGAAGTTCGTGAAAACGAAGGCCAGCGCAGGTGTGTGAAGTAGTTTTTCGGCCAGATCTGGCCGCAACTCAGCTCCGTGCCTCTGCGTTAGCGCAGTAGAGCCGGAGCTTTTCTAGTTTCCAGCCACTCTTTACACTTCCGTGCGGCTCTGAGGCAGACACACATCAACCAGTAGGGAGCACCATGGCGAACAAGGAAGCATCGGTCGCCGAGCTTACGGATCTATTCCGCAACTCGACCGCCGTTCTGCTAACCGAGTATCGCGGACTCACTGTTGCCCAGCTCAAGACGCTGCGCAAGTCAATCAGTGAGCACGCAACATACGCCGTGGTGAAGAACACGCTGACAAAGATTGCAGCTAACGCCGCAGGAATCTCGTCATTCGACGAGGAACTTGTTGGTCCATCTGCAATCGCATTCGTACACGGGGACCCAGTCACCGTTGCGAAGGCTATGCGTGACTTTGCCAAGGCAAATCCTCTTCTCGTGGTGAAGGGTGGTTACTTTGACGGTAACGCGCTCACCGCTGCAGAGGTCACCAAGCTGGCCGACCTGGAAAGCCGGGAGGTGCTCCTTGCGAAGTTTGCAGGAGCAGCAAAGGCTTCACTGTTCGGCGCCGCGTATCTGTTCAACGCACCGCTCGCTCAGGCCGTTCGCACGGTCGACGCGCTGCGCGAGAAGCAGGATTCCGCGCAGTAACGCGCGGGTTAATTAGCTTAAGAAATATAGGAGAAAATCATGGCAAAAATGTCAAGCGACGACCTCATTGAGGCCTTCAAGGAACTGACCCTCATCGAGCTCAGCGAGTTCGTTAAGAAGTTCGAAGAGGTCTTCGAAGTTACTGCTGCTGCCCCGGTTGCTGTTGCAGCTGCTGGTGCACCTGCTGCCGCTGAAGAAGTTGAAGAGAAGGACTCATTCGACGTCGTTCTCGAGTCAGCTGGCGAGAAGAAGATCCAGGTCATCAAGGAGGTGCGCACCCTCACGAGCCTCGGTCTCGGTGAGGCGAAGGCAGTTGTTGATGGCGCACCTAGCGTTGTACTCGAGGGTGCAAGCAAGGACGCTGCGGAGAAGGCAAAGGCTGCTCTTGAAGAAGCCGGCGCAACCGTAACCCTTAAGTAGTCACATCCTTTAATTAGGATCTGGCCTCATTGGAGGCATGCTTAGCCAGAAAAGCGTCACCCTTCGGGGTGGCGCTTTTCTGCGTTAACGCGCAGGACGGGAGACCACTTGGTGCGTGTGCGTTGACGAACTCGCCAGTCGCAGGCCGGAGGAGCAAGCCGGGAAGAGGGGGTGGGGCGCCTGGTAACCAGCCGAGCGCCCCACCAACGTGCCGATTCCGTTGACACCAGGGATCAGGTTCCGGAGACGGAAATACGGCACGAGAACCGCTGGCCACGCAACGATATGCGGAACCAGCGGAAGTGGTCTACCAAATGTATCGAGGGCAAACATATCCGGCAACACCCGAAAGGGTGAATGGCGGGTTAGTCGCGGGTGATCTCCACTTGGAGCCCCAACTCCCGAGATTTATAGATCGCTTCGGTCCGCGAGGTCACTCCAAGCTTCCTGTAGATGTTCTTAAGATGCGACTTCACGGTATTGACCGAAATGTAAAGGGTCTCAGCGATCTGGGCAGAACTGCTTCCCCGAACGAGTTCCTTGGCGATGGCACGCTCCCGCTCACTCAGCGACAACGAATCTTGAGGCCGGATGACTACCGTTAGGCCATCGAGCCGCTTCACTAGGGCGCCAACCTCCAGAGGCTGGTTTCGGGCAGCCGCCCGAGTGAGCATCGACTGAACAGTCTCACTTGGCACGAGCCGGAAAGGGCTGAACAGACGATTGCGCGCCGCCAGTCGCAAAGATCGATCGAAGGCGACATCCGATGCCTCTTCGTTTCCCAGGCAGAAGTTCGCTGCGGCCTTGAGAAGAAATACATCGGCAAGGTTTCGGCTCGAGTGAGCGTCGCCGAGAGTTTCGCAATCGCGCAACGCCTCTAGCGCACCGCGGTAGTCACCCGTGACAAATCGCAAGTGAGCGACGAGCCGGCTCGGGCACACGGTGTGATGTTGCGTGGGGAAGAGCTGTGCCAAAACATCCCACGCTGTCCCAGAGTCGCCAAGCTGCAGGAACGCTGCCGTTCGCGAACCGCCAATCTCGGTAGCAACGAATCCGACAGGTTGCCAACCGTCGAGGGCATGAAGCGACGAACGCAACAGGTCGAGGCCTTCGTGGGGTTTGCCAACGAACAGCTCAACGAACGCTTGCGCATAGAGTCCTAACGGCTCCCAGTCGGTTTCAACAATCGCCGATTTCACCCGCGCGATCTTGCCGTCTGCGGCGTCAGCACCCCGCTGGTTTACGCTGATCAGTAGGTCGGCGATCAACGCAGGAGCGTTAAAGCGGCTGTCCCGGAGCGCCGGACTAGCGCCGGTGGACTCTGCCCTCGAGACATAGCTCAACGCATGTTCAAAGTCTCCGAGGAAGAACTGGATGAGCGCCAGGCCACCGAAAACCTCAAGCTGATCTGCTACACCTAGATTCGTTTCGGCGAGCGACCCTGCAATGCGATAGTCGGCCTTCGCACGGTCGAAGTCACCACCGTGTAGGTAGACGGCGCCGCGGTGCAACGCGATTTCGGCAGTGAGCGGAATTCGTTTGGCCAGGGGAATGACATCGGGACTCTCGACAATTGAGTGCGCGATGGTAATTGATGCCAATGCTTCGTCAAGTCGTCCGAGCGAACGGAGGGCCGCAGAATGATGAAGGTGATGCGTAGCGCGCACCAACGGGGGAGTTGTTGGACTGAGTAACGCTAGCGCTGCCTCGAAGTAAGGAAGGGCGGCTGACCGGTTTGTTGCATCAAGCGATCGAAAGCTTGCGGCATAACACGTTACGAGCCATGGGTCGTTGTGCCACAGTTCGGGAGCTGCGGAATCGAGGAGTTGACGGATTCGTGAGCCATCGGAGCCCACCAGTTGCGGCCAAACCTTGCTGAGTTCAGTGAGCGCGGCGGCAATACCTTCGTCGGTTTGAGCCGCGTCGAAGGCGCGCTCAAGCGTTCTCACATCGGCTGTCGCCATCTTCTACCCCCTCTTCGAAACTATTGTCTCGATGAGTTCGTGGTTCTCGCCTAGTCGGGTGGGTGACGCGAGAGTAGTAAGACTACCCCGCCGCAGGTATCGGCGTGTCTGGCTTGCGTTTGTTTCTGTGAACCCCCCATAATGGGCACGTTGCATTATTGACCCCCGAACGTGTGACACATCCCGATAGAGCTACCCGGAATCCCCCGCCGGTCTGACTCGCTTCCCCGCGCGTCAGGTTCGAATATGTTCCGAGTCGTTCGCTACCCGAGAGCGAATCCCGAAGTGAATAACTTTAAGGTGCGTTGGCGCGCCGCAAATCGAACCCCCCGATTCGATAAGTCCACTGGACAACCGCGAAAGCGTTGGTCTTTGCGTGACACTCGCGGTATTTCCGCGATCGTTGCTTTGGCCCTGGTAGTTGGATCTGGCTTGGCTGTTGTCTCTGTGTCATCGGCTGCCGAAGCTCACACGCCGAGCATCTCTGTCACGTGTGAAGGCGTCACGGTAACCGGTAAGTACTACGAGGCAAGCGGTTCTCGCGAAGGCCAGCAAAACCTCATCAAGTTCCAGCTTGAGGGTGGCAAAGAGCAAGTAATTCCCTTCAGCAAGAACGGTGAGCACTTCTTTGCGTTCCCCAACTCCACTGATGCCCACACCTTCACCGCATCGGTGACAGCGTGGAACGACCCGACGAACACCAGTTGGAACCGTACGTGGACGAAGACGTCAACGCCGTGTGTCTCTCAGAGCATCGTCAACGTCACGGCATCGAGCTGTGATGTACCCGGCGGCACCACCGGAATCACTGCAACCTTCAAGGGACTCGTCGCGGATCGCAAGTATGAACTGACTCTTTCTGGCGGCGCTGCGGGAACCCAAACAGTCATGTACACGCCGACTCAGACCACTGGTAGCTACACGTGGCAGGGAATGGTCGCAGGCGGAACCTATGAGGTGAAGATCACAGACACCACCAACCGTGCTCTTACGGCCTGCAAGACGGTTCAGTCGCTCGCTTGTCCCGAGACTTCAAGAATCGCCATTGTTCCCAACGAGTGCAGCGTTCCTGGTGAAGGCGCATCCATCAAGGTGAACCTCAGTGGCCTCGTCATTGGTCGCGAATACCGCGTCAGTATCGTCAACGCTGGCTCAGACGCCGTCGTTGACAGCCACACCTTCGTCGCTAACTCAGCAACAGGTGCCTACAACTCACCGGCAACACCCTCGGCTAGCTACTACGCGACTGTTGTAGACACGGGGGCAGCAAAGGCTGTGCCGCTGAAGAGCGCAACGCACACATTCCTTCCGTGCCCCGAACTGCTCGTCAAGCCGACCCTGATGGCTACCCAGTGCAACGTCGTCTCTGGCGATGCTGAAGGCGAAATCACGGTTGCGGTTGAGGGCCTCGTTCCTGGCCGCTCGTACACCGTGGTCATCACCGACCCGGCTAACAAGCCGGTACTCACGAACAGCAACTTTGTTGCGACTACTGACCGTTTTGATGCTGAACTGAAAAACCTCGCCGAAGGCACGTACACGGCAACGGTTACTGATGTCATGTTGCCCAACAACACAGCGAGTGCTTCTGCAACGCTGCTTCCGTGTGCCACTAACGACACGACGGTCGAACTGACCGCCGAACAGTGCACGGCTCCTGGTGGCACCGCGGCACTCACCGCTACCGTGTCCAACTTCAGCGTCGGCCGCGACTACACCGTCACACTCATGCGCGACAATGTCGCCGTTGGTGCAGCCCAGAAGCTTGATTCGCGAACCGCTGACGCACAGAAGTTCACCTTCGACGGGCTCGCCCCGGAGAAAAGCTACCGCGTAGTGGTAACGGACACGCTGTCGGATCCCACTGTCACCGCTGCTGCCGACATGTATCTCGCCGCATGCCCGGGAAACCCGATCGTGATGATTAGCCAGACCGAGTGCAACGTACTGGGTGCATCGACAATCGCGGTCTCCGCAAGCGAGCTCGTTGTCGGCCAGAACTACACCGTCACAGTCATCAACAAGGTGACCGGCAAGGCAGTCGAAGGAATCGCACCGATTACCTTCGAAGCGGACCTGCCCACACTTTCGCTCAACATCACCGACGTGCCGAACGGAGAGACCTACACCGTCTCGATCGTCAACGCCGACAAGACATTGAGCGCCGAAGGCGACATCACGCTGGAACTGTGCGACCTGCCCACGTTCCCGCTTCCCCCCGAGGAGCCACCCACAACGGTGCCCCCGACGGTTGACTTGCCGACACTAGACCTGCCGACATTGGCGTTCACAGGCTCGAGCACAATCGCTCCGACACTCGCTGGACTCGGGTTCCTGCAGCTCGGATTGGTGCTCGTAGGGTTCAGCGTGGCGCGACGACGTTCGGTAGTTCGCGAAGGCTGATCCCGACTGTTCGGCGGGTAACTTCGGTTGCCCGCCGAACCTTCTCTCACGGTTTCTCGCACAGCGCACTCTTGCGCTGTGCGATTGGCCGTTAACGAGGTTTTCGCGAACTAGTCTCGAACTATGAGCACAGTAGGTGGCCCCCATCGTGGCGGTCGGGTCAGCGGCGGCGACTATTCGGCACAGAAAGCCGCCAACGCAGCAGCCCCCAAAGTTCCTCACCTCTTGCGGCGTATCGCAGAACTCTTTGAGCCCCACCGCGCGGCTCTAGCGCTCACCATCACGCTCGTGCTCATTGGCGCTGCGGTTAGCGTTCTCCCACCATTGCTCACGAAGCAAGCGTTCGACGAGGGGCTGTTCCCCGCTGGCGGGCCCAACATTCCCATATTGATGCAACTCGTCAGCATCATGGTCGGACTCTGGGTTGCATCCGCAGCCCTCGGCGTGTGGCAGACCTTTCTCACAGCAACAGTCGGCAACAAGGTCATGGGTGCCCTTCGGGTACGGCTTTTTGACCAACTCCAGCACATGGAACTCGCTTTCTTCACGCGAACCAAGACCGGCATCATCCAATCACGACTCCAGAACGACGTCGGTGGTGTCGCCGGAGTATTGAACAACACTGTCTCGAGCGTTATCGGCAATACGGTGACAGTGATCGCCGCGTTCATCAGCATGCTGGTTCTCAGCTGGCAGCTCACGATCGTCGCCATCATCGTGCTGCCAGGCATCGTTATTGCCCAACGCCGAGTCGGTCAAGTTCGTGCGCGAATCGCCACCAAAACTCAAGAGTCACTGAGCAACATGACGGCGATCACTCAAGAGTCACTCAGTGTTTCAGGCATCCTGCTGTCGAAGAGCTTCAACCAACAAGACGTGGAAACCGAACGCTACTCCGACGAAAATGAGCAGCAGGTTGGCCTTCAAGTGCGCCAACAGATGAGTGGGCAATGGTTCTTCGCGACCGTCAACATCTTCCTCTCCATCATCCCCGCGATTGTCTACGTCGTCGCCGCCTATCTGATTACCGATGGTGTCGATGTCACTGCGGGCACAATTGTTGCCTTCACTACAGTTCAGGCGCGGCTCATGTTCCCCCTGCTTGGTCTCATGCGCGTTGCGCTTGATCTGCAAACATCTTCGGCACTCTTTGCCCGCATCTTCGAGTACCTTGACCTCAAGCCGGCCATCACCGATAAGCCTGATGCCCACGAGGTCCGGCCCAAAGCGCTTGGCGCCGTCGCGTTCGACAACGTGACCTTTAGATATCCGGATGCTGACGCATCCACTAAGGCCACTCTCGACTCGGTCTCATTCTCGATCGAGCCTGGGCAGTACGCTGCCTTTGTCGGGCCGTCTGGTGCTGGAAAGACAACGGTCTCGTATCTGATCCCTCGTCTGCACGAAGCGAGCGAGGGCAGAGTACTTTTCGCCGGCGATGATGTGCGAGATCTCACGCAAGACTCACTCATCCAAAACATTGGCATCGTGAGTCAAGAGACGTACCTCTTTCATGCGACGATCGCCGAAAACCTCTCCTATGCACGACCGGACGCCACAATCGATCAACTCGAGGCGGCCGCCCGCGCGGCCAATATCCACAACACGATCATGTCGTTCCCCGAAGGGTACGCAACCGTGGTCGGGGAGCGCGGTTACCGCCTGTCGGGCGGGGAGAAGCAGCGCATCGCGATCGCTAGGGTGCTTCTCAAGGACCCGAGCGTGCTCATCCTTGATGAAGCAACTAGTGCCTTGGATTCCATTTCGGAGCGCACCGTTCAAGGTGCACTGGACACTGCATCGCGGGGCCGTACGACCATTGCTGTAGCGCACCGCTTGTCGACGGTGCGTTCCGCCGACGTGATTTTCGTTGTTGATGGTGGTTCGATCGTGGAACGGGGAACCCACAGCGAGCTCATCACTCTGGGCGGCGTCTACTCGCGGTTGTATGCGGAACAAAACCGTACCGACTAGTTGACGTGTCTTAACCCGACTTTTGCGGCGTCGCAGAGTCCGTCGAAGCGGGCGTAGGCTGGCATAGTCCTCGGGGTTGCGGACACATTGCTTTCTGTCGCGCCCACATCGGGCACTCTCTACGCAAGGATTAGATTGACTACCGTTGTTCATCCCGGTGACTCGCTCTCTGCTCGCCAAAGACTTGTCTATGTTTTGGTGCTTGGGGCGCTGACTGCCCTCGGCCCGTTCACCGTTGATCTCTACCTCCCAGCATTTCCGCTGATTGAAGCAGATCTGCAGACAACGGCTGCCGTTGTGCAGCTCACGCTTACCGCGACCACGCTTGGTTTTGCCCTCGGTCAACTGATTGTCGGCCCGCTGAGCGATCGCCTCGGTCGGCGCCTGCCACTGATCGTTGCTACAAGCGTTCACTTGTTAGCGAGTCTCGGAGTGGCGCTCGCCGGCAATATCGAGTTGCTGTTCGTGTTCCGGCTCATTCAAGGCATGGGCGCTGCTGCGGGCGCTGTGGTCGCCATGGCTGTCGTTCGTGACCTCTTCGGAGGTTTACCGCTCGTGCGCATGTTGTCTCGGCTAGCGCTCGTGCAGGGCTTGGCACCGATTCTGGCCCCGCTCATCGGTTCGCAACTGCTACTGATTACCCCGTGGCGTGGAATGTTTGTCTTCCTCGCAATCTATGGCGCACTCGTGTTGATGGCTGCCTGGTTCTTCATCGTCGAGACCCTCCCAGCCGCACGTCGCCGCGACTTCGGCCATGCCACCACTCGTGAGCGCTACAAGTCACTCTTCACCGACCGCGTATTCGTGGGCACCGCAATCATTGCGGGCATGACGTTCTCCGGGCTATTCGCCTACCTCGCTTCGTCTCCATTCCTGCTACAAAACGTCTATGGTCTTGACCCGCAAGCTTTTGGGCTTGTTTTTGCCGTGAACTCCATCGGCGTCGTAATCGGTGTTCAAACGAGTGCATTCCTCATGCGGTATGTCGGCCCACAGTGGATCCTTGCGGGGGCTGGTGTCATGCTGCTGCTGTCTGCATCCACCATCGTCTTCTTGGATGTGGTGAACGGCGACCTGATTACCGTGCTGATTCCTCTGTTCTTCTTTGTCATGGCGTGTGGTTTCTCGTTCCCCTGCACCCAAGTGTTGGCGCTGGCAAATCATGGGGGAGAGGCTGCTACTGCAGCATCCGTTCTGGGAGCCGTGAACTTTGGTTTGGCCGGTCTTACCTCACCCATTGTGGGAGCGTTCGGAATTACCAACGCGATTCCTATGGGCATCGTCATGGGATGCACCGCGATTGTCTCCATCATCGTGATGTGGACCGTTGTACGTCCGCGCTCGGTGCCCGCCCTCTCGCGGTAGAAAACGATCGATCGCTCTGAGGTCGCTCAAGCGCTGATTGTGAGCGGCCAGGCACAGTCGTGGGTCGGCACGCATAGAGCGAATTGTGAGGATGCGCCGCTAGCGTAGGAGAGTGAACAACGATCTCCCTCACGCGGACGCGCGCCGCATCACCGCACTGTGGCCGCTCATCAGCGGGGTTGGCGCACTTGCTCTCGCTGTTGTGCTCGGAGTGCTGATAGCTACGCGCAACAGCCCGTTCAGCCTTGATCAACTCCTGCTCGCGGACTTTGTGAACATCCGCTCTCCGCTCTTCACAATGCCAGCGCTGGCCATGAACTTCATCGGCGGCGGCTGGTTCGGTGTGTTCGTTGTTCCTTTGGGTGGCGCACTCGCGTTTTTTCTTGCCAAGCGACGATGGGCTGCGTTCTATTTCATCGCAGCCGCTGCAGCGAGCGCGGGAGTTGTCCAACTCCTCAAGACCACCTTCGGTCGCGCACGGCCAACAGAGATTCTGGTTACGTCCGATCTTGGTTCATTCCCTTCTGGGCATGTTGCAAACGCGGCGACGCTTGCTGTGGTGCTCATCATCTTGCTGCAACGGCGCTGGGTCTGGATCGCCGGCATTATCTACACGATCCTGATGATGGTCAGCCGCACCTACTTGGGCGCGCATTGGCTCAGCGACACGATCGGCGGTGCACTGATCGGAGTTGGCGTTGCCGTGATTTTGTGGGCACCGTTCGCACGAAAACTTTCCGCCGAAACCGGGTAACAGCGCCTCGATACAACTCGGACGCACCACGACTCATTATTCGGAGGGGCACTCGCGGCCCCGTTCGATAAACTCAGGACATGACGGATGCCGCAGCGCAAGTAGAAGCAGCCAAGAAGGCCCTAGCGGAAGCACAGGCCGCGCTCGCGTCAGCCGAGGCGGCGTCTGCAGAGACGAAGGCAGCGCAGGCGGAAGCAGCGCTAGCGGAAGCAGCGCAGTCCACGACAGCAGCGCCTGAGCCAGCAGCGCAGTCCACGCCAGCCGCGCCTGAGGCGGCCGCGCCTGAGCCAGCAGCGCCCGAGCCGGCCGTGTCGAAGTCAGCTTCGTCGAATTCGACAAGTGGCCCGCTCAGTGCTGATGAAGTTAGCGCTATTCGCGACGGCTATGCGTTCGAGGGCGAGGTGCTCGAAATGGGAGCGCTCGTCAATGGTGATGCTCTCTCTGACGTTCCTGTGCGCATTCCGATTGCAATGCTCAATCGCCACGGCTTGGTTGCTGGCGCAACGGGAACCGGCAAGACAAAGACATTGCAGGTACTCGCTGAGCAGCTCTCGGCTGCCGGTGTCCCCGTTTTCGCGGCCGATATCAAGGGGGACCTTTCCGGCATTGCCACCGCTGGGACGTCAAGCGAACGGTTGCTGGAACGTACAGAATCGATCGGTCAGGATTGGCAGCCCGCGGCATCCCCGACCGAATATTTCACGCTTGGCGGGATGGGCACTGGCGTTCCGATTCGCGCAACCGTGTCGAGTTTTGGGCCGCTGCTGCTGTCGAAAGTGCTGGGCCTCAATGACACTCAAGAGTCGAGTCTCGGCCTGATCTTCCATTACGCAGATCAGGCGGGGTTGCCCCTTGTCGATCTCAGCGATTTGCGGTCCGTTGTTCAGTATCTGCTGAGTGACGATGGCAAAGCCGAGTTGAAGACCCTTGGCGGGCTTTCTTCGGCAACCGCTGGTGTCATCTTGCGTGAGCTTATTGGCTTCGCCAACGAGGGTGCTGATGCGTTCTTTGGTGAACCTGAAATCGACACTTCGCTGTTCTTGCGCACTAATGCCGAGGGCAAAGGCCTTGTGAGTTTGCTCGAAATTCCGGGAGTAAATGACAAACCGGCGCTGTTCTCAACGTTCCTGATGTGGCTTCTCGCTGACCTTTTCAATGACCTCCCCGAAGTGGGAGACATTGATAAGCCCAAGCTCGTCTTCTTCTTCGACGAAGCGCACTTGTTGTTCAATGATGCGTCAAAGGATTTCATCGACTCGATCACTCAAACAGTTCGGTTGATTCGCTCGAAGGGTGTTGGCGTGGTTTTCGTGACGCAGACGCCGAAGGATGTTCCGAGTGACGTGCTCGCGCAGATCGGTTCGCGTTTCCAACACCAGTTACGAGCGCACACTCCGGATTCGGCTAAGGCGCTCAATGCGACTGTGTCGACCTATCCGACCTCAGGCTATGACCTCGGTGAGGTGCTAACAAGCTTGGCCACCGGTGAAGCAATCATCACGGTGATGAACGAGAAGGGTGCACCCACTCCGGTGGCTTGGACTCGTCTTCGCGCACCTCGAGGGTCAATGTCTCCGACGGATGCGGGTGTTATGGAGGCAGCGGTTGCGGCTTCACCGTTGATGGTGACCTATGGCACTGCGGTTGATCGGGAGTCTGCGCGCGAGATCTTGGCAGTGAAGATGAATGCTGCCGCCGAAGCGGATGCCGCGGTTGAGGCGGCCGAAGAGGCAGAGAAGGTGGCGAAAGCGACTGCCAAGGAGCAAGCCAAAGTGCAGGCGGAGTATGAGCGCGCGCTCAAGGACATGAACAAGAAGACTGCGCCAAAGTCGTCGACGCGCACCACTCAGCGCACCTCGACGCGCAAACAACCGAACGTTGTGGAAGACGTCTTGGGTTCACGAACTGTACAGACGGTAGTGCGAGAGGTTCTTCGCGGGATTTTTTCTACGCTCAAGAGGCGCTAGAGCGAGCGCGCCGTTTGGCGCATTCGCGAGTTGTTTCCGTTCCAGTACGCGGTGCCATACCCCCGCGTTTCCGGGGTTATCGGCGACAATTTGTGTGAGTCGAGGGTCGCGGATCCTGCTCGTTCCGATAGCTGTTGCCAAATTGTGATCATCCAATTTCGCTAAAACTGGTTGCGTTCACTTGTCAAACTCAACGGTTCGCAGTTTACTGGGCAAGGTCCGATTCACTTCTTGAACGGAACAGCACTCACTTTCCAATGGAGGAACACAGAATGCGTAAGCCACTTTCCATTATCGCTGGGGCGGTGGCCTTGGGCCTCGTTCTCGCGGGCTGCTCAAGCAACACCGGGTCAGACCCGGAAAACGCTAACCAGGTTGAGGTATTCACCTGGTGGGCATCAGGATCTGAAAAGGTCGGCCTCGACGCTCTCGTCAAGGTATTCCAAGAGCAAAACCCGGATGACGAGTTCATCAACGCTTCGGTAGCTGGCGGCGCTGGCTCCAACGCAAAGGCTGCGTTGGCGTCACGTCTCGAAGCTAACAACCCGCCGGACACGTTCCAGGCCCACGCCGGAGCCGAGCTCACGGACTACATCAACGCCGGTCAACTTCAAGACCTCAGCTCGTTCTATGAAGACAACGGGCTCACCGACGTCTTCCCCGCGAGCCTCGTAGAACGCCTCACCGTTGACGGCGCCATCTACTCCGTCCCCAGCAACATCCACCGCGCCAATGTCGTTTGGGCCAACACTCAGGTGCTCACGGATGCCGGCATCGACCCGATGGCTGCCCCCGCTGACATCGACGCGTGGCTTGCAGACCTCGAGAAGCTCAAGGCTGCCGGAGTCGAGACGCCTCTCGCACTCGGTACCGAGTGGACTCAGATGCAGCTCTTCGAAAACGTTCTCATCGCTGACCTCGGCGCAGACGGCTACTCGGGACTCTGGACCGGCGACACCGCTTGGGACGACGCAGGAGTAGAAACTGCGATCGGCCACTATGGCGACCTGCTCGAATACACCAACAGTGACTTTGCTGGTCTCGACTGGGATGCTGCAACGCAAATCGTTCTTGACGGCAACGCTGGTTACAACGTCATGGGTGACTGGGCCGAGTCTGCATTCCAGCAGGCTGGCTGGACTTACGACAACGAGTACACCACTTGGGCAACCCCCGGCACCGAAGGAGTCTTCGACTTCCTCGCTGACTCGTTCACGCTCGCCGTTGGTGCACCTCACGAAGCAGCTGCACTCGACTGGCTGACGACCATCAGCTCCGCTGAGGGCCAGAAGGCTTTCAACCTCGCCAAGGGTTCGATCCCGGCACGTACTGACACGGTTGCCGCTGACTACCCCGCGTACCAGCAGACCGCTATCAAGTCGTTCGGTGAAGACACCGTTGTTAGCTCGCTCGCACACGGTGCAGCAGCAAGCATTGCCTGGTCGGGAGACATCTCCTCGGCCATTGGTAAGTTCGGTGCCGACCGCGACGCAGCATCGCTGCTTTCCGGACTCGTCGCAGCTTCTGACAAGGCTCAGGGCTAACTAGCACAACGAGACATGGTGGGTGGGGGCAGTAATGCTCCCACCCACTTCTACCGTGGCAACCGAGGAGCTTGCGCGTGAAAAAGGGCTATAAAAACTGGGGGCCACCGCTCCTACTGATCACACCGACGATCATCGTCATAGGCGTATTCGTGTATGGCTTGATCGGAGCCAATATTTCGGTGTCGCTCAGCAACCGGCACAGTCTTGTGCCGGCGACCGAGTTCGTTGGTCTCGACAACTACTTCGCTCTCTTCGCAGAAGAGCGCTTCATCCACTCGCTTCAAAACCTCGGTGTCTTCACCGTGTTCTTCATCGGTGGAACCATGCTTTTCGGCTTCTTGTGGGCGTGGATGCTCGACAAGGGCGTTACCGCTGAGGGTGTCTTCCGCTCGGTGTTCCTGTTCCCGATGGCTATCTCGTTCGTGGCATCCGGTGTCGTGTGGCGCTGGTTGCTCAACAGCGCTGAGGGTGATCGCGCATCCGGATTGAACCGCATTTTCGAGATCATGGGTCTCGACTTTCTCCAAAACGCGTGGTGGAGTGAACCGGGTTGGGGCATGGCGGCAATCGCCCTGCCAGCGATCTGGCAACTTGCTGGCTACGTCATGGCGCTGTTCCTCTCCGGGTTCCGCGGAATCCCGATGGAGTTGCGTGAAGCAGCCCGCATGGATGGCGCAACAGAGTGGAAGCTCTACCGTTACGTAATCTTCCCCCAGCTGAGCCCCGTCGCGCTCTCAGCCCTCATCATCGTTGGCCACATGTCGCTTAAGGTCTTCGACCTCATCATGGCGATCACGAAGTCGATCTATCAGACAGAGGTTCCCGCAACCTACCTGTGGGTTGCTCTCACCGCTAACGACTATGCAAAGTCCGCAACGATCGCGACAATCCTGTTGCTCTTCGTCGCCGTACTGATCGTTCCTTACCTCATCTATACGGCTCGTTCAGAGAGGAAGCAGCGATGAGCGTCACTACTGAAACCAAGAAGCCTCGCATCTCAAGCAAAATGGATATGCCGGGGGATTCGACGCTCCGAAACCGCAAGCGTGTGAGTCGCACCATCAAGTACGTGTTCCTCGTACTGTTCCTGATCGTTGTCCTCATGCCCGTCTACGTGCTTATCGTCACGAGCCTCAAGCCACCACAGGATGTCAACCCGGCAACCTCATGGGGACTACCCGTTCGTTGGCCCTGGGAACCCGCTCTCGAGGGCGGACCCACCGGTTTCGACAACTGGTCGCTCGCGTGGAATGCGCTTTCGGCATCCATTGGTCGCACCTTCCTGTTGGCGATTCCTGCCGCACTCATCGCCTCATTCTTGGGCGCAATGAACGGTTTCGTGCTCGCCCGCTGGCGCTTCCCGTATGCCGACATCGTGTTCACGGTCATCCTGTTCGGAATGTTCATTCCTTACCAGGCGATCATGACTCCGCTGGTGCAGATGAAGACAACGCTGGGGTTGCCGAGCGACATTTCGACCCTGCTGATTGTTCACGTTATTTATGGTCTGCCGATTTGTACGCTGATCTTCCGCAACTACTACGCCGGCATTCCGCACGAGTTGATGGAAGCATCCCGCATGGATGGTGCCGGGATGTTGCGCACCTTTGGCAGCATCGTGTTGCCACTGTCGCTGCCCGGCTTCGTTGTGACCATCATCTGGCAGTTCACCTCGGCGTGGAACGACTTCTTGTTCGCGTTGTTCCTGTCTAACCAGAACGAGGGGCCAGTATCGCTCTCGCTCAACAACCTGGCACAGGGTGCCCAGCTCGCTAACTACGGTGCTGCAATGGCTGGTGCGCTGCTCGCATCGCTGCCAACACTCGTCGTGTACATCGTTCTCGGCAAGTACTTCATCGGCGGACTAATGAGTGGGTCAGTCAAGAGCTAGTTCCCCGTACGGCAGAGTGCCGCGGTATCGACATTCGCTTCGGCGGTGGCGGTACCGCGGCATTTGTCGTTAAACGGCGTGACCCGTTGAGCGGCGTGATCCGTCAAGCGGCGTGACCCGTCAAGCGGCGTGATCCGTCAAGCGACAGGTGTCGTTACGCGGAGTGGGCTGCTATGCACCGTGCGCTATGGGCGCTGCTCCGCTAGGCAGTGATGGAACGGATGAGCGCGAGCACACCCATGAGGATTGCCGCCGTAGTGACGGTGCCCCCGACCGCGATGATAGCCACGAAGACCGGGTGGCGCTCCATGAAGTAGAGGGCGTGTGGGTGGTCCTCACGGAGTTCACCGGTAGAGACTGCGCCGGGAATGGTGACGACGGGAACGTCGAATTCTGCAGCAACAACATCCATATCTGCTTGGGTCCAATACTGGCCGCGCATGCGAAGCAGGCGCTTCTTGTTCGCGCCCAAGATGACCATTTGCGGGCGCGTCTCTGAGCCATCACTCGTATAAACCTCTGCCCGCAATAGTGAGACAGCATCGGATTTAGCGAAGTGGGTGAGTCGTCCGAAGAAAAACCCACGCTCAGTCACCATCGGTGAAGCAGGACCAATCCAGATTGCACTGCGAAAGTAAGAGACGGATGCCGCAACGGCCGCGACTATGGCCGCAACGTGGGTTAGAGCAACAGCTAGCCACGGGCCGTTGGGCACGGTGAGGGTGTAGAGCACGCCGAATACCGGAATGGTGAAAGCGAGCCCAGCAAACAAACCGCGGCGAAAGAGGGATATTGGTGGCCCGAGTCGACGACGCAAGTCATTTCGCAAAGGTGCGCTGCTGTCGATCTCGTGCGGCAACGGCGTTCCCTTCGTATTTTCGCAAATCGCGATCACAACGGGTTAGAGCGGAGAATGGGGGATTCGAACCCCCGAGGGCTTGCACCCAACACGCTTTCCAAGCGTGCGCCATAGGCCACTAGGCGAATTCTCCTGGCGAATCGAACGCGCGATAGCGCAAACGACCTCATGTGATCATAACGGGGTGAACCGTTCAGCGGTAATCGGGCGCGCGTCGCGGCAACCGTTGTGCCTGCCCCGGGCGATCGCGAGCTGCCAAAGATTTGGGTAGACTGGTTTCGGCTCCTCGCGTGGCGCCATCCAGGCCAACTCCCCCAGGACGGAAACGTAGCAAGGGTAACCGGGCTCTGGCGGGTGCGCGAGGGGTCTTTTCTTTTCCGTCACTGACTCCTCTTTTCGGTGCCGGGGAGGATTTTCGGGCCCGTTTCCTGTTCGCCGCGTAGTCTGAAGCGGTGGCGAGGAACATTTACATTACTTCCATCGAGGGCCACGCTGGCAAGTCCACCATCGCCCTCGGTCTGCTTGACACGCTCAGTCGTGAAGCGACACGGCTCGGGGTATTCCGGCCCGTCGCCCGAACCAGCGATGAGCGAGACTATGTTCTCGAGATGTTGCTTGGCCATGATGCTGTCGACGTCAGTTATGACGATGCTGTTGGCGTTGGCTATGACGATGTTCATGCCGATCCCGAAGCCGCACTGAGCCGCATCATTGAGCGATTCAAAGCAGTCGAAGCGCAATGCGACATCGTGGTGATTCTCGGTTCTGATTACACGGATGTTGGCAGCCCGACTGAATTGTCGTACAACGCGCGGGTCGCGGCGAACCTGGCAGCCCCGGTCCTCCTTGTTTTGGGTGGTCAGTCTGAGGATGGCGAGAGCCGTACCCCAGACGACCTTGCTCAGGTTTATGCGATTGCCCATCAGGAACTTGATGCCGCTTTCGCACAATTAGTTGGCGTGGTGGTCAACCGTTCTGATCCAGAGCAACTGTCGGAGATTATTGCCGGGGTGAGTGCTGTGGTCGGTGGGGATACCCCGGTGTGGGCGATCCCTGAAGACCCTTTCTTGATTGCTCCGAGTCTGGCATCGCTACTGGAGGCGGTCGATGGTGAGCTGCTCAAGGGCGATCGCGAACTTTTGTTGCGTGAGGCTCTCGGCGTGGTTGTCGCCGGGATGACGATGGAGAACGTTCTTACTCGACTGATCGAGGGTTCGGTTGTTGTGGTTGCCGGCGACCGATCGGATGTGCTGTTAGCGACTCTGATGGCGCATGCGTCTGAGACGTTCCCGTCATTGGCTGGCATCATCCTGAATGGCGGGTTTGACCTGTTGCCGCAGATCGAACTGCTCATCGATGGTCTCGATTTGTCGTTGCCGGTTATTCGTACCGGATTCGGTACTTATGACACGGCACGCATTATTACGAAGACGCGGGGGCGTTTGGCGGCAGATTCGCCCCGCAAGTTCGACACCGCTCTTGCCCTGTTTGAGCAGCATGTTGATGCCGAGGTGCTCGTGCAGCGACTCGATCTGCACCCGTCAACGGTGGTTACGCCCCTCATGTTCGAATATGGGTTGCTCGATCGTGCGCGGCAGAATCGGCAACACATCGTTCTTCCTGAAGGCGGAGATGACCGCATCCTTCGGGCATCGAGCACGTTGTTGCGTCGCGGTGTCGCGAAGCTGACGATCCTGGGAGACGAGGGAGAAATTCGCGGTCGTGCGGCTGAGCTTGGTCTCGATATCTCGGCTGCGAGCATCCTGAGCCCTTGTGATGCAGAACTACGCGAACGGTTTGCGACCGAGTATGTGAAGTTGCGTTCCCACAAGGGCATGACGATGGAGGTCGCCCGCGAGACGGTCACCGATGTGTCCTACTTTGGCACCATAATGGTGCACTTGGGGCTGGCAGACGGCATGGTTTCTGGGGCAGCCCATACAACGGCCCATACGATTCGTCCGAGTTTCGAAATCATCAAAACCAAGCCCGATGTCTCAATCGTGTCGAGTGTGTTCTTGATGTGTCTCGAAGATCGGGTGCTGGTTTACGGCGACTGTGCCGTGAACCCTGACCCGGATGCCGCCCAGCTCGCTGACATCGCAATCTCGTCGGCTGCGACGGCCGCACAGTTCGGGATCGACCAGCGCATTGCGATGCTGTCGTACTCGACGGGGTCGTCTGGCAGTGGTGCAGATGTCGACAAGGTTCGCGCGGCGACAGCTCTCGTCGTCGAACGCCGACCAGATCTGGCCGTCGATGGGCCCATCCAATATGACGCGGCAGTGGATGCTGCGGTTGGCAAATCAAAAATGCCAGACTCAGAAGTCGCCGGCCGAGCTACGGTCTTCATCTTCCCCGATCTCAACACCGGCAATAACACCTACAAGGCTGTTCAACGCAGTGCCGGAGCGGTTGCCATCGGGCCAGTACTGCAGGGCCTCCGCAAACCCATCAACGATCTCTCGCGGGGTGCGCTTGTGCAAGACATCGTGAACACCGTTGCAATCACCGCGATTCAGGCTCAAGGGGTTGCCGCCCAAGTTGAGGCAACCGCCGCGACTGGCACCACAGTTGCGACCGGCACCACAGCCGCGACCGGCACCGAGTCCAACACGCACCGAAAAGCAGGCAAGCACTCGTGACAACGGTCTTCGTCGTGAACTCGGGTTCTTCATCCATCAAATGGGAACTGCTGGATGCCGAATCCGGCTCCGTCTACAACGGCGGCATCGTGGAACGCATCGGTGAAAGCGGTGGGGGAGCGGCAGACCACGACGATGGGATGCGACAGATTTTGGCGGAGCTCGGGAACGAGCATCCGGCAGTCGTTGGTCATCGTGTGGTGCACGGGGGAGCGGAGTTCACGGCGGCTACCGTCATCACCGATGAGATCGAGGCGCGGCTTGACGAACTTTCGGTGCTCGCGCCGTTGCACAACCCGGAAAACTTGAAGGGCATTCGTGCCGCGCGAGCTGCCTTCGCAGCTGTTCCCCACGTTGCCGTCTTCGATACCGCATTTCACGGCACGCTTTCGCCCGAGGCCTACACGTATGCAATCGACGCTGACGTTGCCCGGGAGCACGGCATACGGCGGTACGGGTTTCACGGCACGTCCTACCGCTACGTGGCTGGCAAGGCAGCGGAGCTCCTCGGCCGTGAACTGAGTGAACTCAAACTCATCGTGTTTCACCTCGGCAATGGTGCATCGGCGTGCGCCATCGACGGCGGTCGCAGTATCGATACCTCGATGGGGATGACGCCGCTCGAGGGCCTCGTCATGGGAACACGGTCGGGCGATATCGATCCCGGGGCGCTCTTCCACCTCGGTCGTGCCGGAATGACTGTGCCCGAATTGGATCAACTCCTCAACCGTAGAAGCGGCCTGCTGGGAATGACCGGCACCGGCGATATGCGCGACGTGCAATCAGCGGCGGAGTTGGGAAACGAGAGCGCCAAGGCGGCGCTCGCCGTCTACTACCACCGCCTTCGTCACTACCTCGGCGCGTACCTGGTGGCGCTTGGCGGTGCAGATGCCATCGTCTTCACGGCAGGCGTTGGAGAGAACAACCCGAACACGCGCCTCGCAACCGTCGAGGGTCTCGAAGGGCTAGGGATTGTGATCGATCCCGAAGCCAACGCTCAAGCGAGCCGAAGCGAGCGCGTGATTTCGGCATCCGATTCACCGGTGAAAATTCTGGTGATCCCGACGAATGAGGAACTTCAGATCGCCCGCGAATCGGTCGCTGCGTCGAATCTCTAGGTAGATCTGCGTTGGGTATCCGACGCACTCAGCGTCTTTCGTGTGCCCGGTTTGGGTGCCTTGTGCGCCTTCCGCGTGCGCCCTAGCGTTGAGTAAGCCGACAGGAATGAGGTTTAGGGGAACCAACCATTCCGGCATACGAGTGATCTCACAACTGCAGGATCGTTAACTACTCGGCACAACAGCGGCCGCGGCGCGCAACCACAGGGGCCCGGTATGTCGTGTCTTGAGAATCGAGCGCGTGCAGGGCTCGCCTCCCCCGGGGAGCCCTGCACGTCTATTCGACAACGTTTGCCAAGGATCAGGTGTGGCGGTGATCGGTAACCAGCCGACCACAGATGATTCGGAACCGCCGTAGCGATGGATTGCCCGATTCGTAAAAATTCTTTACCGAGACTTACTGACGCGACCTGATCGCTCTTCGCGCGTTGGGATCGTCAGCGGGCACGACTACGCTAGGGGCGTGGTTGCTGCCCTATATCGTCGATACCGGCCCGAGACTTTTGCTGAACTCATCGGGCAGTCTCAAGTGACCGATCCGCTGCGCACAGCGTTGCGCACCGACCGTGTGAATCACGCCTATTTGTTCAGTGGGCCGCGAGGCTGTGGCAAGACGACATCCGCCCGAATTTTGGCACGCTGTTTGAACTGTGCTGAGGGCCCGACCGACACTCCGTGTGGCGTCTGCCCATCCTGCGTTGAACTTTCTCGTGACGGTGGTGGATCGCTCGACGTTGTTGAGATTGACGCGGCAAGCCACAACGGTGTTGATGATGCCCGTGATTTGCGCGAGCGTGCTGTGTTTGCCCCGGCCCGTGACCGTTTCAAGATTTTCATTCTCGACGAAGCCCACATGGTTACTCCTCAAGGCTTCAACGCGATGCTCAAAATTGTGGAAGAGCCGCCCGAGCATGTGAAGTTCATCTTTGCGACAACCGAGCCAGACAAAGTGATTGGCACGATTCGTTCGCGCACTCACCACTACCCATTCCGGTTGGTGCCGCCCGCTCAAATGCTTGACTACGTTCAGCAGCTCTCCGAGAGCGAAAAGGTAGAAGTTGAGCCAGGTGTTTTGCCGCTCGTCGTGCGGGCAGGGGGCGGATCGGTTCGCGACACGCTCTCGCTACTCGATCAGTTGATCGCCGGCTCAGACACCGCGATGGTCGGCTACGAACGTGCCGTTGCCCTGCTGGGCTATACCCATGCAGAACTGCTTGACGAAGTGATTGATGCCCTTGGCTCTGGTGACGCCGCTGCCGCATTCTCTTCAGTTGATCGCGTCATTCAGACCGGTCAGGATCCGCGCCGTTTCGTTGAAGATCTTCTTGAGCGGATGCGCGACCTCATTGTTGTTGCGGCAACCGCCGACCATGCAGCAAGTGTCTTGCGAGGTATCCCGCAGGATCAACTTGAACGCATAACCCAACAGGCACACACTCTGGGCGCTGCTGAACTGTCCCGCGCCGCCGACGTCATCAACTCGGCCCTCTCTGAGATGACGGGGGCGACATCCCCACGACTGCACCTTGAGCTGATGATTGCGCGCATTTTGGTTCCGGCGAGCGACAACACCCAGCGCGGTGCGCTCGCTCGTGTCGAACGCCTCGAACGCCGAATCGGCATCGAGGGTGACGGATCGTTGCCCGCGGCAGCTGCCACACCATCCGCTCCCGCGCCCGCAGCGACACCCGCTGGGTCACCAATGACTCCTCCCGTTACGGCGCCAGCGGCGCGTGTCGAGCCACCAGCGCCGGCCGCGCCCTCGGTCTCGTCCCCGGTCTCATCGAAACCCGCGGAATCCGGCAGCGTACTGTCGACTCCTCCCGCAGCAGCGCGCACCACTCCCGTCTCAATCCAGCAGGTGAAAGACGCCTGGCCAGAAATCTTGGATGTCGTGCAAAAGCTCAAGCGCACGGCGTGGATGGTCGTCTTCACCGCCAAGCCGCTTGAGCTTCGTGATGACAAAATTCTGGTACTTTCCTTCCCCAGTGAACGCGATGTTGATGCGCTCAAGCAGCGCAGCGCCCCTGGCGAAGGTGTCGGGGATTACCTAAAGAAAGCCTTCATCCACGTGCTCGGCTTTGAACCGGCACTTATGGCACGCGTTGAAGGCACCTCTCCGGCTCCTGCCGCAACTGCTCCTCAGAACTCATCGGCAGCTCCTACCCCCACGGCTGAATCTCAGCCTCGCGCCACTCCACCCGCTCCGCCAACTCCACCCACTCCGCCCGCCGGCGATGAAGGCCCGGAACCGGAGGAACCAGCGCCAGCGGAAGATCGTGAGCCTGGCGGATGGGCGGTAGCGGCCATCCCCGAATCCGAGCCAGAGCCAGAGGGTGACCCTTCGATGTCGCGCAGCGCGGCAGCTGCAGCATCGAGCGCGGCCAAACAGGACGTCCCCAAGGCATCGACACCGGCGTCAACTCCCGACGCGGCATCCGCCCCGCCAGCGGAAGAGCCACGACCATCAATGTCAGCTGCGGCAGCAAAGATCGACAAATCTCGCTACGGAGAGTCAGTGGTGCGCGAACTATTGAATGCCACCTTTATCGAAGAGCAGCAGGTTGCTCCACGCGTAACGCCCCAGCCGAGAGACGAGTAACCCGTGTACGACGGAATTGTTCAAGAACTGATCGACGAACTCGGGCGTCTCCCCGGCATTGGTCCCAAATCTGCCCAGCGCATTGCATTTCATATTCTTCAGACGGAAAGCTTCGACGTTCGTCGACTGGCAGAACTGCTCAACGACATCCGTGACAAAGTACATTTCTGTGCAATCTGCGGCAATGTTACCGAGCACGAGACCTGCTCCATTTGTCGTGATCCGCGCCGCTCACCCGCAACAATCTGCGTTGTTGAGGAAGCAAAAGATGTCGTCGCCATCGAGCGCACTCGCGAATTTTCTGGGCTGTATCATGTACTCGGTGGAGCTATCAGCCCCATCGACGGAATCGGTCCAGACCAGTTGCGCATCAAGCAACTCTTAGGCCGGTTGGCTGACGGCGTCGTCACAGAAGTCATCATCGCGACCGACCCCAATCTCGAAGGTGAAGCAACCGCTACCTATCTGACGCGGCTTCTGGTTCAGCCCAACCTTCGAATTTCGCGCCTCGCATCGGGTCTTCCGGTCGGCGGAGATTTGGAATATGCCGACGAGGTCACACTCGGCCGTGCCTTCGAGGGCCGCCGAACAGTAGACCGCTAGCGCATCCCGTAACGAACTCGGCGGGGCGTGCGCACACCGTTAGACTCGCACTTTGGGCAGCATTTGCCCGCCAAATCCCGCTTCAGGAGAACAATGAGCCTCATCGTTCAGAAGTTCGGTGGCTCATCCGTTGCCGACGCTGAGAGTATTAAGCGCGTCGCAAAACGGATCGTCGAGACCCGCAAAGCCGGAAACGACGTCGTTGTCGTAGTTTCTGCGATGGGCGACACCACAGACGAACTCTTTGACCTCGCCGAACAAGTCGTGCCCGTACCGACTGGCCGCGAGCTTGACATGCTGCTGACCGCGGGCGAACGAATTTCTATGGCGCTCCTCGCGATGGCCATCAAAAGTTTGGGCGTTGACGCCCGCAGCTACACCGGCAGCCAAGCCGGTATGGTCACGGATGCCCAACACGGGGCCGCACGCATTGTGGAGGTTTCGCCTCGTCGCGTGCAAGAAGCGCTCGATGATGGCGCGATCGCGATCGTCGCCGGGTTCCAAGGCTTCAATCGCGGAACCGGTGACATCACTACTCTCGGTCGCGGAGGATCCGATACAACAGCGGTTGCGCTTGCGGCCGCTCTCGGTGCCGAGACCTGCGAAATTTACACCGATGTTGATGGCATTTTTACGGCCGATCCCCGCATCGTGAAGTCGGCCCGCAAAGTCAATGTCGTCACGTGTGAAGAAATGTTGGAACTGGCCGCTTCTGGCGCAAAGGTTCTCGACGTGCGCGCGGTTGAATACGCTCGTCGGCACGGGGTAACAATTCACGTGCGGTCGTCGTTCAACAACAACACAGGCACGTTAGTAGTCAATCCGAAGGATGGAGAGAGCGTGGAAGAAGCAATCATCACAGGTGTTGCCTCCGATCTGAGCGAAGCGAAGATCACGGTAGTTGGGGTTCCCGACGTGCCAGGTAAGGCCGCGCAAATCTTTACGATCGTGGCCTCGGCAGATGCCAACATCGACATGATCGTTCAGAACGTTTCGCTGGCATCCACGGGTCGCACCGATATTTCATTCACCTTGAAGAAGTCGGATGCCGAAGACGTGCTTCGTGCGTTGACGTTCCATCAAGAAGAAGTTGGCTTTGAGTCGCTGCAGCACGATGACCAGATCGGAAAGCTCTCGGTCGTTGGCGGCGGAATGCGCACGAATGCTGGTGTTTCGGCGCGACTCTTTACGGCGCTATTTGAGGCCGGGATCAACATGGAGATGATTTCCACCAGTGAGATTCGCATCTCGGTTGTCACTCGGGCCGATACGGTTGCAGAGGCGGTGCGGGTTGTCCACACCGCATTCGGGCTTGATGGCGATGAAGACGCGGTCGTTCACGCAGGCACTGGTCGCTAGTCGGCCATAATTGTTCATCGTTTGCTGCGATGGTGGCGAACACAGAGTTTCAGGTAGAGGGTCTCATGGTTAACGCGGGCATCCGTATTGGTGTTGTTGGTGCAACGGGTCAGGTTGGCGCTGTTGTGCGTCGTCTGCTTGAGGAGCGCGATTTTCCGGTTGCAGAGATTCGCTTCTTCGCGTCGGCACGAAGCGCTGGCACGACTCTGCCGTTCAAGGGTGAGCAGATCACTGTTGAAGATGCGTCGATTGCCGACCCAACGGGCCTCGATATCGCGATTTTCTCGGCCGGAGCCACGACGTCGTTGGCGCAGGCTCCGCGGTTCGCTACTGCCGGTGTCACCGTGATCGATAACTCTTCGGGCTGGCGCATGGACCCTGACGTTCCTTTGGTCGTCAGTGAGGTTAACCCGCACGCGATTGATCAGGCAGTCAAGGGAATCATTGCGAACCCGAACTGCACCACGATGGCCGCAATGCCCGTATTGAAGGTTCTGGATGCCGAAGCGGGCCTTGAACGCCTCATCGTGAGTACGTACCAGGCTGTGTCGGGCGCTGGTCTTGCTGGTGGCGAAGAGCTGCTCGAGCAGGCTGCTGCTGCGGTCGCCCAAAACACGATGGGACTCGTGGAAGATGGCGCGGCGGTCACGATGCCGGCCCCGAACAAGTTCCCCAAGAACATTGCGTTCAACGTTGTACCTCTCGCGGGCAACATTGTCGACGACGGGCTCAACGAGACCGACGAAGAGAAGAAGCTGCGCAACGAGAGCCGTAAGATTCTCGAACTGCCCGGCCTGTTGGTCAGTGGCACGTGCGTTCGCGTCCCGGTGTTCACGGGTCATTCGCTGTCGATCAACGCCGAGTTCGGCAAGCCCCTGAGCCCGGAGCGGGCGAAGGAATTGCTGGCGGATGCTCCGGGTGTCAGCCTCAGCGACATCCCGACGCCTCTCGACGCTGCCGGTGCCGACCCGAGTTTCGTGGGCAGAATTCGCGCGGACGAGGGTGTACCGAACGGCCGTGGTCTTGCGCTCTTCATTAGCAATGACAACCTACGCAAGGGTGCGGCTCTTAACGCTGTTCAGATTGCCGAGCTCGTTGCCGCCAAAATCGCCGCGAAGGCATCGGCGTAACGGGAACCACTTCCCGCTACAGTCGCACAGAATTCCCGATGAGGTTCGACACTTTCACTCGCACGATCATGGTTGCCGTTCTTGTCGCGGTCACGCTAGGGCTTGCGTCGTGTACAAGCGCCGCAGCAATGAACGAACCCGCCCTTTTTGCCGCTGCCGACTCCGAAGCGCCTCGAGTCGCTTTCTATGGGGATTCCTACACGCGAGGAACGGGAGCTACAGATCAGGCCTCGCGGTGGTCGACCGTTCTCAGCAACCAGAATGGCTGGAGCGAATTCAACCCGAGCGTTAGCGGCTTAGGCTTCATGCGAAATCGCACACTGTTTGGGCAGGGTGACCTTCCTGACCTCATCATCGAAGAGAATCCTGACGTGGTGATTGTGGTGATGGGCCTTAACGACAACTTCACTTTCGATGCCTTTGCCGATGAGCTTCCCGGCCAGATATTGAGCGACTTCGAGCGTCTGTCGGCAGAGCTTCCTGATGCGCGACTCGTCGTCGTTGAACCGTTTTGGTACAAGGAAGAACGTCCAGCTTCCGTCGAGGCAATTATTTCGTGGGTGCACGATGCCGCGGTTGAAGTCGATGCCGATTATGTGCCCTATGCGTCATATTGGCTGACGGGGCATCCGGAATGGATGTCTAGTGACAACCTTCATCCGAATGACGCCGGTCACGCCGCAATTGCCGCACGGATGGAGCGCGCACTCCGCGCCTTGGATTTCTAACGGGTTCACTGTGCGGTCGAGGCGAAGTGCAAGCAATCGCTTGGGGCGTCTGCGTCGAACTCCTGTCATGAAATTTGATTCCGTTGCACGCACTATTGCGGCGACAGTTGCCATGGCCGCAGCTCTTGGCCTCGCGGGCTGTAGTGCGACAGAGCCAGCGGATGACCGTGACCCGAACGCGGTGCGTGTCGCGTTCTATGGTGATTCCTACACTCTCGGCACCGGTGCATCCACTGCCGAGAACCGCTGGTCGACCGTGATCTGCCAGCAACGGGGCTGGAGCGAGTTCAATCCGAGCGTCAATGGGCTGGGGTTTATCAACAATCGCGGCGCCTTTGGTGACGGTGACCTACCGAGTCTTGTGATTGCCGACGATCCCGACATCGTTTTCGTAACCATGGGCCTCAATGACAATTTCAGTTTCGATGCTCGAGCTAGCGACATCCGCTCGCAAATTAGCGCCGATTTTGATCGATTGAAGACAGCCCTTCCTGATGCCCGATTCATTGTTGTCGAGCCATTCTGGTACACGGATGCGCGCCCAGAGTCCGTGGCAACGATCATTGGTTGGGTAGAGGATGAGGCCTCCGCGATCGGCGCCGACTACATCTCCGGTGCCTCGCACTGGATCGAGGGACACCCTGAGTGGATGGCGAGTGACGGACTGCACCCCAACGACGACGGTTACGCGGAGCTGGCGCGGCGGATGGATCAGGCGCTTCGCAACTTAGGTCTCTAATGGACGGCTAAAGTAGAGCCGTGAAGAAAACCGTCGACGTCGCGCTTATCGGCGGCGGAATTATGAGTGCCACCTTGGGAACGCTGCTTCAGAAGCTGCAGCCCGACTGGGATATCCAGATCTTCGAGCGTTTGGGCGATCTTGCCCAAGAGAGTTCGAACCCGTGGAACAATGCTGGCACCGGTCATTCCGCGCTGTGCGAGCTTAATTACACTCCGCAAAAGAGCGATGGCTCTATTGAGATTTCGAGCGCGGTGAAAGTCAATGAGCAGTTCCAGGTGTCGCGCCAGTTCTGGTCATACCTCGTGAACGAGGGTGCGTTGCCCGAGCCCAGCTCATTCATCAACCCGACCCCGCACATGAGCTTCGTGTGGGGCGAAACAAACGTCGAGTACCTGCGCAAACGTTTTGATGCGCTCAAGGATCATCCACTATTCGCTGGCATGGAATACAGCGAAGACCCGGCAGTCATTCATGGGTGGGCACCGCTCATGATGCCGGGTCGACGCAAGTCGGAGCCCATAGCCGCTACCCACATTCCTTCGGGGACTGATGTTGACTTCGGAGCGCTCTCGCACTTCATGGTTGACACTCTTGTCGAGTCTGGCGCACAGCTTAATACCGGAATCCGGGTGACCAATCTCAAGAAACAGCGGGATGGTCTCTGGAATCTCTCGCTTCGTCATGACGTGGGCGGAACCCCGGTGGAATCCGTAGCCGCCCGATTTGTTTTCGTTGGCGCCGGCGGTTATGCCCTCAATTTGCTTCAGAAGTCTGGCATCAAGGAGATCCGCGGTTTCGGCGGCTTCCCAGTCAGCGGCGAGTTCTTGCGCACTGACAATCCAGAAGTTGTTGCCGCCCACAGTGCCAAGGTCTATGGCAAGGCTGCCGTCGGTTCACCTCCAATGTCGGTTCCTCACCTCGATCTTCGTGTGGTCGATGGTCAGGGCAGCCTGATGTTTGGCCCCTACGCCGGATTCAGCCCCAAGTTCTTGAAAACTGGGTCAGTTCTTGACCTCTTTGCTTCCATTCGCTGGCACAACCTGCTGCCGATGGTTGCCGCAGGCATCAGCAACCTCTCGCTCGTGAAGTACCTCATTGGGCAACTCCTCGCGAGCCCAGAGACGAAGTTTGATGAACTCAAGAACTTTGTTCCCAATGCCAAGCCTGAAGACTGGTACCGCATTACGGCCGGTCAACGCGTGCAGGTGATGAAGAAAGACCCGAAGAAGATCGGCGTCCTGCAGTTTGGTACCGAGGTGGTGTCGTCGGCTGACGGCAGCATTGCTGGTCTTCTTGGAGCGTCTCCAGGCGCGTCTACCGCTGTTCCGATCATGCTGGGTTTGGTGGAGAAGTGCTTCCCTGAGCGCATGAACGACTGGCGTCCGAAGATCGAGAAGATGATTCCGAGCTTCGGGCAACAGCTTTCGGACTCACCTCAGCTTGCACACGAAACACTCGAACGCACAGCGAAGGCTCTCCACATCCACCCGTAGCACTGCCGCTCGCGCTGATGCAAAGCAAGGCGCGTAGACGTACCCCGAGAGTGGGGTACGTAACGTACCCCGATAAGTGGCATACTGTAGCTGTTGTTGCAGTATGGCGAAGGGGGTCGGCGGATGTCTATTGGCTTGCCCGCGCACTTGCGCCAAGAGAGCGTTCGCCGTGCCTTTGCCCGTACCGCCAATACCGTCGCATTTCTTTTGCTTTCGCTTGCACTTGTCGGAGTGCTCAGCATTTACGCCAACGACGACGCTATTTCGCTCTGGCCTGCATCACTTGCGCTGATTCCGCTGCTCGTTACGGTGTGGCTGGTCAACTCCAACCGAACGCCTTTTTTCTCTGTCGCACACGTCTTAATCGGCGGCCCAGCACTCTATTGGTACGCGCTCACTGTCGTCTCGCAGCTCAGGCCGTTGGGGGACGCGGGCCGGTATCTCCTCGATCTCCCTCAAATCGCGATCATGCTCATCGGTGGTTCGGGACTTACGTTAGTTTCCGCCATCGTTTGGTGCACTATTGGGCTCATGGTGGCCGAGTTCGCCGTAACGCTAGCGGTCTGGCAAGTGGGCGGCACATTTGCACTTCAACCTGCTGTGTTGGTGACCTATTTCGTGGTCGTCGCGGTATTAATCACGTTGCGGTTCAGTCAGCGCGGTGTTCGCCGTGTTCAATCAAATTTGCATCGGGCCGCCCGTGATGAGGAGATGGCATCGTTGCGATACGGGATCGAAGCAACGTCGGCCGCAGTGATGCACGACACGGTGCTCGGGCATCTAGCTGCGATTGCTCACGCACCCTTTGGTGCGATTGACTCTCGGCTGCAAGTTCAAATCAATCGCGATCTCGAAGTGCTCGTTGGCGAGGAGTGGCTCTCCGAATCGAACTCCGACGGTATTGAATCAGCACGAGCGGACTGGCACAGCAGCGAGTTGCTTGTTGCGGTGACTGAAGCTCGTGAACTTGGACTTGAGGTCGAAGTCACTGGGGACTTGACCGCACTCTCATTGCTCGATGCGCGCGGAGCTTCTGCCCTCGGGCCTGCGGTCAAGCAGTGCCTTGTCAACGTCATCAAGCACTCGGGAACGCTGCACGCTGAGGTGGCCATCTTTGGATCCGCTGACGAAGTGAGTGTTCTCGTTGTGGATGCGGGCAAAGGTTTCGAAGAGGCGGAAACGGGGGAGGACCGTCTCGGTTTGCGGCAGTCAGTGCGTCGTCGAATCGAACTCGTCGCCGGAACCGTTCAAGTGTGGTCGACTCCCGGTCGAGGAACATCCGTAATGATTCGTGTACCAACCGGATCGGCCAACTCCGTCACTTCACCGGGCGGAACGCTATGAATGCGAAGACTGCCCCGACATCAATTGCGGGCGCCTCATCGCCGCAGACCGGATCAACGCGGGTGGCGATCCAGCAACTCGATCCGCTGGGAACTCTCGACGGGCGCCCCATTAGCGTGACCGCAGGCATTGCCGTGGTGTTGTTCACGGCTCTCATGCTGTGGAGCAGCGCGGGTGACCCTGTCGATCCCTGGCTCGCTGGCTTGGCGCTTATCGCCGTGCTGGTTACAGCGGTGGTACTGATTTTGGGAACGAGCCCCCTGAGGGCGCCGTTTACGGGCGCTATGCACGCGCTCGGGGTGGGGTCATCCATCATAGCTTTCGCCTTGATCTCGGCAGCCCTAGGCGGCGCAACCGCACTCCCCACGGCGTATTGGGCACCTCTGGTTGTTGGCACGACGTGCATTGCGCTCGCGCCCTATCGCCCGGTGCGTGAACTTGTTGCCGTGGGAATCGTGGCGTCCATTTTCACTGGATTTTCGGCTCTCGTGTGGTCGAGTGGATCGACGAATACGAGCCAGATGATCGTGATTCTATTTTCGATCACACCAGTGCTGACGATGTCGCTCGGCGGCGCCGCTTTCGCCCGCTCACTGGCATTGAGCCACCAGCGGTGGGAGTCGCGGGCAGTCTATGGGGCTCGTCGTCTGCGTGAGCGTCAGCACGTGAGCGTTGCCCGTTCTGTGCAGCAAGACCGAGTAACCATTCTGAATCGCTTTGTTGTGCCACTCTTTGCCGAACTCTCCTCCCGAGGAATAGTGTCACCAGACGATCGCGCGAAAGCGGCAGAATACTCTGCATCGCTTCGCGAGCTCATGGTCACGGAGGTCAATCGCAGTTGGCTTGAGTCCGTGGTGGCGCAAGCGTTCGGTTCCCTGGATGACGGCACTCTCGTGCAAGACCCTCATCGGCTGGCGAACGCCATGACAGCTCACCAGCGCACAGCGCTGCGGGCAGCAGTGCTTGCTGTGGCAACGGGGGGAGAGCTCTCCCGTGACAGCGTGCGGCTCTCAATCGAGAAAACGTCAACGGGAGCGATGATCGTTGTGCGGGCAACAGTGACTTCGTCAGAATCGTCTTGGCGGTCATCCCTTGCTCCCTATTTTGCGGTACTTCGCGTGGTATTTACTGGACTTCAGATTTCCTATCGATCACCCTCACTCACCGTTAGGTTCACTTATGACACCCCCTGATTCTCAACTCAGTGCGCATCTTGGGG
Source organism: Rhodoglobus sp. G.S.4 (assembly GCF_056619605.1). Taxonomy (NCBI): domain Bacteria; kingdom Bacillati; phylum Actinomycetota; class Actinomycetes; order Micrococcales; family Microbacteriaceae; genus Rhodoglobus; species Rhodoglobus sp. G.S.4. Next base: position 475,224 of record NZ_CM152748.1, read on the forward strand.
ATCGCGCACCGATTCGACTGGCGATCTTGGACGATCACGAAGTTCTCCTCGACAGTCTCAACAGTTGGATAACCAACAACGCCCCAGACTTCGACGTAGTGCTCACGGCCAGCACGTGGCTGCAATTGGTGCACAGCGACCGTTTCCCGACCGAGTTGGTCTTTCTTGATTTCCAGCTCAAGGAGCCGGTATCAATCGAAGCGCGAGTGCGCACGTGTCGAGCTGCTGGCGCCAAAGTTATCGTGCTCTCAAGCCTTGATAGTCGAGAAGCACGCGAACGAGCGCTTTCGGCGGGAGCGGCGACGTTCTTGTCAAAATCGTTGCCGATGCAAGAGGTGATGGATGCTGCTCGCGAAATCATGGGCGTAGAGCCCGAGGGTGGTGCGCAGCTTGATTGGCGGCCGCTACCCTCTGGCTCCGCTGACCAATCAAAGCCAAAGCTCAGTGCCGGTGAGGCGGATGCTCTAACGCTGTACGCTTCTGGACTAAGCACACCCCAGGTCGCAGAACGCATGAATGTGCAATACGAGACTGCGAAGACATATCTTCGTAGGGTGCGTGAAAAGTACGCAAAGGCAAACCGGCCGGCAAGCAAAAAGGCTGACCTGATCCGTCGGGCCGCTGAGGATGGATTTCTACGCTGATGAGCAAACTGTATTTCCGCTACGGAGCCATGAACAGTGGCAAGAGCACCGCGCTGCTGCAGGCTGCGTACAACTACGAGGAACGCGACCAGCAGGTGCTTCTGGCCAAGCCTCACGTCGATACCAAAGGCGACAACTCCATCATTTCGCGCCTCGGTGTCACCCGCCAGGTCGATTTCACCGTTTCTCCAACCGATGACGTCTACGAAGTCTTTGCCCGAGAACGCGCCAGAGTGTTTGAGAAGACCGGTTTGCCTGTGAGCTGCCTGCTCGTGGATGAGGCGCAGTTCTTCACCGAGGCTCAAGTGGATGACCTCTTGCGTATCGCGATCGTTGAGCGCGTGCCCGTGTTGGCGTACGGCATCCGTACTGACTTTCAGACTGTAGCTTTTCCGGGCAGCCGGCGGTTGCTTGAGATCGCCCACTCGCTTGAAGAACTCAAGACCATCTGTCGTTGTGGGCGCAAGGCTGTTTTCAATGCACGCACGGTCGGTGACGAGTTCATCTTTGATGGCGATCAGGTCGCCATTGACGGCGTGGATGTCGGCTACCAGTCGCTCTGCGGAGCCTGCTACCTAGAAGAGAGCGGCGGCGTTCTCAATAGTGGGTGGCGCCCGAAGATCGATTTCAGCTATGGAAGCGCGCCCGACGCAGACTTCTCGTAGATAGCAGCAATTTGCACACGCTTTAACGACTAAACGCCTTCCCGAGGGAAGGCGTTTAGTCGTCTCTGTGATGAAACAGATTTTTTGTCGGGGTAGCGGGATTTGAACCCACGACCTCTTCGTCCCGAACGAAGCGCGCTACCAAGCTGCGCCACACCCCGATCATTAACCACTGACGTGATCAACAGATCAAGAATAGCCGATATCTCCGGCGGTGAGAGTCACAACCACCGCTTCTGGCTTGCAGGCGAAGCGAACCGGGGCATAAATTGATGTTCCGAGGCCTGCGCTGACGTTCAAGAACGCGGCGCGACGCAAGTGGTGCCAGATGCTGAGACCGCTAGCCTGCTCGCGAGGAATGTCGCAATTGGTGACCAAGGCCGGCATTCCGGGAATCCGCACCTGACCACCGTGAGTGTGTCCAGCAAAAATCGCATCGGCACCATTCGTGACCAGAGCGTCGAGCACGCGGCGGTAGGGGGCGTGTGTGACACCGAGCGCGACAGTTTCTGGGCCGTGACGGTCATCTGCCCACCCGACGTTTTCGCGCATCTCTTCGATGTTGGCTGGCAGGCGATCTAGGCGCTCCCAGCCGCGGTGTGCGTCGGCGGTGCCAAAGAGTTCAAGGCGGGAACCGCGGAGTTCGATGGCACGAGCATGGTTGTTGAGGGAGAGCCAGCCGAGTTGATCCTCGAAGTACGCATTAAGGGCATCCGTGTCGAGGTGTTCGACGGGCCGGTGATTCGAGGTTGGCGCAGTGAAGTAGGTGAACGGGTTCTTGAACTGAGGACCGTAATAGTCGTTCGATCCGTGAACGAAGACTCCCAGGGTGCCCTTAAACGGCTCGAAAGCACGCTTAATGCCGAGGATGCCGTCGGCGTGCCCCAAATTGTCACCCGTGTTGATGATGAGGTCGGGTTCGTAGGCGGTGAGGCCGCGAACCCAGTCTTGCTTACGGGTCTGCCACGGTGCCATGTGCAGGTCGGAGATGTGAAGCACCGTGATGTCACGTGCGCCAGGGTCAAGGATCGGCAGCGTCTCATGACGAACAGTGAACGCGTTGCGCTCAACGAGCGAACCCCAGGCGAAGGCAGCTACCCCTGCTGCGGCTACCGCACCGAGTGCGGTAGCCGCAGGGGAGAGATGTCGGCTCATGGACAAGGCGTAATCTGACCCACGGTTAGGGTGATCGTTGTCGCCTGTTTGACTAAGCTTCCCGCCGCGGGGCTAGAGGAGATCACCTTGCCGTCGCGCGGATCGCCTGGCGGAACAACTTCACATCCCTGATTGACGTTGGAGAATCCGGCCCCATTCAAGATGCCCTTACCTGCGTTATAGCTATTGGATTGTCCATCGCCGACAGCGTCAGGAATCTGAACCAAGTTCTGCTTGCTGGTGTAAACCGTGACTGTTGCGCCAGCACCAGACTGAGTTCCCGCCGCTGGGTCAGTTCGTACAACCTGACCAGCCGGAAGTTCGGAGTCAACCGCTCCGCCGTCCCTAAAAGCAAATCCAAGGCTCACAAGGACGGACTTGGCCTGTTCCAGACTCTGAGAGCGAACGTCAGGAACCTCGGTGCCCGAGCCAGTGAGTAGCGCGGGGTCTGGTGCGCCAAATGCTGTGCCAGGGTACTTAAGGTTGAGAACCGTATCGGTTGCTTTCGTAATGTAGTGACGCAGACGATAACCCTGCACGCCTGCGTAGGAAACGCGACTAATATCTTGCTCGCCAATGCTGTTTCCTACCCACGTTGCGGTGCCGTAGCGTGTGGTGCCTGTTGCCATCCACGTCTGGTTTGCACCGTCAGTGGTTCCCGTCTTGCCGAAGATTGGGATGCCATCGTTCGGGGCAGAGTAGGCGGCATTGCCTCGGTTGAGGACCTCAGTCATGACGAACGCTGCGGTGGCAGCTACTTCTGGTGAGATCGCCTGTCGGCAATTCTTTTCTTGCCCGCCCAGATCGTTGTTTCGCGAGTCGATTGCTTTGTCGATGATGATTGGTTCGCACCACAGGCCACCGGCTCCGATCGCCGCATAGGCAGAGGCAAGGCTCAGCGGTGTGACGGTATTGGTTCCGATTACTGAGGATGGGTAGCTTTCCAGCTCTTTTCCGTCGGCGCGTTCAACGCCCAAAGCTGCGGCGACATTGCGAATATTGCACTGGTCGAGTTGGCTGGCCATCGAGAAGAAGATTCCGTTGATCGACTCTGCGGTGCCTTCGGCGACAGTATAGACGCCCCGCTCGCCACCGTTGTTCTTGAATTCCACGGGACCTGCGTATGGCCCGTTACACGTATCAAGGAACTGTGAACCTTGCATCGTTCGCGCGGTTCCCTCGAGACGGTCATAGATTCCTTTGCCCTGATTGAGCCACTCGATGAGCGTGAACGCCTTATAAGTGGAGCCGGGCTGGAAACCTGTCGAACCGCCATAGTTGAAGCTCGTGTTGTAGTTCACGGCTGAGGTGCTGGCGCCTCCACCTGTCGCTGTGTCGTCGAAGACTTTGTTCTCCGCCATCACCCGCACTCGGCCGGTTCCGCCTTCAACCGTCGAAGTCGCGCTGCCGAGGGCGTAGGCCGTTTCACTTGGCGGGGCGTAGGTCCAGGTTGCTTCCTGTGCTGCAACCTGAGCATCGAGATCGAGAGTTGTGTAGAGCTTGTAGCCACCCTTTTTCCAGTTGGCAGCCCGCTCATCAGGAGTGTCGCCCAAGAACCCGAAGTCGCCAACACTCTTGACTACGTAATCGCAGAACCATTTGGCGTATTTATAGGCAGCGATGCAGCCGTTCTTGGGTGATGACGGAACAACACTTGTCTCGTCAACTTGAATCGCGACAGCCTCGTCGTACTCTGCCTGCGTGATCGATCCCACTTCGAGCATCGCGTAGAGAATCACATCGCGGCGCTCTTGATTAGCAGCGAAGTACTCAGGGTCAGAGAGGTTGCGCACACTCGGCTCTTGCACAATGGCGATCAGGCTCGCTGATTGCTCTAGCGAAAGGTCCTTAGCGTCGACACTGTAATAGCGTTGTGCAGCCGCCTGGATGCCGTAGGTCGCATTGCCGAAGTTGGCGATGTTGAGATAAGCGGTGACGATCTCTTTCTTCGTGTATCGCTTCTCAAGCCCGATCGCGAGCTTCATTTCCTTCAGCTTGCGGTCAAATGAAGTGGCGACAGCCTTCTCGTAGGCGGCTTTGCGCTCGTCTTCGTTTGGCAGTGATTCCGCTTCGGAAATATAGGTGTTCTTCACCAGCTGCATGGTGAGAGTAGAGGCACCACTCTCAATTCCGGAGCTGATGACGTTGCCCAGGGCTGCACGCACGAGGGACGTGAGGTCAACCCCACCGTGATCAAAGAAGCGACGGTCTTCACCGTCAACGGTGGCGTCAATCGCGTACTGAGAGATCTGGTCGTAACTGACCTCTTGGCGGTTCTGGTCGTAGATCGTAGCTATGGGGTAATAGCCATCAACGTTGCCCTTGCCGGTGAAGTTGGCATAGATCGTGTTGCGCTCTGGCTGCTGGTCGATCTCGAGATAATCCGGGAGACCATCAAAAATGCCGATAGTACTGGAAGCAGTGATGCCGGTCACGGCGAGGGCGGGGGCGACCATCGCGGTAATGAGGAGACCAGCGAGCGCACTGAAGCTAACAAGTCCGGCAATTGCCGACACTATGCCACGACGCGGAATATTTTGGGCAGACATATGATCAAGAGTAAGGGATCATTGATAACGCCATGCTGAACGGGAGCCGCAAATATGCCCACTTGGGAGTACCTGACTACACCACTGATGGTGCACAATTCCACCGCAATCCTCAATAACTGGGGTTCTGAGGGCTGGGAACTCGTGCAAGTCGGCACCGGCCCCGAGGGCGGCCCGGTTGCTTATTTCAAACGCATCAAGGAAGAGAACAAGTAATGTCACAGCTTGATGAGCGTCTTGCCGAGCTTAATCTCACCGTTCCTGAATTTTCGAAGCCTCTCGCTTCCTATCTGCCAGCGATGGTCACGGGCAACCTTGTCTTCACCTCGGGCCAGTTGCCTCTGGTTGACGGTGCGCTTCCTGCTACCGGCAAGGTTGGCGCGGAAGTGGATGCTGATGCAGCCCACGAGTACGCCAAAACGTGTGTTCTCAACGGCCTCGCTGCCGCTAAGGGCGTCATCGGGTCTCTCGATCGCATCACCCGGGTAGTGAAGGTCGTAGGCTTCGTAGCGTCCGACCCCAGCTTCACGGGGCAGCCTGGAGTCATCAATGGAGCTTCGGAACTGCTCGGCGAGATCTTTGGTGAGGCAGGCAAGCATGCTCGTAGTGCTGTTGGTGTTGCCGTTTTGCCCCTCGATGCTCCCGTTGAGATCGAGTTCGTTTTCGAGTTCGCGTGATCGAAGTGTGGTACCCCGGCCAAGCTGGGGAGAACGCTCCATTTCGCCGATTTGAGTTGGGCGAGTGGGATCCGACGCATGCTGGCGTAACTCTCAGCGCGCGCCGACTCGTGCAAGATAGCCGTGAAGTGGGGGATGGCGACATTTTTGTTGCCATCGGCACTGCGGCATCCCCGGCACTGCCCTACATTGCCCCGGCGCTCGAGCAGGGCGCTGTTGCGGTGCTCGTCGATGCGGCGGCCGCTGACGGTGCGAGCTTTGGCGAACGTGTGTTTGCGATTGAGAACCTCCGTGACGTGATCGGTGTCATGGCGGATGCGTTTGTCGGGCATCCATCGCGGTCGATGTCGATGGTCGGCATCACAGGCACAAACGGAAAGACATCAACCGCTCACTTGTTGACGCAGGCGTGGCATCGGTTGGGAGTGACATCGGCGACGATCGGCACTCTCGGTGCGGGTATCACGGGAGAGCACCGCATCAACATGGGGATGACGACTCCGCAGGTTACGGCTGTTCACCAATTCTTGGATGATTTTCACCGTGCCGGGGTAGAAAACGTCGCCATGGAGGTCAGCTCCCATGCGCTAGAGCAGCGTCGTGTCGACGGCGTCGAGTTCGACATTGTGGCGTTCACCAACTTCACGCGCGATCACCTCGACTATCACGGGTCGATGGAGGAGTACGCGGCGCAAAAGGCGAAGATCTTCTCTCTCCCCGGTGTACAAACCGCCATCCTCAACTTGGATGACGCGGCGGCCGAGAATCACTTTCATCACACGCTTCCTGAGGGAATGCGTGGAATCGGAATGACCTCAAATGGTCACTCTGAAGCCATTGTTCGAGCAGAGAACGTGCAGCTCACGACTGAGGGTCTCGAGTTTGATCTCGTGATCGACAGTGAACGCCATCACGTTGCTAGCGGACTTATCGGCCGGTTCAACGTCGACAACTTGCTGACGTGTGCGGCAGTCTTGTGGGCTCAGGGCAGTGAGCCGCGAGTGATCGCTGAAGTGCTTGCCCCACTTGAGCCGGTGCTTGGTCGGATGACCCGCATCCGTGAAAACGACCAGCTGCCATTGGTCGTTGTGGACGCTGGGCACACCCCCGATGCCGTGCGCCACGCCGTCACGGCATTGCGCGAGTCTGGCCATGCTCGAGTCGTCACGGTATTTGGCGCGACCGGTGATCGTGACCCAGGTAAGCGCCCCGAGATGGCGCGCATCGTCGAAGAGGGCTCCGACCTGATCGTTGTTACCGACGACGACGTGCACAACGAAGATGGCGACCAGATTGTGGCGCACATTCGGGCCGGCTTCGAGCATCCGGAACGTGTTGTCGAAATTCGTGATCGGGCCACAGCAATTGCCTATGCGATCGATGCTGCGAATGCCGATGACGTTGTGTTGTTGCAGGGCAAGGGTCACGAGCCGTACCAAATTGTTGGCAATGAGCGCGTGCCATTCAGCGATATTGACACGGCTATTCGGCTGCTCAAGGAGCGCGCGAAGTAGCAGAACTACACGAAGGCCGGGTCGCAATCGCGACCCGGCCTTCGTGTGTGCTCCAGCGAACTATTTGAGCTTGTCGGAGATGATCTGCATCACTGTAGTGTCAGCGAGGGTGGTGGTGTCACCAATCTCGCGACCCTCCGCGACATCCTGAAGCAGGCGGCGCATGATCTTGCCAGAACGTGTCTTGGGCAGTTCAGAGACGATGAAGATCTCGCGCGGGCGTGCAATCGCGCCGATCTCCTTCGCGACGTGCTGACGCAGTAGGGCACTAGCTTCGGCTGCAGTCTGGGCGTGCTCTTGGTTCGACTTGATGATGACGAAGGCAACGACGGCCTGACCTGTCGCTTCATCAGCGGCGCCGACGACTGCGGCTTCGGCCACGATCGGATTCGAGACGAGAGCGGATTCGATCTCGGTGGTCGACAGGCGGTGACCGGAGACATTCATGACGTCATCCACTCGGCCAAGCAACCAAATGTCACCATCTTCGTCGACGTGGGCGCCGTCGCCAGCAAAGTACTGTTCGCCGTCGAGCTGGGGGAACTTCGACCAGTACGTTTCCTTGAAACGCTCCGGGTCGCCCCAAATGCCGCGCAGCATTGCAGGCCACGGTTCGGAGACGACAAGCAACCCGCCATTAGGTGGGTCAACCCGGGTGCCATCTTCGCCGAGGATATCGATTTTGATTCCCGGGATCGGAACCTGCGCCGAACCGGGCTTGAGTGTCGTCAGGCCAGGCAACGCCGAGACCATGATCGCGCCCGTTTCGGTCTGCCACCACGTATCAACGATCGGGGTGGAGCCTCCACCGATCACGTCGCGGTACCAAATCCACGCTTCCGGGTTGATGGGCTCACCCACGGAACCGAGCACGCGAATCGAGCTGAGGTCGTACTGCTCGGGAATCTGACGCCCGGCCTTCATGAACGAACGGATGGCGGTGGGCGCCGTATAAAAAACGCTCACCCCAAATTTTTGGATGATCTCCCACCAGCGGCCCTGGTTGGGAGCGTCAGGGGTTCCTTCGTACAGAACCTGCGTTGCGCCGTTCGCGAGGGGACCATAGGTCACGTAGGTGTGGCCGGTGATCCACCCAACGTCGGCGGTGCACCAGTACACATCAGTTTCGGGCTTCAGATCGAACACGTTCTTGTGAGTGAAAGCGGCCTGCGTGAGGTACCCACCACTCGTGTGCAGGATGCCCTTCGGCTTGCCCGTCGTGCCCGAGGTGTAGAGCACGAAGAGAGGGTTCTCGGCGGGGAACCCCTGTGCCTCGTGCTCGGGCTCCGCTGCCTCAATCTGATCGTGCCACCACAGGTCGCGGCCCTCGGTCCACTCGACATCGTTGTCGCCGCGCTTGACGACCAACACATTGGTGACACTGGATTCCCCGTTGGCGAGTGCGGCATCCACTGCGGATTTGAGGGGAAAGACTTTGCCCTTGCGCCAGCCACCATCGGCGGTGACAACAAGCTTGGCGCTCGCGTCGTCGATGCGGCTGCGCAGGCTTTCGGCACTGAAGCCGCCGAAGACCACCGAATGGGCGGCGCCGAGGCGAACTGTGGCAAGCATCGCGATGACCGCTTCGGGCACGAGGGGCATGTAGATGGCAACAACGTCGCCCTGACCAACGCCGAGCGCTGACATTGCATTAGCGGCGCGCTTTACTTCGGCGGTGAGTTCGGCGTAGGTGATGCTGACGCTGTCGCCTGGCTCGCCTTCCCAGTGGATGGCTATGCGGTCGCCGTTGCCAGCGAGGACGTGACGGTCAAGGCAGTTGTAGGCAACGTTGAGCTCGCCGTCGGCGAACCACTTGGCGAATGGAGGAGTAGACCAATCTAGGGTTTCGGTGAATGGCTTGTGCCAGTGGACGTATTCCCGAGCTTTATCGGCCCAGAATTCGACACGATCCTCTTTGGCTGAGCTGTAGAGGTCGGCGCTCGCCTCCGAGGCAGCAGAAAAGGCCTCTGACGGGGCAAAACGGCGAGATTCGTGCAAAAGACTGTCAATGGAATTACTGGGCATTTGATCCTCTTCGATCGTGTGATTACGTTTCTTGACCACGTGCTTTCTGAAAGTATTCCACCGATTCTAGAACCTCCATTGCGGCCGCATACCGTTGCGTTACACTGAAAGTCGTCGAATGCAAGTTCGGCACGCGGCAATCTTGATTCCCCCCAATCGATTGCCGCGGTGGCGGCGTCTATTCCCCCCAATGGACGCCGCCCCTCTCTCGTTAACGGGCAGTCGTCGATTAACGGGCAGTCGTCGATTGATGGGCGGTTGTCGATCAGCCGAAGCAACTCCTCCACACTCCTTGCCATTGTCGTTGGGACACGAGTTCGAGCGGGCGCCCGTTCCTGTCGGATGATCGCTCTTACTGTTGCGGCGTGACTGAGACAGCGAGTGCCCCCGATACCGTTCCTTTTGTCGCCCGTCGACAACTGACTGCCGAGACCACTCGCAGGGTGGGTGTGCCCGTTGGCGGTACACACCGGGAGAGTGGGCCTATGCCGAGCGCGCCAGAGCTGAGTGGGTCAGAACCGAGTGGGCCGCTCGATGTTTCGGCGTCTGTCAACTCGGGAATCAGTCGCGCAATTGCCCCACCTCATGGAGGGCTGGTTCGGGATACTGCAGCACAGGTTGTGCACGAATTCGGGCCACTCGCCCCCTACGTCGGCCGGCCCAACATCACTGACGTATTTGTGAATGGTGCAGCGCACGTCTGGATCGACCGGGGTGGTGGCCTAGAGACGGTCGGCGACGTGGGGATGACCGAGGCGGATTTGCGCGCGCTCACGGTGCGCCTCATCAACCTTGGCGGCCGCCACATTGATGAAGCGACCCCCTGCGTCGACGTGCGGTTGGCCGGGGGCATCCGCGTGCACGCCGTACTGCCACCGATTTCACCAACCGGAACACTGCTATCGATTCGGGTCCCCAGCCGCCAACCATTAGGGCTTGGCGAACTCGACCTCGCCGGGTTCTTCTCCGAGGTGCCGCTTGCGCGAGTGAAGGCCCTCATCGACGGGCGCTCGAATGTTCTCATTTCTGGAGCATCGGGAGCAGGCAAGACCACGTTTCTTGGCGCACTATTAGGGGCGGCATCCGAGTCAGAACGCATTGTGGCCATTGAAGATGTTGCTGAGCTTCGAGTGGAGCATCCCCACTTCGTCTCGCTTGAGGCTCGGCAAGCAAACCTTGAGGGTGCTGGCGGCTATGGTTTGCCCGCTCTCGTGCGAGAAGCACTGCGGATGCGGCCAGACAGGCTCGTCTTAGGGGAGTGCCGTGGAGCGGAGATCCGCGAACTTTTGAGTGCGTTGAACACCGGCCACGATGGCGGTGCTGGCACGGTGCATGCGAATTCGCTCAAGGATGTTCCTAGCCGTCTTGAGGCGCTTGGCGCGCTCGCGGGGTTGGATGCTCCCGCAATCGCGCGGCAGGCAGTGAGTGCGATTGGGGCGGTGCTCCACATCGATCGAATTGATGGCAAGCGCAGGCTCACCCATGTTGGGCGGCTCGTGCTCGATGATCATGACCGGCTAGCGATAGCCGATCTCGAATGAAACGCGCTCCCTCGCAACTCCCTGAAGTCGCCAGTGTTACGCAGCGTTTGGCGGTCCTCCTGAACGCGGGGCTCGCTCCGTCGTCAGCGTGGCGGCACGTTGCTCGAGGGCGGCCAATCGAGAGCATTGCGGCGGCGGTAGCTGCGGCAGGTGATGATTCCGGTGGTGCTCCCGAACGGATCGTGCATGCATCCGAGACTCTGCCCGCACTTGATCGGCAGGCTTGGAACTCTCTCGCTGCGGCCTGGTTCGTGGCTGGCCAGGTCGGAGCACCTCTTGCTGGTGCGCTCCGAACACACGCGAGGGCGCTGCGGATGCTCGTGCAGGTGCAGCGCGAAGTTGCCACAGCCCTCGCCGCCCCGGTAGCGACAGCCCGCATGGTGTTGGCGTTGCCTGCGGTCGGACTCCTGTTCGGCGCGCTGCTGGGTTTTGACACGTTCGGAGTGCTCGCAACAACTCCGATCGGGTGGGGCTGTGTGGTGATCGGCGTCGGACTCATTCTTGTGGCAGTGCGGTGGAACCGGCGGCTTGTGACGTCCGCGACACCCACTCGGGCGGCTCCGGGTTTGGAGTGCGAACTTATGGCAATCGCTGTCACTGGTGGTGGGTCACTTGTGCAGGCGCGGACTGTTGTGGCGCGGGCTCTTGAGCGATTCGAGCTTCCCGGCGACGGTGATCACCTAGACGAGGTGTTGCAGCTCTCACAGGAGGCAGGAATTCCGGCAGCTGAGCTATTGCGCGCCGAAGCCGATGAACTGCGCTTGACGGCAGATGCGGATGCCCGTGCCCGAGCCGCAGCGCTCTCTGTGCGGCTCATGCTCCCGCTTGGGCTGTGTGTGCTTCCCGCTTTCATGGTGCTCGGGGTGCTGCCGCTTATGGTCGCGGTCATCTCATCCACCGTCGCCGGATTCTGACCGTGTTCCACACCTTGGGGGCTGGCGCCTCGAGTGCTGCTCGGGCTCGACAGGCTAAAGGGACTCGGCCGCAGACTGCGCTACAGCGCACGAAGGAGTACTTCATGAACGATCCGCACCTTGCCCGTTTTCCCGCCCTCGAACCGGGTCGGGGGAGTCGCCGACGATTGTTCGAGCAACGAGCGCAGCCGCAGCGTACTCTAGGGCTCCGCGCTCGAGATCGCGGTCGAGCCTCGGTTCTACTCCGCTCCGAACGTGGCGCCGCCACCGCCGAATACGCCATCACCACCCTTGCGGCGGTCGGCTTCGCTGGCCTTCTCGTCGTTGTGCTTCGTTCTGGAGAAGTGCGTGGCATGCTCACCGACCTCATCCGCAGTGCGCTCTCCATCCCCTCCTAGAACTGCGAGACAGGGCAACGGCGAACGCCTTGGCCTCCCCGACCGTGGCAGCGTCACCGCAGAATTTGCTCTGGCGCTGCCCGCCGTCGTCCTTGTACTCGTGTGTTGCCTCAGCGGGGTGCAACTGGCCGGGCTGCAAGTGCGACTGCAGGATGCAGCAGCAGCGTCAGCGCGCAGTCTCGCTCGCGACGAAAGTGTCGCAAGTGTCGCAGCCACGGCATCCGCCCTCGTCTCCTCGGCACGACTCACCCCTCAACACCGCGACGACCTCGTGTGCGCCACCGTAAGCGCTCCAGCGCGCAACGCCCTGCTCGGGTTGCTGCCGATCACGCTCAGCGCCAGCAGCTGCGCGCTCGCAGGAGGTAAGTAGTGTCCTTCGGGCTCGAGCGGCCGGGTGCGAAGCGGCCCGGAGTGCGCAGTCAGGTGAGGGAAGCACGGGGCGCGGGCCCCATCCTGATGGTCGGCCTCGTCGCTACCGTCATCGCACTTACCGCGCTCGTCATCCCGCTCTACTGGGCGCTGAGCGTGAAGCACGCGCTCGCCGGAGCAACCGATGCTGCTGCACTTGCGGCGGCCGACACCGCTAGTGGCCTCATCGCGGGTTTTCCCTGCACCAACGCCGAGCGACTCGCGGTCGCAAATGACGCCCATATAGAGGAGTGCACAGTTGATGGGCGTATTGTCACGGTTACCGCTAGTCGCCGCATCCTCGGCATACTGGTCACAACGAGCGCCACAGCAGGGCCACCCCCAACCAGGGCGGATTAGGCAACTGAGCGGTCGGTGTGTGTATTGTGTCGCTGACAGTGGCGCTGCCACCGGTCAAGTGCGTCATCACCCAAGGAGTCCCGTGTCTGGCACCAAAAAGCTTGTCATTGTCGAGTCGCCCACCAAGGCCAAGACGATAGCCAAGTATCTCGGTGACGACTACGACGTGCTCTCCTCGGTCGGCCACATTCGAGACCTCGTCGAACCTCGCAACCTGCCACCCGAGCTCAAAAAGGGTTCCCTTGGCAAGTTCTCTGTCGATGTCGACAACGACTTTGAGCCCTACTACGTCGTTTCCGACGCCAAAAAGAAAACCGTTTCCGAACTCAAGAAAGCGCTCAGCGGAGCCAACGAGCTCTACCTCGCAACTGATGAGGACCGCGAAGGAGAAGCCATCGCGTGGCACCTCCTCCAAGTGCTCAAGCCCAAAGTTCCCGTCAAGCGCATGGTGTTCCACGAAATCACCGAAGACGCCATTGAAGCGGCCATCAACAACACCCGCGACGTCGATACTGCACTTGTCGACGCTCAAGAAACCCGCCGCATCCTCGACCGCCTCTACGGTTACGAAATCTCCCCAGTGCTCTGGCGCAAAGTCGGCCCCGGCCTCTCCGCCGGCCGCGTCCAGTCAGCCGCCACCCGCCTCGTTGTTGAGCGCGAACGTGAACGCCTCGCCTTCATCACCGCCAACTACTGGGACCTCATCGCTCAGCTCTCGCCAGATAGCGAAACCAACGGCTTCGAATCAAAGCTTGTTCGCCTCGACGGCAAGCGTGTAGCCGCCGGCCGCGACTTCGACGACCGCGGAAACCTCAAGGGCGACGCTGTAGCGCTCGACGAGAAAGCTGCCCAAACCCTCGCAGACGCACTACGGATGCCCAGCACCACCATCACCGTGAAGACGGTTGAGACCAAGCCATACACGCGTCGCCCCGCAGCACCATTCACCACATCGACGCTGCAGCAGGAGGCCGGCCGCAAGCTGCGCTACTCCGCACGCCAAACCATGAGCGTCGCGCAGTCGCTCTACGAAAATGGTTACATCACCTATATGCGAACCGACTCTTCGTCGCTGTCGCAACAGGCCATCACCGCCGCGCGCACTCAAGCCGTCGCGCTCTACGGTGCTGACGCCGTGCCAGACAAGCCCCGCGTCTACGCCAGCAAAAGCAAGAACGCTCAAGAAGCCCACGAAGCAATCCGCCCTTCCGGTGACACTTTCCGCACCCCAAGCGAATTGCAGTCAACGCTGCGCGGCAACGACTTCAAACTCTATGAACTGATCTGGAAGCGCACCGTCGCCTCACAGATGGCCGATGCCAAAGGCTCAACGGCATCCATCACCATCACTGCCGGTGAAGCGCCCGTCGCCGAATTCTCGGCAAGCGGAACCATCATCACCTTCCGCGGCTTCATGCAGGCCTACGAAGAAGGCCAAGACGAAGAGCGCAACGCCACCGCCGAGCCAAAAGAAGCAAAGCTGCCTCCGCTCAAAGAAGGTCAGACGCTCACGCTGCTCGAGGTCGAAGCCAAAGGCCACGAGACCAGCCCGCCGCCTCGCTACACCGAGGCAAGCCTCGTCAAGAAGCTTGAAGAGCTCGGTATCGGTCGCCCGTCAACCTACGCGTCGATCATCTCCACGATCATCGACCGGGGCTACATCACCCCGCGTGGCCAAGCACTTGTGCCCAACTGGATCGCCTTCTCGGTCATCCGTTTGCTCGAAGAATATTTCGGCGACTTGGTGCAATACGACTTCACCGCTGGCATGGAAGATGACCTCGACCGCATCGCCGGTGGCAGCCAGAACCGGGTCGAATGGCTCAAGTCGTTCTACTTCGGCGACGACAAGTACCGCGGCCTTCGCACTGTTATCGACAACCTCGGCGAAATTGATGCCAAGGAAATTAACTCGATGAAGCTGTCGGATGAAGTGACCCTGCGCATCGGAAAGTACGGCCCGTACCTGGAGACCCCCAGTGACGACCCCGAGAAACCGCGCCGCGTCAACATTCCCGAAGCACTTGCGCCAGACGAACTCACCCTCGCTAAAGCCGTCGAACTTATCGAAGCCCCCGTTGTCGGCGACCGCGTTATCGGCGTGAACCCCGAAAACGGCAAAGAGATTGTCGCCAAGGATGGACGCTTCGGCCCCTACGTCACTGAGCTCGAACCAGAACCTGAGCCCGTTCCTGAGCCAGTCGAAGAGATTGACCCCAAGACTGGCGAAGTAAAAAAGGCTAAGAAGCCTAAAAAGGTCGCCGTCGTAAAGCCGCGCACTGCATCCATCTTCAAAACGATGGAACTCGACGCAATCGACCTCGATACTGCGCTCAAACTGCTTAGCCTGCCCCGCGTTGTTGGTGTTGACCCCGAAACCGGTGTGGAAATTACCGCCCAAAACGGACGCTACGGCCCCTACCTCAAGAAGGGCGTAGAGACTCGATCACTCACCAGCGAAGACCTCATCTTCGAGATCGACGTAGCCGGGGCTGTTGAACTTTACGCGCAGCCCAAATACGGAAACCGCGCAGCATCCAGTGCCCTCAAAGAGTTCGATGCCGACCCCGTCAGCGAAAAGCCGATCAAGATTAAGGATGGCCGCTTCGGTGCTTACGTAACCGACGGCACGACTAACGCCACGATCCCTCGCGGCGAAACTGTCGAAGACGTCGACTTTGAGCGCGCCGTGCAATTGCTCGCCGACAAGCGTGCCAAGGGGCCAGTCAAGCGCAAGACGGCAGCAAAGAAGCCTGCCGCGAAAAAGCCCGCAGCCAAGAAGCCCGCAGCCAAGAAGCCTGCGGCGAAAAAGCCAGCAGCGAAAAAGCCTGCAGCCAAGTCGGCCACCGCAAAAACGACTGCGGCAAAGACCACCGCTGCCGCAAAGAAACCGGCGGCCAAGAAGCCGGCAGCCGTGAAAGCTGCCGCATCGTCGGCTGACGAAATCAAGTAGCGTGCCCGGACTCTTCATTACCCTCGAGGGCGGAGATGGTGCGGGTAAAACCACACAATCGAAACTTCTCGTTGAGTGGCTTACCGCTGCCGGTCACACTGTAGTCGTCACCCGCGAACCCGGCGGAACCGACCTAGGGCTTGAGCTGCGCGAAATTGTGTTGCACCGCCGCGGCGAGATGAATCCGCGCGCTGAGGCACTGATCTATGCCGCCGACCGTGCGCATCACATCGCGACGGTGGTTCGCCCGGCGCTCGAACGCGGCGAAATTGTGGTTCAGGATCGCTACATCGACTCATCCGAGGCCTACCAAGGTGCCGGGCGAGTGCTCGGCGCTGACGAAGTACGCGAGCTGTCGCTGTGGGCAACGCAGGGGCTACTGCCCGATGTGACTGTGCTGCTCGACCTCGACCCGACCGACGGCCGCAAGCGCCTCGATAGCGCCCGCACCCGCTATGACCGGCTCGAAGCTGAGAAACAAGATTTCCACACCCGCGTGCGTGACGCCTTCCTCACTCGGGCTGCTCAGGAGCCCGATCGCATCCTTGTCGTGGATGCCGCACGCGACCTGAATGAGATCGCCGCCACAATCCGTGAGCGCATCCAGAATCACCTGCCACAACCCGCTTAGACTGAGCGCATGTCGTTGTGGGAGGGCCTAACAGGTCAAGCTGAGGCGATCGCCGTTCTGTCGGCGGCAGCATCATCGTCGGCTTTGGGAAGCACAGACGAATCGTCAATGACTCACTCCTGGCTGATCACGGGGCCACCCGGTTCCGGCCGGTCAAACATTGCCTACGCGTTTGCTGCCGCACTACTCGGCACCCGCGGCGACGAGACCGAAGAATCTGTGTACAAGCAGGTCCTGGCCCGCACTCACCCCGATTTGGGAGTCCTCAGCACCGAACGCGTCATCATCTCGATTGACGAAGTGCGCAAACTCGTCTCGTCATCGCAATTTTCGCCCTCGGTTGGCCACTACCGCGTGATGATTATCGAAGATGCCGACCGCATGGCTGAGCGCACCTCCAACGTGCTGCTCAAAGCGTTAGAAGAGCCGCCACCTCGCACCGTCTGGATTCTGTGTGCCCCAAGCGAAGCGGACCTCATCCCCACCATCCGCTCACGCGTGCGCAGCGTTCGCCTTCGCACCCCCGCAATTGACGATGTCGCGCAACTGCTGCAAGACCGCGATGGTGTTGCCCCCGACATTGCCTTGCGTGCCGCGCGTGAAGCTCAAAGCCACATCGGCATGGCACACCGTCTTGCCACCAATTCGGAGGCCCGCGAACGACGCGAACGCACCCTCACCACCGTTCTCGACATCCGTTCGGTGTCCAATGCTGTGATTGCTGCCACGACTTTGCTTGACCTATCGAAAGCGGATGCCACAGCGCTCACCGAAGAGCGGGACGCCCAGGAACGTGAGTCAGCGCTTCGCTCGCTCGGTGTCGCCCCCGGCGGAACTATCCCGCCAGCGCTGCGCGCTCAACTGAAAACGATGGAAGAGGACCAGAAGCGTCGAGCTACCCGTGGACTGCGTGATGGCATCGACCGCATCATGGTTGACCTGCTTTCGCTGTATCGCGACATTCTGCTGACCCAGATCGGCGCTCCTGGCGAACTCATCAACCTCAGCATCCTCAACAACATCAACGCGGTCGCTGCCAGAACCACGCCCGTAGCGACCCTTGCGATCATGGATGGTATCGCTGAAGCGCGCCGCCGTATCGAGAGCAATGTCGCGCCAGCGCTCGCGCTTGAAGCAATGCTCGTGAAAGTCGCTGTTTCCGGTCGCGGCGCATGAGGCGCATCTTCGGCGTCACTGCCGCTGCGCTTGCTGTCTCGCTCTTGCTGAGCGGTTGCGTCTCGTGGTTCATGCCACCGGAATCAAACATGACGTCAACACCGACCGACGAAGCAGTGACTCCGGGACTTGAGCCCTACTACCAGCAGGTGTTGGAGTGGGCGAACTGTGGTGATGCGCTGCAGTGTGCCACGGCGATGGCGCCGGTGGATTGGGAGAACCCCGAAGGCGAAACAATCGAGTTGGCGCTAGTTCGTCAGACAGCGCGCGGCAATGACCGCATCGGTTCGTTGTTAGTGAATCCTGGTGGTCCTGGTGGCTCTGGGTTTGATTTCATCGCCGACAGTGTGGATTACGCCACGAGTGAGGCGCTCCAGTCACAGTTCGATGTGGTTGGTTTTGATCCTCGTGGGGTGAACCGTTCGACGCCGGTGTCGTGCTACTCAGAGCCGGCGGAGCTCGACGAGTACATCTACGGGATTACACCGGGGGAGAAGGGCAGCGACGAGTGGCTTGCGGCTTCCACGGAGACATCTGCTCAGTTTGCGCAGCGCTGCCTTGAGGAGACCGGGCCTCTTCTGGGGTTTGTCGACACTCTGAGTGCTGCTCGCGATCTCGACATGCTTCGGGCCGCGCTTGGTGACACCACGCTGAACTATTTGGGCTACTCCTACGGAACGTTGCTTGGACAGGTCTACGCGGAGTTGTTCCCGGAGAAGACGGGGAGACTCGTTCTTGACGGTGCGGTTGACCCCGCGGCATCCGAATTTGAGGCAACGAAGGCTCAAGCTCAAGGCTTTGAGGGTGCACTTGATGCGTTCTTGGAGGACTGCGCTGGCGCCAACGATTGTCCTTTCACCGGATCGACTGAGCAGTCGCGGGCATCGATTCGCACTCTGCTAGATCGCCTCGATAAGAGTCCACTTGCGAATGCTGATGGCCGCCAGCTGGGCAGCGCGACGATGTTTACCGCGATCATTTTGCCGCTCTATAGCCAGGGCAATTGGGCGTATTTGCGCCAACTTTTCACCACCGTGATGGAGGGCGATGCGAGCATTGCGTTCGATCTCGCCGACAGCTACAACGGTCGTGGCGCAGATGGCAGCTATGCGGAGAATCAGACGGAAGCGTTCATTGCAATCAATTGTTTGGATGCCCGCGAGCCTGCCGATTCTGCCCGCATGCGTGAACAGGCTGCTGCCTTAGCTGTCGCTGCTCCGATCTTTGGGCCGCAGATGTCTTACGGAGATCCGGGGTGCGCTAATTGGCCGGTGGAGGCGAAGCGCGAGCGGGTGGCGATTGCGGCTCCTGGAGCGGCCGACATGTTGGTGATCGGTACGACAAACGATCCCGCAACTCCGTATGCGTGGGCGGAAACTGTTGCCGCCAATCTTGAGAGCGGACACCTCATTACCTACAACGGTGAGGGCCACACGGCATATAACAAGTCGAACGACTGCGTGAATTCCACTGTGGAAGACTTTCTGTTGAAGGGCGTGGTTCCGGCCGCCGACCCCAACTGCTAACCGCTAGGCTCAGGGCCGTGAAGTTCACCCGTGCTAGTTCCTCTGTCCGCGCCCGCAGGTTCAGCCTTGTGGCGACTGCCGCGGCAGTGACGGTGCTGCTGAGTGGCTGTGTTAATATCCTCGACTTGCTCGTCGGCGAACGTTCGGAACCAACCGGCGAAACGGTTTCCGCGGAACTTGCCCCGTACTACGAGCAAGTACTCACGTGGGTTGACTGTGATGACGGCGCTCAGTGCGCGACGGCGACAGCGCCAATAGATTGGGCTAATCCCTCGCCCGAAACAGACATCACTTTGGCGCTTGCTCGACATGAGGCGACCGGCGAAAGCTTGGGGTCGCTGTTTGTGAATCCTGGTGGGCCTGGGGCTTCAGGTTTTGATCTCATTCATGATGATGTTGATTTTGCGGTGAGTTCGACGCTTCGCGAAAATTTCGATGTCATCGGATGGGATCCTCGCGGGGTTGGCCGCTCGACTCCGGTGACGTGTCTCGACGACGATGGACTCGATGATTTCATTTACGGGATCCCGGATGCCGAGGTCGGCAGCGATGCGTGGCTTGCTGAGAGTGAAGAAGCGGCGATCAGTTTTGGTCAGGCGTGCTTTAACAACACGGGTCCGATCCTGCAGTTCATCGACACCCAGAGCACGGTGCACGATCTCGACATGTTGCGGGCGATTGTTGGCGACGAGAAGCTGCAGTACTTGGGTTATTCCTATGGCAGCGATATCGGTTCGTACTATCTAGAAAACTTTCCCCAGAACGCTGGGCGCATTGTGCTCGACGGTGCAACAGACTCGTCAATCTCGGTGTTCGAGGTGGGGCTCGTGCAAACGGCGGGATTCCAGCGGGCGCTCGAAAACTATTTGGCAGCCTGCCCCACGTCGTTTGACGATTGTCCTTTCACAGCGGGCGTGGATGCCGCACTCGCGACCATCCGCGAACTTTATGACCGCTATGACGCTCAACCGGTTGCTGCCCCCGATGGCCGCATGATGGATGCCGGTGTCATCGATATTGCGATGAGTACTGCACTCTATTCTCAAGATTCGTGGCCGTTTCTCAACGATCTCTTCTCAGAGGCTGCTCGAGGCGGAACGGATACCGCATTCTTCTTGGCCGATTTCTACTACAGCCGCGATAGCGATGGCACCTACACCGACAACTCGCTTGAAGCTTTTATCGCGATTTACTGTGTTGACTACCCGGTCGAGACTGACCCTGCCGTGTTAGTCGAACAACAGAAATTGATGCAGGCGGCATCGCCAACGACGTATCGGGACTTCCCCCCGACCGCAGACCTCACGTGCCTGAATTGGCCCTATAAGTACATCGGCCCTGGTATCACTGAGCTGACAGGTACCGGGGCACCACCGATCCTCATCATTTCGACAACCGGTGACCCAGCGACACCCTACGAGTGGGGGGTCGCCTTGAGTAAGCAGCTTCAGAGTGCTCAACTCATCACCTACAACGGAGAAGGGCACACCGCCTACAACGGCGGAGTTGCCTGTGTGGATGATGCTGTCGACAACTACTTCGTGCGCGGAACGGTGCCCAATACCGACCCCAACTGTGGCGCCTAGCGCTGACTTCACGGTGACGGCTTTGGAGCCCCGAATCTTCGGCTAAGCTATCTTGCTGTGCCTCATGAAAATGCGGCCGGCCGCCTTAGCTCAGTTGGTAGAGCATCTCACTCGTAATGAGAAGGTCGTCAGTTCGATTCTGACAGGCGGCTCCATATAAACACTGGGTAGTCGCCACTACGGTAACTCCCCAGTTATATGCTCTGCACCTTACCGTGCACCCTATGGAGGCAATACACCCCACGGAAATACGCGGTTCGCAACTACGGGGATCGCGTGAAATCGACGCGGGTAACCTGCTCTAATCACCACCCTCCCCATTCTGGGACTGCAGGGATAACGTGTACGCCAGTAGGCTCGGTCACTATGGATGCACTCAAGTTCACACCGATCGTTGATGAGAAGCGTGCCGCGATCTCCGAACGGCGAACATGGATTGGTGTCGGAAGTTTTGTGGCGCTCGTCATTGCATTTGCGATTTTCGTCGCTGTTTCTAGCGAGAGCGAAAGTGAAAGCTACGACGTCAACAACAGCATCGAGGCGATCGCGCAGTGCGAAGATCTAGTCAAGGCCCAACTGAAAGCACCGTCAACAGCCCAGTTCGATTCGACAGCCAAAGGCTTCGGCGAATGGACAGTGACAGGCACCGTGGACGCTGAAAACAGCTTTGGGGCGACATTGCGCAGCGAGTACCAGTGCACCGTCATCATCGAGGGTGAATCGATCAAGCGCCGACTCGATTTTCTCGGCTGACCCCGAGCACAACGAAATCGCCCCGCCCTCCGAAGAGGGCGGGGCGTTGTCGTTGCTGGACTACTGGCAGCTATCGCACTGCAGCAGGTCCATCGGGTCGACGGGCACCATGTACGGTTCGTCGTCAGGATCCTGCACCAGTTAGCGTGCGGTATATACCGGTGTGGCAGACGAACCCAGCAACCACTTCTCGGCCTTAGGCCAACGGGCACCGATCTTGCGGGCACCCCAGTAGTAGAGGGCGATGACAGCAGCGGTGGCTGCTGCGATGAGCAGGTCGCGCCATCCGTTGCCGTACGTGGTTTCGATGTAGGCAATGGCCGTGTTGAGCCACGTGAACTGTGCGAGCAGGAACGTGATCAGCGAGCCGATCGCGACCGGCACGTAAGTGCGGAAGTAAGCGACCGGGTCAATGGTGGGGAGGATGGGGTTAGACATTAGTGCTCCTTGTTCGGTTTGGTGGTTGGTCTGCGCGATGGTCGTTTCATGGCGGGCGGGGTTGTCTCCTCGAGTCTCCGGATCCGTTCGCGTTCTTTCGTGAGAGCGTCGCGGTCGTCGGATGCGTCGCGGTGAATCTGGCGGATATCGGACTTCATCCCGCCAATGTCAGCGACAGCGCCCCTCACAAGCACGGTCAGGTCGCGGAACTTATCGTCGAGGTCGTCCCGCAGGTTCGTGTCGTGAGAGTTCTTTGTCTGGTCAGCGGCGACCTTCGCGTGCTGCCTCGTACGGTTCAGCATGGCCACTAGCACAGTCCCGGTGACGGTAACGATCACAGAAATGATCGACCCGAAGGTGATGATGAGTTGAACCTGAGCGGTTTCGGGCATATGTCTCCTCAGAGTTCGGGGATTGGGTGTAGACAATGTCGTCTGCGGCCGTTAAGGTTCAGCGACAGCCGAAAGGGGCCATCGTGAAGAAGTCAGGTTTTGTTGCCAGCATCGCAGGAGGAGTCATCGCACTCGCGAGCCTCAGCGGAGTTGGAGTGTTCGCCGCGAACGGCGGGTTCGAAACCGAGCCGGTGCCCGAGCAGACCCCAACAGCGGTCGTCGTCACCGTCGAAGAGAACACTCTTCGTCAGGAGACACCAGAAATTGATCTACAGACTGTTGTTGTCCCACCGGCACCAATCGTGGAAGCACCAGCACCAGCACCCGCCCCGGCACCGGAACCAGCACCTGAGGCGTGGACAAATCCTGATGGTTCTGTCGAAGGTGGCCCCGGCTGCCCGCCGCCATATGTTGATCTGGGCTACGGATGCCAAGACCCAATATGTGGTGTTGACGAAAACGGCAACGACATCCCTTGTCAGGGCTAACGATCCTTTAGCTCCGCTACTGCGGCACGCAAATCTTCGAGTTGTTGTTGCTGATCTTGAATTGCAACAAGGTTCGCCACGGCCCCAAAGTTGGCGTAGTCAACACCCATAGGGGTTGTGCCGTCGCTCTCGAAAGTGACGAAAGCACTTAGCCCATTCTTGATAAGGTCTTCGGCGAACAGACCTGTCTCATCGGGAACAACATAGTCGGGGTCGTAGAACTCGTTCTCGGGGTTGTCACGAATATCGATTTGAGCCAGATACGCAAATACGCCGGGGAAGCAACTGCGGACGTTCTCGCCGGTGAAATCCACTGGGCGCACGTTCGTTTTTTTGACGCTTGTGGATGGTGCGTACCCGTACACACCACTGTTGTGTTGCCACACTGTTTGTCGTCCGCCTGGGAGGGCGGTCACGTCGGTGCTGTAAGCGCCCACACTTTTTAGTGTGGTGACAGCGTTTACTGTTCCGGACGCAGTGACGTTGCCGGACGCAGTGACGTTGCCGGTATTCACCGCAGTCGCAAGTACGTCATCGACTAACCCGGGAAGATCATCAATCAGCTGCTGAAGCTTCTCAACAGCCCGCACATACTGTGACCCATCAAAGGTGGAGATACGGTCAATGCGATCATTCAGCTCTCGACGCAGTTCCGAAAGTTGGGAACGGAAATCGCTAGGGCCCGGTGTCTGATTAGCCAAGAGGTGCCTCCGTGGTAGTGACGGTGATCCAGTTCGGATCCTCCGTGCCGGACAGTGCGGCGATCTCACGCCGATAGGTTCCATCAGGAATCAGATCATCATCACGGACGATGATGTCGCACAGATCACCCTTCCGATACTCACCCGGGAATGGTGACTGGTCAGTGCGAACACGGAAAGGCCAAAACTGGGTAGGCGCACCGGATACCCGGATTCGTTCATCCGAATACGACTGCACGGTCGCGGGGTCACTAGCGCTCGAGTGGTCAGTATCGACAGACTCGAAAAGGGGGAAGCCAGCGGCAAGCTGGGCAGGGTTCTGCGCAAAAGCAACCATCGCATTACCGACAGAACGACCACCTGTGGTCCATGTGAGAGATGACATAGCGGTTGCGTCGATCTCGATCTCAAGATCATCAACGCCAGGTTCCGGTACTGAGTAGTCCCACTGGTGGATTGATGTCGACCGGAGACGTGGTTGTTCTTCAGTGCCGGTGCGGAACAGCAGTTCGATGCCGAGTCGGTCTGCGGTGAGGCGTGGGGAGAGTTCCCAATCTGGGCCGTTGTCGCGGGCCGCATAGTTGTCGAAAGTTCGTCCGATGGGAACAAGGTCGGAACCGAGAATGGTGTCTTCGTGAGTGCCTACACGGTCATCTTCGAAGATGATTGGCAAGTCACCACCCGGGAACAACATTGACTGTTGAACGATCTTCTTGAGGATGGTTCCCATGTCCCAACCGGACAGTACCGTGTTGGTGAGCGGGTTTGCTTCACCGGTTGCCGGGTCGATCAGCGGTTCAGTGAGTGCCGCCAATGGGAGGACGGTGCGGCGGCTGAAGTAGTCATTACGTGCCCGGAGTTCAAAGGTTCGACGTCGACGGTTGTAGAGCGGTTTCGACATCAGCCCGAATGCCATTACGTTGTCGCCGATGATCTTCGCGAGGAACGTTTTACCTGCGGTGGCAGCGTTGTAGAGGCCGAGGTCACGCATGCTCTCATCGGCTAAGTTCACCACACAGGAGAGGTCGTCAAAGGCATTTCGGCGGGACTCCCACCGGTCGGTGACAACCTCAAGTTCAAGGATGTTCCGACCGGTGCGGAAGTCACCGATGATAGTGCGGGATTCGACCATCTCGTTACTTCTTGACTATGGCGTCGCGTGCGGCTTGGCCGTTCTCGAGTGCAGTCGGCGCGGTCGGGAATTGTTTGATCTGATCCGAAACGCCAGCGACCGCAGCAAGCACGGGCGACAAATCAGCAGAACCACCCGATACCCCACCAGAAACTGATACGGCTGAGAGATAGCGGTCACGGAACGAATCAAACGATCCCGGGGTCAGGAACACGAACGAACCGTGCACGGCCGCCATCGCATCCGCCAGTGATTGTGAGCTGAGCGTCAACCAGTTTGCGGGTGTTCCGGGCGAGTCACCACCGAGTGCCCACTCGACTGTTCCGTCACGTTTTGTGTAATAACCAGTGCTCATGCTCTTCTTCTTCCGTTTTGGGGGTTCAACAATGGGTGTACCTGTCTCCCCCGCAAGAGAGCCATTAGTGGGGCCTGGGACACGACCACCATTAGCGGCAGTGTTTGTGAAGCCGGCAAAGATTCTTAGCCAGTCCTCCAAAGACAACCTGCCGGAACCGTTGACACGTTCAACCCATGTGTGAACGTGGGGGCCAGATGTTGCACTGCCCGTGCTGCCCACAACAGCAATCAGTGTGCCCTCCGTGACTTTCCCTGAGGTTGGGCCGCGGAAATCGGAGTTGTGTTGCATGGTCACTTTCCATGCACTGTCAGTGATTGCGACAGACCAACCGCCGGTGTCTGACCACCAGTGTGTTACCCATCCGGTGAAGGGGGCGAAAACTGGTTCGCCCGAATCTGCCCCGTAATCTGTTGCAGGGCCAACACCACGTTTCGCATGTGAGGCTGTATCGCCCGTAACACGACGGGCGCCATCAAGAGGTCGTCTAGGCATCGCTAACCTGCTGATGTCGGAGAAGCTTGTATGGCCGTCCACGCCGCTGTTACCCCGGAACGTGAGACGCCGCCGATATCAGAATGTCCCCGCAGGAAATCAAAACCAGACGTCGTGACGTTTTCAACGGCAACGGTGACCTCTCTAGCAGTATCCGTTCTGATCGGAGTTACGATAGGTGGCACCGTGAACATCCCGACTGGAAACACGACCGCCGTTCTGACGAGGCCGTTGGGCACAACAGTCACACCTCCTAGGGTGCCGCCCTTAAAGCGGAAAATTCCTACAGAAGCCCAGATAGATCCGTTGAACTCGTAGCGAGACCCGTCAGCTAGGACAACAGCCGACTGCCTGCTCGATGGATTAGTCCACAAATCCAGCGCCGCCTTCGTCCGAAACGGAACAACCCCACCAGTCGCAGCCGTGTACTGGTACAACTGTGTGTAAACCACCCCACCTGACTGCATGCTGGTAGCTGTCGAAGGGATCAGCACTGCCGCTAGCGGTTCAGCGCCAGCACCAATACCCGGTGCCGCATCAAGTGCCGCCTTTGCGGTGGCGTAAGTAGGTAAAGTGGGTGACGCTGACGCTGTGCCTTTGAGAATGCCAAAAATAGGAAGGCTATTCGCGTCAGCGTTAGGTGCAACCGCATCATTCTGCTTCACATAGATCGTGTCGTATCGCGAGTTCGCTACCGGTGCCGCATCATGCAAAACATTTGTTGCTCCGTCGTTAGGGAGCAAAATCACACCCTGCCCTGAGCGCGACACCGCAACCTCGAAAGCCGCAACAGAAGAATTCATTGTCGCCGTCGATGTGACTAGCGCGGTCGTGTTTCGCAGAAAAACGCCAGTGCGTGGATTTCCGGAACTATCCCGAACGATCAGACCAGCCAACGCAAGACGCACATCATTCGCATCTGCGAGGCCACTGGCCGAGGGGAATCCATCTTGAAGGGCCATCATGTGCTCCTAGTTGTTCGCGGGCGATGTATACGCTGTGAGTGTCGGTGTGCCAGTAACTGCACCGAGGGCGTTGAACTGGATAGTTCGGGTTTCGCCAGGCGGGTTCGTCCACCAGTCGCGGCGTGTGAGGAACCCGGAAACAGAAGACTGACCATCGATGAATGCCTGCCCTGTGCGCAGATTCACCGAAACGGTAGAACCAAGGGGGATAGCCCGTTCAAATCTGATCTCCCGGCCAAGTTCCACGCAGATAGCGCTGAACCCTTCAGCGAGCCCGCCGGTAACTTCGAGGGTCGAATATGTTTCGGCCTCGCCGTTGTTCGTTGTCACGATTCGACCGCTCACCCCGGACGTTCCGAAATCGATCGGGAACACGATGGGGAACACAATCCCGCCACCACCTGACGGTAGGCCGGTGGAAAGAACCTCAACGGGGCCATACGTGCGCGGATCCTTCATCATCAACGGGATGGTGAAGTCAGCGACCGCGTTCTCATCAGACACATAGAAACCGAGTTTGCCGTCGAACTCGACGTATGCGGTGCGCACTGAACCATCTGTCGAATCAGTGACCGTCACAGGCCAACCGGGTTGAAGTTGCTTCAACCCCATGAGGGTTGTGCGCAGTGCACGGATCTGTTCAGCACCTCCGGGGTGGATGATGCGTCCAACAATGTCGAAGTACTTCGCGTCGTCGTACACCGGCGACTGACCAAACACACCATGCCCGGTGTTGCGGCGCACCTTGTCGCGTTTCACATCAGCGCTGTCATCCCACCCGGGGAGGTCAACCAGATACGGGTCAGTGCCAGTGTCGGAGTTGATGAGGGTAATCGTGGGCAGGGTCACGGTGATCATCAGAAACCTCCGAGCTCGTCTTTGATGTACCCGCGAATCCAAGCCGTGCCACCAACAAGCTCAAGCTTGCCGACGATCTCTCGCGGGCCTGAACTGCTGCTGGCTGAGGACTGTGAGCCGCTGCGTCCGCCGTCAGCGAACGACCGTCCGCCTTTGTCGCCCTTTGGTGTCAGCATGAAACCGAACTCGTCTGCGGCCTCAGCAAGAATCTCTGTGGATCGTCCGCGCTTCGCGGGGGCGGCAGGGATGTACCACTCACCGCCGGTTTCTGGTTCAGCCCACACCCGCATTGTGCCGGCGCGTGCGAACTGGGCGATATGGTTCTCCCTGCCGCCGTCGGCGTAGAAGTTGACCTTTCCACCGTCGGCTTTCGTGATTCCACCGCTGCCACCTGTTGCAATGTGCAGTGTCGAGGTGTTGCCGATGCCGTCGATCAGGTTTTGAATTTTCTGCAACCGCGCTAAAGCTTCTCCGGAGTCAACAATCATGTTGAACTCTTTTTCGGTAGGAATCGCGTAGATCTGGTCTGCGAGGTTCTCGGCTTCGTCTGCTGTCGCACCGAACGCGATCGCCCTGTCTATCAGAGCTTGCCGTCCAGCCTCGAGCGTGGCCTTGTACGTGGCGGTGTCATTGGTGAGATCGAACTGTGCCTTCGCTGCATCTTGCGAACTTTGAGCGAGGTCGTTGAGCATGCCAAGGTTCTCGGCGCCCGCCGCAGTGTTCGCACTGATGCCTGACGAGTACCCATCAGTGCCCGCAGCGATCGCAGCAATTTGTGCATCGACGTCGCGCAACGAGTCCTGATAGTCAATGTTTGCGCTGACCGCATCCTGCCCGACACCGTTGGCTTCGTTGATTTTCGCAATGAGGCTGTCGAGGTTGTCGGTGAGGCCGTCGACTTCATTAGCGGCAGCAAGGTATGCGTCAGCAGCCTCGGTAGATGACTTCGCCCCCGTACCCTGCGCAAGTTCCAGAAGTGCCGTGTTCGCGGCAGCTTCATCAGTTGCTGAAATGTTGATGCCTAGCGCCGTAGCCTGCTCGATCAGAGCCTCGCGGTACTCGGGCATCTGGTTCAGCAACTGCAACTGTTGCTCGTCGGAGAGTTTCATCTCCTTCGCGAGAAGCGCGAACGCCTTCTGCGCCGATGGGAGATCACTCTGCGCAGTGATCGCGAGCTCGCCGCCAATATCCTTGAGAGACTTCTTGAGCTGCTGCGCGGATAGGCTCAGCCCAGTGAGGAACGCGTTGGTGTCGATCGTGTTCAGTGTCGACTGGAATGTTTCAGCGGACTCGGTTGCTTCGTCCAGGCGGGAGATCAGGCGACCTTCGTCGGAGACTTTGAACAGCTCATCGGCACTCTTCGCGTTAGTAATAACGTTCTGGTACTCAGCAGACGACGCTTTGAGAGAGTCAAGGTAATCGGTGAGCAACACAACACCCAATGCGGCTGCAGCAATCGCAATACCCCACGGGCCAGCAAGGAACGAGGATGTTCCACGGAGTGCTGCAGTGGTCTTTGGCATCTGTGTTGCAAGGAGCGCGGTCGCGATACGGAACTCAGCAATCTTAGGGACCGCCAACAGCGCCACACCACCACTGAGGATGATTGCCCCAGCGAACAGTGCAAGAACACCAATAGCACCCTGCACAGGCTCAGGAAGCCCACCAAGGAACGATGCGAACTCAGAAAGACCTTCCGACGCGTCCGAGATTGCGGGGAGGAACACCTGCCCGAAACCGATCGCCGCGTCCATCACATTGTTTTTCGTGATCGCAAGCTTCGAAGCGACAGTGTCGTACCGTTTCGCTGCCTCAGAAGTGAGTGCGTTGTTCGCATCAAACGCTTCGTTGCCGGTCTCCATCGCCTCAGTGAAGGAGTCAGACGCAGCAGCAGAACGCAACAGTGCGTCACGCATGCGAACTTCGGTAATGCCGAGTTCCTCAAGCATCCCCAGAGTGGAACCACCCTGCGCTTCCGCATCAGCAAGACCCTTCACGAACAGAGCCAAAGCTGCGCCCGGGTCGGTCTTCCACTTCTTCGCAAACTCGTCAGCGGAAACCCCAGCGATTTCAGCGAACTGGTCGAGACGCTTCCCGCCCTTGTCAACGGACGCAGCGATGTCGATCATGACCTTCGAAACGGCAGAACCGCCAGCCTCAGCCTCAATACCCACAGACGAGAGTGCCGCGGCAAGGCCTAACGTTTCACCCTCGGTGAGACCGACCTGCTTAGCCGCACCAGACAGGCGGGTGGCCATCGCCACAATCTCAGCCTCTGTGGTGGCGTAGTTGTTGCCGAGCTCCACCACAGACGAACCAAGGTTCGAAACCTTGTCCTGCGAGGTACCCATTACGTTCATAAACCGGGCGAGAGCTGTGGCAGCTTCGTTCGCTGACAGGTTTGTTGTTTCGCCAAGGTCAATCATGGTGCGGGTGAACGCGACAACGTTCTTTGTTTGCACACCCAACTGACCTGCAGCCTCTGCTACAGCCGCGATCTCCTGATGGGAGGCCGGAAGTACCTTAGTGAGGTCGCGCAGGCCATCCTCGACCGCCCCAAGCTCCTCAGGGGTGCCCTCAACAGTTTTTGTGACGCCAGCCCACGCTGACTCCCAGTCGATCGCAACCTTCGCCGTGAGGGCAACCATTGCCAGCACCGATGCGTCGATGCCGACGGCAGCAGTCCCGATCTGGGTTTGCGCGCGCTTGACATCCTCGCCGAGTTGCTTCGCAGCTTGTGCAGCTTCCGCTTGCTCTTTCGCGAGGCGTTTCGCTGACTGGGCGGCAGTCTCCTGCTTCTTGCCCAAATCCTCGGTGGACTTCGCGGTCTCTTTCGAGGTGGTGCCAACCTTTTTAGCGGTCTGCTCCGCTGAAGCCATGGCCGTTTGGAAGACCTGGTCCCCGGCCACTTGAATGTTGAATACTATCGATCCGGCATCGAACACGAGTCATCACCGCTTTCTTCAACCAGGAGTCCTCGATGTTGAGGAGTCGTTCAGTAGCGGATCGGATGTAATGCCACGTTCTCGTATCGAGAGCGCGGTCAATATCCGTGATGAGGTGATGCTGTGCGAGGTCAAGTTCAACCTCGCCGAAAAGTTGCGGGAACGCCTCAGCCCAAATGTCTTGAGCTGTGGCCCCCGTTACGGCTTTGTCTGTTTCGGCAGCCTGTCTTGCGGCTGCTTCACGTTCGGCTTTCCACCCGTCGGGGTAGACGTAGTGGGGGTATTTGCCAGTTGAATCAGGGTTTCCAATGCCGAACTGGGCGATGTCCGCGAGGGTGAGAGCCCCAAACGTGCGACCAGCGCCCAGAGTGCTTTTACCCCACCAGCCAAGCCTTCACCGCCTTCGATGTAGGCGTTGACACCGGACACACCAAGGATCGTCTGCCAGAACATGGCGGCGAGCGCAACAGATTCTGTTTCAGGGATCGATAGCTCGAGTCCCATCCGGTTACCGACAGTGCGTTCATCCAACGGTCGTGGTACCCACAGGTCACCGTCGAGGATTGCACCGTCAACGGCAATGGCCAGAGCATCAGTCATCTGCTCACTGGTGGCGGTACCGGTTGCCCCACTCAGGTAGGTGTCGGTGATTTGCATACCTGCACGCCCCGGAAGAGGCTTGATAATGAACGGTTCGTCAATACCGATCACGGTGATGTGGAGGTCGCGGCCTTGCTGGGCGGCGGTGATGGTCATGAGTGGGTGTGCTCCTTGCTGTGAGGGTGGTCACCCGGCGGCGACCAGTGAGGCCACCGCCGGGGAGTGAACTGGTTAGATTGCGGCGACGTACGCGAACGCTGCCGAGGCACCGGTCGCGTTCGTGACGATGATCGGTGCCGCACCAGAAACGGTGGCGGGCACGAGCACCGCAAGGGTGTTGTCGTCGTACACGGTGAACTCGACAACGGCAGCACCGTCCATGGTGATCCCGGTCGTGCCGGTGAACTTGTAACCACGCAGGACGATGATCTCGCCCACAGCAGCACCCGACGTCGGCGACACCGACTCAACGATCGGCTCACCAGTACTTGCAATCGGGGAGGTGATGTAATCCACGACACCGTTCGAGGTGAATGTGAACTTGTACCCGCCGGACTCGGAAAATCCGGTCTTCAGTGGTGCAACGGACACGGAGAAGTTGCCCTCGATCGCGGGAAGGTTCTCATCCTTACCATCGAACAGTTGAACGTCGACCTTGTTCGCGGAACCCTTCCCCTTGGCGATGTTGAGCAGGGCGATAAGCCACGGCTGGGAAATCGCACCGGTGTCGTCGCGGACAGCTTCAACGTCGGTCGTGATGACCCAGTTCTCGCCGATCTTCTCCATCGACTGAGTGGTCTTGTTGCCGTAGTTTTCGCGCGCCTGGATGACATCGGTAGGGATACCGTTGATGTTGTTGCAGTCGCCGGAGATGTTCTCGAAAACACCGCCACGCTTGACGCGGAGGATCTTCTCGTGGGCAAGCTGCAAGCTGCCCTCAGTCTGGGCGGTCGTGTTGTACAGGGTCTGGTCGGACATGTTTACTCCTTGATTGATGGGGGGTGTCGGGCATGCCGACGAACCCCTCTCTGAGGAGGGGTGGTCTTGTTGGTGCTTAGGAGAGCGGGCGACGGCCTCGGAAGTAGAACGTCTGTGCGGTCGAATAGCGACCGTTCGCGTCTTTCGTGAACGTCAGTTGCGAGAACAGCGACACCCACGACACATTGAACCCAGCCGGGATTCCCTGCTTATGGTCAAGAGCTGTCGCAAGGTTCCATGCGAGGTTGCGGGCCTGCACCCTTGTGCCCTTGAGTCGGGAAAGGATCTGGATGCGGTGGGTGAGATTCGCACGGCCGTCACGGAGCGGGTCGAGGGTGGTGAGCGCAATGACGTTGTCGAGAGTGGTGGGCAGGTCTGGGCCTGAAACAATTGCGGGCCGTTCAAGTGTCGCCTCAGCAGGCGTGTACACGGCAGTGGGCTTGTACAAACCAAGTTCGATGTCGTCCAGATGCTGCGCAAGGGCACGCTCGAAGAGGACTGGGTAGGAATCAGGCACCGCCAGCTCCCTTCGCAACGATGTTCCGGAACTCCTCAACGTTCTGCATCATCGGGTCCTCAAGGTATTTGCCCTTGGCGCCGGGGTTGCTGTCGGTCGAAAAATTGTATTCGGGGTGCTCGTGGAGGCGTGCAGCCTGCGGGCGGTCATAGACGATCTGTGTCGATTCGCCGATCTGCTCCGCGTTGACGACCTGCCCTGATTCGGAAAGGTCGCCATTGTCGAACGGGACTTGTTCAGAAGAGAGCGCGAGCCCACGTTCACCAGCCATGTTCTGTCCACGCACAGCACCCATGAGAATTTCCGCAACAACGGCATTGAAGTTGAGAGTGACAGCAACTTGTGCGCTGATGTCATTCATGTCGTCCACGCCTCTACGTGGCTGGGTGTGCGCGGGTAGTCGTAGAACTCCGACGTGATGACCTCGGCCTCACGCTCGCGCGCTGTGCCGATGCCTACCGTAACCTTCGAGGTGGGCAGCACATCATCGTCAGTGAGCAGGACGATGAACGTCGCGGCGGTGATCTCTTGCCCTACCGTGGGCGACGATGAACGCCGGTCAACAACCAGCTTCGACTTCTGCTCCACATAGGCGGGCACATCGGTTACTGGGTCGGCGTAGGTGACACCCTCAGCACTCTCACCAGTGAGGCGGGTGATGATGATGCGGTGTGGTAGGTGCTTCTTGCGGAGGCGGGCCATGAGCTCCCCCTACGAGTGGTAGACAGTCGCGGATATAAGACCCGCATTTGTGAGGATGGTCACAGCACCTTCACCGATACGTTGAACGAGTTTCTCGCGTGAGCTGAGGCCCTGCTGGGTGCTGCTGGTGGTGCCGAGTGACACAGAGCCGATCTTCACCGCACCTTGTGCAGCATCAGCGCCGCGCACATCGCCGGTCTCTTCCCAGAACTCGACAATCGCGCACGTTGCTTCCTTGAACGCATCAGAGATCGTGGCATCCGTGGGAAAGTTGTCCTCATCGACGTCGTACCGCGACAGACGGGTGAGGCCGTCAACTTCGGAGGATGCCGCACGGAGTCGTTTGTTCAGGACCGGCAGTTCAACGTCGGCGGGTTCCTCAGCCAGTGCGGCGTAGTCGATCGCTGTGGCGTACACACGCTGTGCCATGGTCTATTCCTCAGGGCTGGCGGGGAGAGTCGCAAGGGACTTGCCGTCGCCAATGATTGTGCCGTCAGGCATCTCTACGATCCCGAACGGGCCATCAGTGGGCACGGTGCCCTGCTCAGCGGCTTTTGCGGGCTTCGCGGTCTTTCCCTTGCGGGAACGTTTCGATGGCTCAGAAACGTGGTCTGTTGTGTCGCCCTCTACCGCGTCAGGGAGCGCCTCGAACGGGGACTCCTCTGAGTAGCCGTGCAGCGTGTCTTCGAACGTGTACCCGTGCAGCACGAGCGCCGCGCGAACCTCAGGGTGGAGATCGTCAACGTCAGCGAACCCGTCACGGAAAGTGACACCAGCAAAGGTCTGCTTACCAGCCTTCGGGTGCGGGTGGGTGATGCGTGCCATGATGCTCCGATCAGAGAGTGTGGGAGGGGTGCGAGGTCGCGACAGGGAGGAACTGCCGCGACCCCACGAGGGTTACTCGGCGGGGACAACCTCGAGCGAGTCGATGGGTGCTGGCGGTGTTTCTTCTTCGAAAACGGCCACATCAGTGTCCGCATCTTCGTCGTGGAGAACCTCAGCAACAACACCACGCCAGGCGGTGGCCATTTCGAGTGCTTCTGGTGTTGCGTCAGGCATCTCGAGTGCCGCAGTGAGGGCATCCTCGTTGAGCTTGACCGTTTCACCGGCGTGGATGGGAAGCTCAGCGATGCGCTTGGCTTCCGCATCGAGGGCTTTCTTTTCCGCCTTCTTCTCAGCGGCGGTCTGCTTGACGACGAGTTCCCAATCGCCCGGGTGCGGGAGCTGCTCCCAGCTCTCGTCAACGGTAATGAACGTCGTCGGCTTAGCGACAGACTTGAACGTGTTAGACAAGATGTCCTCCTTGGATCTGTGAGGCGGGGAGCGGGCGACCGTGTAACTGGTCGCCCGCTCTGGGGCGGTCTAGTCGAAGACCGGGAGGCCACGTAACTGAGCGTGAGCCTTCTCGTTTCCGTAAATCAGACCGATCTCGCCGTACAGCTGCGAACGAGTCGCAGCGCCGACCTTGGCCAGAGGCTCTTCAAAGAAGTGACCTTGCCCCTCAACTTCGAGGAAGAACGGTGCAAGCTGCTCAAGCGAAACAATCGCAAGAGCATCCTGCGGAAGCTGACGATCCAGCATGATGTTGAGCGTTCCGAAGTCCGTCTCGATCGTGGTGAGGTTCACACCACCCACGTTTCGGGTTCCGGCCATCGGGTCGGACTTCGCGTACGCGTCCGCGTAGGTAGCGGTGAGGTTCCGCTTCTGCGAGGAGTTGCACGCGATGGTGGCGTTGACCACATCACCGAGCCCGCCGTTGTCGTACGCCTTCTGGAACAACCCGTTGTAGGTGTTCAGCGTGGGCGCCGTCGTCGAGACCGGAATGGCCTTGATGCCGGTGCCGGTGCCGACCGTGATCGCTGCACCACCGAGGGTCGCCGCGATCTTGAAGGAAACGGTCGTGGATACCGACTGCACGAAGTACACCCGACCGATGACGATGCTCTTGAGAGCACCACGAGCGGTGAACACAACCTTGTCACCAGCGGTGAAGCTGTGAGTCATCGTGATGGTGTCCGTCGCGGACGTGCCGGGCACGGTTGCTCCGAGCTCAACACCGCCGTTGCTGTAGATCACCTTGTTCGTGGAGATCGCCTGCAACAGACCGCGGGTGCGGCGCTCTTCGGTGTTGTTGGCGGGCTTGTGGTACTCGCCGTTCCAGAACGCATGGTTCACGTCCTTCGCGACAGCCTTCAGCTCGTTCATGACCTGGTGATCATGCTCGTTGGCGATCGGGTTTGTGCCCTCAACACCAGCCGTGGTGGTCTGGTTCTGTGTGCCCTGCTTCGTGTACGAAGTTTCCACCGCAGAGTGGTGAATCTCGGCCACGTTCGTGACATTGGAGCGGACTCGCGACTGCCCGGCCGGAGCGTTCGCGCCCTCAAGCGCAACGTTCTGGTCGTTATCGCGAAGATCCTCGATCTGCCATTCCTTCTCAGTCGACTTCACCGAGACACCACCGGTGAGGCCACCGATGGCTGAGAGCAGAGGGGTAGCTTCGGGGGTGATCTGGAACAGTTCACCTACGAAGTTGGGCAGGTTGTATGTGGTGCCTTGACCGGTAATTCCGGGCATGTTGACTCCTAGGGTTTAGGCGGATGCCTTCGCTGCCGCAATGCGGCGCTTGAGCGTGATGGATGATGCGACATCCCCGTCTTTCGTGGCCTTCGCGAGAAGAGCCTCAAGGTCGGGGACACTGCCTCCCTGATGTCCTTGGCTACCTGAGCTAGGTGGGGTGGCTTTCAACGCCGGGTTGGCCTGCAACTCGGCGGTGATGATGGCTGCGATAGCCGCTTCATCCGTCGGCTCTACCGACGCGATGGAAGCTTTGAACTTCTCGTTAGCGAGAAGCAGTTTCGGGGAACCGCCAAGACCGTGCGCGAGGATGGCGACCTGTGTAGAGATCTGGCCAGCTTTCGCTGCAGCTTGTGCGGTAGTGAGGGTGGCGTCTTGATCGGACACCTTGGTGGTGAGTTCCGTTACTCGAGCCTGCAACTTCACAGGGTCAGTCTCGATGGCCTCGTCACCGGAGAGAAGCTTGGCGAAGTTCGCGAGTGCATCCTTCGCACCCTGCTCGGCAGCGGTCTTCGAGGCGGTGGCGAGGTCGGCTTCGAACTTGAGTCGCTGCTTCTCGACGTCGCCCTTCACGTTTTGGATGAGCTTCCACGCTTTGTCCGGGTCGAACTTGGTGGGGTCGTCGCCCCACGGCGGTTTCGCGTCAGCAGCGTCAGCAGCGTCAGCAGTTGCTTTCGCGGCAGCGGCTTGAGCGGCAGCATCGCCACTGTCTCCACCTTCGCCCTCGCCGTAACGGATGCCCATGAGCTGATGCTTCGTACGCCCAACAACGGCCATGCCGTCAACGTCACGCTGGGCAGGGATAATGCTGGTCTGGATAGACACGGTTGTACTCCTTCGCGGCGCCTGGCCGAGTTGGGTGGATCGCCTGCTCTTGCAGGACGTGTGTGGTGGCTATTTGCCGTCTGCGAAATGCAGTTGCTCGCGGTAGTTCGACCTGTTCCGGCCGGTGTCGTTGATAAACCCACGCATGCTTGCTTGGCGCTCCCGCACTACACGCTGTGCACGACGGCGGGAAACATCATCACCAGCAGTGACAGCGTCACGTTTAGCTGCACGGATGTCGCGCTCGAGTTCGCGTTGTTTCGCGCGTTCCTTTTCCCGCTCGGGGGAGTACTCGACACCTTTTTGAGGGTTCGACAGGCCGGGCAAATAGGCGACCGCTCTATCGCGACAATTCGGGTGCCCCCACCCTGCAGCCTTCGCCTGGTCAAGTGTCCCCGCAATGGTGATTGACACCATTCGGTCTTCCGTAGCGTGAGGCATTTGGATAACACCGGTCTGCCCGTTGGTGGAAAGAATTTTCCCAATCCATGGGGCGCACAGCTTGCAGGCGTCAATCCCACCAACGATGGTGACAAGTTTCAAACCTGATTGCTGCATCCGCCATGTGCCGGCGTCTTCGTAGGCACGACGTACAGCAGTGCGTCCCGCCATTTCTGCGTAGGAGCCGATGCGCCAGTTGCGGCCACGTCGATCTACGAACCCGGTGATGCCCTGTGACAGGAACTGTTGCACAGCCTGAGCTTGTGCAACCTTCATCGTCTGCCCGGTGAGGATCTGTGTTGACGCGGTGAACGAGATGACCGTCTGGTATGCGTCTTGCGGGTAGCGGGAGATGCGCAGGTGCATCGCCTCAAGGCGTGAACCCAAGTCGATGGTGAGTGCGGCAACAGCCTGTGTTGCTGTGCCGGTCAGTGCGCTGGTTTGGGGGAGTCGTGATGCCATTCGCAACCGTGCGGCGGCAGCAGCCTCGCCTTCTTTCGCGGCGATGTCGATGAGTTCCTGTGCGAGCCCTGCACGGCGCAGTTTGTCGGTGACCTCGATCGCGAGGAACTGCAACTCCCGAATGGATTGGGCACGGTATGCGGCAAGTTCAGCAAACGCACGGTTCTGCGCTCTCCGATCAATGAGTGCTTTAGTCTGCTCGGCAGTCAGTGTCGCGGTGGCGAGCTTCTGCTGCAACGCCATGTCACGGTAGGAACGTCTCGCGACCTCACGAATCAGTTCATCCTCAGCGCCGGCGTACCGGGCGGCAAGTTCAGCACCGAGTTCCTCGATCAGATCAGCGGCAGGTGCAAGGTTCTCAAGGTCTGGCACATAGACGGGCACAGTTAGTCCTCGTCATCATCAATCGCTGTGTGGAAATCATCAATGTTGAGGGTGAGCGCGCGAGCAAGGCCAAGGCTGACGTAGATGGGCTGACCGTCAAGGCAGTCCCACATCATCGTTGTCTGGCGGGATTCGAGGTTCTCGACTGACTGGCCAGCGCACTGAAGCACATATCCGGTGAGCATGACCCCTTCAGTTTCGGAGGTGATGTGGGCGGCTATCGCGTCGTCGAGCGCGGCTTTAGTCTCGGCGGTCACGGCAGGACTTCCTCGTCAGGTTCTTCGTCGCCGGTGAAGGTGGCAGGATCCGGGGCAGGTGTGCCCTGTTCCTTCTGCACTCTGGCGATCTCTTCCTTGATCTCAGTCTCAGTCAAGTTGTCGTCACGTACCCGTTCACGCACCCGCGCTTCAAGAGAGATAGCGCGAGCCATGTCAAGGATTTGTAACGTGCGTGCCCGCTTCTCAGGGTCTTCCTGTGAAATCTTCGCGAACGTAACCTCAGGAGGGTCAAATTCGCCGCCACCCTTACCCGGGAACACCACACCATCGATAGCTAGCGAGATGCGTGCGAGCTTTGCGAGAGCAGGTCGGGCGTGGATGCCCTTCACGTCTCGTGTGGCCTCAGATTCGCTTCTGTCGTCGTTCACCTCGGTAGCAGTCTTGTTGCCGGAGGGTTGAACCTTCCCAAATTCCTTCGGGGACAGGCCAATCGTGCGCAACACCCGACGCTCGAGAGCATCAATGATGTTCAGGTGTGTTTCATCCCGAATATCGAACTGAGTTTGTGTGATCTGCGACGCCAAAGAGTCACCGGATTTTCCGAGCGCGTTGATACCCGAATACACCTGGCGGTACACATCAAACGTGGCACCCTTACCAACACCAGCAGTCTCAAGGTACGACTCAGGGACAGTGAGGCGACCCTGCCCGTTATCAACATCACGGAACAACGACGACCACATCTGGTCAACCTTGTCGAACACAGGTTCGTTGCCGAGGAAATCGGAACGACCAACCGATGCGAGAGGCCCGAACTGTTCCCAATCCGGGTTAGGCAGCATGTTGGGGATGTACGAGACAGCCATCTCGGGAACACCTGTCGCAACACTGACCGTGTACTTACCGTCAGTGGCGAGAGCTAAATACTCCACAGGGGAGATCAAGTCTGAAAGGTAGGCAGTTTCCGTGTGCTCAGTGATGGGCACAGCGTGACCGAGAATGTTCTCGCCACCCTTGTGGAGGGTGTACCGGATTAGACCAGCCGTGTGCTCCTCGATGAGGCGAAAGATGATGTTTGCGTTGTCTGTGCGGTACTCAGTCCACAGCTTCACCGATGAGAGGCGACCATGACGGAACGTGGGGATCGCTACATCAGCACGGTACGCCTTCGGGAACACATGGTCAGCAACCTCGGTGTCCCACACTGGGGCAAGGTAGGCGCCGCCAAGAGCGGAAGCGTACTCGCCAGCGATGAGGAGCTGCGAGTGGGACTCGTCGGAACGCATGATCAGGTCGAGACGTTTCTGCGCGGGCTTGTTCTTGTCCTCGAAATCGGGGAGCTCAATGCGGGGTGCTTCACCAAACAACAGTGACGATGACTTCTGTGCAACATCAGCAGGGAGAGGCAAGTGCAATTGGGTGCGGTTCTCACCCTCAGCGACAGGTTGCCCCCAAAACATCTTCGACAGCCCACCAATAACACCACCACGGTGCGCAACACCCTTATGCAGATGTGTTGCGACACCCGTGCCGGAGTAGATCGCTTTGATGGTGGCCATGTCGCCTGCCCACCAGGCGCGGTGCTCGTTGTAGCGTGCGCCCGCAATGTGGAAAGGGGAGGGTGGCCACTGGTCAGCGTTTACCATGAGGCCTCCTAGGCTGCGAGCTTGATGTGTTGACGCCAGATGTTCTCGGTCGTGACAACGCCATAACGGTTCTGGTCAAGGGAATGGTCAGCAACCTTCAGCGGCTCGTCCTTGCCCTTGAGCGTGGCTTCGGGATTCCACGCGTAACCGGGTGCTTCTTGGATGAAGCGGGGGCAGCCGCGGGTCGGGTTCTTCTCCGTCGGGCGTGCGATGAGCAGCTTCCCGGCACCAAGCAAAGATGCGACAGTGCGGATGCCGTACAGGACCTCGTTGTCGGCTTGAGTGGAGATGAGGCCATCCTGTGAGAGTTGCACCCTGAACGATGCAGCAGACGGGTCAAGGATCGTGTACCGCGGTTTCATCGGCGGGTACGTGTCGATCGGTGTATGTCCGCCGGCGTCCAACCATGCCCGCATTTGCTTCGACAGTTCCGAGTCGGTAAGTTTCGCGTGGCTGATCTTCGAGTCGTACGTCCACTCATCAACCATGAACAGGCGAGGTGCAGGACGGCCGTACGCGTCAGTTTCGGCGCTGATGGCGAGGATGCCTGCAACGGTGGGGTTCGTGGTGCCGTAGTCAATCGCACAGCACAGCAACTCACGCATCTGCGGAAGGTCATCCCATGGGATGGTGTGCTTCGACTGCTCCCACATGTCGTAGATCGCACCCTCAGCAGCAACCCACTCGCCAAGGATGAAACGTTTGTACTAGAGTCCGGTGAATTCGGACTTGACTTGGTTCTTGTATTCCTCAGACAAGCCCGGGTTGTCATCGAGGGTGAAGTGCCAGGTGCGCCAGTTCTTGAGGTCAAGGCCGATGCGGTCGAGGAACTTTGCTTTCAGCCAGTGTGCGGGGCTGTCAGGGTTCGTTGTCCCGAACAGCTTCGCGCCGGGGGGTGACATGCGTCCAAGGAGTTGTGTGAAGAACTCCTCAGGGATGACAGTGATCTCATCCACGTAGGCAAGAGCAACGGTCAGACCACGGAGAACTTTCTCAGCCTTCTTGTCATTCGCGCCGAGCACATGAACTGTGCGGCCCATGATGCGGCCTGTAGGTGCGCCGGCTGTGTAGTGCACAAGCTTCGCGAGGGGCCCGAATAGTGCTGTGTCCATGAGTGGTTCGAACACGTTCCGGTATGCCGAGTCACGTGTGCGGGCGATGACAACAATCACACCACCACGAGCAAACATGACCGCCATGAGAAACCGCAACAAAGAAACGATCGTCTTACCTGAACGGATCGCGCCCTCAAAAATGTTGATGCGCGCCCGAGACTCCTTCAATGAACGAATCTGCTGCGGGCCAAGCGTCGACATCTCCGGTAACGGCTCACCATCAATAGTGAGAAGCTCGTCAGTCATCCTGCAGCCCCAACTCGAGGATGAGGTTCATCAGCAACGACTCCGCCTCACCAACACCCTCATCGTCATCATCACGGATCAGATCGCGGGCATCCTTCAACGCCAACGACGTCGCACGGTGCAGATTCAGCAGGTCACCAGTCGGCGCCCGATCGAGTTGATGCTCCTCATAGGAGTTCTCTTTGCCACCGAAGTTGAACGCAAGGAACGGCTGATCGATCGCCACCAGATGATCGGCAGCCTTCGACATCAACTCCTCAATCAACTCGACACGTCGAGCCTTCATGTCCATCTGACGAGCAGCAACAGCAGCAGCGGTTGGCCCTCGGTCGAAGGTGAGTTCTTCCTCCTGCGCAATGCGAGTGACCGCTGATGGGGCGATGGTCACTTCGCGAGCGATAGCGTTCCGAGCCATGCCAGACTTGATCAGCTCGATGATGCGCGCACGTAGCTCGGGGGCGACTGGTCTTCCTCTGGCCATAAGGTTCACCTCGTTGCGTCGCCTGGACGCGTTCGGATGAGGCTTGGCCTCGGGGTTGTAGGGTTCGGCAGGCCTACGCAGGTACACCTCGACCCGAGAAAGGTAACGGGTGGTGCTCGTAGCTGGTGTCCTTCGCCTGTGATTCCTTTTCAGCGTTGACGCGGAACTGCCGAAGTGTGTTCCCGGCCCGACTTGCACGGGCTGCAACCAGACCGGAGAGCGACTACCGGGGATAGGCGGGGAGGGTGTTCCGAACATCGTCGCGAGGTGTGCACTCTCTGGGAGGCTAGTTGGCCGCGTCGGCGGTCGGAAGTTGTTAAACGAAAGAAGGCCAGCACCCGAAGATGCTGGCCTTTCTTAGCGAAGTGTGTGGCTAGGCAGACTCGTGCCGAGCACTTGCAATTATGCCATGAAACGGTCAGGAATTACACCATTGTTATTTCGGCGTGTCGGCGTGTTCTTGTTTTGCTCGTGTTTTGGCTTTCCGTGCTTTGCTCTCGGCTTCGGCGGCGTCTTTGGCTGCCCATTCGTCGCGTACTTGGTCGGAGGTTTTGCCTCCGAGTACGACGGCGAGGTGTTCGAACAGGTCGGGTGTCCATGCGACACCGCATGCTGAGCATCTCGCTTCGCTGGTTTCTCCTGTTTCCCTGCTGCGGTGGAAGTTGAGGGCTGCTGAGCGAACGTGCTGACCGTCTTTCTGTCGGTACACGTATCGGTTGTTGCAGTGTGGGCAGGGTGCTTGAATTTCGCGGGATGAGGGAGGGTTGAAGAAGTCCTCGATACGTTCCACCCAACGGGCGAGGAGCTCGTAGGAGGTGAGCTGGGTGAGTTGGTCGAATACGGCTGGTTGCCCTTCGGTCGGGTTGTCGACTGGCATGCGGGTGGATACGGTGACCATTTTGTCGTCACGGGTTTGACCAGCCCACAGGCGCACATATGCTTCGGCGTGTCCGTACGGGGTGGGGATGTTGGACACGGAGGCGAGAGCTTCGGTGGCTTGGTTGGTGATTTCGGTGAGGAGGTCAGTGGCGGCAGCGTCGATGGGTGGTTTCGATCCGAACGATGCGCCACCTCCGGTGTTCTCCATCCCGGAGAACACTGCCTCACGAAGCTGCTGGAGGAGTCCCTTCTGGGGCATGAGGGTATTGCCCGATTCTCTTGTCACCGGCACGAGGTGTTCAGCGGTGAGCTTCTCGAGGAGCTGCTGGAATGTTGCGCTCTCGGTCATGGTGTCTCCTGGTCGTGTT
The DNA here is from genome assembly GCF_056619605.1 of Rhodoglobus sp. G.S.4. Classification (NCBI taxonomy): domain Bacteria; kingdom Bacillati; phylum Actinomycetota; class Actinomycetes; order Micrococcales; family Microbacteriaceae; genus Rhodoglobus; species Rhodoglobus sp. G.S.4. The sequence continues at coordinate 517,904 of NZ_CM152748.1, forward strand.
CGTTTTGCAGGTCGGTGATGCGTTGTTCCCATGTAGCACGGCCGGTACGGAGGCCGTCGATCCTTGCGGTGAGGTCGCGTCCGCGTTCTGTGCGGCGTTGTTCGCGGTTCATGTTTTCGAATTCTTCAATTTGGGCGATGAATTGGGTGAGGGTGTAGCGGGCGGTGGAGAGTTGATTTTCGATGGGGCGGGTCATGACTGGCCTTTCGTGTCGGTGGGCAGCAAGTCGAATAGGCCACCGGTCCATTCGGGTGGGCGGGTGCTGCCTTGTGGGGTGTAGTCGTCCTCGTCTAACGTCCACCACTCATCGGTGCGCATGTCGAACACGGTGGTTTCGCGACATCCTTGGCAACGAAATGCGTGAAGGTCACGCAGAGGCCACGCTGGTACACGTGTCGGCAGATGCACCCATCGACCGAATCGGCCCATTTTGGGGCGGGTGCTGTCGGTCAGTTCGCCTGGGAGTGGGTATCTGAGCCCTGTTGTGACCATTGGTGGGCGGTTGTCCCCACAACTGCACCGTTCGGTTTTCGGAGGCGGGCAGATGTTCACGGGTGTTTGTTCCTCGAATGGTTCCCACGTCACCCGTTGACCGTCCCAAGATGGTGGCATTCGGTGCTTCACAAGAAATAGCTCAGCCATTGTTCTCTCCTTCGGGTGTGCGCGGTTCCAGTACGATGTCGGCGTACCTGAGCAGGATGCCCTCGAAGTCGTCACTTCCCGCAGTCAACGGATTCCACCGCATGCTCTCGGGATGCGTCTCGTCGTTGTAACGCGCGGCTGCATCGCGAAGCGCCCTCGCCGTGACCTCCCGGTCATGATCGGCAAGCCAGCGGTTGAACGCTTCTTCGGTTCGCTTGTCGTCAATATGTGGGTGCTGCTGTTGGCCACCGACAAGGACGAAGTCCAAAACCTCTTCGGTGGTCGGCGTGTACTCGTTGTCACTCATGCGCTAACCCATTTTCCTAGTCGCACGAACCCGTGCGTGCCACAGTCCGAGCAAAGAATCGACGGCTCAATATGCAACGGGTACTCGCTTACAATCTGGTGGCCGCCTGACTGCCCGACATTCGTCAGTAGCGGGGCAATCCGGAACCTATTGCCCGTGCGAGTCGAGCGGCACACATGTGAGAAGCGCCACCCGTCAGTGGTGTGACGGATAGCTAACGGCAGCCCTTCCTCATCAAGCCCGACGCGGACGAGGGGTGCGATCGTGTAGTCGCCGTAATTTATTTCAAGGGGTTCGCTAACGCTGCTCATCGCTTCTCTCCTGTCTCGTGCGGTACGGGGGCGAGATGTTTGAGCACTGCTTTGGCGATAGTGCGGTCGATGGGACGCAACATTCTGCCGCCCCAATTCGGGTTTCCCCACGCCTCCTCGATTACGAAAGCCAGCGACTCGATAGCCTCAGCAGTCGGCTCTACCGGGACAGGGAGACGGACAGCGAGCCAAGCAAGAGCAGCGTCCGCACGCTTGTTCCACCACTCCGCCTCTTCGCGATCACCATGCGGCTCTTCGTCCGGTTGCGCTTCACGTTCCCACTCATCCTGCGCTTCCCAGTCTCGAACCCTTTGATGGCAACCGTCATGGTCACCAACCAAAGCAAGGACTTCGCCCAGCGCTTCCCGTTCGTTCTCGCTCGGTACGGTCACACGCTCCAAAGCTGTTAGAGCGCGCTCGATGGCTTGAACCGCCTCTGACACGTCGGCGTTGGTCATGATGCCCCGCTCAAAAGGATTTCCAATGGTGTCATTCCACTTGCGCGCCTTAGTGATCAGGTCGGCGTTAGATACTTCATTCATTTCAGGCGGCTTCTTTCTGGTCGTTTGTGTGACAGGGGCAGATACAGCCCTCAGATAGTGCCCATGGGTTACGACACTTGCCACAGTGTCGGGACTGTCGCGGATCCCCACCAGAAGCAGGAAGCCAGGCGTTACGTGTGTGACCTACCGGTCTTGACTCAGCCATCAGAACGGCGTCTCGTCGGAGTAGTTACTGGGGGTGTTCCACACATCACCCGAATAATCACCAGCAGGCGGCGACCACGACTCCTGAGCCCCCAACACCGGCGCCTGAGGCTCACGCTGCTGCACCGATGACTGCCCACCATCACGCGGAGCACGAACCACCTGAGCAGTCGCATAGCGGAGGCTGGGACCAATCTCATCCACCTCGAACTCCATGCTCGTGCGCTTTTCGCCCTCTTTGGTTTCGTAGGAACGCTGACGGAGACGACCTTGCGCAATAACGCGGCTGCCCTTCGTCAAGGTTCCAGCCACATGCTCCGCGAACTCACGCCAGCACGACGCACGCAAGAACAACGCCTCGCCGTCCTTCCACTCATTCGACGCACGATCAAAGTTCCTCGGCGTCGACGCGATCGTGAAGTTCGCCACCGCCAAGCCGCCCTGGGTGAACCGCAACTCTGGATCCGCAGTGAGATGGCCCACCACTGTTATTACTGTCTCGCCGGCCATCACAGCCCTCCGTTTTCCTGTAGAAACTTTTCCGCCAGCACCACACGCTGGAAGACCTCACCATCGCCGCCCAAGTCCGGATGCGTCGCACGCTTAGCCGCACGCACCAACTCACGCGTCGTCGGGACATTGCGGAAGCCTTCAGGAACCGCATTCAGCAAGAACTCGCGGGCACCCTTGTCTGTGGTGAATCCAGACGGCAGCGGCGTTGCACCCTCGATCGCCAAGAAGCCCCGGTACTGCTCGCCGCGCTTCGTAACCCCGTAACGATCCACCTTGCGCAACGCCTCCAACGCCAACGCGATCGCACGCAGATTGTCCTCCCACCGCGTGAACGTGTCACACGGATACGACAACGGCCCAAACTTCGAATCCAACGTCAGAATCAGACCTGGATGCGCCGGTTTCGCGGTCGACCTCGGGAATCCATCCAAACGGAAAGCCTCACGCGGGATCGCAATCTGCAAGAGCACATCCTTCGCCCCCAACTGCCCCAGCTCACGACGCAGCACCTGCAACGTCGCCGACTGAGACGAGGCAAAATTCGACCGCAGACGATCACGAGTCAACACGCCCGGCCACTCCACAATCGGCTGCACCTTCATACCGTCAGGCCAATAGCTCACAGTTCTACCTCTGTATCCTTCTCGATTGATTCCGCGAGCGCCGCGGAATTTGTTGCAGCTCGGGTTAGGCGGCTCGCTGCGGCTATCCCGTCTGCGAGTGACAGCCCTTCTAGAGGGATGTCTTCCAAAGCCAGAGACAAGTTCACGGCTTCGTCGTAGTCGACGTTCACAGGGACACTCGCAACCACCCCGTCCTCGTACATGAACACCGAATCAGCGAAGCCGCCTGCTGCGATGTAATCAACAGCCCAGCAATCACCATCGACTAGCCCGGGATCGCCAACATTCCACGACTCACGGTCATCGGTCGGACGCTGACGGCAATCTGCACCCTTGACAGCAGTGCAACGGAGCTCAAGGCGAAGCTCTCCACCATCTGCAACAACCACCAGCCTGTGAACACTCATGCGCTTGCTCCTGACTCTGAAGCGGGCGGTTCATCGACGCGCGGAATCTTCCATTCTTCAATCCCGCTCTCTGAGCCGATGATGGTGAAGTCAACGTCGAACTCCGCAAGTTCCACGACAGGACCGACGTACGATTCCATCGCCGCAACCTGATCCCAATTGAACGTCTCGACGTACCCGCATCCTCGAGATTCATGATCGACACACACCAGCTTTTGCAGCACTCCATTACGCTGCTGAAGCGTCAGTTTCATGCGGTGTTTCATGATTCGTCTCCCGACTCTGAATCGTGCGATTTAGGGGCGTGCTCCGGGCATAGTGCCTCGTCGCGGTCGGGGTCGTATTCCCACCCGGTCGGCATTACTTCTTTCCAGTTCGTCACACCCTGAGCGCGATGATCGACAATCCAGTCATCACACCCGGTCTCGGAATCACAAATGAGAATTGCGAGGTCGGCTTTCATCGCTTAGTTCCTGTCTCTGAATCGTGCGGTTGGCGTGGTGGCCAATTCGCTGCGTGAGTGCAATCGGCACAGCACACATTCGACCGACTGCAAGAAGCGAGCGACGCATCACAAGCAGGGCAGTCATCTAGGCCGCCTGCCTCTGAATCGTGCGGGTCGTGGTTGGCTTCTGGCTCACCGCAATAGGTCTCGTCCGTGCCGTCTGCCCTATACGTGCATTCGTCGTCGTCAGGATGCCCAGCGACGCCAATGAACAAATGGCCAAGCGGGAGATACCCGCCGTTGTGACGCCTTGCCCTATCCAGCAAGTCAGCATCAATCGGGTTCATTGCTGCGATCGCCAGGAACCGCGCATCAGCAGCCTGTGAATCATGCGGTCCCATGCGGGTAGGTACTTCACCCTTGAATCGACCCGGAACCCAACCGTACAAATGACAATCGGGACAACGCTTATTCACCCACCCACGACTGAGACGCGAGCTTGCCGCTGTCGCTGCGTCTCCATAGCCAGCAGGTAACGGCCAGTCATGAAGAGCGTTTGGGCACGACTCACGTGGGCCGGGGCGGTCGTCGCCACCACAGATGTAAACCGCGTTCCTTCGGCTAACCACGGACGGCCTCCACTGAGGCTTGCGATTCTGGCAATGGGTTCGGCAACAGATCATCGTTGTCAGGACAGATCGAAAGCAGCACCGGCACATCCTCGTGAAGACACCACGCATCCTCATCAATACCCAGATCAAGAGCCACCGAGAACGGACACTTACGCAGATCAGGCTGGGTGTCCACACACCGCTGCGAATGCAAGATGTACACCCGCTGCTCCGCAGACACCGCACGCCCAAAATGCTCCACCGCATCCCGGCACACCCCCACGATCTGCTTCGTGAGCTCCGCACTCTCTAACCGACTCATGCGCTCGGCCCCGACTCACGCAACCTACGCTCAATCGCCTCAATCCACGCCACCGCAACAGCAGCAACCTGAGTCAACTCCCCAACCAACTTCGCCGGATCATCCTCAGCCATCACCTCGAAAACCTCCTCAAGCAAAACGTCAGCCCAAGTACCAGGACGATCCGCCAACGTCTTGAAACGCCAATCAGTACGACCACACATCACATCCCGAATGAAGTGAGCCTCATCGTCGTCAGCGAACCCCGTCGCCGTCGCCGCATACAAAGGCATCGTCTCCGGACCCGTACCATCCGGATGATTCTGCACACCCCACCGCGCATCCTGACGAGCACGCTCCTGCGCAACCTCCATCAACGCCTCGAACACCGTCTGCGGAGCCGTGATCAACCACTGCTCAACTGCACCGTTAGTCATGCGAGCTCACCGCCAATGACCGCGCTGAGCTGCGCAGCATTCGTCGGAAGGTAATACAGATCCCCAACAAGGTGAGTGTTGTGCAAAGGCAACGCCAAACGCTCACACCGCCGGCTATCGTCACCCACCGGCCCGATGCAGACCGTGCACCGATCCTCATCGTTCTCGGCGAGAAGATTCCCCTGGACATCTCGAACTGCGTACTCGGCAACTGGCGGCTCAAGGCCCTCAAGCTCGATACGCAACAACCGCACCCAACCATCAACCGCAACATCCGCCACAGCCCAATGCGGCCAGTGGTCACCAGCGACAAACGCAGGATCAACCCACACCGTCGACGCCGCAGACGAACGCACCACATCAGGCTCAAGACGCACATCCAACCCAGCCGCCGCGAGCGCCGCGTTCCCGTCTTCAATCAGGAAATGAACGAGCCTGAAGATTGGCGCGACTACGAACAACGCCGTGTCCTCAAACACCCACGCCTGAGGAATCTCGACCACCGCTTTCGCTAACGGCCGCTTCGAATGACCACAAGAACACTCCAACGTGCCCCCAGGCTTCCGCCAAAAATCATGCTCATGAACGTCCGCTGTTAGATCCTTCTTTCTCTGTAATCGGTTGATAATTGGCGACGAACTGCACCAGCTCGTCAGCAGACATCCGCGCCAACGTGCGCTGAGCTGCCAGATAACGGAACGCTTGATCCACCGTTGTGAAGTTGAAACCGGCCCCACGAAGATCAGCCAACGTGCGGCGCTCCCACGCAGCATGAGACTCAAGGATTGATGTCAACCGTTGAGCCTTCGCCCGCGCTGCCCGGGGAGTCTTCGTTGAGAGCGTCATGCTGAGGCCTCCACGAGCGCCGATCGTTCGACCTTCGCGTCTACATAGCCGATAGCGTCAGCGAACGATCCGAAATGCACCGAACCATGCAACGGGCGACCCTGAGGAATCGACGGGTGAGAGACACGCCAATACTCACCAGGCGAACCCCACATGAACGAGAATCGCTTCCGAATCACCCACTTCTCGACATTCATCCCCTCGTTTTCTCCTGCGCGTTCAGGAACGAGAGATATCTCTGTGGGGTGAGTAAGTCGTCCGTAAGTCCGTCCGTCCGTCCGTGCTAGGAGCAAACGGCTAGCTGAATCGGGATTCGCTACAGCGTTGCTAGGCGGGTTGCTAGACATTTGCTACCCGCTTCGCTTTCGCATGGCCACCACGTCGACCGTTCTCAACGGCTGTGTCGTGAATGGCCTGCGACTCCGCACCAACCAACTGGCGGGTACCCCAGTTGCGGATCTGCCACCCACCCTCGACGACATCCCACAAGCGCACCTCAGCAAGCAGTCGAGCCTCAATCGGGGTGCCATGCACGAACGGCAGCGCAGCCCGCTTGATCATCCCCGAAGTGTCATGCCCGGCTGCGTACGCCAACGAGCAGACGTACACGAAAGCGGCACCCTTACCCTTCGGTGACTTCCCAAGTAGCTCGAGGATCTTGTCGTGCGTCGGCAGATTGGTATCCGCCCTGAACCATGGCAGCGCCATTACCTCATCACTCCATCTCGTATTGCCCCGATCAGTACCAAATATTCGGTAGCTGTCAGAGGGTTGATTTGCTCCTTGTCACCGGCGTCATCGAACCGCCACCACGTAGAATCCACGCGACGAAATGTGGGCACCAGGAGGGGGTCGAAACCTGAACGGATCGACCAACCAAGTGACTCACCGATGTACCCTCCATGGGCTGTGCCGTGGCAGCCGTCGTTTTGGTTGTTGCCGAATCCGCACACATGTAGCCCGTTTGCTGGATTCCCGAACCCCAACCTCGACTTGAACAGACGGTGATGAATTTCGGCAGCAGGAGCCACCCCGCATCCTTCGCAAACGCCACCGGAACGGGAAACGATCAGACGGCGCGCAGTGGGGGAGAACTCACGCGGCCACAAATTCAGGGTTCTCATGCTGCACGCTCCACATCAATACCGTTGAGAGCTTCAGCAACAGCCATACCCAAATCGCGAGCTGCTGGCGGCGTGACAGCATTACCAGCTTGTTTGACCTGCTCCCGCTTCGTCCCGCCCAAGTAGTAGTCGTGCGCGAACGCCATGCCCACTTTGATCTCGTTCGGGGTGAGCATCCGGAACAGGACGTCGTCAACATCGAGGCTGATCTCCGACTCCACAAGCCCATACCGGTCCGTGGTTGTGAGGGTGCCGTGCGGGTCACTGGTTGGCTTCCCAGCCTCGGACGCACCGTAATAGGGCACGAGGAGCGACTGGCCTGCGCCGTTGGCTGTAAGCGTTCGGAGCGACTCTGTCACCGGCGTTGACATCTGTGCGGGATTTCCTCGCGCCGTGTTGTTTCGCATGACGAGGGCGTGGTGGTTGCCGCCCGCCGACACCGTGTCGATCGGCTGTGTCGCGGGCTTCGTCACACCGTTATTGCGGAGCGGAACGATCAACGCCTGGCCCGCACCGTCAGCCACAACAGTGGTCAGTGGCTCGCGTGCCGGATCAAGAGTGCGCTCACGCTGCCGAAACTGCGCAAGGAACGGCGGAAACGCGATCGCAGTCTCATTGCGGGTTGACTGCGTGCGCGCCGGATCACTCGCAATCGACGCCGACTTACCCTCACGACCCTCTACAGGGATCATCAGCGGCGAATAAGCAACACCCTTCGTCTGCGCGGTCGTCTGCGTATGCATCGGGTCGCGGCCAGACTGGACCGTGCCTTCACCGTGGATGCCATCCGTGATCAGCGGCGGGACAGCGATGCCATACTCGGCAGTGCCGTTCTGCGTGCGAAGAGCCTGGTCAGCAGGCCACGCACGCAGATAGCTTCCGCCCTTGCCCGATACGGAGTCATAGGTGTTGCCAGCAGCGGCGACTACGATCGGCTTCCAGTACCGTTCGATCCCTTTCTCGATGCGCGCACGCGTCTTATCCGCGAGGGGACGTTTCTTGTCACCAATGCGCTCGCCCGGGATGGACCAGTCAATCGCTGACGCAGCAGGCAACCATGCGGGTTCGATGATGGTCGCGCAGCTCGGGCAACGGTAGACGTACTGGGCGCGGTAGCGGCCCCAACGTTCAGCCTTCTTGAAAGCCTGCACTGCTGACACCATGCCGTGGTTCTCGCAGAACGCTTGCGGGCGGGTCCACTTGCCGATGTTCGGTTTACGCTCACCCTTACGCCAGAACACGATGTACATGCGGTCACGAGACTGCGGGGCGGGGAGACCTACAGCCTGTGCGTGCATGCTGTTGAGCCACACAAGCTCGTGCTCATAACCAAGAAGTTCCATCGTCATCAGCCAGGCGGGGAATGGCACCCACCTGTACGCATCAACAACGTTCTCAATGATGATCGCCCTGTACTGGTGGTGCTCAGCAAACCGAGGCACGTCATACATGGTCGCGCGGGAACGGTTGGCGGCCTCGTCGGGAAGCGGTGCGGTGCCATCGAGGTCGAACAGGGCCTCGTTTACGGCGCGCTGCCGCTTCACGCCCTTTGCCACGGAATGGTTCGTGCACTCCGGCGACGCCCAAAGGATGTCCGTGCGCTGGAAGTAGCCCGGGTTCACCTGTGAAATGTCCGCACTCGAGTGATCCGTTTCGGGATGGTTGATCTGGTGGGAATCGATCGCCTGCTGCCAGTGGTTCGCAGCGGTAACGACCTTGAACCCTGCGTCAACAAGTCCGGACGATGATCCGCCGGCGCCACAGAACAAGTCCGTTACGGTGAGACCGTTCCACGGGACTGTGGGCTGCTTGTAGCCGACCGGGGTGAGCGTTGCGGTGCTCATGCTGCATCTCCTTCAAGAGCGTCGAGGTCGAACAGAGTGGGCACCGATGCGCGCGCATCATGCCGGCGCAGATACACCAGCGAATCAGCGACAGATGCTGGGTTCAGCTCCGACGAGTACGCCCTACGCCCTGCCTGCACCGCACACAGTGCTGTGGAGCCGATCCCGCCGAACGGGTCATAAACCAGATCACCCGGGTTTGAATACATGTTGATAAGGCGGCGCGGAATATCCAGAGGGAAGGGGCAGATGTGGTTCTCAACATCCCGCTTCTTCTGCTCCGAATTGAGTGCGTCAATGCGGAGAATGTCAGTCCACACATCCGGGTGCCACGACCCGGGCACGAGGGCCGCGAATGTCCCAGGGAGGGCGTTACGGGCGGCGAGAGTTGTCGCAAGCTCCACATGTGCGTCGTAGTCGTAAACGTTGCCCTGTGACTGCTTCGTGAAGATTCGTTGCCGAGTCTCAGGGTCAAGCGCAGCAAGCTCGTCAACAGTCAGGTAGCGGTCGCCTGACACACGCCAGTCAGCGGCGGCATCAATCTGCCACTGCCCAACCGAGTACGCTTCCCGCTCTTTCACGATCCGTTCGTCAGTCCACCCGACAGCACGATTCGTCTGAGGTTTCCCAAACAGCAACACATACTCGGGGGAGCCAACACCGATGGGCCCGTGATCCTTCAGCATCTTCGTGTACGACAGGCGGTACGTCTGGTTGTTCTCCCGCACAACATCTGTGGTGACGGTGATCATCCCGTAGTAGTCGAAACCATGCTGTGTGTAGTGCGCGATAGCTTCCGCATGCAGCGGAGACACCGTGTAGCGGCCCTTGCCGGTGACGGATCCGAACAGCATCCGGTCTTTCACATGCACAGCCATGATGCGGCCCGGTTGCAACACTTTGAACAGTGAAGGTGTGAGGTAGTCGTTCTGCCACCAGAAATGATCGTTGTCGTCCGTGTGGCCGAAGTCGGCATAGTTCGGTGAATACTCGTAGTGATTCCCGAATGGGATCGATGTCACGATCAGACCGACGGAGTTCTCTTCCATATGATCGCGCGCCTCAACGACAGAATCATTCAGGGCAACCGTCCACGCATCACCGGTGAACGCTTCACGCTCAACACCCATCGCCCGGGTCAGTTCGGTACTGATCGATGTTGGGTTCAGACCGTGCTCGCGCAGAATGTCGGACATGGTTTCGGTGAGCTCGTCGTGCTCACGCCACTTATGCTCCAACGTGCCGCGCACCTCAGACTCTGACTCGGCAAAGATCAGATGCACACGGCACTGCTTCTTTTGTCCGAACCGGTGGATACGGTGCACAGCTTGCACTGTCTGCTCGAATTTGTGAGTCACGCCAACGAAGATCGACACGGACGCCTGCTGCAAATTCAGGCCCTTACCGAGCTGCACCGGCTTACCGACAAGAGCGGTCGTCTTACCATCGCGCCACTCATCAAGGCGGCGCTCATGCTCGTCATCACTAAGACCACCGTGCACAGACGAGAAGGTGACACCGACGGACGTTAACGCCTGCTCAATGAGGTGCTGTTCGTCGTTGAGGTCGCACCAGAGGATGATCTGCTCACCCGGCGACTGTTCGGTGTGTTCAGCGACGAGTGCCATCATGCGGGCAACTCGCGACGTCAACGTGTTCCGCTTCTCACGTGCGGCACCAACGAGAGACATAGCCCCGCCACGCACAAGCACAGCCTGACCGTCCCGCTCAACCTGATCAGAGAGCATGTCGATCGCGACCTCTTCCCACTCCACAAGAAGCGGCGGCAGATCATAACCCTCGTCAGAGAATCCAAGGTCAGAGGGACGCTGCAGAAAACAAGCCCAGGTGTTCAGCCACAGCCAAAACTCGCGCTCCTTGTGCGGGTACAGCTTGAGGTTCCCCGCCTTGGAAGAGTCGCGGTGGAAGAACCTTGTGAGGGCGGCACCGGTGTCCATGATGCCGAGGAACCCGGCGTAATGAATCAGTTCCTTGTGCCGGTTCGGAGACGGTGTTGCCGTCGCGACGAACCGGAACGGTACAGAGTCGAACAGTTGCAGGAACTCCTGATACGTCTTCGACCCGAACGAACGCAACACTGCAGCCTCATCGAGAGACACAGCAACGAACTGTTCGACGTCGAGACGACCATCACGCACAGACTCATAGTTGGTGACGTAAATGCCTGACCAGTCAGGGTCGATTTCTTCGGTGCGGCGAATGAACCGAACCTCAAGATCGAGGAGGTTACGGCCGTCGCGGATGATGTCACCACGAACTCCAAGGGGTGCCACGATCAGCCCACGGCCACCCTGCCGTCCCAGAATGAGCCGGATGATCTCCAGCTGCATGATCGACTTACCCAAGCCGTAACGGGCAAAGATCGCACGGCGACCACCAGCAACAGCCCACTTCACAATCGCAGCCTGGTGAGGCTGAAAATCTGGGTGACCTTCGCGCATGATCGGCGACAGGTCCTCATCGGCAACCTCGAACCCGAAACGGCGGTCGAATGCAACCTTGTCGCGCAGGAACTCGTCATAGTCGAGATTTCCGGTGTTCCCGGTCGTGAGGGTCAAAGTCATTGTGTTGCTCCTGAAGTTCTGTGCGAGACAAGGTGATAGAAGGCGGGCCAGTCGATACATTCCGTGCGACCGTTGCCGCGAACGTGCTCAACCCAGCCGTGACGGAAAGTCCCGTCTTCGTCCATTTGAAAGAAAGCAAGAGGTTGGCCGTTGGCGTGACGCACGAACCGCCCCCGCTGGCTGTGCTTATCGACGAGGACGATGAAGCCGAGGTCTTCGAAGACCTCGCGCAGCTTCGCGCCCTTCACCGTCGGCCCCCGTAGCCGTTGTAAGCAGCCTGCACACCCTTGTTGACGTTCAACATCCCGTAGAGCTTCGACGTGAGTGCCTTGAGGGTGTCGTCCGCGTAATGCCATGCAGCTTTCGCGTTGTGCCACGCCTCAAGCTCGGGCATCGCTTCCACGTTGGCGAGGGCACGGGCACGAGTGACCGACATGCTTGCGGCATGCGCTGCGAGGGAAGTTTCCCGACGACGCGAATGTGCACGCTCGGCGGCGTACCGGACCTCGTTCAGCTCGAGCATCTTCGCGGGCATCTGCTCGATGAGGGTGGTCAACTCAGTGATGAGGTACTCCATCTCGGCAGGGTTCGCGGGAACGAAGTGGATGAGCTCACCACCACGGGTGAGGATGTCGACGGTGGTGCCGCCTTCAGCGCCCGCAGGAGAGACGACGGTGTTGTTCTCGTCGGTGAACTGGGTCATGACTGCTGCCCTCTCTCAGCGGCCATAGCCTCGTACTCTTCGTCGGATGGTTCCGCCGGGTCGCGCTCTGCGCTTTCCGCATCCTCGACAGTGGGCTCGGGCGCTGCGGGTGGTGCTTCCTCCGTGGGAGGTGTGCTTTCGCGGCCCAGCTTTCCCACCTTCGTAAGAACGAGCATGCGAACCTGATCGGTGTACTCCCCAAGCACCCCGGCGCGCTTGCTGACCTCCTGCAACTCCTCCTTTGTGGTGGCCTCGGCTACCCGCGCTGCCCAGTCCTCGGTAGGCTCAAGCTCAGCGTCCACCGTCTCAACTTCTTCGCGTTCGTTAACAACGGCACCCATCTCTTCAGCGGTGTAGTGCATGCCCATGAGCACGTCCTCGAATCCCGCGGACGCGACGTCGCTGAGCGACCGCCACCGCAGAAGACGCGGCATGTACGCCTCCCACGGCTTCGCGTGCCCCTTGTCAGAGCGCGCTTTGCCACGCCACACACCGTTGGCGTCCGGTTCGTAAGAATCGAGCAACCCGGCACGGAGAGCATCAGCCGGCGTCCACGTATACACGTAGGGGTGCTCGGGGTCGTCGGATCGGATGCCCGTGCATGTGACGGCGATGTCGCCACCCTCGACAGTGCCAGCCTGTTCAATGCGCAGGGTGTGTCCAGCCTGGCGGATGAGGGCCGACATCAATGATGGCTTCAACGTGGGATTACCCTCGATGACATCGATGCCGCGCAGGGCTGCCATGGGGTGCAGTCCGAGCATCAAACCGGTTTCGACGATGAGCATGACCTTGCCGGGGCTCGGTCGGTTTTCCATCAGGCCGGTCTCGGGGTTTTTGGTGTTCGCCCATAGACCTTTGGGTAGTAGTTCGCCTGCGGAGGTAAGCGTCTGGACATAAGACTTCTTCTCTTCGAGGGTGGCGTTGACGTATTGGGTGATTGCGGTACTCATGCTGCGTTCATCTCTCTTTCGAATTCGAGCGCGCGGGTGAGGCGGTCGAGGAGGTCTGTTGCGAGGGGAAGAATCTTCGACGTGAGGTCAAGAATCTTCGGGTGATTACGGGGGATGGTGAGGCTCTTTGGTTCGTCAGCGCGGGGAATCCACAGGCCGGTTTCGGGGTCGGTGACGAGTTCCTGCCAGATGAACTCGATCTCTTCGAACTCAGGGACAACAACGAACTGCCATGTCACCTGTCGCCATTCACCCAATGTGGGGCCAGTGACGACCTTGTTGTGCTTCGCTTTGCACTCGGCGCCACGGGTAGCATCGGCACCGTCTGGTGTCGCTGCGAACCCGCGGTTATCGGGGGCGTGGATGAGGGCAACGTTTGGGGTGATGCCTGCCCAGGCGAGCATCATTGGTTCCCAACGGTGGCCTTGTTCGGTGTAGCTGTTGCCGTTCCACTCACGCCGGGTCAGCTTCTCTTTGAGTACCGATTCAACTGAGGACTCTTTGGCGAGCTTCGCCGCGTCAGACGCACCGACACAGGGTTGCCGTGCGAGCTTCCACGCTTCACGGTCGATGCCGTCGTGCAGGATCCTGTCTAGGTGACTCATACCGGCCTCACCTCGGTTTCAGCTTCGGACGGGATGGCCGAGCTGTTCGCGTAGTTCTCTGCGAGTTCTTTCGAAGAGAACGTGGCAAGCCATAGCCACGGAGCTCCCTCAAAGAGTCGGGCGTACAACTCGTGCGCGTTGTGGAAGATACCTTCGGCAGCCATCAGCTGACCTCTGTCCGCTGTTCATCGCGGCGGTCGTCGGTCTGTGCAAGGATCCGTTCGGCGTAGCCCTGCGACTTCGGGTCGTCCATGTCATAGGCGTCGTACTCGAGGTCGATCATGCTGCAAGCCCTTCGACCGGTGCCGGAGCGATCGCGAAAGACGGAACCTCACGGCCGTCGTCCATGACGACGAACTCAGGGCCGGAGAACAGGCCGAACGCCGCCCAGTCGCAGCCGCGACCTTCGTACTTCGCGTCGCGCTTGAGCACACCAAGGATCCGGCCAATACAGATCCGGCCTAGGTGGTCACTCGCGTGCTCGTCCTTTCGGTTTGTGGCGTCGAGAGCGGCGCGGAAGTCAGCCGCCGTCGCAACGTCGCCGCAAGATGGGCATACAAACGCCCACGATTGCGGGTCTTCGCCGAAACGGAGGGTCAGCTCCGCCACAAGCTCATCTTGAGTTCGCTTGGTCGCGGCGCTCATGCTGACTCACCGCCCATCAGTGCCGGGTTGTCGCGAACGGCTGTGAGATAACGGATGCACGCGAGTCGCTCATCTTCACTTGGGCGGTTCTCAGCGTCGCGGTACGGGTGCTGGAATCCGATGCTGAACCAGATGCTTCCGTGTCGCGGCCCGCAGTTATACGGGTGATTCTCGATCTGCGAGGGGAACCTGTCGTAAGACTTCACGCCGAAATATCCATGCGTCATGTAGTCGCCGTCACGGCGAAGCTCCTCGATTGCCGCATTGATCTGGCTTATTACTTCGCCAGTTACTCTGACGGGGCCAGTGCGAGGAGAGTCGCCGTACCGCTGTTGCTTTCCCAGCACGCGACCCCATCGAACCTCAAGAACCCGTTGAGCGACAACGAAAGACTCGGCATCTCCACCACGCTCGGCGTGGTCGATGATCTGCTGCGCTTGCGCACGTAGCAGCTTCAACTTCGCGAGATCGGTGTTATATGTCGTCTGCATGCTGACGATGTCCGCGTCTACTGTCCAGGCAGCTTCAACAGCGACGGCGTAGGCGCTCGGTGCTTCAGTCGCGGCGATCATGCGGGCACCACTGGTGCAACTGCGACGATGTCGGAGGCGAGTATCCGGTTCGGGCGAGTGGATGTGAACTGGGAATTTATTGCCAGTACGTCCGTTATGAAAGCTCGACGCCGTTCGGGAAGAAATGTCTTCTTCCGCATCGAAAAGGCAACCTGGAGTAGACCGTGTACCGACACGAGACGAGCCCGGTGTCGTCCTCCCGACGTTTCGATTACCTCGAAACGTTCATCTCCAGCGTCATAGGTGCGGTGGAAGTAAACGGTCGGCAAGTCGAGCGCACGCGCAACATCGGCCGCGATGAACCACGGTTCATTCTGAACTTGAAGCACTCGAACTGCGGATCCCAGCACTTGCACAAACGAGGTCGCGTGATCTTGGAGTAATGGCTCACCGGCGCTCATTTTGCGACCTGCCCATCAGCGAGTTCGAGCACATCAATACCGGCCACAGCAGGCATGTCCGGACGGCCACGATCAATCAGACCCGTGAAGTGCGCCTCAGTGAGCATCTGGTCAATCTTCGTGAGGCTGGTCGGGTCGAGAGCGTCACCGTTCTTGATGATGACCAGGCACAGCTCTTCATCAGAGTGCTCACCTGAAATCGCGACCGCAATAGCAGCAACTTCCCGGTCGGCAGCGTTCACGTTCACAAACGGGGTGCCGTCGAGGAGCACGAACTCGTCATCGACGGACAGTGCTGGGTGTGGGAACTTCGCCAACGCCAAACCTTCGAACTTGGCTTTCTTCACCGTCTTGAGTTTCTCGTCAAGAGACGTGTGCTCAGTAGCGGCGGCATCGTACGCGGCTTTCGCACGGGAATGCTCAGCCTTCGCACGAACTTTGGCGTTGATCTCCTCAACCTCGCCAAGGCGGGTACTGATCGCGGAGGTATCGATACGTTCCGGCCCTGCCGTGTATTCGGCGAGCAAGTCGGCTGCGGTCTTTGTGACCGTCTCAGCGTGTTCCCGTGCCTCAGTGAGAGCTTGTTCAGCGCGAACAACTGTTGCTTCGGCGAGTTCCTGCGTTGATTGTGCGCGCTCAAGCTCGCTCATCTTCACGTCCAGAGCAGCGTTGTGCTCGCGGGCCTTCTCAAACTCCGCAAGGATGTCCGCAGCGGACACCTCCACATCGGGGGTTTCCTTCGACGGCGGCACCAACTGAGACAACGCACCCTCAAGGCGAGACTTCTCCCGGTTCGCATCCGTACGCGCCAACTCCACCCGCGCTTGCTCAGCAGACAACGCAACCATGTCGAACCCCTCAGGGAACGTGGACTTCGCCATAATCAGTTCGCGGCGTTTCGCTTCATCCATCGCAAGGAACTCGGCAACGTCGACAATCACAGTTCCGATGCGTTCTTTCAGGATCGCGGTGCCGTCCTGGTACTTGGCGCCGTCGAGGGCACGTACTTCGACGGCGGACATTTTGCCGTTCTTCCACTTGCGGGTGAATGACAGTCCGAGGTCGTGGTCGACGTAGGTTGCTTCGCCTTCGAGTTGTCCTTCGTGTACAGGGTCCGGTGCACCCTTGATCGCTTTGTGCGCGAAAATGTGCCCGAATGCGTTCACAAAACTGGACTTCCCTGCACGGTTCTTGCCGGTAATAACGATGGTGTTGCTGTCGGTGCGGTGGGTGATCTCTCCACGGATGCCGTAGAGATTGCGGACAGTGAGTTCTTTAGTCATGGGAGGTGCCTTTCAAATTGGAGGATTAGAACAGTGGTGCTGGCGGTGACGTAGACGGTCAGTACCAGCCACCAGAACCGAGGCACCCATTTGGCGCGGCGGCGGTGGGTGGAGGCGCGACGTAGCTGTTCTGCGTCGATCACGCACCTGGTTTTCATTAGGAGCTCGGATCGTGGAGTTTGTGGATCCGGTATGCGGTAACCCCGTGGCGGTTTTTCTTCTCGAATCGGGAAACGAATGCGTCTCCGTCGCGTTGCACGAAGTAGTGATCGGAGGTTTCTTCCACGAGCACACCCTCGTTATCTTCGTCACGGTCGGGATCTCTTGAAAGGATTCGCCAAACGTTGACGCGTTGTCCGGTGATGGAGATGAATGTTGAACGCCGTTTTGGGCTGTCGAGTTCTGCGGACTGTGATTCACGCATCACTTTTTCGCCCACCAAAACCTCAGAAATCTGCTGCATGGGATCGATCACAACGTCACTCCCATAGAGAGGAGTGCGAACCCCGCCGAGACGGTCACGTTCAGACCGAGGAAGATGGTGCCCACGAGAAGCACCGGCGCGAGACGGTAATAACCCTGCGGTGCTGGCACGAACTCGCCATGCTCACACGTGTACATCCGGCGGCTCACGAGCGAGCCTCCTGTGCAGCACGAGCCCGACGAACCGACTCTCGGTGCAGACTTATCCCCGCCGCGATCGAAGGCACACCGATGAGCAGCACGAACAGCACCACACCAGGCGCAGCAATCTCCATCGGGCTCATGCTCGTACCTTCCTGCGAATCAGGAACGCACCAACCGAAAGAAGCAGCGATGCGAAACCAGCAGGAATAGCAAGGTTTGTTCCGGTTCTGGCAAGTTCCGCCACCGGAACAGTGGGCAACTGAATATCAGTCGGCGGGACAGGTGGTGTCGGGCATAGGTTCTGTTCAACCTCTTCGGGTGTCAGCTCGCGTGTGCTGTCTTCCACGGTCGTAACCGTTTCGACCGCAATGTAGGAGTTCGTCACCGGGTCGTAGCTGTACGTCGTGGTGTGTACCTCACGCTTCGTGACAACCGTTGTTGCGCCACACACGATCGCTTCCTCAGACCACTCACCAAACTCGATTAGCGGCTCTTTCGGGTCAGGCTTCGGCACCACACAGTCACCCGCGAGTTCGTACCGCAACTGACCATCAGAACCGAACGAGTTCTTCGTCTCTGGGGAAGCAAACGTCGTATACGCGTACACCCACGGGCCAGCACCAGTCGTCGTACCAGGAAGCGAGAAACCCGGGAGGGCGTAAACACCGTCACCCTGAATTTCGGTCACAAAATCCATGCCCTTATCGCTACGAGGGGTGCCGTCGAACTCCGACGTACCCACACGCGCAGCAACCTTGCCGGGCTTTTCGCCCGACCGTGAGACGGCCAACGTCGCGGTGAAGTCATACTGGCCAGTGGTTGTGTTGCAGACCGCTTGCACGTTCATATCGCCTGTGTGAGCTGATGCTGGGGCAACAACGCCCACCGTCAGACCTGCAGCCAAGACCACAGTCGCGGCTGTCGAGAGAACCTTCTTCATGATGTGCCTTTCAAAACGAGAATCAGAAACAGAAATTGCGGGACTCATGCCGTCACCGCCGACAAGTTCGACAGCACACGCCGCCGGATCGCAGGAAGCGCTGCAGAACGGATGTACAGGGTTGTCCTCACCTGCCCGTTGTGATGCCGCGGCGCATTATGTTGCGGCATCGACCGGAACTTGTCCGCATGAGCGGCAGCCGCCCGATACTCGTACTCCTTGACATCACGCCCGGCTGACTTCGACCACCGCGTACCGATGAGGGTCTTGTAAACCCATCCGGCAGCGAGTAGCCGGTTCCGCATATCTCCCTCGGGAACGCCGAGCTCGTTCGCTGCGACACGGAACAGCACCACATCGTCATGGTCGACAAACGTTTCGACGTACTCGACCTTCGGGGCGTCAGCCTCAACCTTCGCGGCCAGCGCAGAGCGCGCCTCCACCTCATCAGCGAGCATTCGGAGTGCTTCGCCGTAGGACTGCGGCAGAGCGTTGACCTCGGAACGGCTGTACCCTCCCGTTCTGCGAATCGCAGGGAGAACTTCACGAGTAAGCCAGCGCTTGAATTCGACAGCCTCAGCCTTACGCGACCGCAGAACGAACGAATACAATCCCGTCTCGTTGATTACCTTGACCCACTGCACGCCACCGGGGGTGTCCAACGGGTGGACGGCCTTCTCGTCGTCATCCAGAAGAGCGAGGGACGAACGAGGGTTGCCAAGAGCTAGGATGCGAGCAACATCGTTTGCGACGAACCATGGTTCGCCATCGACGGTAACGACGCGGATATCCACTCCCTCGTGGCGGAAGATGCTAATCTCAGTGGTTGACATTGGGTTTACCTTTCGTGTCATGGCCCCGGTTGCACCCGGGGCTTTCTTCTTTGGCGAGTGTTTGGTTACGTGTTCCGTCCGAAAGTGCGCGCGTCAATAAACGCCTGCAAAACATCGGCACGAATGCGTTGCTTCGGACGCCCTGAGCCGAGCTCTGTCACAGCTAGATCGCCGCTGTGGATCCGGTCGTAGATGTAGTCCGGTGAAACTTCGAGGTGAGCCGCGGCAGAAGCAACCGAGTAGAGGCGCACCGTTTCGATGGTCACGACGCCTTCTCGACCAACTGGGGGCGAGGCTCTGTGGCCACGTCGAACAACGACTCAAGGGCCACATGAGGAAAAGCAATCTTCAAACGCGCAATGAAACCGTTCGACGGAACCGACTCGCGGTTCGTGATTCGCCACAACGTTGCAGGTGAGACACCGATGATCTTCGCGAGCTCGGCCTCAGTTGTGATGCTGTTCGCCTTGCGAAGCTCATCCAGCTTTGCCCGGTTCAACTCGAGTCTCGGCTCGATTGCAGTAACGCGCTTGGATTCCATGAGTGCAAGAATACGCGCAAGAACCGACATTGCAAGGTGATTTCATTACCGCAATCGGCGTGTCGCATCGCTAGTCCAGCAAATTCGGCAATGAAGCAATGAAAAGTCATTGCATGCGTGCAACACTTGCGGTTAATATGGTGCAACGTGAGCACAAAAAATTCATGGGGACTGTACTTGCGGGCTATCACGAACGGCGACGCAGGGAACTTGATCTCCCAAAAGACCGGAATACCGGCCTCAACAGTCAGCAGATGGTTCAACGCGGAGTTGCAACCCAAACCCCGACAGGTCGCCAATGTGGCTCGCGCGTACGGGGTGAACCCGATCAACGCACTCATCGCCGCCGGCTATTTGGAACTCGATGACGTAGACCTAAGCGCGACGGCCCCGCGTCTTTTGCAGATTCAAGAGTTCACAGAACTTGAGCTGGCACAAGAAATTGTGAGGCGAATCGAAGAGGGAGAGTCGGAGATGCTTGAGACTCCTGTTGGCTCCGACCACCCAGTGTGGGAATCCCGAAGAAATGTCACCCCCATACAGAAAGATGTGATGACTGAGAAGGAAGCACTCGAACTGGGTGCTGTGGCTGACAGTGGGGTAAAGGAAGTAAATGAGTTCGAAGAGGGGGGCGAAGTATGATGCCCACGAACACGCCGAGAGCCTGGGGCTGCAAGTCGAGTATCAGCGTCTCAAAACTGGTCACGGGCTCTACGTCCCCGGGCGAGATCTCGTTCTACTTAGGCCGCGCATGACCGTCGCAACCGAGCGCTCAGTGCTCGCACACGAGATTCTGCACCATATTCATGATGACCGTCACACCACTGGCGTGTGGTCATTGCGGCAGGAGCGACGCGCTGACGCAGGCGCCGCGCTCAACCTGATCACTCCCGAACAATGGAACGATGTAACCGCCTGGTCGAAGGACCCGCGCGAGTGGGCCATCGAGCTTCGGGTTACGGCCGAGATTCTTCTCGCCTACATGAAAGTGGCCCAGACATGAGTCGCGCGGCGAAGGGGGAGGGTTCCGCTTTCAAAGCCGCCGGTGGATATCGCGGCTATGTCACCGTGAACGGCAAGCGAAAGTACTTCTCCGCGAAGACGAAGGCCGAGGCCGCACAAAAGAAGCGCGAGCTTCTCAATCGGCGTGATGATGGACGATTGGTCGCAGGTAAGGTGCCAACTGTGGGGCAGTGGATGAATCACTGGCTTGAGAACGTCGCAAAGGTGCGCCCGACAACGTATGCAATGCACAAGTGGGTCATTGACGAGAAGATCGTTCCAGAGTTGGGCAACATCCGAATAGACACTCTTACAGCTGAGCGCATCGAGCAGTGGGTGTCTGACCTTGGTGTGAAACCGTCATCCCAGCGCCGCTATCTCGCACCACTGAAGACAGCCCTGAACGTGGCGTTCCTTCGCGGTCATCTCACCTTCAACCCAGCCGCGCGGGTGGAACTCAAAGCACATAGCAAACCGAACACCTCGGCGTACTCGCGCGATGACCGAGATGCCATCCTCAAGGCCGCGACCGGATACAACCAGGCCCGATGGCATATTGCCCTGAAGATCGGTCTCCGGCCAGCGGAGGCGCTCGGTCTCACGTGGCCCGACTTCGACCCCAAGAACGGAACGCTCACGATCCGAAACCAGCTTCTGCGTGCCACGGGCAAGGGACTCTACTTGCAGTCAGAACCAAAGACGGATGCGGGGGAGCGGCGCATTCGCCTCCCGAAATCCCTCGTCGGAATGTTGATCGAACACAAGACGGAGCAGATGCTCCTGCGTGCTGAACTCGGCGACGAGTGGCTCGGGTGGGAGTTCGAGGGCAATCCTGTCGCCTTGATGTTCTCCCAACTCAACGGTCGCCCGATCGGAGCTCACACCGACACGAACGCATGGCGCAAGCTCCTGACCGCGGCTGGCCTTTCAGAGGTGCGCCGTTACAAGTCGCGACATACTGCGGCGACTCACATGATTCAGGATTCTGGCGGCGACGTCGCGGTCGTGGCGAAGAACCTTGGGCATGCCGACGCAGGGTTCACATACAGAACGTACGTGCATCCGCTCGAGGCGCGTGAGGCGGCGCTAGCCGAGGCGATGGATGCACCCTATCGTGCACCTTATGACATCGCGGTGGAGCAAAGTCCAGCGGAACAGAAGCCGCGCGCCGCCCGAGAATTCGGGGCTAAGCAGTACTAAGCGGAGTCCAGCGCAACCGATTACTCTCCCTCGTAATGAGAAGGTCGTCAGTTCGATTCTGACAGGCGGCTCCACCAGAGTGCAGCTCGTCGCCAGTTCGCCGATTTCGAGGCTTGTCAGGCAAGCTCCCATGCCCGTCTCTTAAACTCGGGTTATGAAGTACCGAAATGAGCCGATCTATACCGCAGCGATTGGCGCTGGTCGCGCAATGTTTGGTGCCCTCCGGGTGCGTCGCACCGTTATCGGGGCGGAGAATATGCCCGATACGGGCGGTGCCGTCATAGCGATGACCCACTTTGGGTATCTGGAATTTGCTCTCGTCGAGTGGGCGACCTGGTTGCATAACCGCCGCCGCATCCGCTTCATGGCGAAGAAGAGTGTCTTCGACAAACGGGTGGTCGGGTCATTCATGCGCAACATGAAGCACATCCCGGTCGATATGAAGGCGGGAGCAAGCGCATATGCCGCGGCCGTGTCAGCACTGAAGTCTGGCGAATTGATCGGAGTCTTTCCCGAAGCCGGGGTGAGCGCATCATTCACGATTCGTGATTTCAAGACTGGCGCCGTGCGATTGGCCGCTGAAGCCGGGGTGCCCCTCATTCCGCTCGCGGTGTGGGGTGGGCAACGCCTCATGACCAAAAACCGCAAGATCACACTGCGCGAGCGAATCGGTGTTCCCATCATGATGGTCGTCGGTGAGCCCATCATGGTGTCGGTTGCGGATGACGCGAATGCCGCAACCGCGCAACTCAAGGCAACCATGGAACGTCTCCTTGAAAAGGCGCAACAGAACTATCCGCTTGAGGGAACCGGGCAGTGGTGGCAGCCACGCCAGCTCGGGGGAACAGCCCCGACCCCAGAAGAGGCCGCGGCAGCCGATGCCGAACGCGAAATGCGCCGGGCTCAGTCTTCTCGCAATCGTCGATAGTCGAGCAATGCCCTTGGGGTGTGCCCCGTCCCCAACTGGGGCTACCCGTGTGGATGAAATCACCAGCAGGTCTGCTTAGGATTAGGTTAACCAACGACATGCGATTCCGGCGCGACTCTACAGAGATGACCGCGTTCGCATCCATCTAAACGGCATACCCGGTGTGAACCGGCGATGCTACGCCACGGAACCTCACAAAGGTTGGCCGGGTTATTGAACTGAAACTTTATTTGTCATGCGCAAGAACGTCCCCACTGCTAAATCCGTTGCGTTTACTGGCGCCGCTGAGGCTGCTATCGAAGTCTTCGATCGCGACAGGACAGTAGCGCCGGTTGCTACCACGTCGCCAGGGGGCGCCGTACGAAGCTGGCTTTCCTCATTCGTTCTGCGCGCGGGCGTCGCAGCGGGAGAGAGACGTGCTCGGGATCTTCCGAGCCCCACCGACCATCCCAGCGGGCACGCACGGGGCGCGAACAGCCAGAGGTTGCTCCTCGTGGGGTCTGGACCAGCAGTTGGTTGGGGGGTCACCAGTCACGAGCTCGCCCTGCCCGGTGCCCTCGCCCGTGCCCTGTCGAATCTGACCGGGCACGGCTTCACGGTAGATGTCATCGCGGATCCGAGTATGGATGCTGCCAGCGCTCTCGATGCGATGACATCCGTTCCCTCCCATCGCTACGACGCTGTGATTGTCACGGTCGGGGTAAACGACGCTCTGACTCTTACGCCGCCGAGGCAGTGGAGAAGCCGGATACGCGAAATGATGGATGGATTTGTGGCCAGTTTCCCGATGGATTCGCCACTTTTTGTTGTGGGCATTCAGCCCATCGAGTCCATCCCCCTCTTTAGCGCCAGGGTTAGCGCGATAGCTGATGCTCATGCGCGCCTTCTCAACCAGGCGACTGTGGATCTGACATCGCTCGAACCACGTGCCGTGTACCTGCCGCTGCAGCCTCCTTCCGCTCAGGATTCTCCCCTAAATGACGACCGATATCGGACAGGGCAGGAGTACGCGCGTTGGGCATCACAGCTCGCCCCCGAGATCGTCGACCATCTTGGTGGTGCTCCGCGCGACACCCGTGATACCGGCACTCCGATTTCGGGGGAGGAAAGTGCTCGCCAGCTCGCTGTCGACCTTCTCTCCGCTGCTCCTCACGACAATGACCTCACTCTCAGCCTTAATCGCATTGCCACGCTAGCGAAAAGCGCGTTTCAGGCCCAAACGGCTCTCATTACCGTCCTCGGCCCAGACTCTCAATGGAATCTTGCCCAATCCGGCCCTGAGCTGGGGGAAGTGCCACGCAACGTTTCGCTCTGCGAAACCACTATCCAGTTCGGCGACATCTTCGTCATCCCTGACACGCTTGCGGATGCGCGTTTTCGCGATAATCCGCTGGTAACTTCCGGCCCCCAGATCCGCTTCTATGCAGGATTTCCGATAGAGGCGCCCTCCGGCGTCCGGATTGGGGCTCTCTGCGTCATAGACACACGAGCCCGGAGCCACGACGGCGACCTGAATGAGCCGCTGTTGCGAGAATTGGCCCTCATGGCTCAGCGGGAACTCTGGCGACACTTGCGTGCAGACGGGCCGTCTGAATCATGATCCGCAAAGTTCACGATGCGGTTGTGGACGCTCAACTAAGGCGACCTAAATAGCGAAAGCCCGCTCTTCACGCTCGAGCAAAGTCGTGGACTCGGCCCGATTTGGGTCAACTCGCAGTCAAGCTCCTCATGCTGAATTTGGGCCACGGACCTGTCCCCCAAAGGGAGGATAGAAGCGTCACCCAGACCCCCCATTAACGGGTATTTCCGCATGTTTCCGGGGTTTTTTCCTTGCAAATCGGGAACTTCACGCCTAGTTTTGGGCCTAGGACGCAGGGGGAACTGCGTCCAATCATTCGTCTGGGGGACGATTTTCATGGGGAGAGTTCCGTGGTTAACGGCGGCATTTACTGTCGTACTTGTTGGGGTAGTTCCATTCGTCGGGGGAGGCGGACCGGGTCTCACTGACAGCGCAACCGCAAACGCGGCAGCACGCTCACCGTTGTTCGCATCGACCGCAACTGGTCCGATCGAACAATCGACGACCGCGATTGCGATCGCCAGCGTTGAACGTGTCACTGAAGCATCATTGGCGGCAGAGCTTAAATCAGAAGCCAAAGCGCTCACCGTCGACTCTGAGCACCTCGCGCAGAAGGCAGTGCCCAAGCCGAAGCCAATCGTCGTTGCAGCGGCAATCGGAGGCAGCGCATCCATCGCTCAAATTCGTGCAGTGTATGCCGCAGCCGGCCAGTCTTGTCCCGGTAACGTTGGTGGTGGCGTACCTGGTGCACCAAGCCGCAGCTCATCGCAGGGTGTACCCGGCACTACATCGGGCGACCTTGCATCCTTCGCCTACACCTATAACTCGATCCGCGTCGCTAACTGCTTGCAGCCAATCGCGCTGTCGAAGTTCCGCTACGACTCCTGCATGGAAGAGCGTCTCTTCTGGATGGCGGAGTCGCCAAGCTCGAACCCGCTCGACGCTTGGGGTCACATGGGAAGCACACGTGCCGATGGTGTTCCTTCGCGCGGTTGTGACGGAAACCTCGCAGGAGGTTCAGGAAACAGCGGAGCGACGGTGGCATCCAAGTGGTGGGCATCCAGCTCGCACCGGGCATCGCTTTACCGCCCGGGTGCCAGCACCGCAGGCGCTTGTATCGCTTTCGCTATGACGCACGGTGGAATCGATGAACCATACAGCTTCACCCGCGCCGCAGCACGATGGACGTGGTGCTAGGCCCACTCGCACAAGCTGATTCGGGCATCCGGGTACTATAACCGGGTGACTGAATCAGCTAGCAGTGAGCCGAAGGCGCCAGGAGGAATCCGGGCGTTGTTCGCCAAACACCCCACCGCATTCACGGTGACGGTCGCGGCACTAGTTTTTGTACTGCTTGGAGTTGGAGCAGTATTCGCCGGAATTTCGGTTGGCTCCGCCAACTCGGCAGATGATGTCACCCCAGACGAAGTCACTGCTGAGCAGCGGAGCCAACCGGATGTTACACCCGCGGGAACTACGGTGCGCACTTGTTCAGTAGAAAACTTTGCGACAGTAGCAACTTTTCCCAGCCTGGTTGGCATAGTTACGGATGCCGCAACGGGTGAGGCGCTGTGGAGTCGCTCAGGAAAAGAAGCGGCAATCCCCGCGCACATTGTGACCGCATTTACGGGCGCTGCCGCCCTGCAAGCACTCGGCCCTGACACTCGGATCAGTACGAAAGTGATCGACGGCTCGACACCGGGAACCATTGTTTTGGTGGGTGGCGGAGATCCGACACTCGCGACGACGAACGCGTCGTTCTACCGCGATGCCCCTCAAATTTCCGATCTGGCCTCGCAGGCTATGACACGTTATGACGAGCTTCACCCGGCGACACCCATCACGCAGATCGTGCTCGATTCCACGCTGTGGAACTCCAGCGACGCGTGGAACGCAGACTGGCCGGAGCGGGAGCGCACAGGCGGATATCATTCCGCGGTGACCGCTCTCATGGTGAATGGCGATCGGGCCGATCCCACAATTGCGATCAGTCCGCGCGGCACTGACCCCGTACAGTCTGCCGGCGAAGCGTTCGCGCAGGCCGCCGGACTTCCCGCTGTCTCCTTCACCAAAAGTGCCGCCGTTGGCAGCACTGTTCTTGCTGAAGTGAAATCGCAGCCGGTGAGCATTCTTGTGGAACAAATGCTGCTCAGCGGCGATGACTCCCTCGCAGAGTCTTTGGCACGACTTGTCTCCAAGAAGCTCAATCTCAACGGGTCGGCATCCTCCCTCACCCAGGCGCTCTCTAGCGCTCTGACAGATGCTGGACTCGAAGACACCTCGACGATCACCATCGCCGACGGCTCGGGTCTCAGCCCCAAGAATCAGGTACCGCCGGTATTTGTCACGCAGTTCATGTCTGAGGGCGCCTCGGGGAATGGGGCGATTGCCGCCGTCTTCGCGATGCTGCCGGTTGGCGGTGAGAGCGGTGACCTGTACAACCGCTTTGTGGGGGATTCTGCTGCGGCATCCGGTCAGGTTGTAGCGAAGTCAGGTTGGACTAATCAAGAACATTCGCTCGGCGGTGTCGTGAATGCTGCAGACGGCACTGAGTTGGCGTTCGCGTTTTATGCGATCGGCGAGGGCATCTCGAGCGACGCTCGCACTGCGCTCGACAATCTCGTCGCCGGGGTTTACGCGTGTGGAAACAATCTCTCCAACTACTAGCGAGAGCAACCTAGACTTGAAGTGTGGTTGCCGCACTGTTCATTATTGACGTTCAAAACGACTTCACTGAGGGCGGGGCCCTCGGCGTTGCGGGTGGTGCTGCCGTCGCGGCCGATATCACCACGTATCTGTGGGCACATGCGCAGCACTACGCCGTGGTGGTTGCTTCCCGCGACTGGCACGATGCGAATAATGACAACGGTGGCCATTTTGCGACCGACGCCGAACCCAACTTCGTCGACACCTGGCCTGTTCACTGTGTCGCTGGCACTACCGGTGCCGAGTATCATCCGGCGATCAACACCGGGCAGATTACTGTTCATGTGCGCAAGGGGCAGGGCGTGCCTGCGTACTCAATCTTCGAGGGCGTTACGGACGACGGTGAGCCTGTGCCTGCCCTGCTCGATCGCCTAGAAATCGACAGAATTGATGTTGCGGGAATTGCGACTGACTATTGCGTGCTCGCCTCAGCGCTGGATGCCGCAGCCACGGGCCGTGAGGTCCGAGTGCTCACTGATCTGATTGCGGGAGTTGCGCCGGAGTCGAGCGCTGCTGCTCTTGAGACGATGAGTGAGGCGGGCATCACGCTTGTGTCCGATGATGAGTGACGCCGAAGAGCTGACCCTTCCTGGCTTCATCGCCGAATCGGAGGTGCTGCCTCCGAGCAAGAATTTGGGGCTGCGGTTACTTGCTGTTCTCATCGGTCTTGGGCTTCTCATCGGACTCTCGGTCGCCGGCGGCGCTGCGGTTCTTACCGCAATCTGGCCTGACCGCGCAGGGATGTGCGATGCCTCAGCCGGACCATGCAGCGACCTCACTATTGAACAGATTTCCTCGTTCTCGGGAATCGATCTGCCGTCGACGGCAACGATTGACGCCGCCGAGTATGAGCGGGTGGATGGCACCGGGCTGCTTTCCGCAACCGTTGTCTTGAGCGCTGGCGAGGTGGATCCACTACTCAATGGTGACTATCGGGTGTCTCCAGCACTCTCGTGGGCGTCGGAAGCGGATGCGCTCAGGCTCGACAATTTGGTGCTCTACGAAGGTGTCGATTCCCTTACCGGGCCCGGCTATGAAGCGGCCAGTGGTCAGCGTGCCGATGGCAGCACCGTTATTCTCATTCGCACCGCTCGGGTCATCTAGAGTGCCGATTATTGCCGTCACCGAGCTCAGCGATCCGCGGCTTGCTGACTATTCGCACCAGACCGACGTTGCTCTGCGCAAGGCGAGAGGAACTGAACACGGCCTCTACCTCGCTGAGTCGTCGCTCGTGTTGCAGCGGGCGCTCCGCTCTGGCCATCGCGTGCGCTCAGTGCTTGCCCTCGACACTTCCGTAGAAGAGATCGTTGAGCTTGTCGGCGACGACGTACCGGTCTTCACGGGCGGTGGATCGCTGCTCGCCGAACTGACAGGCTACGTGCTGCACCGCGGAGTGATCGCGTCGATGCATCGCCCGCCCCTGCCGACTCCCGAGGCTTTGCTGACGGATGCTCGCCGCATCGTCATTCTCGAAAACGTCGTTGATCCCACCAACGTCGGCGCGATCTTCCGCTCGGTCGCCGGCATCGGGGCGGATGCGGTGCTCGTCACCGAGCAGTGCTCCGACCCGTTCTACCGGCGCGCAATCCGTGTCTCAATGGGGACCGTGCTGCAGGTGCCGTGGACCCGCATCGGCAACTGGACTGACATTCGTACGCTGCTCACGGCATCCGGATTTCAGATTGCGGCGTTAGCGCTCGAAGACGGTGCGGTGTCGCTGCGTGACTATGCGGCGGATGCTCCCGCGAAGGTTGCGCTCGTGCTCGGCACCGAGGGCCACGGTCTCACCTGCGAGGCTATCGCTGCCGCTGACACGATCGTGCAGATTCCGATGCGTCACGGCATCGATTCGTTGAATGTTGCCGCGACCGCTGCGGTCGCGATGTTCGCGCTGGCGGTGGAGTAGCGGCTGCGGCAGACCTGCACCGGCAGCACAGAGCTGCGGCGCACTAGCAGGCGGGCGCACGGCCGAAGCAGTACACCCGCGAGCCGCTACACGAGCAGTTGGTGCTTGGCGAGGTCCTTGTAGAGCGGGGTCGACTTCACGAGTTCGGAGTGAGTGCCGACGCCAACAACCTTGCCCTTGTCGAGCACGACGATCTGGTCGGAATCAACGACCGTCGAAAGGCGGTGGGCGATCACGATGAGGGTGCGGTTCTCGGCAACAGCGTCGATGGCTTCGCGGAGCATCTGCTCGTTGAGCCCGTCCAAGCTGGAGGTCGATTCGTCGAGCAGCAGAATCGGGGGAGCCGCGAGCAGCGTGCGGGCGATCGCGAGACGCTGACGTTCTCCACCGGAGAGCATTACTCCGTCTTCGCCGACCGCGGCATCCAAACCGGCAGGGTTGCGGTCGAGCACAGCGGTGAGGTTCACGGCAGCGATGACCTTGATGCATTCTTCGTCGGTCGCGTTGGGGGCACCGATCAGTAGGTTCTGGCGGATGGTGCCCGCGAGCACGGGAGCGTCCTGTTCGACGTAGCCGATCTGCGCGCGCAGCTCTTCACGGTTAAGACCGCGAAGGTCGTCGCCGCCCAGACGCACAACGCCACCCGTTGGGTCGTAGAAGCGTTCGATGAGGGCCAAGATGGTGCTCTTGCCGGCGCCCGATGGGCCAACAATGGCGGTGCGCTCGCCACGGTTGACGGCGAAGCTAACTCCGCGCAGAACGGTGAGGTCGATTTCTTCGCCTGTGGGTTCGGTGCCGGCGTGCTTGAGTTCGGCCAGTTCGGTTTCAGCTTGTACAAGTACCGAATCGCGGGGGTACGAGAATTCGACGTTGTCGAAAGTGATCGCGGCATCCAATTCGACGCTGGCGACGGCAACGACGTTGGCATCTGACTCGAGCTCACTGGGCAGCTTGATGATCTCTTGGATGCGACCAAGGGCACCAAGAGCCTGGTTCACGGCAGTAATCGCGCCGAAGGCTTGGCCGAGCGGCATGATCATGAGGAAGAGGAACAGGATGAACGCCACCAGGTTCGCGACCGTGATCGCACCGCTGGCGACACGGTAGCCACCAACGCCGAGCACGACCAGGAACGAGACCTGCAGAGCGATCCCCGCGATCGGAACAACGAGGGCCGAGATCTTCGCAACGCTGATGCCCATCTTCCAGGCACCGAGGGCATCCTCGTTCACAGCCTCAATTTCACGTTCAGTGGCGTTGGATGCTCGCAGCGTGCGAACCGCAGAGATGGCGCGTTCTACGGCAGCCGCCAGATCGCCGACCTTGCGCTGGGCCCGCTGGCTCGCAATCCGGATGCGCTTCGACAACGTTGTGACGGTGACAACGGCGATGGCAACCACCAGCACGGTGAGGCCGAGCAGCACGGGGTCGATGATGAGCATCGCGATGAGTGCACCAACGAAGGTGATGGAACCACCGATTGCCTCGACGAGTCCTTGCGTGAGTACAGCGCGCAGCAGGGTCGTATCGCTGCCGACGCGCGAGACGAGGTCACCGGTGCGGCGACGGTCGAACTCTGAGATGGGGAGATTGAGCATCCGACTCACTAGACGGCGACGGCTGGAGAGCACGACACCTTCACCGGTGCGCTGGAGGAGGTAGTGCTGATAGCCGCTGATGAGGCCCGAGACGACGACGAGACCGACGAGCAACCAGACGAGCGTGCCGAGCGATTTGTTTGCCTCGACGATCGTGATGACTTGGCTGACGAGCAGGGGTTGAGCCAGCGAAGCGCCGGCGCCGAGGATGCTCAGGATGATCACAAAGATCAAAACTTTGCGATGTTCCAGGAGGTAGGGAAACAGTTCGCTGAACTTGGCGCGAGGGCCGTCATCGGCGTTGTCGCGTGATGCAGAACGTCCGCGACGAGGAGCAGAGGTGTGTGAAGTCGAGCTCATGAGATTTCTCGTTGTCCCAAAAATGTAGGGCGAAGGTGCCGCGGAAAATCAGCGACATCGGCATCAGCAATCAGCCTCTAAAACACTAAGCCTTCTGTCTGGGCGCTGCGTACAACATCCGGTGTATCTGTGGACCGGTTGCTACTCCCCGGAGAGCGCTAGGAGGCGAAGAAGATCCCGATCACGGCGAACACCGCACCGAGGATGGCAAGCACAAACACGGCCAGCGCCCAGAGAAAGAGCGGTGCCGCGCTTGCCAGACGAATGCGGTCGGTGGATGCCTGCACCAGTGTCGTATGCACGGCGCGGTATCTACGGTGCCCGACCCAAAACAGCACGGCGGTCATGATGAGGCCGAGAGCGGCAACAGCGTAGCTTCCGATGCTCACGGTGTTGAGCAGGAGCCGGGCAGAGACCAGCGCGGCAATGGCAAACGACAGCACGGTGCGTTGCCAGGCGAGGGCGGTGCGTTCCGCTTGCAGGCCGGCATCGAAGGGGCGGTCGAAGGCGCGCGTCACTGGAGGAGGGTACCGATCGCGAGCAGCAGCCCGGCCACGACAACGCCGCCGCCGATGGGGCCAGCAAGATTGGGGGAGGGCAGCGGGCGTCCGAGACGCAGCGACTGCTCGGCTTTCATCCAGCCGAACCACGCCTGCATCGGCGCGAGTACGCCCAACAGAATCAGCAGCACGGATGCGCCCAAACGGAACCCCGGAGCGATCGGCAATACGAATGCCTCCAGCGCCACACCCGCAGCGATCAGCGCGAGGGCAGTGCGGATCCATGCCAAGAACGTGCGCTCGTTCGCCAGGCTGAAACGGGCATCCGGTTCTGTGCCGACTCCGTAGACGCGGCGCGGAAAGCGGCGAGGAGGCGGCTGTACTGGTTCGGTCACGAGCGATCCTTCATGCGTCGAGCCTAGCGTCTGGCTTCCGGGTCATCCCCGGTTGCGAAGCTTTCGGAGGACGTGCGGCTCAGCCTTAGCCCTGTGAAGCGGCTAGTGGTCGGGAGTGGTCTTCGCGGAGCTCGAATACAGCCACAGCGATCCAACCGCGATAAGCAAGACCACGGGCACAGCGGAATTAATGCTGCCCTCCGCCAACCAGCCGACCCACCCTGGTTCGATCCCTACCGACGCGCCAACCTTCGGTCCCCTCAACGGACCAAGTAGGAACGAAACAGAAAGCAGCAGTATTGTCGCGGAGCTAAACCCCACCACTAATGCCACCCGGAATCGTCTGAGCCTGTTTTTCGCCGCCACGGTCAGTAAGAACGTCACAATGGTGCTCAGCACAGCGATCGCAATCATCGGCAGGAATGGGACGGTGGATGAGGAAACTGCCGTCACCATATTGTTGAGATCGAGAATTGCGCCCAGCTTTCGGGCTACAACCTGAGCGCTGAGCAAGCCGATGATGAAGACGAACACCACTCCGAGCAGCATCCCGTAGATGCCCCAGGCTGCACTTCTCAGCGGGATGTTAATGGGCCTCGGCATTGACGCTGTTGCGTCACGATGTGTGGGCTTGGGGCTTTTGGAGTGCAGCCATAGCAAGCCAACAGACAGAAGAAGTACTAGATGAACGGCGGAGCTGCTCCCTCCGCGATTCAGCCAGCCTTGCCATCCCGGCGCTACGCCAATCATTGGGGTTTCCGGCGTCATGCCGGTGGCAGCGAAGGCGAAAGACGCAATGATGAGGAGCAGTGTCGCGGCGCTAAAACCGCTCGTGAATGCCATCCGCGAGACAGCGGAACGGTTTCGCATGGCCACGGTAAGGGAAAAGACAACCGCGGCGCTCAGCACCGCGAGGGCGCCCATCATTAGGTAAGGAACGCGTGGAGTAATAATCGAAGCAAGGGAATTGTTGAGCGCATACTGCGCGCCGGCCGCAAGCCCCGACGCTTGAATCGTGAGGAGGCCAGCGACCAGTACGAACACCGCACCAGTTGCGATTCCACTGATTCCCCACGCCTCGCTCTTCTTCAAAGAATCCCCTTAGCACTTTGCGGCAGAACTAGGCATCCGGCAGGTACGCCCGGACTACCGAGCCATCGAGTACTAAAGCTTTCATCAATTTCAGTGGGTTGCAAGCGTGAGGGGCGGGGAACCGACCGGCCCGGACAGTTACTCCCCGCGAAGCTGCCTCAATAGCACCGCGGTCGCGATAGCGGCGTTGGCGGCTTCTTCGCCCTTGTCCTCTTTCGAGCCTTCTAGCCCAGCACGATCGAGGCCCTGCTGTTCGTCGTCGAGCGTGAGCACGCCAAAGCCCACCGGCTTGCCGGTCAGGATCGATACTTGCGTGAGACCGCTGGTGGCGGCATCCGACACGTATTCAAAGTGGGGTGTTCCACCACGGATGATGACGCCGAGCGCAACGACGGCATCCGCCCCAGCATCCAGGGCTGCCTTGCTCGCGACGGGCAGCTCGAAGCTGCCGGGAACCCGCACTTCGGTCACCTCGGCATTCGCTGCGGCGAGGGCGCGGTGGGCGCCGGCAAGCAGCCCATTGGTGATGACCTCATGCCACCGCCCGGCGATGATCGTGACCTTGAGGCCGGTTGCGTCGGTAACAATTTCGGGGGATCCTGCGCCACTCATGAGAGGCCTTTCGTGGTGAGTCGTGCTTCATTGAGCACGGCGGTGGAGGGGAGTTGGTGACCCATGCGGTCACGCTTCGTTTCGAGGTAACCCTCGTTGCTGGCGCCAACGCCCACAACGAGCGGCACGAGATCGCCGACAATCACGCCGCGCTCTTCGAGCTGACGCTTCTTCTCGGGGTTGTTGCTGAGCAGGCTGACCGTCGAAATTCCGAGATCCTTGAGGATTCCGACAGCGGCCCCATAATCGCGAGAATCAGCAGGTAGGCCTAGGGCCAGGTTCGCGTCGAGAGTGTCGAGCCCATCTTCTTGCAGGCGGTAGGCGCGCAGCTTGTTGATGAGTCCGATACCGCGACCTTCGTGGCCGCGCAGGTAGATCACAGCGCCACCATCACGCTGGATAGTCTCGAGCGCAGAATCGAGTTGAGGGCCACACTCGCACTTGAGCGAACCGAACGCTTCACCCGTGAGGCACTCGGAGTGCACGCGCACGAGAGTGGGGCCATCGCCCGTGTGCTCGAGTGTTCCTGGCGCGATAAAAGCCACGTGGTCGGCGCCCGTCGAGTTATCGCGGTAGGCGCGAACGGTGAAGGAGCCATGCACGGTCGGGATCGTCGTCTCGACTTCGAACTGCACGCGACTCATCTCCGGGATCGGTTCGATCGGTGCCGGGATGGTGTCGCAACGGTTCTCTTCGAGCCACCGCATGAGCTCTAGGATCGTGATGACGAGCACATTCTCACGGGCGCCGAATTCGATCAGCTCGGGCAGGCGCATCATCTCGCCTGAGTCGAGCACAATCTCCGAGATCGCCGCAACGGGGCGCAACCCGGCGAGCTTCATGAGGTCGACGGATGCTTCGGTGTGGCCGTCGCGCTCACGCACGCCACCATCGACCGCGCGCAGCGGCAGGATGTGGCCGGGGCGGTGCAGGCTTGATGGCATCGAGAGCGGATCGGCCAGCACTCGCAGGGTGTGAGCCCGGTCAGAGGCACTGATGCCGGTGCTGAGACGGTTCGCGGCATCCACGGAGACGGTATAGGCAGTGCCGCGGGGGTCTTCGTTCACCGACACCATCGGTGGCAGCGCGAGTGCGTCAGCGATCTCGTTGGTCATCGGGGCGCAAATGAAGCCCGAGGAGTGGCGGACCATCCAAGCAATCCATTCTTGGCTGGCGAGCTCGGCGGAGATGATGACATCGCCCTCGTTCTCGCGGCCCTCATCGTCAGCAACGATGACGGGGCGACCAGCGCGGATCGCTTCAATGGCCTGGGGGATGGTGGCGAGGCTCATGACCCGCTCCTTTCGTGACGCTGATCAGCGTCGGTGAACTCCGCCATCCGGGCCACATGGCGCGCCAGGATGTCTGTTTCGATGTTGACGGAGTCGCCCACAGCGAGCGCTCCCAACGTTGTTGCGGTGAGAGTTTCGGGAATCAGCGAGACCTCAAACCAGTCGCGCCCCACAGCACTCACCGTGAGCGAGACGCCGTGCACCGCGATCGAACCCTTGCGGGCAACCAGCGGGGCCAGCTCTTCGGTAAGGCTGAAGCGCAGGATGCTCCAGCTACCCTCATCGGTGACGCTCAGTACCGTGCTCGTTCCGTCGATGTGGCCCTGCACGATGTGGCCGCCGAGGCGATCGCCGACCTGCAAGGCGCGCTCGATATTCACGCGGGCGCCGGCAGCGAGCGAGCCAAGCGTGCTCATGTCGAGGGTGACGCCCATGACGTCAGCCGTGAACCAGTCGGGGCCCTTATCGACAACGGTGAGGCACACGCCGCTAACGCTGATCGAGTCACCGTGGCCGGCATCCGACACCGCATTCGGAGCGCGAACTGTCAGACGCGCACCATCATCGGTCGCCGCAAATTCGACGACATCGCCGAGCTCCTCAATGATTCCGGTAAACATGGTTACGCTCCTGTCTCTGCCGCCGGGCGGGCGACAATCAGCACGTCATTGCCCAGCGGGCGAAGTTCAGTGATGCTGAGGTCTTTCGCCTCAGCCATGGTCGATACCCCGAGCTCGCCGAGCGCCACCTTGGGGCCGCCCAACAGTTTCGGGGCCAGGTAGATGAGCAGTTCATCCGCAAGCCCCGCAGCGATGAAAGCGCTCGCGACAGTCGGGCCACCTTCAACGAAGACACGACGGATGCCCGCCTCAAACAGTTCGCTCAGTCCGGCGTTGAGGTCGCGCCCGTCAAATTGACGCAGTTTTGCGGGGTGCTGGCGCAGCTGTGCATCCGCCGGAATCTCGCGCCGACCGAGTACCACCGGCTGCGGTTGCGACTCGAGCAGTTCGCCGGCGTCGCCCCGCGCGGTCAGGCTCGGGTCATCGGCGAGTACTGTGCCCGTACCCACGACGATTGCATCGGCGCGCGCCCGTTGCTCGTGCACGTGCTGGCGGGCGGCGGTGCCGGTGATCCACTGGCTCGTGCCGT
This sequence comes from Rhodoglobus sp. G.S.4, assembly GCF_056619605.1. Classification (NCBI taxonomy): domain Bacteria; kingdom Bacillati; phylum Actinomycetota; class Actinomycetes; order Micrococcales; family Microbacteriaceae; genus Rhodoglobus; species Rhodoglobus sp. G.S.4. The sequence goes on from NZ_CM152748.1 coordinate 554,029, forward strand.
CGGCGGCCGCAGCACGGCCGTCGAGGGTGGATGCCCACTTCACGGTCACATGCGGACGCTGCAGCCGCGCAGCAGTCAGCCACGAGTGCAGAAACTCTTCGGCCTCGGCCTGGGCGACACCGGCGATCACTTCGACGCCACCGTTGCGGATCCGTTCGGCACCGCCAGCGGAATGCGGCCCAGGATCTGACACCGCATACACAACGCGGCTCACGCCAGCATCGAGGAGGGCTTGAGCGCAGGGACCGGTGCGGCCGTGGTGGTTGCAGGGCTCGAGAGTGACGATGGCGGTGAGGCCCGCAGCGTTGCCGTTGCGTGTAGAAGCGCTCAGCTTGGCGAGAGCATCCACTTCGGCGTGGGGAGTGCCAGCACCGCGGTGCCAGCCTTCGGCCACGATCTCGCCGGCAGCATCGACAAGAACACAACCGACTTGGGGGTTGCCGCCGGTGATCGGCCCGTGGCTCGCCAACGACAGCGCATGGCGCATCAGCTTCTCCAGCTGTGCCTGCTGCTCTGGTGTGCTCATCCGGGCTCTCGTCTCGTTGGACGCGCTCCGGGAAAGTGGGTTCGAAAAACCCGCCGACCCATTCTGGGCTCCCAAATTTCGGGCACCACAGATGGTTCGGCTCGTGCTTCCTCTTATCCGGACTGAGAAATCTTGCGACTTCATTACCGTCGGTCCCGGAGTTTCACCAGGTCAACCGTTTCGAAGTTCTCACTTCGGCGCGGGTCGCGGACTATAACCGCCGGTTCGGATTCTCACCGAGCCCCGGAGCACGTTTTGCTTTGCTTAGTCTACTCAACGCGGCTGGGCAGAAAGTATTCCCACGAAATGTGACGACGCAACGTCAGTCGAGCAGCCCGGCCAACTCATCAAGCGAGTGGATGACGCTGACGCCGCCCGCCCGAGCTTCGTCGAGCTGGTCGGTGGTTGCGCTGCGCTCGCGGTCGAGCCACACTCCGGTGAGTCCGGCGTTCGCGGCTCCCAGCGCATCCGTGGCTAGCCGGTCGCCGATGTAGACGGCGCTGGCGGGTTCGACGTTGAAGAGTCCGCAGGCGTGGTGAAAGATGCGCGGGTCAGGTTTGGTGTGCCCGAATTCGCCGCTGGCGACGAGGTGTTCGATGCGGTGGGCTATGTCGACCGTCTCTACTTTGCGCGTTTGAAAGTCGAGTTCACCGTTGGTGATGATGCCGAGGCGGGTAGCGGGGGAGCGGGCCTCGAGTGCGTCGAGGCAGGCCAGAGCATCATCGTGCAGGTGCCACGCTGCGCGGTACGCCTCGAAGTAGGTGTCGAACCAGAGGCTGGATTCGGCATCGGTGAGGGTCACGCCGTAGGGCTCGACGAAGCCGCGGGCGCGAGCTTGCCGTTGCCCTTCGAAGGTCAGTTCGCCGCCGAGGTAGCGGTGGTAGTGGTGTTCTTCGAGCGCGGTCCAGCGCACACTCTCAGCCGCGTCGTCAGGCCACACGACGCTGCCGTCGCTGGTCGGCCCCGCAGCGAACGCAGCGCCGAGTGAGCGACGGTGGTTACGAATGCCGAGATCGACGGATGCCCGGTGGGCAAACAGGGTGTCGTCAAGGTCAAAGAGGGCGACGGTGATGCTCATACAGCGACCGAAGTCAGAGCTAGACCGGCCACGGCTGGCCGGATTCGACCTCATACGTGGGGTTCTCATCCGGTGCGGTGAGGGTTGCCCACCACGACGGTGGGTGTGTTCCGCCACGGTATTCGCTCGAGGCAGGTTCGATGCCGGTGTAGATGAAGCCGAGGCTCTTTGCGATGGCAGCGGAGGCTTTGTTGCCGACGAGGGCTTCCCAGCGCACTTCGGGGCGGCCGGTCGAGAAGACCCAGCGGCAGACCTCAGCGACAGCTTCTTTCATGAAGCCTTGGCCGCGGTGCGGTTCGCCCATCCAGTAGCCGATGGTGTCGTTGTAGAGGCGAAAGCTGATGACGCCGAGCAGTTCAGGCTTGCCGGTTTCGCGGATCGCCCAAGTGTATTCGTCGTCATCTTCCCACCACTGTGCCACCAGGTTGTTGATGAAGAATTCGGCATCCGACTTCACGTAGGGCCAGGGGATCGTGAGCGTGTGCTCAAAGATTGGGTCTTGGCAGTAGGCGGTCATCAGCTCAGCATCTTCACCGGTGAGGGCGTCGAGAGTGAGGCGTTCGCTCGTGAGAGTAAAAGTTTGCATTAGCGCACCCGCGGCAGGAAGCCGATTCTGTCGTAGACGCGGTCAAGCGTCTTTTGGGCCATTTCGTTAGCACGTTCAGCGTTTTTGCTGAGCATGCGGTCGAGCTCGGCAGGGTCATTCAGTAGCTCAAGGGTGCGCTCGCGCACGGGGGCGAATTCAGCTGTCACAACCTCGGCAACTTCCTTCTTGAGGTCGCCATAACCCTTGCCCTCGAACTGCGCTTCGAGGTCGGCAATGGATGTGCCGCTAAACGTGGAGTGCAGAGTGAGCAGATTCGAGACGCCCGGCTTTGCCCCGCGGTCGAACCGAATCTCGCGGTCCGCATCCGTCACGGCAGATTTGATTTTCTTGGCCGTCTTGGAGGGCTCGTCGAGTAACCACAGCACGCCAGCATCCGTCGTCGCCGATTTGCTCATCTTCGACTCGGGGTTCTGCAGGTCGTAAATCTTGGCCGTGGCCTTCTGAATCTGAGGCTCGGGCATCACGAAGGTGTCGCCGAACCGCGAATTGAAGCGGGTGGCGAGGTCACGCGTGAGCTCGATGTGCTGACGCTGATCTTCGCCCACCGGCACAATGGCGGTGTCGTAGAGCAGGATGTCGGCGGCCATGAGCACGGGGTAGGTGAAGAGGCCAACGGAGGCGGCATCCGATCCCTGCTTTGCTGACTTGTCTTTGAACTGGGTCATGCGCGAAGCCTCACCGAAGCCGGTGATGGTGTTCAGCACCCAGGCAAGCTCGGCGTGCGCCGGAACCTGCGACTGAACGAAGAGCACCGAGTGCTCGGGGTCGATGCCACCGGCAATGTACTGCGCGGCGGTGCGACGAGTTTGGGCGCGCAGCAGCTCGGGCTCCTGCGGAACGGTGATGGCGTGCATGTCGACAACGCAGAAGACCGCGTCGTAGTTCTGCTGCATCTCGCGCCACTGCATGAGCGCGCCAATGTAGTTGCCCACGTGGAGCGAATCGGCAGACGGCTGCATGCCTGAAAACAGGCGAGGTGTGGTGCTCATGGGCTAATTCTTTCAGATGGAATAGTCAACAACGACGGGAGCGTGATCGCTCCAGCGCTCATCCCAGGCGCCGGCCTTGTCGATGCGGTAATCCGCAACGGTGGCTGCAAGCGCGGGGGTGGCGACGTGGTAGTCGATACGCCAACCGGTGTCGGTGTCGAAAGCTTGGCCGCGCTGCGACCACCAGGAGTACGGGCCGTCCACTTCTCCAGCGAATTGGCGGCCGACATCTACCCAACCGAGGCCGGGCGCGGTCGTGCCATCAACGCACTCAATGGTCTCGCCAGCGGCGCCGAAGAAGCGGTCGAAGTAGGCGCGCTCCTCGAGCAAGAAGCCGGCCTTCTTGCGGTTGCCGCGCCAGTTCTTGATGTCGAGTTCGCGGTGACCCACGTTGAGGTCGCCGACGATGAGGGCGTGGTCGCTGTGGGCGGCAAGCTCGGGCAGGCGCACGAGCATGGCCTCTAAGAACTTGTACTTCTCGACCTGCTTCGGGGTATCGACAACGCCCGAGTGAACGTAGGTGCTGACGACGGTGACGGTCTTACCGTTGACGTCGAAGTCAGCTTCGAGCCAGCGGCCAGCGCTGTCGAAGTCGTCGGCGCCGAGCGCTACGCGGTGAGCAAGAGGGGCGGATGCCGCAGAACCCTTGCGTGAGGCCAGCGCGACTCCCGCGCGCCCCTTGGCGGTCGCGGCGTCGTGCAGGATGTTCCAGCCATCGCCGAGCAACCCTTCGATGTCGGCGTCGGCGGCACGAACCTCTTGAAGCGCCAGAATGTCGATGTCACGGGCATCCAACCAGTCGCCCATGCCCTTGCGGTAAGCGGCGCGAACACCATTGACGTTGACTGATGCGATGCGAAGACGTGTTGCCATGCCTCAAGACTACCGACGCGCACTGACCGTGTGCTGCTCGCGCCCTCGAGCAATTCGCGTCACTTGCGCTTGTTGCGTTTCATCATCCGTTTGAAGGTGCGCTTGAACTTCACTTCACTCGCTCGATCACTATCGCTGCGATCCTCTGGGGTGTTCTTAGCCTCGCGACTAGCCTCGCGAATAGCCTGCCGTTCGGCCTTCTTCGCTTGAGCGTCATCGGTCGCTTTAGTCGCGGTAACCGCCCGCGGAGCATCCTCATCGCGCTTTTCACCGCTGAGGTCAAGTTCGGCATCGTCGGCACCGACGGCAATCCACGCAGACCCGATCAGGATGATCTGACAAATCAAGTTGAACCAGATCAGCAGACCGATGATTACCGCGAAAGATGCGAGAAGTGGGTTGCGGGTTGCCCCCTCGAGAAGGAAGCCTCCTCCGAACTTGAGGGCGCCGAGCGCGAGCGCCGCGATGATCGTTCCCTGAGCGAGCATCCGGAAAGGAATCTTGATTCCCGAGATCACACGGTAGAAGATTCCGAGCGTTGCCGTATCGAGAACGAGGACAATGACAAGGGCAATGATTTGCGCCCCCGCTCGTGAGGCAAACGAATTTTCGTTGATCGAGAGAAGCCCGAGTAGCCAGTTCAGCGCGGCCGAGCTGGCGATTGACGCTGCTGCGGAGGCCACAATCGCAAGCCCAAAGCCGATCGCGAGCCCGGCATCCTTCAATTTCAGAAGCAAGAAATTTGTTTGTGAGCTCTCAAGCCCGAACATTGTGCGGATCGCGCTGCGACCCGATGCGATCCAGCCCAGAGCGGTGAAGGCTAAACCTCCAGCCGCGATCGCTCCAGTGATACCCAGTATTTGAGTGTCAGCAAGGGTCTCTCGGGTGATTGCACCGTTGCCGCTTCCGTCACCGATGAGGCCCGGAATGTTCGTAGAAATGAAGTTATAGACCGCATTGAGCAGTATTGGATCGCCCTGCACAATAAAGCCGGCGACCGCAAACCCCACCCAGAGAGCAGCGAATACAGCAAAGATTGCCTGGTACGAGAGCCCGAAAGACAATAGCGGGCCAAGCTTCTCGGTGTAGTGCAAAAAAACTCGCACCGGGCGGAGGGCCAGTACCCACTCAATGGCTGGTTTCAGTCGTTGCGCAAGCTGCATCCCTCAAGAATAGCTAGGCTGTCTGTGCGTAACTCAGAGGAGAGGTCAGATCATATGGAGCTTCAGGGTGTTGGAGTTGGACGATCGGTAGCCATCGGGAAAGTCGTGCGTATGCCCGACCCGCTTCCTGAACCGAAAGATGCACGCCACTCTGGCGATGCCGCAGCAGAGAAAGAATCCGCGGCCTCAGCGTTGACGTTTGTGGCAGCAGATCTTCGTGCGCGCGCCGAAAAGGCGGATGCCGAGGCAAACGAAGTGCTCACGGCAACAGCGCTCATGGCTGAAGACCCCTCCATTCTCGATAGCGTCAACGACATCATCGATGGTGGCAAGACCGCTGAACGCGCTGTCTTTGAAGCGTTCGGCCAGTTTCGCGAGATGTTGATTTCTCTCGGCGGCATGATGGCTGAGCGCGCAACCGACCTCAGTGATGTCAGCCAGCGCGTTGTTGCCCGCCTCCGTGGTGTCGAAGCCCCCGGTGTTCCTCAGCGCGATGAGCCTTTTGTGCTCGTTGCTGACGACCTTGCCCCAGCGGACACTGCTCTTCTTGAACTCGACAAGGTTCTCGCCCTCGTTACGCGTCAGGGTGGCCCAACCAGCCACACTGCGATCCTTGCGCGCTCTAAAGCTATCCCCGCGATTATGGGCGTTGCTGAAGCTCTCGATCTTGCTGACGACACTCTGGTGATCGTGGATGCCGGTACCGGTACCATCACGACGGAACCGACCGCTGACCAGCAGTCCGCTGCTGAAGCCCGCATTGCTGAGCTCGCCGCCGCAGCTAGCGCCCCCATTACTGACGGTGAGCTCGCCGACGGCACCATGGTGCCTCTTCTTGCAAACCTCGGTACACCGTCCGAGGCTGCTCAAGCCGTTGAGCTCGGCGCTGAAGGTGTCGGACTGTTCCGCACCGAACTGATGTTCCTCGATGCCACGAGCGCACCGACCGTCGAAGAGCAGACCGCAGAGTACACAGAGATGCTGAAGCACTTTCCCGGCAAAAAGGTTGTCGTGCGTGCCCTCGATGCTGGCGCAGACAAGCCGCTCAGCTTCATGGACATGGGCGAAGAAGCAAACCCCGCCCTCGGGCAGCGCGGACTGCGCTCTCTGCGCGTTAACGAGAACATCCTGCGCGACCAACTCACGGCACTCGTCAACGCTCAGAATGCTACCGACGCCGACCTCTGGGTCATGGCCCCGATGGTGTCGGATGCCGAAGAGACCGAATACTTTGTCTCCCTGGGTCGCGAACTCGGCCTCAACACCGTCGGTGTGATGGCGGAGGTGCCGTCGCTCGCCGTGCTCGCCGATCAGATCGCCGAACGCAGTGACTTCGTCTCGATCGGCTCTAACGACCTCACCCAGTACACGCTGGCAGCAGACCGAATGCTTGGCACCCTGGCCAAATTCCAGGACCCATGGCATCCTGCAGTGCTTCGTCTCGTGAAGATGATCGGTGCTGCTGGTGCCGCCGCCGGTAAGCCGGTCGGTGTGTGTGGTGAAGCCGCAGCAGATCCGCAGCTCGCCGTCGTGCTTGTCGGTCTTGGAGTGACCAGTCTTTCTATGACCCCTGCGGCGCTCGCCGACGTGCGTGCCGAGCTCAAAACGGTAACGCTTGAGCAGGCCAAGGTGCGAGCAGAAGCAGCGATCAACGCGACGACGGGGCCAACCGCTCGCGAAGCCGCTGCGAACGCTAGCTAGCGGTACTCAGGGTTCGCGTCAAAACCGAACCGCTTGCCGTCTTTCCACTCAGCGGGCACGTTTCCTTCGGCCGGAATTCCGCCGTTGGCGTTCAACATCGTGGCTAAGTGGATGAGGTTGTGCGCCATGAATGTGGTGTTGCGGTTAGTGAAGTCGTTCTCTGGACCGCCAGATCCCTCATCGAGGTAACTGGGTCCTGGTCCGACCTCGCCGATCCACCCAGCGTCAGCCTGCGGCGGAATTGTGTAGCCGATGTGCTGAAGGCTGTACAGAATGTTGGAGGAGATGTGCTTGACGCCGTCTTCGTTTCCGGTGACTAGCGCCCCGCCGACTTTGCCGTAGAACACATACTGGCCTTTGTCGTTGGTCTCGCCGCTGTGGGCGTAGAGCCTTTCGATGATTTTTCGCGACTCTGATGACTGGTCGCCAAGCCAAATTGGTCCAGCCAGAATGAGAATATTTGCTCTCTCCACGCGCGGCCAGAGCTCGGGCCAAGCATCAACATCCCATCCATGATCGCGCATATCGGGGTACACGCCGGGGGCAATTTTGTGGTCGACCGCGCGAATAACTTCCGTCGAAACACCCGAATTTTCCATGACTCGGCGGCTCCGCTCGATGAGCCCGTCTGTGTGGCTCAGCTCGGGGGAACGCTTGAGTGTCGTGTTGATATACAGCGCTGTAAGTGTCGTCATGTGGTCTAGATTACGCGCCGGGTCTGAACGTGAACAGGTAACGTGAGCATTGCTAAGTGGGGGAAACGTTAGGGCCAGAATGACCTGTAGCCCCCAAATGGGGGCACAGATTTTTCACCAATCTGGATAGTCTGCGTCATAAAACAGGAGTTTCTCCGTCTCTCTAAATATGAAGGCAAAAATCTCCACCGCCTTCGTTCCGCAGGGAAACAGAGAGGCCCAAAAATGGATCAGGGGGATGAGCGGAATCGTGGCTCTGAAATTAACCACTTCGGACGAACAGCTGCTGGCGCAAGCACGTACGGGGGTACAAAACGCTTTCGCCGAGCTGTGGAGTCGCCACTACCGCTCGGGTATCTGTGTCGCTCGTCAGTACACGTCGATAGACGCGGACGATCTCGTGTCTGAGGCGTTCGCGCGTATTTACCAGCGTGTGCTGGCGGGCGGCGGCCCCCGGGGAGCCTTTCGCCCCTACTTGTATACGACCATCCGCAATCTCGCCTCAACATGGGGGGCAGCTTCACGTGAAGTGCAAGTGGATGAGATCGCCGACTATGAAGACCCAAGCACTATCGATGACCCCGTTACTCTCGCGCTCGACCGCACGCTCACCGCGCAGGCATTTCGTGGACTCCCCGAGCGTTGGCAATCAGTGCTGTGGTACACCGAGGTAGAAGGGATGGACCCTCACGAGGTTGCACCTATTCTTGGCATGAGCGCCAATGGCGTCGCAGCGCTGTCGTATCGCGCACGTGAGGGTCTTCGCAAGGCGCGGTTGCAGGCTCACATCAACGATGCTTCGGCATCCGGTGAATGCCAGTGGGCGATGTCCAAATTTGGTGAGCATGCCCGTCAGAGTCTGAGCGAGCGGGATTCGCGTCGAGTGAATTCTCATCTCGAGTCCTGCGCGCGCTGTGCGATTGTCTGTGAGGAAATTGACGAGGTTGGGTCACGCCTCGCACTCGTCATGATTCCGTTGCTGCTCGGTGGCGTTGCCGGTGGTGGTTTCTTAAGTGCGTTCGCGCAGTCCGGGGCAGTCTCTCTCACAGCGGCAGCCGCGCCAGCAATGCCGGCAGCGGTGCTCGGTGGAACCCACTTTGCTGGTGTCACAGCGGGGACGGCCGCGAGTGGGGCAACCGTCGGAGCGCTGCCGGTAGCTCTTGCCGGTTCACTTGCCGCTGCCGTTGCCCTCACCGGCTCTCTCGTTGTGATGGGACCTCGCGATGATGCTCCTTCGATTGCAGCACCGACTACGCAGTCGTCTGACACTCAGGGCGAAGTTAGCGCGTCAATTTCGCCGGTGAATGACGATCTAGGCGCCGGTCGTTCAGCTCCCGGAAACCTGGTCATTCCGACTGTGCCGTCGATGGAGGCTGGAACCGGGGATAGCGCAAATTCGACCGGAGGTCTCGGGGGAGTCGTTGGCGGTGTTGGCAATGCGATTGGCATTCTCGTCGACTCTGTTGTCGGCAGTATTAGCGGGGGAGCAGCGCCGGAAGGGCACACGGCACCCGGCGGGGTGGTCGGCGCCGACATCGACCTGAACCTTGCAGGAACCGCGACCCCGGGAGCACATCTCTCGTTGCAGGGGGCAGGCATTGTCTATGCGACCACGACGGTTTCAAGCAACGGGACGTTCGTTCTCACAGTCACCGGGGTTCCTGGAGGGCTCGCGTCGCTCGACCTCGTGCAAACTGTTGACCGCAATTACCTTGCGGGAATTGTCGGTGGTGGAGGACTGCTGGGTGGCATTCTTGGGAGTCTCGATGGTCTCATCAATGACCTCATCAAGCCCCTGAGCCTTTCGAGCGGAGCCAACCAGGGCATCACCATCCACTTGCTGAATTAGAGACTGCTTTTCAGTTCCCCAAAACAGTTTCAGGAATGGCGTCATAGTTCGGGCTCAACCCAGTCTCTATAGTGAGCCTCCTGAGGCTTCTGCCTAGTCGTGCGCCGTGGGTGACGCACGTTAAGCGACATCGGCCCTGTGGCTACCGCGGTAGCAACAGGGCCGATCTCAAGTCGTACAGGGAACGCCGCTACGGTCGTCCCTTGATGATGGCCTGCTTCACTTCAGCAATCGCCTGAGTGACTTGGATGCCGCGGGGGCAGGCGTCGGTGCAGTTGAAGGTAGTGCGGCAACGCCACACGCCCTCTTTGTCGTTGAGGATGTCGAGGCGAACCTGCGAACCCTCATCGCGAGAGTCGAAAATAAAGCGGTGGGCATTCACGATGGCGGCAGGACCGAAGTACTGTCCATCAGTCCAGAACACGGGGCAGCTCGACGTGCACGCAGCACACAGGATGCACTTAGTGGTGTCATCGAAACGTGCGCGCTCCACCGGGCTCTGCTTGCGCTCTTTGCCACCCTTGACAGGGCCAGCCATCAAGAAGGGGTTGACCTCCTTGAAGGAGTCAAAGAACGGCTCCATGTCGACGATCAAGTCTTTCTCCAGCGGGAGACCCTTGATGGCTTCAACGGTGATCGGCTTCGAGATGTCGAGATCTTTGATCAGCGTCTTGCACGCCAGGCGATTGCGGCTGTTGATGCGCATTGCATCAGAACCACATACCCCGTGAGCGCACGAGCGACGGAACGTCAGCGAGCCATCCATCTCCCACTTGATCTTGTGCAGAGCGTCCAAAATCCTGTCGGTCGCGAGGACCTCCAAAGCAAAGTCTTCCCAGCGCGGCTCGTCGTCAATTTCCGGGTCAAATCGACGGACGCGCAGCGTTATGTTCAGGGTAGGAATGGCCTGTGGTGCGGCAGGCTTTTTGTCAGCGACGGCAGTGCTCATTAGTACTTTCTCTCCATCGGCGGGTAGTTGGTGATCACTACTGGCTTCCAATCAAGTCGGATGTGGTCACCCGCCTCTTCTGATTCTGGGTCGCCCGTGAGGTACGCCATCGTGTGCACGAGGAAATTCTCGTCATCACGGTTGGGATAGTCCTCACGCATGTGGCCGCCACGGCTTTCCTTGCGTGAACGAGCCGAGAATACGAGTACTTCGGCGAGGTCAAGCAGGAAGCCAAGTTCTACGGCTTCGAGCAGGTCGGTGTTGAACCGCTTGCCCTTGTCGTGAAGTTGGATGTTTCGGTAACGAGCACGCAGGTTCTGGATGAGCGTGGTGACCTCAGCGAGGCTCTCATCGGTGCGGAAAATCTGGGCGTTGCGGTCCATCGAGACCTGCAACTCTTTACGGATCGTGGCAATACGCTCGGTGCCATCACCAGCCCGAACCATGTCGAGGATGTCCTTAACGCCGCCGGCAGGATTCTCGGGCAGCGGCACAAACTCGGCAGTCTTCACGTATTCGACGGCGGCCTTTCCGGCCCGCTTTCCGAAGACGTTGATATCGAGCAGCGAATTAGTGCCCAGACGGTTGGAGCCGTGAACGGAAACACACGCACACTCGCCGGCGGCGTAGAGGCCCTTGACGACATCCGTGTTGTTGCGAAGCACTTCGGCCTGAACGTTGGTCGGGATGCCACCCATGGCGTAGTGCGCGGTCGGCAGCACAGGAACGGGCTCGGTGTAGGGCTCAACACCGAGGTAGGTGCGAGCGAACTCGGTGATGTCTGGCAGCTTTTCGTCAATGACGGCGGGCTCGAGGTGCGTGATGTCGAGGAACAGGTAGTCCTTGTCTGGACCAGCTCCACGACCTTCGCGAATCTCGGTGGCCATCGAACGCGCAACGATGTCACGCGGAGCGAGGTCCTTGAGCGTCGGCGTGTAGCGCTCCATGAAGCGCTCACCCTCGGAGTTGCGCAGGATAGCGCCCTCTCCACGTGCAGCTTCGGAGAGCAGGATGCCGAGACCAGCCAACCCGGTGGGGTGGAACTGGAAGAACTCCATGTCTTCGAGAGGCAGGCCCTTGCGCCAGATGATCCCGACGCCGTCACCGGTGAGGGTGTGAGCATTGGATGTGGTCTTGAAAATCTTGCCGAATCCGCCAGTAGCAAAGATGGTGGCCTTCGACTGGAACACGTGGAGGTCACCGGTGGCGAGTTCGTAGGCAACGACGCCAGCGGGCTCTTCAACGCCGTCGACCTCGGTCATGATGAGGTCGAGTACGTAGAACTCGTTGAAGAAGTTGATGCCGAGTTTGACGCAGTTTTGGTACAGAGTCTGAAGAATCATGTGACCAGTGCGGTCAGCGGCGTAGCAGGCACGGCGTACAGGGGCCTTGCCGTGCTCGCGAGTGTGACCACCGAAGCGACGCTGATCAATCTTGCCGTCGGCGGTGCGGTTGAACGGAAGACCCATATTTTCAAGGTCGACCACGGCGTCGATTGCCTCTTTGGCGAGGATTTCGGCTGCGTCTTGGTCAACGAGGTAGTCGCCACCCTTGACGGTGTCGTAGGTGTGCCATTCCCAGTTGTCTTCTTCAACATTGGCAAGGGCCGCTGCCATGCCACCCTGCGCTGCACCGGTGTGCGAACGCGTGGGGTAGAGCTTGGAGATGACCGCAGTCTTGGCGTGCGGGCCGGCTTCAATAGCGGCACGCATGCCAGCGCCGCCGGCGCCAACGATCACAATGTCGAATTGGTGGTAATGGACTCCATCGATGATGGTTCCGTCGGCGATATCGCCAGTATTAATCGTAGACAATTAGCGTCCCTCACAGATGCTGGCTAACAGAGCTGGGTCAGCTCCGGCGGGGCAGGGATCGAAGGTGGTAATCACCAGGGTTCCCAAAAGGATCAGGATCGCCGTGGATGCGGCGATTCCAATCAGTAGAACTTTTCGCACCTTGGGGTTGGTTGCGTAGTCGTTGACGAGCGTGCGCATCCCGTTACCGCCGTGGATCAAAGCGAGCCACAGCATGAGGCCATCCCAGACTGCCCAGAACGGGTCGGAGAGCTTTCCGCCGACAAACGCGAAGTCAATTGCCTTGACGCCTTCGCCGGCAACAAGGTTGACGAAGAGGTGGCCGAAGATGAGAACGATGAGCACTACGCCAGAGGCGCGCATGTAGATCCATCCCCATTTTTCCCAGTTGACTCCGCCAGTGCGGCGGCCACGGGTGGGGGTGCGGGGGGCTTCGATGAGACTCATGCTCAACCTCCGAAGACGTGCATTAGCTGGCGGGGAATGAATCCGGCGAGCAGAACAAGCCAGAGTCCGATGACCACCCAGAACATTGCGCGTTGGTGTTTCGCGCCGAATGCCCAGAAGTCGATCAGGATGATGCGCAGGCCGTTAAAGGCGTGGAAGGCAATTGCCGCAACCAGAGCGATCTCTCCAAGACCCATCAACGGAGTCTTGTAGGTCGAAATAACGGCGTTGTAGGCCTCTGGACTCACGCGAACAAGTGCGGTGTCAAGAATGTGAACAAGAAGGAAGAAGTAGATGGCGACACCGGTAATGCGGTGAAGCACCCACGACCACATGCCCTCGTTGCCCCGGTACAGGGTGCCGGCAGGTCTTTTGGGTGAGCGGATCTTCGGGGGAGACTGCGGCTCCGCCACTAGGTTGCTCGCCGACTTCTCTGGCACGAGGACCCTCCTTGCGGTGTGGGGTCGCGTCCACCGCGACCGATGAGTGTCCGCACAGGCGGACCTACCCAGTCTATTCCTGCGCGGAGCGCCTTGCTTCCCACCTCACGCTAAATAGCCGCAAATCCGGGATGATTTCGTGAATTCTCGGAAAGTTAACGGGCTACAGTCTTTTCCCGCGCAGTTTCTTTCGATACTTCACTGCTGACGGCTGTCTCGTCATCATCGCGCACGGCCAGTGATGCTCGATACCACTCAATCTTCTGAGTGATTCCGGCAAGGTGTTGCTGTTGCTCGGCCAGTTCGCGGGCAACATTCTCTCGATGTTGTTCGAGCAACCGCATCCGGTCTGCGGAGGTGTCTTGTGGGCTGCGAACGAGATCGGCATACTCGCGAATGGTGCGGATAGGCATCCCGGTTCGTCGAAGGTGACTGATGAATTCGACAGCTTTCACATCGATCTCGCGGTAGCGGCGTTGTCCGTTTGCTAGCCGCGGCACGACCAGGATGCCCGCCTTTTCGTAATAGCGCAGCGTGTGGTCAGTGACGCCTGTTGCTGCAGCAACCTCACCGATTGTTAGTACGCGTTCTTTCGTGTCGCCCATGAGGTCCCGTCGTCTCCGAAGTGTGAGCCAAGCCCATCCTTCTGCCTAGAGTGCACTCTAGGTCACGGCGTTCGAGGAAGCCAGGGAGTATGGTCAGCGCGATCGCGCGTGAGCCCGCTCAGAGGCGCGAACAACTCCAGCGGCAATCGTTGCCGTGTAGTAATCGACGAGCTGCGCACAGACACCGCTCCACGACTTGCCAAGCACTGTGCGTCGACCGGCCTCGCCCATACGGGAGCGCAGCTCAGGGTCGATCACCAATGCCTCAACGAACGCCCGCAGCTGACTTTCGTTGTCTGCCTCGAAGAGAAAGCCGTTCGTGCCGTGATCAATCAGATCGATAGGCCCCCCGGAGCGGGGTGCAACAACGGGCAATCCCGCCGAGTGCGCTTCCTGAAGCGTCTGGCCAAAAGTCTCCTCCGTGCCCGTGTGCACAAAGACATCGAAGGCCGCATACGCCGTTGCCAGCTCTTCGCCGCCCAAGCGACCAAGCCACGTGACCGGGATGCCGGCAAGCTCCTTCTTGACATGAGGAACCGATGAACCGTCTCCGACAATCGCGACGCGCACCCCGTCGAGACCGCGAAGCGCTCTCAGCCGTTCCACTTGCTTCTCGGGCGCGACGCGCCCGACATAGCCAACGACTACCTCCCCGTGGGGAGAGAGCCGCTTGCGCAGCTTTGCCGTTTCGGGGGTCAGTTTCTTTGCAGGGTGATACATCGCGAGGTCAACACCGCGACCCCATCTCTCAAGCTTTGTCAGCCCGATGGCTTTCAGATCGGCCATAGCGGTGCTCGACGGAGCGAGAGTGAGTTGAGCACCATCGTGGATCCAGCGCACGATGCGCCACGCCAGTTTCGTTGCCGGACCGAGGCGATGGCGGCGAGCGTAACCGGCGACATCCGTCTGGAAGATTGCGACGGTGGCAATGCCGAGCCGATTGGCGGAGGCAATTGCCTGCGCCCCTAAGAGAAAAGGTGCTGCCGCGTGAACGACATCCGGCCGAAAGTCGGCGATGAGTTTGTGCACCTGCGGGTTGGGGAGCCCGACCGGAAATTGGCGGTAGGCGAGCGCTGGTACCGAGTGAACGGTGAAACCCGCATAAGTGGCGGGGGCGCCTGCCGCGGGACAAATCACGATTGCTTCGTGGCCCTCGGCGCTCAAGTAGTCGAGCACCTTGCTCACGCTATTGGTGACGCCATTGACCGTGGGAAGAAAACTTTCGCTAACAATGGCGACCCGCAAATTCAGCACCTCAATCGGTTGTCGTACTGGTCACGCTAGGAGGTGCGAACAACGGGCGAGTTAACGGGCGCTGAAGTCTAGGGTGGATGTATGAGCCAACTTCAGGCACCTTTCGACAATTTCTACAGTGTGATCCCTGCCGGTGGCATCGGATCGCGACTGTGGCCGCTGTCGCGGGCAGATGCTCCCAAGTTTTTGCACGATCTCACCGGGTCAGGTCAGACACTGCTTCGCGACACCTGGGATCGACTCGCACCGCTATCTGGCCCCGACCGCATCATGGTCGTCACGGGGCGAGCGCATCGTGCAGCTGTCGAAAAGCAGCTTCCCGAATTGAGCGACGCCAACGTTGTGCTGGAGAGTGAACCGAAAGATTCCTCCGCCGCCATCGGGCTTGCCGCCGCGATACTGCTCAAGCGCGACCCCAACGTCGTTATCGGGTCGTTTGCTGCTGATCACGTTATTCGCGACATCCGCGGATTTCGTCGCAGCGTGCGCGAAGCTATTGCTGTCGCGAACGCTGGCTACATTGCGGCAATTGGAATCACACCGTCCGAACCGGCAATCGGGTTTGGATACATTCACTGCAGCGGCGCGATTGATGTTGATGGCGCTCCGAGCGCCGTCTCTGTTGAATCATTCGTCGAGAAGCCAGACTTTGCGACCGCTGAGTCCTATTTGACCAGTGGCGACTATCTCTGGAACGCCGGGATGTTCATCTCGCGTGCCGATGTCCTGCTTGAGCAATTGGGCAAAGCCGAGCCAGAGTTGCTCGTCGGGCTCACCGAACTTGCCGAAGCTTGGGATACCCCAGCTCGCGGCGCTGTTGTTGACCGGGTGTGGCCGCACCTCGCCAAGATCGCGATCGATTACACGGTTGCAGAACCTGCTGCCGCGGAGGGGCGACTTGTTGTTGTTCCTGGCGACTTCGATTGGGACGACGTTGGAGACTTTGCGTCGATCGCTAAATTGCACTCCGGCGGTCGCAAATCTGACCTCGCGATTCTCGGTGAAAATGCTCGCGTACTCGCCGACAAATCCACCGGAGTAGTGATTAGCCAGACTGACCGGCTTATTTCCCTAATTGGGGTAAACGACATTGTCGTGGTCGATACTCCAGACGCTTTGCTGGTTACGACAACTGCGAACGCTCAACGCGTCAAATCTGTAGTGGATGCTCTAAAAATCTCTGGCCGCAACGATGTGTTGTGACGATGTGATTTCGCATTTGTAACCATTCGGCTTCAGCGCTCATATTCGCACATTCGTTTTCTTGATTCTTCGGTAGCGTAGGTGAATCATGTTTCGACAATTTCTGTCGAACAGCATCTTGGAGGACACCTTGAGAATCAGCACTCACGGCCGCACACTCAGCGGCATGGCGCTCGTTGCAACGAGCGCACTCGTACTCGCCGGTTGCGCAGCAGCACCGGAAGAGTCCGCAGAGGGTTCGGGCGAAGCGCTCGACTTCCTCCCCTGCATGGTTTCTGACTCTGGCGGATTCGACGACAAGTCGTTCAACCAGCTCGGTTATGAAGGTATCGAAAAGGCAGCCGACGAACTCGGCGTTGACTTCCTCACTGTTGAGTCGACTAGCGACGCAGACTACGCACCCAACATCGAGAGCCTCATTGCCGAGGGTTGCGACCTGATCGTTACTGTTGGGTTCAACCTTTCCGCTGCAACCGTTGAGTTTGCTCTGGCAAACCCCGACGTCAACTTCGCAATTGTTGATGACGCCGCTGACAACGACTTCGACGGCACGACCGACGCAGACAACATCAAGCCGATCCTCTTCGACACTGCAGGCGCAGCGTTCCTCGCAGGATACGCAGCAGCAAGCTACTCGACCACCGGTGTTGTTGGAACCTACGGCGGAATGAACTTCCCGACCGTTTCGATCTTCATGGATGGCGCAGCACAGGGTGTTGACTACTACAACTCCGAAAAGGGTGCAGCAGTCACGGTCCGCGGTTGGGATGTCGCAGCACAGGACGGAACGTTCATCGGTAGCTTCGCTCCCGGAACCGACTCGCGTGCAGCAGCACAGAACCTGATCGACCAGGGTGCAGACGTTCTGCTTCCCGTCGGTGGCCCGATCTTCCAGAGCGCAGTTGAGGCAATTCGCGACTCCGGCAAGGACATCGCCATGATCGGTGTTGACGCTGACCTGACCGAGACCGAGACCGCAGCAGCGGACTTGTTCCTCACCTCGATCCTCAAGCAGATCAGTGTTGCTGTTGAAGAGGTCGTAATGGAAGCATCGAGCGGTTCGCTTGACACCACTCCCTACATTGGAACCCTCGAAAACGGTGGAGTTGGCATCGCGCCGTTCCACGACTTCGAGTCCAAGGTTGACGGCGGCCTCGAGGCAGAGCTCGTCGCTGTAAAGGACGGCATCATCTCCGGCGACATCGCCGTGAAGTCGTACCTCAACTAGGTATAAAGAACTGAGGGGGCTGGCCTGAGGGTCAGCCCCCTTCGTTTTGGACTAGTCTTCTGAGGCTAATCTTGTGAAATCAAACGACGGCGACGACGCCGAATCAGCACTGAGGAGAGATTGTGAAACTTGAGCTGCGAGGTATAACCAAGCGCTTTGGTGACCTAATCGCGAACGATCATATTGATCTCACAATCGAAGAGGGCGAGATCCATTGCCTCCTCGGCGAGAACGGCGCGGGCAAGTCAACGTTGATGAATGTTCTCTACGGCCTGTATCAGGCTGAAGAGGGCGAGATTCTCATCGACGACGAAGTACGCCACTTCGCCGGCCCTGGAGACGCTATGCGTTCCGGCATTGGCATGGTCCACCAGCACTTCATGTTGATCCCTGTCTTTAGCGTCGCGGAGAACGTGGCGCTCGGGCACGAAGAGGTCTACGGACCAGGGCTACTGAATCTCGACGCCGCGCGCACCCTCGTGCGAGACATTTCGGCACGATTCGGATTCGACATCGATCCCGACGCCCTTGTCGAAGATCTCCCCGTGGGAGTTCAGCAGCGGGTTGAGATCGTCAAGGCGCTCTCCCGTGAGGCGAAGGTTCTCGTTTTTGATGAGCCAACCGCCGTATTAACGCCCCAAGAGACTGACGAGTTCATGGCCATCATGCGCCAACTCAAGTCAGAGGGCACTTCCATTGTTTTCATTACGCACAAACTGCGTGAGGTTCGCGAAGTCGCTGACCGCATCACGGTCATCCGCCTAGGCAAGGTTGTTGGTGAAGCCGACCCCAGCGCCGACAAGGAAGAACTTGCATCGCTCATGGTCGGTCGTGCCGTAGACCTCACGATCGATAAGGCACCTGCGCAACTTACGGAAAATTCTCTCGTCATCGAGAATCTGTCGATAGCTGATGAGTTCGGCAACCGTGCTGTGAAGGACCTCAGTGTCACTGTTCAGGGTGGTGAGATTCTCGCAATTGCAGGTGTGCAAGGTAACGGACAGACCGAGCTCGCCGAGGCACTGTTGGGGATGCAGCCACGCGCATCCGGTTCGATCTCTCTGAATGGCAAAGAACTATTGGGCCTCAACGCCCGCCAAATTCTTGATGAGGGTGTTGGCTACGTGCCGGAAGACCGCACGCTTGATGGTCTGGTTGGCGGGTTCAGTATTGCCGAGAATCTCATGCTTGACCGCAGTGACGGGGCACCCTTCGTGCAGTACGGCACTCTCAAGACAGACACGCTGAATGAGTTTGCCGTCGACAAGCTCGAAGCGTTCGACATTCGCGCCCAGAGCATTCACGAAAGCGTTTCCCAGCTTTCGGGTGGTAACCAACAGAAGGTTGTATTGGCGCGCGAACTGAGTCGCGAGCTATCACTTCTCGTCGTCTCGCAACCAACCCGAGGTCTCGATGTTGGATCTATTGAGTTCGTTCACGAGCAGATCGTTGGCGTGCGCGATCGCGGACTTCCCGTGATTGTCGTGTCGACAGAACTCGACGAAGTTGTCTCCCTAGCTGACCGTATCGCGGTCATGTACAAGGGCCAGATTGTTGGAATCGTACCGGCGGACACCCCCCGCGAAAAACTCGGCCTCATGATGGCCGGCGAACGCATTACGGAGGAGGCAGCATGAGCGAGCCAACGTCCCAGAAACCAGAAGATCAGAAACCAGAAGATCAGAAACCAGAAGATCAGAATGCTGAAGATCAGTCGTCTGTAGATCAGTCGTCTGAAGCGGCAGCGTTGACCCAGGGTGCCGAGAACTCGGAGACCAATCAGGACACCGCTCGGTGGACGAATGCGTTCCGCGAAATTGCGTCGGGCAACGCTCTCCTTTCGGTGCTTGCCGTCCTTCTGGCAATCATTATCGGCGGAGTGCTCATTGCCCTGACCGACCCTGATGTTCAGGATGCGGCCGGATACTTCTTCGCCCGCCCCGGCGACCTTTTTGCCGCGATCGGAAGCGCCGTTGGTGGCGCCTACCTCGCTCTCTTCCAGGGATCGGTGTATGACTTCCGCCGCGATGACTTTCTCTCTGCGATCAAGCCACTGACGCAGACACTGGTCTTCGCGACGCCGCTGATCGCAGCCGGTCTCGGTGTTGCCATCGCGTTCCGTGTTGGACTGTTCAACATCGGTGGCCGCGGCCAGATCATCGTCGGTGCAGCATTCGCGGGCTATGCGAGCTTCGCGTGGGATCTGCCCATTGTCATCCACGTTGTAGTCGCCGTCATCATGGGCATCATCGGTGGCGCTCTGTGGGGCGCTATTGCTGGCGTTTTGAAGGCAAGAACCGGAGCGCACGAGGTGATCGTGACGATCATGCTCAACTACGTCGCCTACTACCTGATCAGCTTCTTGCTGCGCACTGATCTACTTAAGAACCCCGGATCCAACAACCCGAAGACTCCGCCCGCCGCTGATAACGCTGTACTTCCGCCGATTTTTGGTGACGGTTTCAAACTCCACTGGGGTTTCATCGTCGTTATTGCGGCCACGGTGTTGGCATGGTGGTTGATTGAACGTTCGAGTCTCGGCTTCAAGTTCCGCGCTGTGGGGCTCAACCCGCATGCGGCTCGAGTTGCCGGCATCAAGGTGGAGCGTCTCTACATCTACGTGATGCTGATCGCCGGTGGCTACGCCGGTCTTGCGGCAAGCACCGAAGTTCTCGGAACTACGACAAGTGGTTTCACTTCTGGGGTGGATGCCGGTATCGGCTTCGACGCTATTACCGTTGCATTGCTTGGCCGCTCAACGCCGTGGGGAACGTTCGCCGCCGGTGTACTGTTCGGGGCGTTCAAGGCTGGTGGATTCACCATGCAGGCTTCGCAGAGTATCCCGATCGACATCGTTCTGGTTGTTCAGTCGCTGATCGTTCTGTTTATCGCAGCTCCGCCGCTCGTGCGTGCTGTGTTCCGTTTGCCGCAACCCGGCGCTCGCGCAAAGAAGGTGGTCAGCTAATGACTCTCACCAAGACTTCAGACAGCAAGAGCCTCGCCGGCTCGAAGATTGATCGCCGCAGTTGGAAGATGCCGATTGCGTTCGCGATTGTCGCCGTGATTTCGGGAGTGTTGTTTATCGGCTTTGCCGAGGATGCGCCTACAGGGTTCAACCTCTCGACTGGGACTGATCTCTTCCAGTTGCCTGTGGTTCATTTGCCTGCGCTGGCCACTGGCATCGTTGTCACGATACTGATGGCGTTGATCTCCATCGTCTCCGCGTACATGATTTCGCAAGACCGTACAGTGCCGACCTGGGTTCCTGTTCTTGGCGCACTATTCGCTCTCACCGGATTTCTTACGTGGGCCGCTGCCGACGAAACGCTGCGCGTTCCTGAACTGCTCGCTGGGGCCCTTGTTCTCGCTGTGCCGCTCATCTTTGGTGCACTCGGCGGTGTGATCTCCGAGCGTGTTGGTGTTGTCAACATCGCCATTGAGGCTCAGCTGCTCGCTGGAGCATTCGTCTCAGCGGTCGTTGGCACAATCACCGCATCCCCCTTTGCTGGACTGTTCGCGGCTGCGGTTGCGGGAATGCTTGTCTCGTTCCTGCTCTCGGTATTCGCAATCAAGTACCTTGTCAACCAGATCATCGTCGGTGTTGTCATCAACGTTCTGGTGTCTGGCCTCACCGGGTTCCTCTACTCGCAGTGGCTTGTTGAGAGCCCAGAGCGGTTGAATAATCCAGAAGGGTTCTCGGTATTGCCGATTCCTTTCTTGAGCGGTATCCCGATTGTCGGACCGGTTCTCTTCAAGCAGACCCTCATCGTTTACTTGCTCTACATCATCGTGGCGGCTGTTGCCTTCGCGCTGTACCGCACTCGCTGGGGACTCCGCCTACGCGCGGTGGGCGAGCACCCCAAGGCTGCTGACACTGTTGGTATCAACGTGACCCGCACGCGATTCTGGAATGTTGCTCTCGCGGGAGCAATTGCTGGTCTCGGTGGAGCATTCATCACGCTGAGCCAGACGGGCCAGTTCGGAAAGGACGTCACGGCTGGAGCCGGCTTTATTGCTCTCGCCGCTGTCATCTTCGGCCGCTGGGATCCGATCAAGGCGACGCTCGCCGCACTGCTCTTCGGTTTCGCCAGCAACCTGCAGAACGCTTTGAGCGTTGTCGGTTCGCCGGTGCCGAGCGAGTTCATGCTCATGCTGCCGTACGTGGTGACAATCATTGCCGTAGCCGGCTTGGTCGGAAAGTCTCGGCCGCCAGCCGCATCCGGAACACCGTACATAAAGGGGTAACGCTATGACGATCGAGCCGCAATCAATTGACTGGGATGCGCTGAGGCTCGTCGCCACAGATGCCCTGAGTCACGCCTACGTTCCCTATTCGAAGTTTCCGGTCGGCGTCGCCGCCATTGTCGACGATGGCCGGATAATTTCGGGAGCCAACGTAGAAAACGCTTCCTATGGCCTCACGCTGTGCGCAGAGTGCACCATGGTCTCCGCACTGCACATGACGGGCGGCGGCAAGCTTGTCGCCTTCACTTGCGTGGATGGCAAAGGCAACGCTCTCATGCCCTGTGGCCGCTGCCGCCAGCTGCTGTTTGAGCACTCCGCTGAAGGCATGCTGCTCGAAACAGTTTCTGGCATCAAAACAATTGACGAAGTAATTCCCGACGCGTTCGGGCCACGCACTCTTGAGGAGTACCGCAGTGAATAACAGTGAAGAAACAGCAATTGAACGATTCGATGCCGTCGATCTCATCCACACCAAGCGCGACAAGGGCGTACTCAGCACCGACCAAATCAACTGGCTCGTGGATGCTTACACTCGCGGTTATGTCGGCGACGAACAGATGGCTGCCATGACAATGGCCATCTTCATCAACGGTATGGAGCGCGAAGAGATTCGCGACCTCACCCTCGCAATGATCGCCAGTGGCGAGACCCTGAGCTTTGACGGACTCGGCAAGCCAACAACCGACAAGCACTCGACCGGTGGTGTCGGTGACAAAATTACGTTGCCGCTTGCACCCCTGGTTGCGTCGTTCGGCGTTGCCGTGCCGCAGCTTTCCGGCCGCGGCCTTGGCCACACGGGCGGCACACTTGACAAGCTCGAGAGCATTCCCGGCTGGCGTGCCGACCTCAGCAACGAAGAGTTTTATGCGCAACTGCGTGGCGTTGGTGGAGTGATTTGTGCCGCCGGTTCTGGCCTCGCTCCGGCAGACAAGAAGTTGTATGCCCTTCGCGACATCACCGGAACTGTCGAAGCTATTCCGTTGATCGCATCCTCCATCATGAGCAAGAAAATTGCCGAGGGCACCTCTGCTCTCGTGCTTGACGTGAAGTTCGGTTCTGGTGCGTTTATGAAAGACGCGGCTCGCAGTCGAGAACTCGCCGAGACCATGGTTCGCCTCGGTAACGACGCTGGTGTCAAGACAGTTGCCCTGCTCACCAACATGAACGTTCCCCTTGGTCTCACGATCGGAAACGCCAACGAGGTTCGTGAATCTGTTGAGGTGCTCGCCGGTGGTGGACCCGCCGACGTTCGCGCCCTGACTGTCGCATTGGCCCGCGAAATGCTCGCTCAGGTTGGCCAACCCGACGCAGATGTTGAGGCTGCTCTCGACAACGGTCAGGCAATGGATGCTTGGCGCGGCATGATCGCCGCGCAAGGCGGAGACCCGGATGGTGCGCTACCCCAACCCAAGGAAAGCCACGTTGTTCTTGCTGACCGCGACGGTGTTCTCGTCGAACAGGAAGCTCTGCCATTCGGTGTTGCTGCCTGGCGCTTGGGTGCAGGCCGTGCGCGCAAGCAGGACCCGGTTCAGCACGCTGCGGGAATCGATCTCCACGCCAAGCCCGGCGACACGGTGCGAAAGGGTGAACCGCTATTCACTATGCACGCGGATGAGCCGGCTCGATTCGAGCGTGCGCTTGAGTCTCTTGATGGCGCGTACCGCATCGGCGACGCCGGCGACACCGTGCACGATGGCGGACCGCTGATCGCGGGACGCATCGACTAGAACAAACGGAAGTCGCACTAATTTCGGGAGCTTGACTCGGTAAAGGCTGAACGAGGGGTCTCATTTGCTGACGTAAAGTTAGACAAATGACTAAAGCGGATCAGACCACCGCGGGTGCCGGAGCGGCTCTCAGCGACACCGATAAATGGCGTGCCTTTTGGGTTTGTGTCGTCGTTGCGGCGATCACGATCCTGGATCTGTCGAAGGTCAACGTAGCACTACCCTCGATTGAAGATGCACTGGGAGCAAGCTCCACTCAGTTGCAGCTGATCGTCTCTGGCTACGTCTTGACGTTCGGTTTGATTCTGGTGCCGGCTGGCCGGCTGGGAGATCAGCGATCTCGCAAGGCGCTGTTCTTGACCGGACTGACGCTGTTCACTCTCGCCAGTATTGCGTGCGCTATTGCGCCGACGGCCGAACTTTTGCTGGCGTCTCGACTTCTGCAGGGTGTCGCGGCCGGCATCCAAATGCCCCAGGTGATTGGTCTTATCCAGCAGTTGTTCCGCGGGCCAGAGCGTGGTCGGGCCTTCGGTTTGTTCGGCGCAATGATCGGGATCGCAACTGCGTTCGGCCCGACCCTCGGTGGGCTCATGATTGCTCTTGGTGGTGCCCAAGACGGCTGGCGCTACATCTTCTGGATGAATGTTCCTCTCGGCATTATCGCTCTCGTTCTGGCTTGGCGCATCCTTCCCGCGACCTCCAAAGCAACCTATGGGCGCCTCGACCTCGACCCGATCGGTATCGCAATATTTGGCGTCACCGTCTTGGCGCTAATGTGGCCATTCTTGTTCACGACGGGAGCGCCAACTGATGATCCCAACCGATGGTGGTTGCTTGTGGTCTTTGTGCTCGCCGCTGCAGCATTCGTCGCGTGGGAACGTCGCTATGCCGCAGGGGGCCGCGCGCCCCTCGTTCCGCTAAAGCTCTTTCGTATTAGTTCGTTCCGCAATGGAACCATGCTCGCTACGGTCTACTTTGCCGCGATGCCGGCGATGTTCCTCCTCACGACCCTCTACCTGCAACTCGGTCTCGGTCTCGAGCCCGTCTTTGCCGGAATGGTGACAATCGGGTTCGCCCTGACGAGCGCGTTTTCGTCGTGGCGCGGTGGTCTCTTGGTTGAGCGCTACGGTCGCTCGCTGGTTGTTGTGGGACTCGCCATCCTGTTGGTGGGGCTTGGACTTCTCATGGCCGCGGCGATCCTCACTCCGCCGGCAATCACTCCATTCGTGATGGCAGCCGCATTCCTCATCGGAGGAACCGGCGGTGGACTAGTGATTTCGCCCAATCAGACACTCACACTGAACGACATCCCGCCGGTCGAGGGCGGACTTGCTGGATCCGTCGGTCAACTGGGGCAGCGCATCGGCACAGCAATCGGAACTGCTGTAGCACTCTCGCTCTTCTACTCCACGCTCTACAACGAACGAAACAGCAGCCAAGGTACCGTCGAGCTCTACCACCACGCTTACGGTGTCGGGATGCTCTCTGCGACCCTGTTCTTCGCTATCGCAATGCTCATCGGCGTCGTCGACCTTGGTGCGCGAAAGCGTCGCGCACGGCAAAGCAGCAACGCCTAAAGCTGCGGATCTCCGATGCGCTCGAGAGCGTCGACAACCATTCCCCAGAACTTGGGATGATCGAGGTTGCGAGCGACCTGAGTCGTGCAGTCGGCGGGAGCCGGAGCGCGAAAATCGGCAACGGTCATGCCAAGCGTGAGAGTTCCCGTGAGTTCGACATCCAAGGGCACCTTCACGACCTGCATGACGCTCGGATCGATGACGAAAGCCACGGCACACGGGTCGTGTACCGGCGGGTGGTCGAAGCCTTGCGCATCACGGTAGGTCTCGCCGAAGAAGTCGAGGAGTTCGCCGACGAAACGAGCGGGGCCGGTGCCGACGGCCGCGATGGATGCCGCAACTTCGTCAGTCGCGAGAGCTTCGTGGGTGAGATCAAGGCCCACCATCGTGAGCGGCCAGCACTCGTTGAAGACAATGTGCGCGGCTTCGGGGTCGATCACGATGTTGAATTCGCTCGTTGCGCTCCAGTTGCCGACGTTGACGCCTCCACCCATGAGCACGACTTGCTTCACGCGTTCGGCAATGCGGGGTTCTTTACGGACAGCGAGAGCGATGTTGGTGAGGGCGCCGGTGGGCACTAGCGTTACGGTGCCTGGCTCGTGGGCCATGACGGTGTCAATAATGAAGTCGACGGCGTGCCGGGCATCCAACTCGATTGTGGGTTCGGGGAGTACGGGACCGTCGAGGCCGGACTCGCCGTGGATAGATTCGGCGACTTCGATTCGGCGAACGAGCGGGCGATGGGCGCCGCGGGCAAAGGGGACATCAGTGATGCCGGCGACGCGAGCAATCGCTAGAGCATTGCGAGTGACCTTCTCGATGGTCTGATTGCCCATCACGGTAGTAACGCCGAGCAACTCGATCTGGGGATTGCCATGGGCGAGCAGCAGCGCAATCGCGTCGTCGTGCCCGGGGTCGCAGTCGAGGATAATCTTCTCAGCCATGCCTAAAAGCATATATGAAAATAAGATTCATATATGTAGAGTGGCGTCATGACTAGTGAACTTGTTGAACGCGCAGCCGCCCGTCTCACGTGGATTCGCTCACGCATGACTCTGCTCGCCGAAATGCGCACACACTTCGCCGAGACCCAACCTTTCGCTGGTCGCCGTATCGGTATGTCTCTGCACCTAGAGCCCAAGACGGCTGTGCTACTCGAAACTCTGGCCGCTGGGGGCGCCGAGATTGTGGCCACCGGAAACCATGGATCGACGCAAGATGACATCGTCGCGTTCTTGCGCGAACAAGGAATGACTATCTTCGGTAGTCGCGATGACACTCCCCATGAGCACCACGGGCACATTGTGAACGTGATCGCCGCCGAGCCAGACATCCTGCTCGACAACGGAGCCGACCTCGTTGCCACGGTTGCCGAGTCCGGACTCGCATCCCACATCATTGGTGGAACCGAAGAAACCAGTTCTGGCGGCTACCGCCTCCGGTCAGAACTCGCGGAATACGTGCCGTTTCCTATGGTGCTCATCAACGACAGCCCGCTCGCGCTGCTCGGTGAGAACAAACACGCGGTCGGTCAGTCCGTGGCCGAGAGCTTTATGCGCATCACCAATCTCATGGTTCCCGGGCGACGATTCGTGGTCGCAGGATACGGCTGGTGCGGTCGCGGAGTCGCTCACTACCTTCGCGCCCTTGGCGCAAAAGTTGCCGTAGTAGAAGTTGATGAAATCAAAGCGTTTGAAGCAGCGCTAGACGGCTACCGCGTGGCAAACATGCTCGATCTGGCGCAGTGGGGCGAAGTATTCATCACCGCGACCGGGCATCCGCAAGTTTTGGGAACCGACTTCTTCGAGGTGGTCGCTGACGGTGCAATGCTCGTCAATTGCGGTCACTTTCCTTGGGAAATCGATGTGCTCGCCCTGCGCGATCTCGCCATCAGCAGCACCGTAATCGACACCGTTATCGAGCGAATCGATCTTCCAGGAAATCGTCACGTCACGCTCCTAGCTGACGGACGCATGATCAATCTCGCCGGCAGTGAACCCAAAGGAAACTCGATCGAATCAATGGACCTCGGGTTTCTGCTCCAAGCGATGTCGCTCGAACGGGTGGCTACTGCCCCTGAGACTCTGGTGTTGGGAGCGCAACCGGTTCCTGACCCCATCAATCGCGAGATTGCCCGCCGCATGCTCATCGCAATGAAGGCAGACCGCTAGTGGTCGCTACACCGGAGTACCCAGCCCCGGCCCTGGAAAAGGGCCTCGACATTCTCGAATTGCTCGCGGAAACTCCGGGGTCGCTGAGCCAGTCAGAGATAGCGGATGCCACGGGACGAAGTACCGGGCAAATATTTCGGGTGCTATCGACCCTGGAGCGTCGCGGTTTTGTGTTCCGCGACAAGCAGTCCGGACTCTACGTGCTGGCGATGAAGCTGCTTGACCTTGCGCACAAGCATTCGCCACTGCGAGGACTGATCAGCGTCTCCTTGCCGATCATGCGGCAGTTAGCGGAGCAGACGCGGCAGTCCTGCAACCTTGCGGTGTTGGATGGAAACAGGGTGCGAGTGATCGCCCAAGTGGAGTCTCCCGCAGACTTTGGTTTCGGCGTGCGCGTGGGGGCTACATTTGAGATCGAGACCACAGGAACCGGTTTCGTGCTTGCAGCAGACAATGCCGAACCCCTCGTGCGCGCAGACACGTTTCATCCCGGCATCACCGATGTTGTCGCTGCTGTGCGGAGCTCGACCGGGACCGTCGCAGCGATTACCGTGCCCTACGTAGCAACCGCTTTCAGTGAAGTTGAAGCAGAACGAGTGCTCCAGCTCGCAGCGGATGCCGCGAAAGAAATCTCAGAAGTGCTCCAAGGGCGAGCATTTACAGAATCTTAACGTCATCCAGCAAAACCACAGAGGGCTTTCAGAGTTTGGCACGGTAGATTTGTGGGTATGAACGCCGCTGTTGAGAATTTTCTGATGCCCGGAGGCAGCGCAAGCATTACTGCGCTCCCCAAGGTTTCCCTGCACGATCACCTCGATGGCGGATTGCGGCCGCAAACAATCGTGGAACTTGCCGAGGAGATCGGCTTCGAGATCCCCGAAACAGACCCAGCGAAACTCACTTCCTGGTTTGCTGAGCAAGCAGACTCCGGCTCGCTTGTCGATTACCTCAAGACCTTCGACGTGACTATCGCTGTCATGCAATCTCAAGAGAACCTCAAGCGAGTCGCCCGCGAATTCGTGCACGACCTCGCCGACGACGGTGTTATTTATGGTGAGATTCGGTGGGCACCAGAACAGCACCTGCAGAACGGTCTCGACCTCGATCAGGCTGTCGCTGCGGTGCAAGAGGGGCTCGAAGAAGGAACCGACGCTGTTCGCTCAAGTGGCCGCAGCATTCGTGTTGGCCAACTCTTGAGCTCAATGCGCCAGACCGATCGTGGCACCGAAATTGCCGAGCTCGCGATTCGTCACCGGGATCGTGGAGTTCTCGGTTTCGACATCGCCGGGCCAGAAGCCGGCTACCCCGCTAGCCGAATGCGCGGTGCGTTCGATCTGCTCGCCCACAACTACATTCCGGCCACAGTGCACGCCGGTGAAGCGGATGGCCTCG
The DNA here is from genome assembly GCF_056619605.1 of Rhodoglobus sp. G.S.4. Taxonomy (NCBI): domain Bacteria; kingdom Bacillati; phylum Actinomycetota; class Actinomycetes; order Micrococcales; family Microbacteriaceae; genus Rhodoglobus; species Rhodoglobus sp. G.S.4. The sequence goes on from NZ_CM152748.1 coordinate 582,562, forward strand.
ACAGCATTCGCAGTGCCCTCTTTGACGGCCGCGCCCTGCGACTGGGACACGGAGTGCGCCTAGCCGAAGACATCACGATCGCTCGTGAAGATGACGAAAACACGTACGTCTCACTCGGCGACCTCGCGCAGTGGGTGAAGGACCGTGAGATTGCTCTCGAGCTCAGCCCATCATCCAACCTACAAACCGGTGCAATCGAACAGTGGGGTGACGAACTTGTCGATCATCCCTTCGACCTGCTCTACCAGCTCGGATTCCGGGTCACGGTAAACACCGATAACCGACTGATGAGCGCAACGAGTTTGAGCCGCGAGCTCTCGTTACTGACAGAGGCCTTCGGATACGACCTCACCGATCTTGAGGTCTTCCAGATCAATGCTGCTGCTGCCGCTTTCTTGCCCATCGAAGAGCGCGAGGACCTCGCTGAGGCCATCAGCGCTGGATTCGAAAGCGCGTAACGATGTCGCTGCCTCCGCTTCCTGAATCCGCAATCGACATCGGAGCATTCGCCGCTGACTGGCGTGCCGCCGTTTCGCTCTCCGGGGCGGCATTGGCACGATCCGGTGCTGCCAAGCCCGGCTACGCCATCGAAATGATCCGGATGATCGAAGATCACGGCCCCTACGTCGTGATCGCTCCTGGCCTCGCTTTGGCTCACGCCCGCCCGGGACCACAGGTTATAGCTAACGGACTGTCGATCGTGACGCTCAAGGAGCCAGTTCGTTTTGGTCACGCCCACAACGATCCCGTTCGGGTTGTGCTCGGGCTAGCGATCTCTGAAGCAGGCGCGCATCTCGCGGCTGTTGCGGCCGTCGCAAATATCTTCAACGACTCTTCGGCGATTGACCAGCTCGCCGAAGCAACAACCGCAGCAGAAGTTCAACACATTATGGGGGTCGTTCCGTCATGAAAATTGTGACCATTTGCGGTGCCGGAATTGGCTCCTCTGGAGTGCTCAAGGTGAACGCCGAGCGCGCACTGCGTGCGCTCGACCTCGAAGCGACCGTTGTCGCCGCTGACGTGAATTCAGTGCGCACTGTCGCAGCCGACGCTCAGATCATTCTCACGAGCCAAGAGTTCGTCGAGGCCATCGGCAAGACAAACGCCGACGTCATCGTCATCGTCAATCTCTTTGACACCTCAGAACTCAAGCAAAAGCTTGAGGACGCCCTCGGGTAAACCCCTCAGACGCCCTCAGCGTTGCTTCGCGCAGGATGCGCGTGGTGTGGAAGTGGGCTCTAGGCCAAAAGCTCCCGCATGCCAGCCTCAAGTTGACTCGCGACAGCTTCTGCAGCAGCCTGACGCTCGGCGCCGTTGCCGGAAGTGCTCATCGCATCCACATAGAACTTCAGTTTTGGTTCGGTGCCGCTTGGTCGCACGATCACGCGAGCGCCATCCTCGAAATCCATGCGCAGAATGTCGCTGGGGATGAAGCCATCGACGCCGTCGATGAAGTCGGTGAACGTGACAACCCGGTGGCCTCCGACTTCAGCCGGAGCATTGGTGCGCACCTTCGTCATCATGTCGCCAATTTCAGAGATCTTGGCGAAGCGCATCGACACTTGACGTGAAGCAAAGGCACCAAACTGTGTGGTGAACTCATCGAGGCGGTCGAGCACCGTCTTGCCTTCAGCCTTGAGTTCGGCAGCAAGCGAGAGGAAATCGACCGAGGCTGAAATGCCATCTTTGTCTCGAACCTTCGCGGGGTCGACAAGGTAACCGAGTGCTTCTTCGTAGCCGAACGTCAGCCCGTCAATGCGGGAAATCCATTTGAAACCCGTGAGGGTGTCGTGGTAATCCAGACCGTAAGCCCCCGCGATTGTGCGCAATGCTGGCGAGGAGACGATGGATGCCGCGAGCACACCTTTGCCGTTAGCGCGTTCTGCCGCGCGCCACCCCAGCAAGATACCCACTTCGTTTCCGCTCAGCCGACGCCACTCGCCGTCGCGACCCGGCAGCGCAACCGCGAGGCGGTCAGCGTCAGGATCGTGAGCAATAGCAATGTCGGCGCCAACCTCGCGAGCTTTAGCGAAGCTGAGATCCATGGCTCCCGGCTCTTCAGGATTGGGGAAAGCGACCGTGGGGAAGGCAGCATCCGGGTGGGCCTGTTCTTCGACAACGGCGGGATCGGTAAAGCCGGCCTGTGAATAGACAGCTTTGCTGGTCTCCCACCCGACACCGTGCATGGCGGTGTAGGTGTAAACAATCTCCGTGGAAGGACCAGCGAGAGCTGCTGTGCGCGCAATGTACTCGTCAACAACACCGTCATCAGTCGTGACAAAGTCGGTGGAGCGAGGCAGGTCTGCAATCGACCCCTTGGCAACGATGTCGATAGCGTGGGCAATATCGGCGTCAGCCGGTGGCACAATCTGCGAACCGTGGTTATCCCCACCGAGATAAACCTTGTAGCCGTTATCGTTTGCCGGGTTGTGGCTCGCCGTCACCATCACGCCGGCGCTCACATTGAGATGACGAACAGCGAACGCGAGAACTGGCGTGGGGAGCATCCGCGGCAACAAAATGGCACGAACACCGGCGCCAGCCATGATCGTGGCCGTATCGCGGGCAAAGACTTCAGAGTTAATGCGGCCGTCGTACCCAATAACGATGCTCGGGCTGAGTTCATGAGTGAGCAAATAGGCGGCAAGTCCCGCAGCCGCCTGAGTGACCAAAACCCGGTTCATGCGGTTCGGGCCGGCACCCAGCTCCCCGCGTAACCCGGCAGTGCCGAACGCGAGCCGCGTGTCAAAGCGGTGGTGGAGTCCGGTGATTGCTGTCTCGTCACCGTTGACGGCATCCGTAATCAGCGCTTCGAGTTCGGTGTGGGTGACAGCATCAGGGTCTTGCTCAAGCCACGCGTTGGCGGCTGAGATGAGTTGTTCGGTATTCAGGGCTTCGGTGCTCATAGTGCGGTCACAATCTGTGCGAGCAGGGTGCTGATCTGCACTTCAGCGTCTTTGCCTGCCTGAATGACTTCTTCGTGGCTGAGGGGAGTCGACTGGATGCCGGCAGCAAGGTTAGTGATGAGCGACATTCCCAAGATTTCCATGCCTGCTTGGCGCGCGGCGATCGCTTCGAGCGCGGTGGACATTCCCACGATGTGGCCGCCCATGGTCTTGGCCATCTGCACTTCGGCGGGGGTTTCGTAGTGGGGGCCACGGAACTGGGTATACACGCCCTCGTCGAGGGTTGAGTCGATCGACTTAGCGATCTCTCGAAGACGCTTGCTGTACAAATCGGTGAGGTCGATGAACGTTGCACCCTCGAGAGGGGAGTCGGCGGTGAGGTTGAGGTGGTCGCTGATAAGAACGGGGGTTCCTGGCTTCCAGGTCTCTTTGATGCCACCGGCACCGTTGGTGAGGATCATGGTGGTTGCACCGGTTGCCGCTGCGGTGCGCACGGAATGGACAACCCGGCGAACACCGTGGTTCTCGTAGTAATGGGTGCGGGCGCCAATCACGAGAGCGCGCTTGCCGCTGGGGAGCAGAATGGAGCGCAGCGTGCCGACGTGGCCTTCCAGCGCTGGCTTCGAGAATCCAGGGATGTCGGATGCCGCGATGGTCGCCGTTGTCTCGCCGATGAGGTCGGCGGCTTTGCCCCACCCACTCCCGAGGGTGAGGGCGATGTCGTGCTTCTCGACTCCTGTTGCTGCGGCGATAGCGTCAGCCGCTTCTTGCGCGACCGCGAATGGGTCTGCGTTGGGGTCGTCGAGGGGGTTTGTGGTTGGCGACTGTGACATGGCATCCACTCTAAACCGTGACTGTTGCGACACGCCTTGGGGTTCGATGCGAATCTGAGCAACGCCCACGAGTTGGCCGCGGTTTGTCGCTGGGCCAGAAGCGCGAGAGAATTGCTGCATGGCCTATGAGTTCGAGCGCACCCAACGTATTGCAATACTCGGCGGTGGCCCTGGCGGCTACGAAGCAGCCCTGGCGGGAGCGCAATTGGGGGCCGAAGTCACCCTCGTTGAACGCGCTGGCGTTGGTGGAGCGGCAGTTCTCACCGATGTGGTTCCCTCGAAGACCCTCATCGCGACGGCTGAAGCGACAAATGCGATTCGGGATGCGGCTGACCTCGGTGTGCAGTTCTACTCTCGCGGTGATTCTGGCCGTGTAGTCCGCCCCGAAATTACCGTCAATCTTGCCGCCGTCAACGCGCGCCTCATGCGGCTAGCCCAGCAGCAATCTGACGACATGAAGTCTCAGCTCATCAAAGCCGGGGTTCGCGTCATTGAGGGTGAAGGCCGACTCGACGGGCCCCAGCGACTCGTGGTCTCGACAGGTAAGGGCAAGTCCGCAACCGATTTTGACGAAGTCGACGCCGACACCGTCATCGTTTCCGTTGGTGCACGACCGCGCCTGCTCGATTCGGCGATGCCTGACGGCAAGCGCATCCTCACCTGGACCCAGCTCTACACCCTCAAGGAAACCCCTGAACACCTCATCGTGGTCGGTTCCGGGGTAACGGGTGCTGAATTCGCCTCCGCCTATACGGCCCTGGGTGCCAAAGTGACCCTGATTTCGTCTCGCGACCGCGTGCTACCCGGCGAAGATGAAGACGCCGCCCGTGTGATTGAAGACGTCTTCAAGCGCAACGGTATGACGGTGCTTTCCAAGTCGCGCGCCGAATCCGTCACAACCACTAAAGACGGTGTCACGGCGACGCTGCAGGATGGAACGACCGTTGAAGGCTCCCACTGCCTCATGGCTGTCGGTTCCCTCCCGAACACTGAAAACCTTGGACTCGAAGAGGCTGGTGTGCAGCTGACAGAGTCTGGCCACATCCGTGTCAACCGTGTCGCGCGCACATCGATGCCGTCGATCTATGCCGCCGGTGACTGTTCAGACTTTTTTCCGCTGGCATCCGTTGCTGCTATGCAGGGCCGCACTGCCGTATTCCACGCGATGGGCGACGGTGTAACTCCGATCGAACTTCGCAACGTGGCATCCAACATCTTCACGCAGCCCGAGATTGCCACCGTTGGTTGGTCGCAGAAGCAGATCGAAGATGGTCTCGCGCAGGGCACGATTTACAAATTGCCTCTCGCCTCGAACCCTCGCGCCAAGATGATGGGCATCAAAGACGGTTTCGTAAAGCTGTTTGCACGCACCGGTTCAGGAACTCTCATCGGTGGAGTCATTGTGGCGCCCAACGCTTCGGAACTCGTCATGTCTGTCACGCTGGGTGTCGAGCACCGCCTCACCGTTGATCAGATTGCTCGGGCATTTTCCGTGTACCCGTCACTGACGGGAAGCATTACGGATGCCGCTCGCGCCATGCACATTGTGAACTAGCGGTCAGTTCTCGACGTGATCCGCATTCTCGGCGTGGTCGGTCTTGAAGGCGATTTCTTCGGCTGATGCTGCCCCATCCTTGAGCTGCATGACGTGCTCCACAAGTTTCGTTGCCGTTTGTTCATCGACCACCAGATCGGTAATTACACCAGCTCGCAAGGCTGCCAGCAGGGGAACAACCTTGTTGTCGCCAGCTACACCGCAGATTCGCCGGGGGATTGAGCGCAACTCTTCCGGGGTCGGCCCGGTTGCACGTGCGTTCATGGAAAGGTCTTCATAGGTGCCGTCTTCCCGCAGGAAAATTGTGCACACGTCGCCGACGATTCCTTCTTTGTCGAGGGTCTGGATGTCGCCGGCTTCGAGGTAGCCAGCGGAGTAGACGTGGCTGGGTACTTCGCCCGCGATCGCACCGATCGAGAACAGGGCAATGTCTGCTCGACGTTGGTACTCGAGCACGCGCACAATTGACCGTTCTGACCACATGGCGTTGCGGGTTTCGGCGAAATCAAAGAACGCGGGAACCGGGAAAAGGTGCACTTGGGCATCGAATGCTTCGCCAAATCTGGCGATAAGGTTGCCCGCATATTCGACTCCCGAGGTGCGCACATTGGCTGCTCCATTGAGCTGAACGATGGCGCTTCCGCGGGTCGGTTTCTTGCCCAAGTGGCGCGCGATCGCCGCCAAAGTGGTACCCCAAGCGACGCCCATAATCATGTCGGAGTCGAACCATCCCGTGACTATTCTGGCGGTGGCTCTGGCTACTTGATCGAGACGTTCAGCCTCGTCGGCGAGGTCGGCAACCGGCACAACGTGGGCTTCGATCCCGAAGCATCCTTCGATTTTCTTGGCGAGCCCTGGGCCGCGCGTTGGGGTCGGGCGCAGGGTGATTTCAACGAGACCACTTTCGCGCGCATCGCGGAGCAATCGAGAGACGCTCGACCGTGACATATGCAGGTGGTTGGCGATGGTGTCCATCTTGATGTCTTGCAGGTAATACATCGACGATGCGGACAGCATTGCCTCTTCGCGTTCCATGTCGTCCATCCTTGCACGTTCGTGCAGATGTTCTGCTCAGTTTGTCATTAGGTGCTCCTAGCGTAATACGCTGCTGAGCAGTGGATCATCCCAGAAGATTCACAGCCGCTCCGGCGGAAGCCACCACCAGAAAGAAACACAGCTTTCATGACTGATCAGTCCCTGACACGAGCAACCCGCGACAGCGCCATCCAGCGCCTCGTCGATAGCGCACAGCCGGGTCACGAGCTCGATGTCCTCGTCATCGGTGGCGGAATTACCGGAGCAGGAATTGCGCTCGATGCGGCGACCCGCGGTCTCGACACCGCTGTTGTCGAAGCCCAAGACTGGGCTGCCGGATCGTCCAGCCGTGCAAGCAAGCTGATCCACGGCGGGCTGCGCTACCTGCAGATGTTGGACTTCAAGCTCGTGCACGAAGCGCTCACCGAGCGTGACTTGCTGCTCAACAACGTTGCACCACACTTGGTTCGCCCGCTGCCTTTCCTTTACCCGCTCCGTCACCACGTGTGGGAGCGCGCCTTCGTCGGTGCCGGAATCGCGCTCTACGATTTTCTCGCCACCGTGACAACCAAGAACGTCAAGGGCAAGCGCAGCGTGCCGTGGCACCGTCACTTGTCACGCAAGCAGCTTGCCGTCCGCTTCCCTGGACTCGCCCACGATGCCGCCGTCGGCGCCATCGAATACTGGGATGCCAACGTTGATGACGCCCGCTACGTTGTGAGCGTCGTTCGCACGGCTCATGCTCATGGCGCCAACGCTGCTAGTCGCACTCAGGTAGTCGAGATCACTAAGAACGACGACGGTGCCGTCAATGGCGCAGTGCTCGTCGACCTCGAGACCGGCACAACCTTCCCGGTGCGCGCCAAGGCCGTCATCAACTCCACTGGCGTCTGGACCGGCGAGACTCAGGCTCTTGCCCACGAAAGCGGCGGCCTCAAAGTTCTCGCCTCCAAGGGCATCCACATTGTTGTTCCGCGTGAACGCATCACGGGTGAAGCCGGGCTCATCCTGCAGACTTCGAAGAGCGTTCTGTTCGTCATCCCGTGGTCGCGCTACTGGGTGATTGGCACGACTGATACTCCCTGGAAAGAGAACCTGCTCAACCCCGCAGCGACAGCGGATGACATCGATTACGTCATCTCTGAAGCAAATGCTGTGCTTGCTAACCCCATCGATCGCTCCGACGTTATCGGCACGTGGGCTGGTCTACGCCCCCTGCTGCAGCCCGGCACCATGGAGGGCACCAACTCTGCAAAGGTGTCGCGTGAACACACCGTCGCGTCACCCATTCCTGGTTTGACTGTTATTGCCGGTGGCAAGTTCACCACCTACCGGGTGATGGCCAAGGACGCCGTTGACTTTGCTCTTGGCAAAGACGCAGCGCAAGCAAACCCTTCGATCACTCAATCAGTGGCGTTGCTCGGGGCTGAGGGACTCGACGAGGCCCGTGACAGCACTCGTGCCCTGAGCGAGCGTTTCGGCTGGAGTGACCAGATGATCGATCACCTGTTGCACCGTTACGGCGCCAAGATTTCAGAGATCGCCGCCATTGCGGATGCTGACCCGACGATGTCGCAGCCGCTCGCGGAAGCATCCGCTTACCTTCGTGCCGAGATTGCGTACGCGATCACGCATGAGGGAGCACTGCACCTCGAAGACCTCATGGTTCGTCGCACCCGAATGAACTATGAGTACCTCAATGAGGGACTCGCCGTAGTGCCCGAGGTCGCAGAGATTGCCGCGAAGCTACTCGGGTGGACAGAAGAGACCACCGCCCATGAAGTCGCTGTCTACCACCAGATGGCGGATGCCGTAGAGGCAGCGTCACTCACGCGCGACGACGAAAGCGCTTCTGACGTTCGCGAGGCAGCACCCCAAATTGTGCCACTCGCAACGCCGGCCGGCCACGAAACCCAGCACACGCAGAACCCGTAAAAAGCACCAAATACGAACGTAACGCGCACTCGAACGCACGTTGACTATCAATGGAGATACGCCAAAAATGACACAGTACATTTTGTCAATTGACCAAGGAACGACGAGCTCTCGCTCGATCATCTTTGATCATGACGCGCGCATCATTTCGAATGGGCAGCTCGAGCACGAGCAGATTTTTCCGCGCGCCGGCTGGGTCGAGCATGACCCCATGGAGATCTGGGACAACGTTCGCGAGACGGTTGGTCTCTCTCTGGCGCGTGCCAACCTCACCTATCAAGACATTGCCGCGGTCGGCATCACCAACCAACGCGAAACTACCGTGGTGTGGAACAAGCTCACGGGCAAGCCGGTCACGAACGCGATCGTCTGGCAAGACACGCGCACCCAGAACATTGTGAACGAACTCGCCGGTACCGAGGGGCTCGAGAAATACAAGGCCATCACTGGGCTTCCGCTTGCACCCTATTTCGCTGGACCCAAGGTCACCTGGATTCTGCGCTACATCGACGGCGCCCAAGAAGCGGCAGACCGCGGAGAGCTACTCTTCGGAACCATTGACACCTGGCTGCTCTGGAACCTCACCGGCGGCGTCGATGGGGGAGTGCACGCGACAGACGTGACTAACGCCTCCCGCACCATGCTCATGGATCTCGACACCCTCCAGTGGCGAGAAGACATTGCAGCCGACATGGGTATCCCGATGTCGATGCTGCCCGAGATTCGTTCCTCGAGCGAGATCTTTGGCCACTGCCGCGATCACGGTTCGCTACCGGGAGTGCCCATTGCGGGCATCCTCGGCGACCAGCAGGCGGCCACGTTTGGCCAGGCTTGCTTCAGCGAGGGCATGGCGAAGAACACCTACGGCACCGGAAACTTCTTGCTGCTCAACACCGGTGCCAAGCGTGTGCACAGCAACAACGGCCTCATCACTACCGTCTGCTACAAAATTGGTGATGCCGCTCCGATCTACGCGCTCGAGGGATCAATCGCTGTCACCGGATCGCTCGTTCAGTGGCTGCGCGACAACCTCGGCATGTTTGCCGACGCCCCAGACATCGAGCGTCTCGCCCTGGAAGTCGAAGATAACGGCGGCGCCTACTTTGTGCCCGCCTTCTCTGGACTCTTCGCCCCCTACTGGCGACCGGATGCACGGGGGGCCCTTCTCGGGCTCACTCGCTATGTCACCAAGAACCACATCGCGCGCGCCGCGCTCGAAGCCACCGCGTACCAAACACGCGAAGTCATGGATGCCATGAACGCGGATGCCGGAGTCGACCTCGCTGAGCTCCGAGTCGACGGCGGCATGGTGGCAAACGAACTTCTCATGCAGTTTCAGGCCGACCAGCTAGGGGTGGATGTCATCCGCCCCCGCATCACCGAAACGACCGCTCTCGGTGCAGCGTTCGCCGCCGGGATCGCGATCGGTTATTGGGAAAGCGAACACGATGTGATCGCGACCTGGAACGAAGACAAGAGGTGGACGCCGCAGATGGCTCGCCTCGAACGAGATCAGCTTTACCGCAACTGGAAAAAAGCGGTAACCAAGACCATGGGCTGGGTTGATGAGGACGTGGAGACCTAATCTGCCTGCCAAAACCCATGAAGGACGTGCTGTCAGTCACGTTCGTAATCACACAGCAATCGATACCCACGAAGGGGTAGGGAATCAATGAAAACCTCGTTAGTTAAGAGGAACAGCTTTTGGCTCGTTCTCTCGCTAGTAATGATGTTGGTCGCGTCAATTGGTGCGTCCATCGTGCAAACCGGTGCGGGCTCAATCAGCGTTAAGGACATGCGCTGGGAGACCTCATCGGGTCAGATGATGAGCGCTCTGCTCTTCAAGCCTGACACCGCGACCGTCGACAACAAGGTTCCGGCAATCGTGGTCAGCCACGGTTGGTGGAACAACCGCGAAATGCAAGACGCCAACTATGTTGAGCTTGCCCGTCGCGGTTATGTTGTTGTGTCGATCGACATGTTCGGTCACGGCAACTCATCGCCGCTGACTCCCGATGTCACGCTCGGCGGAACCGGAATGTACGACGCTGTTAAGCTCGTCGCCGACTTGCCCTACGTCGACACCGACAAGATTGGTGTCAGCGGTCACTCGAACGGTGCGCGCGCAGCAAACTTCTCGATGTTCATCGACAATGCAGCCGACGAACAGCTCATCTCGGCTGTTCTGCTGGTAGACAACGACGCTGTGTACACGGATGCCGAAGCTGAGAACGCATACTTCAACCTCTACGGTGCCCGCGATGTCGGAATCGTTGCTGACCAGTATGACGAGTTCTTCTTCCGCAGCTACAGCCCCGAGGGTGCAGTTCTGACCCCGCCGCGTGACTACATCGGAACCCCGAATGCTCAGTCGTTCTTGCACTTTGGTGCTAACCCGGAGGACGTCTCCTCTGACGAGCGCCAAGCTAGCGAGTTCTACACCGACTCCGTTGATGGCCAGCAGGCTCTCCGCGTTGTGTACACGCCGGCAGAAAACCACCCGTGGGGAACCATCTCCAAGACGACGGTTGCTAGCCAGATCGAGTTCTTCCAAGAAGCATTTGGTGCTCCCAACGAAATCGCATCCGGCTCGCAGGTGTGGCAGGTCAAGGAGACCTTCACCCTCTTCGGTCTGATCGGCTTCGGAATCTTCCTGCTCGCCTTCACTCGCGCCATGCTCTCGACCCGTGCCTTCGCTGGTCTTCGTGCACCGGCAGCAGCAGTGGTACCGGCGACCCGCAAGGGACTCGCGTGGTTCTGGGGCGGACTGGTTGTTTCGGCAATCATCTCCGGTTGGAGCTGGTTGATCCTCGCTAACACCCCGTGGGTGGGCGCGATCGCGTTCAACATCGTTCCGTTCTTCATGCCTCAGGGTGCTGTGTTCTTCGTAGCCTTCTGGGCCGCGATCAACGCGATCGCCGCGATCATCATCATGACGATCTCGTACCTCGTCTTCGGACGCAAGAACGGTCTTGACCTTCGCGCATCCGGAGTACTGCCTGGTTGGAAGAAGTTCTTCCACGGAATCGGTCTCGCACTGGTCGTCGTTGTTTCGGCATACGCGATCGTCTTCGTGCTCGACTACTTCTTCAAGACGGACTTCCGCTGGTGGGTCATCGCTGTCAAGGCCTTCACTCCTGACAAGGTCGGCATTGCGCTGATGTACCTGCCACTGTTTGCGATCTACTTTGTCGCCAACTCGGTTGCGGTCAACGCCTTCAACCGCTTCTCCATCCGCGGTAAGGAATGGATCAACACGGCACTGCTGGCGCTCTTCAACGCTCTGGCACCCATCGTTCTCGTCGTTGCTCAGTACACCAACTTCTTCACCACGGGGTACACGATCGACGGCTTCGGCGGAATCTTCAGCATCTGGCTGTACCCGGTCATCCTCATCCTGGCCGTGACCGCAGTCATCTCGCGCAAGATCTACCGTGAGACGAACAACCCGTACATCGCCGGCTTCATCAACGCGGCAATCGTTACCCTCATCTCGGTATCGAACACGCTCACCGCAGCGTAAGTACACCCTCTCCGATCAACTGATCGGCTCCTGCAGTGCCCCGGTCGATATCACGACCGGGGCACTGTTGCGTTCGGATGGTGCGAGCGGCATCCTGAAACCGCCATCTGGCGGGTGGGGTCGGCGCAATCGCGGAATAGCGGATGCCCGGCTACGGTTTTGCCTAGAGACGCGATTGGCGTCTCAGCGAAAGGGAGCTCGTGAATCAGCACGTTCAGTTTGGACTCGGCACGTTTGGTGATGTCTCGGTAGACGAGAGCGGCAGCCTGCTGAGTCAGGCCCAGGTCATCCGCAATGTTGTTGCTGAAGGTGTGTTGGCCGACGAGCTCGGTATCGACTACTTCGGTGTCGGAGAACACCACCGCGACGACTTCGCGATCACGGCACCGGAAACTGTTCTCGCAGCGCTCGCTGTCGCGACCAAGAACATCAAACTGGGCTCGGCGGTTACCGTCTTGAGCTCCGACGATCCCGTGCGTGTCTACGAACGTTTTGCTACCGTCGATGCGCTCTCGAACGGTCGCGCCGAGATCATCCTCGGGCGTGGTTCGTTCACGGAGTCGTTCCCGCTCTTTGGGTACAACCTCAACGACTACGAGACATTGTTCTCTGAGAAGCTCGACCTCTTCGCCGAACTCATCAAAGAGGAGCCCGTCACGTGGAAGGGCACTCTCCGGGCCAGCCTCAACGAACAGCCAGTATTCCCGCGCACCGAATCGGGCAAGCTCAACACGTGGATCGGCGTTGGCGGAAGCCCAGAGTCTGTCGTGCGCGCAGCCCGCTACGGGATGCCAATGGTCCTGGCCATCATTGGTGGCCAGCCAGAACGATTTGCGCCGTATGCCGAACTATTCCACCGCGCGCTTGCTGAACTCGGTCAGCCTGACCTGCCCATCGCCGTGCACTCGCCCGGCTACATCACCGACTCCGATGAGAAGGTCGTTGATGAATTGTGGCCGCACTACCGCGTCATGCGCGACCGTATCGGTCGGGACCGGGGATGGCCAGAATCGAGCGTTGACGAGTTCATCGATGAAGTGCAGCACGGGTCGATGTATGCCGGATCGCCGGAGACCGTAGCGCAGAAGATGGCCAAGACCATCTCCGCACTCGGCATCCAGCGATTCGACATGAAGTACAGCGCTGGCACTCTGCCTCACGAGCAGATGATGCGGAGTATCGAACTGTACGGAACCGAGGTCATACCTCGGGTTCGGGAACTGCTCGCTGACGCTTCTTAGTCTGACCGAGCTGTCTCTGGCGCTTCGCCCTCGATGACCTCAGTTTCAGTAATTTCACGGTCAGTGTTTTCTGTCGCGCGGCTAGTGCGTCGTGAGCGGCGCTTCGAGCGCACGATCAGGATGACGACTCCGGCAATGAGAGCACCGAAGATCAGCCAAGGAACGAGCACTCCAAGCGCGACCAGCAGGCCGGCGAAGAATGCGACGAAACTGTTCCAGCCGGTGACGAGACCATCAAAGAAGTTGCCAGGCTCAATAGTGGGAGCGTCGGCCTCGGAAACGAGGTTGAGTGTGATCGTCGACATCGTAATTTGGTCATCAAAGTAGCGCTTCTGCGACTTCAAGCTTTCGAGTTCGCCTTGACGGCTAGAAATTGCGGTTTCGAGTTTGATGAGCGTGTCAGTGTCCTCGGCAGAAGTGAGTAACGCAAGCAGGCGCTCGACTGAAGCATCCAGTGCTTTAATGCGGGCATCCAGATCGCGCGATTGCATCGTGACGTCGACCGCATTGATAGAGATCTCTTGGAGGACGCCAAGCTCGTTGAACTTGTCCAAGGTGGCGGTGAGCTCTGACGCCGGGATACGCAGCGTCAACGTTGCACTGCCGCGGTTGCCATCGTGGGGCGCATATTCACTTCGACCGTCAATGCGGCCGCCGACAGACTCGGTGATGCGGATCGCATCAGCGCTCGCCTCATCCGGACTCTTCACGGTCACCGACATGTAGCCGGTGGTAATCACGTCGCGGCTCGAATCAGGAGCTGCTTGGTCGTAGGCGATGCCGCCATCGGCAGAACTCTCCGCGCTGCCGGCCCGAACCTCTGCTGGTTGCTCAAGTACATACTCTTGAGTGTCACCTGGAGCCATTTCGTCGACTGCCGCCGAGCATCCAGAAAGTGTAATTGCCGATAGGGCAAGTGCTGTGGTGATGAATAGTGTGCGCCTCATGGTTTCACCGTAGAGCGGTGAACCCCAGAAAAACTACCCAACGTTTTCGACTTTTCGGCCGTCACCGTTGAAGATGCACGGCGCAAGAGCTTGACGTCTACTGAGAGATCGCTTGGCCTTCAATGGGAACTGCTGGGGAGGCCCCGCCGCGTGGGTATCGTGAAGTTGTGCCGCTATCGCGGGCACGGCAAGACACGGATTACCACTAGTAGGAGGAATCATGGGTCTCATCGATAACGCCAAAGACGCAGGCGAAGCAACCGCCAAGAAGGTCGGCGAATTCGTCGACGACACTAAAGAGCGAGTGAGTGACGCCGCCGACCAGGCTCAGGCTGATGCCGAAGTGTCGAAGGCAGAAGCCGAGCTCAAGCGCGCAGAAGCTGAGCGTGAAGCGACGAAAGCAAAGAACGAATACAAGGAAGACTTGCGCTAATTAGGTGCCACCCCAGTATCCCGGCCGCGCTGGCTGAGATACTGGGGTTATGAGCCTCTGGCGCACGATTCGACGGTTGACCTTCCAGAACAGAGCGCCGCTCCTCAATATCGCAGGCGACGCCGGAGAAGGTCCCGTAATTATTCTTCTCCACGGAATCGCTTCGTCGGCAGCAACGTTCGCCCACGTCGTGCCTCAACTTTCGGATCACTACCGCTGTATCTCGCTCGACCTCCTCGGCTTCGGAGATTCGCCAAGCCCGGAGAAAGCAACATTCACCATTGAAGAGCATGTTGGAGCGATAGCCGCGACCATACGGTCACTCAAGCTCGATGCGCCGTTCATCCTCGTAGGGCACTCCTTGGGCAGTTTGCTCGCAGCACGCTTTGCGGCAACCCACCCGCGGCAAGTGAGCCGGCTCGTTTTAGTGAGCCCGCCCATCTACGTGCCGCCAAGCCAAATCGGTGATCCCCTCGTGAGGGCGCGCGTAGGAGCCTACTTGCGGGCCTATGAATTTCTTCGCACCAACAAAGACTTCACTATGGCGACTGCCATAACACTGCGTCGACTTTTCCAGCTCGATGACGTGCTGGAGGTATCTGAACGCAACTGGCGCGCATTCGTTTTGAGCTTGCAGAACTGCATCGAGACACAAACCACGGTCAGTGATATTGCCTCTGTTCGCGTGCCCATCGACGTCGTGTACGGCTCCCTCGATCAATTCATCGCGCCAGGTACCATGCAAATAATTGGGCAAATGCGCCAGGTCACGATGCACAAGGTGGACGCTAATGATCACCTCGTGCGCAAGCGCCTCGCGCGACGCCTTGTCCAGGTAATCACCGCCGACCGTGAAATTTCTGCCGGAGTAGCGTAGGCGTCACGGGACGGAGCTTTTCATGGACGAAAAACTTGTTACCACGGTATGCATTGCGGGCGGCGGCCCGGCGGGAATAGTGGCAGGGCTTGTCTTAGCCCGCGCCGGAATCGACGTCGTTGTACTGGAGAAACATGCTGATTTCTTGCGCGACTTCCGCGGCGACACCGTGCATCCATCAACGCTCAACCTGCTCGATCAGCTTGGCTTGCGCGACGAAGCCAAAGCGATTGACCACAGCGAACTTTCGACTCTAGACGCTGTGATCGACGGCATCCGAGTTCGGGCTGTTGATTTCACGACGCTTCCTGCCCCGCACCGCTACGTAACGCTCATGCCGCAGTGGGATCTGTTGAACATGCTCGTCGCAGAAGCCAACAAACAGCCCAGTTTTCGACTCGTGATGGAAGCAACTGCGCACGATGTGATCCGCGACGACGGACGCGTAGTTGGGGTCGCGGCTTCAACGCCAAACGGCACACTTCAGGTACGGGCCGCACTAACTATTGCCGCTGACGGGCGCGATTCCACCGTGCGCCAGGCGCTCGGTCTCGTGCCCACCGACTACGGCGTCCCCATTGATGTGTTGTGGTTTCGGGTGCCAAAACCCACCAAAGCTGTGCGCGATACTCTGGCCCAGATTCGCAACGGCAGCGCCCTCGTTACCATTCCGCGCCCCGACTACTTTCAGTGCGGTCTCCTCATTCGCAAAGGTACATTCCCGGAACTGCAAGCGAATGGCATTGCAGCCTTCCGCCGTAAAATCGGCAGCATCGCGCCCCGGCTCACCGATGTCACGGCAGCAATTAGCAGCTTTGCTGAAGTGAAACTGCTCTCTGTGCAGATCAATCGAATTCACGAATGGTCAGTGCCGGGTGCGCTCTGCATTGGCGATTCCGCCCACGCGATGTCGCCAGCTTTCGGCGTTGGTATCAACTATGCGATCCAAGATGCGGTCGCGCTGGCGAACATCCTTGTTCCCGTGTTGCGAAAGCACGGGGCGGATGCCGCAGCGATCGACTCCGTGTGTGCTGCCGTTCAGCGTCGCCGTAGCCTGCCAACCGCACTCATGCAGCGCATGCAACGGGTAGCTCACCGGCTGATCGACAGGGCGACGAGTCGTACCGTCATCCACAACCCACCATGGTTGCGGGAACGATTGGTGATCGCGGTCGTCCTGCCGCGCATCCGCCCCGTGCTTGCCCGAATTGTGGGTTACGGTTTTCGGCCGGAGCGTATCGCGCGCGGGGTGCTTTTACCCTCGGCGAAACAGCGACACTAGCGTTGCGCGCTAGTACGTTTCGAGCACGGTCGTTACAGCCCAGATGACACTCGCACCAATAAGGACGGCGAAGAGCAATAACCACACCACCGAAGGGATGCCGGTGCGCTTGAAGAGCAGATAGGCGTCTGACGTGCTCAGTTGGTCGCGCCGACGAGTGTGTACACCGATCACGGTGGCGAGGCCGCGCACGCTTCCGACAAGAAGCGCGATGGCGATCACGAGCAGAACGTAGCTTTGCTGTTCCGGGGTGGCCCACACCCAGAGAGCGGCGCTCGCCGCGGCCGAAACGGCGACAACGAGAAACCCGAAGAGATTGCGAATGACAAGCAAGGTGAGAATAAGGATGATGCCACCGACGAACAGCGCCATCGCTGTGTAGCCCTGAGTAACGCACCACAACTGGATGGCGCCGACGATTGCGGGGGCGGGATAGCCGAGCGACCCGCTGATCGACGATCCAAGTTTGCCGCGGCCGCTGCTGACTGCCTCTCCCGAATGGTTCATCCGAATCTTCATTCCGTGCACAAATCGACCGGTGAGAATAGCGCCAACCGCGTGCCCGAGTTCGTGCACAAGGGTGGTGAAGAGCCCGAACCACTTCCAGATCGGTTGCGGAATGCTCAGCACCGCGGCTGAGGCCACGATGATGATCAGAACTGTCGGCGAGATCGCGACCGGTGTCGTGCGGGCAAGGGAAGCGAGAAGGTCATCCATTCCCGAATTCTCTCACTAGCGCGCGAATTATTTGGCCAGTGCGCACACTCTCACGCGGCGTGAGGGCCATCACCGTCATGCTCGCCGCGCATCCGCGACGCTGCCTGCCGAGAGTACATCGAAGATTCGCTGCATTATGCTTCCGTCATCGGAATCGACACCGAAACTATGGCCACCATTCTCACCACCCGCTACACCAGAACCACGCTGTTCTTGCTGGGCTTTCACCAAAGTTGCCGAGCAGCCGCTGGTCGCGAGTTTTCTGCCGTGTGCAGAATTGTCGCGGGGGAGGCGTAGCGTTATCCCATGGACATCCGCACTCTTGGCCGCACAGGCCGCTCTGTTTCCGCAATTGGCCTCGGCACCTGGCAGCTTGGTGCCGATTGGGGTGATGTAAGCGAAGCGGATGCTCGCGGCGTGCTCGACGCTGCCGTCGATGGCGGAGTCACCTTTTTTGACACCGCAGACGTTTACGGTGATGGGCGCAGCGAGTCCCTCATCGGTCGCTATCTCGCCGATCGCCCAGAACTCGACATCACCGTCGCGACCAAGATGGGGCGCCGCGCAGAGCAAGACCCCGCACACTTCACCCTCACTAACTTTCGCGAATGGACCGATCGCTCGCGACGCAACCTTGGCACCGACACGCTCGACCTTGTTCAGCTGCACTGCCCGCCAACCGCCGTTTTCAGCATGGATGCCGTCTTCGACGATCTGGATACTCTCGTCTCCGAAGGGGCAATTGCCGCCTACGGTGTGAGCGTCGAAACTGCGGATGAAGCGCTCGCCGCAATCGCCCGCCCGCACGTGGCGAGCGTGCAGATTATCCTCAACGCCTTCCGCCTCAAACCCCTCGATGCGGTATTGCCGGCCGCTGCTGCCGCAGGCGTAGGAATTATCGCCCGTGTGCCGCTGGCATCCGGTTTGCTGAGTGGTAAGTACCGCGCAGACACGACTTTCGCCGAGAACGATCACCGCACCTACAACCGCAACGGCGAAGCCTTCGATGTCGGCGAGACGTTCTCGGGTGTCGACTTCGAGACCGGTGTTGCCGCCGCTCAAGAGTTCGCAGCGTTGCTGGCGGCGGAGCCTGCCGTTGCCGAGTTCTCGACCCCTCAGGTTGCTCTGGCATGGGTTGCGCAGCAGCACGGCGTGAGTGCCGTGATCCCGGGAGCGCGCAACATTGCTCAGGCGCAGTCGAATGCCGCAGCCGGTGATGTTCAGGCGCTGAGCGATGGCTTCATGGCTGGCGTGCGAGACATTTACGATCGCCACTTTCGCGCGGCCGTTCATCCCCGCTGGTAGCGGCGCGCTAGCTACGCGCTAGCTACTGGCGCAGCGTACTGATTGGTTCGGTGTCGGGGATGGGGCTCGCGTCTTTGCCGCGCAGGTCGGGGTGCCATCCTCGCAAAATTGTGGGGACGAGCACGCCGAGAGCGGCGATGACGGTGGCTGCCCAGAATCCACCGATGGGCCCGTAGGCGTCGATCAGGAACCCGGCGACAGCGGAACCGAGGGCTGCACCAATCAATTGACCGGTGCCGACCCATCCGTAAGCCTCGGCGGTATCGCTGAACTTCACGCTTGCCGACACGATGGCAAAGATGACGGCGAAGGCCGGGGCGATGCCAATACCGGCGATGAGCAGCATGATGGCAAGCCACCAAAAGTTGAGGCTAAACATCGCCAAAGCCATGCCGACAAAAACGATGAACATGCGGCGAGCAAGAGCCCACGGCCCAATCGGGAGGTGGCCAAGGAAAAGGCCGCCGAAGAGCGAACCGATGGCCCAGATGCCGAGTACGAAACCGGCCTGGGGTCCGTCGTGTCCAAAGACTGAGACGACGGATGCTTCGACCGCTGCGGCAGCACCGACAAGAAGGAAGCCGGTGATTGTTGCCAACATCACGGGTGGTCGACGCAGCACGGTGCCGAAGGATCGTTTGCTGCGCGGGATGCGCACCTGACCGACTTCCGGGCTGGCGATGAACCACGCGCCGCCGCCGAGAAGGAAGGCTCCAGCAACGACAATCGCTGTGGTCGTGGAAATCTGAATGGCAAGGAAGGTGGCAATTACTGGTCCGGCTACCCAGATAATTTCTTGGGCAGAGGCATCCAAAGAGAACAGCGGGGTCAGCTGCTTCGAGTTCACCATTTTGGGGTAGATCGTGCGTACTGCTGGTTGCACCGGCGGGTTACTGAGTCCGGCGATGAGACCGACGACCATGAACATGCCGACGCTGAGCGGAACGAGCGCGATGGTGAAGATTGCGGCTGCCGAGATGATGAGAGTCAGGATGAGCACTTTGCGCATTCCCCAAATGCCCATCCAACGGCTGGTGAGGGGACCGGCGACGCCTTGGCCGATACTCGTTGCCGCGAGCACTAGGCCGGCAGCGCCATAAGAATTGTGAATCTGTTCAACGTGAAGCAGGATCGCCAAAGAGAGCATGCCGCCAGGCAGTCGGGCGGTTAGTTGGGCCGCGATGATCCTAGCGATGCCCGGAGTTTTCAACAGGTCGATGTAAGCATTCACAAGAACTCCAGCTTAGCTGTCGAAGTGGGCCATTTTTCGGTCATTAGAGGCCGGCTCTCCGCGGATATCTGGGGTGTCAGTGGTTATCCATAGGCTGTGGAAAACCCCGCGAAGTTATCCACACCTGTGGAGGACACGCCCACTACATCTAGGGTTGGCGACAGGTGGCACCCACGATATATAGTGGTGGAACCGCTTGGCCGGGGGTCGCGGTTTTCGAGGTTTTATGGGGATTTTAGGGAGTTTTTGTGGCAATTACAGTCGTCAAGCGCAACGGTCAGCGAGAGCCGTATGACGCCAACAAGATCAACCTCGCAATTGAAGATGCCGCCACCGGTCTCGACGACAACATCACGTGGGTAACCCAGATCGCCTCCGAGCTCGAACTGACGCTGTTTGATGGCATCACGACCCAGCAACTCGACGAAGCCGTCATTCAGGTTGCTCTCCAAAACGTTAAAGATGACCCGGCCTTCGACACCGTTGCAGCCCGTCTTCTCCTCAAGACGATCTACAAGCGCGTTCTCGGTGACTACACCGACGCCGCTGACCTCAAGCGTCTGCACAAAGAGCACTTCGGCCCCAACGTCATCCGTGGCGTAGAAGAGGGACTCCTCGACCCTCGCCTCACCAGCATGTTCGACTTGGATGCTCTCGCCGAGCACCTTGAGCCTGCTCACGATGAACTGCTCAAGTACATCGGTGTTGTTACGCTCAACAACCGCTACGGCATCAAGGGTCGCAATGGCGATGCGCTTGAGGTTCCGCAGTACTTCTGGATGCGCATCGCGATGGGTCTTTCGCTCAACGAAGCGAACCCCAACGAGGCTGCCCTCAAGTTCTACGAGAAAATGTCTAGCCTCGAGTACTTGGCTGCCGGCTCCACTCTCGTTAACGCGGGAACGATCTACCCGCAGCTCGCCAACTGCTTCGTCATGGAAATGCAAGACGACATGGAGCACATCGCTAAGACGACACGCGATGTCATGTGGCTCACTAAGGGCACCGGCGGAATTGGCCTTTCGGTCACCAAGCTTCGTGCTCAGGGTTCGCCCATCCGCTCGAACAACACCACCTCAACCGGTCCCATCCCGTTCATGCACACGATCGACTCGATCCTGCGTGCGGTAAGCCGCGGTGGCAAGAAGTTCGGTGCGCTGTGCTTCTACATGGAGAACTGGCACATGGACTTCCCGGAGTTCCTCGAACTCCGCAGCAACTCGGGTGACCCCTACCGCCGCACTCGCACGGCCAATACGGCAGTGTGGATCAGCGACGAGTTCATGAAGCGCGTTCAGAACGACGACTCTTGGTACCTCTTCGACCCGCTCGAAGTCACCGACCTCAACGAGCTTTACGGCAAGGCTTTCTCGAAGCGCTACAACGAATATGTCGCGATGGCTGACGCCGGCGAAATGCACATGTTCAAGAAGATCGGTGCTCGCGAGCAGTTCAAGTCGATCCTCATCTCGTTGCAGACCTCGAGCCACCCGTGGTTGACCTGGAAAGACACCATCAACAACCGTGCGCTCAACAACAACACGGGCACGATCCACCTCTCCAACCTGTGCACCGAGATCACGCTCCCGCAAGACGAAGACAACGTCTCCGTCTGCAACTTGGCATCGATCAACCTCTCGCGTCACCTCCTGCCTGAAGGCGGAGTTGACTTCGCGAAGATTGCTGAGAGCGCTCGACTGGCGGTACGCCAGCTCGACAACCTCATCGACATCACCCGCTCCAGTGTGAAAGAAGCAGACTTCTCGAACGAACAGAACCGCGCCGTCGGCCTTGGTGTCATGGGCTTCACCGACATCATCGAGAAGCTCGGCTACAGCTACGAGAGCGAAGAGGCCTACGACCTCATCGACGAAATCATGGAGCACGTCTCCTACGCTGCGATCGATGCCAGCACCGAACTCGCCAAGGAGCGCGGTTCGTACACGAACTTCGAAGGCAGCCGTTGGTCGGAAGGCCTCGTGCCGCTCGACTCCATCGCGCTCACCGAAGAAGACCGTGGCATGGAGATCAAGGTCAACCGCAAGACGCGCCTTGACTGGGATGCCATGCGTGAAAAGGTCAAGGGTGGAATGCGTAACGCAACGCTCATGGCGATCGCGCCAACCGCATCCATTGGTCTCGTTGCCGGCACGACGCCCGGCCTCGACCCGCAGTTCTCGCAAATCTTCAGCCGCTCGACGTCAAACGGCAAGTTCCTTGAAGTGAACCGCAACCTCGTGGAGACGCTTCAGGAGCACGGACTGTGGGAGAAGAACCGCGAAGCTATTCTGCGCAGCCAGGGTGACATCCAGAACGTTGCCGGCATCCCCGACGACATCAAGGCCGTATTCAAGACGAGCTTCCAGCTCTCGCCGTATGCGTTCCTTGAGGTTGCCGCTCGTGCCCAGAAGTGGATCGACCAGGCCATCAGCCGCAACATGTACCTCGAGACGCGTGACCTCGGCGACATGATGGACATCTACTTCGACGCGTGGTCTCGTGGCGTCAAGACCACTTACTACCTCCACATGAAGCCCCGCCACCAGGCAGAGCAGTCGACCGTCAAGGTCAACAAGTCCGAGGAGATCTCGTCGACTAAGGCTGCATCGTCTGAGGCCGGAGCAACCGCAGCATCATCAACTCCCGCACGCCGAGGCTTCGGCGGATTTGCAAAGAAGGCAGAAGCATAATGAACCGCGACAACATCACAGACGACTACTTCGTTCCCGTCGATCCCATGGACGACCTTCAGTGCGATAGCTGCCAGTAATGGGAATTCTAGGAACAGGCCTGCAAGATGGCCTCCTACTGAAGCCGATCAAGTACCAGTGGGCAATGGACCTGTACGACCAGGCCGTCGCCAACACGTGGTTCCCTAACGAGATTCAGTTGGGCGAAGACATCGCCGACTTCAAGAAGATGACTGATGAAGAGCGTCACGCAGTGACCTTCCTCATGAGTTACTTCAACCCGAATGAGTTGCTCGTCAACAAGGCGCTCGCTTTCGGTGTGTACCCGTATGTTTCTGCTGCAGAATGCTCGCTGTACTTGGCGAAGCAAATGTGGGAAGAAGCGAACCACTGCATGAGCTTCGAGTACGTTCTCGAGACCTTCCCCATCGACCGTGAAGCTGCCTACAACTCTCACGTCGACGTGCCATCCATGGCGCGCAAAGAAGAGTTTGAGATGAAGTACATCCGTCGTATGACGGAGCAGACCCTCGACATCAACACCATCGAAGGTAAGCAAGACTTCATTCGCAACCTCGTTGCGTACAACGTGGTCCTTGAGGGCATCTGGTTCTACTCGGGATTCATGGTCGCTCTGTCATTCCGTCAGCGCAACCTGCTGCGCAACTTCGGTTCGCTCATGGACTGGGTCGTTCGCGACGAGAGCCTGCACCTCAAATTCGGTATCAACCTGATTCTCACGGTGCTCGAAGAGAACCCCGAGATTCAGACCGAAGAGTTCGCTGACGAAATTCGCCAGATGATTCTGGATGCTGTGGAAATGGAAGAGGCCTACAACCACGACCTTCTCCCCGGTGGCATCCTCGGGCTCAACGCCAACTACATCAACCAGTACGTCAAGTACCTGGCTGACCGACGCCTCGAGGAGCTTGGTTTCGAAGCCCACTACAAGGTCACGAACCCGGCCAAGTGGATGGCAACCGCCAACGACACTCTTGAACTCGTGAACTTCTTTGAGTCGACCAACACCTCGTATGAGGCAAACGCGTCGGCAACCACCAAGGTCAAAGCGGAGTGAGCCTGACCGTTGAGTGGGTCGATTGGCTTGATCCACGAGCGGTTGAGCAGCGAGCGGCGATGGATGTCGAGACGACGGCGATGTATGCCGACCGTCAGGCAGAGCTCGATGATGCTGGTCGCGCTGCGGTACATGCAGCGTTGACGATTGCGCCGTCGGAGATTACTCATACGGCGCTGGTGCTCGATGGCGATTCGGTCATCGGGCACGCAGCCTTGCGCCCGTTTGGGTCATCCCTTGAGGTCAAGAAGGTTTTCGTCGACTCGAACCATCGTGGCAAGGGTGCTGCGCGCCGACTCATGAACGCGCTTGAGGGCGTAGCGCGAGAAGCTCAGGCGCGCTCTTTGGTGCTTCAAACTGGCCACGTTCAAGTGCCGGCTATGGCTCTCTACGAGAGCTTGGGATACCAACGGATTGACGCTTTTGGGCACTACGCTGCGATTCCTTTCGGTGTCTGCTACGAGAAGACCTTGTAGCCCGTTCAGGTTGTCCATCTAAGCTGCACTGGACGGGGGATACCGTTCATCAATCAAAACCGGAACAATTGCACTGTGAGATTTATTCGGCGGCGCCCGCGCCTTAACTTGGGCAAATTTAGGGCGCCCGAGCCCGTCGAAGAGGCCCCGATCGAGAGGGTCGTCGAAGAGGGTGTGCTGATCGCCCGCAATGCTGTGCGCATGGCGGTAAAAAACCGAATCATTGTGGATGCCGCACGAGACCACCTTGATTACGATGACGGCGCATTGGCCGGTCTGGTTCACGTCGAGTTCGACCAGCTTGCTGAGCAAGCAGAGCACCTCCTCCGAGGATCGCACTCTGACCGTAACCGCGCGGTTCAAACGGGGCTCGCTGAAGGACTGCGCCAAGCATCCATGGATGGCGAACTGATTTCGAGCATCATCGATGAAGCGCGGGAGCTTGCCTGGAGCGAAATCGGCACCGCAATCATTGCCAAACTTCGCGTTGCCTACTTGCCGATGGAAGACCCCTCCTATGACGCTCAACGCAAGCGTCGGCTTCGTGAGTTGCGAACCATTAACTTTGCTGAACTTGAGGCTGCGGCGCAGGGCGAGTACTAGCCCACACCGGCGTAAAGTGGACCAAAAGCAGCATTTCGACGTGTGCAGCACATATCCGTCACATTGATCGCAGCCTCGCAGTCACGCGGCGCGGGTGGGCGAAAAATTGCGTGCACCCGAAGGTAGGCTGCCTAGGTCGACGTTTCAACGAGGTGCGTCCTGCGGGATTCCAGCCTCGTCAACGGCGACCACATTCACTTGGATAAAGAGAAGGTTGGACCATGAGAATCAATTTCGCGCTGCCAGTATTGGTCGTTGCTACGGCCCTGATGCTGTCGGGTTGTGTTGACAACAGCACACCAAGCACCGATACGGGTGGGGGCAACCTTGACGTTGGCACTGATGCTGCTGCCATTGCTCTGCTCCCGGCCGACATCAAAGACGCCGGCGTTCTCGTCATCGGTATCGACCCGACCTACGCCCCCAACGAGTACAAAGACGACGCCGGTAACCCCATCGGGTGGGAAGTTGACCTCGGCAACGCCATGGCGGCCAAGCTCGGTCTCGAGACCCAATACCAGCCATCGAGCTTCGACAAGATCATCCCCAGCGTCACGGGCGGCAGCTATGACATCGGGCTTTCCTCGTTCACCGACAACGAAGAGCGCGAGAAGGTCGTCGACTTCGTCAACTACTACGAAGCCGGCATCCAGTGGGCACAGTTGATCGGTGTAGACGTTGATCCCGCTAACGCCTGTGGCCTCACGGTAGCTGTGCAGACTGCGACTTACGAAGAGACCGATGAGCTTCCCGCAAAGTCGCAAGAGTGCACGGATGCTGGCAAAGAGCCCATCGACATCCTCAAGTTCGACACGCAAGACGAAGCGACCAACGCTCTCGCTTTGGGCCGTGCAGACGCAATGAGCGCCGACTCGCCCATCACGCAGTACGCAGTGAGCCAGGTCGAAGACAAGATCGAACTCGCGGGCGACTCCTTTGATACCGCACCGTACGGCATCGCCGTGCAGAAGGATTCAGAACTCTCTGCAGCACTCCAGGCTGCACTCCAGTCGATGATCGACGACGGAACCTACAAGACGATCCTCGAAGACTGGGGCGTCTTCAGCGGTGCTGTCTCGTCGATCACCATCAACGCGGCAACCACCAGCTAGGTATTGGCTGTGTCAGATTCTGGCCGTTCGGCGACACCCGTAAGCGTGTCGCCGAACGGCGCTGACCAAGCAGAGGCGATCAAAGCGATTCGCCTTCGCCACCCGTGGCGCAATGTTGTTGCGGTCATCCTCGTTGCCATGCTGGTTCTCTTTATCGTTGATGCTTCGCAGCGCGAAGCGTATGGCTGGGAGAACTTCGGCAAATACATTTTCGACAAGAGAATCTCGCAGGCCGCCGGCTACACGATCCTGCTAACGGTGTACTCGATGATCATCGCGATCATTTTGGGCGTCACCCTCGCGGTTATGCGACTCTCGGACAACCCTGTTGTTAAGGGCATTGCGTGGTTGTACCTCTGGGTATTCCGCGGAACTCCTGTCTACGTGCAACTCGTGTTCTGGGGTCTCTTCGCGACGATCTACTCAACGATCGACGTGGGCATCCCCTTCACCGAGCCGTGGCTCTCGGTGGAAACCAACGATCTCATCAGCGTGTTCTGGCTTGCCGTGATTGGGCTCGCGCTCAATGAGTCCGCCTATATGGCCGAGATCGTGCGTGCCGGAATCCTTTCGGTCGATAAGGGACAAGACGAGGCAGCAACTGCCCTCGGAATGTCGTGGCTACAGACGATGACGCGCGTCGTCATCCCGCAGGCCATGCGCATCATCATCCCTCCGACCGGCAACGAAGTAATTTCGATGCTGAAGACCACCTCACTGGTCACCGCTATTCCGTTCAGTTTGGAACTCTACGGACGCTCGCGCGACATCTCCGTAGTGATCTTTGATCCGATCCCGCTATTGCTCGTAGCCTCGGCCTGGTACCTGCTGTTCACCTCGATCCTGATGGTGGGCCAGTACTTCTTGGAGAAGCGTTTCTCGCGCGGAGTCGGCCAAGCACGCCCCGAAAAAGCGGGGACCGAGACCGGAGTGATCACGCTCAAGACCGGAGTCATCGAGACCCCTGGTGCAGCATCCGACACGGACGATTCCAGTACCGATCCGACAGGAAAGGAGCACCAATGACGAACGCAGCCGTAAGCGACGTGCCTATGGTGCACGCCGACCGTGTGTCGAAGAGTTTCGGCTCTAACGAGGTGCTGAAGAGCATCTCGCTGTCAGTTCCGCAGGGCGAAGTTATGTGCCTTGTCGGGCCAAGCGGATCGGGCAAGTCGACATTTTTGCGCTGCATCAACCACCTTGAGCGCGTCGATGCTGGCCGACTCAGTGTCGATGGCGTTCTGGTCGGATACGAAGAGCGCGGCGACAAGCTCTATGAGCTCAAGCCCCGCGAAGCGGCCCGTCAGCGCCGCGATATCGGCATGGTGTTTCAGCGGTTCAATCTGTTTCCGCATATGACAGCCCTCGAAAACATCATTGAGGCGCCCATCCGCGTCAACAAGGTGAAGAAAGAAGCCGCAATCGCGCACGGCAGAGAACTGCTGGCTCAGGTTGGTCTTGCGGAGAAAGAGGATGCCTATCCGGCCCACCTCTCCGGTGGCCAGCAGCAGAGAGTGGCTATCGCCCGCGCTCTCGCTATGGAGCCCAAGCTCATGCTGTTCGATGAGCCGACCTCCGCACTCGACCCCGAACTGGTCGGTGAGGTGCTCGATGTCATGAAGGGTCTCGCCGATTCCGGAATGACCATGATTGTTGTCACGCACGAGATGGGGTTCGCGCGCGAAGTCGCTGATCAGCTCGTCTTCATGGACGGCGGCGTTGTGGTGGAGTCGGGTGACCCCGACGAAGTGCTCGGCAACCCCCAGCACCAACGCACGAAAGCGTTCCTCTCAAAGGTTCTCTAGCGCTGTAGCCGTTAGTCGATCCGGGTGTCGCCGCTAGCGCGGTTGCATCCGGATCGCACCATCAAGGCGAATCACTTCGCCATTGAGCATCGGGTTTTCGACGATGTGCTGCACGAGTGCGGCATATTCGTCGGGGCGCCCCAGGCGCGACGGATGCGGCACTTGAGCGCCGAGCGAATCTTGCGCCTCTTGCGGCAGCCCAGCCATCATCGGTGTCTCAAAGATGCCCGGGGCGATGGTCATGACGCGCACAAACGATGACGCAAACTCGCGGGCGAGGGGAAGAGTCATGCCGGCAACTCCGGCCTTCGATGCTGCATAGGCTGGTTGTCCAATCTGCCCATCAAACGCAGCGACGGATGCCGTATTCACGATCACTCCACGCTCGCCGTCAACCGGGTCGGTTTCGACCATCGCGGCTGCCGCCAAACGGATGACGTTGAAGGTGCCCGTGAGGTTGATGCCGATCACCATCTCGAACGTTTCTAGCGGGAGCACCCCATTGCGGCCGAGAGTCTTGCCCGGTGTCGCGACGCCGGCACAGTTCACGACAATGCGCAGCGGTCCCGTCGAACTCGCAAGGGCGACCGCGGCTTGGACGTCGGCCTCCGAGCGCACATCGGTTGGCGCAAACCGGAAGTCATTCTCGGCGGCAATCTCGACTCCACGGGAGCTGCGAAGGTCGGCGATGGTGACGTGGGCACCTTGGGCGGCGAGAGCGCGAGCGGTGGCGAGCCCGAGTCCACTCGCACCACCGGTAATGAGTGCTGCGGCATCCTGAATTTTCATGCAAGCCTTTCAATAATGGTGGCGTTTGCCATGCCGCCGCCTTCGCACATGACGTGGAGTCCGTAGCGGCCGCCGGTGTGGTCGAGATGATTGACGAGGGTACTGAGGAGGCGTGTGCCCGAGGACCCGAGGGCGTGGCCCAGGGCAATCGCGCCACCCCGGGGGTTTACGATCGCGGGGTCAACGGCAAATTCTCTAAGCCAGGCGAGGGGCACTGAGGCGAACGCTTCGTTGACCTCAATGCTGTCGAGTTGATCGAGACGGATGCCGCTGCGCTCTAACACGCGATGGGTCGCCGGAATGATCCCGGTGAGCATCTCGATGGGGTCGGAGCCGACCACCGCGAAGGAATGGAAACGGGCTCGAGGCTTCAGGCCGAACGCGGCTGCTCGTTCTTCGCTCATGATGAGCACAGCGGAGGCACCATCGGTGAGTGGCGAGGAATTGCCTGCCGTTACCCGCCACTGGATTTCGGGAAAGCGTGCCGCGATCGCGGCGTCGTAGAACGCAGGGGAGAGGCCGGAGAGCGTGTCAGCGGTAGTACCGGGCCGCACAGTTTCGTCGCGTGCTAAATCTCCGATCGGAAGAATTTCACTGCTGAAATCCGCAAGCGAAGCGCGGGAGTGCGAGTCAGCGGCGAAGAGGTCGAGGTCGTCACGATCAAGGCCCCAGCGTGCGGCGATCAGTTCGGCGGAGATTCCCTGATTGACGAGGCCGTCAGGGTACCGTGCGCGCAGTAGCGGACTCATCGTGCTCTGACTAAGTGTTGCCTGACCGATGGGGTGTGAACTCATCAGTTCAACACCGCAGGCAATCACAACATCGTTGATCCCGGCCATCACCGATTGGGCAGCGAAGTGTGCGGCTTGCTGGCTGGACCCGCACTGGCGGTCGATCGTGGTTGCCGGAACTGTCTCCGGAAATCCAGCAGCGAGAACAGCGTTGCGGGTCACATTCACGGCCTGTTGGCCCGACTGCGTCACACAGCCGCCCATCACATCATCGATAATTGCCGGGTCGAGATCGTGGCGGCTGAGTAGCCCGTTCAGCACCGTTGCGAGGAGATCGATGGGGTTCTCTTGAGAGAGGGCTCCGCCGGGTTTGCCTCGGCCCGAAGGCGTGCGAATCGCATCAACGATGACTGCCGTTGTCATGCCTCAACACTAATCGTGGGCTCGCCATCATGCGAGCCTAATGAGAGCCCCGTTTAGGCGGGTTCAACACCGAAGGCGCGAGCGAGCTTGTCGATCTTTTGAGCTCGACCCAGGCGGGGCAGGTCACTGCCATCACGGATGACGCGGCCACGAGCCTCGAAGTCTTCCAAGAATTCGCGAGCCCACGCCACATCTGAGCGAGTGGGGCTGATGACTTCGTTGATGATGGGCAATTGCTCGAGGTCGAGGCAGAGCTTGCCCGTCATGCCGAGGGCAACAGCCATGCTGCCCTGTTCGCGCAGCACCGGGTGGTTAGTGCCGACGGTCGGGCCGTCGATCGGGCCGGGCAGGTTGCCGACGCGGCTCGCAATGACGAGACGCGAGCGTGGGTAGGCCATCGCAAGGTCGTCGGAGCTCGTGCCGGTGTCGCGGCGATAGTCGCCACTGCCGAACGCTAGACGATAGGCGCCACGGGCGCGAGCAATCGATGCTGCTTCTTCAATGCCGAGTGCAGACTCGACGAGGGCGATCACCGGTGTGACTCCCTTGAGACGGTCAAAAGTTTCTGAGACGTGAGCTGCTGCCTCAGCCTTGGCGAGCATGACGCCGCGCAGGCCTGGAAGTCCGGCGAGAGCATCCACATCGTCTGACCAGAAGTCAGAAGTGCGGTCATTGATGCGGACCCAACCACTGCCACCATTGCTCAGCCACTCGACGACCGAGTCACGAGCTGACGACTTGAGGCGCGGGTCAACAGCGTCTTCGACATCGAGAATGATTTGGTCGGCGCGAGACTGCTCAGCGCGATCAAATTCTTCGGGACGAGTTGCTGCGACCAGAAGCCACGACCGAGCAATCTCGGCGGAAACATCGTGGGTGGTCGGGTGATCGTTGGTGCTTTCAGACACGCGTCAGCTGCTTTCTTTCATTAGAGAGGCGACGTTCTCGTGCCACTCGCAGCCTCAAGGGTACCCGGTGATGGCTGTGTGCCGTCGAATACTCGGGCGCTACGAAGCGAGTACTTTGGCGATTCGTTGCACGCTCACCGATTCGGCGGTGCCCAAGTGTTGGGCGAAGAGGCTCAAGCGCAACTCTTCGAGCATCCACCGAGCGCGCGCGATCTGTGGTTCGGGATACTGCTCCAGCGGCAGTGTGCCACCGGCATCCTTATAGCGACGGGTCGCGAGTTCGACTTCTGACATCCACCCGCGGTCTTTGCCGGGGTTCTCGGTGAGCTTTGTCACACGATGTTCGATGCCCTTGAGGTACACCGGCAGGCGGCGCAGCTGCGTGAGCCCTGTCGCGGAAACGAAGCCGGGGTAGACCAAGGCATCGAGCTGTTCGCGTGCATCGCCGAGAGGGGTCAGCAAGTGCATGCTTGTTGCGGCACGTATCGCCTTGTCGGCGAGCCGAACTCCCGAAACAATGGATGCCACGAGCGAGACGGTCGCAAAGAGCGAGTCGACCAGCCCTGCCGAAATTTCATTGCGCAGCGCCTCGAACTCGGTCTGTGAAAAGACTTCGCGGTCGCCCATGACGGAGTCAACGCAGGCGCGCAAGCAATCGTCGAAGAGGGCATTCGTTGACCGATACGGGCTCTGGGCGAGTACGAGTTTTTCGGTGCCCGTGAGATGTTCGTTGATATAGCCGAGCGGCGAGGGAATCGCCAGCAACAGGAGGCGACGCACACCGCTCTGGTGGGCGATGGCCTGATCGTAGGGGGTCGACATGAGGCGAATGGATACTGAGTCGCCGTCGTCCACTAGCGCGGGGTAGGCGCGAATGGTGTTGCCGCCGTGCTTGGTGTCGCGGGAGCGGTCAAGTTCGCCAAAGTCCCAACTCGTAATCCCGGAACGTTCGAGGGTGTTGGTGTTGGTGTGGGGTTCAGCGGAGCCGCGCGTAGCACCTTGGACCGCACGCGCGACGCTTTCGCGGGCAACCGGTTTGAGGCTTGCCTGCAGGCTGCGCAACGATTTGTTCGCGCCGACCTTTTTGCCGTTCTCGTCGATAACCGCAAAAGTGACACGGAGGTGCGCGGGTACGCGATCGAGATCGAAGTCGGAGGTCGACACGGTGGCATACGTGAGCCGCGCGATTTCTTTCGCCAAGAATTCGGTCAGCGATGGTCCGCCCTCAAACGCGGCGGTTGCTGGATCGTCGGGGGCAGTTTCGAGCAGGCGGCGGGCCCAGTCGGCGGCCGGAACAACGTTACGGCGGATGGGTTTCGGCAGCGATTTGATGAGCGCGGTGACGAGGTCGTCGCGCAGCCCAGGCACTTGCCAGTCGAAGCCGTCGGGGCGAAGGCCAGCGAGGAGTGGCAACGGAACGGCAATAGTCACACCGTCGTCGTCAGTTCCTGGCTCAAAGCGGTAGGTGAGGCTCAGCGTCTGGTCGCCACGAACCCATGTCGTCGGG
Organism: Rhodoglobus sp. G.S.4; assembly: GCF_056619605.1. Lineage (NCBI taxonomy): Bacteria > Bacillati > Actinomycetota > Actinomycetes > Micrococcales > Microbacteriaceae > Rhodoglobus > Rhodoglobus sp. G.S.4. The sequence goes on from NZ_CM152748.1 coordinate 614,504, forward strand.
AACGCGGCGTCATCGACTTCGGCGTCATCCGCATTCTCAAGGAGATCGTTGGTGGTGAGTGTGAGCAAGTCGGGGGAGTCGTGACGAGCTTTCTTCCACCAGCCCTCGAAGTCACGCACGGACGCGACGGTGGCGGGCACACGCTTGTCGTAGAACTCAAAAATAGTTTCGTCATCGTGAAGGATGTCTCGGCGACGGCTGCGCTCTTCGAGCTGTTCGAGGTCACGGCGCAGGGCACGGTTCGAGGCATCGAAGCCCCACACGCGCTTGTCGCGCTTTGTCAGGTCGTCTTCGCCCTCGACGAGGGCGTGGCGAATGAAGAGTTCGCGGGCGGCAGGAAGATCTACCCGGGAGAACTGGATGCGGCGGCGGGCGGCCAGCGTGACGCCATAGAGCGTCACGCGCTCGAACGCGACGGCTGCACCCTGCTTCTTCTCCCAGTGCGGTTCCGAATAGCTGCGCTTCACAAGATCGCCCGCGAGCTTCTCCGCCCACACCGGATCGATCGACGCATTCATGCGCGCGAAGAGCCTGCTCGTTTCCACGAGCTCGGCGCTCATTATCGCGTTGGGCTGCTTCTTGGCCAGAGCCGAGCCGGGGAAGATGACGAAGCGGGTTTGACGGGCGCCAATATAGTCGCGCTTCGCGACATCCTTGAGGCCAATGTGGCTAAGCAAGCCGGCCAGTAGTGAGCGATGGATGCCGTCGGGGTTCGAGTGCGCGTCGCCAATAACCAGTCCAAGCGGCTTGGCCATCCGGCTCAACTGGCGGTACACGTCGTGCCATTCGCGCACGCGCAAATAGTTGAGGTACTCGTTCTTGCACATCCGGCGGAACTGATTGCCCGAGAGTTCTTTTTGTTTCTCTTCGAGGTAGTTCCAGAGGTTGAGCATGGTGAGAAAGTCGCTTGTGGGGTCGATGAAGCGCGCGTGCTGTTGGTCGGCTTGGGGTCGCTTATCGAGAGGGCGTTCTCGGGGATCTTGAATGCTGAGCCCAGCGACGATCGCCATGACTTCGCGCGTGGTGCTGTGCTGCTTCGACTCGAGCACCATTCGGGCGAGCCGGGGGTCGATCGGCAGTTGGCTGAGTTGTTTGCCGATGCGGGTGATGCGCGGGGTGGCATCTTTTGTGGCACCGGATTTACTTCCGGCTTTCGTCTGCCCCACCATCGCGTTTTCGACGGCACCCAGTTCGGTGAGCAGGTCGAGCCCGTCTTTGATGCCGCGAGAATCTGGTGGCTGAAGGAACGGGAACTCGGCGATATTGCCCAGACCAAGCGAGATCATCTGCAGGATGACCGCCGCGAGGTTGGTGCGCAAAATCTCGGGTTCCATGAACTCGGGGCGCGAGTTGAAGTCTTCTTCGGAGTAGAGGCGGATCGCGATTCCGTCACTCGTTCGACCCGAACGCCCGGAGCGTTGGTTGGCGCTGGCCTGGCTAATGGCCTCGATCGGGAGGCGCTGAATCTTGGCGCGCGTACTGTATCGACTAATGCGGGCCGTTCCCGCATCAATGACGTAGCGGATGCCCGGCACGGTCAGGCTGGTTTCGGCAACGTTGGTGGCGAGCACGATGCGGCGTCGCGTGCCTGGGGTGCGGCGCGACTCGAAGACGCGGTGCTGCTCGGCGGAGCTCAGCCGACCGTAGAGGGGAAGCACTTCGGTGCCCTCGGAGAGCTTGCCGGCGCTGATGCGTCCGCGGATCGCTTCTTCGGCATCCCGAATTTCGGTTTCGCCCGAGAGGAACACGAGCACGTCGCCGTCGCTCTCGCGGGAGAGTTCGTCGAGGGCATCGTTGATGCCTTCGAGGTAGTCGCGGTCGGCACGGTTTGCGGCAGCTTCTTCGGCATCCTCTGATTCGAGGTCGTCACCAACGTTCTCTTCAGCGACGAGGGGGCGGTACCGAATTTCGACGGGGAAGGTGCGACCAGAGACTTCAATGATCGGGGCACCGTCGAAGTGTTTGGAGAAGCTTTCGGGGTCGATTGTTGCACTCGTGATGATGATGCTGAGATCGGGGCGGCGGGCGCGAAGCTGCTTGAGATAGCCGAGCAAGAAGTCGACTGTGAGGCTGCGTTCGTGGGCTTCGTCGATGATGATCGCGTCGTACTTTTTGAGGTCGCGGTCGCGGTGAATTTCGTTGAGCAAAATGCCGTCGGTCATGAGCTTCACGCGCGTGTTTTTGCCGACGCGATCGGTGAAGCGCACTTGGTAACCCACGAGATCGCCGAGCTCGGTGCCGAGTTCTTCGGCGATGCGCTCGGCGACGGTGCGGGCGGCAATCCGTCTGGGCTGCGTGTGCCCAATGGATGTCTTGCCCAGTTCGAGCAGAATCTTGGGCAGCTGGGTGGTCTTTCCGCTACCGGTTGCTCCGGCAATGATCACGACTTGGTTCTCGCGGATTGCCTTCGCAATGTCGTCCCGGCGCTGGCTGACGGGCAGCTCAGGTGGGAACGTGATCGCTACCCCGGCAGGCAGCAGCGTTGCGGTGCTGGCGGAGTGAACTTCGGAGGCGGACATAGCCCTTCAGCTTACGCGCTGTGACTGCGGCGTGATCCGCTACCGTGTCGGCAGAAGCCAGCGTCGCAGCATCCGGGTCACTCCTGGTAGCAGCACGTAGGTCATGATCGGGGTGAGGCAGAGTGTCGTGAGCAGCACGCGTGCCAGAATCGGCAGCGTATCCCAGCCGGGCACGAGCAGCGTCACGAGGTAGGTGAACGCGAGGTTGAGGGGAAAGAAGCCGAGCCAAATGGTCACGGCTTGTTTCCAGCGGGGTGGTACTGTGGCGGCGGATGGCCCGGCGTGCTCAACGGTCACTTCGGTTGGTTCGTCAAACCAGCCTTCGATGCCGGTGCGGCGTTCTGTTCGTTGGTCGTGCACGAATCCGCTTCCGCTTTGCAACCACCACGCACGTTCGGGGGATTGTTCCCAGTGCAGCAGTGCTGCGTCATCCGCGAATCGGTACAGCATGTGCCAGGTGGTGCTGTCGGTGCCGGCGCGCACCCAACCGGAGCCGAGGAAGCCGGGGTAGCTGGTGGCCAGATTGATTCCGGTTTGCATCCAGGCGGTGGCTTCGGCGATCCGGGCGGGATCGACGGTGCGTTCAATGGAAATTGTGATGGGGCTGGTGCTCATGCGTCTCAGCGCACTCCTTCTCTGTTGACCAGCGACAACAGTGACAGCCGGTGTGGGCTTCGCTCCGGCCAGTATAGGTCGGATGCCCGCAGCGCTGGTCCGCGCAGTGTCAGGTTGTTACGAAGCCCGTGCTCATCCGTGCACCACCCTCTCTGTGGGGTAGACACAGTTAATCGACGCAGGATTGTGTCGTTCTTGTTGCGAATTGTGCGAATCGTCAGTTTCTATTGCCCCAACGTTCAGGTTTGCGGTGTAATGGCGGCCATGGGATTGGTCTACGCCATCCCTTCGGCCACCTTTCTACTGGAGGAAAGATGAAGAACAAGCGCGTCGCAGCTGCCATAGCTGTCCTCGCGGCTGGAGCACTTGCCCTGACCGGGTGTACTCCGCCGTACGAATCAGAAGTAATTGCAGACACCGAGATCACGGTGGCGTGGAATGACCTGATTGATAACTTCAACGGAAGCAGTGCAGCAGGAAACAACACCGCAAACGCGGTCGTGCTGTACATGATGAACTCGACGTTCTTGTACTACAACAGCGACCCCGCTCTTGTACGTAACACAGACTTCGGTACGTTCGAGAAGACGAGCGACGACCCGCTCACCGTCAAGTACACGATCAACGACAACGTGACGTGGTCTGACGGAACTCCGATCGACTCCGCTGACCTTCTGCTCGCGTGGACCACGATCTTCGCTGGAGTAGAAGACGCAGAAGGCGCGCCTCTCTTCACTCACGCAAACCCCCGTGGCGACCTCGCGTCGACCATGCCGGAGATTGACGACAAGAGCATCACGATTGTGTACGACAAGGCTTACGTTGACTGGGAGATCCAGTTCGACCTCGGCGTTGCAGCCCACGGTGTAGTTGAGCTTGCATACCCAGACATCACCGACCCTGAAGAAGCTAAGTCGATGTTCGTCGAGGCAGTTCAGAACGACGACGTTGAGTGGCTTACCCCGGTAGCCAAGGCGTGGAACGACGAATACCAGGCAGCAAGCACACCAGACAACGAACTCGTTGCGCTGTCGAGCGGTGCCTATGTTCTCGACGAACTGGTCGAGAACGAGTACGTCGCGCTGAAGGCAAACCCGCTCTACACGTGGGGCCCTTCACCCAAGTACGAACGCATCATCGTTCGCCAGATCGAGGACTCAACCGCTCAGGTTCAGGCCATCGAAAACGGTGACGTTCAGATTGCTGCCGGCCAGCCGACGCCTGACGTGCTTGAGCTCGTCAAGGGACTCGACAACGCTGACTACGTGACCGCGGATGAAGCGACTTACGAGCACATTGACCTCACCTTCAACAATGGTGGTCCATTCGACCCCGCAACCTACGGCGGAGACGAAGACAAGGCAAAGGCTGTTCGTCAGGCGTTCCTGAAGGTCATCCCGCGTCAGGAGATCCTCGACAAGCTGATCAGCCCGCTGAACCCGAACGCTGGACTCCGCGACTCTGTTCTGCAGATTCCTGGCGCTCCCGGTTATGACGAAATCGCTTCGACTAACGGTTCAGCAGACTATGCCGAGGTCGACATCGACGGTGCCAAGAAGCTGCTGGCGGATGCTGGAGTAACCACTCCGGTCGAGGTCAAGTTCTGGTACCCCGAGGGCAACGTTCGTCGCGGTACTGAGTTCGAATTCATCCAGCAGTCGGCAGCTCTCGCTGGCTTCACGGTTGTTGATGACTCCGAGCCCGAGTGGGCATTCACCGACAAGGAAGCACTGCCGATCAACCCGCACGACGCGGTTATCTTCGCGTGGCAGTCAACGAGCCTCGCGCTCACAGGTTCAGATCAGTACCTCGGATCGGGTCAGCCGAGCAACTTCGGTGGCTACTCGAACACCAAGGTTGACGGACTCCTGAAGGATCTGGAAACCGAGCTGGACCCTGCGGCCCAGACGAAAATCCAGGTTGAGGTGGAGAAGGAAGTATGGGGCGACGGCTACGGCGTCACCATCTTCCAGTTCCCTGGAATCACTGTCTGGAACAAATCAGTAACGAACGTGGACCCGAGTCCGCTGTCTCCGACCTACTTCTGGAACTTCTGGGAGTGGGCACCGGCTGACGCCGAATAACTCGGTAGCGCTATAGCGGTGAGCCGGGCGTTATGCGCCCGGCTCACCTGCGCCACGTTTTCTGCCGCTTCGGCGGCACTGTCTCTGTTCCGCTCTGCTTTGCCCCGAAATGAGGATCACCGGTGTTGACCTTTGTCACCAGACGCCTCGTAGCCACCATTCTTGTGCTGCTTGTGGCTTCGTTCATTGTCTATCTACTCACTGCGAATTCCGGTGATCCGCTGCTTGAGCTTCGGGGAAGTCGAGACCCCAACGCTCAAGACAAGATCAAGTATCTGAGTGGACTCCTCAACCTCGATCAACCGCCTGTGCTCCGCTACTTCTCCTGGCTCGGGGGAGTCGGTGCCTGCTTCATTGGGCAGTGTGACCTCGGCATTTCGGTCGCTCGCGGCGAACAGCCCGTCATCGATGCCATCGGCGGAGCTCTCGGCTCCACCCTGCAACTTGTGCTCGCCGCTACGATTCTCGCAATCGTGATCGGTGTGGCAATCGGAATGACCACCGCCCTTCGTCAGTACAGCGGTTACGACTACGTCGTCACATTCCTCACATTCGTCTTCTATTCGCTCCCGATTTTCTGGGTGGCAGTACTGCTCAAAGAGTTCGGCGCCATCCGATTCAACGAATTCTTGGGTGATCCCGTCATACCGTGGTGGTCGATCGTCGTTGTCGGGCTCGTCATGGGCTTCATCGCCTCGTCCGTGGTCGGCGGTGAACTACGCACTCGCGCAATTTCTTTCGCCAGTGTCGCGATCGGTGTTGGCGGCCTCATTTTCGTGCTTGATGTGACCCGCTGGTTCGTGCAACCATCGATCGGCATCATCGGGGTGGCATTGCTCACGCTCGCGACCGCGGCGATCGTGGTGTTTACGTCCACAGGATTCCAACACCGCCGGGCGCTTATCGCGGTGGGCATTGTTGTCGCTCTGACACTCGGCCTCTGGTATCCGTTTCAGTTCCTTTTCTTCTATCTCAACTCGGCGTGGACGGTGCTCTTGGTCACCGTGCTGATGGCCGGCATCGGCATTGTCGTTGGGCTAGTGGTTGGCGGCGATGGCAAAGCGGTTGTCGCGCGAACCGCCGGCCTGGTTGGTGGTCTCACCGTCATCCCGCTCGTGCTCGATCAAATGTTCTTGCGCTGGGACGAATACGTTGCGCGCATCCCGCTGAGCAACGGCGTAATCGCGACGATCGGTGCATCGACCCCTGCTATCCGGCGAGTAGATGACACGTGGCTGAACCTGCTGGACTCGCTCACCCACATGCTGCTTCCGACGATCGCGCTCATGATCATCTCGCTTGCGGCCTACACGCGGTATGCGCGGGCCAGCCTGCTCGACGTTATGAACCAGGACTACGTACGCACTGCCCGTGCGAAGGGCCTTGGCGAGCGGACGGTGGTTATGCGCCACGCATTCCGCAACGCCATGATCCCCATTGCGACAATCATCGCGCTCGACTTCGGGGCGGTGATTGGTGGTGCGGTGATCACCGAAAGAGTCTTCGCCTGGCAGGCGATGGGCTCCCTCTTCAACGAGGGGCTCGCGCATACCGATGTGAATCTGGTGATGGGGTTCTTCCTCGTCACCGGAGTTCTCGCCGTGCTTTTCAACGTGTTTGCCGATCTGTTGTATTCGGCACTTGACCCCAGGATTCGGGTGAGCTGATCATGAGCGACAAAACTCCGGCAGTCGACGACCAGTCGACAGGTCAAGAACTCAGCATTGAACAGCGCGCAACCGTCGGTCTTAGCCAAGGCACGATTGTTCGTCGTCGGTTTTTCCGGCACCGTGGCGCCGTCATCTCGATGTACGTGTTGCTATTTCTTGTCTTACTCGCGTTCACGTCGGTTGGTACAGTCGTCGGCGGATCAGGAGCCCTCGTGCCCGACGCCAACTCGACGCGCCTCATTATCGACGGCGTGCGTATTCCTGGTTGGTGGACATCCACCTGGTGGGAACGCTATGACATCGTGCTCCCAGGCGGTGCTCCCACCTTCACGCTGTGGCCGTTCAGCATTGGCGAACACCCGTTCGGCCAAGACAACACCGGTAAGGATGTTTTTGCTCGCGTGATGCGCGGAATGCAGCAATCACTCAGTGTCGTCTTCATCGTTGGAGTGATCTCCACCGTCATCGGTGTCGTTTTCGGGGCCCTTGCTGGGTACTACCGGGGGTGGATCGACCAGGTCATCATGCGTCTCACCGACGTCATCATCATCATCCCGCTGCTCGTGTTGGGCGCTGTTCTTGGCCGCACGATCGGTGGAGACGCAATTCTTTTGGCCGTCATGCTTGGCCTCATTGCCTGGACAGGAATGGCGAGACTCGTGAGAGCCGAGTTCTTGAGCCTGCGCGAACGAGAGTTTGTCGATGCAGCCCGCGTGGCTGGTGCGAGCGACTTCCGCATTATCTTCCGCCATATTCTGCCAAACACTGTCGGCGTGATCGTGGTCAGCGCGACCCTCCTGATGAGCGCCGTGATCTTGCTCGAAACTTCTTTGAGCTTCCTGGGGTTCGGCATCAAATCGCCAGACATTTCGCTCGGCCAAATCATCAGCGAGTACAACGAAGCATTCAAGACTCGTCCGTGGTTGTTTTGGTGGCCGGGACTATTCATCGTCGTGATTGCGTTGTGTATCAACTTCATCGGTGACGGACTGCGCGATGCTTTCGACCCCCGGCAGAAGCGAGTACCGGCCCAGAACGGTTTCGGTTCGCAGGTCATCAGCTTCTTCAAGAGCTACGTTCCCGGTGCACGCCCCGGTGACGGGACCTCCAACAAATGAGGGCGATGAGGTCGATCGACCGGCACTCGTCGCCGAATGAACACGAGCTAGCTGACGGTGGTGAGCAGCACAGCCACGATCAGCGCGGCGACAGCCGCGATCGTGCGGAAGTGCCACGTTACACGCAGCTTCGTGAATTCACTCGTGGCGGCATCCAAATGTCCGCCGTCTCGCAACTGCTCCCAGTGCGTACGGATGATGTGGGCGGCTTGACCAGAGTCCGACGTGATCAGATCGCCGGGTCGCACTGTGCCAGCCAAGTAGCTCGACTCCGGAAGGTTCGCGCCATCCTGGCGCACCGCCGAGAAGACCGAGTGGCGGCCGGGAGCGGGCGCAGCCCACGCTGTGACGGTGCCGTGAACCGTTTCGAGCGCGAGCGCATATTTGGTATCGATGCGGCGAATCTCGGGCCACGCCACGTCGACGGTGCGCAGTACATTACGCAGCGTAACGCCGGCCGCCGTCACGAGCACAGCGGGGCGCCAGAACATGGCCCACGTGAGCAGCGAAACGAAGCCAAAGACGGGCAGCACTTGCAGGGCATCCAGCCAGCGGCCCTGAGCGGCCGTGACGATCAGTGCGGCAGCGCACGCGACAAAAACGACGATGGAAAGTACGCGCCCGAATCGCGAGTGCAGGGTGAAGTTTGGCGACACGGAACTATGTTCCCACGTGCGCACCGTATCCAGGGCGAAAGGCGAATCTCCTGATGACTGAGACAGCAAAGACTGAGACAGCAACGAAGACTCCCGCGATCGAGGTTACTGACCTTGGCGTCGAATTCTGGGTTGAGGGGGAGTGGGTCACGGCGGCAAAGAATGTCAGCTACACCCTCCAGGGTGGCGAAGTGCTTGCCATTGTTGGCGAATCTGGTTCTGGCAAGAGCACGAGCGCGATGGGCCTCCTCGGTTTGCTTCCTGAGAATGGTCGCATTTCGGGCAGCGTGAAGCTTGCCGGTGAAGAGATGGTTGGGGCGTCGCTGCACCGTCTTCGCCAATTGCGTGGTGCCGGCATTGCCGTGATCTTCCAAGAGCCGATGACGGCCCTCAACCCGGTCTACACAATTGGGTTCCAAATCGTTGAGGCGCTTCAAGTGCACAATCCGGGAATGATCCGGACGGATGCTCACAAGCGTGCCCTCGAATTGCTCGCGATGGTCGAGCTGCCTGACCCGCAAAAAGCGTTCGACTCGTACCCGCATCAGTTGTCTGGTGGTCAGCGTCAACGCGCCATGATTGCGCAGTCCATTTCCTGCAACCCGCGCGTGCTCATTGCTGACGAGCCAACGACAGCGCTCGACGTGACCGTGCAAGCCGAGATTCTTGAGTTGCTGCACCACTTGCGCTCCAAGCTCGACAGCGCGATCATCCTGATCACGCATGACATGGGGGTTGTCGCCGACCTCGCTGACCGCGTGATGGTCATGAAGGATGGCGAAGTTGTTGAGACGGGAACAGCGGAGTCGCTTTTCGCCGGAGCGACGCACCCCTACACTCAGGCACTCTTGGCTGCTGTTCCTCACTTGGGGGCTGCAGGCGAAGCATCCGCCTCGAAAGACAACCGCGATGTCGTTCTCACGATGAAGGGTGTCGCGATTGAGTATCCGAAGCGCGGCCGGGTGCCGGCCTTCCGTGCTGCCGACGACATCAATCTCACGATTCGCCAGGGTGAAGTGCTCGGCCTCGTTGGTGAGTCTGGCTCGGGCAAGACTACGATCGGTCGCGCCGTCGTCGGACTCCTTCCCGCTGTTGCGGGAACCCTCGATATTGTCGGAACGAATATGGTCGGCATCAGTAAAAACGATTTGCGCGCTGTGCGTCGAGACATCGGCATCGTCTTTCAGGACCCCGGTTCGTCACTCAACCCGCGGATGCCGATCGGCGAGAGCATCGGTGAGCCGCTTCGGCTCGTTGGCGGCTTCACTAGCAAAGATGAGGAAGCGCGAGTGAGCATGTTGCTCGACCGCGTGCAGCTCTCCGCTCACATGCGTAACCGATACCCGCATGAGCTATCTGGTGGTCAGCGCCAACGAGTGGGAATTGCTCGGGCGCTAGCGCTGAGCCCCAAATTGTTGGTCGCTGACGAACCTACTTCGGCTCTCGATGTGTCGGTTCAGGCAAAGGTGCTTGAGCTCTTCCAAGAACTCCAAAAGGAACTCGGATTTGCGTGCCTCTTCGTTTCGCATGACTTGGCCGTGATTGACATTCTGGCTGACCGCATCGCTGTCATGCACCGCGGAAAAATTGTGGAGCAGGGGACGCGCGATGAGGTTCTGCGCAGCCCGAAGGACCCCTACACGCAGCGACTCATTGCCGCCGTTCCTCTTCCAGATCCTGAAGAACAGCGTCGCCGGAGAAGCGAACGCGAAGGGCTCGCTTCCTAGCCTTCGGTAGTGGCGGTGGCGAGGTTGGCTGGTTCGCCAGTCTCGCCGCCCGAAATCAGCGCTTTGACCTCTTCGGCCGTCAGCGGAACCCACGGGGTTCCGTCGGGGTCTGAAGAGAAGGCGGCGGGGCTGTCGCCCTGATTCCACCACTTTGCTTCGTAGGGCACTCCGCTGAACAGTACGCGGTCGCCTTCTTCGTAGACAGCGGTGCCATCCCAACCAGGGTAGGTTCCGCTCGGAACCGTAGGAACTTCAACGGGGGTTTCGCCCTCAAGCACTGGCCCTACGAGAGTCCACGGTGTTTCCCACGAATTGAGCACGGGGTTGTCTGGCAACTCATCGCGCGTCCACCACTTGGCCTGGTACACATTGCGGTGCCAGACCACTTTTGTACCCGCGAGGTAGCTGGCGTCTTCTTGCCAGATTGCGTACGGGCTAGTCGCAGGATCGTCGATGAAATCATTGGGATCCGACGGCTCTTCGGTGGTGATGGTCTTTGCAGAACTCGCGACGTGACCGTCAAAACCGTCAGCCAAGACATCCGCAAAGAACAGGTCACCCTGGGCTACACCACTGCAGGAGTCAGAGACGCGGGACGTGTCGGCGTAGTTCGGCCCACACGTAGTGTCGCGGTTCAGCGACCACATCGACATGCGACCAGTGCCCTTGTCGAGAGCAAACTCGTTGAGTGCTGCAGCGTCGGCCATCGTGAAAACTTCGGCTTCGATATCGTTCTGGCCGACCATCGGGGTCGCGCCGAGCTTTGTCCAGATCGTGGCATCCGTCAGTTCGATCCCGGCGTTGTCATAGAGGATGCCCAGTTGACGGTGAGTTTCTTGCAGCGAGCGAATGGAGGCGTCACCGCTGGTCTCTCCATCGGCCATACTCTGACCGAAGTTCATCGTCATGATGTTCACTCCGGCGAGATCGACACCGGCATCGAGCATCTGAGTGACCGCAGTGGTTCCCTCTTCCGTGAGTCCGAAGGTTGCTGCGGGAAGCGTCAGCCACACAGCGAGATCATCGCCTGCGGAGCGCCGTGCTGCTTGCAGGGTGGCCATTGCCGCCGCCCGACGTTCACCCGCAGCGGTGTCGCTGAGGTTTTCGCCCTCGATGTCGAGGTCGATCGTGGTTGACGCATAGCGGTCGAGCACCGAGTTGTAGGCGGAAACCAGATCTGCAGGATCGGTACACGTCGTGGAGAGCTCGTTATTCAGGAGCCCGCCGAACGAAACCGCGACGTCACCGCCCTGCTGTTGTAGCCGGGCAATCCGGCGGTCGAGGTCGAGTGAGATTGCTGCCTCATCCATTGTGTAGGCGGTGCCCCACGTTGGAGTGCAACCTTCATCGCTAGCGGCGACGATGAACGAAAGCATGACCTCTTTGCCGCTCTCCTTCGTCGCAGCTTCGAATTCATAACTCGGGGTGGCTGTGACGTCAACGTAGGCGGCGAACCACGGGTCTGGCGCGGGAGCCGCCTGAGTGGATGCCCACGCTTGGTAGGCGAAGAGACCACCGGCGGCGACAGCAATGGCGATAACAACCGCCATGACGAGTCGCCTGAAAGAGAGTCGGTGAGTCGCGGTGCTCATGCTCGCACCTCGCTTTCAGCCTCAGCGGGTGGCAGCATTTCAGCGAAGACGATGGAGTCTCGCACCTTGGTGTGAACTCCGCTGTCGTCGCCGTAATAGAGGATTGAACGCCAGTCGAGTTCAGTCGATTCTGGCACTGGTTCTTCCTTCGTCTTTTTTGGCTTTCGTTCGACAAAGAGCGGGCGTGTGACACCCAACCAGATATCCACGATGGTGTTCCAGATGCCGATGCACGACACGACGGCGAGGCCGGCGAGAACCAGGTTGAAAGCCGCGAACGCGGCGTTACCCCAGTTGCCGGCGTTCAAGTCGCGCCAGAAAGTGAAGCCCGAGAACGTGATGATCACGAGCGGCGCCAGCACATACAGCAACGGAGTTGAGGTGCGGTTGCGAACCTTTGGGGTGCGAGCGAATGGGATCTTCTTGCTCGTGATGGCCTGCTCGAGTGATTTGAGAACTCCGGCAAGGTTGACGGGGAGCAAGATCAGGTTGAACCCATAAATGCGGAAGATGTCGGAGAACTTGTAGCCGCTATAGCGAAGGTCGCTGCCCATGGCCAAGAAATACGGCACCGCGGCGAGTAGCACCACGGGGCTCAAGAGTCTGCTGTCGTAGGGGTAGGCCAGCAGGAACACGAGACCGAAGCTCGCCCATGTGATCGATGTCATGTAGTTCACGCGCAGGAAGAACTCGGTCCACGGCACAGTTTCGCCGCGAGCGCGACGCTCACGCATTTGGCGCATCAGTTTGGGCATGATGAGTAGCCCACCGTTAGCCCAGCGACGACGTTGCACTACAAGCGAACCGAAGTCGGGCGGGGTTGCGCTGTAGCTGAGTCGTTCTGGGTAATTCACGAGCGTCCAGCCGTGGGCGCCCAAGTCGATGCTCGATTCGGTGTCTTCGATGACGGTGCGGTCCTGCACGTAGCGCTTGACCGTGAAGCCGCCCTCGGTCTCGGTCTCGACAATGTCATCCAGTGCAGCTTTGCGGATGACGGCGTTGGCCCCCACCCAGAAGGTTGCGCCGTAATACGACTTGCCCTGATGCAGGATGTGCTGCAGATCAGTCGTGGCGCCAGCGAGTCGTTCGATGCGTGTACCTGCTCCGCGGAATGAGGAGTACGGCGTTTGGGTGACGGCGACCCGGGAGTTGTCCGCCTGCTCAAGCAAGTAGACAAGTCGGAGGCAGTAGTCGCGCAGCAGCAGCGAGTCAGCGTCGAGAGTTAGCAGGTATTGCGAATCGGGGATCGACAGATCGCCAGCTTCTGCGTGGTTCACGCGGCGCAGTACCGTGCCGGTTGGTGTTTCCTCTGGGCGGTAATTGCCACCCATCAGGCCGATATAAGCGTTGAGGTTCATTGCCTTGTTCGCTTCGTGAGACACAGAAGCGTAAAGCTTGCGCTCGAAGGTCGAGAGGTCGGCCGTGAAGGTCCAAGCGAGACGACGGTACAGTTCGCGCATCCGTGCGGTGGGGGGAACCATATGCTCATCGTGAGCTGCGCCGAGCGCATCGGCGGTCAGTTGCAGCTCACCGGCCAGGCCCTGAATAACCTGCGTGACAAAGAACTCATCGACGTGGTCAATGCGCTGTTCGTTGGAAGCCTTGTTCTCTAGCCAGTCGGCAGCCCACTGGTAGTGCTCAGCGAGCTCCTCGAGCTCGAACAGGCCGACCGTGCGGCCCAGCTGCACTCGACGCTCAAACGTCGCAAGAGCGTCACCGAAGCGTTCACGGGGCTCAGCGAGTTCAGCCTGAATCTTCTCGGCAAGCAAACGAGACTCCGCTAGCTGTGCTGCAGCATCCGGGTCAGAAGGAAACGGCGGGTCGTCGAGCAAGAGCACGACACGCAAAGTCGGATACTCCTGAAGGCACGCCGACCACAGGGTGGCACGCACGACATCCGGTTCTTCGCTGTAGCTGGGAACCAGAACGGTGATCGAGCCCTGGTTCTCGGCGAAGTGCCGATCGAGTTCAGCGCGCGGCACGCGAGCGTGCGCCCGGAAGCGTTGATAGGCACCGTGTCTCGCGATCAAATACATGAGCGCAGAGAAGGTGAGGAAGGTAACAACGATTAAGTACGAAATAGCTTCGGTTGTGAACCGGAAACTTTCGGTGCCGTTGTTGATGAACTGGCGAACGATCGTATAGATCACATACGTCAGCCAGAACACAATCGTCGCAACAATCGCCAGACGCGCAAGCGCGATCGTGCGATCACTGGGTGCAGGGTGCACGGTGGGTAATGGATGGAGGCGTGTTTCTGAGCCCCATTGGCGGCGCCGGGCAGGCGCAACCGTACTGTCTTTAAGCATGGTTGGTTAATCCCCTATGCAAGATCCGGCGTCTTTCGGGTAGACGCCGTCGGGTGACCTTGCATCGCCCAGTATTGACAACTGGGCTTCTGTTCGCAAGAAAACAGTACGCGAACCGCAACTGGTCTACCTGCGAGATCCTGTCTAGTAAGCTGCGGAAACGCCCTGAATAGTGTTGTTCACCCCGGGAGGACTGGATGCCTCGTACCATCGCCATCATCGGTGCTGGACCTTCGGGGCTCGCAGCCGCTCGTGCCCTCGATAAGGCAGGCATCCGCTACGTCGGTTTCGAGTCAGCAGACGACGTTGGCGGCCTCTGGAATATTGATAATCCACGCAGCACTATGTACGAGTCAGCGCACCTCATTTCGTCGCGCACCACGACTCAATTCCGTGAGCTGCCTATGGCTACGACGGCGGATTATCCTGGCCACCGAGAGCTCCAGAAGTACTTTCGCGCCTTTAGTGATCGCTATGACCTGGGGCAGAAATTTCGTTTCTCCACGACGGTGGAGCGTGTTGAGCCCGCCGATGGTGGCGGGTGGAATGTAACGACGAGTCCGACGGATGCCGATAGCGGAATGCGCCAAGGCGGCGAGAGCGAGACTGAACACTTCGACGGCGTAATCTTGGCCAATGGCACGCTGGCGCACCCCAGCATCCCGAACTTTGATGGTGAATTTTCGGGGGAGATCATTCACTCGAGCGCGTACAAAAAGGCAACAATGTTTGCGGGCAAGCGAGTGCTCGTTGTCGGCGCGGGAAACAGCGGTTGCGATATTGCCGTGGATGCTGTGCATCACGCTGACAGCATCGACTTGAGTGTGCGCCGTGGCTACTACTTTGTTCCGCGCTATTTGTTTGGAAAGCCTGCTGACACCCTCAACCAGGGGCGACCGCTTCCGGCGCGAATAAAGCAGTTCATCGACACGAGAGTGTTGCGGGCGTTTACCGGTGATCCCGTCACCTTTGGCTTTCCTGCCCCCGATTATCGCATTTATGAGTCGCACCCGATTGTGAATACTCTTGTGCTCGGGCACCTCGGGCAGGGCGATTTGCGTGTCGTTCCCGCCCCAGAACGCTTCGAAGGCAACACGGTGCATTTCGCGGATGGAACCCACACCGACTATGACCTGATCGTATTGGCAACCGGTTACAGTCTCGATTATCCGTTCGTTGATCGAGATCACCTGAACTGGTCGGGGATGGCCCCCGATCTCTATCTCAATATGTTCCCGCCGAGCTTCAACGGTCTGTACGTTATGGGCATGATCGAGGCCAGTGGCATCGGCTGGCAGGGCCGCTACGAGCAAGCCGAACTTTTGGCGGCATATCTTGCCGCGCAAGAAGATGCTCCTCGTGCTGCCGCCCACTTCAGGGAGTCCGCCGAGCAACCGTGGCCAGACCTTACCGGTGGTTACAAGTACCTCGCACTCGAACGCATGTCGTATTACGTAAACAAAGATGCCTACCGACGCACCCTACGAAAACTGCGTGAGACTCTCACCCGAAAGGCCAACTCATGACCATCGATGATGCGATGCTCAACTTCAGCCCAGCATCGCTTATCGCTTTGAGCGTTGTGCTTGGTCTCATCATGTTCGGAATCGCGCTCGATACGAGCCTCGAAGACTTTCGGGCGGTACTCAAAGCCCCACGGGCCTTTGCGATCGCTTTGGTTGCTCAACTTGTATTGCTCCCCGCCGTGACCTTCGGTCTGACGCTGTTGTTGCAGGTCGGTCCGTCGATCGCACTCGGGATGATTTTGGTGGCGTGCTGCCCGCCAGGAAACATCTCCCAAGTGCTCACTTATCGTGCACGAGGCAACGTAGCGCTTTCCGTATCTATGACGGCAGTCACCAATGTGGTCTACATCGTCATGCTGCCCGTGAACCTGTCGCTGTGGGGTGGTTGGCACCCGACAGCGTCGACTATTCTCGAGAGCGTCAGCCTCAATGGTTGGCAGATGTTGCTGGAGATCGTTGTGATTATCGGTCTGCCATTCGCGGTCGGGTTTGCCATCAAGAATCGGTGGCCAGCGTTTGCCAAAAAAGTGCAGCCCACGGTGAAATGGGTGAGCCTCTTAGCGTTGCTCGGATTCATCATTGCGGCGCTCGCCGGTAACTTCCCATTCTTCATCGCCTACGTCGGTGTTGTGCTGTTGGCCGTATTCCTGCACGATGCTGTCGCGCTCGGCCTCGGTTATGCGAGCGCGAGACTCGGTGGCCTCGCCCTCTATGAGGCCAAGGCGGTGACCTTCGAAGTGGGGATCCGCAACGCCGGTCTCGGGCTAGGACTGGTATTTGCCTTCTTCGGTGGGCTCGGCGGCATGGCGGTCGTCGCTGGCTGGTGGGGAATTTGGGACATCATCGCAGGGCTCGCCTTGGCCACTTGGTGGGGACGCCGCAAGGCGAAGGGTGCCGGTGACGGTTCTGGGCCGCATTCCGGTGTGCCCGAGAGTGGCACGGAGGCAGTCGCGTGACGCGGGTACTGGTTACGGGTGGCAGCGGATTCTTGGGCACCTCCGTGGTTGCCGGGTTGGCTGCATCCGAAGCCATTGAGCGTGTAGTGAGTGCGGACATTCGGGTTCCGAGCCCCGGCGTGCGGCTAGCGGGCGTGCACTATGAACGGGTTGATGTGACGGCTGCCGCTGACCTTCCCGAACTGCTGCGTGCTCACAACATTGACACCGTTGTCCACCTCGCCTCGATCGTGAACCCGGGCAGAACAACCACCGTGGCGCAAGAGTTTGCGGTCGACGTCGACGGGTCGCGCGCGGTCTTTGCCTCCTGCGTTGAGGCAGGTGTTTCGCGCATCGTCGTGTCGTCGAGCGGTGCGACGTATGGCTATCACGCTGACAACCCGGAGTGGATCACGGAGAGTGACCCGCTGCGAGGCAACGACGACTTTCCCTATAGCAAACACAAGCGAATGGTTGAGGAGATGCTGGCCGAGCTGCGCACAACCGCACCACAGCTGACTCAGACCATTTTTCGCATCGGAACAATCTTGGGTCCGGCAGTCGACAACCAGATCACTGCCCTGTGGGAGGGGCGTCGGTTGCTGAAGCTTGCCGGTTCTGACAGCCCCTTTGTGTTTATTTGGGTCGACGATGTTGTTGAAGTGATGGTGCGCGCGGCCACAGGCGGGCCTGCCGGAATTTTCAATGTTGCTGGCGACGGCAAGATGACGATCGGCGAGATTGCTCACGCGCTCGGCAAAAAGCTCCTCGTGCTGCCGCCGTGGGTATTCGCGGTCGCGCTCTGGGTAGGGCATGGGCTACGCCTCACCCCGCACAAACCGGCACAGGTCAAGTTTTTGCGCTATCGGCCGGTGCTCGACAACCGCGCCCTTCGCGAGTCATTTGGCTACCGACCGCGCAAGACTAGCCGAGAAGCTTTTGCCGCCTACCTTGAGGCGCGTGCTCTGCGCTCAAGCTGAATCGTTGGTGCTCAGATTCTCGGTGCCTCGGTGCTCGGTGGCGTCCACAGATACGGCGTCGTGGTGGTGAGTTCAACGAAACCGCGAAGTTTCAGGATGGGGCTGCTCTCGTCTGAGGCATCTACTTGCAGATAGGGCACTCCTCGTTGTTGTGCCCGTTGGGCGCGGGCTGCGCCGAGGGCACCGTAGATTCCTTTGCCCCGCCACTCGGATGCTGTTGAGCCTCCCCAGAGTCCCGCGAAGTCGCTGCCGGGGGTGAATTCGATTCTGGCACCGGAGACGATGCGGCCGCCGGCTTCAGCGACGAAGAGCACGGTGAGGTCAGGAGCTGAGGCGATTTGTGCTTCGAGTTCGTCGATAAACCAGACGAAGTCGTAGCCCCACACTTCAGAGAGCATGGCTGCCAGACCGACAATGTCGTTGTGGTCGTGGGTCTCGCGGATAGTGATCTCGGCAGGTAGCGGGCGTGCGCTCACTAGGTCAGCGGTGTGGCCGACGAGCACCGCTTCTCGTTCTTGAGCGATGAACCCTGCATGTTCGAGTCGCTGAGGGATGTCGGCGGGCACGTCATGGGCTCGCGTTTTCCATTCCACGGGTTCGTTTCGGGCAGCAAAGAAGTTGCGGTGATCGGCGATGAGGGCATCCAATTCGGCGCCGCTCATGTCGAGGCGCTGCGCAGTTTCGATCATTCCCTCGCTGCGCCCGGTTACTCGAAGCACGGAGTCTGTCAGTTCAAAATGAACTCCAACCGGCGGATGCTCGGGCACGATTAACCGCTGTTGGGCGTCGTAGAGCGCCAGCAGTTCGGTAGGGGAGATCATGCGATTCAGCATAGATCCGGATGCCGGTTCCGCGCCGCCAGAGAGCGTCATCTGTATACAGTTCACTCAGAATTTGGCTTGATTTCTCTTGAATCAGCTCTAGACTGAAGATCTTGTATACAAAGCCATCAGTGGGTAAACCGCAAGGTGGTCAAGTAACCAGTTTCGGGAGGTGCGTATGGCGACACCGGTAAGAGCCAGCGATCGCGCCTACCAAGCCCTCCGTGACGACATCGTGGAGTGGCGACTCTCGCCAGGCACCATTCTGGGCGAGGTCGAACAGGCTGCGCGGCTCGGGGTGTCCCGCACCCCGCTGCGAGGAGCACTGTCCCGACTGATAACTGATGGGCTGGTGGCAAGCCAATCCGGTCGGGGACTGGTCGTCACTGACGTTTCTGTTGACAACATCCGCGAACTTTTCGATGTGCGCAAGGCGCTCGAAGTGAAGGCGATGCGCCTCGCGGCCCTGCATCACACCGGCAGTATTTTTGCCGACCTTGAGCGCGAATTCGATGCAGTACCGGCATTGCTCGCTCGCGATGACAGCGACCGCAGTGCCTACTTCGACCTCGTTCGCCGGTTCGATGCGGCAGTCGATGACGCGGTCGAAAACGATTACCTCACCGGCGCCCTCAGCTCGCTGCGCACCCACCTGGTTCGGGTGCGTCGCCTTGCCAAAGACAATCCAGAGCGGTTGACGGCTGCCGCCCGCGAACACCTCCTTATCGTGCAGGCCATTGTCGCGCGCGATCCCGAACTTGCTGCCCATGCCACCCACGTTCATCTCCATCACGCGCTCACGAGCGCTTTAGCCACGGCCGCGGAATCTCCCTTGCGCGCCGCCAATTGAAAGGCTCCACTGTGAAAGATCACGCCCTCCGCGTTTACCGCAGCGACGAGAACCTCGCTCGCGAAGACCAACTTGCCCACAAGATTGCCGCGATCGCTGCCGAACAGCTCGAACCAACGGATGCCGTGACCGACATGGTAATCAACCGTGTGATTGACAATGCTGCGGTTGCTACCGCGTCCCTCACGCGTGCGCCGGTGGTTGCTGCGCGTGCGCAGGCCGAGCGTCACCCCTACACGCCGGGAGCCACCGTGTTTGGCTCCGACGAGCGCGTGAGCCCGGAGTGGGCTGCGTGGGCTAACGGTGTTGCGGTTCGCGAGCTCGACTATCACGACACTTTTTTGGCCGCCGATTATTCGCATCCGGGCGACAACATCCCGCCGATCTTGGCTGTTGCTCAGCACACGGGCCGCACGGGTGCTGACCTGCTGCGCGGGATCGTCACGGGGTACGAAATCCAGATCGACCTCGTGAAGGCGATCTGCTTGCACAAGCACAAGATTGACCACGTTGCTCACCTCGGCCCGAGCGCTGCCGCTGGCATCGGAACCCTCCTCGGTCTCGACACCGAAACCATTTTCCAGGCTGTTGGCCAAGCACTCCACACGACCACCGCCACGCGTCAGTCGCGCAAGGGTGAGATCTCCACGTGGAAGGCGCACGCTCCCGCTTTCGCCGGCAAGATGGCCGTCGAAGCAGTTGACCGTGCCATGCGTGGCCAGACCAGCCCCACCCCGATTTACGAGGGCGAAGACGGCGTGATCGCGTGGATGCTCGACGGCCCAGACGCGCACTACGAGGTTCCGCTGCCTGAGCTGGGGGAGCCGCGCACCGCGATCCTCGACTCGTACACGAAGGAGCACTCGGCCGAGTATCAGGCGCAGGCGTGGATCGACCTCGCCCGCAAACTGGGGCGCGAGCATCCAGAGCTGGTCGAAGAAAACATCAACCGCATCGTGCTGCACACGAGCCACCACACGCACTACGTGATCGGTTCGGGTGCCAACGACCCGCAGAAGTACGACCCCAACGCGAGCCGCGAAACGCTCGACCACTCCATTCCGTACATTTTCACGGTTGCCCTGCAGGACCAGGAGTGGCACCACGTCAACAGCTACGCTCCCGAGCGAGCCAACCGCGCAGACACGGTTGCGCTGTGGAAGCGCGTCACGACTCAAGAAGACACCGAATGGACGCGTCGCTACCACTCGATCGACCCCGCCGAGAAGGCGTTTGGTGGTCGCGTCGAGATCGAGATGACCGACGGCAGCCGCATCGTCGAAGAAATTGCCGTTGCTGACGCGCATCCGCTCGGTGCTCGACCCTTCGCCCGCGAGCAGTACATCACCAAGTTCCGCACCCTCGCGGATGGTGTGCTCGCGAGCGACGAAATTGAACGCTTCTTGGCCGCGGCCGTGCGACTGCCCGAACTGTCGGCATCCGAACTGGGAGAACTGACCGTACGCGGCAACTTCCCCGCCACCACCGCTAAAGGAATTTTCTAATGCTGTATGCCCAAACAGACCCAGCAACCAAGCGTGCGCAGTTCCGTGAG
This sequence comes from Rhodoglobus sp. G.S.4, assembly GCF_056619605.1. Lineage (NCBI taxonomy): Bacteria > Bacillati > Actinomycetota > Actinomycetes > Micrococcales > Microbacteriaceae > Rhodoglobus > Rhodoglobus sp. G.S.4. The sequence continues at coordinate 635,461 of NZ_CM152748.1, forward strand.
CGTCTGGCGAGCGGCGAACTGCTGCGCGTGCCCGGTGCGTTCAACCCGTTGAGTGCTCGCCTCATCCAAGACAAGGGTTTCGACGGCGTCTACATTTCGGGTGCGGTTATCAGTGCCGACCTCGGGTTGCCCGACATCGGCCTGACGACGCTCACAGAGGTGGCTGGTCGTTCGCAACAGATTTCGCGGATGACCGACCTCCCGACACTCGTCGATGCCGACACCGGTTTCGGTGAGCCCATGAATGTGGCTCGCACCGTGCAGACTCTCGAAGATGCGGGGGTCTCGGGCCTCCACATCGAAGATCAGGTCAATCCGAAGCGTTGCGGACACCTCGACGGCAAAGCCGTTGTCGACACGGATACCGCCCTCAAGCGCATCCGAGCGGCTGCCGATGCACGCCGCGACCCCAACCTGCTGATCATGGCTCGCACCGACATCCGCGCCGTTGATGGTTTGGATGCCGCAATGGACCGTGCCAAGCAATTAGTTGATGCGGGTGCTGACGCAATCTTCCCCGAGGCCATGAAGGATCTCGGTGAGTTCGAGGCGATGCGTAAGGCCGTGGATGTTCCGATCCTCGCAAACATGACAGAGTTTGGTAAGAGCGAACTTTTCACGACAACGCAATTGAGCAATATCGGCGTAAACATTGTTATTTACCCCGTAACCCTGTTGCGTAGTGCAATGGGTGCTGCAGAGCGCACCCTCGATGCAATCAACGCCGACGGCACCCAGCAGTCTGTCGTGGCCGAAATGCAGACGAGGGCTCGCCTGTATGAACTGCTCGACTATGAGAGCTACAACTCGTTTGATTCGTCAGTGTTCAACTTCACGCTCGATGGCCATTACTAACTTCAGAACCACACCAATTACCGCCCACCCCTACTAACCACACTCACAACTTTGACTCGATACCACTACCGAGGAGCACCATGACTGACCTAACAGGAACCCCTGAAACCGAGATTCGTAAAGGTTTGGCCGGCGTCGTCGCCGACACGACTGCGATCTCGAAGGTGAACCCCGAGACCAACTCGTTGCTGTACCGCGGCTACCCCGTGCAAGAACTGGCCGAGAAGTGCACCTTTGAAGAGGTTGCGTATCTGCTGTGGCACGGTGAGTTGCCCACAGATGAGCAGCTAGAGGAGTTCCAGAATGTGGAGCGTGCGCAGCGCCACCTCGACGCGCACACCAAGCGCGTCATTGACGAGTTGCCTCTTTCCGCGCATCCGATGGATGTCGTTCGCACCGCGGTCAGCGTGATCGGTGCCTTGGACGACACCCTCACTGACCCCGCGAGCATGGTTGATGAAGAACTCAATCTTCAGCGCTCGCTCACTCTGTTTGCCAAGCTGCCGGCGATCATCGCCTACGACCAGCGTCGTCGTCGCGATCAGGAACTTGTTGAGCCGCGGGATGACCTCAGCTATTCGGCCAACTTTTTGCACATGACGTTCGGCGAGGTTCCTGACCTCGTTATTGTCAACGCTTTTGATGTGTCGATGATTCTGTATGCCGAGCACTCCTTCAACGCGTCGACTTTCACCGGTCGTGTGGTGACGAGCACGCTCAGCGATCTCTACAGTGCCGTCACGGCAGCAATTGGTGCTCTCAAGGGTCAACTGCACGGTGGCGCGAACGAGGCTGTTATGCACGTTTTCGATGAGGTCGGCTCAGCAGAAAATGCGGAAGCGTGGCTCGAGAATGCCCTTGCTGAGAAGCGCAAAATTATGGGATTCGGCCACCGGGTGTACAAGAACGGCGACTCACGAGTGCCCACCATGAAGGCTGCGCTTGAAACCCTCGTTGCCGAATTCGACCGCCCTGACATGCTTGCCATGTATGACGCCCTCGAGACGGCAATGACGAGCCGCAAGAACATCAAGCCCAATCTTGATTACCCGAGCGGCCCGGCGTACAACCTCATCGGGTTCGACACCGACATGTTTACGCCGCTGTTCGTTGCGGCGCGAGTCACTGGCTGGACCGCCCACATCATGGAGCAGGCGGCATCGAATGCGCTCATCCGTCCCCTCGCTGCGTATTCGGGAGTCGACGAGCGCCACATTAGCTAGGAGCTTGACGCGCGGGGATGGAACCGTCAGTCGTGAGTGGCAGGATGGGGATATGACTGTTCCCCAGATTGAACTGAACGACGGAAATTTCATCCCCCAGCTCGGCTTCGGTGTCTTCAAAGTGGACCCCGAGGAGACCGAGCGCATCGTCACCGACGCACTCGAGGTTGGCTACCGCCACCTCGACACCGCCATGATTTACGGCAACGAGCAGGGCGTCGGCAACGCCATTAAAGCGTCGGGCATCCCGCGTGAAGAAATCTTCATCACGACGAAGCTGTGGAACAGCGACCAGGGCACCGACTCTGCTCGCGACGCCATGGATCTCAGTCTCGAGAAGTTGGGCCTCGACTATGTGGATCTGTACCTCATCCACTGGCCTCGCCCCGACCTTGACCGCTACCTTGACAGCTGGCTCACGCTTGAGCAGCTGAAAGAAGAGGGCAAGACGCGTTCGATTGGTGTCAGCAACTTCCACCGCCCTCACCTTGAGAAGATCATCGCGGGCAGCAACACCGTTCCTGCGGTTGACCAGATCGAGCTGCACCCCGCTTTCGCACAGCGTGACTTGCGCGCGTATGGGGCAGAACTGGGTATGCACATTGAGGCGTGGGGCCCTCTCGGCCAGGGCAAGTATGACCTGTTTGGTGAGACTGCTCTCCAGTCTGCTGCTGAAGCACACGGTGTTTCACCCGCTCAGGTTGCCATTCGTTGGCACCTGCAGAACGGCATCATCGTGTTCCCCAAGTCGAACTCGCGCGAGCGTATGGCTGAGAACTTCGATGTCTTTGGCTTCGAGCTTTCCGCGGATGAGATGGCATCGATTGATGCGATCGACCGCGACCAGCGTGTCGGTGCGAACCCCGACGAAGCTACCTTCTAGGGCGCACTTCTCGTTTCTGGCACAGGCCGGCATCCTCACTCATTTCGGTGAGAGGGTGTCGGCCTGTGTTGTGGGTTGTGGCTGCTGAAGTACTGCCTCTTGCGCCGCGACGACGCCGAACGCCAGTATGGGCTAGGTAAGAGGAGGCAGCATGGGTCGTTCTGCGATACTCGCGCTTCTGAAGGAGCTTGCTGCGTCAGATGTGGGCGTCCACGCCGAGGTCGGTATTGGGGGAGTGCACCCGCACGATGAGACTTTTCTGCAGCTCACTTCGCTGTCGAACCGCGATGAGTACGCGATCGTTTCCGTGGACACGACCGGCTGGTTTCAGTTGGACGTCTCGGCCGGTTTTTACCACGCGCAGGCGGATGATCTCGCCTCAGACGAAACTGTGCAGGAGTACCTGGAGCAATACTTCCGGGCCGCGCTGGCGTACCTTGCTGGCGATTGGTCGACCCGCACGTCGAGGCTTTTCCGACTTCCGTTTGTTGTGGTGGATGGCGCTGTGGATGTCTTCGGCCAGCCGCTCGCTCTCGGGCTCAGAGTTCGTGATTCGTGGAGGATGCTGTCCCGGCGTCCGCCGCGCGCTTCCTTCAGCGATGAACACTCGATGTTTGCTCCCGTGACTGATGAGGATCGAGCGAATTTCCCTATTCCGTTGCTGCCGACGGTGGGCTTCTGTCGTGCCGGTGAGTATCAGGGGCTGTACCTGTTTTCGAATCTTCTTAATCTCTTTCCCGTCGCTGAGCGCATGTGGGACATCGTCATTGTCGGAGGCGGCCCCGGCGGCGACGACGAACTATTTTTTGCGGAAGACGGCCTCGGAGTCGCAACCATTCGCGACCTTGACATCGAGTGGGCTCCGGCGCACCTGCAGAATGTTGCCCGCCGCGAGTTGTTTCACGGGCTCAGGATTGATGTACCCATTCAGCATCCCTCGGGGTGGGAAAGCGATGGCGACCAACCTCACATTGCCTCACGCGTCGCCGCGGACGGCCCGTGGGCTCGTTTCGAGCAGCCTGCATAAGCACGCCAGTGAGGGCTGCGGTGATTCACGCCTCCGGATGCTTCGCGCTGCACGCTGCTGCCGCTACATTGAGTGAATGATCCGCGGAATCCGACGAACGCTCAACGTGGGCCCGTGGGTCGTTGCGCTCTACGCATCGCTGTTCGGTGCAGTCGCTGGGGCGGTTTTTGCGCTCGCCCTCATCAGCGAGTACTGGGGAACTGAGGCGTTCTTAAGGTTCCTGCCTGCATCGCTGTTCTTCGGGATCATCGGTGGGAGCACCGTAGGGCTGGCGTCGGTCACGGTAGGGCTCGGCCTCCGTGCCATCCTCAGCACCGGCGGCCGTCTCAACAGCACCACGGTGGCATTGGGCTCGAGCACCTTCCTGCTGGCAGTCGCAGTGCTCTTGACCTGGTTTATGGGAGAGTCCCTCGGCACCACGTTCCCCACGTGGCTGCCGATCACCTTCGCCGTTGTTGGTGTCGTGTGGTTCGGCTTCTGGTCGCGGATGCGGTCAGCTCGATCTACAAAACTCAGCCTAAGGAATTAGATGAGTGCCCCAAGTTCTCGCGCGCTGCGGTCGAGGGCCTCCGCTCGCGTCGAGTCATCTAGCGATTCCGCCTCGAAGCAGTCCGAGGACTGAGCGCGAAAATGTTGAGGATAACCTCGCCCCGCAACGGCGTGGAATATGCGGTTTTCGAATTCGGCCAGTTTCCTTCGCGGTCTGAAATTGCGACGATCAAGAGGGAGGGGCTGGGGTTACGCCTCGCTAGTGTTCCTCACGAGGTTGCTGCTCTCGATGGTCTCGTGAAGTTTGCTGATTCCCTTACTCATCTTGACGTGAGTGCGATTGGCCCCACGGATGCCCGTGCGATCGAGTCGTTGATCCGCTTGGAAGAATTGAGTTATTCGGGCAACCTCGTGTGTCCCGTCGATCTCAGCAGGTTGGAGAATCTCACAACCTACTTTGGGCCTCACAAAAATTTTGAAACGCTGGCCGCGCGCACTTCGTTGACTGAGCTCACGTTGTACCCGGCGCTTCCTCATCTGGTCGAAGAGATAGAGGGCCCGCTCACCACCTTGTCAATCGTTCACACCGGCAACCTTCGCGCGGTTCCGGTGATTCGCCATCCCCAGCACCTCGAAACACTCAGCATTGACGGCCCCAGTTCGCTCGACTTGGAGGCGCTGCCTAACTACACCTCGCTTCGGGGACTCGAACTTTCGAGCATCGGAAGCGTGACGTCGTTGGGGGTGATCCGCATGATGTCTGCCTTGCAAAGCATCCTGCTGACCAAAGTCCGTACAGTTGAGGAGGATGCGGATCTGTTGCAAATCGAAGATGTTTCGGTCGTGGTGCAAGGTCGCCATGGCTTCAGCCCAGAATTCGTGCGCGACGCACAAGCGACTGGCCAGTGGTTATTCGCCTGAGCGGGAATCCGTCGCTCAGCGCCTAGATCGACTGGCAAAAACTCGTGGAAGTGCGCGCGCTCGTGATGTGTGGCCGCTTCCCTCTGCAATACTCAGCACCATGATGGCGGAGGATCAGGAGCGGTTCACGAAGAATTGGTTGCGATCAAAGGTGACTTCTTCGCAGGGCTATTCGGTGATCCTCTCGGCGCGCACTCAGACCCGGTACTGCGATTCAGAGGGGGAACTGCGCATCTTTTCTGAACCGCTCGCGGCGCGAGGGATATCAGTGGTGGTTTATGCGAACACAATCCCGGATACCGCATCGCGGCCACGCTCGCTGGTTGTAGAACGGCTTGTGAAGGTTTTCGGTTTCGCAGGCTGGAAAGTCGAAATTGCATGGGAGTGAACTCTCAAGCAAGCCGGGACTGGAGAACGCAAGGTAGGGGTAACTGAGACCGATGACTTCGTGGTTTCAGTTCGCTCTTCCATATCGCGGCCCCCTACTTCTGCTTGGAGTGTTCCTGTTCCTAAATACCGAGGGCGCTGGGCTATTCGCAAACAAAGAGCTATCTAATGAATAAGCAACCACCAGACAATGGCGTGGACTACAGTTTCGCGCGGAGTATCGCGACCGACGTGGTGCAGCGGGTCGACGTGCGCTTTCCCCGTGTGCGCATTAATTTCCACGGTCCATCGGAGATGTTCCACGGAGTTGCCGTCGAATTCTGCCCCTCAAACCCTCGGGCTGCTTATGCCGAAGTATTCGTGGCCTACGACGGCTCCTATGTTCTCAATGTTGGCTCTCACTTTCACTTTGAGGGCGGCAGCGTGAGCGACGACTCAGGCGATACTGTCGATGAGATCGTCGAGCACCTAGAGGTAATCGGAACTAAAGGACTTGCCGGGGTTACAGGTTTTAGGCTGTGGGGTCTGTTCTCAGCTACGTGGTAACTCAGTCATGGCGGGCGCCAGCTAGGTGTCGGGCCCGAAGGCTCACTTGCCGTGGGCTGCCCACAACGGGGCATTTCGAGGTTGCCTCAGAAGCGGTATTTTTGGTGGCACAAAGTGGTGCCCGAGCCGCGGTAATTGGCGCGCCTAAGCATCCGGAAGGTTGGAGTCGAACTATGAGCACATCGTTGCGGGTTCCTCCGACGAGCCGAGAGCGTGAGGTGCTGATCGCAGTAGCGGCGGAGCAGCCCTTCGACGTGCCTTCGCGCGAGTGGGAACAATCGGCATTGCTCACTATTGCGGCTAGCTTCGCAGCTATCAACGACATTTGGACGGACGAGCAAAATGCTCATGTGATCGATGTGCTCTCGAAGCTTCTTTCTCACGACGACCCGGCGATCGTGGCCGGAGCGGCAACTCGCGCGGCGGTTTTGTCGGGCTGGTGGGATAGCTCGATGCTCGAAGACCCGAATGGGCGAGAAACCAAATGGGCTGAGCTCGCGGTCGAAGCTCGGCCAGATTGGGTGCTGAATTGGCTCAAGCTGTCAGACTGTTTCGACGCACAGCGGCGGTTTTTGGAAACAGTAGAGATCGCGCAGCATTTGGCGCAGTTGCCAACGTTGGCCCCACCCGGGGACCCGTTTGATGTGGCATTCGAGCTCATTTTCACAGGGCGCCTGGAATGGACGAAACGCAAAGCGAAAGAGTTTCTTGCCAGCTCGATAAAGAAAGCTCAGGCCGCCGATTCGGTCGATGAGACTTCTGGTGTCTCTCATGCAATACGGGGAGCAAAGCGCCACAGAATCGGAACCATGCGTTGGATGCTGTCTCACTTGGCGAGAGAGCGGTTCGGCGCACGGTCAGCAGTGTCTGGCCAACATGCCCTAGTCGAAAATGCGCTGCTTTCGCTGGAACTGACTTATCGATCCCCGACCGAGGCAGAACTGCGGCTTTTGCGTGCTTTGGTCAAACGAACCCCGCGGTTCTCGGGTTCGCTTGCCACCCTCTCAGCGCTGACCGTTGCGTTAATGAACGATGGCGGTATGGGCAGCTTGGCGATCGGCCCTCCTTCGCTCGAACGACGTTTCGAGGATCAAGTAGCGGAGGTAACTTTCTTTGATGTTGACGGCATGTGGGTTTCCGCCACGTTGAACGTGGATCAGTTCGATGAACTTTTTGAGCTCGACGTGTTCAAAGGTGATTTCTCACCGCTGCGAGAAATCCCGCAGATATTCCAGTGAAAGGCCAACGTTGGCAAGCAGTTTGAAGGTGCGAGCAAACTTGAATTCACCATTGAAACGTGACGGCAATTCGCTTAATTAGCTTCATAGGTTGATCGGACCCGGCGGCGGGGTGTCGCTTTTCCCATCGGCGAGTATCGCGGTCACCATCGATACCGCTCGGGGGTCGAGGCTGTCACCCGGGTAGAACTCCTCGTACAACTCGTCAGCGTCGTCGAGGGAGCTGATCTCGCACAAGCTCAGGAGTAGTCGGATGTCGCGGGTGTCGCGACCGGGGCGGTTGGCGCGCAATTTCATCGCCGAGAGTGGTTGCCACGACTACACGCTCTTGAACGTGTCGCGCCACGCAAGAACGCCGCGTTTAGCGAACTCGGTGGGGACTTCTGCGAGTGGAGCAACAGGGTCTGCGGGGTCCACTTCAAGGGTCCGGTGGCTGATGAGGAACCGGTTGGGGAGATCAACCCACTGCGGCAGAGGAATGCCCTCGTCGGAGAGACGCCACGCTACAAGCGCCGCTAGTGCGGCATCCCACACCGGGTCTCGAGTCGACTCGGGCTCGGCAAGCCCGAGGACTCCGCGAATCAGTCCGTGCTCGGCCACAAGATTGTCGTTGAGCTGCAGCAAGGCCCGAAGCGCCCTGTCTTTGTCGCCGGCAGCGAGCTGGTGACGGATTTCGGTAGCGGCGGTTGCCGCGTCGTCCCGGCGAGTGGGTGCCGAATACAACCGGTGCCCTGCTCCAGCTAAAAGGCGATCGATGGTGTCGAAGCTTGCATCGCGCCCCCGTTCAGAGCGAGAAACGCTGCCCTGATCGATCGAGGAGCGGGAAGCGAGCTGCTCCTGGGTTAGGCGACGACTTTTTCGGGCAGCACGGATCAACGTGGATGCATTTGCCATAGTGATCACCGCTCTTCTTTCTCCCAAATATAGCTTGGAAAACATATTTTGGTTAGCTCATGTAATTCCGGATGCTCCCGCTCGCTGGACTGTCCACGATCACTGCCGAGATCGCTCCTCACTAGACTCGAGCGCAGGAGGAATCATGAGCAAGCGCGGGCAGAAATCTCCATCTAAGGTGCGGATGATGACTATGGCACTCGTCGATGAGCATGGTCTTCGCTGGGAGTTCGATACCTCGTTGGGCTATAGCAACGGCCGCGCGCTCTCCGAATTTGTGGAGCGAACTGGAGTGAAGCGGGTGCTTCTCCAGCGCGATCGAGACGCTTTCGCGATAAGGCGTCGCGAGGGCTCCGAGAAGTTGGGTTGGTTGTGGTTTGCGCGTCGGATGCACGAGCGTCGGTGGCGCCGGGTGGGGGTATTCTTCGCGGTGGTCGGGGGAGCGTTGGGGATGCTGTCTCTCCTGGCCGGCGTTGTGTTTGTCTTCTTGGGCATCTAACACGGAGATGCCCCGTTTTATCGTCTTAGGTGCTTTGTTGATTCGCTGGTAGTAGTTTTAGCTTTGAAGCGCTTCGCTCCACCTTCGTGCGAATCGGGGGTGGCCCGATGGCGCACTATGCTGGCCCAAATCGCCCGACTTCGACACTGTTGGAGGTCGACGGTGCACCCCTGAACTGGGGCCAAGGAAAGCTGGGCTGTCCTCATTAATGCGGACAGCGGAGGAAATCTCATTAGCGATAGCTTCTCGATTGGCAACCATTCGCGTGGACTCGCCCCCATGTCCTCCCCGAGGGTCATGGGTACCGCCATCCGAAGGTGTTGCTTTGCTTCTCTCTGTTCGTTGGTCCCTATTCTTCGTCATGGCCATGACTACCTCTTTGGTGTTAGTTGTGACTTTGATCCAGCCCGTGCAGCAAGCGGCGGCCGCACCTGCTGACCTCGCCAAGTCGATCGAGCTCATTCCGGCAATCGATTCGCCAACGGTTGTGCCAGACGCTACAGAGTTTCCCGCGGGCCGCTTCGATGAGGCGTCGAGTGGGCCGCTCAATGAAGCAACGAGCAGAGGGTTGGCTAAGTCGGCACCGAGGCCTACACAAGTTGACCTAGATGAATTTGACCCGGCAGCTACTGATGTTGTGTCACGGACCGAGTTTGAAACGACCTACCGCCTCGAAGACGGCACCAACGTGTCGGAGCTTTCGCTTGTTCCGCTGAACGTTCGCACGCCGGACGGAAACTGGGCCGAACTTTCGACTGATGTCACCGATTGGGAGGCTGGCCGCTGGGGCGCAGACGAGCATCCGCTAAAGCCAACTTTCGGCAACGAAGCCGATGATGATGCGGTGCTCGAAGTTGCGCGTGATGGCTACAGAGTTTCGTTTGCTCTCGAAGGTTCTGCTGACAGTCGGATGTCTCGTCCGATTGCGAACCGTCGGCTAGCGGACCCGAGCAGTGTCGAGTACCACGACGTTTTTGACGATGTTGATCTTCAGTACGACGTCGAAGCCGGTTCAGTCAAAGAGACGCTCGTGTTGAACGAAATCCCGTCGAAGGCTGAATCGTCGTGGTCGTGGATAGTATCCGCACCTGGTCTCACCTTGGAAGTAAACGAGTTCCGCGAAATCGTGTTCCTTGACAAGGAGGGTGTCACCAAATTTCACATTCCTGCGCCGATCGCTTGGGACTCATCCGGTATCGAAGAAGTCCGTGAGCCTTCGCTGATCAACCTCGACACGAAGCTGAGCCAAGTCGGCAACAAGTGGCGACTGCAGCTATCTGCTGACCCCAAGTGGCTCGCGGCACCGGACCGCGAATACCCCGTGATGGTCGACCCCACGCTCAGCGTGGGGGTTTCTTCCCTGCGAGCTTACAAATCCGATGGCTACATTCGCACGGACGCTGTTCAGGTAGGAAATTCGCGCAGCAACGGGAACACCTTCTGGCGCACTGGTGCGACATATAGGTTCCCTACGCTGGCGGGGAAGCAGGTCTTAGCTGCGACGTTTGCTGGGGCATATGGCGGCTATGGCACAACAACGACACGTACCCAAAAAATCACCGCCAACCAGTGTTGGGGTTACAACTGCTATGGCCCAACTCTTGGGTCATTCTCAATAGGTTCTGGTTCGGGGAGCACTTCCGCCACTCCTATCGCACAGTTCTACTCGAACGTAGTTAATGCTGGAGGAACCAGTGGCGCGCTGAATATCCGTGGGGATGAAAGCTCGAACTACACCTATAAGCAACTCGACACAGCGTTAGCAATCGCTTGGAAGAACTACCCATCTGTGTCAGGGTTTGCTGCGCCGACACCGGCTAACGGGGCTGTTGGTGCCCCGGTGATGCCCACTTTCAAGGTCACGGGTAGTGATCCGGGCGGGCAGGGTTTGGCATACCAATACAAGGTCGGCACGACGAGCAACGTTGAGGCGAGCACGGTGTTCACGTCGCCGTGGTCGACTACGGCACAGCAGCAGGTGCCTCCGCAGGATCAGTTGGATGCGGGCACGACCTACTACTGGAAGGCTTACGTTAGGGACGGCTACAACGGCCACCTCGGCACTTCCACAATCCGGTCGTCGTCAACGCGATCATTCACCACTAACTTTCCGGCTCCGACTCCGGACCACGTTTCCGCGGCACCCGTCGACGATGCTGTGCTGGTTTCGCTGACCCCGACGCTGAGCACAGACACAGTAGTTGACGCTGAGGGCGCAACGGTGGAGTACCAATTCCGTATTGCGACGGGCACCGATGGAAAGTCGGGCGCGATCATCTCCTCGGGATGGTTGAGCGCTCCGACGTGGACAGTGCCTGCGGGCACGCTCCAAGATGGTGGCACGTACACGTGGGTTGCCCTGACAAGTGATGGTATCGACGTTGATCTCGACGGTGCGTGGGTCAATTCGTTCAAAGTAGATCAGCGCATCGGTTCTGCGGGCCCAGCTCCGACTGATGCTGCAGGTCCGGTCTCGGTCAACCTCGCCAACGGTAATGTGAGCTTGGGCTTCACCTCCCCGATGGTGTCGACTGTCGGTGGGCCGATGGGGATGTCGTTTGCGTACAACTCGCTGCGGTCGCCTTCATCGAAGAAGGGTCTCATTGGCAGCTACTTCACTGCGAAAGCGTCACCAACATCCACCCCAGAGTTTGATTTCGACGACAAGCTACCAGTGCTTGTTCGCACGGATCCGGCGGTGTCTTTTGATTGGGCGGCTGAATCTCCGGCACCGGCTGTTCCCATATATAATTTCTTGGCTCGCTGGACGGGTTACATCACTCCGCCGACGGGAGGCACCGGCAGCTATGAGTTCGTCATCAAGGCTGATGACGGGGTCACACTGCGAGTCGCCGACACCCAGCTGATCAACGCTTGGACAAACGGCTTTGCAGAAACAACGGGCACCCCGATTTCGCTGACGGCGGGTGTGCCTGCACGATTCCAACTCGACTACTACGAAGCTGCAGCCAATTCGAGCGTTCAGCTTCTCGTGAAATTCAACGGTGCTGCCGCTATTCCGGTACCACCGGACTGGTTCACCACCGAGATCCCTGTTCTGCCGTTCGGCTGGAATGGTTCTGCTCCGGTGAATGGCAGCTCGGGTGTCTACGCTTCGGCGACGGTCAGCGAATCGTCGGTGACGCTCACCGACATCTCGGGTTCTGTGCACATTTATGCCAAGAAGTCGTCGGGCGGGTACACAACTCCGAAGGGTGAGTACGGTGTGCTTTCGGTCGATGGCGCGGGGCTTGTCACCCTCACGGAGGATGACGGCACGGTTTACGCCTTCACGGCACAGGGCAAGGTGGGTTCGGTTACGAGCCCAGCAGATTCGCAGAAGCCTGCGACGCCGATCGTGCACTACCGGGAGGGCACTGGTCAGATTGACCGGATCTCTGACCCCCTTTCTGAGGTTCTGCCGGCGACGTATCCGCCGACGTTCTTTCGCGAGGTGCGCTTCGCCTATGCGGGCGATGTCGTTGGCGATGTGGGGCTAGGCATCACTGACACCACTGATCTGTCTGGCAATGCCTACCCATTCGAATCGGGTCTCGGCTATGCCGAGCCACCGGCGAACATGCTGTGTCGCCTCATTTACCCTGGCCATGTTGAGGGCGCGGATGACACGACCCGTCTGTTCTACAACAGCAATGGGCAACTTGCCGCGATTCTTGATCCCGGTAACGAACTGTCGAGCTTCGGATACGACGCCGAGGGCCGCATGTCGGTCATCCGCGATTCGTTGGCTAATGATTGGCTCGCGGCGACCTCGACTACTCCGGCAGCGGAGTCGACGGTGGAGATTGTCTATGACGCAGCGGGTAAGGCGACGTCGGTGACGTTGCCGGCACCCGATGGCACCACGGCCGCGGATCGCCCCGAGAAGAGTTATGAGTATGGCGCAGGCAGCACCGCGGTTCGAGTAGCTGGTCTCTCTGACGCCCCGGCAACCCCATCAAAGACGGTCACCTTCGACTCTGCGTGGCGTCAGCTGACGGCAACATCCGCGATGGGACTCACCGCATCACAGGTGTGGAACGACGACGACATGATTCTGTCGGCGACGGATGCCACCGGACTGATGACGACAACGATCTACGAGGGCGAAGATCGCGCGACCGATAGTTATGGTCCAGCGCCGACAACGTGCTTCGGCACGGACCGGCTGCCTTTGCCGTCCTGTGCGATTGTGCCTGCGCACACTGAGACCGCGTTCGATGACTCACTTGAGGGTTTGCACGTCGCGTTCTACTCGAACCCGATTTTGTCGGGCTCCCCGAAGGCATTCAACTTTGGGCTGGAGGGCCCCGGTGGCGCGCTGGCCAAGGACTGGGGCGCAGCAGCACCGGCAGGGCTGGGCGTCACCGATAATTGGTCACTTCGGGCTACTGGTTTGATCACGTTCCCGGATGCTGGGGTCTACAACTTCCGCACGGTCGCCGATGACGCGACGCAGTTGTGGATCGATGACATTTTGGTGATCGGCGACTGGGCGGGGGAGAACGCTCACACTTCTGCTGAGCGCGATATTCCCGCGGTGACGGCGGGCCAGACGAAGAGCATCCGTCTGGCTTACGCCGATCGCACGGGGGACGCCGAGTTGGATCTGCAGTGGAAGGTGCCGGGATCGGCAGTCTGGGCAACGGTTCCTGCATCAGCGTTCTCACCCGATTATGGGCTGGCGAACCGCACCACGGTGCATGATTCGGCACCGGCATCGAGTGGTCTGTCTGATGCGCAGGTGCCCGATATCGTGACGTCGTTGCAGTATGAGCACCCGTGGTTGGGGGCGGCAACGAGCACGACGATCGATCCGGGTGGTTTGGCGTTGACGACGAAGGAAGGCTACGAAGCTCCGGGCGGCAGTGGGTATCTGCGTCGTTTGACTCGTCACCTTCCTGGTGCTGTTGAGGCGGCAGGAGCTTCCGCTCCGGCTGCGTCTGAGGGCAACTCCTCGATTTACTACGGCGACACCGAAACGCTGGCCGAGGCTGGTTTCACTGCTGACGTGTGTGGGGTTCCGCTGAGCACACCGCAGCACGGCTTCATGAAGACTTCGACGGGTGCAACGCCGGCTGTGGGCAGCGCCGTGGTGACGGAGTTCGTTTATGACTTGTGGGGTCGCTCGGTCGGAACGAAGCGCTCCGGCGACACGAGTTGGAGTTGCAACTACTTCGACGATCGCGGTAGGGCAACCTCGAGTGTGCTGTCTGCATTCGGTTCGTCTCCGGCCCGCACGACCACGACAACCTACGGGTTCGTCGGAGATGAAATGGTGGTGACGACCACAGATTCTGCCCTTAGCTCAGTGCCGAACGCCGAGATTATCTCCACCAGCGACCTACTCGGCCGCACGGTTACCTACCGGGATGTCTGGGGCACGGTGACGACGCCGGCGTATGAGGACAAGACGGGTCGTGTTGAGTCGGTTACGACAACCGGTGGTGGTGTGACCAGCACGCAGTCCTTCACATACGACGCAGATGGCAAGGTCACTGTGGTCAAACACAACGACGTTGTAATTGCGACACCCTCGTACGTGTCGGCGACGCAGCTTCTGGAGTCGGTCGCGTATGCCAACGGCAGCAGCCTGGGTAGTATCACCCGTAATGAGGCTGGTGCGGGTACTGGTTTCAGTTGGGGTTTCCCGGATTCAACGGTGGTGTCGGATTCGGTGGTGCGGTCGCAGTCGGGTCGGATTATTCAGAACACGTTGTCGGATTCGTGGGTGGCTGATCCGCGTACGGAAACCTCGACTTACACCTTTGATGCTGCTGGTCGTTTGACTGAGGCGGTCATCCCGAGGCATGTGCTCTCGTATGGTTTCGGTGACACCACGTGTGGTGCGGGTGCGAGTGATCTTGCCGGTCGTAACGGTAACCGCACGTCGTTCTCTGATGTGAAGGATGACGGCACCCCGATCACCACTGGCTACTGTTACGACGCCTCTGACCGGTTGCTGTCGACGGTGGTGGCGGGTGCTCCGGCAGGGGCAAACACCCTGCTCTCCACGAACCTGGGTGCGGCGAGTCTGACGTATGACGCGCATGGCAACACGACGAGGTTGGCGGATCAGCAGCTGTTCTATGACGGCGCTGACCGCCACATGAAGACGGTGTTGGATGACGGCACCGTAATCGAATACGTGCGGGATGCGACGGGGCGGATTGTGCAGCGCAGCTCCCAAGCACCGGGCGAGACGGCGGAGGTTATCCGTTACACGTTTACTGCCGGTGGCATGTTTGGTGTGTTGGATGGTGCCGGTGAGTTGATCGAGGAGACTCTGTCGTTGCCGGGTGGGGTAAGTGTTTCTCTGCCAGTGGGTGCGGATGCGAAGTGGTCGTACCCGAACCTGCACGGTGACTCGATCATCCTCACCGACCACCTCGGTATTCGAATCGGTGCACGCGCGGCGTTTGATCCGTTCGGGCAACCCATCGACCCGGTCACCGGCGACATCGGCACCGAGGTGGCGGATGACGCGGTCACGGACACCTCGCCGGGGGATGCTGATTACGCGTTCGTTGGACAGCACCGAAAACTCTATGAGCATCAGGGATCGATCGCGACGATCGAGATGGGTGCCCGGCAGTATGTTGCCGGCCTCGGCAGATTCTTAGAGGTCGACCCGGTTGAGGGTGGGGTTACTAATGCTTATGACTACCCGGCTGACCCGATCAACCAACTTGATCTGAGCGGTCAGTTCCTCGGCGGTTTCCTTGGAAACCTCTTCAAAAAAATCGAGCGGGCCTTCGTGTCGGTGATCGGCAAAGGAATCACTAGAACCACAACGAAGCCCGGAGTCGTAAAGTGGCCGAAGGCGGAAACCCCTAGAACGACTACCGCAGCTTCACGCGTGACAGACACGCGCTCAATGACAAAAAATCAGCTCGAGGCCTCGATCGGACGCATTAATCTAGATAAGGCTAAGAGAGACCACATCTTCACCAAACAACACAAACTTGATGGCCTGACTCCAGCTGAGCAGCAACTATGGGCGGAAAAGGTCGTCGCTAGTGTAGGGCAGCTACCTCCTGGGATTTATCATCAGGGGCACAATCCGATTACGCGGTGGGTTGACGGGCAAACAGTCGTAATAGGAGGCATGGTTACTGATGAAGGAGTATTCTTGCTCGGTACTGCACGAGTCGTAATCGAGTGGAGTGGGGTAATTCCGTGAGTGCATTGTTGCGACTCTCGCCGACTGCCCGTGAACGAGAAGTCATAGTTGCGGTGGCAACTGATCGACTTTTCGACGTCTCGTCGAGTGAATGGGAAGCATCTCCGTTGCTTGCGATTGCGGCCAGCTTTGCGGCCATCAATGAAATTTGGACGGACGAGCAGAACGCCCATGTGATCGATGAACTATCTGCACTTCTCACCAATGAGGATCCAGCGATCGTCGCTGGAGCGGCAACCAGGGCGGCGATTTTGGCGCACTGGTGGGATCACTCGGGACGTGAAAATCCGAACGGAAAAGCTACCAGGTGGGCGAGGATCGCTGTGAAGGCGCAGCCTTCGTGGGTCTTGAACTGGCTCGTGTTGTATGACTGCCTGAGTGCACAAGGGCAGTTTTCAGAAAACTTGAAAATAGCACAACACTTGTCGAAACTTCCAGCTTTTGTTCCGCCCGTCGACCCATTCGACTACGCGTTCGAGACAATTTTTACCGGGCGCCTCAACTGGGACGACCGAACTGCACGAGAGTTGCTCGCTGAGGCGAAAATCGCGTTGGATGCCAACCACGATCCCAGTGGTAGTCAAGCTACGCCGTGACGAGAGCAAGAGGGTTCCCATTTTGAACTCGCTCAAGTTGCCAATGAGTTCTCGACGAGAAAAATGCTCGCTGAGTGTTTGGTGAGGAACTCCGCGTCCGGAAACCTCGACCTACACCTTCGATGCTGCGGGTCGTTTGACCCGGGCGGTCATCCCGAGGCATGTGCTCTCGTATGGTTTCGGTGACACCACGTGTGGTGCGGGTGCGAGTGATCTTGCCGGTCGCAACGGTAACCGCACGTCGTTCTCTGATGTGAAGGATGACGGCACCCCGATCACCACTGGCTACTGTTACGACGGGTCTGACCGGTTGGTGTCGACTACGGTGGCGGGTGCTCCGGCAGGGGCAAACACCCTGCTCTCCACGAACCTGGGTGCGGCGAGTCTGACGTATGACGCGCATGGCAACACGACGAGGTTGGCGGATCAGCAGCTGTTCTATGACGGTGCTGACCGCCACATGAAGACGGTGTTGGATGACGGCACCGTAATCGAATATGTGCGGGATGCGACGGGGCGGATTGTGCAGCGCAGCTCCCAAGCACCGGGCGAGACGGCGGAGGTTATCCGTTACACGTTTACTGCTGGTGGCATGTTTGGTGTGTTGGATGGTGCTGGTGCGCTGATTGAGGAGACTCTGTCGTTGCCGGGTGGGGTAAGTGTTTCTCTGCCAGTGGGTGCGGATGCGAAGTGGTCGTACCCGAACCTGCACGGTGACTCGATCATCCTCACTGACCATGTTGGTATCCGGATCGGTGCGCGAGCGGCGTTCGATCCGTTCGGGCAACCCATCGATCCCGTCACCGGTGATATCGGCACAGAGGTTGCGGATGACGCGGTCACGGACACGTCCCCGGGGGAGGCTGATTACGCGTTCGTGAGCCAGCACCGAAAACTCTATGAGCATCAGGGATCGATCGCGACGATCGAGATGGGTGCCCGGCAGTATGTTGCCGGGCTCGGCAGGTTCCTCGAGGTTGACCCGGTTGAGGGTGGGGTGACGAATGCGTATGACTATCCGGCTGACCCGATCAACAAACTTGATCTGAGCGGCGAGTTTTGGGGATCGATCGATTGGAACGTCGTTGGCGATGTCGCCGACATCGTCGCTGGAGGTCTAGCGGTTGCTGCAATCTTTGGTTGCGTTGCATGCGGCGTCGTGTCGGCAGGAATATCTGCAGTCAAGGGGATCGTCCGGTTGGTCTCCGGGGACGTCGGTGGTTTAGAAGACATCGCGGTTGCCGCTACTCTGGGCGTGGGCAAAGCTCTTCAGCTGGCAAACTCGGGCATCAAAGCAGCAAGGGTGAATAATATCGCTCGGTGGGACCGCGGGAAACCCGCGAACAGAGCTGTTATCAGGCAAATCAAAAGCCAACACAGCAGGTTTAATCGGGACGTAATTCGCCCTTACAATTTAGGAACCAGAGTTTACGGATATGTCGCGACTTGGCAGTCTTTGGATCGGATTATGCACAAATACGGTGGGAGGCTGGCACGATGAGTGCTTGGTTCAGCTTCTTTCTCCGAAGTGGCGGTCCGGTTCTGTTCCTTGTCGGGCTGATTCTCTTTTTGGTGACCGATGGCACTGTGGTTTACCGACTCTTCTTGTTGGCGGTTGTTTCCAGCCTTGCTATCGCGGGTTCGATATTTCAGTTCTACCGGCTCAAGAGGAAGGATCTTTTGCTGATTGCGAGCGAATCGATAAAGCGCGCCAAACGGAGCATCTCCGACGTGGACACTTTTGACGCTTCTCGTCCGATCATTGGGGTGGTCAACCGGAGCCACACCAGAGCGGATTATGTTCTCGTGCGGCTTAAAAACGATGAGTTTGGATCGGCGGGCTACGAGGTCGCAGAGGGAAGATTTCCATGGAGAACATTGCACGAATCGGAAGGATTGTCAGCAGAAGAGCTGCGATCAGAATTGCGGGAGCTCAGCGCGAAATTCATCTCCCAAGGGAAATTTTCCGATGAGCTCGCGAGGCGATATTTTCGCTCCTAACTTGTTGACACTTCATGCATTTCGAATGCGCTCGAGCTGAAATCTTAAACTTCTGATCGGCTTCCAGATGTTTGTATCGGGCGAGGTCGATAGTCGTTCGTGGTCTGCACGGTTCAGTCGTTGGTTCGGTGCGAAGTGACCTCCATTGCGAAAACGCTAACTCGGCAAGCCCTGCTGATGTGATTTCGTGTGGAATAGTCATCACTATTCAATAGAGAGGCGACCTCGATGTGGCGATCCGCAGACGGCAGGATGAATTCCGTAGCTGTGCCCGCCGATATTGAAGAACTGAGCAATCTCAGACGCTACCTACTTGGGCTTAGCCCAGAGGACCGGGATCTGCTCTGCGACGAGTTATTTGAGCTCGATCCGTCTATCGGTCTGGAGATCGAGTTGTCTCCTTTCGACGAGGCTGTCGAGGAAACATTCTTCGCGGTGCAAATATCTCTTGACTACCTCGCTGATCTCGACAGGGAGCGTCTACTCGGCGCCCACCGTGAGACTGAATTGAGCGAGATCGACGTCCGGTGGCGGTTAGACGTAACCGGGGTAGTCCAGCACGTCATCGTGGAACTGGAGTCTGATGTTCCTCCCGCGGAGTAGATCTCGGGAGAGCCAGGAGTCGGGTTCGGGACGAGCCGCTAGATCTAAAGGACACGCATGCTAGCGGGGACTCACGGACCGGATTTGCCAGCCAGCGATCGAGTTTCTCTGTTGCCTGGCTTGTCAGCGCTTCGCCTCCACAGGCATCAGAACGCTATCGCGGGAGTGGCACTCCTTATGATGGTGGTGTCTGGCATCTTTGGGTTTGTTGGCACTCAAGGGAACACCGTCTTGCTGTATATCGCGCTTCCTTTCTTCGGACTAAGCGTCGTTGTTGTGAAGTGGGTGTCACTCTATGGAAGTCTGCGTGTGGATCGCAGAGCAGTGCTGGAAGCCGAAGCGGGTTACAACACGATCAGTCAGCTGAGATACGAGTTGCCATTGGTCGACGATCGAACAGGCTACGTGCTGCGAGGGGCCTCGAAAACGAATCGTGGCGACCATCCGTGAGACGGCAAGCCAAAAGTTGACACAATTTCCGGGATGGAGCTGGACTTCGAGACTGTGGGCGGGCGCCTTCGTTATGGTGTGAAGGTGGCGGTGCGGGATGTTCTGTAGGAGTGGGATGGTCATGGACGGACTAACGCTAGCTGCTGGGGCTCCCATGCCGGCAACTAATGCCCAAGGGTTTCTCTTTCTTGGCGTGATACTTCTGGTTGCCGCCACATACACTTGGATCCAGCGAGAAACTTACGCGCGCAAAAGTCGCGAGCGTTTCGAGAAATTGGGTTGGACTTGGTTCGCGCGCCGGATGCCCGACCGTAGGTGGCACCGGATATCAGTTGTCTTCGCGGTGGTCGGGGGCGCGTTGGGGATGCTGTCTCTCCTGGCCGGCGTTGTGTTTGTCTTCTTGAGCATCTAGCAAGGGCTATCGCGATGCGCTAAGGAGGCCGCCGTTGTTCGACCGGCGGAAGCCCTACCCCCACAGCAACTCCGGGCAGCGTCCGCGAACAGCACAGCAAATGCTGGTGCCGGGCTTTTGATAGCTATAGCCATCAAAACTTGTTATATTGGCATCTATAGCTATCAAAAAAGGGGGCGCCATGGTACAGCGTGACTCATCCCAGCAGAAGCGACTGCTCAGGGACTTCGGCGCCAACCTCCAGCGGTGGCGCAAGGTGAATGGTCTGACCGCAGTACAGGTTGCCGAGCGAGCATTTATCACCCGCGAAACACTTCGAAATATAGAGAACGGTACCGGCACCGCGCGCATGGACTCGATGTTTGCCGTGCTCGCCGTATTGGGTGTCGAAGGCATCATCGTGGACGCGGCGGACCCCTACAACAACAATGCCGGGCGAAGCCGAATTGACGACATTCTCCGCAGCGGCGGCAGCATATGAAACCCTCGGACATCATCGAAGTCGCAATTGGAAGCGGAGCCTCGCCGACCACGGTCGGCATCCTCCGCCCGTCCTTCCAAGGCGGCCGAGCTCTCGCCAGCTCCTCGTTCGAATACACCTCAGAATATCTAGGATCAGGGAACGCCGCCCCGCTGTCACCCGACCTCCCTTTGACAACAGGACGCATCTTCACGCCCGCGAACAAGACACTCTTTGGTGCCTTCTCCGACGCCTCCCCAGATGAATGGGGCCAGAAGGTCATCGAAGCCAACAGGGTCATCCTCCGGAAGAAAAACCCCGAACTCCCGAGAGTGCTGGGCGAGTTCGACTACCTGATGGCCGTATCCGACGCGACCAGAGTGGGAGACATTCGGCTTCGATTCACGGACGGCCCGTGGCAGGCTCCCGACCATGGGATCGCAAACATCCACAACTTGAACAAAATTGTCGAGGTTGCCGCGCGATACGACAACAACGAGGCAACCGACGAAGATATCGCCTATTTGAATGACATCGCCACGAGCCCCGGCGGTGCCCGTCCCAAAGCGAACGTAGTGACGAAGAAGGGGCGCTTAGCTATCGCGAAGCTCCCGCACTCAAAAGATCGCAACCTCGATGTCGAAGCGTGGGAGGCTGTCGCCTTGACAATCGCGAGCTCCGTAGACATCCACACCCCGCAATTCCAACTCGTTCAGACGCCCAACGGAAAGTCGGTGCTGGTCGTTGAACGATTTGACCGCACCGAGCCACGCTCCCGAAGAGGATACATTTCGGGCGCAACAGCGCTCGGAATCGGTGCCAATGACACGAGCACCCGCACCTATGAGGATTTTGCCGATGCGATCGGCAGCCTGTCGACAGACCCAAGCGCTGACCTGCGCGAAATGTTTTCCCGCGTAGCGCTGACCGTGCTCATCAACAATGTCGACGACCATTGGCGCAACCACGGGTTCCTCCGTGACGGCGGTGGCTGGCGGTTGGCTCCCGCATTCGACATCAACCCCAGCCCACACCGCGGCTCCATCAACTCCCGAGCCATCAATGCTGACGACGATCCGCGGGAGCGAGATATCAGGAACCTGATCAGCAGTTCCGCAACATACGGACTCTCGTCGGCGGAGGCAGCGGAATCAGTTTTTCGGATCGCGACCGCAGTCGAGAAATGGCGCGATGTAGCCGCAACCTATGGGTTGCCCGCATCCCAGACCGATCTGATTAGTCAAGCATTCGACGAGAAACAGCTCGAGATAGCGAAGTCAATCCGAGCAGCATTTCCGCCAACGACGATTCCGATGGCTGCCCGTAACGCCGGGGCGATTCTGGTGAAAGCCCACACCCGAAACGGCGCCGCTGTGGCAGAGCATTGGCGTAAGCCTCGAGAAGACTGAATGTGACTCCGCCGTCGCCTCAGAGCCTGACCAGCCCTCACTAGCCGCCAGCACGACGGGCTGACTCGCGCTACCGACAGCGACCAACGGGCGGTCGATTACTAGATGCGAGAGTTGGCAGAAGTAATATCAACCGCAACCCCCGGCGGCGTCTCCACGAGCAACCCCGTTCCCGCGAACGCAGCTTCGAGATCGGCACGGGTTTCGGTGAAGTGTTCCCACCCTTCAGTGTGGAGGCCGACCACGTGGGTGGCGCCCAAAATGCGGGCGGCTTCTGCGGCATCCGCTGACGTCAAAGTGAGGGGGCTGTTGATAGCAGAGATGCGGGCTGCACCCGCGAACAGCACGGCGATGCTGATGTCGGGGAAGCGGTCTGCGATCTGCTGTACCAGCGGTAGGGAAGCGTTGTCACCACTGACGTAGATGGTGGGTTCGCCCTCGGCCTGCAGCACAAAACCGGTGACCGGGCCAACGAGAGCTTCCGCACCGGGAGGGCCGTGCAGTGCGGGCACCGCGGTGACGGTGACGGCACCTACTCCGACGGTTTCCCAGGAGTCGAGACCGACAACGCCGCCGCCGAAAAGGTCAGAACCCGCCTTCATGGTGCTGATCGTAAGCACACCGGTGGCGAGAAGTTCGAGTCCCTCGTAGTCGAGGTTGTCTTGGTGTTCGTGATGCGACAGCAACACCAGATCGACAGTGCCAACATCCGCTCGGCTCAGCGCCGGACCCGCCGTCTTCGTGAGCGGCACACCGCCCTCGTCGGGGTAAAGCTGTGGGGCATCGAATGTGGGATCAGTCACAATGCGCAATCCGGCATATTCGAGCAAAGCGGTGGGGCCGCCAATGTAGGTCACGGTCAACTTCGACATACTCTGAGACTATGCCCAATCGTCTGGAAACTGCTGCGAGCCCATACCTGAGATCACACGCCACAAATCCGGTGGACTGGTGGGAATGGTCTGCCGAAGCTTTTGCCGAAGCGGAACGCCGAGATGTGCCCGTGCTGGTCTCCATCGGCTACTCCACCTGCCACTGGTGTCACGTCATGGCCCGCGAATCCTTCAGCGATCCCGTGCTGGCCGCCTACCTCAACGAAAACTTTGTGGCGATCAAAGTCGACCGCGAAGAGCACGCCGAAGTGGACTCCACCTATCTAGCGGCGGCGTCCGCCTTCACGCCCAACCTGGGCTGGCCCCTCAACGTGTTCGTCACACCCGCGGGGCGAGCCTTCTTTGCCGGCACGTACTGGCCGCCGACCGCTGTGGGGCAGCATCCGGCATTCCGGCAAGTGCTCGAATCAGTGACGGATGCGTGGACGGCGCGGCGTGAGCAAGTGGAGACGAGCGGAGCCGCGATTGCTCAGGCGCTCGCGCAGAGCCGCGGTGTCGAGAGCGAGCTTGTAGCCGACTTCGCGCCCGTGATTGATGCGCTCGCTGCCGCCGAAGACCTCGAACACGGCGGATTTGGTGACGCCCCCAAATTTCCGGTCACGCCGGTGCTGCGGTTCCTTCTCGATCGCGGCGCCCGCTCCGCGGAACACTCGCCCGAGGCAGCCGGCCTCGCTGACCGCACGCTGAAGGCGATGGCGGCATCCGCCCTGCGCGACCCGGTCGATGGCGGCTTCTTCCGCTACTCCACCCAGGCTGACTGGACCGACCCACACTACGAACGCATGCTCTACGACAACGCCCAACTGCTCGCCGCGTATGCGCTCGCCGACTCGGCTGAGATCGCGACGGGCGTCGCCGAGTTCTTGCGTGACAAACTGCTGCTGCCCTCGGGAGCGTTTGCGTCGGGCCTCGACTCCGAAAGCACCGTCGACGGCAAGCGCGTTGAAGGCTTCTACTATTCGCTGGATGCCGCGAGCCGCGCCCGCGTCGAAGCCCCGCCCCGCGACGACAAGATCCTCACCGGTTGGAATGGTCTTGCCATCGAAGCTCTCGCCCTCGCCGGCGCTCGTCATGGCAACCCCGAGTGGATCGTGCTGGCCCGCGGTGCCGCCGACTTCCTGCTTGCTGAGCACGTGCGTGGTGGGGGTTCGGGTGCTGGTGTTGGGGCCGGTGCGGTTGCGAGCGTTGGCGCGGCGGGGGAGCGACTCGTGCGTACCTCCATCGACGGCATCCTCTCTGGCGCAGCAGCAACCCTCGAAGACAGCGGGATGCTCGCCCAGGGACTGCTCGAACTCTCGATCGCTACCGGCGAGGTTCGCTACGCGCTCGCCGCCCGCGCCCTCATCGACGGCGCACTCGCCGCGGGCGCGGCAGGTTCGGGAAGCTCACCCTTCGGCCTCCCCGGCGGCAGTGACTCTGTGCTCGCCGCGCAGGGCCTCTCCACCGAAGCCGACATCAGCGACGGAGCCCACCCCAGTGGCCTCAGCGCCATGGCCGCCGCCGCCCACACCCTCTTCGCTCTCACCGGCGACGCCCAGTACAGGGATGCCGCTGAGGCTTCCATGAAGTTGGTCGGCCAACTCGCAGCCCAGCAACCGATCTCGTTCGGAACCGCCCTCACCCTCATGTCGGAGCTCGGCGCACCCCTGCGCCAGCTCGTCGTCGTGACGGGCGCTGAGACGGGTGGCGTGGCTGCTGGTGCGGCTGGCGGCGACGCCTCCGAGGTGAGCGCCACCGCCAGCGGTGAGCTAACGATTCTGGCCCGCACGCTGCACCGCGCTGGCGGCATTGGTGTCGCGGTCTCGCAGGCTCAGGCAGACGCTTTTGCGGCATCCGGTTTCGAGCTGTTTGCTGCACGCACCGCGACCGGCGGCGCACCGACGGCGTACCTGTGCGAAGAGTTTGTGTGCCGCCTGCCGCTCACGGATGCGCCCGCGTTGGAGGCGCTGCTGAGCGCGAACTAGCGGTTGTAGACGTCGCGCCGATGCCCGAGGGTGACGACAACGACGAGCAGCACGTCATCCTGAATTGTGTAGACGATGCGATAGTCGCCGATGCGCACGCGAAAACCAGGCCGCCCGTGAAGCGCCTTGGCGCCCGGAGGCCGTGGGTCGTGGCCCAGGAGGGCGATTGCGCCACGGATTCGGTCGCGATGCTGATGGTCAGCTCGCTTAAGGGCGCGCGCCGCGGCGGGCGTGACCTCGATGCGGTAGGCCACTACCAGCCCAGATCGGCCTTGACCTGATCCCAGGGAATGTTCGGCCCCTCATTGGCCATTGCTTCGTCAAAGGCGGCAACGTCCTCAGCATCTTCTAGCGCATCCATCATGCGCTCATACTGCTCCGGACTCACGACAACGGCAGCACGCTGCCCGCGGCGCTCGATAAAAACAGCTTCGTGCTCTGACGTGGCGATGACCTCGGAGAAGTTCTTGCGGGCGTCAGCGATGCTGGTGGTCGACATGCGACAATTGTACGTTTCAACTGCCAAAATGTACATTGCGAGTCGCGGTCGATGCGATAGCAGCGACTATCTGGAGAAGCTTTTCGGCGCTGAACTCTTGGGGGCGACGCACAACATCGATCGCGGCTCCCTGGATGAGAGCGATGAGTGTCGATCGGAACGCTTCGGGGGCAAGGCCCTGCTCGTGAGCGAATCGGTTTGTGATCGGCTCCATGGTGTCGGCGTAGCGGCTCAGGCCGGTGTTGAGTTCGTCACGAAACTCCGTGCTCTGACGGAAGAAGTAGAACTGAAAAAGAAGATCGACGTCGTCGCGTTGAGTGTGCAGACCTTCCAGTTCAGTGGCCACCATCTGAAACAGGGCGACGTCTGCTGGCAATTCGCTGCCGAAACCATTTTCGGGGCCGTCGAGAGTTGTGGAGAGCAGTCGCGCAAGCAAAGCGTGCAGGAGTCCGTCTTTGGATTCAAAGTAGAAGTAGATGAGGCCGTTCGAGAGGTCGGCTTCAGCGGCAACTGTGCGAGCCGAGACAGTTTCTAGCCCGCTACGGATCGCCACGGTTTTTGCGGCGGCGAGAATGTCGTCGCGCCGCTCGATCTCTGGTTTCTTTACTCCGACCACGCTTCAAGCTTAGCTATTGCAATCTATTGACCAAACGGTCAATATTGGTATTGCGGGTCCGCAGTGGTGCTGAAGGAGAAGAAGAGTGACTCATCCTTTGAAGAATGAAACCGTTTTGATCACCGGCGGCGGAAGCGGCATCGGGCGACTTCTGGCCCTCGGCGCTGCGGAACGCGGAGCCAGGGTCGTGGTGTGGGATCTGTCGGCGGCCGCGGCCGAGAGCGTGTGTCAGGAGATCATTGGCGCGGGTCATCACGCCAAGGCCTTCACCGTCGATGTGTCTGACCGGGCCGCGGTCAAGGCCTCCGCGAAGAAAACGGGCCCGGTGGATGTTGTGATCAACAACGCTGGAGTCGTCACAGGCAAGAACCTTCTTGATGCGTCCGACGATGCGATTGAGCGCACGATTCGGGTGAACACGCTTGCTCTGTTCTGGGTCACTCGCGCGTTCCTCGGGAACATGATCGCCAACCGTCACGGCACCGTCGTCACCATCTCCAGTGCCGCCGGACTTGTCGGAGTAGCTAAGCAAACCGACTATTCCGCGAGTAAATTCGGGGCTCTCGGATTCGCCGAATCACTTCGGGTGGAACTATCGAAAGCAAACACCGGAGTTAACTCGCTGGTCGTGTGCCCGTACTTCGTCAGCACCGGAATGTTTGAGGGTGTGCAAACCAAATACCCTCTGCTGTTGCCTATCCTGACTCCCGAATATGTAGTTCAGAAAACGCTAACAGCGATCGAGAAGGGCCGACACCAGTTGATCATGCCCCGGTTCGTAAATCTTTTATCGCCAGCCCGGGTGCTTCCGGTCCGCTGGTTCGACAAACTCATGAATCAGCTTGGTGTGAACAACACCATGGACCATTTCGTCGGGCGCTAGCTGAGCCCCAATGCGGTGCGCACGTGCACGTATTGCGTGAGGAAGGCGCGTTCGTCGAGGCGTTTGCGGCGCATCCATGACGTCACTTCGCTGTTGCTTTTGCTGGCGTTGCACGAACCGCAGGCGGGAACGACGTTGCCGACGGTGTAGCTGCCGCCGCGGGAGATCGGCTGCACGCAGTCTTTCTGGAGTGCAGAGTCGGTGGCGGTGCAATAGGCGCAGCCGCCCCATTCGCGCTTGAGTTCTTCCCACTGCTCGGCGGTGAGATCGTTGTCGGCGGCATCAACCCGACGTTTGCGGCGTCGTGCGGCGCGAGCGCGTCGAGTCTGAGCCACAGCCATACCGCTAAGTTAGTGCACTGTGTGTGCGCTGCGGCAGCGACTGGCGTGGGCCGGGCAATGATCCCTCGCTAACGCCCAGCGCGACGCGACGAGATAACCCCGGTGTCGAAGCCCATCAGATTGAGTCCACCATTGAAGCGCGCGTGCTCGACCTTGAGGCAACGGTCCATGACCACGGTGAGCCCCTGCGACTCACCATAAACAGCGGCTTCTTCGTTCCAGATGCCCAGTTGCACCCACACAGCCTTCGCGCCGATGGCGAGCACATCGTCGATCACGCTGGGGATGTCGCTGGCTTTGCGAAAGACATCGACGATGTCGGGCACTTCGGGCAGCGACGCCAGATCGGGATACGCCTTCTCGCCGAGGATCGTGTCGGCGTTGGGGTTCACGAAGTACACGCGGTAGTCGGTCGACTGCAACAGGTAGGTGCCCACGAAGTAGCTCGACCGCGCGGGGTTCGGTGAGGCTCCGACTATCGCGATCGACTTAGCCGCGCGAAGAATGGCGGCACGCTTTTTGGCATCCGGGCCCACCCAGGTTCGCTGCGACTTGAGCAGTTTGGCGAGAGGCGAACTGGCGGGCAGGTCGCACGTGAGCCCGTTGCTGAGCTGGGTGGTCTGCAGTTCTTCGGTCGACATCCTTAGCCCTTCGTCGCTGCGGTCAGCGCCTGGTCGATGTCAGCGATGATGTCTTCTGGGTCTTCGATTCCCACACTGATGCGAACCACACCGGGCAGTACGCCGGCATCGACCAGCTGCTGCTCGGTGAGCTGCGCGTGCGTTGTCGAAGCGGGATGAATCACGAGCGTCTTCGCGTCACCAATGTTGGCGAGATGGCTGGCCAGCTCGACGCTCTCGATGAACGTCTGGCCGACAGCGCGGCCACCCTTCACCTCAAAGGAGAAGACCGAACCGGCACCCTTGGGCAAATACTTCTGGGCCCGTTCGAAGTGTGGATGCCCCGGAAGTCCAGCCCAGTACACCTTCTCGATACGCGAGTCGGCCTCGAGCCACTCCGCGACGATGCGTGCATTGTCGACGTGGGCTTGCATCCGGAAGGGAAGAGTCTCAACGCCGGTCGCGAGCAACCACGCCGAGTGCGGCGACAGGGCCGGTCCGATGTCACGCAGTTGCTCAGCCCGCAGCCGCGTGAGGAAGGCGTACTCACCGAAGTTTCCGCTCCAGTTGAGGCCGCCGTAGCTCGGCACGGTCTCATCGAAGAGCGGGAAACGGTCGGTTGCCCAATCGAAACGGCCACTCTCCACAACAACACCGCCGAGAGTTGTGCCTGCGCCGCCGAGAAACTTCGTCGCCGAGTGGGTGACAACATCCGCGCCCCACTCGATCGGCCGGTTCAGATACGGAGTCGCCACCGTCGAGTCGATGATGAGGGGCAGATTGTGGGCGTGAGCAACCTCGGCCAAGCCCTCGATATCGGCGATCTCGCCCGAGGGGTTGGCGATAGTTTCCGCAAAGATTAGCTTCGTCTTGTCCGTAATGGCCGCCGCATAGTCGGCAGGGTCAGAGGAGCGCACGAACGTGGTGTCGACGCCGAAACGGCGCAGCGTGACATCCAACTGAGTAATCGAGCCGCCATACAAATTGGCGCTCGCGACGATGTGATCGCCAGCACCCGCCAGCGACGCGAAGGTGATGAACTGCGCGCTCAGCCCGCTGCCGGTCGCAACAGCGCCGAGTCCGCCCTCCAGAGACGCAACTCGTTCCTCAAAACTCGCGACCGTCGGGTTAGCAAGCCGAGAATAGATGTTGCCGTACTTCTGCAGAGCAAAGCGGGCGGCGGCATCCGCGGTGTCATCAAAGACATACGCGCTCGTCTGGTAGATCGGCAGAGCACGAGAGCCCGTTGTCGCATCGGGGATATTTCCCGCGTGAATTGCGCGCGTGCGAAAACCATAGTTGCGGTCGGAACCACCCTCATCAGCCATAGCCACAGGCTACCTAACCGGATGCCGTCAGCGGACTTTCGGCGTAACAGAACGCCACGAAACGACTCGGCTTCGACCTCGGAAGGCCGAACCCGCGCTCGACTACACCCAGGTCGGCAACCACCAGCGCAGCCGCAGCAGGTCATAGTCGATGGTCTGGCCCGTCCACAGCGGCCAGAAGAAGACACTGACCGCGATGGCGACAACCACAAACACGGCAACAACACCGAGGCCGCTTGTGCGTCGATAGCGGTCGTCATCGGGTCTGCCGAGGATCACCCCCAGTGCGGCCACGAGCGCCAAAATCAGGTACGGCTCGAACACGATTGTGTAGAACTGAAAAACGGTGCGGTTCAGATAGAGCAACCACGGCAGGTAGCCCGCGGCGACACCCATCAGAATGAAGCCGGTCTGCCACTGGCGGTAGCAAACCAGTCGGTACACAAGGTAGAGGACGGCCGCGGTTGCCGCCCACCAGATGATGGGGTTGGCGATTCCGGAGATCGAGGCGCCGCAGGCATCTGCGAGACAGCCATCATCGCCGCGCGCAATGCTTTCGTAAAACATGCTCGTCGGGCGGATGAGCAGCAACCACGTCAACGGGTTCGCTTGATAGGGGTGGGGTCGGCTCTCGCCGACGTGATAGCTGTACACGCTCGACTGAAAATGCCAGAGGCTTTGGAGGTCGAGGGGCACCCAGCTGAAAATGCCCGTCCACGCGTTTCCGTCGGTTTCGGCCCACGAACGGTCGTAGCCATTGTCGCTGAGGAACCAGCCGGTCCACGATGCGAGATACACGAGCAGAGCAACCGGAACGGTTAACAAGAAACTCACCGGAGCCTGCTTGAAGAGGGTGCCGGAGCCCCAGAAGCTGATGCCAGCGCGGCGGCGAGCCAGAGCATCCACCACCAGACTGTAGACAGCGAAAGCGGCCAAGAAGTAGAGGCCGTTCCACTTGACGGCGGCAGCGAGACCGAAGGCTACGGCGGCAAGCATGAGCCACGGTCGCCACCACAGGGCGGGGCCCCATTCTGTTGCTGCTCCACGTGCACCGCGACGGCTGATCCACAGCGCCAGCCGGGTTGCAGAGTGCTCGCGATCGAGCAGCATTGCGCCCACCCCGAGCAGCGCGAAGATCATCACAGAGTTGTCGAGTAGCGCGACGCGGCTCATCACAATCGCGTTGCCGTCGATCGCCATCAACAGTCCAGCGAGGGTCGCGAGCAGTGTGGAACCGAACAGTTTTTTGGCGATCAGCATGAGCACAATGACCGCAAGAATGCCCACGATGGCGGTTGCGATGCGCCACCCGAAAGGGTCTTCGCCTCCGCCCGGCAGCATGCCCAACCCGATCAACCATTTGCCGAGCGGCGGATGCACGACAAACGACGGGTCGTTCAAGAAGATGTTGACTTTGCCGCCATTGAACAAGGCATCGGCTTCGGCAGGCCACTGCGCCTCGTAGCCGAGGTTCACAAGAGTCCACGAATCCTTCACATAGAAGGTCTCATCAAAAACCAGCGACGACGGATGCCCGAGGCCCACCAATCGAGTGAACGCGGCGATTACCAGCACTATCGCCGGCCCAGCCCACCCGAGCCAGCGCTGGAGCAGGGGATTTCTCGCCGCCCACCAGTCATCGAGGCGGGAACCTTCATCGTGGTAGCGAGCGGTGTTCGACGGTGAGTTCGGGAGGGGCGACGACGGGGTGCCATCGCTGTCAGCAGAGTTGTCGGGGGCACTCGACAGCAGTTCGTCGAAGTCGCGCGGGATTCTCTGGCTCACCCCGCAATGTTACTGAGCGTTGTGCCGTGCTGCTGCCGAGC
This sequence comes from Rhodoglobus sp. G.S.4, assembly GCF_056619605.1. Classification (NCBI taxonomy): domain Bacteria; kingdom Bacillati; phylum Actinomycetota; class Actinomycetes; order Micrococcales; family Microbacteriaceae; genus Rhodoglobus; species Rhodoglobus sp. G.S.4. The sequence continues at coordinate 666,507 of NZ_CM152748.1, forward strand.
GCAGCCCGAGTGAGGACTGTATGCCCTCGCGGATCACTCGTGCGGCGCCGTCCAGCGCCCGCTGGGTGTGCCGAATGACTGCCAGATCCACGCGACGGCGGTTTCGGCGGGCGGGCGGGGATCCATCGCGAGCCAGGCTTCGATGATGCCAAACGTTGCGCCGGTGATGCTTGCGCTTTCAATCTCCAAGGCGAGGTCGTCTCGGTGCTCCGCGCTGTGGCTCAGGATTCCCTCGCGCACAATCATTTTCAGTCGAGTTCGCATTCGTGAGGCAACGAGCGCCGAGCCGCGCGGCCCGAGCGCGCTCGAATAGACCTCTGAGTTCGAGTCGATGTGAGAGAGGTAGTTGGTGAGGGCGGGCGGGGGTTCGTCGCTTTCGGGATCGAGGTCGGCCAGTTGCACGCCCGCTTCATCCGCTGCTGCTTCGATAGCGAAGGCAAGCAATGTCTCTTTATCGGGGTAGTGCTGGTAGAAACTGCTGCGGTTTACGCCGGCACGTTCGGCGATATCGCCGACCGTCACTTCATCAAGAGGGCGCTCTTGAGTGAGGGCGAAGAGTGCCTCTTGCAGGCTTCGCCGGGTTCGTTCGACTCGAGCATCCATCCCTTGATTCTGACAGATTGTGGGCGCGAAGCCGTGAGTTTTCCGACAACTGTTGGAAAAGCGGTAATTCTGCGAATACCATGGTCACTGGCCCAACGACGTGCTCGTTCTACATTCCCAACGAGAGGTCTATTTCAGCATGGCTGAACTCCTTTACCGCCTTGGTCGATTCTCGGCCCGCCGCGTCTGGCTTGTCATCGTGAGCTGGCTCGCCGTATTGGGTTTGGCCGTGGGTGCCTTCGCCCTCTTCGGTGGCACCCTCACCTCATCGATGTCGATTCCGGGAACCGAGACAGACCGGGTCTCCGCGGAGCTCAGCGATCGAATCGGAGACGTGAGCGGTGCATCCGCGACAATCGTTTTCGCCTCCGAAAGTGGCGACGAGTTCACCGCCGAGCAGCGCGAGAAGATCACCGAAACTCTCGACGACCTCACCCCGCTCGACCACGTCAGCGGCGTTATTGATCCCTTCGAGACGGATGCTCAGCGCACCGAACAGGCGCAGGAACTCTCTGACGGCCGCGATCAGATTGTGGCAGGCAAGCAGCAGATCGTTGACGGTCAGACGCAACTGGATGCGGCGAAGCAAGAACTTCAAGCCGGTCAAGCGCAACTCGATGCTGCCATCGAACAGGCAAAAGCAGCCGGTGTCTACGACGCATCGGTAGCGGAGTTTGAGGCTCAGCAGGCCAAAATCGATGCCGGCATGGCACAGATCGACGAGCAGCAAGCCACGATCGACGACAACGCTGCGACCATCGAAGAGAACGAGCAGAAGCTTGAATATGGCGAGCGCCTCATGGAGGCGGCGGCCAACATCACCACCATCTCGGATGATGGGGCGACGGCCTTGGGCCTCGTCACCTTCGACGTCGACCTTTTCGATGTGTCGGGAGACCTCAAGAGCACGATCGCATCGCAGCTCGAGAATGCCGATATCCCGGGTGTTCAGGTCGACTACTCTTCGGCGATCGCTAACTCCACCGATGGCCTTCTCGGCGTCGGTGAAATCATCGGTGTGATCTTGGCCGGGCTCGTCTTGCTCATCCTTTTCCGCGCATTCCTGCCCGCCGTGCTCCCCATCGTGTCGTCGGTCATCGGTGTCGGCATTGGTGTCGCCGGAGCGTTGGCCTTCTCCGATGTTGTGCAGATGACATCCGTCACCCCGATTCTTGGAGTGATGCTTGGCCTCGCGGTCGGAATTGACTACACGCTCTTCATCGTGCAACGCCACCGCAGGCAACTCGCTGCCGGTATGGATCTTCACGAATCAATCGGTCTCGCCAACGGAACCTCCGGCAACGCCGTGTTGTTTGCCGGCTCTACAGTGCTCGTCGCTTTGCTGGCGCTGAACGTCAGTGGAATCCCGTTCCTGGGAGTGATGGGAACAGTCGGCGCCGTCTGCGTGCTGATCTCAGTTCTGATCGCGGTGAGCCTCACCCCAGCGCTGCTGTCTCTTCTCGGCAAGCGAGTGTTGTCGCGTCGATCACGCGCCAAGATTGGCCACGAGTATCAGCAGCAGAAGCCACCGCGCCCGATGCGAACCGGTCGCGCGGTAGCGACTCTCGTGCTGACGGTGATCGGTCTTCTCATCATTGCGATTCCCGCGATGTCGATGCGCTTGGGGTTGCCAGACGGTTCCTCCGAGCCCGCAGACTCGACCCAATATCGTTCCTACAAGCTCGTCGCTGAAGAGTTTGGAGCCGGTCAAAACGGTGCACTCTTGGTCACCGCGAGTCTGCAGGATGCGGTTTCTGAAGATGATGTTCTCAAAACTCAGGCCGACCTCGCTGATCAGTTGATGGCGTTCGATGACGTGGTCGCAGTGGCGCCCGTGGGTGTTTCTGACGAGAACGACTTTTTCGCTTTCCAAGTGATCCCCACAGATGGCCCTTCGAGCGTCTCGACTGAAGCGCTCGTGCACAACCTGCGCGATAGCTCACCGATCGATGGAGACATCGCTCTCGGTGTCGCGGGTACCGCCAGCGGAAATATCGATATCTCAGAGAAGCTGGCATCGGTATTGCCCCTGTATCTTGCGGTAGTTGTGGGGCTATCTCTGCTAATTCTGATTCTCGTGTTCCGCTCGATACTTGTTCCGATCATCGCCACCGCGGGATACGTCCTGTCGCTCTTGGCGGCCTTCGGTGCCATCGTCGCCGTCTACCAGTGGGGATGGTTGGGGGCGATCTTCGGCATCACCGACCCTGGTCCCGTGCTGAACTTTGCGCCGATCATCATCATGGGTGTGCTCTTTGGCCTCGCGATGGACTACCAGTTGTTCCTCGTGTCAGGCATGCGAGAGGCGTACGTTCATGGCGTTCCTGCCAAGGCCGCCGTCATGAGCGGACTCCGCAGCGGGCGGGCAGTGGTGACTGCTGCAGCGATCATCATGATTGCCGTCTTCGGTGGCTTCGTGTTCTCCCACCTCGCGATGGTGCGGCCCATTGGGTTCGGTCTCGCAATCGGCGTGCTCTTCGACGCTTTCGTTGTGCGCATGTTGCTGATCCCCTCGCTCATGCACCTGCTCGGTGCATCCGCGTGGTGGTTGCCGAAGTGGCTTGACCGCATCATCCCGAGCGTCGATGTTGAAGGTGCCGCGCTTGAGCGCAGCCACCCCATGCACGCGCCCGAGACGGATGACGCACCCGGCGCGACCGCGACGCCGACAGGCACCGCGCACTAAGTCAGCGCAGAGTACCTCACCCACACTGCCCGGAGGGGTTCCGCCTTAAAGCGGGGTCTCTTCGGGCAGTAGTGCGTTCGGCCCCGCTCCCGGAGCGCCCGGCACACGGGATGCTGCCCTCACCGCCCCAATCGAGGCCGCAATAACGAGCACGATTCCGACACCCTGCACGAGAGTGATGCTCTGGCCGAGCACGAAGAATCCCGCGCCCGTCGCGATAGCGGGCGCCAACGCCATCAGCACCGAGAAAGCGGCAGCAGAGATGCGCCGCAAGGCAATGAGTTCGAGCGCATAAGGGATTGCTGAGGAACATACAGCCACCGCGAGCCCCCGCACCAGAATTGACGGCTCGAGCAGAGTGCTGCCCGCTTGCGCGATGCCGAAAGGGAGGCTGATGATCGCGCCGATTGCCATAGCGATGGCCAGACCATCCAGTCCAGCGAAAACCTGCCCAGTCTTGCGCGAGGCCAAAATATAGCCGGCCCACGACACTGCGGCGGCCAGCGCGAAGGCGACACCGACCGGGTCGAGAGCGCCGATGCTGCCGAGGCTCAGCAGGGCGACCCCGGCAAAAGCGAGCAGCGCCCACAGCCACGCACTCGCCCGCCGCGCCACAATCACAGACAGCACGAGAGGCCCAAGCACCTCGATCGTTACCGTTGCTCCCAGATCAACCCGCGAAAGAGCTTCGTAGAACAGGAGGTTCATTCCGCCGAGCGATATTCCAAAGATCAACGCCATCAGCCAGGCGCGCTTCGAGATCGCGCGCAGATTGGGGCGGGCAATTGCGAGCAGAATGGCGGCCGAAAACACGAGTCTGAGCGAGACCATTCCTGCTGGCCCGACCTCGGGAAATAGCAACACGGCAACAGACGCACCGACGTCTTGAAAGATGAGCCCCAAGACCACGAGCATGACAGCACCGAGTGGTGTTCCCCTCAAGGGCGGCGGAGTCGACATAGTGCAACACTACGACCTCACTGAGGCGCTCAACGCACGATCGGCGGGCGCACAACGGTGGCGGAGTGTGGGTGGGAGAATGGGCACGTGATCATTCTTGCGGCGACACCCATCGGCAACCTTGGCGACGCCTCCCAGCGCCTCATCGAGGCACTGACAAACGCTGAGGTGATTGCTAGCGAAGACACTCGAACAACAATCCATCTCATGCGCGCCCTCGGTATCGACAACCGGCCACGGCTCATCCCGCTCCACGAACACAACGAGTCAGAAAAGGCCGTTGAGATTGTCGAACTTGCTCGCGAAGCTGATGTTCTCGTCTTGAGCGATGCCGGGATGCCCGCCATTAGCGATCCCGGATTCCCTCTCGTCGCCGCGGCCGCCGCCGCCGGAGTAACCGTCACCGCTCTGCCTGGACCGAGCGCCGTCCTCACTGCCCTCGCCGTCTCTGGCCTACCGACCGACCGCTTCAGTTTCGAAGGCTTCCTGCCTCGCAAGGGCCGCGTCGCCTACTTCCGCAGCCTCGCTCGCGAAGAACGCACGATGGTGTTCTTCGAAAGCCCCAATCGTCTGCCGGCGGCGCTCGCCGATTTGGCCACGGCCCTCGGTGATGATCGTCGCGCTGTCGTCTGCCGCGAGCTCACCAAAATGTACGAAGAAGTCGTCAGAGGCACGGCTGCTGAACTTGCCGCGAAATTCAAGGATGGCGCTCGGGGCGAGATCTGTCTCGTCGTCGAGGGTGCTGCCCCCGCGACCTCTGATCTGCCGACAGCCGTCAGGTATGTGCTCTCGCTTGTTGCCGACGGGGCCCGTCTGAAAGAGGCGGCTACCGAGGTGGCTGAGCAGACCGGACTGAGCAAGCGCGAACTGTATGAAGCAGCGCTGCAGGCTAAGAAAAAGTAGCAACGCCGCCCATTATGCGTTCGGCAGAGCTCTGACGCCGCACGGTAATCGCGCCGCAGAAACGACGATCGCCCGAGCCGCAACCCCTTCGCAGAAACTCTGCGAGGGGGTGCAACTCGGGCGATGGCGCCCACTAGTGGTGGAGGCTGTGACGATCTGTGCGGTTAGGCTGCGACCGGTACTTGAGCCGCGGCGGTAGTGGTGACCGTCTCGCTCTTGCGTACGAAGCGCTTGAGGGCGACCACGATCAGTGCCGTGACGACCATTCCCGCGACAATCGCAACCAGGAACATCGGGAATGGGTTGATCGCGAAGAACACGAACACTCCGCCGTGGGGTGCCTGCGATGTGACGCCGAACGCCATGATGAGCCCGCCGGTGACAGCACTACCGATCGCGCTGGCGGGGATGACGCGCAGCGGGTCAGCAGCAGCGAACGGAATGGCGCCTTCGGAGATAAACGAAGCGCCGAGCAGCCACGCGGCCTTGCCGTTTTCCTTCTCGACGGGCGAGAACAGGCGACGAGCGAGCACGGTGGAGGCGAGAGCCATCGCGAGTGGAGCAACCATTCCCGATGCCATGACAGCGGCCATGATCATCCACGGTCCCTGATTGTCGAGCGCACCGGCACCGAGGCCAGCAACGGCAAACGAGTAAGCAACCTTGTTGACAGGGCCACCGAGGTCGAAGCCCATCATGGCGCCCAGAATGAGGCCAAGAACGACAGCGGATGCACCGTTCAAGCCATTAAGGAAGTCGTTCAGTGCAACGGTGAGCGATGCGATCGGGCCGCCGAGGATCAGCACCATCAGGCCGGAAGCGAAGATCGACGCCAACAGCGGGATCACAACTACGGGCATGAGACCACGGAACCAGGCCGCCGTCTTGCGCTGAGCGAGCCAGTGAGCGGCAACACCGGCGAGGAGTCCACCAACGATACCGCCGAGGAAGCCCGCACCCATGAGGCCAGCAACAGCACCGGCAGTGAAACCGGGGGCGATGCCGGGACGGTCAGCAATCGCATAGGCGATGTAACCGGCAAGGGCAGGAACGAGGAACCCCATCGAGGCAGCACCGATCTTGAAGGCGGCAGCACCGAGGTAGGCGGCGACTCCGCCATCAGGTAGGTTCCACAGACTGTTCTGCGTGATGATGTCGCTTGCCGTGTCAGTGATGAGGTAGCCGCCGAGCAAGAAGCCGAGCGCGATCAGCAGACCGCCACCGGCAACAAACGGAATCATGTAGCTCACACCCGTCAGCAGTGCGCGCTTGACGGTCTGGCCGAAGTGCTCGTTGTTGGTCGAGCCAGCGCTTTCGCTTGCTCCGCCAGTGGCAGCAACACGAGGAGCGCTGGGATCGTTGGCAGCAGCCATAGCTTCGGCGATCATCTCGTCAGGAGCGTCAATGCCGCGCTTTACCGGCGACTGCACGAGCGCTTTGCCCGCGAAACGGCCCTTGTCGCGAACATCCACATCAACAGCAAAGATGACGGCGGATGCTGCAGCAATGATGGCGGGGTCAAGTGGCGTTGCGCCTGACGAACCCTGAGTCTCGACGTGAACATCGATGCCGGCGCGTTCACCGGCAGCCACGAGGGAATCAGCGGCCATGTAGGTGTGGGCGATTCCGGTTGGGCAGGCGGTGACAGCGACGAGGCTGGGTCGTGCCGCTGATCCAGAGTCCGGAGCAGCATGCTTCGCGGCGCCTGCAGCGGCAGCGGGTGCTGCTTCGCTCTCTGGTGCCGTTGCCTGCTCGACAAGCGCCACAATCTCTTCACGAGTGCCTGCTGCGCGCAGGCTGTCGACGAACTCGGGGTTGACGAGTGAGCGGGCGAGAGCCGAGAGCAGCGTGAGATGTTCTTGGTCGGCGCCGGCGGGGGCGGCAATCAGGAAGATGAGGTCGGCGGGAGCATCCGTGGCACCAAAATCAACGGCAGGCTTGAGGCGCGCCATGACGAGAGTTGCATCGGTGACTGCCTCTGAGCGGCAGTGAGGAATCGCAATGCCGCCAGGAACGCCGGTATCGGTTTTCTGTTCGCGAGCCCACGCGTCATCGAAAAGGGACTCAGCGTTGGTAGCGCGACCCTGCTCGGCGACAAGATTCGTCAGCGCTCGGATTACCCCGGCGCGGTCGGTGCCGAGATCGGCATCCAACAACACGAGGTCGGGGGTGATGAGTTGCGTCATTGCTTTCTCCTTGTATGCAGCAGTGGTGGTGCTGAGGTTTATTTGGCGCCCGCTCTGCTGAGCACGTGAACGTCAGCAGAGTCGGGATGGGTCTGGTCGGGGGTTGGCATGGTGCTGCCGGGAAGGGATGCGGCAGCGGCTCCGTGAGCGACAGCTTGTGCCAGTCGCCCTTCCGGTGTTGCGCCGCGCTGATCGGCTAAGAGGTAGCCGGCGAGGGAAGCGTCTCCTGCACCAACGGTGCTCTTGGCGGCGACGGGAGGCATTGTTGCTCGCCAAGTCTCATCTGCGGTCACGAGGAGTGCTCCGCGAGATCCGAGAGTGGCGAGTACGGCTCGGCATACCTGCGAGACGAGGCTGAGCGCGGCGGCGGCCGCGGCATCCGTATCGTTCTCGAAGGTGTCGGGGAGCCCGGTGAGTTCGGCGAGTTCTTCTGCGTTGGGTTTGATGAGATCAACCACGACGCCAGCCTTAACGAGCGCGTGCATGGGGGCGCCAGAGGAATCAACGGCGATGCGGGGGAGTGGCCCATCGGTCGCGGCGCGAATCGCTTCAACGACCCGAACGTAGAAGTCGTCGCTCAAACCGGGAGGGAGGGACCCTGCCAAAACAACCCATTCGGCGCGACGCGCATGGGACACAACGAGCTCAATGAGCGCGGCGTCGTCGGCTGCGGTGAGCTGCGGGCCAGGTTCATTGATTTTGGTGGTCGTTCCATCGGGCTCGGTGAGCGAAATGTTGGAACGCACGCGGCCGGCAATGGGCAAGCCAGCGGTAGGAGTGTGTTCAGCGCGCAAAGCGACGAGCATCGGATCTGAGGCATCGCCAGGAAGAACAGCAACGGTGTCCAGGCCGGACGCGATCAGTGCCCGAGAGACGTTGACGCCTTTGCCGCCTGGCTGTTCGCTGCTCGAGAGTGAGCGCTGAACTTCGCCGCGGTCGAGAGCGGAATCGAGCTCGATAGTGCGGTCGAGACTGGGATTTGCGGTGACAGTGACAATCATGCGATCACCGTTTCTACATCGGCGTGCTCGAGGGCGAGTGTGAGCTCATCATCTGGGGAGTGATCGGTGATGATGGTGTCGACGTCAGAGAGTGAGGCGAAACTCATGAGAGCTTCGATGCCGAGCTTCGACGCATCGACGAGGGCGATGGCGCGTCGTGAGCCCCGAGTGAGAGCGCTTTTGACCGCAGCTTCATCGGGGTCTGGCGTGCTGAATCCGAAGTCGGCGTGCACTCCGTTTGCTCCCAAGAATGAAATATCGGGGCGGATGCTGGCCAATTGGTCGAGGGTCGTCGCTCCGACGGCGACACCGGTGATTCCGCGAAGGCGACCGCCAATGACCTGAACATCGATGTGGGGATTTTCGCTCACGATTGCGGCGATGGAGATGGAGTGGGTGATGACGGTCAGAGTGCTCTCGGATGTCGCGGGAACCCAATTGACTAAGTGCTGGGCGAGCCGGCTCGTGGTGGTTCCGCCGTCGATGCTGATCGCGCCGGAGAAGTTGGAGGGAATGAGGGCTAGCGCGGCCTGCGCGATTCGCTCTTTGGCATCGGAGTTACGGTCGGTGCGCTGAGCGACACTTTCTTCGATGCGGCTGACCCGAGCCGCCGAGACTGCGCCGCCATGAACACGGCGCAGCACCCCCCTGGCCTCGAGTTGATCAAGGTCTCGGCGAACGGTTTCACTTGACACGTCAAACGTGCGAGCGAGGTCGATTACGGCAACGCGACCGGCGACAGCGAGTTTTCCCTCGATGTGCTGCTGCCGCTCTTCTGCATACATTCCGTAATCTCCTGTGATTGGTTAACGCACCCGAATGCGTTTCTGTGAGAATACGCCCGTTCTTGTGGGATTGCAATAGAAATAAAGAAAAAGCCACATAATCCCACATCTGACCTCGTGTCCGCGCGAGTGGAAGCGGTCGAAGTGGTGGATGCCCGACACCGCGCCTCCGCCGGGCGTAATGAATTGCCGCTGGCGAATAGAATGAACGCATGTCTGCTGGCGACTCCTTCTATATTGCGACGCCCATTTTCTATGTGAACGACGTTCCCCACATCGGGCACGCGTACACGGAGGTGGCCGCCGATGTTCTCGCGCGCTGGCACCGTCAGCGCGGAGAAGATGCCTGGCTGCTGACGGGAACCGATGAGCACGGCCAGAAAATTCTGCGCACCGCCGTGGCCAACAACACGACTCCGCAGGAGTGGGCCGACCGCCTCGTTGCCGACTCCTGGCAGCCACTGCTCGAAACAATCGACATCGCCAACGACGACTTCATCCGCACGACCGACGAGCGTCACGAGAAGGCTGTCGCCACGTTCTTGCAGCGCCTCTACGACGATGGCCACATCTACGCCGGCGAATACGAGGGTTACTACTGCGTCGGTTGCGAAGAGTACAAGCAGCTCGACGACCTCGTCACCGCTCCCGACGGCGAATACAAGGGCCAACTCGTGTGTGCGATCCACTCGCGCCCCGTCGAAATTCTCAAAGAGAAAAACTACTTCTTCCGCATGAGCGACTTCGGCCAGAAGCTGCTCGACCTTTACGAAAGCCAGCCCGACTTTGTGCAGCCCGCGAGCGTGCGCAACGAAATCGTGCAGTTCGTCAAGCAGGGTCTCGACGACCTCTCGATCTCGCGTTCCAGCTTCGACTGGGGTGTCAAGGTTCCCTGGGACGAAACCCACGTCGTGTACGTCTGGTTCGACGCTCTGCTCAACTACATCAGCGCCATCGGCTACGGCGTCGACGACGAACAATTCACCAAGCGCTGGCCTGCCGTTCAGCTTGTCGGAAAAGACATTGCTCGCTTCCACGCCGTCATCTGGCCCGCCATGCTCATGGCCGCAGGACTTCCCGTGCCGCGCGCCGTCTTCGGCCACGGCTGGTTGCTCGTCGGTGGCGAAAAAATGTCCAAGTCGAAACTGACCGGTATTGCTCCCAGCCAGATCACTGACACCTTCGGCTCTGACGCGTTCCGCTACTACTTCATGAGCGCCATCACCTTCGGTCAAGACGGCTCCTTTAGTTGGGAAGACCTGAGCGCGCGCTACCAATCAGAGCTGGCTAACGGCTTCGGCAACCTGGCTTCGCGCGTCATTGCGATGGTCAATAAGTACTTCGATGGCGAGATTCCGGCGTTCGGTGAGCTGACGGCATCCGACGAAGCGATTATTGCGACCCAGAAGCGCGCGACCGAGCAGTCGAACGCCTTCATCGATACGTTTGCGATCAACGAAGCACTCTCCGCGGTGTGGGAGCTCGTGGATGAACTCAACGGGTACATCACCGAGCAAGAGCCCTGGGCGCTGTCGAAAGACCCCGCCAACCGCGAGCGTCTCGGCACTGTGCTGGCCACGACCGTGAACGGTTTGGGCACGCTCGCCATTTTGCTTTCGCCGGTGCTGCCCAAGGCAACCGAGAAGCTGTGGCAAGCGATCGGTGGTTTCGGCGAACTGCGCGAGCAGCGCATCGATACTGCCCAGAACTGGTCGAACAGCGGTCGCGTGACCGCGCTCGAATCGTCGCTGTTCCCCCGCATCGAAGTGGATGCCGAGAGCGGCACGGCGTGACCGAACCGTTCATCAGGCAGCGTCACCGCAGCGCCGACGAGAAAGCCTCCGAGAAGCTGCAGTATCCGCCGCTGCCCGACCCTCTTGAGGGCGTTGTCTATGACAATCACACTCACCTCGAGATTGCTGACGGCGGGCCCGATAACCAACTCGACTTTCACGAACACCTGGCGCGGGCAGCCTCGGTGGGCGTTCGCGGCGTTGTGCAGGTCGGCACGGATGTCGCGACGAGCCGCTGGTCGGCCGAGCTCGCGGCCACCAACCCCCGTGTTCTCGCAGCGGTAGCAATTCACCCCAACGACGCTCCTGAGCTCGAAGCCGCAGGGGAGTTGGATGCGGCGCTCGCCGCGATCGACGAACTCGCCGCGCTTCCTCGAGTGCGCGCCGTCGGCGAAACCGGTCTCGACTTTTTTCGCACGGAAGACGAGGGCCGCCCCGCGCAGTTCCGTTCCTTCGAAGAGCACATTGCGATCGCCAAGCGGCACGGCCTTGCGCTGCAGATTCACGATCGCGACGCCCACGACGACGTCATTGAGACCCTGCTGCGGGTTGGGGCGCCGGAGCGCACCGTCTTCCACTGCTTCTCGGGTGATGCAGCGATGGCGCGCATTGCTGCCGATCACGGCTGGTACTTGTCGTTCGCTGGCACGGTCACGTTCAAGAACGCGGCCAACCTGCGCGAAGCTCTTTCAGTGATCGATCGCGACCACATTTTGGTCGAGACCGATGCGCCCTACCTCACGCCGCATCCGCTGCGAGGTCGACCGAATGCTCCCTACCTGATGCCGCACACGGTGCGTGCAATGGCGGCTCACTTGGAGATCGACGAACTCGAACTTTCGGCACAGCTCGCCGCCACCACCGAGGCCGTTTATGGCTCGTGGGATACCGAACTTCCAGAGAATGCAGGCACTCGATGAGCACACTGCTCGGCCCAGCCGAAATCCGCGATCTCGCTGATCTGCTCGGCATTCAGCCCACCAAGAAGTTGGGCCAAAACTTTGTTATCGATCCCAATACGGTGCGCCGCATCGTGAAGGCAGCGCATGTCGTTTCTGGTGAAACAGTGGTGGAGGTTGGCCCAGGGCTGGGATCGCTCACGCTCGGGTTGCTTGAGACCGGGGCATCCGTTGTCGCCGTCGAAATCGACAAACGGCTTGCTGCCCAGTTGCCGCTCACGGTGAGTCAGATGCAGCCGGATGCGCGCCTCACGGTCATCACCGAAGACGCGTTGCGCGTCACCGAGTTGCCCGACGACCCCCGTGTTTTCGTGGCGAACCTGCCCTACAACGTGTCGGTTCCCGTGCTGCTGCATTTCTTAGAGCACTTCGATTCGCTCGATCGCGGGCTCGTGATGGTGCAGGCGGAGGTCGGCAATCGTGTCGCGGCCGGCCCCGGCAGCAAGGTCTACGGTTCGCCGAGCATCAAGGCCGCTTGGTACGGAGAGTTCTCCACCGCAGGCCTCGTGAGTCGTCAAGTTTTCTGGCCCGTGCCCAACGTCGACTCGGTGCTTGTGCGCTTTGAGCGTCGCGAACAACCCGGCACGATTGACGAGCGCAAAGCAACGTTCGCCCTAGTGGATGCCGCCTTCCAGCAGCGTCGCAAAATGTTGCGTCAGTCGCTCTCGAGTCTGCTGGGCAGCTCAACGGCCGCCTCCGAGCGTCTCATTGCGGCTGGTGTCGCACCGACGGCTCGAGGCGAGGAGCTTACGGTGCACGATTTCCTTGCTATTGCGCGGGCGGCCTAGCTAAAATCCTGTCATCGCACTGCACGCGAATCCAGGGTGCGAGTTATTCAGAAGTGGGGCCACTGGCCCGAAGGGAGGGGAAGGTAATGACTGTTTCTGTCGAGTCTTCTTTCGACCCCCCACTCATTGAGGTCACTGCCTAATAGGTCTGCGGTGACCTCCGTTCTGGAGAACCACCTATGTCACTCAGTGACGACACTTTTTCGCAATCTGCTTTATCGTTCTCGTCGGCGACTCCTGGCGAAGATCAGCGTTGGTCAACCTGGCCATCGATCATTCCGTCGCTTCGAGGGCCACGCCCGTGGCCTTCCTGGCTCGTGACGTCCGCCGGCGCAATGGATACGGAGCTTGGCGTGCTCAAGTCGGGCAAAGAGGCCGACGTGTTTCTCATCGAGCGCGCTGTTCCCGATGCTGAATCTGTGTTGTTGGCGGCAAAGCGCTACCGCGGCACGGAGACGAGCGACTTCCATCGTTCGTCGCAGTACACCGAAGGGCGCCGCACTCGGCGCTCGCGTGACAGTCGCGCGTTGCAGAAAAAGTCTGCTTATGGCCGTGCGCTGTCAGCAGGTTTGTGGGCGTCTGCCGAATTCAGTGCGCTGAGCGAACTCCATTCGCGTGGTGCGCCGGTGCCGTATCCGGTGCAGGTTGATAACACTGAGTTGCTGATGGAATTCATTGGCGATGGTCGAGAAGCGGCACCTCGCCTAGCCACGGTGCGGGCGGATGCTGCGGAGCTTGCTGACCTGTGGCATCAAGTTGTTGAACTCATGCGTATTTTTGCGCGGGCCGGGTATGCGCATGGTGACCTCTCGCCGTATAACTTGCTCGTGCATCACGGTCGGGTTGTGGTCATTGATGTGCCACAGATTGTGGACATCGTCAGTAATCCGAGCGGTATTGAGTTGGTTGAGCGCGATTGCCGAAACGTGTGTTCATGGTTTCAGCGCCACGGTGTCGACTGCGACCCTGAGGAACTAGCGGGAGAGTTAATCGCCGAAGCGTTCGGAAGCTAACAATCTTGCCCCGGGTGCTGTGGGGCGTGAGCTCCCGGGGGTAGGTTGTTGTTATGTCGGAACAAACGAACAACATTCCCAGTGATCGCGATGTGCTCGACGGCACCGGGAGGCACCCAGACGAATGGTTCGCCTTTCTCGATATGGCTGGCGCAAGCAAATGGCAGCGCTCGCAGATCATTGACTGGTTTGACGCCAACGCGAGTGAAGTGAGCACGGAATGGGCCGAGTCAGTGACGACGCGTTATGCCACTGCGCGTGGGTTGAGTATTTCCGAGTAGTTTCCGCACCGTAAATTGATTCTCAACTCTCCCGGCTAGAGCGAGCTGGCTGCGATTGAGCGCACAGAACGGTCCGTGACACAAGGTAAGTTTGGTTCATGACTACCGTCCCGGCAGCCTCCTCAATGGTTCACACCCGTGCCCCAGGCAAGATCAATGTCTTCCTCAAAGTGGGCTCGCTCCTTGACGATGGTTACCACGACGTTGCAATCGCCTATCAGGCGGTGTCTCTCTATGAAGATGTTCGCGCTTTCCACGCCGACGACTTCTCGGTTTCTGTTTCAGGAACAGTCAATCTTTCTCGAGTGCCCACCGATGGCTCGAACATCGCGATCAAAGCCGCTCGACTACTCGCTCGCCGCACTGGCTACCGTGGCGGCGTGCGTTTGGAAATCGATAAGCATGTCCCGGTTACGGGAGGCATGGGCGGTGGTTCTGCGGATGCCGCAGCAACGCTCCTTGCCTGTGACGCCCTGTGGGGCACGGCACTCTCTCGCGAAGAAATGATCTCCCTGGCTGCGGAACTTGGCGCCGACGTGCCGTTCTCTCTTACCGGGGGAACAGCCATAGGAACGGGTCGTGGCGACCAACTCAGCCCGGCTCTCGCCAAGGGTCAGTTTCAGTGGGTGTTGGCGCTCGCCGACTTCGGGCTCTCAACTCCGGAGGTCTACGAAGAGCTCGACCGCCACCGCCAGCGTCATTCTCAGGACATCTTTCCCGCCCAGGTGGCACCCATTGTTGAGGCGGATGTGTTGCAGGCGTTGCGTGCCGGCGACCCACATATGTTGGCAGAGTGCCTGCACAATGACCTTCAAGCTCCCGCACTCAAGATGGAGCCATCGCTGGCTTCGGTCATCGAACTTGGCGAAAAGAATGGTGCCCTTGCCGGCGTCATTTCGGGTTCTGGCCCCACCGTCGCCTTCCTCACTGCTGACCTTGATTCGGCGTTAGAACTACAAATTGCGTTAAGCGCAGCCCAAATGACAGTCGTGCGGGCAACAGGTCCCGTGCACGGAGCGCGAATCATCACCGACTAACCCGGCTAGGCTTGCCCGAATGGCACACCTTCTTGGCGCTGAGTCCCTTCATCTTGAATTTCCGACCCGCGTAATCTTCGACAATGTCACGATCGGCCTCGACGAGGGCGACCGTATCGGCATCGTCGGCCGCAACGGTGACGGCAAAACCACCCTCATGCGGATGCTCTCGGGCAAGCTCGACCCCGACGAGGGGCGGGTTACGCGCCGCAATGGCGTGACCCTCGGCATGCTCGATCAGGCCGATGAGCTCGATGGCACCAAAACGGTGCACGAGACCGTGATCGGCGATATTGATGAGCACGTGTGGGCGGGCGACCCCAAGGTTCGCGACGTTATTGCGGGCCTTGCTGCTGACATCCCCTGGGAGGCCAAAGTCGGCGACCTCTCTGGTGGTCAGCGTCGTCGTGTTGCTCTCGCTGCTCTCCTCATCGGTGACTGGGACGTCATCTTCTTGGATGAGCCAACTAACCACCTCGACGTCGAAGGTATTTCTTGGCTTGCTGGCCACCTCAAGCGTCGTTGGGGCACGAACGCCGGCGGGCTGTTGGTCGTCACTCACGACCGGTGGTTCCTCGACGAGATTTGTACCGCAACGTGGGAGGTCCACGATCGACTGATCGAACCTTTCGAGGGCGGGTACGCTGCCTACATTCTTCAGCGCGTTGAGCGCGACCGGATGGCGGCGGCTTCCGAATCAAAGCGCCAGAACCTCATGCGCAAGGAGCTTGCGTGGTTGCGCCGCGGTGCCCCAGCGCGCACGACGAAACCCAAGTTCCGTATTGATGCGGCAAACGATTTGATCGAGAACGAGCCGCCAGCACGGGACAGTGTTTCACTGTCGTCGATGGCGATGCAGCGACTGGGCAAAGACGTTGTTGACCTCGAAGGGGTCACCGTCACGTATCCCGTCATTGATCCGACAACGGGCGTTGCCGGCGAGAAGACGGTGCTGAATGACATCACGTGGCGTATTGCGCCAGGCGAACGCACCGGAATCCTCGGTGTCAACGGTGCCGGAAAATCGACCCTGTTGTCGCTCGTTGCCGGCAGCCTGAACCCGACGAGTGGTCGCGTGAAGCGCGGAAAGACCATCAAGGTCGCCACCCTCACCCAGCAGCTCGCTGAGCTCGAAGACATCTGGAATGAGCGCGTCAGCACCGTCATCGGTCGTCACAAGAGCACCTATGTCACTGGTGGCAAAGAGATGACGCCGACGCAGATGCTCGAGCGCGTTGGTTTCACCAGCACCCAGCTCTCGACGCCGGTGAAGGATCTTTCGGGAGGCCAGAAGCGTCGACTACAGCTGTTGCTTATTCTGCTCTCTGAGCCGAACGTTCTGATTCTGGATGAGCCAACTAACGACCTCGACACTGACATGCTTGCCGCGATCGAAGACCTTCTCGACACGTTCCCGGGAACCCTGCTGGTGGTGAGTCACGACCGGTACCTCATCGAGCGTGTAACCGACCAGCAGTATGCGGTAATGGAGGGCGGCTTCCGTCACCTTCCGCGTGGTGTTGACCAGTATCTCGAATTACGTCACCAGCAGCTCAAGGATTCCTCGGGCAACGCCGCGGGTGCTGCCGCCGGTGCTCCGGATGCCACCGCTGCGAAAGCGAAGCCCAAGCTGGGCGGCGCCGAATTGCGCAACTCGCAAAAAGAGCACGCTGCTGCCAGCCGCAAGATCACGAAGCTGCAGGGGCAGATCGCTGAACTTCACCAGCGGATGGCCGCCCACGACCAGTCAGATTTTGCTGGACTTGGCGCGCTCGTTGGCGAACAGCAGGCCCTCCAAGAGGCACTCGACACAGTTGAAATGCGCTGGCTGGAGCTCGAAGAACTTCTCGCGTAGTAACTACACCGCGGTTGTCGGCAAAGCGACGCTGAGCCGAAACCCATCCGGATGATTTTCGGCGTTCACGCCGCCGCCGTGAGCTTCGACGATGCCGCGCACGATTGCGAGCCCAAGCCCGGCACCGGGTGAGCCACCGCTGTGCTGTTCTGGGGTGCGGGCTTCGGTAGCGCGCCATCCGATCTCGAACATGTGGCTGAGGTCTTCGCTGGCAACGCCGCTGCCCTGATCGAGCACCGAAAGCACGAGGCTGGTGTCGTCGCGCTGGTCGGCGCTCACCAGAATCTGCGAATCGGCGGGTGAGTAGCGAATGCTGTTGGTGAGCAGGTTCACGACAACGCGAGTGAGCTCATGGGGGTCGGCCCAGAGCATCCGACCTTCGACCCCGGCATGGCTGATCTGGATGCCACGGGCCGCAGCCAGTTGGCTCACGTCGGCGACAGCATCCGACACAATATCGAGCAGCTCGATGTTCTCGGGGCGCAGCTTGAGGGTGCCGCTCTGGATGAGCGAGAGCTCGAAGAGATCATCGACGAGACGGTTCATCGTGCCAACTTGGGCTCGAATCTGGCGCAGGTAGTCGCTCGGATCATCGACGGTTCCCGCATCGAGGGCTTCAGCGAGCGCGCTGATGCCGGTGAGGGGTGTGCGGAGGTCGTGGGAGATCCACGCGAAAAACTGGCGGCGAGAGGCATCGAGCCTCGCAATCTCGTCGCGGGCAGCGGCGAGACGTAGGGATGCTTCAGAGAGTTGCGTTGATACCTCGGCGACTTCCTTCCACGTGCCCGAATCGGCGGCTACGACATCCCCGGCACCCACACGGGCCACGGAATCTCGCAGCGCCGCAAAGGCACGGTGAACAGCACGGCCGCTGACTAACGCAGCGACGAGACTCATCAGCGCGGAAATTGCGACCACGCCGAGAACAACTTGCAGGTCGTGGGTGGAGAAATGCATTTGGGCGGTGATGACAACTGTCGAGACGGCGATCGACAGGATCGCGGCAATCACCACAATGGTGAACTGGAACGCGATCGTGCGGCGTCGATTGAGGCGAAGCACGATCATCGCGGCCACCATCACCATGGCGGTGCAGGCGGCAGCGGTGGCAAGAATCTGGAGCAGTTCGTTGGCGTTGAGGATCATGCGGCACCCTTCACACTGAAGCGATAGCCCTGACCCCACTCGGTGAGGAGGTAGCGGGGAAAACGCGGTTCGGGTTCAATTTTTTCGCGCAGGCGACGCACATGCACGGTGACGGTCGAGGCTTCGCCGAAACTCCAACCCCACACCTCACGCAGAATGTCGTCGCGGCTGAGAACCCGATCGGGGTTCTGGAGCAAAAAGAGAAACAGCTCGTATTCGCGGGTAGTCAACGTCATCTCTTTGCCATCGAGCAGAATCTTGCGATGGGCGGGGTCTACCCGAAACTGGCCCAGGGTGAACATCTCGGAGGTGACGTGCGAGCTTCGGCTTCGGCGCACCATCGCATCGATTCGCAGCTGCAACTCACGAAGTGAGAAGGGTTTGGCGATGTAGTCATCTGCGCCGTGTTCCAGACCATCGATGCGTTCTTCAACAGCATCGAGAGCGGTCAGCATGATTATCGGCAGTTGCGGTGATGCCGCTCGCGCTTGGCGACAGAGTTCATCGCCGCCGACGCCTGGCAGCATCCGGTCGAGAATGAGCACGTCAGGAAGGGGACCACGCAGTGCGTCGCGCGCCTGGATTCCATCGCTAATTCCGGTGACGGAATATCCGCGCCCGCGCAGGTATTCGGAGACAACGGAGAGCACGGTGGCATCGTCTTCCACGATGGTCACGTTCGCCTTGTTCTCCATGACCCCAGCCTAATCCGGGCGGTCATGGCGTAACCGGTTTCAATTCTTACGCTCGTGAAACATTCGCCATAGAGGCGGATGCCGGTGCCTAAGTTCGTAGTCGTCAGCGAGTGTCACGCCCGCCGGCATCCTCCACGCACCATCGAACTTAGGAACTCTCCCATGAGAAAAACAGCACTCACCGCATCCGCAATTTTGGCTCTCTCGCTCATGCTCAGCGCTTGTAGCGGTGCAGCAACCGACACGTCAAGCAGTGAACCTGCAGCCCCTGAGGCTTCGCAATCGCAGACTGATGAGGTAACCCGCACCGGCACCTTTGAGGGTGCTGGAGACAAGTCAGTGGCTGGCACGGTCACCGTCAGCGACTCCGAGATCGTTCTCTCGGGTTACTCCTCCGATGAGGGCCCCGACCTGCACGTGTACTTGACCAACGGTTCCGATGAGGATGCCGTTGCAGCGGGCATGCTGATCGACTCGGTTGTCTTCGACGAAGCCAGCCAGACCTTCACGCTTGATGGCGTGGATGTTGCCGGTTACGACACTGTCGTCATCTATTGCGACAAGGTCAAGGCAATCTTCGGTTCCGCTTCACTCTCATGATGAACCGTGCGCTTTCCCTCGTCGCTTCCGTCATCACGGGAGCGGCGAGGGTTGGCCTCGGCATCCTGTGGCTGAATGAAGGATTGTTCAAGCTGAAGGCAGGATTTGGCGGGGCGGACATCGGACTCGTCGTGGACAGCGCTGTCTCCAACAATCGCGTGCCTGACTTCTTCGAGGCATTCACCACCACGTTCCTCGGTGGGGCTCCCGACTTCTTTGGCTGGGCCATCCCGGCTCTCGAAGTTGGACTCGGCATCGCTCTCATCCTCGGTGTGCTGACGTTGCCAGCCGCACTCATGAGTGCGTTTACGCTCCTGACCTACTGGCTTGCCGATCAACTCATCGAGGAGTATCCAATCATGCTCGCCCTCTCGGTAATCACCGCAGTGTTCGCGGTCAGTGCTTCACTGATTTCTGTAACCACGATCGGTGAGAAAATCGTGCTGCGAAAGAACCCAGAATCGCGCTGGTTCGTGGCTCCCGTGCGGCGCTGGCTCTAGCTGTTCGACGCTGGCTCTAGCCGAGCGCCGCTACACCAGCGGCGCGCGCAATCTCCACCGCACCAAGCGACAGCAGCGCGATGACCGCCCACGAGATAAGGGCGACGCCGAGGGCGCGACCGCCAGTGCGAATGAGATTGCCGAGGCTGATCGAGGCGCCAAGCCCAAAGAGAGCCATGCCCAGTACGAGTTCTTGACCGTAGGCAGCTACCTCAAGAAAGCCATCAGGCAACGGCACGAACGTGCGCACAAGCACGGCAGCGAGAAAGCCGACGACAAAGAGGGGGAGAATCGCAGGCCGCTTCGCTCGAGTAAGTTGCGCGGCAGAGTCGATAGACGCTGAGTCAGCAGCAGTGAGGGTGCCCGCGGTGGCCGCCCGGCGGTCGCTGCGGGCAACAACAACCCCCGCAAGAGCAACCATTGGGGCGAGCATCGCAACACGCGTGAGCTTCACAACTACGGCAACGGCAAGTGCAGTTGCTCCCGCAATCTGAGCCGTCGCGACAACCTGACCGACATCGTGAACACTCGCGCCAACCCACATCCCGAACTCGGCAGTATCGAGACCGAGAAGGGGGCGAAGAGCAGGCAGGAGTGCGATAGCGAGAGTGCCGCACAGGGTGACAAGCGCGATCGGAGTCGCAGTGTCGGAGTCTTTCGCGCGCGTCATGCCCGCCATCGCACCAATCGCCGAAGCGCCACAGATCGAAAAGCCAGCAGCAATCAGCATCGGCTGCTGACCGGGGAGGCGCAGCATCCGCCCCAATCCCCACGTGAAGAAAAACGTGATGATGACGATTGCGACAATCATGCCGAGCACCAACCAGCCCAACTCGGCAATGTTCACGAGGCTCAGCTTGAAACCCAACAACACCACACCGATACGCAACAAACGACGGGCAGCAATTGCGAGGCCCGGCTTCACCTCAGAACGCACCGCAGTGCGCCACGGCAGCGCGCTAAACAGGATGCCCAACACAACACACGCGGTCAGCGTCGGGATCGCTGGCACCAAAAAACTGATCAGCAGAGCAAGACCAAAAGCACCAAGTGCAAGACCGAGACCGGGAGAGATTCGCCGGAACGCAGTCTGCTCTTGCGGGCTATTCACCGTCGAGGCTCAACTTTCTGAGCAGCGAGCTCAATCGTTCTTGTTCGAGCGGGGACATACGAGACAGCAACTTAGTTTCATCGTGCACGAGAGAAGTGATGGCCTCATCAACGCGCTCACGACCACTCGCCGTCATCAGCACAATGACGCCACGACCATCGTTGGGGTCAGTGCGGCGCTCCACGAGGCCTCGCGCCACCATCCGGTCGATGCGATTCGTCATCGTTCCACTCGACACCATCGTTTGTTGCACTAGCGCGGTCGGGCTCAACTGATACGGAGCTCCCGCCTTGCGCAACGCCGACAGCACATCGAATTCCCACGGCTCAACACCGGCAACAGCGAACGCCGCCCTGCGGGCTCGCTCCAGATGTTTCGCGAGACGACCAACCCGGCTCAAAACATGCAGAGGCGCAAAGTCGAGGTCGGGGCGCTCACGCGACCACGCTTCGACAATTCGGTCGACTTCGTCGCGTTGGGGCATCCGGTTATTATCTCAGTTTCACAACCCGGATGTGTGCTGTTGCGGCCCCCCGAAACGGCCACAATCGTGTGTGAAGGCTCCGAATCGGGCTAGTTGGACGACAGAGCGCCAATGATCTGGCAGAATTGGTTAGCGCCTTCGGGTGCGGTCCGCTTTGGTGTAATGGCAGCACGGCAGCCTTTGGAGCTGTCCAGTCTAGGTTCGAATCCTAGAGGCGGAGCTTGTTCTTACCTTTTCCCTCACGTGAGGGGGCGTTTTCAGTGCGGCTCATTCAGGGCACAATAGGTCTATGACCGAACACAAACTCGCCGTCATTGTTCTCGCCGCTGGCCAAGGCACCCGCATGAAGTCTGCCAAGCCTAAAGTTCTGCACCGCCTTGCTGGTCGCGAACTCATTGGCCACGTGGTTGCCGCCGCACGCGAGCTCAACCCTGACCACGTAATCGCTGTTGTGCGCCACCAGCGTGACGAAGTTGTTGCCACACTCTCCGAGTTGATGCCCGACATCCTGATCGTTGATCAAGACGATGTTCCCGGCACCGGTCGTGCCGTCGAAGTTGCGGTTGATTCGCTCCCAGCAGACTTCGACGGGGATGTCGTTGTTGTCAGTGGCGATGTTCCATTGCTCGACTCCGTTACCTTGGCGTCGCTGCTCGCGCAACACCGCGCCGAGTCTGCCGCCGCAACAGTGCTCTCGGCAATCCTTGAAGACGCCACAGGCTACGGCCGCGTCGTGCGTGGGGTCGATGGCGGCCTCGACCGCATCGTCGAGCAAAAAGACGCTAACGCCGACGAGATCGCGATCACCGAAATCAATTCCGGCACCTACGTCTTCAGCGTTGGCCCGCTGCGTGAGCAGCTCGTGCGCATCACCACAGACAACGCCCAGGCCGAGAAATACATCACCGATGTCGTCGGCCTGCTACGGGGTGTCGGAGCAATCGTTTCAGCAATGCCCGTCGCCGCCGGCTGGATGGTCGCCGGGGTCAACGACCGCGTACAACTGGCAGAAGCGGCCCGTCGTATGAACGAACTCATTGTGCAGAAGTGGCAGCGGGAAGGCGTAACCATCGAAGATCCGGCCACAACCTGGATCGACGCCGACGTCACTCTCAACCCTGACGTCGAAATTCTGCCCGGCACCCAGCTCAAGGGAGCAACGCTCGTGCTGTCCGGTGCCATCATCGGGCCAGACACCACCCTTGTTGACTGTGAAGTTGGCGAGAATGCTGTCGTCAAACGCACCGACGCGACGCTCAGCGTGATCGGTGCGAATGCATCCGTTGGTCCGTTTGCTTACCTTCGCCCGAACACGAAACTCGGCGTTGGCGGCAAGATCGGAACCTTCGTGGAGACCAAAAACTCCACTATCGGCGAGGGAAGTAAGGTGCCGCACCTCAGCTACATCGGTGACACCGAGGTTGGCGAACAATCCAACATTGGCGCCGGAACTATCACGGCAAACTACGACGGCGTGAACAAGAGCCGAACGGTAGTTGGCTCTCATGTGAGAAGTGGGTCACACAACGTCTTCGTCGCTCCGGTTAGAATTGCTGACGGAGCGTATACCGGGGCAGGGTCGGTCATCCGAAAAGATGTACCGGCAGGGTCTCTCGGTATCAATGTTGCTCCACAGCGCAACATCAGTGGCTGGGTTGAAACCAATCGGGCGGGAACTGCAGCGGCTCACGCAGCCAAAGCAGCAAGCGACGATACTTTGCCTGACCGACCAACGCCGTAACCGCGGCAGAGAGCGAGTCACCACGTGGCCAGCATTAAGATCTCCGGTCAAAAGCGACTCGTGCTTGTCTCCGGGCGGGCACATCCTCAACTCGCGCTCGACATTGCTGAAGAGCTCGGTAGCGATCTCGTCCCCACTGACGCACGCACCTTCGCGAATGGTGAGATCTACGCTCGCTACGACGAGAGTGTTCGTGGCTGCGACGCCTTCGTCATCCAGTCGCACACTGAGCCCATCAACGAGTGGCTCATGGAACAACTGATCATGGTGGATGCCCTCAAACGGGCCTCGGCGAAGCGCATCACCGTTGTCTCGCCCTTCTACCCCTACGCCCGCCAAGACAAGAAGGGTCGCGGTCGCGAGCCGATTAGCGCCCGCCTTATCGCGGACCTCTACAAGGCCGCTGGCGCCGACCGAATCATGAGCGTCGACCTGCACGCCGCCCAGATTCAGGGTTTCTTCGACGGCCCCGTCGACCACCTCTTCGCCATGCCGGTGCTGCTTGAGCACTTCCGCAAACAGCTCGACCCCTCGACTCTCACTGTCGTTAGCCCTGATATGGGCCGCGTGCGCGTTGCCGATATTTGGAGCCAGAAGTTAGATTCGCCACTGGCAATCATCCACAAGCGTCGTGACCCCCTTGTGCCGAATCAGGTCACCGTTCACGACATCGTGGGTGACGTGAGCGGTCGTGTCTGCCTCCTTGTCGACGACATGATCGACACCGGCGGAACCATCGTGAAGGCAGCCGAAGCACTCAAGCGTGCCGGAGCGCTCAAAGTCGTTGTGGCCGCCACTCACGCCATCTTCTCTGACCCGGCACCCACAATCTTGCAGAGCGACTTCATCGACTCTGTCGTTGTCACCGATACGCTGCCGATCCCGGAACACAAGCGCTTCCCGACCCTCACGATTCTGCCGATCGCACCGCTACTGGCTCGTGCAATCCACGAAGTCTTCGACGACGGATCGGTCACCTCAATGTTCGACGGCGCGGCCTAAGCTCCCACAGGGTGAGCAGCGCGCGCTGAGTAATTGAGTGCGCTATTGAGGCATACAGTTAAGTCATGACTGTGTTGTCCGATCGTCCTTGGCTCGCCAGCTACGCTGACGGGGTTTCTCGCGATATTCCGCTGCCCGAAGGTTCGCTCTACGATCTTGTAGCGGCATCCATTGCTGAATACCCGAAGGGTGTTGCGCTCGAATTCTTCGGCCGCGAGACCACCTATGCCGAACTTGGCGAGCAGATCGATCGCGCAGCGGAAGGCCTTCGACTTCTTGGCGTGCAAAAGGGCGACAGGGTCGCCCTCGTGCTGCCTAACTGTCCCCAGCACATTGTCGCCTTCTACGCGGTGCTGCGGTTGGGCGCAATCGTCGTCGAACACAATCCGCTGTATACGCCGCGTGAGCTTCGGCACCAGTTTGAAGACCATTCCGCCCGCGTTGTCATCGCCTGGAACAACGTCGTAGCGACGATTCAAGATTTTCCTGCCGACGTCGCCGTCGAGACCATCATTTCTGTGGATGTCACTCGCTCCATGCCATTGCTCACCAGAGCTCTACTGCGCCTTCCTGTCGCTAAAGCGCGGGAATCTCGTACCGCACTAACCTCTAAAGTGCGCGGCACCATCGTGTGGGAAGAGCTGCTGAAATCAGCTCTCATCGATGCGCACATCGTGAAGCCAGACGCCGATGATCTGGCCCTTATTCAGTACACGAGTGGCACGACGGGGTCGCCGAAGGGCGCTATGCTCACCCACGTGAACCTTGCCGTCAACGCGGCACAGGCCCGCGCCTGGGTTCCGGCAGTGCCCCGCGGCACGGCCGTTGTCTATGCCGTTCTCCCGATGTTTCACGCCTACGGCCTCACGCTGTGCTTGACGTTTGCCATGAGCATGGGAGCGCGCCTCGTTCTGTTCCCCAAGTTTGATCCCGAGCTTGTGCTCGCTGTCATCAAGAAGCGTCCAGCGACGTTCCTGCCTGCTGTCCCGCCCATCTACGAGCGACTCACCGCGGCTGCCGATGAGGCTGGGGTGTCATTGAAAGGCATCGAGATAGCGATCTCTGGAGCGATGCCCCTATCGGCTTCGGTCGTCGAGCCCTGGGAAGAGCGCACCGGGGGAACCCTCGTTGAAGGGTATGGATTGTCGGAGACGAGCCCCATCCTCATTGCGAACCCTGTCGGCCCCACTCGGCGTGCTGGAACGGTCGGATTGCCGTTGCCGAACACCGAGATCCGTGTTGTTGATCCAGAGAACCCCACGGTTGATCGACAACTGGGGGAGGAGGGTGAGCTCGTTGTTCGCGGCCCACAGGTTTTCTCTGGATATTGGGGCAAGCCCGATGAAACCGCGGAAGTGTTTGTAGCGGCTGCCGACGATGGCA
The DNA here is from genome assembly GCF_056619605.1 of Rhodoglobus sp. G.S.4. Lineage (NCBI taxonomy): Bacteria > Bacillati > Actinomycetota > Actinomycetes > Micrococcales > Microbacteriaceae > Rhodoglobus > Rhodoglobus sp. G.S.4. Next base: position 692,019 of record NZ_CM152748.1, read on the forward strand.
AGGATTGGTTCCGCACCGGCGACATTGTCACGGTAGATGAAGATGGGTTTGTGACTATCGTCGACCGCATCAAGGAACTCATCATCACGGGTGGATTCAATGTCGCACCCAGTGAGGTTGAAGAAGCGTTGCGGCAGCATCGGTCGATCGCCGATGCCGCCGTGGTTGGGTTACCGAGCGAGCGCAGTGGCGAGGATGTTGTCGCCGCCGTCGTACTCACGGCGGGTGCGACCCTTGATGAAAAAGCCGTGCGTGACTTTGTCCGCGCAAATTTAGCTGCTTACAAGGTGCCCAAGAGCATTGTTGCTGTAGATGAGCTGCCCCGCTCGCTCATCGGCAAGGTCCTGCGTAAGCAGGTCCGGGATCAGTTGACCGCCGAGAGCTAGGCCGCAACGGCTGTGGACGCTAGGTGTTGTTTGCGGGGCTGGTCGGAAGTACGGCGGGTCCGGGGATGAGGCCGAGCGAACGCAGCAACGTTTCCTGGCCGTTGAATGCGATCGAGTAGCATTTCCAGCCCGGTTCACCGTCGCCGAAAAGGTCAAAGCGGATGTCGAACGAGACTGCGTTCGGTGCCAAGTATTCGGTGTAGGTGGCACAGGTTCGCGTTGCGGTGTTGTTGGCTGTGCCGACTGCCGAAACTATTCCGGGAACGACGAGACCGATCAGGCCGAGCACGACGACGACACGGATGACGTTCATGTACACCCGTGATCGCAGTGGTCGCTCACCGTGGGGCACGTAGCCAGATAACTCTGGTTCGTCTTCGTATTCACTCATCGTGCCCCCATTCTGTCACCGCGGGCTGAACGCTGCTTCGTTTGCCCAGCCGGAGTACTGCGAGGTTGTTGACGGTAAAAATGTGGCGGCGAGCACAGGGCCCGCCGCCAGGAGTGTTAGTGCGAGTCGGTCGCTTCGACTTCGCTGCGGTCACCCGACCACAGGGTGTGGAATGTGCCATCCATGTCGACGCGCTTGTAGGTGTGAGCGCCGAAGAAGTCGCGCTGTCCCTGAACCAATGCGGCAGGCAGGCGCGGTGCGCGCAGGCTGTCGTAGTATGCGAGTGACGACGAGAACGCGGGGGTCGGGATGCCGGCGGCGGCAGCGCCACCCACAACACGGCGCCAGGAATCCTGCGTTCCTGCCATCGCGTCGGTGAAGTACGGCGCCGTGACGAGGGCCACGAGGCCGGGGTTTTCGGCGTAGGCCTCGGTGATGCGGTTCAAGAAGCTCGCACGGATGATGCAACCGCCGCGCCAGATCTTGGCGATCTCGCCCTTCTTGATGTCCCAGTTGTACTCTTCAGCGCCGGCAACAATGGCGTCGAAGCCCTGGCTGTACGCAATGATCTTCGAGGCGTAGAGAGCCTGGCGAACATCTTCGATGAACGCGGCCTTGTCTTCGACGGCGGGTACCGAGCTGGGGCCGGGCAACGCTACGGATGCCGCGCGCTGAGCAGGCTTCGAGGAAACGGCGCGAGCGAATACGGCTTCGGCGATGCCCGAAACGGGTACTCCGAGGTTGAGGGCGGTCTGCACGGTCCACACGCCAGTTCCCTTGGAACCAGCCTGGTCGAGAATGATGTCGACGAGGGGCTTGTCGGTCTTGGCGTCAACCTGACGCAAAACTTCCGCGGTGATCTCGATGAGGTAGCTTTCGAGCTCGCCCTTGTTCCACTCGGCGAAGATGTCGGCGATTTCGGCGGGGGTTGCGCCGGTGCCTTGACGGATGAGGTCGTAGGCCTCAGCGATGAGCTGCATGTCGGCGTATTCGATGCCGTTGTGGATCATCTTGACGAAGTGGCCAGCACCATCGGTGCCGACGTGCGTGACGCAGGGCTCACCTTCGGCAATTGCAGCGATCGACTTGAGGATCGGGCCGAGGGTCTCCCATGCTTCAGCGGAACCACCGGGCATGATCGATGGGCCGAGAAGCGCGCCCTCTTCACCACCAGAGATGCCAGCGCCGACGAAGTTGATGCCGGTCTCGCGCACTGCCTTCTCGCGGCGGATGGTGTCGGTGAAGAGTGCGTTGCCGCCGTCGACAATGATGTCGCCTGGCTCGAAAGCTTCGGTCAGAGCGTCGACTACGGCATCCGTGCCCTTGCCAGCCTGCACCATGATGATGGCGGTGCGTGGCTTCGACAGCGATGCCGCAAATTCTTCGTACGTGGATGCCGGAACGAAGTTAGCTTCGGGGTGCTCGGCGAGCAGCGTCTCGGTCTTCGAGTAGGAGCGGTTGTAGATCGCAACGGTGTTGCCCTCACGGCTTGCGAGGTTGCGGGCGAGGTTGGAGCCCATAACGGCGAGCCCTACTACGCCAATGTTTGCGGTTGCCTGTTCAGCGCTCATATCGTTCACTCCTTGACTCTGGGACAAAGTGGCGGGCCCAATCTTCACGAGTGGTTGGCCCAATGATCAAGCCTAGGGCACGACGCGGACGCGGTTCGCGGCATCCATCCAGCTTGCTGGCACGGTGAACTCGGAGCCGAACGCACGGGTGAGGGTGACTGCGGGGAGGGAGTAGCGTGAACCGTATGAGCCTGCCTGTGATTGTTACCGCCGTGTTCCACATTCGTCCTGAGAGCCGAGACATCGTGCTCGAGGCCTTGAGGCTGGCGATTCGTGAAGTGCACGAAGAGCCGGGCTGCGAGCTTTACGCGATCCATGAGGCTACCGATGGTTCGCTCGTGATGATCGAGAAGTGGGAGTCTGAGGAGCTTCTCGATGCTCACGGCTCAAGCCCCGCAGTGGCAACTCTTATTGCTGAGGCGGGAAGTCACTTCACCGCGCCTGTGGCAGTGACGCGCATGACGGCTATCCCGATGGGAACCCCACATCAAGGGGCCCTCTAGTATCCGTTGGTGCTGTTTCTCCAGCAGCGCGGCTAGTATCGCTCGGGTTCCGGCGCTAGCTGGAATCGCCGACCAGAGATGTCGGTTGGCCTGATCTCGACCCACACGTATTTGAGGGTGGGGATCAGTGGGTGCAGCGGCAATTCGTTGGCGACATCGATCTCTGTCTGAGACTCGATCGCCCGGGCTGTTCCCTTGATGACAACACTCCACGCAACGTGGGGGCCAACGGAGTCAGTCTCCAGAGCGACTTTGTCGTTGATGGTCAGCTTGAGCAGCTTGGTGCCCTCCGCTGTGCGCAGCAGAATCCGGTTGTCGACGGCGATGAAGTTGACCGGATAAATCTCAGGCTCACCCTGAAAGCTGACTGCGATTCTGCCGAAGCTGGCGGTGCGAAGCAGTTCCCAACAGGTTTCGAGGCTCAGTTCTTCTACTGGATCATTCAGATTCTCGCTCATGGCAAATCCTCCCGTAGCCCAATCGTCCCACCGTGGCGGTTGATAGGCCAGAGTTCATCGGATAAAAAGTGCCCGTCAAGGGCTGTTCTGTGCGGCATCCGTCCCCTCAGAGGAGAAAATGTCTTCGTCGACTTTTGATTAAGTCTGCTTTAAGGCACACTAGTGAGATTGATATCAGACGTAACGTTGCGTCGAATGTTAGGAACACTGTGGCTTCACAATTTCCACCCCTCATCGTGATGGGTGTCTCAGGATCAGGTAAGTCGACTGTCGGCGCTGCCCTCGGCCAAGCGCTAGGCATGCAATTCATCGACGGTGACGACCTCCACCCGCGAGCCAACAAAGAAAAAATGGCTGCCGGTCACGCTCTCAACGACGAAGACCGAGCCCCCTGGCTAGAGATCATCGCCGACCGCATTGGCGCCGAACTCGCCGAAGGTAACCCCATCATCGTCGCCTGTTCGTCGCTCAAGCGCTCATACCGCACTCTGCTTACCGCCTACGCTCCATCGACGGTTTTTGTTCACCTCAGCGGAGACCGCGAAGTGATCGCCGAACGTCAGTCGCACCGCAATCACGAGTACATGCCCAATAGCCTGCTTGACTCTCAATTCAGCACGCTTGAGCCGCTCCAAGACGACGAGCGCGGAGTGCTCGTCGATCTCACCAAGACTCCGGACGAGATTGTCCGGTCAATCAAAAAAGACCTCACCGACCGCTACGTCGGCTGAGCTGCACTAGAGAAATAAGGACAATGATGACCGATCTCCAATTGCTCTGGGAGTTGCCCACCTGGGGCCTGCTCCTTCTCGCTGCGGGAGCCATTGCGCTCCTGCTGCTGCTGATTATCGTTGGCCGCGTTCACGCGTTCCTCTCGCTAATCATCGTGAGCCTCGTTACAGCAATCGCCGCAGGTATCCCTACCAACCAGATAATTCCGACGCTGACATCAGGCTTCGGTGGCACGCTAGCCAGCGTTGCCCTGCTGGTCGGTTTAGGCGCAATGCTGGGCCGGATGCTCGAAATGAGCGGCGGAGCACAAGTGCTCGCCGATTCCCTCATTCGACGCTTCGGAGAAAAGCGTGCACCTCTAGCCCTGGCTGTTGCGTCGCTCATGATGGGATTCCCCATCTTCTTCGACGCCGGACTCGTCGTCATGCTGCCGATCATCTTCACGGTTGCTCGTCGCCTCGGCGGATCGCTCCTCTTCTATGCGTTCCCCGCCGCTGTCGCGTTCTCGGTCATGCACATCTTCGTTCCGCCGCACCCCGGCCCCGTTGCCGCAACCGGCCTTCTCGGCGCTGACGTCGGGCTCGTTCTGATCTTCGGACTCATCGTTGCGCTCCCCACGTGGTACGTCGTTGGCTACAAGTTCGGTACCTGGACCGGCAAGCGTTTCGACATTGCTATTCCCAACATCCTGTTCGGAAGCCAAGACGACGAGAAAGCAGCAGAGTTCAAGTCCGACCCCAAGCTCGGCACGATCCTGTTCCTGCTTCTCCTTCCCCTCGTGCTCATCTTCATGAACACGGGACTCAACGCGCTCGCTACCGCCGGTGCTGTTGACCTTGAGAACCCCCTTGTTCAGGTTCTTCGTCTTCTCGGTGAAACCCCGATCGCTCTGCTCATCACCGTTGTGTTCGGCATGTGGTTGCTCGGGTGGAAGCGCAACAAGAAGCGCACCCTCATCGAGACAATCGTCGACAGTGCGCTCGGCCCGGTTAGCTCGATCATCCTCATCACCGGTGCCGGTGGAATGTTCGGTGGAGTTCTTCGTGCCAGCGGAATCGGCGCCAGCATTGCAACGTCACTCGAATCGATCGGCATGCCGCTCATCGTTGCCGGCTTCGTGATTGCTGCGATCATCCGCGTCGCTCAGGGTTCAGCAACCGTTGCCCTCACGACTGCGGCCGCGCTCATTCAGCCCGTCGTGCTGGCCGATGCCACCCTCAACCCGGTCGAACTCGCTGCCATCGTGCTCGCGCTCGCCGCCGGTTCAGTGTTTGCTGGTCACGTGAACGACTCGGGCTTCTGGTTGGTCAGCCGCTTCTTCGGCATGGACACTCAGACGACCCTGCGCACGTGGACCGTAGGCCAGGCACTTATCGGTGTCATGGGCTTCGCGATCGCGTTCGTCATCTTCCTCGTCGCCGGAATGTTCTAGGAGCTAGCCGTGGCATCCACCCTGTTTGACCTCAGTGGGCGTATTGCCCTCGTCACCGGATCGAGCCGAGGAATTGGGCGAGTTATCGCGCAAGCTCTCGCCGAGGCCGGGGCAACGATTGTGCTGAACGGTCGAGATGAGGAGCGGCTCGCTGCCACTCATTCTGATTTCAGCGCAGAGTTTGGGGCTGAACGCGTCTACGCTCGCGCGTTTGACGTAGCGGATGCCACGGCTGTCGCCACCGCCATTGCCGAGATCGAGGCATCCATCGGTGCGATCGGGGTGCTCGTGAACAACGCGGGCATCCAGCATCGCGAGCCGATGCTCGACCTCGACGTGGAGGACTGGAACCGAGTCATCTCCACCAACCTCACGAGCGCGTTCCTCGTCGGTCGCGAAGTTGCGCGCCACATGTTAACGCGTGGTGAGGGCAAGATCATCAACATTGCGTCGGTGCAGACCGATCTGGCGCGCCCGACCATCGGCCCGTACACGGTCTCGAAGGGCGGCATCCGCAATCTCACTCGTGCCATGACGGCGGAGTGGGCGAGCGGCGGGCTGCAGATCAATGCGATCGCCCCCGGCTACATCCACACGGAGATGACGCAGGGGCTGGTCGACGATGACACTTTCAATAACTGGATTCTCGGGCGCACGCCTGCCGGTCGCTGGGGAACCCCCGCCGACCTGGGTGGCCCGGCAGTGTGGCTTGCCTCGAGTGGTTCCGACTATGTCAATGGTCAGGTCATTTTCATCGATGGCGGCATGACGGTCGTCGTTTAATTTCCTGCCGAATCGCCGCAGGCACGAACCCGGCTAAGTTCTACAGAAAAGATTTTCATGACACATGCAGCCCCCGCCAACACTCTCGCGGTCACGATTCACGCTCAAGATGACTTGCGCGTGGAGAGCATTCCGTTGGCCGCTCCGGCCGCCGATGAAGCCGTGATTCACATTGCGTTCGGCGGGGTCTGCGGGTCAGACCTGCACTACTGGTCGCATGGCGCAGCGGGGGAGTCGATCCTTAGGGCCCCTATGATTCTCGGTCACGAGGTCGTCGGCACCGTCATTCAGCAGGCCGCTGACGGTAGCGGCCCCGCGGCGGGAACGGCTGTGGCCGTGCATCCCGCAACCCCCGGCGGCGCTGAGCCGCGCTGGCCAGAAGACCGCCCCAATCTTTCTCCAGCCTGCACTTACCTCGGCAGCGCGGCACGCTTCCCGCACACCGAAGGCGCCTTCGCTGAGTTCGTTACCTTGCCGACCCGGATGCTGCGAGCACTGCCCGCCTCTTTGAGCTTGCGCGATGCCGCACTCGTCGAGCCAGCCAGCGTGGCCTGGCATGCGGTCTCGCGCGCCGGAGAGGTTCGCGGAAAACGTGCTCTCGTTATTGGCGCCGGCCCGATTGGAGCTCTTATCGTTGCGGTTCTCAAGCGCGCCGGTGCGAGCGAGATTGTGGCCGTTGACATGTTCGCCGGTCCGCTCGCCATCGCAACGCAGGTCGGTGCGACCTCAATCCTGCACGCAACGGAGACGGATGCGATCGCCGCCGTCGACGCAGACATCGTTTTCGAATCATCGGGCAGCTATCGCGGTCTCGAGTCTGCCGTTCGCGGCACCACGCGTGGCGGTCGCGTGGTGATGGTTGGGTTGTTACCTTCTGGTCAGCAGCCTGCACTGATTTCGCTGGCGATTACTCGTGAACTTGAGCTCGTTGGTTCGTTCCGCTTCAACGATGAGATCGATGAGGTGATCGCGGCGCTAGCTGATGGTTCACTCGTTGTCGGTCCCATCGTCACGCACGAATTTGCTGCAGCGGATGCTCATGATGCTTTCGCCGTCGCGAAGGACTCGGAAAACAGTGGCAAGGTGCTGCTGCGTTTCTAGTGAGAGGCTGGGTAGCTCTCGACAGCTAGTCGAGGAAGATGCGCGGTTCGCCAGCCCAGATCGGCTCAACTTCTTCAATGGTGCGGCTCATAATGCGCTCCATCGAGGCGTAGGCGTCGTCTGGTCGCTTGCCCTGAATGGCGTCCGCGACATCCACGTGCAGTTGGAGGGCCTCTTCGTGCGGTTTCGACGGCATGAGGCCGCGATTGGTGCGGCCGGTCAACACTTCGGCGATCACACGGTCGAGGCGGGCAAACATTTCGTTGCCACTTGCGGCCAGTACGAGCGAGTGAAAACGGATGTCGAGTTCAAGAAAAAGTTCAAGGTCGCCTGATCTCCCCACCGATCGCATCCGCGCGGCCAGCGCGAGGAGCTCACCGCTGGTCTCATCGGAGGCGTGGGTAGCGGCAAGCTGTGCTGCTTGTGGTTCGATGGCGTTACGCAGCTCAGTGAGGGAGCGTAGCTGCTGGCCATTTTCGGCTTGTTCGAGGCGCCAACGGATTACGAGCGGATCGTAGAGACTCCACTGCGACATGGGCTGCACGCGCATCCCTACCCGCTTCACCGAGGCGACCATGCCTAGGGACTGGAGCACGCGCACGGCTTCGCGCACGACGGAACGTGAGACACCGTAGCGTTCCTCAAGCTGTTCGGCGAGAATCGTGGATTCTGGCGAGATCTCACCAGAGACGATATGCAGTCCTAGCTCATTGAGCACGCGTGCGTGAAGGCCTCCGGACATGCTTCAAGAGTAGTGGTTGGCGCTCGTGCGCTAGCCGCCGCCGCGGGCGAGCCCATCCGGCTATTTGTGGCGCAATCATCCGTGTACACTGACTAGTTGAACTTCGGCGAGGGAACTTTCGAGTTCCGTTATCGACGCGGCGGGCAAGTCACAGGGCTTTTCCTCACGTGGCAGACATCTGATCTGCCGGCGTTCGAGTTGAACTACAGACAATGATCTGGGCACTACTGCTTTGCAGAAGACTGCCCACCACGGACCACTGGTCCTTTAGGAGATAACAATGGCTAAGCCAGGCGTAAACCACGTCGTTACGGATGCACGTGAGTCCTTCGGCAAGGGTGCGGCGCGCAAGCTCCGCGCACTCGGCAAGATTCCCGCCGTAATCTACGGTCACGGCACCGACCCCATCCACGTTGCCCTTCCGGCACACGAGATCAGCCTCATCCTGCGCAAGTCGAACCAGATTCTGGACCTCGACATCAATGGCAAGAGCCAGCTCGCTCTCGTCAAGGACGTGCAGAAGGACCCCGTACGCCAGATCATCGAGCACATCGACCTCGTTGTCATCCGCAAGGGTGAGAAGGTCATCGTTGATGTCCCGATCCACATCACCGGTGAGTCGGCTCCCGGCACCATCGCCAACCTTGACGCACCGACCGTTTCGGTTGAGGCAGAAGCTACTCACATTCCTGAGTACTTCACCGTCTCCATCGAGGGCCTCGAAGAGGGCGAGCACATCTACGCCAAGGACGTCACGCTCATCACCGGTTCGGTTCTTCTTTCCGACCCCGAGCTTCTCGTCATCGGTGTCAGCACTCCGCGTTCGTCGGTTGAGGCTGAAGCTGCTGAAGAAGAAGCCGCAGCTGTTGCTGCAGACGCTGCCGCAAACGCAGAGGCTGCTGAATAATCCGATTCTTTCGCAAGCGAGAAATCGTGGATGACCAATGGTTAGTAGTCGGGCTCGGTAACCCCGGGCCCGGCTACGCCGGTAATCGCCACAACGTGGGCCACATGGTGTTGGCCCACCTGGCAGATGAACTTTCTGCCACCTTCAAGAACCACAAAGCCAACGCTGCTGTCGCTGAAGGGCGCAGTTTTGGTGACGGCCCCAAGCTCATTCTGGCCAAGCCCAATTCATTTATGAATCTTTCGGGTGGCCCGGTGGCCGCACTCATGCGGTTCTACAAGATCCCCGTTGAACGACTCATTGTCGTTCACGATGAGCTCGACATCGATTTCGATACCGTCAAGCTCAAGACCGGTGGCGGCCATGGTGGTCACAACGGCATCCGTGACATTGCTGCAGCGGTCGGTTCGCCAGACTTCACTCGCGTTCGCGTCGGCATTGGTCGACCTCCCGGTCGTCAGCCCGCCGCAGACTTCGTGCTTCGGGACTTCTCGAGCGACGAACGCAGCGTGCTGCCCAACCTGCTGGGAGATGCAGCGGATGCTGTGGCTCTCGTCGCGAGCGACGGCCTCGAAGCCGCGCAGCTGCGCTTTCACAGCCCACGCAAGTAGCACTCGCGGTTCGCTGCGCTCTGGGTGAACTCGCACCGTGCTGTCGGTAGCCGCGAGTAGACTCCTCCGGTGACTCTTGACGGACTTATCTCAGCGCTTTCGCGCGCCCAGACTGTGGAGAACGCACTTCGTTTTTCGCAGCAAAGCGCAGACTTCTCCCTCGTCGAGGGGTTGAGGGCACCACTACTGGGTGGGTTACTCACCAAATCTGCCGAACCACGGTCGCTGCTGGCGATCACGGCGACGGGCCGCGAATCTGAGTCACTGCGCCGCTCGCTCACCAGCTACCTTCCCGACGCTCAGATTGTAGAGTTTCCGGCTTGGGAGACGCTTCCCCACGAACGTTTGAGCCCGAGTGCCGAAACTGTCGGCAAGCGAATGCAGGCCCTGCGCGACCTTGCCCGCTGGAAAGAGAATCCAGTCGGCCAGTTCGTTTTGGTGGCATCCGTTCGGGCCGCACTGCAGCCGATCGCCGACAACCTCACGGAGATCGAGCCCATCGCGCTGACCGCTGGCGCCCGCAACTACGATCTTTCTGCACTGTCTGAGCGACTAATCGCGCTGGCATATTCCCGCGTCGACATGGTCACTCGTCGCGGAGAGTTTGCGGTGCGCGGCGGAATTCTCGACGTCTTTGCCCCCAACCACGAACATCCGCTTCGCCTGGAATTCTTCGGTGATGAGCTCGAACAGCTGCGTGAATTCTCAGTTGCTGACCAGCGTTCGATCGATGGCGATATTGTGTCGGCCGAGCTGGTACCGAGCCGCGAAGTGCTCTTGAGCGAGTCGGTTCGCCAGCGTGCCCGCGAAATGCAGCACGAGTTCCCGAGCCTGTCGACGATGCTCGCCAAGATCGCTGAGGGTATCCCCGTCGATGGCATGGAGTCGCTCGCTCCCGCTCTGGTCGACCGACTTGTGCCACTGACCCATTACCTCCCGGCGGATTCCGCTATCGCCGTGCTGTCGCCCGAGAAAGTCTCTTCGCGCGCGGTGAACCTGGCAGAAACGAACCGCGAATTCTTGAGCGCAGCGTGGAATGCTGCCACTGCAGGAGCTGAAGCTCCCATCGATCTGGATGCTGGTGACTTTGTTACTCTCAATTCGCTTCGAGAGTCGGCTGGTTCGCGCCCGTGGTGGACCCTCAGCACTTTTGACTCTGGCGAGGCGGATGCCGCCAGCCTGCTCGATACGGCAGAAGAAGCATCCGAATATGTGCGCATTGATGCCGCAGCAATTCCGTCATTTGCGGGAACGGTAGATGGCGCTCTCGACCACGTCGCTCAACTGCTTGCTGACGGGTGGACTGTCGGGATCATTGCAGAGGGCAGCGGACTGGTTGAGCGCACCGCCGATCTTCTGGCCGAGCGAGAACTCTCAGGTCGTGCTGTCGAGACGTTCCCGGCCGAGACAGAACCGGGCGTTGCGTATTTGCTGCGAGCATCCGTCGACCACGGTTTTGCGGTTGATGGCATCAAGCTGGCGGTACTCAGTGAGGGTGAGTTCTTTGGTCGTTCGGTCGGCTACGCCTCGCGCCCAACGCGCAAGCTAGCGACTCGGCGCAAGAACGTTGTCGACCCGATCCAGCTCAAGAGTGGCGACTTCGTGGTGCACCACACCCACGGCATCGGCAAGTTCCTCGAACTCGTGACTCGCCAAGTGAGCACGGGGGGACGCAATGCCGTAAAAACACAGCGAGAGTTCCTCGTGCTCGAGTACGCGCCAAACAAGCGCGGCTACCCCGGCGACAAACTCTATGTTCCCACCGATCAGCTTGACCTGCTCTCGCGCTACGTCGGCGGCGAAGCCCCAACGCTCAACAAGATGGGCGGCAGCGATTGGTCGGCAGCCAAGACAAAGGCTCGCAAGGCCGTTCGTGACATCGCCGTCGAACTGGTCAAGCTCTACAGCGCCCGAATGGCCAGCAAAGGCTATGCCTTCAGCGCCGATACTCCGTGGCAGCGCGAACTCGAAGAGGCTTTTGCTTTTGCCGAGACCCCCGATCAGCTGACCACGATCGACGAGGTCAAAGCTGACATGCAGAGCCCCGTTCCGATGGACCGGCTGCTGAGTGGTGACGTGGGCTATGGCAAGACCGAGGTGGCCGTTCGTGCCGCGTTCAAGGCCGTTCAAGACGGCAAACAGGTGGCGATGATCGTGCCAACGACGCTGCTCGTTCGTCAGCACATGGAGACCTTCGCCGACCGGTTCGCCGGCTTCCCCGTGCACTTGCGAGCGCTTAGCCGCTTCCAAAGCGACAAAGAGGCTCGCGAAACTCTGGCCGGCCTCACCGATGGAACCGTGGATGTCGTCATCGGTACCCACCGCCTCCTTTCGAAAAACATTGCCTTCAAAGATCTCGGACTAGTGATCATTGACGAAGAGCAGCGCTTCGGTGTCGAGCACAAAGATGCGCTCAAGAAGCTCAAAACCAACGTCGACATTTTGGCGATGACAGCAACCCCGATTCCTCGTACCCTCGAGATGGCCGTCACGGGCATCCGCGAAATGTCGACTTTGGCAACACCGCCAGAAGATCGTCACCCCATCCTGAGTTTTGTCGGACCATACTCCGAGCGTCAGGTTTCGGCGGCAATTCGTCGCGAACTGCTGCGCGAAGGTCAAGTTTTCTATGTTCACAACCGAGTGAGCTCAATCAACCGGGTAGCAGCAAAGCTTGCCGAGTTGGTTCCGGATGCTCGCATCGCTGTTGCCCACGGACAACTACCAGAAGCCGTGCTCGAACAAGTGATGGTCGACTTCTGGGAACGCAAATTCGATGTGCTCGTCTCGACGACCATCATCGAAACCGGCCTCGACATTGCCAACGCCAACACGTTGATCATCGACCGCGCAGACAAGTACGGGCTCAGTCAGCTCCACCAACTGCGTGGACGCGTCGGGCGAGGCCGCGAACGTGCCTACGCGTACTTCCTCTACGACGAAGAGAAGCCGCTCAGCGAAACCGCGCACGAGCGCCTCGACACCATTGCCGCCAACAACGAGCTTGGTGCTGGAATGCAGATCGCCCTCAAAGACCTCGAAATTCGTGGAGCCGGAAACCTGCTCGGAGGCGAACAGTCTGGCCACATTGCCGGCGTTGGCTTTGACCTCTATTTGCGGATGATCGGCGAAGCCGTATCGACATTCCGCGGTGATGTCGCCGAAGGCCAAACCGAGCTGCGCCTTGAGCTGCCGGTCGATGCCAACATTCCCGAAGACTATGTGGAAAGCGAGCGACTACGACTCGAGGCCTATCAGAAGTTGTCGACGGCAAGCGCGCCAGCGGCATCCGCCGACAGTATCGATCGCGTGTTTGACGAGCTGAGCGACCGCTATGGCGAACCGCCAGAGCAAGTGCAGCACCTCATCGCCGTCTCTCGACTGCGACGGATGGCACAGAAGGCCGGTTTCAGCGAGGTCGTCGTGATGGGCGACAAACTGCGAGTGGCGCCGGCAGATTTGCTCGACTCAAAGCAGATACGGCTACAGCGCATGTATCCGGGATCGAAGTATCACGCTGCTGCGGCAGCGGCGATTGTCCCGCTACCGACGGGCGCGAGCGACGGTCAACTGATCGAGTGGACGAAAGACCTCCTCGTTTCGGTCTTTGGCGCTAAAGACACCGCGGCTGAGCTCGCAGAGTTGGCTCTCGCCGCCGAAGCTGCAGAGAAGGTCGCTGCAGACACCGCGGCGGCAGCGAAAGTAGCAGCAGCAGAGGGCGGCACGGCCGCGAAGCCCTAACTTTCGGTGGAGGCAACCTCGCGCGGAGCATCCGGCATTGAGGAAACCGGCGTTGGGGAAACCGGCGTGGGAGAAATCTGCGCCGGGGAGTCTGGTGCTGGGGAGTCTGGTGCCGGGGAGTCTGGCGCTGGAACAGGTGGCGTTAGGGAATCTGGCACGGCACTCGGCGGATCTGCCGGCGCATGCTTCGGCGGGAAAGCGAGCGGGTTGAGGCGACCGTCGATGAGGTGAACGCGGCTGACCGCCATGGGGATCACGACGAGCGATCGCAGGTCGAGAATGGCGTGCGCGATTATCGCAACGACAATGCTGCCCGTCAGCACGTAAAGCATCATGAACAGCGCGCCGATCACCGTGGTGATGACGATTCCGGCGACGCCCTGATACGAGTGCATGATCCCGAACAGCAGCACGCTGCCGACAATCGCCACGATGGCATTGCCCGTGGTAGCGAAGAGCAGGGCGGGCAATGCGAGTCTGAACAACAGTTCTTCGACGATTCCCGCATTGATTGAGAGCAGTCCGCCGAGAACGAGCTCTTGACGGTTGCGGGGCAAAATCGACTGAATATCGCCGACGCTGATGATCTCGTCACCCTCTTTGCGAACAGCAACGACCCCGACAATAGTGAGTCCAACGATGCCGATAATCGCACCGATGATTACCCCGGTCGTTACTGCCGGGCGGGCCGCGAATACCATGAGAAGCCACGAGACCCAGGGCCACGCTTGCACTTCAGAGAGCAGGGGAGCGGCGAACTGTCCGCTGGCGAGCAGCGTGACAACGGCCATCCCGCCAAACAGGCTCATCGAGACGAGGAGCCAGCGGCGCAACATGAGCTGGCGGCGCTTAGTGGTGCGAAATCTCTTGAAGCGGCGATACTCGCGCTGATCCCGGCGAAATGTGCGCAGGGCAAGTGCGGTCAGCACCCCGACGAGGGTGAGCCACAAGAGCGCAAGCATGACGGGATTGGTGGGGTCGAGCATCCACCAATGGTGTCACGCGTTTGCTGTAAAGGTCTGGAACCCATACCGGAATCGTTGACCAGAGAGGATTTCCGCAATAGTCTGCCCGGTGGTGACAATGCTGTGAGTCAACTCTTTTCAGCAGCACTACGAAGTCGCGATTGTGTGAACGCGCAAGAAAGCAGGAGTCGTGACGAGGCAATCAGGCAGCGAGACGAAACTTTCGGGAATGAAAGATGTTGCCGACCGGGCGGGCGTCGCCATGTCATCGGTCTCTCGAGTACTCTCTGACCACCCCGATGTTAGTGATCGGATGCGCGAGAAAGTGCTCGCGGCAGTGGAAGAATTGGGCTACGAGCCTGATGTCCTGGCGCAGAGCTTGCGCACGGGGGCGACCCGCACGATCGGCGTTGTCGTTGCGGATATCTCGAACCAACTCTTTGCTGAGATCTCGCACGGGGCCGAGACGGTGCTTCGGGCGCAGGGTTACTCAACTTTTGTCGCAAACTCGCTCAACGATCCTGAGATCGCGGTGAAGCAGCTTCGGATGCTCATCAAACGTCGTGTCGATGGATTGTTGGTTTCGGTCGGCGAGGAAGACGGCGGACCAATTGTTGACGCGATCGCTAACTCGGGATTGCCTACCGTGCTGATCGATCGGAATTTGGGGACGGCAGGCGCCTCGCGAGTGTTGAGTGATCACCGAGCGGGGATGAGCGAGGTGGTAGAAAAGCTCATTGGACTCGGTCACACGCGCATTGCCCTCATCAATGGTCTCGCTAACGTTTTGCCCGCCATGGAACGCGCTGCGGCTGCGCAGGAAGCGGCTGCAGCGTATCCCGGAGTGTCGATTGAGGTGCTCTCTGGGTCCTTTTCCGCACAGCACGGTGAAGAGGCTACTCGGGAGCTTGTGGCACGAGCTCAGCGCCCGACCGCGATAGTTGCGGGAAGCAATCAGATTCTCGTTGGTGTTTTTACCGCCATGCGCGAGGCGGGGCTGAGCGCGCCCACCGACCTCAGCTTGGTCACGTGTGACCCGGTTCCGCTTGCGGAGTTTATGACCCCGGCGCTTGACACTATTTGGCGCGATCGTCAGGAATTGGGAGCAGTGGCTGCGACGCTCATCTTGGAGAGCTTGCAGGGGGCAGATCCGCGGGAGGTAGTGCTCGCTACTGAATATCGCTCCGGGGGCTGTATTGGCCCTGTTCCGTTGGGTGAACAGAGCTAGGCAGACTGGTTTGTCTGCTCTTTGGGTGCCGAAGGCCGACGGGCTTGACAAGGGGGAGACCAATAATCATAGTTTCCGGAATCCTTTCCAGAATCGTTGACGGAATCGGTTCTAGGTGGTTAGGATCGCCACAGTGCAACGCGGCCGACCTGGTCGCTTCGTGCAGGGCCGGGTCACCGACGGCCCGTCGCCGGTAGAAGAATTGGTCAGTCCACAGATCAAGCAATCGGCTCAGCAATTCTCAACGAAGAGATGGGAACACACAGTGGTTAAGAACCGAATCCGGCGAGCAGCACTCGCCGCGGCTGCAGCTGTTGCGGTCAGTATTGCGATGGTCGGCTGTGCACCAGCAGCCGAATCCGAGCAGAGCGAAGTTGAACTTCGATTCTCCTGGTGGGGAACGGACTCACGTCACGAACTCACCAACGAAGCCCTCGACCTGTTCGAAGAAAAAAATCCCGGGATTACAGTAGTGCGTGACTTCGGCGGCTTCGATGGCTACATCGACAAGCTGCTCACTCAAGCTGCCGGCAACAACTCACCCGACGTCTTCCAGCTCTATGAAGAAGTGCTTCGCGAGTTCGCTTCGCGCGGCCAGCTCTATGACCTCAACGAAGCAACAAGCCAGGGCCTCAGCCTCGACGGGTGGGATCAGGGACTGCTCGACACGAGCACGATCGATGGGTCACTCTCTGCACTGCAGTTCGGACTAACCACCCAGGCGTTCATCTTCAACACCGAACTGTTCGATCAGGCAGGCGTCTCGATCCCCACAGAGGGGTGGAGCTGGGACGACCTCGCTACGGCAGCGAAGAAGGTTAGCGACGGAACCGATGCCGGTACCTTCGGCGTGACCGACTTGTCGACCGGGTACCAGGTCTTCGAAGTGTGGGCCAACCAAAACGGCGAGTCCTACCTAACAGATGACGGCCTCGGCTTCTCGGCTGACACCCTCGAAGACTTCTGGCAGTACTGGGCTGACCTGCGCGCATCAGGCGCTGCGACTCCTGGTTCGTTGACCTCCGAGTACCCAACGCCCTTCGACGCGATCATCGCGAGCAAGGCAGCATCCGGCTTCATCTTCGCCAACCAGATGGCAGCAGTGCAGTCGAGCATCGAGGCAGAAATTGCTATCGACCGGATGCCCGGAGAATCCCCTGAGGCCGGCTCCTACCTGCGCACCGCAATGAACATCGCGATCGGTGCCAAGACCGAGCACCCGAAGGAAGCCGCAATGCTCGTTGACTTCCTGCTCAATGACCCAGAGGCATACGCCATCCTGGGCATCGACCGCGGAGTTCCCGCCAACCCCGCAGTGGGCGACGCGGCAACAGCCAATGTTGACGACATCACCGCCAAGGGACTCACTGTCATCGATGGTGTTCGTGAAGATGGTGCAGCACCTCCCGTACCGCCGAAGCCCGGCGCCGGTAACGTGAATGCGCTCTTCGCAGAGCTCGCTCAAGAAGTTCAGTTCGACCGCATGAGCATCAAGGACGCTGTTGCCAGCTTCATCGAAAGTGCCGAACAGGAACTGAGCTAACACACCATGACACTGCCTCAGACCTCTAACGACGTGTCAGCTCCGGCTGACACGCGCGGACGGTCCGAGTCGCGTCCGGGCCGGGGAGCTGCACAAGCTCCCCGGTCTCGGGGCACGCGCTCGTTGCGTCGCAGAATGATGCTCGACCGCGCAGCTCCGTACCTTTTCCTCGCCCCCTGGCTGATCGGCTTCGTCGTCATCACCTTCGGGCCCATGCTCGTGTCGCTGTACCTGTCGTTTACCGACTACAGCCTGCTGAGCCCGCCCGAGTGGGTCGGACTCGAAAACTACGAACGCATGTTTACAGCAGACCCGAAGTATCTCGAGTCCGTGCGCGTCACGGCAATTTATGTGTTCGTGTCTGTGCCTCTGCAGCTAGCGTTCGCACTCCTCGTTGCCATGGCGCTCAACCGCGGTATTAAAGGTTTGCCGATCTACCGCTCGATCTATTACATTCCGTCGCTGATCGGCGGCAGTGTTGCTATCGCGATCCTGTGGCGCCAAATGTTTGGTCAGTCCGGGCTCATCAACCAGGTGCTCGCGCTCATCGGAATCGACGGACAATCGTGGATCGGGCATCCGGACACCGCACTGGGAACGCTAATTGTCTTGAACGTGTGGACTTTCGGATCGCCCATGGTGATCTTCTTAGCTGCACTTCGCCAGATTCCGGTTTACCTCTACGAGGCTGCGGCCGTCGACGGCGTCACTGCTTGGGGGCGCTTCCGCCACATCACGTTTCCCATGCTCACCCCGATCGTGCTCTTCAACATGATCTTGCAACTCATCGGTGCCATGCAGGCGTTCACTCCGGCCTATGTGGTTTCGGGCGGAACGGGTGGCCCCGCAAACTCGACGCTGTTCTACACCCTGTATTTGTACCAACGAGGGTTCACCGGCCTAGAAATGGGTTACGCCAGCGCGATGGCATGGGCACTTCTGCTTGTCATCGCCGCGATCACCGGAATCAACTTCTGGCTTTCAAAGTATTGGGTGCACTATGACGACTAACATGACGGGAATTGTCGGCGCGAAGAAAAGCAAGACGCGCAAGGCACTCGCACACTTTCTCATTATCGGGTTCGGCATGCTCATGCTGTACCCAGTGCTGTGGATGATCGGGAGCTCCTTCAAGGACACGGCTCAGATCTTCAGCGAAGTTTCACTGATCCCCAACCCGGTAGTCACCGACAACTACGAGCGCGGCTGGGAAGGCGCTGGCATTGGGTTCTCGACTTACTTCTTGAACTCCACGATCGTGGCGGCGCTCGCCGTAATCGGAAACCTCATTGCGTGCTCGCTGGCCGCCTACGCGTTCGCGCGATTGGACTTCCGGCTGCGCCGAGTACTGTTCGGCGCGATGCTCGCCACGATCATGTTGCCGTACCACGTGGTGATTGTTCCGCAATACATTCTGTTTGCGCAGCTCGACTGGGTGAATACCTTCCTGCCCCTCATCGCGCCAAAGTTCTTAGCGGTTGACTCGTTCTTCATCTTCCTGATGGTGCAGTTCATGCGCGGGTTGCCGATTGAGCTAGACCAAGCGGCACGCGTGGATGGTGCTGGACCATTCCAGATCTACTGGAGAATCATCCTTCCGCTGACCATTCCCGCGCTAGCGACAACCGCGATCTTCACGTTCATCTGGACCTGGAATGACTTCTTTACTCCGATGATCTATTTGAGTGACCCGCGTCTCTATACGGTGCCGCTTGGACTGAACTCGTTCCTCGACTCCACCGGTGAATCTTCGTGGGGGCCCATGTTCGCCATGGCTGTTCTCTCGCTCGGCCCACTATTCGGATTCTTCCTCGCAGGTCAGAAGTACCTGACGAGTGGTATTGCCACAACAGGTTTGAAGGGATAGCCCAGTTTTATGAAGAAAGCACGCATAGCCGTTATTGGTGCAGGCGGCATTGGTGCCGCAGCCCATCTCCCCGCTATTACGGCACTTGCCGAGCAAGCGGAACTTGTCGGCATCGTCGACCTTGATGACGCACGACGCGCAGAAGCCGGCGAGCGATTCGGAACAGACAAGCTCTACAGCGATCTCGCGGTGATGATGGAAGAACAGCATCCTGACATCGTCGTGCTGGCGACGCCACCGCACACCCACGAGCCTCTTGCCATCCAAGTGATGCGCGCGGGAGCATGGGTATTCTGCGAAAAGCCGATGACCGGGTCGCTGGCATCCGTCGACCGCATCGCCGCGGTTGAAGCAGAGACAGGTCAAGCCTGCATCACGGTCTCGCAGTTTCGCTACTCGGGTGGTGCACGTCAGGTGCGCGACAAACTTCGCAGCGGCGACTGGGGCACCGTACTCACTGGGTACGCCAACACATCCTGGTATCGGGGTCCCGAATATTGGGAGACGAGCTGGCGCGGCAAGTTCGCGACGGAGTTCGCCGGCGCCACCACAACCCAAGCGCACCATGCGATTGACCTGCTGTTGTGGTTAATGGGTGACTGGTCGAGCGTTGCCGGATTCGCCGACACCCTCGATCGGCCCATCGAGGTCGAGGATGCCAGCACCGCCGTAGTGCGCTTCGCTGGTGGTGGGATGGCAACGCTGCTTTCGCAAGTGCTCAGTCACCAACAGGAGACCCGCATCCAAGTCACGGCACAACAGGCGACCATCGATTTGGAGACGCTCTATATGCCGTTGATGGATGAGTGGACCGTTCGCCAAATCGATGACGAAGGTCAGTCCCAGGTCGTGAGCGACTGGGCTGAGCCCGAGGGCGAAAAGCAGGCGCACCGCGAACAGTTGGCCAACATTCTGGGACACTGGCGCGCAGGGGAGCGCCCCGAATTGCTCGTAGCAGAAGCCCGCGCAACGATCGAGTTTCTCACCGCTCTCTACAAGTCAGCTGCCACTGGAACTCTCGTCAAGCGCGGCGAGATTGTGGCGGGGGATCCGTTCTATGAAGCAATCGATGCTGGCGGTCCGGCGCGAGCGGAGGCCAAGAAATAGCATGCGTATTTCCGATCACAGCGACGGACTTGATGTCGTCGCAGACAACGCCACCATCGCCGAATACCGTCTCGGGGCGAACATTGATGCCGTCAATACGCCCAAGCCACATTTTCATCCGCTTCGCACTCTCAGCGGGGCACAAATCACTGACTTTGCTCCCGAGGATCATCCTTGGCATCAAGGGTTGCAGTTTGCGTTTCCGCGCGTGGGAGACCACAACCTGTGGGGCGGAGGCACGTACTTCGGGCCCGATGAGGGCTACAAGATTGTTGCCGACCAGGGGCGCATCAGCCACGAACGGTGGCAACACCGCGACAACGTTGGCGACCACGTTGGCTGGGTCGAACAACTCAACTGGGTGGGGCACGAAGAACAACCGTTGCTGACCGAGCAGCGGACCATCGGCTTGTCGCACACCACAGAGTCAGCGGTCGGCTGGATGCTCGACCACAACTCTCGGCTGAGTAACGTCACCGACGCTGAACTAACCCTCGCCACTCCGGCACAGCGCGGCCGCCCCGATGGTGGCTATGGCGGTCTCTTCTTGAGGCTTGCTGAAGGGTTTACCCCGAGCGCCCTCTGGGGTGACTCCGGGGAGATCTCGGTGTCCGGCGCGCGCTCACGCACTCTCGTTGTGTCCGGAACTACCGGAGCGGGAGACACCGTCACTCTGGGGCTCGCGTTCACCGACATGTCGCCGACGGGGGACCAAGCGTGGCTCTACCGTTTCGAAGACTTTCCGGCGATCGGCTGGGCCGGGGCCTACGAGAACGCCTTCACCGTGCCACCGGGAGGATCACTCGAGTTGAGTCACCGCCTCGCGATCTATGACGGCACGATTGATGCGGCTGCGGTGCGCGACGACCTCCTGAAGTAGCCGGCAGCGGCACTAGGCAGCGGCAGCCGCTCTAGAGCGAGCTGCCGTTGGTGGCCATGATCTCGCGCACTTGCGAGCCAGCGATGTCGCGGTAGCCGCGTTCTGATTCGAGCGACAGTATCGTCGCCACAGCGGCAGCGTGACCCAGCTCAAAGCACTGTGCCGTGACCCGGGCAGAGGCAAGGGCTTCATGTTCAGCGCTGAGGCACCGGCCAGCGACGATGATGTTCTCGCCGACGGCGGGAACAAGCGTGTTGTACGGAATCTCGTAGTAGTCATCGAGCAACCAGTGCAGCTTCGGGCGGTTGCCGCTGTGGAGTTCAATAGGCCACGGCGATCGCACAATTCCGTGCTCACTCTTGCGGCATTCCAGCACGTGATCGTTGCTGAGCGTCTCGACACCAACGATGCTGCGGGTCTGCCGGATTCCCGCTTCAACACCCGTGTCAACTACATACGCGTCGCGGCATCCGTCGACGGCAGAAGCGAAGAACTCTGCGTAGGCCCGCACTTGCTTGCGCCCGAGCATTTCAGCGATCGTGAAATCCTCGGGATCGATGACGTTGAGCATCCGCCCATCGCTGTCACTGAGCCGGGTGGCATTCACCAACAACTCGCCAGGACGTGTTGACCGGAACACCCAGATTTTCTCTCGCGGAAGGTCAGCGCCCTTCTCTCGACGACTCACAATCGCTTCGGTAATGGCAGGTGGGGAGATAGTGTCGGCGCCCCACTGCGCCCAAAAAGCGTCGGTGTCAATTCCGCCAAGACGAAAGAACATGGTCGGGTTCTGGATGCGACCCTCGTCGCCAAAGAAGTACTTGCCTCCGCCGCGGGCAACTGCCGCAGCATCACCCGATGCATCGATAACCCGGCGGGCGTGAATGGCACTCATTCCCGCTTTGGAATGCACGACGATTCCGGTGTACTTGTCGGCATCCATAATGACGCCCGTGAGTTGGGTGTGGTACATCACGCGCACGCCAGCGTTGAAAAGCAGCGCGTCTGCGACTTCACGCCAGACCAGCGGATCATGGGCAACGGTATACGTGAGTCCGTAGCGTTGTGGGGGTGTGACGCCTCCGCGCGCGGCTAGTGCCGCGCGAAACCGTTCGGTGAATCCGTGGACTACCTGCTCAGGCTCGCGCTCGGTCTCTGACGCCAAGTAGAGTCCACAGATCGTCGCGGATAGCCCGGCTACTGCAGACCCGCCGGCGAACCCGTAGCCTTCGACGATGAGCACGGAGAGTCCGGACTCTGCTGCGACTGTTGCGGCTGCCACCCCGGCGGGACCGGCACCGACGACGACCACGTCAACTTCGGCTAACACCGGAAAGTCATGATCAGGGCTGTGCGCGTTCGAAATGCGCCAGTGGGAAAACTCGGTCTCGACGGGAATGCTTGCCATGGGGTGACCTCTCTATCGTGGGTGTCCTAGCGGCCAGAAAAGTGTGGTGCCCGTTTTTCGACAAATGCTGCGACTCCCTCAACGCCATCTGCTGTCGCGAAGAGCGTCAGGAGCTCCTGGGTTTCGGTCGGGGTGCCGATGGTCGAGGACGTCGCTGCATGGATCGATCGCTTGGCCGCGCGAACGCCGAGGGGAGCGCATTCAGTAATCTGCTGCGCCAGTTCGAGCGCTGCAGCATCCACTTCGCCAGCGGCGGCGATGTGATTGATGAGACCCCACGCATACGCCATTTCGGCGCTGAGGGGGGCGCCGCTGAAGATGAGCTCTTTCGCTCGGCGAACGCCAATGGCGTCGGTGAGGCTGGCCGTGCCGCCCCATCCGGGTATGAGTCCGATGCGCGTTTCTGGCAGGCCAAGCGATGCGCGGTCGCTCGCCAGGATGAAGTCGGCGGCGAGTGCCAGTTCTAGTCCGCCACCGAGGGCCATTCCGTCGATGCTCGCGATTACCGGAACCGGGGTCGAGCGAACGAGGTTGACGAGCGTGAGTGCTCGGTTCGTGAACTCGTTGAGGGCTTCCGCTGAGGCGTGGTGGTATCCGCCGATGTCGGCTCCGGCACAGAATGCTCCAGGGCTTCCGGCGAGTATGACGGCGCTGACGCTGTCGGTTCCGTCCGCGCCGCTGGCCAGGGCGGCGAAGATGTCAATGAGCGCCTCAATCATGGGGCGATTCAGGCTGTTTCTTTTTGTCGGCCGGTTGAGTCGAACGAGCAGGACTCGGTCGCGGCGTTCAAGCGAGATGAGCTCGTCGTTGCCCGCAGACTCGAGGCCCGAGGTCGATGCCGCTGGGCCGCTCACAGAAATGCCTTGCTCTCAGTGAGTTTGTGGATCGCCTCAGCGGAGTAGCCGACTTCAGCGAGCACCTCTGCAGTGTGCCCCCCGAGCTCGGGTGGGGCCGTGCGAATTCCTGGGCGGTTGCCGCCATAGCTCACGGGATGGCGAAGCACGCGAATCTCACCAGCAGTCTCATGCTCAAAGGAGTCAAAGCTGTTGTTGTGATTCACCTGGGGGTCGGCGATCACCTGTTGGTAGTTCTGCACGGGTGCTGACCAGATGCGGTGTTCGTCAAAGATCTCGAACCACTCAGCGGTGGTGCGGGTCAGGATGTAGCCGGCGATGCGGTTGTTGATCTCATCGCGATGGTCGAAGGAATTCTCTTCGCCGATGGAGGCAAACCATTCGTCGTCGAAGAGTGCGGTAAGCGCAGCCAAGCTCGTCAATGAGATGCACAGATGTCCATCGGATGCCGCAAACACCCCATAGGGAGCTTTGTAGTACGACGAAGAGACTCCCGCTGCCGATCGCGTGTCGTCCCATCCATTGAGTGCGTAGTTGAGGGGCTCAATTTGCAGGTCAAGCGCTGCATTGAGAAGGTTGCTTTCCACCCGCGTGCCTTCGCCCGAGCGTTCGCGCCCGTGGAGCGCTGCGAGGATTCCCATGGCTCCGAGAACAGCGGCGTGCTGATCGACTATGCACGCGCCGACGGGTGTTGGGTCGTGGTCTGCGCGACCGGTTGCGGCAGCAAGCCCCGACATCGCTTGAACCAGCACGTCTTGGCCTGGCCGATCCACGTAGGGGCCGTCAGATCCATAGCCCGACAGCGAACAGTAGATGAGTCGCGGGTTGATCTTTTTCAGCGTGTCATAGCCAAGGCCGAGTCGATCGAGGGCACCAGGACGAAAGCTTTCTATGAGCACGTCGCTGGATCGAACTAGTTCGAGAAGCGGCTCTAGCGCATCCGGGTTCTTCAGATCGACGGCAAGGCTTCGCACATTGCGATTCGCGAGTGTGAAGAACGGGCTGACGCCGTTGATCATTCGACCCGGGCCCGTCCACGAGCGCTCGAAAGCGCCCGATGGCGGCTCGACTTTGATCACGTCGGCACCGAGGTCTGCCAAAATTTGGCTCGCCGAGGGGCCTTGCAAGAAGTGGGTGAAGCTGAGAACGCGAATGCCGGAAAGCATGGTGTAGCCAATCGTGTTGACGGTCGAGGTTTAGAAGATGCCGTTGCGCACTTGGAACTTGCTCGGCTTGCCATAGGTTTCGCCACCGTTGCGCACCCAATGGGCAACCCACCGCACCATGACGTTGACGGGAATGATGGGGTTGCCGAGTTCTTGAGCGGCGCGGTCGCAGTTCACCGTGAGGCTGGATTCACTCTCGGCGCCCACAAGGATTGGCTCTATACCGAATTCGCGACCGAAGGCCTCAGCGAGATAGCGAACGCTCACTGTCTCGGGCCCTCCGATGTTGATCGGTGTCGCCGGTGTCTCGCAGCGAGTGAGGAGACGCGCGAAGTGGTTGATCGCATCTCCCTGCCACATAACATTCACGTTGCCGGTGTCGAGCGGGATGGGAACTTCGTTGAAAACCCAATCCGCTATTTCTTGAAAAACTCCGTATCGCATGTCGATGGCGTAGACAAAGCGCACCAACCGCCCCGGTGTTTCATTGATCTCGGAGAAGTATTGGAACATCCGTTCGCGGCCAACTACTGAGTTGGCGTATTCACCGGGACGGGCTAGCGGCAGGCTCTCTTCGGTCACACCGCCTCGGCGCGAATCGCTCCAGGGATACACGTGGATGGTCGAGAGTGCCACGATTCGCGAGTCGCGGTAATGCTGCGCCACTAGCGAGGGAACGTAGGTGTTCATCGCCCACAGGAATCCTTCCCGACCCCGGAAATCGAACTTGAGGCCGGCCATGTAAATAACGTTCGCGGCCTGCGGAAGGGCAGCGACAGCATCCGGATCGAGCAGATCGCACACGATGGTTTCGACATCGAAACTATTGAGGTGTGCTTGCGATCCTTCATCGCTGAAGCGGGCAACGCCGATCACGCGTTTCTGGGGTGCTGCTCGTTTGATGAGGCGGGCGAGAGTTACTCCCATTTTTCCGGCGACTCCGAGGATGATGATGTCGCCGTCGAGAGTGGCAAGTTCGTCGATCGTGGCCTGGGTCGGCAGCGACATGAACTCCTCGAGGTGGGCGGCATCTTCAAAGTGGTCGGGCAAGGGAGTGTGATCAAGAGTGGACGCGGCGGTGCGTTCAGACATAGTGGGGTCCTCGGTTGATGGGTGCGGAGTGGGTAGCGGAGTGCTCGTTCAGCCAGCGGCTGAGGTTGGAGCGCACAAAGTCGTCGTCGTTCATTTGCGGATGCTCTGAATACACTCGGTCGATTTCCTCGAGCTGACCGGGTGACAGAGTTTCGTTCTCGTCGAGGCACCAGACGCCCTCAAATAGTCCTTGGCGGCGAAGTACTTCGTGACAGCCGGGGATGCAGCCAGCGAAGTCGTTAGCGGCGTCGTAGATTGCGCTGTTGCAGTCGGTGACGACAGAGTCGAGCGCAAGAAGTTCGTTGGTGGCGCCCGTGCTTGGGGCGGTGATCTCGGTGAACTGCTCCACGGCGGCGCGGGTCCACACGCTCCAGTGGCCCAACAACCCTCCGCGAATTCTTACTGTGATGGTGTCATTGCCCCGCGGAATCGCAAATGGTTGAAGCAGATCGAGCACGATGTGATCGTCGTTGCCGGTGTAGAGGGCAACTCGGTTTTCTGCGTGCGCAGCAACGACGGCGCGCACGATGTCGAGGGTGCGATAGCGATTGAACGGCGCCATCTTGATCGCGATGACGTTCTCGATTTCGGCAAACTGCCGCCAGAAGTTAAACGAGAGATGAAATCCGCCGACTTCTGGCAGGAGAGCGAACCCGATGAGCGGGATCTCGGTGGCTATCGTGCGACAGTGTTCGAGGAGTTGGTCTTCGCCCCACGATTTGAGGGCCGCCAAGTTGAGGAGCCCCGCGTGGTAGCCGAGCTCAACGGCCGTTCGGGCTTCATCTCGGGCCTGCTCGGTGTCTCCGATGAGTCCGGCGACGAGCGCGATGGGGCGAGAAGTCCACGTTCGGGATTCTTCTGCGGCGAGCTCGAGCACGCGGGAATATAGGCCGCGCTCGCGGATGCCGAATTGGGTGGTGTGCACGCCGACGGCGAGGCCGCCGACTCCGGAATCGAGGTAGTAGCGGGTGAGAGCGCGCTGTCGCGTTTCGTCGAGGGTGCGTTGTGCGGTGAGGGCAAGCAGGTGGGCGGGGATCACTGTCCCCGCGTGGAGCACCGCATAGGCGGGGTTTTCAGAATCGATTCCAGACGAGGACGCCATCGTCACCTTCCCTTTGTCGATCACGATCCAACCACACTAGTAGCGGTTCCACAATCGTTTCCAGAAACGAATGCAGAATTGGTCCACCGGGACTCAACTCGCGCTCGAAGCGCTTACTGCCTCAGCGCTAGAGCGCGTTGCGGTCTACGTGAGCAGCCATGCGCACGCGAGCCAGCGCAGTGTCGCCAGCCTCAAGAGCATCCAAGATTTCTCGGTGTTCGACCAGAAGCGCAGAGCGGTCGCCGGGGGCTCGCCCACAACTCGCCCACGTTTCGATCCACAACTCATGCGTCGTGCGCTGAAACTCAATAAGCAGCCGATTCTGGGTCAAACGCGCAAGCAGAGCCTCAAAACGCACATCGAGGCTGCCTGAAGGCGCGGCGTCAGTGATCTCAGATTCGACCTCGGCGAGATGGCTGCGAACCGCGCTGTAATCTCGCGGTTCGCTGCCGGCCAACAGTACGACGCGATCCTCAAGAGCGGCACGCACATCGACGAGTTGATTGAGCGATGCTTCTCCTGACGGAGTGACGCGGCGAAGGTAATCCGTCATCGGATTGGACAGGGGCTCGCGCACGAAGCTGCCAGAGTTTCGCCGGATCTCGATTCGCCCCATGCTCTCAAGCGAGCGCAGTGCCTCGCGGAGCGAGACGCGGCTCACCGAAAACTCCTCAGAAAGAGCACGCTCCGACGGCAACCGGTCGCCGGATTCCAGCGTCTCTAGGTGGGTGACGAGTCGTTGCAGAACGCTGTTATAGACCTGCCCATTCGCAATGGGCAGAACAGTAAAGCTGGCACGATCGCCCGGAGTTTTAGGCACCAGCAATCCTTCGCGCGGTCTCAACGGTGAGCGGCTCAAGGGTGCTCACATCTAGGTTGAGCGCCAAGCCAAAGGGCGCGGCCAGAATGGTGTCGAGCTGCACTTCGCCGTTAGTGATGGTGAGCCTGGCCGGCCCGTCGCCAGTGCGCGCGAAGGAGTCGGGGTGGGCAGAGGTGAGTTCGCGGTCGATGCTCGCAGTCAGGGGCGCTGCCTTTCCCCAGTAGTGATGACCGTTGCGCTCGATATGGGTGAGCCCGATCGTGGCAGCGACGGCAAGATCTTGATTGAGGGTGAGTGGAGCCACTGTCGAGAGGTCCTCGGCGGTAAGGATCGTTGACGGCCGGCCTGAGGCATCCAGTCGGGCGCGAGAGTTCACTAACGCAGCGTTGGCAAGACCACGGATGACGCCTTTGCAGCCCTTGTAGGTGCCGCCAGCGTAACCAAGGTCCATCGCGCGTCGAACGGTGTCGAGCGCGTCGTCCGACTCGTCAATGATGACAAGAAAGCGCGTGCCGACATGCTGAAGGTCAGCTCGGCTCGACTCGTCGAGAGCATGCGAACGGTGGATTGGTTGCTCGATGGCAATGAGCTTTGCGCTCAGCAGGCTATCCACTTCGGCATCAGCGGTGAGGGCGTCGAGCCAGGCCCGCAACTCGGATGCCGTGCGCATTGATTCGTTGCCATCAATTGTCCATTGCGCGTCAATATCGAGTTCGGCGCAGAGCGCGGCGATTCGCTTGAGGCGAGGAATATCGTTGCTGGCGTTGCCGGCCGTCTTGATCTTCAGGTACTTTGCCCCGTGATGTTTGAGCACGGCGACCAGGCTGACGGGCAACCCGTCGGCAGGATCATCCTGAACTTCATCATCGCTGAGAGGATCCGAGAGCCCAACGGTGTGACGAATTGCCATCGTTGCTGCGGGTTCAGCGGGCACGAACTCTGCCAGAGTGCGCCCGGCTAGCTCGGGGTGAATGCGGCCGATCTCGATTCCGAACGTCTCGGTGTGGATCGCGCGGGAAAACGGCAAATCAAGCAGGCGGCAGGTTGCATCGATAAGGGCCCGCTCAATCAGGCTTGTGCCGAGACCGGCGACGAGCCCCGGCACGTCGTGCTCGGCGGCCCAGGTCGTGTGGCGTTGGTGGAGCGACCACCACAGCTCGAACAGTGTTTCGGCTTCGGTGCCTCGAGCGAGTGCCGCAGCGCTCTCGATGGCGACGACGAGGTCGTCAACGTCATCAACGAAGAGCGAGTCGGGGTCTTTGGTGAACCACTTCGGAGGGAGGTGTTCTGAGGCGAGGCCGCGAGCGGTCTGCGAATCGGAGCGGATGATCACCTCGACAACCACGTGCGGGGCTGCGGTCATCTCGGCGATTCCATAGCGAAAGGGAATCCGCGTTTTGATGGCCGTAACGTGCAAGTTGATTGCTTCGATGCAAATCACAAGTAGTCTCCCAGTGGTGAGTGGTCAGACCAATCTAGTGGGAAATCGACCGCTAGCAACGACCCCACATGCCGAGTCCCGCCGAGCGCGCATCGTCTTCGGCAGCGCGAAGCTCGGGCCAATAGCGGTCATTGAGCCCCACCTTGAGTGCTTGGGCGGCCCCCAATTCGATCATGGCAAGATTCACGAAGGTTCCATCGTCGAGATAGACGTAGAGCAGCGAGCGCCCGTAACGATCTTCCGGTTCGCGATCTTCTGACGCCCACACGGGAGTGCCTTCGGGAAGAAAGTCTCTGAGCAGCTCCCTGGCCTCTTCGCCGTAGCATTCTCCCGCGTCAGGGTTTTGCTTGCTGTCAAGCTCTGGGGTGTCAATTCCGATCAGTCGCACCTTGAGTTCGGTGCTTCCATCATCGAGGTAAAGCGTGTCACCATCGTGCACATAGTTGACGGTCGCCGCGAAAGCGTTGGAAGGAATCGCTGGGGCAGAACTTGTAGAGACCGGTGCGGGCGTAACGGTCGTTGAGGAAACAGTGCACCCCGAGATTGCCAGGATGACGGTGAAGGCCGCTGCGGTCGTGAAGCCGAGCTTGTTGAGAAGTTTGCGCGTGACTAACACTCGACGATTCTCGCATGAGACCTAGGAGCGCGCCGTGCCCGGCTTCAACGCCCGTGACGTCACTGCACCGAGTTGCTTTCCCCAATGGTTGTGAACGGTGCGCCAATTGAACGCATCTTCGATGAACACTCCGGGTGCCGAGAGACTGGGAAAAGGAGAGTAGATCAATGTGGTCTGTGAAGATGCCACAGCGACCGAGGCGCGGTTGAGTCGCTGGACCTGCAGCGAGAGGATGCGCTGAACGAAGATGGGCATAGCGCGAAAACGGTGCATAGGGGGGATTGCGGCGACGATCACCGGGCAGTCAGGGTTCGTGCTGTTACGTACAGCCTCAGTGATCTGTTTCAGACTGCGAGACCACTCGGCGCTGGTAGTTCCCAACAAAACATCGGGTGGACCAACAACGACGATCACGGCATCGACGTCCAGAGCCTCAGACTCGAGCGCTCGGGCTGCGCGAGTCATCGTTAGCTCGGTGTCCGAGATCGTCGTCCACGAGCATCCGATGCCGTGGTCTCGTGCAACATAGCGAGCCGTTTGTGAGGCAAGCCCGAGACCATGATTCCGCAGGTTGTAACTAGAAACAGCGATATCGCCGATAAAGAGCAACCGAACCGGATCAGGACCAGCGACCTCGCCAGCAGCCGGGCCATCGGGAAAGAGGGCGTTGGCGATTTCTATCCGGTAGCCCAGCAGATTCACTTTGAGCAGAGGTCGGAAAAGGCGAATGACTGCGCCGGTCAATCGGCCAGCCGCTGATCGCTGAGGGGTGGCAGCGGTAGCGGGGAGAGATCGCTTGTTCGCTTTAACCACGGAATCCATAGTGCGGCCGCATGCAGGTCGCCGAAGACAGGACATGCCCACAAGCAGTACGTGATCTTCGCTTATTTTCTAGAGTGCGAAGATGGGTGCATGACCGAGCCTGCGACCACGCACCCTGAACTCGAAAAACTGATCGGCACCATGGAAAGGCTTCGGGCGCCGGGCGGTTGTGCCTGGGATCGCGAGCAAACCCACGAGTCGCTCGTTCAATATCTGGTTGAAGAGACCTACGAACTTGTTGAAGCCATTGAGGCTGGCGAGCCGACTGACATGGTGGAAGAGCTCGGGGATGTGCTCTATCAGGTTCTCTTCCATTCGGATATTGCTGCCGAAGAAGGGCGTTTCACGCTCGAAGATGTTGCCGCGAACATGACCGCCAAAATGGTTGGTCGTCATCCGCACGTTTTCGGCGACACAACCGCAGAAACTGCCGACGACGTCATTGCTGTGTGGGATGACCTCAAGAAGACTGAAAAACCGCACCGCACGAGCGCGGTCGATGGCATCCCGATGGCAATGCCAGCGCTGGCTCTCGCAGACAAGATGCTGGGTCGCGCGCACAAAGTTGGACTACTGGATGCCACGGTTCCTGGCGCGATCAACGTCACAGAAGAAGACGAACTTGGTCCGCTATTGCTGGCGATTGTTGCGTCCGCCAAAGCCAACGGTCTCGATTCAGAGCGAGCGTTGCGCACGGCAGTGCGTGGTTTGAGTAACGAGATTCAGGCGCACGAGCTGGAGTCAAACGAAGATTAAAAGGGTGGTGCCCTCCCTAACCCGAATAGAGAGGGCACCGGCGCAATGCCAATAGATGAGACATGTGATCGCACGTCGATCATCTAATTGAAGGCATCGCGCGCTAGCGGATCGGTGGGATTACCCGGCCTACCGATCCAGCGTTGGAGAAGCCCCTGGTGAGGGGTATTCAAGTAGTTGTGGTGTCACTAACAGTCAGGTGGCACAAGGAGAAATCATAACCGTTGCCGACTTGATAAGCAAACAACCGTTATGTTAATAACCATGGCTCGCACACCCGACCCGACTCGCAAGCCAGCGTTGATCCAACAGGCACTCTATTTTCTTGTTGATAAGCCGCTGTCTAGTCTCACTTTTCGTTCTCTAGCGAAAGCTCTCGACGTGAGCACTTTCACGCTCGTTTACCATTTCGGCACTCGAACTGAACTGATTCGTGAGATCGTTCGCGCTAATGCCCGCGGGGTCACCCCCGAAGAAGCATCTGCTCTGCCCGCAAGCACGCTAGAAGAGTACTTTTCTAGCCTGTATCTTTCTTGGCAGTGGACCCAATTGCCAGAAAATTTGCATCGCCAACGTCTCGAATTCGAAGCAGGGCTGTTCGAAGCCGTCGATCGCGACGATTTTTCCATCACACGCAACTACTTCATGCAGTGGGTTGAACTCGGCACCAGGGCGCTGGTGGCGCTCGGCGTTGACCGCCAGCACGCCGAAATCGAGTCGCGGTTGCTCATCAACACCTTCCACGGGGTGCAATTCGATCTCGTGCTCAATGAGGACATTGATGCATCCGCCGCCGTCTTTGAGACTGCGGTGCGCCACCATCGGCAAAGAGTTGAAGCGCTAATCGGCGAAGTCGCGCGCTAGCCACGAAACCTCGCCGCGTGCGAGAGAATAGAAATCATGGCGTCAACTGTTAATCCTCCTCGCGGCATGCGCGACTTCCTTCCCGCAGATAAAGCTCGCCGTGAGCGGGTACTCGGTGTGATTCGTGGCAGCTACCGAGCCCACGGTTTCGACGAGATCGAAACTCCCGTGATGGAAGACAGTTCACGGCTCCACGCCGGTTTGGGCGGAGACAACGAGAAGCTCGCCTTCGCCGTCATGAAGCGGGGGCTCACAGCAGACAAGCTGCAGGCGGCATCCGAAGCGCTCGATCTTGCCGATTTGGGGTTGCGCTTCGACCTCACCGTGCCGCTCGCCCGGTTTTATGCCAGCCACCGTGCCGAACTGCCGAAGGTGTTCCGCGCAATTCAGATCGCGCCGGTCTGGCGAGCGGAGCGGCCACAGAAGGGCCGCTACCGCCAGTTCGTGCAGTGCGACATCGACATCATGGGCGAGCCTGGCGCGAGTGCAGAGATCGAGCTGATCACTGCCACGGCGGCAACGCTCGACGCCCTCGGCATTGCCGGGTGCACGATCCGAGTCAACGACCGCCGCCTTCTCACGAGTGCGCTCAGCGTGCTCGGATTTCCGGCCAAGGAGCACGAAGCTGTGCTCATCACTGTCGACAAGCTCGACAAGTTAGGGCCGGATGGAGTGGTCGCCGAGTTGCGTGAGCGTGCGTTCCCTGACGCCCCTGTCGCCGCGCTCGCCGAATTCTTGCAGCGCCCGCAGTCGGAATCGAAGCCTGAGTTCACGGCGGACGCCATCCGGGCGGCACTTCCCGCCGGCGTGAATGAAACAGTGATCGCCGAGCTCGCAACAATCGGCCACGCGGTAGAGGCTGGCCGTGGTGATTCTGGCGCGCTCATTGAGTTCGATCCGTGGTTGGTTCGAGGA
The DNA here is from genome assembly GCF_056619605.1 of Rhodoglobus sp. G.S.4. NCBI lineage: Bacteria > Bacillati > Actinomycetota > Actinomycetes > Micrococcales > Microbacteriaceae > Rhodoglobus > Rhodoglobus sp. G.S.4. Next base: position 724,823 of record NZ_CM152748.1, read on the forward strand.
ATGGGCTATTACACGGGAGCGATCTTCGAGGTGGCTCACCCGTCACTCGGATACTCGCTGGGGGGCGGAGGTCGCTACGACGGAATGATCGGTCGTTTCTTGGGCAGCGACGTGCCCGCTGTCGGTTTCTCGCTCGGTTTCGAGCGCCTTGTCGATCTTGTTGAGTTGGATGATGCGGCTAGCGATGACCAGATTGCTCTCGTCTATGACACCGATGTTGATCCGGCTACGCTCGTTCGTTTGCAGGCCGAATTGATTCGTGAGGGTAAGCGCGTGCGACTCGAGGTCCGCCCTCGAAAACTGCCGCAATTGCTTGAACAGTTGCGCGAAGCCGGCTTCACCAGTTTCGCTGCCGTCCGCGCGGATTCTGGAACGGTTGCTAGCCTTGAATTCAAGCCGCTCGTCGCGCAGTAGCTAGCAGGCAACGGCACTTCGACGTCGAGGGGAAGCTGTGATGCGCAAGATCGCTCCGATTGCCATTTTCTTAGGGCTGAGTTTCGGGCTGTCGTGGATTATTGCTCTGCCACTGTGGTTCGGCGATGGCCTCGAGAGTCCAATCTTTATTGTCTTTGCGTTGGCGATAATGTTCACGCCAGCTATCGCTGCTCTTGTCGTTGTTTTCTTCGTCGAAAAACACCCCGACGGTCGCTCGCGACGCCGTGCGCTCGGGTTGGGCTCGGTTCGACCGGTCGGGCGCTTTCTGAAGTATTTGGCAGTGGCACTGGTTGTTCCTCCGGCGCTGATCCTCGCAGCGCTGCTCGTCGGTGTGGTCTTCGGCGTCTACCCGGCAGACTTCGTCAACTTCTCGGGCTTCCAAGAGACAGTGGATGCCCAACTCGAGGCTCTCGGGCAAGATCCGCTTCCCGTGCCGATTGCTCTCCTTGTCGCAGCACAGTTCATCAATGTGCTCATTGGTTCGGTAATCAACGTGATTCCGGCGCTCGGCGAGGAGCTGGGATGGCGCGGCTGGTTATTGCCCAAACTGCTGACATTGGGCGCTGTGCCCGCGATTCTGATTTCGGGTGTTATTTGGGGCTTATGGCACGCACCCCTCATCCTGCTCGGCTACAACTACGGCGACGCGCCTGGGTGGCTCGCGCTCAGCGCGATGGTTGGCATGACAATCGTGATCGGTGCGGTGTTCTCGTGGCTGCGCATCCGCTCAGAGTCTGTGTGGCCAGCAGCTCTCGCGCATGGCGCCTTTAACGCGGCGGCAGGGTTCTCGTTGGTGTTTGTCATGGCTGGCGAGGTATTTAGCCCGCTCGAGGCAACAATTTTGGGTTGGACTGGATGGCTCGTTCCTCTGGTCCTTGTCATCGTTTTGTTGGCGACAGGACAGTTTCGCGCTCCAGCACCGCGAGACTCAGAGTTACCTGCTGAGTCGGCATCGATCGCTGGCTCGGAGTAGGCTTTCCCCCGGACATCCACCACTACTAGTCCAAACAATCTTTCTTGAAGGAGATCCCCTGTGGCCTTGATCGAAGCAGTTGGCGCCCGTGAAATTCTTGACTCTCGGGGCAACCCGACCGTTGAGGTCGAAGTTTTGCTCGACGACGGTGTGGTTTCTCGCGCCGCAGTTCCTTCGGGAGCATCCACCGGTGCGTTTGAGGCTTACGAGCTTCGCGACGGTGACAAAGACCGTTACCTCGGCAAGGGTGTGCAGAAAGCTGTTGACGCCGTAATCGACGACCTCGGCCCCGCCATTGAAGGCCTCGACGCCTCCGACCAGCGTCTCGTTGATGCTGAGCTCATTGCCGTTGATGGCACCGAGAACAAGAAGAACCTGGGCGCCAACGCGATCCTCGGTGTCTCGCTTGCTGTTGCCAAGGCTGCTGCGGATTCTGCAGACCTTCCCCTCTTCCGCTACCTCGGCGGACCAAACGCCCACGTGCTTCCCGTGCCGATGATGAACGTCATTAACGGTGGATCGCACGCCGACAGCAACGTCGACATTCAAGAGTTCATGATCCTCCCGCACGGTGCAGACACCTTCAGCGAGGGCCTCCGTTGGGGCGTAGAGACCTACCACGTGCTCAAGGGCTTGCTCAAGAGCAAGGGCCTCAGCACCGGCCTCGGAGACGAGGGTGGCTTCGCCCCCGACCTCTCCAGCAACCGCGCGGCTCTTGACCTGCTCATGGAAGCCATCGAGAAGGCCGGCTTCACGCCTGGCAAGGACATTGCTGTTGGTCTTGACGTTGCCGCCACCGAGTTCTACAAAGATGGTGTTTACACCTTTGAAGGAACCTCGAAGTCGGCAGGCGACATGAGCGCGTACTACGCGGAACTCGTTGCTGCGTACCCGCTCGTATCGATCGAAGACCCGCTTGACGAAGATGACTGGGAGGGCTGGGCTCAGCTCACCACCGAGATCGGTGCCAAGACTCAGATCGTCGGAGACGACCTGTTCGTCACCAACCCCAAGCGTCTCGCTAAGGGAATCGAGCTCGCAACGGCGAATTCGATCCTCGTGAAGGTGAACCAGATCGGTTCGCTCACCGAAACCCTCGACGCTGTTTCTCTCGCACAGCGCAGCGGCTACACGGCCGTCATGTCGCACCGTTCCGGTGAGACAGAAGACACCACCATTGCTGACCTCGCTGTCGCGCTCAACACCGGTCAGATCAAGACTGGTGCACCGGCTCGATCCGAGCGCGTAGCTAAGTACAACCAGCTTCTGCGCATCGAAGAAGAGCTCGGCGATGCCGCAGTTTACGCCGGCCGTTCCGCGTTCCCGCGGTTCGTCGGCTAGCGCCCGTCAGCGTCGTCTAGCATCGAACGCATGGCTAGGCGAGTACGAGCAAAAAAGGTAGCGGTGACGCTGCCCGAGGAGAGCGCGCCAGAACACTGGTTGCGCACGATCCGCTTCTCGGGCTTCACCGTGCTCATGCTCGGTTTGCTCATACTCGCCGTGATCGTTCTTGCGCCCAACCTGCGCATCCTGATCGAACAACAGCAAACCATCGCGCAGTTGCAGACAGAAGTGGATGAGGCCCAAGAATCTGTTGACGACCTCACCGAGAATGCCGCCAGATGGAACGATCGCGCCTACATCGAGTCGCAAGCCCGTGACCGGCTGTACTACGTCTATCCCGGCGAAGTGAGCTACCTGGTTACCGGCGACGCCGCCGATGTAACCACCAACGACGGCGTGCCCGTGAGCACGAGCATCCAGACCACCAAAATTGATTGGGTGACGACTCTCGTGTCATCCATCTACACTGCTGGTCTCACTGAAGATGCGCCAGACAAGCTGACCGCCCCCGTGATTGAAGGACCAACGCAATGACCACCCCACCGTTTGACACCGTCAGCGATGAAGATGTGCGCATTGTGTCGCTCCAACTAGGTCGCCCCGCCCGTGACGTGATCGGCATTGCCGCCCGCTGCGTGTGTGGCGCGCCAACCGTGGTTTCGACCAAGCCGCGCTTGAGCGATGGAACGCCGTTTCCCACCATCTATTACCTGTGCCACCCGGCGGCGACGGCATCCGTGTCGACGCTGGAAGCCGAAGGGCACATGCCAGAACTTGCAGCAATGCTTGAGGGCGAAATCGCTGAGCAATATCAAGCAGCGCATGACGCCTACATTGCTGATCGCGATGGCATCGAGGTCGTTGCAGAGCTTGCCGGTGTTTCTGCTGGCGGCATGCCCACTCGAGTCAAGTGCTTGCACGCCTTGGTCGGGCATTCGCTCGCCGCCGGCCCCGGAGTGAACCCCATTGGCGACATCGCCCTTGAGCGTGCGTCGTGGACCCCGACGGTATGCCAGTGCCCCGACTATTCAGTCGCCGAGGCCGACGCCGACTCTGCCAATGTTGCTTCAGCGAACGCGGCGGGGGAGAGCGGCCCATGAAGCGGTGGGCGGCTGGCGCAGTTCTGATGGCGAGTGTGGCCTCGCTGCTGGTTGCTACGCCTGCCTACGCGGATGCGGTTCGTGATCAGGAGTACTGGCTGCAGGAGTACGGCATCGAGGCTGCGTGGCAAGTCACCAAGGGTGCCGGGGTAACTATCGCCGTGATCGACACCGGCGTCGATGGCAGTGTGCAAGAGCTTGTCGGTGCGGTTACCGGCGGAACAGATTTTTCTGGCAAGGGATCGCCCAATGGGCAGACTCCGGTCGGTGACGAGAACCCCGCCCATGGCACTCTCGTGGCGTCGCTGGCTGCCGGTCGTGGCACAGGCACCGATTCCGGTGTGCTTGGCGCTGCACCCGAAGCCAATATTTTGGCGATCTCGATAGGCTTCACTGGTGGACCGATCAGTTCGGATGACCAGATTGCTCAAGCCGTGCGTTACGCCGTTGATCAGGGCGCGGATGTCATCAACCTGTCGCTCACTCGCGAAACCTTGGATTGGCCTCTGAGCTGGGACAGCGCATTCCTCTACGCCATGGATAACAATGTTGTCGTTGTGGCGGCGGCGGGAAACCGTGGCAGTGGAACAACGTCGGTTGGCGCCCCGGCCACGATGCCGGGTGTTCTGACGGTCGCCGGTGTCGACGTGAACGGTGTGGCGAGCTTCAACGCTTCCACTCAGGGCATCACCATTGGTGTTGCGGCGCCAAGTGAAGATCTCGTGGGTGTTGCTCCTGGCGGTTCGCACGTGCTGTGGAACGGAACCAGTGGGGCAACTCCGATCGTGGCGGGCATCGTGGCGCTTGTGCGAGCCGCGCATCCTGAACTTGATGCTGCCAACGTCATCAATCGCATTGTGAAGACCGCGCATGACACTGGTGCGCCTGGCACCGATGCGATCTACGGTTTCGGGCTGATAGATGCTGAAGCTGCTGTGAAGGCTTCCGTGCCGTTGGTCAATGCGAATCCCATGGGCAGCCTGGCCGAGTGGATCACTATTTATCGTCGTGCAGAGTCGATCCCTGTGCCGCTTCCGAGCTCGAGTTCTACCCCCGCCCCAGCGCCCGAAACTGATGGTGTTCCGGATGCCGCTGGCCCGGTTAGCCCGCTCGGAACACTGCTCCCAACAGTGAGCATGCTTCGCAATGTGGGGGTACCACTTGCTGTTTATGGCATTTTTCTGACAATTTTCGCTGTCTGGGGCCTTGCGTTCTGGCGTCGGTTTAGGAGTACGCGCGAGACAGAGTAGGTTTGGTGGCGAACTTGCCCCTTTTAGGAGACTCTGACTCGTGCCAAAAATCTTGATTGTCGGCGGCGGCTACGCCGGTTTTTACACTGCTCGTAAGCTCGAAAAGTGGCTGCGTCGCGGTGAAGCAGAGGTCACCATGGTTGACCCTCTTCCTTACATGACCTACCAGCCTTTCTTGCCTGAGGTTGCTGCAGGCTCCATCGAGCCTCGCCACGCGGTTGTTCCTCACCGTCGCCACCTGAAGACCACCAAGGTCGTCACGGCGAAGGTCTCCGGAATCAACCACGCCACAAAGACGGCAACGATTCAGCCAGAGGTTGGTGACTCGTGGGAGATGGATTACGACCTCGTCGTCGTCACCGCCGGTGCTGTGTCGCGCACGTTCCCGATTCCGGGTGTTGCTGACGAAGCAATTGGCATGAAGACGATTGAAGAGGCTGTTGCTGTTCGTGACCGTCTTCTCACCAACTTCGACAAGGCATCGAACCTGCCAGCTGGTCCTGAGCGCGACCGTCTGCTGACGTTCGTTGTTGTCGGTGGCGGCTTCGCCGGTATTGAAGCCTTCGGCGAAATGCGGAGCCTGGCGTCATCGCTGCTGCCGCTCTACCCGAGCCTCAACTTCGAAGACACTCACTTCCACCTCATCGAAGCCATGGGCCGCATCATGCCCGAGGTTTCGTTGGAGACCAGCAAGTGGGTTATCAAGAACCTTGACGAGCGTGGAGCCAAGATTCACCTCGACACCCAGCTGAAGTCTGCTGTCGGCGGCGTCGTTGAGTTGTCGACGGGCGAAAGCTTCGAGTCAGACACCATCGTGTGGACTGCTGGCGTGATGGCCAACCCGGTTGTGCGCAGCACTGATCTCCCCATTGAAGAGCGTGGACGCATCCGCGTGCAGGCCGACCTCCGTGTTATCAACGACGACGGCGTTGTCGAGGGTGCTTGGGGTGCTGGCGATGTGTGTGCTGTTCCTGACCTCACCGGTGGTGGCGTTGGCGGCTTCTGCGTTCCGAACGCTCAGCACGCTGTTCGCCAGGCCAAGCTCATGGCCAAGAACATCGTCGCCTCGCTTCGTGGCGAAGGCACCAAGGACTACTTCCACAAGAACCAGGGTGCAGTTGCCGGTCTCGGCCTCTACCACGGTGTCTTCCAGTCCGGCAAAATCGCGGTCAAGGGCTTCCCGGCGTGGTTCATGCACCGCGGATACCACGGCATGGCGATGCCGATGTTCGAGCGTAAGGCTCGTGTCTTCAGCAACTGGATCACGAACTTCTTCTGGGGTCGCGACACCATTTCGATCGAGGCACGCGTAGAACCGCGCCGCGCATTCGAAGAATTCGCCTCACGCCCCAAGTAGTATTTGCTGAGCCCCACGCACTGCGTGGGGCGTGCCCCGATAGCCCAATTGGCAGAGGCAGATGACTTAAAATCATCACAGTCAGGGTTCGAGTCCCTGTCGGGGCACAGTGTTTAATCGCGTTCGCTGGCCGTGCAATCGGCAGGTAAGTGAACGCTTAACGCATGAAGGCGGTCGCATTGCGGCCGCCTTCATGCGTTAGATCTGGATTCACTTAGGCGGGCAGAATCTCCGCGAGAAGCTTCTGGATGCGCGCCTTGATGTCATCGCGAATCGGGCGCACTTCATCGAGGCCCTTGCCGCGAGGGTCGACGAGCTCCCAGTCCTCGTAGCGCTTGCCGGGGAAGATCGGGCAGACGTCACCGCAGCCCATCGTGATGACAACATCCGAGGCTTGAACCTGGTCTGTTGTCATGAGTTGGGGAACCGCCTGCGAGATGTCGATGCCTTCTTCTGCCATCGCCAAGATTGCGGTCGGGTTGATCTCGTTGCCGGGCTCAGAACCGCCCGAGCGCACCTCGACGGCGCCGTTCGACAGGGCGGTCATGTAGCCGGCGGCCATTTGCGAACGCCCAGCGTTATGTATGCAGACAAAAAGTACAACAGGCTTGCGGATCTCGGAAGCGGCGGTGGCAGTCTCGGTGGTCATTTCTAAAGCATAGATGATTGTCTATGGATTGCGCGAGGGGTGGCCCCGGCGCGAGCAACTAGTTCACTCAGCGTTCACCGGGGCAGCGACTGCAAGAGTTCACGCACCCGACGATCGATGTCATCGCGCACGGCACGCACGCCATCCATCGCCATGTCGGCAGGGTCGGGAAGCTCCCAATCGAGGTAGCGGCGGCCAGAGTAAATCGGGCACGCATCGCCACAGCCCATCGTGACTACGACGTCCGCACCCCGCACAACCTCATCAGTGAGAGGTTTCGGATACTCGCCATCGATCGAAACGCCAATCTCGTCGAGAGCCGCCACAATCTTGGGGTTAATGGTTTCGGTGGGCTGCGAGCCGGCAGTCAAGACACGCACGCGGTCTCCGGCAAGAGCGCGCAAAATCGCGGACGCCAATTGTGAGCGACCCGCATTCTGCACGCACACGAACAGCACGCTGGTGGGGGAATCGGATGCTGCGGCATCCGTCACCGCTGCGTTATTCGTTACCGCAGCGGCATTCGCATCAGCAAGGGAGCCCAAGCGATCGGCGGCGAATCGTGAGGTGTGCGACGACAAATGGCGATCGCGCGGGGAACCCCGGCGCAAAAGTTCATAGCTACTCGCCACGTATTCGGCGATTGTTTCGCGCGAGAAGACACCAGCAAAGCGGAGGGCGAGATCGTCGGAGATTCGGGCGAGCACGGGGGAATCAACGGTGGCGGCGGACGCATCGGCGGGGGAGCGTTGCACAAAATCAAAGACGTCACTCAGGCGAGACTGTACGAGTGAATACCAGACCTGGCGCCCCTCTTGGACGCTCTGCAGGATGCCATCGTTGGCCATGATGCGCACATGGTGGCTCACGGTTGGCTGCGTGAGTCCGAGACGGGCGGCGAGATCGGTGACCCCACGACGGCCATCCGGAGCATCCATCAGCAGGCGCAAGATCTGCACTCGTGTCGGGTCGGCGATCGCCCGCATGCTGTGAGCGATTCGCTCGGCGATTGCACGCTCGGTCGAACTGGATCCGGTCGCTGACATAGACAGCAGTCTAAACGTCAGAGACGGATTCATAGACAGTTATCAATGTTTAGGTATGATCGCGGAATGACCGCGCCCCGCAGCCTTGCCCTCGCCCGCCGCCTCACCGCAGAATTTGTGGGCAGCGCCGGCCTTGCCGCCGTCGTCATCGGTTCCGGTATTGCCGCCCAACAGCTGTCACCGGGCGACACTGGCCTACAACTTCTCGAGAATGCTCTCGCCACCGCATTCGGTCTTGGCGTGCTCATCCTCGTCTTCATGACCGTCAGCGGCGCCCACTTCAACCCGGTCGTCTCGATCGTCGACTCGCTCAGCGGGCTGCGCTCGTGGCGCGACACCGCCTTCTACATTCCCACCCAAATTGTCGGATGCATCGGCGGCGCTATTCTCGCCAACCTCATGTTCGGGCAGTCCGCCGTCACGTTCAGCACCACCGTGCGCCTCACTCCGGGACACTTTCTCAGCGAGGTCGTAGCAACCGCCGGACTCATCGTCGTGATCTTCGCCCTCGTGCGCACCGGTCGCGCAAGCTTGGCTCCCATCGCTGTTGGAACGTACATCGGCGGTGCCTATTTCTTCACGAGCTCCACCAGTTTCGCCAACCCCGCCATCACCATCGGCCGCATGTTCAGCGACACTTTTGCGGGAATCGCGCCCACGTCCGCTCCCGGCTTTATCGCGGCCCAACTCGTGGGGGCTGCTCTCGGCTATTTGCTCGTGCGGTGGCTTTTCCCTGAGCGTCGCATGGCATAGTCGCCACGGCGGGAGTACTCTCAGGGCAAAGCCAGCATCAGGGTTTCGCCAAGGAGGAACATCATGGCTGAATTCAACGGTCTACAGCTCGTATTAGTACTCGCGTTGATCGCGTTCTATATCGTTACGATTTGGGCGATCGTGGTCACCGTGCGAGATCCCACCGCTTTTCCGTGGATGACCGCACTCTGGATTGCCGCCCTCATCCTGTTTCCGATAATCGGTCTTCTCGCGTGGCTAATCTGGCGCATCATGCGCAAGAACGCCGGGCTTCCCGGTTTCACCCGTGAAACCCATCGCAAGCACTAGTCGCGCAGCGGCGACCCGACGACCTCGAAACGGTTGCCGCCCAGCTGGCCGTTGAGCAGCGGCATTGCTTCCTTGATCGCGGCCTGCACGCTCGCTAGCTGAAGCGAGAGCTGGTGGGCCTCGGCCGATTCCCAGAGCTCAGAAACGAACACAGTGTCGGGATGCTCGTCGCTCACGCCAACCTCATAGCTGAGGCATCCGGCCCCATCGAGGTCGGTGCTGCGGCGCGTGAGAATCGCCACAACCTCGTCGCGGTGGCCAGGTTTCACACCAAGAGTTCCTACGTTTGCAAAAGTCATGCCTTTACCTAAAGTCACCACACGCAATTCGTCAAGACGAGAGCAATAATGAGCTGTGCCCAAGAAATCCCACGACGAAGCTGATGTTGATGCTCAGCAAGACAAGCTCATCAAGCGGCACGCACGCGGCGAACATCGGTGGCCGGCCGCAGCGGGAGTGCTCGTTGTCTTAGCAAGCTATGCGCTTCTCCCCACCGCGATCATGCCGCTGTCGGTTCGGATCCTCGTTGTCGCTCTCGGACTTGTGATGCTGATTCCGGTGATTGCACTCAATCCGGTGCGTCTCGTCAAGCAGACGTCGTGGTCACGTGCACTTTCGGTCGGTCTCGCTCTTGTGCTGGCAATCGCTAACGTGGCTGCTCTCGTCTTCGTTGTGGTCGTTCTCATCACTACGGGGAGCAAAGATGGCCCATCGATGCTGTTGGCCGCGACGCAGGTGTGGCTCACGAACATGATTGCGTTTGCGCTCGTGTACTGGGAACTGGATCGGGGCGGCCCGGTAACACGTCACACCAGTGATCGGTCCGAACTTCCTCTGGCCGACTTCCGGTTTGCTCAGGATGAAGACCACGATGCCATCGACGAAGTGAAGGGTCGATCATCTGCAGTAATTGGCTGGACCCCATCTTTCACTGACTACCTCTATGAGTCAGCGATCGGCTCGATGGCGTTCAGCCCGGGAGCGGCAGTGCCCTTGTCTCCACGCGTCAAGCTGTTATTGCTCGTTCAATCGTTGGGCGCGTTCATCATGTTGGCGCTCGTGATTGCCCACGCGGTCGGGCAACTTGGCGCGTAGAGGTTCGCCGTGGTGCGGCTCAGCAATGGGTCGCCATCGTTGTGCTTGACACCGCGTTCTGAGAAAGTTGAGCAACCAAGGCGCTGAAGCCGCACCCGGGCTCACCAGCGTTTCGATGCTCATCGCCGTGCACCCGAAGGAACTTTGTGAAGCTGCTCAGCACCCCTGCAAGCCCCTGGCACACTCCCGAGCAGTACTGGCAGCAACTCAGCGAAGCCACTGCAGCCCTCGATACTCCCTATGGGGTGCTTTCGCTCGCAGCGCTCTCGCACAATGCCGCCGATCTCGTGAGGCGGGCATCCGGTCTTCCCATTCGGGTTGCGAGCAAGTCAATTCGGGTTCGCGAAGTAATGGATGCGGTACTCGCCCTCGATGACTACCGCGGTGTTCTCGCGTACACCCTTGCCGAGGCGCTCTGGCTTGCTGACTCGATTGATGATGTGGTGGTCGGCTATCCCTCGGTGGACCGTGCTGCGATTGCCGCGCTCGGAACCAGCCCGGCGCTCGCCGAACGTGTCACGATCATGATTGATTCGGTCGAGCACCTCGACTTTGTTGATTCGGTGCTCTCGCCCCAACACCGCGAAACGATCCGGGTCTGCATTGATGTGGATGCGTCGTGGCATTCGCCTCTGCTCGGGCATGTTGGTGCGCACCGCTCGCCGGTGCATTCAGCGGCTCAGGCGCGCACTTTGGCAAGCACGGTCGTTGATCGTGATTGCTTTACTCTTGTTGGCGTGATGGCCTATGAGGCGCAGATTGCGGGGGTGGGCAATCGTCCGCCGGGCAAGCCGGTCTATGGTCGTGTGCTCGATGCTGTGCAGCGCTCTTCGGCGACGGAGCTGCGCGAGCGCCGTGGCGAAATTGTGGCTTCGGTGCGCGAGATTGCTGAGCTTGAGTTCGTGAACGGCGGGGGAACAGGCTCGCTCGAATCCACCGCCGACGATCCGGCTGTCACGGAACTGGCGGCAGGCAGCGGGCTGTTCGGCCCGCATCTTTTCGACCAGTACAGCCACTTCACTCCGGCCCCGGCTGCCGCGTTTGCGCTCTCCGTCGACCGCAAATTTTCGCCCCACATAGCCACAGTTCACGGTGGCGGTTGGATTGCTTCCGGTGACCCCAGCCCCGATCGGATGCCTCAGCCAACCTGGCCCGTTGGCCTCAAGTATTTGCCGCGCGAGGGCGCGGGCGAGGTGCAGTCACCACTCACTGGCCCCGGCGCTGAAGCGCTCAACATCGGAGACCGTGTCTGGTTTCGGCACACCAAAGCGGGCGAGCTGTCGGAGCATCTGAATGAGTTTGCTGTGGTCGAGGACGGCCGCATTATCGAGACTGTGCCGACGTATCGTGGCGAAGGCAAGGCGTTTCTGTGAGCGCGACCGCGCAGACTCCGGCTCTTCCCCCGGCTCTTGGCCCCGGAACGGAGTGGCGCAATTGGGGGCGCTCAGAGAGCGCGCACCCCGAGTTCCTGGCACAACCGGCCTGCGTCGAGGAGGTCGCTGCAACAGTCAACTTCGCGCGCAACCACGGCCTCACAGTCAAAGCATGGGGTGCAGGCCACAGTTTCACGTCCATTGCCGCAACCGACGGCGTGCACCTCGATCTCAGTGCTCTCGAAGGTGTGATCGCGGTAGAGGGAACCCACGTCACTCTCGCGGCCGGCACCAACCTGTACCAGCTGCCCGGGCTGCTCGAACCCCTCGGTCTCGCGCTCACCAATATGGGCGACATCGACCGCCAGACGATTGCGGGTGCAATCTCGACGGGGACCCACGGCACCGGCGCGCGATTCGGCGGCATCGCCACCCAAGTGCGCGGCGTCACCCTCGTCACTGCCGCGGGCGAAGTGCTGCGCATCAGCGCGACAGAGAACGCCGAACTTCTCCCGGCGGTAGCGCTAGGGCTCGGTGCCCTCGGCATCCTCGTTGATGTCACGATCGAATGCGTTCCCACCTTTCTCTTGCATGCCATTGAGCGGCCAGAACCCGCTGACACCGTCCTGCAGGAGTGGCTACAACGCAGCGCCGAAACCGATCACTTTGAGTTCTACGTGTGGCCCCACACGGATACGGCACTCACCAAGAGCAACACGCGCCTCGCCGGGGATGCGCCGCGGCATCCGCTCACCAAGTTCTCGAGTTGGTTCGATGACGAGTTCATGGCCAATGGCGTCTTCCGCGCTATCTGTGCCGCGGGTCGCCGCGCGCCCGCGATCATCCCGCCCATCAATCGTCTCGCGGTGAAGCTCTCGGGCAATCGCGAATTCACCGACGTGTCGAGCAGTGTTTTCGTCACCGATCGCACCGTGCGCTTTCGCGAAATGGAATATGCCCTCCCCATCGATGCTGTTTCGGATGCCGTTCGCGCCATCCAAAAATTGATCACCGACAGACGGTGGAAAGTTTCCTTCCCGATCGAGGTGCGTTCGGCGGCTGCGGACTCTCTGCTGCTGTCGACCGCGTCGGGGCGCGCCACCGGATATGTCGCGGTGCACCGGTATTGGCGCGAAGATCCCACCGAATATTTCCGTGAGGTTGAGGCGATTATGGTGGCGCATGATGGTCGGCCACACTGGGGAAAGCTTCATAACCGGCATGCCGAGTCGTTGCGGGACGTGTATCCGGGTTTCAATGAGTTCCTGACGATTCGTGACCGGCTCGATCCCGGTCGCGTGTTTGCGAACGATTATTTGCGTCAGGTTTTAGGGCAGTAATGAGAGGGCGCGATTATCAAAGCCATTGTGTGTGGAGCAGGAATTGCTGGGCTTACGGTCGCTGGACAGTTGGCGACCAAGGGCTGGGAGGTGACTCTCCTCGAGGCTGCGCCTGAACGTCGCACTCAGGGTTACATGATTGATTTCTTTGGCCCCGGCTATGACGCGGCAGAGAAGATCGGCATCATCGACCGGTTACGTGAACTGCACTACCCGATCAGCGAGGCGCGTTTTGTTCGGCCCAATGGTCGAAGCCAAGCGATCGATTACGGAATTGTGGCGGCTAATGAGGGCGGCAAACTCTTGAGTTTGATGCGTCAAGATCTTGAGCAGGTGCTGTTCGACGCGCTTCCGGAGAGTGTCGATGCGCGCTTTGGTAGCGCCGTCGTCTCTGTTGAAGATCGCACGGACTATGTCACGGCTGTGCTGGCTGATGGGTCTCGTATCTCTGGCGACATTGTGGTGGCAGCTGATGGCATCCACTCGGCGGTGCGCCACGATGTGTTCGGCCATTCGACGGCGTTCGATCGGCAGCTGGGGATGCACACGTGCGCCTATACCTTTGACTCTCCGCGGCTTCACAAAAAATTGGGTGACGCCTTGGTCTCTAGCGATGAGCTGGATCGCATGGTCGGCCTCTATGGTCTGCGCAATGGCACAGTGGCGCTTTTTGCGGCGCACCGGGTTGCCGATACTGTTCTTCCGGCTGACCCCCAGCAGGCCATTCGCGATGCCTATCAAGGGATGGGCGATGACATCGCTGAGGCCATTGAGAAGTGCCCCGATGCGGAGCACTTGTACTACGACCAGGTCGCCCAGGTGGAGTTGCCGGTGTGGAGTCGCGGCCGTGTTGTCTTCGCGGGCGATGCCTGCCAAGCAGTGTCGCTGCTTGCCGGCCAGGGGGCTTCGTTGGCGATTGCTGGGGGAGTGCTGCTCGTGGAGAAAGTCACGAGCGGGGTCGAACTCAGTGCCGCCTTTGCTGAATATGAAGACGAATGGATGCCGGTCGTTCTCGAGAAGCAGGCCGCCGGGCGTCGTGCTGCGAGTGGCTTCCTGCCGCACACCCGCGTTCAGCTGTGGGTACGTCGCGCTTCCTTGGCGTTGTTGCGTTCTCCGTTTCTCGGCAAGTTTGTCACGTCGAGGATCACTGGTACGAAGCCGAGCAAATAGTCGTTCCGCCCGTGATTGGGGGCCAGTTGTCGCCATTTTTCTCGGTGGAGGCACAGCAGCGCGCCCTATAGTTGAGTCATGGAATTCCTGATCGTACTTGGCGTCATTGTTCTGCTCGTCGTCATCGTTGGTATCTACCTGTGGTCGACGTATAACTCGCTGGTGACTCTCAACGTTCGCGTTGACGAGGCGTGGAGCGACATCACGGTGCAGTTGAAGCGTCGTGCTGACTTGCTACCGAACCTCATCGAGGCGGTCAAGGGTTACGCGGCTCACGAAAAGGGTGTCTTTGAAGCCGTAACAAAGGCTCGCGCTGAGACTCTGAACGCTCAGGGCCCGGTGGATGCTGCTGCCGCCGAGAACCACATGCAGTCTGCGCTGAAGAGCATCTTCGCGGTTGCTGAAGCGTACCCGCAGCTGCAGGCCAGCCAGAACTTCCTCCAGCTTCAGGGCGAACTGGTTGACACCGAGGACAAGATTCAGGCCAGCCGTCGCTTCTACAACGGCGGTGTGCGCGAACTCAACACCAAGATCAAGATCTTCCCGAACACGTTGTTCGCGCGCAACCTTGGTTTCCACGAGCGCGACTTCTTCGAGGTCGCGGATGCCGCCTCCATCGCTGAGCCTCCCCGCGTTCAGTTCTAATTCGTTTCTTACTACCTTGCGTGACCAGGAAGTTTAGATGTATCGCGCCATAGCGAAAAACAAGCGCAACACCGTTCTGATCATCATCCTGTTCGTCATCCTTATTGGGTTCCTCGGCTTTGCGCTGAGCTTCCTGATGGGTGGCGATCCATTGACGGTCACGATTGGCACCATCATTGGTGCCGGCGCGTTCACGCTGATTCAGTACTTCGCGGCGTCAAAGCAGGCGTTGGCGATGAGTGGCGCGATCGAGATTCAGAAAGCCGACAATCCACGGTTGTACCGGATCGTCGAAAACTTGTCGATCACGACGGGCACGCCGATGCCCAAGGTTTATATCGTCAACGACCCGGCGCCGAACGCGTTTGCTACCGGGCGCGACCCGGAACACGCTGCTGTTGCGGCAACGACCGGCATCCTCGATTTGCTTGACGATTCAGAGCTTGAGGGTGTGATGGCCCATGAGATGGGTCACGTGCAGAACTACGACATCCGCGTATCGATGATCGTCTTCGGCCTTGTTGTCGCAGTCGGTTTCATCTCCGACATTGCACTGCGCTTCACCCTCTTCGGTGGTCGGGGTAATAACAACAACTCGAACCCGATCATGATTGTGGTTGGTTTGGCAGCGCTCGTCATTTCGCCGCTCGTTGCAGCGGCGGTGCAGGCGTCGATTTCGCGTCAGCGTGAATATCTTGCGGATGCGACCGGTGCACTCACAACGCGTCATCCGGATGCTCTGGCGAGCGCTTTGCAGAAGCTGTCGGATTACAGCCGACCAATGAAGAAGCAGAACTCCACGATGGCGCACATGTGGATTTCGGATCCGACGAAGCCGGGCATCATGGACCGTCTCTTCAGTACGCACCCTCCGCTCGCTGAGCGCGTTGCTCGACTGGGCAAGATCGGCGGCGGCTTCTAGCTAGCGCTGCAACTCTGCCTCGATGGCAGGGGAGAGGGTGCCGCGGCCGGTCACCGCGATCTCGCCCATGCCCTGCCAGTGTGCGATCTCGCGCAGGGTGGGCACGATGCGTTCCGCAAGTGCGCCGGTGCCTCCGGGCAAGGCATCGAGTCCGTCTTCGTGCCACGCGGATTGCACACGAAGGACGCGCGCTTGCCGGTCGGTCTTGAGATCGATGCGGCCGACGAGCGCGTCATCCACGAGCACCGGGAGCGAGTAGTAGCCGAACTGGCGTTGGGGTTCGGGGGTGTAAATCTCGATGCGGTAGTGAAAGCCAAACATGCGCTCGGCGCGTTTGCGATCCCACACGACCGGGTCGAAGGGCGAGAGCAGGGCGACGTGTTCGATGCGACGGGGGAGGCGAGCATCCCGGTGCAACCAGGCGGGTTGATCCCAGCCGCGCACCGTCACGGGAACAAGTTCGCCGGCATCCGTTAGCTCAGCGATGGCCGGGCGCACGTCGATGTTTTTGAGACGAAAGTAGTCGGCAAGGTCGGATGCCGTGGCGACTCCGAGCGCCCGTGCGGATTCCGCGATCAGGGCTCGGTGCGCGTCGGCTCGGGTCACTTCACGACCGAGCAGTTCGGCGGGAACAATGTGCTCGGTTAGGGCGTAGGTGCGCTCGAAGCGGGTGCGGCCGGCGCTGACGACTTCGCCCCAGCGGAACAGCATTTCGAGGCCTTGCTTGACGTCGGACCAGCCCCACCAGGGTCCGGTGCGACGGTTCGCGTCGTGCTCGATCTCGCGCGCGGTGACGGGACCGGTGGTGGCGAGTTCTTCGCGCAACCACTGCAGCATGGTTTGGTTGTTGCGCACCCATTCGTAGCGGTCGGAATCGCGTTCGCGCAGCGCATCCATTTTCCAGCGCCACAGTGGCCAGGACTCGAGCGGGATGAGCGCGGCTTCGTGGGCCCAGTATTCGACGTAGCGACCGGGGCTGCGCGGTGTCGGTTTGCGGAACGTCAGGGCATCGAGCGCCGCTTTGTCGTAGTGGCCAAGGCGAGCAAACACGGGCTGGTAGTGGCTGCGCTCGAACACGTTGACCGAGTCGAGTTGCAGCAGCCGGATGCGGTCAAAGAGCAGGTTGAGCTGTCGCGTCCCCGCAGGGTTAGTCGCACTCGCGCTGCCGCGCCCAAAGCCTTGGGCGGCGAGCAGCACTCGGCGCGCTTGCGCTGCAGAGAGGGAATCGACCACGGCTCGACTCTACCGAGCGGTGGCGACATCCGCCGGCGCGGCACTGAGGGAAACTCGAGACTCGTTGTGTTTGTGTCGTTCATCGATCGTTTACCGGGATGACAGGGAGCACTAGTCACGGCTGCGTACCGTCAACTCCGGATCGTTTCGGTACCCTCTGCCCGCTCACAGCGCGGGCGGCCGTGACGGTCGTTGGAGGAAGTCTTGTTCACTAAGCGCACCCTCGCCGCTGTTGCACTCGTTGCAGCTTCGGCGATCTCACTCAGTGGCTGCAGCACCACTGAGGCAGCTGCTGGCGATGTTGACGCATCGACCGCTACCACCGTTGAAGACTTCGGTGGAATGGACGCTCTTATTGCAGCCGCGCAGGCTGAGGGCGAACTCAATGTCATTGCGTTGCCTGACAACTGGGCAAACTATGGGGAGATCAAGGCTCTCTTCGAAGAGAAGTACGACATCATCGTCAACTCGGCTGACCCCGATGTTTCCAGCGCCGAAGAAATCGCCGCCGCTGACAACCTCAAGGGACAGGACACCGCACCGGACGTCTTCGACCTCGGTACCGCTGTCACGCTCGACAGCCTCGACTACTTCGCTCCCTACATGGTTGCCAACTGGGATGAAATTCCTGAGGGCAACAAGGAAGCTACTGGCCTTTGGGTCAACGACTACACGGGCAGCATGTCGATCGGCTATGACTCCAACTCGGTTCCCGAGCCCACGAGCCTCGATGACCTGCTCAAGCCGGACTACCGCGGCGCTGTTGCGCTGAATGGCGACCCCACGCAGGCGGGAGCAGCTTTCGCTGCTGTCGGACTCGCAACGGTTCACAGCGGTGGAACCCTCGATGACTTCACGCCCGGTATCGAGTTCTTCGAGAAGCTCAACGACGCCGGTAACTTCATCCCGGTGAACGTCACAGGAGCAACCATTGCTGCCGGCGAGACCAAGGTTGCCTTCGACTGGAGCTACAACAACCTCGCAGCCGCCGCAACGGTTGACGGCTGGAAGGTTACGACTCTTCCCGGCGCTGTTTACACGAGCTTCTACAACCAGGCCGTCAGCAAGGATGCCCCGCACCCGGCTGCTGCTCGCCTCTGGCAAGAATTCCTCTACAGCCCCGAAGCGCAGAACCTCTTCATCGTCGGTGGCGCGTACCCCGTCACGATTCAGGCTCTGCAGGATGCCGGAACCGTTGACACCGCAGCACTCGACGCTCTCGGCGCCCTCGAGGGTGAACTTGTCACCCCGACCCCCGAGCAGGCTGAAGAAAACGCAACGATCCTTGCTGAAAAGTGGGCTGCGGCAATCAGCTAACGCTGATTCCCTCACGCACCTTTCGCTAAATACATCGTGTCGCTAGCCACCGCGCCAGCGCCCGAACAGGATGGTGTCGAGCTCACCGCTCGGCACCATCCTCGGGTGGCCCTGGTCAAGCCGTCAAACCGGCGTCGTCGCCTCGCTTATGCGGGGCTAACGCCGTTTGCGGCCTACGTTCTCATCTTTCTCGCCCTGCCCACTATCCTCGCGGTGGTCACGGGCTTCTTCTCCGACGACGGTTCGCTGACCTTCGACAACATCACAGGGCTGTTTACCCCGACCATCCTCACCACCTTTGGTAGCTCGTTTTGGCTCTCGGGAATCACCGCTGTGATTGGTGCCATCGTTGGTGCCCTCATTTGCTATGCGATGCTCGGAACCAAGGTCGGAGGACTCCTGCGCACGATCATCGAATCGGCGGCCAGCGTGCTCGCCCAGTTCGGCGGGGTGATGCTCGCCTTCGCGTTCATCGCGACGATCGGTGTGCAGGGGCTCATCACGGTCATCCTGCGTGACACCTTCGGCATCGACATTTTTGCGGATGGCGTCTGGCTCTATCAGGTGCCCGGGCTCATCCTTCCCTACGTCTACTTTCAGGTTCCTCTCATGGTGATCACGTTCCTGCCCGCCCTTACCGCGCTGCGCCCGCAATGGGCCGAAGCCAGCGCAACGCTCGGCGGTACTCGCTTCGCGTACTGGCGTCACATCGCCGCCCCGGTGCTCGCCCCCGCGTTCCTCGGCTCGCTGCTGCTGCTCTTCGCCAACGCCTTCTCGTCGTTCGCTACTGCCGCCGCGCTCATCAGCCAGGGCTCGCAAATCGTTCCCCTCCAGATCCGCGCGGCGCTCGTCAGCGAAACCGTGCTGGGTCGCGAGAACATGGCGGGTGCTCTTGCGCTCGGGATGATCGTTGTCATGGTCGTCGTCATGTGGGCGTACTCGGTGCTGCAGGCTCGCACCTCGCGGTGGCAAAAGTGAGCGCCGACGTGGCCGCGCCGCTGAGCCCGCGAGCGAAGCCCGCCAACCAAGCCGTGCGCATTGGGGCCGAGCCCAGCACTCTTGCGCGCCGCCTCATCCTCGGAATAATCGGCGGCATCTTCTTGATCCCCGTAATCGCGATGATCGAGTTCACCTTCCGCAACGGTCTTGCAGGCGACTACACGACAAGCCACTGGACGGGCCTCGTCAGTGAAGACAGTGCCCGCACCTACCGCGGGCTTTACCAAGCGATCGAGAACTCGCTCGTGCTCGCTGCAGTGACCGTCGGTATCGTGCTCGTGCTGTTGCTGCCAACGATGGTGCTCGTGCACATGCAGTTTCCGCGCCTCAAGCGCACTCTCGAATTCATCTGCATCATCCCCATCACGGTGCCCGCCATCGTGCTCGTTGTCGGCCTCGCGCCCGTCTACTCGGTGGTCGTGCACGTGCTCGGCGGCTCCACTTGGACTCTCGCCTTCGCCTACGGCATCACCGTGCTGCCGTATGCCTATCGCGCCATTCAGGGCAACCTCGATGCGATCCCCGTGACGACCCTCAGCGAAGCGGCGAGCACGCTCGGTGCCGGCTGGATGACCGTGCTGTGGAAGATTCTGTTGCCGAACCTGCGCCGGGGAGTGCTCGCGGCATCCTTCATCTCGATTGCAGTTGTGCTTGGCGAGTTCACGATCGCGAGCCTGCTCAATCGCCGCAACCTGCAAACCGCGCTGCTGCAGGTTTCACAATCTGACCCGTGGGTCGCCGTCATCTTTGCGCTCGCGGCACTCGCTCTCGCTTTCGTCTTGCTGCTGATCATTGGCCGCCTCGGCTCAGCAACGCCCTCTAGGAGAAAATCATGACCGCCACGTTCAGCCTGACGGGCCCCACCCCAACTGCCAGCCCAGCCCAGCCCACGGGAGCAACGGTTCAGCTCAGTGCCGTCGTCAAGGCCTTCGCTGGGCATACCGCCCTCAACAGCATCGACCTTGAGGTTGCGCCCGGAGAACTCGTCGCACTTCTCGGCCCATCAGGCTGCGGCAAGACCACCGCACTGCGCAGCATCTCGGGGCTTGAGAGCATCGATAGCGGTCGCATTCTCATCGATGGTGTGGATGTCGCAGAGACTCCCACAAATAAACGCGACATCGGGATGGTCTTTCAGGCGTACTCGCTGTTCCCGCACATGACGGTGCTCGAGAACGTGGAGTTTGGTCTCAAGATGCGCAAGGTCGCTGCCGCTCGTCGTCGTGAACGTGCCCTCGAAACCTTGGACATGGTCGGCCTCACCAAGCACAGCGAACGCTTTGCTCATCAGCTCTCCGGCGGCCAGCAGCAACGCGTTGCGCTCGCGCGCGCCCTCGTCACGCGTCCGCGCGTGCTGCTCCTCGATGAACCGTTGAGTGCCCTCGACGCCAAAGTGCGCGTGCAGTTGCGCGAAGAGATCCGTCGCTTACAAACCGAACTCGGCATCACGACTGTGTTTGTGACGCACGACCAAGAAGAAGCGCTCGCCGTTGCCGATCGAGTCGCCGTCATGCGTGAAGGTCGTATCGAACAGATCGGCACACCAGAAGAGCTCTACGCAACGCCATCCAATGCCTTCGTTGCCGACTTCGTTGGCCTCAGCAATCGGATGCCCGCCGAACTCATCGACGGCCAAGTCACCCTCCACGGCTGCAGCCTCAACCTTCTCGGCGACCCCATGCCCGATGGCCCCGTCATCGCGCTCGTTCGCCCGGAGGACATCGCCCTCTCCGCGGACGGCATCGCCGGCACGGTCATCTCGTCGAGCTTCTTGGGCTCCCTGCGCCGCACGCGCGTGCGACTCTTCGACGACACGGTCGTCGCTATCCAGCATGAGGTGGAGCGGCATCCGCTGCCCGGCGAAACAGTCACGGTGCGCCTCAAGGGTGCGCCGGTGAGCGCCTTGCCGCCGAAGGAGAAAAAGTAGTCCTCCACCTGCTGCCTGTCACACGCAGCGAGAGCACACTCCAGCACAACTAAGATGGGCAACGTGCTATTCGGACGACGTACGAAACCAACCAGTCAGGTACAGTCACGCGCCAACACCACGGAGTCGGCAGCGGTGCCCGAGGCCCTGTCCATTGCCGCAGCGTTCTCCTGGCGCTTGCTCGTTGTGCTTGGCGTTATCGCTGTGCTGATCTATTTGATCATTACTCTCAAGTACATCGTGATCCCGTTCTTGATCGCGATTCTGATCGGTGCGCTTCTCGTTCCTCTCGTTCAATTTCTTGAACGTCATCGTTGGCCAAAGTGGCTTGCCGTTACCGTCACTCTTCTCGGGTTTTTTGCCGTCGTCTCCGGACTTGTCATTGTTGTTGTCGGCCAAGTTCGCGCTGGATTGCCTTCGCTGCAGCAACAATCCATTGAGGCATTCAACAACTTCCGAAGCTTTCTGAGTGACTCTCCGCTCCAACTGAGCGATCAGGATATCGACGGCTATTTGGGGCAGCTAACCGAAATCGTTCAACGCGATAGCGAAGCGCTTGTCTCGGGAATTCTTTCCGTTGGCTCCACCGCCGGGCACGTCTTGACCGGTGCGCTGCTCAGCGTCTTCGCCACAATTTTTGTTTTGATCGATGGCAAGCGCGTTTGGGCGTGGACTGTGCGTCTCTTCCCGCGTCGTGCGCGCACCGCAGTTGATGGATCGGGCCGCGCGGGTTGGATCACTCTCACCACTTTCGTGAAGGTGCAAATCTTTGTTGCTGCGGTGGATGCCGTTGGTATCGGTGCTGGAGCCTGGATCCTCGGTCTGTTCTACGGCGGCTTCCCGCTCGTTATCCCGATCGCAGTTGCGGTGTTCTTGGGCTCGTTCATTCCGGTGGTTGGTGCCCTCATCACCGGCGCGCTGGCGATCTTCATCGCGCTTGTCTTCCTCGGTCCGCTCCCGGCAGTAATCATGCTCGGAATTGTTTTGCTCGTGCAGCAGCTTGAGGGTCACATTCTTCAGCCGCTCATCATGGGCACTGCGGTGAAGGTCCACCCCCTTGCGGTGGTCTTCGCTGTAGCCGCTGGTTCATTCGTTGCCGGAATTCCCGGAGCGTTGTTTGCGGTTCCCCTCGTGGCCGTGGTCAACGTAATGACCAAATATATTGCTGGCGGCGAATGGCGAACCAACCCGCACCCGACTCTGGATGATGTTCTCGGTAATGGTAAATAATCGGATGCCCGGCCCCACTCTTGCTGACTATGAGACAGCACGTGAACGGGTCGCAGAAGTTGCTGACATCACGCCAATGCAGACGTCGCGTTTTCTCGCGGAGATTCTCGGCTCACCAGTGTTCTTGAAGTGCGAGAACCTCCAGCGCACCGGCTCGTTCAAGATCCGCGGAGCCTATAACCGTCTTGCGGGCCTCACCGACGATGAGAAAGCTAGGGGAGTGGTTGCCGCTTCGGCAGGAAACCACGCTCAGGGTGTCGCATTCGCTGCTCGCGAGTTGGGGATCAAATCCACGATCTTCATGCCAGTAGGTGTTCCCTTGCCTAAGCTGCAGGCCACTCGCGCTTACGGGGCAGAAGTCGTTCTTCGTGGACACACGGTCGACGAACCCCTTCGGGCGGCAGCGCGTTTCGCTGAAGACACTGGCGCCGTGCTTATCCACCCGTTCGATCACTTCGATGTGGTTGCCGGTCAGGGAACGTTGGCGTTGGAAGTGTACGACCAGGTGCCTCAGGTCGATACGGTCATTGTGCCGATCGGTGGCGGAGGACTAATCTCCGGTGTTGCGGGAGCAATCAAGCAGCGCGCTCGCGAAGACGGCCGTAATGTGCGGGTAATTGGCGTGCAAGCGGCAAACGCCGCAGCGTATCCAGTCTCGCTCGAAAAAGGCGAGATCGTAGAGATCACCACCACTCCGACCATCGCTGACGGTATCGCTGTCAGCAAACCCGGCGAGGTCAACTTTCCGATGGTGCGCGACCTCGTAGACGAAGTCATCACCGTCAGCGACGACCAGACCGCCTACGCGCTGCTCGTGCTTCTCGAGCGCGCCAAGCTTGTTGTCGAGCCGGCTGGCGCGGTCGGTGTCGCAGCGATTCTGGCTGGAAAAGTTGCACCAAGCGGAAACACCGTTGTCCTGCTCAGCGGCGGCAATATCGACCCCATGATGATGGAACGAATCATCAGTCACGGACTATCTGCATCCGAACGGTACCTGCGGTTGCGGATCCCACTCCCTGATCGCCCCGGTCAGCTCGCTCGTATTTCGGGCATTGTTGCTGAGGCAAGCGCCAACGTCGTCGAAGTGTTGCACAGCAGACACAACAACAAGGTGCAGTTCAGCCAGGTTGAGCTCGAACTGCACATCGAGACCCGTGGCCCTGAGCACGCAGAAGCAGTGCTCGCGCGGCTCAGGGACGAAGGATTCGCCCCGCAGATCGACTTTTAGTCGACTACGGACCATACCAAGGCTGTTTCTAGCCTGAGTAGGTTGCGACCTTCAAAATATCGACGGTGATCTCTTTGCCATTGGGTGCGGTGTAAGTAGCCGATTGGCCGACCTTGAGGCCGTTGATCGCCAAGCCGAGCGGGCTCTTTTCGCTGTACACATCGAGGTCGCTATCGTCGGCAACGATCTCACGGCTTCCGAGCAGGAACACGCTCTCGTCGCCCATAATCTTGGCCGTTACGAGAATGCCGGGCTCAACGAGACCATCGGCGTCTTGAACATCGCCCACGACGGCGTGACGCAAAAGTTCAGTGAGAACGCGGATGCGGGCCTCAATCTTGCCCTGCTCTTCCTTGGCAGCGTGGTAGCCACCGTTCTCCTTCAGGTCGCCTTCTTCGCGGGCAGCCTCAATCTTTTTGGCAATTTCGTACCGTGCTTCGCCAGTGAGTTGTTCCAGTTCGGCGGTGCGACGATCGAACGCCTCCTGGGTCAACCACGTGACGTTATCTTGTGCAGCCACTGTGCTTCTCCCTATACAAAAGAGAAACCGGCCGAAAACGACCGGTTTCGAGATGATTTGCTACAGCCTAGGTGAGCCAGCACCGGTAGATCAAGCCAGAGACCGCTTGTTCTGTTGTGCGAATGGTTTCGCTGAGGGCACGGTTGCGCTGATCGCTGGCAGGAACGTCGACAACTTTCCAGCCCACGATCGCAAAAGTTGAGTTGAGCGCTTGAACAGCGCAGCGAGCATCCGTATTCTCCGGAACATTGAATTGCCAGCGAACGGTGACGGTGGAATCGTTGACGAGCTCAAAACCGGTGTCTTTTGCTTCGAACTGGGCCGGTGCTTCGAGCAACCCGCCCCACACTAGCCAAGCCGTAAACACGGCAACAAAGGCGATCGCGACAGTGACAACGATGACGCGGTTATTTCGCTTAGCCTTCGGGCTGCGCCCGTAGCGCGCATCGAGGTCGGCTCGAGAATGGGCGGAACCGTCGACAATGACAGGGGCGTCAGCGCTGCCAGTGGTGTTACTGGATGCTTCGGGCACGCGTGGCTCCATTCGGCGACGGTATTCTTGTTACTACAAGGCTATTCGCAAACTCGGATGATGAAATCATCGGGTGCACATTCCAGAGGACAACAGTTGATTTCTTTCACTTCGCTCGCCCACAGTGCGATTCTCTGGACCGCGACACCCAGCCCAGAACCGAGCCTCTACCCAGAGTTTGACGGAGACGTTAACTTGGTGACTCCTGGGGTTATCGGCTTCGCAGCCACCCTCTTCATTGCTGTTGCCACCCTGCTCATCATCACCGACATGAATCGTCGCGTTCGACGTGTCCGGTACCGTGAGCTCGCTCAAGAGGCCATCCGCAACGAGCAGGCGCTTGCTGACGCCGACGCCGACGCCACCGCCACCATCGATGACGGTGCGACAGACACAGACGCCAGCACCTCGGCTGCTGCCAGCGATGAGGCATCGAGCAGTGCGCCAGAGACTGACGTTCCGCCTACACACTGACGTTCCGCCTACACACTGACGTTCCGCTTACACAACGGGCGGATTAGTTGCCACGAGGAAGATGCCGACCCAGTGGCACAGGAACGCCAATAGCGTCAGCGTGTGGAAGATCTCATGGAAGCCGAAAACTCCGGGGATCGGATTGGGGCGTTTGAGACCATAGATGACGGCGCCAACGGTGTAAAAAAGTCCGCCGGCCATGATGAGCGTCATCATGATCCAGTTCGCTTGGAAGAAGTCGACGATGAACATCATCGCGCCCCAGCCCAGTAGCACGTACAACGGCACGTAGAGCCAGCGCGGGGCGCCAACCCAGAAGATGCGGAACCCGATGCCGAGAGCGGCACCCGTCCACACGATCCAGAGCAGAATGGTCGCCTTCTCGGGTGGCAATGCGAGAACCGTGATGGGCGTATAGGAGCCAGCGATCAGCAAGAAAATGTTGGAGTGGTCGAAGCGCTTCAGCAACATCCGAGTCTTATCGCTCCAGTTGAAGCGGTGATAGAGCGCTGAGATTCCGAAAAGCATGAGCGATGAGGCGACGAAAACTGCCGAACTCACCGTGGCAGCGACACCATCGGCCATGACCAACAGGATGACGCCAAGCACAATGGCGACCGGGAATGTTCCCGCGTGAATCCAGCCACGCCAAGTCGGCTTTGCATTAACGGCGTCATAAGCGATCGCATCGTCGACGAGGGGAAGCTGGGGAAGTCCGGCAGCATCCTCGTGGTCAACGGCCTCGAGCGCAGCAGATTCTGAGGCTTCTTGATTCATGCCCACAGTTTACGCCCGGTCTAGTTTCACTTGCTGCGCGTCGCAGTGGTCTAACGTAGTTGCGTGAGTCAGCGACAATTTCCACTCGGGCGCGGTTTTCTTTACGGTCTCTACCAGAAGAAGCTGCGGCGCCAACTAGAGGGCCAGCAATTGCCGCGCCACGTAGCCATGATCATTGATGGCAACAGGCGCTGGGCAAAGCTGAAGGACCTCGAGACTGCCGCGCATGGGCATCGTGCGGGCGCGGCAAAGTATCGAGAGTTCCTGGTGTGGTGCGACGACCTCGACATTTCCGTCGCGACGCTCTATCTTCTGTCGACAGACAATCTCACGGGTCGTTCCCCTGAAGAGCTGGGGGAGCTGTTCACCATCATTGGTGATCTTGCCGAGGATCTTTCCCACTTCCGTGAGTGGCGTGTGCAACATGTTGGATCGGATGCCGGCCTCCCCGAACAGCTCAAAGCTCAGCTCACTGCAGCCCGCGACCGCACCGCCTCGAACACTGGGCTTCACGTAAATCTCGCGATTGGATACGGCGGACGCCATGAAATCGCAGAAGCGATGCGTCGTATCGTGCGCAACCACAGCGCTGAGGGACACAGCCTTGAAGCGTTGGCGGAACTGTTGACGCCAGAACTCATCGGCGAACACCTCTACACGAAGGGTCAACCTGACCCTGATCTGGTCATCCGCACTTCGGGTGAGCAGCGCATTAGTGACTTCATGCTGTGGCAGTCTGCCCACAGCGAGTTGTATTTTGTGGAAGCGTTGGGGCCCGACCTGCGTGAGGTCGACTTCTTGCGGGCTCTGCGAGATTTCTCGCGACGCAGCCGTCGCTTCGGCCACTAGTCCAGTGCGGCCCGTGGTCGAACCCGGGACGGAACCCATTGGCAAAGTGAACTTTGCCCCCAGTTAGTGACGCAACGGTTTCTCGTGGCGTGTCGTGACGCTCAGATAGCGCGACAGGTTTAGCGTTCAATTCATCAGGTATGGCGCCTGATCGAGACGGCCACGTAAGTTCGTTCTCGTAAAGTACTGGCCGTCTTCGCAGACTGGATCCGAGTGCTCGCGCACTCGGGGATGGAGTGCACGTTGGCCGACCTAGCTACCCCCAAGACCACGATCGCCACGTCGAAGGCGGGAGGGCGGGCCAAACGACAAGCCGAGCGCACCTACGTTCTCGACACTTCCGTTTTGCTCTCCGACCCGAGCTCGATCAAACGGTTTGCAGAACACAACGTTGTTCTGCCCGTCGTGGTGATCACCGAACTCGAAGCCAAACGCAATGACCCCGAGATCGGGTACTTTGCGCGGCAGGCGTTGCGCAGCCTTGATGAGATGCGCATCAAGCATGAGCGGCTCGACTTTCCGATTTCGGTCGGTGACGATGGCGGCACGCTACGGGTTGAGCT
Source organism: Rhodoglobus sp. G.S.4 (assembly GCF_056619605.1). Lineage (NCBI taxonomy): Bacteria > Bacillati > Actinomycetota > Actinomycetes > Micrococcales > Microbacteriaceae > Rhodoglobus > Rhodoglobus sp. G.S.4. The sequence continues at coordinate 752,233 of NZ_CM152748.1, forward strand.
CAACCACTCCAATATGTCTGTGCTTCCCTCCGGCCTGCAATTGGGCGATAACGATTCGCGAATCCTTGCCGTTGCGCTGAACCTTGCCAACGAGGGTCTAGACGTCACTGTGGTCTCGAAAGATCTTCCTTTGCGGGTGAAGGCGGCATCCATCGGTCTCGCAGCCGAGGAGTACCGTGCAGAGCTTGCCGTTGACTCTGGCTGGACTGGTCAGGCCGAGATTGAACTCAACGGTGATCAAGTTTCTGAGCTTTATGACAAAGAAGAGTTGCATTCTCGAACTGTGGGCGATTTGCCGATCAATACGGGACTAGTCGTCCACTCCGAAAGGGGGTCGGCCTTGGCGCGGGTGACAGCGCGCGGCAAGATGTCGCTCGTGCGCGGCGACCGTGACATTTTCGGTCTTCATGGGCGCAGCGCTGAACAGCGACTAGCAATCGATATGCTTCTCGACCCAGAGCTGGGCATTGTTTCGCTTGGCGGTAGCGCCGGCACCGGCAAGTCTGCTCTCGCACTCTGCGCTGGTCTCGAAGCGGTGCTGGAGAAGCAACAACACCGCAAGATCATGGTCTTCCGTCCGCTCTATGCGGTGGGAGGTCAAGAGTTGGGGTACTTGCCAGGTGATGCTTCCGAGAAGATGAATCCGTGGGCGCAGGCAGTATTCGACACCTTGGGATCAGTGGTGTCGGAGAACGTGCTCGAAGAGGTACTCGATCGTGGTCTGCTCGAGGTGCTCCCGCTAACCCACATTCGCGGACGCTCGCTCCACGATGCTTTTGTCATCGTGGACGAGGCCCAATCGCTTGAACGCAACGTTCTGCTGACGGTGCTCAGCCGCATTGGCCAGAACTCTCGTGTAGTACTCACTCACGATGTGGCTCAGCGAGACAACTTGCGGGTTGGTCGCCACGACGGTGTTGCTTCAGTGATCGAAACCCTGAAAGGTCACTCGCTCTTTGGGCACATCACGCTGACTCGTTCGGAACGTTCCGCGATTGCTGCGCTCGTTACCGAACTCTTGGAGGGCAACGAAATCGCCTGACAATTGTCTTGGGAAGTCCGAGCGCGCCGCGCGAGTGTTCGCGGGGCGCGCTCAGACAACGTAAGGTTTTCTCGTGGGCTCGGTCTGGTGGTTTCTTGCGGTTCCTTTAGGGGTCGCCGCGTTGTGGGCGCTTTTTGCTCCCCGAAATCAGTGGCGGAGCCTGTTTTCTTGGTCTGTTGCCGATACCCACAGCTCAGAGCCCGGGGGTGCGGCGTTCGCGTACCGGCAGCTCATCGCGGCCATCGCTTTGGGCGTTGCCCTACTCGCTATTGTGCTCACAGTGCTCGCCTCCGCCGCGAAAGAACCGGTAGAGCCGCCGCGGGCAAATGACATCGAACAGACGTGGGGAACCCCCGAACCGCTGCTGGTGTATCGAACGTTTCAGACCAGCGTCTCGGCAGACGCGACTCTCGTTGATGTGCCCATCGACAGCTATTTGCCGGTGAATGACGAAGAGCGAGCGCCACTCTATTTGCTCGATCTCGAGCCTTTTTCTCGACTGGGCACCACCAACATCCCCGGCTATATCGGCAGCACGCCAAGCGAGACTGATTCCACGATCAGTCAGGCGGATGTCGTCGTCAAGGTGCGAGGTCCGCTGCTGTGCGTGCCGCGTCGTGTGGTGGCGATCGAAACCCCTGAGCGGGTTCAGCTCGCAGTGCTCTATGGGTTGCCGACTCCGGACGATGGTTCAGTTCCTGACAACACTGAGGGATGCAAGCTCGGTGAAGACATCACCGGTTCGGTCCTGATTCCGATCAAACTGAACGACCCCATAGGAGAACGCACCGTCGAAGCTCTCGACGGTGCGCCCCTCGCGCTGGTGGATCTCGGCTATTAGCCAGGCGTGGTCATCGACAAAACGTCGAGTGCCGCATCCAATTGGTCGATAGTTACTTCGCCACGTTCGACGAAGCCGAGGTCGATCACTGCTTCGCGCACCGTCATCGACTGTGCGACCGAGTGCTTGGCGATCTTGGCGGCGGCTTCGTAGCCAATGATCTTGTTGAGCGGCGTCACGATCGACGGCGATGACTCAGCAAGCGCGAGTGCGCGCGGCAGGTTCGCTTCGAGTCCTTCGACGGTCTTGTCTGCAAGGGCGCGCAACGAATTGGAAAGCAGTCTGCTCGATTCGAGCAGCGAGGTTCCCATGACGGGAATTGCGACGTTGAGCTCGAATGCTCCGGATGCTCCACCCCACGCAATCGTGGCGTCGTTGCCGATGACCCTGGCACACACCATAAGTACGGCTTCGGGGATGACCGGGTTGACCTTGCCTGGCATGATCGATGAGCCCGGCTGAAGGTCGGGGATGCGCAATTCGCCGAGCCCAGTGTTGGGGCCCGAGCCCATCCAGCGCAGGTCGTTGCAGATTTTGGTGACGGAGACGGCGATCACTCGCAGGGCACCGGATGCTTCAACGAGCGAGTCGCGGGCGCCCTGAGCTTCGAAGTGATCTTCAGCCTCGGTGATGGGCAGTCCCGAGTTCTCAGCGAGGATCGCGATGACGCGCTGGGGGAAACCCAGTGGGGTGTTGATGCCGGTGCCGACTGCTGTGCCGCCAAGGGGAACCTCTGCGACGCGGGGGATTGCCGACTGGATGCGGGCGATGCCGAGACGAATCTGGCGGGCGTAGCCGGCAAATTCTTGGCCGAGGGTAACGGGGGTGGCATCCATGAGGTGGGTGCGACCAGCCTTGACGGCGCCCTTCCACAGTTCTGCTTTCACGTCGAGGGCTGCCGCGAGGTGCTCGAGCGACGGGATGAGGTCACCGATGAGCGCACCGGTCACGGCGAGGTGGACCGATGTGGGGAAAACGTCGTTTGACGACTGTGACGCGTTCACGTGGTCGTTGGGGTGCACTGCACTGCCGAATGAGTCACTCGCGAGTCGAGCAAGAACTTCGTTCATGTTCATGTTCGAGGAGGTGCCGCTGCCGGTCTGGTAGGTGTCTACCGGGAACTGGTCGTGGTACTGGCCGTCGATAATCTGGTCGGCAGCGTTGACGATGGCGTCGGCAATGCCGGAATCCAGCTTGCCGAGTTCAGCGTTTGCGATGGCTGCTGCGCGCTTGACGCGGGCGAGAGCGACGATTTGGGCTGGTTCGAGGCCAGTGCCAGAGATGGGGAAGTTCTCGACGGCACGCTGCGTCTGGGCGCCGTAGAGGGCGTCCTTGGGCACTCGTACCTCGCCCATGGTGTCGTGCTCAATGCGGTATTCGGTGGAACTCGTCACAGCGTTGTAATCCTTTGTTTGTGAGCGAACTGGGTGAGAACGTGGCGGAGAGCGCTATACGGTGCCGACGACGACGTCGGGAACGGCTCTACCTTCAAGCAAACGGTAGTTAGCGCCTACTACGGCTAGCGTACCCGCGGCGATTGCGTCGCTGATGAGTTCAGAGGAACCCACCAGTTCGGCAATAGTTTCGCGCAAGTGCTCGCGGCCGACATCCGTAGAACTAATGCTCTGGATGTCGATGGCGCCGGTCTCGCTGCCGGCTACGCGACGGACGGCTGGCACGATTTTCGAGATGAGGGACTGAATGTGCGGGGGAAGCGTCGGAGCGTCTGCAGCCTGTGACTCGATCGCTGCCGCTACTGCACCGCACTCATCGTGACCGAGCACCAGAATGAGCGGAACATTCAGCACACCGACCGCATATTCCAGCGATCCGATGACGGAGTCGGAGATGATCTGGCCAGCGTTTCGCACGACGAAGAGGTCTCCGAGTCCTTTATCGAAGATGATCTCAGCGGCCAGTCGCGAGTCGCTGCATCCGAAGAGGGCGGCGTGCGGCGCTTGAGCCATTGCGAGTTCCGTGCGTCGTTCAACATCTTGTCGGGGATGGTTGGGCACCCCCGCTACGAAGCGCTCGTTGCCGCGCGCCATTTCATTCCAGACCTGTGACGGTGTTCTGGTGGGGTTCGTCATTGCGCCTCCGCCTCGGCAGCGATTGCCACTGCCAATAGTTCGAACTGGTCATTTGTGGCTGTGCCATGCAGCACTACCGTGCTTCCAGCAATCTGCGCCGACATTGAGTATGCGTAGTTTCCGGTGTCTGAGGAAGAGCGACGGTCATAAATTGTCCAGTCAATTCCGTCAATCGTTGTGGTGTCGGTAGCAAGCGCACCGTCGGTGGTGATCGATAACCACGTCTCATTCGCCTCAATTCCCTGCTCAAGAGCAACAAATTGGGCCGAGGGCGATGGTGGAGTCACAAAGCCGATGTACCAGGTCTGAACAGAAGAGCTGGTGCCGAGCCGCGCCGAATTCGCGTACCAATCATCGGGCAGTGACGGAGACAAGAGAGGTTCGCTGGCATTCGTCTGCGCATCGGCGGCAATCGTCTGGTAGTCGGCGGTTACCGGAACTTCGTCGGTGGGGCGAACGACAACCAACACCAGGAACAGCACGATGCCGAGAGACGCGACCGTGGCAATTACCAAATTGAATAACGTTTGGTTGGCGCGGTGCTTGCGCGAATTCTCCGCCTTGCGGGCGAACGTTTCCTCCGGGGTCTCAGGGCGACCAAGCTCGGCGACGACGCGCGGTTCGGTGTTCTTGGCCATTACTGGTCAGTGCTCGCATCACCAGCGGACCCAGAATCCGTTGGAGAAACACTTCTGGCGGCATCGAGCCGCGCACGCGCTCCGATGAGCCACTCCTCGCACCGCTGTGCGAGTGCTTCACCGCGCTCCCAGAGCGCGAGTGATTGTTCAAGAGTCGCTGAACCCTGCTCTAGTTCGTTGACAACGGCGATGAGCTCATCCCGAGCCTGTTCATAACTGAGGTCACTGACGGGGGTCTCATTGGGGGTAGCCACGATGTAATTCTACTGTTCTCTAGGTGTCTGCCGGCTGGCCGGTGACAGTGGTGGAAATCTTGCCGTCGGCAACCGTGAGCAGGAGCTCAGTGCCATCGGGAGCGTCCGCGGTGGAGCGCAGCGCCGTGCCATCAGGCAACTGAGCGATCGCATACCCGCGCTGCAGTGTGCGCTGCGGAGACAACGCCCGCAACTGCCCGGTGAGCTCGGTAACGCCAGCGTGAGCTTTCTCAATCGCACGCTCCACCAGCTCATTGCTGCGCGAAACGTAACGAGAAAGTTCATCGGCGTGCGCATCAACCAGAGATACCGGATTCGCCAACACCGGCCTCGTACGCAGCGACTCCAGCCTGTCACCCTCATGGCCCAAACGTTGAGTGATGCGCAAACGCATTCCCGCGCGTGCCTGCTGCACCCGGTTCAACTCCTCAGCAACATCGGGGACCACCCGTTTTGCCGCATCCGTGGGGGTGGATGCTCGCAGATCGGCAACCTCGTCGAGCAGTGGTCGATCGTTCTCATGCCCGATCGCGGAGACAAGGGGAGTGACACACTCCGAGGCGGCGCGCACTAGCGATTCATCGCTGAACACGAGCAGATTTTGAAAGTCTCCGCCGCCGCGCGCGACGATGATGACATCGACTTCGGGGTCGGCATCCAATAGTCGGATCGCTTTCGTTACTTCGCTGACAGCGCGCTCGCCCTGAACAGCGGCGTGCTCGGTGCGAAACTTCACGGCAGGCCACCGCAATTGCGCATTGCGCAGCACGTCTTTCTCGGCATCGCTGTCTTTGCCCGTGACGAGGCCGATGCAATTGGGCAAGAACGGTAGGGGTTTCTTGTGCTCGAACAGGCCCTCAGCTCGCAGCTTCTGGCGCAAAAGCTCGAGTCGTTCGAGCAGGTCGCCGAGACCGACGTGGCGCATTTCCAAGACCTGCATCGTGAGGGTGCCGCCCTTGACCCAGTAGTTGGGTTTGACGAGAGCAACAACGCGATCGCCCTGCTTCAGATCGTTGGGAAGTTTGGTGCGCACCGACGACCACACCGTGAACGAAATTGTGGCGTCGACCTCAAGGTCTTTGAGCTTGCCGTAAATGTTGCCGCCAGAACCACCCCACTGGGTGATTTCGCCTTCAACCCAGGCGGTACCGAGTTTCTCAATCCAGCCGCGAATTTTCTGCGACAGCACCGACACTGGCCACGGAGTATCAACGGTGGGCGGGCCCTCTGTGATCGTCACCTAGCCTCCTCAAGCTCGTCACTACAGGGTAGAGGATGCCGCTGATACCGCAGTGCGCTCGGCTTTCGTGCAGCACTCTTCGGTAGAATCATTTAAGTGAGCACCATTTCTAACGGAAGCGCCCAAGCGCTAGCGATGCCCCCGATGCCTGCACGCCGCGAACAGCTACAAAATCTGCCGGTTGCGGGCGGCAAACGTGTGCTGTTGGCCGCTCCTCGTGGCTACTGTGCAGGAGTAGATCGGGCCGTCATCGCGGTCGAAAAAGCGCTCGCCAACTACGGTGCTCCGGTCTATGTTCGCAAGCAGATTGTGCACAACATCCACGTCGTGACGACCCTTGAAGCACAGGGCGCCATTTTTGTGAATGAGGTCGACGAAGTTCCCGAAGGATCAACGGTGGTGTTTTCTGCCCACGGTGTCTCGCCTGCTGTCGTCAAGGGCGCAGCCGACCGCGAGCTGCACGCGATCGACGCAACCTGCCCTCTCGTCACCAAGGTGCACCGTGAGGCAACGCGATTCGCTCGCGACAACTACCAAATCTTGTTGATCGGCCATGACGGGCACGAAGAGGTCGAAGGCACAATGGGCCACGCGCCTGAGCGCACCATCCTCGTGAACAGCCCCGCCGACGTGCCCAATATCGTGGTCGAGAACACCGAAAACTTGGTGTGGCTTTCGCAAACAACTCTGAGCGTCGACGAAACGATGGAAACGGTTCGCCTGCTGCGCGAACGCTTTCCCACACTGCAAGACCCGCCAAGTGACGACATTTGCTACGCCACCCAGAACCGCCAGGTCGCCATCAAGAAGGTTGCCGAAGAGGCAGAACTCGTGATCGTTGTGGGCAGCGCAAACAGCTCAAACACGGTTAGACTGGTGGATGTTGCCCTAGAGTACGGCGCAAAAGCCGCCTACCGGGTCGACTACGCCAGCGAAATCAAACAAGAGTGGCTCGACGGCATCTCGACTGTCGGTGTCACGAGCGGGGCATCCGTTCCTGAAGTTCTGGTTCAAGAAGTTCTCGCCGACCTTGCTGACGCAGGCTACGGTGATGTATCCAGCGTGGTGACCGCCGAGGAAGATCTCATGTTCTCGCTGCCCAAAGAGCTGCGCACCGATGCGGCAGGCAACCCAGACGAGCGCGGCCTAGGTGGGCGCAATCGCAAACTTGATTGGCAATAGACCATGACTGACCCGCGCCCGCGACCAAAATATGGCGAGTACGCACCGCTGCCTCCCGCTGCCCCCGGCCACGGTGGCGATGCGGGCGGTGCCGATTCAGGCACTGGTTCGCACGACCTAAGCGCAGGCTCTCGCCCGTCGTACCCGGCGCCTTCTGCGCCAGCGCAGCAGAGCGGAGCGCCACTGGGTTCTCCCCAACCCGCCTTCGCCAACACGGCGAGCGATGCTGTTGTTCCCGAACGCAAACGACGCATGTGGGATGTATTTCTCACGGCGACGCTGCTACTCCTCGGCGTCGCGGACATCATCAACAGTTTTCCCACCGTGGCCAACCTTGGCCCGATTCTTCGCGAAGGTCTCGCAGCTCAGGGAGCTGAACCGTTCACGTCGGATGACATTGCCGCTGAGGCCGGAAGCACCGCAAATATTATTCGTGTTGCCGTTCTGATTCTCACTATCGTGTTCGCGCTCATTCAGATTCAACGCCGGCGTCTAGCATTCTGGATTCCCGTCGTCGGTGCTGTAATCGCCGGAGTGGTACTCGTTGTCGCGATGCTTGTTGCTGTGCTCAACGACCCCGGTTTCATGGCTTACGTCGACAGCATTCAGTAACGCAACCACCACGTTAAATGCCGAACGGGGCCAACCTGAAGGATGACCCCGTTCTGCGTTAGTGGCTACTTGCCGGAGAATCCAGCCGACCCGAGCTGCTTGGTGGCTTCCACAACGCGCAACGCGAGAGCTGACTCTGCCGTCTTGCCCCAGGCGCGGGGGTCGTAAATCTTCTTGTTTCCGACTTCGCCGTCAACCTTGAGGAAGCCGTCGTAGTTCTTCAGAACGCTGTCCGCAATCGAGCGGCTGTAGGCGTACTGGGTGTCGGTGTCGATGTTCATCTTGATGACACCGTTAGCAACAGCCGTCGCGATTTCTTCATCCGTTGAACCTGATCCCCCGTGGAAGACGAGGTCGAGCGGGTTAGCGTCGGTGCCGTACTTCGCTGCAATTCCTGCCTGAATTTCGCCGAGCAGTTCTGGGCGAAGCTTCACGTTTCCTGGCTTGTAGACGCCGTGCACGTTGCCGAAGGTGAGAGCTGCAATGTAGCGGCCCTGCTCGCCGAGGCCGAGCGCTTCGACGGTAGCGATGACGTCATCCAGAGTTGTGTAGAGACTGTCGTTGATGTCGTGGCTGACACCATCTTCTTCTCCACCGACAACACCGATCTCAACTTCGAGAATCGAGTTGATGGCCTTCATGCGCGGCAGAATTTCGCGCGCAATGGCGAGGTTCTCGTCGAGGGGAACAGCCGAGCCATCCCACATGTGGGACTGGAAAATCGGGTTGCGACCGGCCTTGACTTCAGCTTCGGATGCCGCGATGAGCGGGTAAACGAAGTCGTCGAGGGCATTCTTAGGGCAGTGGTCAGTGTGCAGCGCAACGGTGACCGGGTAGTTCTTGGCGACCTCGGTGACGAAGGCGGCGAAGGCGAGTGCTCCGGAGGCGCGGGCCTTGACGGACTGGCCGGCGAAGTAGTCAGCGCCGCCGGTGGTGACCTGGATGATGCCGTCAGAGCCGGCATCGCTGAGGCCCTGAAGCACGCCGTTGATGGTGGACGACGACGAAACGTTGATGGCGGGGTAGGCGAAGGAGTTCTTCTTCGCCTTGTCGAGCATTTCTGCGTACTGGTCTGGGGTTGCGACGGGCATTGTTGTCTCTCCTCATGCGGTACCGACTACCGCTTTGGTCCGGCTCGCCTTGATTCTAGCGACCCCTTCGGGGCGGGCGCGAACTGTTGCACGTTAGTGCGATCTCTGCGGTAAGGGCCGAAGGCGGTGTAACGATTCGGATAGACTGAGGGCTGCGCTGACCACCACCGGCGCGTCCCCAGTCGACCACTCTCAACGAAGGATGCCTCTAGGTGAGTACAGAAACCGGCACGCTATTCCTCCACCCCGATCGCAACCTAGCTCTTGAGCTTGTGCGGGCAACCGAAGCGGCCGCCATTCGCGCTGTTCCCTTCATTGGCAAGGGCGACAAGCTCGGTGCCGATGGCGCTGCGGTCGATGCGATGCGCAAATTTTTGGGCACCGTCGACTTCGATGGTCTCGTCGTCATCGGTGAGGGCGAAAAAGACAACGCCCCTATGCTCTTCAACGGTGAACATGTTGGCACCGGTCGTGGGCCGGCTTGCGACATCGCCGTTGATCCGATCGATGGCACGTCGCTGACGGCGGCCGGGCGACAGAACGCGATCTCAATGATTGCTGTCTCCGACCGCGGCACCATGCTCGACGCGTCCACTGTTTTCTATATGGACAAGATTGTTACCGGCGCTGAAGGCGTTGGGGTTGTCGATATCCATAAGCCCATCGGTGAGAACATTCGTGCCCTTGCTAAAGCTAAGGGCAAGCTTCCCGAAGACATCGTGGTTGCCGTGCTTGACCGCCCGCGTCACGCGCAGCTCATTGATGACATCCGTGCGGCCGGCGCTGGTACCCGTCTGATGCTTGACGGTGACGTTGCTGGCGGAATCAATGCTGCGCTCTATGGAACGCGCATTGATATGTGTGTCGGTATCGGTGGTAGCCCTGAGGGTGTTGCCACGGCGTGCGCGATCAAGGCACTCGGCGGAGAAATTCAGACAATCTTGTACCCGCAGACCGATGACGAACGTCAACGCGGTATGGATGCCGGGCTCAAGTTCGATCACGTCTACACGGCCGATGAAATGGTCGCCAGCGACAACACGTTCTTTGTTGCTACGGGTGTTACCGACGGTGGCTTGGTGAAGGGTGTGCGCCGCTTTGGCCCCATCATTCGCACGGAGTCGATTGTCTTGCGTTCACATTCGGGAACGATCCGCCGCATTTCGGCTGACCACCTCGCTGAGAAGTGGCTTGACCACTAAGAGCGTTTTGCCTGCCTGTTAGGCGTCGCTTCTCGACGTCTATTTTAGTCGTCGTCGTCGTCGTCGTCGTCGTCGTCGTCTTCGGGCTGGGCGAGATCCATTTCGACGGCGGTGATGTGTTTCGGCGTGCCCTCAACCGTGTTGGTGGTGCCGATGACTTTCGATTCGTCGAGGGCATTGAGCTTGCGGGCGGTCACGAGCACGCGAGTCTCTAGCGAGTTGGCGAACTGGTTGTAGCTGTTCACGGTGGTGTCGATTGAGCGACGCAGTTTGTCGGCGTGGTCGGCAAGCGTGGCTAGGCGCTGATAAAGCTCCTTGCTGAGATCGAACAGTGTTTTGGCTTGGTCAGTGAGCACATCTTGTTGCCACGAGAAGGCGACGGTCTTGAGTACCGACCAGAGGGTGACGGGGGAGGCGAGCGCGACGCGCTTGCCGAACGCGTAGTCCATGATCGAGGGGTCAGCTTCCATCGCCGACGATACGAGCGATTCGCTGGGGATGAAGGCGATGACGAGTTCGGGGGAGGCGTCGAGCCCTGCCCAGTAGGCCTTGCTCGCGAGGGTGTCGATGTGGCCGCGCATCACTTTGACGTGTTGTTTGATGAGTGCTTCGCGTCGAGCGCCTTCTTCGCCGGTGGCAGTGACCGAGATCTGGCTTGCTTCAAGGAAAGCACTGAACGGTACCTTCGCGTCGACCGCGATGTTTTTGCCGCCGGGAAGGTGAACGACCATGTCAGGGCGACCGGCACCGGCATCCGAGGTGATGCTCGACTGCACATCGAAATCGACTCGCTCGATGAGCCCAGCGGCCTGGACAACGTTGCGCAGCTGGGTTTCTCCCCACACTCCGCGCGTGGAGTTGTTGCGCAGTGCCGAAGCCAGAGACTCGGCGGTGCTGCGCAAGCGCTCTTCGGATTCGGTGGCCGACTTCAGCTGCTGGCTCAGTTCGCCGTGCTGAAGGCTTCGCTGCGATTCCAACTCGGTGACCTTGTTCTGCATCGTGCGCAGAGTCTCTTGCACCGGAGTGAGCGCCTGTAGCACCTTGGATTCGCGGCGCTCGCGTTCGGCAAGCGCTGTCGCTTCTTCACGCTGGCGGTCGAGAGTTTCGCGGTACTGCTGCTGCAGGGAAGCAACCTGTTCACCAAGCGCCCCGGCGCGAGCCGTAATGGATGCAAGCTCCGCCGAAAGTCGTGACTGCTCCTCGCGCTCCTGCGCTGTCACTTGAGCAATCGCTGCCAGGTGTCGCGCCTCAATCACCTCAGGGTCGACCTGATCAGTGGGAGCGCTTGCGCGCACGCGGGCGACGAGCAACCCAATGACGACGCCAAGAATAGTGCCGACGAGAAGGCCGATGATGAGAGCAAGGATGGGATCCATTCCGCCAGTGTGCCAGCCGGCGCGGACATTTCGGGGAGCAATGCGGAAGGGCGACCGGTTCGTCGCTCTAGGCTGGGTCAATGGCCAGCGATTCAGTGCATCCGCTTGATGTGAGCACCGACGATTTGCGGTACCTCATTGCTGTCGCGCGCGCCGGACGAATGGTGTCGGCCGCGACCCTGCTCGGCGTCGACCACACGACAGTGCGCCGCCGTATTGACCGTCTCGAAGCAGCCCTCGGCGTGCGCCTCCTCGACCGCGGGGCTGACGGCTGGGAACTCACCGCCATCGGCCGGGAAGTCGCCACCCGCGCTGCAGGCCTCGAAAACATTGTCGAAAACGTCGTTGGGGCTACCAGCGGCGGTGCCGACGAAGTGCGCGGCACCGTGCGAATCGTCGCGCCCGATGGCTTCGGGGCCACCTTTGTTACTGCAGCGCTCGCAGCAGTGCAGGCGGAGCATCCGGCAATCACGGTCGAACTGGTGACCTCAACGCGCCCGCTGAGTTTGCGCGGCGCCGGCTTCGACTTAGCGATCACGATCGGCTCGGCGGCAACATCGCGCCTCGCCTCCGAACCTCTCGCCGCCTACGCTCTGCGGCTTTACGCCTCGCCCGACTATGTCGCGACGCATCCGCCGATCCGTTCCGTCGCCGACCTCGACAGTCATCCGCTGGTCTTCTATGTGGATGCCCTGCTCACGGTTCGCGAGCTCGATCTGGCCCCGGTGCTCGGCGGTATGCGCGTGGGGTTTGGTTCGACGAGTGTGTTTGCGCAGCTTGAGGCCACCCGTCGCGGAGCCGGCATTGGCCTGCTGCACGCGTTTATGGCTGAGCCGGAGCCCGGGCTTGTTGCGGTGCTGCCCGACGAGGTGAGTTTCCGGCTCGAGTTTGCGCTGTCGATACGCAAAGAGGCAGCCGAGATTGAGGCGGTGCAGCTAGTGCGGGCTGCTCTTCACCGCGAGGTTGCCCGTCGTGCGTCGGAGCTTTTGCCACTGGAGTAGCGTCTCGCGGCAGTATCTGCATTTCTGCAGATTGACCGTGCATGAATAGGTCTTGATCGCAGATCGCTGCGGGCACAGACTGGGGCTACCTCCGATCGAAAGTAGGCCCATGTACTCCACGATTCCCCACTGGATCAATGGCTCAGCTACCGAGGGCGACTCGCCCAACCGTGGCGATGTCTTCAACCCTGCAACCGGCGCTGTCGCTCGCACGGTTCCTCTCGCATCCGTCGCTGATGTCAACGCTGGTGTTGCCGCGGCTAAGGCTGCCTTCCCTGAGTGGGGCAATACTTCGATCGCTAAGCGCACCGCGGTGATGTTTGCTTTCCGTGAGCTCTTCAACGCTCGCAAGGATGAGCTTGCCGCGATCATTACAGCCGAGCACGGCAAGGTGCTGTCGGATGCCGCTGGAGAGATCGCTCGTGGCCTCGAAGTTCTCGACTTCGCCTGCGGCATCGCGCACCTCAGCAAGGGCGAGTACAGCGAAAACGTCTCGACGGGTGTTGACGTGTACTCGTTGCAGCAGCCCCTCGGTGTGACCGCGATCATTAGCCCGTTCAACTTCCCGGCCATGGTGCCGATGTGGTTCTTCCCGATGGCTGTCGCCGCGGGTAACACTGTTGTGTTGAAGCCCAGCGAGAAGGACCCATCGTCGTCGCTCTGGATGGCTGAACTCTTCACCGAAGCCGGACTGCCGGATGGCGTGTTCAACGTAGTGCACGGTGACAAGGTTGCCGTCGATACCTTGCTAGAGCATCCCGATGTCGCCAGCATTTCATTCGTTGGCTCCACTCCGATCGCCAAGTACATTTACGAAACGGCTGCCCACCACGGCAAGCGCGTTCAGGCTCTCGGTGGTGCAAAGAACCACATGCTTGTGCTTCCGGATGCTGACCTCGACCTCGTTGCTGACTCTGCCGTCAACGCTGGTTTCGGTTCGGCCGGGGAACGCTGCATGGCGATCTCGGTCATCGTTGCTGTTGAGCCCGTTACCGACGAGCTGATTGCGAAGATCAGCGAGCGGATGGCCGGCCTCACGGTCGGCGATGGAACCCGCAATTGCGACATGGGTCCGCTCATCACACAGCAGCACCGCGACAAGGTCGCCAGCTACATCGACCTCGCTGAGACTGACGGCGCCACGATCGCTGTTGATGGTCGCGGCATCGCGATTGATGGTGACGCGAACGGTTTCTGGCTTGGCCCGACCCTGATCGACAACGTTTCGACCGATTCGGATGTCTACAAAGACGAGATCTTCGGCCCCGTTCTCAGCGTGATTCGTGTGGCGAGCTATGAAGAGGGTCTCGAACTGATCAACTCTTCGCAGTACGGAAACGGCACCGCGATCTTCACGAACGATGGGGGAGCGGCTCGTCGCTTCCAGCGTGAAGTTGAGGTCGGCATGGTCGGTATTAACGTTCCGATTCCTGTTCCGGTTGCCTACTTCTCCTTTGGCGGTTGGAAGAATTCGGCATTCGGCGACGCGAAGGCGTATGGCCCGGATGCGATCCGTTTCTTCACCCGCCAGAAGGCTGTCACCAGCCGCTGGCTCGACCCCAGCCACGGTGGAATCAACCTGGGTTTCCCGCAAAACAACGGCTAGCAACTGGCTGGCTTTCTCCGCAGTGGTAGCGGTCCCGTTTCTCGGGGCCGCTATCGCCGGTAGGATTGGCTTCTGTGGCTCTCACTATTGCAATCGTTGGACTCCCGAATGTCGGCAAGTCCACCCTCTTTAACGCTCTGACCAAGAATTCGGTGCTCGCCGCGAACTATCCGTTCGCGACCATCGAACCGAACGTGGGTATCGTCAACCTGCCCGACCCGCGCCTCAAAGTGCTGGCGGAAATTTTCAAGAGTGAGCGCATCCTGCCCGCTCCGGTCTCGTTCGTTGATATCGCCGGCATTGTGCAGGGCGCCAGCGAGGGCGAAGGGTTGGGCAACAAGTTTTTGGCGAACATCCGCGAGGCTGACGCTATCGCTCAGGTCGTGCGCGGTTTCAGCGACCCGGATGTTATTCACGTTGACGGCAAGGTTGATGCGGCATCCGACATGGAGACCATCAACACTGAGCTGATTCTCGCTGACCTGCAGACGCTGGAAAAGGCTGTTGCTCGTTATGAGAAGGAACTCAAGACCAAGCGCGTTGAGCCTGCCGTTCTCGAGGCTGCGCTTGCCGCCCAGGCTTTCCTCAATGAGGGCAAGCCGTTGTCGGCGGCAACGAAGATTGACCTCGAACTGATCCGCGAACTGGGTCTGCTCACCTCCAAGCCGTTTATCTATGTTTTCAATGTGGATGAAGAGGTGCTCGGCAGCACCGCAAAGCTCGCCGAATTGGCTGCTCTCGTCGCCCCCGCGAAGGCGATCTTCCTCGACGCAAAGTTGGAGGCCGAACTCATCGACCTCGACGAAGAGGATGCCGCAGAACTTCTCGCGAGCACCGGTCAAGACGAGAGCGGCCTCGACCAGCTCGCCCGCATCGGCTTCGACACTCTCGGCCTGCAGACGTACCTCACGGCTGGTCCGAAAGAGACTCGCGCCTGGACGATCCCGAAGGGCGCCAAGGCACCCCAGGCTGCCGGCGTCATCCACACTGACTTCGAAAAGGGCTTCATCAAGGCTGAGGTCATCGGCTTCGACGACCTCGTTGAGACCGGCTCCATCGCGGAGGCTCGCTCCAAGGGCAAGGCTCGCGTTGAGGGCAAGGAATACGTCATGCAGGATGGCGACGTCGTGGAGTTCCGCTTCAACAACTAGGGGTTTTCTGATCCGGGCGTAGGGGTATTCGTCCGCTCAGTGCTCAAGCACGACGTGTGTGAGGTCGCCAGAGAAAGAATTTGGCGCCATGAAGATCACAACCTCCGTGAGGCGAACACCTAGCGCGCTGAGACCTTCAGTGTGTTGACGGTTTTGGTGATGCGCTCACCGTCTTTCTCGAGGAAGACGATCTCGCCGAACTTGAGCTGCGACCAGTCGTCGCCCTCGGTCAAGGGCTCGGAGGCGAATATGACACCGGTCGCGTCATCCTCGCCGCACTCCTTAAAATCGTAGGTCGTTGCGTCGTCCTCGAAGTTGCGCCCCATCAGTAGGTACATCGGTTCGAGGAGCATCGAGAGCGCGAAGTCGTCGCTGTCGGGTGCTGACTTCCGCAGCTCCTTCCAGTCACCAGCGGGGTTGGACTCACCGTGGTGACCGAGGCCGACGTTGACACCGATGATGCGGCCGTCCGACACGAGCGCCATCTTCAGCTTGGTCAGAGCGCCTAGGTCGAGCTTCTTCATCGCCTGGGCGATCAGCTCAATGAGCTTTTCGATCGCTCGTTGGACGTCCTCATTGCTGTCGCCCTCGAGCAGCGAGAGGAGTAGCACGTAGATGAACTCGGTGTCCGTGTTCCCGCGCATCTGCTTGAGATACCGATCCTCGCAGTGCTGCAGCAGCTCGCGCTGCAGAAGCTGCCAGTTGGGCAGGTAGCCATTTTGGGCGACGATCCACGGGGTCTCCTCGAAGGAGAACGGGTGGCAGTTCTCGTCGACCATCACGACCTTCGAGTCGTACGCCGCGGCTCGCACATGTGCCAACATCGTGCTGGCCTGGAGGCTGGGGATCATCCGGCTGGCGTTGTCGTCGTAAAAGGCGGCCATGGGCCGGCGGTAGATGAAGGGTTCTTCGGGCTTCAGCAGGTGCTCGCCCCAGATCCCGAATCCCCATCCGGCCAACTGGAGCTCGGGGTGCCGTTCGGGGTCGAGTGCCTGGTTGATCAGGCTGTTCTCTGGCGTGAGGAGGAGGTTCTCCAGTGGTGTCTCAGGACCGAGGTAGGCGAGCACGCGGCACATACGTCTCCTTCGTTGGGCTCCTGTCATCCTACCGTTGGTGCATGTAGCCGGTGCTGGTCATCTGAACAGCACACCCAGGTTAATCGGCTACGGAATGCGGTGGAGTTCCGCTTCAACAACTAGCCGCGGCTCGCAGTGTCGCACGACGGCTTTCCGCGGTCGTGTCACTATGACGTATGACAACAAATCCTGTCCCGCGCACGAACACGCTCGCACTCATCGGCTTCATCGCCGCATTCATGATTCCGATCGTGGGAGTGGTGCTGGGCGCAATGGGTCGCAAGCAAATCACTTCGAGTGGGGAGTCCGGTCGCGGGCTTGCTCGCGCGGCGATCATCATCGGAATGTTGGGCACGCTGATCCAAGTCGCCTTCTTCGCAGTCTGGCTGACCCTTATGACTGCTGGGATCGCGCAGAGCGGCCTTCTGGGCTAGGGCCTCGACCATGATTCGGTCCTTTTGGAAGAAGCACGTCAAGCCTCCGCTCCCGGACGAAACCGTGGATCCGTTCAGGGGAGGCGTTGGTGTTTTAACGAAAGATGGCGTCCTGGCCGGCCACATCGCGTCAGTCGTAGGGCACTTCGTATCGCCGTTGAGTCTCTTTCAGTAGACATGGTGGGTCTGGTACATCGTCGTCTGGGCCGACGGCACTCACGAGCTATCCCAGGAGGACTATCCGTCGTGGATCACCGTGCGGGAGCTGCAAGCGGGATATTTCGAATTCAGCGGGCACAAGTCGCCACACAACGGTCGCTACGACTTCGCTTGGCTCGACCAGGCCGAAGCGGCCGCTACGAAAGAGAGACTCGGCATTACCGACGAGGAGTTTTAGAGGCAGCACTCGCTTGCGTCACAGCCACTTGTCCGTAAGTCATCCCGTTTAAATTGCGCGGGAGTGTGCCGGTAAGCTTTTTCAAGCAGCACGGCCCGCCGAACACTTCGATCGAAGGAATCTCATGCCCGTTATCGCCATCATCGGAGCGGGCCCCGGACTCGGCGCAGCAGTCGCCCGCCGGTTCGGAACCGAAGGCTTCGCTGTCGCCCTGATTTCAAGGGATCAGTCGAAGCTCGATGCGCTCGCCGCGGAGCTTGAATCCGATGGCGTGACCGCCCGCGGCTACGCGGCTGACGTGCTAGAGCCAGAGGCTCTGGAGGCCGCACTCGCGCGCGCAGCTGCCGAGCTTGGGCCGATCACGACGCTGCAGTACAGCCCGCTCCCGGCACGCACTTATCTGAAGCCAGTACTCGAGCTGACCCCCGAACTCGCGCTCGAAGCGCTGCAGTTCTCAGCGCTCGGTCTCATTCATGCGGTGCGCACTGTGCTACCCGCGATGCGTGAGAATGGCGACGGCAGCATCATCCTGATCAACGGCGGAACCTCGGTAAAGTCACGCGCCGGCTTCGCAGGAACCTCGGTTGCCTTCCCGTCGGAGAGTGCCTACGGCGAGATGCTTCACGAAGCCCTCGAAGACGAGAATATTCGCGTGCGTCAGCTCATCATCCCGGGCGGCATTCCCAAGCTTCAGCTGCCCAACGGCATCGACGATGTGGCGTCACGCATCTGGGACATTCACGCCGCGGCAGGCGAGTTCCGCACGATGCTCATCCCGCTCGAAGATGGCCGCGAGTAGCGGGATTTTGGCTGCATTGCGAGAACTGATCGCGGGCGACATTGTGGCATAAAGACGATCCGCATCGGCCAGTGGACTTCTGGCTGGCTTCGCCGCCAAGTCGCGGCAGAGCCAGGGTCATTATGCT
The DNA here is from genome assembly GCF_056619605.1 of Rhodoglobus sp. G.S.4. Lineage (NCBI taxonomy): Bacteria > Bacillati > Actinomycetota > Actinomycetes > Micrococcales > Microbacteriaceae > Rhodoglobus > Rhodoglobus sp. G.S.4. The sequence goes on from NZ_CM152748.1 coordinate 770,392, forward strand.
GGCTGTTCTTGCAGCCATGGGGGCTTACTTTTCCCTAGGCGCGTTTATCGCTGGACTTCCCGAGTTCTCGGGCGATTGGAGCAGCGCGCTCGTAGTGAGATCCCGTGACGACGAATGGGAATTCGAGCAAGCGTGGCACTACCTAGTTCCCGTGCTCTCGGTTTTGGTACTTTGTGTGATCGGGATGTTCGGGAGCCTGATCCATATCGTCATGAATCCGCGAGACGGGCGATCGGCCCCCGCATCGCGAGATGAATAGCCAAGCGGCGTGGGGTCCGCGCAGCTACAACGTGGACCCCACGCGCCACTAAATGTCAGGCGTTAACGAGCACCGATTCGGCGGAGGCACGTCGTGCACGGGGTGCGGTTTCGCGCTCACGGATTGCGTCCGTCATTTCGGCGGGGTCGCCCAGTGCGCCAACGGCCATGACCGTGGTGGGGGTGAAGCGGCCATCGATTGCGAGGGCTGCTGCTGCGGCATCCGGGTCGAAGCCTGACATCTGGTGGCTAAAAAGTCCGTGGCTCTGAGCCTGGATCGTGAAGTAGGCAACGGCCTGGCCGGTGTCATAGGCGGCGGTCGGCTGGGCCTTGCCTTCAGCGTTGTGGTGTTCCGTGAGGAAGATGATCAGGGCTGAGGCAGAGCCGGCCCACGACTGATTGAAGCCACTAAGAGTGGAGAGGATCGCGTCGTGCTGGGCGGTGCCGCGACGAGCGACGATCATGCGCCACGGCTGGCTGTTATAGGCCGACGGTGCCCACCGGGCAGCTTCGAGAGCGTTCTGCAGCGCCGCCTCATCGAGCGGTGCGGCGGAGTCGAAATGGCGGGGGCTCCACCGTTCGGCCAGCACATCAAGGATGGGGGAGTCGGTCGCGGCGAGGCGGTCGTGAAGCATGGTCATGAAGGGACCTTTCGAAATCCGGTGCAGAACAGATCTGCCATGTCGGAGGATGCAACCGACGTGCGCGTGGAGGTATTCCGTCGCGGGCAACAAACCCGTCCCGGAATCCGTCGTACAGTTCGATAAGTACGAAACGTTTTCCGTGTCTGTGCTGCAGACCGCGCGCTCAACCGAAAGTTCCCCATGCCTGACGCTCTACCCCTCTGCCCGAACTGCTCAAGCGACCTCGCCTACGAGATGGGTGCGCTGTTGGTGTGCCCGATGTGTGGTCACGAATGGTCGCCGAGTGAAGCGGATGCCGCTGCCGAAGCCGAGCAGGGCGCTGCGGTCATCAAGGATGCGTTCGGCACTCCGCTCGCCGATGGCGATACGGTGAGCATCATCAAGGACCTCAAAGTTAAGGGCAGCCCCACGTCGATTAAGGTCGGAACGAAGGTGCGCAACATCCGCCTCGTTGATGGTGTTGGCGACCACGACATTGACTGCAAGGTTGACGGTTTTGGCCAAATGCAGCTTAAGTCAAGTGTGGTCAAGAAGGTGTAGCTGACACGTTCAACCTGAATCTCCCTCGGTAAAACTATGGTGCGGCATAGTATGGCGACGTCACAGAGTTGAGACGAGATGAGGAACCGATGGTGCTCCCTACAGCAGGCTGGTACGACGATGGATCTGACCGACAGCGTTGGTGGGACGGTCAAGTCTGGACGGATCAGTATCAGGACCCACAACCGCAGGAGGGCGGGCTCGGCGGCGTCATCAACAGAATTGAAGCAGAAGCCGTTGCGGGTGCCCAGCCTCGACCAGCAGCGACCGGCGCGACCTACGTTGTGCTCCAAGTCATCCTGAAAGAGAAGCTCTGGGGCACCGGATCGGGAAACCTTACCGAACTCGAACAGGCAGTAAACGCTCAAGCCGCGCTCGGCTACCGCCTGCACACCATCACGACCGCTACGTCCGGGACCAAGGGCCTCGGTGGCGGTGACCGAATTCAGACAACGATGGTCTTCGAGAAGCTCTCTTACTAGAGGCAGTTCACTTGTGCTGTGCTGCAAGCCTGCGCGAGAAGTCCCAGCTAGATGAAGGGCCGCAGGCGTAGGGTGACGGCATGACCGAAAAGCAGCCGTACACCCTCATCTCTGAGCATGATGGTTACGAAGTGCGGCTCTATCCCGCGCACATCCTTGCCCAGGTCGATGCCGATGGCTCATTCTTTGAGGCGGGAAATCAGGGCTTTCGGCCCCTCATCCGCTACATCAGCACGTCAAATATTTCGATGACGGCGCCGGTTATTCAAGCGCCGGGTGAAGCCAAGAGATACACCGTGAGTTTTGTGATGCCCGCCGGGGCAACGAGCGTTCCGGTCCCTCGCGATGCCACCGTGCGCACCGTTGATGTGCCCGAGCAGCGGGTCGCCGCTCGACGTTTTAGTGGCGGCTCGAACGAAGAAAAATACCAACAGAATGCGGATGCTCTGCTCGCCGCCCTCAAGCGTGACTGTCTTGCGCCCCTCGGCGCCGTCTATTTTGCTCGTTTTGACCCGCCGTGGAAGCCAGGCTTCCTCAAGCACAACGAAGCCCTCGTTGTCGTCCGCTAGCGACGCCACCACCCCGCCCTTCAGGAGCACATCATGACCCGTGTTGCCGCGATCGACTGCGGAACCAACTCAATCCGCCTCCTCATCGCCGACCTTGATGGGTTCGGCGGTCTGAGCGACGTCGTGCGCATCCTCGAAGTCGTGCGACTGGGGGAGGGCGTCGACCGCACCGGCCGCTTCAGCCCGGGTGCGCTCGACCGCACCCTCACGGCCGTACGCACCTACGCCGCGCTGTGCCGTGAGCATGGCGCTGAGCGCATCCGTTTCGTGGCAACATCTGCCACTCGGGATGCCGCCAACCGTGCCGAGTTCACCGACGCGGTCTTTGCGATTCTTGGCGTGCCGGTTGAAGTGATTCCCGGAACAGAAGAAGCCGCGCTGTCGTTCCGTGGCGCACTCACGGCGCTGCCCGCGTTCGGCCCCGACGACACCGCGCCAGCGCCGCAGCACCTCGTCGTCGACCTCGGCGGCGGTTCCACCGAACTCGTCCTCGGCGGCGACATCCCCGAAGTGGCATATTCGATGGATGTGGGCTGTGTGCGCCTCGCTGAACGCACCATCGTGAGCGACCCGCCTTCCGATTCTGAGCTCGCCGCCATCCACAGCGACGTCACCGCAGCCCTCGACATCGCCACCGCGACCGTCGACCTTTCGCAAGCGACGGAAGTCATCGGAGTCGCCGGCACCGTCACGACAATCACAGCGCACGCTCTCGGCCTCTCGAGCTACGACCCTGTCGCGATCAGCGGCAGTCGCCTTCCCCTCGCTGAAGTTCTTCGATCGTGCGAAGCTCTCACTCGCATGCCGCGCGCCGAACGCGCCGCCCTGCCCTACATGCACCCCGGTCGTGTCGACGTCATTGCGGCCGGTGCCGTCATTTGGGCCACCGTCCTGCAACGAGTGGCGGATGCCGCAGGCGCAGCCGGTCACCCGCTGGAGTGGATTACGACCAGCGAGCACGACATCCTCGACGGTGTCGCCCTCTCGCTGTGGAATAACGCCGACTCTGCACCTGTTCTGCCAGTATGACGAAAATTGGGTTCCTTTCCTTCGGACACTGGCAAGACGTTCAGGGGTCACGCACCCGCACCGGAGCTGACGCGTTGCTCCAGGCAGTGGAGCTCGCCGTTGCCGCAGAAGAAGTCGGAGTCGACGGTGCCTACTTCCGCGTGCATCACTTCGCGCGCCAGCATGCATCACCGTGGCCGTTGCTCTCCGCTGCCGCTGCGCGCACCAAAACAATCGAGCTCGGCACTGGTGTCATCGACATGCGTTACGAGAACCCGCTGGCGATGGCAGAACTCGCGGCGCAGGCAGACCTCATTGCCGCGGGGCGACTCCAGTTGGGCATTAGCCGAGGCTCACCCGAAACTGTGATCGATGGATGGCGCGCTTTCGGTTATGAACCGACAGCGGGAGAGAGCGATGCCGATATGGCTCGCACTCACACTGACCTGTTTCGTCGTGCGATCGCAGGCGCTGGGTTCGCCCCCGGCAACCCGCAGATGACGGGCACGAGCGCTCTTCAACCAATCCAGCCGCAGGCGCCAGGACTCAGCGAACGCATCTGGTGGGGTGCAGGCACCCGTGCCACCGCGATCTGGACGGCCGAGCAGGGCATGAACCTCATGAGTTCAACGCTCCTCACTGAAGACACAGGGGTTCCCTTTGACGAGCTTCAGGCTGAGCAGATCTCTCTGTTCCGGGACACTTGGGCGAGTGCCGGGCATGCCGGCGCGCCACGGGTTTCGGTGAGCCGCAGCATCCTGCCCATTATCGATGACGAGACCGAGTACTACTTTGGTGTTCAGGGGCAAGTCGAACAACGCGACCAAGTCGGAATGCTCGACGGCTCGCGCTCCCGCTTCGGCCGCTCCTACATCGGAGCTCCCGACGTGATCGCCGCTGAACTCGCGCGCGATGCAGCAGTGCAGGCCGCCGATACTCTGCTGGTTACCGTGCCCAACCAGCTCGGGGTCGAGTTCAACACTCGTATCCTCGAGGCTCTCGTGACGCACGTCATGCCCGTGGTCGACGCAAAGATTGCGCCCTCAATGGCCTAAGAATCCGATCTCCTTGTCGGCGTCGCCTTCCCCGAACGTAGTAATCGAATCGAATCGAATCGAATCGGGGAAGGGGGCACCTCCGACGGTAAGCGTCGGGATGCGCCGAGACTTGCCACTACTCGTGCGCGCCTCTCTTGGCCTGCGGTCGACTCAGGCTGCTTCGTTCGCATTCGTGCTGGCGACGGAAGCGGTGTCGATGCCAAAGCCCGTATCGCTGCTTCGTCCGCCCCGTGCTGCGGCGTTGCGCCCAAACCGCTCGAGCACGCGCAGCGCTCGCAGCGTATTCCAGCGGCTGGGCTTGCCGTCGCCGTCCTCCATTTCGAGGTGAACGCTCCCCGGGTGGGTGTTCTCGAGTAGCCACCGCCCGTCTTCGCCGCGTTTGCTTTCGACAAGCGCGAGTGCTTCATCCATCCGTGGATCATAAGCAGTTCCGGATGCCCGAAAGTAGTCGAGCGCGCGCAGCACGTCATAGTGCCATCGTGGGGGGAACGAGAATTGCAGCCATTTGTCATTGACAACATCACCGGTGCTGAGCCGGCGCATTAGGTGACGGTCTAGAAGATATTCGTGGCCCCGCCAGCGAGCAAGTGCTACCGCATCGTTGCCATCAACGGCGTCTTCATATTCGCGCAGGCCGTCAAGCACCGCGAGAGTGGTGTGAAAAGAGCTGCGTACCGAACCGTTTTCGGCTTCACAGTTCCACCCGCCATCTTCCATCTGTTCGCCAAGCAATCGTTCGACGATCCCCTCAACCCGCATGCCAAAGTAGGCACCGATTCCCACCGTGAGCCCGTTAATGCACGGCTCTACTTCGCCATCAAAGAATCGTGAACCGTCATACTCCCAACGACTGTTCTCGCGCACGCGCGCCACAGCGCCGCGAACGCGTGAGGCCGCCGGATCCACCCCGAGCTCACGCAGAAATTGGAGACTGAATGCGGTCGCCGTCCAGGGCTGCCCAGCCCCGTTGTAATGTTCGGGAAAGTAAGCTCCGCCTGCCCACTGACCGTCGGCGCCCTGAAGGTCGAGCACGCGGGAGGCCCATCCCGTCGTTGCAACCTTCGCTCGCTCTGATGCGACAACCTCGACCGGGGCATTAGCGAGATCTCGCAAAGTTTGCCACCGAATTGATGGGTCGGAGTCCAAGAGCCATGTCGTGACATCCATGGCGACACAGTACTCCTCAGCAGGCATCCAGCACAGGCCACCGCGGCGAATCGACATCAGAACTGCGGCAATAATGGAAGGATGACGCCCCACGAGCTTTCCACCCTCGCCAACGAGACGTACGTTTCGTTGACCACCTTTCGCAAGTCAGGGGATGCGGTGTCGACCCCGGTATGGATCGTCGCGGATGGCGACCGACTGCTCGTGACTACTGCACCTTCCTCAGGAAAAGTGAAGCGCATCCGCCACACGGATCGTGTTGAGCTGACTCCTTGCGATATGCGAGGCGCTGTCGCAGACGGCGCCGAAACCGTTATTGCCACCGCAGTTGTGCGCGATGATGCAGAAGCTCTAGAGGCGATGGATGCCGCTCTGCAGAAAAAGTACGGTGCCAAATACACGGCCATTCGGCTAGCGCAGAAAGTTCGGGGAACCGCAGGGCAGTCGGTGGCGGTCGAGTTGCGCGCCTAGGGTAACGGCTCGGGCGCAATAATTTTGCGCTACTAGTGACTATTTGTCGCGCCAAGGGATGTTTTGTCACTTTTCCGCGCAAAAACTGAAAATAACCTGTGGAGAGGCGATTTAGTGACGCGATTTTGTGTCACTATTGTGCATTACCCCTGAAAGGGGGTCAACTCTCGGTTCCCCCGAAACCGAGTGCACCCGTGATCGATGGAGTCCCCGTGTCCCGACCCCGCCACCGTTCAAGAACACTTAAATCTTGGCTCATTCGTATAAGCACGCCCGCATTGGCGACGCTGCTCACCTTGTCGCTCGCCAGCGGCGGCGCGATTGTGGCTCTCGCAGCGCAAAACAAGCTTGACGACTTTGTCGCCCAGACTTTCGGATGCTCCAACGCTACCGAGCTCATTGTTGTCGCCGATCCCACTATTTCGTCGACAGTCCAAACCGTTGCCAATGCTTTCAATTCAGAGCACATCGGCCAGTGCCTCTCTGCCAAGGTCGTGACGCAGCGTTCCGCTGACACTGCAGCCCTGCTTGCTTCGGGAACGTCAACCGGTGCCGACGCCTGGATTCCCGATTCGCCGGTGTGGCTCAATCGCGTGGAAAGCACTGCCACTTCACTCGGTCGCGAAGTCCCGGTAACTCAGGAGTGGGACTCGGTTGCATCGAGTCCTCTGGTGTTTGCGACTCCTGCGGTAAAGGTTGGCGAATTTGAGGCTGCAGAAGTCGGATGGTCGGCGGTACTTTCGGGCCGCTATCGCACTCTGCTACCCGACCCCGATAGCTCAGCCGCAAGCATGATCGCGCTCGCAACTCTCAACGATCTCGCTTCCGATGGTGATCCGGCCGATTTCGACCGAGCCCTCATCACTCTCGGTCGTTCCATTCCTGACTCCACTCAAGCGGCTTTCACCGAACTGCAAATTTCAGACTCGCGCATGGTTGCGTTGGCAACGGAGCGCGAAATTGTGGCGCACAATGCCTCCCATCCGGATGATCCGCTAGTGGCGCTGTATCCCGCTGAAGGCACGGCAGCCCTCACGTACCCTTTCGTACTCGTGGGAAACACAACGGTCTCGGAACTCGAATTGTCGCGCATGACAGAAGAGGAGCGTGCCACGATTGCAGAAGCAGAAACCACGAGGGCCTCGTTGCTTGAAGAGTTCGCCGAACTGGTCCGCGGGTCAGACGCGGTGCTCAACGCTGAAGGCTTCCGTGACAACGCCGGGGGAGGGGAGATTCTTGCTTCCGGTGTTATCGCCGCACCGACGGCAACCAAGTCGGTGGGAGACACCACCGAGCTCGTCTCGATCTTGCGCAACTGGAACGCACTCAACCTGCGCTCACGCATCCTGACGGTCGTCGACGTTTCTGGATCGATGCTCGAACGGGCTTGGGACGGGCAACGCCGCATCGAGATGTTCCAAAATGCTGCCGAAGATGCGTTCAGCACCCTTTCAGAAGACGACGAGCTCGGAATGTGGCTGTTCTCCAAAGAGCGCGTCGGAGCTGAGGATTGGGAAGATGTCGCCGGCATCCGCTCGATGAACGACCCCGAGCATGTCGAAAACCTGCAGGCGATCATCGACTCGCTACCCGCCCGCATCAATGGATACACCGGGCTCAATGACACTGTGCTCGCTGCCGTCACCCATGTGCGCGAAGACTACAACGCCGACAAGGTCAACTCAGTGCTGCTCATTACAGATGGGCGCAACGAAGATGACCACGGCATCTCGCTGCAGAAACTTCTCGACAACCTCACCGCAATGATCGACAAAAACACCGACGAACCAGTGCCTGTCGTGCTCGTCGGAATCGGGCCAGACACCGACGTCGAAGCGATGCGCAAGATTGCGCAAGCCACCGGCGGAACGGCCTACCAAGCAAACAACCCCACCGAGCTCAGCAATGTGATGCTCGAGGCGTTGTCCCAACGCGACTGCCGCCCGAACTGCAGTTAGCGAAAACACAGAGCACTGCGTCGCCCTAGCGTCGCAGTGCTCTGTGGCCCGAGTCGACGACGGAGGGACCCGTCAGAGCCTCAGGTCGATCACGCGCCAGCCGTCGGTGCTGTTTCGGCAGAACCGGCGGCTGGAACGCCGGCAGCAACATCCGAAGCCATTCGTGAACGCCGATCCAAATGGATGCCAGCAACCATGCAACGCACCGACCCGCCAGCCAACTCGATCGTCGGAATATCCAAGGGCACAATCTGGCAGCTAGCCTCAATCACTGAACGTTGCGCAGCAGTAAGGCTCGACAACGCGCGCGTCGACAACGCCAAGATGCGCCCACTCGAGCCCTTGAGCTCTAGTGCGTTTCCGGCAAAGTTAGCGATCTGGTCTGCGGTCAGGTCGATGAGAGTGCGTCCCGGTGCCGTCAAGCGCTCCGCGATCTCCATCCGACGATCGCCAGAAGCAATCAAATCGAGACCGATCATCGCGAAATCCGTGGCAATACACATCATCACATTGGTGTGATAAATCGGCACCCCGTGGCTATCACGGGCCTCAAACATCATCGGTTCATAGCCGAATGAGGCGCAAAAGCGTTCCAGCGCGAGCGGATTCGCGCGGTGCGACTCCGCCGCATACGCAACCCGGTTGGTGTGGTCGATGACCATCGCACCGGTGCCCTCAAGGTAAATTCCGTCGTGCTCTAGACCGGAATAGTCGACAACATCTTGCACGCGAAAGTCGTGCTTGAGCATTTCGACGACATCGGTGCGACGCTCAGTGCGACGATTCGGTGCATACATGGGGTAGACCGCAACACGGCCGCCACTGTGCGTCGAAAACCAGTTATTGGGGAACACGCTATCGGGGCGCGTGCTCTCCGTGTCTTCGAACACGTGGATGTTGACACCAGCGTCGCGCAACGTCTCCGCCACCATCGTCGACTCGGCATACGCGGCGCGAGCAATCTCATCCGGAGTGCGGGTGGGATCGGTCGACTGGAATGCGTTGTCGCTCGCGGTCTGACTATTCGGTGTAAACAGATGCGGGCGAATGAGAACGGCGGCGGACGGCGCTTGAACGCTCACTGAGGGCCTACGCGGTCAGCGCTGGTGCGCGCGAGACGAGTGAGAACAGGTCCTTCGGATCGGCGGGATTGGCGATGAGATCTAGATCTGTCGCGTAATCGGTGCCGCGAACAGCATCGAAAACGTAGCGCAACGCTGAGAAGTCTTCGATCGCGAAACCAACAGAGTCGAAGAGGGTCACTTCGCTTGGCGAGGTGCGACCGGCAGCGCGGCCAGCCAAGACTTCCCACAGTTCGGTGATCGGCGAGTCTGCTTCGAGCTGCTGAATCTCACCCTCGATGCGGGTCTGCTCGGGGAACTCAACAAACACCGTTGCGTCGCGCACGATTGACGCTTCGAGCTCCGTCTTACCTGGGCAGTCGCCGCCGATTGCATTGAGGTGCATGCCCGGCTCGATCATGTCGGAGGTGAGAATTGTGGCATTCGCTTTGTCTGCCGTGCAGGTGGTGACGATGTCGGCGCCAGAAACGGCATCCGCTGCAGAGGTCGCGCGCACAATCTGGAAGCCGAGTGGTTCAAGGTTGCGGATGAACTTGTCGAGGGCAGCGGGATCGGTGTCCCAAATGCGCAACTCGGTGATACCAAAGGCTGCGCGGAATCCGAGTGCTTGGAATTCTGACTGGGTACCGGTGCCGATGAGGGCGAGCACTTGTGCGTCAGGGCGAGCAAGGGCGCGAGCGGCGAGTACCGATGTTGCCGCGGTACGCAACGCTGTGAGCAGCGTCATCTCTGAGAAGAATGTGGGATAACCGTTGTCAACTCGCGCGAGCATGCCGAGAGCGGTGACGGTCTGGAAGCCGTTTCCTGGGTTTGAGGGGTGGCCGTTAACGTACTTAAAGGCGTACGTTTCGCCGTCGCTTGTTGGCATGAGCTCGATAACGCCCTCTGCCGAATGAGCGGCAACGCGAGCGGACTTGTCGAACTGAGGCCACTTGGCATAATCCTGCTCAAGGTAGCTGACGATGCCCATAATGATTGGCTCGATTCCGGTGTCGGCAATCCAGCGCCCCATGTTGTTGACGTCTACATAGTGGACCATGTCACTCCCTTCGTTTCGGTGTTACTGGTTCCCACGTTACGAATATGCACTATGCACACACAACAACCATTAGACGCGATTAGTTCACAACAACTGAGCAAAATTGAGAGCGCTATTGTACAATTTGCTCATGCCTCAATTGGATGATCTCGACCGACGTCTTCTCGCCGCCCTCAGGGCCGACGCGAGAGAGTCAATAGCGAGCCTGTCACGCCGACTTGGCGTCACGAGGGCAACCGTCACTAGTCGTATTGACCGCCTCGTTAGTGGTGGAACGGTACTCGGATTCTCGGTTCGCATTCGCGAAGACCGGGACCCGTCGACTATTCGAGCAATATCGTTCATCGAGGTCGAGGGGCGGTCGACGGATGCCGTGATTCGCAAGCTGCGCGGAGTTCCCGAGATTCACGAACTCCACACCACAAATGGCGCCTGGGATCTCGTCGCTGACATCCGCACCGACAGCCTGAGTAACTTCGACAGAGTGCTGGCGAGCATGCGCAACGTTGACGGCGTCGTCAACAGTGAGACGAGTTTGCTGCTCAGCTCAGCGCTGCTCTAACCCTTTTTGGCAGTGACAGAGGCGCGAGCATCCGCCCAGCATTGCTATGCTGAGCTAACAACTGAACATCGGGCCGCAACACGATGCGGGAGAGCCGGGCACACGGCGTTGGTCATCTTTCTGACTAGACGCCAGCACGGCACCGAAGGAGCAAGCCTCCCCGCCAATCTCTCAGGTTCATGTACCGCATCGCACTGGCCACTCTGGAAAGAGAACCTCGCATCACCATGAGGTTCCGCCGACGGTGAAAGCGCACTAGTTTGAAGGTGCGTGAAGCTCTCAGGCTCATCACAGAGGGGGAGTTCTATTCACTAGCCACGCGCCGGGAGAACTCCGTGACCGATGTATCAAATTCCGCAGCATCACCAGCTGAATCTTCACCTACTGTCGTGAGGTATTCGCCGCTGCACAGCATTCATGAGCAGTTGGGCGCCACCTTCACCGACTTCGCCGGGTGGATGATGCCGGTGCGATACAGCTCAGACCTTGCCGAACACCATGCGGTGCGCACGGCAGCCGGCATTTTTGACATCTCTCACATGGCCGAAATTCATGTGCGTGGTGCCGATGCTGGTGCTTTTCTCGACTTCGCGCTCGCTGGCAAGCTTTCCGGCATCGCCTTGGCGCAGGCAAAGTACAGTCTGCTGCTCAACGAGGCCGGCGGAATCATTGATGACCTCGTCACTTATCGTCTCGGTGATGATCACTTCTTGGTTGTCGCAAACGCGGGGAACCGTTTTGCCGCAGCGGTGGCACTTTCCGAGCGTAGTGCGGGCTTTGATGTTGCCGTCACCGACGAGAGTGACGATTACGCGCTCATCGCTGTGCAGGGCCCGGTTTCGCGGGCGATTCTCGAAGCGACTGCCGGTCTCACCGACTTCGCTACGCCGCTTGACGAACTCAAGTACTACCGCGAGACGGCCGCAACGTTTGCCGGTACCGACCTCATCATTGGTCGCACCGGTTACACCGGCGAAGACGGTTTCGAACTCTACATTCAGGTGGATGCCGCAGCCGACCTCTGGGCAGCACTCACGGTCGCTGGCGAACCTCTCGGTCTCGTGCCCGCCGGCCTTGCGTGCCGAGACACTCTGCGCCTCGAAGCGGGCATGCCGCTGTACGGTCACGAGTTGAACCTCAGCACCTTCCCGGTCCAGGCCGGTCTTGGTCGTGTTGTTGCGCTCAGCAAGGATGGCGATTTTGTTGGCCGCACTGCAATCGAAGCAGGACCGGATGCCGGTGCTCGCGTTCTCGTCGGACTCACCGCCGAGGGCCGTCGTGCCGGTCGCGCCGACTATCTCATCTTCCACGGCGACACCGAGGTCGGAATCATTACCTCCGGTGCACTTTCGCCGACTCTGGGTCACCCGATCGCTATGGCCTACGTCGATCCCGACGTGAGCGAGATCGGCACCGAGCTTCACATTGATGTGCGGGGCAGTCGCACTGCTGCATCCGTTGTTTCCCTACCCTTCTATAAGAGAGAGGCCTGATCATGGCTGAGAAGAGCGAATTGCAGTACACCGCCGAGCACGAATGGGTGCTCGTTGATGGAAACGTTGCGACCATCGGCATCACCGATTTTGCCGCGGGCAAGCTCGGTGACATCGTCTTCGTCGACCTCCCCAAGGTGGGCGCCACCGTCGCTGAAGGCAAAATTGTCGGCGAAATTGAGTCAACGAAGTCGGTAGGTGAACTCTTCGCTCCCGTTACGGGAACCGTCGTTGAAGCCAACGACGCCGTCTCCGACAGCCCAGAACTCGTCAACAGCGACCCTTTCGGCGAAGGCTGGCTGGTCAAGATCGAATTCACCGAACTTCCGTCGATGCTCAGCCTCGACGAATACACCGCACTGACAGGCGAATAATGCCCAACCCTTACATCAGCGGCACTTTCGCCGACCGTCACATCGGCACGGATGCTGCCGCTCAGGCGAGCATGCTTGCCGCCGTCGGCTACGACAGCCTCGAAGCCCTCGTCGATGCCGCAGTTCCGCCAGCGATCCACCAGACCCCGGTCGTCAATTCCACGATCCCTACTCCGGCTTCGGAGCGGGAAGCGCTCGCCGAACTGCGTGCCCTCGGCAACGCGAACAAGGTTCGTCGCAGCATGATTGGTCTCGGTTACTACGACACCATTACGCCGGCCGTCATCAAGCGCAATGTGCTCGAAAATCCCAGCTGGTACACGGCGTACACGCCGTACCAGCCCGAGATTTCGCAGGGGCGCCTCGAAGCGTTGATCAACTTCCAGACCATGGTTGCTGATCTTGCTGGCATGACGACAACGAACGCCTCGATGCTCGATGAGGGCACTTCGGCTGTCGAGGGCATGCTGCTCGCTCGCCGTGCTACTCGCGTGGAATCGAACGTGTTTATCGTCGACGCTGACACGCTTCCTCAGACCAAGGCTCTGTTGGAGAATCGGGCGGAGGCTGTCGGTATCGAGCTTATTGAGCTTGACCTGGCCACACTGGGAGCGAACCCTGAGCTACCGGAATGCTTCGGTGCGCTCATCCAGTACCCGGGCGCTAGCGGTCGTGTGTGGGATTCCAGCGAAGTTATTGCGGCGGTCAAGGCTCACGGCGGACTCGCTGTTGTTGCCGCAGACCTGCTCGCCCTCACGATTCTCACGTCGCCAGGTGAACTTGGTGCCGATGTTGCTGTCGGAACGACACAACGTTTCGGTGTTCCGATGGGCTTCGGTGGACCGCACGCCGGTTACATGTCGGTGCGCAAGGGGCTCGAACGTCAGCTTCCTGGGCGACTTGTTGGTGTGTCTCAGGATGCGGCTGGCGACCCCGCCTACCGTCTGTCGTTGCAAGCTCGGGAGCAGCACATCCGCCGCGAGAAGGCGACCTCCAACATTTGTACAGCTCAGGTGTTGCTCGCCGTAATGGCCTCGATGTACGCCGTTTATCACGGCCCCCAGGGCCTCAAGCGGATTGCCCAGCGCATCCACCACGACACCGCGAAGTTCGCAGCACGCTTGACCGCTGCGGGCTACACGGTCGAAAATGAGACGTTCTTCGACACCCTTTCGGTAACCAAGAAGGGGCAAGCACACGCAATTGCCGCCAAGGCGCTCGAGCTCGACATCCTTCTCTATGTTGTGGATGCCGACACCGTGCGTTTGAGCTTCGATGAAGTCTCGACACAGCCGTACGAGGGTATCTTCGCGTCGCAGAAGAACGACCTCGCGAAGGCGTTCGGGCTTGATGATGGCTTCTCCTACAGCCCAGAGGATGTCAGCATCCCCGACGCTCTCAACCGCACGAGCGAGTACCTCACCCACCCGGTATTCAACACGCACCGCTCGGAGACGAGCATGATGCGCTACCTCAAGTACCTCGCCGACAAGGACTATGCGCTCGACCGCGGCATGATCCCGTTGGGCTCGTGCACGATGAAGCTCAACGCGGCAAGTGAGATGGAAGCGGTGAGCTGGCCAGAGTTTGCGGGCATCCACCCCTTCGCACCCGCGGAAGATGTCTCCGGCTATCTCGTCATGATTTCGCACCTGGAATCGTGGCTTGCCGAAGTGACCGGCTACGACACCGCGTCGCTGCAGCCGAACGCTGGCAGCCAAGGCGAGCTTGCTGGCCTCCTCGCGATTCGGGGCTACCACCGAGCCAACGGCGACCTAGACCGCACAATCTGCCTCATCCCCTCGAGTGCACACGGCACGAACGCTGCCAGCGCAGTGCTCGCCGGAATGCGCGTCGTTGTGGTGGCCTGTGACGACCTCGGCAACGTTGACCTTGGAGACTTGCGTGCCAAGATTGCCGAGCACGCGAGTGAAATCGCCGCCCTCATGATCACCTACCCCTCGACTCACGGTGTGTACGAGCACGAAGTGCGTGAGATCACGCAGGCGGTGCACGACGCTGGTGGACAGGTTTACGTTGACGGTGCCAACCTCAACGCCCTGCTCGGTTATGCGCGGTTCGGTGACTTTGGCGGCGACGTCAGCCACCTCAACCTGCACAAGACCTTCTGCATCCCTCACGGTGGTGGCGGGCCAGGTGTTGGACCGGTTGTCGCGAAAGCGCACTTGGCCAAATTCTTGCCAGGACATCCGATGGCTCAGAGCCATCACCACCCGGCGTTTGACATGCAGACCGGCGAAGCTGGCCCGTATGTTCACGCTGGGGGAGCAATCAGCGCTGCCCCCTATGGCAGCCCAAGCATTCTGCCGATCACGTGGGCCTATGTTCGCATGATGGGGTCGGAGGGCCTCAAGGCTGCAACGGGTGCCGCTGTGCTTTCGGCCAACTACATCGCAGTTCGCCTGCGGGAGCACTTCCCAGTGCTGTATGCCGGAGACAACGGACTTGTCGCTCACGAGTGCATTCTCGACCTACGTCCGCTCAAGGAAGCGACAGGAATCGACAATAACGACGTCGCAAAGCGCTTGATCGACTACGGCTTCCACGCCCCGACGATGTCGTTCCCGGTCTCGGGCACCCTCATGGTCGAGCCGACCGAGAGTGAAGACCTCGCTGAGCTCGATCGTTTCATCGACGCAATGATCGCGATCAAGGATGAAGCGGATGCCGTGGCGGCCGGAACGTGGCCAGCCGACGACAACCCTCTCGTCAATGCACCGCACACCGCGCAGTCTGCGGTGTCGAGCAATTGGCCGCATGCCTATTCGCGCGAGCAAGCGGTCTATCCGCTGACTTCGCTCGTGTCTGGCAAATATTGGCCACCGGTTCGTCGTGTCGACAACGCATACGGCGACCGAAACTTGGTCTGCTCGTGCCCGCCCATTGAGGCGTTCGCGCACTAAAAGTATTGGTCACGGTCTGTCTGCTAGTTCGCTAGTCGACGTGAGGCGCGTGCGGAATCGGTCCAGTCCGTTTCTGCATGCGCCTCACGCGGTTAATCCCTCGCTCGTGTAGCGTCGAGACGAAGGTTGGGCGACGCAAAAATGTGTCCCCCAAATGCGGGACACAGTGATCTACTGGGATCGCTTTGTGCGCGCGAAGATTTTCTCGTGATTTGCTGGATATTTTCTCGCTTCATGTTGTAGTGTCCGTCTGGTGTACGGCGTGAGGTCGACCCGACGACCTCCCTGCGCCGCTTCACCGACTGGAGACCCTCGTGACTAGCCGCCGGCATCGACACCGAAAGTCTTTCTTGGAGAGGCTTAAGCGACGCTGGTGGATGGTGCCGATCGTGCTGGTTTCCGTTGTGGCAGTGGCCGTTGCGGGAATCCAGTTTGGTGCTGTCGGGTGGCTCGGTAGCGCTTTCGGTTCGATCGCCGGGGGATGCAACGACAGGCGGTCAATCGTTGTTGCCGCGGATCCATCGATCGCGCCGGCGCTCACGATCATTGCGGCGGAGTTTGATGAGACTTCCGGCAACTGCACGACAACGGAGATTCGTTCCCTTGTCTCTGCGGACACTGCAGCACTCTTCGCTACTGGTGTTGCTGGAGACCTGGATGCGTGGGTTCCCGACTCGAGCGCTTGGCTCGATCGCGCAGCGACTACGGCGATTTCCTTAGGCCGTGCCGCACCAGAATTCGACACGTACGACAACATTGCGAGCACGCCTGTGGTGTTTGCTAGCTCAGCGTCACAGGTATCGGCCCTTGCCGAGACTCCGCTGTCGTGGGCGACCCTGCTTTCCGGAACGGTAAACACTCTGTTGCCCGATCCGGAGTCGTCGGCCGCGAGTCTCGCCGGGCTTGCTCAAGTGAAGTCGGTTTCGTCTGAGACAGATCCGCGACAGTTTGCCGGTGCGATGATCGCTATGGGCAAGACAATCCCCTCTTCCGCAGAGGCCGCATTCGAGCTTGCCGCAGAGGCCACAGTTCCTACTGTTGTCGTGACAACGGAGCGCGATGTCGCAGCTCACAACACGTCGTCGTCGGCAGCGCCGATAGTCGCGCTCTATCCGACAGATGGAACAGTCGAATTGACGTACCCCTTTGTCGTTGCGATCGGTGATTCCCAAGAGCCCGCCGGTGCAGCCGGTGACGGCGAGGATGCTGTCGCCGTTGATGAGAGCGCGCCAGTGACGGCGGGTGCTCCGAAGGAACTCCTCAACGCGCTGTCAGCGGCAGCGCGTTCCGCGGCTGACGTGCTCGCCGATGCCGGTTTCCGCGATGCTGATGGCGGGGGTGATTTGCGGATGGCCGGGGTTACAGAAACCTCAACCGCGGCTCAGCCGACCGCAAGCGCGGCAGTTCAGATTGAAATTCTGCGCGCGTGGAGTGTTCTCACTCTTCGTTCGCGGCTTCTCGTTGTGATTGATACCTCTGGTTCTATGCTCGATCCGGCAAACAATGGGCTTCGAAGAATTGACGTGTTCCAGCTCGCCGCAAGCGAGGCGCTGTCAAAGTTCTCTGGCGAGGCTGAACTCGGTGTGTGGGTTTTCTCGCAGAACCGTGTTGGCAGTCAAGACTGGGAAGATCTGTCGCCGATTGCTCCGCTCTCTGATCCCGCGCACGTGAAGCAGATCAACGGCGTTATTGCGTCGCTGCCGGATCGAATCTATGGATACACAGGCCTCTACGACACCATTCTGGCGGCGGTAAAGAGAGTCAAAGAAGATTACGATCCCTCGAAGGTCAACTCGGTTCTGCTCATCACCGATGGCTACAACGAGGATGACAACGGCATTGATCTGCAGACGCTTCTTGACAGTCTCAAGGCAATTGAAGATCCGACGAAGCCCGTCCCGGTGCTCCTGATCGGTTTTGGCCCAGACACTGACCTCGCATCCATGAAGACAATTGCGCAGTCAACGGGCGGAGCGGCCTATTCAGCCGCTGTTCCAGAGGATCTCGGCAAGGTGCTCGTGGATGCTCTCACCCAGCGTGCTTGTCGTCCGAACTGTTCGTAGCGTCAATTACCGGTGAGAGTTGCCGATCGAACGCGTGACGCTTAGCGAGTCTCGTTGTCGTCGCTAATGCTCACTAGCCAAGTAACTGAATAGCGATCAATGACCATGCCGAAGGTTCCGCCCCAGTCGGCGCGCTCGAGGGGCATGGTCACCTGGCCGCCGTCACAGAGCTTCTCCCAATAGGCCTCTAGGGCCGCTTTTTCGCTGAGAAAGCCAGCGATGGAGATGGACATCGATCCGCCGGGGGAGTATTCCATGGTCTTGGGGGTGTCGGCCATCATCAGCGTAATTCCGGCGGGGGATTCGAGCTGGCCGTGCATGACCCACTCTTGTTCTTCGGGATCTTCGCTGGCGTTGAAGTCGGCAAAGGTGTGGATCTCGGTGGTGCCGCCGAATACAGATTGATAGAACGCTAGCGCTTCGCGAGCGTTGTCCCTGAAGCTCACATAGGGATTGGACTTCATCGTCGTTCCTTCCTCGGGGAGTGCAGGCCTGAGGGCCGTGCAGCATTATGTACTCGCGAGTATGACCGGAAACTCCAGCCGGGTGCGCAATTGCGCCTCGGGAGCGTCATCGGGGCCATTGAGGTAGATCTCGCGTGGTGCTCCTGCATACGTGTGGCCGTGTTCGGAGAACCACGCGAAGACCGTTTCGTAGGTGTCTTTTAGTCCGTCGTAGGAACCGACGTGAGTGACGGTCGCGACAACGCCGCCAGGCAGCTCGTGGCAACGCAGGGTCGGATGCTCAGCGAAAGCTTCGGCAACAGGAACACACACTTCGCACATCCACGCACGGTCCGGGTGCATCGCTTCGGTATAGACGGCAATGACGGGGCCGGCCTCGGTCACGTGCGAATCGGTGAGCTGAGCGAAGAGATTCTTGATCGCGGCAGTCATGTCGCGAGGCAATGTCTCCATGGTCGTGGAGAAATCCATCCCGGCCACTAGCCGGGTTGGCACGGTTTCAACAGCTATTTCCTGCGCCATGTTCGACACTTTACGCTCCATGCCGATCGAAAGGTACCTGCAATGGTTGGAGGTTGGCTGGCGTGAACCTGAGGGGCGCTAATTGGCCGAATCGCTTGATCCGAAGAAGTTGGGGAAGGTGCCGACCGCCCAGCCATAGCCTACGAAGATCACGGCGTCGATCAGCGTATGCGCGATGACGAGTGGAAGCACTCGGTGGTAGCGCGAGTAGAGCCAACCGAAAAGCAGGCCCATCGCGACGTTTCCCACGAACGCGCCGACGCCCTGATAGAGGTGATAGGTGCCTCGAAGTAGGGATGTCGAGATGATGATTTGCCAGCGACTCCAGCCCACATCTCTGAGCCTCGCAAACAGGTATCCGATCACGATAATTTCTTCGGTGATGCCAGCGCGGAGTGCTGAGAGTAAGAGCACAGGCACTGTCCACCAGTGCTGCAGGAGTGCTGCTGGATCCACATCGACTGTGATGCCGAGACTTCGACCCACAAAGTAGAGTGCAATGCCCGGAATACCAATGACCAGGGCAAGCACAAAACCACTGAGGCCATCACGAACAGGACGGGTAAAGTCCACTCCCAATCGAGACAATCTCGGTTTGGTTACGCTCCACAGCAGAAAGGCTACGAGGGCGACAGGTGCGAGGTCGAAAGTTATCCCCAGTAGCTGGTAAATCAGATCAAAATTGGGGCGCTCGCTCAGCGACCTGTTGAGCGTCGCTGTTTGTTCCGAAAGCGGTACGGCGCGGGTGAGTCTGTCGCTGATCGATACAACAGAGTAGATAGCGGATGCCCCAAGGGAGAGCGCGAGCACAAGTGAGATCTCCGCCCAGAGCTTGCCTCGCGATTGTGCGAGAGGCGACGACGCTGTCATTCGGGGTCGCGCGTGGCGCAGGCTGGGGTTGCCATCGTGGAGCGATGACGACCGCTAAATAGGCTTTCTGCGTCGAGGATGAGCTCGTCTCGTGATCGCTCGCTAGTAGTGCAGGAGGCCGCCATGGATCGATGTTAACTCACGATGCTGTGCGCCAGTCACCGAGCGTTTGCGCACTATTTCACTGTCCGCTGCGGTTTGTGCGCGAAAATACTGCAACCTCCGCACATAATCATCACGGGCGTTACCGGTGTGTAACGTTTGGCTCTACAGTTTTGAATGGGGCAATACCCCGTTTAGGGTGTGAACTATCAAGCGCGGTGCGGCGCCACAAATTCCGTGCCGTTAGCAAAATTCTGCACAGGAGGAAACTTTGAAAAGATCACGCATAGGCTTCAGCGCCGTCGCGCTGCTGTCAGCCTCGGCACTAGTTCTTGCGGGGTGCTCGGCAAGCGAGGAGCCCGCAGAGGGCGACAGCGCCGCGATCATCACCACAAACGGTAGTGAGCCACAGCAGTCGCTCATTCCGACAAACACCACCGAGACCGGTGGCGGCAAGGTCATCACTTCGATCTTCGCTGGTCTCGTTTCGTACACCGCTGACGGCGATGTAGTGAATGAAGTTGCGAAGTCAATTGAGTCCGAAGATGGACAAAACTGGACCGTAACGCTCAACGATGGCTGGACCTTCACCAACGGTGAGCCGGTCACTTCTGACTCGTTCGTCAAGGCATGGTCCTACGGCGCACTGCTCGACAACGCACAGAGCTCGTCATACTTCTTCGACAACATCGAGGGCTTCAGCTATGACGAGAACTCAGAGCTGACTGGCCTCGACGTCGTTAGCGACACCGAGTTCACTGTTGCACTGATCAACCCAGAGGCTGACTTCCCGCTGCGTCTCGGCTACTCGGCATTCATGCCGCTGCCAGAATCCGCATGGGATGACCTCGACGCTTTCGGTGAGAACCCCGTCGGCAACGGTCCGTACATGATCGCCGAAGACGGATGGCAGCACGACGTCAAGATCGACCTCGTGACGAACCCTGACTATGACGGTGTTCGCAAGCCGGCCAACGGTGGCGTGTCGATCATCTTCTACACGAGCCAGGACGCTGCCTATGCTGACGCTCTGAGTGGCAACCTCGATATCCTCGATGCTGTCCCAGACTCCGCATTCGAAACCTACGAGTCGGACTTCCCGGGTCGTTCGGTAAACCAGCCTGCTGCGATCTTCCAGGCATTCAACATGCCGTACTACCTCGAGCACTGGTCGGGCGACGAGGGCAAGCTGCGTCGTGCAGCTATCTCGATGTCGATCGACCGCGCAGAGATCACGGATGTCATCTTCCAGGGCACCCGCACTCCCGCGACTGACTTCACCTCGCCGGTAATCGCCGGTCACTCTGACAACCTTGCGGGAGCTGAAGTTCTTGACTTCAACCCAGAAGAAGCTGTCAAGCTGTGGGCTGAAGCCGACGCGATCTCGCCTTATGGTGACACCGTGTTCGACCTGGCATACAACGCCGATGGTGGACACCAGGCATGGGTTGATGCTGTAGCAAACAGCATTAGCAACACGCTCGGCATCGAGGCTGTTGGTAAGGCATACCCCACATTCAAGGACGCGCTCAACGACCGTGACGCTAACGCGCTCACCGGTGGAACCCGTGCTGGATGGCAAGCTGACTACCCGTCGCTGTACAACTTCCTCGGCCCGCTCTACGTTGATGGCGCTGGCTCGAACAAGGAAGGCTACTCGAGCCCCGAGTTCGAGAAGGTCCTCGCAGAGGGCGCAAGCGCATCGTCGGTAGAAGAAGCAACGGCGAAGTACCAGGAAGCTCAGGAAATCCTCCTGGTCGACCTTCCTTCGATCCCGCTGTGGTACTCGAACGTTACCGGTGTCTACTCAGACTCCGTTGACAATGTTGTATTCGGTTGGGACTCTGTCCCGCTGTACGACGAGGTAACCAAGGGCTAATTAGCTCCTAGTTTTACCCAGTTTCCATACTCAATGTGTGATGCCCGGGGCTATCTTCAGCCCCGGGCATTACACTGAGTACCTTCATTCAGCGATTGTGATTCCTATGTTTATCCGTTCCATCGAGGGAACTATCTGATGCTTTGGTACGCAGGCAAGCGTTTCCTCCAGATGATTCCGGTGTTTTTCGGCGCAACCTTCTTGATCTATTTCATGGTTTTCGCGGTGCCAGGCGACCCCATCGCCGCACTTTACGGTGATCATCCACCAGCTCCCGGGGTTATCGAAGCTATTCGAGCTGAGTACAACCTCGACAAGCCTTTCCTCGTGCAGTACCTCCTCTACATCGGTGGACTGTTCCAGGGTGACTTCGGAACAACCTTCTCTGGTCGGCCTGTCGCTGACGTCATGACTCAGGCGTTCCCGATCACCGCTCGACTCGCACTGCTCGCTCTCGTCTTCGAAGCCTTCTTCGGCATCATCGTTGGACTCGTAGCTGGGCTCCGCAAGGGAAAGCTGTTCGACGCTTCCGCTCTCGTTATCAGCCTGCTGCTGATCTCAGTGCCGACCTTCGTCGTTGGTTTTGTGCTCCAACTTGTATTCGGCATCCAACTCGGTTGGGCTCGAACGACAGTGAGCGGCGACGCTCCCTGGGGCGAATTGATTCTGCCGGCCATCGTGTTGGCGTCGGTTTCGTTCGCGTACATCGTGCGATTGACCCGTGCAAGCGTGGCAGACAACCTCGGTGCTGACTTTGTGCGCACCGCTACAGCAAAGGGACTATCTCGACGTCGAGTGGTTACCGTGCACGTACTGCGCAACTCACTCGTTCCGGTTGTTACCTACCTGGGTGTCGATATCGGATCGCTCATGGTTGGTGCGATCGTCACCGAGGGAATCTTCAACATCAACGGTGTCGGTGGAACCGTCTACCGGGCAATCACGTTGGGAGAAGGCCCAACGGTCGTCTCGTTCGTCGCGGTGATGGTCATCATCTTCGTGCTCGCCAACCTGCTCGTAGACCTGCTCTACGCCGCGCTCGACCCAAGGATTCGTTATGCCAAGTAATAACACTGGCCGGTATCGTCCTGGCCAAGAACACTACATCGCGTCGCTCGCAGACACTCCGGTTGCTGAGATCGATCAGGTCGATGAATCAGGAAAGGCGCGCAGCACATGGACTGACGCCTGGGAGTCGATGCGTCGTCGTCCGATGTTCTGGATCTCTTCAGTGCTCATCCTCGTCATTGTGGTTGTCGCTGCTTTCCCGAGCCTCTTCGTCACATATAGCCCAACAGAGTGCTACTTGAAGTTCAGCAACGGCGATCCCCAAGCCGGGCATCCATTCGGCTTCACACGCCAAGGCTGCGACGTCTACTCGCGAATCATTTTCGGAACCCAAGCATCTGTAACGATTGGTCTTCTCACGACGATCATGGTCACGTTATTTGGCGGAATCATCGGAGCCCTCGCGGGTTTTTATGGCGGAATTCTTGACTCGTTCGTTTCGCGTATCGGCGACATCTTCTTCGCCATTCCGACCGTTCTTGGTGCAATCGTCGTTATCTCGGTCATCCCCGTGCGGGATGCGGTGAGCGTTTCGTTCGTTCTCGCTCTCTTCGCCTGGCCGCAGATCGCGCGAATCATGCGTGGTTCAGTGCTCTCGGCTCGCAACTCCGACTACGTGACAGCATCTGCTGCGCTCGGTGTCTCGCGTTTCACGACACTTGTTCGCCACGTCATTCCGAACGCCATCGCGCCGGTCATCGTTATCGCAACGGTGTCGCTCGGTATCTTCATCGTCGCTGAGGCGACTCTGGGATTCCTTGGCATTGGTCTCCCGGGAACGGTCATGTCCTGGGGTAACGACATTAACCAGGCGCGTGTCACTGTTCGTACTCACCCGCAGACCCTGTTGCTGCCTTCGGCTGCGCTGTCAATTACAGTGCTCGCCTTCTTGATGTTCGGCGACGTAGTTCGCGATGCCCTTGACCCGGAAGCGAGAGCACGCCGATGACTAATCCAGAAACAGTTCCCGTGACCTCAGGGTCCTCAAACGAAGAGACCCCGCTTCTCAAAATTCGGGGCCTCGAAGTTGGTTTCGAAACGCAGCGCGGCATTGTTCAGGCAGTGCGCGGTATCGACCTCACTCTGTATCAGGGACAGTCGCTCGCCATCGTTGGTGAGTCCGGTTCCGGAAAATCCACCACTGCGCAAGCAGTGATCGGGCTGCTTCCCGGCACAGGCAAGGTGCTTGGCGGCTCGATTGAATTCGAAGGCAACGACCTCACAAAATTCTCGGATGATCAATTTTCCGAGGTTCGCGGAAGCCAAATCGGTTATGTACCTCAAGACCCGATGTCGAACTTGAACCCGGTGTGGAGCATCGGATTTCAGGTAGAAGAAGCCATCAAGGCCAACGGAATCGCGCAGGGTAAAGCTGCACGGGCTCGCACCATTGAAGTACTGAAAGAGGCAGGGCTCAGCGATGCTGGCGAACGCCTCAAGCAGTTTCCGCACCAGTTCTCGGGCGGAATGCGTCAGCGCGTACTCATTGGTATCGGCCTCTCGGCACGTCCGAAGTTGCTGATCGCCGACGAACCAACCTCAGCGCTCGACGTCACAGTGCAACGTCAGATTCTTGACCACCTGCAGACGCTCACGCGTGACTACGGCACCTCGGTGCTGTTCATCACCCACGATCTCGGCCTCGCCGCGGAACGTGCAGAGCAGCTAGTCGTGATGTACAAGGGAAAGGTTGTCGAGTCGGGCCCGTCTCGCGAGATTCTCGAGAACCCCCAGCATCCGTACACTCAGCGTCTCGTTGCTGCAGCTCCGAGCCTCGCGTCGCGTCGCATCCAATCAATCAAGTCGCACACAAGCTCCGAAAACGATATCCACATCTTCGGGCAGGGCTCGCTCGATGATGCGCTTATCGCGCGTGCGGCAAGCCGCGAAGCAGGCGCAAGCACTGACCTCATCAAGGTCAACAACATCACCAAGGTCTACGAGATCCGCAAACAGGGATTCCGCAAAGACAAGTTGCTTGCGGTGAATGACATCTCGTTCGGTGTCAAAAAGGGAACGACAACTGCCCTCGTTGGCGAATCGGGCTCTGGCAAGTCGACTGTCGCCAAACTGATTCTGCAATTGGAATCCCTCACGAGTGGAAGCATCGAGTTTGACGGGGTTGACCTGGCCGGAATCAAGGGGCAAGAGCTCCTGAACTTCCGACGCCGAGTGCAACCTGTGTTCCAGGATCCCTACGGCTCCCTTGACCCGCAATACAGCGTCGGAAACACGATCGCTGAACCTTTGCTGGCGCACAGCATGGGCACTCCGAAGGAGCGCTTCAACCGTGTGAGCGAACTTCTCGATCAGGTGTCACTGCCTCAGGCGACTCGCCACCGTTATCCCGGTGAGCTCTCCGGTGGCCAGCGCCAACGCGTCGCCATTGCGCGCGCTCTTGCGCTCAAGCCCGATGTGCTCGTACTTGACGAAGCAGTATCGGCCCTTGACGTGTTGGTCCAAGGTCAAGTGCTGAACCTGCTCACCGAGTTGCAGACCGAGCTCGACCTCACCTACCTGTTCATTACCCACGACCTCGCGGTTGTGCGGTTGGTGGCTGACAACGTGTGTGTAATGCAGGGTGGCCGCATTGTTGAAGCGGCAACCACAGACGAGGTATTCGAGAATTCGACCAACCCGTACACGCAGGAGCTGCTTGAGGCGATCCCCGGCGCCAACATCAAGCTGGGCGCCTAGTTTCATGAGGGGAGAAGGGCCGTTCCACTAGGGGCGGCCCTTCTCGCTTAGAATCGACGCAAGCGTGCCACCGTGCATCGCGTGATCGTATGCAGGAGGATTAGTGAGCGCCACACGAATCATGGCGGCCATTGCGGTTGCCGCCAGTGCAGCGCTAGTGCTCACCGGTTGCATCCCGCAGAAGTCCACAACGATTGACGGTTCAGAACTCACCGTCGCCGTTTCCCAGCCCTACACATCGGCAAACCCGGTCACCTCCTTTGGTGCTGGCGAAACCAACGCCAATATTGCCTATGCGACCGGCACCGGATTCAACTACTTCACCGACGAATCCGAACTGGTTCGCGACGAGTCTTTTGGGCACTACGAGAAAGTGTCGGATGACCCGCTTGCGGTGACCTACACAGTGTCTGACGGTGTGCGGTGGTCAGATGGAACAGCCGTTGATGCGGTGGACCTCCTCCTGGAATGGGCGGCTACATCCGGAGCTCTCAACACTCCGGACGCCGACCCGGCAGAAACCGTTGATCCTGAAACCGGCGCTCCTCGTGATCGTGCGGATGACCGTGTCCTGTTCGATGCTGGGGCACTACGCAATAGCGGTATCGATCTCGTCACCGAACTTCCTCAGATTAGTGATGATCGCATGTCGCTCACTCTGGTCTTCGATGAGCCGTTCGCTGATTGGCAGACCGCATTCTTCGGTGCCGGTTCTGCGGCAAAGCCCGCGCATGTCGTGGGAATGATGTCATTCGCGAATGACGACGCGATCACGGCCAAGGAGCGGGTCTATGCGGCGATTACGGCGGATGACACCACTGATCTTGCCCAGATTGCCCGCACCTGGAATACGGTCTTCAATTTTCAAGGGATGCCGGCAAACTCAAGTCTGGTTGTATCGAATGGGCCGTATGTCGTTTCTGACCTCGTAGCGAACCAGTATGTGACCTTGCGTGCCAACGAAAACTACAGCGGAGACCGCCAGCCCACCTTCCAAGAGATCACCGTGCGGTTCATGGCTGACCCGCTTGCGCAGGCTCAAGCACTGCTCGTCGGCTCGGTGCACATAGCGGTTCCCACGATGGGGTCCGAGGTTCGCGATGCGCTCGAAACCATGGATGCCACCGTCATCGATGGCACGACCGACAGCTTCGAACACCTCGATCTCCAATTTGGTGAATCTAAAAACGGCACCTTTGACGACCCCGCGGTTCGTGAAGCCTTCCTCTTGACGGTTCCTCGCAAGGAATTGGCCGCTGCCGCCCTTGCTGATGTTCAGCCACGGCCAACACTCCGTGATTCTTTTCTCTTCGCTCCCCATGATCCCGATTACCGAAGCGTGACCTCGAGCAATGGTTCGGACCTCTTCGCGGAAGTTGACATCACTCTGGCTAAGGAACTTTTGGCTGAAGCAGGCGTAACCAAGCCAGCTGTGTGCGTTCTTTATGCTGCTGAGGACCCCATGCGTCTCATCGAGTTCGAACTGATCAAGGAATCTGCGGCGGCTGCGGGATTCGTTGTGAGCGATTGCTCGGCAGAAGACTGGCGCGCGACGCTCGGAACGCCGGAAGCCTACGACGCGGCGCTCTTCAGCTGGCAGGCGGAGCAACCGGGGGTTGGAGTCGCTCCAGCGGTGTTCGCAACCGATGGTTACGCGAATCTCAACTACTTCTCAGACTCGAGAGTTGACTCGCTCCTTCGGGAAGCAAATTCGGTGACTCTCGATGCAGCCGATCGAACGGATTCTTTGGCGAAGGCAGATGCCGAACTCTGGAAAAACAGCTACGGAATGCCGCTGTTCCAGTATCCCGTGACAGCGGCATACGACCAAGATCGAGTTTCCGAAGTATCGCTTTCATCGTTGAGCCCTGGCATCTGGTGGAACGTCTGGGACTGGAAACCGTAGTACTTGCATTGCGCTTGGAGCGCAGTCGGCGATAATTCTTGCTAAACAGGGTAAACTGATCGAGCAGGATACTCTGAACGATCTTCTGCGCCCTCCCATGATCTTTACCCGGTGGCATTTGGCCGCCGATCTGCTGCCGAAATTTTCTGCGCAGCGTCTGCGGTGAGAGACCGCAAAGCCTCCAATGAATTAAGGAATATTGCTATGGCTATGGCCACTCGCAGCGACTTGCGCAACGTAGCAATCGTTGCCCACGTTGACCACGGAAAGACCACCCTCGTTGACGCGATGCTTCGCCAGACGAACTCGTTCGAGGCGCACGCGCACCTCGAAGAGCGCGCCATGGACTCGAACGAGCTCGAGCGCGAAAAGGGCATCACGATTCTCGCGAAGAACACTGCGATTTCGTACAACGGCAAGTACGCCACCGATAGCCCCATCACGATCAACGTGATTGACACCCCCGGCCACGCCGACTTCGGTGGCGAGGTTGAGCGCGGACTGAGCATGGTTGACGGCGTAGTTCTGCTCGTCGACGCCAGTGAGGGCCCGCTTCCGCAGACCCGCTTCGTGCTGCGTAAGGCGCTTGAAGCCAAGCTTCCCGTCATTCTTTTGGTCAACAAGACTGACCGCCCAGACGCGCGAATCGACGAAGTTGTTGCCGAAAGCCAGGACCTCCTTTTGGGCCTCGCAAGCGACATGGCAGATGACGTTCCCGACCTCGACCTCGACGCTATCCTCGACGTCCCGATCGTTTACGCTTCGGGCCGCGCTGGTGCCGCTAGCTGGAACAAGCCCGAGAACGGCTCGTTGCCAGACAACGACGACCTCGAGCCCCTGTTCGATGCAATCCTCAGGCACGTTCCCGCGCCGTCATACGACGATGAGCACCCCCTTCAGGCGTGGGTTACCAACCTCGACTCCTCACCGTTCCTCGGTCGCCTCGCCTTGCTGCGTGTCTTCAACGGAACGATCAAAAAGGGCCAGACGGTCGCTTGGGTCAAGCACGACGGAAGCGTCGCCAACGTGCGCGTAACCGAGCTCATGATCACCAAGGCTCTCGACCGTTACCCTGCCGAGAGCGCTGGCCCCGGTGACATCGTCGCTGTTGCCGGCTTCGAAGACATCTTCATCGGTGAGACCCTGTGTGACCCCAACGATGTTCGCCCGCTTCCGACCATCACGGTCGACGAGCCCGCGATCTCGATGACTATTGGTACAAACACCTCGCCGGTTATCGGCAAGGTCAAGGGCCACAAGCTCACCGCTCGCATGGTCAAGGACCGTCTCGACCGCGAGCTCGTCGGTAACGTTTCGCTCAAGCTCGTCGACATCGGTCGCCCGGATGCTTGGGAAGTCCAGGGTCGTGGAGAGCTCGCTCTCGCTATCCTCGTCGAGCAGATGCGTCGTGAAGGCTTCGAGCTGACTGTCGGCAAGCCGCAGGTAGTTATCAAGAAGATTGACGGCAAGGTTCACGAGCCATTCGAGCACCTCACGATCGATGCGCCGGAAGAATACCTCGGCGCAATCACTCAGCTTCTTGCCGCTCGTAAGGGCCGCATGGAAGGCATGAGCAACCACGGCACCGGCTGGGTTCGCATGGAATTCATCGTTCCTTCGCGTGGACTCATCGGATTCCGCACCGAGTTCTTGACCATCACGCGTGGTGCCGGTATCGCCAACGCTGTGTCTCACGGCTACGAGCAGTGGGCAGGCGAAATCCTCACCCGCGTCAACGGTTCAATCGTTGCCGACCGTGCCGGTGTTGCTACCCCATTCGCGATGGTTGCCCTTCAAGAGCGCATGTCGTTCTTCGTAGAGCCGACTCAAGAGGTCTATGAAGGAATGGTTGTCGGCGAGAACTCACGCGCTGACGACATGGACGTCAACATCACCAAGGAAAAGCAGCTCACCAACATGCGCCAGTCGACCTCGGACTCGTTCGAGCGTATGACACCGTCGCGCAAGCTGACGTTGGAAGAGTGCCTCGAATTCGCCCGCGAAGACGAGTGTGTCGAGGTTACGCCCGAGTTCGTCCGCATCCGCAAGGTCGAGCTCGACAGCAACGCTCGCGCACGCAGCACTTCGCGTCTCAAGAAGCAGAACGCCTAACCCCTTACCTCAGGAGCTAGCGAGGAATCGTTAGCCTTGCGGGAGTACGATGCAGCTACGGTCATCAGGCCGTGGCTGCATTGTTCGTTAACCCGAGCGACAGCCATGGCGCGTATTGTCCGTCCTGAACATCAGCCCCGTCACGAACAGCAGGAGAGTAGTCATGATTAGCCCGAAACGACGCATCAATGCATCCATTGCCGTAGTTCTTGCCTTGGGCGTGACCCCGGCACTCTCGGGCTGTTTCGGCAACCCTATTGAGAACATCGTCGAGCAGGCAACGGGCGGGCAGGTCGACTTGGGCGGCAAAGAGATCCCCGAGGGTTTCCCCAGCGAGGTTCCTGTCGTCTCCGGTGACGTGCAGTTTGGAATCGCAGCGGGAGAGGGCGACCAACGCGGTTATAACGTCACGATCTTGGCCGGGCAGGAATCACCCCTCGACGGTATCGAGACGGCGCTGAAGGATGCTGGCTTCGAGCTTCAGCTGCAGGGCGCCGACTCCGACGGTGAAGGCACCGTCATCTTCACGAGTGACACCTGGGTAGGTGGCGTGATCGTCGCCAAAACCGATGACGGCTACACCGCTAACTACACCGTGGCGCCCGCAAGCGAATAGTCTGCTCAACGCCGCAGTACCGTTCAGCTGGGAGATCCACGCCTGACGGGGGCGATCGACGCTTCGCGTGGGCGATCGACGCTTCGCGTGGGCGATCGACGCTTCACGTGGGCGATCGACGCTTCACGTGGGCGATCGAAGGTCGCCGACGACCCGTGAACTAGGCCAAGTCGAACATTCCGGCACCGACGAAGCTGGACGCTGTAGTGCCCGGCGGCACGGCGAAGATAGCCGAACCCACATATCGCACGTACTCGTTCATGAGGTCGTTGCGGGAAAGTGCGAGCTGGATAGGCACAAATTGTGTGCCGGGGTCCCGCTGGAAGCTGATGAAGAATAAGCCGGCATTGAGACGACCGAGGTCATCGTTTCCATCCACGAAGTTATAGCCGCGACGCAGAATCTGCACACCACCATGGCTCTCGGGATGCGCCAACTTCACGTGAGAATTTTCATCGATGAGAGGCGCGTCATCGCGACCAGTCTGGCTGAAGTCGGGGTCAGTGAACTCGCTACCGCCACTCAACGGGGCGCCTTCGCCCTTCGTGCGCCCGAAGATTGTTTCTTGTTCCCGAAGCGAAGTGCGGTCCCACGTTTCGACGGTCATGCGAATCTTGCGGCTCACGAGATATGAGCCTCCGGCCATCCACGAACTGCCATCGCTGGCAGCGGCCCACACATGCTTTTCGACGCCCGCAGTGTCTTCGGCGCGCAAGTTGGCAGTGCCGTCTTTGAAACCGAAAAGATTGCGAGGTGTCTTCTGAGCTCGAGTCGTTGACGAGGTGCGCCCGAAGCCCAATTGCGACCAGCGAAGAGTAGCCCTACCGAAGGCAATACGAGAAAGATTGCGGATCGCGTGCACCGCCACCTGCGGATCGTCGCTGCACGCCTGAATACAGAGGTCGCCGCCGACTAGTTCGGGCTGCAGCGCGTCGCTAGGGAACTTAGGCAGGTCGATGAGCGCAGACGGACGCTTGTTTGCGAGCCCGAATCTGTCATCGAACAGGCTCGGGCCGAAACCAAAGGTGATCGTGAGGCCCCCGGGTGGAAGGTCGAGCGCTTCTCCCGTGTCATCCGGTGGAGCATCGTAGGGACCGCTGGCGGGGCCGTAGTCTCCGGCACCATCACCCGCCGTCATTCGCGCTGCCGCGTAGCTCCAGTCGCGGAGCAACTCAATGAGCTCATCACGCGAGATCTCGTTGACATCGAACGCCGCAAAGTGGAGCCGGTCTTGTGCCGGAGTAGTGATTCCCGACTGGTGTTTACCGAAAAACGGGTAGGTTGACGCCACAGCGTTGCCGGTCGCGGTTGAATCGCCGCCGAGAGCGAATGTTCCACCGACGCCCAAGCCGGCGCCAATCACGCCGGCTCCGGCTAGCCCGAAGAGGCCGCGCCGCGAGAGGCCGGTGGTTTCATCTTTCGCCATAGCTAATCTTTCGGGGTTGAGTCGTCTGCCTAGAGGACCAGTACCGCGGTGAGGCGGGAGAGAGGCTCTGCCAGAGCATTGACCTGATCAGAGAACGCGCGAATCTCAGTCGTCGACAGCTCAGTGTAAAGACGGAAGCCATCGCCGACTCGCTGCTCGTCGAGCAATGTCTGGAGCTGTTCGAACTCAGCATCGAGAGTCTCAGCAAGTTCGGCATCCTTAACCATGAGGATGTCGCGAACGCCATCGTAAAGAACGCGGGCTCCATCAATGTTGGCTTGGAAATCCCACAGGTCGGTGTGCGACCAGAACTCCTCTTCGCCTGTCACCTTGCCACTGGCAACCTCGTCTAGCAGTCCAATGGCACCGTTGGTTTGCTGGTCGAGCGTGAACTCGAGGCCCTGCACGTTGGCGTATAACGTGTTCGTGTCTGCCACGAGCTGCGAAGCAAGCGCTTCACGCTTCGACTGGTCGTATGCTTCGAAACCGGCTTCGGCATCCGCTGGCCAGAGATCTTTCTCGATTGCGTGCCAGCCAGTCCACTCTTGGCCGTCTTCGAGGTCTGCCTCACGGAGGTCCATACGGGGGTCGAGGTCGCCGAAGGACTCAGCGACAGTCTCGACGCGCTCCCAGAACACGCGGGTGGGGGCGTAAAGGGCGCGGGCGGTGTCGTCATCGCCAGCAATGTACGCGTCAGCAAAATCTTCGGTGCCGACAACAAGGTTTTCGATCTGGTCTTTCACGTAACTCTTGTAGTTGGCGTTCGCCGCCTCAACCTGCTCGGCGATGTCCCCACTGAAGGAAAGGTCAGCGCCTGAATCAGTAACAGTGAATGCTGTCTTGCCGACACCCTCGCCGATCATTCCTGGTTTGCAGATCGTGAAGTAATCACCGGGCTGAGCGAGCACGACGAGGTCGCGGCTGATTCCGGGGCCAATGTTCTCTACCTCACCAACGATGCGCAAGCCGTCATCCGCGAGGAGATAGAACTCGGTGACCTGGTCGCCAGAGTTGGTCACAGAGAATACGAGGTTGCCGCTTGGCGCTTCATTTGCGCTCACGGTGCACTCAGTGGCGCTGCTGTCGACCGTAATGGTGTTGTCTGCGGCAGCGCCGGTGTTGTTGGCAACGCAGCCGGTAAGCGCGAGCGCAGCGACAGTGGCCGCCGCGAGGAATCCGAGGCGGGAGGGGCGGGTGGTCATCAGGCTCCTTGAGTGCTGAGGGATGCTGCGGGAGCGATGGGCTTATCTGAGCGCCCATGCCCGCGAACGGTGCGAATGAAGATTGTCATAACAGTTGCTACATAGCCGAGCCACACTGCGGCTTCCAACCAGGTGGTGGCGGGCGAGAAGTTGAGGGTTCCCTTGAGGATCGTGCCGTACCAGCTGCTTGGCGGGATAATGGCACTGACGTCGAAGGCAAGGGCGTTGAGTCCTGGCAGCACGCCAGCTTCCTGCAGATCGTGAACGCCGTAGGCGAGAACGCCAGCGGCGACGACGATGAGAATGGCCCCAGTCCACGTGAAAAAGCGAGTGAGATTGATGCTCACTACGCCGCGGTAAATGAGGTAACCGAGCACGATCGAGGCAGCAATGCCCAGAGCGGCGCCGGTGAGGGGCAACGCTGTTGAACCGCTTGCCTGAACTGCGGCCCAAATGAACAATGCCGTCTCAATTCCTTCGCGACCGACTGCCAGAAACGCCACGAGAACGAGGCCCCAGCCGGCGCCGGTGAGGTGCGAGTCGACTTCGTTGCGGAGTTCGCGACCGAGACCGCGTGCGGCGCGCAGCATCCAGAAGATCATCCACGTGACAAAAGCAGTGGCGATGATGGAGAGGATGCCGCCGATAAGTTCTTGAGCTTGGAACGAAAGCCCGTAAGCGCCAAACGTCAGACTCGCGCCGAGTCCGAGAGAAATGACCACGGCTAGCCCAATGCCGAGCCAAATGCGGGGGAGGACGTCTCGTCGATCGATCTTGCGAACGTAGGCAATCAAGATGCCTACTACTAGTGCGGCTTCAAGGCCCTCACGGAGACCAATCAGAAAGTTAGCGAGCACTGGACTCTCTCGTAGAAATGAAATTTGGGCAGGTTGGTAAGCCTAACCTAAGCAACCGTATTCTGCCTACCTGTGCTTATTCTGTTCACTGCAAGCAACCAGTGGAGGTCAGGCCATGAAAGATCGAGCACAGCGGGTGCTGATTATTGCTGCGCGCCCCGAAGATGAGGCCAGAGTCTTCGGTGCCACTATTGCTTCTCTCGTTCACCGCGGCACAGAACTCATCGTTCTTGCGTGCAGCAGTTCGCCGCAGTTAGACGAAGCCCACGCCGCCGCGCGCCAGATTTTGGGCATCACTTCGCACCACATCTTGCGAGAAGATGGCGGGCAGCAGTTCACCAGACTGTCCCCGCGCGACCTCGCTGCGGATCTGGCCGCAGCCATAACCTCGCTGAAGCCGGATGTCGTTGTTAGCTATGCCTCCTATGCCAGCGGCAGTGAGCATGAGTCGGATGCGCGGCTCGTGCGTGAGGCGACGGCGCTCGCAACTGAGCTCGCCGCGGTTCCCTTCTATACGGCATCCTCGGTGCCTGTTGATCGGGGCGTTGCTGTCTCGTCTGCCACTGCTATTGCGTTCAAGCGTCGTGCCATGGAGATTTACAGCACTGAGCCGCCCATCGGTGAGAGCGTTTCGACGCCTTCGGAGTACTTGCGACGTCTTCGTCGCCGGGAATTGGTGATCGGCGAGCGCAATCGTCTCGAACGCGTGATGCTCGCTATCGTTTCGACAGCTGTTGGCGCACTGGTCGGATTAGTGCTTACCGCTGTTCACCAGTCGACTATCACTCTGGCGGGGGTGCGGGTGCCGTGGGGGATCATTGCTGCGATTGCCCTCACGACGGCTCTCGTCTTGGGATTGCGCTTGATCTATGACACGAGAGTTGCGCCGGGTTTTGCTTCGCTTGGAGTGTTGTTGATGTCGGCAATTTTGGCGACAGCGATGCCGGGAGGATCAATGCTGATCCCCGGAAATGTGTCGGGTTATGTGTGGACCTTTGCCCCAGTCTTGATCGTTCTGGTGGTGGTGGGGTGGCCTCGGGTGAATCGTCAGGCTTCGGTGTCGAGCCGCGATAACATTGAGTTGAACTCTCCCGTGAAAGGTGCGGATATCTCTTGACGTACATCATCGCCCAGCCGTGTGTCGATCTGAAGGATCGCGCGTGTGTCGACGAATGCCCCGTCGATTGCATCTATGAGGGCGACCGCATGCTCTACATCCAGCCCGATGAGTGCGTCGATTGCGGTGCGTGTGAGCCCGTGTGTCCCGTTGAGGCCATCTATTACGAAGATGACGTGCCCGATAAGTGGGCAGATTATTACAAGGCCAACGTCGAGTTCTTCGATCTCCTTGATAACAGCTCGCCAGGTGGAGCTGC
Source organism: Rhodoglobus sp. G.S.4 (assembly GCF_056619605.1). Classification (NCBI taxonomy): domain Bacteria; kingdom Bacillati; phylum Actinomycetota; class Actinomycetes; order Micrococcales; family Microbacteriaceae; genus Rhodoglobus; species Rhodoglobus sp. G.S.4. The sequence continues at coordinate 805,181 of NZ_CM152748.1, forward strand.
GAAGGTTGGCGTGATTCACAAAGATCACGCGCTTGTTGCTGCACTTCCTGAGGGTGGTGGATCCTCAGACTGATGGGGCGCACACCGTTAGCGTTGCCCGATTTTCCGTGGGATGCTCTAGTTCCCTACGGCACTATTGCGCGCACTCATCCTGACGGTTTCGTAGATCTTTCAGTTGGTTCTCCGGTAGACCCGACCCCGGCGATCATCCGCGAGTCGTTGGCTGCAGCAACGGATGCACACGCCTACCCCACAACGACCGGCACGGTGCAATTGCGCGAAGCAATTGTCGAATGGTTCGCCCGTCGCCGTGGTGTCACCGGGCTGACGGTTAACAATGTTCTGCCAACAGTTGGCTCCAAGGAGCTGGTGGCGCTGTTGCCACTGCTGCTGGGGCTGGGCAAAGGCGACACGGTCGTGCATCCCTCGGTCGCCTATCCGACGTATGCAATTGGCGCCGCGTTGGTCGGCGCGACCGCGTTGGCCTCAGACGATCCTGCAGAGTGGCCCGAAAACACCGCCCTCGTGTGGCTCAATAGCCCGGGTAACCCCGATGGTCGGGTAGCGGATGTCGCCCAGTTGCGGGCCGCGGTTGAGCGCGCCCGTGAGTTAGGGGCGGTGATTGCTTCAGACGAGTGCTACGCCGAGCTCAATTGGAAGGGTCACGACCCCACACCATCGATCCTTGACCCCGAGGTAATCGGCGACGATCGTTCGTCAGTGCTCGCCGTCTATTCGCTGAGCAAGCAGTCGAACCTCGCTGGCTATCGTGCCGCTTTTGTCGCCGGATGCTCGGCTCTCATTTCTGAAGTGCTTGCGGTGCGCAAGCACGCTGGGCTCATCGTGCCAGGGCCTGTTCAAGAGGCCATGGTTACTGCGCTGCGTGATGAAGCTCATGTCGCAGATCAACGCGAGCTGTATCGTGCGCGGCGAGCGAAGTTGCTGCCGGCGCTTGAGCGTGCCGGATTCCAGATTGATGACAGTGACGCCGGGCTCTACCTGTGGGCGACAAAGAATGAAGATTCGTGGCAGACAGTCGGAGATCTTGCTCAGTCAGGCATCCTTGTTGTTCCGGGATCGTTCTATGGCGAGTCCCCGGCACGGCATGTGCGGATTGCGCTGACGGCAAGCGATGACACGATTGCAGATGCGGTCGCGCGGCTCGAATTGCTGTCTTAAGTGCACTAAATCGCCAAGGCCTTGTCTTTGACCTCTAAAGCATGAGCGGTTTGCTTGGCTGGTGTGACACTGGCCATTCAAGCCCGATAGGCTGTAGCGGTGAATGAAGCCCCTCAAGACCCAGAGAAGGCCATCCTCCATTTTCCGGGTGGCGCTGCCGAATTCCCGATAATTCGTGGAGTCGATGGTCACAACAGCATCGATATCTCGACCTTCATGAAGCAGACCGGCTATACGGCGCTTGATCAAGGTTTCGTTAACACGGCATCGACTCGTAGTGAGATCACCTACATCGATGGCGATCGTGGCATCCTGCGTTATCGCGGTTATGCGATCGAAGATGTTGCCGCGAACTCCACGTACCTCGAAGTCGCGTGGCTGCTCATTTATGGTGAGCTTCCTTCTGCGTCACAGCTCGAGGAATTTGACGAAAAGATTCGTCGTCACACTCTCTTGCATGAGGACCTCCGTCGCTTCTTTGATGCACTGCCGCACAGCGCGCACCCAATGTCTGTGCTCTCAAGCGCAGTGTCAGCCTTGTCGACCTACTACGAAGACTCGCATGACGTGCGAGACCCCGAGCAGGTCGAGCTTTCGACCATCCGTTTGCTCGCGAAGCTGCCCGTCATCGCCGCCTACGCTCACAAGAAGTCTCTTGGTCAGGCGCTGCTCTACCCCGACAACTCGTTGAGCTTCGTCGACAACTTCTTGAAGCTCAACTTCGGCAACATGGCCGAGGACTACACGGTCAACCCCGTGCTGAGCAAGGCGCTCGACCGCCTTCTTATCTTGCACGAAGACCACGAGCAGAACGCATCCACCTCAACGGTGCGGCTCGTCGGTTCGACAGAAGCCAACATCTTTGCGTCGATTTCTGCAGGCATCAATGCCCTCTACGGCCCGCTTCACGGCGGCGCAAACGAGGCCGTGCTCAAGATGCTTGGCGAGATCCAGCAGTCTGGCGAAGGCGTTCAGAAGTTCGTGGAACGCGTCAAGCGCAAAGAAGAAGGCGTGCGGTTGATGGGCTTCGGCCACCGCGTCTACAAGAGCTTTGACCCGCGTGCGCGTCTCGTGAAAGAGAGTGCGGATGAGGTGCTCGCCGATCTTGGCGTCAGCGACCCCCTGCTCGACATCGCGCGCGAACTCGAAGAGGTTGCTCTCGCGGACGACTACTTCATCTCGCGCAAGCTTTACCCCAACGTCGACTTCTACACGGGAGTCATCTACAAGGCGATGGGCTTCCCTCCACGCATGTTCACCGTGCTGTTCGCGATTGGCCGCCTTCCTGGCTGGATCGCCAACTGGCGCGAAATGAATGAAGACCCGAACACGAAAATCGGTCGCCCGCAGCAGTTGTACACGGGCCCTGAAACCCGGGCGTGGCCCCAGCGCTAGTCGCACACACCGCTTAATCACGAACGGCCGGCTTCCCTCGGGAAGCCGGCCGTTTCGCGTCTGCTGGGTTAGGGCTTCACGCTAGGCGTGCAGTGCCGTATTGAGCACTACACCGCTGCCGCTGCGAGGGAGAACTTCAACGCCGCCCGTGAGCGAATTGCGCCGGAAGAGGAGGCCGTTCACGCCACTCAGCTCGACAGCCTTGACGCGGCGCGGCGTCGCCGAACCATCAATGATGGTGACCTTGGTGCCTGCCGTGACATAGAGCCCTGCTTCGACGACGGTGTCGTCGCCGATCGCGATTCCGATTCCCGAATTGGCGCCGAGTAGTGCGCGTTCGCCGATGGAGACACGCTCGGTGCCCCCGCCGCTGAGAGTTCCCATGATGGATGCTCCGCCGCCGATATCGGCACCATCACCGACGACAACGCCCTGAGAGATGCGGCCCTCGACCATCGAGCTACCGAGCGTTCCGGCGTTGAAGTTGACGAATCCCTCGTGCATGACGGTGGTGCCGGGGGAGAGGTAGGCGCCGAGGCGCACTCGCGAGGCGTCCGCAATACGAACGCGCTCCGGTACGACGTAGTCGAGCAGGCGCGGGAACTTGTCGATTCCAGTGATTGCAATGCCAGCGCGCTGCAGGGAGACGCGCAATTCCGCGTAATCGTTGGGATGAACGGCTCCGGCGTTCGTCCAGACAACGATCGGAAGTGCGCCGAAGAGTCCGTCGAGGTTGATGCTGTTTGGCTCGACGAGCAGGTGACTGAGTAGGTGAAGTCGCAGGTAGGCGTCTGCCGTGTTCTGCGGTGCGGCATCCAAATTGATCTCGATCGTCACGAATTCGGTGGTAACGCGGCGCCGATCGTCTGCCCCTAAATGCTGTTCGAGATTGGCGGGGGCGTAGTGCGGGTCGGTGCCCTCTGGGATGGATCCCAAGTGCGGAGCGGGGAACCACACATCGAGTGTTGTTCCGTCGCCGGCGATTGTTGCGAGTCCGTATCCCCATGCTGTGCGCGAAGTCATGCATCAAGGTTACTTACACTGGGTGCATGCCTGTGACCGATCCCACCGTTCCCGTGCTCGATTTGGGTGCCTCAAGCCCCGAACTGACCCGCCAAATTTGCGATATTGAGTCGGTCTCCGGCAATGAACAGCGCATCGCGGATGCCGTGGAGATTGCGCTTCGGGCGTTCAGCCACCTTGAAGTGATTCGGGATGCGGATGCCGTCGTTGCTCGAACGAACGGCGGTAAGGCCCAGCGTGTAGTGATCGCTGGCCATCTCGACACTGTTCCAGTGAACGCAAACCTGCCAACCACCCTTGAGACGATTGATGGCGAGGAACACCTGGTTGGCCGCGGCACGGTCGACATGAAGGGTGGCGTTGCGATTGCTCTCAAGTTGGCTGCAGAACTCACTGACCCCGCCGTTGACGTTACGTGGATTTTCTATGACCACGAGGAGGTTGCCGCTGAGCTCAACGGGCTCGGTCGTATCGCCCGCAATCGTCCGGATTTGATGGCCGGCGACTTCGCCATTATTGGTGAACCTTCGAACGCCACGGTGGAAGGTGGCTGCAATGGAACCGCACGCATCGACATCGCGTTGACTGGCCTTCGCGCACACTCAGCGCGCGCGTGGATGGGCGAGAACGCAATCCACGCAGCAGCGCCCATTCTGGCGATCCTGGCTGCCTACGAGCCAGAGCAGCACGAAGTCGATGGGCTGGTTTACCGCGAGGGCCTCAACGCCGTCGGCATCACTGGTGGCGTTGCTGGCAATGTGATCCCGGATGCCGCGACAGTCACCGTCAATTTCCGGTTCGCGCCCGACCGCAGCACCGATCAGGCAATCGATCACTTGCGCCACGTCTTTGCTGGCTTCGATTTCGTTGTTACTGACCTTGCTGGTGGTGCTCGCCCTGGACTCGATGCTCCGCTTGCGCGAAACTTTCTCGCCGCCGTTGGTGGAACGCCGGCACCGAAATATGGCTGGACCGATGTAGCGCGCTTCGCTGAACTCGGCGTGCCAGCCGTGAACTACGGACCGGGAAACCCTCTGCGTGCTCACGCTGACGATGAGCGCGTGGCGACGCGGGAGATTGTGGCCTGCGAGCAAGGGTTGAGAGCGTGGCTGACGGCTCGCTAGCCTCCGTGGTGCGCCGCGCGACGACTGCGGTACTCGCTCCTGAGCGATGGTGGATTGCGGTCATCGCAATTTTTGTTGCCTCGCGAGTGGTGACGACGTCGCTGCTGTTGGCGTACGCATCCGCTCAGGGTGCCAACGCGTGGACGGGGCCCAAGCCAGACTATTTTTCGTTCGCGAAAATCTGGGACGGGCACTGGTATTACATCATTGCGCTCACGGGCTATCCGACGGAGCTGCCGATGAATGAAGCCGGGCACGTCGCTGAGAATGCGTGGGCGTTCATGCCCGGTTATCCCGCCGTAGTGCGTTTTGTCATGATGGTGACGACCCTCGACTTCGCCTACGCCGGGGTGATTGTCTCGGTTGGCTTCGCGCTCGGTTCTTCATTGTTGTTTTACCGGCTGATGAGCCGCGTGCTTCCCTCGAATTCGGCGCTGTTCGCTGTGGCAGTTTTTTGTTTCGCTCCGCTGTCGCCCATTCTGCAAGTGTCATACGCCGAGTCGATGTCACTGTTTTTGCTCATGCTTGCGCTGTACTGGCTCATGAAACGCCAGTACTGGATGCTGCTGCCGGTCATTGCCGTCATGTCGCTGACGAGACCAAGCGGGCTTGCGTTCGCGCTCGCCCTTGGGCTGCATGTTGTTTATCGGTGGTGGGTTCGCGACCGCGATGGTTTCCCGCGGAACGAGGCAATTGCTGCGATCTCGGCAACCGTGTTCAGCGTGGTGATGGGGTTTGCGTGGTTGCTCATTGCGGCTGCGATGACCGGGTCCATAACCGCCTACACCGATACTGAATTGGCGTGGCGCGCTCCCTATATCGGTCAGGTCGAACTTGTGCCGTTTACCGCCTGGTTCCAGGCCGCTGGCTTCTGGCAGCTGTGGTGGAACATCCCGCAGTGGCTACTTTCGGCACTGTTGGTTGCGGCTGTTGTCGGTTTCTTCGGGCTCTTGCTTACTCGGCCGGCACGCCGCTTAGGCGTTGATCTACGTTTGTGGCTGGCGAGCTATGCGCTCTATCTCTTGGCAGTGTTCTTTCCCCAATCGAGCACGTTCCGTCTGCTGATGCCGATGTTCCCGTTGGCGGGAGTGCTCGCGCAGCCACGGTCACCCACCTACCGAATCCTCTTGTTACTCGCCTGTATTGCTGGCCAGTGGGCGTGGATCCATATCGCGTGGTGGGTCGACAACTACGACTGGACTCCACCATAAAGTGACGAGTTCTCCAGAGATGAGCCGACAGAGTTTCAGTATCGGCGATCTATGCGGGATAATAGAACTAAGTACCGATGAAAGGGGACTAGCTATGGCAGCCATGAAGCCGAGGACCGGTGACGGGCCGATGGAGGCTGTCAAAGAGGGTCGACTCATTATTGTTCGAGTACCTCTCGAAGGCGGCGGTCGTCTCGTTGTTTCTGTGAACGATGACGAAGCTAAAGAACTGCACGACGCACTTGCGGGTGTTGTAGCTTCCGTCTAGGTAGCTCCACTCAGTGCCAGTGATTGTGCGGAATCTTCCGCAATCTTTCCCGAGCATTTAGTTTCAACGAAAGCGCCAGCCGGGTTCCGGTTGGCGCTTTCGTGGTTCTACGGGCGTGCAGTCGCTGATTGCTGAGGTGCGCTCGTTGCCGCCTGCTGCTGAGCGATCCAGGCCGCCAGGTGCACCGCGGTCGCTCCGGTGCCCTGCGCAATGTCGTTTGGCGTACCCTCCGCCACAATCTGGCCGCCTGCATCGCCACCGCGGGGCCCCAAATCGATGACCCAGTCACTTGCTGTGATGGCGGCTTGATCGTGTTCTACGAGCACCACAGTGTTTCCGGCGTCTACAAGACGCTGCAATTGTTCGAGCAGTAGCCGCACATCCGCGGGGTGGAGGCCAGAGGTTGGCTCGTCGAGCAAGAAAAGCGCGTGTCCGCGATGAGCGCGCTGCAGTTCGGTCGCCAACTTGATGCGTTGCGCCTCGCCACCGCTGAGCTCCGTGGCTGGCTGTCCGAGTCGAAGATAGCCAAGCCCGACATCCCGAAGCGTCTCGAGACTGCGGGAGGCCGATGGCACGTCGGCGAAGAATTCTGCTGCTGTGTCGACGGTCATCTTCAACACTGACGCAATCGACTCTCCGTGATATTCGACCTCAAGCGTTTCCGCGTTGTAGCGCGCACCGTGGCAGGTTTGGCACGGCGCGTAAGTACCGGGCAGAAAGAGCAACTCGACCGAGACGAATCCTTCGCCCTGGCAGGTCTCGCAGCGGCCGCCAACAACGTTAAACGAGAAACGGCTTGCGCTAAATCCGCGTGCTTTCGCCGCATCCGTTGCTGCGAAGAGTTTGCGCACGACATCGAACATTCCGGTGTAGGTGGCGAGATTCGATCGCGGTGTTCGCCCGATGGGGCGCTGGTCAACAAGCACGAGGCGACTGAACGCTTCGACGCCAGTGGCGGCATCCACTTCCACCTGCAGCTGTGCGTCGTCTGCATCATCCGGTGCCGTACCGAGATAGTTGCGCACGACGCTCGCGAGCACCTGAGTGACGAGAGTCGACTTGCCTGACCCTGAAACGCCGGTCACCGTGGTCATGACGCCGAGCGGAATGTCCACCGAGACATCCCGAAGGTTGTGGAGCGAGGCGCCCCGCAGGCGCAACCACGAATGAGCCTCACGGATTGTATGAGCGGGAGCTTCGGCCCGCGGAAAGAGATAGTGGCCCGTTATGGACTCGTCAATGTCCTGCAGCCCAGCGACGGGCCCCGAGTACACGAGTTCTCCGCCGCCTTCGCCCGCTCGGGGACCGATGTCGATCACCCAATCGGCGCGACGGATGACGTCGAGATCGTGTTCGACTACGAAGAGCGAGTTGCCGGATGCCTTCAACCGGTCGAGTACATCGAGTAGCGGTTGCGCATCGGCAGGGTGCAATCCCGCGGAGGGTTCATCGAGAACGTAGATTACGCCGAAGAGGCCGGAACGCAGTTGGGTCGCAATGCGTAGTCGTTGAGATTCACCGGGGGAGAGCGTGGTGGAATTTCGTCCGAGACTGAGATAGCCGAGGCCGAGATCCAGCAGGACCTCAACGCGGGCAATGATGTCGTTACCAATACGAGCGGCTACCTCGTTGGGGTCGTGCGGTGCGGTCGAGTCAGTCGCCTGTGGCGCACCGGATGCTTCGATTCCCTGACGCAACTGAACGGCGAGGTCGGCCAACGGCACGGCATTCATCTCGGCGATGCTGAGGCCAGCGAACGTGACTGCCCGCGCGTTTGGCTGGAGCCCACTACCGGCGCAGTCGGGGCAGCCCATGCTCTGCACGAAGCGCAACGCGCGGTCGCGCATCCGCTGGCTCTGTGACTGTGCCAGCACGTTCATGATGTGCTTGCGTGCACTCCAGAATTTGCCGTAGTAGCCGAAGTCAACCCGGTCTCGCTCGGGCTTCACCAGCACGGATGGTTGTTCTTCTGTGTACAGCAACCAGTCCCGATCTGCGCGAGTCAGTGACCGCCACGGCTTCTCGATATCGATTCCGAGACCGGTAACGATGCTGCGCAGGTTCGCGCCCTGCCACGCCCCTGGCCACGCCGCAATGGCACCATTGCGGATGCTGAGGGACGTATCGGGAACGAGAAGCTCTTCCGTGACGTCATGCACAACGCCGAGACCGTGGCAGCGAGGGCACGCGCCGGCGACAGTGTTTGGGGAGAATGCTTCGGCCGAAAGATGGTCGATGCCCGCGGGATAGTTGCCAGCGCGGGAATACAACATGCGCAGCAAATTCGACAGAGTCGTGATGGTGCCAACGCTTGATCGTGAACTTGGGGCACCGCGGCGTTGCTGGAGTGCCACAGCCGGTGGTAATCCCGAAATCTCACCCACGTCGGGAGCGCCCACTTGATTGAGTAAGCGGCGAGCATAAGGCGCTACCGATTCAAAGTAGCGTCTTTGGGCTTCCGCGTAGAGAGTGCCAAAGGCGAGCGAAGACTTTCCTGAGCCAGAGACTCCGGTGAAAACCACTAATGAGTCTCGAGGGATGTCGACGTCGATGTTGCGGAGATTGTGCTCACGAGCACCCCGCACCTGTACCCAGCCATCCACATCGTTCAGTGTCATTGTCTCAACACTACGTACCCGGGCTGAGAGTGAGCTAACCGCGGTATAGGGCTAACGGCACAGCGCCGCGTGCCGACTTCGAAGCGAGGTAGTGCGTTGTTAGTCGCTCAGCTTGGTGAGCTGCAGCAGACCGTCACCGACGGGAATGAGTGAACTGATTACCGCCTCAGACTGAGAGATCTCTTTAAGCAGCGACCGGAAGTTCGACACGTTGGCATCACGTTGAGCAGGGTCAGCGACCCGGTCACGCCACAGAGCATGAGCGACAGCAACGACGCCGCCCGGTCTGACGAGTCGAAGTCCGTGTTCGACATACTCGATGACTGATTGAGGGTCCGCATCGATGAAGACGAGGTCATAACTTGACTCGTTCATGCGCGGCAGTACTTCAGAGGCCTTTCCGCCAATCTGGCGAACCCGATTCGCGGGAATATTGGCCTCCGCGAAGACGGCGCGCGCTACCTGCTGGTGATCAAGTTCAGAGTCGATGGTTGTGAGTAGCGCTGTTGGGCTACCGGCGAGCATCCAAAGTCCACTGATGCCAACGCCGGTGCCAACTTCGATGATGCTCTTGGCGCTGGTTGCGGCAGCGAGTATCGCTAATTGCGCTCCCACTGCTGGCGAAACAGCTTCAATGCCGAGTTCACTGGAATGTACGCGCGCCGCAGCGATCTCTGGGCGTTCGACAACGAACTCCTCGGCGTACTTCCAGCTCAACTGCTTGTCTGACACATTGCTCCTATCGCTGCCTCAACTGTAGACGCAGCGAGCGTTGCCGCCGGTAAGCTAAACGGGTGTCCTTCGGTCTCAGTTTCGACAAGCTGCTCATCATTGGGCTTATCGCTGTCTTTTTGCTTGGGCCAGAACGCTTGCCGTACTACGCGTCTCAGCTTGCTCGCCTCGTCCGCTCGCTGCGAGACATGGCCAATGGTGCGAAAGATCGCATGCGCGAAGAGATGGGCCCCGACTTCGACGAGATCGACTGGAAGCAACTTGATCCGCGCCAGTATGACCCGCGCCGCATCATCCGTGACGCGCTTCTCGACGATGACACTCCGCCGGTGACGGTGCGGCCCCCGCGGTCAGCGGCCTATGCAGAACGTCAGGCTGCTCTCGCCAAGAGCAAGAGCGAACTCCCTTCCGGGGAGAAAGCGCCGTTCGACAACGAAGCCACCTAGCGTCGTCGCAAGAGCTTCAGCGCGCTCAGCAGCGTGATCATGATGCCAGCCAGCGCCGCGAATTCTGCGCCAGTACGCGGCAATTGCAGAATCCCGTTCGATTGCGAAACTGTGCGCGATTGCACGAACCGCAAGATGCCTTCTGGCCCATTGCGGCGACCAAGCCCTGAGCTCTTCATGCCACCCATGGGTGCATCAACGCTAGAAAAGCTGCCTCGATAGCCTTCGTTGATATTCACGCTTCCCGCATCGAGGCGGTCAGCTAGCCGTCTGGCATGGGTGACCGAGCCACTGAAGATAGCGGCGTTCAGGCCAAATTCGGAATCGTTGGCTCGGTCAATAGCTTCCGTATCGCTCGCAACCGCGGCGATTGCTACGACGGGCCCGAACGTTTCGTTTGCGTAGCATTCCATCTCCGGAGTGACGTTGCCGAGCACCGTTGGAGCGAAAAAGTATGGTCCGATCTCGGGTCGCGCATACCCTCCCGCATGCACGACGGCGCCCTTTGCTAACGCATCGTCAACGTGTTTCTGAACGCGCTCAAGCTGGGCTGCCGAGGTGAGGGATCCGACGTCACCGCTGTAGTCGAGTGCCGCAGTCTGGTTGAGGTACGTCACTCGGGTAGCAAGCTCGCGGGTGAACTCTTCGGCGATCGACTCGTGCACATAGATGCGTTCGATGGAGACACACAGTTGGCCCATCGAGGCGAAGCACGCATAGACCGCGTCCGCTGCTGCTGTAGCTGGATCGGCATCCGCGAGCACGAGTAGGGGGTTCTTGCCACCGAGTTCGAGCGAAGCCCCGATGAGTCGGCCTGCAGCTCTCGCGCCGACGCTCGTTCCCGTCGGTGTTGACCCGGTGAAGCATACGTAATCACACGCGTCGACTACCGCGTTGCCCACTTCGTTGCCGGGGCCAGCGGCTATGGGCCACAATTCCGCTGGCACTCCCGCGTCGATGTAGGCCTCCCGAGTAGCAAGCATCGCGAGGGCGCCCTGGTTGTCGATCTTCTGGATGACGGCGCTTCCGGCGGCGAGCGCGGGAACAACATCCATAGCCCCGAGAGCGATCGGGTAATTCCACGGCGTGATGATGCCGACGAGTTGCTTGGGGCGGTAACTAACTCGAGTGCTCAGCACCAACGGGATGCTTGATCTCCGGCGTGTGCTGGCGAGCACACGTTTCGCTGACACCGCGTAGTAGCGAGTGACGGATGCGGCCTGAAAGATTTCCTCGAAGGCTTGGCCACGAGTCTTGCCAGTCTCAGTTTGTAGCAGATCAAGCAACTCTTCGCGTCGCTCAAGGAGGAGGTCGTGGGCGCGCAAAAGCACACGGCGACGGTGGGCAAAACCGGCGGCGTGCCACGCCAGCTGGGCCACCCGAGCGGATGCTGCGGCATCCCGAACATCATCGACGGAACTCTGTGGCAACTCGTGTAGCCGCTGCCCGGTAAACGGCGCGATTACGGTGGCGGTGTGTGCGGTTGTGCAACTCAACTGAGCAACGAGGGCATCGCGACGGCGAACCCCAAGCAGCGCGGCAACGGTGTGTGGCGACATGCCTCAACACTACGACCGAGTAGCCCAATTTCGCCTTTGCAAAGCGCTAGGCTGACGAAGATGACGACCGCTGCGCCGCGAGCTCTTACCCGAAGCACAATCGCTACCTACGCCATTGGTTCCCTCGGTACAGGGGGTTTCGCTGCCCTGCCTGGACTTGTGCTGGTGTACTACCTGACCGACACCCTCGGAATTGCTGCGATCGCCGCCGGAATTTTGGTGACGGTTGCCAAGGTGTGGGACGTACTGATCGATCCGGTGATCGGAGCCAGAAGCGACCGCAGTCTTGCCCATCGGGGCACCCGGCGCAGAGTCATGCTGGCGGGCGCGATTCTTCTTCCGATACTTTTCGTTCTGACATTTTCGGTTCCCGCAGGCATTGGCCCTCTGGCCTCTGGCCTGTGGGTTCTTGTCGCGTTCATCGCTGCTGCGACAGCGTTCAGCATGTTTCAGGTGCCGTACATCGCTTTGCCTGCGGAACTGACGAGCAGCTATGACGGACGAACTCGGCTGCTGGCGACCCGTGTTGTTGTGCTGACGATTGCGATTCTGCTCTTCGGCGCCGGTGCACCAGCAATTCGTGATTCTTTCGCGGATGAACGACTTGGGTATCTCATCATGGCCGTATCGGCGGCTGCTCTCATGGGAATCTCGCTCATCATCTCGTCGTTCTCAGCCCCCACAGGACTCACCGTGGTCGCGCCGACGGTGTCGATCGCTGACACCTATAGCGCGGGGTTAGCCGCACTTAAACGCAGTCAACCCTTTCGCGCGCTACTGCTGACCTTCCTGCTGCAGGCGCTTGCAACAGGAATTATGCTTGCAGGCGCGCAATACGTCGCAGACAAGGTGCTGAGGACCGAAGTGACGCTACTCTTTGTGTCACTCATTGGGCCCGCACTGCTCCTAGCCCCCGTGTGGGCTGCTATCTCTCGCCGCATCGGCAAAGAGCGCGCCTTTGTGTGGGCATCAGCCTGCTACGGAATTGGTGCCCTGCTCATCGTGCCGCAACTGTGGTGGCCAGGCGCCTGGATCTACGCCCCCGTCGCGCTCGCCGGCGCCGGCTACGCCGGAATGCAGGCGCTGCCCATGTCAATGCTGCCCGACGTGATCTCCCACGACTCTCGACGCCACAAGATCGCCTCGGCAGGCACCTTCGGGGGAGTCTGGACCGCTGGCGAAACCACCGGCATGGCGCTCGGCGCAACGGTTCTCACGATTGTGCTCGCGGCATCCGGCTACCTCGAATCGGTCGCGAACCAAACCGTGGTTCAACCCGCCTCGGCGATCGCCGGCATCATCATCAGCTTCAGCGTTGTGCCCGCGGTGATCATCGGACTTTCTGTGCTGACCTTCCGGCGTTACCCATTGCGCCGTCACGACATCGATCAGGCCGACACCGAAACTGGTGCGACCGCTAGCGCCAATCGCGATCAGGAGAACCAGTGAATTTCGACCACGAACCCGCCGACATACTGAATCGTCTCAAAGAACTGCGAAGCGCGGATGCTCCCACTCACGGTGGGCGAGTGCTCTCCTATGTCTACGACTCAGGATTAGCCGAGCTCGACGAGCTTGCCGCGAGCGCGATTCGCGCTGTGCAGCCGGTAAACGGTCTCGACCCGACAACATTCACTTCTGTCGCGGTAATGGAACGTGAAGTTCTGGGGTTTGCTCGTGACTTGCTTGGCGGTGATGAGGATGTCGTTGGCACGGTAACAACGGGAGGTACCGAAAGTTGTCTTCTGGCGGTCAAGACCGCGCGCGACGTGTGGCGCGGTGCTGGGGATTCGGCGCGAACGGGTACGCCACGCTTGCTGGCGCCCGTGACGGTTCATGCGGCGTTCCAGAAGGCAGCTCATTACTTTGGGCTCGAACTGGATCTCGTGCCCGTCGGCCTTGACGGTGTGGTTGCCGCCCAAGATTTGATTGACCGATTCGGTGACGATGTCGCGATCGTTGTCGTGTCGGCACCGAGCTATGCCCACGCAGCGATGGATCCGGTGGTTGAGGTTGCTGCTGCGGCGGCCGAGCACGGTATCGCGTGTCACGTCGATGCGTGCATCGGAGGCTGGGTGCTCCCATTCTGGGAGGGCGTTGAGCCGTGGAACTTTACCGTGCCCGGTGTCACCAGTATCAGCGCAGATCTTCACAAGTTCGGATACGCCCCCAAGGGAGCGTCTGTGCTGTTGCAGCGCGGGCGAGACCGCCAGCGCGCCCAGTACTTCGCGACGACCCGGTGGCCGGGATACCCCATCGTGAACCCCACAATTTTGGGATCGAAATCTGCCGGTCCGTTAGCCGCGGCGTGGGCGATCATCCAGGCGCTGGGAACGAGCGGTCTCGCTGAACTCTCGGAGTCGTGTGCGCGCTCAACCCGAGCACTGCGCGACGTTGTCGACGGGATTGATGGACTGCGTGTTATTGGCGACCCGGTTGGTCCGTTGCTCGCTGTGGCATCCGATGAGAGTGTTGCTGCCGATCGCCGTGTTGACGCGCACCACTGGGCCGATCAAGTGAGAATGCATGGTTTCTTGCTTCAACTGCAACCGTCGCTTGTACAAAGCGATGGCAGCACGCTGCCAGCGACAACGCACCTCACGATCACACCGGTGACGGAAAGCGTGCTCGACGAGTTAAGCGCCGCACTACGCACGGCGGCTGACGAGGTTCGAGGGATTCCCGCGGTGTCTGCCGAGATGGCGCTCGCGGCGTTACCCGCTGAGGTACGCGCCGCGTTGGCGGCTCCGGATGCCCCTGTGCTCACGTCAGAGGCCGCGGCGCAGCTGCTTGCGACGATCGGACTCGCAGGGGCACAAGATGGACTCCCGGAGCGCATGGCGCCCCTGTTGGCGCTGATCGGCGCTTTGCCTGCACCTCTCACTGAGCGGTTGCTCACTGAATTGTTGGCGCGACTGGTGGAGCCAACCAGCTGAGCTCTGGACTGGCTCTAGCCAGATTGCGCGTTGCCGACATCGGGCTCGACGGTGTGCTCGCGTTCGAAGCGTGTCGCCTCATCCACGAGAGCCTTGACGACCGCACGCACTGAGGGACGTTCGGCGCGGTCAGGTCGCAGCAATGCAGAAATGAGGCGCGACGACGGGACTCCCTTGAGGGGTCTAGTGATGAGGCCATTTTCGCGGTCTCGGGTGGTGAAGCGCGGCAAGATCGCAATCCCGTGCCCTGCCGCGACGACGGCTTCGACGATGCTGTTATCTGTCAGACGTTGGGCAACTTTTGCCGGAGCACCGTTTGCCGCCTCGATGCGGCGAAGGATTCGATCGAATGGAAGCCCAGAGGGCACGCCGATCCAGGTTTCATCGATCAGGTCCGCTGGTGTGAGCGCGGCCTTCCGACCGAGGGGGTGGTCTTCAGGGAGGGCGACATCCAGAGACTCACGCATCAGAGGAACAACGGCGAGCCCGCGCTCGGTCCACGCTGGGAGCACGTGCGGAGAATCGGACACAACGACGTCGTAGTCAGCGGTGAGGTTCGCGACATCCTCAAGGACCGAGTCTTGGTCATTGCAGTGCAGGGTGAGGCCGGCGAGGCGATTGATCGAATGGAAGAGCCCGGGCAGCAGCATTTCGCCACCGGTCGGGAAGATTGTCATTGTGACTTCGCCTCGAGGTGACTCTCGAAAGTCATTCCAGAGAGCTTCAGCTTTTTCGATCGCGGTAGCCACATCCGTAGCAGTTTGGGCAAGCGCACGCCCGGCCGACGTCAAAACGATGCCTCTACCGACTCGTTCAGTGAGGGGGATGCCGGCCTCCCGTTCCAGAATTTTTAGCTGCTGCGAAACAGCCGACGGCGTGCGCATCGTGGCTTTAGCGACCGCCGTAATGCTGCCGCGGTCAGCGAGCTCACGTAGCAGTTCGAGGCGCCTGATTTCCATGTAGTTACTCTACAAGGTTAGGTAAGAAAGATCATCTTGTTCTAAATGATCAAGCTTGATGGAATATAGACATGAACTTCGAACTGATCATCATTGGGGCACTGTCCGCACTCGGCATCATCGCAACCCTGCGCGCCGTAGCAACCGACGGATACCGTCGCGTGCCCACCCGTCGCTACAACACCATGCCGTAGCCAACCGCCAGCCGGTTTACGCAACACCACAGCAACTCATGCTGTGGTGTTTTTGCGTTAACTGCCAAGTCGTGACGTGGCGTTGGCGGATATAGCGGGCGCTAGGGATCCACGTGCTCGTCGTCGTCCCACACAAGGATGTCTCCAGGCTGACATTCGAGAACGCGGCATATCGCATCTAGGGTGGAAAATCGCACAGCACGAGCTCGCCCGTTTTTGAGTACGGCGACATTCGCTGGAGTGATACCGACCGCTTCCGCGAACTCGCCGACTGACATGCCGCGCTCGACACGCAGGCGGTCGATCAGAATGCGGATCGCCACTAGACGACCTCGTCGAGTTCAGTTCTCATCAGCACAGCTCGTTTTAGCAGGGATTTCAGCACCAGCAAAACGAAAAAGAGTGTCACTCCAACCAGAACGCTGGCGACTACTGCCAATGCCAGTAGCGGTGGGCCCGGTATGAAAGCGAGGGTTGCCCCCGCCGTGATGGTGGCAACTACCACACTCACGATGAGCAGATTTACCAATCGGGCTGCGTCGGGATTGAAGATGTGATCTTGCCGAATGAAGCCAACTAGAACAGCGGTGGAGGCGAGAATCACCTCGACGCAGAATCCGAATGCGAGGCCTAGAGTGAGCAGCGGAATCCGAAGATCCTCGAATTCCGGGTATTCGGTCGCGGCTATGCGCGACAGCGGCATTAGCGCGATGCAACTCGCCGCTACCGCGACCGCGAGCACACCAAGTGCGATCCACGTGGCTATTGCTGCTCCGAGCGAAGGTCGTAGCAAAGAAAGTTCCATAGATCGATAATCGATGGATATCTATTGAAAGTCAATAGAAAATGCTGGAGCAGTGGCTGGATGGCACCCGGATGCGCCAGGGCGAACGTGGCCGTTAGCGCGGGCTCAGCCCCAACTTGCGGCCAGCAACGCTGCGCTTGAGCGAACGGAGAGTGGTGGCGAGGGTGCGAATCGCTTGGGCCGCCGGATCCTCGGGAGCCGCGATCACCACGGGAACCCCGGAATCGCCGCCCTCGCGCAGGGCAATGCTGAGCGGGATCGAGGCCAGCACCGTGACGGGCTCGTCTGGCGTAGAAAGCTTGGCTGCGGCATCCGCCCCACCACCAGAGCCAAAGAGTTCGAGCACGCTGCCGTCAGGCTGGGGGAGGCCCGCCATGTTTTCGATGACGCCGATCACGCGTTGACCGGTTTGTCGGGCGACGAGGCCGCTGCGCTCAGCAACATCGGCGGCCGCAGACTGCGGCGTCGTCACGACAACCACATCGGAGTGGGGCAACAACTGCCCGAGTGAGATCGCCACGTCGCCAGTGCCTGGCGGAAGATCGAGCAGTAAAATATCGAGGTCGCCGAAGAACACATCGGTCAAGAACTGCTGAATCGTGCGGTGCAGCATCGGACCGCGCCACGACACAGCCGTGTTCTCTTCAACAAACATTCCGATCGAAATGACCTTCACGTCGTACGCAACGGGCGGCAAAATCATGTCGCCGACCTGAGTAGGTTTCGCGCCCTGGAGCCCAAGCAGACCCGGAATCGAGAAGCCGAAAACATCAGCGTCGATCACGCCGACTCTCAGTCCGCTTTGTGCGAGCGAAACTGCGAGATTGGCGGTGAGCGTTGACTTGCCAACGCCACCCTTGCCGCTCGTCACGGCAACAATCTGCGTCAGTGAGTCAGGCCCAAACTGCATCGTCTTCGGGCGCCCTTTGCGCAGCTTTTCGGTGAGAGCATCGCGTTGGCCGCGCGACATGATCGACACGTCAACAGTGACCGCCGTGATGCCGGGCACACGTTCGGTAGCCTCGCGAACGTCACGTTCGATGGAAGTCGCGGCCGGGCATCCGACAATCGTCAAAGTGAGACCGACGGATGCCGCACCAGCGTCATCGACCGAGACGCCCGAGATCATGTCGAGTTCTGTCACCGGCCGACGAATCTCGGGATCAATCACCGACCTCAGCGAGGCGAGCACCGCAGTCTCGAGGGGATTGCTTGGCGCTGAACTGTCAACCGAGCCCGCAGCGTCGTGAGGAGTCACGAAGAAGCCGATGCTTCGTCGTCGGCCTCGGGATCTTTCTCGAGCTCTTCGAGCAGAGAGCGAAGCTCGGCTCGAATGAAATCTTTGCTCGCCAGATCGGTCATCGCTAAACGCAAAGCAACCACTTCGCGAGCAAGGTATTCAGTGTCATTGAGGTTGCGTTCGGCCCGCTGGCGGTCTTGCTCAATCTGAACCCGGTCACGGTCATCTTGCCGGTTCTGGGCGAGCAGGATCATGGGAGCCGCATACGACGCTTGCAGCGACAGGATGAGGGTCAACAGCGTGAAGTTTGTCGATCGGGGGTCGAACTGGGCACCGATGGGGGCGCTGGTGTTGTAAATCAACCAGACGCCGACGAAGGCGGAGAGGCCGACAAGGAACCACGGCGTGCCCATCCCTCGAGCAAACGCTTCGGAATAGCGCCCCATGCGGTCGCGACTCTGGAACATTCCAAAACCGCTGCGAAGACCCTTGGGAGTATCAAGGCGCAAGTCATTGCGCTGTGATCGTAGTGACCGCTTAGCTGGTGCCACGTGGTGCCCTCCCTGCGCGAATTGCTTTCTGCTGAACGATGGTTAGCGGTCGAGTAGAAGTGTCGTCGAAACTTGCAGACTCGTCGGTGGTACTTCGCCAATCATCGGGAAGCAGATGATCAAGCACGTCATCAATGGTCACCACCCCGAGTAGTCGGTGGTTGTCATCAACCACGGGAACCGAAACCAGGTCATAACTGGCGAGGATGCGCGAAACTTCCGCCGCCGTCGTCGACGAGCGCACGGGCTCAAGCGACTGGTCAATCAACGCGCCGAGGCGCTCGTTTGGTGGGTAGCGCAGCATCCGCTGAAAGTGAACCATCCCGAGCAGCCGCCCTGTTGGCGGTTCGTAGGGTGGCAAGGTTACGCAAATAGCAGCACCAAGAGCTGGCGCCAGCTCATGACGACGGATGAGAGCAAGACCCTCAGCGACGGTCGCGTCAGCAGACACAATGATCGGTTCGGTGGTCATGAGACCGCCAGCAGTATCGGAGTCGTAGCTCAGCAGAAAGCGAACGTCTTCGGCCTCTTCTGGCTCCATGAGATCAAGAAGAATTTCGCCGCGCTCGTCAGTGAGGTGGGCGATGAGGTCGGCCGCGTCATCCGGTTGCATCTGATCGAGCACATCGGCGGCGCGATCATCATCGAGCTTGTTGAGCAGATCCACCTGCTCTTTCTCGGGCATCTCTTCGAGCACATCGGCGAGACGATCATCAGAAAGCTCGCCGGCAACTTCCATCATGCGTTGCTCGGGCAACTCGAGCATGGCATTGGCAAGGTCGGCCGGAAGCAGATCAGAGAAGCTGGCGACAAGTTGGGTTGCTGACTGCGCTTCGCCCTTATGAGTGTCTTGCTTTATTTCGTCCCACGAAGCGAAATCAGTCGCTCCCTTTGCAAAAAGGGGAGCGCCAGTAGTTTTGGGGCGACGGAGGAAGAGTTGACTAACTTCCCATTCGCCGATGTCGACTTCTTCAATCGCAACATCTTCAATTTGAGCTTCACCGGAACCGTCGCGCATACCCACTCGACGACCGAGCAGTTCAGCCATGACACGAATCTCGCCACCGCGCTGTTCAAAGCGACGCAAGTTGAGCAGACCCGTCGTGATGATTTGTCCAGAACCGATGCTCGTAACGCGGCCAATGGAGAGAAAAACGTGGCGTTTGCCGGGGACTTCGGCAATCATGCCCACAACGCGCGGGCTCGCATCAGCGCGTTCGACGACGAGAACATCGCGAACCTTGCCAACGCGGTCTCCGTTGGGATCGAAGACCGAGCAGCCCACCAATCGGGCGACGAATACTCTTGAGTTGCTCACAACTAAAACCATACCCTTGCATGGGACAATGAACTGATGAGTAACTTCAGTGGATTCTCCCGCCGTGCGCGGCAACAGTCGAGCGTGCCGCGCGGAAACGTTCTCGGCAGCTACGAAAGCTATACCGACGCGCAATCCGTAATCAACACCCTCGCCAAGGCCGAATTCGACATCAAAGGCGTCGCCATCGTCGGCCGCGACCTCACAACAGTCGAGGTCGTCACCGTCCGATTGAGCTACGGTCGCTCAGCTCTTGCCGGGGCAACGACTGGCGCGTGGCTTGGTCTCTTCTTTGGGCTGATCACGACGATTCTGGCGCCGGTAACACCCCAGCAGGTAGGGATCTTCTTCGCCGCCATTCTGACCGGTGCTGGCATCGGAATGATTTTCGGAGTCGTCAACTACGCGATGATGCGCAAACGTCGCGACTACGCCGCAACATCGCAACTCATTGCTGATCGCTACGAGATCATCATCTCGCCCGACCTCGCAGCCAAAGCTCACGGCATTCTCGGCACTTCGGCTGGTGGGCAACTTGGCGTGCACGCCGCCCCTCACGTGCCGAGCCCATCAGAACGCGCCGGTAGTAACGACTCCGACCAGTCAGCCAATTAGCAAGCACCTGACCGCTACTAGCTAGGCGCGCGCCACACTCTCGCTGACGCGCGCCGTCAGCGCTAGGAGCGTGCGATCCACGCTTCGACAGCATCCGCACTGCGTGGGATGTTGACCGACAGATTTTCGGCGCCATCTTCTGTCACGAGGATGTCGTCTTCGATGCGCACACCGATCCCGCGGTACTCCTCGGGAACGGTGAGGTCATCAGGCTGGAAGTAGAGGCCAGGCTCGATCGTGAAGACCATCCCGGGCTCAAGCACGCCATCGAGGTACATGTCGCGTCGGGCAGCTGCGCAGTCGTGCACGTCGATGCCGAGGTGGTGACTGGTGCCGTGCACCATGTAGCGGCGGTGGAACTGGTTGTCTGGCAGCATCGATTCTTCAGCAGAAACGGGCAGCAGGCCCCACTCTGCGGTCTTCTCAGCGATTACCCGCATTGCTTCGGCATGGATTTCGCGGAACTTGATTCCGGGGCGAACGATCGCAAAGGCGGCATCTGCCGCTTCGAGCACCGCGTTGTACACGCGACGCTGAATCTCGGTGAAGGTTCCGCTGATCGGCAGTGTGCGCGTGATATCCGCCGTGTAGTAGCTGTCGAGCTCGATACCGGCATCGATAAGAATGAGGTCACCTGGCTTCACCGGGCCGTCGTTGCGGGTCCAGTGCAAGATGCACGCGTGCGGCCCAGAGGCAGCGATCGTGTCGTAGCCAACAGTGTTGCCTTCGGCACGAGCGCGACGATTGAACGTTCCCTCGACGAGACGCTCACCACGAGCGTGCTCCACAATGTTGGGAAGATCAGCAATGACATCGTCGAAGCCCTGCTGGGTGGCATTGACCGCGGCGCGCATCTCTTCAACCTCAAACGCATCCTTCACGAGACGAAGTTCGCTCAGATCACGGCTCAGGTCATTATCGCCATCGTGCTCGAGCGCTTCAGAATCGGCGGTCAAGAGACGACGACCATCAACCTGATCGGTGACGTCGCGGTCGCCATCGCGCACAATGAGCGTGGAGGAGTCGACAAGGTCGAGCACCGCCTCAAAGTCGGTCAGAGGCAAGGTCTGGATGCCGAGATCGCTAGCGACGTTACCGAGTGACGGGCGGGGGCCGGTCCAGAATTCTCCGACATCCGGGTTGGCATAGAACTCGTTGGTGTCTCGGCCTGCGGCTGGTCGGAAGTACAGGGTTGCGGTGTGTCCGGCATCCGTCGGCTCCATTACGAGCACGCTGCCGGCAACGGCGTCTGAGCCCCATCCGGTGAGGTGGGCAAAGGTGCTGTGGGCGCGGAACGGGTAGTCGGTGTCATTGGAGCGAACCTTCGCGGCACCGGCCGGAATGATCAGTCGCTTGCCGGTGTGGAGTGCGGAAAGTCGTGCCCGTCGGTCTGCAGCAAAGGCTGCCTGATCGCGGGGGGTGACATCGATCTCTTCTCGCTCGGCCCATCCAGAAGAGATGTAGTCAGCGAATCCCGAAGACTGGGGAGTCGTCGAGCGGTTAGAGGTCGCACGGGGCGTGGGTACTGATGAATCTGCCATACATCTAGTGTCGCCCCTAGTGCCCCAAAAGGCACTATTGGACTATCGGGTTGACGAGAGGGTGGCGAGAACGGGCCGATGGTCGCTGCCATCGCCGTCATTCGATTCGACGACGCGCATCCCGATAACTGTCCACTCGCTCGAAGCCATGACGTGGTCGATGGGTGCTCCGAGCAGCGCAGGAAGTTGTGTTGGCCAGGTGCCAATCGCCGCATTGTCGGTCACGGATGCGGCATCTGTGCAGCTACCGAGCGCAAAGTCGGCGCCGTCGGTGAGCGAGGCATAGTGGTCAATTGTTGAGTTGAAGTCGCCAGCCAGAATGACATTGCTCGCACGACATTGCTCTGCCAGCCAGTCGAGGTCACTGCGCCAATTGGCCATTTCGCCGCTGATCGGCGCAACAGCGTGCACCGCAATGAACGTCGGGCCGTCGCCGTCTTGCGGTACCGCGACCACGCTGGGGAGTGTCGACGTGGTGCGGGTAGAAAGGTCAACGTCGTATTCGCCCAAATCGACGCTAATCAGAATTGTTGTTGAGCGGGATTTTGAGATCTCGTCATAGGCGAGCGTGTGAACCCACATGGGGTGGTTGGCCGCTGACATCAATTGGGCGATTTCGATGCCAAGCTCGCGGGTAGTTTCCGGAAGGGTCACCACATCCGCATCATTAGCGAGTGCCAGTTCGGCGATTGTGGCAGCACCGGGCGCATCGCCGAGAGTGTTCCATGAAAGTACGGTGACATCGCCTTCGGCTTTGGTCTCGAATCCCGGGCTACCGAAACCGCGCGTCGCAAGTACAACAAGACTGAGTGTGCTGAAGGCGAGAGCAACGACGGCGAGGGATGCAGTGAAGCGGTGCAGTCGAACCGACAGAAGGGAGATCAATGTCAGCCCCAGAACAGCAACAAAGGCAACGGCGGCAGCGAGTCCGCGCAGGGAAACTACCTGCGCGATAATCGCAGTCTGTTCGAGGGAAAACAGCTGAGGCCAGGCCGCGACGACGAGGGCGGCGGCGATGGCGACGATAAAGACCGCCGAAAGGATGCGTGGAAACATAGCGACCCGAGCCTAGAGCAATAGGCTTGCACAATGCGCAACACACCGATCGACCTGCACACTCACAGTGCGGTGTCTGACGGCACCGAAACCCCCACCCAGCTGATTCGGTCCGCCAAGAGAGCTGGGCTCGGCACTGTCGCGCTCACTGACCACGATTCAACGGCGGGGTGGCAGGAGGCGATCGCCGCAGCCACGACGGCGGGAATCAACGTAATACCGGGCATGGAGTTGAGTACCAACTATGGCCCAGCAAGTGTGCACGTTCTTGCCTACCTCTTCGACCCCCTCGACCGCACGATCATCACCGAAACAGCACGCATTCGGGATGGACGCCTGCGCAGAGCCGAGCGCATCGTCGAGAAGATCTCTCGGGACTATGACCTGACGTGGGATGACGTGCTCGCCGAGTCATCCGATGGAACCACTCTTGGTCGCCCGCATATTGCCGACGCGCTCGTTCGCAAAGGGCACGTTGCCAATCGCAGCGCTGCCTTTGAGAGCATCCTGCACTGGCAAGGGGGCTACTACGAGAAGTATTACGCCCCGAGTCCGCTCGAGGGAGTGAAGATGATCGTCGCTGCCGGGGGAGTGCCCGTGCTCGCGCATCCGGCCGCCCACGGAAAATACCGGTCAATGGATGACTCGGTCATCCGCGATCTCGTTGACAATGGGTTGTTTGGGCTTGAGGTGTACCACCGCGATAACTCAGAAGAGGGCAAAGCGTGGTTGCTCACGGTCGTCAAAAAGTTTGGGCTCGAAATCACCGGCTCCAGCGACTACCACGGTGAGGGAAAGCCCAACCGACTAGCCGAGAACACCACTGAACCTGACGTTCTCGAGAAACTCATTGCGCGCGCGACCGGCTCGAAGCCGTTCATCGCTGCCGCCGGCTCGTAGCGACGAGCCAGCCGTATCCATTGTCATTTACCGAATTCACCCTTGAGCAGGAGACGCCATGACCAGCAACGCCGAACAGTGGAATGCCCTCACCCCCGAACTCCTCCGCAGCAGGGGAAGCAACAAGTGGACCGCGCCCGAAGGTGAGCTGCTGTGCGCTGGAGTTGCTGAGATGGACTTCGGCACAGCCCCAGCAGTGCTCGACGAGTGGGCGGCTATCGCCGATCGTTTCGGCTTCGGCTACCCGGACGAGTCGGTCGCGCTCGAAATGAACGCGGCAACAGCCAAGTGGCACCGTGAGCAGTACGGCTGGGAGCTCGATGCTGCTGACGTGCACCCTCTCCCTGACGTACTCAAGGGGCTCGAACTTGCCATTACGAAGTTCAGTGCGCCAGGAGCCGCGGTCATCGTGCCGACTCCCGCCTACATGCCGTTCCTGGCTGTGCCGAGGGACTTCGGCCGCGAAGTCATCGAGTCGCCCATGGTGCGTGGCGACGATGGCAGCTTTGCTCTCGACCTCGACGACATCGCCAGCCACTTCGCCGACGGCGCTAACCTGCTGATTCTCGCCAATCCCGGCAACCCCACCGGCAAGGTGTACTCCCGCGACGAACTGGTGGCGCTCGCCGCGGTTGCCGACGCCCACGGTGCGCGCATTTTCAGCGACGAGATTCACTCGCCCCTCGCCCTCTTCGGCAACAAGCACGTGCCTCTGGCGAGTGTGTCGGATGCCGGTGCGCGTGCCGCGATCACCGCTACCAGTACGTCGAAGGCTTTCAATCTGCCCGGGCTCAAGTGTGCGCAGATCATCCTTAGCAATGACGCCGACCGCGCGCAGTGGGCGTCGCTGAGCTGGCTCGCGACGCACGGCGCCAGCACGCCAGGGATGAAGCTCAACACGGCCGCCTACCTTCGTGGTGAGCCGTGGCTGCTCGAGGTGCGCGAGTACATTGAGGGCAACATTGAGTACGCTCGGGCGGCGCTCGCTGAGCTGTTGCCTGAGGCTCGCATGGCTCCCATGCAGGGCACCTATTTGGCGTGGCTTGATTTGCGCGCCTACTCGGATGAGTCAGAACTTGCGGAAATGCTGGCCGAGAAGGCGGGCATCCGAGTCAATGGTGGCGTGGGCTATGGTGCTGTTGGCGCTGGCCATATCCGGGTAAACCTGGCGACGTCTCGCCCGATTCTCGAGCGCATTATCGCGCAGCTTGCTGCGGCAATGACTGCCTAGCGGCTGGTGGCTTCCTCGCCCCAGCCAGGGAGGGGTAGGCGTTGTGAGAGCGAATCAAGGATGAGGTCGAGACCGACCTCAAATTCGTTGGAGTAGCTGTAGCCGGGGAGCAATGCGTGTCCGACGGCCATCTCCGTCAGGTGCGGAAATTCACCGGCGGGCATCTCGGTGACGATGGCTTCGGCAACTTCGGTGAGTTCTTCTGAGGTGTCGAATGGCAGGCTGAGCTCTTGCATGACGAAGCCGTAAATGTAGCTGTCGAGAGCGGAGAAGGCGTGTGCGGTGCCGGCGATGGAGAATCCACCGGCGCGGAGCACACCGATGACGGCGTCGTGGTGGCGAAGAGTGGCGAGCCCAGGATCTCGACGCGAGTCCATGAGGCCGATTGCCCAGCGGTGGCGAACGAGAGCGTCTCGGGCCGAGAGTGCGCGGTCATGCATCGCAGCGCGCCAGCCGTTCTCACTGGTTGGCAACGCAATTTCGGCAAAGACGAGGTCGACGAGGCCCGTGAGGATCGCCTCTTTATTGGGCACGTGATAGTAGATCGACATCGCTTCGACGCCGAGACGATCCGCGAGTTTACGCATCGTGAGGGCCTCGGAGCCTTCAGCGTCGGCGAGCTCTAGGGCGGCGAGGAGAACGGCCTGACGCGTGATGGGCGTGCGTTTCTTGGTTGGTCGTGCTCGATTCGTGTCTGCCACGCGAATTCTCCTGGTCGGTTTGGGGGTATTGACTATCTTACTGCGTAAGGTTAACTTACGACGTAAGGTCAATTTGAGAGGATCACCATGAGCACGTCAGCCAGTAGCCGTCCAACACCGCCACCAGCACGCAAGCGGGTGTGCATCGTCGGAATCTCCGGAAAGCTCGGTCAATATCTGGCCGCCCACGCACTCGATCGCGGCTATGAGGTCGTTGGAGTGTGTCGCCAGAAGAGCGTGGCGAAACTCGACCACTTCGGCAACCGCATCACCGTGATTGCTGGTGAGACCTCTGATCGCAGCGTTATCGAACGCGCCGTAGCAGGTTGTAGCGCCGTGCTTACCGTGCTCGCGCCGTGGGGTGTGCGCGACTATTCATCCCGCACAGCGCAAGCCGTGCTCGACTTTGCGCAACCAGATGCTCGCCTGATCTTCTCGTGTGGCTGGCACGTGCGTGCGAGCGCAAACGACGTCTACTCGCGTAAGTTCCTCGCGACCGTTGCCATCGCATCCTGGCTCGCCAAGCTGGTGCGCGCTGTCGACATCGCCGACCAGTCTCGTGCAGCCGAACGCATCTTCGCGAGCGACACCCGCTGGACGCTCGTGCGCGGGAGCGACCTTGAGGAAGGCGAGAGTGAGGGACTGCCAGTGTGGAGTTCTGCCATTGGAGACCCCATTCTCGAGAGCAACCTCACACGCCGAACCGACTTTGCCCTCTTCATGGTGGAGGCGATCACCAATGACGCCCTCATCGGCCAAGCGCCAGCAATCGTCGGATGCCGCAGCGAATCCGCCGTGGCACACGCTTCGTCCGCGCACGCATAGCTGCAGCCGCTAACCTCGCGCGGGCGGAAAGCTCGGAAAGGGTGATTATCTGTCATGATCGCATTATGCAACATGCGCTCAGAAAGATAGCTGGCTATTTCTTGCTGTGCGTTGTCGCCACCATTCCAGCGATTGCAATTCTCTTTCTGTATCTAAGCCCGGTTATGGGCCTGCTCTATATGATCGCTGTTCAGCAGGAGCGCATCGAGGGCCCCTCAGGATCATGGCTCCTCATATTCCTCCTTTGGTACTGGCCTGTCATGCTCGCGGGAACGACTGCGTTGCTGTTCGCAACTGCTCTGGTGTTATCGCGTCGGGCGAAGTCAAGCGAACCCGAAATGATCGACGGACCGGCCCAGAAGTTGACCAGACGGAGTCTGCAATTCCGTGTCATTGCACTTTTGTATGCGCTCCTGGCGGGCATCGCTGTTGTCTACAATCTCCTTCCCCCTTCGTTCGAGTAGCGCGCCCACGTCAACGCCTTCACGAACTTCGTGAGGCGACCGAGAGCGCTGCGTGCCACACTGATCGCATGAGCGTTGTCGAGAACTCCAAACTGACCATCGTGGGCGCCGGCAGCGTCGGCGCGAGTGCTGCTTACGCGGCCCTGATCCGGGGATCCGCTCGGCAGATTGCGCTCTACGACATAGCGACCAAGAAGGTGGATGCCGAAGTACTCGACCTCGCCCACGGCACCCAGTTCACAGGGTCGAGCCAGATCATCGGCGGAAGCGACATTTCGGTGGCGGCAGGCTCGCACGTTGTTGTCATCACGGCTGGTGCGAAGCAGAACCCGGGCCAGACTCGACTTGAGCTTGCCGATGTCAATGCTCGGATGCTCGGCACTATCATTCCCCAGCTGATCGAGGTAGCTCCGAACGCGATCTATGTCATCGTCACGAACCCGTGTGATGTTCTTACGGTGCTTGCCCAAGAACAGTCTGGTCTCCCGCCTGAGCGCATTTTTGCGTCGGGAACCGTGCTCGATACTTCGCGACTGCGGTGGAAGCTCGCCGAGCGTGCCGGGGTCTCGCCATCCAGCGTTCACGCGTCAATCATTGGAGAGCATGGAGACTCGGAGTTTCCGCTGTGGTCCCGGGCAACGATCGGCGGGGTCCCGGTTCTTGAATGGGAGTGCGAAGGTCACCCGCGTATGACGCAGGAGGAACTCGACGACATTGCCATCGGCGTCCGCGATGCCGCCTACAAGGTGATCGAAGGCAAGGGTGCGACGAACTACGCGATCGGCTTGTCTTCGGCTCACATCGTCGAGGCGATCCTGGGAGACAAGCGTTCCGTCATGCCGGTCGCGCCAGTGCTCACCGATTTCCACGGGCTCAGTGGTGTTGCCCTCTCGGTGCCATGCATCGTGAGCGCTTCTGGCGTAACGCCGATCAAGGAGACAACGTTTAGCGAGAACGAGCTGCGACTGCTCACCGAGTCCGCGACCGGGCTCCGACGGGTAGCCGACTCGCTACGACAGTAGGGGTGGCGTTGCCATCGACGATGGCGCGACAATCTTCGATTGCGCTCCGGAGCAGTTGCCGCATTCGCTGGTCTGCTCGGGGCGAGCAGCCTTCAGCGATGCCAACCACAGCTGTGCGGATGATGGAGTCTGTCATGCACGTAACGGCACGACCGTGCCCCTCAACGCGGTACTGAGCACTGAACTTTTTCGCCCACTTTTCGGCTGCCGGTGCTTGCGCAAACGCGGAAGCAACATCGCTGGCGAGCGTAGCCCCGAGGAAGGGTTCGAGCTCAGCCAATCGTGCCTGCGTTGAGATGATTCCCACTGCCAGTGCCCGTTGACGCCCCTCGCTGGCGACGGGGAGCGCCATAGTTGCGGCGCGAAGCGCGATGCGGAGCTGTATGCGAGGGTCCGCGCTGGTCACTCCGATCACCGAAGGGATGAGTTCGGCCAGTTCTGAACGCTCGCGGTCAGAGGTGCAGTCATTGACCATTCGCGCTAACAGGGCGAGTGCCGGATGGGTGCATGGCGGATGGTCGCTCCACTTTTCTCCGGCAAGGTATGAGGCGAACTCCATGAAACATCCACCCCGGCGTGGGTTTCGGTGACGTCCGGCCGAAAGAACGGGCATGAAGTCTGGTGAAGCGTTCTTCTGTTGCACCGGCATAGTTCTCCTCCTTGGCTACCGTGCGCTGAGGAACTTTTTTCTATTGTGCGCCTGTTATTCCGATAAAACCAGTGCCCCGTTTGCCGCTGCACAATGCGGCGAGATGTGTAAAATCAGCAAATGGTTGAGTTCAACGAAACCTCATCCGACACGACCCCCGCTCAAGGACCGGTGCCCGGTGGGATGACAACATTTCTGCAGATTCTCGTCAATACTGCAGTAGCAAATATCACCACGAGTTACTTGTGGTTCGCGCTGACTTTCTGGGTCTATCTTGAGACGAGGTCGGTGCTCGCAACGGGCATTATTGGCGGCGCCTACATGCTTCTGGTTGCGGCATTTTCGATGGTCTTCGGCACCATTGTTGATCGACACCGCAAGCACACCGTCATGCTCTTCGCCGGTATGGTCACGCTCGTGGCGTTCGGCATCGCGGGAACTCTCTACGCGATCTTTCCCGAGTCTGTTCTGCTCAACCTCGGCGGGCCCATGTATTGGATCTTTGCCGGCATTATCCTCTTCGGTGCTGTCATCGAAAACATGCGTAATATCGCACTCTCGACAACTGTGACCCTGTTGGTTCCTCGCGAGCGCCACGCCAACGCCAATGGCATGGTTGGCACGGTTCAGGGCCTCTCCTTTTTGGTGACGAGCGTGTTCAGCGGGCTCTCGATTGGAATACTCGGGATGGGCTGGACTTTGGTTATTGCCATCGCGCTGTCGGCTGCCGCCCTCATCCATCTCACGGTGTTGCGCATTCCGGAAGACAAGCCGGAACCCGAGGAAGGCGGGCGCTCACCACTCGTCGACCTGCGGGGGAGTATCACCGCCGTTCGCGCCGCTACCGGGCTCTTTGCGCTCATCATTTTCTCGACATTCAACAACCTCATCGGCGGCGTCTACATTGCGCTCATGGACCCCTACGGACTTGAACTATTTCCTGTGGAGCTGTGGGGAATTGTGCTCGGCGTATCGTCGAGTGGATTCATCATCGGCGGACTGCTCGTCGCCAAGTTCGGGCTGGGGCGCAACCCCATCCGAACCATGCTGTTTCTCGTTGGCCTCATGGGGATTCTCGGGGCCATGTTCACGATCCGCGACTGGTGGTGGCTTTATGCTGGCGGCATCCTCCTTTACATGACTCTGGTTCCTGCGGTTGAAGCAGCAGAGCAGACCGTCATTCAGAAGATCGTGCCGTACCGCACGCAGGGCAGAGTATTTGGATTCGCCCAAGCCTTCGAAGCAGCTGCGGCGCCGATTACAGCATTCGCGATCGCACCCATCGCCCAATTTCTCATCATCCCGTACATGGATTCTCAGAACGGACAGGATGCCTTCAGGTGGCTACTCGGCGACGGAGCCGCACGCGGAATCGCTCTCGTCTTCCTCATCGCGGGATCGCTCATGGTGGTAGTCGCGGTCGTCGCCTTCTCCACAAAGTCGTATCGATTCCTCTCGAAGCAATACGCCGGAACAACGCAATCGGTGCCTGCTACCGAACCGCTGGAGCACAACTGAGCGGGTGACACCAACGCAGAAAGCCCCACGCGAGGTGGGGCTTTCTGATTAACCGTGAGTCTTGAGCGACCTAAGCGGTGGGAGGCGCGATAGGTGCGCCTTCGTGTCCGCCACGGCGACGACGAGTGCGCTTGCGGCGCGCCGGTGCTCCACCATCGTGGGTGCCGCCACCCTCAGGGCGAACATTCTCGTCGGACGTACGCGCGCTAGAAACAGAACCACTATCGCTGTGGGAAGACGAGTCAGATCCGGCAGCTCGTGAACGGCTGCGGGGCGGTCGCGACGAGGCGTCGCCTGAGCGCTGCGAGTCGCGGCCTCGACCATTGCCCGAACCGGAGCCGGAACGGCCACCAGCGTTTGACCCCGAGCCACCAGTCGCAGCCGCGCGCACTACCGGTGCGTGGGATCCGGGTAGGCGGCCCTTGGTTCCCTCAGGGATGTCGAGGTCGCTGAAAAGGTGCGGGCTCGAGGAGTAGGTCTCGGTCGGCTCAGGGATGCCCATCTCGAGCGCCTTGTTGATGTGGGTCCACTTGAGCATGTCTGCCCAGTCCACGAACGTGACAGCAACACCGGTCTTGCCTGCGCGACCGGTACGGCCAGCGCGGTGCAGGTAGGTGTCGTGGTCGTCGGGGATGGTGTGGTTGATCACGTGGGTAACGTCATTGACGTCAATTCCGCGAGCCGCAACATCCGTCGCGATAAGAATGTCTTTCTTGCCAGCCTTGAACGCAGCCATGGCGCGCTCACGCTGCTCCTGGTTGAGGTCACCGTGCACGGCAGCAGCGTTGAAGCCGCGGTCGTTCAGCTCTTCGACAAGCTTCGCAGCGGCACGCTTGGTGCGCGTGAAAACAACCGTCTTACCGCGACCCTCAGACTGCAGGATACGCGCAATGACCTCGTCTTTGTCGAGGTTGTGCGCGCGGTAAACGACGTGCTTGATGTTCTTCTGCGTCAGGCCCTCATCGGGGTCGGTGGCGCGGATATGAATGGGCTTGTTCATGAAGCGACGAGCGAGAGCCACGATCGGGCCTGGCATCGTTGCGGAGAACAGCATCGTGTGACGAGTAGGAGGCGTCTGCGCGAACAGCTTCTCGATGTCGGCGAGGAAGCCGAGGTCGAGCATCTTGTCTGCCTCATCCAAGACCATCACCTTGATGTCTTTCAGCGACAGCATGCGCTGGCTGGCGAGGTCGAGCAAACGACCGGGCGTGCCGACGATGACCTGCGCGCCGGCCTTGATCTGTTCGACCTGACCCTCGTAGGCCTTGCCGCCGTAGATCGCGGCAATCTTGGTTGACCGGTTCGATGCGGCAAGAACGAGGTCTTCGGCAACCTGAACACACAGTTCACGAGTCGGAACGACGATGAGCGCTTTTACGCCTGGCTCAGGATCGAGGCCAAGCGACTGCAATACGGGGAGGCCGAAGCCGAGCGTCTTGCCGGTACCGGTCTTTGCTTGCCCAATGATGTCTTGGCCAGCAAGACCCATGGGGATGGTTTGAGTTTGGATGGGGAAAGGTTCGATGATGCCCTTGGTGGCAAGAGCATCGACCATGTCCTGATCGATATTGAGTTCTGAGAAAGTCACGTATGAAGCCCGTCTAGGTGCGATGCGCCCTTTTTGACCTGGGGCGCCGGACCCCCTCCAGATTCGGGGGGATGCCCGAAGTTTAGCGGGTCGGACTGGGCTGAAGCCGTGAAGCGAGGCGGCGAGGCGAGTCGTTGCAGCGGCACCTAGCACAAACACGCTCTAAGCTAGCTGCGTGGTTAAGTGGTTTTCACGCACGTCAGGACGCATCGAAGTGCCTCGCCTTCGGTCACGTTCCCACGATTTGCCGACCGAAAAAATAGCGCTAGCGGAGTTCGCTCCCGACATCCTCGGGTTCTTGGGGCGTGCGGCTTACGTGCAACTCATGATCTTTGAAAATCTGTCCAGGGTCATCACCAACGCCCCAACAACTGCAGCCAAAACAGCCATCGGCAAAGCAGCAGAACTGTCTCTGGGCAAGCACCGCGCTCTCGTCGCCGAAATTGTTAAAGCTGGCGGATCGCCGGCAGAAGTGATGGATCCGTTCACCGAAGCATTCGACCAGTTCGAGCGGGTTGCCCGCGGTGCCGACTGGTACGAGGCAATGATTACGGCCTACTTGAGTGCCGGATTCTTCGATGATTTCTATGCGCGACTCGCTGCGGGCCTTCCCACAGAGTCGCACACACGCCTCGTCGCTATCTTCTCGGGAGAGTCTGGCGAGAAAGTGCTTGCGGAATACCTCCAGGCAGCGATCGACGCCAACCCGAGACTCGACTCTCGCCTAGCAATGTGGGGTCGGCGGCTCGTCGGCGACATGATGCTCGCCGCGCGGTCAGCTCTTGTATTCCCCGATCACACGCGATCGACCGAGGCACAGGTTGAGCCGGTCTTCACCGAACTCATCGCCGCTCACACCCGCAGAATGGATGCGCTCGGCCTTACTGCCTAGCGAATGATCTAGCCACGGGCCAAGTCGTCGAACGCGCGAGCATCCGCCGCTTCACGGTACCGAGGAAGCAGCAGTGCGGTAGCGAGAGCTGCACCGCCACCGGCTACGAGGCTAATAACCCAGATCCAGGTGCCATCAAAGGTGAGCCCGATCCACACGAGAGCAACCCACACGGTTGCTGTGACGGCGGCACCGACAGCAGGCAGCAGTGCGGAACCGTACAGGCCGCGTGATGGCAACATGTACCGCAAAATTGCGGCGATCGACGCACCGATGACGGTGACGAAGAGCAGTTCCACGCTAGGCCACGAATCCGACGCGGCGAGATTCTTCTTCGCCGAGTTCGACGTAGGCGACAGCCACGGTCGGAACGATGTAGAGCTTGCCTTTGGCGTCGCGCAGGCTCACATACTTGGCGTCCGAGTTCAATGCCTCGGCAATGATCGACTCAACCTCGCTCGACGACTGTGCCGACTCAAAGTTGATCTCACGGGGGCTGTTGTTGATACCGATGCTTATGTCCACACGCCAAGATTACGACACAACCAGAGTCGGTGAATGTCCGTTCTCTGTCAGCGCATCCAGATAACGTTGATTCATGGTCACATTGCCCCCTGGGCGCGCGGATGTCGCGGCACCCGAGCCGCACACGCTCGATGCTTCTCAGCGAGCCGTCGTCGAGCTCACGGAAGGCGTGAGCGCGATTGTGGTTGGAGCGCCAGGCTCGGGTAAAACCGAGACGCTCGTAGAGGTTGTGGCCGAACGGGTTCACAATCGCGGGTGGTCTCCTGAGCAGATTGTTGTGCTGTCGGCGACGCGCCAGAGCGCTACGGCACTGCGAGATCGCCTCGCAGCCCGAATCGACGCTCCCACTCTTGGGCCTATGGCTCGCACGGCAAACTCGCTGGCCTTCGAAGTGATTCGCGAGGCCGCTGCTGCTGCTGGCGAAGGCGCCCCCACGCTGCTCACCGGCGCCGAGCAAGACCAAATCATCTCCGACCTGTTAGCCGGCGAAATTGCCGACAATGCGGGTGCGCCGTGGCCAGCCCACCTCGATCCAGACGTGCGCAAGCTTCGGGGGTTCCGCACCGAGTTGCGAGATCTCATGATGCGCTGTGTCGAATTCGGCGTCACGCCCCACGAGCTCAGAGAGTTGGGCGAACGCACCGATCGCCCGGAGTGGGTGGCGGCATCCGCGTTCATTTCTGTTTACGACGCCGTGAAGGCCAGTTATCGCGACCGACACTTCGATGCGAGTGAATTGCTCGCCGAGGCTGCCGCACTCGTCGCTGACGGCCACTATGCCGCAATCGACCGACTGCGTTTGGTGATTGTGGATGACGCCCACGAGCTCACAGAAGCCACCATTTCTTTGCTGCGGGCGCTCGCCAGTCGCGGCATCACGATTATCGGGTTTGGCGACCCTGATCTCACAACGGGATCGTTCCGGGGTGCTCAGCCTGCCGTTCTCGCGGCCTGGGCGTTGCGGCTTCAGCTCGATAACTGCCAGACGCTTTTTCTTTCCTCTGTGCACCGGCACAGCGCAGCTCTCCGCCATACCGTGACCGAGCTCACGCAGCGCATCGGAGTCTCTGGGCTTCTTGAGCAGCGCAAGTCGCCGGCGGTCGCGACCGCGCCGTCGAGCATCCATAGTTATCAGTTGGCGACCCCGGCAGAAGAAGTGGCATTCATCGCTCGAAGCCTTCGGGAGAAGCACGTTCTTGAATCAGTGCCGTGGTCGCGCATGGCGGTAATTGTGCGCACCGGCTCGCTGATTCCGTCGCTCGCACGCCAGTTGCGCACACTCGAAGTTGTTACGAGTGTGTCAAGTGCTCGCAGTGCGGTTCGGGATGAGTTCAGCGTGAATGGTTTGATCGTTCTCCTCGAACTTGCGTTGGGGCGTCGAGCGCTCGACGCTGCGACGGCGGTCGAGTTGCTTTCCAGCTCAGTCGGCGGATTCGACGCCGTGTCATTGCGCCGCTTGAAAGCAGCCCTGCGCCACGAAGCGCTGGCTGCCGAAAACTACGAGCCGGCCGATCAACTCATCGCCAGCGCCCTAGCCGCACCGGCAGGGTTCACCAGCATCGAGACGCGGGTAGCCCGGCAGGCCGCTGCCGTGGCCAAGAACCTCCGCGAGACCGCTGCCGCGGGAGACGCCGGCGACACGATCGAAGAGTTGCTGTGGGGTGCATGGCAACGCAGCGGCCTCGCCGACCGCTGGTTCGCTCAAGCACTCGGCTCGGGCGTTGTCGCTGAAGAAGCCAATCGCCACCTCGATGCTGTCGTCGCCCTGTTCTCTTCCGCCAAACGTTTCGTCGAACGTCGACCGGATGCCCCCGCCAACGTTTTCCTCAACGAGTGGCTCTCGGCAGACGTGTCAGAAGACACTCTTGCCGCTCGCTCCATCGTGGACTCCGTCACAGTCGGAACACCGGCATCCGTCATCGGCCAAGAGTTCGACGTTGTTGTCATCGCCGGACTGCAAGAGAACGTGTGGCCCAACCTGCGCGTGCGTGGTTCACTCCTCGGCGCACACGATCTGCCTCGAGTGCTGGCTGGCGAAAAGCTGGCGGTCGCCGACCGTCGCCGTGAAGTTTTACACGACGAGTTGCGGATGTTCGCCCAAGCAGTCTCGCGGGCCACGAGTGAAGTAATTGTTACCGCAGTCGCGGGTGATGACAACATGCCATCACCCTTCCTCACGCTGATCCCAACGCCGGATGAACCCCTGCGCGCTCGACCACCGCTGAGCTTGCGCGGACTAGTCGGGGTGCTTCGGCGTGAACTCACGAGCTCGGCGAACCCCGGTCCGGCAGCAGCCTCTCTCGCGCGGCTCGCGCAGGAGGGCGTTCCTGGTGCCGACCCCAGCTCCTGGTACGGACTGCGCGACCCAAGCACTACAGCGCCGCTCGTTGATCTGAGTGATCCTGACGCCGTAGTGCGAGTTTCGCCATCGCGCATGGAATCGTTCGAAAGCTGTCCGCTGCACTGGGCGATCGATCAGTTGGGGGGATCAACGTCGAGCGTCGCCTCAAACTTGGGAACGCTCATCCATGGCGTTGCCGAGACGGCAACTGACTTCACCGCCGAGGCTCTCTTTCGTGCCGTCGAAGACCGCTGGGGCGAAATGAGTTTTGAGGCATCGTGGCAGTCGGAAGCCGAGAAGCTGAGAGCCCGCAAACTCACTCAACACTTGGCGACGTATCTGCGTGATTTCGCCGCCGATGGAGGAGAACTCATCAGCAACGAGATGCAGTTTAAGTTGCCGCTCCAGCAGGCTCTGCTCAGCGGAAAGATTGACCGTGTCGAACTGTATGGGGGAACAACAGCAGTGATCGTTGACCTCAAGACTGGCAAGAACGAACCATCCACCGACAGCGCTGTTGCCGACCATCCTCAGCTTGCGGCGTATCAGCTTGCCTTTGCGTCCGGGGCGATCGAGGGAGTGCCTGAGGGTCTCGCCAATGGTGGTGCCAAACTTGTCGTGCTGTCGCCGAGTGCTAAGACCCGGGACTATGTCGACCCGAAACAGGCACCGATGACCGATGAACAGCTCGAACTCTTCCGTCAGAGAGTGATCGACGACGCACGAGGAATGGCCTCCAATGTGTTCGTGGCCCGAATGAGCAGCCACTGCACCGACCCGTGGAGTTTCGGCAATTGCCGCATCCACGTCGTGCCGGCGGTGAGCGCCCGATGATCTCTTCCGTAGAACTTGCTGGGCTCATGGGAATCCACGCGCCAACACCGCAACAGCAGGTTGTCATTGAGGCTCCGCTGACTCCCGCGCTTGTTGTTGCCGGTGCTGGCAGTGGAAAAACCGACACCATGGCAAGCCGCGTGGTGTGGCTGGTTGCCAACAACCTCGCCACGCCAGATCAGATCCTCGGACTCACCTTCACCCGCAAAGCGGCCGGCTCGCTCAGCAAGCGGGTCAGCGAACGCATAGCGATCCTGCGCGACGTGCAAGATCGGCATCCCGAACGATTCACGGCCACGCCAGAAACCGCATCGATCGAGTTCGACCAGCCCACAATCTCCACCTACAACTCTTTCGCCAGTGCGCTGTTCACCGAAAATGCACTGCTGATCGGCCGGGAACCAGAGTCGACCCTGCTCAACGATCCCTCCTCATGGCAACTGGCCCGCAAGCTCGTCGTCGCGAGCACTGATGAACGACTCATCGGACTCGAAAAGTCCATCAATGCCCTCACTGAGGCGGTGCTGAGCCTGAGCCACGCGCTCAGCGACAACGTGGCAAACGCCGACGACGTCGCAGCTTACGCGCAGCGGTTTACCGAACTTTCCGAGCTGCCCTATGCCGAAACCGCACGCAAGAAGACCCCCTATGTCTCTGTAGTTGAAGCCGTCAACGAGGTCGGATCGCTCGCGCCATTGCTCGCGTTGGCCGTGCAGTACGCCCAGCAGAAACGACAGCAGGGGTTGATTGAATTCAGCGACCAGGTTGCTCTCGCTCTCGAAGTGAGCGAGCGCTCCTCCGATGTCGTAGAGCGCTACCAAGACCGCTACCGGGTAGTGCTGCTCGACGAATATCAAGACACCAGCGTCGTGCAAACGCGACTGCTCGCGCGACTATTCAGCAACCACTCGGTCATGGCCGTCGGCGACCCCCACCAGTCGATCTACG
Organism: Rhodoglobus sp. G.S.4; assembly: GCF_056619605.1. NCBI lineage: Bacteria > Bacillati > Actinomycetota > Actinomycetes > Micrococcales > Microbacteriaceae > Rhodoglobus > Rhodoglobus sp. G.S.4. Next base: position 842,389 of record NZ_CM152748.1, read on the forward strand.
GCTGGCGCGGAGCGAGCGCTGCAAACCTCGCCCGCTTCAGTCGCGACTTCACCGACAACGGTGACGCTCAATACTTTGCCCTCTCTACAAGCTGGCGCAACGCCACTCGTGTGCTTGACGCCGCCAACGTCATCGTCGAACCGCTCAGTGTTCGTTCACCAGTGCGCGTCGAATCACTGGATGCACGTCCCGCCGCCCCCGAGGGCACAATCGACGCCCACTACTTTGAACACATCGACGAAGAGGCCAGGGGAGTCGCCACATGGTTTTCGCGAGCGCTCGCGCCGCAAACTTGGAACCGCTACGACCCCAACCCCAACGCGATTGCTCCTTCGCCGCCAACGGCGGCCATCCTGTTCCGACGGCGCAGCGACATGGATCGCTTCGCCGCAGCACTCGGGGCCGAAGAAGTTCCGTACCACGTGCTGGGAATAGGCGGACTGCTGTCAACACCAGAAATCGTCGATCTCGTCAGCGCGCTCACCGTAATCCACGACCCCACAGCAGGGTCAGAGCTCATCCGGCTGCTATCGGGCGCACGCTGGTCCATCGGCACCCGCGACCTGCAAGCACTCGCCGGACTCTCGCGGTGGTTGCTCAGCCGCTCCGTCACGCAACACGAGCTGAGCGACGAAGTGAAGCAACACATGCGGGACTCCGTCGCGGTCGATGATTCGGCATCCATTGTCGATGCTCTCGACTTTGTTGGTGAAGCACCCGCCACGCATTCGCAGCTTGAGGCGTTTAGCGAAGAAGGTGTTTCGCGGCTCAAAGCCGCAGCAAAGCAATTGGCGTTCTTCCGTTCGCGAGCTGGCCTTGACCTCGGTGACCTTGTGCGGCTTCTTGAGCAGGAACTGCTCCTCGATATTGAGGTCGTCGCTAGTCGTCCCCAGGCCCAGGGCATGGCCAACCTTTATGCGTTTCACGATGAGCTCGCTGGCTTTCTTGCCAGTGACGATCAAGCCAACCTCGGCAGCTTCTTGTCGTGGTTGAGGAGGGCTGCGCAGCAAGACATGATGGGGCCGCGCAGCGACGATGCCGAAGCCGGCACCGTGCAATTGCTCACGATCCACGCCTCCAAGGGGTTGGAATGGGATCTGGTCGCACTGCCGCGGCTGTCTGCCGGAGAAGTCCCTGCGACATCGCGGGAAGGAAAAGGCTGGGTAGGTTTCGGCAAGCTTCCCTTCGCCTTCCGTGGCGATGCCGCTGAGCTTCCCGAATTGGAATGGGAAACCGCAAACTACCAGTCCGACTTCGATGCCTCTCTCAAAGATTTCAAGGCAGCTCTCGCTGACCGTCATCAAGCAGAAGAGCGACGACTCGGCTACGTCGCGATCACTCGAGCGCGCGACAATCTGCTGCTGACCGGGTCATTCTGGTCGAGCCGCAGCAAGCCGCAAGCGCCCAGCATTTTTCTGCAAGAACTCCAAGAACGTGCACTCATCGCCGAGTTGCCGACTGACCCAGTGAACGACGAAAATCCAACGCTGAACGATGTCGTCGACCCGCTCTGGCCCTTCGACCCACTCGGTAATCGTCGCACCAGCGTAGAAGTGGCCGCTCACCTCGTGCGAACGGCAGATCCCGGCGGCGACGGCCAGTGGTCGCACGAGATTGACCTTCTCGTTGCCGAACGCAACAGAGCCGCTAGCGAAGCCAAGCGCACACCGCTGCCGCAACGAATTCCCGCCTCTCGATTCAAGGACTACATCGCCGACCCCGAAGCGGTCGCGCTCTCGCTGCGGCGCCCCATGCCCGAAAAGCCGTACCGCGCCACGCGATTGGGAACCCAATTCCATGAGTGGGTCGAAGCTCGCTTCGGTGCCTCGGCATCTGCAGAGACGCTCGATGCTCTACCCATCGAGCTCGACGGTGACGACATCGACGGTGCAGCGGATGCCAAAAAGCTTGCCGAGTTGCAGTCCACTTTCGAACGTTCAGCCTGGGCAACGCGCAAGCCCGTCGACGTTGAGATTGAGATTCACGTTCCCTTCAACGACCGGGTCGTGATCTGCAAGATCGATGCCGTGTACTCCGATGGCGACCGCTTTGAGATTGTCGACTGGAAGACGGGCCGTGCCCCGCGGGATGCCGCCGATCTAGAAGCCAAGCAATTGCAACTCGCGCTCTACCGACTGGCGTACGCGCAGTGGAAAGGCATCGCGCCAGACAAGATCGATGCAGCGTTCTACTTTGTGGCTGACGACACAGTGGTTCGCCCCGAACACATCTCGAGCGAAAGCGAACTTCGTGGGGCGTGGGAACGATCAGTTGGTGCGGCTCCGAGCTTCGGCGGCTAGACGCCGGCCTAGTGACTGGATTCCTGTCTCGAGGTTAGGCAGCCGCAGCGGGCTAAAGCAGCGCTGGGCGGCTAAGAATCGCTGTACTGAGCGCATCGATGGGCTCACGGGCGGCAAGCGGGTTGTCAAGCAAAACGAAGTCGACGTCGCCGAGTTCTGGCAACTCGAAAGTGGCGGGCAACTGAGCAAGATCCGCCGGAATGAGAGACTGCGGAAACACGGCAATACCGATTCCCGCCCGCACGGCGGCGAGAGCTCCATTCACCTCTTTCACGTTGCACGTAATACGCCAGGTGCGGCCGTTAGCTTCGAGGGCGCGCATGGCATAGGCACGCCCCAGACTGGGTGCCTGATAGACAATCAGTGGAACTGGTGCACCAGCCTCAAGGGTCGTACTCTTGTGGCCCATCCACACCATTCGGTCGCGGCGCACTAGTCGCCCGCCTTCAATGCCTGTCCCTTGCTTCACAAAAATCAGGTCGAGTTGGCCAGCCTGAAGGCGACGGACCAGAGCGCCACTTTGGCTGACGGTGAGTTCGAGATTGATCTGTGGATAGAGCTGACGAAAATTGCGCAGGATGCCCGGCAACTCATTGAGCGCCAAGTCGTCGGCAGAACCGAAGCGCAAACGACCGCGCATCGCCGATCCCGTGAAGTACTTCACAGCCTGATCCTGTTCCGCCAAAATCGCGCGAGCAAAGCCAAGCATCGCTTCGCCGTTGTCAGTGAGATACACCGCGCGAGTATCGCGGACGACAAGATTACGGCCAGCGGCAGCCTCGAGTTTGCGGATGTGCTGGCTGATCGTCGGCTGGCTCAGAGTCAACGTTCGGGCAGCGTCGGTGAAGCTGAGCGTGTCGGCGACAGCGACAAACGATTTCAGCAGTACAGGATCAAACACCATTGCTCCATTACGAAACGTAATTGAATTTATAGGCTCGATTATGCACTGGAATGAGTGCCGAGACAATACGGTTGAATACGTGGCTATGACATCTGAGACCTCTCCGGCAACTGTGCCTATCTCGGCAGTCATGCAACGCCCACTCTGGCGCGACACCTTCAGTTCCCTTCGGCTGCACAACTACCGCCTCTATGTGATCGCCCAGTTCATCGCCTACACGGCTGCCTGGGTGCAACGCATCGCTGTTGATTGGCTCGTTCTTGAGCTCACGGGAAACGTTGCGCTCGTTGGTCTGACGATCGCGATCCAGTTCACTCCGACCATCGTTCTTGGGGCGTACGCCGGCGTCATCGCTGATCGTTTCGATAAGCGGGCGACACTCATGGTCGCGCAGTCGATCATCGGGCTGCTTAGTCTTTCTCTCGCCATCATCACAATCATGGGTGCGGCACAGCTCTGGCTCGTGTACTTGTTGGTGTTGTTCATGGGCATCATCCAAGTTTTCGATAACCCGGCGCGTGCCGTCTTCGTGAATGAGCTTGTTGGTCCTCGCCACTTGCGCAACGCCATCAGCCTGAACGCCTCAATCTTCCACTCCGGTGCCTTCTTGGGGCCGGCGCTCAGCGGGGTGCTCATTGTCGCGGCCGGATCCGGCTGGGCGATCGGCATTAACGCGGTCGCGGTGGTTATCGGCGTGGTGATCCTTGCATCGATGCGTAAGAACGAGCTGCTGATCGCGCCTCGCGCTCCAGAATCCAAGGGCCAAATTCGCGAAGCAATCCGGTACATTCGCAAAAAGCCCACCCTGTTCTGGACCATGGTGATGATTTTCGTCGTCGCCGTGTTCGGAATGCCAATGCCGACGCTGCTCGCCGCGATGGCGAACACTGTTTATGGCACCGGTGCCAGCGGTTATGGCCTCTACAACTCGCTCGCCGCGATTGGAGCTTTGCTCGGGGCGCTCGCGTCAGCCCGCCGGGCGAGCCTTCGGCTGAGAACGATCATCTTCGGGGCGGTGCTCTACGGAGCAATGATGATGCTCGCGGGAATCGTTCCGATCTACGGGCTATTTCTCGGTGTGCTCATCGGCATTGGTCTCAGCCGCCTGCTCCTCATGACGGCTGCCGAAACAATGGTTCAGCTGTCATCGAACCTGGTCATCCGTGGTCGCGTTATGGCCTTCTGGGTGATGGTAATTCTTGGCGGTCAAGCAGTCGGCGGTCCGCTCATGGGAACCATCGCCGAGCTCTTGGGCGCCAAAGTAGCGTTCGTCATTGCTGGGGGAGTGCCCGCTGTTGTCGCGATAGTGATCGCAATCGTTCTGGCGCGATCGGGTCAGCTTACGGTCACAGTGGCTCCGCGCCGAAAGGGCCGGTGGGTCGCGATAGTGCCCCGGCATCAGTCGCGTGCCATTACCGAGCCGATCACCATCGTCGATGCGGGTGCCGTACAGGTGCCCATTGCTCACAACAAGTTGCGCCGACTGCGTTCCTCGCTTTCGCGCTCAGCGACCAAGCGCCGTTCGGAGCAAGAGGATCGGTTAAACAGGTAGCCCAACACCTGCCCTGACAGCCATCGACCAGGCGCCGCGCAAGCGGAACGAAAGCGTTAGACCGCGTGGTTGTTCTTGCGCAGCATGGCTTCCACCTCGTCGACGGCCATGGTGGGCATTGTGTTGGCGCTAATCGGGTTCATAACATCGTCTCGGATGTCGTCGAGCAATGTAGTGAGCATTTCAACGGCGTCGTCGACAATTTCGGTGCTGCGCACTTCAGTCCCGTGGAGGAGCCACTTGGCTACCGAAAGCTCCGCATAGAAGGTGGCACGCTGCTTGAGTTGACGATCACCGGCACCACGGGCATCCGCGTAGGCACCAAACGCTGATTCGATGATGGCGTCATTGCGGGGGCCGAGGAGCCACTGGAGGTCTGTCGCGGGGTCGCCGACTTTGATGTCTTGCCAACCCAGCACACCCGTGACCGCGTTGTCTGCGGTCAAGAAGGAATCTGAGACGAGGGAACCGTTGACCACCGTTGGCTGAAACTGCCAGAGTTTGGAATCTTCAGTGGCTTCGCGCCAGCGCTCGAGTAGTCCAGCGGGAACGAGCTTTGTGGCCGCGGCACGGTCGATAATCGAAATGCACGACCGCAGACTTTCGCCGGCGGTCTGCACGGGGAGTCCGGCATCCGCGACAAAGCTTGTCGGCAGGCTGTGAATTGCTGCGATGGCGGTGCCGATTGAGGCAGAAAGCGAGCCCGCCCCTGTGGTGTACGAACGCATGGGCACTTTGCTGCCATAAACAAATTCGTAGACGATTCCGCGAGTTTGGCCAACCGGAACTTGGCCGGCATAGCTGGTGACGGCGAACGGCAGTCTGGTGCGAACACCGGCGCTGAGAGCGCGTAGCGCTACGAGGTCGGCGGACTGCACATTTTCTGCTGAAGTGTTTCGGGGCACTCGAATAATCCAGTGCTTGCCGTCGCGCCCGGTAATGAGCGCGGAGTCGAAGTCGTTTCCGTTGCCGGTGCCGAACGGTGCGGCTGCGGCAACATCGAGTCCTTCGACAGCAGAGGTCGCCAGCGCGGCTAGAGTGAGATGTGATCTGGCCATAACACTCAGGGTAGGTTGCTCAGACGCGCATTTGCCGCACGCCACGCACTTGGGACGGGGTCGATACATGTCACAGGCTTTTCTTTCACGCCTGCCACTATCGCGATATGAAATTGATCGTGACCACCTTGCGAGAGAAGACCCTCGACTTCTCGACCGCTTGTGGCGCGATCCGGCTACGAGAGTTTTGCCGATATTTGACGGTTCCGCGCTGCTCGCGGCTGATGGTTCGCTTGCTCTGCTGCGTCCGGATGCAATTGATCGCGGCCATACTGTCGTCTACTTGGGACGGTCGATGTCGACCACGAGCCCTGAGCCCGTTGGCACCCCGATCGTGACCGTCGAGCTTCAGGACGCCGGGCATTTCGCCGAAGCAAACTGGGGCAATTTACGTTCCATCGCTACCCAATTGAGCGACCGGGATGCCGGACTCTTTACCGAAGCTCTGGCGATTTTGAACTGGCATTCTTCGCACCTCTTTTCTCCGCGAACCGGAGAGCCGACTGTCGTAGAAAAGGCCGGATGGGTGCGCCGTGATGTCGCGTCAAAGCTCGAAGTTTTTCCGCGAACCGACCCCGCCATCATCGTCGGCGTCACGGATCAGAACGACAGGCTCCTATTGGGTTCCAACGCCCTCTGGGAGTCGAACCGTTACTCCCTCCTCGCCGGATTCGTCGAGCCTGGAGAGTCACTGGAGTCGGCCGTTCAGCGCGAAATCCTTGAAGAATCGGGAGTGCCGGTAGTCGACCCGGTCTATTTGGGCAGCCAGCCGTGGCCATTCCCGGCATCACTCATGCTCGGATTCACAGCCTCAGTCGCTCCAGGATTCACTGGGCTAGGAACCCCAGACGGAACCGAAATCCTCGACCTGCGTTGGTTCAGCCGGGACGAACTCGCTGCGTCGTTAACTCAGATCCGCCTGCCGGGTCATTCGTCTATTGCTCGCGCCATCATCGAGCACTGGTACGGCCAGCCGATTGACGAGCAACCGTGACTCTAGAAGCAAACGAACTACTCGACGCGCTCGATGAGGGCCAGCGGCAGGCTGCCGAAGCCCTCCTAGGGCCGGTCTGTCTTCTCGCCGGCGCCGGAACGGGAAAGACTCGAGCGATCACTCACCGCATCGCTTATGGGGTTGCCACCGGTGTCTATCCTCCCGGTCGAGTTATGGCGCTCACCTTCACGAACCGCGCCGCCGGTGAACTGCGGGGCCGCCTTCGCAGCCTGGGCGCGGAAGGCGTTTCCGCTCGAACATTTCACGCCTCAGCACTCTCTCAACTCAACGCGTTTTGGCCGCAAACTATCGGCGGAACCATGCCGAGACTGCTTGAGGGCAAGGCGCGGATGATCGCGCATGCCGCCGACTCTCTAAAAATCAAGCTCGACACCGCCACTCTTCGCGATGTTGCGGCGGAGATTGAATGGCGCAAGACCTCCCGCATGTCGATCGAGCAGTATGGAAACGCTGAACGAACAATGCCGGCAGCGCTCACCGTTGACCGTATGGTCGCGTTGCAGGCAGCGTATGAGTCCACTAAGGATGCCCGCCGCCAGATTGACTTTGAAGATGTACTTCTTGCCGCGGCCGGAATGATCGAAGCGGAACCCCGTATCGCGCAGCAAGTGCGTGAGCAATACCGCTTTTTTGTCGTTGATGAGTATCAGGACGTTTCGCCACTTCAGCATGAGCTGCTGCGATTGTGGGTGGGAGACCGTGATGATCTCTGTGTGGTTGGCGACGTCAGCCAGACTATTTACTCCTTTGCGGGAGCAAGCCCTGACTTCCTGCTGCGTTTCGCCTCGCAGCATGACAACGCAATCGTGTTGCGACTCGAATGCAACTACCGGTCAACTCCCGAGATCGTGCACACGGCGAACAAACTGATGGCGAATCAGCCGGGGGCGCTAACCCTGCAGTCGGCGACGAAAGAACACTCCGCGATCCCTGCAGTTACCGCCTACGACGATGATCAAGCTGAGGCGACTGCCATTGCGGAGACCATTGCGGGGCAGATTGCGGGCGGAACCAGCCCTGAAGAGATTGCGGTGCTCTACCGCATCAACGCTCAGTCGCAACCAATCGAGGCTGCGCTAGCTGCAGCTGGGGTGCCATTCCTTGTTCGCGGAGCAACCCGCTTCTTTGACCAGCGCGAGGTCAAAGAAGCGATCATGTTGTTGCGCGGAGCCTCCATTACGACAGCAACAGAGCCACTCTTCAAGTCAGTCAGCGATGTTTTGAGATCCATCGGATGGTCGCAAGAACCTCCTCAGAGTGCTGGTGCTGTTCGAGACCGGTGGGAATCTCTCAACGTGATCATGCGGCTAGCCGAGGATGCACCAGAAGAGATGACTCTTCGCGAATTTGTGGCCGACCTTGTTGACCGTCAGAGCAGCAACAATGAACCATTGCGTTCCGCAGTAAACCTCGCCACCCTGCACTCGGCAAAAGGCTTGGAATGGGATTGCGTGCACATTGTCGGGCTCAACGAGGGCCTGCTACCGATTAGCTATGCCCGCACCCCCGAAGCGATCGACGAAGAGCGACGGTTGCTCTACGTCGGAATTACTCGTGCACGCCGATCACTCGGGATGTCATGGTCAGCTAGCGCACAAACAGGTCGGGTTGGGCGTCGTGCCCCCAGTCGCTTTCTGGACGATGTGCGCGATCGTTCACAACCCTAGCCATGGCGCCAATTTGCTGGCATCCGCACTCGGGGTGACGGAACCGCAAGCTTTCATCACGCCGCCCCGTTGAGTGATCGATGCGCACCGATGATGTCGCGTCGGCCGGCGTCTGATCAAAGACGGTGTAGCCGACGCGACCCAAACGATGAAGCGCCATCCGGCACGCTTCTGCCGCAGCTTCCGCAATGAGCACCGGCGTTTCTGCGTGGGAAGACCGCCCCATCAGCTGAGTGGCGATAGCGGGCCAAGCCGCATCAGCATCGCGACGGTGAAGCTCGACGCAGAGGAGGCATCCGGTGATTCCGGGAGTAACTACTGGGCCGATCTCGGCGCCAGAGTCTGAAATCACCACGGGGATGTGAGGTATATCCCGTCGCAACCAGTGCGAATGCACCGAGGGGGCGATTACGTAGTGGCCAACCATAATCGCGAGATCAGGATCGGGGTCGACCAACTCATCCGCGTGCTCAGCGACACGAACGTTCACTCCGCTAGCGGCGAGAACACGGGCAATCGATTCGGCCAATGAACCAACACCGAGTACAGCAACGTTGGCGCTTGGTGACTGAGGCGGTGTCGCGACGAGCACGCCAGAGAGGGCGTCGAGCAGATCGTCGCAATCAGCAGGATGTGATTTGGAGAGCATGCCGAGACCGCTACGACTGATGCCAGCCACGAGAGCGGAGAGAATCTTTTCTTGCGCGTCGGTGACATGGGCCAGTACGACGGCGGGAGGGTCAATGCCGATTTGGGCGCTCGTGGGGGAGCGCCACACCAGTGGTAGTCGGGGGTCTACTCGCAGGATCATGTGCCCATTGTGCACACTGTACGAGCGGTCAGTGCGAAGATTCCACAGCGCAACGAGAGTTCCCGATGTCGGCGCTACCCGGCTCGTGAATTAGGAGTTGTCGCCCTCGTGGGGGCGGTCTCCGGATTCGTCGTTAAGAAGCGCGTCGATGGCCTGATCGATGTCGTCTGGCGTGCTGCCACCGTCACGGAGTCGAGCAACAAGGGCAGCGGGGTCGTCAATATCTGCGGCTGTCGGCATCACGTCGGGGTGTGACCAGAGCGAATCGCGCATCTCTGCACCAAGTTCGTCGCTGACGTGTTGCCACATCGCGGCTGCTTCACGCAACCGGCGTGGTCGAAGCTCGAGGCCGACGAGAGTAGCGAAGGCGGATTCTGCAGGTCCCCCGGATGCTCGGCGTCGACGCACGGTCTCGGCGATCGCACCGCGGGCAGGCAAGCGCGTGGTCGCTGCTGCGGTAACGACATCCACCCATCCTTCGACAAGTGCAAGCACCGTCTCTAGCCGTTCAAGTGCTTCGCGCTGCTCTTCGCTCTTCGGTGGAATCAGCGAACCGTTAGTCATAGCGTCGCGCAGCTCTTCAGGATTATTCGGGTCGAAACCGCTCGCAAGCTCAGCAATCGCATTCGAATCAATGTGGATGTCGTGGGCGTACGCCGTGATCGACGTGAGCAATTGCAGTCGAAGCCACCGTGCGTGCCGAAACAGCCTGGCGTGAGCAAGCTCTCGCACTGCCAGATACAGGTGCACCTCTTCATCGGGAATGTCGAGGCCATTACCGAAAGCGAAGACGCTTTGCGGGATAAGAGCTGCTTGCTGTTCATCGAGCAACGGGATGCCAATGTCGCCACCAGAAACGACTTCGCTCGAGAGCTGGCCGACGACCTGGCCAAGTTGCATAGCAAACAGAGTGCCGCCGATGTCGCGCATCACCTTGCTTGCGCCGGAAAGCATTTCGTTCATCTCTTCTGGCGCGTTCTGCTTGAGAACATCGGTGAGGGAATTGGCGATTGAGTTTGCCACCGGCTCGGCAAGCTGGGTCCAAATCGGCATCGTGATTGATACCCATTCGCTGCGGCTCAAAAGCTTAGGTTCTACCGTGAGTTCGGAGATATCTGTGACCTCATTGAGCCAGAGCGATGCAACGTGGAGCGCCTGCTCGAGCTTGGAACGCTCGGCGGGAAGGGAAACCACGGTGCTCTGAGAAGCAAGGTTCTTGGCTTGCTCTAGGGCGATGTCCCAATTGATCCCATCGCCGCTCTTGCCTAAGGCATTCTGCAGTTGACTGAGCAATTGTTGGATCATGGCGGGGTCGTTCGGGAGCCCCGCGGCGGCAGCAAGTTTCGCCGGATCGATTTCACCATCACCGGAGAGGAACTCGCGCATCATGTCGCGGAACTCGTCTTCGGAATTGTTGTCAGCATCGTCAGCCATGTTTTAACGCTACTCGCTCGATGCCGTGCGCGGCTGAATTTTGACCTAGGCTAGTAACTCTTACCGTGCGCCTGTGGCGAACACCGCTTCCACCCCGTAAGGACCTAGGTGGCCCTGTTTACTGATAATCGTCCCGAACCGTCATCGCGCCGCGCCCGAAGTGGCTGGCTAGGATGGCTGATTCTCAGTGTTGCGCTCATCGGCACGCTGCTAGCAACACTCGTTCCATCGCCGTACATCATCGAGCAACCCGGCCCCGTCTACGACACCTTGGGTGACGTAGAAATCGAGGGCGCGCAGGTGCCGCTTATCCAGATCCCGGTCGAGACGACGTATCCCACTAAGGGCGCGCTCGACATGCTCACCGTGAACGTGCGGGGAAACCCGGATTCACCACTCAGCTGGTTCGAGGTTGGCGCAGCTTTCTTCGATCGCAGTCGCGCCATTGTGCCCGTCGAAGCTGTCTATCCGGTCGGCGTGACCATCGAAGAGTCGACCGAAGCTGGCCGCATCCAGATGGAAAGCTCGCAGCAGGAAGCGATCGCTGCCGCCCTCTCTGAACGCGGTTACGAATTCGATGCAACGCTCACGGTTGCTGAGACGAGCGCAGGTGGACCATCGGATGGCGTGCTGCAGGCTGGCGACATCATCCGGTCAGTAAACGACGAGACTTTCGCTGACGTCACCGGCCTTCGCGATGAGATTGCCGCGAATGGCACGACGAAGCCAGCCACGGTGGTCTTTGAACGTGATGGCGAAGAGCAGACGGCAGAAATCATCCCGACCCTCACTGAGGGTGACGATCCGATTGCAGTAATTGGGGTAATTGTCGGTAGTGCCTATAACTTCCCCGTTGATGTCAAAATTCAGTTGGAAAACGTTGGCGGTCCGAGTGCGGGAATGATGTTTGCGCTCGGGATCATTGACAAGCTGACCCCCGGTGCAATCAACGGCGGCGAAGAAATCGCGGGCACCGGAACAATCACCGCAAGCGGCGATGTGGGCCCCATCGGTGGAATCCAACAAAAGATGTATGGAGCCCGTGGAGCAGGAGCGAGCTTCTTCTTCGCGCCCATCGAAAACTGCGATGAGGTTGTGGGAAACATCCCCAAGGGCCTCACCGTTTATGCAATCGACGATCTCAACGATGCCCTCGTTGCGCTTGCCAGCATTCGTGCTGGGCTAAGCGGAGCCGGGCTACCGTCGTGCGATGCAAGCTGAGCGCAACTGAATGATCGTTGCCCTGAGCTTTGCCGTGAGTCACGCTGAGAGCGATCATCTGCCCTACGCCCATGAAAGACCTTTAAGATACCTCTAGGCCCCCAATTTCAGGAGCGAAGTACTGTGTCGAGCCAAACCCAATCAGCCCCACCGAGCAAGACGAGGTCTGCGTTTACGATTACGGCGATAATTCTCGCCGTTATTGTTGTTGCTTTCTTCTTGTTCTCCAATCTCTATGCGGACGTTCTCTGGTTTGACCAGGCTGGGTATCTTGAGGTGCTCACCACCCAGTGGATCGCCAACGCCGTAATGTTCGTCATCGGATTTGTGGCGATGGCAGTTCCGGTGGGTATCAGCCTGCTCGTTGCCTTCCGCGCCCGCCCGATCTACGCGAAGCTCAATGCGCAACTCGAGGGCTACCAGCAGGTTGTTGAGCCGCTGCGCAAGCTCGCCATGGTCGGCATCCCCGTGCTCTTGGGAATCTTCGGTGGCGTCTCGGCAGCCGGTAGCTGGCCGGTGGCTCTTCAGTGGTTGAACCGCACGTCATTCGGCGAGGTCGATCCCCAGTTCAACCTTGATATCGGGTTCTACTTCTACGAACTGCCGATGTATCACGGCATCGTTGGCTTCGCTTCAGCAGTGCTGCTGGTTTCCTTCGTCGGAGCACTTGCTACGAGCTACCTCTACGGTGCTCTCAGCGTGCATGGTCGTGAGGTTCGCATCTCGCGTTCGGCACGCATCCAGTTGGCTATTACTGCAGGCCTCTTCTTCGCCCTTCAGGCCGTCAGCATCTGGCTTGACCAGTACACGACGCTGTACTCGGCGAGCCAAGGCTTCCTGCAAACCGGTGCAAGCTACACCGAAGCGAATGCCACCATCCCCGGTCGCGCGATTCTCGCCGGCATCGCGGCAATCGTCGCGATTCTCTTCATTGTTACGGCCATCATCGGCCGCTGGCGACTGCCCATGATCGGTACAGCACTCTTGCTGATCAGCGGTCTCGTCGTCGGAAACCTTTACCCGTGGGTCGTTCAGCGCTTCCAGGTAGATCCCAACGCGCGCACCTACGAGGCCGAATATATCGATCGAAGTATTCAGGCAACTCGAGACGCGTACGGTGTCGCTGATGTCGAAGAGATTCCTTATAGCGCCACTACCGATGCTGAACCAGGGGCGTTGCGTGAAGACGCAACGACCACGGCGAATATTAGAATTCTTGACCCTGCTATCGCGCCGCAGGCCTTTGCCCAGCTCGAGCAGTTCAAGCAGTATTACCAGTTCGACAGCCACCTCGATGTCGACCGCTACGAAATTGATGGCGAAACTCAAGACACCGTTATTGCGGTCCGCGAGCTCAACCAGTCTGGACTTGGCGATTCGCAATCGTGGTACAACAATGCTGTCGTCTACACCCACGGCTATGGCGTCGTTGCGGCTTTCGGTAACCAGCGTGCCGCTGACGGCCAGCCCGTCTTCCTGCAGTCTGGCATCCCCAGCACCGGTGCACTAGGCGACTTCGAATCTCGTGTCTACTTCGGTGAGAAGTCTCCGGAGTACTCGATCGTTGGTGCGCCTGAAGGCTCAGACGACATTGAGCTCGACTACCCGTCCGGTGGCGAAGATAGCAACCAGAATGCGACTACCACGTTCCAGGGTGACGGCGGACCGGTACTAGACAACATCTTCAAGAAGCTTGTCTATGCGATCAAGTTCCAGTCGGAGCAGATCTTCCTTTCGTCAGCTGTTACTGAGAAGTCGCAGATTCTGTATGACCGTGAACCTCTCGACCGCGTCAAGAAGGTTGCCCCGTACCTCACCGTCGATAGAGACGTGTACCCGGCCATTGTGGACGGTCGCATTGTATGGATCGTCGACGGCTACACGACGGGCGCAAACTACCCTTACTCACAGGTCGAGCAACTGTCTAGCGCGATTGCCGACACCAACACACCGGCACCACAGTTTGCGCTCGATGACATCAACTACATCCGCAACTCGGTCAAGGCGACTGTTGACGCCTATGACGGCTCGGTGAAGTTGTATGCCTGGGATGACGCTGATCCTGTTCTGAAGACGTGGAACAAGATCTTCCCGAACACTTTGCTTCCGCAGAGCGACATGAGCGTTGAACTGTTGGATCACGTGCGCTACCCCTCTGACCTGTTCAAGGCGCAGCGCGAGATTCTGGGTTCCTTCCACGTGACGGATGCCGGCTCGTTCTACTCGAGTGATGACCAGTGGGTCAGCCCTGAAGACCCGGTTTCGACAACTGGTTCGCTTCAGCCGCCCTACTACCTGACAATGCAGGTACCGGGAACGGAAGACCCCGCATTCACGCTCTACTCGACGTTCATTCCTAAGGGAAGCGCGGACGCAACACGAAGCGTTCTCACCGGTTACCTCACGGCGAACTCGGATGCTGGGCCCGACTACGGCAAGTTGACCCTGCTGAACCTGCCGAAGAAGGACACCATCCCGGGTCCAGGTCAGGTGCAGAACAGCTTCAACACTGACACCATTGTTGCCAACCAGTTGGCTCTGCTCCAGCGCGGTGAGACTGAGGTTAAGCTCGGTAACTTGCTGACGCTGCCGGTTGGTGGGGGACTGCTCTACGTGCAGCCCGTCTACGTGCAGTCAACGAGCGGAACGCAGTACCCGCTACTGCGCAAGGTTCTCGTGTCATTCGGTGATGAGATTGCCTTCGAGGACACTCTCGATCAGGCGCTCGACACCTTGTTCGGTGGAGACTCTGGTGCTGAAGCTGGCGATGGTGAGGTTCCGGTAGATCCTGAAGTTCCCGTTGACCCCGATGCCTCTGTTGATCCGGATGCGCCTGTCGACCCAGTAACGCCGGGTGACAACCCCGTGCTCGACAAGGCACTTGCTGACTACAAGGCAGCACTTGCTGACCGCAACGCCGCCTACGCCGCTAACGACCTCGTTGCCGCAGCGGAAGCTGACAAGGAAATGGTCGCCGCAATCGAGCGGGCAATCGCCGCAATCCAGTAGCCGATTCTGACTCAGCGGGCCGCAGCACACTGCGAGCCCGCTGAGTTCGGTTTTGGCACCGTTCACCCTGTGTTAGTCTTTAAGCACGCCGCGGGGTGGAGCAGTTCGGTAGCTCGCTGGGCTCATAACCCAGAGGTCGCAGGTTCAAATCCTGTCCCCGCAACCACGTAAAAAGTCCCGGTCTCGAAAGAGACCGGGACTTTTGCGTTAAGCGACGCAAGTGACATGAGCGAGATCGGTGCCTGGGCGACTTACGTGTTCTCGGGATCCTTCGTCTGGCGCGGCGTCTTAGTCGGAACCGGTTGCGTCTCACGGTCGGCGTCAGGAACAGGTTCGAGGAAATCGAAAAGGTTCGGCAGTCTGCGATCGCGGAATGCACTGGATGCGGCGAGTCCGATGAGCACACCGAGGGCGATGGCGATCATGGTGCCGAGCATCGTGATCAAGGTGCTGCTGCCATCGTTTCCGCCCAGTACCTCGGTGACTCCGACGAGTCCGAGCCCGCCAGGCACGAGCAACCAGAATGCCGGAAGGAAGCTAACAATCGCGGGAGGGCCGGTGCGGTGTCTGGCCACGAGTACGGCAACCGGAGTCATGGCGATCGCGCCGATGAGCGCGGAAAGCACTCCGCCGAAGAGCACGTCACCGATCACCTGCGCGCCGTAGGCAACGTAGAGCACGAGCAGGATCCACGGAATCGATGTTGGTCGGGCGCACTGGTAGATGGTGATCCCGACGCCGAACACGGCAACAGCAACCCAGGGTGCGATGGGGCCCAGCGGTTCGCTGGTGGCGGTGAGCTCGAGTGCGGGAACGCCGACGAGGGCTGCGGCGGAGACGATCCCTACGGCGAGCAGCAACAGTCGCATTGCTCCCGCAGCTGCGCGTGCGGACCCCGACATTATGTGCCCGGTGGCAAGCTCGATGACGGCGGTGGTCAGTAGACCTCCGGGGAGCAAGATGACGACCGGAGCCACCAGAGAAGGCAGGACTCCAGGATCATCTGCGGCACGGGCAGCCAGCAGCACGATCAGTGACGATCCGAGGGCCGCGCCGACGATCACGAGGGCGTTGAAGCTTGCCGGTAGATGTTCGCTGAGTAAGAGTAGTGTGCCGACGCCGGCGCCTAAGAGTGCCGCGATGAGGACTCCGAGCCAGGATGAGCCAAGGAGCACGGAGATTGCGCCGGTGGTGAGGGCATAGGCGAGCACGCGTTGGGCGCTGGTGAATGGCGGTGCGAGCTCCCGCATTTTCGTCAGCTGCCGCGTGACCCACGCGCTCGAACCGGAACGAACCCGACCCACTTTCACTACGCGATCAATTACGTCTACCTGGTGGAGGAGGTAGGACTGCCCGCCGGCCGATACTGCTCGCGTAAGAGTGGCGCCGTTGTCATCAAGCGATACAAACAGCGCTGTCGGGAAGACAACGACTTCCGCTGAGGAGTACCCGTTCGCGGTTGCAACATCGTGCAAGGCGGTCCGCACCATACTCACGGGGTAGCCGCTATCGATCATGACTTCGCCGACATCCGCCAGTGAATCGAGCACGATGGTCGCAGGCTGTGCCCGGGTGAGTGACGAGGTCGCGGTGGTGGCTGCAGCGGCGCTGGAACGTCGACGAAGCACAAGCCACAGTACGAGGATGCTGCCGGCGAGCACAGCGACTGCAATGAGCAGTGACGTGAGCGACACGTTTGTGGTCGCGATACTGGGCGGAATCGACGGGAGGGGGATGACTTCGTCCGCTTCGTCAACGGCGGGCGTCTCGGTAGGCGTTGGGCTATCGGTCGGGGTCGGCGCCTGAGTGTCTGTCGGTGTCGGAGTCGGAGTCTGCGTTGAAACCGGAGGAAGAGTGGTCGTTGGTGCGCCCGTAGGGACAGGGGCGGGGGTTGGGGTTGTCTCTCCGGGAACGGGGGCGACGGGATCGGTCGGATCATCGATTGCCGTTACCGGTGTGGTCATCGGCGTCGCATATCCTGCGGCGTGAGTAGGCCAATGGGCACTCCCCGCTGCAGCCGCTAACACGGGGACGGTAGCTGAAGCGGGAACAGCAAGGGAGGGAACGCTTCCGGCGCAGGCAACCACGAGAAGTACGACAATGCTGAGGCGGCGCAGAGAGTCTCCCATAGGCAGTCGACATCCTCCTCTAGCGAACCAGCTTCTATGAAACGTACGCGCAATCGGTCGAGACAGCCAAGAATTGCCAACGAATTGACGAAGTGTGCCCCGCCCCTGCACGATCGTCAACGTGACTCACGGTTAACTGCTGCTCGGGGTTAAAGTGGTGCCCACTCCGGGGCTCGGGATTCGTGCGCAGCTATGTAAAACCGGCCGGGACCACCATGCCTGAGTAATGTTCTGGAGATTGCGTTGCTAAGGAAAGGGAAGACCAATGATCAGCTCGCTTGACAATGTTGAAGCCATTACCGTGTTCTCCGATAACATTCCGGCATCTCGGGAGTTTTACACGACAGTGTTTGGGGCGCCCATCCTCTTCGAAGACGAAGTCTCGGTCGCACTGCGCATCGGTGCCATCGTGATCAACGTGTTGGCGCGAACAGAAGCCCCAGCGCTCGTAACACCAGAACCGATCGCGAAATCGGGGGCCGCGGCATCCGTGATGTTGACGGTGAATGTGGCCGATGTAGATGCCGTGTGTGCTGCTCTGGGCGAGCGGGGCGTTGACCTCGTCAACGGCCCCATTGATCGACCGTGGGGCCGCCGCACTGCGGTGTTTCTTGACCCGTCAGGGCTTCCTTGGGAAATTGCGCAAGAGCTCGGCTAGTTCACGCGCGAGTTTCAGACGCCTCGTAGATCTAGGCGAGGGGCGTTGTTGCAGCCGAACGTTCGATCTTCAGAAGGATGAGCGCACCAACCACCAAAGCGGGGCCGAAAAGGCGTGCAAGTTGGCCGAGAGATTCAACCCCCGCGGTGAGAGCCCCGACGAACTGCTGGGTCATGGGGAAGTAGATCGACTGTATGGCGAGGTACAGGGCCGGAAGCAGAAAGTTAAACACAATGAAGCTGGCGAGCGTAAGGGCAGCTCCCGCCCAGAAGGCAACCTTGGGGCGAAGTAGTTGGTCGATCATCCTGGGCTCCTGTGTTTCGTGGGCGTAACAGTTTCAGACTAACCCGCTGCTAGTTCGCGGCGCAGCAAAAGTGAACAATCCTAATGAGGTGTCGCAGGGTTAGATTTAACGTATGACTCCGTTGCAGGCGCGCATCATCTACGACTTGAACACCCAACCCACGATCGACGCTGGTGAGCAGATCCGCATGCGCATCGACTTTCTCAAGGAATACCTGAAGGCATCACACGCCAAGGGTCTCGTGTTGGGGATCAGCGGCGGGCAGGATTCCTCGCTCGCCGGCCGACTGTGCCAACTCGCCGTTGCAGAGCTGCGCGCGGAGGGTGCCGAGGCACAGTTTGTGGCCGTCCGACTGCCGCACGGGGTGCAGCACGACGAGGACGATGCGCAACTGGCGCTCGACTTTATTGAAGCGGACCGCGAAGTGACGTTCAACATCCAGCGAGCCGTCGACGGCATCGCAGCCGAGTTTGCGGATGCCCTGGGGGAGCCAATAACGGACTTCAACAAGGGCAACGTGAAGGCTCGCGAGCGCATGGTGGCGCAATACGCCATCGCCGGGCAGCTCGGCTACCTTGTAGTCGGAACAGACCACGCGGCCGAAGCAGTCACGGGCTTCTTTACCAAGTTCGGCGACGGCGGTGCCGACCTCTTGCCTCTCACGGCGCTCACCAAACGTCAGGGCAAGCAGCTTCTCGTTGAGCTAGGGGCGCCAGAGCGCCTCTACGAAAAAGTTCCCACCGCTGACCTGCTCGACCACACGCCGGGCCAGGCCGACGAAGCCAACCTCGGCGTCACCTATGACCACATCGACGACTACCTCGAGGGCCGCGACGTGCCTGCCGACGTCGCCGTGGAGATCGAGACGAAGTACCTCAACACGCGCCACAAGCGCACCGTTCCCGTGTCAATGTACGACGAGTGGTGGACCGAATAGCGCGCTAGTCCGCCTGTGGAGAGCGCGATCAGCCTCGCGAGTCGCGCGTCACATCCACCATCCACGCGTAGTTGAAGGCACGTTCGCGCCACGCGTCGTAGCGACCGGAGACGCCGCCGTGGCCGGCCGCCATCTCGGTCTTGAGCAGAGCATCCGCCCCCACTTCGCGCAGTCGGGCAACCCATTTGGCTGGCTCGACGTAGAGCACGCGGGTGTCATTGAGCGACGTCACTGCAAGGATGCGCGGGTAGTGGGTGTCGTGCACGTTCTCGATGGGGGAGTACGACTTCATGTAGTAGTAAACCTCCTCATTGTGGAGGGGGTCACCCCACTCATCCCATTCGATGACCGTCAACGGCAGCGATGGATCGAGGATCGAGGTGAGGGGGTCAACGAAGGGGACGACCGCGAGGATACCCGAGAACAGTTGCGGTGCAAGGTTCGCGACGGCGCCCATGAGCAAGCCGCCGGCGCTTCCGCCCTCAGCGACGAGGCGGTCACTGGCGGTCACGTCGGTGTCGATGAGGTGATGGGCGCACGCCACGAAGTCGGTGAACGTGTTGCGCTTGTGGAGCTTTTTGCCGCCCTCGTACCACGTGCGACCCAGTTCGCCACCACCGCGCACGTGAGCGACAGCGAAGACTATGCCGCGGTCGAGCAAGCTGAGGCGGCCGACAGCGAAGCCGGGGTCGATGCTGATCTCATAGGACCCGTAACCGTAGAGCACGGTCGGTGCTGGGGTTCCTGGCACCACAAGGTCGTTGCGGTAGACGAGTGAAATCGGCACGCGAGTTCCGTCGGAGGCGGTGGCCCACTCTCGACGTTGGGTATACAGCGCGGGGTCAAAGCGGCCAAGCACCGGCTGCTGTTTGCGCATGACAAGCTCGTTGTCATCTACGAGGTAGTCGTACACGATCGTCGGTGTCACGAAGCTGCCATAGCTGAGGCGGATGCTCGGCTGGTTCCACTCGGGGTTTGAGCTGAGGCCAACGGTGAAGAGTTCGTCGTCGAACTTCAGCTCGTGGGGAATGTCTTCGTACCGTCCGCCATTCTTCGGAACGATTGCGATCGCCACACGAGTGAGGCCTTCACGACGGTACTCGATTGCCACGAAGTCCTTGAAGGCATCCACACCCTCGAGGCGCACTGCTTCGTTGTGGGGGAGGATCACGCGGCGCTCGCCGAGGGGATCCGCCGCCGCAACACTGACCAATTCGAAGTTAATTGCGTCCTTGTTGTGCACAATCAGCAGTCGATCTTGCGTGCCAACCACAACATGCTCGACGTCGTACTCAACGCCAACTTCGCGCGGCCAGACAATCTCGAACTCGCCGGTCGGGTCGCTCGTGTCGAGCAGTCGCGTCTCGCTCGTCAGGCGCGAGCCTGCCTCGATCGCCACATACTTGCCACTGCGTGAACGACCAACGCCCACCCAGAAACTTTCGTCAGGTTCATGAAAAACCTGCACCGCGGATGCCGCAGCAGTGCCCAGCTCGTAGCGCCAGACGGTATCGGGGCGCCACGCATCATCAACCGTCGTATAGAAGACATACTTGCCCGTGGCATCCCAAAGCGCGCCGCCCGCGGTGCCCGGAATCTCGTCAGGCAGGTCATTGGCTGCACTGAAGCGGATGACGGCGTCCGCGTCAGTGGCGCTGCTCGCGGTGCTTGCCGCAGCGGAGTCACCGAGTTGGCGCACGCGCAACGTGTAGCGCTCATCGCCCTCAGTGTCGACGCCGTAGAGCAGCAGCGTTCCGTCGTCGCTGAGCGAGAACGAGCCAAGGCTGAAGAAGTCGTGACCCTCAGCTTCGATGTTGTCGTCGAGGAGTATTTGCTCGCCCGGGAGCGTGGCGGGAACGCCAGCAGCATCCGCACCAGCAGCAGGCTCGGCAATCGTCGGGGGATTCCAGTCAGTGGCATCCGCGATCGGTGCGCGGCAGTGGATCGGGTACTGCTTGCCCTCTTCAGTGCGGCTGAAATACCACCACTGACCCCGGCGAACCGGAACGCTCAGATCGGTCTCCTGCGTGCGGGCCTTGATCTCCTCAAAGATCTGCTCTTGCAACACACTGAGGTGACTCGTGCGGGCCGATGTGAAGGCATTCTCGGCATGGAGATGCGCGAGGGTCTCGGGGCTCTCTTTGTCGCGCATCCACTCGTAATTGTCGACGTAGTGGTCGCCATGCTGGATGCGTTCGGTAGGAACCTTTGCGGCTTCAGGTGGGGTGAGCATGCCTTCAGCGTATGCCCGATTTCTGAGTAGCGGGCACGACAGGAGACCGAATTGGTTACGAGTAACTGCTACTCGAGGAACCCGCGTAGCAGGAGAGCAGTCCCTGCTAGGTGTTCGCTCATTGCTTGTGCCGCGGCGTCAGGTCGCCCGGTCAGGATAGCGATAGCGATCTGCTCGTGCTGAGCGTTCGAGTGCGCGATGTTGGGGCCGAGCGAGGGAATGTTGTCGAGTAGTTCGTTCACCCTCATGCGCACGTCTGCGATGAGCGGTGTTAGCGAGGCAGATCCGGCAAGTTCGCCAATCATAAGGTGGAAGCGCGAATCAAGGCGGCGATATTCCTCATCGGTGGCGGCATTCGCCTCAGCAAGACTCAGCCACAGCAGTTCGCGCTCGCTCTGGGTGAGGGCACGACCCGCTGCGTGGCGCGCCCCTCCGACTTCAAGAATTTCTCGCAGGGTCAGCGTGTCTTCGATAGCTTCCGGGGATAGGTCGCGTGCCGGTTCGAGCGCATCGTCGTGAGCTGTTCCCGGAATATGTGTCGGCAGAACATCGCTGACGAACGTTCCCCCGTAGCGACCGCGTCGAGACACCAAATAGCCAGCGTCGCTGAGCGAGGCGATAGCGTCACGCACGGTGTCTCTGCTGACCGAGAGCATCGTGGCGAGTTCCCGTTCGGCGGGCAACCGTTCGCCGGGAGCGACGAGCCCGAGACGAACCGTCTGGAGGAGGCGCTGAACGGTCTCCTCGAACGAGTTGCCCCCGCGCACAGGGCGCAGCAGCAACTCGCCGTGGAGACCGGTCGGCTCATCCATTACAGAGGCGTCGTGTAGGCAGAGCTGATGCCACCATCGACGATGAACGTCGACGCGGTGATGAACGATGAGTCATCGCTAGCAAGGAACGCAACCGCGGCAGCAAGTTCTTCTGCCTCAGCGAAGCGGCCCATGGGGATGTGGACGAGACGGCGAGCGGCCCGTTCAGGGTCCTTGGCAAAAAGCTCCTGGAGGAGGGGAGTGCTCGTGGGGCCGGGGCAGAGTGCATTGACTCGAATTCCCTCCCGGGCAAACTGCACGCCCAACTCACGGCTCATCGCTAGCACGCCACCCTTAGACGCCGTGTAGGAAATCTGGCTGGTCGCTGATCCCATGATAGCGACGAAGGATGCCGTGTTGATGATCGAGCCCTTGCCCTGCTTGACCATGTGGCGGAGGGCTGCACGGCAGCAGAGGTAAACCGACTTGAGGTTGACGTCTTGAACTTTCTCCCACGCCGGCAACTCCGTAGTGACGATCGAGTCGTCTTCCGGCGGTGAAATGCCGGCGTTGTTGAAAGCGATGTCGACTGACCCGTACGTGCTGGCGGTGGTATCGAAGAGCGCATTCACCTGTTCCTCGTTGGTTACGTTGACCTTGATGAAGTGGCCACCAACAAGCTCAGTGGCCGCGAGACCTGTTGTCTCGTCCATGTCACCGATGATGACGGTTGCACCCTCGGCAGCGAATCGGCGCGCAGTGGCGAGACCGATTCCGCTCGCGCCGCCGGTGATGACGGCGACTTTGCCGGCGAGGCGCTGCGTGAGGTCGATAGGGGTGATGCTCATTCGGTGCTCCTTGAGTGGGAAGGGGTGAATTTGTCAGTCGACGGCGATGAAAACATTTTTGGTTTCGGTGAAGTTCAGTGGTGCATCGGGACCGAGTTCGCGGCCGAGGCCGGATTGCTTGAAGCCGCCAAACGGCGTCGAGTACCGCACCGACGAGTGCGAGTTAACCGACAGGTTGCCGGCTTCGACGCCGCGAGAAACCCGGATGGCCCGGCTGACATCCCTCGTCCAGATAGAACCAGAGAGCCCATATTCAGAATCGTTGGCTAATTGGAGTGCGTCGGACTCGTCGTCGAACGGCAGCACCGTGACGACGGGCCCGAAGATCTCGTCGGTGACACAGCGGTCCTGGCGCGATTCAGGGGTGAGCACGGTGGGCGCGAACCAGTAGCCCGGCCCGTCCGGGGCGTTTCCGCGGAACGCGACGGGCGCATCCGCGGGCACATACGACTGCACCGAAGCCAAGTGTTTGGCTGAAACCAGCGGACCCATCTCGGTCGCTTCGTCATTGGGGTCGCCAACGCGCACGCCGGCAACGGCAGGCTCAAGAAGTTCCATGAAACGGTCGTAAGCACTGCGTTCGACGAGGATGCGGCTGCGGGCGCAGCAATCCTGGCCAGCATTTTCGAAAACTCCGTAGGGTGCTGCAGCGGCTGCCTTCTCCAGGTCGGCATCCGCGAACACGATATTGGCGCTCTTTCCGCCGAGCTCGAGCGTGACCCGTTTCACTTGGTCCGCGCATCCGGCCATAATCTGTTTGCCCACAGCGGTCGACCCGGTGAAAACGATTTTGCGCACGGTGGGGTTGGTGACGAAGCGCTCGCCGACGACGGAACCCTTGCCGGGTAGAACCTGGAACAGTCCCTCGGGAAGGCCGGCTTCGAGAGCGAGTTCGCCCAGTCGGATGCTCGTGAGCGGAGTCCACTCAGCAGGCTTCAGCACCACAGCGTTGCCTGCCGCAAGGGCCGGCGCGAATCCCCATGCCGCGATCGTCATGGGAAAGTTCCACGGCGTAATAACACCAACGACGCCGAGAGGTTCGTGGAACGTCACGTTGAGGCCGCCAGCCACGGGAATCTGCTGGCCGAACATCCGCTCAGGGGCTGCAGCGTAATAGTTGAGAACGTCGCGCACATGGCCGGCTTCCCAGCGAGCCTGCGAGATCGGATGCCCGGAGTTGCTGACCTCCAGTGCAGCAAGATTTTCGAGGTCGCCGTCTACCGTCTGCGCGAAGCGGCGCAACATCAGCGCCTTGTCGGCGGGCGAGACGCGAGCCCACGCCTTCTGGGCGACGGCGGCACGGGCGATTGCCGCATCCGTCGCTTCGATATCGAGCAGATCGACTGTGCCGATCTCGGCCTCAGTCGCTGGGTTGATGACGGTGTAGGTGCTCACGCGAGAGCCTTTCGGTAGTGACGGGCCGCTTCGACGAGCCCTTCGAACAGTCGGATGTCTTCTGGTGCTGCCTCGGGATGCCATTGAACGGCGACCGCGAAGGTTGCCGACGGCAGTTCGACAGCTTCAATCACGTCGTCGCTCGTGCGTGCCGTGACGACGAGTCCGTCGGCGAGGCGATCGATTGCTTGGTGGTGATAGAGCGGAACAACAAGAGGCTCAGCTTGACCGCCGAGCACTTGGTCGATCTGCGAATTGGCTTCTATCTCGACGGGAAGATGGCTGAAGATGCCGCCACCCACCTGGTAATTTCCGTGGCCAACGACGTCAGGTAGGTGCTGGTGCAGGGTGCCACCGAGGGCGACGTTGAGCACTTGAGCACCACGGCAGATGCCAAGGAACGGCAGGTCGGCATCGAGCGCTTGGCGAACGAGTTCGTCTTCCCACGCGTCGCGGTCGAGTCGAGGTTCGTCGGTGGTCGGGTGCGGTTCTTGGCCATAGCGCGCTGGGTCGAAGTCTTTGCCCCCGGTGATGATGAGTCCGTCAAGCCCTTGAAGCACCCGACGGGCGATTTCTGGGCTCACGGGCTGTGGCGGAAGTAGCACCGCGATGCCGCCAGCGCGAGTGACCGCCTCGAAGTAGGCCTTCGGTAGAAACGCGGCGGGAACATCCCACACACCGGTCTGAGCTTGTTCGAGGTAGGTAGTCAGGCCGATAACGGGCCGATCAGAGACGCTCAAAGCCACGCACCTTTTCCCAATCGGTAACTGCCGAGTCGTAGGCCGCTAGCTCAACGGCGGCGTAGTTGAGGTAGTGGTCGACCACTTCATCGCCAAACGCTTCCCTGGCGAACGTCGAGGCCGCGAACAGTTCGGTGGCTTCCCGTAGCGAGGACGGCACTCGGGCTACGTCGCTCGTGTACGCATTACCTTCGTAGGCATCGTCGAGTTCGAGCTCATTGTCGATCCCATAGAGCCCTGCTGCGATGAGGGCGCTGACGGCCAAGTACTGGTTCACGTCGCCGCCGGGAACGCGGTTCTCTACTCGCATTCCGTGTCCCTGACCGACGACGCGAAGCGCACAAGTGCGGTTGTCGAGCCCCCAGGCCAGCGCGGTCGGCGCAAAGCTTCCCGGAACATAGCGCTTGTAGGAGTTGATGTTCGGGGCAGAGAAGAGGGTGAGTTCGCGCATGACCGCGAGTTGACCGGCGATGAAATGGCGGAACATTTTTGACATGCCATGTTCGGCATCCTTGTCGGCAAACACTGCGGTTCCGTCCGTTCCCCGCAGGCTGATGTGGATGTGGCAGCTATTGCCTTCCTTCTCGTTGTACTTCGCCATGAAGGTGAGGCTCTTGCCGTGGGCGTCGGCGATTTCTTTCGCGCCGTTCTTGTAGATCGAGTGGTTGTCGCAGGTGTCGAGTGCTGAGGCGTAGCGGAAGCCGATCTCTTGCTGGCCAGGATTGCACTCGCCTTTGACTCCTTCGCAGTACATTCCGGCGCCATCCATGCCGTTACGGATGTCCCGGAGCAGCGGTTCCATGCGCGTAGACGCCAATACGTTGTAGTCAATGTTGTAGTCGGTGGCAGCGGAGAGCTCCCGGTAGCCCTTCTTCCATGCGTCCCGATAGCTGTCATCGAAGACGATGAATTCGAGCTCTGTAGCGACGAAGGTGTCGAGGCCGCGCTCGGCGAGACGATCAAGCTGGGCTTTGAGAATCTGGCGGGGCGAGGGCGCGACGGGCGATTCGTCGTGCCACTGGAGGTCGGCGGTAACAAGCGCAGTGGCTACGAGCCAGGGAGCACGACGAAGGGTTGCCAGATCTGGAACCATGACCATGTCGCCGTAGCCGCGCGACCAGCTCGACATCGCGTAGCCCTCGACGGTGTTCATGTCGACGTCTACAGCGAGCAAGTAGTTGCAACACTCAGCACCGAGAGCGGCGGCATCCTCCAGAAAGAGTCGTGCCGACAGTCGCTTGCCCACGAGTCGCCCCTGCATGTCAGTGAATGCCACGAGGACTGTGTCGATCGCGCCGGACGCGACGTCTGCCGACAGTTCATCGAGCGTGAGGTTTCCGGAGTGGGCGGTCATAAACTTCTCCTCATTGAGCGAGTCAAATGGTGCACTTTCCAACCATTAGAACACAGATACCCGAGAGATGTGGTCACAATACTCGCGTCAAACCGGCAAAATTCTCGTGATTATGGGTAGTCAACAACCATTGATCGCCGTATAGTCATCGCAAGGATTCTCACAGAGTTGTGTGCCCGACCCGTCGTTGCACCCAACCAGAGCGCAAAGGAAACAGGATGTCCAAAGACACACTGAACGTCTCCGGGGTGAAATACACCACGGCTGAGGCCGGGTATTTCGAAAAACGCACCCTCAAACGCACCGCCGGAATCTGGGGCCTTTGGGGTCTCGCCGTCGCCGCCGTTATCTCAGGAGACTTCTCCGGTTGGAACTTCGGAATCGGCTTTGCCGGTTTCGGCGGAATGCTGATCGCTTTCGCACTCCTCATCTTCATGTACTACGGAATGATCTTCAGCATCGGTGAGATGGCCTCGGCCATGCCGCATACGGGAGGCGCGTATTCCTTCGCCCGAGCAGCAATGGGACCCTGGGGCGGTTTCGTCACCGGCCTCGCTGAGACAATCGAATACGTCGCAACTACCGCGGTAATCGTCTACTTCTCTGCGGGCTATGTAGATTTCATTACAAGCAATTTGTTGGACTTCTCGCTTCCCACCCCCGTCTGGTGGCTAATCCTCTACGCCGTCTTCATCGGCCTCAACTCCGCGGGTGCGGCGATTTCCTTCAAATTCGCGATCATTGTTGCGGTAATTTCGATCGCTATCCTTCTTGTGTTCTCGGCGATGGCAGCATTCTCCGGCCTTTTCAGCTGGGACAACCTGTTCGACATCGCTCCGGATCCTGGGCAGTCATCGTTCCTGCCGCACGGCGTGATTCCGATCCTGTTCGCGCTTCCCTACGCGATGTGGTTCTTCCTCGGCATTGAGGAACTTCCTCTCGCCGCTGAAGAGGCACACGACCCGGTTCGCGACATTCCCAAGGCTGGTTTGATCGCACGCACAACCCTGATCATCACGGGACTGTTGGTGCTGTTCCTTAACACGGGCATCGTCGGAGCCGACACGATTTCGAGCTCGGGCGAGCCACTGCTCGACGGCTTCCGCGCCATTGTGGGCGACCAGGCCGCTGCAGCTCTAGCCCTGTTTGCACTGATCGGACTACTCGCATCGCTGCAGGGAATCATGTTCGCCTATGGGCGCAACATGTATTCACTCTCACGTGCTGGCTACTACCCGAAGTTCCTTTCGCTCACGGGTAAGCGCCAGACTCCCGCGGTCGCCCTGCTCGTAGGCGCGATCATCGGCTACGTGGCGCTCGTGCTTGTTGATTCGCTCGGTGGCGCTGACGGTGTAGCCGGTGCGATCGTTCTGAACATTGCCGTGTGGGGTGCCGTGATCGCTTACGTTCTGCAGATGGTGTCGTTCTTGATCCTGCGCAAGAAGTTCCCGAACGCGAGCCGCCCGTACCGCAGCCCTTGGGGTGTTCCCGGTGCGATCATCGCCGGCGTTCTTTCGTTGGCGATCTTCTTTGGGTTCTTCATCAACGAACCCGCTCGCCCCGCCATCGGTGCAATTGCGGTGGTCTACATCGTGATGCTCGTCATCTTTGCCCTCTACGGTCGCAAGCGTCTCGTGCTTTCGCCTGAGGAGGAGTACGCAATCTCTGGCGGTCTCCACGGCGATCCTCAGAAGGAGGGCTATGGCGGTGCCGTCGAGGAGGAACTCCTCGCCACCGACGGTCGGGACGAACCCCGCATCTAAGGAGTTCTTGTGTTCCCGTCGGCTGCGTTCGTCGCGTCGACGGGAACACAATTTCACCGCAGCGAATGACTGCTCTGAGTGCGATCATGGAACCACCCCAATGATCGGAGCATCGGATGCCTCACCCCCTCATCACCGCGAATGAACTCGCTGCGCTGCTCGACGACGCAGCCAGTGGGGGAGCGCCCATTCGCGTTCTCGATGTGCGCTGGAGTTTGGGCGGACCAGACGGGCTGCCTCTCTATGAGGCGGGTCATATTCCCGGAGCCGTCTATGTCGATCTTGATACCGAACTCGCGCGTCACGGTGAACCTCACGAAGGTCGCCATCCTCTTCCTGCTGTGGCTGATTTCCAGTCAGTCGCGCGACGCTGGGGGATCAACGATGGCGACACCGTTGTTGTGTACGACGACTGGAATAGTCTCGCCGCGGGCCGCGCTTGGTGGCTGCTGCGCTACATGGGTGTCGAGAACGTGCGGGTGCTCGATGGTGCGCTTTCCGCGTGGACGGCGGCAGGGCATCCACTCGCAGCAGGTTTAGCTGACATCACGAACGCTCAACCCGGCACGGTAACGCTGAGTACCGGCAACGAACCTGTATTGAGCACGGATGACGCTGCCGCTCTTGCCGAGACTGGTGTGCTGCTTGATGCGCGGGCGGGCGAGCGCTACCGCGGTGAGGTCGAGCCAATCGATCCCCGAGCCGGTCACATCCCGGGAGCGATCAGTGCACCCGCCTCGGGCAACCTCAATGACGCTGGTCACTTCCTCGATCCAGAAACGTTGCGCGAGCGCTACGAGGCTCTCGGTGTCAGCCTCGATCGGGCGGTTGGGGTGTATTGCGGCTCTGGCGTTACGGCGGCGCACGATGCTCTGGCGTTGACCGTTGCTGGCTTCCGACCGGCGCTCTTTCCTGGTTCCTGGTCGGCGTGGGCCAACCAGCCCGAGCGACCGGTCGCGACCGGCGCTACCCCGTAACTCGAACCACTGCGTAGCTCGCAACGTCGCGCCTGTCCTGTTAACCACGAAGGGCCCCGACACCGCAGTGTCGAGGCCCTTCGTGTGCAGAGGTTAGGAAATAACGTCCTGCAGTAGTTCTTCGTTGAGGTTCTTGCGGGTCAGCGACACGATGTAGCCGATCACGAGAACGATGAATGGGGAGAGCACGAGGAACCAACCGAAGGCGTTGAGTCCGAATGCGGTGACCGTCGGGTCAACACCGGCATTAAGCGTGAGTTCACCGGCAAGGAGGCCGAAGCGCGACATCAGTAGGTACTCGGCGAGCACGAGACCGATGAAGGCCAGGATCGGCGCGATCATCGTGACGAAGATGTTTTCGGTGCCCTTATTCTGCAGGAAGAAGCGGATGATCGCGATGCAGACGAGCGCTTCAATCAGCACAATCGCTACAACTGCGAGGCCACTGAACCAGAAGAACATGTTGCCGATGGGGTCGAGCTGGAAGACAGCGAAGAGGAACATCACGATTCCGGTGATGACCGACACGATGATGGATGCGCGGCCAGGAGCTCCGCGACCGTTCACGGTTCCGACTGAGCTGGCGATGACGCCACCGCGGCCGAGGGCGAAGAGGTACCGGCTTGCCGCGTTCTGGAAGGCGAGAAGTCCAGCAAACAGACTCGATAGTACGAGGATGCTCATGAGCGTTGCGAGCCACGGGCCAACATATTGGCTGGCCAGGGTGAACAGTACTGCGGCGGGGTCTTCGAGACCTGCCGAGCGTTCAAGGGTCTCTTCGATAACGTTTGAGGCGCCCATTCCGGTGACAAGTGCGAATGCGGTGAACGCGAAGAGCACCGTGATGAGGCCAACCGCGAGGTACGTAGCGCGGGGTACTGCGCGCTTCGGGTCCTTGCTTTCCTCGCCGTAGATGGCAGTTGCTTCGAATCCGATGAACGATGCAAAGGCGAAGGCGAAGGCGATTCCGGCGGAACCGGCAAGGCCACCGGCCAGAATCAGGTCAGGGGAGAAGGATGCTGCCCAGTTGAGCCCTTCTGGGCCACCATCGGCGAGGATCGCGACGGCCGCGATGATGAGCACCGTAAGTTCGGCGAGCATCAGCACACCGAGCAGCTTGGCGCCGATGTCGACTCGCGCTAGTGAGAGCGCGGTAACGACGAGCCAGGCGAGAAGTGTCCAGCCCCACCAGGGGAGCAGCCCGACCTGGCCGGCCATGACGCCGCCGAAGAAGCCGTAGATTGCGAGCTGAATCGTGAGGTAGGCAAGCACCGAAACGAATGATCCTGCGATTCCGGCGTTGCGACCGAGTCCGCGCCCGATGTACGCGAAGAAAGCTCCGGCGTTGGTTACACGCTGGCTCATTGCGGCATAGCCGACACTGAACAAGAGAAGGATGATTCCCGCGAATAGGTAAGCACCGGGGGCTGCTGCTCCGTTGCCAAGAACAATGGCGACGGGTACCGCGCCCGTCATTCCGACGAGCGGTGCGGCTGCTGCCACAACAAAGAAGACAATTCCGATTACGCCGAGTCGCCCTTTGCGCAGGGTCCGATCGGGGCTTTCCTGGGATTTCTGGTCAAGCGCCATGGTGAAACTCCTCGTTGAGTTCTGAATCAAGTCGTCCGTATCCGAACGAGTTGGGTACAACAATGGCGAAGACAGGGTGTCTTAGTCAAGCTATTTAGGAAATTCATTCGGATACGAACCGTTTTGGGCTACACTCTGGCGCATGACCGAACTCAAAGGATTCCTTCCCCCGCTCACCCCGCAAGGGTCAAGTTCGCTCGTGCCGAAGATGCCCTGGTACTACTCGGGAACGCTACTCACTGTCGAGTATTTGACCGATCCAGCAAACGTGCGCGCGATTCTTCCTGACGATATTGACCTTGCCCCTGAGCAGCCTGGCGCCGTTGCCATCGTCTGGGCTGACTGGCAATCGTGCAGCACTGGCGGCCTCGAGTTGCTGGACCCCGTGCGCGCCCAGTATCTCGAAGCGTTCATGGTTGTGCGTTGCTCGCACAAGGGCATCGTGTACAGCCGCTGCGTCGCCATTTGGGTGAACAAAGACTTCGCCATCGGCCGTGGTTGGTTCCAGGGTTACCCCAAGAAGCTCGGCAACATCGCGGTCACGCGGGTGTTCAATGCCGGCAAGGCAACGCCAAAGCTCGAGAACGGCGGCCAATTCGGTGCCTCCATCGCGGCCTACGATCACCGCCTCGCGTCCGCGGTTGTTACGCTGCGCGAGCCTGCCGAGAGCAATGGTTTTGTCAACGGGCACAAGATGCTGCACAGCCGGTTCATGCCATCCATTAGCAAGGATGCCGGCATGTCGCTCGACCAGCTCATCACCATGGGTGGCACTGATGTTGAGATCGGCGAAACCTGGAAGGGCGATGCGGAACTTCACTTGGGTGACTCGCAGTGGGATGAACTGCACTCGATTCTGCCCGTCGAAGAGATTCTCGGCGGCTACTATCGCGAGATCGGTGTCACGTTCAATGGTGGCGAACTCGTAGAGGACCGCTCACAGGCGATCTAAGTTTCTTTAGTACCAAGAGAAGCCCCGCCGACCTGCTCGGCGGGGCTTCGTGCGTTATTGAGCCCGGGACCAGAAAAATGAACGCTACGCGCTAGGCCGGAGGCGACGCGCAGAACGGCAGCACACGGGACCACAGCAGTTCAGTGGATTCTGCGTCAAACTCTGCTGGCAGGGAGCTGTCGGTAAACAAGTGGCCGGCACCCGGATAGTCGAACACCTCGACTGGCGCTCCCGCAGCGCGCACCAATTGCGTGACCGCGTCTATCTCGGCCTGGCTGCGAAAAGGATCATCGAGCGCGTAGTGAATTTGAGCGGGAACCCCGGCGGGCCAGGCGTCGACGCCGAGCATCGACAGATCTAACGCACCCGAGAACATCAGAACTCCAGCCACAATTCGTTGGGTCGCTACGTACTCCGCCATGCCGCCGCCGTTGGAGAACCCTGCCGTGATGAAACCATCAGGCAGGTGCTCGACGGCCTGCGCGGCGAGACTCATGAGCGCTGGGTAACCAATGGCTTCGGCGAACTCGCTCGCTTCGTCATACGAGTCGAAGGTGCGGCCACCGTACTGATCGACAGCGGTGACGTTGTGACCCTCGGCTCGCAGCCGCTCGGCCGCATCATCAAAGCCAGGGCGTGCGCCAAGAACGGAGTGAAACAACGCGATATTTGTCATGAAATTAGTGTGCCTGCGACGACTGACACTCTGTCAAGAGGCGGGCGTCGCAGACACACATTCGCGCTAGCGATTTAGTAGTCGGCGAAGTACTCGTCGATCTCC
The DNA here is from genome assembly GCF_056619605.1 of Rhodoglobus sp. G.S.4. Taxonomy (NCBI): domain Bacteria; kingdom Bacillati; phylum Actinomycetota; class Actinomycetes; order Micrococcales; family Microbacteriaceae; genus Rhodoglobus; species Rhodoglobus sp. G.S.4. Next base: position 874,773 of record NZ_CM152748.1, read on the forward strand.
CATTGGCTTACGTCGCGGGTGTTGTTGTCGGCGACTGAGTCCTCGTAGCGGCGCACTTCGTCACGCTTGAGCACACTGAAGACATCGATGATTGTGCTGCCCATTGCGCTTCGCATGACGGTGTCGTCGTCTAAGACGTCGAGAGCGGCCTTGAGCGACATCGGCAGGATGGGGGCGGAGTTGTCTTCGTACGCCCATCCTGCGACCGGCGCTGGGGCTGTGAGGCTCCGTGTGATGCCGTCAAGGCCGGCGGCCAGAACGGAGGCGATGAGCAGGTACGGGTTTGCGGCAGCATCCCCGAGTCGCATTTCGAGTCGGGTGCCGGCGCCGCGCTCGGGCGGAACTCGCAGCATTGCGCTGCGGTTATCGTGGCCCCAGTTGGCGCGGTACGGAGCGAGCGTGTCTGGTCCAAGTCGCTTGTAGGCGTTTACCGTGGGGTTCGAGAGCGCTGCGATGGCTCCGGCGTTTTCGAGGATGCCAGCAATCATGTGGTTGGCGACCTCCGAGAGGCCTTGCCCGCCATCCGACATGATGTTGTTTCCCTGTTCGTCGACGACCGAGAAGTGAAGGTGGAATCCACTTCCGCCTTCGTCGTCCCACGGCTTGCCAACGAAGAGAGCGTGCTTGCCAGTGTGAGCGACGATGTCGCGGACTGCCGTTTTGAAGAGGAAGGTTCGGTCGGCGGCATCCAGAGCTTCGGAATGCCAAAGATTGATCTCGTACTGCGAGGGACTGAATTCGTGGTTGCCGGCGAAGACACCGATATCCATACCGTCGAGCATGCGCATGAGGTGGAGAAACTGTCCGCCTGGGTCGACGCTTTCGCCGGTTGTGTAGACGCGACCGGTGCGGCTGAGGCTGCGGCTCCAGCCGTTCTCTTCGTCGTAATTCGCGATATAAAACTCAAGCTCTGGGCCGAGGGTGGGGGTGAGGCCGATGGCTTTGTATTGGGCGATCACACTCTGCAGAACGGATCGGGGCGCAACCTCGCTGACACTGTGGTCGGGGTTGAAGGCGTCACCGACCACCATCGCGACACCAGGCTCCCACGGCATCATCGTCAGCGTATTCGGGTCGATCTGGGTCAGAAGGTCGGGAAGACCGGATGTCATGATGTCGTTGCCATCGAGCACATCGCCGCCCGTGGTTGTGACCCAGACTCCTTGGCAAAACAGCGGTGACTTGCTGTGGTGCAGTTGGCTGACGAGAAGATCTTTTGAGCGGGTAATTCCGAGCACGTCCGGGAAAATCAGGCGCAGAACATCGATCCCTTTTGCCTGCAAGTCTGCTTGAAGCGCTGCTATGTCGAGAGTCATTCTTCCTCCGAAAAATAAATCGTTCGGCACTGAACGATTAGTGAGATACTAAGCCACATAGCGGTGTGGCTGTCCACTCATCGCGAGAAATTTACCTGAAAGGTACACAGATGAGAGCTCTCTTGGTGCAACACGATCACGTCACCGCCAGCGGCCCAGTCGGCGATCGACTGCGTGAGCGCGGCTTTGAGATTGACGAAATCATGGTTGTCGCCGAGGAGAATTTCGATAACCCCAATGTGGACTTCGAATTTCCGGATGTGTCGCAATACGACCTTGTGATTCCCATGGGTGCGCCGTGGGGGGCGTGGGATGACACCTGCATCGGCCGATGGTTGGCTCCGGAACTTGACTGGGTGCGTGCGACTATCGAGGCGGACATCCCGGTGCTCGGAATTTGCTTTGGAGGCCAGCTCATTGCTCGCGCCCTCGGCGGCACCGTAGCGCGGGGCGAAAAGGCTGAGATCGGCTGGACGGCGATTCACAGTGACGACACCTCGCTTGTATCGAATGGCCCGTGGTTTCAGTTTCACTATGACCAGTGGACGATGCCCGCCGGCGCCGTCGAAATTGCCCGCAACCCGGTTGCGCCTCAAGCATTCACCTACGGCCGAAGTCTTGCCGTGCAGTTTCATCCCGAGCTCAACGCCGCAATTCTCGAGGGCTGGCTCGATCAGGGCGGTATCGACGAAGTGGTCGCCGACGGGCAGAACCCTGCGGCCATGATCGCGCAAACGCGCGCGGAAGAAGTGGTCGCGGGGGAGCGCACTGCTGCACTCGTTGATGCCTTCCTCGACCGCGTAGCCAAGCTCGGCTAACAGCACGATCGCGACAAAAGAGTCTTCAGGATTCTGACGGTTGAGCTTTGACCACGGTGAGGAGAAACACAGAATCTTCGAGCGCGTCCACGGCATGAATCGCGGTCGGGATCGGCAGGAGATCACCTGGCGTGCCCTCCCACGACTCGTCGGCGGTGCGCAGCGTGATGTGGCCAAGGAGAACTTGCAACGTAGCTTCTCCGGGGCTGGAGTGGTCGGAGAGGCCCTCACCGGCGCGAAGGGCCATTAGGGTCTGTCGGAGCTGGGCATCGCGTCCACCGCAGATGGTCACGGCGCTGCGCCCATTATTCGACGCGACAGCACTCGCCAATTCCGTCGCTGCCATCTCAGTCAAAGAAACCGTTGTCTTCATTTCGTGACGCCCTTCCTGCTCGGGTCGCCGCACTGCGCCCTAGGGTAAAGCTACCGCAGGGCCGCCTCAGCGCAGCGTTTCGAGGGCCGCCATCACTGTGACGGTCTCGGTGTCAGGGTTCACGAAAGCAAGCCGCAACACGCTTTGGCCGCGCCAGGAGGTCGGCACGCACAGGATGACGCCGTCGTGCGCAGACTGTTTAGACCACTCGGAATACTGCTCAGCGGTCCAGCCAGTGCGCACAAAAAGCAGCACCGAGAGTTCGGGTTCGCGCACGATTTCGAGGTAGTCGGTCGCCTCAATCGCACGGGCGACTTCGCGCGCCGTCGTCACCGAGCTTTCGATGGCATCTCGATACTTGTCGGTGCCGTGGGTGGCGAGGCTGAACCACAGCGGCAGCCCGCGCACGCGACGCGAGAGGTGCAGGGCGAGCTCGCTTGGGTTCCACTCATTGCGGTCGATCGCATCCAGATAGCTGGCGTGCTGGGAGTGTACGGCGCGCGCTAGCTCAGGCTGGCGATACACGAGGGCACAACAGTCATAGGGCGCAAAGAGCCACTTGTGGGGGTCGACGATAAAGCTATCTGCCCGTTCAATTCCGTCGAAGAGATGGCGGATGCTCGGGGCTGCGAGCCCTGCACCGCCATAGGCGCCGTCGACGTGCATCCACACACCGAACTCTTCGCACACTTCGGCGATGTCGGCAAGGTCGTCGACGAGGCCTTCGTTGGTTGTTCCAGCGGATGCCACGACAGCAAAGACGTTGGGTGACTGTTCGAGAACGGCCCGCAGGGCTGCCCCGGTCATGTGCCCTCGCTCGTCAATGGGGACATCGACGACGTCGACGTCGAGCGCTTTCGCGGCGGAGTTGATCGATGAGTGAGCGTTCGTGGTGCAGGCAAGTTGCCAACCGCCGGCCGGGCGTCCGCCGCGACGAGTCTTGGCCGTTTCGCGCGCGGTCATGAGCGCGGAGAGGTTGCCGGAGGTGCCACCAGAGACGAACGTGCCGCCGGCGGTGTCTGGCCAGTCGAGCAGGCTGATGATCCACTCAAGGGCTTGATTTTCGGCAAAGATTGCGCCAGCACCGGACTCCCAGAGGCCGCCAAAAATATTGGCGGCACTCGTGACGAGGTCGAAGGCGACTGCAGCTCGGGTGGGAGCGGCAGCAATGTAGGCGAGGTTGAGCGGGTCATCTTGAGCGCGGGTTGCTGGCTCAAGAATTTCGTCAAAAATGCGCAGTGCTTCTGCGCCACCAATGCCTTCCGGGCGGATCGCGTCGCCGACCGCTGCCGCCAACTCGGCCGCAGGCCGTGCTGTCGACAGTGGGTCGGTTTCGCGAACCATTCGCTTGGCGGTCCAGTCGAGGGCGAGCTGTACTACTTCAGTCTCGTCGCCCCATACTGCGTGTGGTCTGCCTTGTGGCCGAACTTCACTCATGTGACTACCTCGCTCATGGGCCTACTTTGCTAGTTCGACGCTTACCGGGAGTCGTTTGATTCCGTTGACGAAATTGCTGCGCAGACGGTCAGGTTCACTGAGCTTCGTCATTCCGGAGATCCGGGGCAACAGGTTCTCGAACATGATACGGATCTCTAGCCGTGCAAGAGAGTTTCCGAGACACATGTGCGGGCCTCCGCGACCGAATGCCATGTGCTCGTTGGGGTTACGGGTGACATCCATCTTGTATGGGTTTTCGAACACTTCGGGGTCACGGTTGCCTGCAGCGAACCACGTGACGACCTTCTGGCCTTCTTTGATGGCCTGGCCGTTGATCTCGGTGTCTTTCGTCGCAGTGCGACGGAAGTGGTAGACCGGGCTGGCCATGCGCAGGAATTCTTCAACAGCCCAGGGGATCAGCTCGGGCTTTTCCTGCAGGAGAGCCATCTGGTCAGGGTTGTCCATGAGGTAGTTCATGGAGTGAGTGATCGTGTGGCGCGTGGTTTCATTGCCGGCGACGACGAGCAGCAGGAAGTAGCTGTTGAAGTCGCGCTCGCTGAGTTCCTTGCCGTCCATTGGCGTCTGATTGACGAGGCGCGAGACGAGGTCGGTGCCGTCTTTGCCGCGGCGTTCGTTGGCAAGAGCGTTGCCGTATTCGAACACTTCGAGGGCGGCGGGGGAGCGGAACGGCAAGAGCCGGTACTGCTCGCTCTCAGCGGAGCTCGCGAGAACATCGGCGTGTTCCGGATCGTCGTTGCCGATCATCCGGTTGCCCCAGTCAATGAGCTTGTAGATATCGGTGTCTGGCACGTCAAGCATTTTGGCGAGCACACGGATGGGGAAGTCGGCCGCGACCTGGTCAACGAATTCGAATTCTTTGTTCGCGAATGCCGCATCGAGAGTGCTGGCGGTGAGACCACGGAGGAAGGTCTCGTAGCCCGCAACCGCCCGAGGGGTGAACTCGCCCTGCATGAGACGACGCAGCGCACGATGACGAACGCCATCGGTTTCGAGCATCGATTTGCGTGCTTCGATTTGGTCAGCGTCGAGTTCTTCGAGGTTGACGGTTCCGCGTTCGCTCGAGAACGTCTCGGTGTCTCGCAACACGGAGACGATGTCGTGGTACCGAGTGAGCGACCAGAAGCCGTGGTTGGGCGCCGGTTCTTCCGACCAGTGCACGGGTGCCTCTGCTCGAAGCTTGTCGAATACGTTCCAGGGTGTGCCGTTCTCGAACAGATCTAGGTCTGCCAGGGTGACGTTCGCCATTGAAGTCAACTCAATCCTCCGTGGGTTGTTTGGATACAAACAATATGCCACATCGTCACGATTCTGCGAGCGATGCGGACAAAAACTTTCTGAACGCCGGGGGTTGGATAGAGTAACGACAGCTAAATGCGAGCGAGGGGACCCTCCGTGGCCGGACCACACACACTCACTGAAACAGAGCGTCAAGTGCAGGAGAAAGTTGGCGGGTTACCGCTGGACTACTCGGCGATGGCAGTTGCTTCGAATCTGTTTCGCGCAGCGAACGCCGTGCGGAACCACTTTGAACGCACGGTGCTTTCTGAGCACAACCTGTCGTGGACGGCTTTTGTTGTGCTGTGGGTCACGTGGATTTGGGAGCCCATCGAGACGCGCCAGATCGCGCTCGAAGGAGGATTTTCGAAAGCCACTCTCACCGGCGTTCTCTCCACTCTCGAGCGTCGTGGCTGGCTCACTCGCGCTCGCAGCGTCAGTGACGGTCGTCTAGTTGTGGTGAAGCTCACTGATCGCGGCCGCGAACTGATGGTGGAGCTTTTTCCTGCGTTCAACCTGCAGGAGCAGGCCGTTACTGGCCCCGTAGATCCCAACAAGCGTGAAGAGCTCGCGGAGATGCTTCGAGTGATTACCGCTGGTGTCGAGCCAAAGAACTAGCTTTCCCGCGGTTTTTTAGTTGCCGGATGCCCCGAACTCTTGTTTGGGCTCGAATCACTCGCTAAGGTAAGTCATTAGCATCCGAATGACTTAACGGCGAGCGATTCGAGACGGGAACACTATGACCAACGTTGAAGTAGCCGGAGTGACCGTCGATACGCGGCACTTCATCAATGGAGAACGCGTCGCCTCAGACGACACCTTCACCAACGTGTCACCGATCGATGCCAGCGCACTCGGTGAGATCTCCCGAGGCGGTCAACGCGAAGTTGACCTGGCCGTCGCCGCCGCTCGCGCCGCCTTCCCCGGCTGGGCTGCCACCAGCCCCCAGGACCGTGCAGCGATCATGCACAAGATCGCCGACCTCGTCGAAGAACGTGTCAGCGACCTCGCCAACGTTGAGACGATGGACAACGGCGCGCTGCTGCGCAGCCACCTGCGCGGCGTGATGCCGCGAGTGGCCCACAACTTCCGTTTCTTCGCTGACTACCTCGTGAACGACCTCGGGCATCCCGACTTCGAAACTCGAGGCCACAACAACCACGTCTCGTGGGACCCTTCGGGAGTCGCCGCGCTCATCACGCCGTGGAACGCACCGCTGATGCTCGCCACGTGGAAGATCGCCCCGGCGCTCGCCGCTGGCGACACGGTCGTGCTGAAGCCGGCCGAATGGACGCCGCTCACGGCCTCCCTCTTCGCCGACATCACCGCCGAAGCTGGCCTTCCCGCCGGCGTGTTCAACGTCGTTCAGGGGTACGGAAAAGAAGCGGGCGCCGCGCTTGTCGCCCACCCCGACCTCAGCCGCATTTCGTTCACCGGCTCGGTGCCGACGGCCAAGTCGATTGCCCGCGCGGCCGCTGACAACCTCACTCCGTGCAGCTTCGAGCTCGGCGGTAAGAGCCCCTGCATCGTGATGGAAGACGCCGACCTTGAACTCGCGGCTACCCTCGCGGTTGAGCAGTACGACAACGCTGGGCAGGTCTGCCTCTCGGGCACGCGCATTCTTGTTCACGAGAACATTGCGGATGCCTTTGCCGAAGCATTCAAGGCCAAGGTCGCGACCCTGCGCCAGGGTGACCCGCGCGACCTCGAGACCGACATCGGTCCGCAGGTTCACCGCGTGCACTTCGAGCGCATTAAGGGATTCGTCGATCGCGCGAAAGAAGGCGGAGCAGACATCCTCTTCGGAGGCGGCCCCAACGCTGAACTCGGCGGGCTCTACTTCTCGCCGACGCTCGTCAAGAACCCCGAGGTCGGCAGTGAAATTGTCACGCAGGAGGTCTTCGGGCCGGTGCTGACGATGCAGACCTTCACGACGGATGACGAACTCGTCGACATGGCGAACGGCACCGAATTCGGTCTCGCCGCCATTCTCGTTTCGGGCAACCGCGAGCACGCCGACGTTATCGCCAAGCAGCTGGTGGCCGGCACGATCTGGGTCAACTGCTTCTTCGTGCGCGACTTGCGGGCCCCCTTCGGCGGCTCCAAGAAGTCGGGGGTTGGCCGCGAGGGCGGCACTTGGTCGTTTGATTTCTACGCAGATGTAAAGAACACGGTGGTTTCACCGAACGGATGGAAGGAATAGTCATGGGAGAAGTTGTTGGCGCTGGGCTGATCGCTCACGTACCTACGATCATGTTGCCCAAAGAGATCCGCATGGAACTCAATGAGGGCAAAGATTCAACGCTCGTCGAAGGCCTCGAACGACTCCGCAAGGACTACTTCGAGAATGACGATTACGACACAGTCGTCGTACTCGATAGCCACTGGGCGACCACGGTTGAGTTTGTTGTCACGGCGCACGAGCGTCGTCACGGCAAGTTCACGTCAGAAGAGCTGCCCCGCGGAATGAGCGGCGTTCCCTACGACTTCATTGGAGACCCCGAGCTCGCAAAGCTCATGGGGGAGCAGGCCGAAAAGAACGGCACCTGGATCACTCCGATCGACGACGAATATCTGCCGATCATGTACGCCACAATCAACCTGTGGGAGTACCTGGGCAAGGGTCTCCCCGACAAGAAGTGGGTGAGCGTCTCGATCTGCCAGACCGCGACCGATGAAGACTTCTTGCGCGCGGGGCGTGCCATTGGTGAGGCGATCGCCAAGAGCGACCGTCGCGTCATCCTGCTCGCTTCTGGTGCACTTTCGCACACGTTCTACAAGCTGCGCGATCTGCGCAAGCACGAGATGGCCGATCCGGCCCACATTTTCTCGGATGCTGCCCGCGAGGCAGATTACGAACGTCTCGAGTGGTTCAAGGCTGGCGATCACGCTCAGGTACTTGAGACAATGCCGGCGTTCCAGAAGGTTCGCCCCGAGGCCATGTTCGGCCACTGGCTCATGACCGCTGGCGCCATTGGCGAAGAAGCGTGCACCGCTCCCGGCGTAATGTACAGCGATTACGAAAACTCCATCGGCACCGGTCAGGTGCACGTGTGGTTCCCGAAGCCAGAAGGTGGCTTCCCAGCAGCAAAGGATGTGGTTCTCTCTCGTGACTGAACTCCGCAGAATACTTCTTGATGGATACCCGACGCAGGTAACGCGCCACGGCGAGACTCTCGTCGCTGGCGACGGCCGCGAGGTTGGCGTCGAAGATGCCATCCATTTGCCGCCGACCGAGCCGAGCAAGATCATCGCTGTGCACTTGAACTACGCGAGTCGCACTGAAGAGTTCATGACGAAGCTGCCGTCGGCTCCGACCTACTTCCAGAAGCCGGTTACCGCACTCAACACCCACAAGGGTGATGTTGTGCGGCCTGAAGGCTGCAAGTGGTTGAACTTCGAGGGTGAAATTGTCATCGTTATCGGTCGTACGTGCCGCAACGTTTCGCCAGAGCAGGCCAGCGACTATATCGCCGGTTACTCGATCGGCAACGACTACGGTCTGCACGATTTCCGAGACACGGATGCCGGTTCAATGCTGCGCGTCAAGGGAAGCGACACGCTCGCCCCGGTCGGCCCCGGTCTCGTCACGGACTGGGATTTCCGCGGCAAGCAGTTGCGCACCATCGTGAACGGTGAGGTCAAGCAAGACGACAACACCGACAACATGGAGTGGGACATGAACTACCTCGTGGCCGACATCGCACGCACGATCACGCTGAGCCCCGGCGACATGCTGTTCTCGGGAACGCCAGCGTTCTCGCGTCCGGTGCAGCCTGGCGACGTTGTCGAGGTCGAAGTTGAAGGCCTGGGCAAGCTCACGAACCGTATCGTTACGGGCCCGACTCCGATCCGCACCGACGTGGGGGCACAGCCCACGGAGAGTGAAGAGGTAATGTCGACCGCAATGGGTGGCGACTGGGAGTTCCGAGGCATTCGAACTCCGTCGAAAGATCTCTACCCGTCGAAAGTTGAGGAAAAGCGATGATCAAAATTGAAGTCGACATGAACCAGTGCCAGCACTACGGCCAGTGTGTGTTCGAGGCACCAGACAACTTCAAGCTCAACGACGACGACAAGCTTGAGTATGTGGCGGAAGCGCCCGACTCGGAGCGCGACAACATTGAAGCCGCTGTTGATGTGTGCCCGATGCAGGCCATTCGAATCGTCGAATAGTGTCTGAGGCTAACCCCGCCGCACCGGTCGTTATTGTCGGTGCGGCGATGGGTGGGCTGCGCGCGGCGGAGTCTCTTCGTCGTTCGGGCTACACCGGTGCGATCCGCGTAGTTGGCGACGAGCTGCATGCGCCCTATAACCGTCCGCCTCTGTCGAAAGAGGTGTTGGCCACGGACGTGACCCACGAGGCTGTGGCGTTTCCGTCGCGCGCTGAGATGGGTGATGTTGAGTGGATGCTCGGGGTGCGGGCATCCGCGGTCGACCTTGATGCGCGAACCCTGACCACTGACGACGGCAACGTGCAGGAGTGGCGTGCGCTCGTTATCGCGACGGGCCTGCGAGCTCGCCGCTTGGATTTTGCCCCGATTGCTGGCCGTCACGTTGTTCGTTCACTGGATGACGCGATGGCGTTGCGCGCAGAGCTCACTGAGGGTGCGCGCGTTGTTGTTGTCGGTTCGGGCTTCTTGGGTTGCGAACTGAGCGCAACCGCTCGCAAGTTGGGTTGCTCGGTCACGATTGTGACGCCGAGCGTTGAACCGATGATTCGTCCACTTGGGTCGTTGGTGGCGAAAGAAATGCGCCGCCGGCTCACCGAGGAGGGCGTGGACATTTTCTCTGGCGTGACGGTTGCGGCGATCAATGGCGAGACTTCGGTTGAGTCTGTTGAGCTGAGCGACGGCCGTGTCATTGATACTGACGTTCTGATCGAGTCGGTCGGATCGGACTGCAACATTGAGTGGCTTGAGGGCACTGATCTCGATTTGAGTGATGGGGTGCTCGCCGATAATGCGATGCGCGCGGTGACTGTCGATGGTGTCGCTCGCGATGATGTTTATGTCGTTGGCGATATTGCGCGCTTTCCGAACCCCATGTTCGATGATGTTCCGCGTCGAATCGAGCACTGGAATATTCCGACTGACACCGGCAAGCGTGCTGGTGCTGTGTTGGCGGCGCGCCTGGCCGACGATGAAACCTTTGCTGAGGTCGTGGCGAAACCGTTCGCTCCGATGCCCTCATTCTGGTCGAACCAGTTCGAGATCAAGCTGCAGGCTTATGGCCTTTTGGGTTTGGTGTCGGATGATGACATCCGCATCCTCGAAGGGGATCTCACCGAGCAGGCTGCCGTGGGCTACTACCGCGACAACCGTCTCGTTGGCGTGCTGGGTGTTGGCATGAAGGCCGCGCTGCTGCCGTATCGCAAACTCATTGCTGAGGGTGGCGTTTAGCTTTTCTGCTTTCGTTCCCGGCCTGTTGCTGGGGTCGGGTCGTAGGGTGGGGGAATGACTTCCGCTTCGACTATTGCTGTAGCCCAGTTCGCCCCCGGTGACGATCGCGATGGGAACATCGCGACGATCACTGAGCTTGCTGAGCGGGCGGCGTCACGTGGTGCGAGCTTTGTGGTGTTCCCCGAGTACTCGGCCTACTTCACGCCGACAATGGGTGATGACTGGTTGGCGGCGGCCGAACCTCTCGATGGTCCTTTCGTTCAGGCGCTGACGTCATTAGCGCAGCGGTTGCGCATTCATGTCGCTGCCGGAATGTTGGAGTCGAGCAATGAAATCGGCCGCTTCTCGAACACTCTCGTGGCGATCGCTCCGACAGGTGCTCTGGTTGCGACTTACCGCAAGCAGCATCTCTACGATGCGTTTGGTCAGCGAGAATCCGACTGGGTCATTCCGGGGTCGATTGGTGCGCCGGAGACGTTCTCGTGGGAGGGCTTCACTGTCGGTTTGCAGACCTGTTACGACATCCGTTTCCCTGAAGTGTCTCGCCGTTTGGTGAATGCCGGAGCCAACCTCATTGTCGTGCCTGCCGAGTGGGTGCGTGGGCCGCTGAAGGAGTATCACTGGCGCACACTTCTCACGGCACGGGCGATTGAGAACACTATTTTTGTGGCGGCCGCCGATCATGCACCGCCAATTGGTGTTGGCCACAGCATGGTCGTCGACCCGATGGGCGTTGAGTTGGTGACGATTGGTGAGCGAACGGATGTCGCGGTCGCCCACATTGAGCACGCTCGCCTTGATGAGGTGAGGGCGATCAATCCCGCGCTGGAGCTGCGCCGTTATGGTGTGCATCCGCGCGAAGAGCGGTAGCGCTCCCAGGACTTAGTGGCGCGGTTTCATTCCGGAGAGCTGGGCGGCAGCGCGGTCGAGCACGTCGGTTTGTTTGCAGAACGCGAAGCGGATGAGCGTGTTGTAGTCGCCATGGTTTTCGGGGTGTACGAAGGCGGTGACGGGGATTCCGACGACACCCGCGAGGTCGGGCAGGGTGCGGCAGAAGTCGGCAGCATCCGTGACTCCGAGGGGTGCGGCATCCGCGATGATGAAGTAGCCAGCTTGGGGTGTGGTGACGTCGAATCCTGCACTGCGTAGACCTGCGCCGAGGGTGTCGCGTTTGCTGGCGAGACCGCTGGCGAGGCCGTCGAAGTAGTCATCTGGTAGCCCGAGACCGACAGCGATTGCGGGTTGGAATGGTGCACCGTTGACGTAGGTGAGGTACTGCTTGACCGCCATGATGGCTTGCAGGATGGGCTGTGGTGCGGTGATCCAGCCAATTTTCCAGCCGGTGGTGTTGAACGTTTTTCCGCCGCTGGAGATGCTGATGGTGCGGTCGAAGGCACCGGGCAGGCTCGCGATGGGGATGTGTTCGTGGCCGAAGGTGATGTGTTCGTAGACTTCGTCGGTCACGATGAGGGCATCGTATTTGTGCGCGAGTTCAACGATGAGTTCGAGGGTTTCGCGACTGAGAACGCTGCCAGTGGGGTTGTGGGGGCTGTTGAGGATGATCAGTCGGGTGCGTCCGCTGAACGCTGCTTCGATGTCGTCGTGGTTGGGCTGAAAGTCGGGGGCCCGCAGCGGAACGGTCACGTGGGTGGCGCGCGCGTAGTTGATTATGGCGCCGTAGGCGTCGTAGAAGGGTTCGAGGGTGATGACCTCGTCGCCTTCGTTAGTGAGTGCGAGGATTGTTGCTGCTAGCGCTTCGGTTGCACCTGCTGTCGCGAGCACTTCGGTGTCTGGATCAATTTCGATTCCGTAAAAACGCTCTTGGTGTTCGGCGATTGCATTGCGCAGCACGGGAAGGCCATTGCCTGGCGGGTATTGGTTGACACCATCGCTGATGGCTTTGCGTGCGGCATCCAAAACTTCGATGGGGCCATCTTCGTCCGGGAATCCTTGCCCGAGGTTGATGGCGCCGGTGCTCACGGCGAGTGCCGACATTTCGGCGAAGATTGTTTGGCTCAATTGCCCGTCGGTGCCGAGCAGCATGGCGCCATTGGCGGCGCGTTCCCAAGATCCAGTAACAGTCATTGTTCCGCAAGCCTAACGAGTTGCGGGGCCGGTTTCAGTTTTTGGCTGTGGAAAGTCGAGCACCTCATTCGTGTGGGCTGTTTAGCGTCGACATATGCGGCTACCGAACCTCGTACGTGCGTCGGGTGGCGCGCTCCTCCTCACTTTGCTGAGCGGATGCGCGCCGCCCGATGCTGCGGCCCCACCTCAACCGACCTCCACCTTCGTTGCGCCCTACGCGACCGACGAAGAAGCCCTTGCGGCGGCGGAGGAGGCCTATGCGGAGTACTCAAGAGTGTCTACTCAGATTCTCAACGCTGGCGGGAATGAAGCGGAGCGTATTTCTGAAGTCACGACTGGCGCCTTTCTTGACTTGTCTCTCGAGTCTTTCGCTGAAGTGAGGGAAAAGGGGCTGAAAGGGCGCGGCGAATCAAGTTTTAGCGGCACGACACTCCAGCGGTACTCGCCCGTCGGTAGCCCTCTCGAAATAGTCGTCGTCTATCTGTGCGAGGACGTTTCTGGGCTCGATGTACTGGATGATTCCGGTAAATCGATAGTGCCGAGCGACCGCGACGATACTCTCATGCTGCAAGTGGTCTTTGATTTCGTCCCGTCGAAGGACTCGCTGAGCGTTTCTGGCGTTGAACGTTGGAGCGAAGATCCATGTTGAGAGTCGGGCTTGCCATTTCTCTCAGCTTTCTGGCGATTACAGGGAGCATAGGTTCCGGCCCCGCCTTGAGCTCTCAAAACAACTCTTGTTCTCGGGTCCTTCTTGCAGCGGGATGCCCCAGCGCAGAAGTCGCCGATGGCGCCGTCGAGCTCGGCGCCACAACCGAGGTGCCCGCGACGGGCGGCACCGCGCCGAACGACAACTCTGCGGATGGCGTCAGTTTTGAGGCTCCCATAGAGCCAGTCAACTCTGTGGGGGAGAGTTGGTGTGATCTTCAGCGACTTCCGTGCGTGCCGTGGACGCCACCCGCCGCTGACACAGCGTCCGGCCCCATCACCATCTCTGACATCGCAAGCTTCCGACCGCAAACGCCAGTCGCGGCAATGCAACCCAACCAGTGGATGATCGTGGGTCTAGACACCAACTTCTATGCCACCGCATCCGCCCACATCGTCAACGGCACCCTCTTTGGTGGAACCGCCCAAGTGCGATTCACGCCCGTTGGATACAACTGGAACTATGGCGATGGAACCACCGCAAGCCTCAACTCCGCAGGCACAACCTGGGCCAAATACAAGATCGCCGAATTCGACCCAACACCAACAAGCCACATCTACAACCAACCCGGCAACTACACAATTACCCTCGCCGTCACCTACACCGCCGAATACCGGGTCGCAGGAACCAACTGGCAAAACGTCATCGGAACCCTCACCATCAACGCCCCACCACTCACCGCAACAGCCGGCCACGCCACCACAGTGCTCGTCGACCAAGACTGCAACACCAACCCCACCGGAATCGGCTGCTAACAACCACAACAGCCACCAACCCACCAACAACAACGCAACACCCCGACGAACTCCTGCCTAGCGCGCAGCCCACCCACAGCCGACCTAAATAGAATGCACAGGTTGGCGATGGAGGCTAGCACCGCTGAAAGGAGCACCCCATGACCGAAAACCCCCAAGAATCCGACCCCAGCAACAACCCCGAAGAAAACAGCACCCCAAGCAACAACCCCGAACCCACACAAACTTCATCCACAGATGCCGTAGCAAACGAAACCGCACCAGTGGAAGCAGCACCCGCAGCACCCGCGACACCCGGCACCGCCGTCACCAGCGCCTACCCAGCCCCGGCAGGTACGCCCAACGCTGCAACCGGAGCAAGCTTCGGCCCCGGCGCGACCGCCGCCGCCGCTGACGCCAACACAGAAACTGCAGCCCCCAAAAAGAAATCGGGCATGACACTCGGACTCGTCGCTGGCTTCGCCATCGTCACGCTCCTCGGAGGCGCATCCGGAGCAGGCGTAGCACTCTGGGCAGTCGGCAACCAAGCAACCTCAGCCGTTAGCGGATCAACAAGCCCCGCCGCCATCACCGTCAACGACCCCGGCAACGCCACCCTCGTCACCTCCGTGGTAGCAAAAGCAGCACCCGCCATCGTCACCATCAACGTGAGCGGGCAAAACACCGGCGGCAGCGGATCAGGCGTCATTATCAGCGCAGACGGCAACGTCATCACGAACGCCCACGTCGTGACCCTCGACGGCAAAGTCGCAGACCCGAAAGTCACAGTCACCACCAACGATGGCCGCCTCCTTTCAGCAACAGTCGTCGGTTTCGACTCCATCTCAGACATCGCCGTCATCCACATCGATGACGCTAGCGATATGCCCTTCATAGACATTGCAGACTCCAGCAAACTCAACGTCGGAGACGCCACCGTCGCTATCGGTGCACCCCTCGGACTCTCCGGTACCGTCACCAGCGGAATCGTCAGTGCCCTCAACCGCAGCATCACCATCGCATCATCGGCCCTGCCAGAAGACCCCGAAACCGCTCCAGAGCCCGACGGAAGCCAAGCCCCCGACCTGTGGAACTTTGACCTCTTCGGCGAAAACGGCAACGGCAGCGGTCAAAGTACAGCGAACGAAGCCTCAGTGGCGCTCTCGGTGATCCAAACGGATGCCGCCATCAACCCCGGAAACTCCGGAGGTGCACTACTGAACTCAGACGGTGAACTCATCGGAATCAACGTAGCCATTGCCTCCTCTGGTGGCACCGCAGGCAGCATCGGTGTTGGATTCGCGATCCCCGCAAATCTGGCCAGCCGCGTCGCAAACGAAATCCTCGAAAGCGGCACAGCAACCCACGGCCTTCTCGGAGCATCCGTCGCCGACGTCACAGACGACCCCGCCCAGAGCGATGCCGAAGTCGTTGGTGCAAGCATCGTCGGCATCTCAGACGGCGGAGCAGCAGCGGATGCCGGACTCAAAGTAGGCGACATCGTCACCAGCTTCGACGGTCTCCCCATCACCAACAAAACTGACCTCACCGCCCAAGTACGCGCGTCCTCGGCCGGCGAAACCACCAGCATCACCTACATGCGCGACGGCAAGGGATACACCGTCGACGTCACCCTAGGTTCGCTCCAGTAACGCGAACCGAACCACGTGCGCGGCACGCACAGGCCAACGCCTGTGCGTGCCGTTTACGTGTGTAACCACCGCAGTCGGCGGCCAACGCGATAAGCTCGACCGACAATTCAGTCTGACGTATTGGAACACATGGCAAAGAAGGCTCAAGCCCTCACGGGTGTTTCATACGTGATGCCCGTACTCAACGAAGTTGAGCACATTGAGGCCGCCGTCGACAGCCTCACCGCGCAAGATTACGAAGGCTCCTTCGAAATCGTGCTTGCGCTCGGCCCCAGCGTCGACGGAACAAACGCTGTCATCGACGAAATGGCGCGCCTCGATCCGCGCATCCGTCACATCCCCAACGAACTTGGTTCCACCCCTGGTGGCCTCAACGCCGCCATTCGCGCCTCAACCCATCCCATCGTTGTGCGGGTAGACGCCCACTCCGTGCTGCCACCCAGCTACACCCGCATCGCTGTCGAAACGCTCGAACGCACCGGTGCCGACAACGTTGGCGGCATCATGAAAGCTGAAGGCCGCACGCCGTTCGAGCGTGCCGTCGCCCACGCCTACGGCTCACCAGAAGGTCTCGGCGGAACCCAACACCACACCGGGGGAAAATCTGGACCAGCAGACACCGCCTACCTCGGAGTGTTTCAACGTGACCGCCTCGTCGAAGTGGGGCTCTTCGACGAAGACATCAAACGCGGTCAAGACTGGGAACTCAACCGTCGACTCCGCGCAAGCGGCGGAACAGTGTGGTTCACCCCAGAACTTCAAGTCGTTTACCGTCCGCGCTCAAGTCTTCGCAAACTCATCCGCCAATTTGTGGCCACCGGAATCTGGCGTGGAGAACTCGCCCGCCGCTTCGGCACCGCAAACTCTCTGCGCTACTTTGCGCCACCCCTAGCCGTGCTCGGCACGCTCCTCGGACTCATCCTGGGAATCACTGGCAGCGCCACAAACGCGAGCTGGCTGAGCCTCGCCTACATCGCCCCGATCATCTACGCACTCTTCGTGCTCGCCGCCTCCGGCATCGCCGCAGCAAAAGAGGGGCTACGATCAGGTCTTTGGTATCTGATCGTATTGCCGTGCATCCACTTCGGATGGGGCACCGGCTTCATCCTCGGATTCCTCAAGCTCACCAAGAACATCACTGCGCATACGGGAAGGTAACAGCGTGTCCACCCCCACACCAGCAGACCCCTCAGCCCGACCGCAGAGCATCGCGCAACTACGAGAAGTAACGCAACCACCAGAAGTTCGGATGCGTGCCAATGCCGAACACTGGACGGCCTCGCTCTACCTACGCGACATCTCGCCGTACCTGACCTGGATGCTGCTGAAGACATCCATCAGCGCCAACGGCGTAACCGGCCTCATGATCCTCACCGGCTGGCTAACCGCCGCCGCCCTCCTCATCCCCGGATTCACCGGCGCCGCCCTCGCTCTCATCCTCGGCCAAATGCAAATGCTCGTCGACTGCAGCGACGGTGAAGTCGCCCGCTGGCGGAACACGCGCTCACCAGCGGGAGTGTTCCTCGACAAGGTCGGGCACTACAGCACCGAAGCCCTCATCCCCATTGCTCTCGGAATCCGGGCTGCAGGCTGGCCTCTCGACTTTCCTGCAGACTTCGCCTGGACAACCGCAGGCTTCGCGCTCGCACTCCTCATCGTGCTCAACAAAGCACTCAACGACATGGTTCATGTCGCACGCGCCAATGCCGGTCTTGAGAAACTGAGCGACCGCAAGGGCGAAGCAGAACCCAGCCACAGCCTCGTCGCGAAACTGCGTCGGCTCGCGCGATTCGTTCCCTTCCACCGCCTGTACCACTCGGTAGAACTGACGATGATCGCGTTTGCAACAGCAATCATCGCCCTCTTTGTGCCCGCACTCGCTGCAGAACGCACCGTGCTCCTCATCCTGCTTCCACTCGCAGCACTCGCGTTGGCTGGGCATTTCGTAGCGATTATGGCGTCCAAGCGCGTTCGCTCATGATCCACCGAATTGGTGTTGTTTCCCTTTCGCAGGGAAAGCGCCCCGACGACCTCGCCCGAGGACTGGCCACCCTTCAGGCGCAGCAGGATGTTGATCTCGACATCATCGTCGTCGGCAACGGCTGGGAACCGGTTGGGCTCCCGGATGGCGTGCGCGGCCTACACCTGGCCGACAACCTGGGGATTCCCGCTGGTCGCAATCGCGGCGTCGACCACGTGCACGGTGACTGGATATTCTTCCTCGACGACGATGCCAGCATCCCGTCACCAACATTCTTGCGCGATGCTGTTGAGAAGATAGTTGCTGATCCCACAATTGGGCTTCTGCAGCCGCGCGTCGAAGATGCTGAAGGCAAAGAGAATCCTCGCCGCTGGATCCCACGCATTCGCAAGGGCGACCCGCGGCACCCCAGTGACGTCTTTTCGGTGTGGGAGGGCGCTGTGCTCATGCCTCGCGCCCTGTTCGATGAGATCGGCGGCTGGGGCGACCCGTACTTTTATGCCCATGAAGGCATAGAGCTTGCGTGGAGAGTGTGGGGAGCGGGAAAGCGAGCTTGGTATGCCGGCGATCTGGTCGCGAATCATCCCGCTATCGACCCTGCCCGCCACAGCTACTACTACCGACTCAACGCCCGCAACCGCATCTGGATAGCGAAACGCAACCTGCCGGTGCTCCTCGTTCCCGTCTATGTCGCCAGTTGGACGGCAATACAGATTCTGAGATCAGCGAGAAACCCTGTCGGCATGCGAGCGTGGTGGGGCGGTTGGTTTGCGGGATGGAGCCAGAATCCTGGTGGCCGTCGCAGCCTCAGTTGGGAAACCGTGATGCGGATGGCCCGTGCCGGTCGCCCTCCGGTGATCTAGTTCCTCTAACACCCGTTAACTGACTCAGCGGCAGCCTCCACGTTTCCGTGTCGAGGCTGCCGCTGAAGCAAAGATGCTGCTAGCTGCGTGGCTTGCGCGTCGGACGATCTTCGTACCGGCTGCCGCTGTCACGAGAACCGCTGTCACGTCCAGCGTCATCACGAGGGCTCGAGTCGCGCTTGTTGTAGCCACGTGACTCTTCACGTTCGCGGTTGGCGCGAGCGCCACCCTCGAAGGAGCGATCGCGGCTCGGGTACTTTCCGTCGCCGCCCCGTGCTCCGCCGCCATTTGCCTTGCGGTCGGGGCTGATCTCGATCAGCTTTCCGCTAATGCGGGTATCGCGGAGGCGATCCAACACATCTTTCGACATGTCGGCGGGCAACTCGACGAGCGAGAAGTCTGGACGAATCTGGATGTGACCGAAGTCGTCACGGTTTAGCCCACCCTCATTGGCGAGAGCGCCAACGATCTGGCGGGGCTCAACGCGCTGGCGCTTGCCAACCTCAATGCGGTACGCCGTCATCGGCTTGGTAGAGCGTGGGCGACGTTCTGGGCGGTCGCCGCGGTCACTGCCGCGGTCGCCACCACGCTCGGGGCGGTCGTTGCGCGAATTGCGCTCCTCGCGCTCCGTGAACCGCTGGGCGCGTTCCTCTTCTGCCGACAGCAGCAGGGGAGTCTCACCCTGAGCTACAACGGCAAGGGCGGCAGCAACATCCGCCTCAGGAATATCGTGGTGCTCAACATAGTGGGCAATGATGTCGCGGAAAGCAGAAATGCGCGGCTGCTGGTTGAGCGCCTCAGTGATGGCGTCATCAAAGCGAGTGAGTCGCGTGGAGTTGACATCTTCAACGGAGGGAAGCTGCATCTGGGTGAGTGGCTGGCGCGTTGCCTTCTCGATTGCGGTGAGCAATCGACGCTCGCGAGGGGTCACAAAGCTGATTGCTGAACCGCTGCGACCTGCGCGGCCGGTGCGACCAATGCGGTGAACGTACGACTCAGTGTCAACCGGGATGTCGAAGTTGACGACGTGGCTGATGCGGTCAACGTCGAGCCCACGAGCAGCAACGTCTGTTGCGACGAGGATGTCGAGCTTGCCCGACTTGAGCTGGTTGACGGTTCGCTCACGCTGAGCTTGAGCTACATCACCACTGATTGCTGCAGCCGAGTAGCCTCGAGCCCGCAGCTTCTCAGCCAAGTTTTCGGTTTCGCTCTTGGTGCGAACGAAGACGATCATGCCCTCAAAGTTTTCAACCTCGAGGATGCGCGTCAACGCGTCGACCTTCTGCGGGTACGAGACAACGAGGTAGCGCTGGCTCGTGTTTGCCGAAGTCGTGGTCTGCGACTTGACGGTGATTTCTTCAGCGTTGTTCAGGTACTTCTTGGAGATGCGGCGGATCTGAGCCGGCATCGTGGCTGAGAAGAGTGCAACCTGTTTGTCATCTGGGGTATCGGCGAGGATCGTCTCAACGTCTTCGGCGAAACCCATTTTGAGCATTTCGTCGGCCTCATCGAGAACGAGGTACTTGAGCTCGGAAAGGTCAAGGGTGCCCTTAGCGAGGTGGTCCATGATGCGGCCGGGAGTACCGACAACAACGTGAACACCGCGGCGCAGGGCCGACAGCTGCACGCCGTAGGCCTGGCCGCCGTAAACGGGAAGCACGTGTACGCCACGCATGTGGGTTGCGTACTTCTCGAAAGCCTCACACACCTGCAACGCGAGTTCGCGAGTAGGGGAGAGCACGAGAGCCTGGGGCTTGCTCTGGGAAACGTCGAGGCGCGAGAGAATTGGCAGCGCGAACGCTGCGGTTTTTCCCGTGCCGGTCTGGGCGAGGCCGACTACGTCACGCCCCTCCAGAAGAGTAGGAATAGTGGCTGCTTGGATAGCCGAAGGCGTCTCGTAGCCAATGTCACGGACCGCTTTCAATACCGCATCGCTGAGCGCGAGGTCGGAGAAAGTGATCGCGGTCTCGGTGGAGTCAGACGGTGCGGTTGAATCAGAATCGGTCATTCTATCAATCGTACCTTCTAAACCTGCGAAAACCTGCGGATTCCAGTACTCTGCCCCACCAATGCCAGATCAACGATGGCGAGTACTATCGAAAGAGCGGCCCAATTTCACTCCACCGCATCAGCATCGGCTCGATAACGGTGTGGTGGGAAGTGCGTTGCACCGGCCCACCACTGATTTGATTGAGACCATGGCGCTACTGAAAGACTTCACGACTGCCCGCAAAGTGGTGCGCACAATGCTGCGCTCGCGCCGCAATAGACGTCGAGTCGCCCAGATCGTTGGCGAACATCCGCTACCGACTCCTGGCTCCGTAAGCATCGCCGTCTATTTTGCTGACACCAAAGTAAATCTTTACCAAATGCGTCAGTGGTACGCACCGCTTGCCGAGCTCTCTAAGCGTTTTCCGGTTTCGATCATCGCCCGGTCGCCCAGTTCGGTGTTGGCGTTGTGGGATGAGGCGCCAGTTCCCACTGTTTACCTGCGTCGCGTTTCTGAGCTTGAACAGTTCGTTTCGGAGCAGCCGCTGAAGATTGTGTTTTACGTCAATCAGAATGCCAAAAACTTTCAGATGTTCCGCTATGGCCGCATGTGGCACGTTTTCATCAATCATGGTGAGAGCGACAAGATGTACATGACGACCAACCAGTTCAAGGCTTACGACTTCAGTTTCGTGGCCGGTGAGGCTGCCCTTGATCGCCTCAGCCATAAGCTCTGGGATTTCGATCTCAAGAAACGGGCCATCCCGATCGGGCGACCGCAGGCCGATCATTTCGCTGGTGAGCTGCCTTACACACCGGATGACCGCATTGTCGTTCTCTATGCGCCAACGTGGGAGGGCGACCGCGAAGCTGCGGCATACGGTTCCATTGCGACTCACGGTGTTGCTCTGGCCACAGCTGTGCTTGCCAGCGACAAGCACCGCTTCATTTACCGTCCGCACCCCCGAAGTGGCGTTGTTGACACGGAGTACAAGAATGCGAACGTTGCGATCATTGCGGCGATTGCTGAAGCCAACGAGACTGATCCTTCAGTTCAGCACATTTACGATGACGGAAATGAGCTGGGTTGGCAGTTGGTGGCGGCGGATGTCGCGATCACTGACGTTTCGGCAATGGTCTATGACCGGCTCGCCACGGGCAAACCGTTGATTGTTGCTCGCCCGGCATCGCCTTTGGCCGATATCGATGAGGCAGGGTACCTAGGAGCGTGCGAGTGGTTGCCCGCTGATCAGGCAGAAAATATTTTGTCGATCGTCGAGCGAGTTCAGTTTGATGCTGAAGCGCAAGAACGTTTGGGGTATTGGGCGGAACGTCACTTTGGCGATACCAGTCCCGGTGCTGCGACAGCCCGGTTCCACGACGCAGTGGAGTCGCTGGTAGCGCTCTGGCACCGTCACGCCCAGATCCACATTGGTGACCGTCAGGGCAGCGAAGGCGATCCTTTTGAGGATGACGACGACGAGTCACCTGCTGCCGAGTAGCGACTAGGGGCGGTCATCCGTTAGGGCATCAATGTCGACGTGATCGTTGAGGTCGGCGAAGCTCTCCAGTTCGACCCACCCTGTCTTTTTGCGCAACGTGCTCAATGGTCGTGCACGCTTGCGGTCGCCCCGCGCTTTGGGTTCTTTGGCCGGCTTGGGCATCTTGGCCGCCTTGATGACGAGTACGGGTTCGAGCCACGACGGCAGGGTGGCTGGTGCTGGACCAAAACCTTGGCGTGCGGTGCGGATGATCTGTCGCCCCAAAATGTGGTTGCCACCACCGCCGATCACAGCGCCAATACCGAAGGGAATGAGTCGACCAACAATATTGGTGCCCTGGGCTGCTGCGAACTTTTTCATGAAGGTGCGTTTGATGCGGTCGGCGAGGGGGCCCATCAGCGCGGTAGGCACTCCCTTGGCGAGGGTTTCACCCCAATAGGCAGAGCGAACAGCGCCGGTTCCCGTGGCTTGAGCGGCGAGCTGCTTCACGAGGTCGCTGCCGGCGGTGCCAAGCACCATTGTCATTACTAGGGCTCGTGCGCGGTCAGGATCGTCAACGACGATTCCGTGAACTTCGGTGACAGATTGGGCGAAGAGGGCACTTGCCTCCAGAAAGCCAGCCGTTTCGACGCTGGAGAGCGCCAACGACGCTCCGGTGCCGACTGCCGGAATGGCAGCGCTGGCGCCAACGAGGGCACCGCCGGTTGTCACTGCGGCAAGATAGCGTCGTTCTAGAATCGCGATGATTTCATCGGTGCTCGCGTTCGGCTTGCCTTTTCGGATGCTACGAATGTGAGCGAGCACGACGGGGCGCTGAACCGTGAGAACGCGGTCAATGCCACGCACGACCATGGGGTGCGACGTGTTTAGTTCGCTAGAAGCCATGGGTTTAACCGTACCGGAGTGATCTGATGCCATCCCGAGAATTAGGTTGGTGTTGAGGAACCGTAATCTTCGTTGTATCGCGCCAGCACATCGTTGATGGGTCCGTCGAGCACGAGTTCACCCTTATCGAGGTAGAGTCCGCGGCTGCAGAAGCGGCGCAGATCTCGCTCATTGTGGGAGACGAAGAAGAGAGTTCGCCCGCCCTCAAGGAGTTCTTCTATGCGGCGGTAGCACTTTTCGCGGAACGCTTTGTCCCCGACCGCGAGAACCTCATCCACCAGAATGATGGGTTCTTCAAGGCGGGAAATTACTGCGAAGGCAATGCGCACCTTCATTCCGCTCGAGAGATGTTTGTACGGCGTATCGATGAAGCGTTCAATCTCGGCGAAACCGATGATCTCGTCGAATCGCTCGCTGATTTCCCGTTTCGTCATGCCGTGCAGCCCAGCGGTCAGGTACACATTGTCGCGCACGCTGAGATCGTCAACGAAACCTCCCGTGATCTCGATGAGCGGGGCGACTCCTTGGCCAACCTGCACATGGCCTTCGTCGGCGAGCATGACCTCTGCAACAAGTTTGAGGAGGGTCGACTTGCCTTGACCGTTGCGTCCTACGACGCCGATTGCTTCGCCGGCGGTGACATCGAAGCTCACATTGCGCAGCGCCCAAAACTCATCGGCGCGTGCGCGGCGTTTGCGACCGGCAAAAAGGTCTTTGAAGTTGCGACGGGATCGTCGATTGAGCCGAAAACGGATGCCAGCATCCTGCACCTGAATCACAAAATTGTCGGACACTAGATCTCCTTCAGCACGGCACGTTCGGTGCGCACGAAGACAAGAATTCCGACGGCAACCAAAATGAGGCTCATGAGAGCTCCGATGAGCACGGCGTACCAGTCGAGTTGGTCAGGGAAGAATGCTGCTCGGTAGAGCGAAAAAATCCCGGCGAGCGGGTTGAACGCAGCGAGTCCGTCGAGCCCCAACCTCGCAAGATCGGGGATGCCATAAATAATGGGGGAGGCATAAAACAGAAAGCGCAAAGCAAGCTTGGTTGCTCGCTCAAGATCGCGGAAAAAGACCACGAGCGGCGCGACGATGAGTCCGACACCAACGGTAAGAATCGCCTGGAGCACTACTCCCAGAACGAAGTACACCGCTTCCCAGTGCAAGACCGCTCCAGTGGCGATGGCAAAGAACGCGAGCACCGGCAGGCTAGCAATGAACTCGATTCCCTTGGAAAGTACGAGGCGCGCGACCCAGATCGTGCGAGGGATTTTGGTGGACCGGATGAGCTTGGCCTCACGCAGGTAGGCGCGGGTGGCATCCGACACAGCGCCGTTGAACCACATCCACGGTAATAGGGCGGTAAGGAGGAAAACGATGTACGGCTGTTCGCCAACGGTGCGGTCAAAGACCTGTGTGAAAACGAACCAGTAGATGCCCGCCATTACCAGGGGGTCGAGGATGCTCCACACGTAGCCAAGGGCTGAGGTGGAGTACCGCACGCGCAGGTCACGGACAGTGAGCAACCAGAGAGTGCGGCGATATCGGGTGAGGGGAGACCATGCTGGCCGGCCCAATGCTGTGTTCGCCACGCCCCAATAGTAAGCGGGCAATTCGACAGAAGCTGTACTCATTCGCAGCAGGGTGAGCGATTCTTCGCTTTAATCAGCAACGCCCGCCCTGCACTGTGTGCGGGGCGGGCGTTGCTGCATGGCTCGTGGAGCCGAAAAGTTTTGCCTAGACGAAGAGGTTTGCGCGCTCGAGGTCTTCAGCGAAGTCAACCTCAATGGCGTAGAGGTCTGAGATATCGATCGGCTCGATGAGCAGACGATCTTCGTCAATTGCG
The DNA here is from genome assembly GCF_056619605.1 of Rhodoglobus sp. G.S.4. Classification (NCBI taxonomy): domain Bacteria; kingdom Bacillati; phylum Actinomycetota; class Actinomycetes; order Micrococcales; family Microbacteriaceae; genus Rhodoglobus; species Rhodoglobus sp. G.S.4. The sequence continues at coordinate 899,660 of NZ_CM152748.1, forward strand.
AGCTCGATGCCGCGCTCGAAGTAGTCCTGGTCGCCAACCTTCTTGAGGTGGCGCAACAGTGTTGCCTTGGCGTCGCGCGAAATGTAGTTGATGCCAACGGCTTCGCCGAGGCCGCCCTTGACGGTCTTGGAGAGTTCCTTGATGAAGCCCTCGGCGTCGGTCGTGTACTTGACTTCTTCGTCAGAAACCTTTGCCGTGTTGACGCTCACGAAGGACTGGTCGCGAGCGACCACGACGGCGGCGCGCTCAAGAGCGGTCGGGTCGAAGACAACGTCACCGTTCATCCAGAGAACTCCACCGGGAGTTGATGCCTGCAGTGCACGCATGAGGCTCTTGGACGTGTTGGTCTGGTCGTACTGCTCGTTGTATACGAACGATGCTTCGGGGAACGCTTCGATGATGTGCTCAAGCTTGTAGCCAACAACGATGGTCACCTTGACGTTGGTGCCAAACGCGTGGTGGATGTTGTCGAACTGCTGCTGCATGATGGTGCGGCCATCATTGAGCTCAGTAAGCGGCTTCGGGAGCGAACGGCCCAAGCGACTGCCCATTCCGGCAGCTAAAATTACGACTTGTGTAGTCATGGTGGTCTCCTCAGTAGTTCTGGGATTCGGGGATGAGGCTAAGTGATTAACCTGTTGTTCACCCGAGATTGGTAATATCGACACACCCTTGTGCGATAGTCAGGCTAACGGTGCCCGCCGAGAACTCCATCGATTTTGCGGGGTTGTTGTCTATTTGTGATACTCGCTCATGCGCTCGGCATCTGATTGGTAGGTTTGGACAGTGGAAAACGCCCAAACACCCGACGAGGGCAAGAAGACTGTAGAAACGCCGGCAACGAAGCCCGCAACGAGCCCCCGGAAGCCCGCTGCGGCCCGCGGAACTCAAGCACAATCGAGCCCCGCCACGTCTACATCCTCTGCTACTCGTAAGCCTGCCGCCAAGAAACCCGCCGCATCCAAAACCGCTCCTGCTAAGAGCGCTGCTGCGGCGAAGGCTGCCGCCACTAAGGCTGCCGCAAGTAAAGCAGCAGGATCGGGCGCGTCGACGGGGAAAGCTGCTGGCGCGACGCCGACAGCGTCACGAACGTCAACGCCGCGCTCAACGACTCCTAAGCCAGCTGCCCCCAAGCCGACGGTGCCAAGGTCGACAGACCCCAAGCCGAGGGCGCCACGATCAGGGGTGCGGAAGCCGATTGTGTCGAACGCCAGCGAATCGCAGCCGACTAGCGCGACACCTGGTGACTCCGTCCCCAACGCAGCGGAGGCTGTTCCTTCCCCACATAGTTCTTCTGGCGAGGCAACAACTGCCGCCCACCTCGAGAAATCAGTATCGGTAGTTCCTGCAGCTGCTGAGCCCGCTGTGACGTCAGAACCTGATGCTGAGCCCACCGAAGTCACGGAAGTGGCTGCGGAAACGACGATCGCACCTGAAGCTGAGGCCACGAGCGCTGAAGTCGAGGCTGCGGCTCCTGAACCTACGGAAAAGCCCGACGCTGTTCTCGTAGGCCTTGCTCGGTTGCGCGCGCTCGCGGCTCAATTTGCTGTTGCTGCACCCGCACCCGAGAAAGTCGCCGAGCCAGAGCCAGACGACGAAGAACTCGAACGAGGGTTAGCTCTCGAGGCTGAAGTCGAACCTGAGCCTGTTCTCGAGCCTGTTCTCGTACCCGAAATCGAGCCTCAGCCAGAGCCAGAGCCAGAGCCAGAGCCTGAGCCAGAGCCTGAGCCAGAGCCGGAACCCGAGTTGGTGCCGGAGCCCTCACCAGAGGCAGAACCTGAGCCAGAGCTTGTGTCCGAGAGTGACGGTGTGGTTGCCGTTCAGACGCTGTCTCATGCACTTGAGCCGACATCCGGCGACATCGTTTTGAAGGTTCGCGGTCTGACGAAAGACTTTGGCGAGACGGTTGCTGTTAACGACATCGATCTCAACGTTCGTGCTGGAGTCTTTTACGGCATCGTCGGCCCAAACGGTGCAGGAAAAACGACAACCCTGTCGATGATTACAGGCCTCTTGCGCCCAGATTCGGGAACGGCAAGCGTCAATGGGATCGATGTGTGGGATTCCCCAGAGATCGCCAAACGCTCTATCGGTGTGCTTCCCGACCGTCTTCGCATCTTCGATCGCCTGACAGGCTCGCAGTTGCTGTACTACTCGGGAGTATTGCGTGGCCTCAACGCCGCTGAGGTGCGCAAGCGTTCCTCAGACTTGGCAACAGCATTCGGTCTTGATGACGTGATGGGCCGGCTCGTGAGCGACTACTCATCCGGCATGCTCAAGAAGGTCGCGCTCGCCGCCGCCATGATTCACTCACCGCGACTGCTGGTGCTCGACGAACCATTTGAGTCCGTTGACCCGGTGTCCGCCGCAACTGTCACCCGCATCCTCAAGCAGTATGTGAACGCTGGCGGAACTGTGCTGCTCTCCAGCCACCGCATGGAACTTGTGCAGCGTGTCTGCAGCCACGTCGCCGTAATTGTTGAAGGCACTCTGCTGGCCGACGGAACAATTGATGAAGTTCGCAACGGTATGTCGCTGGAAGATCGCTTCGTGCAGTTGACCGGAACAAACTCCAGTGGGGGAGGGCTCGAGTGGTTGAGCAGTTTCTCCGACTGAAACTGACCCTCCTCGCGAACACGTTCCGTCGAGGGCCACTCGTTGCCTCAAGCATGGTCTTGGTGCTGCTCTATAGCGCTGCCCTTTTTGTGATTGCGGTCATTGCCGTCGCAAACCTGCGTGAAACCACCGCAGAAGTCGCCAGTAGCACGCTAATTGTCTTCGGGTCAGTGTTGCTCGCGGGATTCCTCCTCATGCCGCTCGGCTGGAACGCGGATGATGCGCTAGACCCCCGCCGGTTCTCCTACCTGCCGCTCAGCCGGCTCCGGCTCGCGCTGCTGTTACTGCTCGCCGGCGCCATCAGCATCCCCACCCTCATGTTGGTTGGTTTGGTGGTTGCTCAGGTCGTTGCCTGGTCGGGAGCAGTTACATCCGCCCTCGTCGCCGTTGTCTCTGGCCTCATCGTGATCGCCACCGCAGTTATTGGTTCCCGCCTAGCAAGCCTTATCGCAGCACGCTATTTGAGCACTCGCCGACTGCGCGAAGGCTTCGGCTTCGCAGCAGTGACCCTCGTCGTTGCGTCGCTGCCCATCGCCGTGCTGCTCGCACTAGCTGACTACCAATCGCAAGTACTGCCAGTGCTACGCCGAGTAGCTTCCGTTCTCGAATGGACGCCGCTGGGGGTCGCCTTCAGCGCGCCGGCCGCCAGCGCAGCCGGCGACTCAAGCGGAGCGGCCGCTCGGCTCGGGATGGCCTTGGGATTCCTTGTTGTGCTCGCCGCCGCATGGTATTTTCTGCTCGGCTACGTGCTTTCGCGCCCGGAAAGAAGTGCCGTAGAGACCTATCGTTCTGGCTTGGGCTGGTTCCGCGTCATGCCATCAACACCGCTAGGGGCGATTGCGGCACGAAGCCTCAGCTACTGGGCGCGTGACGCCCGCTACTTCGTTGCGCTTGCTGCCATCCCCATCATTCCTATCGGTATGGTTGCCGCCCTCCTCGTTGGAGGAATCGGAGCTGACGTCATTGCGTGGATCCCCGTTCCCGTCATGTGTCTGTTCCTCGGCTGGAGCGCGCACAATGACGTAGCGCATGACAACACCGCGCTGTGGACTCACGTATCAGCTCACACTCGCGGTGCTGACGACCGCTGGGGGCGAATTGTTCCCAACTTGATGGTCGGAATTTCCCTAGCCATCATCGGGAGCATCGTCACCGTTCTCATCGTTGGCAACTCCGTTGCGCTGCCAGGACTGATCGGGCTCAGCCTTTGCGTTCTCTTCACTGGGCTCGGAATTTCGAGCGTCAGTTCGGCCGCGTTCCCGTACGCCGCGCCGCTTCCGGGTCACGGCGCATTCATGCAGCCCCAAGCGCTCGTCTCCAATGCTGCAACAGTGCAAAGTTTGACCTTCGCGTTGACCCTTCTGTTCGCGGTCCCCGTGCTCGCCGTAGTGTTCTTCAACCCGTTCACCGACCTTCAACCCCACTGGGCCGCGCTCTTGGTTGGCGTTTCGCTTGGGTTGATCATCATGGTCATCGGCGTGTACTGGGGCGGCCGCATTATGGTGCGTCGAGGCCCAGAACTGCTCGCACTTTCTTCACAGAACTAAAATGGGTTCTGCAGAAGTAGAATTGACGCATGGCTGACACCGATCACACTGGCGGCGGAACCGACACTCTCGACCGCGAACTTGAAGAACTGCTCAATCAAGAGCAGGTTGAAGAGGGCGACCACGAACGCTTCTCGCACTATGCGCCCAAGAACAAAATCATGGAATCAGCGCTCTCCGGCAAACCCATCCGCGCACTCTGCGGAAAGCTGTGGACCCCGGGCCGCGACCCTGAGAAGTTTCCTGTGTGCCCGACCTGCAAAGAGGTCTACGAAAAGATGAAAGCCTAGCTCTTAGCGGTACACGGTTGGCACAACGGGTTCGCCTCGTGACAGCCGGAAAGCGTTTTGGGGAAGCTCTGCCAGAGCGTTCTGGTGGTGCTCCCGTGCGGCAAGGGTTCCTTCGCGACCGAGCCAACGAGCATCCGCCAACCCATTCGAGACCAGGTCAACAATGAGGTCGCGACCCGTCACCGCGGGGCGGCCCTCAGAAGCCTGATAAATCAACTCGGTTTCGGCCAGACCGCCTTCGAGAGTTCTGATGGCAGCTTTGTGCCCACCGACGGTAGCTTTTGCTGTCGATTTCTTGGCAACAGACACCCACTCACCGGCGTCGTTGTGGTGGGCCACCAGCTTGTAGACCATGCCAGCAGCGGGATGCCCCGAGCCGGTTACGACCGAAGTTCCCACACCAAACGAGTTGACAGGTGCCGCCCGCAGCGCAGCAATCGCATGCTCGTCGAGGTCGTTGGTGACCGTAATGCGGGTGTTGGTTGCTCCGAGAGAATCTAGTTGAGCGCGAACGGCAGCGACCTGAACGGCAAGGTCACCAGAGTCGATTCGCACCGCGCCAAGGTCAGGGCCAGCGACCTTGACCGCAAGCGCTACTGCCGTTTCGACATCATAGGTGTCGACGAGCAGTGTCGTCGAAGGCCCAAAAGCATCAACCTGTGCCTGAAATGCTTCTTCTTCTGAATCGTGCAAGAGCGTGAATGAGTGGGCTGCGGTACCCATCGTTGGCACGCCCCAACTGCGACCGGCTTCGAGATTGCTCGTTGCGCTGAACCCGGCAATATAGGCGGCGCGAGCGGATGCCACGGCAGAACGTTCGCCCGTGCGACGTGATCCCATCTCGGCGATAGGTCGCGCGTCGGCGGCAGACACCATGCGCGCAGCAGCGGATGCCACGGCGGAGTCATAGTTGAGCACGCTCAACGCCAAAGTTTCGAGCAGTACAGCCTCAGCAAATGAGCCCTCGACGATGAGCACGGGAGAGCCGGGGAAGTAGGCATCACCTTCGCGGTAGCCCGTGATGTTTCCGGTAAAGCGGTAGTTGGCTAGCCAGTCGATGGTGTTTGGTCCAACGATCTTGTTCTGCTTCAAGAACGACAACTCGTCGTCGCCGAAACGAAACTGTTCAACCAGTTCAAGAAGGCGACCGGTTCCAGCGACAACGCCGTAGCGACGGCTGTCGGGAAGTCGGCGGGCAAACACTTCGAAAACGCAGGGGCGTTCATGGCGGCCACTGCCGATTGCGGCGTCGAGCATGGTGAGCTCGTATTGGTCAGTTAGCAGAGCGGTACTCACCTGATTAGCGTACGCGACAGACCGTGAGGGCTGTCAGGGTCTCAACGGACATCCCCCACTACGATTGAGAGCGTGACTGATGCACCCATTGGCGTTTTCGACTCCGGAGTTGGCGGCCTCACCGTAGCCCGTGCCATCATCGACCAGTTGCCCCACGAGTCGATCGTTTACGTTGGTGACACTCTTCACTCGCCGTATGGACCCAAGCCGATAGCGGATGTTCGGCGCTATGCCCTCGAAGTGATGGATCGTCTCGTTGACGATGGGGTGAAGTTGCTCGTGATTGCCTGCAATACCGCCTCTGCTGCGATGCTGCGGGATGCACGCGAGCGGTACACCGAGGCGTATGGCATCGAGGTTGTTGAAGTGATCCAGCCCGCCACGAGGGCGGCAGTGCGTCAGACCCGCAATCGTCGCGTCGGAGTGATTGGCACCGAGGGCACGATCAAGTCGCGTGCTTATGAGGATGCTTTTGCTGCGGCATCCGACATCGAACTATTTACTCAAGCCTGCCCACGATTTGTGGAGTTTGTAGAAGCGGGAGTCACGACCGGGCCGGAAGTGCTCGCGGTGGCCGAGGAATATCTTGCACCGCTCAAAGCCGCCGAGATTGACACTCTCGTGCTTGGCTGCACCCACTATCCGCACATTTCGGCCGCAATTCAGTATGTGATGGGCCGCGACGTTACCCTCGTCTCGAGTGCTGAAGAGACCGCCTTTGACGTCTACAGCACCCTTGTGGCGCACGATCTGCTGCGCGACCCCTCTCAACCAGCGACTCACACCTTTGAAGCGACCGGGCCAGACAAGTCAGGCTTCACCCGTTTGGCATCCCGATTCATGGGGCCAAACGTTGTGCGCGTCGAAACTTTTGATACTGGCGTGATTAATCTCCCGCCGCTGCCCTGAGCAGCTTCACCACGACCCCTAATTACCGATAGAGAGAAGCACATGACACGTCACGATGGTCGCGAAAACAACGAACTCCGCAAAGTCACGATCGAGCGCGGGTGGAGCGACCAGGCTGAGGGCTCAGCGCTGATTTCCTTCGGCAAGACCAAGGTGCTGTGCACGGCTTCCTTCACCAATGGCGTTCCGCGGTGGATGGCGGGTAAGGGCAAGGGCTGGGTCACGGCCGAGTACTCGATGCTTCCCCGCAGCACGAACAGCCGTATGGACCGCGAAGCCGTCAAGGGCAAGGTTGGCGGCCGCACTCACGAGATCTCGCGCCTCATCGGTCGCAGCCTGCGCGCCGTGGTCGACATGAAGGCTCTCGGCGAGAACACGATCGTGATTGACTGCGACGTTCTTCAGGCCGATGGCGGTACCCGTACGGCCGCCATCACCGGTGCCTATGTTGCACTCGCTGACGCGATCGAGTGGGGTCGCGAGAAGAAGTTCATCGGCAAGAACTCGAAGGCCCTCTTTGACTCGCTCGCTGCCGTCAGCGTCGGAATCATCGACGGTGAGCCGATGCTCGACCTCGCCTACGTCGAAGACGTTTGCGCCGAGACCGACATGAACGTTGTCGTCACCGGCCGCGGTCTCTTCGTCGAGGTTCAGGGCACAGCCGAAGGCGCACCATTCGACCGTCGCGAACTCGACTCCCTTCTCGACCTTGCGCTCGCCGGAGCTGTTGACCTCACCGCAATGCAAGTCGCATCGCTCGCCGGAGACACTCCTGATGCAGATGCCACTGGAGCAGTCGCCAACTAATGCAAGTCGTCCTCGCCACCCACAACGCTCACAAAGTCGCTGAGTTGCGCCGCATCCTTGGCCCAGCGCTCGACGGCCTCGAACTCGTCGCCTACAACGGGCCAGAGCCGGTAGAGGATGGCGACACGTTTCAGGCGAACGCGTTGATCAAGGCACGGGCAGCATCCGCCCACACCGGATTACCGGCGCTCGCTGACGACTCCGGAATCTGTGTTGATGCGCTTGGCGGTGCCCCAGGCATCCATTCGGCGCGGTACGCGGGCACGCGCGATGACACCGACAACCTTGAGTTACTGCTCGCGAATATGGACGGCGTGGATGATCGCGCCGCCCAGTTTGCCTGTGCCGCCGCCCTCGTGGTTCCTGCAGCCATCACCGGTGCTGAGACTCACGAGTTTGTTGAACTCGCGCTCTGGCCTGGCACGATCGCGACCGAGCGCAGTGGTGCTGAGGGCTTCGGCTACGACCCCATTTTTCGTCCGGACGGTCAGCAGGGAACATCGGCAGATCTGACATCAGAGCAGAAAGACGCCCTCAGCCACCGAGCTCAGGCATTCACCGCACTTATGCCCACGGTTCGCGCTCAACTGCTCGGCACAAGCTAAAACGCGGGCTTCGGTCGGCACACACAGCACAACAACGTACAGTTGTGGGGTGTCTGAACATGATGATCCCCACGCCGTAGATCTTGAACTCCCCATTGCCGCCCGCATCGCGGCCGCCAGCGAACGACATGGTGAAGCTGTCATTGTCGAACGCGCCGTCTCGCTTATCGCGGGCAACAACGAGGGCAAAGAGTTTCTGCTGATCGTCGGAGGAGAGCATGCTCAGGGCATTCTCGACGGCGCCCCTGTGCTCTATTGGCCCGAACTGTGGGGCACCCGTGCCCTGCTGCACGCCTGGGATGACAGTGCTGCGGATGTCGTAGTCACCGCCCTCAGCAATCAAGCGTGGCGAGTGCGTGAGATGGCGACGCGTGTCGTTGCCACTCGTCGACTCGACGCTCGTGAGCAGCTTGTGGCGCTCCTCTCGGATGAAACTCCCCGCGTTCGCGCCTCAGCCGCCCGCGCCCTGGGCACGGTCGGCACAGCTGACGATATCGATGCGATGTCTGCCCTCGTCAAGGATGAAGACATTGAAGTTCGTCGCAGCGCTCAGCAGGCTGTCGCTGCTCTTCGTAAGCGTCTCGGTTAGCAGAACTCGCTCAGCAGACCCGAGTAGCAGACCCCGCTGAGCAGACCCCGCTTAGTCGTCGAGGTTCTGGTCGAAGTCTTTGGGGTGCAGCGAAAGCTGCTCTGCTTCGGCATCGCTGATGGCGTCTGCCCGACCCGCATCGCGTGCCTTTTTCGCTTTGTAGGACGACCGGAAGTAGTGGTACGCGGTGGGGAGCACTGAGACGGTGACAGCGGCGAGAAGAATGAGGTCGATGTATTCGACGATGAAGTCACGCAACGGCGGAATGTAGCCGAGCAGGTAGCCTGCGAACGTGAGGCCTGAACCCCAGATAAGCGCTCCAATGGCGTTGTAGATGGAGTATTTGCGGTAGTCCATGTGGCCAACGCCAGCAGCGACCGGGGCGAAGGTGCGCACGACAGGAACGAAGCGAGCCAGAATGACGGCGAGGCCGCCGAAGCGGCTGAAGAAGGCGTTGGTGCGTTTCACATTTTCGACGCTAAAAAGCCCGGTTTCTTTTCGCTCGAATATCCGAGGGCCCACCTTGTGCCCAATCAGGTATCCGACTTCGCCGCCGAGGAATGCAGCGACGCTTATGGCCAGACAGACCCACCAGATGTCGAAACCGATAACGCCGGTGAACGTGAGGACGCCGGCAATGACCAGAAGGGTGTCACCGGGCAGGAGAAAGCCGACGAGTAGTCCCGTTTCCGCGAAAACGATGAAGGCAACACCGAGCAAGGCAAAGGCTCCGAAACCTTCAATGAGGTTGTTCGGGTCTAGCCAGGGGATGAGGGCGGTGCCTACCAAGAGCTTCTCCAGAATCGTCGGCTAGGTGCGCGTAGTCGGCGACGTTAGCAATGAACTACCAGAAGAGTATCGCGAGTCACGGAGTCACCGCTGTGGGGATTACCCCCGGAATGGATGAAAAACGGTTGTGCGGAAGGCGGGACTTGAACCCGCACGCTCGAAAGCACAGGAACCTAAATCCTGCGTGTATACCAATTTCACCACTCCCGCTGGCCGGACAATCTTATCGCGAGAAATGGGCGCCGTGGTTCACCTCTGCTAATGCTTCGTTTTTGCTGTGCACGCCCCGAGATTCGTTGACGACGCCCTTACTTTTGGGCCCGAAGGGTGTAATTTGAGAGGTGTCTTCCCTATGGAGACGATGTCCGCGATCGCGCCTGCCAAGAGCCATATGAGCCACAGCTTGCGCGCCGCACGAAGCAAGGAGAGCGACATTACCGTTCACGAGCTCCAATCGAGCCTGTTCACTCTCGACTCGGCTACCGCCGAAGCGATCCATACTGCTGCAGAGCGAATTACCGCTCACCCGAATGAGAACCCGGATGACTTCGGTCGCCAGGCTCTGGCGGCAGCGTTTAGCTTGCCCGAAGAGGTTCGTGCAGCTGTTCTGAATTTTGCTGAAGTTGGCTCTGAAGCCGGCATCATGGTTGTGCGTGGACTGTACGTCGATGAAGACCTGACAGATACCCCGCTCGATAACAAGAGCGGTCTCGGTGCTCGCACCGTCTTCGCTAAGGAGATGGGGATGCTCGCGCACCTCCTCGGAAGCATGGTCGCTTACGAGGCTGAGGGCAACGGCCACCTCATCCAAGACATGGTTCCGAACCCGAAGCTTGCTGTCACCCAGCAGTCGCAGGGCTCGAAGGTTGAGCTTGAAGCCCACACCGAACAATGCTTCTCGGTCTTCAAGCCTGACTACGTCATCCTCGGTGCCCTTCGTGGCGACGAAAACGCTAAGACCTATGCATTCTCGGGTCGCAAGCTTGTGCAGCACATGTCAGCCGAAGACGTAGCAAAGCTGCGCCAGCCGCTGTGGGCAACCACAATTGACGAGTCCTTCCAGCCATACATTCCTCGTCCGGATGACGTACGCGGCCCCTTCCCGATCCTCACCGGTCCAGAAGATGACCCGTACATTCTCGTTGACCAGGACCTCATGCACGGCATCACTGCTGAAGCCCAGCGCCTTCTCGGCAAGGTTGTTGAGACCTACATCGAACACCGCGATGCTCACGTGTTGCAGGCGGGTGACTTGCTCATGCTCGACAACCTGCGTGCTATGCACGGTCGCTCCATGTATGCCCCCCGCTTCGACGGTAAGGACCGTTTCATTGCGCGTGGCTTCGTTGTTCGCGACCGCCGCAAGCTCTGGCCACAGCTGCTGGAGGATCGTCGCACGCTCGCTGCGGTCCACAGCTAAAGGCACGGATTCATAGCGAGCCAACGCTAGCCCTACGGCTAGCTGGTTCGTCACAACGCGGGTCGTCTGCTCAGGCAGACGGCCCGCGTTCGTGCGTTAAGTGCTATTTGCTGTGGCGACCACGCAGGCGAGCGAAGAATCCGCGGGGTGCCGGTGTTGCTGGGGCGGCCCCAAATTCTTCTTCGTTCGCACCGGGAAGAACCCGCAGGATGTTCATCAGGCTGAGGGCAGCAACGAGAGCGTGGGCCGAACGAGGCTCAGTCTCTGCGATGGCAGCCAGTTCTTTCGCCGAGAGTGGGGCGTGGCTCAGGATCGAGGTCATGCGCAGCTGGTCGGCATCGTGCGGAAGATTCGTAATGTTTGGCCAGCGGCGCAAACGGTAGCGTGCACCGTCAGTGAGCCACGGAGCGGGAGCGTGAGCGTAGGCGTTGAGGCCTACCATCCACAGCAGCGAGCTCAGATCGAACCCTGCACCAGTGGGCATGATTACCTCATCGCGAACATGGCTGCGGATGTTGATGCTCACTGGGAACATGGGGAAGTCAGCGATTTCGGCTTTCCACCAGTACGAACGTTCGAATACATCGATGACGAGCATGGGAAAGCTGGATGACGTGATCGCCAACACCGTTGCTTGCTTGTTGCTTGACGCAATCTTGATGGCTTCGGCGACCTGAGCCCACTCAGAGGCGACAACGGTGAAGTCGGTGTCGTCATCGGAGGGATCGCGGTAGCCGGCGGTGGGATCGCCTGCAGTCGCCGAATCTACGGCGTCCTCGGGAAGCGGTGCTTCAAGCTGGCGAAGCGTGCTCGTTGTAGAGGTTGATTCAGGAGGGACGGCGCCACCCGTCGCTGCCGACTCGGGTTCGGCAGCGGCGTGAATGGTGGCGTCGCCCTCGAGCTCTGTGGGGTCAGCGAAGTCAACAAGCTGGTGCACGAGGGGGGCGCGTGCTCCAGAGATCTGGTCAGTCCACGTGTGGTTGTCCCACCAGCGAAGCTGGGGGAGTCCAAGCGGGTCGGGGTACCAGCCGGCAGGGATGTGGGTTGCGTATGTAGTCATCTTCACGCCTCCTGCGTGAATTTGTGTACGGTGCCGAGGGTGCACCGCGGTCCTGCTCGCGGGTAAAATTCCTCGATTCAGCGTTCGATCTGCGGGTTAGACGAGTGATCGTTCGCTGTTCGTATTTCCTGGTCCTGCTTCGGGTGGTTCGGGTTATGCGGGTGAAAACTGTGTGTTACTCGACGGTAAGAAAGACGGTGAGCCTTCGTGCAGTTCGCCGAGCAGCGGCAAGTGATTTGCCGATCGTCTCTTTGTCGGTGAAGAGGGCAGCGAGCACCAGCGGATGGCCGTCGACTCGTACCTGCACGACGTGGCCCTGTTGGGCCGCGACGATCACAAACTCGTTGTCTCCGAGTTGAAGTTCTCGGGCAACAGCATCGGCGAGGGCTTGAGTTGAACTGGCCATGCTCGCGAAGCGGTTGCTGTCGACTGCGTTGCCTTCAACACTGACGACGCTGAAGCCATCCTCGGTGAGGACCGTGGCGTAGGCCAGTGACGGGGCAAGTTCTTTGAGTCCGCTGAGGGCAAGTTCGCCGCGCGAAATGTATGTGGGGTCCAGGTGGGTTGCGACAATCATCGTGCCCTCCCTGATGTCAGTGCTGAGTTGGCGGCAACAGCACGTTTGAGTTCGACGTTGGCAACCACCGTCATGAGCAGCACGTTCATGTCTGCGTTCGAACGAGCATCCACGGTGAATACCGGAATAAGAACATCGGGCATTTCGTCGGCCAGGGTGTTGGCGTACTCCTCGATGAGTGCTTGGGGCACGAGATCGGCACGAGTGAGCCCGATGACAATTCCACCGCGCTCATAGAGGGCGAAGAATTCTTTGACGTACTCGATAGCGGTCTCGACGGGGTTTTCGGCATCGGCGTTGACGAGGAGCACGAGACCTTCGGCTCGCTCCGCGAGGATGGTCCACATGAAGTCAAAGCGCTTCTGGCCAGGGATGCCGTAGAGGCGAACCTTTTCTGCGTCGTTGACGCTGATCTCGCCGTAGTCGAGAGCAACCGTTGTTGTCGCTTTGTCTGCTGAAGCTCGGTCGCTGTTCGCGGCTTCTGTACTGACAACTTCGATCTCGCTGAGGGCACGGATGGCAGTGGTTTTACCTGCGCCCATGGGCCCTGCAAACAGGATTACGTGCTCTGACATCTGATACCTCCCCCCAGGAGTAGTTCTTATGCTTCTTTCTTACTGAAGCATGCAAGCCCCCGATGCGGGGTAGTAGCCCCCCGTTTGGGTGTCGGTGAAAATTGCCTAGACAATTACTGCATAGAACGTTCTGTCTGTCCCCTCAACACGTGGGGCCGTTGCTGAGAATTCGCCCTATTTCTAGACCAATTTAGCGAGAAGAATCGGGGTACATCGGGGTACGTTCTGGAGCTGGTCGAGCGACTCGAGCGGACCGGGAGGGAATCTGAGCTCCGACAATCGCGGCCAAGGCAAGCGCAAAGCCGATTAGTTGCAGGGGGCTGAAGCGTTCTCCGAGAAGAAGCGTGCCGAGTGCTGCTGCCGTTAACGGCGAGAGCAATCCGAGCACTGCCACTGAGGTCAGCGGCACGAGGCGTATTCCCCGAAACCAGAGTGTGTACGCTACGAGGCCGCCGACGATGCCGAGCCACGCATAGCCAGCGATTGCTGGCCCATCCAGGGCTGCCGGTATTCCTTCGCTGATGATGGTGATCGGCAATAGGAACACTCCGCCGGCGGTCAAAAGCCAGCCTGCATATCCGAGGGCCGACACCTCGGGTGGCTTTCCCCAGTGCTTCGACAAGATTACGCCGACTGCCATGGATGCCGTGCCCGCGAGTCCGGCGACAAGCCCGAGAGTGTCGAGTTGCGCCGTTGCTCGCAGCACAATCAGTGCCACGCCGAGCGCGCCAACGATGCCCCAGATGACGAGTCGCCAGGGTGCACTCTGGCGCAAAATCACGACGATAAGTACAGCGACGATCAGTGGTTGGGCGGCACCGAGGGTGGCGGCGACGCCGCCGGGTAGGCGATATGCAGCGATGAAGAGGAGGGGGAAGAAGGCGCCGATATTGAGGATGCCGAGCACGAGCGACTTCCACCACCACGCGCCGCTGGGCAATTGTCGCGCGAGGGCGAGCGCTATGAGACCCGCGGGTAAGGCGCGCACGAGTGAGGCAAATAGCGGATGGCCATCGGGCAGCAGCTGTGTAGTCACGATGTACGTGGTGCCCCAGGCAATTGGTGCGATCGCGGTGACCATGGTGTCGCGTAGCTGCGTCATAATTCCTCAATGCTAAATAGTTGAACGTTAAACAATATAGAGAGTTATGCTGAATCCGTCAAACAGTTCAACGTTGAGGGATTAGGGAAGCTCATGGCAGACAGCGTCGATCGCATCCTCGCCCAATGGGCACACGTGCGACCAGAGCTCGACGTCTCAGCGATGGGCGTCCTTGGGCGCCTCTCCCGAGTAACGCGCCTGCTCGAGCGAGCGCAGAGCGACGTGTTTGCGACGCACGGCTTGCAGCCGGGGGAGTTTGACATCCTTGCCACGCTATTGCGCTCCGATGCTGGACCCCGCGGACTCACCGCCGGAGCCCTCTCCGACAGCGCCATGGTCACTTCAGGGGCCATCACCAATCGACTGGATCGACTCGTCGCAAAAGAGTTCATCTCGCGCGAAATCGACCCCGAGAACCGCCGCGCAGTATGCGTGGCTCTCACTGAGCGCGGCGCGGAAGTCATCGAAGCTGCGCTCGCCGATCACATCGAGAACGAAGAACGCCTGCTCGAGTCGCTCACTCCTGCCGAGAGACGCCAACTCGAGAAGTTACTTGGTGCACTTCTCGGCGCGCACGAAAGTGGCCCGGCTCAGACCGAGTAGCGGGCGTACTGCTCGCGAATCACCGGGCGATAATCGGATGCCGGTTCCGCCACTGTCGCAATCTTCCAGTCTGGTCGAGCCCCGGTCAGCACCCACGCGGCCTGCGCTGCAGCGCCGAGCGCGACGTATTCACCAGGCTCGGGGACAACGACAGGCACGACGAAAACTTGAGACGCAATTGTCGACACGGCAGGATTTTGGGCAGCACCACCGATGAGCAGGATGCGGTGAGCTGAGACTCCTTGGGTGCGGAGAGCGTCGAGACCATCAGCGAGACCACACAGCAGGCCCTCGATGGCGGCGCGCGCGAGTGACGGGCGGGTCGTTGACGCGAGAGTCATGCCGAACAGGGTTGCCGTGGCATCCGGAAGGTTAGGGGTTCGTTCGCCTTCGAAATAGGGCTGCAGAACGAGACCGCCAGAACCGGCTTCAGCTACGAGCGCGAGTGCGCCGAGTTCGTGGTGATCGACGCCAAGGAGAGCCGCCGTGCTGTCAAGCACTCTGGCCGCATTCATCGTCGCGACGAGGGGAAGGAAGTTTCCGCTGGCGTCCGCGAATCCGGCCACTGTGCCGGAGGCGTCAGGCACCTGAGTCTCGGCAACGGCGAAAACTGTGCCGCTCGTGCCGATGGAGACGACGACATCCCCGGCGCGTGCGCCAAGCCCCAGTGCGGCCGCGGCATTGTCGCCAGCTCCGCACGCAATCTGGGTCGCAGTTCCTGCCACGGTTCCAGCAGGCTCACCTGGGGCAATGACGCGGGGCAGTACCACCCCATCGGCTGCCATGCCGCGACCAAGGGCAGCGGTGAGCACCTCGTCGTCGTACTCGTTCGTCACCGAGCTGAAATAGCCCGTTCCGCTGGCATCTGATCGGTCAGTGGTCAGTTGGGTCAGGTCGGCATTCTCGGGGCCGAAACCGCGCAAGCGCCAGGTTAGCCAATCGTGGGGTAAGCAGACCGCCGCAACACGAGCGGCATTCTCCGGCTCGTTATCGCGCAACCAGCGCAGTTTCGTTGACGTGAACGATGCGACCGGCGCGGAGCCTGTGCGCTCGGTAAGATCGGGGAACTCCGAACTGAGGGTGTTGGCGGCAGCAGCAGAGCGAGTGTCATTCCACAGCAGGGCGGGGCGGATGACGCGGCCGGCGGCATCCAGAACGACCATGCCATGCTGCTGTCCACCGACCGAAATCGCGGAGACGTCCTCGAGGCCTCCGGCATCCGAAATTGCGTCGCGGAGGGCCGACCACCAATATTCGGGATCAACTTCGGTGCCTGCGGGGTGAGACGCGCGACCGGAGCGGACGAGCGCTCCGGTCAGGGCATCCACGATCACAATTTTGCAGGACTGGGTTGACGAGTCAACCCCCGCGACGAGCGTCATTTAGCGGGCACCCATGAGGTGTTCGGTCGCCAGCTGCTGAAGGCGCACAAAGCCGAAGCCTTTGCCATTGAAGTAGGCATCGGTGTCGAAGTCTTCGTACGATGCGCGGTCGGCGAGCAGGTCGTCATAGCTTTCATTCTCGCCGAGAGTGTTCTCCGAGAGCTCGAAGACGCGCGCTGCGACCAGTGCTTCTTGAACGTCAGGGTCGGCGCGGAATGCCGCGGCACGCTCCTTGAGTAACAGGTAGGTTCGCATGTTGGCTGCTGCGGAATCCCACACACCGGTTTCATCTTCGGTACGGCTCGGCTTGTAGTCGAAGTGGCGGGGACCGGTGTAGCTCTGGCCACCGTTTGGCCCACCGTTTTCGAGCAGGTCGACGAGCGAGAACGCGTTGTGGAGGTCGCCGTGGCCGAAGACGAGGTCTTGGTCGTACTTGATTCCGCGTTGGCCGTTGAGATCGATGTGGAAGAGCTTGTCTTGGTAAAGCGCCTGGGCGATGCCCGACGTAAAGTTCAATCCAGCCATTTGCTCGTGCCCAACTTCGGGGTTCACTCCGAACAGTTCTGGGCGCTCGAGGGTTTCGATGAAGGCCATCGCGTGACCAACTGTGGGCAGCAAGATGTCGCCGCGTGGCTCGTTGGGCTTGGGCTCGATAGCGAAGCGGATGTCGTAGCCCTTTTCTGTGACGTAGTCGCCAAAGAGGTTGAGGGCTTCGCGGTAGCGCTCGAGCGCGGCACGCACGTTCTTGGCGGAGTCGTACTCTGCCCCTTCGCGTCCGCCCCACATGACGAAGGTTTTGGCGCCGAGTTCAACGCCGAGTTCGAGTTGACGCATTGCTTTGCGCATTGCGAAGCGACGAACACCGCGGTCGTTGGAAGTGAAGCCGCCGTCTTTGAAGACGGGGGCGCTGAAGAGGTTGGTTGTGACCATCGGAACGATCATCCCGGTGTCGCTGAGGGCCTGCTTGAGGCGGTCAATCTGTTTTTGGCGCTCGGCGTCGGTTGTTCCGAAGTCGAAGAGATCGTCGTCGTGGAATGTGAGGCCGTAGGCGCCCAATTCGGCGAGCTTCTCGACAGCGTGCACAACATCGAGGGGGGCACGGGTGGGGCCGCCGAACGGATCTGCGCCGTTGTAGCCGATTGTCCAGAGCCCGAAGGAGAACTTGTCGGCTGGGGTTGGTTGTGTAGACATTTTTGATCTCCGTTGACGACTGTGGCAATAAGTTATTTGTAACAACTTACTGGGGTGAAGCCATTCCGTCAATGTGGAGCTCGCATGCTCAACACTCGGCGACTACTGCGGTTAACAGCGAATTGTTATGCGATTTTCGGAATTGATGTTGCGTTCAACCCGTAAACCCATATATGTTCTCAATGTCAACAAAAGGGGTGCCCAGCGCAGCCCTCGCGATACAACGAAGTAACGCACGCCTCGGGCAACCGATGCGACACCTTCCCTTTCGCGAGGAACACGCTCGGCCCTCTGCCGGCAACACTCGCAGTGCTTCCGGCTCTTGTACGGCAATCACATTCGAAAGGGACAACACGATGTCAATGAAGAAGATAATTGCGGTCGCAGCGGCGACTGTGATGGCACTCGGGCTCGCTGCCTGCAGCAGCGGTGGCTCAGGCGCCGGCGGCGACAACCTCGGCAGCGTCGGAATTTCGATGCCGACGCGAAGCCTCGAACGCTGGATCAATGACGGCGAGGGCCTCAAGGCTCAGCTCGAAGATGCCGGCTACTCTGCAGACCTTCAGTATGCAGACGACAAGGCTGACACTCAGATTAGCCAGATTCAGAACCAGATTGCTTCTGGCGTCGACGTTCTTGTCATCGCCGCGATTGACGGAAAGCTGCTTGCCCCCGTGCTTGCAGACGCCAAGGCGCAAGACATCACCGTCATCGCCTACGACCGTCTCATTAATGGAACGCCCGACGTTGACTACTACGCAACATTCGACAACTACAAGGTGGGCCAGCTCCAGGGTGAATTCATCGAGGCACAGCTCGGATTGGCTGATGGCGCAGGTCCATTCAATCTCGAGCCTTTCGCCGGCAGCCCCGACGACAACAACGCGAAGTTCTTCTTCTCCGGTGCCTGGGATGTTCTGCTTCCCTACGTCGAGAGCGGACAGTTGGTTGTTCCCTCCGGTAAGTCGCCCGCCAGCAATGACGACTGGGCAAGCATCGGAATCCTCGGCTGGAAGTCAGACTCGGCTCAGGCCGAGCTCGACAACCGCATTGCATCGTTCTACACCGGTGGAGACAAGATCGACGTCGTTCTCTCCCCGAACGACAGCTTGGCGCAAGGCATCGCAGCTTCACTTCGTAGCGCTGGCTACACGGTCGGCGACGACTGGCCCCTGCTGACAGGTCAAGACGGTGACAAAGCCAGCGTGGTCAACATCCTCGCCGGTGAGCAGTCGATGACAGTCTGGAAAGACACCCGTGAACTCGGCAAGGTTGTCTTCGGATTTGTCGAAGCAATCCTCAACGGCGATGAGCCTGAGATCAACGACACCGAAACGTACGACAACGGTGAAAAGGTTGTTCCTTCGTTCCTCATCACTCCTGAGGTTGTAGTCAAGGATGACGTTCAGTCCAAGCTCATTGACTCCGGCTTCCTCAAGGCGTCAGACGTAGGACTCTAGCCCGCACTGAGTCAGAAGCAATACGATTCGACGATCAGGGGACGGCGCAGTTGCCGTCCCCTGAAAGTCACTGCGAGCGGAGCTAATCATGACTGCAATCCTCAGCATGAACACGATTACCAAAGACTTCAGCGGCGGAGTCCGCGCACTCGACGGCGTCAGCCTCGAGGTCGAGCGCGGGCACGTTCACGCTATTTGCGGCGAAAACGGCGCCGGAAAATCAACCCTTATGAAGGTGCTCAGTGGGGTCTACCCCGCGGGCAGCTATGACGGCAGCATCACCTTCGAAAACCACGAAACCGCGTACAAGTCGATCAATGACTCTGAACACGACGGCATCGTCATCATCCATCAGGAACTCGCGTTGAGTCCCTACCTCTCTATCGCGGAAAACATCTTCCTCGGCAATGAGATCGCCACCAGGGGCGTTGTCGACTGGGCCAAGACCAATCGCGAAGCAACGCTCTTGCTCGCCCGCGTCGGTCTCGACGAGCAGCCAAGCACGAGGGTTCTTGAACTTGGTGTCGGCAAGCAGCAACTCGTGGAGATCGCCAAAGCGCTCTCCAAGAAGGTCAAGCTGTTGATTCTGGATGAGCCGACGGCGGCTCTCAACGATGAAGACTCTGCGCATCTACTCGATCTCATTCGCAGCCTGCGCGGTCAAGGCATCACGTGCATCATCATTTCGCACAAGCTCAAAGAGATTCGCAACATTGCGGACAAAGTCACGATCATTCGCGACGGCAAGACGATCGAGACATTCGCGATGGATGAACAGGATGCTTCGGAAGCCAGAATCATCCGCGCAATGGTCGGGCGTGACCTCGACAGCATGTTCCCGCCGCACACGCCAGAGATTGGCGAAGAGTTGTTTCGGGTGGAGAACTGGACGGTGCATCATCCGGTCGATACGACTCGAAAGGTGGTCGAGAACGCATCATTCTCGGTTCGAGCCGGAGAGATCGTTGGTTTTGCCGGCCTGATGGGGGCTGGCCGCACCGAGTTGGCCATGAGTATCTTCGGGCGGTCCTACGGCAGCCATATCAGCGGCACTGCCTATAAAAAGGGTGCCGAGATTTCGGTCAAGACTGTCAGCGAAGCAATTCGCCACGGAATTGCCTATGCCACCGAAGATCGCAAACACTTCGGCCTCAATCTGATCGGCAGCATCGCCGTCAACATTTCGGCTGCAGCGCTATCGAAAATCTCGCGCTGGGGAATCGTTGACCGCTTCTCTGAAAACAAGGTGGCAGAGGGCTACCGCGGACAAATGAACATCAAGACTCCCAATGTCTCTGTGCTTTCGGGAAACCTGTCTGGCGGAAACCAGCAAAAGGTTGTCCTGAGCAAGTGGATGTTCTCTGGCCCCGACATCCTGATCCTCGACGAACCGACGCGAGGAATCGATGTCGGTGCCAAATACGAGATCTACGGAATCATCAACGACTTGGCATCGCAGGGCAAAGCGGTCGTCGTGATCTCGTCTGAACTCCCGGAACTCCTCGGGCTGTGTGACCGCATCTATGCGATCTCCGAGGGCACAATCACTGGCGAGGTCGATCGCGCCGAAGCAACCCAAGAACGACTCATGCACTTGATGACCGCGGGAAAGGACTAACCCGATGAGCGACACCACTAAAGCCCGCAAGCGACCCAAAGTTCAGATCGACCTTCGGCAGTACGGCATCCTTGCGGCACTCGCCGTAATCGTCCTACTCTTCCAAGTGCTTACGGATGGCCGGCTGCTGCTGCCCGGTAATATCAACAACCTGATCCAGCAGAACGCCTACGTCCTCATCCTTGCTGTAGGCATGGTGATCGTGATCATCGCCGGCCACATCGACCTCTCGGTCGGTTCGCTGGTTGCCATGGTCGGTGCGGTCTCAGCGATCTCGATGACCCAGTGGGGGCTTCCCTGGTGGGGCGCTGTAATCCTCGCGCTTCTCTTGGGGGCTGCTGTCGGCGCGTGGCAAGGGTTCTGGGTTGCCTTCGTCGGCATCCCAGCCTTCATTGTGACGCTGGCCGGCATGCTCCTCTTCCGCGGCCTCACCCTGGTCTTTCTGACCGGTGGAACGATCAATGCTCTTCCCAGCGAGTTCAACGCTATTGGTGGCGGCTGGTTGCCTGAGCTGTTTGGCACGATCGGTGAGGGGCGTGGTGATCGCGACATCCTCACGATTCTGCTCGGTGTTCTCGCTGCGGCGTTGCTCATCGGTCAGCAGTTGCGCAACCGCGCAAAACAGCGCCGCCTCGAATTGCCGGTCGAGAGCGGGATCTCGTTCTGGGCTAAGAATGTTATCGCTGCGGTCGCCATTATCGCGCTGACGTTCCAGCTGTCGGCCTACCGCGGCACACCGATCATCCTGATCATTCTGGCTGTGCTCATCCTGCTGTTCACTTTTGTGCTCAATCAAACGGTGTTCGGCCGTCACGTGTATGCGATCGGGGGAAACTTGTTCGCCGCCCAAATGAGCGGCGTGAAGACCTCGTGGATTAACTTCTTCGTCTTCGTGAACATGGGCGTGCTGGCTGGACTTGCCGGGGTCGTCACAACAGCCCGGGCCGGTGGCGCAGTTGCGTCTGCCGGGCAAAACTTCGAACTCGATGCAATTGCTGCAGTCTTCATCGGTGGTGCTGCCGTGACCGGTGGTGTCGGAACAGTCATCGGTGCTGTCATTGGGGCGCTCATCATGGGCGTGCTCAATATGGGCTTGTCAATTCTTTCCGTGGATGCCGCGTGGCAGCAGGCCATCAAGGGACTCGTGCTGTTGCTCGCCGTCGCTTTCGATGTCATGAGCAAGCGTCGCGCGGGACGTCGCTAGGCTTAGTCGCACGTATTCGTTGCTAACCGAGTGGATCAGCCCGTGAACAGTAACTCTCTGCCGCCGTCAGGCGGCACCGGTGGCAAGGGCGATCGCACTCGGCGCCACAATCTGTCACGCGTGCTCACCCTCCTCCATCGCGGGGCGCAATTGCGGTCGCAGCTGACATCGCAAACCGGGCTGAACCGCTCAACAATCGCGGCTCTTGTAGCCGAATTGAGCGAACTGGGGCTTGCCTACGAAAGCGAACCTGATCCCACGCGTCAGGTTGGTCGTCCATCGCCGATGGTGAACGCGGATGCTCGCACCGTCGCGATTGCGATCAACCCCGAGGTCGATGCCATCACCGTTGGAGTAGTTGGCCTCGACGGCACACTACTCAAGCGCATCCGCTATGAAACAGACACGCCATCAACGGTGACTGAGTTCGTGAAGATCTCAAGTGTCATCATCGAGAGCCTCAAAGGTGAATACGAGACTGCCGGTCGGGTGGTCGGCATTGGTGTTGCTGCTCCCGGTTTGGTTCGCGTCGAAGACGGTTTGGTGCGGTGGGCACCTCACCTGGAATGGCGGGATGAGCCAGTAAGCCAGCTTCTGGCTGCAGCAACCGGCTACCCCGTCTGGACCGCGAACGATGCCAGCGTTGGTGCGCTCGCGGAACACATTTATGGTGCGGGTCGCGGAATTTCTGATCTGATCTACCTCAACGGCGGTGCCAGCGGTATTGGTGGCGGCATTATCAGCGGCGGACTCCCGCTGACAGGCCGTGCCGGCTATGCGGGAGAGTTCGGTCACGTGCGTGTGGTGAACAGTGCCACCGAGACGGGAACGCGTGAAGAGGGGACCCTTGAGACGGAGGTGAACCGGGCGGATCTCTTGCACGCTCTCGGCCTGACCAATGTTGACTCCGAAACCTTCGATGCGGCTCTGCGCAAATCCACCGACCCTGTAGTCAGTGCGCTTGTGCGTCGCCAATTGCTTTCGCTCGGCACCTCGCTGCGAAACGCTGTCAACGTTCTCAATCCCGAAGTCATCGTGCTTGGTGGTTTCTTGGCATCCATTTTCTCGGCCGATCCCGAGTTCCTCATTGAACGTGTAGGTTCGCAAGCGCTTGAGGCATCATTCGAGGGAGTAAAAATCGTTCCAGCGCAGCTCGGAGCAGACCTACTGATGATCGGTGCCGCCGAACTCGCCTTTGCGCCCCTCCTGGACGATCCTTCTGCGGTGTAAACGTTTGCCTTTTTGGCGGGCCTGAGGCTTAGGGTTGTTCCATGAATCCTGATTACCGCGATAGTGGCCTCGTTTTTCCGCCGAACTTCATTGTCGGATCAGCAACGGCGGCCTACCAAGTGGAGGGTGCCGCTCGTGATGGCGGTCGCACTGAATCAATTTGGGACACCTTTAGTCACACACCGGACAAGACGTGGA
Organism: Rhodoglobus sp. G.S.4; assembly: GCF_056619605.1. Taxonomy (NCBI): domain Bacteria; kingdom Bacillati; phylum Actinomycetota; class Actinomycetes; order Micrococcales; family Microbacteriaceae; genus Rhodoglobus; species Rhodoglobus sp. G.S.4. The sequence continues at coordinate 922,728 of NZ_CM152748.1, forward strand.
ACGGTGACACCGGCGATGTCGCCGACGATCACTACTACCGTTTCGAGACTGACCTCGATCTCATGGCGGAGATGGGACTCGACGCCTACCGTTTCTCGATCTCCTGGCCGCGCCTTCAGCCCGGAGGCTCCGGTGCGATAAACCCTGAGGGAGTGTCGTTCTACTCGAGACTTGTCGATGGATTGTTGAGCCGCGGCATCCGCCCCATTGCCACCCTGTATCATTGGGATCTTCCCCAAGAGCTTGAAGATGAGGGTGGCTGGCCCGAGCGTGACACGGCGCTGCGGTTTGCGGACTACGCAGAACTCGCGGCGACAGCGCTTGGCGATCGCGTACACACCTGGACAACTCTGAACGAGCCGTGGTGCTCGGCGTATCTCGGCTACGGTTCGGGTGCGCATGCTCCTGGCCGCATGGATGGCGCCGATGCGCTCGCCGCGGTTCACCACCTCAACTTGGCGCACGGTTTAGCGGTTCCGCGCATCCGTGCTGCCGCTACTAGTTCGCCCGAGGTGTCGGCGACTCTGAACTTCCATGTGATTCGGGGCGGGGATGCCGAAGCGACCCGTCGCATCGATGCTCTCGCCAATCGTGCGTTCACGAGCCCCATGTTGCTTGGCCGGTACGACGATGACCTCATTGCTGACACGAGTGAGGTAACCGATTGGTCGTTCGTTCACGCGGGCGATGTGGAGAGCATCCACCAGCCTCTCGACTTCTTGGGCGTCAACTATTACTCCACCGTTACGGTGAAGATGTGGGACGGCTTGACGGTGCGTAGCAACAATGACGGTCACAAAGATATGGGCGGATCACCGTGGCCTGGCAGCAGAGATGTCGAGTTCCTTGAGCAGCCGGGCCCGTATACCGCGATGGGGTGGAATATTGCGCCCGATGGTCTCGAAGAGTTGTTGGTCGATCTCGGCGAACGCTTCCCTGATCTTCCCCTCATGATCACCGAGAATGGTGCCGCGTTCGATGATGAGGTGACGGATGGTCGGGTGCATGATCCCGAGCGGGTCGACTATCTCAACCGGCACTTCACTGCAGCCCATCGCGCTATCGAGCGTGGGGTGAATCTGCAGGGCTACCTTGTGTGGTCGCTGCTCGACAACTTCGAGTGGGGCTACGGCTACTCAAAACGGTTCGGCATTGTTCGCGTCGACTATGACACTCAAGAACGCATCGTGAAAGACAGTGGGTTGTGGGTGTCTGACGTGGCTAAGACCAAGGTGACCCCGGCGCTGAAGTAGGGCGCGAGCCTACGGGGAGAGCATGGCGCGCCGAATGTGTGAGCGGCCGTGTTCGATCGCGGGCGTGAGCTCTTCGAACAGGTGATTCGGGTGGCGTAGGGAGCGGATGACGCCGAGCCGCCTGAGCACATCGAGATGTTCGGGGCGGATGCCTTTGATGATCACGGTCACGCCGCGCTTTTCGAGGGCGGTGATGAGCTCCGTGAGGGTGTGCGCTCCGGTGGCATCGATGAGGTGCAGTTGTGAGAGGCGCACGATGACGACTTCGAGTCCTTCGTGTTCGTTGATGCGATCGATGAGGCGTTCTGCTGCTCCGAAGAAGAGCGAGCCGTCGATGCGGAAGAGGGCGATGCGTTCGTCGCCGGGTTCCGGGGAGCCGGGCAGTTCTTCGCGGTGAACGCCACTGGCTTTGCTCATCGCTCGGAGGGCGAAGAAGGCAGCGGCGGCAATGCCGATTCCGACGGCAATGATGAGGTCGAAGCTCACGGTGATCACACCGGTGATAACGAAGACGGCGGCTTCAGATTTGCCGGTTCGCAGCATCGTTTTTATGAGGGTGGGCGAGACCATGCGGGCGGCGGTGGCCATGAGGACACCCGAGAGCGCGGCTAGAGGGATGACCGCGACGACCTGAGCGGCGAGGTACACGACCACGAGCAGCGCGAGAGCATGCACGACAGCAGAAAGGCGAGTGCGACCGCCAGACCGCACGTTCACGGCGGTGCGGGCAATGGCGCCGGTGGCCGGCATCCCACCAAAGAAGCTGGAGGCAACGGATGCCAGACCTTGGCCAACGAGTTCGCGGTCGGCGTTGTATGGCCCAGTGTCGGACATGCTCGAGGCGACGCGGGCGGAGAGTAGCGATTCGATGGCGGCGAGGGCGGCGACGGCAAACGCGGGCCCGATGAGGGTGGTGAGGTCGAAGTTGAACGAGGGCACGGAGGGTGCGGGCAGCGAGGCGGGAAGTTCGCCGATGGTCGCCAGCGGAAGGTTGAGGGCTTGAGCGGCGATCGTGACGACCGCGATGGCGATGAATGATGCGGGCAGGCGTCCGCTGATTCGTGAGAGCAGCAGCATGATCGCGATCACGGTGGCGACGACGGCGAGGGGTATGAGGGCGGCGGGCCATTCGGCGGCGGCGATGAAGGCCCCAGCGGCGAGGATGACGTTGGTGGGGTGGTCTGTGCCTTCGGTGCCGAGCGCGGATGGTAGTTGTTGCAGAAAGATGATGATGCCGATGCCAACGGTGAAGCCTTCGATGACGGGCCAGGGGATGTAGCTGACGGTGCGTCCAAGCCGCAGCACGCCGGCGATCGCGACGATGATGCCCGCGAGCAGGGTGACGATCGCGACCGCTTCCACGCCTTGGCTGACGACGATCGGCGCGAGCACGACGACCATTGCGCCGGTGGGGCCGGAAACTTGGATGTTGGAGCCGCCGAAGACGGCAGCGACGAGGCCGGCGACGATGGCCGTGATGAGTCCGGCTTCGGCGCCGACTCCGGAGCTCACCCCGAAGGCAAGCGCGAGGGGGAGCGCGACGATGCCGACGGTGACTCCGGCGAGCAGGTCGCCGCGCCAGCTCGTGCGCAGTTCGCGGTAGTCGCTCAGGCTGGGGAGCAGTGTGCGCCACGAGCGCTTCATCGGGCATCCGGAATCGCGGGAAGGCTTTCGACGAGCCCGCGTTGGCTGCCGGCATCGGTGAGGATCTCGCTGAGGAGCACGCGGGCTACGCGCAGTAGTTCGGCGATCTGGGGGAGCGCGAGACGGTAGTAAACGACGCTGGCGCGGCGTTCGGAGACGACGAGGCCGTAGCGGCGCAGCACCGAAAGATGTTGGGAGAGGTGGGATGCTTCGAGCCCCGTATCGACGAGCATCATGGTGACCGACGCTTCGTCGGTGCTCGACAAGATTTCGAGCACACGAATACGGTACGGATGCGCGAGCCCCTTGAAGAGATTCGCTTTGATTTCGTAGAGCGGCCTGCGCTCATCGAGAAGATCCATGCTGCGTTCCTCGTCTTTGCTTGATGACTTGATGGAATCATCATATCAACAATAGGAGCGCTGCCGATCTGCCTCCCCGCAATGGTTCCTGTGGACAACGGGAAGGCGTTCTCGCGCCCGCTCGACACAATATGAGCATGTCTAACGCTCTGGCGACCATCGCCGATCAGGTTCGCCAACGTGTACGTCGTGACGGGGTTGACCTCTCGCGCGACAGCGAACTTGCCTCGCGTTACGTTCGCGATGAGGTGCGGCGTTACAGCGAGCGTGCTCTTGGTGGTTCAGTGCCGTTGCTCGGGGACGAGGCGCAGGCTGCCCGCGAGGTGGTAGCTGCGCTGACCGGGTACGGTCCGCTCCAGCCGTTCTTTGACGATGACACCGTTGAGGAGCTCTGGATTAACGGACCCGAGCAGATCTTTGTTGCCCGCAACGGGGTTCCCGAGTTCACGGGCATCCGCCTCACTGACTCTCAAGTTCGAGACCTCGTCGAGCGGATGCTGCAAACCTCCGGTCGCCGTGTTGACCTTAGTTCTCCGTTTGTTGATGCCTCGCTGCCTGATGGTTCGCGACTGCACGTGGTCATTCCCGATGTCACTCGCAAACACTGGGCGGTGAACGTACGCAAGTTCAGCAAACACATCCGCGACCTTGATCGTTTGGTCGAACTCGGCAGCCTCACCCAGCATGCCGCCGACTATTTGCGACTGTGCGTGTTGTCTGGCCAAAACATTGTGGTGTCTGGTGCTACGCAGAGCGGTAAGACCACAATGCTCAATGCGCTGCTTGCTGCCGGGCGGCCCAACGAACGAGTCGTGACGGTTGAGGAGACGTTCGAGCTGAGCGTTCCTAGTCGCGACAGCGTCGGTATGCAGTGCCGTCAGCCCAGCCTCGAAGGAACCGGTGAGATCAGTCTGCGGCGCCTCATCAAAGAAGCGTTGCGGATGCGCCCCGACCGGATCGTCGTCGGCGAAGTGCGCGATGCCGAGTCTCTCGACCTCCTCATCGCTCTCAATAGTGGGCTGCCGGGGATGTCGAGCATCCACGCCAACAGTGCTCGCGAAGCGCTCGTCAAGCTGTGCACCCTGCCCCTGCTCGCCGGCCGCAACATCGACTCCAGCTTTGTCGTACCCACCGTTGCCAGCTCAGTGGATGTCGTCGTGCACTGCGAGCTGACATCACAGGGCACTAGGCGGGTTGTTGAGATCGCGTCGCTCAGTGGTGAAGTTAGCGAAGGGGCGGTCGAAAGCATGGCTCTCTTTCGCACGGTACAGGGCACGCTCGTCCACACCGGTGCAATTCCGGCGCGGTTAGCCAAATTCCATGCTGCCGGAACCGACCCCGTTTCGCTGTTGTTGACGGCAGTCGCGTGAGTCTCCTGCTTGGCATCACACTCTCGGTGGGCACAGTGCTGATCGCTGCGACCTTTATGTGGCCGGCACGCCGCGAACGCCAAGCGCGTGAACGTTCAGCGTGGTCTCGCCGGATGCGAGAACGACTCGTACAGGCGGGGCTCCCCACAACAAGCCCCGCCGTGGTCGTGATCGTTTCTCTTGTGCTCGCGCTGGCGGTTGGCGCGCTCACGCTTGTGCTCACTACAGTTCTTGCTGTCGTGGTCTGTGCCGCGGCAACCGCGCTCGTAGCGCCAACGCTCGCAATCAGTTGGCGTGCGCGGGTTCGACGTCGAGCAACCCGGGTTGTATGGCCAGACGTAGTTGATCAGCTGGTTTCGGCTGTGCGATCGGGGCTTGCCCTCCCCGACAGCCTCATGACACTGGCGCAGACCGGCCCAGCGGTGACGCGCAGCGCATTCGTGTCCTTCTCTCAGCGCTATCGAACGACCGGCAATTTCTCCATCGCTGTCGACGAATTGAAGGTGGCGCTCGCCGATCCCGTTGCCGACCGCATCCTCGAAACCTTGCGGATGTCACGCGAGGTCGGAGGAAGTGAACTCACCAACGTCTTGCGAAGCTTGAGCGTGTATTTGCGCCAGGAGGCGGCGATCCGATCCGAGATCGAGGCGCGCCAGTCGTGGGTAATGAACGCGGCCCGCCTTGGGCTGGCGGCGCCGTGGGTCGTTCTGTTTCTGCTCACCACCCGTCCTGAGGCTGCTCTCGCCTACAACTCAACGGGAGGAATCGCGCTCATAGTCGCTGGGCTTGCGCTGTCCGTTCTTGCCTACCGAATCATGGCGGGCATCGGCCGACTTCCCGAGCAGCCGAGGTGGTTCGCATGAGCGACTCTCTCGCCTGGGCCATCGTTGTTGGCATCGCCGGCGGGCTTGGCCTGTGGTCGATTCTCAGTCTCATCCCGCGTCTCAGTCGGCCGACACTCGCAAACCGTGTTGCCCCGTATGTGATCGACGTTTCGGCGGGCGCCCGCGAGCATGTCGCCCCGCGCTCGATCGGTCCACTTCCTGTCTTGGGGGTGCTGTTCGTCCCTGCGGTTCGCTGGTTGCGCAGCAGTTTGGCGTCAGTCGCTGGCGGTGGCGATCTTATTGCGCGACGTCTGCGTCAGGCCGGTTCTGAGATGAGCGTCGAAACTTATCGCTCACAGCAACTACTTGCGGTGCTCGGCGGTGCACTGTTGGGGGTCGTCTTCGACGTGACAGTCGCGAACGCGCAGCAGGTTCCCCTTGTCGCGCAGGCGGTGCTGGTGGTGGTTGGTGGCGTTGTCGGAATCACGGTGCGCGATTATCTTCTTCAGCGATCTGCGAAGAACCGCATCCGTCGTCTCACCTCCGAGTTGCCAGTAGTGCTTGAGTTCCTCGCATTGAGCCTCTCTGCTGGTGAGGGAATTCTGGATGCCGTGCGCCGCGTTTCGCAGGTCAGTGGCGGCGAGCTTTCGCGCGAACTCGCCCGCGTTGTGGCGTCCGTGAACACGGGACTCCCGTTCGGCGAAACGTTGGGTGCGCTTTCGCGCGAGCTCGAACTCCCACCGTTTGCGCGCTGTGTCGACCAGGTTCTGGGCGCGCTCGATCGTGGCTCCCCTCTATCAGAAGTGCTGCAAGCTCAGGCGCAGGATGCTCGCGAAGAGTCCAAGCGCGAACTGCTCGAGCTTGCCGGCAAGAAGGAGGTCGCGATGCTCTTCCCGCTCGTGTTCCTTATCTTGCCTATCACGATCGCGTTCGCGATTTTCCCCGGCATCTTCGTGTTGCAGGTGGGGTTCTAGAATTTGGCTCCAGCCCTTTCCAGAAGTCTCCAGGTCACAAATGGTTTTTCACGGGTCGCGTGGTCGATGCAGGCGTGGAGTCGCCAGCTCACCAAGCCATTCGCTGATGAATTCTGATTTTTTAGATTCGCGGAGCGGGTGTCTAATCGTGCAGCAAGTCGCCGTCGGCAGTGAGCTGGTACGCAGTGACGCCTGCCTGCCTGTATCGGGACCATCCATCGCCATCAGGGGCGTCCCATTGGAAGCTTCGGCCTGTGCGATTCAGTCGGTCGTGCTCGTCAGCGGTAACCCAGCATTTTACGAGGAGACGGTCGAAGATCGAGATCAGGTGGTCCGGTGATATTGCTGGTCCGCCGGCAATCGGGTCGGAGACGGAGTTGGAGCGGGGGCCGGCCTCACGTGGGTCAACAATCTCGATCACGATCCGTTTCATTGGGATGACGTGCTCCACGATTCGCAGACCACGGTCGAGCTGCATCGCATCGCCCGTCGCGAATACGACGGAGAGGAAAGGACGAACTTCACTTGCGATGAGATCGTACGCCTCCTCGGCGATCCGAAGGCGACGTTCAGGGCCAGCAGGGAGGCGCATCACACAATCATCGCACTACGGGATGCCTTCGCCTCTAGGGCGCCCACAGCGACCTGTTCACACGCACGTCGTCGAAAGAACCTGGCATGAACTTCACCTTGTAGCAACATGCATTTCACTGTGGTCCTTGCGTTTGGTCGCCATGAAGGTTTTGCCCTCGATCGTCCTTCAGGAAACCAGAGGGACCCCCTGCTGAAGATCCAGCGAGGGGGTCCAGTTGATGAGGCGAGGTTATTTGACGGCGACGAACACCTTGTCGCCCAGCAACGTCGGATTGACTGCGAGGACTCCGTCGGCTGCGGTGTCGGCGGGTACCTGAAGCGCTTGGTTGCCGGTGATTGATGCGCCTTCATAAAGAGTAGAGAGGCTTTCGAATTGCTCTGGTGCCGAAAGGAACTTCGAAGTGCCGTCGATGGTGTTCCCATCCGCGGTGATGTAGTTCACAGTGGCCCAGACCGATTCACCGTCTGGGTTGGTGCCGTTGTAGGTGGCTGTCATGTTCACGAGGATGTAGACGCTGCCAGCGTCAGGCGAGTCGTTGAACATGTTGTCTGCAAGAAGTTCGTCGGTTGCATCAAGATTCACGCTGTTAATGGTGACTGTCCAGTCTCCCTGCGTGATCGCGCTGCCGATCGGGTACGGATTTGCTCGTGTCCCCGGCTCGTCGTCAGTTTTTTCAGTTTCCTCAGTTTGACCCTCGGGGGCTGTCACTGAAGTGTCTCCGCCGGAGAAGGCGTCGTCGAATGCGCTCGCTACTACGGCCGTGAATACGACCGCAGCAACGATGGTTCCGACAACAGAGATGATGAGTCCTATGAGGGCGAACTTCTTGCTGCTGCCTTTGAGGAAGAGAGCGACGATCGCGAGGATAAATGCGATTGGCAAAAGAATCCAGCCAACAATGAGCGCGCCCGGGATGCAGGCGAAAATGAACCCGACGATCGCTACTATGAAGGCGATAAGGCCAAGGGTGTTCTTCTCTTTCGCAGGGCTCGTTTCCTGTGGGGGAACACTTGGTTGGGATTCTTGGTCTGTCGGTAGGGTAGTCATGAGATAAATATGTCTCATATCTGTGAGATTGCTGAAAAGCACGCCCCGCGTAACCAGAACGTTATCGCTCGTGCCCGCACGCGTCCGTAGTCATCCCTACTCCGACTGGGCTAGCTAACAATACTGATACGGAAACAGACGAATGAGGTGAGCGATCACTTTGGTGCTCCGAACTGAGAGCGGTGCCTGATCCGCGTTGAGCCTGTCGCGCGGGACAATCAGGTCGTCGGGGAATGTCCAAAATGCGGTTTGGTGAGACTTTAGGATGTGCACAGGCTTCTCCGACGGTCACGGCTGTTCGCCCTAGAGCGGCGGTTGGGGAAAAGTAAGCTAACCACCGCGCGGGTGTTCAACGCCAAACGAGACTCAGACGTTTGAGGTTGAGAGTGCTGAAATCTTGCTACGTCACTCCGAAGATCATTTTCAATGATTCGAGGTCCGCACTCACGCACGCCGCTCAGCTCACTCAGCAACCCTTAGCAGCGCAATTCGTGTTTTAGTCCCGGTACCTTCCCGCTCGTGTTCCTTATCTTGCCTATCACGATCGCGTTCGCGATTTTCCCCGGCATCTTCGTGTTGCAGGTCGGGTTCTAGCGCCGCGCGATCTGCAGCGCGGCCGACACCGCACGCGCCTGCTCAAGAGCCGCGACCACGGGAGCCACAACATCCCGCTGCACAACCTCGTCAACAGAAGCGAGAAGGCGACGGCGGGCACGGCGGCGGCGGCCACCGGCAGTCAGGGCGCTGAGCGCCGCCGAAAGCAAGCCAAGCACGATGCCGATCAGTACCGCCGCAATTAGCAATAACGTCGGTATCGCCCAACCTGCCAACGGACCTTCCTCAACGGCAGGGAGCGGGAACGTCGGCAAGCCGAAGGTGGGCAACAACGCCGCACCGACCAACCACAGGGCTCCGCCCAATCCGACAACAACGGCGATCCACTGCACGATGCCGACCAGCACCCACCACCAGGAACCCTTCGCGGGCAAAGGTGTGCGAGCGATCGCAAGATCGAGAGTGGAGGGCAGAGCGTCGAGAGCCTGCTCCGCAGTGGTGCGGGCGGCAGCCCGCCACGGGGGCGAAACGCTCGCCACGGTTTCGTCAGTGAACGTGCGCACCGCCATCGACATCCGAGCTTGGGCACCGGCACTCAACAGCGGCATACTCGTCCGGTGGACATCGGGGTCATCGCCGCGACGCTTCGGGCCAAGACCCAGCAGGGTGAGGGGGTCAGCGCGCAAGCGACCAATCCATGACACGAGCGGCCAGCCCGTCGCCTGCCCGGAACGTTTGCGGTACGAGCGTGCAACAGCGGATGCCACGAGATCGACACCGGCAGCGGTGCCGACCTCGTCGCGCAGGCGGGCCGTGCTCTTCGCGCTCACCTTCTGCGGGGTGCCGGGGTCGTCAATGCGGGCGGCAAGAGTTTGCACGTCAGCGCTCAGCCGCGCATCCCGCACCGCCTTCGACGCGGCAAGGTCACCGATCGCGGCGCGCAAAGCATCAATACCTTCACCCGTGCGGGCGCTCACCGGCAACACCCGGGCACGGGGGAGGCCATCCCGTTCGACAATCGCTTGCAGCGACTTTACGACAGCGACACGATCATCCGCGCTCAACAGATCCACCTGATTGAGCACGACCAGAGTGACCGCAGCATGACGGGCATGAGGCGCAATGAACTGAGCGTGCAACACGTCGTCGGCATACTTTTGTGGGTCAACAACCCAGATCAGAGCATCCACTTGACCAGCAAGTCGTTCGGCGACCGCGCGATTGCTGGCCTCAACCGAGTCCACGTCTGGCAGGTCAACGAGCACGAGCTTGCTGGCGCGCGGGTCAATCGGCATCGGGCGTTCGACACGCCCACGAATCTCTAGCCAGTCGAGCAGGTCGGCGGAACCCGCGGCATCCCAGAGCACGGCAAGGGGTTGCGATGTGGTCGGGCGGCGCACATGAGCGACCGCCACCTCAGCGCCCACGAGCGCGTTCACGAGACTCGATTTGCCTGAACCGGTCGCACCAAAGACGCCAACCACCGTGTGTTCGGATGAGCGTGAGCGACGTGCCTCCGCTTGCTGCAACAGCGCGCGAGCGTCATCCATAAGCTCGGAGGGGATGCGCCCAACCCCCGCCTCGGTCACCGTGCGCAGAGCCACAATGCGCTCATCGAGGCTCGGCTTGGCCGCGCTCACGAGTCGTTCCTCGCCGCGCGCGCCACGTCGTCGATGAGCACCTGCGATTCGCGTCGCAAGGTTGCGGGGTCCGCACCGAAACGGAGAGGTTCCATCGCCGCATCCACTCGCGCGATCTCGGTATCGAAGAGGGCGCGCACACGCTCCTGCAGATCGAGGCGGGCCTGGCTCGCAAGGTGACGCACGGCATCCTCGCCGAAGACGGTCTCCAACAGTTTTTGACCGAGCACAGCAGAACCGCCGGCGATCGCAATCTCGCCACCCGTCAGGCCACCGGTTGACGCAAACACGACAATCATGAGCGCAACCGTTACGACATTCAGGCCGAGCGAAAGCACGCGTGCCCGGATGCGCTTGTTGCCCGCATTGTCATGAATGAGCTGCATCAGCGCGCCCTGCCACTCCCGAATCATCGACGTCGTGGCCTGACGCAGTTCCGGGCTCTCAGCTGACAGCGTCGGATGCTGCTCCGCGATCGAGCGACCAGGAGCGCTGCGCTCAAGATCGGCCCACACAGCCGCAGCCGCCCGCCCGGCCTGGTCAACGATGACAGCCTGCAATCCCGTCTCGATCTGGGTCTCGACCTCGACAACAGGGCTCGGCTTGCCCGTAATCCACGCGGTCGCTTTGTCGCGGGTGCGCGAGAACCACGAATCAACTTTGCGAAAGAAGTCGGAGGTTCCCACGAAGTCTTGCCAGCGTGCCAGCACCTCACCGCGCATCAGTGCGCCGTTCTGAGTAGCTTCGTCCACGGCCTTGATTGCGGTCTCATAGTGCGCAGCGGCGGCAGCATGCACGGAGTCGAGCCAGTCGAGTTGCTGCTGCCGGGCATCCGCAATGAGCCTCACGTGACGGTCGAGGTCACAGATCGCGCCGCTCAGGGTGCGGGCAGCGATGCGCGTGCGGGCTTCGCGGTCGCTGGCGATTCCCTCGAGCCAAGCGCGCGCACCGGCGACGGCACCAGCGGGAAGCATTCCGAGTTCGTCGAGCGGCTGCTCGTCAATAGAGAACACAGGAGCATCGGAAAGACCACGCTCAGCGAGCATTTCGCGCAGATCGGGCAACACCTCAGCAACAGCTCCCGGCGGCACGCGGTTGAGAACGATGCCCACGGTGATCGATCGTGCTGCGGCGCTTTCGAGTAGTCGCCACGGCACCGCATCGGCGTAGCGATTGGCGGTCGTGACAAACAGCCACAAATCCGCAGCAGCCAACAATTGCGAGGCGAGGGCGCGATTTTCGTCTGCGACCGAGTCGATGTCCGGCGCATCAATAATCGCGAGTGAACGGGGAACACTTTCATGCTCAAGCAGCATGAGCTCGCCGATGCGCGACTTTTCGGGCGCATCTCCCGCACTCGACGCTGGCGTGCCTGGGGCACTAATTCGCCCGCGCACGCGCGCGAGCCCCGGCAAAATTCGGTCGCTCGCAAACCACCCGGCATCAACGGGAGCATGAACAAGAATGGGTTGACGAGTGGTGGGACGGATTACGTCGGCACGCGTCGTCGCGACACCGAGCAGAGCGTTCACGATCGTTGACTTACCCGCGCCCGTCGACCCACCGACCACCGCAAGGAGAGGAGCATCAAGATCGGCAAGCCGTGGGCGAATGTAATCATCGATTTGTCGTACAGCCGCCGCCGCAGCTTCTCGTTGCACCGCAACATCGTCAAGAGTCACCGTCAAGCCAGCATCAGCGAGCGAGGCTCGCAGGCGCTCGAGTGACACGATCGCGGGCACACTATTGTCGGTCACCGCTTAAGCATGCCGGGTGCGGGGCCAGTTCGCTAACTTTTTTGACAGCAACCGCACCATGTTCTGGAGTGACGCTCGGGTTCTAGACTGGTCGAGGCCTGCGGTAAGCAGGTGGCGCGACAACGACAAGGATGAAATTGTTCCCCACCACGTTCCCAGCCCCAATCATTCCTCCTGCAGACTCCGTGCCAGCACTGCGCTGGGGCATCCTGGCGCCCGGTGGAATCGCCGCGACGTTCGCCGCCGCCGTGCAAGCCCACACCGAGCAAAAACTTGTCGCCGTGGCATCCCGCAGCCTCGACCGTGCCCAAGACTTTGCCAACACCTGGGGCATCGCGAACGCCTACGGCGACTACGCCGAACTTCTCGCCAATCCCGACGTTGACGTTGTTTACATTGCCGCCCAGCAGCACGTGCACCGCGATCTCGCGCTTCAGTCCATCGCCGCGGGCAAACACATTCTGGTCGAGAAACCCTTCGCAATGACCGGGGCCGAAGCCCGCGAGATTGTTGCCGCCGCCCGCGCCGCCGGAGTTTTCGCGATGGAAGCGATGTGGACTCGCTACCTTCCCCAAACCTCGATCATCACCCAGCTCATGGCCGACGGCACCTTCGGCGAAATCCACCTCGTCACTGCCGATCACGGCCAGTTCATCCCGGAGGGGCATCGGGTTCGCTCGCTCGAGAGTGGGGGAGGAGCCCTGCTCGACCTCGGCATCTACCCGATCGCCTTCGCTTCGCAAATTCTGGGTACCCCAACCGCCATCCACAACGTCGGCTCGCTCATTGAGACCGGGGTGGATGCCCAATCCCTCCTTACTCTCAGCTACGAGGGCGCGGCTCAAGCCCAACTCAGCACAACGTTGCTCGCACGCACTCCCATCACGGCATTTGTTGCGGGCACCGCTGCACTACTTCAGGTCGGCGGAGCCTTCTTCACCCCGAGTAGCCTCACTCTTTCTCAGCCCGGCTTCAGTGGGGAATCAATTCACTGGAACGACGAGACAGGCGTTGTCGGCCACCGCGGACTCAGCTATCAAGCAACAGCACTCGCCGGTTATGTAGCGCAGGGGCTCACCGAATCACCCGTGCATTCACTCGACGAGACGGTCGCCATCCTCGACACCATCGACAGCGCTCGCTGGCAATTGGGATATCGCTTCGATTCGGAGCAGTAGCGCCACCGGATCAACCACGAGGAAGTCGCGTTGCGAGCACAGCCAATACGGGGAAATGGTGAGTGTGCAGCGGAATGAGTCTGTACGCTGATTAGCGTCAAAACCACGCGATCGGAGTTGCCATGACCGCAGAATCGACCCTCCCCACCGAACCAGGTGCACCGGAGAGGCCTAAAGCAACGAAGTTTCTTGCACCGTGGGTCTTCTGGCCGGCCGCAGGCATCATCATCGTCATCACGGCGTTCTCGATGCTCGCGCCCAAGATCTCTAAGACAGTGTTCGACACTTTACAGTCGAGCGTCATCAATTCGTTCAGCTGGTACTACGTACTTATCGCGGCATTCTTTGTAGCCTTCGCGCTATGGCTCGGCTTCAGCCGATTTGGCGACATCAAGCTGGGTAAGGATGACGACGAGCCTGAGTTCTCGATGATCTCCTGGATCTCCTTCCTCTTCGCTGCCGGTATGGGCATCGGTCTCGTCTTCTACGGTGTTGCCGAACCGCTCAGTCATTTCGCGAACCCGCGACCCGGCGTCACCGGAACAGAGATTGAGCTCGCGCAAAAAGCGATGAGCCAAACCTTCCTGCACTGGGGTGTGCACGCGTGGGCGATTTACGTGGTTGTCGGGCTGGCACTCGCCTACGCGATTCACCGTCGTGGCCGCCCGATCTCGATCCGCTGGACACTGGAGCCACTGCTCGGCAAGCGAGTTCGCGGCGGTTGGGGCAACCTCATCGATGTCATTGCATTGGTCGGAACAGTCTTTGGTGTTGCTACCTCGCTCGGCTTAGGTGTGCTCCAGATCTCGGCAGGTCTTGAAAAGACCGGCGTAGCCGAGTCGAACCTGACCACCCAGATCATGGTCATCATCGTTATCGTCGCGTTCACGATCCTCTCCCTGGTCTCCGGTATCGGAAAGGGCATGAAGTGGTTATCGACCACCAACCTGCTTCTGGCGGCCGTGCTGCTTGTGTTCCTGTTGATCGTCGGCCCGACCGCGTTCCTTTTCCGTGAATTTGTGCAGTCCATGGGTAACTACCTCCAAGGCTTCATCGGCCTCGCTTTCAACGTCAGCGCCTACGCCGGCGATGCTGGCGAACAGTGGCAAGCGGGCTGGACAACGTTCTACTGGGGTTGGTGGATGTCGTGGGCCCCGTTCGTTGGTGTCTTCATCGCCCGTGTTTCCAAGGGCCGCACTGTGCGCGAATTTGTTGGCGGTGTGATGCTGGTTCCCACCGTGCTCACATTCCTCTGGTTCAGTGTGCTCGGCGGCAACGCGATCTATCGCGAGCTCTACGGTCAGGGCGGACTCATTGCCGCTGACGGGTCAGTGGATGCCGACTCGGCTCTCTTCGACCTGCTCGCCGGATTGCCAGCGGGCACCGCTCTCACGTTCGGTGCGATTCTCCTGATCGGAATCTTCTTCATCACCTCGGCTGATTCGGGCGCGCTTGTGATGTCGATGATCGCCACTGGTGGCTCGGCAGAACCGCCGAAGCGCATACGGATTTTCTTCGCACTGCTTGCGTCGTTCTTGGCGATCGCTTTGCTGATCACTGGTGGCCTTCAAACCCTGCAGACCGCAGCAATTCTCTCCGCGTTGCCCTTCAGTATCGTCATGTTGATGATGTGCGCGGCGACAGTAATCGCCTTTAGCCGGGAGCGACGGGCCTATGAACGAGCTCAGCGCGCACAATTTGTCGACCACATTGGTGATTTCTACGGCCTCGAAGTTGAGGCGCCGCTTCTGCGTGAGCCCTCTAACCCGCTGCGCGCGGCTCTTGATCGTCTTCGCAAGAAGGCTGTTCAGACAGGCGGAGGAATCTCGCAGGGAACAGAGGATGCAATTCTTGCCGACAAGGGGCTGATCCTGCCAGACAACATCGCTCAGGCCGACGCAATCGTTGAAGATGAAGTGCAGCGTCTACAGGACGGGCCCGAGGTCGATCCCCGCTCTGACTAGCTGTGGAAAAATCGCGCAAGCAATTGTGTTTCCCTCAATGATGGCAGAGTGAAATCATCTCAAATCATTCTGACGAGCGGGCTTACCCGAGGCACCCGAACGCTCAACTCAGAGCGAGGCGACGTGCCGGGCTGGGTGCTGATTACGTTGATGACCGCAGGTCTTGTGATCATAATTTGGGGTCTTGCGGGGCCAGCACTCAGCTCGGTGTTCGAACAGGCGATTGATCGCGTAACAGGCTTCTAGTGTGCCCCGCTGCTAGCGGCTCTTGCTCCGCACCGCGCTCAAACACTTGGGGCCACGCGGCCGTTGCGCGGCTGCGAGCTGACGAGACTGGCTCGGCGATTGTCGAGTTTGTTCTCGTATCAGCATTGTTGACGGTGCTCACTCTGAGCGTTATCCAGTTGGGGCTTGCCCTGCACATCCGAAACACGGTGTTGGATGCCGCGGCGGAGGGTGCGCGCTTCGCTTCACTCGCCGATACTTCACTCGCCGATGGTGTTGCACGCTCTCAAGACCTCATTTCGACTGCGCTCTCGCCCGGCTATGCCGCCGACGTCACAGCAAACGCCACCAACCACCTCGGCCAGCCCTCGGTGATTGTCACCGTGCGCACACCACTGCCGCTATTCGGTTTGATCGGCATTGACGACGGTTTGGAGGTGTCTGGCTTTGCCCCCATCGAACAGGTTCGCTAGCGTCATCCGGCTCGCTCAACGCAAATGGGGGAGCCTGGGCGACGACGCAGGTTCGTCAACCCTTGAGTTCATCACCGTGGGAATGATCATGCTCATCCCTCTCGTTTATTTGGTCCTGACGATGTCTGCGATCCAAGGTGGCGCTTTGGCCGCCGAGGGCGCTGCTCGCCAAGCAGTGCGTGTGTTCGTTCAGGCAGACACTCTCGCTGAGGCCGAAAGTTCTGCGGAGCGCGCTATCGAATTTGCTCTCGACAATTACGGGATCGATCCCTCGGATGCCTCCGTAGAGATCGTCTGCTCACCCGACCCGGCGAACTGTCTCACTCGTCGTGGCTACGTCACGGTCACCATTGCCGTTGACATAGCTTTGCCGCTCGCGCCGCCGGTGCTCACAGGAAACTTTCCCGCGCAGATTCCCCTTGATGCCACGGCTACTCAACAAGTTTCACAATTTAGAGGTTCTCGATGACACCGAGAGAAGAGGGATTCGACGGTGAGCGAGGGTCGGCGCTCCTCCTCACGATCTTTTACTCCTTCCTCTCGCTCGTCCTCGTCTTTATGGTCGTCGCCGCCACTTCGCTCTACCTCGAACGAAAACGACTCTTTACTCTCGCCGATGGAGCAGCGCTCGTCGGTGCCGAGTCCTATGACCTCGATGATGTCGAACTCACCCCAACGGGCTATCGGCCACAACTCACCAACGCGAAAGTCGCCTCGGCGGTTGCCAGTTATGTCACGGCGAATCGCGGCGACGGATTTTCTGAGCTTCGGATCGAAGAAGCGACGACGAACGACGCGGCGAGTGCGACAGTTTCCCTTTCCGCATACTGGAAGCCACCGTTCGTCTCGCTACTTGTGCCGGAGGGCATCCGAATTGACGTCACTGCAACCGCGCGATCGGTGTTTTCCTAGCCAGTAATGGGGCATGCCCAGCAAGCGCTCCAGCAGTATTTAGCAAACGTTCGTGCAGCAAACAGGGAGCTTCGCTTCGTAGCGTAGAGGGTGCACTTGACGAAAGTGTGCAACCCCCACGAAGGAGATAGCCATGAAACGAATCGTTATCGTCGGCGGCCACGGCAAGATTGCCATGAGCCTCGCAGAAATACTTAGTGGCGAAGGTCACCATGTGCACTCCCTGATTCGCAACGCCGATCAAGAAGCGGAGATTAGCGCTACCGGTGCGATGCCCGTTGTCGCAGATATCGAGGCGCTCAGTGCCGCAGAGCTATCTGAAATCTTCACCGGACACGACGCCGTAGTCTTCGCTGCCGGTGCGGGTGGTGGAAGCCCCGAACGCACCTACGCCGTCGACCGCGACGCCGCTATTCGAACGATGGATGCTGCGGCTCACGCTGGCGTTCACCGCTACGTCATGCTCTCGTACAAGGGCGCGAGCCTCGATCATGGTGTGCCGGAAGATAATGACTTCTTCGCCTACGCCGAATCGAAGGCTGCTGCCGACGACCACCTCCGCAAGGGACCGCTGCAGTACACAATTGTTGGTCCAGGATCGCTCTCCAGCGAACCCGCATCAGGAAAAATCGACGTTGGCGCTGCCGCGACGGCCGAGCATGCAGCGCGCGATAATGTGGCTCGAGTCATTGCCACGGTGATAGACAGCGACAACACCATCGGGCAGACCATCGAGTTCATGGATGGGTCAACTCCGATCTCCGAGGCTATTGCCGCTATTGCTTAGCGTGCGGGATAAACAACGAACCGACGCCTAGCACGATAAGAGCAACACCGCCGATTGCTGACAGCGTGGTTATGCGGTGGGGTGAACGCGCAAACCAGTCGCGCGCGAACCCCGCCGCTACCGCCCACGTCGTGTCAGTAATCACGGCGATTCCCATGAAGAGCATGCCGAGCACGAGCAGTTGAAGCTGCACGCTCCCGGAGCTGAAGCTCACAAATTGGGGGAGCACGGCAACAAAGAACACGGTCGCTTTGGGATTCGTGATTCCGACAACGAAACCTTGGCTGAAAACCTTCCACTGCGAGCTCTTCTTCGGGGAAGCGGCATCCGTCGCAGCATGAGCATTTCGGTGGCGAATCGCCTGCACTCCGAGGTAGATCAGGTACGCAGCGCCCAAATATTTCACCACGGTAAAGGCGATCACTGATTGCGCGATGATCGTGCCGACGCCAAAGGCGACACCGATCACAAGCACAACTCCGCCAGTGGCGTTTCCGAGCGAACTGATGATGCCGCCGAGTTTTCCCAACGATAGAGATCGACCGATCAGAAAAAGCACGCTCGGGCCTGGAATCAGGATGATGGGCATGGCCACCAGGACGAATGCGATCAGGTTTGCGGTGGGGATCACTTCTGCGGCTTCTGGATGTAGCGCGGAACGTAGCGCAGCATTATTCCGGCCCCGATCAGTCCCAAGATTCCTACCGCGCCGGCGGCGAATGATATTGATGCGATGGCGGTGATTCCCGCGATCATTAGCGGCGAGGCCGCTTGGCCCACGCCGCCGGTGAATCGCCATGCGCCAAGGAAGGGTGCCGGGTTCTTAGGGGGAGCGAGGTCAGCCCCGAGCGTCATGAGAATCCCACTGCCGAGCCCGTTGGCAAGAGACAAGAACATGGCGGCAAAGATGAACCACGCTGTGTTAGCGCTCACGTCGTGAGTGACAGAGAGCACGAGGTGCCCGATTCCGAGGCCAATGAGTGATGGCACTGCTGTCCAGAGGCGACCGAAGCGATCCATGATCTGACCGCCGGTATAGAAGAGAGCGAAGTCAACGGCGCCGGCAATTCCGATAATGATGGCGGTGTTGGCGTCGGCGATGCCTATGCTGACGGCCCACAAGGGGAGGATGACCTGGCGACTGGCGCGCATTGCACCGATCACCGCTGCACCAAGACCGAGGCGCGAAAGCACAGCGCGGTTGCGTCGGATCGTGGCGAAGAGTCCGTGGGCTTCTTGCTCCACGAGAGCTTCTCCGTCGCGGAGGGTTCGATCATTAACCCGTGAGGTATGCACGGCACCAAACGTGGTCGCGGGGTCTGGCAAGAGAATGAGTACAAGTGCGGCTGCGATGGCAGCAACGACGTGGATCCAGAAAGCGGCGATCACCGTTCCGGTGAGGTGGATAATTCCTGCAGAGATGAACGGTCCTATGAAGACGCCAAGACGGAACGTGCCGCCCAGAGTCGACAGCGCCCGAGCGCGATAGGACACGGGAACAAAGCTGGTAAGAAAAGCGTGCCGGGCCAACGCGAATACGGCCGCCGCGAGGCCAATGAGAAGCACCCCGAATCCGAGCGCTACCGGGTTGGGCGCGAGAATTGCGACAACAACTCCGATGATCGAGAGTGCACTAGCGCCGATCATGGCCGGGCGTTCGCCGATGCGAGAGATGAGCCATCCACTCGGAATATTGCCGAACAACTCGCCGAGAGTCAGAACCGCCGCAACGAGGCCCGCAATTGCCAGCGACGCCCCCAGACTGTCAGCGGCGATCGGAATCAGCGGAATAATCGCGCCTTCACCAATAGAAAACAGCAGCGTCGGTAAAAGAACGGGCAGCCCTATCGAGCGCCAGCTAAAGGATTGTTCTGTTGTGCTCATCGTCGTCCATCGTATGTCGTGAGGGCACGCATCACTGGCAGCCTCAGCAACCAGATCGGACGACCGATCGGGTGTCCCTTGGGCATCGCGGGTAGTCTGGTTGGTGACATGGATGAACTGGACTTTTCTGACGACATCGCGGCACTACGCTCCACTTTTGCGGACATTCGCCAGGTAGTCGACACCGACCGACTTGCGGCAGAAATTGCCGAACTGAGTGAACTGGCGGGTGCCCCCGATCTCTGGGACGACACCGACAAGGCGCAAAAGGTCACAAGTGACCTCAGCCACCGTCAGGCCGAACTTGCCAAGATCAATTCCATTTCGAGTCGACTCGATGACATTGAGATCATGGTTCAACTTGCCAATGAAGAAAGTGATGCTCAGGCGGCAGCGGATGCCCGCACTGAACTCACCGGAATCAAGAAGACTCTCGGCGACCTCGAGGTCCAAACTCTCCTCAATGGCGAGTTCGATCAGCGCCCCGCCGTCATCACCATTCGCGCTGGAGCGGGAGGCGTCGACGCCGCTGACTTCGCCGAAATGCTGTTGCGCATGTACTTGCGCTACGCCGAGCAGCACTCGTATCCGACGCGTGTTCTTGACACGAGCTACGCCGAAGAAGCCGGCATCAAGTCGGCGACGTTCGAGGTTGACGCTCCCTTCGCTTTCGGAACGCTCAGTGTCGAGGCTGGTACCCACCGTCTGGTACGCATGAGCCCGTTCAACTCTGCGGGCAAGCGCCAGACGAGTTTTGCTGCGGTCGAGGTTGTTCCTCTTATTGAGACGACGGATGTTGTTGAAGTTCCGGAGAACGACATCCGTGTTGATGTCTTCCGTTCTTCCGGTCCTGGTGGTCAGTCGGTCAACACGACGGACTCTGCGGTGCGTATCACTCACTTGCCGACCGGCATTGTTGTGAGCTGCCAGAATGAGAAGAGCCAGATTCAGAACCGTGCTGCGGCAATGCGTGTGCTGCAGTCACGGTTGCTTTTATTGCAGCGTGAGCAAGAGGCGGCAACGAAGAAGGAAATCGCTGGCGTAATCACCGCGAGCTGGGGTGACCAGATGCGCAGCTACGTGTTGGCCCCGTATCAAATGGTGAAGGATCTTCGCACCGAGTTCGAGGTCAACAATCCCTCGAATGTGTTCGATGGTGATTTGGATGGCTTTATCTCTGCTGGCATCAAGTGGCGCAAGCGCGTCATCAAGTAACCCCAGACCAGTGACCTCACCAACCGTGGCTTCCCGCGAGTTCATTTCAGCCACGGTGTGACCTGAACTGGGCCACCTGTGAGTCTCGTCACCCGGTGCGTCGTTGACCGGTTCCGTGCTGCACGTCTTTAGGCTGACTTCAAATGATTCGTTTTGATGCTGTTTCGAAGTCCTATCCGGGCACCACCAGGCCGGCGCTGAACTCGGTCGATCTTGAGATTCTCAAGGGCGAGTTCGTCTTCTTGGTTGGCGCTTCTGGATCAGGTAAGTCAAGTTTTTTGCGGTTGATCCTCAAGGAGGAGAACCCAACTAAGGGGTCTATTCACGTGCTGGGTCAGCACTTGAATACTTTGTCGAGCCGCAAGGTCCCATATTTTCGCCGCAATCTCGGCGTTGTTTTTCAGGACTTCCGGCTGCTGCCAAACAAGACTGTCTTTGACAATGTGGCGTTCACGTTGCAGGTGATCGGCAAGAGTCGTGGCTTCATTCAAGAGGCAGTTCCGGATGCTCTCAAGATGGTCGGTCTCGCCGGCAAGTCAGGACGGTTTCCTCATGAACTTTCTGGCGGTGAGCAGCAGCGCGTTGCTATCGCTCGCGCGGTGGTCAATAAGCCAGCCATCATGCTCGCGGATGAGCCAACAGGTAACCTCGACCCCGCTACCGCGGCTGGCATCATGACGCTGCTTGAGCGAATCAATTTGGGCGGCACGACTGTTCTTATGGCAACCCACGATGCGGGCATTGTTGATCAGATGAAGCGCCGCGTAATCGAACTAATTGGTGGTCAGATTGTGCGCGATGAGCGCCAGGGTGGCTACCAAACGCAGACGGTTCCTGTTCAGGAGCGAATTCCGCATCCTGCTGCTAGCGATCCCACGGGTTCGGCCCAGACTGTGGTTTCACCGCGGTCGCACGGTGGGGGGCTCGACGCATGAGGCTCGGTCTGATTCTTGGCGAGGTTGGTAGTGGGCTCCGTCGTAACCTTTCGATGGTGGTCTCTGTTGTTTTGGTGACGTTCATCTCCCTCACTTTCGTGGGGGCGTCGATTCTGCTGCAGATGCAGATCGGGCAGATGAAGGGCTACTGGTATGACCGCGCCCAGGTTGCGGTCTACATGTGTACCGATATTGATACGACCGGCAATTGCACGCTTGCTGAGGCAACCGAAGACCAAATTGATGCTGTGCAGCAGCAGCTGGATTCCGCGACGTTGGCGCCTTATATCAATGAGGTTCAATTCGAGACTCATGAGCAGGCCTACGAAAACTTCACGGAACAGTTTGCTGACACCACGTTCGCCGGGATCATCACGCCCGAGACGCTTAACGAAAGTTTCCGGGTCAATCTTGTTGATCCCGAGCAAGCTGATGTGTTGATCGAGAGTCTTTCTGGTCTGGCCGGCGTCGAGAGTGTGCAAGATCAGCGCGCCTATCTTGAACCAATTTTTTCCATCTTGAACGCCGCCAGTTTCACGGCGATTGGAGTGGCTGGGCTCATGCTTGTCGCTGCGGTCCTGTTGATTGCCACGACCATTCGGCTTAGTGCGTTCTCGCGGCGAAGAGAGCTCGGCATCATGCGGCTCGTTGGGGCTTCGAACCGCTTCATCCAGACTCCGTTCATCCTCGAAGGAGTCTTCGCCTCCCTCATCGGTTCGGTATTGGCCGGGGGAGCGATCGTTGCGATCGTTCAGTTCTTCGTGCGGGGTTACTTGGCCTCAACGCTGCCGGTGAATACGAGCCTGTTGGGAATGGATGAAGCACTACTGGTCGTGCCCATCCTGATTGTGGCTGGGGCTGGTCTTGCCGCGATTTCCGCTGGCGTCGCGATCAGTCGATATTTGAAGGTCTAGGCTGCGGGTAGCTCGCGCGCTAGACTGGTCTGCTGCACTGTCGGCATCCGTCGTAGCATTGTGCACCCCAACGTATCTGAGAGAGAAGTGAATCATGCCCAAGGAAGGTGACCGGAAGGTTGTTGCCAGCAACCGTAAGGCGCGCCATGACTACAGCATCGAAGACACCTTTGAGGCTGGTCTTGTGCTGTCGGGTACTGAGGTCAAATCTCTGCGTTTGGGTCGTGCAAGTCTGATCGATGGCTACGGCTACATCGACGACCATGCTGAAGCTTGGTTGGATGCCGTGCACATTCCTGAGTTCTTTCAGGGCTCGTGGAATAACCATCCTCCGCGTCGCAAGCGCAAGATGCTCCTCCACAAGGAGCAGATCCTCAAGATTCACAACAAGATCAAGCAGGGCGGCTATACGCTCGTGCCTTTGTCGATCTATTTTCTGGATGGTCGGGCCAAGGTCGAACTCGCGGTTGCCAAGGGTAAGCGTGAGTATGACAAGCGGCAGACACTGCGAGAGCGCCAAGACAAGCGTGAGTCAGATCGGGCTATCTCTGCCCGCAAGAACATGGGCGAATAGCCCCTGGCTTGTCGCTCGCGTCAGTTAGATCGCGGCGAGTTCTTCGATCTTTGCTGTGAGTTCTTTGTCGCTGGGCTCTACCTGGAATGTTCCGTCGGGAAAGTGCACGACGGGGATGTTCAAGCGTCCGCTGATGGCGTGAGCACGGTCCGCAGCGGTTGGATCCTTTTCGACGTCGATCTTGTCCCACTCGACACCCAGTGAATTGAGGAGTGCTTCTGAGCGGCGGCAGTCGCGGCACCAATCCGCGCCGAACATTTGGATCTTGGTTGGCAATGCCTCTGTGGTTTCACTCATGAATCCAACTTTACGGGCGAGATGCTGATGCTCTGCCCCACGTTCGCTTCCAGCGTGTGAGCCAGTCGCGGGCTAGCTTGTGCGCTTTTTCTGAACTACAATTGAGGGCTGCCTGTTAATTAGGCAAATTTGATAACTCCACAGCGCGACAACGACCCACACAGGGGGATGATCGGTTTCGACATTGCCTGCAAAACTGTGAGAAGCGGGTCGAGAATGCAGCCTTATCTCGTTAACGATGACTGCAAACTATAAGTGCCAATTCAAAGCGCACTGACTTCGCCCTCGCTGCCTAAGCGAGCGCACTAAAGAAGTCCGTCAGACCGGGAATGCTCTCTACCCGGACTCTGGCGCAATTTAGAGAGATTGCTGCGTAGTTACGCCTGAGGGCTACGTGGGACTTGCACTCTGGCTGGGCTTGTTGATCTAGGTGCTTGTGGCAAAGATCAGAGCCGAGTAGAACGTCTGCACAAGCTACACCCGTAGAAGGCACAGAATTACAGCAGTGGACGGGGGTTCAATTCCCCCCATCTCCACCACCGGTCGTTGTCGCGTTGTGAAGTTTCTTTCGGTGCCGTGCCCTGTCTGCAGGGCACAGCACCTCGAGCCTCACGCTGAAGTTGATGGACCTTCGTTGCGCTTGGCGCCCTCGGAGGGCGTCACGGTGAAGGTGACCGGTTCGATGTATCCGTGATTGGCGAACGTTACTTTTACGGCGGCTTCTACTTCGGAGACGCGAGCGTGGGGCACGAGTGCGATTGCGGCGCCGCCGAAACCTCCACCGGTCATCCGGGCGCCAATTGCGCCATGCGTTTGAGCGGTCTCCACGGCGAGATCAAGTTCGGGGATAGAGATTTCGAAGTCGTCGCGCATCGAAACATGCGAAGCATCGAGCAGAGCACCGATCGCCAATGGACCGTCAGCGTTGAGTGCACGTACCGTGTCGAGTACCCGTTGGTTTTCTGTGACGACGTGGCGCACGCGGCGGAAAGTAACGTCGTCGAGGAGTTCGCGCGCACGCTCGAGGTCATCGACGCTGACGTCGCGCAATGAGCTAGTTCCCATAGCTGCCGCTCCTGCTTCGCAGGCAGCGCGGCGTTCTGCGTAGCCTCCAGTGGCGTGGGAATGGGATACGCGCGTATCCATCACGAGGATGCTCAGCTCAGCTTGTGCAAGTCCGAGCGGCACCACTTCGACTTCGAGCGAACGGCAATCTAGGAACACTGCCGAGTCGGTCGCCCCGAGCAACGATGCTGACTGATCCATGATTCCTGTGGGAGCGCCGACGACGTCGTTTTCCGCGAGCTGGCCCACTTCCGCGAGCTTTTCGCGGGAGAATCCGAGATTCCATAGGTCGTTGAGCGCAAGTGCCACTGAGCTCTCGATGGCGGCGGATGATGACAGTCCGGCCCCGACGGGAACGGTGGAATCGATGAGGATATCCACACCCGCAACTGCGGTGAGGTCTGCGCCGTGTTGTCCGAGTGCCCAGGCGACTCCGAGGGGGTACGCGCTCCATCCGGTGATACGTCCAGCGATACGTGCCGCGTCGAGATCTGCTAACGGAAACTCCACCGAGGTGTCATCGAAGGTGCTGGTTACGCGAATTATTCCGTCGGTGCGAAGACCAACGGCGGCACGGGTTCTGCGGTCAATCGCGAACGGGAGAACGAAACCTTCGTTGTAGTCGGTGTGCTCACCGATGAGGTTGACGCGCCCCGGTGCCGACCACACGCCATTCGGAGCGTGCCCGGCGACGGCGACGAAGCGTTCGCTTAGTTGTTCCACTGTGTCGCTCATGCTCGTTCAATTGCCTTTCGGATGTTTGCGGCAGCGGCTTCGGGTGTGACGTCGGCGATCCACGCGCCCATTGCCGATTCCGAGCCTGCAAGATATTTCAGTTTGTCTGCCGCGCGACGAGGCGACGTTAGTTGAAGGTGGAGCCGGTAGGTATCGCGCGCGCGATTAACGGGAGCCTGGTGCCACGCGGCAATGTATGGCGTGGGGGAGTCGTAGATTGCATCGACGCCTGTGAGCAGTTTCAGGTAGAGCGTGGCGAGTTCGTCTCGTTCTGCGTCTGAGGTTGCCGCGAAGTCGGGGATTTGGCGATGCGGAAGCATGTGGATCTCGATGGGCCAGCGAGCGGCGAATGGCACGAAAGCTGTCCAGTGTTCTCCGCTAAGTACAACGCGGTCTCCTGCACGTTCGAAGTCGAGGATGCGCTGAAACATGTCGGAGCCGATTAGCTCGATCGAGTCGAGGGTGCGTTGCGTCTTCGGTGTGATGTAGGGGTAAGAGTAGATCTGGCCATGGGGGTGGAGAAGGGTTACGCCGATTGCTTCTCCGCGGTTCTCAAACGGAAACACTTGCTGCACGCCATCGAGTGCCGATAGGGCTTCCGTTCGGTCGGCCCAGGCTTCGATGACTGTTCGTGCCCTACTGGCCGTCTGGGTGCCGAACGATCCTTCGTGGTCGGGGCTGAAGCACACCACTTCACAGCGCCCGATGGAACTCCGAGTGCGTCCGAGCCCGAGCTCGGCGAGATCGTCAAGACCGGTCGGACTGTTTTCACTGCCGGCAAGTGCTGGACCAAAGGATGGCGAACGGTTTTCGAAAACGGCGACGTCATAGAGCGCCGGAACCTCTGAGGGATTATTCGCTGTTTGGGGCGCAAGGGGGTCTTGATCGGCGGGGGGAAGAAAGACACGGTTCTGGCGAGCGGCCGCTATCGACACCCATTCGCCGGTCATGATGTCTTGCCTCATGGTTGCGGTGGCCGGTCGAGGATCGAGGGTGCGGCTGTCGACGGATCGTTCTTCGCCGAGAGTGGTGTCTGCGTCGTCGAAGTAGATGAGCTCTCGGCCATCGGCAAGAGTCGTTGGTCGTTTCGTGATTGTGGGGCTCATTCTGCACTTCCGTTTGTGCCGTTGGCGGTTGTGGCACGAAGGCGTGCTTCCCAAGCGCTACGAACCATTTCTTCTGCGGTATGCCGCATTTTCCAGTCGAGGTCTCGAGTGGCTAGGTCGCCGTTGGCGACGATGCGGGGCGGATCACCAGCGCGGCGCGGTGCTATTTCTGGAGTGAATTCGATTCCAGTGACGGATGCCACAGCGCTCATGATTTGAGCCACAGATAGCCCATCGCCACTTCCGAGGTTGTAGGCGGGCTCGATTTCTTGGCGAGAGTCGAGCCGACGAGCGGCGGCGACGTGGGCGGCCGCAATGTCGGCAACGTGCACGTAGTCGCGCACGTTGGTGCCGTCCGGTGTCGGGTAGTCGTTGCCGTAGATGCGCGGTACGCGACCTTCGACGAGGGCTTCGAACACGAGTGGAAAGAGGTTGTGGGGGCTGGTGTCGTAGATCGTTGGATCTCCGGAGCCGACGACGTTGAAGTATCGCAACGAGGTGTGCCGCAGCCCTGCCGCTACTGCTTGGTCACGAAGTAGCCATTCGCCGATGAGTTTAGATTCGCCGTAGGGGGAGAGGGGAGCTTTCGCTGTGCTTTCGGTGACCTGGTCGACGTCTGGCGTTCCGAAGACTGCGGCGCTTGACGAAAACACGATCTGCTCGATGGCGCATTCCTGCATTGCTTCGAGCAGGGAGAGGGTGCCGGTGACGTTCTGCGCGTAGGTGTGCAGTGGTCGTTCGACTGAGACTCCGGCATATTTGAATCCAGCAACGTGGACGACGCCAGTAACGTTGTGGGCGATCATCGCTGCGGCAAGAGCGTCCTTGTCGAGGATGCTCGCCTGGATGAAGGGCACTCCGTCAGGAATGAAGCCCTCGAAACCGCTCGAGAGGTCATCGACGACGATGGCGTCCATCTGAGCGTTAACTAATGCGCGAACGACGTGTGCGCCTATATAGCCGGCGCCGCCGGTTACCAACCAAGTCATCGGGATTCCTCGTGTCTGGGCAGTGGTCCAGCCACGATTGCAGCTTTTCACTCTGCGAGCGATCCAATTGTATGACTAATAGGTTCGTGCGTCCAACCTCAGTCTTCTGCGCGCCCGACCTCAGCGGCGAACGAGACGAAGTTCCCGGATGTTCGGATTGAAATCCATCTCTCGCACTTTGCCGTCCGGCATGAATCGGTTTCGGGCATAGAACGATCGAGCTCGAAGATTCTGCTCAAGCACCCACACGCTTGCCGCTGCGCCGCCCAGTGCAGCGTCGAGGAGTGCTTGGCCGGCACCAGAGCCATGCGCTTCCGCCAGAACATAAATCATCTTGAGTTCTTCGGCAGGCAAAGCTGGTTCATCCCGGTTGTGTTCCGCGTGTGCGAACCCCACGATTCGTGCGTCGATCTCAGCGACCACTGTTGTCACGTTCGCGTCGAGGAGTAGTTCGTTCCACATTGCTTCTCGACGAAGTCGCGCTTCGTCGCTCCAAGCTTGTTCGGGGAACTGCCCGGTGTAGGTCTCTTTCCACGATTTCGTATGCACGGAGGCGAGCTCTTCGGCATCATCGAGCCGCGCGGCGCGTGTGGTGAAACTGGGCATAGAACTAT
Source organism: Rhodoglobus sp. G.S.4 (assembly GCF_056619605.1). Lineage (NCBI taxonomy): Bacteria > Bacillati > Actinomycetota > Actinomycetes > Micrococcales > Microbacteriaceae > Rhodoglobus > Rhodoglobus sp. G.S.4. Next base: position 950,616 of record NZ_CM152748.1, read on the forward strand.
CTTCTCGCAGTACGTCCTATTGCTGCTTCCAAAACTGTGGCGTGGTTGTCTGTTTCCGGAGTCCCTTCGTTAGCTAGGTCTCAGTGTTTTGTTGAGGATGTTGCAAAGACACGCCCGGGATGTGGTTGGTGTTGGTGAGGGGGCAGGAATGCACGTAATGTTTCCTCTTGTCACCCCAAAGGTGCGGAAGTCCCGGGCAGTTCTGCTGCTAGGTTTCCGGCCTCAAGTGGGGACCACCATTCTCCGGAATCTTTTATGGTTCGGGTCGAGTCAAACATCGTTTTACCTCTTGTGGGTTTCGGTGTCAGATCTTAGGATGAGAACCCGCTTTATTCGCGTGTTGGTCAGTTGTTGGGTGCCGTTCTGGTGCCGGATGGTTGGTTTGACAAGCGCGGTGAAGCTGGTAAGTTAGACAGGTTGCCTTCCGCATGTATGTGGGGGTTGCCAACACAGGTTTGAAAGCCCTGGGGTGAAGCCGTTGTGCGGTGGAGGTCAGGAGCGTCCGATCCTTGAGAACTCAACAGCGTGCACAATGTCAAATGCCAAAAACCCGACTGTGCTTAGTGAAATCGTCCCATTTCGGGTCGTGATTGCTGGTGCAGCGGATTCCTTTGGAAAAGATATAAACAACAAAGCAAGTCAGTATTGATTTGTTCTGTCAGTTTCAAACTTGCAAGGTTCTGACCTATTCCGGTTAGTCCTTGCACACAATGTGCTTCTGCAAGCTTGCTTGTGGTTGCTAAAAAACATTTATGGAGAGTTTGATCCTGGCTCAGGATGAACGCTGGCGGCGTGCTTAACACATGCAAGTCGAACGATGAAGCAGAGCTTGCTCTGTGGATTAGTGGCGAACGGGTGAGTAACACGTGAGTAACCTGCCCTTGACTCTGGAATAAGCGTTGGAAACGACGTCTAATACCGGATACGAGCTTCAGCCGCATGGCTAGGAGCTGGAAAGAATTTCGGTCAAGGATGGACTCGCGGCCTATCAGGTAGTTGGTGAGGTAATGGCTCACCAAGCCTACGACGGGTAGCCGGCCTGAGAGGGTGACCGGCCACACTGGAACTGAGACACGGTCCAGACTCCTACGGGAGGCAGCAGTGGGGAATATTGCACAATGGGCGCAAGCCTGATGCAGCAACGCCGCGTGAGGGACGACGGCCTTCGGGTTGTAAACCTCTTTTAGTAGGGAAGAAGCGATGTGCTTGTCACATCATGACGGTACCTGCAGAAAAAGCACCGGCTAACTACGTGCCAGCAGCCGCGGTAATACGTAGGGTGCAAGCGTTATCCGGAATTATTGGGCGTAAAGAGCTCGTAGGCGGTTTGTCGCGTCTGCTGTGAAAACTGGGGGCTCAACCCCCAGCCTGCAGTGGGTACGGGCAGACTAGAGTGCGGTAGGGGAGATTGGAATTCCTGGTGTAGCGGTGGAATGCGCAGATATCAGGAGGAACACCAATGGCGAAGGCAGATCTCTGGGCCGTTACTGACGCTGAGGAGCGAAAGCATGGGGAGCGAACAGGATTAGATACCCTGGTAGTCCATGCCGTAAACGTTGGGAACTAGATGTAGGGACCATTCCACGGTTTCTGTGTCGCAGCTAACGCATTAAGTTCCCCGCCTGGGGAGTACGGCCGCAAGGCTAAAACTCAAAGGAATTGACGGGGGCCCGCACAAGCGGCGGAGCATGCGGATTAATTCGATGCAACGCGAAGAACCTTACCAAGACTTGACATATACGAGAACGGGCTAGAAATAGTTCACTCTTTGGACACTCGTAAACAGGTGGTGCATGGTTGTCGTCAGCTCGTGTCGTGAGATGTTGGGTTAAGTCCCGCAACGAGCGCAACCCTCGTTCTTTGTTGCCAGCACGTAATGGTGGGAACTCAAAGGAGACTGCCGGGGTCAACTCGGAGGAAGGTGGGGATGACGTCAAATCATCATGCCCCTTATGTCTTGGGCTTCACGCATGCTACAATGGCCGATACAAAGGGCTGCAATACCGCAAGGTGGAGCGAATCCCAAAAAGTCGGTCTCAGTTCGGATTGAGGTCTGCAACTCGACCTCATGAAGTCGGAGTCGCTAGTAATCGCAGATCAGCAACGCTGCGGTGAATACGTTCCCGGGCCTTGTACACACCGCCCGTCAAGTCATGAAAGTCGGTAACACCCGAAGCCAGTGGCCTAACCCGCAAGGGGAGGAGCTGTCGAAGGTGGGATTGGTAATTAGGACTAAGTCGTAACAAGGTAGCCGTACCGGAAGGTGCGGCTGGATCACCTCCTTTCTAAGGAGCATGTGCAACGCGTTTTTTCGTCCCTGCGGTATACACAGGGTTAGTAGGAAACGCATTATGTTGCCAAGTCGTACTGCCCTGTTCGGGGTAGACGGCGCTCATGGGTGGAACATTGACATTGTGGCCAGAGGAACTATTTTCTCTTCAGTACGCTGACTTCGGTTGGTAGGAACGAGGGTTTATGGGGGTGCTGGTCTTTGCACGTTGTTGGGTCCTGAGGGACCGGGCTCGGACTGAAAGGTTCGTGTTCGTACCTTAGGACCTGGGACATCGAAAGGTGTCTTTGGGTCTGATGGATCCTGGTCTTGTTTCCTGCAGGTTGGGGGATGAGGGAGGATACCGCCCGTATTTTGAGAACTACACAGTGGACGCGAGCATCTTAGATTCGACCGAAAGGTCGGATCACAAGAAATAACAATTGCTGTCATGCCTTTGGGTGTGGCAGTTCATTGGTCAATCTCGGCATTTAGGTGCCGCGATCGATTCTTATACTCATGTGATATCAATTTTCTAAGAGCAAACGGTGGATGCCTTGGCATCTGGAGCCGAAGAAGGACGTATAAATCTGCGATAAGCCTCGGGGAGCTGATAATAGAGCTGTGATCCGAGGATTTCCGAATGGGGAAACCCCGCTGGGCGTTGCAAGACGACTCAGTGACTCCCGCCTGAATATATAGGGCGGGTAGAGGGAACGTGGGGAAGTGAAACATCTCAGTACCCACAGGAAGAGAAAACAACCGTGATTCCGTTAGTAGTGGCGAGCGAAACCGGAAGAGGCCAAACCGATCATGTGTGATAGCCGGCAGGCGTTGCATGGTCGGGGTAGTGGGACTTTTCAGCTGTTACTGCCGTACAGCAAGAATTACAAAGTGATATAGACGAAGTGGATTGAAAGCCACGCCATAGAGGGTGCCAGCCCCTTAGTCGAAATGTTGCAATGGTTCGAAGAGTATCCCAAGTAGCACGGGGCCCGAGAAATCCCGTGTGAATCTGTCAGGACCACCTGATAAGCCTAAATACTTCCAGATGACCGATAGCGGACAAGTACCGTGAGGGAAAGGTGAAAAGTACCCCGGGAGGGGAGTGAAATAGTACCTGAAACCGTTTGCTTACAAACCGTTGGAGCAGCCTTAGTAGCTGTGACAGCGTGCCTTTTGAAGAATGAGCCTGCGAGTTAGTGATCAGTGGCGAGGTTAACCCGTGTGGGGCAGCCGTAGCGAAAGCGAGTCTTAATAGGGCGAAATAGTCGCTGGTTCTAGACCCGAAGCGAAGTGATCTATCCATGGCCAGGTTGAAGCGTGTGTAAGAGCACGTGGAGGACCGAACCCACTTCAGTTGAAAATGGAGGGGATGAGCTGTGGATAGGGGTGAAAGGCCAATCAAACTTCGTGATAGCTGGTTCTCTCCGAAATGCATTTAGGTGCAGCGTTGCGTGTTTCTTGCCGGAGGTAGAGCTACTGGATAGCTGATGGGCCCTAAAAGGTTACTGACGTTAGCCAAACTCCGAATGCCGGTAAGTGAGAGCGCAGCAGTGAGACGGTGGGGGATAAGCTTCATCGTCGAGAGGGTAACAGCCCAGACTACCAACTAAGGTCCCCAAGCGTGTGCTAAGTGGGAAAGGATGTGGAGTTGCACAGACAACCAGGAGGTTGGCTTAGAAGCAGCCACCCTTGAAAGAGTGCGTAATAGCTCACTGGTCAAGTGATTCCGCGCCGACAATGTAACGGGGCTCAAGCACACCACCGAAGTTGTAGATTTCGTATTATAGGTAAGCCTTCGTGGTTCAGCCGTACGGAGTGGTAGGAGAGCGTCGTGTGGGCAGTGAAGCGGCGGTGTAAACCAGCCGTGGAGCCTACACGAGTGAGAATGCAGGCATGAGTAGCGAAAGACGGGCGAGAAACCCGTCCTCCGAATGATCAAGGGTTCCAGGGCCAGGCTAATCCGCCCTGGGTAAGTCGGGACCTAAGGCGAGGCCGACAGGCGTAGTCGATGGACAACGGGTTGATATTCCCGTACTGACGAAGAACCGTCCCAACTAATCCAGTAATGCTAAGTATCTGAATCCCCTAGACCAATCCCTTCGGGGTGAGGCGTGGGGCCTAGCGTACGACCCTATTCTGGTGCGGTTAGCGTATTAACAGGTGTGACGCAGGAAGGTAGCTGAGCCGGGCGATGGTTGTCCCGGTCTAAGGATGTAGGGCGAACGATAGGCAAATCCGTCGTTCATTAAGCCTGAGACCCGATGGGTAGTCGTCAAGACGAAATCAGTGATCCTATGCTGCCAAGAAAAGCATCGACGCGAGGTTCAAGTTACCCGTACCCCAAACCGACTCAGGTGATCAGGTAGAGAATACTAAGGAGATCGAGAGAATCGTGGTTAAGGAACTCGGCAAAATGCCCCCGTAACTTCGGGATAAGGGGGGCCTAAGGCGTGAACGGATTTACTCCGGGAGCGCTGCAGGGCCGCAGAGACCAGTGGGAAGCGACTGTTTACTAAAAACACAGGTCCGTGCTAAGTCGCAAGACGATGTATACGGACTGACGCCTGCCCGGTGCTGGAAGGTTAAGAGGAACGGTTAGTCGTAAGGCGAAGCTGTGAATTTAAGCCCCAGTAAACGGCGGTGGTAACTATAACCATCCTAAGGTAGCGAAATTCCTTGTCGGGTAAGTTCCGACCTGCACGAATGGCGTAACGACTTCCCAGCTGTCTCAACCGCGAACTCGGCGAAATTGCACTACGAGTAAAGATGCTCGTTACGCGCAGAAGGACGGAAAGACCCCGTGACCTTTACTATAGCTTTGTATTGGTGTTCGGTGTGGCCTGTGTAGGATAGGTGGGAGACTGTGAAGCTTGGACGCTAGTTCAGGTGGAGTCATTGTTGAAATACCACTCTGGTCATATTGGATATCTAACTTCGAACCGTGATCCGGTTCAGGGACAGTGCATGGTGGGTAGTTTAACTGGGGCGGTTGCCTCCCAAAAAGTAACGGAGGCGCCCAAAGGTTCCCTCAACCTGGTTGGTAATCAGGTGTCGAGTGTAAGTGCACAAGGGAGCTTGACTGTGAGACTGACAAGTCGAGCAGGGACGAAAGTCGGGACTAGTGATCCGGCAGTGGCTTGTGGAAGCGCTGTCGCTCAACGGATAAAAGGTACCTCGGGGATAACAGGCTGATCTTGCCCAAGAGTCCATATCGACGGCATGGTTTGGCACCTCGATGTCGGCTCGTCGCATCCTGGGGCTGGAGTAGGTCCCAAGGGTTGGGCTGTTCGCCCATTAAAGCGGTACGCGAGCTGGGTTTAGAACGTCGTGAGACAGTTCGGTCCCTATCCTCTGCGCGCGCAGGAAATTTGAGAAGATCTATCCCTAGTACGAGAGGACCGGGATGGACGAACCTCTGGTGTGTCAGTTGTTCCGCCAGGAGCACCGCTGATTAGCTACGTTCGGAATGGATAACCGCTGAAAGCATCTAAGCGGGAAGCCAGCTTCAAGATGAGATTTCCATGGCTTAGGCCGAGAGACTCGCAGCTAGACTACTGCGTTGATAGGCTGGATGTGGAAGCAGGGACTAACGACCTGTGGAGCTGACCAGTACTAATAAGTCGATAAATTGATAACACCCCACCTCACTGGGCAGTCTTTGACTGTCGAATGGTGACTGAGAAGAATTCTCGCGTCCACTTTGTGGTTCCCGATTTACGGTCGGGAACTGCGCCCAGCACACACTGCTGAGCCCCACCCTAGGTGGAAGCTCTGTGATGTGAACTGGCCCAGACTGATACATAAATCAATAGTGTTTCGGCGGCCATAGCGAGAGGGAAACGCCCGGTTACATTCCGAACCCGGAAGCTAAGACTCTCTGCGCCGATGGTACTGCAAGGGGGACCTTGTGGGAGAGTAGGACACCGCCGGACTTCAATTGTAAAATAGCCACACCCTTCGGGGTGTGGCTATTTTGCGTTAACCACCCAACAACAGCGCAACTCCGCCACAGAACAAACCGCGAGTTTGACGCTCACGCCAGCGATTGACCGTCGAAGACACCGCAGGTCCGACATACGCTCGGTTACTTAGGCTTGCAGTTCCGCGTCAATCCATTCACTTCCAGCAGGCTCGAGCGAGTGATGACCCGAGGTGATGCCGGCAACCATGGCAGCCAACGCACCTTCGTCATCGATCGTTGATGCGACAGTCATCACAGCAGAGACTCCATAGTCAGTGCCGAGAACGGCAACGTCATTCTGCCGAAGTTCCGCCTCAATGCGACCCGCATCCGAATGGGGAAGTGTCAAACGAAAAAGCTCGCGCCGCTCACGAAGCACGAGCATTTTCTTCGCCCTAGCGTCGTCGACCGCAAGTGCTATGGCATCCGAATAGGCCCGGATGAGGCCGCCAGTGCCCAACAGAGTTCCGCCGAAATAGCGACTGACTACGGCAACGCAATCGATCAGATTGCGACCGGAGAGCACATCGAGAATTGGGCGGCCAGCCGTTCCGGACGGCTCGCCATCATCGTTCGATCGCCGCACCTGATGAGGAGTTGCGCTCGATCCCAGTATGAAGGCAGAGCAGTGATGGCGTGCATCCCAGTGCTCCTTGCGGGCTGTCTCAATGACTTCGCGGGCCTCAGCCTCAGTAGCAACGCGCACAATGCGGCCAACAAATCGGGAGCGTTTGACCTCGAACTCCGACTGGACTTGAGCGCCGATGCCGCCGCGTAAAGTGAGCTCCTCCATCAGCCCATTGTCGCGCACGTCAGAGCAGCAGCGTGACGTGAGATCGCCGCTGGGCCGCGTAGGCTGGGATCATCATGGAGCTGTTTGCCGCAATCATCCTCTTTGTCAGTGCTGCCTTCAACGTTGTAGCCTGGCCCCAGTTCTTCCGACGCGTAAGCGCTGACTCTCGGGCACGGGATGCGGCCGGCAAGCCGACGGCGTTCTACCGGGTGCACGCGGTGCTGCTCGCTATCGCGTTGCTTATTGCCGCAGCATCCGTTGTGGCGGGAACGCTGCTGTTCATCGGCTAAGGCCCCTCTCAACGGCACTCCTGCGTCGTTGACGGATAGTCGGGTCGTCGCAAAAAAGAAGAATGCGACCAAGAACCTACTTCAGGGGGGTGCTCTCGATGCGCTTGTCAGCATCATCGCCCAGTATAGGGAGTATGAGTTTTGCGCTGCCGCCGCTCCGGCATCCCCGTCGCACCATTGGTAACCGCCCGTTCGATTTTTCCCGGCAGGTTGCGGTGATGGCGATCGTCAATCGAACCCCTGACTCCTTCTACGATTCGGGGGCCAACTTCGCCCTTGAGGATGCCGTCGCTGCGGCCATTCTCGCAGTGAAGCAGGGAGCTGACTGGGTCGACATCGGGGGAGTTCCCTTTGCGCCAGGTGACCCTCTGAGCGTTGAGGACGAAGCAGCGCGTGTTGTTCCTGTAGTGGAAGAGCTGCGGGCGCAATCTGATGTCGTAATCTCCGTCGATACTTTTCACGCAGAGGTTGCGCGTCGCAGCATTGCGGCCGGTGCCAACGTGATCAATGACACCACTGGCCTGAGCGACCCCGACCTCGCCGCCATAGTGGCTGAGAGCGATGCATCCCTCGTGCTTGTGCACTCGCGCGCGCGGCCGCGGACCCAATTCGCGCGACCTCAATACGAGGACGTCGCCAAGGAAGTCCGTGACTTCTTGGCCGAACGGGTGCAGCGCGCCACTGCCGCGGGCATCTCCGAAGAACGACTATTTGTCGACCCAGGACATGACCTGAATAAGAACACCCTGCATAGTCTTGAACTCACACGACACCTCGATGTCATCACCGCACTCGGCCTGCCAACACTCGTGGCGCTTTCTAATAAAGACTTCATCGGCGAAGTGCTCGACAAACCGAAATCTCAGCGCCTCGAAGGTTCACTAGCCGCAGCCGTGGCTTGCGTATTGAACGGTGCGCGAGTGGTTCGGGTGCACGAAGTGGCAGAGAGCGTCGCAGCCATACGCATCGCTGAAGCCATTTTAGGATTGCGCGAGCCTGCGCAGCTGAAACACAACATGTCCGACGCAAATGAGAGGTAGAACCTGATGGAGGCCGCATCCGAAATTCGTGCATTGACTGCTGGCAGCGAACTGAGCGACCAACAGCTACTGGCAAGCTATGCGGTCGCGGATCGTTCGGTGCCGTGGTTACGGGCCAACTTTGTCTCAAGCATTGATGGTGCAGCAACCCACGAGGGAACATCAGGCCCACTCGGGACTGCGACGGACGCGCGAGTCTTCGCACTCTTGAGACGGCTTGCCGATGTCATTGTCGTTGGTGCGGGAACCGTTCGTCAGGAAGGCTACCGAAATTTGGCCTTAGACCATGATGCAGCGGAATGGAGAGTGGCCAACGGCCTCGCTGCCCAACCGCGGTTTGCCATCGTTAGTGCATCCTTGAGGCTTGAGCCCAAGGATCTTGCTGGCTACGCTGTGCGTCCATTCGTGATCACAACGGAGAGCGCGTCACCGCAGGCGCGTGCCGCACTGGAGGAAGTCGCCGATGTAGTCGTTGCCGGCGACACCGAGGTCGATACTGTCGAGTTGAAGCATCTCCTTGCCGATCGCGGCTACCCCCAATTGCATAGTGAGGGCGGGCCAACACTATTTGCGACGATGATCGCTCAAGGCGTGGTCGACGAACTCTGTCTGACTATTAGCCCGCGCATCGAAGGCGGTTCTGCCCGCCGCATTGTGGACGCTGCCGATGCAGCCCCGCAAGAGATGGCACTGGCGCAAGCACTCGGTGGCGATGACGGCGCACTACTACTTCGCTATGTGCGTGCCGCGCGTTAGCACTCCACAACATTGACAGCGAGACCGCCCATGGAAGTCTCTTTGTAGCGAGAACTCATGTCCTTGCCCGTTTCAGCCATCGTAATAATGACCTCATCGAGTGAAACCCGATGCGTGCCGTCGCCCCACAGTGCCATTTTTGCGGCGTTGATTGCCTTGGCCGCCGCAATAGCATTTCGCTCGATGCAGGGGATCTGTACAAGACCACCGATCGGGTCACAGGTCAGACCAAGATTGTGTTCCATCGCGATTTCGGCGGCGTTTTCTACCTGTTCTGGTGTTCCGCCCAAGATCTCGGCTAGTCCCGCCGCGGCCATTGATGATGCGGAACCAACTTCACCCTGACATCCAACTTCAGCACCCGAGATCGATGCCATGCGCTTATAGAGCACCCCAACGGCGGCGCTGGCGAGCAGGAAGCGCACTGTCGCATCATCCTTTGTTGCCTGGTCAGCGTCTCTCATGCCGGGAGCATAGTGAGTGGCATAAAACAGCACCGCGGGGATGATGCCTGCTGCGCCGTTTGTTGGTGCCGTGACGACGCGACCACCAGAAGCGTTTTCTTCGTTGACGGCGAGAGCGACCAAGTTGACCCACTCTTGCCAGAAAGCGGGGTCACGGTCGGGGTCTTCGCGGCGGAGACGAGCGTGCCAGTCGGGTGCCCGTCGACGCACATTCAGAGTGCCGGGAAGGTTGCCGGTGCGCTCAAGGCTATTGTTCTTACACTCATCCATGACGTCACGAATGTGAAGGAGTCCTGCAGCGACTTCGTCGTAACTGCGGCGCGCGAGTTCATTTCGAAGCATCACGCCGCTGAAGCTCAGGCCCTCAGCCCGGCAGTGAGCCAAGAGCTGGGCCGCAGTACGGAAGGGTAGGGGATCAGCAACCGCTGCGGGGCCGGTGGACGAGCTGCCGTCGCGGTTGTCACCCTCCCGGTAGATGAAGCCGCCACCAATGGAGAAGTAGGTCGCTTCAAGGACTGCGATGTCATCTTTGTCGTATGCGGCAAATCGCATACCGTTCGGATGTCCGTCGAGAACTGTGAGCGGGTGGAGTGCGATCGCGCCCTCCGTGAACGGAACTTCGTGTGTCTCCGCAAGCTGCAGGACGCCCGTACTCTCAATTCGTTCGAGAATCTTTTCCATCTCTGCTGGAAGAACCTGGTCGGGTAGTTTGCCCTCCAACCCGATGAGCACAGCGCTCATCGTGCCGTGACCAGCACCGGTAGCGGCGAGAGAACCATAGAGCCGGACCTGGAGCGACGTGACAGCGTCGAGCATCCCGTGTTCGGCAAGGTCGGCAGCGAATGATGCGGCAGCACGCATGGGGCCGACGGTGTGGGAGCTAGATGGGCCAATGCCGACCGTGAACAGGTCGAAGCTGCTGAGGGGCACCTCTTCGAGCGAGGGTGTCGGTACTTCGGTTCGGGGCGTCAGATTGCGAATTGGCACGGTGACTCCATTTCTTCACCACACATCTTCGTGCGGGCGTCGTTGAGTCCTCTCCGCTCTGTATCGGGCCTGAGAGTTTCCGCACGCTTGTGGCGTTACGTTGCCCCGTCGGCGAGTCGGACAGGGCCGACTACTTTTCAGAGTTGCCTAGCCACTGCGGTACTGGTGCCTGAGAGATTCCCGGAGAGGGTTTGCTCCTACGGCGCCAACCAACGATCGGAAGGGCTCTCCCGCAGCGGTATGACGGCTGTTCACTTGTGCCATCAGCATACACTTCGGTCGAGAACGACGACCGGCTATCTGGCGGATGCTGAGGCGCAATTGAGCAAGCAGTCAGGATGCGCAGCGCGAGTGCGTGCCTCTTTTAGTCTTCCGGATCGGTGGGATCGAGCGGTTCATGGTGGTCAGCATTCGTGACTCCTCGACGCCAGTAGCCATCTGCTGAAACCTGCTGTTTGGGCAGACCCAGTTCTCGGCGTAGGTAGCGGCGCAAAGGGACAAGCGTTGTGGCTTCGCCAGCGAGGAAAATGTAGGTCGATTCGCCAATCTCTCCGAGTGCCCGGAGCGCAGCGTCGAGTTGGCCGAGCCCGTCGCGGCGGTAGAACCACTCAGCAGACATGCGTGCTTTCTGTTCGGGGCTGAAATAGCTCTCGACGGTCTCATCGGCAACATCAAACAACGCAGTGACGTGCACCGAAGTGGGAAGCATATCGATCCACCGCGAGCTGGTTGGCAGAGCGGTTTCGTCAGCGATAAGGATTACGTGCGTTGCGCCACGGGGGAGCAACTTTGACCCACGGGGTCCAGCGATCACGAGAGGATCCCCGATGCGGGCGTGGCCGGCCCAAGCGGAAGCGGGACCTTCATCGCCGTGAACAACAAAATCAATATCAAGCTCGTGCTGACCCTCTGAGCTGCGGAAACCGAGAGGCGTGTAATCGCGGGAAATCACGACACCGCCCTGGGGCTTGCTGATGCCAGACTCGGTCATGACGGGAGCGGAAAGCTCTCCAGTCGAGGGGTCAGGAAAGAAGATTTTGACGTGGTCGGCAGGTCCGCTGGCCACGAACCCGTCGAGTTCGTCACCGCTCAGGGTGATGCGAGCGATGGTCGGCGTGGGGTGGCTCACCGCGCTAACAGTGACCCGGCGGATGATTAGGGGGTGCTTGGCGGAATCGCGTTCAATGGTCATAGGCGGTTGGCGCGAGGGCCGGCTCATTTCATCTTAAAATAAGGGTTGCCTAATAACTCTATAGCGAGACTGCTGAGAGTTCTAGGCGATGTCGATAGGTGGTCGCTACCCTGTCGCCGCGGTAACGCTGGTTGTGATTGAAATCTCGCCCTCCAAGGTGCGATGCACCGGACACTTATCGGCAATCACGAGAAGCGCCTGACGTTGCTCGTCGCTGAGATCGCCGTCAAGAGTGAGCTCGCGCGTAATGTGCTCGACGGTTCCCTCGGTGGCCGTGCAATGCTCGCAGGTCGCGGCATCCAGTCGCTCGCGAGTCAAGCGCACGCTCACCCCCGTCAAGGGCATCTTCTTGCGATCGGCGTACATGCGGATGGTGATCGACGTGCAGCTTCCGAGACCGGCAAGAATCAAATCGTAGGGACTCGGTCCGTGGTTTTCGCTGAGCGGTGCAGGCTCGTCAGAGATGAACTCATGCCCCGATGCGAGTACTCGCTGTTCATATCGAGCTGGACCGCTTTCGCGGACAATAACTGAACGACCGTCGGTAGTGACAGCGGCGCTCGGCTCGATGACGGTCATCGGGCCTTCGGCTGAAGTCGGGGTCTCAGCACCGTCGAAGGCATAGCGAGCAGCCCAGGCCGCGATGATGCTTGCAGCGAAGGTCGCATCGTCGCGGTTGCTGAGCAGGTGATCCGCTCCGTCGAGTGCAACAAAGGATTTGGGGTGCCGAGCAGTTTCGAAAATCTCGCGTGCGTTGTCGATGCCCACCGTCTGATCGATGGGGGAGTGAACGACGAGGAGTGCTGCATCCAAATCTCGCAACCTCGCGGACTGCGGCTGAGCGGCAATGTCGTCGAGCAATTGCTTGCGAATGCGAAACTCACGCCCGCCAAGCTGAACCTGGGCTTCGCCGCGACTCTCGATTTCAGCGTTCGCAGCACCGAACAGGTTTGTGATGTGCGAAGGGTCGCTTGGGGCGCCGATCGTCACCACCGCGCGAGTTGAAGGAATGCGATGGGCGGCAGCGAGAACGGCAGCGCCGCCGAGCGAGTGCCCGATCAACAACGATGGCGCGCGGTAGTTGTCTCGCAAAAACTCAGTCGCGGCAACGACATCTTCAATGTTCGACGTGAAGTTTGTGTTGGCAAAGTCACCGTCAGATCCGCCAAGCCCTGTGAAGTCAAAGCGCAGAACTGCGACCCCGTAGTCAACGAGCGCTCGCGAAATACGGGAGGCGGCGAACGAGTCTTTTGAACACGTGAAGCAGTGGGCAAACAGCGCGAATGCTGCTGGTGTGCCCTCAGGAAGTTCCAGTCGGGCAGCGAGCATAGTGTCGTCGGATCCCGGAAATTCGATCTTCATTGTTGCTACCGCCCTGTGTTCGAGGAACTACCAGCGTTTCTCATCCGGCTACTGGTTGCAACACCATCGCGGTCACCAATTGTTCCCTTGACGAATAGAGCGCCTATCGAAGATACAGATCTTCGACAGCCGCTCGCACGCAGTCTTATTTTGCGACTCCAGCGAGAGACCCTGTGATCTGGTTTCCCTCATAGTCATAGGCGATGCAAAGAATCTCGCGATCTCCGTCAGCCCAGCTTCTCTCAGTGGGGTAATACCAGGAGTAGTCGTACATCGAATCCTCGTAATTCACACCGATGAACGACTCGAACTCGACAAGGCAATCGGTTTCCGCTTGAGCGGCGATGACGTCGTCACCGGGGAAATCGCCCTCTGCCAGATACGAAGCCGCGTAAATTTCGCCTTCGTGAGGTTCAGCGCAGTCGATTGTCTTCGTCTGGGAGACTTCGCCCTCAGCGGGAGCACCGGCTTCGCAGTCCCCAACGACGAGGCTGAAAACATCTTGAGTCGTGCCGGGGCCGGGATCTACGGCATCCGAAAATCCATTGGCTACAAGAGTGAGGATGCTGCAACCGCTGAGGGCTACCGTTGCGGTAGCCACTGTTGCGATTACGAACGCCCGGCGCCAGATTTTTTCTGTCGTCATTAGGGTCAGTCGCTTTCGTGAGAATGTAAAAATGCCGAGGATAAGTTAAGCCTAGTCAACTCAGCGTATTCACAGGTACCCCAAACGGGTGAACTATTGGTAAGAACGCAACAGCTCTAGCGTTTCATCGTGCAGCAGTGTGTTAGTCGCCAAAGCGCTCCCATGCCACGGCCCAGCCTCGCCCTCAATCGAGGTGAACTGTCCACCCGCTTCGAGCACAATGGGAATCAGCGCAGCCATGTCATACGGCTGGAGATCGAACTCGCCAACGACATCCAACGCGCCCTCGGCCAGCAGCATATACGCCCACATGTCGCCAATCGCCCGCGAACGCCAGGTAGCCCGAGTTAGAGCGATGACCGCATCGAGTCGACCAACGCCATCCCAGCCGGAAAGGCTGTTGTAGCTAATGGAGGCGGCCTCAAGCGACGCAACTTTGCTCACAAAGATCTGTTCTGGCTCTCCATCGTGTGCCTGAGCAAAAGCACCATGACCGGTTGCGGCCCACCAGCGTTTGCCGAGAGCGGGCGAGCTGACGACTCCGACCTGAGGCACGCCATCAATGACGAGCGAGATCAGGGTGCCCCAGATGGGAACACCGCGGAGAAAGTTTGATGTTCCGTCGATGGGATCGATAATCCATTGACGGCTCGAGTTGCCTGCCTCACCGTACTCTTCGCCGAGAATGGAATCTCCCGGGCGCGCAGCAGCAATACCGGCACGGATGCTTCGCTCGACAGCCTTGTCGGCATCCGTTACCGGTGTGCGGTCAGGCTTGGTGGTGATCTCAAGATCGAGCGCCGTGAAGCGATCGAGCGAGATGAGGTCAGCATCTCCCGCCAGCGCGAGAGCAAGAGAAAGATCGTCAGCGAGAGTGTATTCGGTCACCCCTACACGCTAGTGGAACCCAGCGTCGTGATGAGTCGCTGGAAGGAATCCAATCGCAGTTTTCCGACCTCGCCAAGATCGCCAGCGGCCACCGCTTCGGCGATTGCACAGTCTGGAGCATCCGGAAGATGGGTGCAGCCGCGGGGGCACTCCTCAGCAAGAACCGCTAAATCGGTGAACGACGACAAAATCTTGCCAGGGTCGATATGACCTAAACCGAAGGAACGCACTCCGGGAGTATCGACCACCCAACCAGAGCCAACACGGTAAGAGATCGTTGAAGATGAGGTGTGGCGCCCCCGGCCGGTAACCGCATTCACGTGGCCGACAGCACGATTCGCATCAGGAACCAACGCATTTACCAGCGTGGACTTTCCGACACCCGAGTGACCGACAGCCACCGTGGTGTGGCCATCCAAGATTTGCCGAAGCTCCTCAAGCGGAACCTCATCTGACCGGCTCGCGATTACCCGAAACTCGAGCCCCGCAAAGTTCTCCAAGAACTCAGCCGGATCTTGCAGGTCAGTCTTAGTGATGCACAGGATGGGAGTAATTCCGGCGTCGTAAGCCGCCACCAGATAGCGGTCGACCAGACGCGGTCGCGGCTCAGGGTCGGCGGCGGCAACGACAATGAGCATCTGGTCGGCGTTGGCCACAATGATGCGTTCTACGGCATCCGTGTCATCTGCACTGCGGCGAAGTAGGGTCTTGCGCTCGCGGATGCGAACGATACGCGCCAACGTTCCTTCTGTTCCGCTCGTGTCTCCGACGAGGTCGACCCAGTCGCCGGGGACGACCGAGACTTTGCCTTGCTGATTTCGCCCCAGTTCGCGGGCACGTGCGGCAATGATTTGGCGTTCGTCGTCGGTGCCTTCAGCAACCCAGATTCCGTAGCGTCCGCGGTCGACGCTGAACACGCGACCCTCGATGGCGTCGGCGTGCTCGGGGCGAATTTTGCTTCGCGGCTTGTTCGCTTTGGGATTCGGACGCATGCGAATCGAACTCTCGTCGTATTCGCTGTATTTGCGGTCGTCGTCTTCGTCATCTCCGCTGAGCCAACTCATCGTTACAGCAACCCAAGACTGGTGGTCGTGAGCGGGGCATCGCCAACGAGCGTTGCCCAAAGTGCGGGGAATTGCGGCAGAGTTTTTGCGGTTGCGTCGATACCTTCGACCTCGACACCCTCGACTGCAAGGCCGATGATTGCGCCGGCGGTCGACATACGGTGGTCTTCGTAGCTGTGCCACACTCCGCCATGGAGTGTGCGCGGCTCAATGTGCAGGCCATCATCGAGTTCTGTTACGGCTCCGCCGAGGGCGTTGATTTCAGCGCTGAGCGCTGCGAGGCGATCTGTTTCGTGACCTCGCAGATGACCGATGCCCGTGATCGTGCTCGGCGATGACGCGAGCGCAGCCAACGCGACGATTGCGGGTGCGAGCTCACCACCGGTGCTCAAGTCGAGGTCGATTCCTGGATAGCTGACGCCGCCGATGATGCCAGCGCCGCCGTCGATCGTGAGTGCACCATCGGAGCGCGTTGCCGTAGCGCCGAAGAGCGTTAGTAGGTGCTCGAGGTCTGCACCGACCTGTGTCGTGGATGCTGGCCAGCCCTCTATCGTGACTGTTCCGCCCGCGACTACGGCAGCAGCTAAGAAAGGAGCAGCATTTGAAAGATCGGGTTCGAGCGCGACATCGATTGCCCGAATCGGAGCGGCCGGGACAATCCACACCCCGGGTTCTGGGCTGTCAACGATCACACCGCGCGCCGCTAGGCAGGCGATAGTCATCTCGATGTGAGGCATGCTTGGTAGTTTTTCGCCCGTGTGACGCAGCGTGAGGCCGTTATCGAAACGCGCAGCCGCGAGAAGCAGACCGGAAACGAACTGGCTAGAGGCTGACGCATCGATGCTAATTTCGCCGCCAGCGACCGACCCCATGCCGTAGAGGCTGAAGGGAAGAGTTCCTCGTCCATCGGAGGACACATCAACGCCAAGCGCGCGCAGCGAGTCGATTGTGGTGCGCATGGGTCGCCGGCGCGCCGCCTCATCCCCGTCAAAGGCGATGGGCCCGAGAGCAAGTGCTGCTACTGGAGGCAAGAAACGCATAACGGTACCAGCGAGGCCACAATCGATCGAGCTTCCACCTTGGAGCTCGCCTGGGGTAATGGCAAGATCCGGACCAAAGACGTTGCCCGTGGGGATTTCGGTGATTCCGACGCCGAGAGCGCGTAACGCCTCAATCATGAGCGCGCTGTCACGAGAGTGAAGCGGTGAATGCAGCACCGACGGGCCATCTGCCAAAGCTGCCAGAACAAGCTCACGGTTCGTCAGGCTCTTGCTGCCAGGGAGGCTCAACGATTCTGCCAAGGCGTGAGTAACCGTCGGTGCTGGCCAATTGCCGGGCACCGTCGTCTCAGGAACCGAGTCGTCGTCGTAGGGGCTGAACTCTGGGTTGGAATACTTGGATACGAACATTAGTTACTAAGAGTATCGACGTTTTACCCACTACGGAGGAGGCACCAGCATGACTGCATTACTGAGCACTCAGCAGGATGCCGTGATCAGCGAACTAGAATTGTCGCTGATGACTACCGACGAAGTTGAGCAGAGCGATACCGACACCGCAGCGGCGGACAAACGACGGCAATTCGAAGAACAAGCGCTGCCGTATATGGACCAGCTCTTTGGCGCCGCGATGCGCATGACCCGTAACCCCAGCGACGCTGCCGACCTTGTGCAAGAGACGTTTGTTAAAGCGTTTCAGGCATTCGGGCAGTTTCAGCAGGGCACGAACCTGAAGGCTTGGCTGTACCGCATCCAAACCAACACGTTCATCAATATTTACCGCAAGAACCAACGCAGCCCTTACCAAGGCACCATTGATGAGCTGGAAGATTGGCAACTGGGTGGCGCAGAATCGATAACCCAGTCAGTCTCCACGCGTTCTGCTGAGGCGGAAGCTATCGATCACTTGCCCGATAGCGCCGTGAAGGATGCTCTTCAGTCGATCCCCGAAGATTTCCGACTCGCTGTCTACTTTGCCGACGTTGAAGGCTTCTCTTATCAAGAGATCGCCGACATCATGAAAACCCCCGTAGGGACCGTAATGAGCCGACTGCACCGTGGCCGTCGCATGCTGCGTGAACTACTGGCCGACTATGCGCGTGACCGCACCCCCGGCACGCCCGCATCATCTAGGAGCACGAAATGACCGACTGTGGTTGCGAGAAAGCGAAAGCGGAGCTCGAGGAATACCTCGACCGCGAATTGAACGAAGCCGATTTCCAAGATGTTTCTGATCATCTGGATAACTGCGAATCATGCTCGAGTGAACATCTCGTTGCTCTCGCACTGAAGTTGAAAGTCAAGCAGGCATGCCGCGAGAAGGCTCCAGAAGATCTGCGTAACGCGATCCTGTCGAAGCTGGCAGACGCCTAAATCGCTCTATCGTTTACGTCACTTGTAGCGATCTATAAGTGAGTACTCGTGAAGTAACGCTTTAACAGCGAAAGCGGGCATCCTCCGAAGAAGGCGCCCGCTTTCGCTGTTAAGGCGTAACCGCGACCCTAAGGCTGCGTAATCGCGTGATCGATCAGTTCTGCTTGCTCAAGCGCGCTGCGCTTCGACGATCCGGTTGCCGGCGAGGCGGCAGCTGGACGTGACGCAAGCTTGATTTCGCCTGATTTGAGGTGACGAGCCAGTTCCAAACTAATGAACGGCCAAGCACCCTGGTTTTCGGGCTCATCTTGAGTCCACACGATGTCAGCGTTCGGGTACTTCGCGAGTACCTCTGTCATGTCAGTAACGGGCAGCGGGTAGAACTGCTCCATGCGCACTACCGCGATGTGCTTGATCTCGCGCTTGTCGAGCTCGGCAACGATGTCGTAGTACGTCTTTCCTGAAGTCACGATGACGCGTGTGACGCCCGACTTGTCTTCGAGACGGACATCATCGATAACGGGTTCGAAGCGACCACTCGTGAAGTCAGCAACATCGCTCGTTGCACCGCGCAGACGAAGCATCGCCTTCGGGGTGAACACGATTAGCGGGCGGCGTGGACGCGAATAGGCCTGACGACGTAGCAAGTGGAAGTACGACGCAGGTGTTGACGGGCGAGCCACGATCATGTTGTTCTCGGCGCACATCTGCAAGTAGCGTTCGATGCGGGCAGACGAATGATCTGGCCCCTGGCCCTCATAACCGTGCGGAAGCAGCATGACAACGCTCGAGCGCTGCGCCCACTTCTGTTCGGCGCTGGAGATGAACTCGTCAATCACGATCTGGGCGCCGTTAGCGAAGTCACCGAACTGGGCTTCCCACATGACGAGAGCGTCCGCACGCTCCACTGAGTAGCCATATTCGAAGCCCAAAGCGGCGTATTCGCTGAGCAGGGAGTCGTAGATCCAGAAACGCGACTGGTTTTCGGAGAGGTTCTGCAGAGGAAGCCACTCTTGACCATTCTGGCGGTCATGGAGAACGGCGTGACGCTGTACAAACGTGCCGCGGCGAGCATCCTGACCGGCCATGCGGACCGGAGTGCCTTCCAGCAGCACTGAACCAATCGCCAACAACTCGGCGAATGCCCAGTCGATAGCACCCTTGCGGCTCATATCGACGCGCTTGCGCAGCAAAGCCTGCAGCTTGGTGTGAACCGTGAAGTTCGCCGGTGGGTTGCCGTGCGCGTCACCGATGAGCTGAACGATGCTTTCGTCGATACCGGTGGTGATGGGTTCACCAACAGCATCATCGCGCTGCGAGCCTGGACGCTCTAGATCAGACGTTGCATTTCCATCCTGAGTAAGGATCGGCATGGAACCGGTCTGTGCCGCGTGAGTCTCCGCAAATGCGCGCTCAAGACGATCTTGGAAGTCCTGGTGGCTGGCTTCGTATTCTTCCTGCGTGATATCGCCTCGACCGACGAGACCCTCGGTATAGAGAGTACGAACGGAACGCTTGGCCTCGATCAGGTTGTACATCAGCGGCTGCGTCATCGAGGGGTCATCGCCCTCGTTGTGGCCACGGCGGCGGTAGCAAATCAGGTCAATGACAACGTCGCGGTGGAACTTCTGACGGTACGCAAAAGCCAGCTCAGAAACGCGAACCACAGCTTCGGGGTCGTCGCCGTTCACGTGGAAGATCGGTGCCTGAACCGTCTTAGCGACATCGCTGGAATACTGCGAAGTGCGTGCCTCGCCGGGAGGGGTAGTGAAGCCAACCTGATTGTTGATGTTCACGTGGATGGTTCCGCCGGTGCGGTACGCACGCAATTGAGACATCTGCAGAATCTCAACGACAATGCCCTGACCAGCCATAGCAGCATCACCGTGAACCATCACAGGAAGAACAGCGTAGGACCCAATCGGGCGGCGATCCTGCTTTGCCCGAACGATGCCCTCAAGAACGCCATCGACGGCCTCAAGGTGTGAAGGGTTAGCCGCAAGGTAGACAGGGATCTGTCGGCCATCGGCAGCAGTGAAAGTTCCCTCGGTGCCGAGGTGATACTTCACATCGCCAGAACCCTGAACGGTGCGCGGGTCTTGAGTGCCCTCGAATTCGCGGAAGATCTGACCGTAAGTCTTGCCAGCGATGTTCGTGAGAACGCTGAGGCGACCACGGTGCGCCATGCCGATGGCGACCTCTTCAAGGTTTGCTTCTGCTGCCTTCTGAATGACGGCATCCAGCAGGGCGATTGTTGACTCTCCACCCTCAAGGCTGAAGCGCTTCTGGCCGACATACTTGGTCTGAAGGAACGTCTCGAATGCTTCGGCTTCATTGAGCTTGCCGAGGATGCGCATCTGCTCGTCGTGGCCAGGCTTGGTGTACGGCTTCTCGACGTGATCCTGAATCCAGCGACGCTGCTCAGGGTCTTGAATGTGCATGTACTCGATACCGACAGTGCGACAGTATGCGTCGCGCAGCATTCCGAGAATCTCGCGCAGCAGAGCCTGACGCTTGCCGCCGAATCCACCCGTGACGAATTCACGATCAAGATCCCAGAACGTCAGGCCGTGACTCGAAATATCGAGGTCGGGGTGGGAACGCTGGCGGTACTCGAGCGGATCGGTATCTGCCATGAGGTGGCCACGAACCCGGAACGAGTTGATGAGTTCTTGAACGCGCGACGTCTTATTGACGTTGTCCGCGAGGTCGACACTGATGTCATTTGCCCAGTGAATGGGGTCGTAGGGGATGCGTAGCGCGGCAAAAATGTCTTCATAGAAGTGATTTTCGCCAATGAGGCGCTCGTGAATCTTCTTAAGGAACTCACCAGAACCGGCGCCCTGGATGACGCGGTGGTCATACGTGCTCGTCAGCGTTACGGTCTTGCCGATACCCAACTCGGTGAGCGTACGAAGGCTTGCGCCTTGGAACTCCGCCGGGTATTCCAGCGCGCCAGCGCCGACGATTGTTCCCGAACCGCGCATGAGGCGAGGAACAGAATGTTCAGTACCGATGCCTCCGGGGTTCGTCAACGAAATCGTGTTGCCCATGTAGTCGGCACCGGTGAGCTTGTTGGCTCTGGCACGCGAAACGACATCTTCATATGCAACAAGGAATTCACCGAATCCCATTGTCTCGGCCTGTTTGATGCCGGGAACAACGAGCGCGCGAGTGCCATCGGGCTTGGGCATATCGATAGCGATACCCAAGTTGATGTGAGCCGGGGTTACAACCGAAGGCTTGCCCTCTGGCTCGTCGTAGTAGACGTTCTGGCTGGGGAACTCTTTGAGAGTCTGGATGATCGCCCACGCAATGAGGTGCGTAAACGACACCTTTCCACCGCGAGCACGCTTGAGGTGGTTGTTGATGACAATGCGATTGTCGATCATGAGCTTGGCCGGGATCGTACGAACGCTTGTTGCGGTCGGGACAGTGAGGCTTGAGTCCATGTTCGACGCGAGTGCCTTTGCGGCACCGCGCAGAGGCGCAACAACATTCTCGGCTTGTGGCTTCGGGGCAGCAGGTGTCTGGGTCGTATCGACCGGCGTTGTGGTCGGCGCTTCGGCCGGAATCGGCTGAGGCTTCGGTTCTACAGACGTCGTGCGTGCGACGGGCTGGCTGCCGGTGCTCGGATTGGCTTCGTCGACGAACGGCTTCTCGTCGGCAGGAGCTTGCGCAGCAGCCTTCGGCTCGGGGGCCTCTGGCTCCTCGGTTGTTAAGGGCTCTGCTGCCTTCGCTGCCTGAGGCGACTCTGCCTGTGCAGCGGCTGGAGTGTCTACGGTCGCGGTGGAAGAGTCCTCTGTCGGCGTGGGGTCTACCGCTGGTTGATAGTTCGCGAGGAACGGCCACCACGCTTCATCCACAAGATTCTTGTCTTCGAGGTACTTTTCGTACATCTCGTCGACCAACCATTCGTTGGCCCCGAACTCGCCCGAGGAGTCACCTTCTGGTGCGATTCCGGTTACTTGGCCTGACACGTCAAACCGCCTACTTTCAGTTCTGGTGTGTGAAAAAGTGGCGCACATTCCGTACGCCGGACATCCCGATCAATCTTAATCGCTTTGTTGTGTGTCCGCTGGCCGCGAGACGCACAGATCGTGCTTTTTTGACGCAATTTTCACGAATGTTCCCATTCCGCGGCGATTACGCTAGTAACTATGGATTTCTATGAAACAACCCCACGGCACGACCTGACTTATTCAGACGTGTTTCTGGTTCCCAGCCACTCTTCGGTTGGTAGCCGAATGGCTGTTTCCCTTGCCCCGGGAGATGGAACCTCGGCGACTATTCCGCTCGTTGCCTCCAACATGAACTCTGTCACGGGCCCACGCCTTGCGGCTAGCATTGCGCGGCGCGGTGGCCTTGGCGTTTTGCCCCAAGATCTCAGTGGCGAAGATATGGATGCCGCAATCGCGTGGGTGCGTTCGCAACCGATCGACCTTGATTCGGCTGTCTATTTCAGCCCGAGTGATTCGGTAGAGCAGGCATTGCTACAGGTTCCCCCGCTCGCCGGGCACGGAGTGGTGCTGATCGAGAATGGTGCGCTCGCAGGCGTCATCGATGCTGAACGCCTCGGCGAGGCCATGCCTGCGGCAGCCCTTGGCGATCTGGCGCGGCACGACACCAAAGCCATCGACCGCTCAGAATTTTCGAGTGCGCGTGAGCTCTTCGACTTGCTCATCGAGCGGGATCTTGACTTCGTTCCTGTCACCGACGGCGACACGGTAGTTGGCGCTACTAGCGTCAAGAGTGCTCTCCGTTCGACGCTGTACACACCGGCACTGGACAGCGAGGGAAAACTCGCGGTTGCTGCTGCGCTCGGAATCAATGGTGATGTTGCGACTCGTGCTCGCGCCCTCGTCGACGCCGGAGTGAGCACCCTCGTGCTCGATACGGCCCACGGCCACCAAGATGGCATGGTCCGAGCAGTAGAGAAAGTCGCCGCCCTCAATCTTGGGGTCGCCATTGCGGCCGGAAACGTCGTGACTGCTGCCGCGGTTCGCGACCTTGTACACGCTGGTGCAACGATTATTAAGGTCGGTGTTGGCCCCGGCGCGATGTGCACGACTCGCATGATGACCGCGGTTGGCCGTCCACAGTTCTCAGCAGTACTGGAGACAGCGGCAGCCGCGCGTGAACTCGGAGCCCACGTGTGGGCCGATGGGGGAGTTCGCTACCCGCGAGACGTCGCTTTGGCACTCGCTGCTGGTGCGGCATCCGTCATGGTTGGTTCGTGGTTTGCTGGCACGATCGAAGCCCCGGGGGAGTTGCGCCACGATGATGCTGGTGCGCTCTATAAGACCAGTTGGGGAATGGCATCGACGAAGGCTGTCCGTGCTCGTTTCGGTGGTCTCGATCCCTATGAGCTAGCACGCAAGGAACTGTTCGCTGAAGGAATTTCGGGGTCAAAAATTTACCTCGATCCGTCGCGGCCATCTCTTGATGATCTGGTCGACATGATTACCTCGGGCGTTCGCAGTTCGTTCACCTATGCGGGAGCATCACAACTCAGTGAGTTCCGCGATCGGGCTCTGGTGGGAATCCAGTCGGCAGCAGGCTATGAAGAAGGCAAAGCGTTGCCCGTGAGTTGGTAACTCAGCAGCGGTTTCGCAGGAATTTGGCCTATACTCAAGCCCATAATGGACGACCCTCCCTCTAGTTGTCGCCGGGGCCGAAATCCCGCGCGATCATCACCTGTCTCTCGCCCTTTCTCTCACTCCCGCTGTGGGGTGACTACTCATGAATGAGTGGCTGCTCCTTGCCGCTGGCATCGTTCTCACGATAGGCACCGGACTCTTTGTCGCCTCAGAGTTCGCACTCGTTAATCTCGATCGCTCCGAGCTGGAAGCTCGGCAGGAGCGTGGCGAGAAGCGACTCGCCCCTGTAATCTCCGCGTTGAAGCACACGTCGACGCATCTCTCTAGCGCGCAATTGGGCATCACTCTGACAACCCTGCTCGCGGGTTATACGCTCGAGCCAGCGTTCAGCACCTGGTTGTCGGTTCCGTTCGGTGCAGTGCTGCCAGAGGCTGCGGTAACGATTGTCGCGTCCATCGTGGCGATCACATTCGCGACATTGCTTTCCATGATCATTGGCGAGCTCGTTCCCAAGAACTTTGCGCTCGCTCTTCCGAAGGCCACAGCGAAGGCTGTTGTGCCATTTCAAGTGGTGTTCACCGCTGTCTTTCGTCCCGCGGTCACTCTCCTGAACAACACGGCAAACGGTATTCTTCGCAGCATTGGTATCGAGCCGAAAGAGGAACTCTCTGGTGCCCGTACCGCGGAGGAGCTCACGTCACTTGTGCGGAGATCGGCCAGCCAGGGAAGCCTCGACAACGACACCGCAACACTATTGGCACGCACTCTCGCGTTCGCCGATCACACGGCACAGGATGTGATGACTCCTCGCCCGCGCGTTGACAGTATCGATCGCACCGATAGTGCTCAAGATGTCATCGATCTTGCTAAGCGCACCGGCTTCTCGCGCTTTCCTGTAATTGACGACAGCATCGACGACGTTGTTGGCTTTGTGCACGTGAAGCAGGCGGTAGCGGTTCCCCACAAGAAACGCGCCGACGTTCCTGTTTCAGCGCTGCAGACTGAAGCGCTCCTTGTTCCCGAGACGATGCGGTTGGATGCCCTCCTTGCCGAATTGCG
This sequence comes from Rhodoglobus sp. G.S.4, assembly GCF_056619605.1. Classification (NCBI taxonomy): domain Bacteria; kingdom Bacillati; phylum Actinomycetota; class Actinomycetes; order Micrococcales; family Microbacteriaceae; genus Rhodoglobus; species Rhodoglobus sp. G.S.4. The sequence continues at coordinate 975,365 of NZ_CM152748.1, forward strand.
TGGCCGTGGATACCAAATGGCAGTTGTCGTTGATGAATACGGCGGAACCGCGGGTGTCGCAACGCTAGAAGACCTCGTCGAAGAGCTTGTCGGTGAGGTGTCTGACGAACATGACCGGTCGAAGGCCGATGTTGTGCGATCTCGAGACTGGTTTACCTTTCCCGCCATCTTGCGCCCTGATGAACTCTTAGAGCGCACAGGAGTCGAGGTGCCAGAAGAGGGCCCGTACGAGACTGTTGCTGGTTGGCTCATGAGTGAACTCGGTCGCGTTCCGCGCACGGGCGACACGATTACTGCCGCTGGTGGGGTGTTCCGCATCGAACGATTGGAAGGCCGAAGAATCGACCGCGTGAGGTTTACCCCCGATCCGATTGTCAGCGCTAGTGACACGGAGGTGACCAACTGATGGACGTCTGGGGAATTGTCTGGCTTGGCGTGCTTTTGCTCGTTAACGCGTTCTTCGTTGGGGCTGAGTTTGCCGTCATTTCGGCACGTCGATCTCAGATTGAACCGCTGGCTCACTCTGGCTCTCGTTCGGCAAAGACTGCGCTGTGGGCGATGGAACATGCCACGCTCATGTTGGCGGCGTGCCAACTCGGAATTACGATCGCGTCTCTGCTCATCTTGAACGTGTCAGAACCGGCGATTCACCACCTCTTGGAGATCCCGCTTGCACTGACCGGATTGAGCGAAGAGCTCATCGGCACTATTGCGTTCATTCTCGCGCTCATTATCGTGTCGTTCTTGCACGTTGTTTTGGGTGAGATGGTTCCGAAGAACTTGTCGTTCTCTGTTCCCGACCGAGCTGTTCTCTTGCTCGCACCCCCGTTGGTGTTTATCGCAACGGTGTTCCGCCCGATCATCGTTACCTTGAACGCAGCGGCAAACGGCATCCTTCGAATGTTCGGAGTGACGCCGAAGAGTGAAGCGAACAGTGTGTTCACCCTCGATGAGGTGGCCACGATCGTTGCGCAGTCCACTCGTGAAGGAGTGCTTCACGATGCTGGTGGGACCCTGACTGGAGCGTTCGAATTCACCTCGAAGAAGGTGCAGGACGTCGCGATCCCGATGTCTGGTCTTGTGACCTTGCCTGAGGATGCCGCACCAGCCGATCTCGAGAAAGCTGTTGCTCAGCGCGGGTTCTCGCGCTACATCCTGCTGAATGATGCTGGCGAGCCGACAGGCTACCTGCATTTGAAAGACGTGATCGATCTTGACGAGAGCGAGTTCAGCGAGCCGGTTCCGCCTAAGCGGATTCGCCAGTTGATTTCGATGTACCAAGAGACCGACATTGAAGATGCGCTAGCGACAATGCGTCGCTCGGGAGTTCACGTTGCCCGCAGCTTTGATGCCTCCGGTGAGACCACGGGAGTGCTGTTTCTTGAGGACATCATCGAAGTGCTTGTCGGTGAGGTGCAAGACGCGACCCGGCGACGCTAAGAGCCCAGTCAACTATCGTTAACGACCATGGGACGAAACGCGACGTGGGGTGCGAAGGAAGCAGCACGTCACATTGCTGTGCCCAAGCTCAGCGACGATAAATACACTCGCGGAGTTCTCGGTGTGATCACTGGCTCTGCTCAGTATCCCGGCGCAGCAGTGCTGGGTGTTGATGCGGCGCTGCATACTGGCGTCGGCATGGTTCGCTATGTCGGGCCAGAGCGTGCGCAAGATCTCATCTTGCAACGCCGGCCTGAAGCTGTGATGGCAGACGGGCGTGTTCAAGCATGGCTCATTGGTTCAGGCATGGACTTCGCGAATCGCGAAGCAGCTGCAGATGAGCGCATCACGCACGCACTCACCCAGAACGTCCCTTTTGTGCTCGATGGCGGTGCGTTAGACGTCGTACACCGCGTATCTAGCCCCGTCGTGATAACCCCGCACTATCGCGAACTCGGAAGGTTGCTGGATGAGCGTGCCGACGCTGTCGCCGCTGATCCTCAGAAGTGGGCTATTGAGGCAGCCCAGCGACTCGGAGTGACTGTGCTCCTCAAAGGTCACACCACCTACGTGAGCGATGGAACCACCACTGTCGCGATTGAGGCAGCGCCAGCGTGGTTGGCAACCGCGGGCGCGGGAGACGCGCTCGGCGGCATCCTCGGTTCGCTGGTGGCAACCCACAGTGGGCGGGTGCTTGATGACCCCAGCCTGCTCGTCGGTCTCGCAGCAACAGCCTCGTACGTTCATGGCAGGGCCGCGCAGCGAGCCAGCGCTGGCGGACCACTGACGATTCTTGACCTCTGTCGAGCCGTGCCCGCCGTGATTGCGGAACTTGCCGCTGGCGACCTTTCCGTCGCCGCTTCCGAGTGAGTGCCATGCGGTCTGCCGGAGCATTAGCGCTCGGACTCACCTTTGTTGCTGTCCATCTCGCACTTGGACTCCTGAACATCTTTGCTCCAGGACTCCCACTCGGGGACGTCACCATCGTCTATGCGCGGTGGGCTGAACAGGCTTACGCCTCTGGCGTCGTTGTCGGCGTGGATATGCCCTGGGTGTATCCGCTGTTGGCGCTGGTACCGATTTTGGCATCCGTCACATTCGGGCTTGAACACATCGCAGCAGCGTGGCTTTCTCTCGTGATGGGTGCAAACGTGCTCGCGCTCGGATTTCTCACCGGATGGGGGCGTTCGCGTTCGGGAATGATCGCCGGCTGGTGGTGGACAGCGTTTCTGCTCGTTCTCGGCCCGATTGCTTTAGCGAGAATCGATGCCATCACTGTTGCTGTGGCGATCATTGGGGTGACGCTTCTCCGTTCGCGCCCACAGGCGGCCGCGATTGTTCTGGCCTGCGCCACTTGGATCAAGGTGTGGCCGGCGGCACTCGTGCTTGCGGCACTCATCGCCGTCCGCGACCGCGGAAAGATTGTCGTTGGCGCAGCTGCCACCTCGGCAACAATCGTCGTGTTCGCCCTTCTGGCTGGCGCAGGCTGGAATGTCTTCAGCTTTATCACGCAGCAAACCGGCCGTGGCATCCAGATCGAGTCGCCCGTTGCCGGGATTTGGCTGTGGCAGATCGTGGCGGGTGTTCCTGACACTTTTATCTATTACGACAATACGATTCTGACGTTTCAGATCGCTGGCTCAGGGGTCGAGGTCGCGGCCGCAGTTATCACCCCAGTGCTCGCCATCGTTGTTCTCGCAATCGCGTTGCTCGGTGTGCGGGCGGTTCGGGCTGGAGTCGCAACCTTGGTCATTCTGCCGATGTTGAGTTTGGCACTGGTAGCGGCACTGATTGTTGTCAACAAAGTCGGTTCACCCCAGTTCATAACCTGGCTCGCTGTGCCCATCGTGTTCGGGATGTTGACGCGCAGCGCCCGTGGTGCAAACGGCGCCCCGAGTTTTCGCATTCCCGCAGTGCTCACGCTTGTGATTGCGGCGCTCACCCACGCCGTTTACCCCTACCTGTATCACTTGCTCTTAGCTTCCAACCCCGCAATGATCGCCCTGTTGAGCGTCAGAAATCTGTTGCTCATTGTGTTGTTAGGGTGGGCCATTGTTGGCGTTGCGCGGCTGAGCTCGACGGCACCGTCAGCACCCACAGCACCCACAGCACCCACAGCAAGCACGACAACAAAGGAGCCAGCATGATCGTCGCATTCTCAGTAGCACCCAGCGGTGGGCCAGACGGAACCGACTCCGTACACAATGCGGTTGCTGCCGCAGTGAAAGTTGTCAGAGACTCGGGGCTCCCGAACCAGACTGATTCGATGTTCACGACGATCGAAGGCGATTGGGATGAGGTGTTCGCCGTTGTGAAGGCTGCGACCGAGGCTGTTGGTCAGTTCGGTTCGCGAGTTTCGCTCGTGCTGAAGGCCGACATCCGCCCTGGTCACACCGGTGAGATGACGGGCAAGGTCGAACGTCTCGAGCAAGCCATCATCCGCTCCGAGAACTAACTCCGTTTAACGCAAGAACCGCCCTGACCCACTTTCGGTGAGATCAGGGCGGTTCTTGTTGTGTCTACTGGCAAGTGATGCGGCCTAGAGGTGGTGCATCGTTTCGGTTTCAATGAGGATGCCGTCTTCGAGTGCGCGCTTGCGCAACGCCACCTTCGTTCCGACATCGAAGCCCGCGACGCGGTACTTCTCGCGAATACGCTTGAGGTAGCTCTTGGCAGTTTCTTCGGAGATGCTGAGCTGGTAGGCCACAGACTTGACGGGCTCGCCGCCGCCATAGAGGGCCATAACGCGGCGTTCTTGGGCGCTGAGTTTGGGAGCACCACCGATTTCGTCGGCGTTGATCGCGAGGTCAAGCTCGGCTGAGACAAAGGACTCGCCTTTAGATGCGGCCCGGATTGCTTCAACGATCATGTCAGCGTCTTCGCTCTTGACGAGGTAGCCGAGGGCGCCGGCGGCGAGAGCTTCACGAACAACGTTGGGTTCGGAGTATGTGCTCATCAAAACAACGCGCACGTTCATCGACTTGAGGGTGTTGATCTTGAGTGAAACGGGGATGTTGTCTTTGAGATCGAGGTCGAGCAAGACGACATCAACAGGGAACTCAGGGTGGATGGTGAGTTCGGGCCACGTGGGCACGGCAACGACCATGTCGATGTCTGCGGCAGCCTTTCGAATCCACTCGGTGAGAGCGCCGAGCAACATTCGGTGATCGTCAACGATTGCGAGCCGGATGCGCTTTGTTGGTTCAGTCACAATGAATTCCTCTTAGTTGATCGTCTTATCATACGAATTTATTGGTCGGCGGGGTTTTCGACAAGGCATTCGATGTCCAGTCTCACGCTGGAATCTTCGGTGGAATCTGTATAACTACCCACCTTAGCGATTGCCTCCCACGTGGAGGCGTCGATCCGGTTTCGGGCTACTCCGCTGGAGGTAATCGCAATCTTGATCGCCACTTTATCTTCGGAGCCCGGGGCCACAGCGGTTGTTGATGGTGCGATTGTGATGTGAACGGAATTCTTGGCACCGCGTTTGGCCGTATCAGTGACAAACAGCCATGCTGTGGAAAGGAGGCCATCCCGCTGCACAGGGTCGAGCAGCCCAGCCAGGCTTCCCTTGTCTGTGAGGGTCACTGACTTGCCGAGCAAGTCCGACTCCGTGATGGCGTGGTACAGCCACGTTTCGCGTCGCCCTTCGATGAGGTGCAAACGCAATTCGGTTGCCAGCGATGCTGCGGTTGACGCGATCTTGGGGGTGAGAGGGAGCTTTGTCGAACCATTCGATACCGAGTCGAGCAATTTTTCGGCAGCTAAGTCGAGGCGTGCGAGTTCCTCGGATGCCATCATTCCCACGGCGAAGCGAGGCGCAGTGAGGGTGCTCTGCACGAGAACGCGGTCGAGCTCGACCTGCACGAGCCGTCGGAAGTTGCGGATGAGGGCAAGTCCGATCACGGTGGGCAGAACGGCAAATGATACCGACGTAATTTGTGGCGCAATGTTTTCTGTCGTGAGGGGAACATTGATGACAATGGCTGCCGCCAACGCCACTCCGATTACCGAGACGGCGATGATGATGTCGGAACTTGGGCGGACCGTCAGTACAAGAAGTAGCGTCATCCCCGCGGCGATAGCCGAGGTGGCGTACCCGCCGATGTCATGAAGAGGCCAGATCGCATAGAGGTCGAGAGCAACGACGGAGGCGAGACCGAAGAGGAAGAGCGCGAACATCCAATGGGGAAGTTGGCCGCTCATGAGTTGAACTGCGGTAATCGTTCCCACGATGAGGAGAACGAGCACTATCCAGGCTGCCGCTGCGGGAACTGGGTTGGGATAGAGGTCCCATTGGACGACGAGCCAGACGAGGCCGTAGATTGCCCGCAGGCTGACGAGCACAGCGGCGCCGACGCCAACAAAACCTGTTCCGAGGCTAGTGAGTCGCGGGGTGTCTTCGCCCGCGAGACGGCTGATCCTCGCGCTCTTGGAGTGTCGAGGCTTGCCGCCAATAATGACACCGAGAGTGTTCTCTTCTGGAGGAGCGTAGGTCATCGTGGAACCTCCAAGACAACGGTCGTGCCGGAACCAGGGGTGGAAAAGAGGCGGGCCTGGCCGCCCACTTCCTTGAGTCGAGCAACCACCGATTCTTTGAATCCGAGACTGGCGGAATCGACGTCGTCGAGCACAAACCCCACACCAGAGTCGGTGATCATCGCGCGCACGGTTGTCTCGTCTTCGGTGATGGTGACGTGCGCATCGGTCACGCCAGAGTGACGGCGAACGTTCTCGAGACACTCAGCCAAAGCGAGAAGGAAAGCATCGAGCACATCGCTCGGCAGGAGAACCTGGCCCGTGCCATGCCAGCTCACTTCGAGTCCCATCCGGCCGAAGCGCTGTTTTACAGACTCGAGCGTGGTGCCGAGCACTGTTTCGCTCACCGGGGTGCTGAGGTTGTAATCACCGGATGCTTGCGGGGTAGGTGTGGCGCCGAGGCGCAACTGACGCAACAATCGGGCATCGTCGCCCGCTTGCTGGCGCATGGCATCCGCAGACACTCCCAAGCCAGAGTGGGCAAGTAGCGTCAGTGTTGCCAGAACAGTGTCGTGAAGTAGACGGGCTCCCTGACGACGCTGAGCTTCGGTTTCGCTAGCCTGACGTTCTGCACGGTGAGCTCGGCCGATGCTCGCAATGCGTCGCACTGCTTGAGGCACCCCGGAACTGATCCAGAAACCGATTAGCGCAGCAAGGAGCCAACCGAAGACCAGCAGTGCGAGGGTGTGGACGGCGTTTTGGAACGGCTCGAGAGCCAATACCGTTGTGCCAGCGACGGCAACGAAGCTTGCCAAAAGCACAAGGCGTCGCGTTAGCGTGCTCGTGAGCACAATGGCAATGCAGGCGAGTGACGCCGACGAGAGTTGGGCTGCCGCAGCGAGGCCCGATTGGTTTGGCCCTCCCGGCGTGCCAGCGATGAGCAAGATGGCGATGATTCCCGCCACAAAAGACGGAACGACCCAGCCGAGCGAGCGACTGTTGCCCATTTGAAACTGCAGGACCGTGATAATCAGGTAGAGCGGAAGACATAAGAAGAGTGTCGTGGTCTGAACGGCGCCCGGAAGACTCAGGCAAATGACGGAAACGGCAAGAAAGCTCAAGCTCGCTACCCGCGCAGTGCGCTGCAGTAGGCGATCCCGTTCTTTAGCGATGAGGTCCATTTGTCGCAATGCTTGCACAGATACCCCCTCCCTCGGGGGTGACGCACCGCCTTTTCGCATGAGGAATCGGCAATTTCTCGTCAACACGCTCAGAGCGCGCTGATTCCCAGCAGGACTAGAGGTTGAGAAGGCGGCGAAGTTGGTCGCTGACGAGCTCAGCTTCAATCAAGAATCCGTCGTGTCCGAACGGCGAATGGATGACGTGCGGCACTGCGCCATCGATATTCCCTGGCAAATGCTCGGCAATGATTTCTTGGCCGGAGACCGGGAACAGTCGGTCGCTATCGATGCCAAGGACCAGGGCGGGCATCGTGGCCCGGCTGAGAGCCTGTCGCATTGTGCCTCGCCCGCGTGCGACATCGTGCGAGCTCATCGCTTCTGCGAGTGTGATGTAGCTGTTGGCATCGAAACGGCGCGCAAACTTGTTGCCGTGAAAATCGAGATAACTCTCAACCGCATAGCGACCGCCGCGGCCCCACGGGCTCACTTCGCTTTGCCACGTGCGCGCAAAGCGTTCATTCAATTCATCGGATGATCGGTAGTTGAGCAGCGCGAGACGTCGCGCGAGTGCGAGGCCGCGGTGCGGACCGTCACCGTCGGCGGCGTCGTAGTAGGCCCCATCGGCAAAAGCGGGATCAGTGCGGATAGATTCCACCTGCACAGAGTTGTGGGCAATCTGGTCTGCCGTTGAGACCGGTGGCGCAGCAAGGATCGCAACGCGAGCAACCCGGTCGGTGTGGCCGACGGCCCACTCGATGGCGTGCATCCCACCCATGGAGCCACCGATGACGGCAGCCCACTGGTCGATGCCAAGAACGTCGCTCAGGGCGACCTGTGCTGCGACTTGGTCGCGAATGGTGATGAACGGGAACCGGGCGCCAAACTCGGCTCCATCGGGGGCGTGTGATGCCGGACCAGTGCTGCCCTGGCAACCACCCAAAATGTTGGGGGAGACGACGAACCAGCGGTCGGTGTCGATTGCTTTGCCCGGACCAACAAGGTCGTTCCACCATCCGGCAGTTGAATGACCATGACCGGGGGTGCCCGCAATATGGCTGTCGCCGGTGAGGGCGTGCGCGACGAGGATGGCGTTAGACGCATCCTCGTTGAGGGTGCCGTGCGTTTCATAGGCGATACGAACAGACGCGAGTGTTCCGCTGAACTCAAGCGGAAGATTGGTGACGGTAGTGAATAGCCGCTGACCGACAGGATCGCCCTCGCGCCAGGCGCCCGTTGCTGGGGGCTTGCCGAGGAGTGAACGCACGTTTGCGTCGGTGATAAATGCTGAAGGAACAGTGTCCTCAGGTGTCTGCCAGTCCATGTCCTCTTAAGTATCGCGAACTAATCCGTTGGGCACGAAATTATTACGCGGATCGGGTGCCCGGTAAACGAGAAAATGGCGACGGTGTTCAGGGAACACCGCCGCCAGGATCAGCGGTATTAGGCGCGAGCGCGAACCTCAGCGGTCTTTGCGCGTGCCGCATCAAAGCCGGACTGCAGGTCGGCTGTGATGTCCTCGATGTTCTCGAGGCCCACCGAAAGTCGCACCAGTCCTGGTGTGACTCCAGCAGTCAACTGCTGCTCGGGGGAGAGCTGGGAGTGGGTGGTCGACGCGGGGTGAATGATGAGGCTGCGCACGTCACCAATGTTGGCAACGTGGCTGAACAGCGAGACACCGTTGACGAAGGAGCGACCAGCTTCTACGCCACCCTTGAGCTCGAAGGAGAGAACTCCGCCGACACCCTTGGGGGCGTACTTGTTCGCGTTGGCGTACCACGGGCTCGACGGCAGACCGGCGTAGTAGACAACGTCAACGTCTTCGTGGTTGTCAAGCCACTCGGCGATGGCCTGCGCGTTCTGAACGTGGCGCTCGATGCGTAGGCTGAGCGTCTCGATGCCCTGAATGAGCGAGAACGCGCTGTCGGGAGAGATTGCTGCACCCAAGTCGCGGAGCAATTGCACGCGGGCCTTGATGATGTAGGCAATGGCGTCGCCGAGCACGCCCGTGTAGCTCGCGCCGTGGTACGAGGGGTCGGGCTCAGTGAGCCCCGGGAACTTCTCAACGTTCTTCGACCATTCGAACTTTCCACCGTCGACGATAACTCCGCCGAGAACCGTGCCGTGGCCACCCAAGAACTTCGTTGCTGAATGAACGACGATGTCGGCCCCGTGCTCGAAGGGGCGAATGAGGTACGGAGTCGCGATCGTGTTGTCGACGATCAGAGGAACACCTGCCTCGTGGGCGACATCGGCAACGAGCGAGATGTCGAGAACGTTGATGCGCGGGTTACCGATGGTCTCAGCAAACAGAAGTTTGGTGTTGGGGCGCACCGCTGCGGCCCACTCGGCTGCGTCATCCTGATTTTCAACGAACGTGGTTTCGATGCCGAGCTTGGCGAGCGTGTACTTAAAGAGGTTGTAAGTTCCGCCATAGACAGACGATGACGACACGATGTGGTCGCCAGCCTGGGCGATGTTGAGAACCGCGAATGTGGTTGCCGACTGGCCGGAAGCGAGCAGCAGTGCAGCGGTTCCGCCTTCGAGAGCGGCTACGCGCTGCTCGACGACATCCTGTGTTGGATTCTGGATGCGGGTGTAAATGTTTCCGAACTCGGCAAGAGCAAAGAGGTTCTTGGCGTGATCAGCATCGTTGAACACGTAGGCCGTGGTCTTGTAGATCGGTGTAGCCCGCGCGTTAGTGGTCGGGTCAGGCTGCGCACCGGAGTGGATCTGCTTGGTTTCGAAGTTCCAGTCGCTCACGGCGGCCTCCTCAGGTTTAAGGGTGGATCGGGCTATCCGCCACACTCAGAGCCTAAGCAGGGTCCCTCTGACGGTCAATCAGCGCTGAAATATGTCGTAACTCAACTTTTCTTTGAATCTTTGGCGACTTCGTCTGGTAACGGCGTAAACAACCACAGCGGTTTTGGCTCAATGATGTAGTGGAATATTTTCTTCACAAATGGAGTCGACAACACGAGAGCCACCCCAATTGACGCAAGAACGAGGCTGAGCAGCCACATTGCGGAAGCTCGCTCATCATGCAGCAGTCCGCTTTCTCGAAGGGGATAGAGAACGAAGCTGTGAAGAAGATAGACGTACATGGTCGCTTGCCCGGCATCCGTGATCCAGGTGTGGCGTCGTGGAACGAGTGAGAAGAATGCCGCGCTGAGAATTACGGCAAGCAGGATGAGCCCCAATCGCACGCCTCCAGCCCACCACTGGTTTTCGCCGAGGCCCTCGTAGGAGTCGTCGTAGAAGAACCAGAAGCGCAAGTCGATGGTTCGCCAGAGCTCGATGTTGCCGAGGATTATTGCCAACCAGCCAGCGAAAACGGTGACGGCAAGTCCGCGATACAGCCAAACGGAACGTGTAGCGGTTTGCCATCTTTCTATGGTTCGCCATTCACGAAGCTTCCAGCCAAGAACAAAGAAGGGCAGGATGCCGATCGCGCGTGAGAGCGAGAAAGTGCTGTCGACATTGTCGAAATAGCCAACCCCCACCGAGCCGATTATGGCCCACAGCAACGGCCAGCGGAGTAACGCTAGATAGGGCAGGATCAGTCGAAAGATTCCGAGAGCGAGCAGGAACCATAGGGTCCAGCTTGGCTTCGACGGGTTGAGATCAGTCTCACCTTCAGCAAAATACTTCACGAGAGCCCAAATGGCCTCCATGATGAAATACGGCAGCAGGATGTCGGTGAGAACTCGCCGCATTTGAAGCGCTGAGGGAGCCCCGGGTTTAGAGAAATAGCCACTGATAATGGCGAACGCCGGCATGTGGAAGGCGTAGATAAACAGGTAGAGCGCGAGAGCGTAGTTGGAGTCGTACGTGAGGCGCTGGATTCCGTGCCCAATCACCACAAGGGTGACGGCAAGAAAGCGCGCATTGTCCCAGTGCGGCATGCGCGCCTTGGGGGTGCGGGCGGGCGCCGCTGTGGTGAGAGAAGCTCCGGTCATTCGTTGAAGTGTAGTGCGCGAGACCGTGAGCTTCGTGTGCCTTCCCCGCCGGAAGCGAGACTAGATTGACTAGTCACTCTAAAATACCTACGGTGGAAGAATGAAACACAAACCGGAGGCGATTCTTGATGCCGCCATCGTGCTTTTCGATCGAGAGGGCATTGGAGTCTCAACGGCAAAGGTTGCCGCTGTCGCAGGTGTGTCCAATGGGACCCTCTTCAATTACTTCTCGTCGAAGCAAAAATTGCTCGACGCCGTGTATGGGCATCTCACCGACGAGCTCGCCGAGGCGTTGGGAGAATTCGACCGCGACGGGGCGCCTCGTGAGCAATTCTTTACGGCATGGCGGCGGTGGCTGGAGTGGGCGAAGGGCTACCCAGAGCACCATCGAGTGAAACTATTGCTCAAGGGAGCAGATCTCGTGAGTCCTCAGGCGCAGCAGGTCGCGGACGCCCATTTCGGAGCGCTGTATCTCCTGCTTGCGGAGTGCTCGCGAGCAAACCTTTTTGTCGATCTCCCCGACGAGTATCTAGCCGAGACGTTTATCCGTCAACTGGAGCTGTCCGTCGACAGCGCGCTCACTCCTGAGCAGGGCGAACGAGCGTTCACCGTGCTCTGGAACGGCATTACCCGCCCCGCCTCTCATGCCATCCCGCTACAAGAATCTTTTCAGGAGAAAACATGACCACCGTGCTCGTTACTGGCGCATCAGGCTTCATCGCTAAACACCTCATTCGCGAATTGTTGGAGGAAAACTACTCCGTGAAAGCGGCAGTTCGCTCAGAAAAGCGGCAGGCACAGGTCGAGGCGCTATTCCCCGGTGCTGATTTGAGCTTCGTGTCGCTCGACCTGCTCGCAGATCAGGGCTGGGCAGAGGCGATGGTCGGAGTGGATGTGCTTCTCCACACCGCGTCTCCTTTCCCCGTTGATGAGCCCAAAGACCCCCAGGAGCTTATCCGGCCTGCCGTTGAGGGCACGCGCCGGGCATTAAGCGCAGCGCAGGCCGCTGGGGTGCACCGCGTCATCCTCACCTCGAGCTGCGCCGCAATCTACAAAGATTCAGCCAAGCCGCGAATGGATGTCTCTACGCCGGCGAACTGGACAGACCCTAAGCATCCCGATACGACTGCCTACGAAGCATCCAAGACTTTGGCAGAACGTGCGGCGTGGCAATTTGTGGCCGAGCACCCCGAAATGCAGCTCACTACGATCAACCCGGGAGCCGTCTTTGGTCCGCCGATGGATGAGCACTACGCCACCTCATTGGCGTACGTTGAGCGCTTCCTCGGGGGCGTCGATCCGGCGTACCCCAAATCGAACCTGCCGATCGTGGATGTGCGTGACGTTGCCCGCATGCATGTTGCAGCGATCGACAGCGCGGTGGCGATCGGCAAACGCTATCCGGCGAATGCGGGTGCGATGATGATTGCCGACGCCAGCGCCGTGCTCAAGAAGGTCTATCCGGAGCGCAAGATCACTACCCGGCAGCTGCCCGATTGGCTGGTGAAAGTTGTTGCTCGTGTCAACCCCGCGGTGCGGGCCCTTGCCGGTTCCATCCAGCGCAACCTCGATGTTGACGGTTCCGATGCCCCGCGTGACTTGGGCTTCACCTACATTTCCTCTACCGACGCCATTCTGGCTTCTGCCGAATACCTCGTCGCAAACGAACGCTAGGGCGCTTCCGCGGAGCGGGTGGGTGGTATCCGGTGGCTGACCGCTACTGGATGCCGCTACTTTTAACACATGGCAATCAAGCGAGTAGTAGTTACCGGGGCAAGCTCAGGCATTGGCGAGGCGACTGCTCGTCGGTTCGCCAATAACGGATGGCGTGTGGTCGCTGTTGCGCGTCGTGAGGAACGGCTCGCGGCGCTCGCGGCCGACACCGGGGTTGACACGTTCGTTGCCGACGTGACGAAACAGGATGACGTGGAGGCGCTCGCCGCCTACCTTCGTGAGCTTGGCCCCATCCATGCGCTCGTCAACAACGCGGGCGGCGCGCTCGGCGTCGCGAGTGTTGAAGAGAGCGACGCGGATGATTGGATCCGGATGTTCGACGTCAACGTCGTGGGAACCAAGCGCGTTACCAGCGCGCTCTTGCCGCTGCTGCGCGAAGCGATCGTTGAGGGCGAGACCGCGAGCATCCTCATGATCACGTCAATCGCAGCCTCAGTGCCGTACGAGGGTGGCAGCGGCTACAATGCGGCTAAGTTTGCCCAGCACGCCCTCACCGCTGTATTGCGGCTGGAGCTCGCGGGGGAGCCGATCCGGGTGATCGAGGTTGCTCCCGGCATGGTGAAGACAGAAGAGTTCGCGCTCGTTCGTTTCGGCGGAGACGCTGCCAAGGCAGACACCGTCTATGAGAATGTGCCCGACCCGCTGGTTGCCGATGACATTGCCGAGGCAATTGTGCACGCTCTTGAGCTGCCGCCGTTCGTCAACCTCGACCTCATCACGATCAAGCCTGTTGCCCAGGCTGCGCCGCACAAGATGATCAGGGGCGCGCTGAAGGTTCGTTAGTCGTTGCTGTTTCCGGGCGCTGCCGCAGGTTCGGTGCTCGCGGTCCCCGTGTCGTCCGCTCCTACTGCTGGCACGAGCTCATCGATGTCATCCACCACGTCCGCAAAGGCTAGCTTCGGCACCAAGAACAGCAGCACGGCGGCGACGAGTGCACCAACACCGCAGATCGTGAACACCGTCAGGTAGCCGAACAAGCTTGAAGCGGTTTCGGTGACGGCGGATGCCGCCCCGGCCAGAAGCACGATGGCGAAGATCGCCGAGGCGAACGAGCCACCAATCGTCTTGGTCGTGTTGGTGAGAGCAGTCGCGATGCCGGTCTGGCCCCGCGGGGCAGCGGCAGCGGCAGCGGCAGGGAGCGCACCGACGAGGGCACCCGAGCCAAGACCTGCGATGCTCATGTTGAGGAAGACGCTCAGCACTGTCGCATGGAATGGCAAGAACATGAGGTAGCCGGTTGCGACGAAGAACGTGGCCACGATGAGGGCAACCCGCGGACTCTTCCACTTCGACAGAATCGGGAAGAGCAGCGCTCCCACAATCATTGACACAAGGTAGGCGCCGATAATGTACGAGATCTCATCCGATTCCATTCCGAGGCCGTACCCGTTGATCGGGTCGGTGCCGGCGAAGGTCGCGAGCGGTGCCTGGGCGCCGAGGAGGCTGATGCCGACAAGCCCCGCAGTGAGTTGGATGGGCCACATGCTCGGGTCTCGCAACATCCGAAGATCGATCGCAGGATCTTTCTGGCGCAGTTCGTAACGACCCCACGGAATGAAGGTGGCGACACCAGCGAGCATGATGACGTACACCCACAGAGCGCCTGGCCCGTTGATTCGCAAGAACGTGAGCCCCGACGTGATGAGCAAGAGGCCGAAAGTGAGGAGCACGAAGCCCCAGAAGTCGAGCGTGCGGCCGGGCAGCGGTTTCGATTCGGGTACACCGAACAGGATCACGAAGAAGACGATCGTTACCGCGATGGCGGGGATCATGAGGGTCTGCTGCACGTTCTCGCCAAAGGCCTTGAAGATGCGGCCGCCACCGAGGGCACCGATGATGGCACCGGCTTCGAGGGCAACGACGAGGAATCCCGCAGCGCGGCGAGTTTGTGATGCGCCCATTCCCGTCGTGCGTCCGCGGTCGAAGATCAGTGCGACTTCGAGCGGGAGCCAGACGACGTAGAACCCCTGCAGCGCCCACGCGATCAGGAAGCTCGTGAAGTCACCCGTGAACGCCAACCACCACGTTGCTCCGGCGGTGAGGACGGTCGAGATCAGCAGGATGCGCTTGTGGCCGTGCATATCGCCGAGCTTCGCCAAAATCGGCACCACAATGGCGCTCAGGAGCAGCTGGGCGGCCTCAAACCAGTTGAAATCAGCGTCGCGGATGCCTAAATGCTCGACGAGGTCGGGGATCAGCGGGATGTAGTACCCCTGGATGATTCCGCTCACCAGTTCGACAAAGAAGAGGTAGCCGATGAGGCCCATCGTGATGGCCCCGGATTTTCCGCGCAGGAATGACATGAACGGATGCTATCGGTAGCGGGGGCGGAAGCTAGCGTAGTGACATGGATTTCAGCAGTGTCGACCCCGGGTGGTCTCGCGTACTCGACCCCGTCGCGACTCAGCTCGAGGCGGTTGCTGCCTTTCTTGCTGAGGAGACTGCGAAGGGACGCGAGTGGCTTCCCGCCGAAAACGCAGTGCTGCGGACCTTTCGTGAGCCTTTCGATGACGTGCGAGTGCTCATCGTCGGCCAAGACCCGTATCCGACGCCCGGGCACGCCGTGGGGCTAGCGTTCTCGGCCGACCGGGCGGTGCG
The DNA here is from genome assembly GCF_056619605.1 of Rhodoglobus sp. G.S.4. NCBI lineage: Bacteria > Bacillati > Actinomycetota > Actinomycetes > Micrococcales > Microbacteriaceae > Rhodoglobus > Rhodoglobus sp. G.S.4. The sequence continues at coordinate 990,756 of NZ_CM152748.1, forward strand.
ACCGCTACCGCGCAGTCTCGGCAACATCTACCGCGAACTCAACGACGACCTCGGGATCCCGCCAGCAACTCATGGCGATCTCAGCGCGTGGCAATGCCAAGGGGTGCTGCTGCTCAACAGGGTGCTGACAGTGAGGGCGGGGGAGGCGGGCTCCCATCGTCGTCACGGCTGGGAAGAAGTGACGGCCCACGCGATACGCGCGCTCGCGGAGAGGCCGCAACCGCTTGTTGCCGTGCTGTGGGGCAAGGATGCGGCATCCGTTGCACCACTGTTGGGCGATACCCCGGTGATCATGAGTGCTCACCCGAGCCCGCTCTCTGCTCGTCGGGGTTTCTTCGGTTCGAAGCCATTTAGTCGCGTGAACGCTGCGCTCGAGGCGCAAGGCGCTGAGCCCATCGACTGGCGAATCGACCCGTCACCAGCCCCATAAAATAAGAGTCTCGTCACCCTCGGGGCGAGACAGTCTTCACCACTCACCTTCTTTGTCACGACACCTCGGGAGCAGCCATGGCACACCACTTTAGAGACGCCATCGCAGCGGATGATGTGGCGCTCGCCGAAATCTATGGCTACTACGTGAGCACGACCGTTGTCACGTTCGACATTGTCGAGGTCACTCCCGAGATCATGACGGCCAAGCGCACGTCGGTTGAAGAGTCGGGGCTGCCGTTCATCGTCGCGGTTGACGACGACGAGCGCGTGCTCGGCTACGCCGCGATGTTCCCGTGGCGTCCTAAGGCCGCCTACAAGCGTACGGCCGAGGGCTCGATCTATCTCTCGCCGTCTGCGACAGGCCAGGGTGTTGGCGGTGCGCTGCTCAACGAACTCATTGAACGTGGGCGTCGGGCGGGCATCCGCGAAATTATTGCCGTCATTTCGGATGAGGGAACCGAGGCCTCCGTGTACCTGCACCAGAAATTGGGCTTCGAATCCATCGGGCATCTCAAGCGCGTCGGCTTCAAGTTCGACCGCTGGGTCGGCACGTACCTGTTGCAGAAGTCGATCGAGGAGTAACGCCGTCCTGCGCGATTGCTTCCGCAACGAACGGATGCCCGACTTTTCCGCAAGGGGAGAGCCGGGCATCCGCGTATCTGGGCCGGTGTATCGACCGCCGCGTTTGAGCTACGCCGCGTTTCTCGGGGTTGCCCGCCGCAGCAGCGTGAACCCGGCCACGCCGCTGATCGCGGTGAGCACGAGGCTCCAAGCCGCGACCCCGAGAACGCCGAGGTCGACCAGCGTGGCACCAACCGCAGCCCACGAGTCCGTGAAGGTCGCCAGCGCAATCAATCCGACGAGGAGTGCTCCGACGATGATAAAGAACACGGAAACGCCGGTTGCCTTCCAACGAACCCAGACAGCGGCAATCGCTGAACCGAAGAAGAGGAAGAACAGGAACAAAACGAAAACGACAAAAATGCGTTCGGGCGTGGAATCGCCGAAGTAGATCGGTGCGAACATGGTGCCACCCATCCCCCAGCCGTTGGTTGCGTTTTCGATGGCGGCCAGAACGCTCAGGCCCGTGGTGTAGATGACGGCGAGGACCACGAAGGCAAGCGCGCTACCGAGGTAGTAGTCACGACGAGTGACGCCGTAGCCGAGGGCGAAAGGGAAAGTAATACTGATCGCTTGAATCGCCACCACCATCATGTAAATGAAGATGAAGAAGCTGGATCCACCGAATTCTGTTCCTTCGAGTGCACCTACGCGAGCCTCGGGGGAGAGCGCCGAGAAAATCAGCCACCAAATTGTGAGAGTTCCCACGAATATCACGCCGAGAATGATCCAGGGTAGGCCGAGAGTCGTCCACGGGTTGGCGAAATGCAGTTTGGCGACATTGGCGATGCGCTTCAGGGGGCTTGCCGGTTGGGCGAGAGCCGTGGTTGTGGTGGTCATGCGCTGGCCTCGAATTCCTTAGTCTCGGTGCGGGTGAGTTGGATAATGAGCTGCTGCAACGACACCGGTGACAGTTCCAGTCCGGCAGCTTTTGCCTCGCGGCGCTCGCTCTCGCTGAGCCCGGACACGGTCACGGAGCTGAGCCCGCCGATTCCGTCGCGGTGCAGCACTTCGCGGTTGCCGATGAACGTGTCGACGGCGGTCTTCATACCGACGACGTTCGTTGCACGATCGCGGAGAGTTTCGGCGTCCTCGTTGATGAGGAGCTTGCCGTCGTCGATCACGAGTACGTGTTCGAGCAGGTTGGCGACCTCGTCAATGAGGTGAGTGGAGAGGATCACGGTGCGCGGGTGGTTGGCGTAGTCCTCAAGAAGGCGGTCGTAAAAGATTTGACGTGCCACGGCATCCAGACCCAGATAGGGCTCATCGAAGAAGGTGAGTGGTGCGCGTGAGGCGAGGCCAACGATGACTCCGATGGAGGAGAGCTGGCCGCGGGAGAGCTTCTTGATTCGGCGGTCGAGGGGGAGGCGGAAGTCGGCGATCAGACGCTCGGCGAATTCTTGATCCCAGTTGGCGAAGAACCAGGGTGCGGTCTTGAAGACGTCCTTGGGGCGGAAGTCTTCGGGGTAGCGCTGGCTCTCTTTGATGAAGCAGGTGTTCTGCAGAACCTTCGCGTTCTCGACCGGAGAATGCCCGAACAGCGAGATTGTGCCGCTTGAGGCGAACTCTTGGCCGGTGAGCAACTGCATGAGGGTGGTCTTGCCTGCCCCGTTGCGGCCGAGCAGGCCGTAGATCTTGTTCTCGGCGACCGTGAAGCTCACGTCGCTGACGGCTTTCACTTTGCCGAAGTGCTTGCTGAGGTTGTTTACCTCGATGGTGGAGGTCATGAGTTGTTCGCCTCCTTGGCGATCATCTGGGTGAGTTGGGTGGAGTCGATGCCGAGCTTTTCTGCTTCGGCCAAGAGGGGGCGAACATACTCGCTGCTGAACTTGTTGCGACGGGTACTTTTGAGTTGTTCTTGAGCGCCAGCGGCGACGAACATTCCGATTCCTCGTTTCTTGTAGAGAATTCCGGCATCGACGAGAACGTTGACGCCTTTGAGGGCGGTCGCGGGGTTGATGCGATAGAAGGCTGCGAACTCGTTGATCGAGGGAGCTTGGCCTTCTTCGGGCAGTGCGCCGGTGATGATGTCGTTCTCAATGTTCTCGGCAACTTGCGCGAAGATGGGGCGGGAGTCATCCATGTGAGCCTCCTTTCTGTTTCTGTGGTGTTGATCTAGCTGCGATTCGGCTAGTTGGTTAGTTGGTGATGCAACTAACTAACCAGCATGGCGGGACGTTGTCAACCCCCTTAGGCTGAATCCGTGTCAGAACTTCATCGCCTCACCGCCCTTGAGCAGCTACATCTCTTGCGATCGGGCGAGGTGAAGCCCACCGAACTCGTGGAGTGCTACCTCGATCGCATTGAACGGCTGAATCCTGAGCTGGGCGCTTTTACGGCGGTGACTCCGGATGCTGCGCGCCAGCGTGCTGGCGAGCTAGAGGCCTCTGGCTCCCGCGCCTCCGCCCTCTGGGGTCTGCCCTCGGGCGAAAAAGACTTGTGGGCCCGCGCGGGAGTGCGCACCGCCTACGGATCGCGCGCCTTTGCTGACTTCGTGCCCGAGGTGTCGGATGAGATCGCCGACGTTCTCGATGCTGCCGGCGCAATCAGCCTCGGCAAAACCGCAACCCCCGAATTCGGGCTGCCCGCCTACACCGAGCCGCTCTCGGATGCCCCAGCCGTGAACCCCTGGGACACCTCGTTAGGCGCCGGCGGCAGCAGCGGGGGAGCAGCCGTCGCGGTTTCTGCGGGGCTCTTGCCCTTCGCGCCGGGCTCGGACGGTGGTGGCTCGATTCGTATCCCCGCCGCCGCGACTGGACTCGTTGGGCTCAAGCCATCCCGTGGTCGTGTGCCCGCGGGCAGTGGTTTCGGCAGTCTCGGCCAGCTTCCGGTCACCGGCCCTCTCGCTCGCACGGTGGCGGATGCGGCATTGCTCCTCGATGGCATCGCCGGCCCCTCGCCGTTCTCGGTTGGCCCACCCACGTGGGACGGTGGCGCCTTCCTCAACGCCGCGATCCGCGGCGAAGGCACCTTCAATATCGGCGTCATGACAACCTCGCCGTGGGACGACACCTACGAGATTTCTGTGTCGGCCGAAGCTCAGGATGCTCTCACCCTCGCTCGCGCAGCGCTCGACCAACTCGGCCACGGCAGCGAAGACTTCGCGCTCGACCCCTCACCCGAATACGCCGAAGCCTTCACGGTGCTGTGGCAAGCGGGAGCGGCCGGAATCCCGCTCGATGGTGAGCAACTCGAGCTCGTGGAACCCCTCACGAAATGGCTCATCGAAAGCGGGCGTCGGATGAGCGCGAGCGACGTGGGCGTCGCCATCGCGACCCTCTCTCGGTTTGAGCGCAGCGTCATCCGCCAGTTCTCGACCTACGACGCCGTGCTGACGCCGGCGATGGCCATGACGCCACGCCCGCTCGGCTGGTTTCATGCCGAGGATGCCTTCGAGAACTTTGCAAAGCAAGTGCAGTACACACCTTGGACGAGTTTCGTCAACGTCTCGGGCCTGCCCGCGATCAGCCTCCCCGTGCACGCAACCGCGGAAGGGCTGCCGATGGGCGTGCAGCTCATTGGCCGCCCCGGTCGCGAGGATGTGCTGCTCGCGATTGGCGCGCAGCTTGAGCGGCGCTTTCAATGGGGCTCGCGGCATCCGGCGGCGTTTGGGGCTTAGAGTCCGCCGAGAGCGCTTCGTTATTTAGGTAAGGCATGCCTATACTGGGATCAATGTTTCCCGAACTCTTCACCCCGCAGATCGCCTGGAATCCCCAGTCGGCTGACCGCGTGCTGCTCGCGGGAGACGAGACCTCGATCGACGCCATCTCGATGATTCTCGCGACATTGCCGGCCCGTTCTCGCGGCCAAGTTTTCATCGAGGTCGACTCCGCTGACGATATCCAGCCGCTAGCGGCTCCCGGCCGTTTCAGTGTGTGCTGGCTACTACGCGAACGTGGCCAGAGCGTCGCTCGCTCGGTTGACGCGTGGTTGAGCGAAATGCTCCCCGTGAGCGCGTTCGGCGAAAGCACCGTCTATGCGTGGGTTGCCCATCAGGGCCCCGCTCGCCTGCTCAGCTCGAACTAGTTCACGGCGCTCCGCCTAAACCTTGGGTGTGCGCGCCGATCGGCCGCGAAGGTAACCGCCTAGCTCCAACCCGGCCTCGATTTCGAATCGATTCTTCAGAGCGTCCTGCCCGGCAAGCAAATACAGCGGGATAAACCACAATCCATAGTGCCGCCACTGTTTACGGTGCACAGCCTCATGCTCAAGCACCGTGTCGCTCACATTGTCGCATGTGAGATACACCGCGCCAATGGTCGTGCCGCCGCGACCAAACGCCCAGCGCGGCACATGCTCGGCAACAATCACACCGCCACGAAAACGCAATCGAAAGCCACTCAGTAGCCCACCCCACAGCAGCCCGGATGCGGTAGCAAACCAATACCCGGGTCGCGTAACAGCGGGGTGCAGCAGCACTCGCTGCACTCGCGGATTGTGTTCAGCTTGGGCAATGGCGCGGCCAAACCGTAGGCCTCGTGAAGCGCTCATTTCTTCAGCCCGTTGCCGTCGTTAGGGGCGACCAACAGCCTCGAGTAGCCGCAGCCACACCTCGCTGATTGTCGGATACGAGGGCACCGCATGCCAGAGGCGCGCGATAGGGACTTCGCCGACTATGGCGATCGTGGCAGAGTGCAGCAGCTCTGCGACATCCTGACCGACAAAGGTTGCACCGACAATGACCTGACGTTCTCGGTCAATGACGAGCCGTGCTTGGCCCTCATAGTTGTCGGCTTGAAGGCTTGCCCCGGCAACCCAACCGATGTTGTAGTCAACGATTTGAGTGTCTATTCCGTGCTTCTCGGCACCTTCAGCGGTGAGGCCAACTGAGGCGACTTCGGGGTCGGTGAACGTCACTTGGGGAACAGCGCAGTGATCTGCTGTTGCCACGTGAGAGCCCCACGGTGCGTTATCGACCACAGCACCGGTGGCGCGTGCCACGATCACATCACCAGCAGCGCGCGCTTGATACTTGCCCTGGTGGGTGAGCAGCGCACGGTGGTTGACGTCACCAACGGCATACAGCCAGTCGGTGTCGTGCACGAGCATGGTGTCGTCGACGGCCAACCAGTCTCCGGGGGTGAAGCCGACGGTGTCGATTCCGATATCTGTGGTGCGCGCTGTGCGACCCGTCGCCACCAAAATTTCGGATGTGGTGAAACTTTCGGTTTCGGTATCAATGTCGATGCCGTGACCGGTGCGCTTGATGCGCGTGGGGGACGCCTTCACGATAGTGACGCCTCGCTCACGGAGAGCTTTCGCGACCAGGTCACTGGCAAAATCTTCTTGACCGTTGAGCACACCGCTACGAGCAAAGAGGATCACTTTGGCGCCGAGGTCGCGGTAGGCGGTTGCCATCTCAACGCCGACAACGCCGCCACCAATAATGGCGAAGGATTCAGGAACTTCTTTGACGGATGTTGCTTCCCTTGGTGTCCACGGTTGCGCCTCAATGAGGCCAGAAATATTCGGAAGCATCGGCGTCGATCCGGTCGCGACGACAACTGCGTGATGTGCCGTCAACGTGGTGACCTCACCATCCTTTGCGGTGACGATGACTCGTTTAGGCCCATCGAGCCGCGCGTGGCCCCTCACGAGATCAATGCCCGCTTTCTCTACCCAACTGACTTGGACAGCGTCATCCCAGTTGTTCGTGAAGCTGTCTCGGCGGGCGAGCAGAGCAGCAACATCGATGCCGCCCGTGACCGCTTCGGCTGCACCTGCCACGCGTGTGGCGGCACGCAGGGCGAGCCCGCTGCGAATGAGCGCCTTCGAGGGCATGCACGCCCAGTAGGAACATTCGCCGCCGACGAGTTCGCTTTCGACGAGTGCAACGCTCAGTCCGCCTTGCACAACCCGGTCAGCAACGTTTTCGCCGACAGCGCCGGCGCCAATAACAATGACATCCCACGCATTCTCAGTCACAGTGATTCCTACTTTCCGACGAAGTGTGCGGTTGTGCGCGTCATGAAAGCTTCCATGCCGATTCTGGCATCTTTGCTCTGAGCGACTGCGACTAGCGCTGGTTGAAGCCCGGCCTCTGCCGCAGCATCGCCCTCGCGAATAGCAAGGTTAGCGTTGGCGAGGGCTGCCTGAACAGCGAGCGGTGCCTGAGCGGCGACCCGCTGAGCAAGCTCAAGTCCGCGGGCATACTGCTGGCCATGGGGCACGACCTCTTGCACCATTCCGATGCGATGAGCTTCGGCGGCATCGAAGCTGTCGCCGGTGAGAATCCAGCGCATCGCATTCGACCATCCAACTTGACGGGGAAAGCGGATAGTCGCTCCACCGAACGGAAGGATTCCGCGTGAGACTTCGACCTGGCCGAACACGCTTGAATCGGCCGCAACGGCAATGTCGCTGGCCAAAATCAGTTCAATTCCGAGGGTGAGGCAGGTGCCCTGAACGGTGATGACCACAGGTTTGGAGAGTTTCTGCCCGGAAACTTGCCACGGGTTTATCCCACCCTCGGGAACCATATCGAGACCATCGGCACCGATTCGGGGGCCGATATCGGCAAGATCGAGGCCGCCAGTGAAGTGGTCACCATGGGCAAAAACGAATCCGGCGCGCAACTCAGGGTCTCGCTCCAACTCGCCATAGGCAAGCGCAAGCTGCTGCAACATTTCCATGTCGGCGGCGTTGCGTTTGTCGACTCGATTGAGCCCGATGAGCAAGACGTGGCCATCTCGTTCCACGGTCACTTTGGTGTTACTGGTGTTGAGGTCAGTCATGGTCCCAGCCTACGACCCGCGCGCCAACGTGGGGAGGGAAGCTGACGATAAGCTCATACCCAGCCCAACTTTTCGGAGGTTCCCGTGTTGCGTTCCGCAATTCTTGCTCTCGCTGTTGCCTCGACGGCCCTCCTCGCTGGTTGCTCAAGCGAGCCGCCCGTTGAGATCTCCGCGAGTTCGATTGCGGCAACGGCGGCCGCGGCGCTAGAACAGTCCGTCGGCGAGTTGCCCGCGATCGACTGCGGTGACGACCTGATCGAGCTGAAGAATGGCACAACCCTCGACTGTGTGTTGACTGATCCGGCGCTCAATGAAGACTTCGATAGTGAGGTCACCATCAAGGACGTCGATGGCGCCAATTATTCGGTGTCAGTCTCGGTAGCTGAGGAGCCTCGGGAATAGCACCCTGTTGTCGATGTCCCGGCTAGCGGCGACAAACAACGCGCCCTACCGTGCCGAAGTAATGGCGCCGATCAGTCGCAATATGGTCGGCAGATCATCCGCTGCCTGACTGACGGATGCCGGGGCGAATTCAGTAATTCCGGCGCCGGCAAGCGGATACTTGGCCACAATCGCGCGAATTGTGTCAGCGAGCAGTGCCGGAGTGATCCCAAACGGCACCGGGGATCCGAGACCCGCCATGTCGGCAGGGTCAAGCACATCGAGATCAATGTGGAGATACACGGACTCTGCGCCCGCTTCGGCCAGCGCCTCTAAGACTGACTCAGGAGAAAACTCGATCACACCAATCGAGCGGATGCCAGCATCCTCAATGTAAGTGTCTTCTTCGGGGTCTGCCGAGCGCACGCCGGCAAGAATCACCTGATCTGTCGTGAGCGGATGCGCGGGCACGAGTGGCGCTGCACCCTCACCCAGAAGAGTCCGAAGTACCATCCCCGTAAATGCACCAGAAGGGCTGGAGGCGGGAGTGTGCAGGTCGGGGTGGGCGTCAATCCAGACCACGACTGGTGCGTTGGCGCTGACATGCCCGATCGCCGCCAACTCGACACCACAATCGCCCCCGATCGTCACGTGGGTCGCAGAGTCTGCGGCATAGAGCTGAAGAGCTCGGTCGCGAACAAGCAAGAGTGAACTCAGGCGTTGAACGCCAGTGCCTTGGTGATCGCCAGCTTCGAGCGGCACGTCTACGGTGCGAGTCGATGCGGAGGGAAGATCGCCCCGAATCGACTCGGCACCGTCCACGAGTTGCATTGCTCGGGAAGACCCTGAGCCCTGCCACTGTGGAACGACAACGTAGTCAATTGTCATTCGTAAGATTTCGTGTTCGCGCTACTCGCCAGCCGTCACAGCTTTAGTGCCGCCCGACTTGAGCGCGGCCAGGCGGGCCTCAACTTCACTCTGCTTTCCGAGATCTTCTAGGCCTTCAAACTGGGCGTCGAGGCTGGATGCTGCCAACTCTTGCTGCCCAAGAACCTTGGCCTCTTCGCGCCGAATCTTGTCTTCGAAACGACCGAGGTCGCTAGTCGGGTCGAGCAGGTCGATCGACTTGAGAGCATCGTGAACTTGCGACTGCGCTTCGACAGTCTTGGAGCGAGCGACGAGTTCATCACGCTTTGCGGTCAGTTCGCTAAGTTTTGCGCGCATGCCGTCGAGCCCACTCTTGAGCTGATCAACAACGTGCGTTTGCGAGGCAATTGTTGGGGCGGCGGCACGGGCTTCGTTTTCGGAGGAAACCTGACGGCTGATGGCGATCTTCGCAAGGTTGTCGAACTTGTCAGCGTCAGCCGAGTTGCCCGCTGCGCGAAGTTCATCTGCCTTGTTGCTTGCCGCGAGGGCTTTACGACCCCAATCGGCGGCAGCGTTCCTGTCTTCGGTGTGATCCTGCTCCATGAGCCGGAGATTGCCGATCGTCTGAGCAACAGCGCTCTCCGCATCCGCAATGGAGTTCGTGTAATCACGCACAAGCTGGTCGAGCATCAACTGAGGGTCCTCGGCCTGGTCGAGAATCGAGTTGATATTCGCCTTCAGTAGTTGTGAAATACGTCCGAGGATCGACTGCTTTGCCATGCGACATGCCTTTCGTAAGTGTTACCGAGCAAACCGTACTTAGAATCTACCGCCGCGACTGCGACCGCCACCACTGCGACCAGAACTTCCGCCAGAGCGACTGCCGCCTCCAGAACGACTGCTGCCGCCCATCCGAGAACCACCAGAACGTGAACCACTCGAGCCCGAGCTGCCACCCCACGATGAGCCGCCCCACGACGGGCTCTGGCCTGACCGAGATGACCGTGAGCCCAAGCTGCCGCCGATAAGGCCTCCGATGATGCCACCAAGAATGTCGCCACCCGAGCTGCCACCACCACCGCTGAAACCGCCAAGCCCACCGAGCCCGCCCATGCCAGTACCCATTCCGCCGCCGGTCGAGAACTGTGAGACATCACGCTGTGCGAGATCGTATGCCGTCGCAGCTAGCTGATCGGCTTGTCTCGCATGCGTCAAGGCCGTAACCGGATCGGATGTCTGCAAAGCCAGTGCCTGCTTCACCTGACGATCGGCTTCGCTAATTCTCGTTCGCGCTTCGGAGCCGACACCACCGCGACGGGTCGTAATGAACTGTGCCGTCGTGGTGATTCGCGACTGAGCGCCCGCAAGCGCAGCTGTCAGTTGCGTCGCTGCCTGAGCGACGGCCGCCTGCTGATCACGCACCCCAATAAACACTGTTTCTAGGGCAGCGTTTGCCTCACCGAGCGAGCTCAAGCTTGCCACGGGATCATTCGAGTGAGCCTGTGCCGAGGCAAGAGCGGTTTCGGCAGTAGCGATGTATGGCTGCAATGCTGACGAGGCGTCGTCGCGGGGCAGAGCGCGAGCTGCAGCAATGTCTGAAGTGGTGTCTGTGATTGCGGCAGCCAGTTTTTGCTCGGCCGATTGCAACTCTGTGGCAAGTGAATCCACGGCATCCATGAGCTGCACGGCCTGACCTAATTGGGCCTGAGCTGTGCGCACAGCAACAGCAGCTTCACCAGATTTCTGGGCCTCGATCGCCGTACTGGCGGTCGCTGATGACTCAATGGCAGCGGCCAGCAGGGCGCGGGCTCGCTCCACATTGTCGGCCACAGAATCAAGCGCAGCTGGTGCATAGCGCTCCAATAACGAGGCCAAAGCCTTTTCTTCTGACGGAACTCGGTTGCTCGCGCTGGCAATCAGTGCCGACGTCTCAGCGAGGGCTGCCGGCGCGTTTGTTTCGAGTTGCCGCAATTCTTCAAAGGCGTCGGCTTGGTCATCCAACAGGCCATCGGCTTGCTCACACAGGGCGATGATTTCGAGGGTCACAGCACGTTTCTCGTCAGCACTTTCTGGTTCGCTGTCATCAAGTTTCTGGCGCAGACGGAACGCTTGCGCAACAGTGCTATTTGCTTTCGCCAGTGACGCCTCAAACTCGGCAGTCGCGGCCGAACCAAACTGGGCAATCGCAAAACCAAGCTCCTGCTCGCTTGTCTTTAGTGCATCATCCATTTCGACTAGAGCGCTGCCTGCGCGACGGTCGAGTTCCTCCTGAGAGACACTCTCGCCCGGCTTCTGAGAATTGCTAGCGCTGCCTCGACGCCGCACGCGATAGATCGCATAGGCACCGACACCGACGACGGCAGCCCCGCCAACGATCGGTAGAAGCGGGATGCCACCTCCCGATGATGCAGAAGGTGATGGTGCTTCTTCGCCGGTGAGCGAATTCGCCCCCGCGATAGCAGCCTGAGCCCAATTGTCGTTGCGAAGTTGTGCTTCGATAGCGCTCTCGGCCGCATCCAATTGAGCGTCAGTTACGGGCGCATCAGCGGAGACAGACAGCGAATACTGTCGTTGCGAAACAGCAACCGCCAGCAGAAGATCGGCGTCACCGAGGCCATTGGCCTCTGCCGCGGCATTCGCCCAGTCAACGGGAGCGTTGGGGTTCGTGAACTCGTCAACGTAGACCACAAAAAGTTGCACACCAGTCCGCTCGTACAGCGAGTCGAGAGCCGCAACAACGTCTGCAGTGCTGCCGTCGAGCACGCCGGTGTTGTCGATGACATAGGCGCCATCGAGCTGAACAGGGTCGTCGGCGAGAGCTGGCGTCGCTGTCATCACTGCGAGCCCAACAGCAAGGGCAAATACGGTGGCTAATCGAGCCTTCACTGGTGCTCCCTTGTCGACGAAAGTGACACGAGGAGTCTAGCGAAACGACACGTGGAGCGACCTAGTTACTCCAGAATGATCGTTGACGGTGTGCTGCGCACTTCGGCAGCCGCTCCCGTTTCGGGGTCGGTCGGCGCGAATGCGAGCGAGGTGCTTATGGCGTAGGTGCCAGGCTCGACCTTTCCGCCAGTGTCGATGACCGTGCAATCGTGAATCGCAATTGAGACCGCGAACTCAATGCTTTGGCCCGGCTGCAAATTCACCGGAATGACGGACAGGATTTGTGCGTCGGGGCTGTGAGAAATCGAGACACTGTCCCGCGTCAAATTGACGTCGGGGACCGAGGCGGTTGTTCCCGTTACTGCTTCATCCGAAGTATTGGTGAGACGAACGGTACCGAACGCACTGCCGGATGCCGGGACCGTACTATCAATGTCAAGGTCAATCGCGAGCCCATAGGGTGTCGCCGCGCTCGACGGGATGATTGCTCCACACGTTTCGGAAACGGCGCCATCCTGGGGCGCAATGTACGACTCCGCTGAGTCCGCACCGGCACCGCCCTCTTCGCGAGTCGCCGATTGGTCGGATGCCACACTTCCTGCCATGAGATCACCGGTGCGGGGAAATGTGCTAATTCCGGCAAACAGCAGGGATGCTGCCGCGAGAACACCAACAGCACCAACCGCCAACTGGCGTGGTCGGCGTCGGGCTTTGCTGCGGGAAACTATGGCAGCGGTGTCGATCGTGATCGCGGGCTTTTCTCCTGCGGCGAGGTGGGCGCGCAGTTCGTTCTCATCAACCATGGTGGCTCCGCAGGTCGTGGGTTTCGGCGCGATCAAGGCTCACTGCCATCCGCGCGAGCGCGTCACTCAAATAGCGTTTTACGGCGCCGGGACTGATCTGCAGGGTTTCGGCGATGTCATCCACCTTCAGATCTTCGTAATACCGCAGCACTATGCAGGCCCGTTCGCGCGGGCGTAGCTTCATCAACTGAGACTGCAAGTCGAGTCGAATCTCGGTGTCGGCATCCGGAGATTCTTGAGTTTCAGGCTCAATAGTGAGGTGCGCAATTTTGCGCCAACGACTGAGTCGTCGACCTCGATCGAGATAGGTGTTGAGGATGGCGCGACGCACATACGCTTCTGCGCTGGCTATGGAAAAGCCGTTGCGCAGCCGGCCGAATGTTTTGACGAGTGCATCGTGAACAAGGTCGGATGCATCGTCGCGGTTTCCTGAGATCAGGTACGCATAGCGCGTCAAGGCTTCGCCTCGCTCTGCGACGAGTTGCGTGACTACGTCTTCCCAGCGGGCAGGGGTGTTTTCGGTCTCAGTCACTGAGCCCCTCCTCGCCGTTGTCTCTATTGTGGCCGAGGAATGGCCAACAGTTAGCGCAATTGTGGTCACACTACTAAAGACGAACGGCGAGGCGGTTTCGTTGGTTAGTTATTGAGGCGTGTTTTTAGCTGCTCAAGTTGGCGAGTTACTGCCGTAGGAACACGGTCACCGAAGGTGGCAAAGAATTCTTCGGTGGATGCCGCTTCGGCCTTCCACGAGTCAGTATCGATTGCGAAGAGCTGTTCCATCGTGTCGTCGCTGAGCTCGAGGCCATCAATGTTGAGGTCACCATCGCGGGGGAGCAGGCCGAGGGCGCTTTCGCGTGCAGCAACCTGCCCGTCAACTCGCTCCAGAATCCACTCAAGCACGCGAGAGTTTTCGCCAAAGCCCGGCCAGAGGAACGAGCCATCCGCTGATTTGCGGAACCAGTTGACCTGGAAAATGCGCGGAACAGTGCCTGAGGTGCGCAAATTTTGGCCAACGGAGAGCCAGTGCGCCCAGTGATCGGCCATGTTGTATCCGCAGAAAGGCATCATGGCAAACGGATCACGCCGTAATTCGCCAATGGTGCCTTCGGCAGCCGCCGTCCGCTCAGATGAGATAGTGGCGCCCAGGTAGACGCCATGCTCCCAATCTCGTGCCTCCACCACTAGCGGCACGTTGGTCGCGCGGCGACCGCCGAAGATTATTGCGTCGATGACGACGCCCTGTGGTGACTCCCAGTCATCTGCGATGGTGGGGCATTGTGCAGCAGCCACAGTAAAGCGTGAGTTGGGGTGCGACGACGGGGTGCCTGATTCGGGCGTCCAGTCGTTTCCCTGCCAATCGATGAGGTGCTCAGGCGCCTCATCGGTCATCCCTTCCCACCACACATCGCCGTTGTCTTTCAGAGCGACGTTGGTGAAGACGGTGTTGCCCCAGATGGTTTCCATCGCGGTTTCGTTGGTGGCGATTCCCGTTCCGGGGGCCACACCGAAGAAGCCAGCTTCGGGGTTGATAGCGCGCAGTCGGCCGTCAGATCCTTTGCCGAGCCACGCAATGTCATCACCGATTGTTTCGGCTTTCCAGCCGGGGATGGTCGGCTTGAGCATGGCGAGGTTGGTCTTGCCACAGGCACTTGGGAATGCCGCAGCGATGTGGAAAACACGACCGCGTGGGTTCGTGAGCTTAAGGAGCAGCATGTGCTCGGCGAGCCATCCCTCGTCACGAGCAATTACCGAAGCGATGCGTAGGGCGAATGACTTCTTGGCGAGAATCGCGTTGCCGCCGTAGGCGGAACCGAAGGACCAGATTTCGCGAGTCTCGGGGAAGTGGCTGATGTACTTGGTCTGGTTGCAGGGCCACGGCACATCGGTATCGCCGGCGGCGAGCGGTGCACCAACACTGTGGATGGCACGCACCCATTCAGTGCCAGCATCGATCGATTCAAGAACGGCGGTTCCCATTCGCGTCATGATGCCCATGCTCATGACGACGTAGGGGGAGTCTGTTACCTGCACGCCGATTTTGGCGAGCGGAGAGCCAAGCGGTCCCATGGAGAAGGGGACAACGAACATCCGGCGACCGCGCATGCTGCCAGCGAAAAGTCCGTCAAGCGTGGTGCGCATTTCTGCGGGAGCGGCCCAGTTGTTGGATGGACCTGCATCGCTTTCCTTTGCGGAGCAAATGAACGTGCGCGATTCAACGCGAGCGACATCGCTGGGGTCGCTGCGTGCGAGAAAGCTGTGGGGGCGGTACTCGTCGTTGAGTCGTGTGAGGGTTCCCGCGGTAACCATCTGGTTCGCGAGCTGGTCGGCTTCTTCAGCGCTGCCGGTGCACCAGACAATTTCGTCTGGCTGGGTGAGGGTGGCGATCTCTTCCACCCAGGCGACAACGCTGGGGTCGGTTCCGTCGGGTGCGGAGAAGTGGGTCTTTGTCATCTCGGCGATGCTCATTTCTACCTTCCGCTGAAGTGTGTGGTGCTGAAAAAACTGTTCTTATTCGATGATCACCCATATTTCTGCGCATTGCTCGGGATTTGTCTGAAAAGAATCTGCTTTCTTTAGTTATAGTGAACCTGTGAATGATCTTGTGACTCTGGGCCAACGCATCCGCCATTTCCGTACGACCGCCGGGTTCACCCTCGACCAACTCGGCGACCGAGTCGGTGTTGCTGGAAGTCAGCTCTCCCTTATGGAGAATGGGCGACGCGAGCCACGATTGACTTTGCTGTCAGCAATTGCGTCAGCCACGGACATCCAATTGGCTGATTTGCTTGACGAGGCGCCGCCCACAAAACGGGCAGCTTTGGAGATTGAATTGGATCGGGTGCAGCGCAGCACCATCTACGCCTCATTGGGGCTGCCCAAGATTCGCCCGTCAAAAGGAATTCCTGACGAAACGCTTGAAGCGATCGTTGGATTGCACCATGAGCTATCTACCCGTTCACGCAAAGCGATCGCCACCCCCGAAGAAGCTCGACGGGCCAACACCGAGTTGCGCCAGCAGATGCGTACTCTCGACAACTACCTTCCTGATCTCGAAGCAGAAGCAGAAAAGTTGACGCTTGCCGGAAACCACACCACGGGAGCACTCACTCACCGTGCAGTGAGTTTGATGGCGGAATCATTAGGATTCGAGCTCGTTCACGTGCACGATCTGCCGCACTCAGCCCGTTCGGTCACTGACCTCAAACACGGCCGCATCTACCTACCACCGGCATCAATCCCCGGTGGGCACGGACTGCGATCGATGGCGTTACAGGCGATGGCGCACCGAGTGCTTGGCCACACTGAGCCAACCAGCTACGCCGAGTTCTTGCATCAACGACTGGAGATCAACTACTTCGCGGCCGCCGTTCTGATGCCGTTGAAACAATCTGTCGAATTCTTGAGCAACGCCAAAGCCCAGCGCAATATTGCTGTCGAAGACTTTCGGGATGCCTTCGGTGTTACGCATGAGGCAGCAGCGTTGCGCTTCACTAACCTTGCAACTTCGCACCTGGATCTCGAAACCCACTTTTTGCGGGTCGGCGACGACGGTGCCGTCTACAAGGCGTACGAAAATGACGGATTGCGGTTGCCCGTGGACGTCACAGGTTCAGCCGAGGGCCAATTTGTGTGCCGCAATTGGAGCGCCCGCACCGCATTCACCCGCACCAACCGCACAACCGAGTTTTACCAATACACCGACACCCCCGATGGCAGCTTCTTCGAATCTACCCAAACCGGCACAACGGATGCCGAAGAGTTCTCCATCACTATCGGGGTGCCGTTCTCGCACTCGAAGTGGTTCCGCGGCCGTGCCACCGACAACCGCCGATCATCTACCTGCCCAGACGAAACCTGCTGCCGCAAACCAGAGGATGTTCTGCGCGACCGGTGGGCTGGCAATGCCTGGTCGAGCGCAAAGCTCCACGCACACATCCTGTCACCGCTGCCGTCAGGAACATTCCCCGGCGTTGACGACCGCGAACTCTACGAATTCTTGGAGCTGCACTCAAGCGACGCGCACTAGGCGCGCTGGGCGCGCTCGGCGCACTAAAAACGCTGGGTGCGCTGTGAAACCTGGTGCTGGCACCGTGCCAGCTCAGCAGTCGCAGTCGGGTCCAGCCGCAGGTGCAGTAAGGACGTCAGGCTGGCGCACTAATCGACCGTCGCTACTGACGACGGGATAGCCTTCGCGCGCCCAGTATTCGAATCCGCCGATCATCTCGCGCACTTCGTAGCCGAGCTTCGCGAACTCGAGGGCACCTTTGGTCGCGCCATTGCATCCGGGGCTCCAGCAGTAAACAACGACGGGCGTTCCGGCAGGGATCTCGGCGGCGGCACGTTCCGCAATTTCGCGCGTAGGAATGTGGATTGCACCAACGGCTCGGCCTTGGGCCCAAGCCACATCGCCTCGAGTGTCGACGAGCACGAATGTCGTCTCTGAGTGCATGGCAGCGTGCACGTCGGAGGCATCCGTTTCGAAGTCAAGTTTGCTGGAGAAGTGGGCGATCCGGTCAGCGGCGGTGGCGGGTGAAGTCATGGAGACAGATTAGTGGTGGGAGCGTTCCTGGGGGTCGAGTAGCGTGGATTATTCGCGTGCTCAGGAGGGTGTGCAGGCATTCGATGATTCGGGAACGGACCAGAAAGTGCGAACAGCATGACTAGAAAACCGCTAACCGCAGCCCCTCGATTCGATGAACTGCGATTCGAGAACCTCGCTATTGGCACTGCCGCTGCTGTACAGGCGCACGAAAGCTACAGCGGTGAGCAGTATGTTGCGGCTGACTTTCGGGAGCAGCAACTGGCCGGAGTGTCATTCTCTGAATGTGAGTTTGTTGAACTCGAAGCCAGCGAAACCGATTTTCGAGCGGCAACCTTTGTTGACACTCGCTTCGACAAACTCAATGCTCCGATCTTTACGGCACCCCGCTCAAATTTTCGCGATGTGAGTTTCGAAAACTTACGATTGGGGTCAGCTGAGTTCTACGAAACGAGTTGGAGTTCTGTTCGATTCACCCACTGCCGAATCGGTTACCTCAATCTGCGGGGAGCCACACTCGAAGACGTTCTCTTCACGGACTGCCGCATCGACGAACTCGACCTAGGTGCTGCAACCGCCAATCGGGTCTCGTTCGCGAACACCCAGATCAACAACCTCGATCTCACACGCTCGACACTGACCAACTTTGATCTTCGCGGAGTTGAACTGCGGCAGCTTGGCGGGGTCGAGCATCTGAAGGGCGCGACGCTCAACTCCTATCAGCTCACTGAGCTTGCCCCACTCTTTGCGAGCAACCTCGGGATCGTCATCGACGACTAGTGACGAGTGCCCGCCGCGGTCGCAGATTCGCTCAGATGGTCGGGATCAGCATCCGGCGCCGCTTCCGCAGCACACCCCCGTTTCGGGCAGCAACAGGTTCACGCGATCAGCGCTCACCGTGTCGCCCGCCAGCGCGGCGACCACCGATCGCACTTGCTCATACCCGGTAGCAAGTAAGAAAGTCGGCGCGCGGCCATAGCTCTTCATGCCTATGACATAAACATTCTTCTCCGGATGCGCAAGCACATTCGCTCCGTGCGGCGACACCGTGCCACAACTGTGCACATTGGGGTCGATGAGCGGTGCAAGCTCAACAGGAGCTTCAAGCACAGGGTCAAGACTGAGGTGCAGTTCGCGCAGGATGTCAAGGTCGGGGCGGAACCCGGTGGCGGCGGCGAGAGCATCCACTGTCACGGTTTGATCGCCGTCAGGGTTCTCGCTCGTCACGACAAGGCGACCGTCATCGTCTGGTGCGAGACTCGCGACAGTGAAGTCGGTGAGAAGCGCGATTGCGCCAGCATCGATGGCCTTTTTGAGTCTGGTGCCGAGGGCGCCGCGACCCGGCAATTCATCGGCGGTGCCTCCGCCATAGAGGCGCTGTGGGGAACGACCACGAATCGCCCACGTGATTTCGGTGCCCGGCTCGCTTTCGCGCAATTCGGCAAGAGCCAGCAGGGTGTTGGCGGCAGAGTGTCCCATGCCAATCACGAGGGTGTGTTTGCCTGCGAAGCGAGCGCGGTCGCGCCCCAGAACGTCAGGTAACGGGCCAACTAGCCACTCACCGGCGACGGCTTCACCCGTCGCGGGTAGCCCGGAAGCGCCGACAGGGTTGCTGTTGCCCCACGTTCCCGACGCATCGATAATCGCCGAGGCGAGGATGTCATACACGCCATCAGGGGAGTCAACGCGAACGAGCAGTGGACGGCGTTCGCGCCCGATGGTCTTGGTGGAGTCGATGCCTTGGCGCGACATCCCGATCACCCTGCTGTTGTAGCGGATGACGGGGTGAAGTTCGGCGGTGGCGGCGAGCGGTTGCAGGTAGTCCTTCACTATTTCGGCCCCCGTTGGCAGGGTGTCGGCAGCGGGGGAGGTCCAGCCAGCGCGTTCGAGTAGTTCGCGGCTTACGGGGTCGATGCTGTAGTTCCAGGGGGAAAAGAATGCGACGTGACCCCAGTCGCTGATTGCTGCACCGGCGTGGGTGCCTGCTTCAAGAACGACGGTGCGGATGCCGCGAGTCACGAGGTTGGCGGCGGCTGCGAGCCCGATGGGCCCGGCTCCGACAACGACGACGGGCAGTGCGCTTGGCGCTGAGTGTTCGGTGGTCACAACGCTCCTCAAAGTCAACTTCAGTGTTTGCTCACAATAACAGTACTTACTGTTGATAACAAACAGTTCGTGTACGATTGCGGTCATGAGTAAACCGGTTGAACTTCTGATGATTCAGAAGCCCGCGTGGTCGGCAAGTGCTGAACGCGCTCACAGTCTTGCGCCCCTATTGCGAGCCCTCGGTGATCCCAATCGGTTGCAACTCGTATTGCTGCTCACCGAGCGTGCTCACACAGTGCGTGAACTGACCGATGCCACCGGCCTCAGCCAAACCCTCGTGAGCCACCACCTCGCCCCACTGCGCGAGAACGGCCTCGTAACAGTGACGCCACGTGGCCGTTCCAACGTCTACGAACTCTGCTGCGAAGCCTTTGCCGATCCAGTCAAGATGCTCGCCTCCGTGGCAACCAGCACTGATGCCGGCGCCAAGGCCTGCTGCGTCGTTTCATAACGTGGTTCAGTTGACTGATAAATCAATCGTCGGTAACCGCGCAGGGTCGCTATTGGCCGGCGAGTTGCTACGGCTCCTTGTAGAGCTGTTTCATGGCCGCTTCAGGGTCGGCACTTAACGTGGCGGGGAGCCCGAATTTTTTTAGTTCGATAAACGCCGCCTTTTCGCGCTGCGCCTCGGGCAGCTTAACGACCCGCTCGTGTGCACGGGTGAGGTCGTTGTAGTAGCCGAATTGCGAACGCTCGTGCTGCTTGATCTCTTTAAGCGCAGCCGGAGGGGCCGGTTTACGAATGTGGTCCTCGATCAGCGTGGTAGCAGCGCCGGACTTTAGCCACGCGGCACACTCCTTGTAGGTCAATTTTTCATGAGCCAGGCCAATGAGAAATGTCGCGGGGTGTCCCTTGGCGCGTGGGGGTGTTGCTGCTGGTCCGTCACGGAACCACGCCGCATGGATGGACTCATGCTTCAAGGTGGCGATAAGCCAAGCGTCCAAGCGATCGGACCAGACGGGCACGGCGTCGAAGTTGACGAAGATCAGTGAAGGCGAGTTAGTCCAGGCTCCATAGGGATAGCCCTGGACAAATTCGGACAATTTTGGGCTTTCCCAGCCCAAAATTTCCACCGCTCTCGGCGTCAATGTTGGGTCGATCCGCTCTAGCCACGTGCCGGCGACGCTGCGCGCACGTGCATCAGCCTCTTTGGGGGTAATTTTTTTGGGCGTCGACTTGCGGGCCGCTTTAGTTACAGGACCTGCGTCGGCCACTCTCGTTTCGGTCAAGACCTCGGTGTCAGTTATTCCGTCTTCGTCGAGAGGGCCCCGGTTACCGCTCACGACTTTGCCCGGTTCATAGCGACGGCTCCGAGGCGTGCGGCACGAAGAGCGCCGCAGCCAACTTCGCCCGTTGCTCAGGATCGGGGATTGCCGCCAAAGTGTCTTGGATCAGGCTCTCGCGTTGGTTAGTAAGAGTCTTCGCGGTGGCAGCTGCGCCCTGAATTTCCATCGCGAATGCGTCGAGTGCATCGGACTCGCCCAAGAGCGCCTCAACGATCACCGAATCAGTCCGCATCACGATGCTCTGGGTCGACAGCAGCACCCCTGGAACCAGATCTTGGGCCAAATTCCCCTTCTTGAAGCGGTAGAACTGATTCTGGGTCGGGGCCTCAGGAAGGCCGTCGGCGTCCTTGGCGATAGTGCTGATCGTGAACGTATCTTCGATCGGGTCGTAGGTAACCAGCTCTAGTGTGCGGACGGGTTCATCGTGCCCATCGAAGACCACCGAGGCAAACTTCACTATCTGTCTGGCAATCTCGTCCCGTTTGCCACTGCCTTCGTGCAAGAGTTCGGCTAGCAGTCCGCGAAGGCCAGAGATCGGAACTTCGCGCCAGACGCCGTCCATGCCGTTTGTATAAGCAACATGGATATCGGTCAGGTGCAGATGCGTCTGGTACTCCTGATTGAGTTCACGGAACACGAAGTTGAGCACGCGACGCACGTTGACGTTAGTGATGGTGCGCTCGATGACTTCCTCAGATCCTTCTTCGACCGAAACTTCGGATTCGGATGTTACCGATAACTCACGCTTCGAGGACGCTGTCTTCGCGTGCTCGCCGATGGCTGAAGAGACCTGTTTGGCAAACTGCTCGCGGCCGGATTGGTATTCGCCTGAAGCTGAACCCTTAACGCTCGCGCTTCCCCACCCCCACGTGGCAGAAGCCTCCGCCTCGACAGACCACTTCTCTTCCTGTGACTTGGTGCTCTTGTCCGTTGTCTCGTTTTGCACGGTCGTTTCGAACCGCTCTTTGGCTTCGTCTTCGTGCGAATCAATGATCGACGATGACTCCTTGCGGCTCTTCTTCGTGGACTGCCACGTCTTGACACGGATCGTGGTGGACTCGCCAGGCAAAAGGGTGAAGGTCTTGACAGTTTTGCCCATGCCGTAGTCCCCGAGGAATGACGAAATAGCGACTTTTTCAACGAGGAACAGTTGTGGATCTGGCTCGATGTCAACAGGAACGGTTTCCGTGACGTCGGATCCGCCGGGCCCGGGCAAAGGCGACAAGACCATTCCCTCCCGTGCCGCTGACACGAATCGTTTGGCAAGCCCCTCAAGGCCGCCCGGTTTCGGCGGGTTCGGTAATGGCGTGTCTGGCGCCAGTCCGGGTTGCTGCGGAGGCGGATCATTGCCTTCGATCTCGTCAGGAAGCGCCGCAAGTGCCGTGTCAATATCGGCGGCTGGGTAGCCGAGGCGCGTCAACTTTTTGCGCAAGAATGTGGTCGCGGCGCCGGGATCTATAGTGATCTTCCCAGACTGATCCTGGTGGATTCCTGCGGCTAACGCAGGGGTGGTTCCGCCCGTCAGTTCTGCTTCCACCCAGTCACCAGCAGTCAAGCCAAGATCAAGGCGAACAAGGCGCCTGCCCTGATGGCTGCCGGGAAGTGGAACTGAGTAGTTCACTCGCGCTATATCGCCTGTCGACGAAAGGAATTCGATTGATCCGGCCATGATCAGTTTTCCTGTCCGAGCTGCAGGCCTAATCATGCCGATGGTTCGAATCGGCGGATGACGCCTGAACCCTTCCCCCGGAAGCTTTCCGGTGGTGACCCCAGTATCTCGCCGCAACGACCTCAGGTCAACGAATAACCTTTGTCACGACAGCCAGTGGAAACAGCCTGAAGCGGCGAAGAGCAGAAATAACAGTGCCCCCGGAGGGAATCGAACCCCCGACCTACGGTACCGGAAACCGGCGCTCTATCCCCTGAGCTACGAAGGCAAGGACCCTAGCTTAGCAAGCAATCGCCCCAACGATTAGCACGGTCTTCTCATACCCACTTCAGGTTCCCGTGACAGTATCGAGTCATGCTGCGCACAGTTTCATCCCACCAAGAACTTGACCTTCGCGGTCGCACCGAAATGGTCTTCAGCATCGCTGTCGCCTCTTCGTGGCCTACGTCATCCGAGTCGCTGGATTTCGTGTTGGATGGCGTGCCCCAGCAACCAACAGAGTTGGTCGATGCGCGCGGAACTCGACTTCACACGCTGATTGCGGGCCCTGGCCGGCTCGTCGTCCACTATGCCGCCGCCGTTGAGGCGAGCCCCGAACCGGCACCGGTCAATGACATCGATCGGGTCGAGTACTTGCGCCCCAGTCGCTATTGCGAATCCGATGCACTCACGCCGACCGCGCGTTCACTATTTCCCACTCAGACCGGTCACGAGTTGGTGCACGCGGTGCGCAATTGGGTAGCGCAGAATCTTCGCTACACGCCAGGTGTTTCTCTCGCGACGGATGGCGCGGCTCATTCCCTGCTTTCGCGTCGGGGAGTGTGCCGCGACTTTGCGCATCTCACCATCGCGATGTTGCGCGCCAAGGATGTTCCCGCTCGCTACGCCTCGGTATACGCACCGGGGCTGAGCCCGATGGATTTTCATGCCGTCGCTGAGGCATTCATTGACGGTCAGTGGTGGGTTGTCGATTCCACGGGACTCGCTCCTCGCCAGTCACTCGTGCGCATTGCGACAGGCCGGGACGCCGCCGATGTCGCGTTCCTCACCAATCATTGGGCTGACCTGTTCCTGCAGAACCTTGTCATCACGGCAACAGCAGACTCGCTGCCGATCGACGACCACCAGTCACCGGTACAGCTCTCCTAACGAGCGCCGCAGCTACGGCGAGAATCTTGCGCGCCGTGGGTCCGCTCGGTTATCGCGCGTCTGCTCGGTTATTTCAGTGCTGAACGCACGTCAGAAACAAGTTCTGCGGCATCCGCGGCTTCGAAGAATGCTTGTGAGCTCAACGTTGCCCAATAGGCTCCGCTGAATACTTGCGCGGTTCCGGTGCCCCCGGCAGCAGCGAAGTAGCCGTCAAAGCCGCTCGCAGCGCTACCAGCGTTCGACTTGAGTCCGTCGAGCTTGTTGGGGGCAGGCTTGGCAACTGACACATCGATCGTCACACCGCTGGTGGAATTCTCCCAGCGGCACGCGATGCCTTTCGACGCGAGTGCGGTAGCGGCGGGAGACCCAGCAGCGGGGGAGAAGTTGTTCAGCAACAAGTAGTTGGGATTGAAGTCATACATCGCTTGAGGCGAGATCAGATCTGTACAGGCCAGAGTGACGGCAGTAGCTTCAGGGTCAGCGGTTGCTGAGGTCGTTGGCTCGGGCGTCGCGGAACTAGAAGGCGTGCTCGACGGGTCAATGGTGCGTGTCGGATTGGGTCCAGTAGGGTCGGGCTCTGCTTGAACACAAGCGGTCAGCAGAAGAGCAGATGCGCTAAGTGCGATAACTGCGGGAAGAACACGAAGTCGAAGAGCCATGGTTCCATTCTCGCGACCTGTAGTGGCATTGCTGCGCAGTGACCCGGCAGTGTCGTGAACTTCGAAAAGAACGGCGGCGACCACCCAGTACTCTTAAGGAGTGAATCCTGCTGATCTTTCTGCCACCCTGCTCTCTGTCGTCTCCCGCATTGCGGCGGACCGCGGCACGCCCGATCTGGGCCTGACCGTGACCGATCTGGTGTTAGAGCGACCGCGAAATCGCGATCACGGTGATTGGGCATCCAACATCGCTATGAAATTGGCGAAAGCGCTCGGGGCCAACCCCCGAGAGCTCGCAACTGAGATTGCCGAACAGGTTCGTGCGATCAACGGCATTGCTTCGGTGGATGTCGCAGGCCCCGGTTTCATTAACATCACGCTGGATGCTGCTGCCGCTGGCGCACTCGCGAAGACGATCGTCGAGCAGGGTGATGTGTATGGCAACAACGTTTCGCTTGCCGGGCAAACCATCAACGTGGAATTCGTTTCGGCGAACCCCACCGGCCCGCTGCACATCGGTCACACTCGCTGGGCCGCTCTCGGCGATTCACTGGCCCGCATCCTGAAAGCTGCCGGTGCTGAGCTGGTTAGCGAGTTCTACATCAATGACGCCGGAAACCAGATGGACAACTTTGGGGCGTCAATTCTGGCGTCAGCGAAGGGCGAACCGACCCCCGAGAACGGGTATCCGGGTGCCTACATTGCGGAACTCGCTCAGCGTGTGCTCGCGTCGAACCCCGAAATTCTTGAACTTGACCACGATGCTGCGATCGCTGTGGCGCGCGAGCGTGGCTACGAACTTCAGCTCGGCGAGATCAAGAAGTCACTTGCTGCGTTCAACGTGCACTTCGATGTCTGGTTCAGTGAGCGTGACCTTCACGCGGTGAAGGACGACGGCAAGAGCGCGATCGATACGGCCGTTGAGCGTTTGCGGGCTCAGGGCCACGTCGCCGATATCGATGACGCAGTGTGGGTCAAGACCACCGACTTTGGTGATGACAAAGATCGTGTGATCAAGCGCGGCAATGGCATCTACACCTATTTTGCTGCCGATGCGGCCTACTACTTGAGCAAGGGTGACCGTGGCTACGCCCACAAGATCTACCTACTCGGTGCCGACCACCACGGTTACGTTCACCGTCTCAAGGCGCTCGCCGGCGCGGCCGGTGACGACCCCAACAAAGACATCGAGGTGCTCATCGGGCAGCTCGTCAGCATCAACGGCGCTCGCCTCTCTAAGCGCGCCGGCAACATCATTGAGCTCGACGACCTGCGCGAATGGCTCGGAACGGATGCCCTGCGCTACTCGCTCGGCCGCTACCCCTCCGATTCGCCGCTCAACCTCGACCCGGAGATTCTGCAGAAGCGCACGAACGACAACCCCGTGTTTTACGTGCAATACGCGCATGCCCGCACGCACAGCGTTGCTCGCAATGCGGGGGAGTCGGGAGTGGATCGCAGCGTCTTCGATGCCTCACTACTCACGAACGAAACCGAGAGCATCCTGCTGGGTGTTCTTGCTGAATTCCCGCGCATCGTGGCTCAGGCCGCAGAGTTGCGCGAGCCGCACCGCATCGCGCGCTTCGCGGAAGAACTCGCGGGCAGCTACCACCGCTGGTACGACCAGTGCCGGGTCACGCCGATGAACGATGAAGAGGTTACCGATGTGCACCGCACTCGGCTCTGGGTCAATGACGCTGTCGGCCAGGTTCTGCGCAATGCGCTCTGGATGCTCGGCGTCAGTGCACCGGAGCGGATGTAGATTTCGTGGCAGACACAGACCAGCAGCCCACTGTCGAACTTGTTCTCGATGATGGCTCTCAGTCAGCATCCCGTCCGCAATCGCGTCGTCGTGGTTGGCGAGGCTGGTGGATCGCTGGCGGCATCATCGCGGTCATCCTGATCCTTGGTGTTGTGCTCGTTGAGACGGCAGGGCGCGCTGCCGCCGAGACTCTGGTGCGCGACGAAATCGCCTCTTCGCTCGGAATTGAGTCAACGGATGGCGTCGCTGTTGACCTCGGCTCTGGCTCCCTCGTGCTGCAAGCACTCACCGGCGGAATCGATGTCGTGACAGTCGAACTCGATCGTGTCGAAGTGAACGGCCTCGAAGCATCCGCCCACATTGTGGCGACAGAAGTACCGTTGCTTCCCTCTGGCGCGCTTGACACCTTCACGATGGAGGCATCAATCCCGAACTCTGAGATCACCAAATTGGCGAGCACGCTCAGCGGCATCGAGCTCGATTCCATCGAATTGCAGGAGCCAGCGATCCGGGTCTCCACCGTGTTCCAACTGCTCTTCATCCGCATCCCGGTCGCGCTTGACCTCTTGCCAGTGGCGGCGGGGGATTCCCTCGAGTTTGAGCCGCAATCGGTGCTCCTAGGAGATCAACAAATTTCGGTTGCCGATCTACGAAACAACCCTCTCGTTTCTGGGCTTGCTGGCAGCCTCCTTAGCTCGCAAAAGTTCTGCGTTGCCTCGTCGATGCCCGCAGCGCTCACGATCGACTCCGTCGCGGTTGAGGGTTCTGACCTCGTCATCCAGCTCAGCGCAGATGGCATTGCCCTCGGCGATGACCGATGGCAGCAATACGGCGTTTGCGCTGCGGAGTAACTCGATTCAGCGCTAGCCGAGACTGCCGTTAGAGTGGTCTGCATCCCCTACGCTCGTGCGGACACAATCCGCCGCTTTTCGTCTACATCTCTGTGAGGTGCGACTGTGTTCGCGAATCCGCTGGCGCCCGAGTGGCTAAACGCTCCCGCCGAAGCAAACTCTTTGCCGTCGACCGTCTGGTCGCATAATGCGGCGCGCACAGAAACTGGCGAACTCGCGATTGCCGGCGTTACCGCTAGTGAACTTGTTCGTGACTTTGGCACCCCCGTGTACGTCATCGACGAAGCGGATGCAATCGCGCGCGCCACCGAGATCAAGAATGCCTTCGATAGCGAGTTCGCTCGCATCGGTTCGAGCGTCAAGGTGTACTACGCGGGCAAAGCATTTTTGTGCACCGAAGTTGCCCGCTGGATGACGGCAGCCGGCCTCAACATCGATGTTGCTAGCGCCGGCGAAATGGCTGTTGCGCTCGCGGCTGGTGTCGACGCGTCGCGACTGGGATTCCACGGCAACAACAAGAGTTTTTCCGAGATCGACCGTGCCGTGCGCGCGGGCATCGGCCCCATCGTTATCGACAGCGTCGTCGAAATCGGTCGGGTTGCTGAAGCCGCCGCACGGCACGGTCGAACCCAGCCGGTGCGCTTGCGCATCAATAGCGGGGTTCACGCGTCAACTCACGAGTATTTGGCGACAGCACGTGAAGACCAGAAGTTTGGGATTCCGTTGTCGGATGCTGAGGCTGTGGTGACGCACATTCGTTCGCACTCCTCGTTGGAGTTTGTGGGCATCCATTCGCATATTGGTTCGCAAATTTTCGATACTGCTGGCTTTGCGGAGGCGGCGCAGCGTTTGCTTGAGTTGCATGCGCGACTGTCTGCTGAGGGTCCGGTGCCTGAGCTGAATCTTGGCGGTGGTTTCGGCATCGCCTATACCTCGGCAGACGAGGCGTTGCCGGTTGCCGAACTTGCCGCGTCGCTTGCCACCATTGTGGAAACCGAATGTGCACGCCTGGGCATCGCTGTTCCTCGCATTGCGATTGAACCAGGCCGTTCCATCATTGGGCCATCGACGACAACGCTGTACACGGTTGGCACAATCAAAGATGTGCTTGTTGACGGTGAAGCTGTGCGCAAGTACGTGAGCGTAGATGGCGGCATGAGCGACAACCTTCGCACTGCCCTCTACGGTGCCGATTATTCGGCCCGGATTGCCAATCGCGTTTCGCAGGCTGAGCCGACGCTCGCCCGGATTGCGGGAAAGCACTGTGAAGCGGGCGATATCGTTGTGCGCGCCGAATACTTGCCTGGAGATATTGAGCCAGACGACATTATCGCTGTACCGGCAACGGGCGCCTACGGCTGGGCGATGTCGAACAACTACAACTACCTCGCGCGGCCACCCGTAGTTGCTGTGCGTGACGGAAAAGCTCGCATTATTGTGCGCGGTGAAACCGAAGAAGACTTACTCAGCCGCGACGCAGGAATTACACCATCGGGAGAATCTGAATGATCGAATACCGCAACCTTCGCGTCGCAGTTTTGGGCGGAGGAAGTGTCGGATCACAGGTCACCGCACTATTGCTCGAGCACGCCGACGAGCTTGCTGCCCGCGCGGGAGCCGGGCTTGAAGTTGTCGGAGTCGCCGTTCGTGACCTTGATGCACCGCGCGACACCAACATCCCGAAGGAGTTGCTCACGACCGATGCAGAGTCGCTCATCGTTGGCGCCGACATCGTGATCGAGCTGATTGGTGGGCTTGAGCCCGCTCGCACCTGGATTCTCAAGGCACTTCACTCCGGGGCCGACGTGATCACCGCCAACAAGGCCCTGCTCGCTCACCACGGTGCCGAGCTCTTCGAAGAAGCCGCTCAGGTTGGCGCCCAGCTCTACTACGAAGCCGCCGTTGCCGGTGCGATCCCCATCATTCGCCCGCTACGTGACAGCCTCGCCGGTGACCGCGTGCAGCGCATCCTCGGAATCGTCAACGGAACCACAAACTACATTCTTGACCGCATGGATGCCACGGGCGACAGTTTTGACGACGCCCTCGCCGAGGCAACTCGCCTCGGGTATGCCGAAGCAGACCCCACAGCCGACATCGAAGGCTATGACGCCGCCCAGAAAGCTTCGCTCCTGTCGAGCCTCGCGTTCCACACGCGTGTGCCGCTCGACTCTGTGCACCGTGAAGGTATTACAGGCGTCACCGCCGAGCAGGTCGTCGCTGCCCGCAAAGCTGGCTACGTCGTCAAACTGCTCGCAATTTGCGAACGAATCGTCGATGCTTCCAGCGGCTTTGACGGGGTAAGCACGCGGGTGCACCCTGCGCTCGTACCGCTAGCTCACCCCCTTGCTGCCGTGCACGGTGCCAACAATGCCGTCTTTGTTGAGGCCGAGGCTGCAGGCAGTCTCATGTTCTACGGCGCGGGCGCTGGCGGACTCGAGACGGCATCCGCGGTTCTTGGCGATGTCGTTTCTGCTGCACGTCGGCACGTCATTGGCGGCCCCGGCGTTGCCGAGTCCACGCACGCCAATCTTCCTATTTTGCCGATCTCGAGCGTAATGACGCGCTATCAGATCACCTTGACGGTTGTCGATGAGCCGGGTGTGCTCGCGTCAATTGCCGCAGTCTTTAGCGATCATGGAGTCTCTGTTGAGGCGGTCAACCAGACCGTCGGCGCAGTAACTGAGGGTGTGCCTAGCGCTACCCTAGTTACTGTGACGCATGAGGCGACAGATGAGTCGCTTGCCGCCACGGTGGCCGCGCTTGCCGAGAATTCGGTTGTGCGTGAAGTTGTGTCCGTTTTGAGAGTTGAGGGGCTTTAACCAGTGGGTAGCGAAATCAAGAATCGGCAGTGGCGAGGCGTTCTTCACGAGTACGCAGATCGTTTGAACATCTCTGATGCAACTCCGATCATCACCTTGGGGGAGGGTGGCACACCGCTTCTTCCTGCTCCAGCTCTCTCTGCGCGCACTGGTGCGAACGTGTGGGTCAAGTTCGAGGGCATGAATCCGACCGGTTCTTTCAAGGACCGCGGTATGACAATGGCCATTTCCAAGGCAGTCGAGCACGGTGCGAAGGCGGTCATTTGCGCCTCGACCGGTAACACGTCAGCGTCGGCAGCAGCGTATGCCGCTCACGCCGGAATTACCGCCGCTGTTCTTGTGCCTGAGGGCAAGATCGCGATGGGCAAGCTCAGCCAGGCCATCGCCCACAATGGCGAACTCATTCAGGTTCAGGGCAACTTTGATGACTGCCTCGATATCGCTCGCGATCTCGCAGACAACTACCCCGTGCACCTCGTGAATTCCGTTAACCCTGACCGCATCGAGGGCCAGAAGACTGCTGCGTTCGAGGTCGTTGAGGTCTTGGGCGATGCCCCCGATTTCCACATCGTTCCCGTCGGCAATGCCGGAAACTACACCGCATACTTCCGGGGCTACAGCGAAGAACTTGCACGCTCGGCCACCACCAAGTTGCCGCGCATGTTTGGTTTCCAAGCCGAAGGCAGTGCACCGATCGTTCGCGGCGAAGTGGTCAAGCATCCCGAAACAATCGCTAGCGCCATCCGCATCGGAAATCCCGCTTCGTGGCACCTCGCCACCGAAGCCCACAAAGTCTCCGATGGCTACTTCGGTGCCATCAGCGATGCCAAGATTCTTGAAGCTCAACGCATTCTGTCTGCCGAAGTCGGCATCTTTGTTGAACCGGCATCCGCAATCAGCGTTGCGGGCTTGTTGGAGCGCGCAGAAGCTGGTCAGATCCCTCGCGGATCGACAGTAGTTCTTACCGTCACCGGTCACGGCTTGAAAGACCCACAGTGGGCGCTCAAGACGGCAAGCGGCGACGATATCACGCCCAAGATTGTTCCCGTTGACACCGCTGAGGTCGCCAGCGTTCTGGGGTTGGCCAAGGCATGACCTCGCTGGTCGGTCGCAGCGTCGTAGTGCGTGTGCCGGCGACCTCAGCGAATCTTGGTCCAGGTTTCGACACGCTCGGGCTTGCCCTTTCGCACTATGACGAACTCATCGTCACAGCGGTAGAGGGCTCGGGTGTCACGATCGATGTCACGGGTGTCGGCGCCGGCATTGTTGCCACCGACGAGTCCAACCTGGTGATCCAAGCGATTCAGCATTGCTTTACCCACTTCGGGCAGACAATGCCAGCACTGCATGTGAGCGCAAGCAACGTCATCCCGCACGGTGGAGGGCTCGGCTCCTCTGCGGCGGCGATCGTTTCTGGAGTAATGGCAGCCAAGGGGCTGCTCGAGGGCATCGTCGAGATGGATGCCGCGACGCTCCTGGTGCTCGCAACCGAGCTAGAGGGGCACCCCGACAATGTCGCACCAGCCCTTTTGGGCGGACTCACGATCGCATGGAGCACCGAGACCGGGCCGCAAGCGAAGAAGTTGATCGTGCATCGCGGAGTTTCACCTCTCGTCTGTGTTCCCGACTTTCGGGTGTCAACGGCCCATGCGCGCAGCTTGCAGCCAGAAACGGTGCCCTACGCTGATGCGGTTTACAACGTTTCCCGGGCGGCACTGCTCATCGCAGCTCTTGCCCAGAGCCCCGAATTGTTGCTCGAGGCCACCGGCGACCGACTTCATCAGGACTACCGGGCTGCAGCGATGCCCGAGACAACTGAACTGATTCGGATGCTGCGCTCCCACGGTCACGCCGCCGTAGTTTCTGGTGCCGGCCCGTCTGTGCTCGTGCTCGCCGACGACCCAGCGAGAAGACTTGAGGCTATGGCACTCGTGCAGGAACACGCCGCCACGCCTTGGGAATGCCTACTCTTAGCTGTGGACTTCAAAGGTGCTACAGTGATTGAGCACCAGGTAGAAGCTACGGCGTAGTCGTAGCATCCCGGTTGCACTTCACCCGTCGCATCCCCGAATTAGATTCCTGCGCATCCGCGTAGACATCGGTGAGCGACTAGCTCTCCACCATCGCTCGAAAGCGTGGTTGGGGAAAGGAACCCCAAGTAGTGACTGACGTCAACAACCACGCATCAAGCGTGGATTCCCGTGCCGCGCTGAGCGCGTTGCGACTGCCCGAGCTTCAAGCAATGGCAGCCGAACGCGGCATCACCGGCACTTCAAAACTTCGCAAAGGAGAACTCGTGGAAGCTATCAACGAGAAGAACAGCAACACCGCACCATCCGCATCAACAGATGCAGCAGCATCAACAGCAGCTGAAGTAGCTCCCGCACGCAAGCGCGCTTCGCGCCGTGTCACGAGCGTCGACGGCGCCGCGATCGCAGGCTCCGAAGCTCCCGCTGGCGCCCCGCAGGTTGCCAAGACCGCTGCACCAAAGACTGCTGCACCGAAAACTGATCCTGCTGCTCCCGCAGCAGACGCTGCGCCGTCAACCGGTGCCGCAGAGCAGAAGCCAAAGACGGCTCCTCGAAAGAAGAAGGTCGACGCTGCACCAGCAGCAAGCGAGTCGGATGCTGCAGCAACCTCGAGCGCACCGACCGATGCACCAGCATCATCGGATGCCGCCGCAGCCGCCGCAGCGCCTAAGCGCAACCGTCGCAGCTCAAGCCGCGCCGCAGAAGCCACGTCGGGCTCGAACGATGACGCCAACTCTGGCGCGTCAACCGATGCCACGCCAGACAAGGCGCAGAGCGATTCCGACAGGGGCGGCGACGCCGACAAGGGCAGCGATGCTGGCAAGGGTCGCAACGCTGGCCGTAACAAGCGTGACAACAACGCCAACACTGCGGACAACTCCGACAGCGGCAGCGACAAGAGCAACAACTCCGGCCGTGGATCATCAGATTCCGATTCCGACAGTGATAACGATGGCGACAACAACTCCGACGGTGAGTCGGGTTCGGGGCGTAACCGCAACCGCAACCGCAGCCGCAACGGCCAGAACGCCGATGGTTCAGGTCGTCAGAACAACAACCGTCGCCAGAACAACAACGGTGGCGGCAACGAACCTCGTGAGAACCGCGAGCCTCGGGAAAACCGCGACAACCGCGACAACCGCGGCAACAATGACAACCGCGGCACCAACGGCCCGAACAACCAGGACGACTCACGCGGTGGCGACGCTGATTCCGAGCGCGGTGGACGTGGCCGTTACCGTGACCGCAAGCGTGGCCGTGGCAACATGGGGGACGACTTCGAGCCAGAGATCACCGATGATGACGTCTTGATCCCGGTTGCCGGCATCCTCGACGTTCTCGACAACTACGCTTTCGTTCGCACCACTGGTTACCTTCCCGGCAACAGCGATGTTTACGTTTCGCTCGGTCAGGTCAAGAAGTACAACCTGCGCAAGGGCGACGCTGTCGTTGGTGCCATCCGCCAGCCTCGTGACGGCGACAACAGCCAGGGCCGCCAGAAGTACAACGCTATCGTGCGCATCGACTCGATCAACGGTTTGCCCGTTGAAGAGGCAGCCGACCGCGTTGAATTTGGCAAGCTCACCCCGCTCTACCCGCAGGAGCGTCTACGTCTTGAAACCGAGTCGACCATGCTGTCGACCCGCATCATTGACCTTGCTGCTCCGATCGGCAAGGGCCAGCGCGGTCTCATCGTTTCGCCGCCCAAGGCAGGCAAGACGCAGGTTCTGCAGGCTATTGCGAACGCGATCTCGAAGAACAACCCTGAGGTTCACCTCATGGTCGTTCTCGTCGACGAGCGCCCTGAAGAAGTCACCGACATGCAGCGCACCGTCAAGGGCGAAGTTATTGCTTCGACCTTCGACCGTCCAGCTGAAGACCACACCACCGTCGCTGAACTTGCTATCGAGCGCGCTAAGCGCCTCGTTGAGCTCGGTCACGACGTTGTTGTCTTGCTCGACTCGATCACGCGCCTCGGCCGTGCCTACAACCTGACGGCGCCGCCGTCGGGCCGCGTCCTTTCGGGCGGCGTCGACTCTGCAGCGCTGTACCCGCCGAAGCGTTTCTTCGGTGCGGCTCGCAACGTTGAAGAGGGCGGCTCGCTCACGATCATCGCGACGGCTCTCGTTGAGACTGGCTCGAAGATGGATGAAGTTATCTTTGAAGAGTTCAAGGGCACCGGCAACATGGAGCTTCGTCTCTCGCGCCAGCTCGCTGACAAGCGCATCTTCCCGGCAGTCGACTTCAATGCCTCCGGCACGCGTCGTGAGGAAATGCTTCTCGGTGCTGACGAAGTGAAGGTCACCTGGAACTTGCGTCGCGCTCTTGCAGGTCTCGATCAGCAGGCCGCTCTCGAGATCGTGTTGAATAAACTCAAGGAAACGCAGTCGAACGTTGAGTTCCTCATGCAGATCCAGAAATCACTTCCTTCCACTAACGGTAAAAAAGAGGACTAACTATGTTCGAGTCAGTACTGTCGCTGCTGACCGAGCATGGGGAGCTCGAGGGTCAGCTAGCTGACCCCGAGCTCCACTCAGATCCGGTCCGCTCGAAGAAAGTCAACCGACGTTACGCCGAGTTGTCGCGCATTGTCGCGGCCTACAACAACTGGCGTCAGTTGACCGATGATCTCGCGGCAGCCACAGAAATGGCTGACGAAGATGAGTCTTTCGCTGCCGAGGTCCCCGGTCTTACTGAGGAACTGGATGCAGCGCAGGAGAAGCTTCGCCGCATCCTGATTCCGCGTGACCCCAACGATTCCCGTGACGTGATCATGGAAATCAAGATGGGGGAGGGCGGTGCAGAATCGGCTCTCTTCGCTGGCGACCTGCTGCGCATGTACTTGCACTACGCAGAGTCAAAGAAGTGGAAGACGGAGATCATCGAGCAGACCTCGAGCGATCTTGGCGGCATCAAAGATGTTCAGTTGGCCGTCAAGGGCAACTCGAGCGATCCCGCTGAGGGCGTGTGGGCGCACTTGAAGTACGAGGGGGGAGTGCACCGCGTTCAGCGTGTGCCTGCCACTGAGTCTCAAGGCCGCATCCACACTTCTGCTGCTGGAGTGCTCGTTTTCCCTGAGGTCGACGAGCCAGAAGAGGTCGAGATCAGCCAGAACGATCTCAAGATCGACGTGTATCGCTCCTCGGGCCCCGGTGGCCAGTCGGTGAACACAACGGACTCCGCTGTTCGTATTACTCACCTTCCGACCGGCATCGTCGTGGCCATGCAGAACGAGAAATCGCAACTGCAAAACCGCGAAGCCGGTATGCGAGTGCTGCGTGCGCGCATCCTCGCCCGCTATCAAGAAGAAGCGGACGCTGAGGCGAGCGAATACCGCAAGAGTCAGATTCGCACCATGGATCGCTCCGAGCGCATTCGCACGTACAACTTCCCTGAGAACCGCATCGCTGATCACCGCACGGGATACAAGGCCTACAACCTTGACCAGGCGATCAACGGTGCTCTCGAGCCTGTCATCCAGTCGTGCATCATGGCTGATGAAGAGGCGCGCTTGGCGGCAGTCGGCAACGACTCCTAAGCCTGAAGTGACATCTGCACACAACATCAGTGTCGCTGACCTTCTGGGCAGCGGCACTGAATTGTTGACTGCCGCGGGAGTGCAGAGTCCCGCTGTGGATGCCGAACTTCTCGTAGCGCACGTTCTTGAATTGAGCCGCGGTGAGGTTCGTGTTCGCGTGGTCACCGGGTCGACAGTGCCTGCGGAGGTGGAGTCGACAGTGCGCGAACTCTTTGCTCGCCGCGCCGCTCGCGAACCTCTGCAGCACATTACGGGCATGGCGCCGTTCCGAAATCTTGAGCTTCGGGTTGGCCCCGGTGTTTTTGTGCCACGCCCGGAGACAGAAACAGTGGTGCAGTTCGCGATCGATGCGCTCAATGCGAGTGCTACTCCTGAGCCGATCGGTGTCGATCTTGGCACCGGTAGTGGAGCGATTGCTCTCTCAATGGCCACAGAGGTGCCGCGCGCTCGTATTTATGCGGTCGAGCTGTCGCCCGACGCGATGCCATACACGAGCGAAAACTTTCGTCGCTACGGCGCCGATAACGCGACTCTCATCAACGCTGACCTCGGGGATGCCTTTCCTGAACTCAACGGCACCGTCGATGTTGTGATTTCGAACCCGCCTTACATTCCCGCGGCCGCAATCCCGCGCGACATCGAAGTGCAGCTCCACGACCCCGCTCTGGCGCTCTATGGAGGAGAAGACGGCATGGATGTCGTACGCCGCGTCTCAACGACGGCACGCCGGCTTTTGCACCAGGGTGGCACTCTCGTGCTCGAGCATGGCGAAGAGCAAGCCTCGGCATTGGCCGCGCTGCTCACGGCAGACGGTTGGAATGCTGTTGCCCACCACAAAGACTTGCTCGGCCGAGATCGCGCGACTACCGCGCTGCTCTAGGAACGCGCTTCTGGCCCGCTCTCGCGTGCCAGCGTCGCTTGTGCTGCGGTCGTTTTAGGCGCGCGCGTTGGCGAACTCTTCGATAGCACGGTGTAGTCCGGCGCAATCGAGAAATTGGTGACTTGTTATTCCGAGTTGCCGCGCTGATTCCACATTCACCTGCATGTCGTCAACGAAGAAAGCGTTGCGGGCATCAACACCATAGGCATCGAGGGTTCGTTCATAGACTGCCGGATCGGGTTTGCGCGCCCCGTAGTGACTTGAGGTGCGCAGGTTGTCGCCGAAAATATCTACGAGTTCAGGGGCGAGGGTGGGCAAATGATCGCCAAGGAGGGCTCCGTTGTTCGTGAGCAGGGTCGCCTGTCCTAGCTCGGAAGCGCGTTGTGCAGCTGCGATGGAATCGGGCCACACCGTCATTGCTGCTGCTCTGATCTCGACCCAGCGTGCGACATCCACTGACTGACCGATTGCACGTTCAAACGCTGCGAGGTACTCGTCACCCGTGGGGTAGAGGCCAGCTTCGGCGCCGAATTCGCCGTCATCGTGCCACCAGAGGCGACGCAGTTCGAGAAAACTGAGGCCGGTCAGCTCGCTCATTGCGGCCATGCGTGCACGCCAGTCGTACTCATAGAGCACGTCATCCATGTCAAAGATGAAAAGCAGCGTCATTGTTGACCATCGCTATCTGTTTGTCGTGATCAGTCTTTCACTGTTTAGACGGGTACCATGTTGGGGACATGGATGATCTTTACGATTGCGCAGACGACGCTCAGCTTCTTACCGGCATGCGGCTCGCACGTGTTGCTATTGGCCGCGGCGATCTTGTTGTCATCCCGACTGACACCGTCTACGGGGTTGCGGCAGACGCTTTTCAGCCCGAGGCTGTTCAGAAGCTCATCGATGCCAAGGGGCGCACGCGTCAGTCGCCGCCTCCCGTTCTGATTCCTGGCATCCCCACTCTCGACGCGCTTGCAGCCGAGGTTCCGGATGAGGTGCGCACTCTTGTCGCCGAGTTTTGGCCAGGCGGTCTGACGATCATTTTGCCAGCACAGCCCTCGCTGAGTTGGGATCTGGGGGAGACCCACGGCACTGTTGCATTGCGGATGCCATCAAGCCGGATTGCTTTGGAGCTTCTGTCTGAAACGGGCCCGCTTGCCGTCTCGAGCGCAAACAGCACGGGGCTTCCCGCCGCGCGTACTGCAGCAGAGGCTCAAGCGATGCTGGGCGAATCCGTCTCGGTGTACCTCGATGATGGTGAGGGCGGCGAACTTGCCTCCACGATTGTGGATGCCACTGGTTTGCTTTCTGAGGGTGGCAAACTGCGCATTGTGCGTGAGGGTGTTATCCCGGCAGAGTCGATCCGTGCACTGATCGGGGCCGACCGATGCGAATAATCTTCTACTTGCTCATCGCGGGCATTGCGGCAATCGTTACTTACGCCCTTGCGCTGCTTGTACTCAAATTGAGTCTCAAATACCGGCTTTACCCGAAGGTTCGCCAACGCGATGTGCACACAACGCCTACGCCTCGACTTGGCGGCGTCGCGATGTTCTTTGGGATCATCGTTGCGTTTGCCGTTGCATCGAGCTTCAGCAACTTTTCGCTGATCTTCAACGACCCAGGTAAGGTTCTTGGCCTGCTTGGCGCAGCGCTCATCATTGTTGTCATCGGTGTCGCTGACGACATTTGGGATCTTGACTGGCTCACCAAACTCGCCGGGCAGATAATCGCGGCTGGAGTTTTGGCGTGGCAGGGGGTGCAGCTCACTACGCTTCCCGTCGGCGGGCAGACCATCCTTTCGCCGTATGTCTCGCTCATCATTACGATTTTTGCCGTCGTGTTGGTCATGAACGCCGTGAACTTCATTGATGGCCTTGACGGGCTAGTGGCTGGTGTCGCTGTTATCGCCAATGGCGTCTTCTTCATCTACGCCTATCTTTTGCAGTCACAGGCCCAAACCGAATACTTCAACCTGGCGTCGCTGACCACAGCGATCCTTATCGGTGCATGTGTCGGCTTCCTGCCGATCAACTTCCATCCAGCCAAGATGTTTATGGGCGACGCCGGTGCACTGCTCGTCGGCCTTTTGATGGCGGCATCAGCAATTTCTGTCACTGGACAAGTGGATGCGGGCTATCTCGCGCAGCCCGATAAATTTACGCTCGATTTCTTGCCGGCCTTCATTCCCATCCTGCTTCCGGTAGCGGTGCTCGTCATTCCGCTGCTCGACTTTGGGCTCGCGATGATCCGCCGTCTCCGAGCAGGCAAATCGCCGTTCAGTGCTGACCGTAAGCACCTTCATCACCGACTGCTCGACATGGGGCATTCGCACCTTCACGCTGTTCTGATTCTGTACAGCTGGACCTTCGTGGCCTCCGTCGGTGTTCTCGCCTTTACGTTTGTGCCGTGGCGTTGGGGCGCGCTGATGTTCGTCACTGGGCTTGCGGTGTGCGCCGCGATCACCCTTGCTCCCTTGAGCACTCGCAAGGCACGTGAGGCCGCTGCTCAACGTCGTGGCGAGCTGCGCGAAACTCCCGAGAACGACGACGCACGATACGACGGTTTGGATGCCGCGTCCACCGACACCTCACCAACGCCACTCACGAAGGAACCCACCCTATGAAGTCTTCCGCCATTCTCGGCCGTGCTCTTGCCTATGGCGCGATACTGACTGTCGCTATTGCCTTGGCCGGTTCAGTCATCGGTTATTTGGTCGCGGGAACGCCGGGACTCATCAGCGCACTCATCGGTGCTGGACTCACTGCGCTGTTCATGGCGTTCACGGCCGGCACTATCGTTGTGGCTTCGCGAGCCACGAACGGTGATTCCTCGAGCACTCTGTTCTTTGGCATCGTGCTTGGCGCGTGGCTCCTCAAGTTCGTGGTGTTCATCGCAATCCTCGTCGTGCTGCGCGGGCAACCGTTCTTGGAACCTCTCGTGTTCTTCTTTGCAATCCTCGCTGCTGTGATCGGCAGTCTCGTCGTTGACGTGCTCGCGTTCGTTCGTGCGCGTGAGAGTTATGTACCCGGCGTCAAGCTGCCAGGTGAAGATATCTCGACGTCAAACTAATTCTCGTCGGATTCGCCTCTGGATTCGTCGTGAGACTGATTCTCTTGATAGACTTTGACCTGTTCAACCCCCCACTTCCATCGCCGCGTGATGACACGCCCCGATTCTGGAGACAGCGCTGTTATATAACGCTCTCGCGCTTCTAGCGCCCTTTGCCACCGATGACGGATCCGGCGATGGGGGTTTTCATGGCCCCACGCTGTTCGATTTTTACCCTCCAGCGATCTTCTTTGACGGCACGCCGTTTGAGATCAACCGCCTCATGCTTATTCGCTTTATTGCGGTAGCGCTCATTGTGGTGTTGTTCTGGATCGGCACCCGCCGCATGCGAATGATTCCCGGTCGCGGCCAAAGCCTCCTCGAGATGGCTGTGGGCTTCGTTCAGTCCAACATCGCCGATGGCGCTCTTGGCAAGGTAGACGGCAAGCGTTTCATGCCCATTCTCGCCAGCATGTTCTTCATGGTGCTGGCCATGAACCTCACCGGTATAGTTCCGGGTCTCAATCTCGCTGGCACCTCAGTTATCGGCGTTCCGCTTGTTCTGGCTCTCGTTGCTTACGTGGCGTTTATCTACGCAGGAATCAAGAAGCAGGGTGGCAACTTCTTCAAAGCTTCGCTCTTCCCGTCCGGTGTTCCGTGGTACCTCTACATCGTCGTTACGCCGATTGAGTTCCTCTCCACGTTCATCCTTCGCCCCGTAACACTGGCGCTTCGACTTCTCATGAACATGGTCGCTGGCCACATGCTTCTCGTGCTGTGCTTCTCGGCAACACAGTTCTTCTTCTTCACCGCCGGTGGGCTCTTCGGACTCTTCGGTATTGGCACCCTCGCCTTTGGCTTTATCTTCACAATCTTCGAACTCCTTGTCGCGGTACTTCAGGCCTATGTCTTCACATTCCTGACCGCCGTATACATCCAGCTCGCGCTGGTCGAAGAGCACTAGACCGATCCCGGCATTCGCCTGGATTAGAAAACCACGGAAGGAAACACAAATGAACGTCGCAGAGCTGACTGGAAACATTGCACCCCTCGCATTCGGTGTTGCAACCATCGGACCCGCTATCGGTGTAGGCATCGTTGTTGGCAAGACCGTTGAGTCGGTTGCACGCCAACCAGAACTTCAGGGTCGCCTTACCGGCCTTATGTTCCTCGGTATTGCATTCACCGAGGCGCTCGCATTCGTTGCGATCGCAGTTGCATTCATCCCCTTCCCGTAATCGCTAACTGACTAAGAGGAGGCTGGGATGCTAACCGCACTACTGGCTGCTGCAACGGAGGGCGAATCGCCCAACCCGTTGATTCCGGAGACCTACGACATTGTTTGGTCGTTGGTTTGCTTCGCGATCATCTTGTTCTTCTTCTGGAAGAAGTTCCTTCCTGCACTAACGAAGACGCTCGACGCACGCGCCGAAGCTATCGAAGGTGGCATCAAGAAGGCTGAGATCGCTCAGGCCGAAGCTGCTGCAGCTCTCGAGCAGTACAAGACGCAGCTCGCTGAGGGCCGTGCCGAGGCCGCGAAAATTCGCGAACAGGCACGACTCGAAGGCACCGCGATCGTCAACGAGCTCAAAGAGCAGGCATCGATTGAGGCTGCACGCATCACTGCGAACGCACAGGCCACAATCGAGGCAGAGCGTCAAGCAGCTCTCGTGTCGCTCCGCACCGAGGTTGGCTCAATGGCCATCGACCTCGCATCGGGCGTCATCGGGCAGAGCTTGACCGATGACAAGAAGTCGTCTGCGCTCGTCGATCAGTTCCTGGCTGACCTTGAGGCATCAGAGAAGGCAAAGGCGAAAAAGTAATGGGATCAGCTACGAGAGAAGCGCTTGTTGCCGCGAAGGATGCTTTGGCATCGGTCGCTGCCAAGAACTCTCTGGCCACTGGCGCAGAGCTGTTTGAAGCCGGGCGCGTTGTGGGCGGTTCCGCCCAATTGCGTTCCGCTTTGGCTGATCCTGCCGCCGCTGCGAAAGACAAGGCCGCGATTATCGGTTCGGTTTTCTCGTCGCTGAGCGCCTCTACGCGCACCGTTCTTTCAGCCATCGTGAGCGCTCGCTGGTCGAGTGCAGATGATTTGCTCGCAGGAATCGAAGAGATCGGCATTCGGTCGGTGGCAAATTCTGCTCCCGCAAAGCTCTCTATTGATAACGAGCTCTTCGCTTTCGGTGGCACCGTTTCTTCAGATGCCGAACTGGAACTCGCCGTAGGCAGCAAGCTTGGCTCCGCCGCATCGAAGTCTGCGCTGGTTCACGAACTGCTCAAGGGCAAGGCTTCAGAACAGGCTGTCGTCATCATCGACCAGCTCGTTCAGCAGCCACGTGGCCGCCGCATCGGTGAACTAATCGCCACTGCAGCAGACATCGTTGCCGACCAGGCAGGTCAGTCAGTCGCCACGATCACGACTGCGGCGCCGCTCAAGGCAGCGCAGCTCGAACGATTGCGCACGGGCCTCACTAAGAACTACGGACGCGAGCTCAAGCTCAACGTTCGCATCGACCCCTCGATCATCGGTGGGGTACGCGTTCAGATCGGTGACGAAGTCATCGACGGCAGCGTTTCCACCAAGCTCAACGACCTCAGGATCCAACTCGCGGGCTAGCGAGTTAGCAGACCTTTCCACGGAATAGGAAAACACAATGGCAGAACTCAGCATTAGTCCGGACGAGATCCGCGACGCGCTCAAGGACTTCGTCAAGGCTTACGAGCCCGGCAAGGCTGCGACAACCGAGACCGGCACCGTCGTCGACGCTGCAGACGGAATCGCTCACGTCGACGGCCTCCCCGGCGTAATGGCCAACGAACTCATCCGCTTCGCCGACGGCACACTGGGCCTCGCCCAGAACCTCGACGAAGACGAGATCGGTGTTGTCATCCTCGGCGAATTCGCCGGCATCGTCGAAGGTATGGAGGTTACCCGCACGGGTGAAGTACTTTCCGCACCAGTTGGCGACGCATTCCTCGGTCGTGTAGTCGATCCTCTCGGCGCCCCGATCGATGGCCTCGGTGAGATCAAGGCAGAAGCTCGCCGTGCGCTCGAACTTCAGGCACCTGGCGTCATGGATCGCAAGAGTGTCCACGAGCCCATGCAAACCGGAATCAAGGCTATCGACGCCATGATCCCGATCGGCCGTGGCCAGCGCCAGCTGATCATTGGTGACCGCCAGACGGGTAAAACCGCCATTGCGATCGACACCATCATCAACCAGAAAGAAAACTGGGAGTCGGGCGACGAGAACAAGCAGGTTCGCTGCATCTACGTCGCCATCGGGCAAAAGGGTTCGACGATTGCTGCTGTCAAGGGCGCGCTCGAAGAGGCCGGCGCGATGGAGTACACCACCATCGTGGCTGCTCCCGCATCCGACCCTGCAGGATTCAAGTACCTCGCCCCTTACACCGGTTCAGCCATCGGCCAGCACTGGATGTACGGCGGCAAGCACGTACTGATCATCTTCGATGACCTCTCCAAGCAGGCTGAGGCCTACCGCGCCGTATCGCTGCTCTTGCGCCGTCCGCCAGGACGTGAGGCATACCCCGGTGACGTGTTCTACCTGCACTCCCGTCTGCTTGAGCGTTGTGCCAAGCTCTCCGACGAGCTCGGTGCCGGATCGATGACGGGCCTTCCCATCATCGAGACCAAGGCAAACGACGTTGCTGCGTACATCCCGACCAACGTGATCTCGATCACCGACGGTCAGATCTTCCTGCAGTCCGACCTGTTCAACGCCAACCAGCGCCCCGCTGTTGACGTGGGAATTTCGGTCTCGCGTGTTGGTGGAGACGCTCAGGTCAAGTCGATCAAGAAGGTTTCAGGAACACTGAAGCTTGAGCTTGCTCAGTACCGCTCGCTCGAAGCATTCGCAATGTTCGCATCTGACCTCGACCCAACTAGCCGTCGCCAGCTCGCTCGAGGCGCACGCCTCACCGAGCTGCTTCGCCAGCCTCAGTACTCGCCCTTCCCCGTCGAGAACCAGGTCGTTTCGATCTGGGCCGGCACGAACGGCAAGCTCGACGAGGTTCCCGTCGAAGACATTCTTCGTTTCGAAAGCGAATTGCACGACTACCTCGCTCGTAACACGAAGGTTCTCGACACCCTCCGCGAGAAGAACGCACTCGATGACCAGCTAATTGCTGACATGGATGCGGGAGTCGAAGCATTCAAGCTAGGTTTCCAGACCGGTGAGGGCAAGTCGCTCAACTCGGTAGGATCCGAGCAGTTCGAAGAGATCGCTGAAGAAGACATCGCTCAAGAGCAGATCGTCAAGCAGAAGCGCTGAGCTCTGCGCCAGTAATCAGCGAACCAGTGATCATCGACCAACACGACAGAGAAAGTTAGAAAGCTATGGGAGCGCAACTTCGGGT
This sequence comes from Rhodoglobus sp. G.S.4, assembly GCF_056619605.1. Taxonomy (NCBI): domain Bacteria; kingdom Bacillati; phylum Actinomycetota; class Actinomycetes; order Micrococcales; family Microbacteriaceae; genus Rhodoglobus; species Rhodoglobus sp. G.S.4. Next base: position 1,034,197 of record NZ_CM152748.1, read on the forward strand.
CTACCGGCAGAAGATTAGTTCTGCCAAGACGACCAAGAAGATCACACGCGCGATGGAGCTGATCTCCGCGTCGCGCATTCAAAAGGCGAAACAGCGGGTTGCTGCATCGGGACCGTACTCACGTGCAGTCACTCGTGCCGTTTCGGCGGTGGCGACTTTCTCGAATGTCGATCACGTGCTGACAACCGAGCCAGAGACAGTCGACCGCGCAGCGGTAGTCATCTTCTCGAGCGACCGTGGCCTCGCAGGAGCGTTCAACACGAACGTTCTCCGCGAAGCTGGCGAACTCGCAGCTCGGCTCGAGGGCGAAGGCAAAGAAGTTGTTTACTACCTCGTTGGTCGCAAGGCCGCGGCGTACTTCGCCTTCCGCAAGCGAGATGCTGAGCAGATTTGGACCGGCGGAACAGATTCGCCAGCGTTCGAAATTGCCAAGGAAATCGGCGATGCCGTAGTTGGCAAGTTCTTGCAGCCAGCGAGCGAGGGCGGCGTGGATGAAATTCACATCGTGTATAACCGCTTGGTAAGCATGCTTCTGCAGGTTCCCGAGGTCGTTCGTCTCCTCCCTCTGGAGATCGTTGAGGGTGTTGAAGCGCCCGACGAGAAGGATGTTCTTCCCCTCTACGAATTCGAACCAGAGGTGGACAAGGTGCTCGACGCTTTGCTGCCTGTGTACATCGAAAGTCGCATCTTCAACGCCATGCTTCAGTCGGCTGCTGCAAAGCACGCTGCTACACAGAAGGCAATGAAGTCTGCAAGCGACAACGCAGACAAGCTAATCAACGACTACACGCGCCTCGCAAACAACGCGCGCCAGTCAGAGATCACCCAGCAGATTTCCGAGATCGTGGGCGGCGCGGACGCCCTCAGCTCGGCTAAGTAAGAACCATAGATAGGGAAGCCATGACTGAAAAAGCCCCGGCCAAGAAGGCCCCAGCCAAAAAAGCACCAGCCAAGAAGGCGCCTGCAGCCACGAAGGCTGCGGCAGCCACAGTTGCCGGTATTGGTCGCATTTCGCGAGTAACCGGCCCCGTAGTGGACGTCGAATTCCCGCACGATTCGATCCCCGGAATCTACAACGCCCTCAAGACCAACGTCACCATCGGTGGTCAGACGACTGAGATCACACTTGAGGTCGCACAGCACCTCGGTGACGACGTCGTTCGCGCCATCGCGCTCAAGCCGACTGACGGACTCGTTCGTGGCCAAGAAGTGCGCGACACCGGCGAGCAGATCACTGTTCCCGTTGGTGACGTCACCAAGGGCAAGGTCTTCAGCGTTACCGGTGAGATCCTCAACGCGGATGAAGATGGCAAGGTCAACGGTGAAACTGTCGAGATCACCGAGCGCTGGCCCATCCACCGCAAGCCCCCGGCATTCGACCAGCTCGAAGCAAAGACTGAGCTGTTCGAGACCGGTATCAAGGTCATCGACCTCCTTACCCCCTACGTACAGGGTGGAAAGATTGGTCTGTTCGGTGGTGCCGGCGTCGGTAAGACCGTTCTGATCCAGGAAATGATCCAGCGTGTAGCCCAGGACCACGGTGGAGTTTCCGTCTTCGCCGGTGTTGGTGAGCGTACCCGCGAAGGTAACGACCTCATCGCCGAAATGGACGAAGCAGGCGTCTTCGAGAAGACTGCTCTAGTCTTCGGCCAGATGGATGAGCCACCAGGAACGCGACTGCGCGTTGCACTCTCGGCTCTCACCATGGCTGAGTACTTCCGTGACGTTCAGAAGCAGGACGTTCTGTTGTTCATTGACAACATCTTCCGCTTCACGCAGGCCGGTTCTGAAGTATCGACCCTTCTGGGCCGCATGCCTTCGGCCGTTGGTTACCAGCCGAACCTCGCCGACGAGATGGGTATCCTTCAGGAGCGCATCACCTCGACGCGTGGTCACTCGATTACGTCGCTTCAGGCAATTTATGTTCCTGCTGACGACTACACCGACCCAGCTCCGGCAACGACCTTCGCCCACCTCGACGCTACGACTGAGCTCAGCCGTGAAATCGCGTCGAAGGGTCTCTACCCGGCCGTTGACCCGCTCACCTCGACGAGTCGTATCCTCGACCCTCGTTACCTAGGTGCCGACCACTACCGTGTTGCTACCAACGTGAAGCAGATTCTGCAGAAGAACAAGGAACTCCAGGAGATCATCGCGATCCTCGGTGTTGACGAGCTCTCTGAAGAAGACAAGATCACCGTTTCGCGCGCACGTCGCATCCAGCAGTTCCTCTCACAGAACACCTACATGGCGAAGAAGTTCACCGGTGTTGAGGGATCGACTGTTCCGCTCAAGGAGACCATCGAGTCGTTTGACGCGATCGTCAAGGGTGAGTTCGACCACGTTGCCGAGCAGGCATTCTTCAACGTCGGTGGAATCAACGATGTCGAAGAGCAGTGGGCCAAGATTCAGAAAGAGAACTCCTAACAATGGCCGTTCTCAAGGTGAGCGTCGTCTCTGCCGACCAGGAACTCTGGTCGGGAGAGGCGAGCCAGCTCGTCGCGCGCACTACCGAAGGTGAAATCGGAATTCTTCCTGGCCACGAACCGCTTCTAGCGATTCTCGCGAAGGGTGAAGTTCGAGTCACCGCCGCTGATGGAACACTCGTCACCGCAAACGCAGATAACGGATTCCTCTCAGTGGAGAACAACACGGTAACAGTCGTGGCGAGTTCCGCAGAGTTGGTCTAGTTTTCGTTTCATGCTAATTGCAATGGCTGGGCTGCCGGGCGCAGGTAAGACCACTCTCGCAGAGGTCATTGGTGCCCGGCGCAAGATCACAATCCTGTCGGTCGACCAAATAGAAACTGCGATTCTGGAAGCCGGAATTAGTAGTGGACAACCGACAGGTCTTGCCGCCTATTTGGTAGCAGAGACTCTCGCAGAATCTGTTCTCATGCACGATCGAGATATCATCATCGACGCCGTAAACGCCGTGGATCCTGCGCGCGAGCAGTGGGTTAACCTCGCTGAGCGCACAGGTTCCGGCATCCGGTTCATCGAAGTCGTGTGCTCCGATCGCGAAGAACACAAAACTCGACTCGTCGAGCGCGCAGCTAAACGAGAACGGTCCGGTGTTCTGGCTCGAGATGCTGTGGAACACAATCTGGACGAATACTCGGCCTGGACTGGAGCGAGCGGTGCGACTGCACGCATCACCCTTGATTCTGCCGGCGCGATCGGTGTCAACGTTGAACGGGCCATCGCCTTTCTTGACGCGTGATCGTTCTTCTTCCTCCCTCTGAAACGAAACGAGACGGCGGAGTCCACGGCTCCGCCCTCGATTGGTCACGGCTATCTTTCCCTGCGTTGACCGAGCACCGTCAAACCGTTGCTCAACAGCTCACGCACCTCACGGGCGATTCCGAAACCGCCCGACGAGCGCTTGGACTCAGCCTTAAACAACAGTTCGAGGTCGAGCGGAACCGTACGCTGGCCACCGCACCCGTTATGCCAGCCCTCGAACGCTATACCGGCGTACTTTTTGACGGACTCGATGCGCCGAGCCTGACTCCTGCAGAACGTGACTTCGCCCACAAAACGGTGGTTGTGCATTCTGCACTTTTCGGGCCCATTGGGGCCGGAGATCCGATTCCAGCCTACCGACTTTCACACAATTCGCGCTTACCCGGATTGACTCTTAAATCACATTGGCGTGCCTCGGTTACGGAGACTTTGAGCGCCGTCGAGGGGCTGCAACTTGATCTTCGCTCTGAGGCTTATGCGCAGCTGGGCGCTGCGTCGGGTAACAGTGTCTATCTTCGAATTGTCACTGAGGGGCCGGACGGAAAGCGCGTCGCGCTGAGCCACTTCAACAAGAAGTCCAAGGGTATCTTCTCTCGGGCGGTCATCAGCGCCGGTATCCACCATTCCACCGTCGAATCGCTAATGGAGTGGGCGAGGGGTGCGGGTTTTCAGCTTGAGCGCGGCGAACCTGGAGAACTCGATCTGGTCGTCGCCGCCGCCACTTAGGCTGCTCGCCAACAGCCTTCGACGTGATCGTCGACCATGCCGGCCGATTGCATCAGGGCGTACATCGTCGTCGGCCCCACGAATCGGAACCCCTGAGCTTTGAGGGCCTTGCTCATGGCTGTGGACTCGGCGGTCACGGCAGGTACATCTGCAAGCGACGATAGCCGTCGCGCCCGTGTTGGGGGAGCGAACTGCCACAGCAGTGCATCCAACGCGCCCGGTGCCTGCTGAGTGAGTTCCAGCGTTGCTCGGGCATTGGTGATTGCTGCTGAGACTTTGAGGCGGTTGCGGATGATGCGGGGATCGTTGAGCAGTCGAGCCACATCTGCGTCGGAATACTTCGCGATCGCCATTGGGTCAAAGTGGTCGAACGCATCGCGTAGTCCCTCACGTCGTCGCAAGATCGTAATCCAAGAAAGCCCGGCTTGGAAAGCCTCAAGCATGATCTTCTCGAAGAGCCGGTGGTCGCCGCGAAGGGGAACCCCCCACTCGTCATCGTGGTACCGGCGATAGAGTTCGTCGTCCCCGACCCAGCCGCAACGACCGCGGCCATCGGGCCCGACGATAATCGATGCCCGCTCGCTCATCGGTGACTGATTCCTTCGTGTGCGAGTAGCCACACCTTCGTAGGAATGCCCGCACCACCGCTGTAACCGGTGATGCGCTGGTTCGACGCGAGCACGCGGTGACAGGGCACAATGATGGGGATCGGGTTAGCGCCAACGGCGCCTCCTACCGCACGGCCCGCAGTGGGGCGGCCCGTCGCGCGGCCGATATCGGCATAGGAAACAGCTGAACCGAACGGGAGTTGGTTTAGCTCGTGCCAGACCGACTGCTGGAATGCCGTGCCACTAGCAGACAGAGGCAAGTCAAATGAGCGACGTTTGCCAGCGAAGTACTCGGTGAGCTGTCGTGCCGCCTCATCGAGCACGGCACAGGAACGCTCGTCTTCGGCGCCATGAGGCAGAACGCCACTGTTTTCAATGGCTAGCCCTGTGAGGCTTTCCCCATCGCTCGTGAGCTCGATGCGGCCGATAGGAGACGGAAGACGGCGAAGGTAGGTTTCTTCGTGCTGGAGTGCGTTGCCTGGTTGCATGATTCGAGCGTAATCCTGACTCTAGAGGCGCCGCTGGCTATTTTCGGACATCGCGATATTCGGCTTTGGGGGAGCGCTGTGGAGGATGAGTCTTAGAGTTTGTCGTCCCGCGGCTCGATATTGATGCTCTTGTTGAGTTCGCTGATCGTCGCGTTCAGTGCCTCAAGCTGCGTCACCATGTCTTCGTACGTCGCGACATTCTTTTCGATTGAGGCGTAGAACGAATTCAAGGATTCTTGACGATCGATCAACGAACTGCGCTCGTTGTTGAACTGCTGGGCCGTGGAGAAGTCGCCGTTGTCTGCGCGGGTATTGAAGCTATCGATGTCCCGGTTTAATTGGTCGTAGCCCGCATTGTAAGAGTCATAGTCGGCATCAATGCTGGCGCGTAGCGTATCGAGCTCGGCTACCAGCTTCTCGCTAGCTTCCTGCTGAGCGGTAAAGACAGCATTGGACTTTTCGTGCAGGGCAACAACCGCCGAGCGGTCGGTGAAGTACTCGGCGTAGTGCTCTTCAAGTTCGGGGCTGAGTTCGGCAAACTCCGTACCAATAATGGAATGGAGTTCATTCGACCGCTCTCCGGGCTCGGTCTTAGCGTAGAACTCTAGAGTTGTGGCAAACTCTGGGTCGTCTTTCATCCGCTTCGCTTCTGCTTCCAGCAGCGGAGTAAGCCGTGCTCGTTCCGCGCTAGAGGTGCGGTCCCACGCCGCGTGCAGCATCTCGTGCGCGGCGACGACTTGCTCGATACCGGCGAGCCGATCATCCGTAACGTCAAAGAGGTAGATCGACTTATTGCTCGGGAAGTAGCAGCCGAGCACCCCGAAGTTTTCTTCGACGTTCGAGCACGTGCTGTTAAAGGTGGGGTTCGTCTGAATCGTCGGCTGGCTTGCGTAAAACAAGAACTTGCCCTCGTCGGACATGCCGGCCTCACCGACATACTTCTCAACGCTCGATGACGGTTCGAACTGCCACACAGCAAACTGATCAGCGATGCGTTGCTGATTAGTGAGTACCCACACTCCGCTAGCGATGACGGCAACATTGAGCATGACCGCGAGGGCAATCGCAATTGCCCGGGACACGGTCATGGGGGAACGGCGATCGCGCTCGCGCAATATCGGCGAATTATCCTCAGTACTCACGAAACAACTCTAACTGAGCCGCGGGTAAGAGAACGAACCTGCTGTGGTTCTAGAGGCGGCTCCATGCTTCGGTGAGAACCGAACGCAGGATCGATTCTATCTCGTCAAATTCGGCTGGACCGATCGTTAGCGGCGGTGCCAGCTGAATCACAGGATCCCCTCGATCGTCAGCACGGCAGTAGAGCCCGGCATCATAGAGAGCCTTGGAGAGGAAACCACGCAGAAGGCGCTCGGACTCATCATCATTAAAGGTCTCTTTCGTCGCCTTGTCCTTGACGAGCTCAATGCCAAAGAAGTACCCATCGCCCCGCACATCACCAACGATTGGTAGGTCGAGCAAACGTTCAAGAGCCGCACGGAATTTCGGGGAGTTTTCCCGAACGTGCTCGTTGATTTTCTCTTCTTCAAAGATGTCAAGGTTCTCGAGAGCGACAGCGGCCGACACAGGATGCCCGCCGAAGGTGTATCCGTGATAGAAAGTCGTCGCGCCGTGCTTGAAGGGCTCATAAACGCGGTCTGACACGATCGTCGCGCCGATCGGGGAGTACCCGCTCGTCATGCCCTTCGCGCACGTAATCATGTCAGGAATGTAGTCATAGGCGTCACACGCAAACATGTGGCCAAGGCGCCCGAATGCGCAAATGACTTCATCGCTCACTAGCAGCACGTCATACTCATCACAAATCTCGCGCACTCGCGTGAAGTAGCCGGGCGGCGGTGGGAAGCATCCGCCCGAGTTCTGCACGGGTTCTAAGAAGACCGCTGCGACGGTTTCGGGGCCCTCAAAGAGAATCATCTCCTCGATACGGTTGGCTGCCCACAGCCCGAACTCTTCTTCCGTGCCACGGAAACCCATTTCCTCGGCGCGGTAATAGTTGGTGTTCGGCACGCGAAAGCCACCAGGAACCAGAGGCTCGAACATCTCTTTCATGCCGGGGATGCCCGTGATCGCCAGTGCCCCCTGAGGTGTGCCGTGATAGGCCACTGCCCGCGAAATCACCTTGTGTTTAGTGTGGCGTCCCTGAAGTTTCCAGTACTGCTTCGCCAACTTGAACGCCGTCTCTACGGCCTCGCCGCCGCCGGTGGAGAAAAATACCCGGTTGAGGTCGCCAGGAGCATAGCCTGCCAAACGGTCAGCAAGCTCGATGGCTTTCGGATGGGCGTACGACCACAGCGGGAAGAACGCGAGTTCTTCTGCCTGCTTAGCGGCAACCTCGGCCAAGCGCTTGCGGCCGTGACCAGCATTGACCACAAAGAGCCCGCTCAGTCCATCGAAGTACTTTTTGCCTGCAGTGTCATAAATGTGATGGCCTTCGCCGCGCACAATAATGGGCACGCCGTGACCGTCTTCCATCACCGATTGGCGAGAGAAGTGCATCCACAGGTGATCCTTAGCTTTTTGCTGCAGATCGGCTTCGTCGAACTCTGGCATGACAGACACTTTCTTGAGGGGAATGGGAGCGCCGTTTAGCGCGTGCCCCAGTTATAGAACTGCTTGTGGAGACGCAAGTAGACGAAGGTCTCCGTAGAGCGAACGCCCTGAATTCCGCGGATGTCGCGGTTCAGGAGATCAATAAGGTCATCGTCGTTTTCGCAGACGACTTCGACAAGAAGGTCAAAGCTGCCCGCGGTGAGCACGACGTAGTCAACTGACGAAAGCTTGCCGATTTGTTCGGCGACAGAGGTCGTGTCTCCTGATACCTGGATGCCGATCATTGCCTGGCGAAAGAAGCCAAGTTGCATGGGATCAGTAACAGCAACGACCTGCATGACACCCGAGTCGGTGAGTTTCTGCACACGTTGCCGAACAGCTGCTTCGCTGAGACCGACCGCCTTGCCGATGTCGGCATAGGAGCGGCGCCCATCGTTCTGCAGTTGCTCGATGATCGCCTTTGAGACATCGTCGAGGTGCACAGGTTTGGCCGCAGAACTGCGAGACGAGGTGCTCATTGCTCGATTTTGTCAGTTGAAACCCTCTTCTGCAAGTGATTCCGTATCAAAATAGTCGTTTCACAGCGGAAATCGTCAGTTCAGCAGTGGATTACTGACGACGCGGTAGGTATCTTGGTGGCATGAGCACTTCTGAGATCCAAAACTTCATCAATGGCGAGTATGTTGCCGCCACCACCGAGAACAGTTTCGATGTGGTCGACCCGGCAACGGAGAAGAGCTACGCCACCTCACCAATATCGTCAGCCGCCGATGTTGATGCAGCCTACGGCGCTGCGGCGCGAGCATTCGAGACGTGGGGCGAGACCACGCCGTCAGAGCGTCAACTAGCCCTGTTCCGCATCGCTGATGCGATGGAAGCTCGAGCCGAAGAATTCGCCGATCTGGAATCACGAGACACCGGCAAACCGCGCAACAGTTTGGTGGCCGATGAAATCCTGCTCTCCGTCGATCAAATCAGATTCTTCGCGGGGGAGGCACGGCACCTTTCGGGTATGGCCTCCGGCGAATACCTGAAAGACCACACATCATCGATTCGTCGCGAACCTATCGGCGTTATCGGTCAAGTTGCCCCGTGGAACTACCCGCTCAATATGGCCGTGTGGAAAGTTGCGCCAGCTATTGCCGCTGGCAACACCACCGTCCTGAAGCCGAGCGACACGACCCCGTCATCAACGCTGCTCTTTGCAGAAGTCGCCTCCGAGTTTCTCCCAGCAGGCGTATTCAACGTACTCACGGGCGATCGCACAACGGGCGGCCTCATGATCGACCACAAGACACCGCAAATGGTTTCCATCACCGGGTCGGTTCGGGCCGGTATGGAGGTCGCTAAGGCGGCATCCGTTGATCTCAAGAGGGTTCATCTAGAACTTGGCGGTAAGGCCCCGGTTGTGGTCTTCAACGATGCAGACATCCCTGCGGCGGTAGCAGGAATCGGTGCCGCCGGATACTTCAATGCTGGTCAAGATTGCACGGCGGCAACGCGCCTGATCGTGCAGGAGGACGTGCATGATGAATTTGTCGCTGAGCTGGTGAAGTGGACACGAGAAAACGCCAAGACAGGAGCGCCAGACGAAGACGTGTACTTCGGAGCCGTGAACAACGCGAATCAGCTTGCGCAGGTCTCCCGCGTAGTTGATGAGTTGCCATCCCATGCTCAGATTGAGCTAGGCGGGCATCGTCAAGGTGAGCGTGGCTACTTCTATGAAGCGACCATCATCTCCGGGCTTCAGCAACATGACTCTGCCGTGCAAAACGAAATCTTTGGGCCGGTCATCACCGTTCAGAAGTTCACTGATGAAGACCAAGCGCTCGAATGGGCGAACGATGTCAACTACGGGCTCGCGTCAAGCGTGTGGACTCGCGATCACGGCCGCGCGATGCGCTTCGCGAAGCATTTGGACTTCGGATGCGTGTGGATCAACACCCACATCCCGATCGTCGCCGAAATGCCTCATGGCGGATTCAAGCACTCTGGGTACGGAAAGGACCTCTCAAGCTATGGCTTTGAGGATTACACCCGCATCAAGCACGTCATGAGTTTTATCGGAAAAGCGTGACGTTCTCCCACGAGAAATCGTCAAGCGAGCCTAAACTTACGGGGTGAAGCAAGACTTCGACGACACGATTACTGCGGGCCAGCGTCCCGTCGTGCAGCCGACTGAGCCCGACCTCGATGACACGATCATTCTTTCGTCCAGAAAACGGCCGGTAGTAGTGCAGCCGTATATTCGGCCAGGCGCTGGTGCTGCGCCCTCCGCTGGCCGGGCCGCAGCCTCGCCAACCGCACAAGTTCCTGCACGCCTGCCGACGCGGGTCAGGGCCCAACCGGTGACTCGTTCACGTCCCACTGCCGCGAATACGCCCGAGACATCCGCACTGTATTACCGGGTGCAAATCGATGGTGCAGCAGGTGCCCACAATCTTGAGCATCCGTGTGTGTTTGGCCGTGACCCTAGGCCCCCACGCGTCGTTCGCGGCGTCGGGCCTAGGCTTATCGCGGTGAATTCGCCAACGCGAGAAGTGTCAGAGACCCATGTAGAGATACGTCAGTTGGGTTCATCAGTTATCGTGACAGATCTTCGATCTACCAACGGGTCCGTTGTTCAAGTTCCCGGCAATGCCGCGAAAAAACTTCGGCAGGGTGAGTCGGTAGTCGTAACTGCCGGCACGCTAGTGGATATTGGAGACGGAAACATTATTCGGATTCTGCCGCGGCGGCGTCTGGAGTAAAGCAAGCAGGAAGGTGGCCGTGACCGAAATCGGCGGCAACAATTCACGGCACACGATCGCATTGCCAGGGCGAGAAGACCAGACGTTTACGTTTGCGTGGGCTGCAGGCACTCATACTGGACATCGGCGTGCCGCAAATGAGGACAGTTATGTCGCTCGGGCACCGATGTTCGCGGTTGCTGATGGCATGGGCGGACATTCGGCTGGTGACCTCGCTAGCGCTGCCGTCGTCGAGCGCCTCGATGACGCCATCACGGGAGACTTCTTGCCTGCGCGTTCGGTGGAACGTGCACTTGAGCGCGCCACTGACTACATCGGGTTGATCGCTCAGGACAGCGAACTTGGCGTCGGCACTACCGTCACCGGTGTTGTGCTCACTGAGCATCACGAGTCGGTGGCCTTCGCAGTTTTCAATGTTGGTGACAGTCGGGTTTATTCTTTCGAAGATGACGTGCTCACCCAGATCACCCGAGATCACTCTGTAGTTCAAGATCTTGTGGATGCTGGACTCATCACTCGTGACGAAGCTGACGATCACCCAGACGCCAACATCATCACACGGGCGATCGGCTTCAACGCGGCGCCATCGCCAGATTTTTGGATGCTGCCGATCCACCGGGGACAACGACTGCTCATCTGTTCTGATGGACTCACTCGCGAGGTGCCGGAGGATGAACTTTCGCGTCAACTGGCCGAACGCACTGACCCGGCACAAACCGTGTCAACTTTGATCGCAGCAGCACTCGACAGTGGTGGTCGTGACAACATCACCGCGATCATCCTCGATGTACTAGAAGTACCTACAGTGGACTAGGCGGTAGGTCCTCCATACTGGGGACAGACTCTCTGACCCCAAACAAGGGGCAGAATCCGGATATTGAGCTAATTGCTCACTTAGAATGGTCGAACTCGTCGACATGTTAGGGGTGTGCTGTGGCTCGAAGACTGCCATCAGAGCCCCCTGCGCTGCCGGGGTTTTCCCACGTCCACGTTCTTGGTTCCGGCGGATTCGCTGACGTATTTCTTTATGAGCAGAACATGCCACGACGTCAGGTCGCTGTCAAGGTGATGCTGAGTGAAGTTGTCAACGACCAAGTTCGACAAATGTTTCAGGCCGAAGCGAATCTTATGGCGCAGCTCAGCGCCCACCCGTCGATCCTCACGGTCTATCAGGCGAGCGTCTCTTCCGATGGCCGACCGTACTTGGTGATGGAACTTTGCTCATCGACTTTGAGTCAGCGCTACCGGGCCGAGCGCTTGCCAGTTCCCGAGGTGCTGCGCATCGCTATCAAGATCGGCAGCGCGATTGAAACAGCTCATCGCGCCGGCGTTCTTCACCGTGACATCAAGCCATCGAACATCCTGACGACCGCCTACGGGCATCCGGTGCTCTCTGACTTCGGAATCGCAGCGACCCTCAGCGAATCCGAAAATCTTGAAGCCGTCGGAATGTCGATTCCGTGGTCCGCACCAGAAGTCTTGATGGATGAGACTGCTGGCACTATTGAGTCTGAACTGTGGTCGTACGCTGCGACTGTTTATTCCCTCTTGGCCGGTCGTTCGCCGTTCGAAGTACCGGGCGAGTCGAATAAGTCGACGGACTTGATTTCGAGAATCAACCGAGCCAAGCCTCGCACGACCGGTCGTGGCGACGTTCCCGAGAGCCTTGAGCGTGCATTGAATCGTGCGATGTCGCGCAAGCCGGAATCTCGCCAAGGCAGTGTGCTTGAGCTTGTGCACGAGCTCCAAGCGGTGGAGTCGGAACTCGGCCTTTCGCAAACTCCGATCGAAGTTGCTATGGATGACTGGGCACTCGCGACCGTTGCAGAGTTGGAAGACCGCACTCGAGTTCGTCCAGGTCAGGCTTTGCCGGTTTCGTCATCTCAACGCCGAAAGCGTCGTCGTCCGGCAGCGATCGATGACAGTTTCGGTTCTTTCGACAGCGAGGCCGTCGATGAAAAAGCGGGAAGACGAAAGACTGGCTCGAACCCGCCACCTCGCGGCTACCGCATGCAGGCCATCGCGTGGGTCGGAGTAATTGTTGCCGCACTTGTTGTGGTGCTGGGGGCAACTGTGACGTTCACCCAGTTGCAGTCACAGTCGAGTGGCATTCCTGTTGTTAGCGATATCAGCGCGACAATATCGAGCGATGTTGTGGAATTTTCTTGGAAAGATCCCGGACTCGAAGCGGGTGATTCGTACCAAATCACCACGACCGACGGTCAACCGCCGGTGCAACAACGGGAGCCGAGTTTCGTCGTCGATGCGGAATCAGGCGAGAACGTCTGCATTTCTGTGACAGTGACGCGCGACGGAAAGTCTGGGTCATCGAGTGCTCAGAAGTGCGCGGTGTTGCCATGACGCCAGTAAAAGTAGGCGGTGACGATGGCTAAGCTGTGGCGCGGAGCGCGCCGCTCCACTGTTGTTGGTGCGGTAGCCATCTCTGCGATCGTTGCGTTGATCGCAACGATCGCCGTTGTGTCGACGGGTTACACAGCACAGCGCGTTGATCTTGCCGACGGTGCTGTGTGGGTTGCCAACAACCAGCAGCAGGCTATTGGCCGCGCAAGTACAGAAGTGCTCGAAATCAACTCGGTGGTGAACGCTCAAAGCGCTGACCTTGAGGTTGTTCAGCACGGGGAGAACGTGCTGCTATTCGATCGCTCTGAGAGCGCGATCGATGTGGTTGATCCCGCGCTTTCAGAGGTAGCCGAGAGTATTGCGCTCCCGCCAAACCAACCCGAGGTCTTCTTCGCAGGGAAAAACGTCGTTGTGCTTGAACATGGCACCGGCGAAGTATGGATCCGCTCTTACGACGACTTCCTCAATTTCGATGCTGAGTCTGTCGCGTCGCTGAGCCTCGGTGCCGACGCGATTGTCAGCGTTGACGAAGACGGATTGCTTTTCGCTTTCTCCCCGTCGACAAGTCAGCTTTTTCGGGTGAACGCCGCGATCTCCGACACCGCAGAATCGAGCGTTACCCTCGACCTCGACACCACTGCGGAACTCAGCATTACCTCTGTTGCCGGCCAGTGGGCAATTCTCGATGCGGATGCTCAACTGCTCTATATGGACGGCAGGACGGTCGACCTCACTGGCCTTATTGATGGTGGCAATGGCCCGATCCTCCAGCTCCCATCCACCGGGGGAGAGCGAGTGCTCATCGGCTATAGCGATGGGGTTCTTAGCGTTCCGCTCAGTGGGGCCGCCGCCGTTGGCTTGGCAACTGGCCAGTCAGGGTTGGCCTCGGCACCGCTTCGGATTGGTGATTGCGAGTTCGCCGCTTGGACGAGCGGCGAGAACTGGCGACGCTGTCCAACGGATGCCGGTGATGGTGTGATGCTGCAATTGGCCGAGATGCAAGCCAACGCGCAGTTGTCATATTCCGTTAATGGCACGCGCGCGGTTCTCAATGATCGACTCAGCGGACGCACCTGGGCCATTCAGGATGATGGCGAGCTCATCAATAACTGGAACGAACTCATCACGACAGATGAGGAAGAACCTGAAGTTGAACAAAATCTTCTCGATCTCGAACCCGAAGTCGACAAGGTGCAGCAACCACCCGTTGCCGTTGACGACGCGTTCGGGGCTCGCCCCGGTCGCGCAACAGTTCTTCCGGTGCTACTGAATGACTATGACGCAAACGGCGACGTCCTCGTTGTCGAAGAACTGCCGACGATTAGCGCAAGTGTAGGTCGCATCGACCGAATCAATGAACGCCAGCAGATTCAACTTACGCTCGAGCCAAGTGCGAGCGGCCAAGTTAGTTTCAGCTACACCATCAGTGATGGTCGCGGTGGTACAGCGACAGCAACCGTGGTCGTCGACATTCGCCCAGATTCTGAAAACTCGCCGCCGCAGCAGGTGCGGGCGACGAAGTTCACCGTTCAAACCAGCGGACGAATTACCGAACAAGTGCTTGGCGACTGGGTTGATCCCGATGGTGATCCGTTTTATCTGACGAGCGCGGCAGTCGCGGTTCCCGACACTGTGAGCTACAAGCCAGGCGGAGACGTTATTTTCTCTGACTCCGGCGCTGGCGGCGAACTCAAAATCGTCACTCTCGTCGTTTCAGATGGCGACGCCGAAAGCTCGGGTAGCATTTCCGTTTCGGTCAAATCGCCCGGGGAAGTTCCGATCGAAGCCGATCCTTTTGTCGTACTGGCGTATGCGGGCAAAGAAGTCACGGTCTCACCGCTGGCTCATGTTCGCGGTGGCAACGGAAACATCCGCCTCAATAGCGTTCCAGCCAAGACTGGTGCTCAAGTCTTGCCCAGCTACGAGACGGGCACCTTCCGGTTCAAGAGCGATGAGATTCGCAGCCACAATCTTGAGTACGTTGTCACAGACGGAAACCTGACGTTTACGGCAATCGTACGAATCGATGTCGTTGCACCACCAGACGCGAACACGACACCGATTACGGTACCCAAGACGATTTTCGTGCAGACACTGCAGAACGAACGAATCGATGTTGCGGGCACTGACGTTGACCCCGCCGGCGGAGTGCTTCTCGTCACAGAAATCATGAATCTGCCCGCCGGCTCTGGCGTACGCGCCGAAGTCTTGGAACAGCGACTCGTGCGTGTCAGCTTGGAAGCTCCACTCGACGACGGTCCAGTGAGTTTCAATTACCGCATTAGTAACGGCCTTGCGGACGCCATTGGCGTTATTACTGTTGTTGAAATTCCCGCCCCGTCGCGGCTGCAAGCTCCGATCGCGAACGATGATTCCGTTACCGTTCGCGTGGGTCAAGCTGTCGACATTCGGGTACTCCACAACGACGAACACCCTGATGGACTCGAACTGACTCTCGTGCCCAAGCTTGCTCAGGACCTCCCTGAGGATTCCGGGCTCCTGTTCGCCTCCGGCCAAGTTCTTCGCTACCTTGCGCCCGACCGCACCGGAAACTTCACCGCCGCCTATCAAGTCGCTGGTCCCGATGGTCAGTCAGCAACCGCGATTGTGCGCATTGCCGTTCGTGAACTCGACCCGGCAAGCAACAACCCGCCAGTTCCCCCGACGGTTACTGCTCGCGTTCTTGCTGGAGACACCGTGCGAGTGCAAATCCCGTTGACGTCAGCAGACCCCGATGGTGACTCCGTTCAGTTGCTGGGTCAAGCAACCAACCCCAGCAAGGGCGCGGTCATTGAAGTCGATTCGAATACCTTTGTTTACCAAGCCGGAGAGTACTCCGCCGGAACAGACACCTTTAGCTACACGCTCATTGATTCGCTGGGTGCGCGAGCGAACGGCGAAATCAATATCGGTATCAGCCCACGAATCGATGGTGCGCGGAACCCCGTGGCAATCATCGATGAGGTCACTGTCAAGCCGGGTATTACAGTCTCAGTTCAGGTCCTTGCTAACGACTCCGACCCTGATGGTAGTCCGCTGTCTGTCGTGTCTGTCGAACCGAACGATCCTGCAACCGTTGCTGAAATCGACGGTGACGTCGTCAATGTGACTCCGCCAGAAGAACCAGGCGACTACGGAATCATCTATGTCATCGAGAACGAAACGGGCGGTTCGAGCCAGAACTTCATCCGCGTCACAGTTGACCCTGAAGCCAAACCCGCCTACCCGATAGCGACGGATAGTGTTCTCACACTGTCAGACGTGCTCGACCGCAATCGTGTAACGGTCGATGTGCTCGGTGACGTGTTCTTTGCGGATGGTGACCCTCGCACGCTATCGCTGGCAATCTACACAGGCTTCGGCGATGTCGCACGAGTGACCTCTGACAAAAAGATCGAAATTTCTGTTGAGGATGCCGGACAGATCATCCCGTTCCGCGTCACCAACCCGGCAGACCCCGAAGCCTTCAGCTACGCCTTCATCAAAGTGCCCGGGTACAACGACGCCTTGCCCCAGATCGATCGTCGAGCCAAAAAGTTGAGCGTCAATAGTGAGAGCACGCTAGTTATCGATCTCAACGACTACATCATTGCGGTCGGGGAGAAGCCGGTTCGACTCACCGACTCCAGTACGGTCTTGGCGACCCACAGTGATGGCACGAGCCTCGTGCGCGACGAAGACACTCTTGTTTACACGTCGGCAGAAAAGTACTTTGGTCCGGCATCCATTTCGTTTGAGGTCACGGACGGCACGTCAGCGACCGACCCTGAAGGCCGCAAAGCAATCTTGGTGCTGCCGATCGACGTGCTCCCTCGAGACAACCAAGCTCCAGTTTTTGGCGGCGCCGTAATTGATTTTGAGCCGGGCCAGGAGAAGGAGATCGATCTCCTCAAGCTGACGAACTACCCCTACCCTGACGACCTGGACGAACTCGCCTACTCCGTGTTGAGCCCACTCCCTGAGGGCTTCACTTATTCGCTTGAGGGCACGACGTTGATTCTTCGCGCGAACAACAGCGCGTTTAAGGGAACTCGGACGTCGATCTCGCTCGGGGTCAAGGACGACCTCTCTGAGGGTAAATCCGGGCGTATCGAGCTCAATGTAGTTCCTTCAACTCGCCCGCTGGCAAGCCCAGCGCCAGACTCTGCAATTGCTCAACGCGGTCAGACCACGGTCGTCGACGTACTAGCCAACGACGCGTCGACCAATCCGTTCCCCGGTGCACCATTGCGGGTTATCGATATTCGCGGGCTCGGTGGCGGAGCGATCCCCGCCGGATTGACGATCGTGCCGAGCAGCGATAAGAGCACGTTGACCGTTACCGTTTCGGCTGACGCAGTGCCCGGCGACGTGAATCTTCAGTATCGGGTTGCTGACGCGACCAACGATGTGTCTCGCTACGTGTGGGGAACAGTGACGGTCTCCGTTCAGGATCGACCTGATCCGGTCTCCAACCTGGGGCCAAGCGGCTTCGGGGACAAGACCATCATGATGCGCTGGAACGCCGGTCCGTCTAACAATTCGGCCATTACGTCGTATCGGGTGACCACGAAAGTCGGCACCGTCGTTGCGAACACGACGGAGTGTGCCGGCACAACGTGTGCAATCGCCACCGCAGGCAACGGCCCAACGAATGCGGTCAAAGTTACGGTGGTCGCTATTAACGCGATCGGAGAATCCGACCCCGTAACGCTTGCAGACGCTGTCTGGTCTGACATCATCCCCGTAGCCCCCACTGCATTGAGTGCAGCCCCTCTTGACCACGGTCTGCGACTGACCTGGAATGCGGTGCCCACACCGAGCGGTGGTTCACCAGTGGACCGTTACCGCGTTGTCGTTGGTGGATTCGAGACCTCGCTCGGGTTGACGCAATGCGACAGCACCACGTGCACCTGGGATACTCCAGCGACGTGGGTACTCGACAACGGTGTCGCCGTTACCTATACAGTCAGCCCGCGGAACGCGGCCTACACAGCGCTATCGGTGTGGAATACCAGCGAGCCGCGCAGCGCAGTACCCGCTGGCCCACCGATCGCACTTGCTGCTCCCGTTGCGAGCGTTGTCAACGACAGCACAGCCAATCTGACGTGGGCGGGAGCATTTAGCGAGAATGGTCGCCCCGTTACCGAGTACACCGCCGCTGCCTATACCGGGACAGCTCCTACCTGTGCTGCTGACGGATCGATCGCTCGCAACGGTGCCAAGCTTTCGGCGGCCGCCAGCGGTACGTCGACAACGTTTACCGGGCTAGCCCCCAATCGCACGTACACAATGCTTGTGTTTGCTTACAACGGGCAAGGCTGCACCGTATCTCCAACAGTGATTGCGCACACCCCTCCCGCTGTCGTGACCGCGCTCAATACGGCAGGACCGGTGGCAAACGGCAACCGATTCGACTTCACCGTCAACGGTGGAATGATGGGCAGCGACGCGCTGACAAGCGACTACACGCTCTACTACCGTCTCAGCGGTGGCAGCGTTCCCGGCACAATTTTTGGACCAGTTGCGCTCGGCTCGTTCCTCACGGCCGACGGTGGTCAACAGTATGGAACCTACGTTTCCGTTGAAGTGCGCGCGTGCCGAAGCTACGGATCGGGCCCGATCTGCCAGCCGACCTGGTCAACACCATTCCCGCTCGGAGTTCCCGTAAACCCCTCAGTGGCAAGCCTCACGTTCACGTCTGACAATGACGTACTTAACCAGAGCGGAACCTTCACGTGGCTCGATTGGCCCACCGGCACCTACGAGGCTGTGCAGTATCGCTGTGGAGGCGCAACGCTTGATGCTTGGCAGACAGCCAACACCAGCACGCCCGGCGGCAGCTGCCACGCGGACGTGGCCCTACTGGCAACCCCAACACTTGTCGTCCGCGTCATCGCCAACGGTGGCCAAACCTACGACAGAACGTATAACGGATTCGATTATGACTAGAGGTGCGGTATGAGCATGACTCCCGATGAAGCTGCATGGTTCGCAGAGAGTTTCAACAGGCTCGTCACGAATGTCGAGCAAATCCTGCTCGGAAAGACGTTTGTGGTGCGCCTCGGATTCACTGCGCTGCTGAGCGAGGGGCACCTGCTGCTTGAGGACTACCCCGGCACAGGAAAGACCTCGTTCGCTCGCGCGATAGCGCAAAGCGTGTCAGGAACCACGAACCGCATCCAGTTCACCCCAGACCTACTGCCGGGTGACATCACCGGAGTCAGTATCTACGATCAGCGGGACAACGAGTTTGAGTTCCACCCCGGACCAATCTTTGCCAATATTGTTCTTGCCGATGAGATCAACCGTGCGAGCCCCAAAACTCAAGCTGCGCTGCTAGAAGTGATGGAAGAAGGGCAAGTAACCGTAGACGGAATTTCACACCCCGTTGGCGCGCCCTTCATGGTGATTGCTACTCAAAACCCCATCGAGCAAGCGGGTACCTACCGTCTACCCGAAGCACAACTGGATCGCTTTCTGATGAAAGCTTCGATCGGCTACCCAGACCGGGCATCCACCCTTCGTATCCTTGATGGTGCCGGCGTGGCCGCGCACTCCGTGACCATTGACCCTGTCGTCAGCGCTGAGCTTGTTGTTGAAATGGCTCAGCTCGCTCGCACTGTTCATGTCGACCCGACAATAAATGACTACGTAAGCCGGCTAGTTGAAGCGACTCGCAGCGCAACTGAAGTTCGACTTGGCGTGAGTGTCCGTGGAGCGCTCGCGCTGATGCGCGCAGCCAAGACCCTGGCGGCCTCCAACGGTCGGCACTATGTCGTTCCCGATGACGTGAAAGCACTTGCCGAGCCCGTACTTGCGCACCGACTGGTGATCGATGCCGAAGCAGAGTTTGAAGGTGTAACCGCCTCGAGTGTTATCGCCCAGATTCTGATTGAGAATCCTCCACCCACTGAACGGCAAGCCGTGTGAGTTCGATTTTCTCGCGCCAGGCTAAAAGAGAGCCCCGTCAACAACCCGCAGCGGAACATCAGGATCCGAGCGGCGAACGAGCGCGCTCTGACGCAGACTTCCCGACTGCAATCCGGGGACTCGACAACGCACGAACTCGAATTGTCGGGTACCGCACGGGGTTTCTCGCTGACCTAATCGTGGCCATCGTGCGTTTCGTTGGCCTCGCGCGCACCATGATCTCTCGCTACGCGGCGAGAGTCACGTCAGTCGTGACTCCGCTCGGCTGGGTGATTCTTGCCCTCATCCCTCTGAGCCTGATCGTTGGTTACTCGATAGCGTGGGTCGAACTCGTTATTGCGGGCTACGCATTCATCGCTGTATCGCTGATGGCGGCCATTTATCTCTTTGGGCGAAGCCAGCTCGCAATCAGCCTTCACGTGGATCGACGGCGTGTGGTTGTCGGGGAGGCTGCAAGCGGCGAGGTTCGCGGGGTCAACGAGAGTAAGCGACGCAGCCTCGGAGTTGTCGCTGAAATTCCGGTCGCTCAGACCTTTGCCGAGGCAGTGCTTCCGAGCATCCGGCCCGGCGGTTCGGCAACGCACGATTTTCCCATCCCTACTCATCGTCGAGGCGTTATATCAGTCGGCCCCGTACGAACAGTGCGCGCTGACCCGATAGGGCTTGTACGCCGCGAGCTCGTGTGGACTGAGTCCGCGGAAGTCTTCGTTCACCCGCGCACCATCAGTATCCCCAGTGTCAGCACTGGTCTGATCCGCGACCTTGAAGGAAACCCCACCAAGGATCTAGCAAATAACGACATTTCTTTTCATGCGCTCCGCGAATACCTTCCGGGTGACGAGCGGCGCAACATCCACTGGAAAACCACTGCGCGAACCGGCCGGTATATGGTTCGTCAGTTTGAGGAGACCCGCCGCAGTCATTTGGTGATCGCGTTAAGCTTGGCGACTGCCGACTTTGCGAGCGAATATGAATTCGAGATGGCGGTGAGCGTTGCCGGATCTCTGGGCGCGCAAGCTATTCGCGATGCCAGAACGGTAACGGTAGTTGCTAGCGCGCAAACACCGCAGTTTGCCAAACGGAAGATTTTCGCCGTACGAGCCCTTTCCACTTTGACCGGGACCCGACTCCTCGACGACCTCACTCGCGTGCAGAATGCAGAAACGGCTCTTCGAATTGTGGATGTCGCACGCGTTACTTCTGAGCAGACGAGCGGTGTTTCGGTCGCGTTTCTTATTTGCGGTTCACCCGTGACCTCGCAGCAACTGCGCGCTGCATCAACAAAATTCGCCGCGAACGTGGAAGTGGTTGCCATTGTGTGTGACCCGGAAACAGTTCCTGGTTTGCGCAGGGTCGCCGGACTGAGCGTTCTCACGATCGGCTACCTCGAGGATCTTAAACGAGCCCTCGCGCGATCGGCGGCAGTATGAGGCGCACACTGTCACGTTCCTTCTTCCTTGTCAGCGGCGGACTGCTCTGGCTGGCAATTGTTCTCGCTGCGGCCGCGCTGTGGCCGATCTACCGCAGCCCCGCCGTGATCATTCTCATCGCCGTGAGTGTGATCGTCGGCTCCATTGTGGCCGTCGTTTCGCTCTGGAGAAAATGGTCATTCGTGACGACAACGCTTGTCACGTTTGTTGCATTTCTGGTGATCGGAGTTCCTATTGCGATTCCATCCGAGGCGCAATATACAGTGTTGCCGACGCTCGGCGGACTTATCGATCTCGTTCTCGGTGTTGCTCTCGGGTGGAAGCAACTTCTGACAATTTCCCTTCCCGTTGGCAGCTATCAAGCGTTGCTCGTACCAGCCCTCGTGCTTGTCCTCACCGCCACAGTCGCTGCGCTCAGCATCGCCTATCGCACCAGAAGCCCAGAACTTTCAGTGATTCCACCAATCGCGTTGTTCTTGTCGGCAGTGGCGTTTGGCCCCACCTACCCCGATCGACCGGCAACATTGGCAATCGCCCTATTGGTCGTCATTGCGCTCGCGCTGGTGTGGTTTCGCTGGCGACGTCGACGCGACACCGTCAATGCTCTTGAAGCCGCGATGGATACCGCTGGTGTAGCTCGACGCAAGCGAGAGTTTGGCTTTGCTGGTGCGCGAACAGTAATCAGTGCGGTCATGATTTTGGCGATCGCGACAAGTGCCGCAGTCGCTTTTGCCAACGCTGTGCCTCCCGTGAACGATCGCTCCGTGCTTCGCACGGCGATAGTTGAGCCTTTTGATCCGCGAGATTACGTGAGCCCGCTTTCTGGTTTTCGGCGCTATTGGCAGCCAACAACAGCCAACTCTGTGCTTTTCGAAGTGTCGGGTGTCCCATTGGGAACTCGAGTCAGGCTTGCCACACTTGATAGCTACGATGGGGTTGTTTACGCGGTAGGTAGCGGTCGCGTCACGAGCGCTTCCGGATCATTTGCTCGTGTGCCTTCTCGCTTTGACCAGTCTGAAGTCGAAGGAAGTCCGGCCCAGATGGCAATCACTATTGCCGCATATTCAGGAGTTTGGGTGCCGACCGTTGGCCTGTTTGAAGAGGTTGACTTCGGTGGAGATCGAGCCGCGGATTTGCGCGACTCGTTCTACTACAACAAAGTTTCCGGCACTGCAGCGGTGACCGAGCGACTCGAGCGTGGCGATAGCTACACCCTTGAAGGCGTTGTCCCCGTCCAACCCACGGATGACGAAATTTCGACACTTACGCCTGGTGCAGCTGAAGTTCCTCCCATCGGAGTCTCGCCAGACGAACTCACGGAAAAACTCGACCAGTACGTGCGTGGGATCACCGTGCCAGGCGAGCGTCTCGCCGCCATGCTTGCCGGCCTGGCAGCTGACGGCTACATCAGTCACGGTGTCGGTGTAGACGAACCGGCTAGCAGATCTGGTCACTCAGCAGATCGAATTGCTGAGCTGTTTACTGAGCAGCGAATGATCGGTGATGGAGAGCAGTATGCGGTTGCGGCATCCATCATGGCAAACGAGTTGGGGTTCCCCGCCCGAATAGTGCTCGGGTTCGTCACTTCAGACCAGCAGATTCGCGGCAATGACGTGAGCGCCTGGATCGAAGTCAATACCGAAGAATATGGCTGGGTCACGCTTGACCCCAATCCACCATTGCGTGAGATTCCGGACGAAGATCCGGATGACACTGCGCAGGTTGCTCGCCCCCAAACAGTCGTGCAACCTCCGGAAATCGAATCGGACACGCTCAACCGCCAGTCAAACCCGGATAGTGAGCAGGCGCTGCAACCTGACCTTGATCCTGTGCTGCAGGCGATCCTCGCGGTTCTCCGCGCTGTCGGTTGGACGTTGCTCGTGCTCCTCGTGATCGCTGCCCCATTCTTGCTTATTGTCGCCGCGAAACTGCGTCGACGGATATTGCGCCGACGCGCAGATTCCGCCCTCGACCAGATCAGCGGTGGTTGGCAAGAGTTTGAAGACTCCCTCCTTGACCACGGCTACACGCCACCACCGTCAGGAACCCGAACGGAGGTCGCTGCGATAGTGCAAGTACCAGCCGCCCATGACCTTGCGGTGCATGCCGACCGCGTAATTTTCTCCGGAGCTGATCCGAAGTCAGACGAGGTCGATGCGTTCTGGACGAACGTCACCGATCTCGAAAATCAGCTTCACACTGGACTGTCGCGTTGGGCGCGGTTCACGACCAAAATATCACTGCGATCGCTCGGTGGTTATAGTGTCACAAGTCTGTTTAAGCGATAGAGGACTACCCGATGATCTGTTCTTTCTGCGCGACGCAACTGCCCGCCGATGCTGTTTACTGTGCCGAGTGCGGGCGGCCCGCGATGTCCCGGCGCGCCCGCCGCAGCGCTGATGCTGCTCCCAAACGCTCACAATCCGCACGAGTGAAGCGCGCGGAAAAGAAGGCAAAGGCAGCGGCTTTGCTGAGCGCACGTCGCCGTCACTCGGTCGAAAGCGGCGAGAGCGCTGAGAGCGCTGAGAGCGCTGAGGTCGCACCGGCAGCCGCGTCTCGTCCGGTTTCACGCCCCACGATTCCGACATCGACTGCCGCCACCGCTGACCTTCACGAAGTCAGCGCCGAAACATCTGCGTCAGCCGACAAAACTCATCAGTTCGATGAGACCGCGCCCACAGCATCCGACACCATAGTTTTGCAGCTAGGCGAGCCGCTGGTGCTCCCCAGCGCTGATGAACTCTCAGCCCACGATGTTGGCGACTTTCCCAACACTCCGACTGACGACAGCGAATCAGTTCAGCACGACGGCGCTCCCGAGGACGAGCCAGAAGACGGCCCAGAGCACGAGGTTTTGCCGTTCGACGAAGATGGTCCCTACGACGAAGTCGTCGACCCCTCAGTTCTCACTTTCGCCGCCACCATTTCCCCATCACCAGTGGTGAGCGATGTCCCGCCCGCAGCCGACGAGGGTTGGCGCGACCTTCCGGCGCCAAACCCCCAAGAAGCGGCATGGCCGCAGTCACCCGACGCCACGGCGGACGAGGCAGCGGTGGACGCAGCAGCCGCGGACGAGGCAGTGGTGGTCAACGACGCAGCGACTGAGAATTCGGTGCAGTCCGAAACTGACGCCGATTCTGACCACGCGCCGAAATCTGATGACGAAATCCCGATAGCTGAGATCGGCGACGCTGACGCTGCTGTAGTTAATGATGCGGGTGTTGATGCGGGTGCCGCTAAGGCTGGCGAGGCCGCTGACGGCGGCGATGTTGCTGACGATGACGGTGCGCTTGTCGATGACGATGCGCGTGGCGGAGACGATCCAACTCGTGACGTCAATGGATCGCTCGAAGAGGATCACTCTGGCGTCCGTGACAGCGATCGCGACGGGGTAGTGCTGCTTGCGGGCGACGCACCGGTGCCCGCGCCTCAATCAGAGTCTCAGCCCGAAACCGAAACCGAATCCGACGCTAAATCCGAGCCTGAGCCAGCGCAAGAGCCAGCGCAAGAGCCAGAGCCGCAGCCGCAGACAGAGCACGAAGAGCAAGCCGAGCCTGAGCTTCCGGCCGAGCCTGAAGCACTCGTTGAGCCAGAGCCCTTGGTCGAGCCGTCGCCCCTGCCGCGATCGGCGTTTGCGCCAGATCTCAAGAATGTGGGTCGGCCCGAGGTGGCCGTTCCTGCCGCCGAGCGTTCCCCTGCAAAGCAGGTGCGCCCCCTCGGTGAAGAAACGCTCTTTACGACAGCAGATCGATTGAGGGCGTCCGCTTTTGCGCCTGTAGCATCGGAGCGCGTAGCCGATCAGCCAGCTCCCTCAACGACAGCGGTCGAGCCAGAGGCTGAGGTGACTTCGTTCAGCGCAACTGCTCCCCGGGCATCCGACAGTGTCAATGGTCCGCAGAACGAGTCAGTCGCTTCTGTTGATTCCGAAAAAGCACCGACGGCGCCACTGGTCGTGTCGGCATCGAGCGATGCAGTCTGCGCTCAATGTGGTGAAGCTCTTTCGGAATCCGATATCTTCTGCGGCTCCTGTGGCTTCGTCAAACACGGAATCGGGCCAACAGCTCGCACCGCGGTCGCGCCACCACTAGACCCCTTCCCCTGGGGAAAACCAACCGCCCGCACCGGGGCAGTCGCTTCAGCGCGCAACACACTCGCTGCTAGTCACATCGACGAGGTAGCGGCACAAGACGAGACTGAACAGAATCAGAACGTTGAGCAGGCTGAACTAGCTGAGCAGGCACAACTATCCGGGCACACTGAGGTCGCCGAGCAGGCCGAGATCGCCGACCAGGCCATGAACGCGGGGAATCCCGAATCGGGAGACGCCCCAGAACTGCCTACAATTTCCCAGAACGATGATGACAACGCAGACTCGCAAAACGACCACTCTGCTTCGAGCGACGAGGCACGCGACGATTCAGGCGACCCACAATTTTCGGATGCGGATTCGAGTTCCCGTGCGACGGAAATCGGACAGTTGAGTTCTGAGGCAGCGTCGACATCCGCTCCACGTGAATCAATCGACTCCTTGGATGAGGCAGCTTCGGTTGGTGCCGTTGACGGAAACCATAACGGCTCAGCTGCCGAATTCGAGCGACTCAGCGCAGTGCCAGATTTTGCGTCAAGCGATGATCAGCGAGTTGCCGAGGAGGTGAGCGCAAGCACGGATGGTAGCGGCGCATCTGAGACGGCTGGGCTCTCAGTTCTTGCACCGCCGCCGATGTCTCATCACCGAGTGGAGCTTCCCATCGCTCCGCCAACCCCGATTGCATCGCTTGCTTCCGACGACGAAGACATCGAAGACACTCGGATCGTCGAGAGAAGTCTTTCTGGCACACGTTTTGTGCTTCAGTTCAGCACGGGCGACAGCGTGATTGTGACGGGAACCGGTCTGGTTGGTCGCAATCCGATTGCAGAGCCATCAGAAAAGTTCGACATTCTCGTGCCGATTACCGACCCCAGTAAGTCCGTGTCCAAGACGCATCTTGAGTTCGGTCAAATCACTGGTGCCTTCTGGATTAGCGACCGTTACTCCGGCAACGGAACGGTCGTGCGAGAACCCGGGGGAGAACCCAAGCGGTGTGAACCCGGCAAGCGTTATCGAGTCATGCGCGGCACACGAGTTGAGATCGGCGAACAGTTCTTCATCGTTAGTTAGCGACAGAACTCACCGGCGTTCGCTTTACTCACCGTCGGTGCGGTCGAACCGGGGAGAAGCGTCCCTCACAAATCCTACAGGATGCACTCTTTCCACTACTTGGGGTGAGTGATATGAGCGGATGCTGAAGGCTGATGAACTCAGTGAGTGACCGATTCTCGCGCTACTGGCCCCCGTATTACTTTGCCTACTGCTCCACAGCCCGCAGCGCCCTTTAGATTCCCGATCGTCGCTGCAACAGTTCCGATCGTGGCTTCGTTGGCGATTTGGCTCATAACAGGATCCACCTTCGCATTGGTCTTCGCTGCGCTTGGCCCACTAGCGGCGACGGGAAGCTTCATTGATTCGCGGGTTTCCGCACGCAAAAAGCTGCGCGCCGAAACCGCACGATTTTCCCGGGAAGTAGCGGCGACCCAACTGTCCATTGAGGCTTACCATCGGCAGGAGCGAGGCGATCTTGTTGAGCGCACGCCACCGGCGATCGTCATGGTGAACGACGTGCAGATAGATTCCTTGCGCTGGGCGCGAGAGCCTCGCGACGTTCTGCCGGTGCACCTCGGCTACGGCACAGTTCGTAGCGACCTCGTCATTGATCGTTCCGGATCGCACGATGCGGTGGATCCGGTTACCGACGAGCACTACCAGCACCTAGTCGATCAGGCTGCGAGTGTGCACGGTGCTCCCATCGCTGTGAATGCTCGGCTCGGCATTGCGATTTTCGGTACCGAGCCAATTGCACTCTCCCTAGCCAGGGGGCTGGCCATTCAGTTAGCGCGCACGCTTTCGCCAACGACAAGCTGGGTGAGGTTGCGCGGCGTCTTTAGTTCAGAGCAATGGAGTGCACATCTTCCGCACCGAGTCTTGCGTTCAGAGAGCGGTGTCGATGATGCTGACCATGCGCACACCCGGGCAAGTGTTCACTGGGGAGTACTCGGAGATGGTGTACCCAGCGTCTCGATCAGCGTTGTCGAGAATGAGGAGCACGCCCCGAGCGGGCATCGAATTATTATTCGCGCCGACGGGAGCACGGTCGCTGTTGTCCGCCATCCGGACAAACATCAGCGGCGAAACTTTGCACCATCGTTTCTCGGTCGGGAGCAAGCATTGGCGTGGGCGCTCGCGGCACACGACATTGCCTCCCGCGACGGGTTAGCAAGCAGCGATGGTGCAGTGCCTAATTCGGTCGAACTGAGAGGCCTATTGGGCCAGCTGGATCCTGGCTGCGAGCTGCGACCGCGTCGTACCAAGTCGCTAGCGAGTCGGCCAGCGGTGGGGGCGAACGGTCGCATCGTTGTCGATCTTGTTGCTCACGGGCCGCACGCAATTGTTGGGGGGACCACGGGAAGCGGCAAGAGCGAACTGCTCATCTCTTGGGTTCTCGCAATGGCTGCAGAATCCTCGCCGGACGATGTCACTTTCCTGCTCGTCGATTTCAAAGGTGGTTCAGCATTCGCTCACCTTTCAGAGCTTCCCCACACGGTGGGAATCATTACTGACCTCAACGCTGCCGAGGCCAGTCGAGCGTTTGTCAGCCTTCGAGCAGAGTTGCAGTACCGAGAGCGTGCACTCGCCATCGCCGGGGTGAGAGATGTCGCTGAACTGGACACACTTCCGCGCCTAGTGATTGTCGTTGATGAGTTTGCGGCGATGATGGCCGACTATCCTCAACTGCACGCCCTGTTTAGCGACATTGCTGCCCGTGGCCGGTCTCTCGGGGTGCACCTGATTTTGTGCACACAGCGCCCGTCAGGAGTGGTGCGAGATTCGCTCCTAGCCAATGCCGATCTTCGGATTTCGCTGCGGGTGAACAACGGAGCAGATAGCTCCGCCGTGATCGGTAGCGATCGCGCGGCCGAGCTGCCAACGGGAGCGAAGGGTCGCGCGTGGCTTGCTCACGGGTCCTCATCCGCCGAGCTAGCGCAGTTCGCGCTCGCGACGCCAGACGACATTCAGACAGTTGCCAAACGATGGCCAGCCACCGTAACCCCGAGACGACCATGGTGCGAACCCCTTCCCGGCGATGTTTCGCTCGCTCATGTCGCTGAACGCAGTAGCTCCGCTGGGGGGAGGGCTTGGCGACAGGGGAGAGAAGAGGCCACCATCTGCTTTGGGCTCAGCGATATCCCCGAGGAGCAGCGCCAGGGCATTGCGGAATGGTCGCCGATGGCAGACGGGAATGTTCTCATTCTCGGTGGCCCAGGCAGCGGCAAGAGTGTCGCGATCGCCACAGTCGCCGCTGCGGCCGCTTCTCGCGGTGTTGCTCGCCCTGTGACGGCAGACTCTGCAGAAGCGGTCACAGGCCCACACATGGGCGAAGAGCCTTGCTTCCGCATTGAAGCCGGAGGGCTCGACGCGGCAGGATTCTGGGACACGCTTGCCGAAATTCATGCGCTACTCGATAATTCGACATCGCGCGAGCAGTCCGCGGGGGGAACGATCGTGCTCATTGATGATCTAGACGCGATAGTTTCACGGTTCGACGACGACCACCGAGCCGCAATTCTCGAGAGACTTATTCGCCTCCTCCGCGAGGGACCCGCTCACAAAATTTGGGTGGTCGCGAGCGCTCAACGTGTCACCGCAGCGCTGCAGGCCATCGCCC
Source organism: Rhodoglobus sp. G.S.4 (assembly GCF_056619605.1). Taxonomy (NCBI): domain Bacteria; kingdom Bacillati; phylum Actinomycetota; class Actinomycetes; order Micrococcales; family Microbacteriaceae; genus Rhodoglobus; species Rhodoglobus sp. G.S.4. The sequence continues at coordinate 1,063,051 of NZ_CM152748.1, forward strand.
AACTCATGCCAAACATCCTGAGGCTCCGCTTCAGCAGTCGGCAGGAATTCGTACTTTCCGGCGGCGCCTCAGACGATTTTAACCCGGCACTACCTCCCGGAGGTGGTTTATGGAAAGACATGCGAGTGCACATCGCCAGAAGCGAAGATGTGCCACCTGTGCCGCGAGCGGCAGCCGTCAGAACCCTCAATCGTCATGAGCACCTCGCTGTCGCCAGCAGCCGTCCCACAGCAACCAGAGCAGCACTCGCCGCAGCAGGATGGCAAACGCGCGTACTCGAAGGAGCGCCTGGTTCCGAACGCGAATTGTTCATCCCCAACGGGAACGACCCCGTTGCCATTATCGGATCAATCGATGAATGGCAGTCGCGCTGGGGCGCGCTAACGCTCCTCAGAGCGCACGCCACAATCCTGCTCGATGGCTGCAACCTCAGCGACTACCGCACGCTCGCGCGCACTCGGGAACTGCCACCCCCTCTTGCTCCCGGCTCGGGCCACTACTGGAACGTCACCGAAGCTGGAGCAGAGAGAGTGCGACTGCCAAGAACTACCACGGTGTAATCTCGCGACGAGAAGTGGTGAGGACGTGATCTTCAGCGGTACCCGAATTGGGCACAATAATGGCGCGAATCTGAGCACAAAACATGGAATTATTGCCACGCGCCCATAAAGCCCCTCCTAACTGGGGCTACAACTACGCAAACTGCGCTCACTACCATCGGGGTAATTGGTGTGGCGAAGGAGAAAACGTGACGAGACCACTTCCGCAGGATCCAGCGATCCAACAGCTGATGCTGCAGGCGAAGCAATCTCAACTCAGCCGCAGGCGGCTATTGCAGGGAGCAGGGCTTGGCGCATCCGCGTTAGCTCTTGCCGCATGCGCCGCGCCAGACGGCTCGAGTGCTATTGATATTTCAGAGAGTGATAGCTCTCTCGTGTGGGCAAGCTGGCCCTCATACATTGATGAAGACCTCAGCGGACACTCCGCGACCCTCAAAGAATTCAAGAATCAGACCGGTGTCAGTGTTGAATACCGTTCTGTTGTCAAAGACAACGTTGGCTTCTACTTGACGATGAAAGACCAACTCGCGTTGGGAAAGCCAACAGGGGCTGACGTAATCGTTGTCAGCGACTGGATGGCTGCTCGACTGATCAGGTTCGGCTACGCACAGAAGATTGATTCGGCGAACATCCCCAACAAGGCGAACCTCAACAAGAAGCTTGCTCATCCCGACTTCGATCCCGACCGTGACTACTCACTGCCGTGGCAAAGCGGATTCATCGGCATTGCCTGGAACACCGAGGAATATCCCAAGGGCCTAGTTTCGGTTGAGCAACTGTGGGCAGATGAACTCAAAGGAAAAGTCGTTGTTCTCGCAGAAATGCGCCACACGATGGGGATGCTCTTGCTCGCCCAAGGTGTCGATATCTCGAAAGATATCTGGGGAATCGACGAATTCAAGAAGGCGAGTGATGTTCTCGAAAAGCACCTCGCGTCCAAACACATTCTTGGGGTCATGGGCAGTGACTACATCGACAAATTCAAGTCAGGCGAAGCAGTAGCCGGATTTGCTCGTGCCGGCGATATCGCTGTGCTCAATGCCCAAGCTGGGTACGAAAAGTACAAGTTCTTGCTTCCAGGATCGCGGGGCACGTTCTTCACGGACTCGCTCGTTATTCCTGCGGGTGCTCAGCACAAAGCCAACGTTGAAAAGCTGATGGACTTTTACTACGATCCCGCAAACGCGACCAAGGTCGTGCAGTGGATCAAGTGTGTGAGCCCTGTTGACGGCACCCTTGAGTACGCAATCGAGAACTACCCGGAGTTGGCCACAAACCAGTTCACGTTCCCCAACGCCACTGCAATGTCGCGCGCCAGTTCTTTCCGCACGCTCAGTACCACCGATGACCAAGCGTTCAATGCCGAGTTCCGTCGCATCACCGGTAAGGGCTGACCTGCCGTCATCCTCGCACCATCATTAGCACGTAGTTCTTACGTGAGCTGAAAACGCAGTTCACCGACGGGCACGCCTCGACCCAGTACTTTTTCGGTAGTCGAGGCGAGAACCGCAGCGGCAGCATCCGCGTCGATGGCACCAACTTCAGCGAGCAAGGACAAACCGACAGGGAGCAGCGGCCGAATAGACCCGTCAAGGATTTTCAGCGTGACAGTGGTGCCATCGGGCGCCGCCGCGATAAGAACACCCTCGGCGCCGCGCTTGGCAATAATGCCGAGGGTGTCCATCGCTTCGGCAACCTGCGGCATGTCTAGCCCCCAGGCGTTGGCCCGAATCGCGCTGACGAGGGCGTGAGCGTGGGGATCGTTCTCCGCGGTTGCCGTGGTCACGCGTTGGATTGCCCGTGCCAAGGAAACAAGACTCATCGCGAAGACGGGGGCGCCGCAACCGTCGGTACCCTCATGTGCCAGCTCAGCTTCAGTGAACTCGACTATCGTTTCGCGGATTCGAGATTGCAGCGGATGATCGTGCTCAAGGTAGCTCTCAAGTGGCCAACCGTTGACGACACAGGCCGCAAGAAAGCTCGCGTGCTTTCCTGAACAATTCATGGCCAGCCGACTAGGAGCATCCGTTGCGCGTCGAGCAGCCGAGTCTGCTGGCCAGTCGGGCGGGCAACGCAAATCATCATCGCTGAGGCCGTAGGCGGCCAGGGTCGAGGCGACAACGTCTTGGTGGCGTTGGCTACCGATGTGACTTGCGCTGGCCAACACGAGTTGTTCGTCGCTGAGTGTGACTCCTGAGCGCAGGACAGTGATCGCTTGCATCGGTTTCAGAGTCGAGCGCGGATAGATGAGTGCTTCGGGGTTGCCGAGACGACGCAATTCGCTACCGTCAGGGGCGAGCACTACTGCCGCTCCGAGATGGCGAGATTCGATCATCCCCGACCGCTCGAGCACAGCAAGCTGCACGGTGTCTTCGACGGTGAGGGCGTTGGCTTGGCCTGAGGTAGCTTCATTCACCATCCCACGCTAGCCGTTTCGAAGCACTTCAAGCACTTCGCCGTGAGGTCTGAGCGAGATACGGTGGAGTCGCGCGTGGTGGTGGGACTTCGTACTGCGATCATGGGCTTTGGGCTAGATGCTGGCGAAGGAGTTTCTGATGAATATCGATCACAACTTTGAAGTGCGACTCGAATGGTCGGGCAATCTTGGTGAGGGAACGCGCGAATATCGTGGGTACTCTCGCCATAACGAAGTCACTGCCGTTGGCAAGCACAGCATCGAGGGCTCGAGCGCTCGTGTTTTTCACGGTGATGCCACACGGTGGAACCCGGAGGAGTTGCTCATTGCCGCGCTCAGCCAGTGCCACATGCTCAGCTATCTGCACGTAGCGGTCAGCCGCGGCATCGTTGTCACCGCCTACCACGACGAAGTTTCGGGCACGATGAAGCAGACGGACAACGGAGGCGGGCATTTCACCTCGGTGACGCTTCGGCCGGTGGTGACGATCTCTGCCGGAAGCGTTGAGGATGCGATGGATGCGCACACCGAAGCCAGTCAGAAGTGTTTCATCGCGTCATCCGTCAACTTCCCTGTGCTTCACCAGCCGCGGATCATCGTCGGGGATGAGAAAGCGGTCTGAGCCAACATCGCTTGGCGATCGTGCACTGGGCGGCGATTCCACACGCTACGCACAGCAATAGTGCGCGAGGATTGGTTCTTCTTGTTGTTGCTGTGAAAGGTTCCTGTGCGTAAAGCGATTCCGTTCTTCCTGACCCTCGGTGTTGTGGCCTCGCTTGCCGCATGCGCCCCCGGCGACTCGACAACGGCTGAACAATCAGGTGATTGCTCGCCCACAGCATCGGGATCTGCTTCGGAAGCCGTCAATACCGCTGGCGACTTCGGCGCGAAGCCAGAAGTCACAATTGACTTCCCCACAGACGTTTCTGAAACTCAGCGCACCGTTGCTATCGCCGGAGACGGTGACGAGGTTGCTGTTGAGGGCGCAACCGCTAACGTTCAGTTCTCTCTGTACAGCGGTGCTACTGGTGAAGAGCTGTCGTCGACGACTTATGACGAAGCCGGTCTCGCTCCATTCCCGGTTGATGCCGAGCAGTTCCTCGTCGGTATCGTCAAGACCATTCAGTGCTCTACCGCCGGTTCGCGCGTCGTGGGTGTAATTCCTCCTGACGAGTCATTTGCCGACGATGCCGCTCGCGAGCAGCTTGGTGTTGGCGCCGACGACGACATTGTCTTTGTGGTCGACATCGTTTCCGTTGACGCTCCAGCGCCGGCAGCTCTTCCCCGAGCTGATGGCGAAGATCAGCCCGCTGAGGATGGCTTCCCTACCGTTGAGCTCGACGACGATGGTCGCCCGACCATCACGATTCCTTCGACTGATCCTCCCACTGAGCTCGCCGTGGCCGTGCTTAAGCAAGGTGACGGCGACACTGTTGGCGAAAATTCCGATGTCACCGTTCACTACGTAGGAATGAACTGGACAACTGGCGAAATCTTTGATGAAAGTTGGGCGCGCGGCACCCCATCGACTTTCAATACCGGACAGGTTGTTCCCGGTTTCAAAGCTGCTCTTGAGGGACAAAAAGTCGGATCTCAGATCATCGCAGTCCTCCCGCCAAGCGAAGGCTACGGCGAAGCTGGCAACGAAGGCGCTGCGATCAGTGGAACTGACACCATCGTGTTCGTTGTCGATATTCTCGGCATTGGCTAGCATCCGCTCGTCAGTTTCGTCTGGCTCGCTAAGGTAGCGGAATGCGCAAGATAATTCTGCTCGGATCGACCGGATCAATTGGCACTCAGGCGCTTGACGTCATCGATGCCAATCGCGACCAATTCGAAGTAGTGGGGCTGGCCGCCGGGTCGAACCGCGCGCTCGCTGAGGAACAAGCTGCGCGTTTTGGCGTCGAGCACATTGCGTTCGGTGCTGAAGCGGCTGCTCAGTTGGCTCGGGATGTCGAGGCTGACGTTATCGTCAACGGAATCACGGGTTCTGTGGGCTTGGGTCCCACGCTCGCTGCGCTTGATTCTGGCGCAGTGTTGGCTTTGGCCAACAAGGAGAGTTTGATTGTCGGTGGCGATTTAGTGATGTCGCGAGCGAAGCCGGGCCAGATTGTTCCGGTGGACTCCGAGCATTCGGCCATCGCGCAAGCACTTCGTTCGGGGGAGCACTCGGAGGTGCAGCGTCTAGTTTTGACGGCATCCGGTGGTCCGTTCCGCGGTCGATCGCGAGAGTCGTTGCATGAGGTAACGCCGCGCGAGGCGTTGGCGCATCCGACGTGGGACATGGGCCTCGTAATCACCACGAACTCCTCGACACTGGTCAACAAGGGTCTCGAAGTGATTGAGGCACACTTGCTGTTTGACGTGCCATATGACCGCATTGCTGTCACCGTCCATCCTCAGTCCATTGTTCATTCGATGGTCGAGTTTGTGGATGGCTCGACGATTGCCCAGGCAAGCCCGCCCAATATGCGCTTGCCCATTTCGCTCGCATTGGATTGGCCGCACCGTGTTCCGGGTGTCGGCGTACCGCTGGACTGGACTACAGCAAGCACGTGGAGTTTTGAGCCGCTCGATAGCGAAGTTTTTCCTGCAGTCGAGATGGCGAAGGCTGTCGGTACGGCAGGCCTCACATTCCCGGCAGTTTTCAATGCGGCAAACGAGCAAGCGGTGCTGGCGTTCCACGCTGGTGCTATCGGTTACCTCGACATCTTGGATGTCGTCGAGCGGGTCGTTGAGAGCCACCAGCCGACCGAGTTGAGTCTTGACGCCCTGCACGAGGCCGAGGTCTGGGCTCGTCGTGAAGCAGATTCGGTTGTGTCAAAGACTCGCCACTGAGTCTCAAAAACCCCCAGTGCGGGGTAGTTCTGAGGTCTGCACAGCGCTGGCACAGGTGGACGTCGGCGCTCGTGGCTATTCTTAGCGGGTGGAAAACGTGCTCTTGTATATTCTCGGCATCCTTGTTGTCGTCGTCGGACTCGCCGTGTCTATCGGCCTGCACGAAATCGGCCACTTACTGCCGGCGAAGCTCTTTGGGGTGCGCGTAAGCCAGTACATGATTGGGTTTGGCCCGACTATTTTCTCCCGCAAACGGGGAGAGACGGAGTACGGCGTCAAGGCAATTCCTCTTGGCGGTTACATCGCCATGGCGGGAATGTATCCTCCGGGCAAAGCAAACAGTGGGGGGCGCACCGCCACGACAGGTATGTTTCAGGCTCTGATTCAGGATGCTCGTACTGCCAGCGCTGACACTCTCGTGGACGTTGATGAGTCGCGGGCCTTCTATCGCCTGCCCATTATCAAACGGATCATCATCATGCTGGGTGGCCCGGTGATGAACCTGCTTATTGCCATCGTCATGTTCGCGATTCTTTTCATGGGATTTGGTGTTGCCCAGACGAGCACCACAATCGGGAGTGTCTCGGAGTGTGTGCTCCCTGCGACTTCTGAACGTCAGTCGTGCGAAAGCGCTGATCCTGCGGCCCCTGGTTTTGCGGCTGGGATGCTCCCCGGCGACCGTTTGGTGTCGATGGACGGTGAGCCGGTCGAGACGTGGGCTGAAGCCACTGAGTACATCCGTGCGGCTGCTGGCGACGAGCTAACGGTCGTTGTCGAGCGCGATGGCGCCGAGGTCACTCTGGTGGCCGAGCCGCTGCTGACCGAACGCTATGTTTACGATGATCGAGGGGCAATTGTCGAAGATGCCGACGGCAACCCTCAGACCGAAGAGTACGGTTTCTTGGGGATTGGTTCGGCGGTTGAAACGGTGCGCCAGCCTGTTACCGCAGTGCTTCCCGCGGTCGGTGACAACGTTGTCGCTGTCGCCAACGTCATCCTGCACCTTCCGCAGCGCATGGTTGATATCGCGAATGCGGCTTTTGGGCCAGATGAGCGCGACCCCAACGGACCAATCAGTGTTGTTGGAGTCGGCCGGATCGCTGGCGAGATTGCCAGCCTCGATTCCTCTCCGGTTGCAGACCGAGTGGCCTCGCTCATTGGACTGATTGGTTCACTAAACGTCGCACTCTTCGTCTTCAACCTCGTGCCACTCATGCCGCTTGATGGTGGACACGTCGCCGGTGCGCTCTATGAAGGTGTTCGACGCTTCTTCGCGAAGCTCTTTGGCAAGCCCGATCCTGGACCGGTCGATACCGCCAAGATCATCCCGTTGACGCTAGTGGTTGTTGTCTTGCTCGGAGCAATGAGCGCGCTGCTCATCTATGCAGACATTGTGAAGCCCATTTCGATCTTTTAGTTTTTGGCGAATTGCGGTCTAGCCCCGTGAGGCCAGACCGCAATCAACCGTGCGAGTGCCGAACGCTGCAACGCCGACGGCGCAGTACCGACGGACTAGCGCAAACTAGTCAGTACTAGCGGGTTAGCAGCAGGGCGTCGCCCTGACCGCCGCCTCCGCACAGTGCGACTGCGGCGCGACCTGAGCCGCGGCGGGCAAGTTCGTGCGCTGCATGAACGACGAGGCGAGCACCGGACGCGCCAACGGGGTGTCCGATTGCTATAGCGCCACCGTGGATATTGACAATGTCATGACTGAGCCCGAGCTCGGCGGTCGAGCGCAGGCTCACTGCGGCGAAGGCCTCGTTGATCTCGGCAAAGTCGAGGTCGCCAGCGCTCCATCCTGCGTTGTCGAGGGCGGCGGCGATAGCGCGCGCTGGCTGCGAGTGCAGCGAGTTGTCTGGGCCGGCGACATGGCCGGAGCGGTCGAGCACGGCAAGCCAGGTGAGGCCGTTTTCTTCAGCCCAGGCGCGACTGGCTAGGATCACGGCGGATGCTCCGTCGCTTAGGGGCGACGAGTTTCCGGCGGTGATCGTGCCTTCGGGATCGAAAGCGGGACGCAGCCCGGCGAGAGTTTCGACGGTGGTGGTTGCTCGCACACCCTCATCCGTGTCCAGAATGAGGTCGTCACCCTTGCGCTGCGGGATAGTCACCGGTGCAATCTCGTCGACGAAGATGCCGGCTTCGATTGCGGCGGCCGCTCGCTGGTGCGAGGCAGCGGCGATTTCGTCCTGTTCGGTGCGGCCAATATTGAGGCGGCCGTTGTGACGTTCGGTGCTAGCGCCCATTGACTCGGCATCAAAAGCATCGGTGAGGGCATCGTGCGCGGCAGAGTCCAGCGCTGAAACTGTGCCGTAAGCCCAGCCCATGCGCGATCCGGGGAGCACGTGCGGTGCGTTAGTCATGGATTCTTGACCGCCGGCAGCGACGACATTTGCTTCGCCGAGACGGATGAGGCGTGCAGCATCCACGATTGCGGCAAGCCCGGAAAGACACACTTTGTTCACTGTGACGGTGGGGGTTTTCCAGGCGAGGCCTGCGGCGATGGCCGTTTGGCGCGCGGGGTTCTGCCCGGCGCCGGCCTGAATGACCTGGCCGAAGATCACTTGGTCAATGGAGTCAACGTCGACGCCGGAGCGTTCGACGGCGGCGCGAAGCGCTATGGCGCCGAGCTCGACGGCGGTGAGTGAGGCGAGTTGTCCGCGCAGTTTCCCTTGTGGAGTGCGTGTTGCGGAAAGGATTACTACATCGTTGGGTGCAGGGGTGTTGGCCACTGTGCAAACTCCTTTGTTGGTGCGCCGTTGTTGACAGCGAGGTTGAGCAACCATAGGCTACATGAAACCTGAACCGGGTCTCAGGTTCAGATCACAATCCTCCTAAGGCAGCAGGAAAGGTCCCATCATGCGGGTCAGTAAAAAGTACCTCGCTCCGGCGTTAATTGCGACGGTAGCTCTCACACTGGCGGGCTGTGCCCCCAGCGTAGATAACGGTTCGGGCGGCGACGAGCTCGCTCCGGTCGACATCTCCATCATCACTTCCCAAACCGGCCCCCTTGCGGCCTATGGTGAGGCCTACCTCGCCGGATTCGACGCCGGTCTCGACTACGCCACCGACGGCACAGGCACCGTCGACGGCCGTGAACTCAACATCGAAATCACGGATGACGCCGGCGATGCCGACAAGGCAGTCACCGCAGCGAAAGACGTGATCGGTCAAGGCAAGAAGATCATCATGGGCACGGTGTCATCCGGAATCGCGCTCGCGCTGGCCGAACAGGCTGAGCAAAACAAGGTTCTCTACATTTCGGGCCCCGCAGCCGCTGATGCCATCACCGGTGTCAATGGCTACACCTTCCGTTCAGGTCGCCAGAGCTACCAAGACGTCGCTACTGCAGGAACCTTTATCGGAGACCCTTCGGGTAAGTCGGTTCTCGTCTTCGGTCAGGACACCGCATTCGGTCAAGGCAACGTTGCCGCAGCAACTGCCGTCCTCGGCGGCCAAGGTGCCGATGTGACGAGCTTGCTCGTTCCTGAAGATGCAACCGAGTTCACCCCGTTCGCCCAGCAGATTGTTGATGCCCAGCCTGACCTCGTGTTCGTGGCGTGGGCTGGAGCTACCTCTGGTGCGATGTGGGAGGCACTCAGCCAGCAGGGCGTGTTCGATAGCGTTCCGGTTGCTACCGGGCTTGGCGACATCTCGACCTACGGCGCCTACGGTCCCGCTAGCGACAAGATCAGCTTCCTCAACCACTACTTCGGTGGAGCAACAGACAACGACGCCAACTCGGCCATGGTGAGCTACCTCGAGGCAGAGGGCAAGCAGGCTGACCTGTTCTCGCCTGATGGCTTCGTTGCCGCGCAGATGGTTGTTCAGGCTGTGCGTGAAGGCGGCGACGATGTCGACGCCATGATTGCGGCTCTTGAAGGTTGGACGTTCGACTCCGTCAAGGGATCGATCACCGTCCGCGCTGAAGACCACGCCATGATCCAGCCCATGTTCCAGGTAACTCTTGTCGCTGACGGCGACTCGTGGATGCCTGAGCTGGTAACCGCGGTTGACGCTGAAGCTGTCACGCCTCCCGTCGCTGAATAACCAACGAAGTTAGAAGCTATGTCGAACCAGCCCGTGCTCACGGTCGAGCATCTAGCTCTCACGATTGGCGGTGCCGTCATCATCGATGACGTGTCACTGTCGGTAGCGAAGGGCGAGATGCTCGGCGTGATCGGCCCTAACGGGGCCGGAAAAACCACGCTATTCAACCTCATCTCTGGAGTGATGACTCCCACGACGGGAACCGTCAGTCTTGAGGGGCGCGATGTCACGAATCAGACCATTGATGCGCGAGCCCGGGCTGGGCTCGGCAGAACCTTTCAGACCTCCAGTCTCTTTCCGGCGTTGAGTGCTGTGGAGAACGTGAGGCTGGCAGCTCAAGTCAAGCTGGGTGGTGCTACTTCGGTGCTTCGCTTTCCCAGGCCAACCGATGCCGCATCGACGATTGCTCGAGCGGGGCTCGACGAGGTCGGTTTGGGTCATCACAGTGAGACGCTGGCAGGAGTTCTCTCCCACGGTGACAAGCGCAAGCTTGAGATCGCCATGCTGCTCGCTACTGACCCGAGCGTGATCTTGCTCGACGAGCCGATGGCAGGGGTCGCCTCTGGAGATGTTGCTGGACTCAGCGACGTCATCCGCCAGGTTCATCAGTCTGGACGCACAGTGTTGATGGTTGAACACCACATGGATGTCGTGCTCGGCCTGGTTGACCGTGTTGCGGTTATGCACCATGGTCAGTTGCTCGCGTGTGACACCCCGGATGCCGTGATGGCAGACGAAGCGGTGCAGAAAGCTTATTTGGGGGCACCACTATGACCGAGTCGACCGGCACGACGCCGACGATCACAGATTCGATTTTGACGGTTGCTGATCTCAGCGCAAGCATCGAGGGTCAGCAGGTTGTTGAAGCGGTGAGTTTCGAGATGCTCCCCGTTGGTGTGACGGCACTCTTGGGGCGCAATGGTGTTGGCAAGACGAGCACTTTGCGCGCGATCATGGGGCTAATCGAACGTTCTGGGGAAGTGACGTTGGCGGGGGAGCGGGTCGACCGCGAACCTACCCATCGAATTGTGCAGCGCGGTGTTGGCTATGTTCCGGAGGATCGCGAAGTGTTTGCGTCTCTCACGGTTGCCGAAAACTTGCGCCTCGCTGAGCGTGACTCTTCACCAAATCGTGAACTGATCGCCGAGCTTTTTCCTGATCTCACTCAGCGGGCTGGCCAACTTGCGGGAACCCTGTCTGGTGGTCAGCAACAAATGGTCTCGCTTGCTCGTGCACTCGTTAACGACAACCGCGTGCTGTTGGTTGATGAACCGACTAAGGGGCTAGCGCCGTTGATTGTCATGGATGTCGCTCGGGCTCTGGAACGGGCAGCGCAGTCTGTTCCCGTTCTGCTCGTTGAACAAAATCTTCAGGTTGTGCGGATGCTCGCAGAGAAAGCCATCGTGCTTGAAGGTGGCCGCGTTGTTTACGACGGCAGCGCCGAAGAACTCTTGGGCGATGAAGCCCTGACAAAAGAATTGCTGGGAGTCGCATGAGCACCATAATTCTCCTGCTGATTACCGGCCTGGGGCTTGGTGCACTGTATTTCTTGGTGGCATCCGGTCTCTCGCTGATCTACGGCCTCATGGGAGTGCTGAATTTCGCGCACGGTTCATTTCTCACTCTCGGCGCTTTTGCCGGTTGGGAACTGGCGCGGCGTCTGGGCGGAGAGAGCTGGGGCACGCTAATTGCTTCGTTGCTGCTCGGCATGGTCGTTGGCGCTACCGTCGCTGCGGCAACTGAGTTTTTGCTGATCCGGCGGTTGTACAACCGGCACATTGAGCAAGTGCTTGTCACCGTGGGATTGGCTCTGGCGACGGTTGCACTTTTTGAGGGAATTTGGGGTACTGATCCCATCTACGTCACTGCACCACCATGGTTGTCGCAAACGACAGAGATATTGGGGGCGCGCGTTCCGAATGATCGCTTCTTGCTCATCGGGGCTGCGGTGCTCGTACTGCTCGGCATTGTTGCATTCTTGAGGTACACGCGGTTTGGGCTTGTCATTCGGGCTGGTGTCGAAAATCGTTCGATGGTGACCGCGTTGGGGATCGACGTGCGTAAAGCTTTCACCGTTGTCTTTGCGATTGGAGGGGCAGCAGCTGGTCTCGGTGGGGTGCTCGCCTCGCACTACTTCGGTTACGTTTCACCGCAGCTGGGCGGATCACTGCTGATCTTTGCTTTCATCGTCACCGTGATTGGTGGTTTGGGTTCGCTCGCTGGCGCGGCGATTGCGTCGGTGGCTGTCGCCATCCTGCAGCAGTTTGCTAACTATTTCTTGGGCGGAACTGGCGACCTCATGGTTGTTCTGTTGCTCGCTGTCGTGCTGTTGGTTCGCCCAACCGGAATTTTGGGGAAGAAGGCATGAAGTCGCTAACGAACCTCAGCCAGCGCACGTGGTGGATGCTCGGGGGAGCGTTTGTGGTGTTCGCCGCCCTGCTGCCGCTGCTGAACATCTCTATCCCCGGCGTACTGCCAGGGGCCACCTACACGCCGGGTACGCTTCAGTTGCTCGCCCTCGCGCTACTCTTTGCTTCGCTTGCTCTGAGCTACCATTTGCTGTTTGGCACGGCGGGCATGCTGTCCTTTGGCCATGCGCTCTACTTTGCCCTCGGTGCTTACGGACTTGGCATTGTGTTGCAGCAAACTGAGCTCACCCTGATCCCGGCGCTCGGCCTCACTCTGGCGATTGTCATCGCGGCCGCCTATTTACTCGGCTCGCTGAGCTTACGAGTTACTGGAATCTCCTTCGCGATGGTCACTTTGGCTTTTGCGCAGGCAGGAAACGTACTCGTGCGACGTAATCCTTCCGCCACTGGCGGCGAGGAGGGGCTGCGGCTCGACACCGAGCACATCCCCGACTTTTTCGTTGGTGTGATCAATACACGAAACCTTTACTGGCTTGCGCTCGCGCTGCTGGTCATCGTTTTTGTCGTCGTGGCGTGGTTCGAAAATTCTCGAGCCGGTCACGCGGTGACGGCAACGCGCGAAAACGAGTTGAGAGTGCGAGTGCTCGGATTACGCCCGTTCGGCGTCAAACTCATGGCGTTCGTCATCGCGTCGGTTTTGGCATCGCTCGTGGGAATGGTGCACTTGCTGCTTCAGAGCGGAACGACTCCTCGAGCAACATCCGCAGACTTCACGCTCACGATTCTGGTGATTGTGGTGCTCGGAGGTGTCGGTTCGCGATGGGGTGCCATCGTCGGCGGAATCATCTACACCTTGCTCGATCAGAGACTGACGGCGCTCGCAGGTTCCGACGCAATTGCCGGACTTCCCGCAGTTTTGCGTATTCCTCTGTCAGAACCGCTCTTTATCTTGGGCACGCTGTTTATCCTTGTGGTGTTGTTCCTTCCCGGAGGAATTGCCGGTGCAGTGCGGCGCCTAGGAACAGGCACTCGTTCGACGCCGGCTGCTCGCAAGCAGCTTGAGGAGGCGGAATGAGTCAGCCTGATGGGCTACACACGCTAGGGCGGTGGACGGCCGATCGCGCCATCGCTACGCCAGAGCGCGTAGCTGTTGATGACCGTGGTGTGGTGCTGACTTACCGGCAGTTGGATGATCGGGCCACAGCCCTCGCCGCCGCTTTCCTCGATGGCGGCTACGGTGTTGGCGATCGAATTGCGACGATTACCGGCAACAGCTCAGACCACGTTGTGGTGTTCTTTGCGTGTGCAAAGGCAGGGCTCGTACTTGTGCCACTGTCGTGGCGCCTCTCTCCGCGAGAGATCGCTCAGCAACTGGAGCAAGCAGATCCCGCACTGTTGCTCGTCGAAGACGAATTTTCGACCCTGGCTTCACTCGCCACAGATCGCCTTCGGGCCCCCATTGCCCGTAGCATTTTGGGCACCCACGGTATCGAACGAGACATTGTTGCCCCGTTGCGCCAGGATGCGGCACTGCCGGTGCGACGACCCGTCCGAGACGAGGACGCTCTCCTCATCGTGTTTACCTCGGGCACCCTCGAGCAAGCTAAGGGCGCCATCCTCAGTCATTCCAATTGCTTTTGGACGAACCTGTCACTCTCTCGTACTGCCGAGATCACGAGCGCTGACACGGTGCTCGCGGTAATGCCTCAGTATCACGTTGGCGGGTGGAACATTCAGCCACTCTTGGCGTGGTGGATGGGGGCAACAGTGGTTCTTGAGCGCACTTTTGACCCCGCACGCGTGCTTCAACTTATTGCTGATCGGCGCATTACGACGATGATGGGCGTGCCAGCGAACTACCTAATTTTGTCGCAGCATCCACGATTCGCGTCGAGTGATTTGTCGAGTCTGGCGCACGCCATTGTTGGTGGTGCTCCTATGCCCGAACCGTTGCTGAGGGTGTGGCACGGTCGGGGTGTAGCGCTTACGCAGGGCTATGGCCTCACCGAAGCTGCCCCCAATGTGCTGTGCCTTCCCGATGAGGAAGCGCGCGTTCGCATCGGATCAGCGGGCAAACCGTATCCGCATGTTGACGTCGATATCGCCGACCCCGTCACGGGAGAACGAATCACTGGCGCCGGGCAGGGAGAGCTGCTGGTTCATGGCCCGGGTGTCTTCACTGGCTACTTTCGCGCCCCAGAAGCGACGGCACTCGCTCTTCGCGAAGGGTGGCTGGCCACGGGAGACCTGGTGGATCGGGATGCGGAAGGTTACTACCGCGTTCTCGATCGAATCAAGGACATTTTTATCACCGGGGGAGAGTCGGTAGCTCCTGCAGAAATTGAGGGTGTGCTGTTCGGGCATCCAGCTATTGCTGACGTCGCCGTTGTCGGAGTGCCAGACGAGCAGTGGGGCGAAGTTGCCGTCGCCTGGGTCGTCGTTCGCTCTGGTGAATCGACCGATGAAACTGACGTTCTCGATTTTGCCCTCGCTTCTCTCGCCAAGTTCAAAGTGCCGAAACGAGTGCTATTCGTGGAGTCGATTCCCCGGTCATCCAGCGACAAAGTTCGACGTCGTGTACTTCTTAGCCAATGGACAGAACAGTCGGCACAATCAGGACGGATCAGTTCATGAGCACACCACTTACCGCTCGCGGCACCCGCACCAAGACGAAACTGATCGAGGCTGCCGAGACAATCTTTGCCCGTTATGGCTACACGGATGCTTCTGTCGTGCGCATCACAGAAGAGGCCGGCGTAGGTCAGGGCACGTTCTATTTGTACTTTTCGAGCAAGCTCGAGATTTTCGAAGAGCTCGTGGAGGATCTGAATCGGCGTGTTCGTCGGGCGATGAGTGAAGCATCGGGCGCAGCATCCAATCGCATTGAATCAGAGCGCGCCGGCTTTCGGGCGTTCTTCGAATTCACGGCGGAACACCCCGCGCTGTACCGCGTGGTGCGCGAGGCTGAATTTGTTTCGCCCAAGTCGCTGCGATTGCACTATTCGCGCATCGTCGATGGCTATATCGAAGGTCTCAAAGAAGCACAGTTGCTCGGGGAAATCGGTGACGTTGATCCGACCGTTGCAGCCTGGGCGCTGATGGGCATCGGCGAAATGATTGGGATGCGGTGGGTCTTGTGGGGAGACTCCCCGTCGGCGGGCCATGACGCCGATCCGACCGCAAGTGGAACATCGCGGGTTCCCGATGAAGTTCTCGATCAAATGATCACGTTTATCCGCCGAGGTCTGGCAGTGCCAGAGCCGCGCAGTGAAGGAGTCGAGAAATGACTGATCTGACGGGCCGAAGGGCCCTCGTTACGGGTGGCGCAAGTGGAATTGGTGCCTCCTGTACTGTCGCGCTGGCCAAGGCCGGAGCTCACGTGATTGTTGCCGATCTCAACGGTGATGCTGCCACCGCTCAGGCGACGCTCGTGGGTGGGGAGGCCTGGCAGGTCGACCTCACCGACACCGCGGCTCTTGCGGACCTCTCACTCGACATCGACATTCTCGTAAACAATGCCGGTATCCAACACGTGAGCCCGATCGAGAGTTTCGAGCCGGCGATGTTTAGCCGCATTCTCGATCTCATGATTGAGGCACCGTTCTTGCTTGTGCGGGCCGCACTGCCGCGCATGTATGAGCGCGAATTCGGTCGCATCATCAACATCAGCTCGGTTCATGGTTTGCGGGCATCGCCATACAAGTCAGCGTATGTTGCCGCCAAGCATGCCCTTGAAGGCTTTTCGAAGGTCACGGCGCTGGAGGGCGGCGAGCACGGGGTGACAAGCAACTGCGTCAACCCCGGTTACGTTCGCACTCCGCTCGTCGAGAAGCAGATCGCTGATCAGGCAAAGGTTCACGGCATTCCCGAATCTGAGGTTGTCGAAAAGGTCATGCTCACTGAGAGTGCCATTAAGCGTTTGCTTGAGCCGTCCGAAGTTGCCGACCTCGTGCTGTGGCTTGCTGGTGACACCGCCGGAATGGTGACGGGCGCCTCGTACACAATGGATGGCGGCTGGAGCGCACGATGACTCAGCACTATCGAACTATCACGTGTCTCGTCGATGGCGGCGAACTCACGGCAGCCATCTGGGAGCCAGCCGAGCCACCGAAGGGCACCATCCTGGCGATCCACGGCATCACGGCATCCCATATGTCATGGCCTCTGATTGCCGCAGCTTTTCCTGAGTATCGCGTTATCGCTCCCGACCTGCGGGGGCGCGGTGCGAGCCGTGGCCTTCCTGCTCCGTTCGGGATGCCGCAGCACGCCGCTGACATGAACGCGCTGTTGGCTGCGACAGAGACGCAATCGGCGCTCGTTGTTGCTCATTCGATGGGTGGTTTTGTCGCTGCAAGCCTTTCGGCGCTCTACCCGGAGCGCGTGACCGGGTTGGTTCTCATTGATGGTGGTCTGCCGATTCCGGCTCCGGAGGGCACGACGATGGAGGAACTTCCTCAAGTGATTTTGGGGCCGGCGGCGGAGCGACTGTCGATGACGTTCCCGGATCGTGCCAGCTATCAAGATTTTTGGGCTCAGCATCCGGCATTTGAGGGTAATTTCACTCAAGCGGTGCGTGACTATGTTGACTACGACTTGGTTGGTACTGAGCCAGCGTTGCATCCGGCAAGCAATATTGAGGCGGTCACTTATGATGCGTTGCAGTTGAGCGGCGATGCGGAATATTTGGGTGCGCTTCGGGCAATTAGGGTGCCGGTTCATTTCATCCGTGCACCTCGAGGGCTTCTCAATCAGGTGCCCGCGTTGTATTCTCCGGAACAGTGTGAGCAGTGGCACAGAGAGCTTCCTCAGGTGATTTTTCATGAGGCGCACGATGTCAACCACTACACAATTACTTTGACGCAGCGCGGCGCAGATTGTGTTGCGGACGTCATGGGTGAACTATTGGCGAGTCAACCGCGGGAGGTTCGAGCGTGAGTATCGATAAGACAGTGGGGTCGGCGGCGGAGGCAGTCGCGGATATTCCGAGTGGGGCATCTCTTGCCGTTGGCGGCTTCGGTCTCTGTGGCAACCCAATGGTGTTGATTGAGGCGTTATTGGAGTTGGGCTCTGATGACCTCAGCATTGTGAGCAACAACTGTGGTGTGGATGACTGGGGGCTTGGCGTGCTACTGGCGGCCCGTCGCATCCGGAAAATGACGTCGTCGTATGTTGGTGAGAACAAGGAGTTTGAGCGCCAGTTTTTGACGGGTGAGCTTGAAGTTGAGCTGACTCCACAGGGCACGCTCGCCGAGAAGCTACGCTCCGGTGGTTCCGGAGTGGCGGCGTTCTTCACCCAGACGGGCGTGGGTACTCAGGTCGCTGAGGGTGGTCTTCCGCGGCGCTATGACGGTGCCGGTGGCATTGCGATCGCCTCGCCTCCGAAGGAGGTTCGCTCATTCGATGTGGACGGAACGTCAAAAGAGTTCGTTCTCGAAGAATCGATCACGACTGACTTTTCACTCGTACATGCCCTTAAAGGGGACCGTCGCGGCAACCTTGTGTTCGCCAAGTCGGCCCGCAACTTCTCGCCGCTCGCGGCAATGGCTGGCCGCATCTGTATCGCTCAGGTTGAAGAGCTAGTTGAACCTGGTGAAATCGAACCGGATGCCGTGCACTTGCCCGGTGTGTATGTCACGCGGGTCATTGAGGTTGGTTCCGATGTCGAGAAGCGTATTGAACGTCGCACAGTGCAGAAGGTGGTTGCGTAATGGCTTTGACTCGTGAAGAAATGGCCGCGCGGGCGGCGCTCGAACTTGCTGACGGTTCCTATGTGAATCTGGGCATCGGCCTTCCGACGCTCGTGCCGAACTATGTTCCCGAGGGGCGCACTGTTGTGTTGCAGTCGGAGAACGGCATCCTCGGTGTTGGACCGTACCCGACGGAGGAAAACGTCGACCCTGACCTGATCAACGCAGGAAAGGAAACCGTCACCACGCTTCCCGGCACAGCCTTCTTTGACTCTGCTATGAGCTTTGGCATGATCCGCGGTGGCAAGATCGATGCCGCCATTTTGGGTGCAATGCAAGTATCTGTTGCCGGAGATCTGGCCAATTGGATGATTCCCGGAAAGATGGTGAAGGGCCCAGGCGGCGCGATGGATCTTGTGCACGGTGCTGCACGAGTGATCGTGCTCATGGAACACGTCGCGAAAGACGGAACTCCCAAGATCGTGAATGAGTGCTCGCTACCGCTCACCGGCCGAGGTGTTGTTCACCGCATCATCACGGATCTTGCCGTGATCGATATCACTCCAACGGGTCTCGTGCTGCGCGAGCTCGCTCCCGGAGTCGACGAAGCCACCGTGCGGGCCGCTACCGAGCCTGAACTCACGGTCGACCTCATCGCTCACTAGGTTTCTGTGGACACCCGCATTTCCAGCAGTTTCACCGACTAAAGGACACCCCATGGCTACTCTTCTCGACGGCATCATTCAGCACAGCATTACGACCCCGCGCCTTGTCGCGTCAGTGCTGGAAAGGCCAGCAGATCCGGCGAGCTCGACCGTCGTTTTTGTTCACGGCAACGTGTCATCGTCACTGTTCTGGCAACCAACAATGCTCGGACTCGACCCGAATGTTCGTGCGCTCGCCATCGATCTTCGCGGTTTTGGAGACAGCGAGACATTGCCAGTGGATGCCACCCGTGGCGTTCGCGATTTCTCTGACGACATCGCAGCAGTGCTGGATTCTCTCGGTGTAGAGCGCGCAAACTTTGTCGGGTGGAGCATGGGTGGCGGCGTCGTCATGCAGTTCATGATCGACCACGCTGAGCGTGTGGCAACAGCAACGTTTGTCTCCCCAGTGTCGCCCTATGGCTTTGGCGGAACCAAGGGCCCCACCGGCGAGATTCTCGCCCCGGAGTGCCCTGGCACCGGTGGCGGGGGAGCGAACCCCGACTTTATCGCCCAGCTCCAGGCGGGTAATACGGGTGTCGACTCTCCGGCATCCGCTCGCATGGTTTTCCGCACGGCATACGTTGCGAACCCCGAAGTGCACGCTGAGCATGAAGATCTGTGGGTTGAGTCGATGCTCACGACGGCGACAGGCGAAGACAATTACCCTGGCGATTCTGTCGTTATTGAGGCGTGGCCCGGATTCGGTCCCGGCGGTCGCGGAGTGCTCAATACGATGACGCCAGACCACTTCAATGTCAGTGGAATCACCGAATTGGCGAGCAAACCGCCCATTCTGTGGGTTCGCGGTCTCGGTGACGCGATTGTTTCGGATGCTTCGGGATTTGATCTCAACTTCTTGGGCCAACTCGGTGTCATTCCTGGTTGGCCGGGGGCGGACATCGCTCCGCCGCAGCCAATGATCGAACAAACTCGCGCTGTTTTCGATCGCTACGTCGCCAATGGCGGCGAATACACCGAGTTGGCGTGGGAAAACTGCGGCCATTCGGCTCACCTTGAACACCCCAAGGAGTTCGTTGAAGCCCTCGGCGCGCACCTCGCCGCGAACTAGCGTTCCGGTGTTGTTCAGGAGTCGGCTCTAGACTGGAATCGTGCCAGCAATCAATCTTGGAATGCCGAAAGTTCCCGAAGTCCTCGCTCCTCGTCGCAAGACCCGGCAGATTAAGGTCGGTTCTGTAGGAATCGGCAGCGAGTCGCAAGTCAGCGTGCAGTCTATGACGACGACGCAGACCACGAACATCGACGGAACTCTTCAGCAGATCGCCGAACTTACCGCCTCCGGTTGCGACATTGTTCGCGTCGCTGTTCCTCATCAGGATGATGCAGATGTCTTGCACATCATCGCGAAGAAGAGCCAAATTCCGGTTATCGCCGACATCCACTTTCAACCGCGCTATGTCTTTTCAGCGATCGATGCCGGAGTGGGCGCTGTTCGTGTCAATCCCGGAAATATCCGCAAGTTCGACGACAAAGTTGGCGAGATCGCCAAGGCAGCGAAAGATGCTGGCGTAAGCCTGCGGATCGGTGTGAATGCCGGTTCGCTTGAGCCGAGCATTCTGCAGAAGTACGGCAAGGCAACCGCAGAGGCGCTCGTTGAGAGTGCCGTCTGGGAGGCTGGGCTCTTCGAAGAGCACGACTTCCACGACTTCAAGATTTCGGTCAAGCACAACGACCCCATCGTCATGGTTAAGGCTTACCGCCTGCTCGCTGAGCGCGGTGACTGGCCGCTGCACTTGGGCGTCACCGAAGCTGGCCCCGAATTTCAAGGAACGATCAAGAGCGCTACCGCGTTCGGCATCTTGCTTTCCGAAGGCATTGGCGACACCATTCGGGTGTCCCTCTCGGCACCACCAGCTCAAGAGGTAAAGGTTGGACTGCAAATCCTGCAGTCGCTCAACCTTCGCGAGCGCAAGCTTGAAATCGTCTCGTGCCCCAGCTGCGGTCGCGCTCAGGTCGACGTCTATAAGTTGGCAAACGATGTCACCGAGGGCCTCGAGGGCATGACGGTTCCGTTGCGCGTTGCTGTCATGGGTTGTGTCGTGAATGGACCGGGTGAGGCTCGCGAAGCTGACCTCGGTGTTGCCAGCGGTAATGGCAAGGGCCAGATCTTTGTGAAGGGTGAAGTCATCAAGACTGTGCCCGAATCAGAGATCGTTGCGACTCTCATCGAAGAGGCCAATCGCATCGCAGCAGAAATGCCTGCCGGTGAGATCGGTACCCCGCAAGTACTGACACCGTAGCGCCACTAACATTGAGACGTGTCTACACGTCTTTCTCAACTCTTTGTCCGCACGCTCCGCGAAGACCCCGTCGATGCTGAGGTAGCCAGTCACCGCCTTTTGGTGCGTGCCGGTTACATCCGTCGTCAGGCTCCTGGTGTCTTTGCGTGGTTGCCACTTGGTCTCAAGGTTCGCCGCAATATCGAGGCGATCATCCGCGATGAGCTTGAATCGTTTGGCGCGCAAGAGGTGCACTTTCCGGCGTTGCTGCCGCGCGAGCCCTATGAGTTGACTGGTCGTTGGGCTGAGTATGGTGACGGTATTTTTCGTCTTCAGGACCGCCGCGGGGCTGACTATCTTTTGGCGCCAACGCACGAAGAGGTCTTCACGCTGCTCGTGAAAGACCTGTACTCGAGCTACAAGGATCTTCCGCTGGCGCTGTACCAAATCCAGGACAAGTACCGTGACGAAGCACGCCCTCGCGCGGGCCTATTGCGTGGTCGCGAGTTCTCGATGAAAGACAGCTACTCTTTCGATTACACGGATGCCGGCCTCGACGTTTCGTATCAGCAGCACCGTGACGCCTACGAGCGAATCTTCGCTCGCTTGGGCCTTGAGTACGTCGTGGTTGCTGCGGATGCTGGAGCCATGGGTGGCTCGAAGAGCGAAGAGTTCTTGCATCCAACCCCTATCGGCGAAGACACGTTTGTTCGCTCTGCTGGAGGCTATGCCGCGAACGTTGAGGCGTACCGCACAACAGTCCCAGAGTCGCTTCCCATTGATGGGCTTCCTAAACCGCTCATTTTTGATTCGCCAAACACACCAACGATCGACACGCTTGTCGCTCTAGCGAACGAGCAGCAGCCTCGCGCTGACCGCCAGTGGACTGCGGGAGACACGCTCAAGAACGTTGTCTTGGCGCTCAGCTCGCTCGATGGATCCCGCGAGCTTGTTGTTGTTGGGCTGCCAGGCGACCGCGATGTTGATCTCAAGCGCGCTGAGGTTGCCTTCGCGCCTGCTGAGGTCGAAGCGGCAACTCCAGAAGATTTCGCCACCCTTGCCAAGCTCGAGGGCAACCCCGGCTTTGTCAAGGGTTACATCGGCCCGTGGTCACCCGAGGGTGCCGTTATCGGTGAGAAGTCAGCAACCGGTGTCCGTTTCATGCTCGATCCCCGTGTCGTTGATGGAACTCAGTGGATCACCGGGGCAAACATCCACGAGAAGCACGTTCTCGGTCTTGTCGCCGGTCGTGATTTCATTGCCGACGGCACTGTAGAGATTTCCGATGTCCGCGCCGGTGACCCGGCTCCTGACGGCAGCGGACCCATCGAAACCGCTCGCGGAATGGAGATTGGGCACGTCTTCCAGCTCGGCCGCAAATATGCCGAGGTTCTCGGACTCAAGGTGCTCGATGAGAACGGCAAGCTTGTGACCGTCACGATGGGCTCTTACGGCATCGGGGTTACTCGCCTCATGGCCGCCATCGCTGAGACCACCAACGACGGTAAGGGCTTGCTCTGGCCGAAAAACATCAGCCCTTTCGACGTTCATATCGTGGCGGCAGGAAAAGACCCGCTCATTTTCGAGACCGCTGAGAACTTGGTGTCTTCGCTCGAAAGCGCCGGACTCGACGTGCTCTTCGACGACCGCCTCAAAGTTTCGCCCGGCGTAAAGTTTGGCGACGCTGAGCTGCTCGGTGTGCCCAAGATCGTCATTGTCGGTCGTGATGCTGCCAACGGAATGGTCGAAGTCTGGGATCGTACGACAAACGAGCGCACCAGCACGAGCATCGACGAGGTTGGTGCGGCGCTGCTCGCCTGAGGCGGCTAAACTAGCCTATTCGGAGCCAGTGAGGCTCCGGTTTATCACCCCTAAATGAATATCGGAGGCCCTCAATGGATATCGACTTGAGCGTGCTGCGCATGATGGAGCGCGAGCGAGAGATACCGTTCGAAGAGCTAGTGCAGATCATTGAGCAGGCAATCATGAGTGCCTATCTCAAGCACGTTGAGGCTCCCGAAGGTAAGGTCGCAGAACTTGCGCCGACTGCTCGCGTCGTACTCGACCGCAAGACTGGCCACGTCAGTGTGTGGGTTCCTGAATACGACGACGAAGGCGCAATCATCGGTGAGGCTGAAGACAGCCCGAGCGATTTTGGTCGTATTGCCGCGTTCGCAGCGAAGCAGGTAATTAACCAACGGCTTCGCGACATCGGTGACGACAAAGTTCTCGGCGAATTCAAAGGTCGTGAAGGCGACATTGTTGCTGGCGTCATTCAACAGGGTCCTAACCCTCGAATGATCCACATTGATCTGGGAACCGTCGAGGCGATTATGCCTCCAGAAGAGCAGGTTCCGAGCGAAGAGTACAAGCACGGTTCACGACTTCGTGTCTATGTCACCGCAGTGAACAAGGGCGATAAGGGGCCCCAGATTACGGTCAGCCGCACGCATCCTTCGCTCGTACGCAAGCTTTTTGCCCTTGAAGTCCCCGAGATTGCAAGCGGACTTGTCGAGATCACGTCGGTGGCCCGCGAAGCCGGTCACCGCACCAAGATGGCCGTGCGGGCGACCGAAACGGGAATCAACGCCAAGGGATCATGCATCGGCGAGCTTGGACAGCGTGTTCGCGCGGTCACAGCAGAACTCAACAACGAAAAGATCGACATTGTCGACTACTCGGAGAATCTTGCTGTTTTCGTCGCAAACGCGCTTTCGCCCGCCAAGGTGTCCAGCTCGTTTGTCATCGACGAAGCAACCAAAGCTGTTCGTGCCCTCGTTCCCGATTACCAGCTTTCACTGGCAATCGGTAAAGAAGGACAAAATGCGCGCCTGGCAGCAAAACTGACCGGCGCCCGCATCGACATCCAGCCAGACTCGATTCTCGACGACGAGTAGTCATACGACTGCGGCAGGCTCTGCTCCCCGTGAGTTAGGGCTGACCGCGGTTGTGTGTCGCTCCCCAGCGCTGCTGACGTGCCGATACTGGGCGCGGGGGAGTGCGGGATTGGAGAGTAGGGGTATCATGGACGCAGTAAGAACGTGTATTGGCTGTCGCGCAAGCGGCAGCAGATCCTCGTTACTGAGGGTTATCGCATCTCACGGTGCGGTTGTGGCCGACCATTCGGCCACACGTCCGGGTCGCGGTGCGTGGCTCCACCCCACATCCACGTGTTTAGAGTCTGCAGTCAAACGCAGGGCTTTTGAGCGTGCATTGAAGGTGAAGTTGCCACTAGATACCGGAACACTTCTTTCAGTGTTAGCTGAATATGAGACGGGACATCAACCGATGTCCCCTAACGAACAGGCTGATTGACCTATGGACAACTAATGAGCGGCTCGAAATGAGTTCCGTCCGTAATTAGCGGTCTGCCCCTGTCTGGGAGCAGACCCAGACAGGAGAAATGTGGCTTCCAAACCACGCGTACACGAAGTTGCCGCCGAAGCAGGCGTCGATAGCAAGGCTGCACTAGCGAAGCTCAAAGAAATGGGCGAATTCGTTAAAGGCCCTTCGTCAAGCATTGAACCACCCGTCGCACGACGGCTAAAAGCTGCTCTAGAAGCAGACGCTGCGAAAGCACCGGCAGAGCCAGAGAAGCCCAAGGCTGCTCCCAAGGCCGCGCCGAAAGCTGCGCCAAAACCCAAGACCCCGGTGCCTAGTGCTCCGACCCCGGCAGAGGTTGTTGTAGAAGCCCCGGCTCCTACGCCAGCGCCCGAGCCGACTCACGAATCAGAAGAGGGCGCGGCCCCCGCACCGTTGACTGTCGCCGAGCGTCAAGCTCAGGCACTCGCTGCCGAAAAGGCTTTGGCTGCAGAGAAAGCATCCGCTGAGTCTGGAGCGAAGCCAGAGGGCAACGCCGCTGCGACTCCGAGCCCATCCTCTGTTCCTCGTCCGGGTACACCTCGTCCGGGAAACAACCCCTTTGCCTCTAACCAGGGAATGGGGCGTCCCGCTGCAAGCGGCGGCAACAGCTCAATTCCTCGCCCAGGCGCACCTCGCCCCGGACTTCCTCGTCCGGGTGCACCTCGCCCAGGCACTGCTCGCCCCGGCTCAGTTCGTCCAGGCGCTCCGCGCCCAGGCGGCCCTGGCCAGAGCGCACGCCCCGGTGGCTTCGGTCAGCGTCCAGGTGGCCCAGGTGCCGGTGGCGGTCAGCGTCCCGGTGGCGCTGGTGCTGGAGCCGGTGCTCGTCCAGGCGGCGCACCCAATAACTTTGGACCCAACCGTCCGCCAGGCGGCGGTCGTGGTCGCGGTCCAGGTGGCGGCACTGCTGGTGCTTTCGGTCGCGGTGGCGGCAAGAGCAAGGCACGCAAGTCGAAGCGGGCGAAGCGGGCAGAGTTCGAACTGAGAGAAGCTCCTTCGCTTGGTGGCGTTAGCGTCCCCCGCGGAAACGGCAAGGAAGTAATTCGCCTTCGCCGTGGCGCATCGATCACCGACTTTGCCGACAAGATCGACACAAGCCCCGGAAACCTCGTTACCGTACTGTTCCACTTGGGACAGATGGCAACGGCAACGGAGTCTCTCGACGAGGCAACGTTCGACATCTTGGGCGAAGAGCTCGGCTTCAAGATCGAAATGGTCTCGCCAGAAGAAGAAGATCGCGAACTGCTGCTCGGCTTCGACATGGACCTCGATCAAGAACTTGAAGACGAGTCGGAAGACGAACTCGTAATTCGCCCTCCCGTTGTCACCGTTATGGGTCACGTCGACCACGGTAAGACCAAGTTGCTTGACGCTATCCGTAACGCCAACGTTGTCGCTGGCGAAGCCGGAGGCATCACGCAGCACATTGGTGCCTACCAGGTTGTCAAAGAGCACGACGGCCTCGAGCGTCCGATTACCTTCATTGACACCCCGGGTCACGAGGCGTTCACCGCCATGCGTGCTCGTGGTGCTCAGGTCACCGACGTTGCGATCCTCGTGGTTGCTGCAGATGACGGAATCATGCCCCAGACGGTTGAAGCCCTCAACCACGCTCAGGCAGCAAATGTTCCGATCGTTGTCGCAATCAACAAGATCGACAAAGAGGGTGCAAACCCGGCCAAGGTACGTCAGCAGCTCACCGAATTCGGCCTCGTGGCCGAAGAGTACGGCGGAGACACGATGTTCATGGACGTCTCGGCGCTCAACAAGATCGGTATCACCGAGCTTCTTGACGCTGTGCTCCTGACAGCGGATGCTGGGCTCGACCTGCGCGCAAACCCCAACAAGGATGCTCGTGGTGTTGCGATTGAAGCCAAGCTCGACAAGGGTCGCGGTGCTGTTGCTACCGTGCTCATCCAGTCGGGAACGCTTTCGGTCGGAGACCCCATCGTTGCCGGAACCGCTTACGGTCGCGTTCGTGCAATGTTCGACGAGAACGGCGACTCTGTCCTCAAGGCTGAGCCGTCGCGTCCGGTTGCTGTGCTCGGTTTGACCTCAGTACCCAAGGCCGGCGACGTGTTCTTGGTTACCGACGATGACCGCATGGCTCGTCAGATCGCCGAAAAGCGTGAAGCAGCAGAGCGCAACGCAATGCTCGCTCGTAGCCGCAAGCGCATCAGCCTCGAGGACTTCACGAAGGCCCTCGAAGATGGCAAGGTCGAATCGCTCAACCTCATCATCAAGGGTGACGTATCGGGTGCTGTTGAAGCCCTCGAAGAGTCGCTCCTCAAGATTGATGTTGATGACTCGGTTCAGCTGCGCATCATCCACCGCGGTGTTGGTGCTGTTACCGAGAGCGACATCAACCTCGCTACCGTCGACAACGCAATCATCATTGGATTCAACGTTCGCCCCGACCCGAAGGCACGGGAACGTGCCGCTCGCGAAGGTGTCGACGTTCGTTTCTACTCGGTCATCTACGCAGCACTCGAAGACGTCGAGAACTCGCTCAAGGGCATGCTCAAGCCAGAATTCGAAGAAGTTCAGTCTGGTGTTGCCGAGATCCGCGAGATCTTCCGTTCCTCCAAGGTCGGAAACATCGCCGGTGTCATCGTGCGCTCGGGAACGATCACGCGAAACGCCAAAGCACGAGTTATCCGCGAAGGTGTCGTCGTTGGCGACAACCTCGCAATCGACTCGCTGCGTCGCTTCAAGGATGACGTCACTGAAGTTCGCACCGACTATGAAGCCGGTATCGGACTTGGCAAGTTCAACGACATCCAAATCGGTGACGAGATCGAGACAATTGAAATGAAGGAAAAGCCGCGAGTCTAACTCGTTGGCTTATGACGGCAACCTGAGCAGGAAGCGGAGCTACGCAGGCTCCTCGAGCTTCCTGCTCAGGTTGCCGTCAACGCCTCAGTTAATCTTGAGGCAGCAAAAGTTATAGAAGGAGTAGAGATGGTTGACGCAGCTCGTGCGGCAAAAATGGCCGACCGCATCAAAGTAATCGTTGCGAAGACGCTAGAGCGTGGCATCAGAGATCCGCGACTCGGATTTGTCACAATCACTGACGTTCGTGTTACCGGTGACTTGCAGCACGCCTCAATCTTCTTCACCGTCTACGGAACAGATGAGGAGCGCCTCGACAGCGCCGCCGCCCTCAAATCCGCTACCGGTCTTGTTCGTCGCGAAGTTGGGAAGAATCTCACCGCACGGCTCACCCCGTCGATTGAGTTCATTCCCGATGGAATTCCCGAGAACGCCGCACTGATCGATTCCCTCCTCACCGAGGCCCATCAGCGTGACGCATCGATCGGTTCGCTCAAGCAGAACGCTACCTACGCCGGCGATGAAGACCCTTACGTCAAACCGCGCGATATCGCCGCCGATGAAGAAGCTGCTGGCTTCGACGATGACGATGACGATGACGATGACGATGACGACGCCGTTTACGTCAGCAAAGACGACTAGAGCATAAGAGCATTCGACTACGGCAACTCGTAGTCGGCGCCCACTTTCACGGCGAGGCCGTCCGCGAGGAGCCCAGCGATGGCTCGATTTCGTTGGACACTTTCTGGCCACACTTGGGCAATTTCTTCTGCCGTCACCGGTACATCGCTTGCGCGCAATTCGGCGAGGATCAGGCCCCGCACTTGGCGGTCGGATCCCTCGAACCGTTTTTGGGTGGCTTGCCGTTTTCCCTCATACAGCGGGTAGCCCGCGGCACGCCACTGGCAGTGCTCCCTAATCGGGCACTCGTCACACAGCGGCTTTCTCGCGGTGCAGACGATGGCACCAAGTTCCATGACCGCAGCGTTAGTTGCGCGAGCCGCATCGCGTTCGGCTGGCAGCAGTTCTTCCATCGCTGCGAGGTCACGTTTCGTTGACGGCGGCCCCGCTTCGCCCTGACCGCGCACTGCTCGTGCAATTACTCGCCGAACATTGGTGTCGACGACCGGATGCCGGTGACCGTAGGCGAAGGCGGCGACAGCGCGAGCGGTGTAGTCACCTATGCCGGGAAGAGCCATGAGCGTTGGCACATCCTCCGGCACAATTCCGCCGTGGTGCTCAGTAATTGCTGTGGCCGCGGCGTGGAGGTTGAGCGCACGTCGGGGGTACCCAAGCCGTTCCCACGCCCGTACGGCATCGCCGGGAGGCGCTGAGGCGAGTGCAGCCGGTGTCGGCCACCGCTCGAGCCATTGCTCGAGTCGCGGTATGACTCGGATGACCGGGGTTTGTTGCAGCATGATTTCGCTGACCAAGATGCCCCAGGCGCCGTAGCCATCCTGGCGCCACGGCAATTCACGACCGTTCTCGACGAACCATTCTCGAATCAGCCGCGAAAGTATGACGAGATCTGCGGCCGAATTCTCAGTTGCCACTCGTGAGAGCCGCATAGCGGGCGGCGATGTCATCGGGGCTGAAGAAGGTGCCGCGTTCTTCTACCGCGTGTACGAGCTCGACCATAAGGGCGTTTACGGGAGCGCTGCTGTTGTTGGCGGCTGCGGTGCGCACAACGGCGCCGTTCAGCGCGTCCACTTCGCTTGGTTGGCCCCGTCGAATGCTCTGAAGGGTCGAGCCAGGGTTGGGGGTGCGGCCCATGCGCCGTGCCATGAGCCGGGGGAGTAGCTCGCCGAGCAGCAGCGGTGTTCGAGCGAACGTGCGCAATTGGCGATGGGTGAGCCCCTGGAGTGTTTCGAAGTGGATGTGGCCGGCCAGCCCAACGCGCACTGTTTCGCGCATGCTTGCTGTCATTATGCGTCGTAGGCCTCGGTGTGAAACGACGGCTTGCACGCTACGGCCGCTAATCGCGGGCAGCGCGTTGACCTGATTGATGACGAGTTTTGTCCACTGTGCACCGCGAAAGTTGGGCACAACGAAGGTCGGCATGACGTCATTGAGGGTGTGGGCGGCATAGCGAGCAGGAACATCGTTATCTCCAGCGACACCGACGTAGCTGGGGCCAGCGGCGGTGACATGGATCTTGCCAGGGGAGAGGAACGACGAAGCGAAAGTCGCGAGGCCTCCAATAATGTCGGAGCGAGGCGAGGCGTGCTGTGCGGCCTCGAGCGAATCGAGTCCGTTCTGAAAAACGACGACGGGAACGTTGCGCAAATATTTGATGTTGTCGCGAAGTGCTTGCTCAGCGTCGTGGGCCTTTGTCGCCACGACAACAAGCTCGTTGACGCGCGTGAGGGTCGCTGCCGCGCGAAGTCTGGCGGTGCTTTCGCCCCACGCGCCAGTGAGCGCGATGCCAGATTGGCGAATGGAGTGGAGGTGCGCCCCGCGCGCTGTCACTTCGACATCATGGCCGGCGCGCGCAAGCAAAGCCGCAATTGCGCCGCCGACGGCACCCGCCCCAATGATGCCAATTCGCATGGTCGAAGTCTAAGCGCTTGACCGCGCGAACGGCTGGGACTTGACCGGCGGTGTCGATACGCGTGTGCGATGCGAGAGAATTGGCTAATGTTGTTGCGCTGCCCATCCGGGGCCGCTGGGTTCGGGAGGTGCGGTCATGGCTAAACCACCGCGCAATCCGACGAGCGGAATCCTATTCATCGACAAGCCTCAAGGAATAACGAGCCACGGCGTTGTCGCCAGAGCTCGGGCATCCGTGGGAACACGCAAGATTGGCCACGCCGGCACTCTAGATCCCATGGCCACGGGTCTTCTCGTGCTCGGCGCGAACAATGCGACTCGGCTTCTGACCTACTTGGTTGGCCTCGACAAGCAGTACACGGCAACGATTCGGCTTGGCGCTTCGTCGAATACTGATGATGCCGATGGCGAGCTTTCAGCGCCCGCGGATGCTGCAGTACTTGCCGCGATCAGCGATGACGCTATTGGCGAAGCGGTCGCGCAATTCACGGGCCCCATCATGCAGCGGCCCAGCTCGGTCAGCGCGATCAAAGTTGGCGGTCGGCGCGCCTACACGCTTGCTCGTTCCGGCGAAGAGGTTGTGTTGGCAGAACGCGCGGTGACGGTATCCGCTTTCGAGGTGCTCGAGATCGTGCGTGACGAATTCATTGATGTGAAGGTTCGAGTCGACTGCACCTCGGGAACCTACATCCGAGCGCTAGCGCGCGATGTTGGTGAGGTGCTGGGAGTAGGCGGTCATCTCACTGTATTGAGACGCACCAAAGTGGGGCCATTCGCTGTCGAGATGGCGAGCACGCTCTCGGATGATCTCGAACAGCAGCTCGTTGCTCCCGCTCAGGTTGCTGGCACCCTTTTTGAGACTGTCAAGATCAGTGATGAAGAAGCGTTCGAACTCTCGCGGGGCCAGCAGATTCCGCTTGGGCCCGTTGGCTCCGGCCCGCTCGCTGTTGTGAACTCTGGGGGCCGGCTCGTCGGTCTTGCAGAAGTCGTCAATGGCCGCACCCGCATCCTGTCGAATTTTCCGGCGGATGCCGCAGCAGTTCCCCAGGAAGGTTCCCCGCACGATGGTTGAATGGTTTGTGTGGGTGCAAGTGATCGTGGCGGTGCTTGCCGGCACCGCGGCAATAGTCGCTGGTTTCGCGGGAGTGAAGCCCAACGACTACACGCTGGGTGCCACGCTTCTCGTTGAAGCGCTCTTGGCCGTGCAGCTCGTGATGGCGATTGTCGCCCCAGCGTTCGGAAATGTGGCAACGGGCAGTGGCTTAGAGTTCTGGATCTATCTGGTCTCCGCCATCCTGATCCCGCCGGCTGCAGTGATGTGGGGACTGATCGAACGCAATCGTTGGAGCAGCGTTGTGTTGGGGGTCGCGTGCCTCTCAATCGCTGTGATGGTCTACCGGATGAGCCAAATCTGGTTTGTGCAATTGGCCTAGCCCAGAGCGCCTAAAGTTGAAGCGATGACTAGCCAGAATTCTTCCACCGCCACCGGTTTTGGCCGCGTGCTTATCGCCGTCTATGCCGTTATGGCGTTGGGGGCCACCGCGCGGTCGCTTTTTCAGATCGCAACGAAGTTCGATGACGCGCCTGTCGCGTATCTTCTGTCTGCGCTCGCGGGACTTGTCTATATTGTTGCGACGATTGCTCTTGTCCGTTCCGGAGCGCTCTGGTTCAGGGTTGCCGTGGTGGCAATCGTTTTCGAACTCGTCGGTGTACTGATCATTGGCACGCTCAGTCTCGTAGACGCTGTTCTGTTCCCCGCAGATACGGTGTGGTCGTCATTCGGGGCTGGCTACGGGTTCGTGCCGCTTATCCTTCCTGTTCTTGGGCTCATCTGGCTGTATCGGGTGCAGAAACCTCGGGAGAATCGCTGACATGGAGTTGTTCGAATCGATCGACGCTGTTCCGGATGATTTTGGTGCGGTTGCTATAACGATCGGCAAGTTTGATGGTGTTCATGGTGGCCATCGCGCGGTTCTTGAGCGATTGCAGCAGATTGCCGCCGAGCGGGACCTGCGTTCTGTTGTGGTGACTTTCGATCGTAATCCGATGAGTTTGTTGAACCCCGAGGCGTGTCCACTGCCGCTCGTGAGCCTTGAGCAAAAGCTAGAACGACTTGGTTCGACTGGCGTTGACGCGACTCTTGTTCTGGAATTCGATCGTGCGCTGAGCGAGGTGAGCGCTGAAGAGTTCGTAACGACAGTGCTGACGGGTGCTCTGCAGACTCGCGTCGTTCTTGTTGGTGCAGATTTCCGTTTTGGTGCACGCGGCGCTGGCGACGTCGATTTACTGCGGTCGCTGGGCAAGAAACACGGTTTTGAGGTCATCGTCATCGACGATATCGAGCTCGAGGCAGGTCGTCGTCTTTCGTCGACCTTTGTGCGAGAGCTACTTGCTGATGGCCGGGTCGCTGAAGCTGGTCGCATTCTGACGGCGCTGCATTCGGTGCGAGGTGTCGTTGTTCTCGGTCAGCAGCGCGGTCGCGAGTTGGGTTATCCGACAGCAAATCTTGAGCGATTGCCCGAAGGCTTTATTCCGGCGGATGGCGTCTATGCGGCCTGGCTCATAGTCGACGGCACACGTTTCGCGGCGGCTGTATCGATCGGCAACAATCCGACGTTTGAGGGCGTGGCGGCGAAGCAGGTTGAAGCCCATGCGCTCGATCAGGACTTCGATATCTATGGCAAGCGAGTCGAAATTGAGTTTGTTGAGTTCATTCGCGGGATGGTGAAGTTCTCGTCGATTGATTCTCTCGTCGAGGAGATGGGCCGCGATGAAGACACCGTGAGAACCATCTTGGGCGTCCCCGCGAAAGCGACGCCCAAGAAGTAGTTGCTGAGGCTAGCCCTTGATGAGCTTGTTGAGGGGCACCTTAACGCCATTCTTGAGGTTCTCGACAATGTCATCGGGTACATCGCCGATGAGGGGCAGATTGAGGTCTTTCGCCCAGTTGCCGATCCTGTCGAGGATCGTGTCGGTATCGAGGCCCTGGAGCGTGGGCTGGATGCCTTCCCAGATTGGCTCGAGTGCATTGAGATCGAGACCTTTACCCTGAACCAAACCGCCGACAACATCTCCGATGTCCCCGAGGTCGAATCCGCTGTTTCCCATGAGTGTCTCCTTGGCGTGCAGCCAGCACGAGTTGTCGACTGTACCCATCATCGTAGAGGGAGGGGTTAACGGGAAGTAGAGTAGTTCGAATGACTACTAGCGCGCGCACTCTCTGGAGAGGCCGCATTCTCGCCCTCCTGGGGATTCTCTTTATCGCCCTCAATGTGCGCACCGCCGTCGCCGCAATTTCTCCGATTCTTGGGGTAATTCAAAACGACATCCCGCTCTCGAGCTTGGGTCTCGGAGTGCTCGGAATGCTTCCCCCTGTTGCGTTCGCCCTTGCCGGCCTTGGTGCACCGGCACTTGCTCGTGCTCGCGGGCTTGATGCGAGTTTGCTGATCGCGGCAATGGCGATGGTTTTGGGTTCGAGCATCCGCGCCGTCAGCGATGACTTCGTCATGCTTGCTCTTGGCAGCATCATCGCTCTCGGAGGAATGGGAATCGGAAACATCCTGTTGCCTCCCGCCGTAAAGAAGTACTTCCCTGATCGCTTGGGCACGGTTACCGGCGGCTATGTCATGCTCGTCTCGCTGGGTGCCGCGATCCCGGCGTTCTTTGCTGCTCCGGTGGCTGAGGTTGCCGGATGGCGTGTATCGGTGGCGGTGTGGGCTCTGCTGGCCCTTACTGCGCTAGTGCCGTGGCTCCTGTTGTGGGCGCGTGGACGTCATGCTCGTCGCACTGTCGCGAGTGAAGAAGCACTCCTGCCGACGTCGGACAGTATTTCGGTGTGGTCAATGGCGCATTCGAGAACGGCCTGGGCCATCACGATTGCCTTCGCTGTCTCGTCGATCAGCTTCTATTCGTTCTTCGCTTGGCTTCCTGAAATTCTTATTGAGTCCGCCGAAATGACTCCTGTAGAGGCTGGCGCAATGCTGTCGCTCTTCGGGCTCATCGGGATTCCGCTGGGCATTGTGAGCCCGATTCTGGTCAGCCGAATCTCCAACGTCGGTCTGCTCATGCTTGGCGGAGTAGCGGCCGGTGCCGCAGGTTTCCTTGGGCTAGCCTTTGCTCCCACTGTTGCGACCTGGCTGTGGGTTATTTTCGTGGGAATTGGCAGCATCATGTTCCCGCTCAGCCTTGTGCTGATCAACCTGCGCACCCGTAGTCATGACGCCTCGGCTGCTCTCAGCGGTTTCGTGCAGAGCGTTGGCTACACCGTCGGCGCGCTCGGCCCGTTCGCTGTCGCGCTAGTTCGAGAGCTTTCTGGTGGGTGGGTTGCGCCCCTGATGTTCTTGCTCGCCACTAGCTTGCTTGCCATCATCAGCGCATTCTGGCTGACTCGGCCGCGATTCGTCGAAGATGAGTTACGCATTCCCGTTGGCGAACTCGCGGACTAGACCTTTAGCTCTGCAGCGCGGAATTGCTGAGTCGCTCGGGGTGATGAACGAGAGCGGCGGCGCCAATCAGCGGGCCGTCGCTTGAGAGACCTGACGCCACAACGCGCACCTTCGTGATGAACGGGAACGGCGCGCGGTCGGTGATCGCTTCTGCGACGAGGTCAATGTAGTCGGCGGCGACGTGGGAGAAGCCGCCACCGATCGCAACAAGTTCGAGGTCGACAAGAGCGGTAGCCGAGGCGATTCCGTGGCCGACAGCGCGTGCCGAGCGGTGAACGGCGCGAATTGCGATCTCATCTCCGGCAGCGTAATCAGCCGAGAGCTCTTCTCCCGTGCTGCCGTTCCAGCCGTGAGCTTGTGCCCATTCGACAGTCTTGGGCCCGGAAGCCACAGCTTCTACGCAGCCGGTGCCGCCGCAGCCACACTGGGTGTCCTCGCCGCCGACTTCGACGTGCCCGAAGTGGCCGCCGTTGCCGGTGGGGCCGTCGATGAGCTGGTTGTCGAGGATGAGTCCTCCACCGACACCGGTCGAGACGACCATTCCCATGAAGTACTTCACTCCCTGAGCGGCGCCGATCCAGTGTTCAGCGAGAGCGATGCAGTTTCCGTCGCCACGCAGCGCAACGGAGATTCCGGGAAGCTCTGCTTCGACGAGGGCGCGCACGCCATAGTCTCGCCAGGCCGGCAAGTTGAGGGGCGATACTTCGCCGCGCGATACCGAAATGGGCCCGGCGCTACCGATGCCAGCGCCCAGAAGTTCAGCGCCATCGGGGAGGGCGGCAGTCGACTGGCGCACGACGGTGCGCACGCTCTCGGCGAGTTGCTCGCTCGATGATGCGCGGCCCGTGGGGGCTCGGAAGCGGCTCGTCGCGAGAACGACACCGTTCGGGTCTACGAGGGCAGCCTCGACTTTGGTTCCGCCAATGTCGATGGCGAGGGCATAACGATTCGATGTGGTGGTGGTCACGGCATCCACCTTATTGGGTGTCCGTGGTGATCGTGGTTCACCTGATGACTTTCGTGTGGCATTCAGCTTGAGGGTGTTGGCTGCGCATGTGCGCATCGCCCAGTGAGAATTGCTGCTCATCTGAGCAGATGCAACTGCATATGTTGCAGCGGGCGTCGAGGAACTCTATCGTTGAGGGA
Source organism: Rhodoglobus sp. G.S.4 (assembly GCF_056619605.1). Lineage (NCBI taxonomy): Bacteria > Bacillati > Actinomycetota > Actinomycetes > Micrococcales > Microbacteriaceae > Rhodoglobus > Rhodoglobus sp. G.S.4. Next base: position 1,098,245 of record NZ_CM152748.1, read on the forward strand.
GGAGGCAGCAGTGGACGAATCAACCGAGCTCTTGGCCGTGCGTGTTGCCGAGCTCTATTACGAAGAGAACAAGACTCAAGACGAAGTCGGAGCTCTTCTCGGGATTACCCGCTGGAAAGTGGGCCGACTGCTCACTCGTGCCCGCGAAGCAGGAATCGTGCGCATCGAGATCATTCACCCCCGCGCTCGGCGGCTGGATGTCGAACGGCAGTTGCGAGACCGCTTCGGTCTGAAAGATGCGGTGGTGGTTCCGCTGCCCGCGGATGACGAAGAGGTCAACCCTCGCGTGGCTCAAGCGGCTGCCGACTACTTGGCCGCTGTTCGCCCCGTTCCGCGCACTCTGGGCGTCAGCTGGGGTCGCACGCTCGACGAGGTTGCTCGTTTGCTTGCTCCCGGCTGGACTGTAGGCGTGCAGGTCGTGCAGATCAACGGCGGTGTGAGTCTCAACAGTAAGCAGGGAACCGCAGCCCAAACTGCTGTCACCATTGCCCAGAAGGGGCACGGTCAAGCGACGCTGCTGCCGATCCCCGCGATTCTGGAGCAGGTCGAGACGAAGCGTGCGATAGAACGCGACCGTGCTGTGGCTAGCGTTCGTGCACTGGGTGCTTCGGCATCCGCCTATTTGTATAGTGCCGGTGTTGCTGGTGCTAGTTCGGTCCACGTCGATAGTGGTTACCTGACCGAGAGCGATGTCGATGACCTCGTCTCTAAGGGAGCCGTCGGCGACGTGGTTGGTCGTTACATCAACAGCGCTGGCAAGATCGTCGACTCTGCTCTAGACGAGCGCACGGTCGGTATCGGTCTTGATGAGCTTCGTGCAGCAGATCACGCAATTTTTGTCGTCGCTGGCGACGCTAAACATGACGTCGCGCGCGCCGTCGTTACGAGTGGGCTGTGTTCCGTCATCGTCACCGATGAGGCCACAGCGCACGCCCTTCTGGAGGAAACCACATGACAATCGAATCGGCCATCGCGCTCGCACCTGCTGAGCGCGCGGTCAATCTCATCGGAGCAGATCTGACCGAGAAATCTCTCAAGCTTCACCTTGAAGGACTCTCGGGCGTTGACGCTGTTGGGCTTGAGCAGCGCGCAGCGGGTCTGGGAACGCGTTCCATCAAGACCACGTCGAAGGCATGGGCTCTCGACACCATCATCAAACTCATCGACCTCACCACTCTTGAGGGCGCAGACACACCTGGCAAGGTTCGCTCGCTCGCGGCCAAGGCTGTACTGCCGGATGCTTCGGATGCGTCGACCCCTCAGGTCGCTGCCGTCTGCGTCTATGGCGACATGGTCCCGTACGCGGCTGAAGCCCTCGGGTCATCCTGGTCAAACGGTTCAGACAACGGAATCAACGTTGCCGCCGTCGCGACCGCGTTCCCGAGCGGACGCTCATCGTTGCCGATCAAGATCATGGACACCAAGGAAGCCGTAGCTAACGGCGCAGACGAAATCGACATGGTTATCGACCGCGGCGCTTTCCTCTCGGGCAAGTACGGTGTTGTCTTCGACCAGATCGTCGCTGTCAAAGAAGCGTGCCGCCGCGAGAACGGCACCTACGCTCACCTCAAGGTGATCTTGGAGACCGGCGAACTCAACACCTACGACAATGTGCGCCGTGCATCCTGGCTCGCAATTCTGGCCGGGGGAGACTTCATCAAGACCTCCACCGGAAAGGTTTCGCCCGCCGCAACCCTGCCCGTCACCCTCCTCATGCTCGAGGTTGTGCGCGACTGGCACTTGCTCACCGGCGAAAAGATCGGGGTGAAGCCAGCAGGCGGCATCCGCAGTTCTAAAGACGCGATCAAATACCTCGTCACAGTCGCTGAGACTGTCGGCGAGGAATGGTTGCAGCCGCACCTGTTCCGTTTCGGAGCATCCAGTCTTCTCAATGACGTGCTCATGCAACGTCAGAAGCTCACTACCGGCCACTACTCAGGCCCCGACTACGTCACGATTGACTAAGGCACACCATGACTGAGAATGACAAAGCATTAAGCGTGAAAGCACCAAGCTTTCTCGACTACGCGCCAGCTCCAGAGTCCACTTCGGTTCTGCACTTGAAGAAGCACTACGGTCTCTTCATCGATGGTGAATTTGTGGATGGCCGCGGAGACGCGTTCAGCACGATCTCACCGGCAACCGAAAAGGAGATCGCCTCGATCTCCAACGCCAACAGCGCTGATGTGGATGTCGCAGTCGCTGCAGCCCGCAAGGCCTACGACCGCACGTGGTCGAAGCTGTCGGGCGCAGACCGCGGCAAGTACCTCTTCCGTATTGCGCGCCTCGTGCAGGAGCGAGCTCGTGAGCTTGCTGTTGCCGAGAGCCTCGACAACGGAAAGCCGATCAAGGAGAGCCGCGACGTTGACGTGCCTCTCGTTGCTGCCTGGTTCTTCTACTACGCCGGTTGGGCTGACAAGCTCGACTACGCCGGTCTCGGACCGAACCCGCAGTCGCTCGGTGTTGCCGCTCAGGTGATCCCGTGGAACTTCCCGCTGCTCATGCTCGCGTGGAAGATCGCTCCGGCGCTTGCGGCGGGAAACACCGTCGTGATCAAACCGGCCGAAACTACTCCGTTGAGCGCAATGATCTTTGCTGAAATCTTGCAGCAGGCTGACCTGCCGAAAGGTGTCGTCAACATCATCACCGGTGCCGGCGACACGGGCCAGGCGCTCGTCAATCACCCGGACGTCAACAAGGTCGCCTTCACCGGGTCAACCGGCGTTGGCCGTGCGATCGCCAAATCGGTTGCCGGAACGGGCAAAAAAGTCACTCTCGAACTCGGTGGCAAGGCAGCAAACATCGTGTTCGATGATGCGCCAATCGACCAGGCCATCGAGGGAATCGTCAACGGCATCTTCTTCAACCAGGGCCACGTCTGCTGTGCAGGTTCGCGCCTACTGGTTCAGGAGAACATTCACGATGACGTCGTCGACCGCCTCAAGGCGCGATTGTCGACCCTCCGAATGGGCGACCCGCTTGATAAGAACACCGATATCGGTGCAATCAACTCCAAGGGTCAGCTCGACCGCATCCGCGAACTCAGCGACATCGGGGAAGCTGAAGGCGGCGAGCGTTGGACTGCCGACTGCGCGATCCCTGAGAACGGTTTCTGGTTCGCCCCGACGATCTTCACGAACGTGTCGACCTCGAGCCGCATCGCTCGCGAAGAGGTCTTCGGGCCCGTTCTGAGTGTCTTGACGTTCCGCACGCCGGCCGAGGCCATCGCCAAGGCCAACAACACGCCCTATGGGCTGTCTGCGGGCATCTGGAGCGACAAGGGCTCGCGCATCCTCGCTGTGGCTGACAAGCTGCGCGCCGGTGTCATCTGGGCCAACACCTTCAACCGTTTCGATCCTGCGTCGCCGTTCGGTGGCTACAAGGAGAGTGGCTACGGCCGCGAGGGTGGCCGTCACGGACTCGCCGCTTACCTAGAATCCGCTGGATGGGCCGCGCCCGCCGTCACGAAAGGTGGCAAGAAATGACCCGTCTCACGGTTCCTAAGACCTACAAGCTCTACATCGGTGGCAAGTTTCCGCGCAGCGAAAGCGGTCGCACCTACGAGGTAGCAACCAAGAAGGGCGCCTTCCTCGCGAACGCTGCCCTGGCAAGCCGCAAGGACGCTCGGGATGCCGTAGTCGCCGCCCGCGCAGCATTCAGCGGCTGGTCGGGGGCCACGGGCTACAACCGCGGCCAGGTGCTGTATCGCATCGCCGAACTGTTGGAGGGTCGTCGCGAGCAGTTCATCGACGAGCTCATGGCAACGGAGTCGCTGTCGAAGGCCGCGGCAACGGCGCAGCTGGATACGGCGATCGATGCGTGGGTGTGGTACGCGGGGTGGGCTGACAAGTACGTGCAGGTCGCTGGCAACGGTAACCCCGTTTCAGGGCCGTACTTCAACCTCTCAACGCCTGAGCCAAGTGGTGTTATCGCCATTGTGGCTCCGCAGGACTCGTCGTCGCTGCTCGGGCTCGTGAGCGTCATTGCTCCGGCACTCGTCAGTGGAAACACGGTTGTCGTGGTTGCTCACCAGAACGCCCCGCTCAGCGCGATCAGCCTCGCTGAGGTTCTCGCGACGAGTGATGTTCCCGGTGGTGTCGTCAACATCCTCACCGGTTCTCCGGCGGAAATTGCACCGTGGCTTGCGAGCCACGCGGATGTCAATGGTCTCGACCTTGCCGGAGCAGAACAGCTCGAGTGGGTTGACCTTCAGATCGCCGCGGCAGACACTCTCAAGCGCGTATCCGGACCGGTTATCGGTGTTCCGGCGCCGTCAATTGAACGTGTTGTGCAGTGGACTGAGACCAAGACGGTGTGGCACACGAAGTCTCTGATTTAGCCGAGAAGTGCGGCGTGAAGCTTGATCTAGACGATTATCTGCGGATACTTGCTGGGTAATGGTCTTTTCACGCCGCACTTTCTCGCGTATCGGTGCCGCGCTCTTCGCGCTACTGATCGCTGTTGTCGTGATCCCGGTTGCCGACGCGGCGCCGGCCAGCGCTGCTCCCGCCGACACCATTCACAGTTTGGTGAATCAAGCACGCTGGAAAGTGGGTCAGGCTGGTCTGATTCGTAATTCAGCGATGGATGCTGTTGCTCTCGATTGGGCAAAAAACATGGCCGCGAATAACTGGATGCCACACAATCCCCATTATTCGAGCCAAATCCCTAGTGGCTGGAACAAGGCTGGGGAAAATGTTGCTCAGGGCTACCGCACCGCTCAATCGATGCACGATGGCTGGATGGGGTCCCCAGGTCATAAGGCAAACATTCTGGGGTCGTTCACCGACGTTGGCATCGCGTTTTACGAGAGCGGCGGAACAACGTGGGGTGTGCAAGTCTTTGCGAACTACGCTGGGCACTCCGGACCAGCAGCGCCGGCGGCCGCGGTCGCCCCGGCCCCAGCACCAGCCCCGGCGCCTGCCGTTGAAACAGAACCTGCTCCTGTAGCCGAAGCTCCGAAGGAAGACGCTCCGAGCTCCGCTGAGAGAGCTGCCGCTCAAGCCGCTGAGGATGCCGAGATCTCACCGTCGCCAACGGCATCCGCCGATGCGGGCGAAGACGCTGATTCGAGATCGCCGTCGACCATGTCGCGCGAAGAATTGCAGGCGAGCGTGTACGGCGACAGACCAGATCAGACCTGGATCGCGTGGTCTGTTTTCGCCGGAATTCTCTTGCTTAGCGCCGGCGTCTGGTTTGTGGTGTGGCGAAGACGAGCTCGAAGCTGACATTCTGGCCGCGAGCGTTCAGCCTCTGTGCGCTGGTTCTCAGTTGCGCTGTTTAGAGTTCTGACATGCGCGTTCTTGTAACTGGAGCAACAGGATATTTGGGTGGCCGACTCGTTCCTCGGTTGATAGATGCTGGGCACTCCGTGCGCGTGCTTGTGCGCAACCCTCGCAAGCTGCGTGACGTTCCGTGGCGGGACGACGTGGAGACCGTAATCGGTGATCTCACCGATGCCGAGACACTGACCACTGCTGTCGCCGATATCGACGCGCTCTACTATCTCGTGCACGCCATGGGGGCTAAGGGCGATTTTGAAGCGACCGAGAAGCTCTCCGCCAATAACGTGGCGGTGGCAGCGAAAAGCGCCGGAGTATCGAGAATTGTCTACCTCGGCGGACTTCACCCTGAAGGCGACATTAGCGAGCTGAGTCGTCATTTGCGCAGTCGCGCTGAGGTGGGTCGGATCCTGATGGACTCCGGCGTGCCCACGATCGCATTCAACGCTGGTGTCGTGATTGGTTCAGGCTCGGCGTCGTTTGAGATGATCCGTCACCTCACCGAGGTGTTGCCCTACATGCCAGCGCCGAAGTGGGTGCGCAACTTCATCCAGCCGATCGCCGTACGAGACGTGCTCTACTACCTAGTTGCGGCACTCGAATTGGATAAAGATCTCAACCGTAGCTTCGATATCGGCGGCCCAGATGTGCTCCGCTACGGCCAAATGATGAACGGCTATGCTCTCGAAGCTGGCCTGCACCAGCGCCCCATCGCCTCGTTGCCGGTGCTAACGCCGTGGCTCGCGTCGCAGTGGGTAAACCTGGTGACTCCCATTCCCCGGTTGCTCGCGGTGCCGATCATCGAGTCTCTTCAGTTTGATTGCATTGTGCGCGATGAATCTGTCTCTGACTTCATCCCCAAGCCACCGGGCGGGCTTACGGGTTACCGGGCCTCGGTGCGTTTAGCTCTAGTGAAGATGCGCGACGGGGAAGTCGCGACCAGTTGGCAAGACGCCACCGTCGCTGGGGCTCCGAGCGACCCGATCCCGAGTGATCCAGAATGGACGGGCCACACTGTCTACACCGATCTGCGAGAGCGAAGCACTCCGGCATCGCCAGCAGCACTCTGGGCTGTAGTTGAAGGAATTGGGGGTGAGAACGGATGGTATTCGTTCCCTCTTGCGTGGGCGTTGCGGGGCTGGGCAGACAAGCTGGTTGGCGGAGTTGGTTTGCGGCGCGGACGTCGTCATCCGAGTACTCTCAATACTGGAGACGCGCTCGACTTTTGGCGGGTTGAAAGCATCGACCATGGTCACAGTCTTCGGCTGCGGGCCGAAATGAAACTGCCGGGTCGAGCCTGGCTCGAATTGACCGTTAAACCGGATGGCGCTACCGGATCGCTGTACCGCCAGCGCGCAGTGTTTTTTCCTAGCGGTTTGGGCGGCCGCCTCTATTGGGCAGCGATTCTTCCCTTCCATGGTGTGATTTTCAGCGGCATGGTAAATCGGATCGTTGCTGCAGCAGAATCGAACACCGCTGACTGACCACGCTTGGCTAATGACCCGACTGCGATACATTTGACTAATGTCTGGAATCGTCGTTGTCGGCAGTGCAAATATTGATCAGGTTTTTCGCGTTGAGCGCATCCCTTCGCCGGGAGAAACCGTACTTTCGCACGGTCTGAGCACTGCGCTTGGCGGCAAAGGGCAAAACCAGGCCGTTGCTGCAGCTCGCGCCGGAGCACAAACCACCTTCGTGGGTGCCGTCGGCGCAGACACGTTCGGCGAGATGGTGCGCGCGGGAATGGGCGACGATTTGATTGATATAGCCCAATTACGCACCTCGCCCAAGCCAACCGGCACAGCACTGATTGCTGTTGACGGAACGGGCGAGAACACGATCATCGTTGAGCCGGGAGCTAACGGCGATATTGTGGCTCTCAGCAGTGCGGATGCGGCAGCGATCACGGCGGCGTCGGCTCTCGTGATGCAGTTGGAAATTCCGCTAGCCACAGTCGTCGAGGCGGCAAAAATCGCTCAGGCGGCTGACACTCTGGTCATTCTGAACGCTGCACCCATTCAGACGCTTCCTCAAGAGCTGCTTGACGTTCTTGATGTACTAATTGTGAATGAGCATGAAGCTGCCGAGCTGGCACGTGATAACGGTTTGGACCCTGAACTCGACGGACTGGGGGAGCGCCTTCTCTCGCTGGTGCCAACAGTGATTGTGACTCTCGGTTCGAAGGGTGCTTCCTTGCACCGCACTGGATTTGATCAGATTGTTGTCCCGGCACATCGTGTGACTTCAGTTGATGCCACGGGCGCTGGGGATACGTTCTGTGGTGCTTTCGCGGCGGGCCTCGTTGAAGGAATGGAGGCGGATGTAGCATTACGATTTGCTGTGGCGGCGGCATCCATTTCGGTCGAGAGCAATGGAGCTGTGCCGTCGATTCCGCGACGTGCGGCCATCGAGACACGCGCAAAAGAATCTGCGCATTAGGTAACGGATTGATAACAGACTCGCTATAGTGGGGTCACCGTGAACGTACGGCAACCCGACAAAGGATGGCGAGTCAATGGCGACATCGCAGAACCCGGCACCTCACTATCGAGACCAACGAGCGCGAAGAGTGACCCTCGCCGTCGCCCTCGTTGCCGCAATTACTCTCGCGCTCGTGCTGAATGCTAACGTCAGCCGCGTTCATGCCGCCGGTGCTTTCTCATCCCTTCGTGCGCCTGGAGAGGCCGCGTTCATCGCCGGGCACCGCGGAGACAAAATGATTGCGCCAGAGAACACCCTTGAGGCGCTCGGTCACGCGCTCAATAGCGCAGCAGACTACGTCGAAACTGACGTGCAACTCACTGCCGACGGCGTTCCGGTACTGATGCACGATTGGACAGTCGATCGCACAACAAACGGCACGGGCCCCGTCTGGGGTTACAGCTATGACGAGCTTGCCAAGCTTGATGCTGGCTCGTGGTTTGGTGAAGCCTTTGCGGGGGCGTCAGTTCCCACGCTGGAAGAGTTTCTCAATTTGCTTCGCTGGTCTACAAAGAACGCCATCCTCGAACTCAAAGGATCGTGGACTGATGAACAGGTTTCCCTGATTTCTGACCTCATCGCGCGTCATGGTGTCAGCGATCATGTCATCATCGGAAGCTTCGACATCATGACACTGCGAGCACTGCAGCGCGTCAACCCCGAGCTGCCAGGCATGCTTATTGTGCGAGACATTGTCGGTGACCCAGGAGCGCTGGCCGCAGCAGCGGGCGCAGTTGCTCTCGTCACAAGCAAAAAAGCGATTACGGCTGATCCTGAATTAGTGCAGCGGGTGCATGATGCTGGCCTCGGAATACTCATCTACACCCTTAACGATTCTGAGACGTGGTCGGATGCGGTGTCGTTGGGCGTTGACGGGATCGTCACCGACAGACCGGCAGAGTTGGGACAGTGGATCGCTCGCGAGTTCACCGACCCCGAGGATCTGCCATTCGCTAGGGGAGTGCGAGTTGCAGGCTAAAGCGAGGCGATGAGGGCTCGATAAAAGTCGATGCCGGCGAGGTAGCTGCTCACGAGCATCCGCTCGTTTCGGGCGTGAAGTGTATCGCGAACCTCGCGTGCCATCGCAAACGGGGTAAATCGATAGACTCCGCGGCTAATGCGTGTGAAGTGGCGACTGTCTGTTGCACCGTTCTGCACATAGGGCGTCACGATCGTTCCCGGGAAGCTTTTCTCAATTGTCGAGCGAAGCAATTCCCAAGCCAACCCCGTAGTCGGCGAGACGGGAGACGGCTCACCGGGGGACTCGACGGTGATTCTGACCCGCTTGTCGTTTACTGCCCTTGTCACATGTTTGAGAGTCGCTTCGAGGGTGGAGTTGACAGCGATTCGTACGTTGATGATGGCGCTGACCCGCTCCGGCAGCGCGTTGACGGCGTGGCCGCCTTCGAGGATTGTTACGGCCTGAGTTGTGCGCAACATTGCGGCTAGCTCGTCGCTCTTGCGCACCAGAATGGGCACGAGGAGCCCCCGTGTCCACGACACATTGCGCAGCAAGAAGCCGCTGAAGCCCCCGGCATGCTCGCCGAGAGTGCGAAGCAAGTCTGAGCCTGTCGAAGTCAAATGGGCGGGAAAGGGACGAGCATTGAGACGAATTATCGCTTGAGCGAGTCGAACAGCGGCGGGAGTGCGTGGTGGCGTTGAGGCGTGTCCGCCTGACTGGTCGACAGTCAAACGCAAGGCAGCCGTACCCTTCTCGGCGACTCCAACAACTGCCATGGGGGCTGTGACCTGATCGAAGACGTCGTCAACAATCGCGCCGCCTTCGTCGAGCACCAAGACGGGTTTCACTCCGCGTTGTTCGAGCAGATCCACAATCGCTGAAGCCCCAGTGCCGTGTGTTTCTTCGTCGTGGCCAAAGCACAGGTAGATATCTTGAGACGGCACTAGGCCAGCTTCGAGTTGAGACTCGACGGCTTCGAGGATGGCGACGACCGAGCCCTTGTTGTCGAGCGTTCCGCGCCCCCAGATAAATTGTTCTTCGCCTTTGCCGCTGAGTTCAGCGGCAAACGGCGGCCGCTTCCAACCTTCAGGGGGAGCGGCAACAACGTCGTAGTGGGCCAAGAGCACTGACGGTTCTGTCGATGCACGTCCGCGCCAGCGAAAAATAAGGGAGTAGTCAAGCACTGTCTCACGTTCGAGACGGCTGTGGCACAGTGGATAGAGTTTGCGCAGCGCTGAAGCGAAGCGGGTAAATTCTGCCCACTCAGTTGCGTCCACATCCTCGCGGGAAACTGTAGGGATTTGTACGAGCTGTTGCAGGTGTTCGACAGCCAAGGCACTCTTCATACGTCGACTCTATCGAGAGCTGGGCGGTGATTGCCCCCACCCGGGGGTCGTAATGCGCGAGGAAGGAAGACTGTGACTCGACTGGAGCTGGCGGCCAATGGTCATCGAGCACGCCGATATCTGGTGCTTGCCGGAGCCCTCCTGTGGGCAATCGGGATGATTCTGCCGCCGACGATGGCGACCGCAGCACCCACGGCAGCGACTACGCCGAACGCGCACGCTCTCACAGATCCCCCTACAAGCATCGTGAGCGCCGGTCTCGACGATTTCGTATTCGATAGTTATGACGCCGAGTTCTTTCTTGATCGCGATAGCGAAGGTCATTCGACGCTTTCCACGGTCGAAACTTTTGTTGCGGTATTTCCGGCAGACCAGAACCGGGGGATGCGGCGAGCGATCCCTGATTACTACCAGGGTGTGCCGGTAAACCTAGCCAATATTTCGGTGACAGACGAGACCGGCAAACCTCGACCATTCGACGTGGAGCATGACGAGGGATTCACTCTGATCACGAGTGCCGCAAACACGTTTGTCAGCGGAGCCCAAACGTACGTCTTCAGCTATGACCAAACTGACGTCACTCGATACTTTTCCAACACTGAGGCTGACGAATGGTACTGGGACACGAACGGCACGGGTTGGCAACAACCGTTTGGCTCAGTCACAGCAACCATCCACTTGGGCGAAGGGCTCGCAGATGCACTCATTTCGCCGCCTCGCTGCTATTGGGGCTACGAAGGATCGACAGAGGTATGCGAGATCGTCTCGGTTGACGCGAACGATTTTGTTGCCTCCCACGATCTCTTAAGCGCAGGTCAGAACCTCACCGTCGCAATGGGATTCGAACCGGGAACCTTTGTGGCTCGAGACAGCTCCTATTTCGCCTCAACCTCGGGCTATCTGCAACCGTTGGGTGCTCTCGGCGCTCTTGCAGGCCTCATCTGGGCGTTCCGTACGCGGCGAACAAAACTTGCCGACGCTGCAGGGCGGCCCACCATCATCGCCGAATATTCGCCTCCCAGCGACGTGCCACTCGTCACGGCAGCCCTTCTTCTTGGCAAGCGCAATAAAGCGATCGCCGCGCAAATCCTCGAGTTTGCCGTCCGAGGCAAGCTTCGGGTTCGTGAAGCGGAATCGAGTGGGTTCTTCTCGTCGCGCACCGAGTATCTCCTTGAGTTGGTTGACCCAACGGGGGTGCGTGGCGCTGAACTAGAGATATTGCGCGCGCTTTTCGGGAAGTCATTGCAGCACGGCGCGGTGCGAAGTCTCGCGAAGGCCGATCAGAAGCTCAGCCAGAAGCTCTACAAAATTGTGGAGCGAGAGAATTCCGGACTCGTTGCTGCCGGTTTCCGTCGCACAGTGTCGGCGAGTAGCTACCTACCGATTGCGGTGTCGGCGGTCGCGATAGCCGCAGTCATATTCTTCGGAGTCCTGCTGATCGATGGTGCCTATGGATCCGGAGTCCCATTCGTGATCATTGCGGGTTCGATTGTCGCGGGGGTAGCGACTCTGGTGTTGCTCTTTCGCACGCCCGTCACCGCGCGCGGCGCCGAAGCTAGAGACCATCTTGAGGGACTTGAGTTGTACATCCGGCTGGCAGAAGCGGACCGGTTGAGGATGCTGCAAAGCCCTGAAGGTGCCTTGCGCGAGAAAAGTACATCGACCGGTAACAACGACGTGCTCAAGATCTACGAGAAGCTCCTGCCCTATGCAGTGCTTTTTGGGCTCGAAAAGCAGTGGTCTGGGGAGCTGAGTCGGTACTACTCTGAACGCTCACCCGATTGGTATAGCGGTTCTGGCGCGTTCAACGGTGCACTGTTTGCCTCAAGTATTTCGTCAATGTCTGATTCGATCGCAAGTTCGTACTCTGGCAGCGCGTCGAGCAGTTCGAGTGGAGGTTCCGGCGGCGGCGGCTCTTCCGGTGGTGGTGGCGGCGGTGGTGGCGGTGGCGGCGTGTAGCGCTCTGCAGAGTCAGCCGCGGGTATATTTGCTCTAATGAGTGCTACGTACCCCAACAGGCCACGCCGAGTGGTCCTCCCGGCAGCAATCCTCGCTGTGCTCGTGCTCCTCGTTGGGGCGGGCATCATCGACACCGAGATTTTCACAGTGGTTCGCTACGTTGTCAGCATTCTTGCGTTGATTTGCGTGGTGCTCGTGGTTCAGGCTCACCAATGGTGGTGGGCGATCGCACTCGTGCCGATTGCGATTTTATGGAATCCCGTGTTTCCAATTGTCGTCGCCGACACTCAGTTGTTCGCGGGATTGCACTACACCGCAGCGCTTGTGTTCATCGTTATTGGCGTCGCCGTTCGCGTCACCGATACCCAAAGTCGAGGTTAATTCGCTCGAGTAGCACATGATCCCGTTTTTCTGCGTACACTAGTAACGCATCCCTTGAGACCACCAATCGCACCGCAGTTGGGTCTGGCTCACTCGAGCGGATGTTGTCACTCAGCATGAGGTCCCATTCGTGGCAACGTCTTCGAGCCGTCGATCCGTGTGACTGAGCATTTGCCTAGCGCCAGGAGAATAGTTGACCAACTCGTCAAAGACCGATCCCTCGCAGCGCAACAAGCGACCCAAAAACTCTGGTCAGCGACAAGCCGGCGCTCAACGTCGACGCGCTCGCCCCGGTGACGACACCGGAGTAATCCCCGTGCTCGCTCGCGCCGCTCGTGAAGTCGAGACTGCCGTGCAAAAGGGCCCGCTTAAGCCTGCTAACCGTGCACGCTTCCAAGTCGCCGCGCTGCTCCTGCGTGAAGAGCGCGCCAGAGTCAAGGTTGATGCAACGCTGACTGAGTCTGAACGAGCTAATGAGCAGAAGCGCCTTGATGGCCTCGCCGGCATCTTGGCTAAGACCGCAGCGCGAGACACTAGCCTGCTTTCGATGCTCGGGGAGGCCGCCCCAATCACGCCAGCAGCGAAAGCTCTGCGCCGTGACCTTTTGTTGGCTGCTGGCGTTGAGCTGAGCCCTGAAGAGTTGATCATTTCCGCCGAGCCGAAGCCTGTAGACAAGCAGGCCGATAAGCAAGTTGTGCCAGCATCCGTTCGTCAAATGCAAATGGCAAACCCCTTCTTGGCTCCCGATTTCAGTGCAGTGGCTGCAAAGCCAGAGCACGGAAACCGCCTCGCAAACTGGGAACTCATTGACCCTCTGTTCCGGGCTTTCGAACACGGATCTGGCGGTGGTGCTGCGTCAATGGAACTGCCGGAAGCTGAATCGCTTCGCACGCGGGGAAATCTCGATCTCATGCGGCACCAAGCTCGTTTCGTCGAGCGCGTCAAGCAGGGCCACCGCACGTTCCTCCTCGCCGATGAGCCAGGACTCGGCAAGACGGCTCAAGCGCTGATGGCGGCGGAGGCTTCTCACTCGTACCCATTGCTCGTTGTTGTCCCTAACGTCGTCAAGACCAACTGGGAACGCGAAGTGGAACTGTGGACTCCTGGTCGCACCGCGACTGTTGTTCACGGTGATGGCGATTCTGTCGATGCCTTCAGCGACGTCGTCATCGTCAACTATGAGGTTCTCGACCGCCACGTCGGTTGGCTCGGACGATTTGGCTTCAAAGGCATGGTCGTCGATGAAGCCCACTTCATTAAGAACCTCAAATCTGAACGTTCCAAGCATGTACTTAGCCTGTCTCACAGCATCCGTGCGACGTACCCGAAGGCGCTCTTGATGGCGCTAACCGGAACACCGCTCATCAACTCGATTGAAGACTTCCGAGCAATCTGGCAGTTTCTGGGCTGGATCGATGCGACGAAGCCACTCGCACCACTCATGGCAAAGCTCGAAGAATCAGATCTCACCCCCGCTGACCCCGGTTTCTTCTCCGAAGCGAGACGTGCGGTTATCGATATGGGTATCGTTCGTCGCAAGAAAGTGGATGTCGCGGCTGACATTCCGGCGCGACGCATCGCCGATATTCCCGTTGAACTCGACGATGATCTCGGTCGCTCGATTCGGGCGGCAGAGCAAGCGCTCACCGCGCGACTCCTTGATCGCTTCACTCGAGTGCGCAACCTCAAGCCCGATGTCGCTGTCGAAGACTTGATTCGGGTCGTCGCTCACGCCGAGCTCGAAGAGTCAAAGAGTGCAACCACGGGAGAGAACGTCTTTACGATGGTGCGTCGAATTGGGCAGGCAAAGGCTACGCTCGCCGCCGATTACACAGCGCAATTGGCTCGCTCAGTCGGCAAGGTTGTGTTTTTCGCCAAGCACATCGATGTGATGGACACCGCCGAGGCACACTTTGCCAAGGTCGGACTTAAGTCGGTGTCGATTCGCGGTGACCAGAGCGCCAAGGCTCGCCAAAACGCCATCGACTCGTTCGCCGATGACCCCGACGTTTCCGTAGTGGTTGCATCGCTTACCGCCGCTGGCGTTGGACTAAACCTTCAGGCAGCATCCAACGTTGTTCTCGCCGAACTTAGTTGGACGAACGCCGAGCAAACGCAGGCGATCGACCGCGTGCACCGAATCGGCCAAGAGCTTCCGGTGACAGCCTGGCGCATCATCGCAGCGCACACGATTGATGCGCGAATCGCAGAGCTCATAGACAGTAAGGCTGGATTGGCTGCACGGGCACTTGACGGTTCAGATGACGAAGTCATTGCGGAGTCGAATATCCAACTTCAGGCGCTTTCCGCGCTGCTGCGGGACGCCATCAAGAATTAGCTCACCGTTAAGAACTGACGTTCTCGTCACCGGTCTCCGTCGGCTCACGCGTGGCCGAAGCGTAGAATGGTTGCATGAGTGACACGCAGGTTTTGTCGTGCCAACCGTCAACGGAGATGAGAACCAACAGTTGAGCAATGCCTCTTCGCACAACACCACTACCCGCATCGAATCCGATTCGCTCGGCTCGCTAGAGATTCCGGCAGATGCCTATTGGGGGGTCCACACTCTCCGAGCAATGCAGAACTTTCCGATAACTCGGCGTGCGATCTCTGTCTATCCTGACCTCGTTCGCGCTTTGGCTCACATCAAGCAGGCGGCGGCTCGTGCCAACGCCGAACTCGGTGTTCTGGAATCGAAGAAAGCGCACGCTATCGATACCGCGTGCCAAGAGATTCTCGATGGCGCACTTCATGCAGAGTTCTGTGTCGGGGTGATTCAGGGCGGTGCTGGCACGTCTACCAACATGAACGCCAACGAGGTGATTGCCAACCGCGCCCTCGAAATCTTGGGGCACCAGAAGGGCGAGTACTCCTTCCTGCACCCCATCGATGATGTCAACCGCAGCCAGAGCACGAACGATGTGTATCCGACCGCGATCAAGCTAGCGATGATCTTTGGTGTTCATCGGCTTCTCACCGAACACGCACTGCTGTCCGAGTCTTTCGCGGTCAAGGGTCGCGAGTTTGTCAAGATTCTCAAAATCGGTCGCACTCAAATGCAAGACGCGGTGCCCATGACCCTTGGCCAAGAGTTCACTGGCTTTTCGCACACGCTCGAAGAAGATCACGCCAGACTCACCGACGTTCTGCCCTTCATGAGCGAAATCAATATGGGCGCCACTGCCATCGGCACAGGAATTACCGCCGATTCTCGGTACGCCGAAGCGGTACGACGCCACCTGACGGATGCCACCGGCATCGAGATGAAGACCGCGTTCGACCTCATCGAAGCTACGAGCGATGTGGGAATCTTTATGTCGCTGAGTGGAATTCTCAAGCGTTCGGCCGTGAAGCTTTCGAAAATCTGCAACGACCTTCGATTGCTTTCCAGCGGCCCGCAAGCCGGTTTCGGTGAGATCAACCTCCCGGCAAAGCAGGCAGGTTCCTCGATCATGCCTGGCAAGGTGAATCCGGTTATCCCCGAGGTCGTCAATCAGGTCGCATTCAGCGTAATCGGGGCGGATGCCACAGTCACCGCCGCGGCCGAAGCAGGGCAATTGCAGCTCAACGCTTTTGAGCCCGTCATTGCCCACTCGCTGCTTCAGTCGCTGGCCTGGATGACTAACGCTTGCCGTACTCTTCGCGAGAACTGCATCGATGGAATCACGGCCAACGAGGAACGTCTCGCGGCACAGGTCGAATCGAGCGTAGGCGTTGTTACCGCTCTTACTCCCTACATTGGCTACGCAGCAGCGGCGACCCTCGCGCATACAGCGCTGACGACGAACGCATCCATTGCACAACTTGTGGTCTCTGCCGGGCTCATGAAAGAAGAAGACGTCGCCCGAGTGCTCACTCCTGAGCGACTGAGTGGGGTTTCGCCTATGACCTCCGCAATCACCCTTCCCTGGCTAGCTGAAGAAGAATAGCCAGCCCCAACGCAGAAGACGCCTAACCTCTCGCGCTGCGGCCTAACCTCTCGCGCTGCGAGGGGCTAGGCGTCTTCTGAGTTAACCAGTGTGTGCCGGATTGAGGGGCACGAGTCGTAGGGCGCTAGGGCTTCTTCGAGGTCGGGGTGTCGTACTCAGAGTCGTCATCGTCTTCGTCATCGAGGGGCGCTAAAGCCTCGTCGCGCGCCTTGCCCGCTGTCGCAAAAGCACGATCGATAACGCTTTCGCCTCGCTCTCGAAGTTCGGCGGCAGTGTGAGTGGCGTTGTCTCGCACATCGCTCGCAGTGTGGGTCACTCGACCGACCGCATCCCGTGCCGTTGTTGAAGCTCGGCCAGCGAGTTCTTTTGCCGAGCCCTTGGCAGAATCAGCGAGATCCTTCGCGGTCTCTTTGGCAGTCTCGGCAAGTTCCTTTGCCGTGCCCTTCGCGGACTCGGCAACCTCGCGCGCCGTTTCAGCGACGTCTTTAGCCGTGCTGGTTACGAATCCCGGGGTAGCTTTTGCGACAGCCTCAGCCTTGTCGCGCAAGATCGGTGCCTGAGTGCGTGCATAGTCTTCGACTCTTATGCGTGCCTTGCTGACTCGCGGGCTCTCCCAGAGTTCTGTTGCCTTGCCTTTCATCTGGTCGTAACGTTCGCGGCCGGCGCGCGCGCCGAGAACATAGCCGATGGCAATACCGAGTGCGAGTTTCACGAGTCTGGCGTTCATGCGTCTAGCCTACGGTGAGGTCGCCTTTCGCTCTACCTGGGCGGGGCGTGATCGCCACAAGTGCATACAGGCGTAGCTACGCCAAGGCGCCCACGCGGCGGAATACTGAGTGAGAGCCGGAGCAGCGGCCGGAAGCCCCAGTTCCCTAGCCCCTTGGCGCACAACGAGGTCGCTGCCCAGCATGATGTCGGGATTTCCGAGCACCCGCATCGCCATGTACCCGGCGGTCCACGGGCCGATCCCCGGCATCGCCTTTAGCCTTGCTGTGAATTCGTCGACAGGGGTCGAAACGTCGAGATTGAGATCGCCGGAAGCAAGCGCTTCGGCGACAGCGAGAATGCTCGCAATGCGAGTGCGTGGGCCACGCAGTACCTCGCTACCAGCCGCCGCCAACCGCTCAGCGGTGGGAAACAGTCCATCACTGCCCAGTTCGCGAGCGATGCGGGCGTGCACTGTTCGCGCGGCCGCAACCGAAATTTGTTGCCCAATTAGAGTGCGAAATAGTGTCTCTTCGGTATCGATACTGCCGGGGAGGCGCATTCCGGGAACCCGCGCGACTGAGGGCGCAAGTGCCGGATCCACGGAAAGGATGCGATCGATTGCGTGTGAGTCTGCGTCGAGGTCGAATAGGCGACGCACTCGAGCGACTAGCGGTGCGACATCCGAAATTCTGGCTAGCTGGGCAGTACACACGAGGCCGTTGTCTATCAGTTCGAGGCGAACTGTTGCCACTCCGCCCGGCAAGCGCACCGCGCGCTCAAGGCTGGATTCAGTGGCTAGCTCTATGCCCTCGACTGCATGATTTGCGAAGAAAGTCATGAGCCCGGCTCCGTCGAAGGGTGCACGAGTTGGCAGTCGAAGAGTTAGCGTCGACGGTCGTTCTTCTGCAAGGTGCGGATGAGCGGAGCTGCCGCGCCTGGCTAGCGTACGCAGCTGACTCGGGGTGGTTTCGTACACCGCCTGGATTGTGTCGTTAAATTGGCGGATGCTGGAAAACCCTGCGGCAAAGGCGACGTCGGAAATGCTCAAATCCGTAGCGCTCAGGAGCGTTCGTGCGGCCTGTGCCCGGTGTGCTCTGGCGAGTGCCAAAGGTCCAGCACCGAGTTCTGCTGAGAGCACTCTGGTGAGGTGGCGGCTGGTGTATCCCAAACGGGAGGAAAGTCCAGACACGCCTTCTCGTTCGACGACACCGTCGCCGATGAGGCGCATCGCGCGTGAGGCCAGGTCGTCGCTGAGGTTCCAGTCGGGAGAACCTGGTACTGCGTCGGGCTGACACCGTTTGCACGCGCGGAGACCAGCTTCGTGAGCAGCAGCCGCGGTCCGATAGAACCGCACATTCCGCGGTTGTGGTGCGACAGCAGGACAACTTGGGCGGCAATAGATTCCTGTGGAGTGCACGCCGGCGATGAACTGCCCATCGAACCGCGCATCCCGCGAGCACAGTGCTCGATATTGTTCATCGAAGCTGAGCATGGAGGCGGACATAACTCAAGGGTGCCACCTCGTTAGGCTACTGACCAGCGGAAATCAGACATCACGCTTGCGGCGACTTGACCGAGTACTGCCCGGCGCGCTGACCCGAAGCTGGCCGAAGCGACTACAGTCGCACCGTGGAATCTTCATGGACAGTACTCACCATTCTTGCGGCCGTCTGGCTCGTAGCATTCTCAGCTCAAATCGCTGACTACGCGACGGCACGCTTCGACCACCTTCGACTAGCGCGCGGTGTTCGAACGAGAGTGCGGTTGCACCCTGTTGCGTGGATCGTGCCTGTTGCCGCGCTGGCCCTTGTCATTACGGCAGTAGGGATTGACTGGAGCACACGCTTGTTCTTCGCGAATCCAACACAGACCCCCGCTGGGGTCATCGTCGCGCTCAGCACCGTGGTGTTAATTGTGGCGCTCATTGCGATCATCGCTGTCGTGGTGGTTCGCCCTCCTGCCGATAGCTATCGACTCATGCGTGATGAGCTCATCGAGCTTGCCGGTGTGCGCATGCATCAAGATCAGGTTGACGAATTTCGTGCGCGAGTCGCTGCCATCGATGCAGCATCCAAAGATCGTCGGATGCCGGACGCAGCAACACCTCTAGCAACCGTGCGACTGATTCTGCGAACGCCGCACTGGTTGATCGCGCCAGTTGCTTCACTAGCGGCCATCATCGCGGCGATTGTTGACGTGGCCAACGACTCCTCGCGATCGTGGCCACTGGCAGTAGCAGTGGTGATCTTTCTTCTGAGCCTCCAGTTTGCTGTTTCCGCTGCCCGCGCTTCGCTGACGTTGCGCGCAGCCGTGCGGTCGACTCAAGATGTCTACCGCGGAGAGCTTCTCGGCCTCATCATCGAAGCCGAACGTTCCTCGAAGAAGCGAGTCGCAGGACTCGGTGATCGAGTGACGCGGGCATTGAGCATTTTGCGGGAGCAGCAAGCCTCACAGTAGACGTCCCCAGCGAGGTGGCTGTCTCACGCTAGGGTCGTTTTATGACCGCGAGTGATTCACCTTCTGCGACTCCCGATTTCACCGCATCCGCAGGGATTGCCGCTCAGCAGCCATTGCCGGCGCCTGCCGAGGTCGCTAGCGAAGCGAAGCAGAACCAATTGCATGGTGGGCCGGCTCCGCGGCGAGGGCCTGGCCTGCTTATCTTGGGGATAGTGGGCGTTGTCGCCCTCTCGTTCGTCTTACTTTTTGTTGTTGTCTACGTGATTTCTGCCATCGGCACGGATGCTTTCGCGCTTGGCGGTGTGCTGGCGGTTGTTCCGCTGGCTGTCGTCTTCTTTACCGTGCGATGGATCGATCGCTGGGAACCAGAACCGCGCCTTGCCGTTGTTTTCGCATTTCTCTGGGGTGCTGGCGTCGCTGTCTTGCTTGCGTTGATTGTCGGTGCAGAGATTGAGAATGTCATTGCTGCTCTCGGAGGGCCTGGGCCAGCCTACGAGTTCTTCTCTGCAGCGATTCAGGCGCCGATTGTTGAAGAAGCGGGTAAGGCGCTGGGGATTCTTGTGATCTTTTGGGTCGCACGCCGTCACTTTGATGGACCGATCGATGGATTGGTTTATGCGGCATGGATCGCTGGCGGTTTCGCGTTCACCGAGAACATCTTGTACTTCGGCACTCAACTCGTCAGCGTTGATGGCGGTGGAACAGGAATCTTCCAGATGTTCTTGGTCCGGGGCCTCATGTCACCGTTCGCCCACGTGATGTTTACGGCGTGCACCGGAATCGCATTGGGATTCGCATCGCGCTCGACTCGAGCCGCTCACGGAGTGGGCATCTTCGCCGTGGGGCTCACCGTCGCGATCGCGTTGCACGCCCTGTGGAATGGCGCACTGTTTTTTGTCAATGACTTCTTCGGCTATTACGCCATTGTGCAGTTTCCGCTCTTCGTCGTTGCCATCGTGATTGTTCTTTATCTGCGCAAGCAGGAAGAAAAAATGACGTTCGACCGGCTTGCAGAATATGCGAGCGTTGGCTGGTTCAATCACGATGAGATCGCGGTGCTTGCGACGGCGAGTGGCCGACGTCACGCGCTGGCGTGGGCGGCCCGCAATAACAAGCGAGTGGCGATGCAAGCCTATATTCAGGATGCGACGCGACTCGCGTTCGCCCGTCAGCGCATCATCACGGGGCGTGACCGGATTAGTGCGACCACTGACGAAGCAGTGCTCCTAGGGGCCGTAGTCGAGTCACGCCATGCCCTCATGGGCACCGGGAATCCGCCTCGCAAGGATCCACCGACTGGATAGCCGGCACCGTGAATGAGGAAGTGATCTGCTAAGCAAGCAGGCGGATCACGAACTGCCCGATCCAGAAAACCGCAACTACCGCCACCATCGTAATGGCGGCGATTGAGACGCCGCCCTTCAGCCGTTGCCCCTGAGGGGCGACGAGATTTACGCTCGAGTCGCCGATGCGTTCATCCGCATAATTTCGGGACTGGCGCAGAGTCTTGGCGCCGACAGTATCGGCGATGCCGAGCAGCCGACGGTGTTGCGCTGGGTCAACAAGGTCGAACTCCTGTGGCGAATAGACCAATAGCCACTTGTCGACGACCTCAACGTCGTACGGTGCAGCGTGGTCAATGAGCAACGCCATCAAATCTGGTGTGAAAACGTAGAGAGCGTCGCGTTCATACTGGCGCGGTGAGTACAGCGTGAAATGTTCGTTGAAGTCACCCTCGAGTTTCAACACTTGATCGCGAGCGAACGACTTGGGCAGATTGCTGACACCAAATAATTGATTATTGGAACGAGCATCCAAAACCATGTGGGGGAGAGCCCGGTCAAGCTCTAAGGCCATGAAGCCCCAGTTGTGTGTCTGGCGATTCTTTCCCGAGCCTGTCACATAGCGGTAGTTGCCGTAGTCGAGTGTGCGCCCCTCATTGCTGCGAAAGCGATTGCGGATAGAGCGAGTGCCGCCGTTGTTGAAGATGAGTCCTGGATAGTCAATGGCGGTGTCGAGGGGCGCAAATGTGAGCCCATTGTCTTCAGCGAACTTGTTCATGCGATAGAAGCGCAACCATGGCCCGCCGTTGCGACGCCATGCGCGAATGCCGGCATAGATCGCCCCTGTCGCCACCATCAGAAGGATGAGGAGAAAGAGAAGGGCGGGTAGTGCAGCGAATACCGCGCCTTCGACGAACGCTGATCGAACTATGCCGCTAAGAACGCCGAAAATCTGGCCACCGGCGACGAGGAGAAAGATGACAGCTGCGACAGCGACGAGGCCAACTTTGGCGACCATCCCCAGCTGCGAGTACCCGAAATGGTCGCGGCGTTGTGCCCGAAATTGCGATACCTCGTGAGCGTCAACGGGATAGATCAGCCCGGAGTAGTCGATTGAGCGAAGCATCGTTCCATCGTAAGTTGTGAGGCACTCAAGCCGTCAGTCTCACTTTGGGGGGAGACGGCTCAGAATCGCGGGTTTTGCGGGACTGCAAGCCCCACACAGACTCATCGCCCACCGGTGCGGCACTGCCTGCGACTCTGGTGAGCGATGAGTGTTACTGCTTTCAGCGTGCCACCAAGTTTCGCTAAGCGCAATAGGTTGGCGGCGATTTCATAGTCAAAAACGGCGTACCATTGAAGGCCGCAATTTGGAGAGGAACCCGAATGTCATCGAGTGAACTTGAACGGGAACGGGACTATGTCCATGGTCTCTATCGCCGACTCGATTCGCTTCGGGATGCCGCTCAACAACAGCTGGAGGCTGTGCGCAGGAGCGCTCCAGGAGGAACCCATCAGAACCGGTCTGAGCGCGATGCTTTTGCCCGAATCTATGAAGATCGAGTTGGCCAGTTGCGCGAGATTGACGAAAGATTGGCGTTTGGTCGGCTCGAGTTGGAACCCGATGGCGATGAAAGCGGTCGCGTGCTGCGCTACATCGGTCGAATCGGCCTTCGTGACGATGACCAATTGCCGCTGCTTCTCGATTGGCGAGTTCCTCAGGCACGAGCGTTTTATCAGGCAACGGCCGCGACCCCGCTCGGGGCTCGCGCTCGACGCCACCTCCAAAGCAGCGGGCGCAACATTGTGCGCATCGACGATGAAATCTTTGACTCAGAGATTCTTGAGAGCGACGCAGTCTCACTTCAAGGCGAGGCGGCTCTCATGGCCAGCCTCACTGCCGAACGCACGGGCCGGATGGGCGACATCGTCGCGACGATCCAGGCCGAGCAAGATGCGATCATTCGCTCCGAACTCAGCGGTGCCCTGGTGGTGCAGGGCGGACCAGGTACTGGAAAAACGGCGGTAGCGCTGCACCGCGCGGCGTACCTGCTGTATTCGCATCGTGAACGTCTTTCGACATCCGGTGTGCTGATTGTCGGTCCGTCTCGCTCGTTCTTGCGGTACATCGAAGCGGTACTGCCCTCGCTCGGTGAGACGGGCGTGGTGCTCGCGAGCCTCGGACAGCTATTCCCGGGTGTGGATGCTCGTCGCGAAGATCTAGATGCGGTTGCGAGCCTTAAAGGTTCGCTAGAAATGGCGGCGCTGATCAGGAGGGCTGTTCGGTCACGTCAGGTAGTGCCTACCGCTACTCAGCGCATGGAAATCAATGGTGAAATCCTTGATGTTCCCGCTGATCTCATTCGTGGTGCGATGCAGAAGGCGTGGGATTCCCACAAGCCCCACAATCTTGCTCGAGTGACATTCAATAAGGCCGCGATCGCCGCCTTGAGCCGGATGCTCGCCGAACAGCTTCGTTCACACGGCAACACCATCGACGATTCCGATCAGAAATGGTTGCGCGAAGACATCCGCACTGCCCACGACGTCAAGGTTGCGCTGAACACGGCATGGATGCCCCTGTCGCCTCAGAAACTCATTAGCGATCTCTACGCTCGGCCGGCGTGGCTGGAGAGTCTCACGCCCCGCTGGACTCCCGCGGAGAGGCAATTGCTGCTGCGTGAGCGCGATGCCGCATTTACGATCAGTGACGTTGCACTGCTCGATGAAGCAGCCGAATGGCTCGGTGAAGTGGATGTAGCCCACACCGCGGCCGAGCATGAGCACGCCCAGCAGCGCAAGCGTGACCTCGAGAACGCGGCCGCAGCCATTGAGAACATGGGTGTTGAAGGCATGATTGATGCCGAGACCCTTGCTGACGGATTTGAGGTGGCTGTCGAACGTGCGTCGACCGCTGATATCGCTGCCGCTGATCGCTCTTGGGCCTACGGGCATATCGTTGTCGATGAAGCTCAGGAACTTTCGCCCATGCAGTGGCGTCTCCTCGGGCGTCGCAATCCTCTGAAATCGTTCACGATTGTCGGTGACGTGGCTCAAGCAAGTGCTGCAGCGGCTGCAACGAGTTGGGAAAAAGCGTTGGGGGCTCATGTCGGTAGCGCGTGGCGGCTTGAAGAACTCACCGTCAATTACCGCACCCCCTCTCAGATTGTTGCGGTTGCCGAAGCAGTTGCTTTAGCCCATCACGTGTCGATCACGCCGTCGCGGGCTGTGCGGGAGAGCCCGTGGCCGGTAGCCGTGACGACGACATCCCCTGAAAGTCGTGCCGGGAGCGTTGTCGATGCAGTGCATGCCGATCGGGCTATCTCTACTGATGGAACCACGGCGGTCATCGTGAGCGAGTCGCTGACGGACGAAACCGTTGCTGCACTCACCAGTGCGCTTCCGGGTCTCGTTGGTGAGGGCGCAGCGGGCCTCAATAAGCCGATCGCCGTACTGACGCCTCGAGAATCTAAAGGTTTGGAGTTCGATTCGGTTGTTGTCGTCGAGCCTCAGCGCATTGTTGACGAGATAACTCGGGGCGCTGCCGCCCTGTATGTCGCGATGACGCGCCCAACCCAGCGCCTCAGCATTGTGGCTTCTGAGGGGCTCCCGGAAGGTATTCCCTTACCGAAATAGGGTGCTCGCGGCTGTTCACCCCCACTCGGGTAGGCCCAAAAGTGGGGGTTTCATGAAATTCTCAGGTTAGGCACTATGTATCTAGAAGTTGTTCCTCGGGGGAGGGACCTTCACTCGGGAGCGAGTTTTCGCCACGAGTCGGGCCGGAGGCGGGGGAGCCTCCGGCCCAACGTATTTCTGCATGCATTGAGGTGCATGTGAGAGCTGGAGGGTCTGCGTGCCGCAGAATAACGATCTTCGCGGCCGGATCGCTGGACAGTCAGCTATGGCCGCCGTAATCGAAGCGCAATCACACCGAGCGCCACGAGGACGCTTGGCGCGCACCTTTGGCGTATCCCCGCTCACTGATGAAGGCAAAGCGCACTACCGTGGCGCCGTTGGCGAGTTACTTGTCGGCTCCATCCTTGACCATCTTGGGCACAGCTGGGATGTGCTGCACGGTGTTCCTCTTGGCCCTTCCTCGCTTGATCACTTTGCCGTTGGCCGCGCGGGAGTCTTTGCGATTGCCGTCGTAAATTGCCGGGGCGACGAAGTTGCCGTCAATGGTGATGAACTCATTGTCGCTAAAAGTGTCAATCCCGGGTTGCGCGAGGCCAAGTCCGCTGCGACTATCGTCGCTGAGTCGCTCAGCAACGCTCTCGGCGCCACGATTAGGGTCACGCCAGTCCTTGTCTTGGTTGAGCCGACTAAGGTTTCCACCTTGCAGGATGCTGCTGACGTTCACGTGCTCACCTCGATGCAGCTTGAACAGTGGCTGCTCTCGGCCCCGTCGGTGCTTTCCGGTGAGGATGTTGCCAACATTTCTGGTGCGGCCGAAGCCAACGACACATGGCCACAACCTCAAAAGAGCGCTCGAAAGGCACGAAATCTAACGCGAGCGTTCGTGCGGATCCATCATGAAGTTCGCGCGGCAACGGCGCGACGTTTCCTGTGGGGTGCTGCTTCGGTGATCATCCTGTTTCTTTCCGTGTGGATTCTTGTCTCGATCCTCGCTTCTGCGGTCGTACGCGACATGTGAGTTCCTTATGCGTTGATCCATAGTCAGCCGTGAGTCGTTAGCGAGTCGAGCGCTTTCTCTCTCGAGGTAAGGCACGATGGATGAATGTTTAGGCGACATCCATATCTGAGCGTTGCCACGTTCGGATATTTGGCAATCGTGGCGTGGCTCACTTTGAGTCCCCAAGCGCCTGATCAGCGCGACGGTCCGCTCTGGCGACTCGCGCTATTCCTCGACCGATTTTCTGCAACACAGTGGTTGACGTTCAATGATCTTGAGTTCGTGGCGAACATTGCTCTCTTTGTTCCGCTTGGTTTGTTTTTTGTTTTGCTCGTGGGCAAGCGGCAGTGGTGGCTTGCGATTGGGCTTGCGGTCGGTTTGACCGCGGGTATCGAGTGGGTGCAGCAGTTCATTCCATCGAGGGTGTCTGATCCACGGGATATTCTTTCCAATTCCCTCGGCGCGACTATCGGCGTCGTCATTACTCTCAGCGTTGCTGCCGTGCGCCACCGTGCTCGGGTTACGCTCCGGCGCCGCCATGATGTCGAAAATTCTTCATATTGACGTGAGCGAAGCGTATTCTGGGGCCATGCCTTCCGCGCGCTGGTTTGTTCCGTACCTAGCGGTTTCTGCGATCCATGTCCTTGGTTTGGCTTGTGGGCAAGATGGTGCGGCGAACACGACAAAGTTTCTCCTCATGCCCGCGCTTGTCGTCGCAATCGCCGGCAGTCTTCGGCTGAAGTTCCGTGCCCCCGATGGCGCGTTGGTGCTCGCGTTGGTGTTCGCGTGGGTCGGTGATATTTTCGTGTCGAATACGGGCAGCTCGAGCTTCATCATTGGCCTCGCTGCGTTCTTGTGTACCCACGTTGTGTACTTCGTTCTCTTTATTCGAAGC
Organism: Rhodoglobus sp. G.S.4; assembly: GCF_056619605.1. NCBI lineage: Bacteria > Bacillati > Actinomycetota > Actinomycetes > Micrococcales > Microbacteriaceae > Rhodoglobus > Rhodoglobus sp. G.S.4. Next base: position 1,124,560 of record NZ_CM152748.1, read on the forward strand.
CTTCGAACCCGTCACATCCCTTGGTCAACCACAGGGCTTGTTGTGTGGTGGATGGGCATGCTCCTCTTGCTACGCGACGATCTTGGCGTCTTCTTACTTCCACTAGCCATCTACGGAATCGTGCTTGGTGCATCGACAGCCGCAGCGTTTGCCACAAGCGCCACGATTGCGACTGGGGCTGTGCTGTTCTTGGTTTCAGACACCTCTTTAGCCTGGGCTCTGTTCGCCCCGACGGGTGCGTGGTGGAATTCGGATGCCGTAATCATGGCGCTGTATGTTTCGGGCCAGTTGTTGATCGTCACCGGCTTCTTGCGCTTGCGAAGTCGGGCTCGGGAGGCTGCTAGCGTGACTGGGTGACTTCTGAACCTCCGTTGGATCCTGTGCAGCGACGTGTTGCGGTTGCGCCGGTGATTGTGGCGGTTGTTGCGCTTCTGGTGTTTGCCGTTGTTGTGACCATCGTTATTACGCTCGCTGCCGCGACGACTCCTGGTAGCGGTGCTCAAGCGCCAACGCCGGGCGTTTCCCCGTCCGCAGTTTCGCCTGACCTCACAGTGCCGGACTCTGCCGCTGTCGCTCCAACCGAGGAGTCGACCGGGGCGCGCTGTGTCGATTTCACCGAGGAGACAGTCGCACTCGATATTGTTGAAGCCTCGCTGACTCAGACGGACCGTGGCGATCTCACCGTCGACGTGACTCTGGCATCCGCTGTGCCCGCTGGCTCGGCACAGTTGGGCATTTATGTTGAACGATCCGACGCTGATCGCGCCTATCAGTTCTCTGTTGAAATCAATGATCGCGAGATTGAGAGCGTCACTTCGTACGAGTTCGATGACAAGAAGAGCGATCGACTTGATGTCGATGATGCTGAGATCGATGGCGCTGTAGTGAGCTTTGTCATTCCGCGCAATGTTTTCAAGAAGCTTGGCGACGACTGGTCATGGTTTGCATTTTCGATGTGGGATGACGCGTCCGCCGATGCGTGCCCTGGCGACCCTGGCTCGTTCGAGACTCTGCTGTTCGATTCGACCGCGTCGTCATCACCGGATAGCGAGCAGCGCGACTAGCCCGGAATGCACGCACCGCTTGACACAGTCGCGGAGAGGCCGGGTGCGTCATCAACGGCGGGTTGAAGCTCGGTGAGGGTTAGTGCGTAACCGACATTCTCTTGGTCGGCACCTCGAGCAAAGATTGCTCCGATTACTTCCCCCCTGAGCGAGAGCAGTGGGCCACCGGAGTTTCCGGGATTCACCTGGCCTGCGAGGGTGTAAACCTCGCGAGGCGAACCGCCAGACCCATAAATGTCGGGGCTGCTGGTTGTGCTGACGTGCTGCACTAGTGCTGCATCGACGGTGATGGGCCCTCCGTAGGGATAGCCCTCGATAGCGGCACTAGTTCCGGGGCGTACAGTGCGGCCGAGTGGGAGGGGAGCGGAGCTGAGTCCGGGTACCGCGATTACAGCGAGGTCGTCGCTCGGGTCGAAATACACGATTGTTCCGGTGAGGACTTGGCCGTTTAGCGCTTCGATCACGGGGCGTTCCGTGCCAGCAACGACATGAGCGTTGGTAACAATTCGTTCATCGGAAACCACGAATCCTGTACCGGTCTGGGCTTGGCCACAGGCGTAGGCGTTGCCGGTGATCCGAACAACGGATTCGGCTGCCGTGGCGAGAATTGCGCTGTCAGTGTCGATCGTCGGGATTTTCCCGCCAGCGGCTCCGAGCTCCGATGTGAAGAACGGTACGCCCTGATCGGCGAGCACAGTGCGCAATTGCGCGATTCTGAGTTCGACGTCATTCGGTGTCAGGTCCTGAATTGTGCTGATGACAGCCGAGCCTGAAATGGTGCGGGAGAGTAGCGGTGAGCCGAGCTGCGCGACGCTAAAGCTGACGGTCGAAACGATTAGCGCGGCAAGGACACCATTGGCTATGCCCCCCGCGACTCGGTCGATGCCTCTGAGTTTGCTGGTTTCGAGTTCCGCGCGAAGTGCGCGAGCTATCGCTGCACCGATCGCGTGCCCAATTGCGATAAGAGCAATCGCGGCCACAATAGTGAGAGCGACGCGAAGCTGTGGCCACGGAATCGAGGTTGATATTGATGGCGCCAGCAGTACAGCGGCAATGACTCCCGCGACGATTCCCGCGATGACGAAAACGCTTCTGGTCAGCCCTATCGAGATGCCATAGGCCACGTACCCAAGCAGCAGCGCAATAAGCAGCAGGTCGAGTAGTGGGGACACATTCACCTCTTAACTCTAAACGGCCGTTCTACCCCCATGCGCCGAGTTGGGTGATTCACAGAATCCAGCTAATCTCTGCCTGTGGCGTGTGGGGGAATTGAGTGAGTGGTGTTGAGCGGCGCGAGGGTGCCGAAACCGTGGCTGGGGCACCAGCGGTTGCAGAGGCCGAAGTCGGTTTTGGGCCGGCGATGTCTGCCTGCCTTCGAGCGCAGGCTGCGCGCGAACGTCAGAGCGCGCCGGCTAGATTTTTTGGTGTTAATCCCCTCTCGACGACGGCACGTCAGCACTATTCTTCGGCTCTCAGCGAGCTGGAAACAGCAGTCGCCCTTGCAGCCTTGGGCGCAGACTGGTGCGTTGCCCATTCGACCCGCAGTGTGACTAACCGGATCAATACCGACCACATAGTGCTCGGTCCTTCTGGAGTCTTCTTGGTGTGCAGTCGGCAACATCCGCTAGCGAAGATTGTGACCGCTGGTCGGATGATTATGGTCAATGGGCGCCGCGTTGCCTATGTTCGGGATGCCCTGATTGGGGCGGATCGCCTGGCTGAGGAGTTGGCTGATCTCGGTGCCGATCACATCGGGGTCCGTCCCGTCGTGACCATTGGGGGTGCCTCCGGTGTCATTTATGGCAATAAGCGCCCGCCCGTTCCGGTGCTTCAGCTCGGAGAGCTCGTGAGCTGGCTTCTCCACGAACCTCCGGTGCACTCCGTAGGGGAGGTGAACCGCCTTGTAGCCACAGCAGCTCGTCTCGAGTCATGGCATGTTCTACCGGCAGCAGGTAACGCGAACGTGAGGCTCACCGCGCGGTTCGAAAGACTTCGGGCTGAAGTCGACGCGGCGCGTCAGCGATATCGTTTGTGGCTTGTTGCTGGAGGTGCCGCGGCAATCGCGGCAACGGTAACCATGCTGATCGTCGTCGGTCCGTCAATTACTGAATTAGTTACGGGTTAACTTTGCCGCTCGTCCTGCCGAGCTCCCAGTTCTGCTAAACTCTCAAGGTTGCCGTCTAACGGCCGCGGACAAAGAGAGCTCAAGCATTCAGCTATGGGCACCGCGCAACGACTAGAGAGGGGATTACCTTATGGCACTTGAAGCAAGTATCAAGAAGGCGATCATCGAAGAATACGCAACCCACCCAGGTGACACGGGATCCCCCGAGGTCCAGATCGCGATGATGACTCGTCGCATCCTCGACCTCACGGAGCACCTCAAGATGCACAAGCACGACCACCACTCACGTCGTGGACTGCTTCTTCTTGTTGGTCAGCGTCGCCGTCTGCTGGGTTACCTGCAGAACGTCGACATCACGCGTTACCGCACGCTGATCGAGAAGCTGGGATTGCGTCGCTAGTCGATTCGTCACACTTGCCAAAGGCCGTCATCGCATTGCGATGGCGGCCTTTGTTGTTAACTCTGGCCGTGGTTCTTAACTCTGGCCGTCGTCGTCACCGCGGTGACGAGCCGAATTAGGCTGTTGGCCCGGTTGCTGTATCAGCTGACCGCTTGTTCTTCCGCGGCAGGGTGAGCAGGGTGGTGATGCTGACGGCGATCATCAAGATTGCGCCGATTGCGACGAGCGAAAGTAGCCCGGCTGCTGGTAATACGAACATGGCTACTCCTGCTGCAATCGAAACGATCCCGCTGAGCCAGCCGAACCAGCGAGGGTGGATGGTGCCACGAACGCCACCGACTAGGTCGACGATGCCCTCGAGAATCCATCCAATTCCAATGACGAGCGCGAGTGCTCCGAGCGATTGGAACGGGTTAGAGAGACACAGGATTCCCGCAATAACCACCAACAAGCCGAGTAGGCCAGTGACCCAGCGCATGGGCGAGTCGAGGTTATTGGCAACGAATGCTGCCGTGATGCGGAATAGTCCTGAGGCGATGAGGTAGATGCCGAAGAGGATTGCAACAGTCAACATGGTTGCTGCAGGAAACAGGAGACCAATGACACCGAGGACGAGTCCGATCACCGCTACCGCGACGAGCTGGCCGCGGTGAACTCGCAGTAGCCCCGGAAGAAGGTCCTCGGCAGAGGTAGAGCGGAATGGTGTGCTTTCAGACGGGCTCATGGGTGTCCTCAGATGTGTGGTCGATCCGTGATTGTTGGGTTCATTCTCCCAGCATCGACGGGCTTGCGTGCAAGTGCGACGCACCCGTTAGGCTCGATATATGTCGCGTCGCGTTACTTTCTCTCAGCTCGGTGGGCCAGAAGTGCTCACGATTTCCGAAGTTTCTGAACCCCATGCGGGTGTTGGCGAAGTGCGGGTGCGGGTCAGGTTTGCCGGCGTCAATCCTTTTGACGCCAAAGTATTTAGTGGCGGTGCCACTTCGACGCCACAGAAAGTCGCATTCCCCAGTGGCAACGGCAACGATTTCGCTGGTGTCGTTGATGAACTTGGCGACGGCGTTTCGGAATGGGCTATCGGCGATGAAGTGCTCGGAGGAAAGGGGTTCAGTGGGCAAGCCGACTATGTTGTTGTTCCCACAAAGAAGCTTGTTCGCAAGCCGGCCGCTCTCAGTTGGGAACAGGCCGGTGGCCTCGACATTGCTGGCCGCACCGCCTGGGCAAGTGTCGAGAGTGTTTCACTCACATCAGCAGACACTGTTCTCGTCAGCGCCGCTGCTGGCGGAGTTGGGGTGATTGCTGCGCAACTCGCCAAGCTCACTGGCGCGCGAGTCATTGGCTCGGCCAGTGAATCGAACCATGAATTCTTGAGGTCGCTCGGCATCCTGCCGGTGACCTACGGCGAGGGCATGGTTGAGCGCATTCTCGAAATCAGTCCAGAAGGTATTACGGCCGCACTCGATAACAATGGGCGTGAGACGGTGGATGCCGCGCTTGCGCTTGGTGCACCGGCATCCCGCATCAATTCCATCGCTGACTATGCAGCTAGCGAGGACTACGGCACATCTGTTGTTGGTGCAGCCGGGGCCAGCCCCGATGACCTTGCCTCGCTTGCCGCTCTTGTGGCTGCGGGGACCGTTCAGGTTCCCATTGATTCGGTGTTCCCCTTCGAGGAAGTCTCCGAGGCATACAAGAAGCTCATGACTGGTCACTCGAGGGGAAAGATTGTGCTCGCGCTTTAACCTTCGTTCCGCGATCTGAGCGCGACGATATGATGAGCCGGTACTGGCCGTAAGCAGAGAGCGACGATCGCCATTTTTCAGCTCCTTACTACTGGCGTGATTGCGGGCATAGCCGGATTCGCCTCATCATTTACCCTCGTGGTCGCGGGCCTACGCGCTGTCGGCGCAAGCGATGCGCAGGCGGCATCCGGTCTCCTAGCGCTTACCGTTCTTATGGGACTCGTCACGATTGGGCTCGCGTGGCGATACCGGATGCCGATCACCGTTGCGTGGTCAACTCCGGGTGCCGCACTGCTCATTGTTGCTGCTCAGGGAGATGTTGAGTTTCGCGCGGCCGTCGGAGCGTTCATCGTGTGTGCGGCGTTGATCATGGTGTGTGGACTGGTGCCAGCACTCGGCCGGCTCATCACTCGCATTCCGCAGCCGATTGCTAGTGCGATGCTGGCGGGGATCCTGTTTCCCATTTGTCTTGCGCCGATCACGGCATCGGTGGAATACCCGTGGCTGGGGCTCCCCATGGTGATCGTGTGGCTCATTCTGCTGAAGGTCGCGCCGCGCTGGGCCGTTCCGGGCGCGTTGGTGGCCGCCGTCGTCGCGATTACGCTCACATCGAATGGCGACGGAATCGAGGCGTCGACCTTCGTGCCGCAACTCAGCTTTGTGGCACCGATCTTCGACCCCATTCTGATTGTCAGTCTTGGCATCCCCCTGTTCATCGTGACGATGGCTGGTCAAAACGTGCCTGGCTTCACGGTCATGCGCACTTATGGCTACGAAGTGCCAGCGGGTCCTGCGCTCACGGTTACCGGCGCGGCGTCTGCGGTTGGAGCCGTTTTTGGTGGCCACGCACTCAATCTTGCGGCAATCACGGCGGCGCTCACCGCGAGCGAGGAAGCGCACGATGACAGTCGAAAGCGCTGGATTGCCTCGGTATCAGCGGGCGCCACCTATGTTGTGATCGGTCTCGGTGCCGGCTTCGCGACAGCCCTAGTCGCTATTGCGCCGCCGATCGTCGTCGTTGCTATCGCCGGGCTCGCTGTGATTGGCGCATTGATCACGTCGGTACGAACAGCGCTTGATGCACCGCACCATCGCATCGCTGCGATTGCCACGTTCTTGGTTGCGAGTTCGGGGATCACCGTGATCGGCATCGGCTCCGCATTTTGGGCGCTCGTAGTCGGAGCCATTGTTATGGCGTGGTTGGGGTGGCGACGGCGCGAGAGTCGAGCCGAATCCACCCCATAATCCGAACGCCCGGTGCACCATCGAAAAACTTTTCGAAGTTTTTTGAGATTGCTGCATCCAAAACAGGGTCTCAGTCAGAAGTACTCCATGTCAGGCGAATTACGCCTACACATGAGAGGACAAGAACCGTGCGAAACAGAATCATTGCCGGCGTAGCTGTCGGCGCGATCGCCGCAGTGGGCGTCGCTATCCCCGCAAACGCAATCTCAGACTCCAGCGCAGACCTGTACGTGCTTCACGCTGTGCCTGACCTAGTCGTCGACGTGTATGTCAATGGTGAACTCACCCTTGACGACTTCGAGCCTGGTGACCTCGCCGGCCCCCTCGACCTTCCCGCCGGAACCTATACGGTGGCGATCACAGCCGCCGATGCCGCTGATGACTCATCGCCGGCAATTGGCCCGATCGATCTCACGTTGGAAGCCAACATGAGCTACACGGCAGTTGCTCACTTGGATGCTGCCGGTGATCCAACAGCGACCCTGTTCACCAACGACCTGAGCACAATTCCGGCGGGAGAGGGCAAGCTCACCGTCCGTCACACGGCCGCAGCCCCCGCTGTAGACGTACTCGCCAATGGTGCTGCAGCGTTCACCAACCTCAGTAACCCCGATGAAGTAAAGGCAAACCTCGCGGTGGGAACTATCTCCGCTGCCGTTGCCCTTACCGGAACCACGGATCCGGTTATTGGCCCGGCTGACGTCACGATTGCCGAAGGTGTCAACACCATTGTGTACGCCTGGGGCAGCGCCGCCGACGACAACCTCACCATCGCAGTGCAGACCATTGAGGGCCTTCACTCAACTCCGGGTGGAGTGGATGCCGGTACCGCTGGCCTCGCCGGTAGCAACAACAACGGGCTTCTCCTCGGAGGACTGGGTGCTCTTGCGGCGCTCATCGCCCTCGCCGGATTCGCCGCAACACGAGTCTCTGCAGCTCGAGCGACGAAGTAATTCACCCACCAGCAGTCACCAACCAGCACTCACCAACCCCAGCAAGGAGAACGTCATGGCCGCGAGAACCCTAGCCCTCGCGGCCTTGGCGCTTCTTCTTGCTGGTTGCACCGCAGTGCCGGCGCAATCTATTGCACCAGATCCTGCACCGGCTCCGCGCCCTACTGCAGTGGTCGACGTTCCGCGTCAGTCGAGCGAGATCGCGCCGATTGAGCCAGTGGCAATCCCGGTTCGGATCCAGATCCCTTCCGTCTCAGTAGACATCGCCATCGCTCCGGTCGGCATCGAAGCAGACGGCTTCATGCAGATTCCGGAAAATATCACCGTGGCCGGCTGGTATCGGTTCGGCTCATCGCCGAGTAGCGAACGGGGATCCACCGTAATCACCGCTCACGTCGACGATTTTATTCAGGGCCTTGGCCCCTTTGCCTACCTGTCGACGATGCCAGCTGACGCAGAAATCATAGTGACGACAGATGACGGAGTCGACCATCGATACCGTCTCGAGTCTGTACAAAGCATCCAGAAGGAGCAAGTTCCGCTTGACCAAGTGTTTGACCGGGAGGGCGCTCCGCGAATTGTTCTTCTCACTTGTGGTGGACAGTTCGACCAGAATGTGCGGAGATATTCAGACAACGTTGTAGCGATCGCCAATCCGCTGTGACTACCACCAACCGGAGAGCCATGACCGACGAAGAAGTCGCCGAGGAAGCCCGCATGACTCAGGCCTTCATTGCGGGCGACGAGTCTGCGCTCGCTGACGTTTACCGCCGCTGGTCTTCTCTAGTGTTTACTCTGGCAGTTCGTTCTCTCGGCGACCGAGGTGATGCCGAAGACGTCACCCAGAAAGTTTTTGTGTCTGCATGGACCGGGCGGGCAAGCTACAAGCCAGAGCGATCGAGCCTCTCCGCCTGGTTAGTTGGCATCACAAAGAACAAAATTGCTGACACCCATGAAGCGAGAGCGCGAGTGCGGCGACTTCACGAACAGCTCACGGCAACGACATCACGGGCGGAGCCGATTGTGGAAGACTTCGATCTGGCTGACACTCTTTTGGTGGCCGATGAAATCTCTCGACTTGATTCGGATGCTCAAGCGATCATGCGCTTAGCATTCTTCGACGATCTCACTCACAACCAAATAGCCGACCGTCTCGAACTACCTTTAGGAACGGTCAAAAGCCATATCCGGCGCAGTCTGCAACGGATGAGAACACGATTGGAGGCGACCTATGCGACACGTTGATCCTGAAGTGCTCGCTCTGCTTGCCCTCGGCGAACAGGTTGCCCTCCCTGAAGACAGTGTTCACGTGAGCGAGTGTGATCAGTGCCGCCGCGAAATCGAGGTGCTCTCGCGTGCGGCAATGATTGGCCGCTCCACGTTCGACGCTGGAGAATTACTCGATCCGCCGTCACGGGTCTGGGAGCGCATCAGCGATGAGTTGTCGCTCAGTCCCGAAATCAGTGTTCCTGCCGAAGCTGGCGAACCGACCGGAGTTAGTGTGCCCGCGCGCGACGAGAATAATGCGGCAGGCGCCATCATTCATTCGCTTGAGAAGCGCCGGCGCCCCTGGATCGGTGCTCTCGCCGCCGCGGCATCTCTTGCTCTCGTCGCCGCAGCAGGTTCGGCGATTTGGCTAGCGTTTCGGCCGGCCGAGCAACCGACAATTCTGGCAAGCGCAACGCTCGACGCTTTCCCGAATTGGGCTGAAGCATCGGGGGAGGCCACACTCGAGCGGCTGCCCGATGGCACGCGGGTAATCGACGTGAACTTTGCTGCGCCGGCGGCCGATGGTGGCTACCGCGAAGTCTGGCTAATCACTACGGATGCAACGGCTCTCGTGAGCCTCGGAATTGTCGAAGGAACCACTGGCCACTTCACGGTGCCCGCTGGTCTGGACGTTGATCGCTATGCGCTAGTCGATATCTCCGAGGAACAGTTTGACGGAGATCCATCGCATTCCGGTGACTCGATCGTTCGTGGGCAACTCTCCGCCGAAGCCTAGAGGCGGCCAACGCCAGCGACAGCACAATTACTAGTCGAAGCGCGTAGTCTCCAAACGATACAGAGCTAGAGCGACTGAGAGCCGTGTGCGTCCCCGTGCTGTGCGCACATCGAAGCCCAACTTTCCGCTCAGTTCCTCTGCGCGGGATTGCACAGTCGAGTGGTGAAAACCGAGCGTACTGGCCGCAGCGCGCAGGCTTTCACTCGCTGCGAGGGTGTCGAGCATCGGCAGGATGCGTGGGGTCTCGCGAATCACGACACCGAGCGACTGGAGGTCGCAATTCTCGGGCGCTCCGGCGGGACTGATCTCCGCGAGCAACAACAGGGAGCCGAGATCGTCAGCGTGCAGCACCGGTTCACTATCGGAGGTCAACCGAAGGGCGGTGAGCGCCGAAATCCACGAGCGCACCAGATCAGCGGGCGCGGCAGCGATGCCGATTCCGGCGCGCGGAGCTTGCACGGCATCCGTGCTGAGTCTAATTTCGGCGCGCACAGTGCCTGCCACCGTTGCGATGACGGCGGATGGGCCCGCGGCGGCAGTCGTAGCGGTCGCCGGCTGAGCTATCACACGGTAGCGCGTGGTCGAAATAAGGTGCAGGGAGTGGGCCGCACTCTGACGGTGTTCGGGAGTCTCCGTTGCATCGAGAATTACTTCGACTGGGTTATGTAGGGATTCAGCTGCGCCGGTTCGCTCGATAAGAATTCTGATTGCGAGCGCGACTCTTTCGAGGATCATGTCGTCGTTCGCGTGGGCCGCCCCCTTGCGTTCTATCCAGACGGTCGCACCGTCAGCAACGGGCAGGGCTGGCCATGAGTCTGCAGAGCCGGGATCAGAACTGCGGCGCCCGCGCTCGTCAACTCGAAGGTTCAGCGCCGGCGAAGTGAGGCCTGCCGGGCATCCAGCGAGCATGCTTGCACCGCGCAAGAGCACTTCGGCACTGGCGTGGCCCGCGGTGAGCGCGTCGAAATACGAGATCACCCGCAGGGTTTCGCTGGCTTCGGGATCGAGCGCTTTCAAGCGTCCGGCTAGTTCTTGCATTCTCGTTCCGCCCTCTGTGGTTCGAGCCCTACTCTATTGCGGCCCGCCCAGAACGAACAGTCGCGCATAGGGCTCGAACCGCAGGCGCACCGGTGGCGCTGAAGCCTGCAGGCTCGCTACAGACCGAGCGTGCGGCGCAACCAGTTGAGTCGAGCGTCTTGAGTGGCGATGGAGAGCGCGGCGAAAGGAGCCATGGCATCGTAGCCGTGGAAGCCGCCGGGCCAGACGTGCAGTTCGCAGTGGCCGCCCGACGCCCAAATGGTTGAGGCGTAGGCGACGTCTTCGTCGCGGAATACTTCCGAGGTGCCCACGTCAATAAAGGCGGGCGGCAAGTTGCTGAGGTCCGTCGCGCGCGCGGGTGCCGCGTAAATAGACACTTCGTCGGTCTTACGACGGTCGCCGAGCAGGGCATCCCAGCCGGTGTCATTGCTGCCGCGATCCCAGACTCCCGTGCCGTCGATCTGATAGCTCGACACTGTCTCGTTGCGGTCATCGAGCATCGGGTAGATCAGCATTTGAGCGGCAAGAGCGGGTCCATTGCGGTCGCGCGCCAAGAGCGTCGTGCCCGCAGCAAGGCCTCCTCCAGCGCTACCGCCAGCAATGACGAGCTTTGTCGCATCGATGCCGAGCCGTGCTGCGTTCTCTGCCGTCCACACGAGAGTCGCGTAGCAGTCTTCGACCGGAGCAGGGTCAGGATGCTCGGGAGCCAACCGGTACTCGACCGACACCACAACGGCATCCAATTCTTCAACCCAGGCGAGCATCGTTTCCATGCCGCTGAAGCGGTCGCCGATGATCATTCCGCCGCCGTGAGTATGCACAATGCCGGGCCCCGCCACGCTGTGATCGTTGCGATGGAAGATGGAGACCAGCAGGTCCCCACCGGGACCAGCGAATGTCTCTTCGCGATGAGTGATGGCTCGCCCGTCAAGCAAATCGGCGACGGGCGCAACCAGCCCGGTTCGCAGAGGCTCGATCATGTCGGGAGTGAGCGTTGGCGGTAGCTGCTCGTTCACGATAGCCAGAACTGCGGCTAGTTCAGTATCGAACGGGGGAGCCGGGTGAACATTCTTCGTAGTCATGAGAACTCCAGTGGTCTGCGTCACGCCAGTGTGACTGCCTGCCCCCACGCTAGAGTCTCATGCGGTACAGGCAGTACCGCCACCCGATCCACGTTCAGAGTCCGTTAACCGCCATCTGGCGGTACGGTGCTGGAATTATCAGGAAACAGGGTGGTTGAACCGGATAACTGATTCATCCAGACAGATTTTGGGAGACCGGAGCACACCATGCAGTTCGGAATTTTCACCGTTAGCGACGTCACGACTGACCCCACCAACGGCACAACGCCCACCGAGGGCGAGCGCATCAAGGCTATCGTCACGATCGCGAAGAAAGCGGAAGAAGTCGGGCTCGATGTCTTCGCCCTGGGGGAGCACCACAACCCACCGTTCTTCTCCTCAAGCCCCACCACGACGCTCGCGTACATCGCAGCTCAGACCGAGAAGCTCATCCTCTCGACGAGCACGACGCTCATCACGACAAACGACCCGGTGAAAATCGCCGAGGACTACGCGATGCTTCAGCATCTCTCCGATGGTCGCGCCGACCTCATGATGGGTCGAGGCAACACCGGCCCGGTCTACCCGTGGTTCGGCAAGGACATTCGGGAGGGCATCCCGCTCGCCATTGAAAACTATTCTCTGCTGCACAAGCTGTGGCGTGAAGAGTTCGTCAACTGGGAGGGTAAGTACCGCACACCGTTGCAGGGCTTCCAGTCCACTCCGCGACCCTTGGATGGCGTGCCTCCCTTTGTCTGGCACGGCTCCATCCGCAGCCCAGAGATTGCCGAGCAAGCCGCGTACTACGGAGATGGCTTCTTTGCGAACAACATCTTCTGGCCGAAAGAGCACTACATGCGTCTCGTGAGCTACTACCGTCAGCGCTTTGAGCACTACGGCCACGGCACGGCAGCACAGGCCATCGTCGGGCTGGGCGGTCAGGCCTTCATGCGCAGCAACTCTCAGTCGGCCAAGGCAGAATTCCGCCCATACTTCGACAACGCTCCCGTGTATGGTCACGGGCCGTCGATGGAGGACTTCACCGACCAGACACCGCTCGCCGTTGGCAGCCCTCAAGAGGTCATCGACAAGTACGCCGGAATGCGCGAACACTTCGGTGACTACCAACGCCAGCTCTTCCTCATGGATCACGCCGGCCTGCCGCTCAAGACCGTTCTTGAGCAGCTCGACATCCTCGGTGAAGAAGTGGTGCCCGTGCTCCGCAAGGAATTCGCCACCAATCGGCCAGCCGAAGTTCCGGATGCTCCAACCCATGCCTCGCTCGTCGCCCAGCGTGATGCCGCTCTTGCGGCCGCAGCTGACGCGCCGGTGACCGTCTAGATCTCCTCGTTTCCCCCTCGCGGCTCAGCACAACCTTCAGAAAGAAGCACATAATGTCCGACGTCAAGAAAATTGCCGTCATCACCGCTGGCCTCAGCCAGCCATCATCCACGAGGCTCCTCGCTGATCGTCTCACCGAGGCAACCGTCAACGACCTGCGTGAACGCGGCATCGAAGCAGAAGTGACTGTCATCGAATTGCGCGACCTCGCGCACGACGTGACGAACAACCTGCTCACGGGCTTCCCGAGCACCAAGCTCGACGACGCCATCGCCGCGGTGACGGGCGCGGATGGACTCATCGCCGTCACGCCCATTTTCACCACGAGTTACAGCGGGCTGTTCAAGTCATTCATCGACGTACTCGATCCGCAATCGCTCACGGACCTGCCTGTGCTGCTCGGCGCAACCGGCGGGACCGATCGACACTCCCTTGCGATCGACTACGCGATGCGACCGCTATTCACCTATCTCCACGCAGTGTCGGTGCCGACCGGGGTATATGCGGCATCGGCAGATTGGGGCAGTGGGGGAGACAGCGCATCGAGCACGCTCCCAGCACGAATAGCCCGTGCGGCAGGGGAATTGGCGGCGCTCGCGGCAGTATCTGATCGTTCGGATCGGGTAGTTGACCCGTTTGCCCTCCCTGAGGGCTTCAGTCCGGTGGGAAGCTTCGGCGCTCAGTAGCCGGCCCGTGAATGAGAAAGCCGTGCGGTAGCACGGTGTGTGGTTCCTCCAGCCGCGCTGCTCGGCAACTCCGTAAGTGGTAAATCCACGCGGTGTCGCCGGGCGGCAGCGGTTGTTGCGACGTTTATCCAGTCTTGCGGCGGAAGTCGCGCTTGTGATCTGCGCGGTCTTGCGTGCCGTGGATTGCCGATTCAGCATCCAGGTGACCGGGACGGGCTGTTTCCTTGCCCTGCTTGCGATCAAGCGCCTCGCGGAACCTGCGCTTGTTCTCTTCGCTCGCAGAGGGTGTTTCTTCTGTGGGTTCCATAAACCCAAGCGTAAACGACGAGGCGACTTTGCGTGTCGATAGCGCTGATTTCCGGAGTCAGAAGGTGCCTAATGATACGATTAGGGGAGTTGTCCACGTAGTTGTAGGCCAACGTACGGAGCAGGCTGGCAAGAAGCTGGTCACCGGTGGTAATTTTCCGAGTTGTTCGGAGGCTTTCTACTGTTGGCCAGACACGCGCCGCCACTCTAGGCATGCGCGTGAACCAAGCGTCCTTCTGCCCGCTCCTGCTCCTTGACGAGTCGCACACCATACGGGTGCGCGACGTAAAACAAAGGAGAAACCCCCGCATGGAGGGTCCAGAAATCACATTCGCCGAAGCCGTTCTCGATAACGGTAAATTCGGCAAGCGCACCGTGCGCTTCGAAACCGGTCGACTCGCTCAGCAGGCACAGGGTGCCGTCGCTGCGTACCTCGACGAAGAAACAATGATCTTGAGCGCAACCAGCGCTGGCAAGCACCCGCGTGAAGGCTTCGACTTCTTCCCACTCACTGTGGATGTTGAAGAGCGCTCCTACGCAGCGGGCAAGATCCCCGGCAGCTTCTTCCGCCGCGAAGGCCGCCCATCGACGGAAGCGATCCTCGTTTGCCGTCTCATTGACCGTCCGATGCGTCCGACGTTCGTTGAGGGACTCCGCAACGAAGTTCAGATCGTCATTACCGTTCTGAGCATCGCTCCGGACGAGTTCTACGACGCTCTCTCAATCAACGCTGCATCGCTCAGCACCCAGATCTCGGGTCTTCCGTTCTACGGTCCCATTGCCGGCATCCGCCTGGCTCTGATCAACGACCAGTGGGTTGCCTTCCCGAAGCACAGCCAGCTCGCTGACGCTGTCTTCGACCTCACTGTTGCCGGCCGTATGGTCACCAACGACCAGGGCGAAGAAGACATCGCCATCATGATGGTGGAAGCTGAAGCTACTGAGAACAGCTGGGAGCTCATCAAGGCCGGCGCAACGAAGCCAGACGAGGCAGTAGTTGCTCAGGGCCTCGAAGCATCGAAGCCGTTTCTTAAGCAACTTGTTAAGGCTCAGCTCGAGGTTGCTAACAAGGCTGCAAAGCCTGTTGCCGAGTTCCAGCTCTTCCCGCCGTACTCCGACCAGGCGTACAACGCGGTTAGCGAAATTGCTGAAGCAGAGCTTCGCGATGTCTACAAGATCGCTGACAAGATTCAGCGCCAGACCGCTGACGATGAGCTTAAGGCTCGCGTCAAGGCTGAAGTTCAGTCGAAGGTCGACGCTGAAGAACTCAGCTCAGACGTTCTTGGCATGGTTGGCGGCGCGTACAAGGCCGTCAGCAAGAAGGTTATGCGCCAGCGCGTACTCACCGAGGGAATCCGCATCGACGGCCGTGGCTTGAGCGACATTCGTGCGCTCGATGCTGAGGTCGAGGTCATTCCTCGCGTTCACGGTTCGGCAATCTTCCAGCGCGGCGAGACTCAGATCCTGGGTGTCACCACGCTGAACATGCTCAAGATGGAGCAGCAGATTGACTCACTGGCACCAGTGACCAAGAAGCGCTACATGCACCACTACAACTTCCCGCCGTACTCGACTGGTGAAACCGGTCGCGTTGGTAGCCCGAAGCGTCGCGAAATCGGTCACGGTTTCCTCGCAGAGCGTGCGATCGCACCAGTGCTTCCTCCCCGTGAGGAATTCCCCTACGCCATCCGCCAGGTTTCCGAGGCTCTCGGTTCCAACGGTTCGACGTCGATGGGTTCCGTTTGTGCTTCGACCCTGTCACTGCTCAACGCTGGTGTGCCACTGCGCGCACCCGTTGCGGGTATCGCCATGGGCCTGATCTCGGATGAAGTTGATGGCGTCACGCGCTACGCGGCTCTCACCGACATCCTTGGTGCTGAAGATGCTCTCGGCGACATGGACTTCAAGGTTGCTGGTACGAGCGAATTCGTTACCGCCATTCAGCTCGACACCAAGCTCGCTGGTTTGCCTTCGTCGGTTCTCGACGGTGCACTCAAGCAGGCCAAGGAAGCGCGTACTGCGATTCTTTCGGTGCTCAACGCTGCAATCGATGCTCCTGACGAGATGGCTCCAACGGCTCCTCGCGTGATCTCGGTTCAGATTCCGATTGACAAGATCGGTGAGCTCATTGGGCCCAAGGGCAAGAACATCAACCAGATCCAGGATGACACCGGAGCCGACATCTCGATTGAGGATGACGGAACCGTCTACATCGGTGCTGTCGATGGTCCTTCTGCCGAGGCTGCACGCGCGGCGGTTAACGCCATCGCGAACCCCCTCAACCCTGAGGTTGGCGAACGCTTCTTGGGTACGGTCGTCAAGATCGCTACCTTCGGTGCCTTCGTATCTCTCACTCCGGGTAAAGACGGATTGCTGCACATCTCTGAGGTTCGCAAGCTTGCCGGTGGTAAGCGTGTCGAGAACGTCGAAGACGTTCTCGGAGTCGGCCAGAAGATTCAGGTTGAAATCACCAAGATCGATGACCGTGGAAAGCTCTCGCTTGCTCCGGTTACCGACGAGTCTGACGCAGAAGCAGCGGTTCCCGCTGACGAAAGCTAGAGCCAGCTCAGTAAAACTGAAGTAACGATGTAGTGCCCATCCTTTCGAGGGTGGGCACTACTCGGTTAACGCGTCTAGCTCGAGAGAAGTAAGACCTCTTTCAGGGGTAGTCACCCTTGTCTCCCCTTGCACAGGGAGGGGATATAGGGGCTCTGGGGCGGTACGGTGGTTCTGTGACCCGAATCACTACACCTCTTGATGCCTTCATGAGCGACATGCTCGTGTGGCTAGATGGCGCTTGGTATTTGTGGGTGGCTCTCGGCATCGTCGTGCTTGTCGTGGTCGTCAGCGTGGTTGTCGCAAAAATGCGCAGCCGAGGCTACGAACGCGTACCGCATTACTTCCGTCAGAGTAGCTAAGCCCCGATTTCTGCGTTCTTTATTTGCCCGCATTCCCGAAGCGGGTTACTTGGCGTGCTCGTGTGATCGCTCAGATGAGCCCGCGAGCGTTTATACGTCATTGTCGGTGCTGGAGTAGCCAATCAGCTGAGCGCGGGCAACAATGTGATCACGCAGTACGAAACCCAACATGGCGGGAGTACTTCCTTCGGCAACGTCGAGGAGCTCGACGTTGAGGGCGCTCACGGTGAAAACATAGCGGTGGGCGCCATGACCGGCGGGCGGTGCTGCTCCTTGAAACGACGTGAGTCGCAGTTCGTTCGGAAGAGTGACGGAGCCGTGTGGCATGAGCTGAGCATCCGGATTACCGGCATCCTGAGGCAGAGACTCTACCGAGGCGGGGATGTTGTAGACGGCCCAGTGCCACCATCCGCTGCCGGTCGGGGCGTCAGGATCGAACACCGTGAGGGCAAAACTTTTGGTGCCGGAGGGAAAACCGTGCCAATGAAGGGTGGGGGAGCGGTCTTCGCCGCCCGCGTTCGCGATGCCGGAGCGAGCCCACTGGGGCAGCATTCCTTCAGCTTCAAAGTCTGGGCTCTCAAGCTCAAACGTCGGTACGACGCGAAGCTTCCAGTTCGGGTCATTCACGATGGGGATCCTCTCGTTGGCTAACTCGGTGCTCGTGCCATTATCGCGAGGTTGCGACTGAAGCGGCACCAATTGCGCTCTGAGAGCCCCGATGTCGCTGTTTTTGACACGGACTAGTAACGATCGCGGTGTGCGGCGCGTATTGCGCGTTGGCTCGTCTTATCCTTGCCAAAAGCCTTGTGGGAGGCCACTATGACGCAGGTACACCCGACTCGATCACTGCCGGGTGCTCCGAGTGCGGAGCTAAGTTCGCAACCTCACTTCATCACGCGCGTAATTGGTTCCTCTGACCTTCGTGTCTATCCTCTTGCCCTCAGCGGCAACGTCTTCGGCTGGACTGCCGACGACTCGGCGACGACGGCGATTCTCGATACTTTCGCTGACGGCGGCGGCAACTTCATTGATACCGCTGACTCTTACGCTTCCGGCCGCAGCGAGCTCATGGTTGGCAAGTGGATGCGCGTTCGTCACAACCGCGATGACGTCGTTTTGGCCACCAAGGTAGGGAAGAGTCGCGACAACCCTGGCATGCAAGCAGGTTCGATCAAGCGTGCTGTCGCTGCGTCGCTTGCGCGCCTAGGAACTTCGCACATCGACCTCCTGTACCTGCACGTTGATGACGAGAGCGTCGATTTTGACGAAACTCTGCTCGCGGTAGATGAACTCATCGGTGAAGGCAAAGTGCGTTACTTCGGAGGCTCAGACCACACCGGCAATCGCCTTATTCAGGCGCGCATTGCCTGCGGTCAGATGGGCGTAGCGCCCATGATCGCTGTGCAGTCGCACTACAATCTCCTGCACCGTGAAGAGTATGAGACTGGTCTCGCTCATGTCGCTGCCATTCAGGGTTTGGGGGTAATGCCGCGATTTGCTCTTGCCAGTGGGTTCCTCAGTGGAAAGTACCGTCAACGGGGCGATCTAGCCCTCAACTCCCGCGGGCATGACGCCGCGCAATATCTCCGACGTCGAGGCTTCAAGGTGTTGAACGCCTTGGATGAGGTTGCAGATGAACACGATGCGAGTGCGGCAACGATTGCTTTGGCATGGCTTCTCAATAAGCCAGGAGTCGTGGCGCCCGTCGTGAGTGCGAGCAACGCGGCGCAGGTGCCTGAACTACTCGCGGCTGCCCGCGTGCAGTTGACGCGGCATCAGTCGGCTGACTTGGATCGAGCGTCCGCGTACTAGAGTCCGAAACGGCGGCACTGTATCGGCACCGCGGTGACGAGCTCAGGTTGGCGTTGCCGGTTGACCTGTGAGTCTTAGTACACGGTTGGACTAAACCCGGACGGAGTCAGCGAGCACGCGTTTGACTACACGCGCCATTGCTGCTCCGGCGGCGATAGTGTCTCCGGCATAGCCGCCGGCGAGGGCGCCATCTTTAGCGAGCATGAGCTCGTCAGCTGCGTCACCGGGGAAGAGGTGGCCTGCGTCGCGCATGAGCTCATAGAGAGCCTCGTTGTACCAATCGCGATGCTCGGCGATGAGCTTACGCACCGGATGTGTGGGGTCGGAAAACTCTGCAACGACGTTGAGGAATGGGCATCCGCGAAAATCGGCTTTTGTGAGCTCCCCAGCGATGCCTTCAAGCAATCCCAGAACCGCGTCCTGCGGTGATGCTGCACTATCTATGACGGACTGTACGTGCGCCTCAGTGCTCGCTCTGCGGCTCTTGACGTATTCGAGAATCAAGTTGTCTTTTGAGCGGTAGTGCTTGTAGAACGTCGCTTTCGTCACGCTCGACTGAGCGATGATGCGGTCTACTCCGACGTTCAGGATGCCATCTTGGTAGAAAAGTTCGTTGGCCGTTTCAAGAATGCGGCCTTTGGCCGGAGCGCGCTGTGCGGTCTCTGGTGTCTCAAATACCATCACAGCGCACTCCTTCCGGGGGAAATCCGGATCAGGAATTTTTCCCCACTAAGTGCATTACTCGATTCGGGTCGAGCGATGCGGTTGTAATACACAACCCGGTTCGGGTCCGGGTTGTGTGGTTATGGTCACCGCGCGATTCGGGCTTGAGCGGTGGGTTGTCGGCTTCGGGTGCGTAAAAGAACTGTACCACAGGAGGACATACAGACAAGTCTGTCTGTCCTCATTTGGCCACCCCAATTTGGGGGGTCTTTTTCCTGAGAATTCTCGACGCAATCGTGCGCTCAATACAAATGACGTAGGCTCATACCGATGAGCGACGCTGTGATTCTTCCTCTTGACCTTCCCGAACTGTCGTTCACTGCAACCGGCGACAGTCTCGTTCGCAGAACCGTTTTGCCGAGTGGTGTGCGCATCCTCAGCGAACAAGTTCCTGGTGCGCGAAGCGCCACCGTCGGCTACTGGGTAGCGGCGGGCTCCCGAGACGAACTCCCGGGAACCTTCGGTGCAACTCACTTCCTAGAGCACTTGCTTTTCAAAGGCACCCCATCGCGCACAGCTCTCGACATCGCGGTGAGCTTTGACGCTGTCGGCGGCGAACACAACGCAATGACCGCCAAGGAATACACCTGCTATTACGCCAAGGTGCAAGATATTGACTTGCCCATGGCGATTGAAGTGATTGGTGACATGCTCACGTCGAGCCTCATTGATCCAACCGAGTTCGCCAACGAGCGCGGCGTGATCTTAGAAGAACTCGCCATGGCAGACGACGATCCCACTGATGTCGCTAGCGAGCGCTTCTTCGAAGCGGTCTTTGGCGATCATCCGCTTGGTCGGCCCATTGGCGGTAGCGCAGAAACAATCAACGCGATCTCGCGTGAATCGGTAATGAAGCATTACCGCGGCAATTACCGCCCCCAAGATCTGGTAATCACTGTGGCAGGTGCCGTTGACCACGACATGCTCCTCGCCGCAGTCTCCGCCTGCTTGGTTGGCGCCGGCTGGGATCTCTCTTATGAGGCAACACCGGTAGCACGCAGAGACAGTGCAGCCACAGCAGCATCAGCGACGACTGCAGCTCAGCGCCTTCAGATAACGCATCGCCCGATCGAGCAAGCAAATATCATTGCTGGCGTTGAAGGACTTTCGGCGACCGATGAACGACGCGCAACCCTCACCGTGCTCAACTCGATTCTTGGCAGCGGAATGTCCTCGCGGCTCTTTCAAGAGGTACGCGAGAAGCGTGGTCTGGCCTACTCGGTGTATTCGTTCGCGCCCAGCTACTCCGACGCCGGAATCTTTGGAATTTATGCCGGATGTTCGCCAGCAAAGTCCGCACAGGTCGCCGAATTGATGCTCGAAGAATTCAGCAAGCTCGGCGATGCCCATGTGACTGACGAGGAAATAAGTCGCGCGGTTGGTCAACTCCGAGGCGCCTCAGCACTTGCGCTCGAAGACTCAGATTCGCGCATGTCGCGACTCGGGCGCAGCGAACTAACGCTTGGCGAGTTTATCGACCTCGACACATCGATTGCTCGGATCTCGGCAGTCACAGCCGACGGAATTCAAGAGCTTGCTCGCGAGCTCTCATCGCGCCCCCTGTCGATTGCGGCAGTCGGTGCGGTCACTCAAGAGATGTTCACCGGGCTTACTCTGGGCAGCGCTGCCCGAAGCTAGATCAACAAAGGAATGGTGATGGCTCACTACCTCTACCTCGTGCGTCACGGCGAGCAGCAAGACGCAGAACATGGACTTCCTGACGGCCCGCTCTCGGGCAAGGGGACACGTCAAGCGATGGCAATCTCTGAGCGCCTGAGTGGTGTTCCCTTTACCCGCGCGTTTCACTCGCCGCTGCAGCGCGCTGCAGAAACGGCCGCAATAATGACTGAGCGGATGCCGGCACTCGAGTCACAGCCAACAACGCTGCTCATGGACTGCATCCCCAGCGGCCCAACCGTCGATATGCCGTCAGCCTTCGACCACTTCTTTGGCTCAGTAACACCGGAAGAGATTGACGCTGGCGAAGCGCAAATGGCTGATGCCGTTGCCGAATTCCTCACTCCGGCACGCGAAGACCGCCACGACCTGCTCATCACGCACAATTTCGTAATCGCTTGGTTTGTGCGCGAAGTGCTTGGCGGTGACCGGTGGCGTTGGTTGGGGCTCAATCAGGCCAATTGTGGGCTTACGATCATCCGAGTGCGAAGTGCGAAGCCGCCAGTGCTCGTGGCCCACAATGATCTCGGGCACTTGCCGGCAGAATTGCGCACGGGACTTCCCGAAGAGCAGCCCTACTAGCGCGAGTGTGTTACTGGATCTTCTTGCGATACCAGGTGGTCGCGTTGGGGTTGTCGTTGTACGGTTCGACGGATTCGAATCCGCTCGAACGGTAAAGCCCACCGGCTGCGGCGAGACTTTCGTTGGTGTCGAGTACTAGCTCTGTGGCGCCCCATTTGCGGGCCCGCAGCTCGAGTTCCGCTAAGAGTTGTCGTCCGAGCCCGGCGCCGCGACCTTCGCGGCGCACCCACAGGTGCTTCACTTCGAAACGACCAGCATCAAGCTGGCGGATGCCGCCACAGCCGAGTGCGTTGCCCATTTCCTCGACGACGACGAAAACTCCGCGCGGCGGCGTGAACTGGTCGACGCTGGGGAAAGTAGTGACGTAGCCCGATGGGGTCGGAAACGTCTCAGCTCGGTAGCTAAAGTACTCGGTGAGAAGTTCGTGGGCGAGAGCATCCGAGACGGAGAGAGGTCGAAACTGTGGCACAGCACCACAGTACTCTCGGCTGCAGGTGCGGGTAGTCAGCGAAGTCGCTAAGCATTGATAGATTTGAGTAATGACAACGAAAGTAGCGGTAGTCGGCGCAACCGGTCGCATGGGAAAGTTCATCAGTGGCGTGGTCGACGCAGCAGCTGATTTCTCGTTGGTCGCCACCCTTAATTCGCGGTCGGAGCTCAGCGAAATGCTTGAGGCAGACGTCGTGGTTGACGTCACCGAGCCGAGCATTTCGCCATCGGTTGTCGAGTTTGCGACGTCGCATGGCAAGAGTGTTCTTGTCGGCACCTCTGGCTGGAGCGAAGATCGCGTGCAAAGCGTAAAATCAGCGCTTGCCGACAGGCCCGATGTCGGCGTCATCTTTATCCCTAACTTTTCCCTTGGCTCCGCCTTGGCCACATCATTCGCGGCCTCCGCTGCGAGGTATTTCGATTCGATCGAAATCATCGAGAGCCACCACGCCGGCAAAGTCGATTCGCCTTCCGGCACGGCTGTTCGCACGGCAGAGCTCATGGCAGATGCCCGCAATAAACGTGGACCTGTGGCAGCACCTCATCATGATCAACTTGCGCGGGGCGAACAGGTTGCCGGCATTCCGGTGCACAGCCTGCGAATGGCGGGAGTTGTGGCACACCAGCAGGTTATTTTCGGTGGTCCGGGAGAAGTGCTCACGATCGACCACCGCACAATGTCGCAAGACTCTTACGAGGCGGGAATTTTGCTTGGGCTGCGGGCGATCTCCCGTGCGCGCGGGGTAACGGTTGGGCTCGATCAGCTCATCGATCTCACCCCTGGCGACCGAGCGGATTCCCAGTGAAAACACGCATTGCGGCACTGGTGATGGTGGGTCTGCTGATCCTCTATCTCGTATTCGTCATCAACTATTCATTTGTTCTCATCGGAACAGGTGAGCTCATCGCCCAGGTTATGGGGTGGGCGCTTCTTGTCCTTCCGCTGATCGGCTTGTGGGCGCTTGCGGCAGAAATGGTATTCATTTTTCGCGCGGATCGACTGTTCAGTACTCTCAGGGACGAGGATGCTTTGCCCGAGGAGATCACGGAACGTCGGCCAAGCGGTCGCCCGGATCCCGAAGCCGCCGATCGAGCATTCGGACGTTACCGCGATGAGGCGGAGGCCAGCCCGGAATCGTGGCGTGCCTGGCTTCGGCTCGGACTCGCCTACGACGCCAGTGGCGACC
Source organism: Rhodoglobus sp. G.S.4 (assembly GCF_056619605.1). Taxonomy (NCBI): domain Bacteria; kingdom Bacillati; phylum Actinomycetota; class Actinomycetes; order Micrococcales; family Microbacteriaceae; genus Rhodoglobus; species Rhodoglobus sp. G.S.4. Next base: position 1,147,914 of record NZ_CM152748.1, read on the forward strand.
GCCGTCGCGCGCGCTGGGCAACGCGACGCGCAATCTCGCTTTCTCGTGGTCCTGCGGCGAAGGCTGCCTAGGAACGACCGTGACCGCGGGCGAAACGACTCGCTGTCTAAAGTCGAGCAGACTTACTCGATGAATTCCTCGATCGCCTGCTCGATCGTGTCGTGCGTGAAAGTAAAACCCGTGCCGAGGAGCCTGCTCGGCTGAACCTTTTCATCAACCAAGATGAGATCTTCGCCTGCATCGCCCAGCATCCGGAATGCGAAGCTGGGAACAGTAAGCCAATGGGGTTTGTGCATGGCCTGTGCGAGGGTTTTGGTGACCGTGTCTGCCGTTGCTGGAGTTGGCCCAACGAGCGAAACGACGCCGGAGAATTCACTTCGGAGCAAATGGATGATGGCAGCAGCTTCGTCGTGAAGGCTAATCCACGGCCAATACTGTTCACCGCTTCCGAGCCGGCTCCCCAGACCGAAACGAGTGAGAAGGTTGAGCGGAGTAAACGCTCCGCCCTCACCAACAACGATTCCAGTGCGGAACATTACGAGGCGTGTTGTCGAAGGTGTGAGCTGCGCGGCTTTCTCCCACGCATCAACAACGTCGCTCAGGAATCCTGTTCCCTTCGTCGAGTCGTCAGTCAGAACTTCGCCTGGACGGCTCCCGAAGATGCCCACAGCGGAGCCGTTAAGGAAAACGGAAGGGGGAGTTGCAGACCGCCGAATCGCTTCGGCGATGGTGCGGGTGCCGTTGACGCGGGAACGCAATATCTCCCGCTTGTAGCTGGGCGTCCACGGAATTCGTCCAGTGCTGGCGCCGGCAAGGTTGATGACAGCATCCGCACGTTCAATGGCGCGATCGTCGATGGTGCTCGATAGTGGATCCCAGTAGAACTCGGACTCGGTGCGGGGTTCTCGCCGAACGAGGCTCATCACCTCGAAACCTTCTGTCTCCAGTTGGGAGACGAGTTCCGTGCCGATATAGCCAGACGCACCAGCGACGAGGACCCGTGTGACGGCTTCCTCAGTCACCGCTAGGCCAAGCTTGCTTCAAGAGTGATGGGGACGCCCGTCAGCGCGCGTGATACGGGGCATCCTTCTTTTGCTTCTTGAGCCAATCGCTGAAAGTCGTCTTCGCTCAAATCAGCCACTTTGGCACTGACCAGCAGGTGGCTTCCCGTGATTCCTTCTGCAGGATCAAAGGTGACAGCGGCGGTGACTTGCAGGCTCTCTGCCGGAGTTCCGTTACTGGCGAGCCCGTTCGAGAATGCCATCGCAAAACAGGCCGAATGGGCCGCGCCAAGCAGTTCTTCAGGGTTGGTCGTCGCTTCTTGGCCCTCTGAGCGTGCTGCCCAGGTGACCGGGAACTCTGCCGCATCAGAGGAATCTAGCGATGTCGTACCTTTTCCACTAAACAGGTCACCAAACCAGAGTGTTGTTGCTTCGCTCGTAACAGGCATTGCCGTTCCTTTCGTCGTGCTCAACACTATGCGTTGGCTGAACGACGCGCATGAGAAACCCGTGTGAAGGTGCGCGCACCAAGTACTATCAATTCGATGGCTTCTACGATCGCTACCCCCTATGAAGATCTGTTGCGCGACACGCTCGCCAACGGTGTGCACAAGAGTGATCGCACTGGTACTGGCACACGAAGTGTGTTCGGGCGTCAATTGCGGTTCAACCTCGCAGAGGGATTCCCTCTCATCACTACCAAGCGTGTTCACTTCAAGTCGATCGCCTATGAACTGTTGTGGTTCTTGCGCGGGGAAAGCAATGTCTCGTGGCTTCGCGACAACGGGGTAACAATCTGGAATGAGTGGGCAGACGACGATGGCGAACTTGGCCCCGTCTACGGCGTGCAATGGCGCTCCTGGCCGACTCCGTCTGGAGAACAGATTGATCAGGTCTCTGAGGTCATCGAGCAAATCAAGACCAATCCCGATTCTCGTCGGCTCATCGTCTCTGCCTGGAACCCGGCCGACATCCCGAAAATGGCGCTAGCCCCGTGCCATGCCTTCTTCCAGTTTTATGTCGCCGACGGCAAACTGTCCTGCCAGCTCTATCAGCGAAGCGCAGACCTTTTCCTTGGCGTTCCCTTCAATATCGCCAGCTATGCGCTGCTCACGCACCTGGTTGCCGAACAAACGGGGCTCGAGGTCGGCGACTTTGTGTGGACAGGTGGCGATTGCCACATCTACGACAACCACATCGAGCAAGTTGCCGAGCAGTTGAGCCGTGAGCCCTATGCTCTGCCTAGCCTGGCAATCCATACCAAACCAGACAAAGTCTTCGGCTATGCGTTCGAAGACTTTGAGATCGTCGGCTACCAGCACCACCCAGCCATCAAGGCCCCGGTCGCAGTGTGAGCGTGACCGTTGGCATGATCTGGGCGCAGTCTGATGGCGGAATCATTGGAAGCGACGGCGCGATGCCTTGGCACTTGCCTGAGGATCTCGCCCACTTCAAAGAACTCACTCTTGGCAGCCCGGTAATCATGGGCCGTAAAACGTGGGAGTCACTGCCTCAGCGTTTTCGGCCGCTGCCAGGGCGCCGCAACATCGTCGTCACTCGGCAAACCGAGTGGGGCGATGACGGAGCGGAAGTCACACACAGCGTTGACGAAGCCATTATGTTGGCTGCGACATCCGTTCAGCCCGGGGACACGGTGTGGGTTATTGGGGGCGCAGAAATATTTGCGCATGCCCTTAACCATGCGCACAGGCTCGAGATCACAGAGATCCGCGAGAGCTTTGACGGGGACACCCTTGCCCCGCATCGAAGCGAACAATGGATGCTGGCAGCGAGCGATCCCGCCGAAGATTGGCACACGTCATCCAGTGGACTTCATTACCGTTTCTTGCGATACGAAACCCAGACTTCGAACCAGCGCTAACCTAGAGGGGTGTCTACAGTGAATCCTTTTGGTCAAGTACTCGTCGCGCTCATCACGCCATTCACCGCTGAGGGTGAAGTTAATTGGGGCGATGTTGAAAAGCACATCGATAGTGTGATCAGCGCCGGTGCCGATGGCATCGTCGTCACGGGTACTACCGGTGAAACAAGCACTCTCACTGATCCCGAGAAAATCAAGCTTGTCGAGGTTGCAAAATCTGTCTCTTCCGGTCGCGCCAAGATCATCACTGGCGGTGGTTCGAACGAGACCGCGCACGCGATTGAGCTCTACAAGGCAAGCGAGAAGGCTGGCGCTGACGGTGTGATGTTCGTCACGCCCTACTACAACAAGCCGACCCAAGCTGGCGTGCTCACTCACTTTCGCATGCTCGCTGATGCTACCGATCTGCCCGCGATTCTTTATGACATCCCGGGTCGCACTGGCGTGCCGATCATGTACGAAACAATCCTTCGTGCGGCGAAGCATCCCAACATCCTCGCGGTGAAAGATGCGAAGGGTGATTTCAGTGAGGTGAGCCGTGTGCTCAACCAGACTGACCTCTTGTACTTCTCTGGCGATGACGCCAATGTTCTCCCTCACCTAGCGATTGGCGCTTCCGGCCTCATCGGAGTAACGGCCAACATCGCACCTGCTCCCTACCGCGTGATCGTCGATGCGGTAAATGCGGGCGACCTTGCCACAGCAACCGCAGCCCACAAAGCGCTCGAGCCACTGGTTCGGGCGGCAATGACTCACGTTCCAGGCACCGTCGCTGCCAAGTACATTCTTCACGGCCTCGGGCGCATTTCTAGCCCACGAGTTCGATTGCCTCTCGTCGGACCTGAAGAGTCAGAGGCGGCGCAGATTGAAGACGAGTTGGCGCTGGTCACCGGAATCACAGGTCTCGATCTCACAAATTTTCGCCCTGACCGCAATGCGGCTGCCGGGGGAGCGCTCCCCAAAGTTGCCGGAGCAACCCGCTAGGTTCTTCCGCGAGGGGTAGGCTCTGCCATGGGCATGGCCCACATTTTTCGCACAGGGGCTGACGGCCCTACACATCTAACTGCAAGGTACTGAATGCCAGTTTCCGTTTTTGATCCACCCGCACTTGAGTCGGGCACCCTCCGCGTTACACCGATTGGCGGTCTCGGCGAAATCGGTCGAAACATGACCACTTTCGAAATCGACGGCAAGATCCTCATCGTTGACTGCGGTGTACTCTTTCCTGAGGAGCACCAGCCCGGTGTCGACCTGATCCTTCCTGATTTCAGTTCGATTCGTGACCGTCTCGACGACATTCTTGGCATTGTGCTCACGCATGGCCATGAAGACCACATTGGCGCTGTTCCCTACCTCTTGCGCTTGCGTCAAGACATCCCCCTGATCGGTTCGACCCTTACCCTCGCGCTCATTGAAGCGAAGCTCAAAGAACACCGCATTAAGCCGTACACGCTCAATGTCACTGAGGGTCAAAAAGAGAAGATCGGTCCATTCGATCTCGAGTTTGTTGCCGTCAACCATTCGATTCCGGATGCCCTTGCCGTTGCCATTACGACTGTTGCAGGCACTGTTCTGCACACGGGTGACTTCAAGATGGACCAGTTGCCGCTCGATAATCGCATCACCGACCTGCGTGCTTTTGCTCGCCTCGGCGAAGCGGGAATTGATCTCTTCCTTTCTGACTCGACGAACGCTGACGTTCCGGGCTTCACGCCGAACGAACGTGACATTGGTCCGGTTCTTGAGGCGGTCATTGCCAAGGCTCCTCGGCGCGTAATTGTCGCGAGCTTCTCGAGCCACGTGCACCGCGTGCAGCAGGTGCTCGATGCGGCAATCGCCAACGACCGCAAGGTTGTTTTGATGGGCCGTTCAATGGTCCGCAACATGGGTATCGCTGCTGATCTAGGCTTCCTCAAGGTGCCAGACGGTGTTTTGCTCGATGCCAAAAAGGCTGTCAACTATCCAGACAACAAGCTCGTCTACATGTCAACGGGTAGCCAAGGTGAGCCGATGGCTGTTCTTGCGCGCATGGCGAATATGGAGCACCAGATCGAGGTCGGGCAGGGTGACACGGTAATTCTCGCGTCGAGCCTTATCCCGGGCAATGAGAACGCTGTTTACCGCGTAATCAACGGGCTGACCAAGTTGGGGGCCAACGTTGTGCATAAGGCGAATGCCAAGGTGCACGTTTCTGGCCACGCGGCGGCAGGTGAGCTGCTGTACTGCTACAACATTTTGCGCCCCAAGAACGTACTGCCTGTTCACGGCGAATACCGTCACTTGGTCGCTAACGCCAATCTGGCGATCCAGTCGGGTGTTCCTGCCGAGAACACGATCATCGCCGAAGATGGCACGGTGATCGATCTCAAAGATGGTCACGCAGCGATCGTTGGTCAACTCGATGTTGGCTTCGTCTATGTTGATGGGTCGAGCGTTGGCGAAATCACGGATGCTGATCTGAAGGATCGCCGCATTCTTGCCGAAGAGGGCTTCATTTCGATTTTCGTCGCGGTTGATGCTCAGACGGGAAAGGTCATTGTCGGGCCTGAGATTCAGTCTCGCGGCTTTGCTGAGGATGAGGACGTGTTCGATGCCGTTCTCCCCATGGTGATCAAGGCGCTTACTGACGCCGCCGCGAACGGAACGCGCGACACTCACTCTTTCGCTCAAGTTGTCCGTCGCACTGTCGGCCGTTGGGTTAATACCCAGCACCGTCGTCGTCCGATGATCGTTCCGGTCGTCATCGAGGTTTAACTTTTCACTGGGCGCGAGGGGCTCTGCTCCTCGCGCCTTTTGTGCACCCGCGGAGCGAATGCCGGGCTTGTCTTTTGTCACTTTTGATGGTGTGATGTGAAGATTGCTCGGTTGCTATGGCGAGCCGATTCTGGATTCGGAGTATCGAATGAGTGTTGCGCGCAGGTGGGTATTCCCCATTATTTGGCTGATCATCTTTTCTGTTATTGCGGCAGCCCTCGTGAAGTTTGCGTTCTTTGGCGATGCGCTCGCTGTGGATGACCGAGAGTTTCCGACGGTCGCGATTGAGGAGCAGCACTACGAAGTGGTGACGGGAACGATCACTAACGATGTCGAATTGACGGGGAGTGTGACGGCTGCCGCTAGTGTCCCGATTCCTGCGACGCTTTCCGGAGAAGTGCGTGAGGTTGCGGTCACGGCAGGTCAGGCTGTCAAGAAGGGCCAAGAGATCCTGAAGCTGCGAGCCGAGGTGGTCAACGCCGACGGAACGCCAGGAACTCAGTGGAAGGTGGTCGTTGCGCCAGCCACCGGCACGCTCACCGACTTCACTACGCTCGTCGGTTCCTCCTTTCAGGTGGGGTCACCCGTCGGCAGCGTGGCTCCACCGTCATACCTCGTGACCGGCACGGTTCCCTCCGCGCAGTTGTACCGACTCGTCGACCGTCCCACCGAAGCAAGTGTTGCCATCAACGGAGGTCCGGCGCCGTTCACGTGTACCGGACTGAGCATCACGTTTGCGGCTGCGACAGAAGCCGGTGGGGAAGCGGCATCCGGACCAACAGTGTCCTGTGTCGTGCCGAGTGATGTTGTTGTGTTCCCTGGTCTCAGCGCCGATTTGACGATCGCTGGCGGTGTCGCTGAAGACGTCATGGTCGCCCCGGTTACTGCCATCGAGGGACTCGCCAGCTCGGGAAATGTTTATTTCGTGCTCCCTGACGGCACGACCGAGGTGCGCGAAGTCGTGCTTGGTCTTAACGATGGCATCACCGTTGAGATTGTTTCCGGACTGGAAATCGGCGACGTGATCTTGCAGTTTGTTCCCGGTGCTGATGCGATCGACGAGGAAAATCTGCCGGACAATTGCTACAAAGATGGCGATAGCGTGGTGTGCTACTGATGCCGTTGTTATCGCTAGAAGGCGTAACGCGCTCGGTAGAGCTTCCCGACTTCAGTCGTCTCGACATCCTTAAGGGCGTTGATCTTGCTGTGGATGTTGGTGACCACATCAGCATTGTTGGGCGTTCTGGGTCAGGTAAGTCGACACTCCTCAACCTGCTTGGACTCATCGATAACCCGACAACTGGTCGCATCGTGTTTGACGGTGCCCCGTTAGCGAAGCTCTCAGGTGGCAAGCGAGACCGCAAACGAGGGCGCGATGTCGGTTTTATTTTTCAGCAATTCAATCTGCTGGCGGGCCGTACTGCGCTCGAGAACGTTATGACCCCACTGCTGTACGCGTCTGGCCGTCAGTTTTGGCGCCGTCGCGCTCTTGCTGAAGAGATGCTCGACCGGGTCGGCCTCAGTGAGCGGATGACATCAATGCCAGACAAACTCTCCGGCGGTGAGCAACAGCGTGTTGCCATCGCGAGAGCACTCGTGCGCAGCCCGCGACTGATCCTCGCTGACGAACCGACCGGAGCGCTCGATGTTGAGACCGGTGCGACTGTCATGAAATTACTCGACACCGTTGCGGAGCAATCCGGTGCCGCTCTCATCACCATTACCCACGACCCCAACGTTGCAGCGCTCGCTCGCCGGCACTATCGACTAGACAACGGGGTACTGTCGGCGATTGATGTGCGTCGGATGCTGGCGACGTCACTTCCGGAAGCTGCGCTATGAGGTGGTTTCACAAGAAAGATCGCGAGGCAGGGGCTGAGCCTGAGCCTGAGCCTGATGCAGCGGTAGAGCCGGGTACCGACGTCGTCGTGCGCCCCAACTACGAGCTCGCGAAAACAACGCGAGAACCGCGTGGTTCACTGTTGAGCGGCCTCGTGGGTTCTGTGGTTGAGGCATGGGACGAAGTCCGCATCAACCGCACCCGAGTGCTTCTGAGTTTGATCGGTATTGGGGTAGCGGTTTGCGCTCTTGCGACCGTTGTTGGCGCCGGAGCGGTATTTGGACAAGCCCAGACTGAACAGTACGAGAAGCAAAGCGGTCGGCCGGCGACGATCATGGCATACCCACCTTTCTCTACGGTGACTAATGAGCAAGCTGATGCAGCAGAGTTCCTCGATTTCATGGGAACACTCGTCGAGCGCTATCAGGTGAGTCACTCAACTTCCGTCCGTCGAGGAAGCGCCAGCATTCAGCTGTCAGACGGCACACAGTTCACCGCCCTGTTGGGTGTGGATGACAAATACGGCGTAATGCATCGACTAGACATTGCCGAGGGCCGCTGGCTGACCGAAGACGATGAGACGCACCTCGCGCCGTCAGTGGTCATCAACGACGAACTGTACGAGAAACTTGGGCGTCCTGACCTGCGTTTGCACCCCACGATTGAACTTTCCGCTGACACAGTGACTACGGCTGTGGTCGTTGGGGTCCTCGCGCCGGAGCCGAACGCCTCAGGGTTGAGTGTGTCAATTCTTGCGTCGCCTTTTAGCGCGCTCGTCGGCACTGAGGCCGCTAACGCAGGCGATTCGAGTTTCGAGATGTGGGTTCCCGAAGAACAATCTTCTCAACTGGTCGACCTCCTCGATCGCGACATGCGCGCACAGTACGGCGAAGACGTCCAACCGAGTGTGAACCGCAATGATTATCTGGCGTGGGGTGGACCCAACCCTCTCGAACCACTCCAATGGGTCATTGGCGGTATCGCAGGTCTCATTCTCCTTCTTGGCGCATTGGGGCTTGTCAATATTTCTCTTGTGACGGTGAAATATCGCGTGCGAGAAATCGGAGTCCGTCGTGCGTTTGGCGCTACAGCCGGACGCGTGTTTTTCGCGGTAATGATGGAGAGCGTCGTCGCAACGATCGCCGCTGGCGTAATCGGGGTTGCCCTCTCGATTGCGATCGTGCAAAACCCCGCCGTTCAGAATCTGATTGCGCCCGGTGTGCAAGATCTGCCGCCGTATCCGCTAGAGGCTGCGCTGATCGCGCTCGCGGCATCCGCAGCTGTTGGTGTCCTTGCTGGCCTCATGCCTGCCATCGTCGCCGTCAAAGTGAAGGTGATTGATGCCATCCGCTATTAGCGCGCGCATTGAGCGCAGCTTGGCAGGTTGAGTGTCGCTGCATCACTCTGACAGAGGCCACAGGTAGCTTTGAATTATGGCTACGCGTACATCGTCGACCTCGCGCTCGGGTGCGTCGAAACCTCGCGCCAGAAACACTTCGAACAAGACTCAAGCAACCAAGCGACTGCCCCGCGGCAAGCAAGCTCCCGTTGAGCCTGAGGGTCCTCTCACCAAAATGTGGATGGCGCTTGCTCACATGGTTGGCGGCGCTTTTCGCGTGTTTGGCCGCGAAGAACTCACTAAAGACGAACGCCGAGACGGTGTTCCGTTTCTTTTCTTTGTTCTCGCAATCGTTGGCGCGGTCGTTGAATGGTTCAACCCCACAGACTCGGTAGCAATTGCGCTCGACGCCTACACCTTTGGTGGCCTCGTTGGGCGGGTCGCGTTTGCTTTGCCGGTGATTTTGCTGCTTCTTGCTGTCTGGATGTTTCGCCATCCGTCGAGCGTTCATGACAACGGTCGCATCGGTATCGGTCTCAGCATTCTCATTGTCACAGTGGCAGCGCTGTGTCACGTGTTCAGCGGCCAGCCGCACCCCTCTGAGGGAGCAGAAACCATCGCGCGGGCCGGGGGAGTGTTCGGCTGGATGATGGCGAATCCCCTTATTTGGCTGGGAACGACACTGCTTGCCGTGCCCGTAATCGTGTTGCTGCTTGTGCTTTCGCTGTTCATCATCACGAAGACCCCACCGAATCGTCTCCCTTCGCGACTTCGTGAGCTCTACGCTTACCTCTTTGGCGCACAGCTCCAGAGTGATGAAGAGCGGGCCGCGGCTAAGGCTAAGTCGAGCACAAATATGAACGATTCCGTTCAATTTGGTTCGCTGACCGATATCGGTCTTGGGGGAGACAACGACACGTCATCGCTGCCATGGTGGCGTCGAAACAAGTCACAAAATAGCGAAGATAAAGCTTTCGACAGCCCAGTGATCTCCCGAGATCAAGCCACCGAGGTCGTCAACCCGACGCCGCCTCCAGCAGCAAAAGACCTCACCAAAAAGGAAGAGCAGTTCGGCGTCGAGCTACTCGAAGATCTTCTTAAAGCCGAAGAAGCTGTCAAGAACTACAACACTGGCGAAGTGGATGCCCCGGCCACTGAAATGCGCGACGACGGGCCTCGCGTTCTCCCCGGCTTTACTACCAAAGCCAGCGAAAAGGGCACCGCTGGCGAGTTCGACGGCCCGCACGAGACCACGCCCCAAGCATCGAACGCCGTCTACCGTCTTCCCCAAGCATCCATGTTGTCTGCGGGAACGCCACCCAAGTCGCGTTCAGCCGCCAACGATGAAGTAGTCGCGTCGATCACTGAGGTTCTCAAACAATTTAGTGTGGACGCGACGGTCACCGGTTTCAGTCGCGGACCATCGGTTACCCGGTACGAGCTCGAACTCGGCCCCGGTGTCAAGGTTGAGCGTGTTACAGCGCTGGCCCGCAACATTAGTTATGCCGTCGCAAGCAACGAGGTCAACATTCTCTCGCCGATCCCTGGCAAGAGCGCTATCGGTGTTGAGATCCCGAACAAGGATCGCGAGATCGTGTCGCTTGGTGACGTACTGCGCTCCAGCGCGAGCACTAAGAGTGAGCACCCGATGACGATTGGCCTCGGAAAAGATGTCGAGGGTGGATTCGTTGTAGCGAACCTTGCCAAAATGCCCCACTTGCTAGTGGCGGGTTCTACTGGTTCGGGTAAGTCGAGCTTCGTGAACTCTATGATCACGTCGATTCTGATGCGGGCGAAGCCTGCTGAGGTGCGAATGGTGCTCATCGACCCCAAGCGCGTTGAGCTGTCGATCTATGCGGGAGTGCCGCATCTGATTACTCCCATCATCACCAACCCCAAGAAGGCGGCAGAAGCGCTGGCCTGGGTCGTGAAAGAGATGGACATGCGGTATGACGATCTAGCGAGCTTCGGCTACCGTCACATTGACGACTTTAACCGCGCCGTGGTCGCAGAGGAGATCAAGCTGCCTGAGGGCAGTCAGCGCAAGCTGAAGCCGTACCCGTACTTGCTCATCGTCGTTGATGAGTTGGCAGATCTCATGATGGTTGCGCCGAGAGACGTCGAAGACTCGATTGTTCGAATCACGCAGCTTGCGCGTGCATCCGGTATCCACTTGGTGTTGGCAACCCAACGACCGAGTGTCGACGTGGTTACCGGTCTCATCAAGGCCAACGTGCCGTCGCGCTTGGCATTCGCAGTATCGAGCATGACCGACTCTCGAGTGATCCTCGATCAGCCCGGCGCAGACAAACTCATCGGTCAGGGTGACGCTCTCTTCTTGCCAATGGGCGCTTCCAAGGCGATCCGAGTGCAGGGCGCTTGGGTTCCCGAGAGTGAAGTTGCCGAGATCGTGCAGCATGTCATTGCTCAGGCCCAGCCTGAATACCGCAACGATGTTGCTGCGGTTGCCGAGAAGAAGAACATCGATGCTGACATCGGCGGAGACCTCGAAGAACTGTTGGCGGCCGCTGAACTCATCGTAAGCACCCAATTCGGGTCGACATCGATGTTGCAGCGCAAGCTTCGTGTCGGTTTCGCTAAGGCTGGCCGTCTCATGGACCTCTTGGAGTCTCGAGAGATTGTTGGCCCATCGGAGGGTTCGAAAGCGCGCGACGTGCTCGTCACTGCCGAGCAGCTTCCTTCAGTGCTCGCGCGATTGCGCGGCGAAGAGGAACCAGCACCGGTAGACGCTGTGGAGGAATCGCTCAGCGGATACGATGAAGTAGAAGGCGGCTCAGATGAAGACGCTTGGAACTTGACTGATCGGGAGTGATCGCGTGAGCGACCAACCAGCATCACCTTCTGCTCCGCCCGAACGAACTAGTTCGCTGCGTGGTCGGATGATTCGCGACGGCGATACGCCGGCCTCTATTGCGAATATCGCCAACATCATCACCGTTGTTCGAATCTTTCTTGCACCTCTCTTCATCTGGCTTTTGCTACTGGATGACGGCGAGATGGGTCTCACCAGATACCTTGCGGCTGCACTCTTCATATTCGCCATCGTGACTGACACTGTCGATGGGCACTTGGCTCGCGGGCGAAACCTCATCACGGACCTCGGAATCATTTTGGATCCGATTGCCGACAAAGTTCTCACGGGCGGCGCGCTTGTGGCCCTGTCGATCTTGGGCGAGCTGCCGTGGTGGGTCACGATTCTCATTTTGGTTCGCGAGTTCGGAATCACGATTTATCGTTTCGCTGTGCTTTCGAAGGTTGTCGTCCCCGCCTCACGCGGTGGCAAGCTCAAGACGGTCCTGCAGGCCGTCGCTATTTCCCTTTTCCTCGTACCGCTCTTCACCGTTCTCGGTCCGTGGGTCTTATGGCTCAATTGGTCCGTCATGGCAGTCGCTGTCGTTCTTACGGTGTACACGGGCGTTGAATACCTGTGGCGGGCATGGCGTCACACCCGCAAATCCAATTCAGGAGCGTGACCCTTCACCAGTGAATACTGAAGAACTCGCCACGAAAATCGTGGCGATTCTGACCGCACATCGACAAACTATCGCGTTAGCGGAGTCGCTGACCGGAGGGATGCTCTGCGCTCAGCTTGTTGCTGTGCCGGGAGCGTCCGCTGTGCTCAACGGCGCCGTTGTCGCCTACAACACGGCTATCAAGCACCAAGTTCTTGGCGTCGATGCGAGTCTGTTGGCGATTCATGGCACCGTGCATCCGGATGTCGCTGCTCATATGGCCACCGGCGTGCGTGACGTGCTTGGTGTCGGTGAGCAGCAGGCAACCTACGGACTGGCTACGACGGGCGTAGCGGGCCCGGACTCTCACGAAGGCAAAGTGCCAGGCACAGTATTTATTGGCTTCGCCGCTACCAACTTCGTGGAAACTCGTGACTTTGAGTTCACGGGGGATCGCAACGCGATCCGTGTGCAGACTGTGCATGCTGCTTTGGAGTGTCTGTATGAGCACCTCACCGCGGAGAACTGATCGCGGGAAGGGGCAGCGCCCACAAGTGGGTACAGCAAGAATCGTGCCGTGGGAATATTGCAGGTTTCGGCTGGGTTACAGTTAGCGAACTCACAAGGCCTCTCCAGTTTGGAAGGGTTAGAGTTCTGAACAGATAGTGGCTGTAGTCTTGACTATCCAGAATAATCTGGTCGCGATACACAGTCAGAGAGGGAGTGTCCAATGGTTCTAGTTCGTCAGGAAATCGGTGACGTTCTCCGCGACGTGCGCCTTCAAAAGGGACGCACCCTTCGTCAGGTCGCAAGCAAAGCGAGCGTTGCCCTCGGATACCTCAGTGAGGTCGAGCGCGGCCAAAAAGAGGCCAGCTCAGAAATTCTCGCTTCGGTCGCCGAAGCCCTCGATACACCGATCTCCGTAATCATGCGTGAGGTTGGCGATCGTCTTGCCGTCATTGAAGGTGCAACGACGATCCCCGATACTCTCCCCGATGAGCTCGTTGCCGAGTTCGATTCGAATTTGGTTTCGCGCTAACCAGTGCAGATCGAATGCCTCGCTCCGTGTGGAGTGGGGCATTCGTTACTTAAGCGGAGCGAACATAGGGTGGTTGCATGCGAGTGAGCGAGTTTTGGACGGCGGTCGCCGATGAGTTTGGTGAGCCTTACGGCCGCGTGCTCGTTAACGACCAGGTGTTGGGTGCAGTAGGTAGTGTCACTGCTGCCCAAGCGCTCTCCCGTGGCGTTCCTGCTCGTCAGGTCTGGACGGCATTGTGCGAGGCAATGGATGTTCCTCCCGAGCGTCGCTACGGCGTTGGGCAACGCGAACCCAAGAAGCAGTAGCTCTTCGCCCGCGTGGCGCGTTCGAACATTCGTTCGATATTGTTAGTCTTCTCCCTAACACCCAATCGAATACAGCTTTTGGGCGCACACCGCACGCCGCTGCCCTGGAATGTCAGAGCAGGCACGTAACGTGGCATTTAGTAACACAGCCTTTGTCGGGAGGTTGCGGACCTTGCATTATCGGTCCACACGAATCGCGACAGCCTATGGGCAGCAACCTACGACCAATGGAGAAGATGTAATGCCATCAGCAGCAGACCGCGAGAAGTCCCTAGAGACAGCCCTCGCTCAGATTGACCGTCAGTTCGGCAAAGGTTCAGTTATGCGCCTCGGCAGCGATGAGCGCGCTCCGGTCGAGGTGATTCCCACCGGTTCGATCGCTCTCGACGTCGCGCTGGGTATAGGCGGGCTTCCCCGCGGGCGAATCGTCGAGATCTACGGTCCGGAGTCTTCGGGTAAAACTACGTTGACCCTGCACGCAATTGCCAACGCTCAGCGCAACGGCGGTATTGCCGCATTCATCGATGCAGAGCATGCTCTTGACCCCGAATATGCCGCGAAGCTTGGCGTAGACATTGATGCTCTGCTCGTCTCGCAGCCCGACACCGGCGAGCAAGCTCTTGAAATCGCCGACATGCTGGTGCGAAGTGGGTCAATTGACCTCATCGTTATTGACTCGGTCGCTGCACTCGTTCCTCGTGCAGAAATTGAAGGCGAAATGGGCGACACCCACGTTGGTCTTCAGGCCCGACTTATGTCTCAGGCATTGCGCAAGCTCACCGGTGGCCTCAGCCAAACCAACACCACCATGATCTTCATTAACCAGTTGCGTGAAAAGATCGGTGTCTTCTTCGGCAGTCCCGAGACCACCGCCGGCGGTAAGGCGCTCAAGTTCTACGCCTCGGTTCGACTCGACATCCGCCGCATCGAAACGCTGAAAGACGGCACGGACGCAGTGGGAAACCGCACGCGAGTAAAGGTAGTCAAGAACAAAATGGCGCCACCTTTCAAGCAGGCAGAGTTCGACATCCTCTATGGCATCGGAATTTCACGCGAGGGTAGCCTCATCGATTTCGGCGTGGACCATGAGATTGTCCGCAAATCTGGTGCTTGGTACACCTATGACGGTGACCAGCTCGGCCAGGGTAAAGAGAAGTCGCGAGCCTTCCTGCTCCAAAATCCTGCCATTGCGCTGGAGATTGAACAGAAGATCATGCGCAAACTCGGTGTGGGCGCTGAAGCGAAAGCAGCGAACGCGAGCGAGGCGAAAGCCTTGGCCGACGCCGCAGTGAAGGCGGAGAAAGCTGAGAAGGCGGCGAAGGCCAGCGCTAAGGCTGACGGACCGGTGCTGCCAGTAGCTGACAAAGCAGCTACCCCGCTTAAGACAGCCGTAGGCCAGTAGGTTCTGTTATGACTTCCTCCGACGATGAATTTCTCGCACCCGTCATCAACCTGTTTGGGGATCGTTCCGGTACCCAACGGAACGGGGCGGCGGATTTATCGCCGGAGGAGTCACCAACGCTCGAAGCTAGTGGCGACCAAGGCGAATCCCTTGGACGGGCGGATTCGCGTGCAGCCGACCTGGCACCGGTGCGTGCACTACCGACCATGGCTGACTTCAGCCCCGCTCACTCCAAGGAACAAACACCCGATACGGATGACTCCAAGACTCAAGCTGAGCCAGTTCGCGCGCAGTCACAAGCGCAGCGACGTCAAGCGCGAGACGGCTTCTCGGAGATAAGCCAAGTGAGCATGCGGGCACTCGCTCGACGGGGCATGTCGTCACACGAAATGACGCAGTTCTTAGCCACTCGAGAATTCGAATCTGAAGACATTGATTGCGAAGTCGAACGGCTGGAGAGCTGTGGACTACTCGACGACGCCGCACTCGCCGAAACACTCGCGCGAACACTACGCGATCGAAAGAAACTTGGCGCTTCAGCTATCCGTGCCGAACTGCGTCGACGCAATATCGACCAAGAGCACATTGCTGCGGTGCTCGACGACGATCGTGACGAGGAGCAAGAGCGCGCGAACGAGGTTGCGTTCAAGCGAGCTCCTCAGCTTCGCTCACTCGACGGAGTCACAGCCAAGCGTCGGCTCACGGGGTTTCTCATGCGCAAGGGGTACTCAGGGTCCGTAGTCTCGGCGGCAGTCACCGCCGCGCTCTCCTCTGGCTCAAGCGAATCTTCTGGCGGGCCCACCTTTAGGTAACACACCGTCAAGCGGAGATGGTCCAGAGGCTTAAGGTGGAAGACATGATTGATGAGAAACTGGCCGCCCCACGCAGCTACGAAGTGCGCACCTACGGTTGCCAGATGAATGTGCACGACTCCGAGCGACTCAGTGGCTCCCTTGAGGCAGCCGGCTATATTCGCGCAACCGAGGGCCAAGCAGACGTCGTCGTCATTAACACCTGTGCGGTTCGCGAGAACGCGGACAACAAGCTCTACGGCAACCTCGGCATGCTCGCCAGCGTCAAAAAAGAACACGAAGGCATGCAAATCGCCGTTGGCGGTTGTCTTGCGCAAAAGGACAAGAACGTCATCCTCGAGAAAGCACCGTGGGTAGACGTGGTCTTTGGAACCCACAACATGGGCTCCCTTCCCGCTCTTCTCGAACGCGCCCGCCACAATGAAGAAGCGCAACTCGAAATTCTTGAGTCGCTTGACGTCTTCCCCTCGACGCTCCCGGCAAGACGAGAATCCACCCATAGCGCGTGGGTATCGATCTCCGTAGGCTGTAACAACACGTGCACGTTCTGCATCGTGCCAGCGCTACGTGGAAAAGAAAAAGACCGACGTCCCGGCGACATCCTCGCCGAAGTTCAAGCCATTGTTGACGACGGAGCAATCGAAGTCACCCTGCTCGGGCAAAACGTGAACTCCTACGGAGTTGAATTCGGTGATCGTCAAGCGTTTAGCAAACTCCTGCGAGCAGTCGGCGCGATCCAAGGTCTCGAACGTGTGCGCTTCACCAGCCCGCACCCGGCAGCTTTCACCGACGACGTCATCGACGCAATGGCAGAGACGCCCAATGTGATGCCGCAACTGCACATGCCCCTGCAGTCCGGCTCAGACCGCATCCTCAAATCAATGCGCCGTAGCTACCGCTCCACCAAATTCCTCGGAATCCTTGACCGAGTACGAGCCCAAATGCCGCACGCCGCTATCACCACTGACATCATCGTCGGTTTTCCCGGTGAGACAGAAGAAGACTTCCAAGAAACCCTGCGTGTGGTTGAAGAGTCGCGATTCGCCTCGGCCTATACATTCCAATACTCCATCCGGCCTGGAACGCCCGCCGCCACAATGGACGACCAGATCCCCAAAGAGGTCGTACAAGAGCGCTACGAAAGACTCGCGGCTCTTCAAGACCGCATCTCGCGCGAAGAAAACGACAAACAAATCGGTCGCACCGTCCACGTCATGGTTACCGCGACCGAAGGACGCAAGCAAGCAGAAACCGCCAGGCTATCGGGCCGTGCCGAAGACTCGCGACTTGTGCACTTCGATATTCCCGAAGGCAGTGCAACGCCGCGTCCCGGCGACGTCGTCACTCTGACAATCACCGAAGCTGCAGCATTTCACCTTGTAGCAGACACTCCAGCGGGCCAGACCCTTGACATCCGTCGAACCCCAGCCGGAGATGCGTGGGATCGCGCACAAGCCGAGTCCTGCGGAGTGCCGACCGGCGCGGCCACTACCGACTCCGGCCCACGAGTATCACTTGGCCTCCCGACCATCCGTGTCTCGACAACGCCGATCTATGACCCAACAGACTCCCTCCGCTAATCCCGAGCATGCGGTCTCCAGTGACGAGCACGGCTTCATGCACGACCTCGTTGTCATCGTCGGGGCGACAGGAACCGGCAAGTCAGAGCTATCGCTCGACATCGCTGAAGGGTTCGCGCGTCACGGAACTCACGCCGAGATCGTTAACGCAGACGCAATGCAGCTCTATCGCGGGATGGACATCGGCACGGCCAAGCTCCCGATAAGTGAACGACGCGGCATTCCTCATCACCTGCTCGACGTCCTCGATCCTAAAGACGACGCCAGCGTCGCTCAGTATCAGGTGGATGCGCGTCAAATCATTCGAGAAATCCAATCTGCTGGAAACGTACCCATCCTTGTTGGCGGCTCCGGTCTCTACGTCTCGAGCGTCATTCATGATTTCCAGTTCCCTGCCCGCGACCCGCACGTGCGAGCACGACTCGAGGCCGAGCTGGAAACATTCGGCGCTGGCATCCTATTTCAGCGTCTCCGCGAGTTGGATGCTGATGCCGCGCAATCGATCGGCGCCAGCAACGGTCGCAGAATAGTTCGCGCCCTTGAGGTCATCGAAATCACAGGAAAATCCTTCGGCGCTGGATTACCTGAAGAAAACAAGCTCTGGACGTCAACCCGCATTGTTGGCCTCGCTGCTCCGCGCGACAAGCTAGTGGCCAGACTGAACGAGCGCGTGCAGAATATGTGGGATTCCGGGCTGCTCGATGAGGTTCGTGCGCTGCGTCCGCACGGTTTAGGCACCACCGCTGCCCGCGCGATCGGCTATGCCCAGGCCATTGAACAGCTGGAGGGCACACTCTCTGAAGCAGAAGCCATCGAGCAAACGGCGGCGCTCACGCGTCGCTACGCTCGACGCCAAGTTGGCTGGTTCAAACGTTATGCGCAGTGCCGCTGGCTCGAATACGACGCTGCTGATCGTGCCCAGCGTGCTCTGGCGATCGTGATGGGGGAGAATGGTCAGCATGGCGACGCTTAACTTCACAAAAGGTCAAGGAACGGGCAACGATTTCGTGCTCTTCGCTGATCCAGACGGTGAGCTCGACCTCACCCCGCAGCAGGTTGCAGCGATCTGTGATCGTCACTTTGGTGTTGGTGCAGATGGGATCATCCGCGCCGTACGGTCTCGCAGTCTCGATGCGGGCGCTGCGGCGCTTGCCGAAGACGCCGACGCCGAGTGGTTCATGGACTACCGCAATGCGGACGGCAGCATCTCGGAGATGTGTGGCAACGGCATCCGTGTCTACGCCGAGTTTCTCGCCAACGAAGGCTTTGTGGATTTCGAACCCGGCGATACTTTGCCAATTGGTACTCGCGGTGGTGTTCGCGATGTTCAGCGCAACATGGCTGGCTACCAAGTCGACATGGGGCGTTGGGCACTCGACGGTGGAGAACCGCTCGTGAGAGCGAAAGAGCTTGAGATCGCCCGCCCGGGACTCGGTATCAACGTAGGAAACCCCCACGTGGTCGTTGCTCTCGCCGAAGAATCAGAACTCGACGGTGTTGACCTCGGCTACATCCCTGTAATCGATCCTGTGCCCGAGCACGGCGCGAATGTCGAGTTCGTGGTGCCGGCGGATCCACTCGTCAAAGACGGAGTTGGTTCGATTCGGATGCGCGTGCATGAACGCGGCAGCGGGGAGACCTTGTCGTGTGGCACTGGGGCCGTAGCAGCAGCGCTTGCCATTCGTCACTACGCGGGCCCGAACGCACCGCATCAGTGGCGCGTTACGGTGCCGGGCGGCACCGTGGTTGTGCGGATGTTCCCGACCGAAGACGGCGAACACGTCTCGCTCAGCGGTCCGGCGGAACTCGTTTACACCGGCAGTCTCGAACTGGCTTAGTTTCCGCGCTGCAGAGCGGCTAACTGCCGAGATTTTGTTAGTTCGCGTCGGTTGCGCGTTTGTGCGCCCGTAATACGCGATACCCCTTGCTGATGGCGGCGCGACTGAATGTGAAGTTGTCAGGGAATGCGGACTCCATCCAGCGATGTAGGGAATCCGAGCCGAGGTTGCGTTGAACAACGAGCCAGGCATCCGCATCCATTTCGAGCCTCGGCAGCCACGTTTCAAGAATGTTGTGAAGCTCGCCCTTGCCTACGCGAATGGGCGGATTCGACCAAATAGTCATAAACGTTATGTCTTCGGGAACATCTTCGGGCAGAACCGCGTTAATATTGGGTATGGACAATTTCTTGGCGTTTGCGCGCACCAGATCCAGTGCGCGCTCGTTGACGTCCACCGCCCACACCGTTGCATGAGGTGATTCGAGGGCAAGGGTGAGCGCCATCGGACCCCAACCGCACCCGAGATCAAGCAAGTTACCTCCCGGAGGAGGCGCTGGCACGTTCGACAAGAGAACTTGAGTTCCCGCGTCAATGTGCGCGGGGCTGAAGATCCCATTTGACGTGACAAGTTCTCGCTCGACGCCAGCAATGGTCGCGTGAATCGTCCGCAATTTGAGATCACTCTCGGGTGAAGACGAGAAGTAATGCTCGTTAGCCATGAACAGAACTTACCGAAAACTAGAGAAGTAGGGTTAACCCAATGACGCGAAACACGACAGAAACCAGTATCGAGGCCAACAACGGCGACGACGCCGAGCGTTCCGTCGAGCGCGTTCTCGCCAGCGAAGGCTCCACTCATGCTGCCGTAACGCGCTTCGGTGCTGGGGCATCTGGGGCGCAAGCGCTCCAATCGGATGCTCATTATGAAGCCGACCGAGACGGCGACCAGTTTGATCGAGACGACCGGCACGCACTGAAGCGTGTTCGAGGGCTCTCAACAGAGCTTGATGACGTCACCGAGGTCGAGTACCGCCAGCTGAGGATCGAAAACGTTGTGCTGATCGGAATCTACGGTCAGGGAGCGCTTCGGGAAGCGGAGAACTCACTTCGGGAGTTGTCCGCTCTGGCAGAGACCGCAGGCGCAGTGGTGCTTGATGGCCTCTTGCAGAGCCGTTCGCACCCTGACCCAAGCACGTACTTCGGTAAGGGCAAAGCAATCGAGCTGCGCGACGTTGTAGCCGCTACCGGCGCGGACACTGTCATTGCCGACACAGAACTTGCTCCCAGCCAGCGTCGTGCACTCGAAGATGTCGTCGGCGTGAAGGTGATCGACCGCACAGCGGTGATCCTCGACATTTTCAGCCAGCACGCGACAAGCCGTGAAGGCAAGGCTCAAGTGGAGCTAGCCCAAATGGAATACCTGCTTCCACGACTTCGTGGTTGGGGTGAATCGATGTCTCGCCAGGCCGGTGGCCAAGTGGGTGGCGCCGGCGCCGGTATGGGTAGCCGTGGTCCTGGTGAAACCAAGATTGAACTCGATCGCCGTCGCATCCACACTCGCATGGCTCGCCTACGCAAGCAGATCAAGGGATTCGCGCCCGCTCGGGAGGCGAAACGCGCCAACCGTGACCGGTTTGAGGTGCCAAGTGTCGCTATTGCCGGCTATACCAACGCAGGCAAGTCGAGTTTGCTCAACCGTCTGACTCGCGCCGGCGTGCTCGTAGAGAATGCGCTCTTCGCAACGCTCGATGCCACTGTGAGACGTTCGGAGACAGCAGATGGCCGGCTATTTACGCTTAGCGACACTGTTGGTTTCGTGCGCAATTTGCCGCATCAGCTTGTGGAAGCGTTCCGGTCGACCCTCGAGGAGATCGGGCAGTCTGACGTCATCGTGCACGTTGTTGACGCCTCCCACCCAGATCCCGGTGCTCAGCTGAGCACGGTGCGCGACGTCATCGGTGAGCTGGGTGCCCGCGACATCCCTGAAATCGTTGTCTTCAACAAGAGCGACCTTGCGGATGACGACCAGCGTTTGTTGATTCGTGGACTTGAGCCGACGGGAATCTTTGTTTCTGCCCGCTCGGGTGAGGGCATCGACGAATTGAACGCGCGTATTGCGGAACTTTTGCCAGCTCCGGAGGTCGAGGTGACTCTGCTCGTGCCCTATGACCGTGGAGAAGTCATCTCGCGCCTCCACGTGCAGGGGCGCGTGTTGGCGACGGACTATCGCGAAGATGGAACCCAGGTGCGGGCGCTTGTGCACCCGGCTCGACTAGCCGAGCTCGAAGAGTTCGTGAGTAAAGCTTCGTAGCGTCTGGTCGCGAGCTTGCGCGTTGGGCGCGAGCTCGCGATTAAACCTGCTTAGAGCGAGCGCAGTACCGTAACGACTTTGCCGAGCACTGTGGCGTAGTCACCGAGAATGGGCTCAAAGTTGGAGTTGCGTGGCAGTAGCCATGTGTGACCGTCGCGTTGACGAAATACCTTGACGGTTGCTTCGTCATCGAGCATTGCGGCAACGATGTCGCCATTTTCGGCTGTCTGCTGTTGGCGCACAACAACCCAGTCGCCGTCGCAAATGGCAGCGTCGATCATTGAATCTCCGACGACCTTCAGCATAAACAGGTCACCTTTGCCAACAAGTTGGCGGGGGAGAGGGAACACTTCTTCAATGTGCTGCTCTGCAGTGATGGGGATACCGGCGGCAATGCGGCCGACGAGCGGAACCATCGCGGCATCACCCATCGATGGGCTGATCGTGCTGGATTCGTCGACGGCGCTTGGCACGTCGATAAGAACTTCGATGGCGCGGGGGCGGTTGGGGTCGCGGCGCACGTAGCCGCTGAGCTCGAGCTGGTTGAGCTGGTGGGTAACGCTCGATAGCGAGGAGAGGCCGACAGCGTCTCCGATCTCGCGCATGCTCGGCGGGTAGCCCTGAGTAGCGACTGCTCGCTGAATCATCTCGAGGATCGCGAGTTGTTTCGCGCTCAAGCTGGTTCGCCGGCGGGTGCCACGCTCTGCGGCGTCGCCATTTGCGGCTATTGAGTCGGTCACGAGTCCTCTATTTCTGCCTCTAACGATTCCAATGTCAGTGGCTCATTCGAAACTGTATCCGCAGAACAAGCCAAAAACAAACATTTGTTCGAGTGTCGCGAGGCAATGTCGGTGGCTTGTTCGAATATGTACTTGAAATTAGAACAATTCGAATGTATGTTCGGAACACAGC
Source organism: Rhodoglobus sp. G.S.4 (assembly GCF_056619605.1). Taxonomy (NCBI): domain Bacteria; kingdom Bacillati; phylum Actinomycetota; class Actinomycetes; order Micrococcales; family Microbacteriaceae; genus Rhodoglobus; species Rhodoglobus sp. G.S.4. The sequence continues at coordinate 1,170,344 of NZ_CM152748.1, forward strand.
TTCGCACCCGACTCTCCCGGCCGAGAGTCGGGTGCGGGAACCCCTAGAGGAGAATTTGATGTCCACTGCAGTGATTGCACCCAACGCGGAATCCCGTGCTCGGCAGTCCGCACCGCGTCTTCGCCTCACAACGCGTGGTCGCGTCGTCTTGATGACGCTCGCGGCCACGCCGTTGGTTGTTGCGGCTCTCGTTTTCTCCCTCAACGGTGGTGACGCTGCCGCTACGTTGGAGTCAAACGAGAACGCGTTCGTTTACGTCGACGTTTCCGCAGGCCAGTCGCTGTGGAACATCGCAGAGACCCATGCTCCTGGGCACGATCCGCGCGATGTTGTTGCTCAGTTGATTGAGCTCAACCAGCTTCCCTCAGCAGATGTCTTTGCGGGTCAACAGCTCGCGATCCCTGCCAGCTTTTCTGAATAGAAGCGCGCGCTAGCTCTTCGCGCGGTTCGCTCGTGGTGCATGCGAGAACGTAGAGGCTGATTGATTGAGGCAGCGTGACGCTTGTCAGCCGTCTGCATCTAGCATTGTGGAGTGACTTCGCTTTCAGATCTCCCTATCCGTGACGACCTTCGAGGGCTCAAGCCCTACGGTGCACCTACCGATCCGGTGAGCATCCAACTCAACGTCAACGAGAACACCCACCCCATCCCCGAGGCGGTGGCCACCGATATTGTGATGGCGCTGGCAAGAGCAGTGATGACCGCAAATCGCTATCCCGATCGAGAGTTCACTGAACTGCGGGAGAGTCTCGCCGAATACCTGGGGCACGGCCTCGCCGCTGCGAACATCTGGGCAGCAAATGGTTCCAATGAGGTACTTCAGCAAACGCTTCAGGCCTTCGGCGGTCCAGGCCGCAGCGTTCTCGGATTCCCGCCCACGTACTCTATGCACCCCATCATCGCCTCAGGCACCGGCACCGAGTGGGTTACGGCTTCTCGTGATGCCGGCTACGACCTCACTCCCGAAACAGTGGTGGCGGCGATAGCTGACCTTTCGCCGGACATCGTGTTTCTCTGTTCGCCGAATAATCCCACCGGCACTCCCGTCAGCAACGAGACGGTCGTCGCCGCCTACGACGCGACCGACGGTATCGTGCTCGTCGATGAAGCCTATGCAGAGTTCTCCGACCGCGAGACGGCGCTGTCACTGCTTGAGGGACGGCCGCGCCTCATTGTTTCCCGCACCATGAGCAAAGCGTTCGCGTTCGCCGGAGCTCGAGTGGGGTACTTGGCCGCCGATCCGGCTATCGCCGATGCCCTCAGACTCGTACGATTGCCGTACCATCTCTCCGCTTTGACGCAGGCGGCCGCAGTTGCCGCGCTTGCTCACGCCCCTGAGATGCTCGCGATGGTTGGGGAGATTAAAACTCAGCGCGACCGGATGAGCGCCGGGCTTGCGGAGTTGGGGTTCACCCCCGTACTGACCGAAGCAAATTTCGTGCTCTTCGGGAATGTTGCGGATCCGCAAGCACTGTTTAACAAGTTGCTCATTCAAGACATTTTGATTCGCGATGTCGGTATACCTCACCACTTGCGGGTCACTGCAGGCACTGAAGCAGAGACCACGGCATTTCTGGATGCGATGGCTGACCTCCAAGCGCTCGGTAGAGTTGAGCAATGACTTCACAGCGCACCGCGACGATCACGCGCGAGACCAGCGAGTCGAGTATCGAACTCTCGATCAATCTCGACGGAACAGGTACCTCATCCATTGAGACGAGCGTCCCGTTTTATGACCACATGCTCACCGCATTCTCGAAGCACTCACTGATCGACCTCACTGTGAAGGCGACCGGTGACACTCACATTGATGTCCACCACACTGTGGAAGACATTGGCATCGCTTTGGGTCTTGCCATCAAACAGGCGCTCGGCGACAAGGCCGGCATTTCTCGTTATGGCGATGCGCTTGTTCCTCTTGACGAGGCGCTTGTTCGAGCGGTTGTCGACGTCTCGGGTCGTCCGTACCTCGTGCACACGGGGGAGCCTGCCGGGTTTGAGATGCACTTGATCGGTGGACACTTCACGGGATCGATGGTTCGTCACGTTTTCGAAGCGATCAGCTTCAACGCGGGTATTACCGTTCACATCACTGTCTTGGGTGGGCGTGACCCCCACCACATCGCTGAGGCTGAATTCAAAGCCTTTGCTCGTGCGATGCGCGGTGCTGTTCAGCCCGATTCCCGTGTCACCGGAATTCCGTCAACAAAGGGTGCGCTCTAGTGGTTGCGCCCTCAGTTGTCATTCTGGATTACGGATCGGGCAATATCCACTCTGCGGCTAAGGCTCTAGAGGCTGCCGGCGCGAGCGTGCGATTGAGCGCTGACCGTTCTGTTGCTGAGGCTGCTGACGGGCTTCTCGTGCCAGGGGTTGGCGCATTTGCTGCTGTCATGTCGGCACTGGAATCAGTGCGCGGTGGTGCGATTATCGAGAAGCGCCTGACAGGCAGCCGCCCAGTGATGGGGATTTGTGTCGGAATGCAGGTGCTGTTTTCTTCCGGCGATGAGCACGGTGTTCAGACCGACGGACTCGATGAGTGGCCGGGTGTTGTAGAAAAGTTACCTGCTCCAGTTTTGCCCCACATGGGCTGGAACACGGTCGAGACTCCCGACGACACGACTATTTTCGATTCGATTCGCGACGAGCGATTCTATTTCGTCCATTCCTATGCTGCACAGCAGTGGACACTTGACGTTCAGCCCCCATTTCCACAACCCAAGCTCACGTGGGCAGACCACGGCGGTCGCTTCCTCGCTGCCGTCGAAAATGGACCCCTGACGGCTACTCAATTTCACCCGGAGAAGTCTGGCGAAGCCGGAATCCGACTACTAAGCAACTGGTTGGAGACGCTCTGATTTTGCGTCAGTTCGACGTGCACTAGTATCGGATGCTTGTGCGCGGCGTTCCGCGATCAGGTCTTCAGAGAGCAAATCTATGAGCGAGTTCAATAAAACACCCAGCCTCACACTTCTGCCTGCCGTCGATGTCGCTGACGGTAAGGCCGTTCGACTCACTCAGGGCGAAGCGGGAACCGAGAAGAGCTACGGCGACCCGTGCGCGGCGTCGCACGACTGGGTTGACCAGGGTGCGGAGTGGATCCACTTGGTGGATCTTGACGCTGCCTTCGGTCGCGGCAATAACCACGCGATGATCAAGAAGGTCATCAAGTCGACGCCGAAGCGCGTCAATATTGAACTTTCTGGCGGCATCCGTGACGATGCGTCTCTCGAGGCCGCGCTTGCCACCGGCGCGAAGCGCATCAATCTCGGCACGGCAGCGCTGGAGAATCCTGAGTGGGCTGCCCACGTAATCGCTGAGTACGGCGAGGCTATTGCCGTTGGTCTCGACGTGCGCGGAACGACGCTCGCTGCTCGTGGCTGGACTCAAGAGGGTGGCGACCTGTGGACGGTCCTCGACCGTCTCGAGTCAGCCGGATGCTGCCGCTATGTGGTTACTGACGTGACTAAAGACGGCACTCTCCAGGGCCCGAACATCGATTTGCTTCGCCAAGTGATGGATCGCACTCACCGCCCGGTTATCGCCTCTGGTGGCGTCTCAAGTCTCGATGACCTCATCGAGCTGCGCGAACTCGTGCCTCAGGGTCTCGAAGGTGCGATCATCGGCAAGGCACTTTATGCCAAGGCTTTCACCCTTGCGGAAGCACTTGACGTTTCATCGCAGTAACTATTTTTTGCATCGGACGCTGATATGAACTCGACAGACTCCGCCGGCACTCCTTGGGAGGGTCGCTCGTTCGAACCGAATCCTGCTCCCGATGACGACGGAACAGCACCTGTTGCGCTCATGGCCGTCATCACTCGGTTCCATCAGGGCAATGCGACTGAGGCAGACGTAGTTGATTCCATTCGTGAATCTCGGCTTCTCATCCCGTTGCTTGCGAAGGCGGGGGAGACGGAGACCACCGAAGCCGGACTCACGATTGACAAGACTCAAGAGTTATCGATCGTGACGGTGACGGGCCCGGATGGTCGGGCAGTTCTGCCGGTGTTTAGTTCGGTCACTGCGATGAGTAATTGGAACCCGGACGCTCGCCCCGTTCCGGCAGCCGGCACCCGCGTAGCTCTCGCCGCTGCGAGCGAGAACACTGATCTGGTCGTTATCGATCCACTGAGTGACAGTGAGTTTGTTATCCGTCGACCCGCGCTGTGGTCGATCGCGCAGTCAACTGACTGGACTCCCAGCTATTTGCGCACCGACGTGCGAGACGAATTCGCGATAGCCGCTGCAGAAGAAGCCGACGTTGCTGAAATCCAGTTGCTCGCGGGAGATCCGGGGGCGCGATTGCAGGGCCCTGAACTGGTTGTTCAAATCGCTATGAAGCCGGGGCTTGACCGCGAAACGCTCGATGCCACGATGGATCGGATGCGCGAGCGCTGGGCTACTTCCGAACTCATCGCGCAGTCGGTCGATTCTCTGGCAGTGCAGGTAGTTCGAGCGCCGGAGTCGTCGCTCTAGTTCACTGGCCCTGTCCATTTTTCGCCTGGACCCTGACCGGGTGCATCAGGGATGGTGGATGCTTCGCGGAACGCGAGTTGCACTGAACGAAGGCCATCGCGCAGGGGGCGAGCGTGGTGGTTGCCGATCTCCGGCGCTGCTGCGGTAACCAAACCGGCGAGGGCATTGATGAGTTTTCGCGCCTCGTCGAGGTCTTTTTCTGATTCCGCATCTGGTCCGTCGGAGAGCCCGAGTTTTACTGCTGCAGCGCTGAGCATGTGTACGGCAACGGTGTTAATTACCTCTACCGCGGGCACCTCAGAGATGTCTCGAGTTTCATTGACGTCGTCATTGGTGGGCTCGCTCATGATGTCCTTCGCTAATTGGGGTTCGCTCTGCTATCCTTATGCAGGCCCGGGGCTTGCCCCGGATACGAAAGTGGAGATTCTCCCACCTGTCAACCGCATACAAGGTTACCGGGTAGTTACACCCCGCATGGTTCGCTTGCGGTGCAGTGTGTGTAATCAGTTGTGATTATGCCTATTGTTCCGGATGCTCGCCTGCAGCTTTAAAGGGTGTTGCAGCGTTCTGCTGCATTTGATCCTCTTTCGTGCCACGGCATCCGCCGAACTGTATTTCGTGAAACGCTCCGCGTACATGAAGTGCACCACGAAATGTGAGGAGAACACGCATCAGCGATCCCCGTACCAACGACCGAATCCGAGTTCCTGAGGTCCGTCTTGTCGGACCCGGCGGTGAACAAGTCGGTGTCGTCTCAATTGACGTCGCCCTCAAGCTCGCCCAAGAGGCAGATCTAGATTTGGTCGAGGTTGCTCCCAGCTCAAAGCCTCCCGTTGCCAAGATCATGGATTACGGCAAGTTCAAGTACGAAGAGGCGCAGAAGGCGAAAGAAGCTCGTCGCAATCAGACGAACACGATCCTCAAAGAGGTTCGTTTCCGTCTGAAGATTGACACGCACGACTACGAAACCAAGCGCAAACGTGCTGAGGGATTCCTCGCAGGCGGCGACAAGGTCAAAGCAATGATCTTGTTCCGTGGCCGTGAGCAGTCTCGCCCCGATCAGGGTGTGCGTTTACTTCAGAAGTTTGCCGAAGATGTGTCGGAATTCGGTTCAATCGAATCAACGCCGACTATTGACGGTCGCAACATGGTCATGATTATTGGCCCACACAAGACCAAGGCAACAGCGAAGGCTGAAGCCGAGGCCCGCAAGGTTGCTAACAAGAAGCCTCGTGAGGCAGAAGTTCCAGAGAAAGAGGAGAAAGATGCCTAAGCAGAAGACGCACTCAGGCACCAAGAAGCGTTTCAAGGTCACCGGTAGCGGCAAGGTCATGAAGCAGCAGGCTGGTATGCGACACAACCTCGAGGTTAAGAGCAGCAAGCGTAAGCGCGCGCTCAACCAGGATCAGGTCATCGCACCGCAGGACGCCAAGACAATCAAGAAGCTTCTCGGTAAGTAAAGGGTTTAGGAATACATCATGGCAAGAGTTAAAAGGGCGGTAAACGCTCACAAGAAGCGTCGGGTTATCCTCGAACGCGCCAAGGGTTACCGCGGTCAGCGTTCGCGTCTCTACCGCAAGGCCAAGGAGCAGGTTACTCACTCGCTCGTCTACGCATACCGCGACCGCCGCGCCCGCAAGGGTGAGTTCCGTCGTCTGTGGATCCAGCGCATCAACGCTGCGTCACGTGCAAACGGGCTTACTTACAACCGCCTCATCCAGGGTTTGAACCTGGCTGGAGTGCAGGTTGACCGTCGCATCCTCGCTGACCTCGCCGTCACCGAGCCTGCTACGTTCGCGTCACTGGTTGCAACCGCTAAGGCTGCACTTCCTGCTGACACGTCAGCACCGCGTTCGGCTGCCTAGGCAGTCGCACCACACATCGTGCAACGGCACGCTGTACAGGCCATTTCGGCCAGTACAGCGTGCCGTTTCTCTTATATTGGGCGGCCGAGTCTAGGGTTGAAGACGTGATTGATAACCCGCGCTCACCACGCGTCCGAGCCGTGGCCAAACTTGAGAAGAAGAGCGCTCGGTCCGAGACCGGGCTCTTTCTGCTGGAGGGCCCGCAGTCAGTCTCTGAAGCCCTCAATTTTCGGCCGGAGCTCCTCGTGGAGCTATACGCCACTCCTACCGCACTAGAGCGTCACACTCATCTCGCTCGTGCGGCTGAAGAAGCCGGCATCGAGATCGAGTTTGTTACCGAGCAGGTAATCGAAACAATGGCTGACACCGTAACGCCACAGGGTGTTATTGCCGTGTGCCGTCAGTTCCCAACATCGGTCAAGGACCTACTTTCCGGTGGGCCCAAGCTCATCGCGATCCTCGAAGAGGTGCGCGACCCCGGCAACGCGGGAACAATAATTCGAGCCGCGGATGCCGCTGGTGCCGATGGAGTGATCCTGACCGGTCGAAGCGTCGACCTCTACAACCCCAAAGTAGTGCGAGCAACAACCGGTTCGCTCTTTCACCTTCCTGTCGCTGTCGGCGTTGAGCTTGAGGCTGTTCTTGAGCGTGTCAAGGGCGCCGATCTTCGAGTAATTGCGGCAGACATCAAGGGTGGCGATTTACTCGCAGCGCGCAACGACGGTGTGCTCGATCATCCGACCGCCTGGTTGTTTGGCAATGAGGCTCGTGGACTGACTGACGAACACTATGCGCTTGCCGATTGGGTCATTTCGGTGCCGATCTATGGGCACGCAGAGTCGATGAACTTGGCGACAGCGGCATCGGTTTGCCTTTATGAGAGTGCATTCGCTCAGCGCAACAACTGATTCTGTGTCACGAGCGTGTTACAACTAGGCGTGCCGTTTGACCCTCGTTGGAGGCATGTGGTTGTCTTGCAATATGGCAGCACAGAGCGGTGAACCTCTGGTCGTAGTCGACCATGTCAACAAACATTACGGTGAGCTGCACGTGCTCAAAGACATCACAACCACGATTCATCGTGGCGAGGTGGTGGTCGTTATCGGGCCTAGTGGTTCCGGCAAGTCCACACTGTGTCGTGCGATCAACCGTCTTGAAACCATCGACGATGGCACGATCACGATCGATGGCAAGCTTCTTCCCGAAGAGGGCTCCGGGTTAGCAAAGCTGCGGGCAGACGTCGGAATGGTCTTCCAGTCGTTCAACCTCTTTGCGCACAAGACGATTCTTGAGAACGTCACGCTTGGCCCGCGCCGTGTGCGCAAGATCGGCAAGGCCGAAGCTGACAAGCACGCGATGGAACTCCTCGACCGCGTGGGTATCGGCAACCAGGCATCCAAGATGCCGGCTCAGCTTTCTGGCGGTCAGCAGCAGCGAGTAGCTATTGCTCGTTCGCTCGCGATGGATCCCAAGATCATTCTTCTCGATGAGCCAACGTCTGCTCTCGACCCCGAGATGATCAACGAGGTTCTGGATGTCATGGTCCAGCTCGCGAAGGATGGCATGACCATGCTGGTTGTCACCCACGAGATGGGCTTCGCTCGCAAGGCCGCCGATCGAGTCATCTTTATGGCGGATGGCGAAATCGTTGAAGAGGCCGAGCCCGAGCAGTTCTTCACCAACCCTCAGTCTCCGAGAGCGCAGGACTTCCTCTCGAAAATTCTTACTCACTAAAGCAGCGAGTAATTTCACCACAGCATAAGGAGAAAAATATGAGGCTCAAAAAAGGCCTATCGATCTCTGCTATTGCGCTTGCTGGCCTCCTTGGCTTGAGCGCGTGTGCAGCAGACACCGGTACCACCGACCCCGATATTGTCGTTCCTGAGTTCGAAGCAGGAACCACCATGGCTGACCTCGCTGACGCGGGAAAGATCACCATCGGCACCAAGTTCGACCAGCCGCTGTTCGGCCTCAAGGGACCGTCTGGCGAGCCAGTTGGTTTCGACGTTGAGATGGGCAAGATTATTGCCGCGTCGCTGGGTATTAGCGAAGACAACATCGAATGGGTCGAGACTGTTTCAGCCAACCGCGAAACGTTCATCGAGAACGGAACCGTTGACATCGTCATCGCTACGTACACGATCAACGACAAGCGCAAGGAAGTTATCTCCTTCGCTGGACCGTACTACAACGCGGGCCAAGACATCCTCGTTCTCGAAGGCAACCCCGAGGGAATCACTGGTCCAGAGGACCTTGCAGGCAAGGATGTTTGCAGCGTTGCAGGTTCGACCTCAGAGAAGAACATTGCTGAATACGACGTCAACCTCATCACGACTGACACGTACTCGAACTGCCTTGAGCCGCTTCGTAGCGGAAAGGTCATCGCTGTCACTACTGACAACGTGATCTTGGCTGGACTTGCCGATCAGAACGCTGGCGAGTTCGAAGTTCTCAGCAACCCGTTCACCGAAGAGCCTTACGGCATCGGTCTTGGTCACGACGATGACGCATTCCGTGACTACATCAACGATGTGCTCGAAACGTCGTACTCCGACGGATCGTGGGACGCTGCTTGGGAATCAACTGCAGGCCAGGTCCTGAAGCTCCCGACTCCTCCCGCTGTAGACCGCTACAGCAACTAGTGTGATCGGTGCCCGCTCGCGGTTAGTCCGCGGGCGGGCACCACTCACGTCACTACCCACTATTTCTCAGGAGGCTCTGGATGGACGTCATCTCCAACGCGATCGACGCCCTTGTCGACATAACGCCGCTCTATATGCAGGGCTTCGTTCTGACTCTCGCGCTTCTGGGGATCGCAGGTGTCGGGGCATTCATACTCGGGGTTCTAATCGCATCGATGCGCATTTCTCCCGTGCCGTCCCTTCGTGTCTTCGCAACGGTCTACACCGAGATTCTGCGAAACATTCCGCTCCTGCTTGTGCTCTTCTTCTGCGCCTATGTGCTCCCCATTTTGGGCGTCGAACTCGACTACTTCCTTCTCGCCTCTCTTGGGCTCACCCTTTACACCTCGCCCTTTGTCGCTGAAGCAGTTCGTTCCGGGTTCAATGGTGTTCCCGTCGGGCAGGCCGAAGCCGCCCGTAGTATCGGCATGGGTTTCACTCAGACCGTCGGGCTCGTAATTTTGCCCCAGGCAGGCCGGATGGTCGTCCCGCCGCTTATCAACGTTTTTATCGCTCTCACCAAAAACACTTCAGTTGCCGGGATCTTCTTTGTGAATGAGCTCTTCAAGGCGACTTACGCTGCGGCTCGCGACAACGGCGATGTCGTCGTTCTCACTCTGGTTTACGCGGCGGCGCTCTACCTCGCCATTACGATTCCGCTCGGGCTGATAGCCGGAGCGATTGAGAAGAAGGTCATGGTGCTGCGATGAGCATGAGCGTTCTATATGACGCGCCTGGTCCCAAAACCAAGCGTAATTCGACAATTGCCTCAGTCATTGGAGCAGTCGCGATTCTCGCGGGACTCACTTGGGTATTTTTCATTCTCGCAGCACCTCGCGTCAACGCCAACGGCGCAGAACAACCCGGAATGTTTGATCAGTCGCGCCTGAACATCCTGAGCGATCCTGAACTATGGGGTGCTTTTGGCGGTGGGGTCCTAGATACCCTTCGGATGGCTGCTGTCGCCGGAGTACTGGCGATTGGCGTGGGGATTTTGTTCTCATTCGGACGGACAGCCGCGTCTAAGTGGGTGCGCATCCCGACTTCCGTCCTGCTGGAGTTCTTCCGAGGAATGCCGCTGCTGTTGCTGATCCTTTTTGTCTTCCTGTTGTTTTCGACGGGAAGCTACTGGGCGGGTGTGCTTGGGCTTGCTATCTATAACGGTGCAATCATTGGCGAGGCATTACGCGCCGGAATCAACTCTCTGCCAAAGGGGCAGCGTGAAGGTGGTCTATCTGTCGGCCTCACGTCGCTGCAGACGCGGTTTATCGTGGAATTCCCGCAGGCATTCCGTCAAATGTTGCCAATCATTCTTGCGCAACTTGTTGTGCTACTCAAAGACACCTCATTGGCGTACGTTGTTTCGTATCCTGAGCTCGCCCGCACGATCAAGAACCTCCAGAATTTCTACGGCAGCCGTTATCTCTTCACGCTCTTTGCGGTCGGTTTCGTCATCTACTTGGTGATGAACCTGACGCTGTCCTACATCGCTCGCTACGCTGCCAAGCGAAGTGGGCCGAAGCTCGGCAAGGTCACGCCCGATACTCCTCGGGTGCCTGGAGCAGAGGGAACGAGAGCTATTACGATTCCTCGTGGCCGCAATACCGGTCGAGATCGCACCGGAGGCGACTGGCTCGGCTAAACTCGGTTCTTGTGTCTGAACCCACCCCGATCACAGAACCAGCGGTAACCGCAGCGGTCGAAGCAGCTCTTGCTGCCATCGATTCCGCCGCGACAATGGCCGACCTCAAAACGGTACGAAACGCCCACCTAGGCGAGAGCTCGCCACTGGCTGCCCTCAACGCCCAAATGAAAAACGTGGCGCCCGCCGACCGAGCCGCCAGCGGCAAACTCATCGGTGGCGCGCGAGGTCGCGTCAGCGGTGCGTTTAGTGCGCGCGAGGCCGAATTGGCCGTTGCCGAAGAAGAGGCAAAGCTTGCGGCGGAAGCTGTGGATGTTACGGCCGTCGCCACCCGCTACGTGAAGGGTGCGCGTCATCCGCTCAGCCTGCTTATGGAACACATGAGCGACCTGTTCGTCGGCATGGGATGGGAAGTCGCCGAAGGCCCAGAACTCGAAAACGAGTGGTTCAACTTCGACGCCCTCAACTTCGACGAAGATCACCCCGCGCGGGCGATGCAAGACACCTTCTTCATCGACCCCGTTGACTCGCACTTGCTGTTGCGCACCCACACCAGCCCGGTTCAGATTCGTTCGCTGCTCGAACGCCCGCTTCCGGTGTACGTCGTCGCGCCCGGCCGAGTTTTCCGCACCGACGAACTCGACGCGACCCACACGCCGGTCTTCCACCAGCTTGAGGGAATCGCGATCGACAAAGGCCTCACGATGGCGCACTTGCGAGGAACCCTTGAGCACCTCGCTCGTGCAATGTTCGGCGAGGGTGCCCAGATTCGTCTGCGCCCCAACTACTTTCCCTTCACCGAGCCCAGCGCCGAAATGGACGTCTGGCAGCCCAACGCCAAGGGCGGTGCGCGCTGGGTCGAGTGGGGTGGCTGCGGAATGGTCAACCCCAACGTGCTGCGTGCAGCAGGCATCGACCCCGAGGAATATCAGGGTTTCGCCTTTGGAATGGGCATTGAGCGCACGCTCCAGTTCCGCAACGAAATGAATGACATGCGAGACATGGTCGAGGGCGATATTCGCTTCTCCCAGCAGTTCGGAATGGTGGTCTAATGAAAATTCCCATGAGCTGGTTGCGGGAATTCGTTGAGATCCCCGCAGACATCACACACGAACAGGTACACGCTGCCCTCGTCAAGGTCGGTTTCGAAGAAGAAGACGTACACGGATTCGAAATCTCCGGGCCGGTAGTTGTCGGCCAAGTTCTCGAATTCGTTGGCGAGCCTCAAACCAATGGAAAAACCATCAACTGGTGCCAAGTGGATGTCGGCGAACCCGAGCCCCGAGGCATCGTTTGTGGAGCCCACAACTTCATTGTCGGAGACAAAGTCGTTGTTACACTGCCAGGCTCCGTTCTGCCCGGCCCGTTTCCCATTGCTGCACGCAAAACGTATGGTCACGTCTCCGACGGCATGATCGCGTCGACTCGCGAGCTTGGTCTCGGAGACGAACACGACGGCATCCTGGTTCTCTCTACGCTCGGACTCGACCCCGAGGTCGGCACGAGCGCAATCGAACTACTCGGCCTTGACGACTTCGCCGTCGAGATCAATGTCACGCCCGACCGTGGTTACGCGATGTCTATCCGGGGAGTCGCTCGCGAATTCGCGCTCTCGACCGGAGCAACATTCACTGACCCAGCGGATGCCCCAACCGTGACTGAGGCGAGCGGATTCTCCGTCACGATCAACGATGATGCGCCCATTCGTGGTCGTGCTGGCGTGCGAGCATTCACCACGCGTGTCGTCCGGAACGTGGATGTCACCAAGCCAACACCGTCATGGATGATCACCCGGTTGACGCTTGCCGGCATCCGCTCAATCTCGCTGACGGTCGACATTACGAATTACGTAATGCTCGAACTCGGACAGCCCATTCACGCCTACGATCTCGATCGTGTGGCCGGCGGCCTGACAGTGCGTCGTGCGGCGGCAGGGGAGACCCTCACCACGCTCGATGCCAAAGTGCGCACGTTGAATGTCGAAGATCTGCTGATTACGGATGACTCTGGCCCCATTGGTCTTGCCGGCGTGATGGGGGGAGCGAGCACCGAAATTACGGATTCGTCCACCAACGTTCTGATCGAAGCGGCAAACTTCGATCCGATTTCTGTTGCACGCACCGCACGTCGTCACAAGCTGGGAAGCGAGGCATCGCGTCGTTTCGAGCGCGGTGTTGACCCCCTCGTGGCGCCCGCTGCCGCTGCCCGCGTGGTCGGACTGCTCGTTAAGTTGGGCGGCGGAACCGTGGACTCGCTCGGAAGCGATATCGCCGCAGCCCATAGTCCTCTGGCCATCGACCTGCCTGCGACCTACATTGAGGATCTGATCGGTGTGCGATATTCGTCTGATGAGATCACCGATTCGCTCATTGCAATCGGAGCGATCATTGCTGTGACGGAGACCGGCTGGAGTGTGACTCCGCCCAGTTGGCGCCCCGACCTCGATGACAAGACCACGCTTGCCGAAGAAGTCGCCCGCATCGTGGGTTACGACCGGATCCCTTCTGTGCTTCCGGTTGCCCCTCCGGGCCGTGGTTTGACGCGGGCGCAGCGTCTGCGTCGCACCGTATCGAACAGCTTGGCTTCTTCGGGTCTGACCGAAGTGCTCGCATACCCGTTCATCTCGCAAGCCTCAAATGACCTCTTTGGCTCGTCGCAAGCAGGGGGAGTGGCCGCGATCACGCTTGCGAACGCTTTGGACCCGGATGCTGCATCCCTGCGTCGTTCGCTCCTGCCAGGCCTCGCGGCAATTGCTCATCGCAATGTGTCCCGCGGTCTGACCGACCTTGCCCTCTTCGAAGTGGGAACCGTCTTCCTGCCCGAGGCCGGTCGTGCCTACGGCAGCGGTGATCTCCCCGTCGGTGATGAGTTGCCGACCGAGGTCGCTTTGAGCGAACTGCACTCGAGTGTTCCTGAGCAACCCTGGCACGTTGGCGCCCTGTTTGTGGGAGACGCGGTTACGCGCCAGCCCGGTCAGCAAGCTGTTACTCGGAGTTTCGCTGATGCTCTGGCAACGGTGCAGCACCTGGCTGCGACGATGCTGGTGCAAATTGAGGTCGTCACGGGAAGTCACCAAGCCCTTCACCCCGGTCGCACCGCCGAATTGCGCGTTGGTGGCCAACTCGTTGGTTACGCTGGCGAGATATTGCCCGCGCTAGCCCGTGAACTCGACTTGCCTCGTGTCGTCGCGGTCCTTGAGCTCGATTTGAGTGCTCTCATTGCGGCTGCCGCGACGGATATCTCAGCGATGCCCATCGTGTCGTTCCCGGCCGCAACCCAAGATGTGTCACTGGTCGTCGCCGAATCCGTTCAGGCGGGGGAACTGCTATCAATCATTCGCGAGGGCGCAGGAGAACTTCTGGAGAGCGTGCGGTTGGTCGATGACTACCGGGGTGCCGGAATCCCGGAGGCACACAAGTCGCTGACGTTTGCGCTTCGCTTCCGGGCCACCGATCGTACTCTGACTCAGGCGGAAGCAACCGCAGCGAAGAATGATGCGGTTGCCCTCGCTACTGAACGAGTTGGCGCTGAACTGCGCGAGTAGCTAGCGCTTTCCTCCACCGAGAAGACCACCAATGAGACCTCCAACAAGGTCTTGACCGCCAGCGCCTCCGAGGAGACCACCGAGAAGTCCGCCAATGCCGCCTGCAGGCGAGTTTTTGGCGGCGCTCGTGGTGGTAGGTTCTGACTTTTGGCCGAGGAACTTCGAACCGACCCACGCCAAAACAATGGGGGCGACGATCGGCAGGATCTTGCCGATCAGATCGCTGGTGACATTGTCGTCGGCGTTGTTTTTGGCGACCGCGGAGGCAACATCCTGCTGCTTACCGCCGAACACGTTCTTGACGATCTTCGCGCCGTCTGCCGTGTCAATCGCTTCCACCGATGTTGCCGTGGCTTGGGTGCCGTGAGACACAAGTGCCTTTTCGAGTGACTGTGCTCCCGCGTCATCCTTGGCATTGGCGGCCATACCGCCGAGCAGCGTGGGAACGACTTGTTTGACGGCGCTCTCGGCCAGTTGCTCGTTGATGCCCAATTGTTTGGCAATGTCACCGATCGGAATGAGTTTCAGCAGGCCATCGAGATCAGACATGAGTGCTCCTTCGTAGGGGATAGGCGCGACGTAAGTCAGCAATTCAAGAATATCGATTAGCCTGCGTCGGTGTCTGGGCACTATCCTAGAAATGTGACCGACTTCCGCACTTGCAGCCAGCGATTCTCGCTGCGCTTTGTGGTGCCGTCTTCGCCGGTTCTCCGCGGGGCTGACGAGCGACGATAGGCGGAGTTTCGCCATGACCCACGAGGTCGTGTCTGAATCACCGCCGCAAGTGTTCTCGTTTCCGAACCCACCTCGAAGGTAATCCCATGTCTATTTCGGTCGCTGTGGCCGGTGCCAGCGGTTATGCCGGTGGCGAGCTTCTTCGCCTCCTTGCCACTCACCCCGAGCTCGATGTCACAACGGTGACCGCGTTTAGTAACGCCGGTCAGCGCCTCATCGATGTGCAGCCGCACTTGCGTTCGCTCGCGCACCTCACACTCCAACCAACCGAGCCATCAGTGCTGGCTGGTCACGACGTCGTGTTCTTCGCACTTCCGCACGGCAAATCGGGAGCCCTGACAGCCGAGCTTGGAGAAGACACTCTGGTCGTGGACTGCGGTGCTGACCACCGTCTTACTTCGGAAGATGACTGGGCAGCCTTCTATGGCGGAGACTACTTCGGCGCCTGGGACTACGGCATGCCCGAACTCCTCCATGCCTCAGGCGGAACGCAACGCCAAGTCCTCACGGGGTCAAAACGTATTGCCGTACCCGGCTGCAACGTCACAGCGATTTCCTTGGCACTTGCTCCCGGCATCCGTTCCTCGCTTATTGAAGCGGAAGACATTGTTGCCGTGCTTGCGGTGGGGCCCTCAGGAGCAGGCAAAAGTCTCAAGGTGAATCTCCTCGCCAGCGAAATGTTGGGTTCTGCATCCGCATATGCCGTTGGCGGCACCCACCGCCACACACCGGAAATTGTTCAGAATTTGAAGGTTGCCGGCGCAGCGACAGTGAGTGTTTCGTTCACGCCAATGTTGGTACCGATGTCCCGCGGCATTCTGGCTACGTCAACGGCGAAACTTGCCGACGGTGTCACAGCAGCGCAGGTGCGCGAAGCGTGGGAAACCGCCTACGCCGACGAACCGTTCATCCACGTATTACCCGAGGGTGCATTCCCCAGAACCGCAGACACTCTCGGCGCAAACACCGCACTCATTGGGCTCGCTATTGACGAAGTAACCCGCCGAGTCGTTGTTATTAGCGCGATCGACAATCTTGTTAAGGGCACAGCAGGGGCCGCCATTCAATCGACAAACATAGCGTTGGGGCTCGACGAAACCCTCGGCCTTGCGCTGGACGGAGTAGCACCATGAGTGTCACATCAGCCGCAGGATTCGAGGCTTCCGGAATTGAAGCCGGGCTCAAAGCAAGTGGTGGTCTTGACGTTGCCCTCGTGGTGAATCGCGGCCCACGCTTTGATGCCGCCGCAGTGTTCACGAGCAATCGTGCCCAAGCGCATCCGATTATTTGGTCCAAGCAGGTCATCGACGATGGCATTGTTTCGGCAATTGCTCTCAACTCGGGTGGGGCGAACTGCTTCACTGGGCCTCAGGGATTCCAAGTAACGCACGCCACGGCAGAGCATGTTGCTGAGGCCCTCGGCATGTCGGCCGGCGATATCCTCGTCTGTTCGACTGGGCTTATTGGTGAGCCCTTGCCGCAAGACAAGGTTTTAGCGGGCATGAGCGCAGCCGCTGCCGCGCTGAGCACCGATGGTGGGGCTGATGCGTCTCGCGCCATCATGACGACAGACAGCAAACCCAAGACCACCGTCGTCTCGGGCACCGGGTACACGATCGGTGGCATGGCAAAGGGCGCGGGGATGCTCGCTCCAGGCCTCGCGACAATGCTCGTGGTCATCACCACCGACGCCGCTGTCGCCTCCGCCGAGCTTGACCGCGCACTGCGCGAAGCAACCAGGGTGAGCTTCGACCGTCTCGATTCTGATGGCTGCATGTCGACGAACGATCAGGTCAGCGTGATGGCATCTGGGGCATCAGGGGTCACTCCCGATAGTGACGAATTTTCGTCGCTCCTCACCCAGGTGTGCAATGATCTTGCCGAACAGCTTCAAGCCGATGCTGAAGGCTCAAGCCATGAGATCCGCATTGAGGTTATCGGTGCGCTCAGTGAAGACGAGGCCGTTGTGGTCGGGCGTTCGGTTGCTCGCAACAATCTTTTCAAGGCAGCAATCTTTGGCAACGATCCCAACTGGGGTCGAGTGCTGGCCGCAATCGGAACCACGGATGCCGCCTTCGACCCGTATGCGGTCGATGTTTCGATGAATGGTGTGCGGGTGTGTCACGCAGGAGCTCCCGACCGTTCGCGCGATGAGGTGGATCTCACGGGGCGCACCGTTCACGTGTTGATCGATCTTGCCACTGGCGATGCTGAAGCAACCATTTTGACCAATGACCTCACGCACGATTACGTGCATGAGAACAGCGCGTACTCAAGCTGATGCCGGCGTATACCCACGGCCCAGCTCACGAGCAGGCAATGACGAAGGCGGGAGTGCTCATTGAGGCGCTTCCGTGGTTGAAGAGGTTTCGTAACCGCATCATTGTGGTCAAATTCGGCGGCAACGCGATGATCAATGATGAGTTGAAGCGCGCATTCGTTCAGGACATGGTCTATTTGCGTCTCGCTGGCGTTCGCCCGGTGATTGTTCACGGTGGCGGGCCTCAGATCACGAAGGAACTAAAGATTCGCGGGATCGAGTCGGAGTTCCGTGCTGGTTACCGCGTGACGACGGAAGAGTCGATCGATGTGGTGCGCGATGTGCTCACCGATCAGGTTGGTGCTGAGCTCGTTGATCTCATTAACGAGCACGGCGACCTGGCAAACGGTATTGCGGGTCACGAGCATTCGCTGTTCATCGGTGAACGCATGATCAAGGAGATTGCGGGCGAGCGTATCGATCTCGGTCTGGTGGGCAATGTGACTGAGGTTGATCCTCAGCGCGTGCTTCATGTGTTGGCCGCCGATCGCATTCCCGTCGTGTCGACTCTCGCCCAAGATAGTGGCGAAATAGAAGACGATGGTTCAGGCCTGCTCAACGTCAATGCGGATTCTGCTGCTGCGGCACTGGCTATCGCTCTTGATGCGGCGAAGCTCGTTATTCTCACGGACGTGTCTGGTCTGTACAGTGACTGGCCTAACCGCGAGTCTCTCGTCTCGATCATCAACACCGACGAGCTGCGTGAACTTCTACCGAGCTTGGAATCGGGCATGATCCCTAAGATGACCGCCTGTCTGGCAGCGGTAGATGCTGGGGTTCCTAAGGCAGCGATTATCGACGGCCGTGCGCCGCACTCGATTCTGCTCGAAGTATTTACTCAAGATGGAATTGGCACCGAGGTGGTACCCGCATGACCTGGCAAGACGACTATGCCCACCGCATCATGAACACCTTTGGTCTGCCCAAGGTGGAGTTGGTGCGCGGTGACGGCTGCGCGGTATTCGACTCAGATGGCAAACGCTACCTCGACTTTTTGGCGGGCATTGCGGTTAACTCCCTTGGCCACAATCACCCCGCCGTTGTCGGTGCGTTGACCAGCCAAGCAAATCTCTTGCACGTGTCGAACTTCTTCGCCACTGAACCGCAGCTTGCTCTTGCCGAACGCCTGTTGCGCATTTCCGGTGCTGGCGACGAGGGGCGAGTCTTCTTCGCGAACTCGGGAACAGAAGCTAACGAGGCAGCAATCAAGCTTGCTCGTCGCACCGGTCGCCCCCGCATTCTTTCCCTGCAGGATTCTTTTCACGGTCGTTCCATTGGCGCACTGTCAATTACCGGCAAGGCTGCGCTTCGCGAACCGTTCGAGCCTCTCTTGCCTAACGTTGAGCACATCGATTCCACGATTGAGGCGCTCACTGCAGCGATTGGTCCGGATGTCGCAGCACTCTTCGTAGAGCCCATTAAGGGTGAAGCGGGGGTGCGTGAACTTCCCGCTGGTTACCTCGAGGTGGCTCGGGAATTGACAACTCAGCACGGCGTGCTGCTCATCGTCGACGAAATTCAGACCGGGGCCGGACGCACGGGAAACTGGTTTGGCTTCCAAGAGAGCGGCATTGTTCCCGACGCCATCACCCTTGCGAAGGGCATTGGCGGGGGAGTGCCGATCGGTGCACTCGTGACGTTTGGTGCGGCATCCGCTCTCTTGCAGCCGGGTCAGCACGGAACAACGTTCGGCGGAAATCCGCTTGTCTGCGCAGTCTCCAACGCCGTTTTGACGCAGATCGAAACGGATGACTTGGTGGCGAATTCCGCCACACGCGGGGCGGAGATTCGAAGTGCTCTCGCTCGCATTGATTCTCCGCTCATCAACGACTTGCGTGGTCGCGGACTTCTGATCGGTATCGGTTTGACTGAACCGGTAGCGGCCCGCATTGTGGAATTGGCGCTTGAGCATGGACTCATCGTGAATGCACCTAACGAGTCAACGATTCGACTTGCTCCACCCCTCATCATCGGTGACGACGAGATCGCCGAATTTATTGACACCTTTAGCGCAGTGCTCGCCGCTGTCGCCAGCCCAGCCCTTACGGAGGCATCATGACCAGGCACTTTCTTCGCGATGATGACCTCAGCCCCGCTGAGCAGAGTGAGATTTTGGATCTTGCCGAGCAGATCAAGAGTGACCGTTGGGGCCGCAAGCCTCTTGCGGGCCCTCAGACCGTTGCCGTGATTTTCGACAAGTCATCGACTCGCACTCGCGTGTCGTTTGCGGTGGGTATCGCTGACTTGGGCGGTACTCCGCTGATCATCTCGACAGCGAACAGCCAGTTGGGCGGCAAAGAGACTGCCTCAGACACCGCTCGAGTGCTGGAGCGTCAGGTGGCGGCCATTGTCTGGCGCACGTATGGCCAAGAGGGTCTTATCGAGATGGCGCACGGAACCCAGGTTCCCGTAATCAATGCTCTGAGCGACGAGTTCCACCCGTGCCAACTGCTTGCCGATCTGTTGACCATCCGTGAACACAAGGGTGAGCTCAAGGGGCTCACTGTTGCTTTCCTCGGTGATGGTGCAGACAACATGGTGCACTCCTATTTGTTGGCAGGTGCCACAGCAGGAATGCATGTGCGCATTGCGTGCCCCGAAACCTATCTGCCGTTGGCGGATGTCGTGGCTGATGCAGAGAAGATTGCAGCATCCACGGGTGGTTCGATTGCCATTCTCACGGATGCTACTGAAGCCGTGAGCGGAGCGGATGTTGTCGTTACTGACACGTGGGTTTCGATGGGCAAAGAAGAAGAGAAAGCTGAGCGGGTAGCAGCGCTCAGCCTGTACAAGGTGGATGCCGCGCTGATGGCACTCGCAAAGCCTGACGCAATCTTCTTGCACTGCTTGCCTGCCGATCGCGGGTACGAGGTTGAGGCCGACGTTATCGATGGTCCGCAGAGTGTCATCTGGGATGAGGCGGAGAACCGCCTCCACGCCCAGAAGGCGCTCATGGTGTGGTTGCTCGAACAGGCCGCCTAGTTTTCGGCGGTGTTAGGCCGCCGGTGTAGTTCCCTAAACTGAATCACGACTTCAAGGAGAAAATCACATGTCAGAACGCGTTGTACTCGCCTACTCAGGCGGACTCGACACCTCCGTAGGTATCGGTTGGCTCAAGGACGCCACAGGCAAAGAGGTTGTCGCTTTGGCGATTGACGTCGGCCAGGGTGGCGAAAACATGGACGACATCCGTCAGCGTGCTCTCGATTGTGGTGCTGTTGAGTCGATTGTTGTTGACGCGAAGGATGAGTTCGCTGATGACTTCCTCATGCCAGCTCTCAAGACCAACGCGCTCTACCAGAAGCGTTACCCTCTCGTTTCAGCTCTCAGCCGTCCGCTGATCTCTCGCCACCTCGCGCTGACCGCTCAGGCTCTTGGCGCCGACAGTGTTGCTCATGGTTGCACTGGCAAGGGAAACGACCAGGTGCGCTTTGAAGCCGCCGTTGCTGCTCTCGCTCCCGACCTCACGAGCATCGCGCCCGTGCGGGACCTTGCTCTTACTCGTGACAAGGCGATCATCTATGCGGAAGAGCACAACCTTCCGATCCGTCAGTCTGCGGCGAGCCCGTACTCGATCGACAAGAACGTCTGGGGCCGTGCGGTCGAGACTGGCTTCCTCGAAGACCCGTGGAACGCCCCCATCGAAGACCTTTACGAGTACACCTCAAACCCCGAAGCTGGCCTTCCGGCTGACGAAGTGACCATCACCTTCGAAGCCGGTATCCCCGTTGCCATCGACGGCGTTTCGATGTCGGCGCTCGCCATCGTTGAGCACATGAACGCAATTGCGGGCAAGCACGGCGTTGGCCGCATTGACATGGTTGAGGACCGTCTTATCGGTATCAAGAGTCGTGAAGTTTACGAAGCTCCCGGCGCGATTGCGCTCATTGCCGCCCACGAAGAGCTTGAGTCACTCACCCTTGAGCGCGACCTCGGTCGCTACAAGCGCGGCGTTGAAACCGAATGGTCCAACCTGGTTTACGACGGACTCTGGTACTCAGGGCTCAAGCGTTCACTCGACGCGTTCGTTGAAGACACGCAGCGCTACGTCAGCGGAGAAATCCGTATGACCCTTCACGGCGGTCGTGCAGTGCCGACCGGTCGCAAGTCGGAGCAGAGCCTCTACGATTTCAGCCTTGCCACCTACGACACCGGGGATACCTTCGACCAGTCACTGGCGAAGGGCTTCATCGACCTCTGGTCGCTGCCAAGCAAGATCTCGGCTCGCCGCGACGCAAAGCAGGGCTAATCATGGCGCAATCTGCTGAAACTGGTGAAGGACAACTCTGGGGAGCCCGCTTCGCAAGCGGTCCATCGCCGGAGCTTGCCCGGTTGAGCAAATCGACTCACTTCGATTGGCAGCTTGCGCAGTACGACCTCGCCGGTTCGCGAGCGCACGCACAGGCGCTCGCGGCCGCCGGGTATCTCAACGACGTCGAACTCGAAACGATGGTGGATGCTCTGCAGTCGTTGAGCGAAGCTGTCGCCGATGGAAGCTTTACTTCTCTCGAATCTGAGGAAGATGTTCACGCTGCTCTGGAGCGTGGACTGATTGAGCGCGCTGGGGCTGACGTCGGAGGTAAACTCCGCGCCGGACGCAGCCGCAACGATCAAATCGCTACCCTCGTGCGCCTCTATTTGCTCGATCACGCTGGTGCGATTGCGAAAATGGTTGTCGACCTGATCGATGCGCTGGTTGCTCAGGCAGAGAAGCACGAGTCAGCGGTCATGCCGGGGCGCACCCACCTCCAACATGCGCAGCCTGTACTGCTCGCGCATCACTTGCTGGCCCACGCCTGGCCGCTCGTGCGCACGCTCGAGCGTTTGCGTGATTGGAAGGTCCGAGCATCCACATCACCGTATGGCTCTGGTGCGCTTGCCGGCAGCACCCTCGGACTCGATCCGGCTCTGGTTGCTCGTGAGCTTGGGCTTGCTCGCCCGACCGAAAACTCGATCGATGCGACTGCGAGCCGGGACGTTGTGGCTGAATTTGCGTTCATCACGGCTCAGCTCGGCATCGACATCTCGCGACTGAGCGAAGAGATAATTCTCTGGAACACGCGTGAGTTCGATTTTGTGCAACTCGATGATGCTTATTCCACTGGTTCGTCGATCATGCCGCAGAAAAAGAATCCAGACATTGCGGAGCTTGCTCGCGGCAAGGCTGGACGCCTCATTGGTAACTTGACGGGTCTCCTCGCCACGCTTAAGGCACTTCCGTTGGCCTACAATCGCGACCTGCAAGAAGACAAAGAGCCGGTTTTTGATTCAGTTGAGACTCTCGAGGTTCTGCTGCCAGCCTTTACGGGAATGATCGCCACGCTGCGTTTCAATACTGCCCGCATGGCCGAACTTGCGCCGCAGGGTTTTTCTTTGGCGACGGATGTTGCGGATTGGCTCGTGCGTCAGCACGTTCCGTTCCGTGAAGCCCACGAGATCAGTGGTTCTTTGGTGCGGTTCTGCGAAGACAACTCGCTTGAACTTCACGAGCCATCAGATGAGGACTATGCGGCCATTTCCCCCCACCTCACGGGTGATGTGCGCGCCGTGCTCACGGTAGAAGGTTCTGTGTCGAGTCGCGCCGGTATCGGCGGCACAGCCCCTGTTCGTGTTGCAGAGCAGCGCGCTGAGCTCACCGAGCGCGTTCGTGTGCTTGCGGCAGCGCTTGATCCTCAGGTCCTTCGCTAGACGTGTTCGAACTGCTCAGCAGGCCGGCGACTGAGGTTGCACCGTTGTTGCTGGGTGCTGTCGTGCGGGTTGGTGATGTTGCTGTTCGGCTCACCGAAGTCGAGGCCTATATGGGGGACCGTGATCCGGGTTCCCATGCGTTTCGGGGCCTGGGAAAACGCAATGCCGTGATGTATGGACCGCCAGGCCACTTGTACACGTACTTCACCTATGGAATGCACACGTGCGCGAATGTGGTGTGTATGCCGGAGGGCACTGCATCCGCGGTACTGCTGCGTGCGGGAGAAGTCATCGCGGGTGTTGATGTTGCCACAGAACGTCGAGCACGTTCTCGAAAGCGTACCGATCTCGCGCAGGGCCCAGCACGACTCGTTGTTGCGCTCGGGATTGGGTTGGATGACGCCGGTACTGACCTTGAGTCGGGTCGCGTGCGCTTGGAGCTCCCTTCCTCGGCAGCACCGTTCGAAGCGGGGCCACGCACTGGAGTTGCCGGTGACGGTGGTTCTGATGATTATCCGTGGCGTTTCTGGATTCCGGGGGAGCCGAGCGTGTCACCGTATCGGCCAGCAGCGAAGCGCAAGCGCACCTGATGGCCCGCTTTACTTCACTTGAGCAGCGAATTGATGAGTGGGCTCATCGCACGCTCGATCAACAATCTCACCGCCGACCAAGCCGTGCTCGCACCTGGGCAATTGAGTTCACGGTCTTCGTGCTCAAACAGGCTTGGGCATGCGTTTTCGGTGGCGCGTTGCTGGCGGTGCTCGTACTCACACGGCTCTGGTACCCCGAGTCGACGACCCTGGCGCGCAACGATTTTTTGGTGCTGGCAGCGCTGACGATCCAAGTTCTCATGGTGGTGTTCAAGCTCGAGACTCTGCGGGAACTTCGGGTGATCATCCTGTTCCACATCGTGGGTACGGTGATGGAAATTTTCAAGACGGATGCCGGCTCGTGGACGTATGAGGGCGACGGCATCCTGCACGTTTTCGGGGTTCCGCTGTATAGCGGCTTCATGTATGCGGCGGTCGGTTCGTATATGGTGCGGGTTTTCCGCCTCTTTGAGTTGCGTTTCGATCGGTATCCGCGGCGTTGGATTACGGCGATTCTGGCGCTGCTCATCTATATCAACTTCTTCAGCCACCACTTCATCCTCGACGCACGCTGGTTCCTGTTTGTGGCAATTGCGGTGGTCTATTGGCGCACAGTAATGCACGTGCGTGTATCACGGGCACGCTTCCGGATGCCCGTGCTTGTCGCGTTCGTGCTTGTCGCGATTTTCATTTGGATCGCAGAGAACGTGGCGACGTGGTCAAACGCCTGGGTCTATCCCAATCAGTCGCAGGGTTGGGAACTGGTGTCTATTGCCAAGCTCGGATCCTGGTTGCTGCTGATGATCGTGTCGGTGGTGCTCGTCACGTGGGTTGAGAAGCCGCGACCGCCCGAAGTGGAGCGGTTAGCGCCCGAGCAGTAGCGCTGCGGTGCAGAGGCCGGCCCAGACAAGACTCACGAGCGTGCCGATGATGAATCGTTCACGGGCGGCCGCGTTTTCCAGTTCGGAGAATCGACCAAGACCTTTGATAGCGATGATGACCGCGATTGCACCGGGTTGCCCGACCATAATCGACCCGATGAAGGCGAAGCGTTCGAGGTAGCCGATGGTTGTGCCGCCACGCAGAATCTCCCGCTGGGGCAGGGGAGAGTCAGCATCACTGACCAGAATTCCCCCGTGGATGCCGCGGGTTGCCGGGTACGATGCGAGCGAGAGTACGTAGGCCACGAGGGGGCTTCCGGCGACGGTAGCCAGCGCAATCATGGCAACACTCATGAGTATGACGAGGCCCGAAAGGTCGCTGGGAAGTGGGTTCTGGGTTGAGCCAAGGATGAGGGCTAGCGCGACCGGCACGAAGGCGGATGTTGCTAGCCAATACTTTTCGGTGCGCGTCGCGATCATGGCTGCGCCGATTGCGCCGATCGTGAGAATCAGTACGGTTATCCACCAGCCGATCATGAAGTGCCTTCCTCTGCGTTGAATGCTTTGTCTATTGTCAGTGCGTCGTGGGCTCTGTCGAGAAGGTTAGCAAGTGCGCTCACGGCGTCTTCCTCTGTGCGCAGTCCGGCAACGAGGGCTCGTTGACTTGCTGATTGCGGTGAGATTCCGAGTCGTTCGGCGGCATCAGCTTGAGTGATTCCGGTGTTGAGCAGGTCGTACAGTTCCCACCCGTTGTCGGTGCGCCGGTTTCTCATCAGGATGAGGAGTTCGAGCAGCGGGTCGATGTCGCGGGCGAGTTCGCTGGTTGGATCTGATTCGACGGCGCACTTTGCGGGACTTTTCTTGGCTCGGTCTATTGCGGTGCGCGCGGCGATAAAGGCGGGGCCGCTTGTTGCGCGAACGGTGGCGCCGAAGGGCGTTGGCACGGCGCCGATTCCGATGCCGACGCTCCATTGGCCGGTTCGCGTGAGTTCGAGGGCGATCTCGAGAGCTGCTTGTGCGGAGTTCAGCAACATTTGCACTTCGTCACCTGCGGTGCGTTCGGCGGTGAGGGCGAGGTCGTTCTGCCGCTCAGCATTGAGCAATTGCAGTGCTTCGGCTACGGCATCCGCGCTGCGTCTGCTGTTTCGTTGATCTGCTGTAATGACAAACATAACTAAAGGCTACAGCATTGATTCGTAAATATCAGGCCCACAGCATTGATTCTTGACAATCAGACTCTCAGCCTTGCTTCCCTGCCGCGTCACGAGTTGCCGCAACCTCCACTACGGTTAAAGGCGTGTCAGCGACCGCATCAGAATCACTCAGCAATCAAAGCAACGACGCCTCTTTCGCGACCCTGTGGGACGAACTCGTCTGGCGCGGCCTCGTGCATGTCTCGACAGACGCGGATGCTCTCAAGGAGCTTCTGGCTGGCGACCCAATCACCTACTACTGCGGATTCGATCCGACTGCACCAAGCCTGCACCTCGGAAACCTCGTGCAGCTCCTGCTGCTTCGCCGCCTCCAGCTTGCTGGCCACAAACCGCTTGGACTCGTTGGGGGAGCCACCGGCCTCATTGGAGATCCTCGGCCCACGGCTGAACGCACCCTCAACGACAACGAGACGGTTGCCGAATGGGTGAGCTACTTGCAGGCTCAGGTTTCGAAGTTCCTCAGCACCGAGGGCGACAATGCGGTGCGCATGGTCAATAACCTCGACTGGACAGCGCCGATGAGCGCGATCGACTTTCTGCGGGATGTCGGCAAGTACTTCCGGGTCGGCACAATGCTGAAGAAGGATGCCGTCAGCGCACGCCTTAACAGTGACGCCGGAATTAGCTACACCGAGTTCAGCTACCAAGTCATGCAGGGTATGGACTATTTGGAGCTCTACCGCAGCTACGGTTGTGTGCTGCAGTCGGGCGGCAGTGATCAGTGGGGCAACCTCACGAGCGGTACAGATCTCATCCACAAGGCTGAGGGCGCAAGCGTTCACGCGATCGGTACCCCGCTCATCACCAACTCGGATGGCACCAAGTTCGGCAAGAGTGAGGGCAATGCGATCTGGCTCGACTCTGAGATGACGAGCCCGTACGCGTTTTACCAGTTCTGGCTCAACACTGATGATGCGGATGTCATCCAGAGGCTGAAGATTTTCACGTTTTTCTCGCGGGAACGTATTTCAGAACTCGAAACTGCTGTGGCGGAGGCGCCGTTTAGGCGCGAAGCGCAGAAGACCCTTGCCTTCGAGGTGACGTCGTTGGTTCACGGCCGCGCTGCCACCGAAGCGGCGATATCGGCGTCTGCTGCGCTATTCGGCCAGGGGGAGTTGGCATCGTTGGATGCCCACACTCTTGCTTCAGCGCTGCGAGAGCTCAACCACGTCGATGCCGCAGCGGATGCCACTATCGTGCAACTGCTCGTAGATACTGCGCTGGTGTCGAGTGCGAGTGAGGCGCGTCGCGCCATTTCGCAGGGTGGCGTCTACCTCAACAATGTTGCGGTGGCGGATGACCAGGCGACTGTTGGTGGTGATTTGTTGCCAGGGGATGTGGCGGTTCTCCGTCGCGGCAAGAAGACCCTCGCTGGAATTTTCGTTACGTCGTAGGGTCGGGGTAGCCTGACGGAATGTCCCGCATTCTGTTCGAAACCGCGTCCACACTCAACGGTTATATTGCTGACGAGGCAAATTCTCTTGAGTGGCTTTTCGCTGTTGCGGATGATGAAACCCCCGCTGTTGCTCCCACTGCGACCGTTCTGGTCGAGGGGGCGACCACCTATGAGTGGGTGCTCGAGCACGAAGACCTCATCGCGCAACCGCATAAGTGGGCTGAACTTTTTGGTGACAAGCCGACCTTTGTCTTCACGACTCGCGATTTACCGGTTCCCCACGGTGCCGACGTTCGATTCGTTCGAGGCAACGTTGCGGATGCTCTGCCCGCGATCCGCGAAGTTGCGGGTGACGGCGACATCTGGGTCGTCGGTGGCGGCGAATTGGCTGGCCAATTCTTCGATGCGGGAGCCCTCGATGAAATCTCTATCTCGTTCGCGCCCGCAGCTGTGCTGGGTGGTGCGCCACTCTTTCCTCGCGTCGTGGGCGCCGATCGCTTGCGCTTGACCTCAGCCGCGGCTGTAGGCCAATTTGTCCACGTGGTTTACGAAGTCGTGCCCTTGTCAGTCCCCGCGTCGATGTCGGTGATGAACACGCGCTAAGCATTCGGCAGCGGAGCCGTGGCACTCGTCATTTCGATTCCTCGCCAATTCTGGTCGCCCACCCTCAACTTTCAGTGCCGAGTGTGGTCGGAGCACAGTGTTTTGTGGTGCTCACTTTCTCGACACGCCCGGGATGTTCTCGGTATTGGCGGGAGGGGGATTCTGCACGTAAAGTTCTTTCTAGTCACCCCAAAGGTGCGGATCGCTAAGTCAGTTTTTGCTGCTGAGTGTCCGGCCTCAAGTGGGGACCACCATCCTCCTCAACTTTCGAGTTGTGGTCGAGTCAAACATCGTTTTACCTCTTGTGGGTTTCAGTGTCAGATCTTAGGATGAGAACCCGCTTTATTCGCGTGTTGGTCAGTTGTTGGGCACCGTTCTGGTGCCGGATGGTTGGTTTGACAAGCGCGGTGAAGCTGGTAAGTTAGACAGGTTGCCTTCCGCATGTATGTGGGGGTTGCCAACACAGGTTTGAAAGCCCTGGGGTGAAGCCGTTGTGCGGTGGAGGTCAGGAGCGTCCGATCCTTGAGAACTCAACAGCGTGCACAATGTCAAATGCCAAAAACCCGACTGTGCTTAGTGAAATCGTCCCATTTCGGGTCGTGATTGCTGGTGCAGCGGATTCCTTTGGAAAAGATATAAACAACAAAGCAAGTCAGTATTGATTTGTTCTGTCAGTTTCAAACTTGCAAGGTTCTGACCTATTCCGGTTAGTCCTTGCACACAATGTGCTTCTGCAAGCTTGCTTGTGGTTGCTAAAAAACATTTATGGAGAGTTTGATCCTGGCTCAGGATGAACGCTGGCGGCGTGCTTAACACATGCAAGTCGAACGATGAAGCAGAGCTTGCTCTGTGGATTAGTGGCGAACGGGTGAGTAACACGTGAGTAACCTGCCCTTGACTCTGGAATAAGCGTTGGAAACGACGTCTAATACCGGATACGAGCTTCAGCCGCATGGCTAGGAGCTGGAAAGAATTTCGGTCAAGGATGGACTCGCGGCCTATCAGGTAGTTGGTGAGGTAATGGCTCACCAAGCCTACGACGGGTAGCCGGCCTGAGAGGGTGACCGGCCACACTGGAACTGAGACACGGTCCAGACTCCTACGGGAGGCAGCAGTGGGGAATATTGCACAATGGGCGCAAGCCTGATGCAGCAACGCCGCGTGAGGGACGACGGCCTTCGGGTTGTAAACCTCTTTTAGTAGGGAAGAAGCGATGTGCTTGTCACATCATGACGGTACCTGCAGAAAAAGCACCGGCTAACTACGTGCCAGCAGCCGCGGTAATACGTAGGGTGCAAGCGTTATCCGGAATTATTGGGCGTAAAGAGCTCGTAGGCGGTTTGTCGCGTCTGCTGTGAAAACTGGGGGCTCAACCCCCAGCCTGCAGTGGGTACGGGCAGACTAGAGTGCGGTAGGGGAGATTGGAATTCCTGGTGTAGCGGTGGAATGCGCAGATATCAGGAGGAACACCAATGGCGAAGGCAGATCTCTGGGCCGTTACTGACGCTGAGGAGCGAAAGCATGGGGAGCGAACAGGATTAGATACCCTGGTAGTCCATGCCGTAAACGTTGGGAACTAGATGTAGGGACCATTCCACGGTTTCTGTGTCGCAGCTAACGCATTAAGTTCCCCGCCTGGGGAGTACGGCCGCAAGGCTAAAACTCAAAGGAATTGACGGGGGCCCGCACAAGCGGCGGAGCATGCGGATTAATTCGATGCAACGCGAAGAACCTTACCAAGACTTGACATATACGAGAACGGGCTAGAAATAGTTCACTCTTTGGACACTCGTAAACAGGTGGTGCATGGTTGTCGTCAGCTCGTGTCGTGAGATGTTGGGTTAAGTCCCGCAACGAGCGCAACCCTCGTTCTTTGTTGCCAGCACGTAATGGTGGGAACTCAAAGGAGACTGCCGGGGTCAACTCGGAGGAAGGTGGGGATGACGTCAAATCATCATGCCCCTTATGTCTTGGGCTTCACGCATGCTACAATGGCCGATACAAAGGGCTGCAATACCGCAAGGTGGAGCGAATCCCAAAAAGTCGGTCTCAGTTCGGATTGAGGTCTGCAACTCGACCTCATGAAGTCGGAGTCGCTAGTAATCGCAGATCAGCAACGCTGCGGTGAATACGTTCCCGGGCCTTGTACACACCGCCCGTCAAGTCATGAAAGTCGGTAACACCCGAAGCCAGTGGCCTAACCCGCAAGGGGAGGAGCTGTCGAAGGTGGGATTGGTAATTAGGACTAAGTCGTAACAAGGTAGCCGTACCGGAAGGTGCGGCTGGATCACCTCCTTTCTAAGGAGCATGTGCAACGCGTTTTTTCGTCCCTGCGGTATACACAGGGTTAGTAGGAAACGCATTATGTTGCCAAGTCGTACTGCCCTGTTCGGGGTAGACGGCGCTCATGGGTGGAACATTGACATTGTGGCCAGAGGAACTATTTTCTCTTCAGTACGCTGACTTCGGTTGGTAGGAACGAGGGTTTATGGGGGTGCTGGTCTTTGCACGTTGTTGGGTCCTGAGGGACCGGGCTCGGACTGAAAGGTTCGTGTTCGTACCTTAGGACCTGGGACATCGAAAGGTGTCTTTGGGTCTGATGGATCCTGGTCTTGTTTCCTGCAGGTTGGGGGATGAGGGAGGATACCGCCCGTATTTTGAGAACTACACAGTGGACGCGAGCATCTTAGATTCGACCGAAAGGTCGGATCACAAGAAATAACAATTGCTGTCATGCCTTTGGGTGTGGCAGTTCATTGGTCAATCTCGGCATTTAGGTGCCGCGATCGATTCTTATACTCATGTGATATCAATTTTCTAAGAGCAAACGGTGGATGCCTTGGCATCTGGAGCCGAAGAAGGACGTATAAATCTGCGATAAGCCTCGGGGAGCTGATAATAGAGCTGTGATCCGAGGATTTCCGAATGGGGAAACCCCGCTGGGCGTTGCAAGACGACTCAGTGACTCCCGCCTGAATATATAGGGCGGGTAGAGGGAACGTGGGGAAGTGAAACATCTCAGTACCCACAGGAAGAGAAAACAACCGTGATTCCGTTAGTAGTGGCGAGCGAAACCGGAAGAGGCCAAACCGATCATGTGTGATAGCCGGCAGGCGTTGCATGGTCGGGGTAGTGGGACTTTTCAGCTGTTACTGCCGTACAGCAAGAATTACAAAGTGATATAGACGAAGTGGATTGAAAGCCACGCCATAGAGGGTGCCAGCCCCTTAGTCGAAATGTTGCAATGGTTCGAAGAGTATCCCAAGTAGCACGGGGCCCGAGAAATCCCGTGTGAATCTGTCAGGACCACCTGATAAGCCTAAATACTTCCAGATGACCGATAGCGGACAAGTACCGTGAGGGAAAGGTGAAAAGTACCCCGGGAGGGGAGTGAAATAGTACCTGAAACCGTTTGCTTACAAACCGTTGGAGCAGCCTTAGTAGCTGTGACAGCGTGCCTTTTGAAGAATGAGCCTGCGAGTTAGTGATCAGTGGCGAGGTTAACCCGTGTGGGGCAGCCGTAGCGAAAGCGAGTCTTAATAGGGCGAAATAGTCGCTGGTTCTAGACCCGAAGCGAAGTGATCTATCCATGGCCAGGTTGAAGCGTGTGTAAGAGCACGTGGAGGACCGAACCCACTTCAGTTGAAAATGGAGGGGATGAGCTGTGGATAGGGGTGAAAGGCCAATCAAACTTCGTGATAGCTGGTTCTCTCCGAAATGCATTTAGGTGCAGCGTTGCGTGTTTCTTGCCGGAGGTAGAGCTACTGGATAGCTGATGGGCCCTAAAAGGTTACTGACGTTAGCCAAACTCCGAATGCCGGTAAGTGAGAGCGCAGCAGTGAGACGGTGGGGGATAAGCTTCATCGTCGAGAGGGTAACAGCCCAGACTACCAACTAAGGTCCCCAAGCGTGTGCTAAGTGGGAAAGGATGTGGAGTTGCACAGACAACCAGGAGGTTGGCTTAGAAGCAGCCACCCTTGAAAGAGTGCGTAATAGCTCACTGGTCAAGTGATTCCGCGCCGACAATGTAACGGGGCTCAAGCACACCACCGAAGTTGTAGATTTCGTATTATAGGTAAGCCTTCGTGGTTCAGCCGTACGGAGTGGTAGGAGAGCGTCGTGTGGGCAGTGAAGCGGCGGTGTAAACCAGCCGTGGAGCCTACACGAGTGAGAATGCAGGCATGAGTAGCGAAAGACGGGCGAGAAACCCGTCCTCCGAATGATCAAGGGTTCCAGGGCCAGGCTAATCCGCCCTGGGTAAGTCGGGACCTAAGGCGAGGCCGACAGGCGTAGTCGATGGACAACGGGTTGATATTCCCGTACTGACGAAGAACCGTCCCAACTAATCCAGTAATGCTAAGTATCTGAATCCCCTAGACCAATCCCTTCGGGGTGAGGCGTGGGGCCTAGCGTACGACCCTATTCTGGTGCGGTTAGCGTATTAACAGGTGTGACGCAGGAAGGTAGCTGAGCCGGGCGATGGTTGTCCCGGTCTAAGGATGTAGGGCGAACGATAGGCAAATCCGTCGTTCATTAAGCCTGAGACCCGATGGGTAGTCGTCAAGACGAAATCAGTGATCCTATGCTGCCAAGAAAAGCATCGACGCGAGGTTCAAGTTACCCGTACCCCAAACCGACTCAGGTGATCAGGTAGAGAATACTAAGGAGATCGAGAGAATCGTGGTTAAGGAACTCGGCAAAATGCCCCCGTAACTTCGGGATAAGGGGGGCCTAAGGCGTGAACGGATTTACTCCGGGAGCGCTGCAGGGCCGCAGAGACCAGTGGGAAGCGACTGTTTACTAAAAACACAGGTCCGTGCTAAGTCGCAAGACGATGTATACGGACTGACGCCTGCCCGGTGCTGGAAGGTTAAGAGGAACGGTTAGTCGTAAGGCGAAGCTGTGAATTTAAGCCCCAGTAAACGGCGGTGGTAACTATAACCATCCTAAGGTAGCGAAATTCCTTGTCGGGTAAGTTCCGACCTGCACGAATGGCGTAACGACTTCCCAGCTGTCTCAACCGCGAACTCGGCGAAATTGCACTACGAGTAAAGATGCTCGTTACGCGCAGAAGGACGGAAAGACCCCGTGACCTTTACTATAGCTTTGTATTGGTGTTCGGTGTGGCCTGTGTAGGATAGGTGGGAGACTGTGAAGCTTGGACGCTAGTTCAGGTGGAGTCATTGTTGAAATACCACTCTGGTCATATTGGATATCTAACTTCGAACCGTGATCCGGTTCAGGGACAGTGCATGGTGGGTAGTTTAACTGGGGCGGTTGCCTCCCAAAAAGTAACGGAGGCGCCCAAAGGTTCCCTCAACCTGGTTGGTAATCAGGTGTCGAGTGTAAGTGCACAAGGGAGCTTGACTGTGAGACTGACAAGTCGAGCAGGGACGAAAGTCGGGACTAGTGATCCGGCAGTGGCTTGTGGAAGCGCTGTCGCTCAACGGATAAAAGGTACCTCGGGGATAACAGGCTGATCTTGCCCAAGAGTCCATATCGACGGCATGGTTTGGCACCTCGATGTCGGCTCGTCGCATCCTGGGGCTGGAGTAGGTCCCAAGGGTTGGGCTGTTCGCCCATTAAAGCGGTACGCGAGCTGGGTTTAGAACGTCGTGAGACAGTTCGGTCCCTATCCTCTGCGCGCGCAGGAAATTTGAGAAGATCTATCCCTAGTACGAGAGGACCGGGATGGACGAACCTCTGGTGTGTCAGTTGTTCCGCCAGGAGCACCGCTGATTAGCTACGTTCGGAATGGATAACCGCTGAAAGCATCTAAGCGGGAAGCCAGCTTCAAGATGAGATTTCCATGGCTTAGGCCGAGAGACTCGCAGCTAGACTACTGCGTTGATAGGCTGGATGTGGAAGCAGGGACTAACGACCTGTGGAGCTGACCAGTACTAATAAGTCGATAAATTGATAACACCCCACCTCACTGGGCAGTCTTTGACTGTCGAATGGTGACTGAGAAGAATTCTCGCGTCCACTTTGTGGTTCCCGATTTACGGTCGGGAACTGCGCCCAGCACACACTGCTGAGCCCCACCCTAGGTGGAAGCTCTGTGATGTGAACTGGCCCAGACTGATACATAAATCAATAGTGTTTCGGCGGCCATAGCGAGAGGGAAACGCCCGGTTACATTCCGAACCCGGAAGCTAAGACTCTCTGCGCCGATGGTACTGCAAGGGGGACCTTGTGGGAGAGTAGGACACCGCCGGACTTCAATTGTGAAATGGCCACCACTGTGTTTAATAGACACAGCGGGTGGCCATTTTGCGTTAAGTTCCATCCAGATTCAGGAGCAAAAAGTGAGTGATTCGTCAGGTAACGATGGGCGTCGCGACAGCCGACCCCACGGAAACCGCTCTGGCGCGCCTCGATCTGGTGGTCGACCCACCGGTGGGCGACCAGGAGAGGGCCGTCCAAGCGATGGAAGACCTCGCCGCGACAACGCCGCAGGTGGACCAGCCCGCGGCAAGCCCGCATCCGGATCCGATCGTCCTTGGCGCGCAAAGCCCGAAGGCGACGACACCCGTCCACCCCGCTCCGGCGACCGCGAGGGTCGCCCCGCACGGTCAAACGACGACACCCGCCCACCCCGCTCCGGCGACCGCGACAGTCGGCCGCAACGGTCAGGTGACCGCGATAGCCGGCCACCTCGTTCTGGTGACCGCCCCGATCGTGGCGACCGTTCAGGTCGTACCGAGCGCAGCGATCGCCCCGCACGCCCCGCACGCCCCCCACGCAACGACGGCTCCGGTCGCCCGGAACGTGGAGGTCGTCCCGACCGCGGATCCGGACGCAGCGATGGGCCCCCCGAGAAGCGTCTCTGGACCAAAGGCGGCGCCCCCGCACGCGGAGACCACAACGCCAGCGAACGCGAGCCAGAAGAAGATCGCGATCCCTTCGGCATCCGCTCCGTTCGCGCATTCCACCAGGCACCGGAAATTCCCGCGGGAATTACCCCAAAGATGCTTGATCGAATCGCATCCAATGAACTGAAGACTCTAAGCAAGGAAAACGCAGAAGGCGTAGCCCTGCACCTCGTCATGGTCTCGCAGCTCATCGAAAGTGATCCTGAGCTTGCGCACCAACACGCCATCTCTGCCGCTCGTCGAGCCGGCCGAATTGGTGTTGTGCGCGAAACCCTCGCAATCACCGCCTACGCAACAGAGGACTACGCCCTCGCGCTGCGCGAACTGCGCACCTACCGTCGCATCTCTGGTCGCGACGACCAACTACCGATGATGGTTGATAGCGAACGTGGCCTCGAACGCCCCGAGCGTGCACTCGAGCTCGGACGATCCGTGCGCCGAAGCACCCTGTCGACCGGCGTGCAGGTAGAGCTCGCGATCGCGATGTCTGGTGCTCGGCTCGACCTCGGTCAAGCCGAAGAAGCCCTGACCGAACTGCAGATTCCGCAACTCGACCCCACTAAAGCGTTCAGCTATAGCCCAGCACTCTTCGGTGCCTACGGCACTGTGCTCGAAGAACTCGGTCGCGAAGAAGAAGCAGCGATCTGGTTTGATCGTGCAGATGTCGCAGCCGACGCGCTCAACGACGATGACGATGCAACCATCGAAGTCGTTGAAGAAGAATTTGAGTACGAAATCGACGAAGTCACGTCTGAGGTCGACACTGCACCCGCCGCGGCATCCGAGACAGAAACTGAGAATGCTGATGAGCCTCTGGACGTCACTGACGAGACTGATGGGAACGAAGGCGAAAGCGGCGAGCGTGTCGACTAAGACACCGCTCACTGGAATTTCCCTAGTTCTTGCCGACCTCGACGGTGTTGTTTACCGGGGCGCTAACGCTATTCCTCACGCCGTCGACAGCATCAACGCGATAGAGGGCGCCCAGGTCGCGTACATCACCAACAATGCTTCGCGCACCGACGCATCCGTCGCCACTCATCTGAGTGAACTCGGATTGCGGGTCGAGGCGAACGACGTCGTCACGTCGCCCCAAGCGGCGATGACTCTTCTGCGCGAGTTGGTGCCAGCTGGTTCAACCGTCATGGTGGTTGGGGGAGACGGACTCACGAGCGAGCTCGAGAAGTCTGGCTTCATCGTCACACGCTCCGCCGAAGACTCGCCAGCCGCAGTCGTTCAGGGCTTTGCGCCCGATGTGGCGTGGACGCACCTCGCAGAAGCAGCGTTCGCTCTCAAAGGCGGCGACGACGGCATCCCGTGGGTTGCCACAAATACTGACTGGACCATTCCCCAAGCGCGCGGAACAGCACCAGGAAACGGCACCCTCGTTTCTGCCGTGCACACCGCCGTCGGCCGGCTACCCATCGTTGCCGGAAAGCCAGAAGTCGCAATTTTCGAAGAAGCGTTCCGACGCTACGAGTCCCGCAAAGCACTCATGATCGGCGACCGCCTCGACACCGACATTCTCGGTGCCAACAACTCAGGCATCCCGTCTCTGCTCGTCTTGACCGGTATCGATCAAGCCAAGCAAGTACTCGCAGCAATCCCCGAAGAGCGTCCAACGATGATCGTTGACGACCTGCGGGGGCTTCATGAGCCGTATCCGGAAACCGTAATTACGCACGACGGCGCCGCCGTAGTGACGACAGTGGGAACGGCGACAGTGCGCCTCGAAGCACAGCGCCTCACCGTGACAGCGGCCGGAACATCCATTGACCGGCTTCGAGCAGGAGCTGCAGCAATCTGGAATTCCGGGAGCGCCATCTACGCCCTTGAGGTTCCGGCGGAGCTATATTCGTGAGTATGAGCGATGAATCACCCGTCGACGGATTGATGTCACGACTGAGCCTGATCGAAGATCAACCGCTCGAGTCGAGGGCTGCAGCGTTCACGCAAATTCACGATGAACTGCAACAACAACTTGAGGGCAGGGACTCGTTCCCGCGTCATGGCTAGCACCCGGCTCGATGCTGCTCTGGCCGCGCGTGGTCTCGCCCGATCACGCACGCACGCCGCAAAACTGATCGCAGACAACCTCGTGACAGTGCAGGGCATTGCGGTGCCGAAAGCCTCGACACCGGTGACCGATGACCACGTTATCGAGGTTGCCGAGACCGATCACTATGTGAGCCGTGCCGCCCACAAGTTGGTTGCCGCGCTTGAGGCGTTCGGTATTGACGCCACAGACAGGCTCGCCCTCGATGTTGGCGCATCCACTGGCGGATTCACGCAAGTGCTACTCGAACGCGGGGCTCGCGAAGTAATCGCCCTTGACGTTGGGCATGGCCAACTCGTCGACCTGATTCGTTCGGATGCTCGAGTGCGGGTCATCGAACGCGAAAATGCGCGCTATCTCACTGCAGAGTCGCTTGCGGCGTTGAGCGGGACATCCGAAACTCCCACACTGGTGGTTTCTGATCTGTCGTTTATCTCATTGCGTACCGTAATTCCGGCGCTGTATGCGTCGGTGGGGGATGCCGCAGACTACGTTCTTCTCGTCAAGCCGCAGTTCGAGGTTGGTCGCACCAATATTCGCGAGGGCATTGTGCACGGCTCTGCTTTGCGTGACGAAGCAATCATGGGCGTGCTGTGGGCTGCTTGGGATGTGGGACTCGGCACGGCGGGCGTCGTCTCCTCCCCAATCGCCGGAAACGCAGGAAACCGTGAGTATCTTGTCTGGTTGAGTGCCCCGAACGGCAGCAACCCGACAGAGTGGATAACGCGGGTTGCTGCCATCGCCTAAGCGGTAAGGGGCTCGAGTCCGGCTACTGGCTGCTGGCAGCCTCGATAGCTGCCAGAGCGGCACGAAGTCGTTCATCTGCTTGATCAGCAACCGCTTGTACTGCTGGCACAGAGCTGAGTTGGACCATGGTTTGCGGGTTGATCGCTTGAACCGTAGTCGACTTGGCAGACTCGCTTCGTCGGATGACGACGTTGCAGGGCAGTAGCAGGCCCATGTCGGGGTCGGCGGCGAGTGCTTGCTCGGCAAGGGCCGGGTTGCACGCGCCCAAGATCAAGTAGTCGCCGACCGCAGCTGCACTCTCGGCGCCAAGCTTTGTGGTGAAGGTCGCTCGGATGTCGATTTCGGTGAGGACGCCGAACCCTTGGTTCGCTAGTTCTTGCTTCGTCGCGGCGATTGCTTCCTCGTAGGGCAATGAAACTGTGATGGTGTGCGCATAGTTCATGGTTATCTCCTTTGCTAGTTCGCGGTGATGATTCCCATCATCCCGTTGTCTTCGTGGTCGAGTATGTGGCAGTGGTAGACGGTTTTTCCGCTGAAGTCCTCGAACGCGATCCGCACGCGCGTAGTGCTTCGGGCAGGAATGTTTACGACGTCTTGCCACATGATCGAGTCGACGGGTTGCCCGTCTTGTTCGATGACTTGCATGGGCCAGACGTGCAGGTGCAGCGGATGATCGAGAGTGCTGGTATTGGTTAGCAACCATTCCTCGACGCTGTCGAATTGGACAGTGGTGTCGACGCGGGCGGCATCAAATTCGCGGCCGTTGATCGTGGGCGACATCATGCCTGCTCCCATCCCGCCGCCCATTCCCATTGCAAACACCAGCTCGCGTTTTGCGGTTGTGGTAGCAATGCGGAGGTCACGCTGGGCAGGTTGGCTGGGGAGAGCAGGCTGGCCGGCGATGGCATCCCCGGCCACGCTGAAGCTGGCCAGTGTGATGTCTTCAGCGGCAGGCGATCCGCCTCCCATCATCATTCCGCCGTTTGATCCGCGATCGTATCTCAGGGTTCGTAGTTTGGACATGCCAGCGCTGCCCGTGACGATGAGGTCGGCTCGGTTGCCCGGGGCCAGCACGATTTCGTCGACTTCCCGAGGCGATTCAAAGCGCCCAGAGTCGATGCCGAGCAGAGTCAATTGCTGTCCGTCGAGTCGAAGTCGCAAGTAGCGGGAGACGCTGGCGTTGACGATGCGCCACCGCTCGCGTTCACCGGGGCGGGCGGTCATGTCTGGAGTGAGTTGTCCGTTGACAAGCACGAGATCTCCCTCCCGCCCAGACATCTCTTCCCTCGGAGACGCCGCTGGAATATTTCCCGTTGAGCTGATGGTGATGTCGGAGATGACGAGGAGGCGTTCTCGGTCAGCGGGGATCGGTTCGGGGTCTTCGACGATGATGGCGCCGTAGAGCCCGCCGAACACTTGCTCCGCGACGAAACCGTGAAGGTGCGGGTGATACCAGTACACGCCGGGAGGATGGTCGGCTGGCAACGTGTACTGGTAATCGAATGATTCGCCTGCTGCGACCGTGACGAACACGTTGTCGCTGTTGCCGTTCGGGGAGATATGGAGCCCGTGCACGTGCAGATTGCTGGGGTCGGCTAAGCCATTTTTCAGGCTCACAGCGAGGGTGTCTCCCGCGCGAACGCGCAGGGTGGGACCTGGCAGGCCACCGTTGTAGCTCAGTGCGTTCACGTCGCGGCCAGCAATGCTCACTCGTTGGGGCGACGACGTGAGGTCCAGAGTGAGCGCGCCGTCTCTGCTGCGCAACTCGACGGGCTCTGTAAAGGTGTTGCCGGATTCTGTTCCCGACGATGAGTTAGATGAGGGGCCCTGATTGAAAAAGACACCGGTAGCGCCCACCGCGACACTGGCGATCCCGACTCCGCCGAGGATCAGCGCGTTACGTCGGCTGATTTCGGACATTACGGGGACTCGTTGAGCACTCGAAGGTGTTCTCGGTATTGTTCCGCGGTGAGCTCCCCGCGAGCGAAACGTTCTTCGAGGATTCGTTTGGCGCCAGAGGTATCAGAGTGCCTCGGATTCTCAGGTGTTCCCTCGCTGCTGGACTTGCTCGACGCTAAACGAACAATGACATAGATGAGCAGGGCGACGCCGGCAAGTGCCAGCAGCCCGTATCCCCAAGCCCATCCCATATTTCCGTAGCCCCACATCATCAGATTTGGTTCCTTTCGCTTGGGATTGTGCCGTGCGGGCCACGATACCCCCGGTGGTATACAGGAGGCTGTGTGCCAACCGATTCGGCACCCGGACGAAAATTGCCCGCTGGCGCGAGCAATATCCCCAGAATCGTGTGCAACGCGCACTTGTCGGTGGGAATCGGACAGAATGGTTAACGCAGATCTCCGCCATTGCTTTGGTCGGGGTTTGAGTCAGCGCGACACGAGTCGTCAATCACTACCAACGAGAGGTGCACGGTGCAGTCCGAGAACTCTCACGCTTCCGATCGCCACATCCTAGTTATTGCTCACACCGGTCGAGCTGAGTCATTGACGGCCGCGATCTCTGTGTGCCATCAACTCATCACCGCAGGCATCGTGCCCGTATTAGCGCCCGATAGCTACGAAACTATTCTTCAAGCTGAACCAGATCTCTCTCCGATATCTCGCCTCGGCAACGAAGTCGAAACGGGTGAACTTGAGCTCGTCATCGTGCTCGGTGGTGACGGCACGATTCTGCGTGCGGCCGAACTGACCCGTGGCTGCAGTGCGCCGCTACTCGGTGTTAATCTCGGTCACGTCGGATTCCTGGCAGAAAGCGAACGCGAAGAGCTCACTTCCACTGTGGAGCGTGCTCTGGCGCGCGACTACCTCGTTGAAGAGCGCATGACGCTCTCGGTGCGGGTGAAGGTTGACTCCGAAGTCGTCTACGAAACGTGGGCGCTCAACGAAGCAACGGTAGAAAAAGCCAGCCGAGAGCGGATGCTCGAAGTCGTCATCGAGGTCGACGGCCGACCCCTCTCATCCTTTGGTTGCGACGGCGTCGTCATGTCGACCCCCACCGGCTCAACCGCATACTCCTTCTCGGCCGGCGGACCCATCGTCTGGCCAAGTCTTGACGCCATCCTGCTTGTTCCCCTCAGCGCCCACGCTCTTTTTGCCCGACCGATTGTTGTTGGCCCCGATTCTGCGCTTGCCGTCGAAGTGATGGACCGCAACATGGGGATCGGTGTTCTCTG
Organism: Rhodoglobus sp. G.S.4; assembly: GCF_056619605.1. Taxonomy (NCBI): domain Bacteria; kingdom Bacillati; phylum Actinomycetota; class Actinomycetes; order Micrococcales; family Microbacteriaceae; genus Rhodoglobus; species Rhodoglobus sp. G.S.4. Next base: position 1,210,850 of record NZ_CM152748.1, read on the forward strand.
GTGTGATGGCCGCCGTGCCCACGATCTTCCGCGCGGCGCTCGAGTAGTCGTTCGCCGGTCACCCGTTCCCGTGCGCCTCGCGCGCCTCGCACAGGGGCCGTTCACCGATCGACTCGTAGAGAAATTCAACCTGCCCGTATACGGATGGCGTGGCCCAGCTTCGGAGGAGGGACCCCAGTCGTGATCGAAGAGATCTCCATTCGCGATCTCGGAGTGATCGCATCAGCACGTCTCCCACTCGGCCCCGGATTTACCGCGCTCACGGGTGAAACGGGTGCGGGTAAAACCATGGTGGTCACAGCCCTTGGGCTTCTGTTGGGGGAGCGCGCCGATGCGGCAGCGATCCGTGCGGACAGCGACCAAGCATCCGTTGAAGGGCGCTGGGTCATTGACCCGAAGTCTGCCGTTGCCGAGCGAGTACGCGATGCCGGTGGTGATCTTGATGATGGCGAACTGCTGCTCGTGCGCACTCTGTCACGTGAGGGTCGCAGTCGTGCTGTTGTTGGCGGCCGCAGTGCTCCTGTCGGGGTGCTGACGGAGCTTGGTGACCAGCTTGTTGTTGTGCACGGGCAATCCGATCAGATTCGTCTCAAGTCAGCGACGGCTCAGCGCAATGCGCTCGATCGTTTCGCTGGAGCCGAATTGGCAACCGTGCTTGAGCAGTACCAAACCGTCTTCCGCCGCTGGCAGTCTGCCCAGGGCGAACTCGATGTGCTCGTAGCCGAAGGCGATCTGCGCAGTCGGGAAGCCGAAGAACTACGCGTGGCCATTGATGAGATCGAGGCTGCTGACGTTCGCCGCGGTGAAGATGTTGAACTCACCGAGCGTGCCGATCGACTCGCCAACCTTGAAGGCCTCCGTCTCGCAGCCGAAGGCGCCCACGCGGTGTTGTCGGCGGATGCCGCAGACGAGAGCTCCGATGTGGTTGCCCAGCTTGCCGCGGCCTATCGAGGGCTTGAGCGTGTTGCTGAGCATGACGCCCAACTCGGGTCGATCGCGGAAGCCCTTGCCGCGGCATCCATCACTCTCGGTGAAATCGCGACCGATCTTGCCAGCTATCTTGCGAGCCTCGATTCAGATGGCAGCCGCGAACTTGAACAGGTCGAAGAACGACGCAGCCAACTTGCCGCCCTCGTACGCAAACACGGAAGCAACCTCGACGATGTTGTCGACGTGCTCGATACTGGCAGTCAGCGACTACTGGAACTCGACAACGATTCCACTCGCATTGATACGCTCCGTGCTCAAGTGGAAGCCGATCAGGCCGAACTCATTGCCCTCGCAGCGAACGTCAGCGACGTGCGTACAAGCAGTGCACAGCGACTCTCCGCCGAAGTCACCAACGAACTTGCGCAACTCGCCATGGCCAATGCCGAGATCGTCGTCACCGTTGAAGATCGCAGCGACTACTCGCTGAGCGGAAAAGACGAAGTGTCGATACTGCTTCGCCCACACCCCGGAGCGCCACCGCGCCCGCTCGGAAAAGGCGCATCCGGGGGAGAGCTCTCCCGCGTCATGCTTGCCATCGAAGTTGTCATTGCCGGCAACGACCCCGTGCCCACCTTCATCTTTGACGAAGTGGATGCCGGAGTCGGCGGTGCAGCCGCCATCGAAATCGGAAAACGTTTAGCCCAGCTGAGCCGCACCGCTCAAGTGATCGTTGTCACCCACCTTGCCCAGGTTGCCGCGTTTGCCGACAACCACCTCAGCGTCATCAAGGGCGACGACGGCTCAGTCACGGCATCCAGCGTTCACCAGCTCGAAGGAGAGGCGCGAATCGCCGAAATGGCGCGACTGCTCTCCGGCCTTCCCGACTCCGAATCGGGGCTCGCCCACGCTCGCGAACTCATCAACACCGCGCACGAACTGGAGAAGGCAAATCGCTAACGCAGAGCCTCTGTTGTGTCTCGAGCCTGTTAAGCCGATAACGAAACGCCCCAACAGCGCAACTTAAACGCCAGTCGTGAGATACGATAGAACCCCGTGGTGGACAATAAAAATGCGGTCGTAACAAAGCACATCTTCGTCACCGGAGGAGTCGTCTCTTCTCTCGGTAAAGGCCTCACGGCGGCGAGTCTCGGAAACCTGCTGACAGCACGCGGGCTCCGCGTCGTCATGCAGAAGCTGGATCCCTATCTGAACGTGGATCCCGGCACCATGAACCCCTTCCAACACGGTGAAGTCTTCGTCACCGATGATGGCGCCGAAACCGACCTCGACATCGGACACTACGAGCGCTTCCTCGACATCAAGCTCAACCAAGCAGCGAACGTCACTACCGGACAGATCTACTCCGAAGTGATCGCCAAAGAACGTCGCGGCGAATATCTGGGCGACACCGTGCAGGTGATTCCGCACATCACCGACGAAATCAAGCGCCGTATGCGCCTGCAGGCCGCCGGCCCGTTCGACGATGAAAACCCCCAGCCTGACGTCATCATCACCGAAATTGGTGGAACCGTCGGCGACATCGAAAGCCTCCCGTTCATCGAATCTGCTCGGCAGGTGCGCCACGAACTCGGGCGCAAGAACGTATTCTTCGTGCACGTTTCACTCGTGCCGTTCATGGCCGCCTCTGGCGAGCAGAAGACCAAGCCGACCCAGCACTCCGTCGCCGCGCTGCGCTCGATCGGTATCCAGCCCGACGCGCTCGTTCTGCGCAGTGACCGCCCCGTCTCCGAGTCCAACAAGCGCAAGATCGCGCTCATGTGTGACGTTGAAGAAGACGCCGTCGTCAACGCCACCGACGCCTCCAGCATCTACGACATCCCCGAAATGTTGCACAGCCAGGGACTCGACGCCTACATCATCAACCAGCTCGGCCTCGACGAAGCAAAGTCAGTGAACTGGGATGGCTGGAACGAGCTTCTCGAAGTCGTTCACAACCCTAAGCACGAAGCCACCATCGGTCTTGTCGGCAAATATATCGACCTGCCCGACGCCTACCTCTCGGTCACCGAAGCACTGCGTGCCGGTGGCTTCGCGAACAATGCGAAGGTCAACATTCGTTGGGTTCCTTCCGACGAATGCGAAACTCCAGAAGGCGCAGCCAAGAACCTCTCCGACCTTGATGGCATTGTCGTTCCAGGCGGATTCGGCGTTCGCGGCATCGAAGGCAAGCTCGGAGCGCTCAAATTCGTTCGCGAGAACGGCATCCCCACTCTCGGGATTTGCCTCGGGCTGCAGTGCATGGTCATTGAATACGCCCGCGACATGGCCGGCCTCGAAGGTGCATCCTCGACCGAGTTTGACGCCGACAGCAAGTACCCGGTTATCGCGACCATGGCCGAACAGGTCGACATCATTGCCGGGGGAGACATGGGCGGCACGATGCGCCTCGGTCTCTACAACGCCAACCTTGAGCCGGGCTCGATCGTAGAAGAAATCTACGGCGCACCGACCGCGGCCGAGCGTCACCGTCACCGCTATGAAGTAAACAACGAATACCGCCAGCAGATTGCGGATGCCGGACTCACGTTCTCCGGAATCTCACCAGACCGCACGCTCGTCGAATTTGTTGAGCTGCCGCGCGAAGTTCACCCCTACTACGTGGGAACTCAGGCACACCCCGAGCTCCTATCTCGCCCCAACCGCGCCCACCCGCTATTCCGCGGACTGGTTGCCGCAGCGATCGAGCGCCAAAAAGCAAACCGCCTCTTTGAGGTGACTGAGCAGGATGATGCATAACGAACTCAGCGACGACCGCGTCACCCCACACCTGCTGAACACTGAAACAGTGTTCAGTGGTCACGTGTGGAACGTTGACCGCGAACGTTTTGAGTTAGAGGGATCAGAAATTACCCGCGAGTTTGTCAATCACACGGGTGCTGTTGCGGTGCTTGCTCTGGATGAGCGTGACCGGGTCCTCCTGATCAAGCAATACCGGCATCCGGTGCGCGTTCGCGATTGGGAACTGCCAGCGGGATTGCTCGACGTTGAGAACGAGTCGCCACTGGTTGCCGCTCAGCGCGAGTTCGCCGAAGAGACCGATTTGCAGGCTGAATCGTGGCACGTGCTCAGTGAAATGCTGACCTCGCCGGGCGGAAGCAATGAAGCGGTGCGCATCTACCTTGCGCGCGGTGTGAGCGCAACGGGCGAAACCTTTGACCGTTTTGCCGAAGAAGCGGGCATCGAAATGCGCTGGGTTCCTCTCGAGGATGCGGTTGACGCGGTGCTTGACCGTCGCATCCAGAACTCGATTCTGTGCATGGGACTGCTTGCGGCCCAGATCGGACGCGACCGCGGCTGGAACACCCTCGGTACTGCCGATGAGCCCTGGCCGCGGCATCCGCGAAACTACGACGAGTAATTCACGCGAGTAGTTGAATCAGATGAGTGAGTCGGTGCGCGCTGGAGCGGGAAACCGGATCGCGGTCGCCTCAGAGCGCTATCTGCGACACCTGGCGATCGAGCGTGGCCTCTCGGCCAACACTCTGGCCGCTTATCGTCGCGACCTCGAGTCGTACCTTGCCTTCCTCGACGAACGCGACATTGTTTCGCCAGACGCCATCACCGCGGATGACGTGACGGCGTTTGCGCACAGCCTGCGTGCCGATCCCGAGCGCCCACTCGCGGCATCCTCGGTTGCCCGGATGCTGTCGACGGTGCGCGGCATCCACACGTTCTTCATCGATGAATCGTTGGCGACTGTCGATGTTGCCCACGCGGTGGCGATTCCGAAGCAGTCGATGCGATTGCCGAAGGCAATCACAATCGAGCAGATGGCGAGTGTGCTGGCGGCGTTCGAGGGCGATGACGTGATTTCTCTGCGCAATACGGCACTGCTTGAGCTGCTCTATGCCACGGGAGCGCGCGTCTCCGAGGTAGTGTCGCTCAATGTTGACGACATGATCGATGGTGACATTGTGCGACTGTTGGGCAAGGGTAATAAGCAACGGATTGTTCCGGTTGGCAGCTTTGCCCGCGACGCGATTCAGCAATATCTGGTGCGGGCGCGGCCGACGCTCTCGCTGAAGGGTCCGTCGACGCCGGCGTTGTTTATGGGCGCGCGCGGGGCCCGGCTTTCGCGCCAAAACGTGTGGTTGATCATCCAAGCTGCCGCCGAGCGGGTCGAACTCGGTATCGATATTTCGCCGCACACTTTCCGTCACTCTTTCGCTACTCATTTGCTTTCCGGTGGTGCCGATGTGCGAGTCGTGCAAGAACTGCTCGGGCACTCTTCGGTGGCGACGACGCAGATCTACACGATGGTGACGGCGGACACTCTGCGCGATATGTACACGACGGCGCATCCGCGAGCTCGCTAGAGGACTCGTTTGGCCTGCGTGTCGCGCGTCCAAACCTTCAACCTTTGGTAGAGGCGACCCTGCTGTGTCCGCGCGTGGGAGCGCAGGCTGTGACGGATGCGCGACGTAAACTTTTGGCATGACAGCACCGCGTGTTACCCAGTCGGGGCTGGCAGGGTTGGATGTTCAGGCAATGGGCCCAACCGGCCGGCCGATCACTCACTTTCCCGAGCCACCTCCTCTCACGGGCCACGGCCCGGCGCGCATCATTTCGCTGTGCAACCAAAAGGGTGGCGTAGGCAAGACCACCACCACGATCAATCTGGGCGCATCTTTCGCCGAATACGGCCGACGGGTGCTCGCGGTCGATTTCGACCCCCAGGGGGCCCTCTCAGCCGGTCTCGGTGTGCCAACGCACGACGTTCCCACCATCTATGACCTGCTGCTCGGCACGATCAAGAACCCCGCAGAAGCGATCGTGCACACGAACGTGCCCGGTCTCGACGTCATCCCGGCAAACATTGACCTGTCTACCGCAGAAGTGCACCTCGTCAATGAGGTTGCGCGCGAGACGATTTTGGCGCGCGTACTGCGCAAGGTTAGCGATCAGTACGACGTGATCCTGATCGACTGCCAGCCATCGCTTGGCCTGCTCACCGTCAACGCCTTGACCGCAGCTCATGGTGTTCTGATTCCGCTCGAGTGCGAGTTCTTCGCGTTGCGTGGTGTCGCCCTTCTCGTGGAGACAATCGAAAAGGTTCAGGACCGGTTGAACCCCGCGATCAAGCTCGACGGAATCTTGGCAACCATGTTTGATGCCCGCACGCTGCACTCGCGTGAAGTGCTCGAGCGCGTTGTCGAAAACTTCGGTGACGATGTCTTGGAGACCGTGATCGGTCGCACCGTGAAGTTCCCGGATGCGAGCGTGGCTGGCGCACCCATCACGACCTTTGCACCAGAACACTCTGCGGCGCACTCCTACCGCCAGGTGGCGCGAGAGTTGATCGCCCGTGGCGCCGTCGCCTAGCGACGTGGAAGAGTCCCAGTCGCCCGCCCCGGGTTTCTCGGTCTCGCTTAGCAACTTCAACGGGCCATTCGACCTGCTACTTTCGCTGATCTCGAAGCACGAACTCGACATCACCGAAGTCTCGCTGTCACGAATCACCGACGAGTTCATCGCCTACCTGCGCCACTTCGAATCCGAGGGCGATGGCACGGGTGACGGAATCGATGAGCTCGATCAAGCGAGCGAGTTTCTTGTGGTGGCGGCGACCCTGCTCGACCTGAAAGTCGCTGGCCTCCTGCCGCAGGGTGAACTGGTGGATGCCGAGGATGTGGCGCTGCTCGAAGCCCGCGACATGCTGTTCGCCCGTCTGTTGCAGTACCGGGCGTTTAAGCAGGCAAGTGATTGGTTCTCTGGCCACTTCGATGCCGAGTCAACGCGCACCGTGCGGTCAGTTCGACTCGAAGAGAAGTTTCGTACGCAAACTCCCGAGCTTGTGTGGACGCTCAGCCTCGATGACTTTGCTGCCTTGGCGACGCTGGCATTCACCCCGCGGGAGATCCCGAGCGTCGGCCTCGACCATTTGCATGCACCGCTCATCAGCATCCGCGAACAGGCAGCTCACGTCGTTGCGCTGCTGAGGTCGGGGGAGTCGATGACATTTCGGCAACTCATCGCCGGTGCAGAGCTAAAAGGCGTGATTGTTGCGCGATTCTTGGCCGTATTGGAGCTGTATCGCGGCGCAAATGTGTCGTTTGAGCAGATCGAGCCGCTGGGTGAGCTGACCGTGCGCTGGACAGCGCAGCACTGGTCAGACGATAGCCTCGCTAATCTGGGAGCTGACTATGGAAACTAATACTGCGACAGAAGAACTCGAGGCCGGCCCCGTTGTCGACCTTGCTCGAGGACTCGAAGCGATCTTCATGGTTGCTGACGAACCCCAGAGTCTCGTCAGTCTTGCCACAGCGCTCAATGCCCCCGTTGCGGAAATCCGCAAGACCATCACGGCGCTGTGTGCCGATTTCGATGGTGATGGCGAAGGCCCACGCCGTGGCTTTGAGCTGCGCGAAGTCGGTGGCGGCTGGCGTATTTATGTGCGCGCAGACTACGACGCAGCAGTGCGAGACTTTGTCTATACGCAAAACCCCTCACGGTTGAGCCAGGCTGCACTCGAAACCTTGGCTGTCATTGCCTACAAGCAACCAATTAGCAGGGGAGCGGTCGCAGCAGTGCGTGCCGTTAATGTCGACTCTGTTGTGCGCACGCTGCTCGGCCGGGGACTTATTACGGAGGCGTTTACCGACAACGAGACGGGCGCCATCCATTACGAAACAACGGAGCTAATGCTCGTGCAATTGGGAATCAATTCCATTGCCGAGTTACCTCCGATCTCGCCGCTTTTATCTGATGGTTCGGACTGTTTTGATGAACAACGCTAATGGCGCAAGCCCCAGCAATCCCGAAGGCGAACGCCTTCAAAAAGTAATGGCCGCTGCCGGTGTGGCATCGCGTCGCGTTTCAGAAGATTTGATCTACCAGGGTCGTGTCGCGGTTAACGGCAAGGTCGTCGAAGAGGCTGGTCGTCGGGTGCGACCGACCGACCGCGTGACTGTTGACGGCACCGCCATCCAGCTCGACACCACCAAGCGCTACGTGATGCTCAACAAGCCTGTTGGCGTTGTTAGCTCAATGGCGGATGAGAATGGTCGCCCCGACCTTCGCCAGTTCACGGGCAACTATGACGAGCGACTCTTCAACGTTGGCCGTCTTGACGCTCAAACGTCTGGCCTCATCATCTTGACCAATGATGGCGAACTCGCGCACGTTCTCGCGCATCCTTCCTTTGGCGTAATGAAGACCTACATCGCCAAGGTGGAGGGCACGGTGACCGCGCAGACCATCGCACAGCTCACTAAGGGCATCGAACTTGAGGATGGCTTCATTGCGGCAGACAAGGCGCGGGCGCTTGGCCGAGCATCCGGCGACCAGACGATGGTGGAACTCACTCTTCACTCGGGTCGAAACCGCATTGTTCGTCGGATGTTGGATGCCGTCGGTCACCCCGTGATTGAACTTGTGCGGCGCCAGTTTGGCCCGCTCAACCTGGGCAGCCTCGGAATCGGCCGCACCCGCAACCTGACGAAAGTGGAGTTGGGCGCGGTGCTGACGATCGCCCGTGACGCCGAGGAACAGTCGTGAATCTAGGCCGCATCACAGGGCAAGTTCGCATCGTTGGTGCGGGTTTGCTCGGTGCGAGTATTGGGCTCGGATTGCGGGCCAAGGGTGTCGACGTGATCGTTCACGATGCGTCCCGCAGCACTCTGTCGCTCGCGATCGATTATGGCGCAGGTCGTGCACCGCAACCTGACGATGCACCAACGCTGGTCATTGTTGCGGTTCCGCCCGATGTCACCGCCGAGGTTGTTGCGCGCGAACTTGCGGCGTGGCCGCGAGCATCCGTGACGGATGTTGCGAGTGTGAAGGTCGGTGTACTCGAGGAGCTCATCGCTCTTGGCGTCGATCTCGATCGCTACGTTGGTTCGCATCCCCTTGCTGGACGCGAACGGGGCGGCGCGAGTGCTGCTCGCGCTGACCTCTTCATCGGTCGTCCGTGGGTTGTTGGCAGGGGAGAGCCCTTCCGTCGTCGCGCGGTGGAAGATGTGGTCATCGAGCTGGGGGCGGTTCCGATTGCGATGTCTGCTGCCGAGCATGACGACGCAGTGGCTCTGATCTCGCACGTTCCCCAAGTGGTGGCGAGTTTGCTCGCGCACCGGTTGGCCGGAGCATCCGACGCCGCTGTTGGGCTTGCCGGTCAAGGACTGCGCGACACCACCCGCATCGCGTCGAGCGCCCCCGAGTTGTGGGTGCAGATTTTGGCCGCAAACGCGGGACCGGTCGCACACATCTTGCGGGAACTTCAGGCCGAACTTGGTGTTGCGATTGATGCGCTTGAGACCCCCGATGCACCTGGCGCACGCCGCGCCATCGCCGAAGTGCTCGCCGGAGGAAACACGGGAGTCGCCCGGATCCCCGGAAAGCACGGAACGAGCAAGCACTTCAGCCAGCTTGTCGTGATGGTTGATGACAAGCCGGGAGAGCTGGCCCGACTGCTCACCGAAATCGGCGAAGCACAGGTGAACATGGAAGACTTGCGTCTTGAGCACTCACCGGGCGCCCAATTCGGTCTCGCCGAAATCTCGGTGCTGCCCGAAAAAGAAGCCCTACTTATTAGCGAGCTCGAAGCTCGTGGTTGGAAGATTGCAGAGACTTTAGCGTGAACACAGACCCATCGTTCGTTGTCGTGGCCGTCGATGGGCCTGCGGGCAGCGGCAAATCGAGTGTGTCGAAAGCAACCGCTCGCGAACTCGGCTTCGACTACCTCGACACGGGGGCTGCCTACCGTGGATTTGCCCTGCACTGCCTCGACCGTGGTGTTGACACCCTCGGGCCCAGCGATGTCATCGATACTCTTCCCCGCTTCGAGTACTCCATTGGGATTGACCCAGACAACTACTTTGTGAAGGTCGACTCGGAGATCGTGACCAACGACATCCGCGAACCTCGCATTACTGGTGTTGTGTCGAATATTGCCCGCATTCCCGAAGTGCGCGAATACATGGTTGAGCTGTTCCGCAGCATTATCGCGAGCAGTGAAAAACCCGGCATTGTGGTCGAGGGGCGAGACATCACGACGGTCGTTGCCCCCGACGCTCAGGCGCGAATTCTGCTAACTGCTAGTGAAGAAGCTAGGATGGGAAGACGTGCGGCCGAACTCTCCGGAGAATCGAGCGCGACAACGGCGCAACAACTCAGTTATCGAGATGCGCAGGACTCCAAAGTCGTGGACTTCATGAACGCCGCAGAAGGAGTCATCACCATTGACTCCACCAATCTTGACTTCGATCAGACCGTGACGGCCGTCGCGAGTTTCGTTCGCTCCAGCATGTAACTAAAGGACTACCCATGGCCGATCATTCGCCCGCCGAAGACGATTTTCCCGAACTGAACCCGGCTCTCGTCGAACGACTTTCCGGCATGAACGAAGACGAGGCTGCCCAGCGCACCTCCGCCTTGCGTGCCGGCCTCAGTGACTACGATCTCGACGATGAGGACCTTCAGGTTCTCGACGCCGCTAGCGAAGATCCTGATGCAATCTATTACCTTCCTGCGCTTCCGGTACTGGCCATTGTTGGTCGCCCGAACGTCGGCAAGTCTGCTCTGGTTAACCGAATCATCGGTCGCCGTGAAGCAGTTGTTGAGGACACCCCCGGTGTTACTCGCGACCGCGTGAACTACAAGGCCGAGTGGAACAACCGTCACTTCACCATCGTTGATACTGGCGGCTGGGAGCCAGATGCTAAGGGCATCGACGCCTCTGTTGCCGCTCAGGCTGAGATCGCTATCGACCTCGCCGACGCTGTGCTCTTTGTCGTGGATGCCACTGTTGGCCCCACCTCGACCGACGAGCACGTTGTGCGCATGTTGCGTGCCACTAAGAAGCCAGTGATTCTCGTCGCTAACAAGGTTGACGACGTTCACCAAGAGTCGGATGCTGCTTCACTGTGGAGCCTCGGACTCGGTCAGCCGTGGCCAGCCTCTGCCGTTCACGGCCGTGGTGTTGCCGACTTGCTCGACCACGTTTTGACGGTTCTGCCTGAGATTTCGAACGTTGCTAAGGAAGAAGTCGGTGGCCCTCGCCGCGTCGCTATTCTTGGTCGCCCGAATGTCGGCAAGTCGAGCCTGTTGAACAAGACTGCCGGTGAAGAGCGCGTTGTTGTCAACGATCTCGCGGGCACCACTCGTGACCCGGTTGATGAGCAGATTGAGCTCGGCGGCAAGTTCTGGCGTTTCGTTGACACTGCCGGTATCCGCCGCCGTGTTGCGCTCGCTCAGGGTGCAGACTTCTACGCAACGCTTCGCACGAGTGCAGCGCTCGAGAAAGCTGAAGTTGCCGTTGTCATTTTCGATGTCAGCCAGCCGCTCAGCGTGCAGGACCTCAAAATTGTTGACCTCGTGCTCGAATCGGGCCGCGCGCTCGTTTTGGCCTTCAACAAATGGGATCTCCTCGACGACGAACGTCGCGATCTTCTTGAGCGCGAAATCGATAAGGACCTGTCGCACGTTGCGTGGGCTCCTCGCGTGAACATTTCAGCGAAGACTGGTCGCCACATGGAGAAGCTGGTTCCGGCTCTCGAGTTGGCGTTGGAGTCGTGGGATACCCGCGTTCCGACCGGTAAGTTCAACGCGCTTCTCGCCGAACTGACCCAAGAGCACCCTCACCCGCTTCGTGGTGGCAAGCAGCCGCGCATCCTCTTCGGTACGCAAGCATCGAGCCGTCCACCAACGTTCGTTCTCTTCACGACCGGGTTCTTGGACCCGCAGTACCGTCGCTTTATTACGCGTCGACTGCGTGAGATCTTCGGCTTCGATGGCACGCCCATCCAGGTCAACATGCGTGTACGTGAAAAGCGGAAGCGCAAGTAACGTCTAGAGCCTGTACGACAAACGGCGAGTCACTTCTCGAAAGAGAGTGACTCGCCGTTTTGCCGTTAACCGGTGTATGAGGTTGGTGAGGGTGAGCGGGCGCCGTGGGGTACCCGTTCACACCCGCTTAGTGTGCTGTCGGTGCCTCGGGGGATTCAGCGTCGGCTGGCTGGAGCTCTTCGGCTGGGCGTTTCACAAAGAAGGTGGCGACGACGGCGAAGAGCGAGATGATTCCGCCGGCCATAAAGGCGAGTCGCACTCCGCCAGCGAGAGCGACGGTGTCTGTTGCGCCATCGGAGGCAAGGGCCACGGACTGCACGGTGAGTAGTGCGATGAACAGTGCTGTGCCGGCGGCTCCTGCAAGCTGCTGCACGGTGCCGATGGTGGCGCTGCCGTGCGAGTACAGGTGGGGCTTGAGGGAACCGAGGGCTGAAGTGAACAGCGGGGTGAACATGAAGGCGAGGCCGATGCTCATGGGGATGTGGATGGCGACGACCATGAACGGCGAGCTAGTTTCGGAGAGCATCGTGAAGCTCCACAGCGCGGCGCTCACGAGAATGGCGCCGGGGATCATGAGGGGGCGCGGGCCGACTTTGTCGTAGAGGCGACCGACGACGGGGCCGAGAAGCCCCATGATGAGGCTGCCGGGCAGCACGAGCAGTCCGCTCTGGATGGGCTCGAGGCCGAGAACGTCTTGAGTGAACATGGGCAACAGGATGATGGTGCCGAAGAGCGCAGCCATCATGACCATCATGAGACCGATCGAGACGGCGAAGCCAGGAGCGGCGAAAGTGCGGAGGTCGAGCAGCGCACGATCCTCTTTCTGCAGAGCGATTTGGCGAATGATGAACAGCGTGAGACTGATGGCACCGGCAACGATGGGAATCACGGGGGCGACAAACACTGTGGTGCCGCTGGCAGATTCGCCGAGGCTGGAGAGCCCGTAGATAAGCCCGGAGAATGCGATCGCCGAAAGAATTACAGAGAGAACATCGATCGAGACCTTACTTGGCTCAGTGACGTTCTTGACCCGGGTGATGCCGAGGATGAGCGCGATGAGCGAGATGGGAATCATCACGATGAACACCCAACGCCAATCGAAGACAGCCAATACAAGACCGGCAACGGTGGGGCCGACAGCCGGCGCCATCGACATGACGATCGAGACATTACCCATCGTTTTGCCGCGAGTTGCCGGTGGCACCAAAGTCATGACGGTTGTCATCAGGAGGGGAAGCATCATCGCGGTGCCGGAGGCCTGAATCACGCGACCAATGATCAGTACAAAGAAAGTGGGGGCGACAGCGCCAAGCACAGTGCCCAGAGTGAAGAAGGACATGGCCGCGATAAAGATCGTGCGGGTCGAAAAACGTTGGATGAGGAATCCGGTAATCGGAATCACCACCGCCATGGTGAGCATGAACGATGTCGACAACCACTGAGCGGTGCTCGGCTCGATGTTGAGGTCAGCCATGATGCGGGGGATGGCCACCACGAGGGATGTCTCGTTGAGGAACACCACAAACGTTGCCGCAAGCATGAGCGCAATGACGAGACGGTTGCGACCGCTGTTATCCACGGGAGCGTCATGAGTGGGCGGCGCCCACTGGGGAAGGGCAATGTTGCCAGTAATCGGCGACGTGCTGGTCATGGGGGTCCTGTCGTATTTAAAGTGGTGGGACGAGGCAGCAGCCGGAAGAGAAAGTGGCGCACAAATCAGTCGTCACTCTCATTGTCATGCAGGGCAACGACATCCGTCAGTGTTTTAGTCCAGAAAGGCTTCCGCCTGAGGCGAACACGCGGCGAACACGCAGCACAGGTGCGGCATACAGCGCCCCGGATCGGGCAGCGCAGACACCGACGTGAACCACTCCCCACCGGCATCCGCGACCCGGTATGTTGGAGGCACAACTTGTGACACGGGGTGCCCTGCGGGGCTGAGATCACACCCGTCGAACCTGATCTAGTTAGAACTAGCGAAGGGATGTCGTGCATGTCGCGTACGCCACCAAATCTTTTGACCGCCACTCAAGAAGCGCTCGAGGCGGTGAGATCGTCGTCGCCGCTCGTGCAGTGCATCACCAATAGTGTGGTGGTTGGCTTCACCGCCAATGCGCTGCTGGCGGTGGGGGCGGCTCCCGCGATGGTGGATATTCCGGAGGAGGCTGGCATTTTTGCCGGGGTGGCGTCCGGATTGCTCATCAACCTCGGCACCTGTAGTGCTGAACAGCGTGCGGCGGCCCTCGAAGCGGCGCCAGCCGCCAAGGCTGCGGGAACACCATGGGTGCTCGACCCGGTAGCGATCGGTGTTTTGCCAGTGCGCACTCCGCTCGCGCACCAGTTGCGTGACCTGGGCCCGTCGATTGTGCGGGGTAATGCCTCAGAGATTTTGGCACTCGCCGAACTGGGTTCCGGGGGCCGCGGTGTCGACAGCACCAGCAGCGTCGATGATGCACTTACCGCTGCGAAACTGTTGGCTCGAGTATCCGGTGGTGCCGTCGCAGTTTCGGGAGCGACCGACATTGTGACCGATGGCGTGAGTGTTGTGAGGCTCTCGAACGGGCATCCGGTGCTGACTAAGGTGACCGGTGGTGGTTGTGCGCTTGGGGCGATCATGGCGGCGTTTGCTGCGGTGACTCCGGATGCGCTGACCGGGGCTGTGGCTTCCACGAGCGTGTATACGGTGGCCGCCGATCTCGCGGCAGAACGTTCGGTGCTGCCCGGCAGCTTTGCGGTCGCGCTGCTCGACGCGCTGAGTGAAATGTCGGTTGATGACTTGGCGGCACGGGCGGTGTTTGCGTGATTCGCGGAGTGGCGGCGAAGGCTGCCCGGCTCGAGAGCCCCGCCGTCGTGAGCGGCTTTCGGCAGAGCTTCGATCTCTCGACCTATTTGGTGACAGATTCTGCGCAAGCACGCGCGGCCGGTCATGATTTGGTTGATCTCGTCTACGAGGCGGTAGCGGGAGGAGTCACGATCGTGCAATTGCGGGAGAAAGACCTGCCGGCGCGCGAATTTCTCGATCTCGTGCTGCGGGTGTCGACTGCGGTGGCACTCAAGGTGCCGGTGCTCGTGAATGACCGAGTGGATGTGTACCTGGCGGCACGTGAGATGGGTGCCCGGGTGGCCGGGGTGCACGTGGGGCAGAATGATCTGCCTCCCGGCTCGGTGCGGGCCCTTGTCGGTCCGGATGCGATTGTCGGGTTGAGCGCTGCGACCGAAGACCAACTCTATGAAGCGAGTGTGCGTTCGGCGGGTGTCGACTATGTCGGTATTGGTGCCCTTCACCCGACGACGAGTAAGAAGGATGCCCCAGAACAGCTGGGTCATTCGCGTATGGCTGAGCTGATTGGGTTGAGTACGCTGCCCGGCGTGGCAATTGGTGGTGTTGGACCGGATGATCTGCCACTGTTGCGGGCGGCCGGTGCTGATGGTGCTGCGGTTGTTTCGGCTATTTGTGGTGCGGCTGATCCTCGGGCGGCGGCTCGGGCGCTCGCGGACGCCTGGGCTGACGAACGTCTAGGGGAGAGCGTCGGAGGCGGCGCGTGAGCGGGGGAGCCGGGGTTAGCGTGGTGTCGGGCGTGCATGGCGTGTCGGGTGTGCAGGTTGTGCCCGAGCTGCCAGGTGTGCCGGCTGCGGGGTATGTGCCGCGCGTGCTGAGTATTGCCGGGAGTGATCCCTCGGGAGGTGCCGGCATTCAGGCTGACCTGAAGTCGATTGCTGCCAATGGTGGCTACGGCATGGCGGCGATTACCGCGTTGACGGCTCAGAACACGCAAGGGGTGCATGGAGTGCATGTGCCGCCTGCCCCGTTTCTGCGGGAGCAGTTGGATGCGCTCAGCGACGACATAGCGATTGATGCCGTGAAGATTGGGATGCTCGGCACCGTCGAGGTCGTTGGTGTCGTGCGCTCATGGCTTGAGGCTGAGCGGCCGCCGCTCGTGGTGCTTGACCCGGTGATGGTGGCCACGAGTGGTGACCGACTCCTGGATGCCGAAGCCGAGCAGGCGCTACGGGAGCTGGTGCGGGTGTGTGACCTAGTGACTCCGAACATTCCGGAGCTCGCGATCATTGCCGCGGAACCCGCCGCCGAGACATGGCCCGAGGTGCTGGAGCAGGCGGCGCGGGTCTCTGCCTCCTACGGGGTGCGCGTACTAGCCAAGGGTGGACACTTGAGTGGGGCCGAGGCTCCGGATGCGCTGGTGGATGCCCGTTCCGGGAACGCTGCTGTCGTGACTGAGTTTGCCGGCATCCGCATAGAGACCAGCAACACCCACGGAACGGGGTGTTCGCTGTCGAGTGCGCTCGCGACCCGGATTGCGGCCGGCGGTGAGTGGGCTGCCGCTGTGGGGGAGTCGAAGCGCTGGTTGAGTGAGAGCATCCGTGCCGGTGCGGCGTTGCAGGTAGGTGGCGGGCGTGGACCCATTAGTCACTTTGCTGGGTTATGGGAGCGTGGAGGTATCGAGACAGCGCCGACTGCGGCGGAGGTGCGCAAGCACTGGTGGGCGGAGATCGCGTCTGTGCGGGCTCAGATCGATGGAGGCGACTTTGTGCGGGCGCTGGGTGATGGCTCCCTCGACCGGGGTGACTTCGTCTGGTACCTGGCTCAGGATGCGCTCTATCTGCGCGATTATGCGCGGGCGCTCGCCGAAGCTGCCCGATTGGCGCCGACCGCGGCAGAGCAAGCCTTCTGGGCGTCGAGTGCTGAGGGTTGCATCGTGACGGAACTGCAGTTGCACGAGTCGTGGTCTGTGGCCGGTGAGCTGTTTGCCGCATCACCCAGTGCGACCACCACCGGATACCTGAACCACCTGCTGGCGACGGCGGCCCGTGGTGACTATGCGGTGCTCGCTGCGGCCCTGTTGCCGTGCTTCTGGGTGTACCACGACGTCGGTTCGCGACTGCACCCGCTGTCGCACCCTGAGCATCCCTACGCCGACTGGTTGACCACCTATGCCGATGAAGCATTCACGGATGCCACAGAGCAGGCCATCACGATAGTGACGGCGCTCGCGGCAGACGCGACCCCGCCGGTTCGGGCTGCCATGCTCACGGCTTTCGTGGCATCGACGGAGCATGAACGCGAGTTCTTCGCCGCCGCGTACGGCATCGCGGCGAACTGATTTGGCGTTGGTTGCCCTTCTGGCCCCAATCTGAACATCGGCGCTCAGAATTCGCGGTAAGCTATTCGAGTTGTCGCGGGCTGTAGCGCAGCTTGGTAGCGCACCTGACTGGGGGTCAGGGGGTCGCAGGTTCAAATCCTGTCAGCCCGACGATCGTGAAGAAGGACCGCACTGAATGTGCGGTCCTTTTCGCGTTAACCCTGCGGGCTTTCTTCCCGATTGTCGGGCTGGTTCGGATGCGAAGCTGCTCATGGGCCCCCGCTGAGCAGTCCAGAGAATCGCGCCGACCCTTCTGCGTCGCACCGACGCTCTACTGCGCGGTTTTCTGGCGGCTCAGTAGGGGAGTCAAATCCTGTCAGCCCGGCAATACGAGAAAAGGACCGCCCCGGGGCGATCTGTTTTTCGTGTTCTGAGCCTTGCGGCCGAGGCTTCGCTACCGTTCGTTTGCTCGGCGGATCAATCTTGTAGAGTCGCGCTCCGGCAACGTTGTCAACGCTCAGAGTCGTCCTGCCGGAAGCTGAGCTGTTGACTACGTCACAGGTTGCTCGTCTGGTACGTCTCGATGCGCTGGGTTCGGCCTGTGAGGAATTCGAGTTGTGCGTTTTTGAAGAGGGCGTAATCCTCGAAGGTTGCTGGAAGAGCCGGTTTGTCGAAGCCATCGAACGGAAGGTAGAACCGGACGGAGTCGTCCTCATTCACGAGGTCGTTGAGGAGGAAGAAATCGACGTATCCTCCGAAATTCTCGAACAGAGCGAAGAATTCACTGTAGCGAGCCAAGACATCAGACAAAGGTGATGTTTCACCGGAGTAGTGGCGACGAATAGCTTCGAGGGTGAGGTCGAATCGATCGCTAATTGATTTAGTCGTCCCCCTAGTTTGATTGATGGTCTGTTTACCATTTACTTGATTGCAGGGAAAGAGTAGTCGTGCACCGATCGAGCTCCGGTGCCATGAGGCGCTGACCGACGCTGGCATCTGGTCGTAGAAGCGTTTGAGTGGCCCCTTGTTGGAATTAAGGATCGTATCGCTAGAGAGTTCAAAGACGCCCAAATCCGACTCATGCCGGAGAACATGGTCTACGCCCACGGTCTTTTCGGATAGATCGAAGAGAACGCCTGAAGGTAGCTTCTTGCTGAACAGCAGCTTCTGGTAACGCTGCAACGTGGGGCTGCGTCTGTCGGGATCCACGCTGCAGTTGGGCTCCGTCTTGAAATCAAATGATGTGTCAATCGGCAAGATGCTCATGGCCACACCATATAGCTAGGGCGTGTCACGCGCTGGTGCTGGTGCACGAGCCAATCGGCCCGGTCATCACACCAGGGGATGATCTCGGTATCGGTGCCCGATTGCCCATTAGCGGTTCGGGCGCTTCCGTTAGCAGAAGCACCCGCGCCACCGGCCGAGTTCTAGTCCTTGCGCTTGCCTGCGGCCTTATCTTTCTTATCAGCGCGCTTCTCCTTGAGAGACTTGCTCGCTACAGTCTTGCCGCTCGATTTCTTGGGTGATTTATCGGCCATGACGTTGTCCTCCTGTGAGCCGAGTGGCTCGTGCCCTGAGCGTACCCGCTATTGCTCGTGGCGGGAGAGTCGGCGTAGCCCCTCGTCAATACTCACGGCTGGCGACCAGTCCAGCGCCTCGCGGATGTCGCGCTGATCGAACCAGTGCGCTGTCGACAGCTGTTCCGCGAGAAAGCGTGTCATGGGCGGCTCGTCGACTCCGGGGCGCACGGCCCAGACCCGTTCAACCAGAGAGCCTGCGGTGCGTCCAAGGGCGGCGGGGATACTCCAGCGCGGAGGCTGAACTCCCGAAGCGAGACAGATGCCCGCCAAGATGTCGGCAACCGGGCGAGGTTCCCCGTTGGTCAGAACGTAGGCCTTGCCGTGCGCGACGTCGGCGCGATGCAGGGCGGCGAGGATTCCGGATGCCGCGTTGTCGATGTACGTCGTGTCGATGAGGGCGGTGCCGCCATTGAGCAGGGGCAGGCGTCCACGGCGAGCTCGATCAACGATGCGTCCAACGAGTTGGGTGTCACCGGGGCCCCAGACTAGGTGCGGGCGAATGGCGACCACGCGCATCCGTTCGCTGTCGCTGGCGAGAGCAAGCAGTTCTGCGGTGGCCTTGGTGCGCGCGTATTCGCTGCGGGCATGTTCGGGCGACGCGGGTTCGGCACCGACGCCTGCCAGCGCGGAGCCCGAGTGCGCGACCGAGGGCGATGACACTTGCACGAAGCGAGAGACTCCCGCCGCTTCGGCCGCGGCGAGCACGAGCTGGGTTCCCTCGACGTTGACGGTGTGGAACGCGTGCGGATCACCGGCGAGTGATACCTTCGCGGCGAGATGAATGACGCCTTCAGCGCCCTCCATCGCATGCGCGACGTGATCCGGGTCGGTGATCGAGCCGAGAAAGTCGGTGACGCCCTCGACGCCAGACGGTCGTCGTTGCAGCGTGCGCACGTCATGCCCCGCGGCGACTGCCTCAGCGGCAACCGCGCGTCCGAGAAATCCGGATGCCCCGGTAACGAGCACGATCATGGTGTGGTCGGCTTTCCGCCAGCCAGCAGCCGCTCAGCCCACACCGACAACCGTGAGCGGTCGATCTTGGAGTTGTGGCGGATGTCGGTCGGCAGCTCGGGGACGGCGAGTACGGCCACTAGCGGTAGCGATGTGCTCTCGCGCACGGCCGCGGTCAACTCTGGGCTGGCGAGCCCGGGCCGACGAGCAGGCGGCACAGTCTCGACCACCGCGACGGCTTGTCGCAGCTGGTGCGGCCCAACGCCGACGACAGCAGCACGGCGCACGGCCGCGACACCTTCAACGTCTTGTTCGGCGCCGACGGGAGCGATCGGCCCTGTCGAGGTCACGATCACGTGGGGCAGTCGGCCTTCGACCCAGAGGCGGCCGAGTTCATCGAGGTGGCCGACGTCGCCGGTGCGGTGCCACCGCGCGTGCGGCGCATCCGGTGCATCCGTCGCACCTGAAGAATCTGTGGCATCCGCGGAATCCACCGCATCCGCGTCGACCGTGGTCTCACGAGCAGCTTCGCGGTCGGTGAGCCATAGTCGGTCGTAGTGGTCTTTGAGATGCGGTGCCGACACGACGATCTCGCCGAGCATGCCGGGCTCCGAACTTGGTGCGCCGGTCGCTGCACCGTGCTCGTCGAGCGCGCTGATGCGAAGTTGGTTCTCGCCGATCGGCGTTCCTACGCAGACGCCGGTGTTTGCATCACTGGCGGCGGCACGGATGCCGTCGAGGGTGATGTCAGTCACGAGGAGACATTCGGTCATGCCGTAGGGCGAATGCGGGGTCGCGTTCGGCATGATCGTGCCCACGGAGGCGAGCAGTTCGGCACCGATGGGCGCGCCGGTGGAGAGGAACGAGCGAACGCGTTCGAGTTCAGTGCGGTCGTGCGAAGTGAGATCTCCCGCAGTTGCCACCACGTTGAGAATTGCGGCGGGGGAGAGGAACACCATGCTGGCGCCGGATGCTTCGACGGCAGCAGCGACAGCCCGGGCCGTGAGAGTGCGGGGAGCCGACACATCCATCTCGGGCGTCACAGATCGCGTGCCGAGTGCAGGACCGAGCAGGGCGAACGGTGCGAACCCTGTCACGAGTCCGGTGTCGACGGTGACTTCGAAGTGGCTGGCGAGCACATCGCGGAGGGCAGAAAGCTGACCGTGGCGGTACACCACACCCTTGGCGGGGCCGGTTGATCCCGACGTGAAGAGGATCGCTGCGTCATCCTCGGACCGCGGTTCGGTGGGGAGAGGCGTGTTTTCGCCAAGCGTGATGAGGTCGCGAAGGCTGTACGAGACTCCGAGCGCCATGGCGGAAACCTTGGGCAGTTGCGCGGTGGAGATGCGCACTCCCGGCCAGCCGAGGGTGCGGGCGGCGGTGAGGCCGGGTGCTTCGCCGATGACGAAGTCGGGCCAGGATCCGCGCACGGCACGGGTGAGTCCTTTGACGCCGAGTCCGGCATCCGCGACGACGATGACGGCGCCGATGCGGAGGCAGGCGTAGACCACGGCGGTGAGGGTCGGACCGGGTGGCACGAGCAGGGAAACCCGCTGGCCCTTTCGCACACCGATCGCGGAGAGGCCGGCGGCTATGCGATTCACTCGGTCAGAGAGTTGTCGCCAACTGACCTGTTGAGGGCCGCGGCCTCCTCGAGTCGACATATCAATGACGGCGGTGGCGGCGTCGTCGGCGCGTGCGTCGAGGTTGCGCCAGAGCGGAACGAAGGTTGCGTCATCCGTGTCGGAATCAACCGATGTTGAAGTCGAAGCCGGCAACCCGGAAGCCGCTGAGTCAACCGACACTGAGCCAACCGGCACTGAGATCGAGCCGGGGTTCGAGAGCCCGTCGGCGTTGTCGCTGAGCCAGGTCAGCACCGATTCAGCGTAGGGTGCGTCTTCGGCGAGCAGGTGGCCCGCGCCTTCGAAACGGTGCACGTTAGCGTGGGGGAGTCGCTCGATGAGGTCGTCGAGGTAGTAGTCGCTGAAGATCGGATCGCGCGGACCCCACAGCATGAGCGCCGGAACGCCGAGCTGGGTGACACCCGTGGCGATGCGGTCGAGTTCGTTGAAGCTCTCGTGGTTCGCGTCGGCGGGGATGTCGGCAACGAAGCCGCCAATGCCTCCGCGTCGCGATGCCGTGCGGTACGGCGCACGATAGGCATCCTTCACGGCCGGGTCGAGCGGCTCAGAAGTGAGCGCGAGCGTGGTCTCTAAGAAGGCGGTGGTGCGCACGGTGGATGCCGCCAGCATCCCGCGTGCTCGAGCAAGTCGCAGCGGTGCCGGGATCGGCTTGCCGGTCTCGTGATGCACGGCCGTGTTCAACAGCATGACGCCGGTGAGTTGCTCCGGGTGATCGACAGCCCAGCCGAGGGAGACGACGCCACCCCAGTCGTGACCGAGCGAGATTACGGGCCCCGTAAGCGAGAGTGCATCGGTGAACGCCGTCAGATCGGCGACCCGCTGCGCGAGCGGACGATGGATGCCGGTGCGCTCCGAGAAGCCCATGTCGAGCTGGTCGACGGCGATAACTCGCCACGCCCCAGCCCCAGCCTCGGCGGCCTGCAGCGTTTGCGTGAGCAGTTCGCGCCAGTAGTACGACCAAGTCGGATTGCCGTGGACGGCCAGAATGGTGCCGGCAACGGGAACGCCGAGGCGAGCGAGCTCGTCGCCGGTGTCGAGGTAGTGCCAGTTGCGGGTGAGCCCCGCATCCACACCGCTACCGGGCACGGCGGTGATGTGGCTGAAGCGTGGGTCGAGCCCGGGCAGGTCGACGGGCGGGTGGGAAGCGTTTTTGGTCACCATGCGAGTTCCATCATTGCGGTGTTGAGTCCGGAACCCACACCCATGAGGAGAACACGGTCGCCCTTCTTGAGCGACCCCTGTGCTTCAGAGAGGGTGATGGGAATCGACGCGGGGCCGACATTGCCGTACTGCGGGAAGGTGGTGGGCACGCGGTCGCGGTCGAGTTTCGCGGCTTTGACGATGGCGTTGGTGTGCACCGACGACACCTGGTGGGTGACGTAGAGGTCCATCTTCGACCAATCCCATTCGGTGGATGCCTCTTTCCACGCCGAGACGACGAGGTCGAGGCCACCCTTCAGTAGTGCTTTCGCGTCGGTGAACATGCCATCGACGCTTCCGACGCAGAGTTCGTGAAACTGTGTTGCCGCGCGGGTGACTCCACCGAGGATCGGATGACCGGCCGGGTGTTCGTCGGTGCGCCCGAGCACCGCAGCAGCGGCCCCAGAGCCGAGCGTGAGCGATGCGAATTCACTCATAAAGCCGTCACGATCGGAATCCTGTTTGAGCAGACGGTCGATGGTGTTGGTTTGGATTGCGTCAGCGTCTTCGCCATTGACGATGATCGCGTACCGGATCTGGCCCGATTCGATCATGTTCGCCGCAAGGTTCATGCCGCTGACAAAGCCGAGGCAGGCGTTCGCGACGTCGAAGTTGATGGCAGAGCTGGGCAGGCCGAGCCCGTGGTGAAGGCGCACCGCTACCGATGGCTCAAGGTGCTTTCGACTCACAGAAGTGTTGATGAGGAGGCCCACTTCCGAGGCATCCACTCCAGCTTCGGCTAGCGCGCGTTGGCCTGCAGAGACGGTGGCGTCGTCGGATGTTTCGCCGTCAGCCCAATTGCGACGCTCAAGTACACCGGCCACCCGTTGCAGAAGTCTGCTGGGGAGCGCGAGGCGCGAGAACGCCGGGGCGAGGCGCGTCTCGAGGTCAGCTGATGTGGTTACCCGGCTGGGTAATGTGCTCGCGACCGACAACAGTGAAACGTTGTTGAAGCGAGTGTTGGCATTTCCGGCCACGAAACCTCCGTCGAGCGAGCCCCACAGGCTCAATAATCAAGAGGCCTAGTTTACGTCAGTCGGCTGTGCCTTGCCTTCTCGTGCTGAGGGCATGCATGAAGCTCTGGCGGCTACAGGTGATGTGAACGGTTTACGAAACGTCGTCCGTCAGGTTTTCGGCTGGTAGACGGGAAGCGCTCAGAGAGCCATTCTCAGCAGGAGCGAATCGCCATGCTGATCGTCGTTCTCCTTCTCGCCTTTGTTTACGAAGCCCAGCTTGTCCAGCACTCGGAGTGACGCGGTGTTCCAATCTCGAACAGTGGATGTGAGGTGCCGGTACCCTATGCGCCGTGCTCGTTCGATGATCTCTCGTGACGCCTCGGTGGCAAATCCTTGATTCCAGAATGCTCGAAGGAATTCGAATGCCAGTTCTGGTTCTTCCGGACGGCTGACGCTATTGGGGATGAGCCCGCAATATCCGATCGCTGCTGACACACCCTTCTGCTGCACAACGAGAAGGCCGGGCGCTGGCTTTAGTTCGTAGCTGCGGGCCCAGTTCGCCAACTCTGCAACGGTAGGACGACCATCCCGCGTAATCCGACGATGCGCCGGGACGCGTGGATCGCGTTCCTCCCACAGCTGGCGATGGAACTCTGCGTCGGTGACCTGCCACGGCCGCAAGAGGAGTCGCTCGGTCTCGAAGACGATCGGTGGTGGAGATGCCTCGCTTCGGTCCATAGAGAAAGTATGGCTGTGAAGTCATTGGGCGCAAAGCAATATCGCGATAGCGGATCATGCTGGAGTCGCGGGCGCGTGCATCCTGGAAAAGTGGAAGATCCGGAAGAGTTAAGCGGAGTCATGGCGGGTGCAACCTCCGCAAGGGCTCAGACCAGAAGGTGCTCTTAAGCTCGCAGATGAGCTACGGGTCGGATGCGGTTTCAAGCTCCGACGCGACAAGCACCTCTACCGACCTCTACCGCCATTTCTATGGTCTATTCAATGTGCGTTTTCAGCTCGTGGTGCAGCTGCCTTCGTCGCCGGATGTCGTGGTGGGCTACGCCTTGAACCGCAGCGAGCGGATGGGGGAGTTCAGCGATCGCGACGTTGCCGTCATGAACGCACTGAGTGGCCATCTCGCGATGCGCCACAGGTCAGCGCCGAGCGCCCCCGCCTCGTGGATGCGGAGATGGATCGCTACTCGTGGGCGGTGCTGCTCTTGCGCCGGGAGCAGGATGTCTCAGCGGATACGGATGCGCTCCTGGACGCTGGCCTCACCCGTCGCCAAGCCGATGTGCTATTCGCCCTCGCGCACACGGGAGGTTCGAACAACGAGCTCGCGCGCGAACTAGGCATCTCAGAGTCGACTGTGAAAAAGCACCTCGAAGGGGTATTTCGCCTGCTGCAGGTTACTGGTCGCGCTGCGGCGGTGCTTCAGTTGCGCGAGTTGACATGGCGTGGTTCGGAGACTTCACGCGAGGCGGGGCGCTGACGTTGGGCGATTCCGGCGCGTCCTATGAGGTCGTGTCGAGTTGCTCCGTGGACGCGCTGTGGACGTTCGCAATGCGCACTTTTAAACCGGGAATGTACTCATCTGGATTCTCGCCGATCGTGTCGAGGCGTGTGCCTATAACGGAGACGAGCTTGCCGATAGCCTCCTCGAATAGTTCGCGGGTTCGGTCCACATCCTGAATCATGTGGATGTCGGTCTCCGGACCGTCCCAGCTTTCAGACCATTTTCCGAAAAATTGATGGGCTAGGCTATTTCGCTCGGCAACAGCGCGCGTAAGCAGTGCCTCCAGTTTCAGGTCGCTTACTAGTAATGGTGCGAGCGCTGGCGACTTAGCGCTTTATGCGCATGCTTCCAACTCACGTGAGCCCCGAATATCCGGTGACTCATCCACCGCAACCTATGCTCGGCCGTATGGCTAAATTTGTAGAGTTTCGGTTCGCGATGCCACGGGCGGTGCGGATTACAAGTCGTTCCTCGAGCATCACTAACTCCTTCGTCAACGGCATCATTCCAGTTGTCCCGCCGAACTCTTCTCAGATCGATGGGGCCCTGAAAGTTCTCGATATGGAGGACTCGGTCACGTGCGCCTATTGCGGAGACCCCGCGAGCGAATGGGACCACCTGAGACCGCTCGTTGTCGATAAGAAACCCACCGGCTATATTTCAGAGATTCAAAACCTCGTGCCTGCATGCGGCAAGTGCAACCAGAGCAAGGGCAACAAGCCTTGGCACTCGTGGATGTTTAGTCCGGCTCGTCTCTCACCTGCGACGCGTCGTGTGCCGGGGCTTGAGGAAAGGGCGAGTCGCCTAATGGACTATGAATCATCAGGCGATCCGACCTTCATCGACTTTGCATCGCTCGCGGGCGAGGACCTTTGGGAGGAGCATTGGGAAAACCACGCGAAGATACTCACGGCAATGAGACACGCTGAGCTTACTGCTGGACTAATCCGAATAAAGATTGCAGATTCGCGAACAGACGCTGGGTTGCCAGCCGTGTTTCCAATGCTTTGAAATGAAATTCGTAGGTCCGAGGATCGCCGCGGAGGTCTCTGCTTACTAAGCGTCGCGCGCATCAGGCTCAGGATCGGCGACGATCTCGGGCGAGAGCATCCGCCGCTTCGTCAGGGCAACTTCTGCAGCGATGATGCCGAGCACGACCGCGGCACCGATCGCAAAGAGCAACAGCACGAATCCGAAGTCAGATTCGGGCGCGAGTACTTCGCCGGTCTCGGTTTGCCACGGCCAGAGGGCACGGAGCGAGCCGAGCATGAGGCCTGTCATGATGACGAGAGTGACGCGGCGGCGGTTCTTCAGGAGCCACTGCAGCCCTGACACGAAGAGGCCAAGACCGACGATGGCACCGATCACAAACGCGCCGAGGTAGCCAAAGTTGCGGTCATTCACGGCAGCGAGAGTGGGCGCATACATGCCGAGGATCAGCAGCAGGTATGAGCCAGAAACTCCGGGAAGAACGAGGGCACACACTGCGAGGGCCGCAGCGAGCGACACGATGATGAGGGTGGGATCCGCATCCCCGGCGCGCGGCAAGCTGGTGAGCGCAACAGCGACACCGGCGGCCAGTAGGCCGATCAGGACCTCGGGGAACGTCCAGCGTCCGCCCACCATGCGGGCGGGCACGATGAGTGATGCGGTGATAAGTCCGGCAGAGACCGCACGGGTGCCGGTGGGATATTGCTCGAGCAGGGGAGCGAGCAGCGCAGCGCCGATAACGATGGCTGCGAGCATCCCGACGCCGATGGGCAACACGACATTCCAACGCACCGAACGGAAGTGGGCGGCAGCGCGAGAAAGCCCGCGACCACGGATGCCGTCTGCGACTGTGAGCGCGACACCACGGGCGAGATTTCCGGCGCCATCGATGAGGGTGTCGTAGACGCCGACGATGAGGCCGATGGTTCCGCCACTGACTCCGGGAACGATCTCAGCGAAGCCGATCAGCATGCCGCGGAACGCGTCGCCGACGGTGCGTATGACGGGGTGAACTCGGGTCATCGCCTACTCGTTTTCTTCTCAGCGGCTGGTGGTGCTGGCCGTAGTTGTGGTGGGAGCCCGCCCTGAGCTGAAACACAGGGTGTGGCATCCGGAGCGGTGCATTTTTTCACCATCGTGCAGAGTAGTCGATTTAGTTGAGGTGGCGGTGGCTATCGGCCCCGTCGCGGACACATTCCCACGCTCGTGCCCGTAGCCTACAGGGGTGACTACGGGCAACAATCGACTACGCGCATTCCAGCAACGGATCAGTCGATCCCTCATCACTATGGCCGGGGGAGCCCTGCGCTCCAACAATGCGCCCACTCAGCTCTTGTCGTTGCCGGGGAGCGAACATCAGCTGTCTCAGCGTCACGCGCGTTCAGTCATCGACCTGTGTTTGCGTGCTGGCGAAGCGATGCTGGCGACCGGGGCATCCGCGGCTGACGTCGTTGCAACTGTGCTGCGCATCAGCACCGCCTATGGCGTTACCGGGATGCACGTCGACATCACCTTCACGTCGCTCACCGTTTCGATTCACCGCGGGATGAACGAAGACCCCATGTCGATCATGCGCATCGTGAAGGTGCGCACCATTGACTACACGCGGCTGCAGAACGTGTACTGGCTGATCGACGAAATCACCGGACCGGACGGTCCAGGAGACGTGGATGAGACGCGCGAAAAACTGAGCGCGATCCTGACGACACCCCACCCGTACCGCCGCTGGATGGTGACCGCTGGTAAAGCGATACTCGCGGCAGGTGTCGTCGTGATGTTCGACGTGAGCTTCGTTCTCGTGCTCGTGGCGGCAGCATCCGCAGCAATATCGGATGTCATGACTCGTCGTCTGGAACGCTTCTCAGTTCCCGCATTCTTTGCTCAGATGGCTGCCGCAGCGGTAACCACCGTCATCGCGGTGTTCATGTTCTGGCTGCGTTCGGTGGGGATCGAGATCCCCGGATCGAACAGCCCGACAGTCATTGTCATCGCCGGCATCATCATGCTCCTTTCCGGCGTCGGACTCACCGCCGCAGCCAGCGACGCGATCGGCGGCTACTACGTCACCGCAACTGCCCGCGGAATGGAGGTCATCATGATGACCCTTGGCCTCGCGGTCGGTATCTCCATCGTGCTGAGTCTCTCTCTGCGCCTCGGCATTCCGGTGGCGGTGGGCGACTCTCTTGGGGACAACCGCAGCGTAGTCTCCGGGATGATCGGCTCGGCCATCATCGCTGTAGGCTTCGCCCTCGCCTCCTATGTGCGGATGCGGTTGCTGCCGATTATGGCCATCGGCGCGAGCCTCGTATTTGCCGTCTACTACTTCGTGCTGCCGCTGGCCTCGTCGCCAGGACTGGCTCCTGCGATTGCCGGGACCGCGGCCGGCGTCATCAGCTACCTTCTTTACCGCTGGCTGAAAGTGCCAGAAGGCGCCACCAACATGGTCGGCATCATCGCCCTGTTGCCCGGGCTTGCCCTGTATCGAGGCATCTATTCGCTCATGGATTCCGAATTCGGGGTGACCGAAGGGCTGCCGTCAATGGTCATGGCACTAGCCACTGGCCTAGGGCTCGCTGCGGGAACAACCATCGGCGGATTCGTTGCCCGACGCACCTTCGGGTTCGACCGCTCGGCCATGCTGGCGTTGAAGCGGTCGCGGACGCCGCGGTAGCGCTGCACGCTCTCGTGCAGCTCGAGAGCAAGCTGGCATCCATTCGTCAGCTCGAGATCGATGCGGAGAAGTCGGCTCGCTGGCCCTTCATGTATTCGTTGGATAGCCCGATGAGATACGAATTGTGTGTATCTGGAAGGAGCTTGGCTGGCCGTCCTAGGTAGTCTGGAGCGCTGCCTTCGCGACCTATTTGGGTGACGACATACGTTTGGGGCACTGCCCTCGCTGGCGGCTCAGGTCGCTGAAAACCCCACTCGTATCGCTCTTGTGACCTCCGTCACGTATGCGTCGGCGCGGCTATTTGGGCAAGGCGTGAATTGCGAGCACAACTTCACACCTAGAGAGATTTGTTCCTCGCGAGCCTAAACGCAGCCAGTTTGAAGGCGATCGCTTCGCTAGAGAAGCGCCTCACCGAGCATGTCATTAAGCTGAACCAATACCGTGCAAATCCGGATGCATCTGACAACCTCGGAATTCTTGCTGCGGCGAGTTCAAATGTTGTAAGAGAGAGCATCATTGCGGGCCGAATCGCACATCTCGAAAAAGAAATCTCGGCGTTCCAGAAGGGCATCACAGATATTTTGGGGGGAAGATGAACGAGCGGAACCAGAAAGTAGACGCTTCGGCGCTTGAGTCCGCTTTGCGGATGGCACTTGCCAGAGTAGTGGAGAGACGGGGGCCGGTGCTCGCTATTCCGCACGAGTATTTTTGGTCGATACCTGTTGACGCTATGTACGATGTCACCCAGTCACCGGCAGAGTTTACGATTGGACAGCTCTCCGACTCAATTAGATCACTTGAGGCGATCGTTTCCGGCGAACATGAGCCGATCGACTATGACCTTGTCTGGATAGCTGACGTCCTTCGCGCAATAGGACAGGGCAGCGAGTGAGGAGTGGTTTAAGCTCTCAATCGGCGAGGGTAGAACCGCCACGACCTGTTCGGCTTTACTCCTGAGTGGCGAAAAGAAGCCATAAGTCGGATAAAACGTTGTCCTATTTCGGTCACGCTTGCGGCTCCACGAAGTTGACAAGTGACACGGAACTTATACTTCGGGCCGTCTGGATCTCCGCCGGCTGCCGATTTGCCTAAACCAGTGGGTATCGTGTTGCGGCGGCTGCCCTCCAGGGGCGATGAGTGCTTATGCCACTAGCTCAGGCGGACGCATCGAGAGGCTACGACTATTGCTCTACAGACGGCGATTCTCTTTTCGGCCCCTTCGTGCTATTAGGGCTTTGGTCTCCAGGAAGCGCTTGAAATGCTTGATGCTTGCGGGAGGAGGCTCAATACTTTCTGTGCTTGACATTAGTGTCGACAGTCGTTGACACTAATGAGATGACGAACTCGATTGAGAGTACGGCCCTTGCTCCGGTCGAAGATTCAGCGGCCACCGGCGACCTCCGAGCCCTCTCCAATGCGGTACGGCTCGATATGCTTCGACTGCTGAGGGATCGCGAGTGGACCATGGTCGAGCTCGCGACCGAGTTGGGGCTTCGCAAGGGCAGTATCAGTTACCACTTGCGCGTACTGGAGCGAGCCCACATCGTGTGCCAGGTTGGTGAGCGCAGTGTTCGCGGCGGGCGACAGCAGCTCTGGGGGCTCGCGGCTCCATCGATCGCAGGCGACCCTGAGAGCACCGAGGCGGGTGCGCGGCCCGCAGTGCTCCGCGCGCTGGCTTCGCAGATGGAAGCGAGTGAATCCCAGCGACTGTTTGTGTCGCAGGTGCGATTGGATGCTGCAGGCAAGGAAGCTGCGGTCGTGCTGCTGGAGAGCGCGTTGGCATTCATTCGTCAGCTCGATACCGACGGCGGAGACATGGTCTCGCTCGGAGCATTCACGTATTCGGTAGGCAGCCCAACGAGAAGCGAATAGTGTCCGGCGGGCAGAAGCTCGGGCGACCATTCTGGGTTTTCTGGGGTGCCGTCACTGCGACGAATATGGGCGACGGCATCCGTCTGGTCGCACTGCCCTTACTGGCGACTCAGGCAACGGAAAACCCCGCGCTGATCGCGCTGGTGACCGTGTTCACATACGTGCCGGCGCTGCTCTTCGGGCAATTTTCCGGAGTCTTCGTTGACCGGGTCAGGAAGCGACGACTTATCGCGCTGTCACAGTTAGTGCGTGCGGTCGTGTTGGCGTTCGTGGCGGTCGCGATCGCGCTCGGGGTGCTCGACATCGCGATGCTGTGTGTGGTTGCGTTCCTTTATGGCGCGGGGGAGGCGGTATCGGATCCGGCATCGCACGCGATCCTTCCGCGTCTGGTAGCTGCGAACAATTTGGGGCGGGCGAACTCTGACCTGCAGTCGGGGCAAATCGTTGGTGAGATGTTTGTGGGGCGTGCGCTCGGCGGGATTCTGTTTGCGGTGGCTCAGCCGTTGCCGATTCTTGCTAATGTGCTGCTGCTCGTCGCCGCGGCACTTGCGATGGTCTCGCTGGGCGAAGTGGAGGGTGCGCCCGAAACTCCTGCGCCGGACCGTGCGGGAGGGCAAATCCAGAACTTCCTCGGAGATTTGGTCGAGGGAATCCGGGTGGTGACTCACTCGCGATTACTCGGCATAATGTCGTTGCTGTTGGCGGTGTGGGCTGGAGTTTCCGGAGGGTTTTGGGGAGTTGCCGCGATCTACGCGCTGCGCGATCTGCAATCAGGAGAGATCGGTTTCGGCATCATGCTGGCCCTGGCAGCGGTCGGATCTTTTGTCGGTGCGTGGATCGCGATTCGGGTCATCCAGAGACTGGGTGCGCCAGCGGCTGCGGTAGTTTCCGTTCTCCTGAGCGGAGTGTCGATCATCGCCCTCACGTGGACACGAGACCTCTGGCTCGCCTCCCTGCTGCTCGCGTTCAACGGTGCAGCCGTCACGCTGTGGAACGTGATGACTATCACCATTCGGCAGACCGCTGTCGAACCGCGCTTGCTTGGTCGTGTCAGCAGCACCTACCTCGTATTGGCGCGAACTGCGCTTCCTGTGGGCGCTGGGCTCGCGGGGCTGTTGGCGTCGGCTACCGATGCTCGGACTGTGTTCATGGTGTTCGGCGGTGTCTTGTTGGTCGCTTCTGCTGTGCTAATACCGATGCTGTGGACGGCGTTTGGCGAATCATGGCCACGTGGGCAGGCTTCGGCGCGGAAGGTTACGGCTAGTTGAGCGCACCCTCAACGCAGGGATGAAGGTGCTTCGACTCGAGAGCAACTACCGCCTGCGAGGCGGCCGCGGCGAGTGCCCCATCGGTGCCGGCACCCGACAGTGTCGCGTGCAGAAAGCCAGCAAAAAATGCATCACCGGCACCGTTAGTGTCGCGGATCTCG
This sequence comes from Rhodoglobus sp. G.S.4, assembly GCF_056619605.1. NCBI lineage: Bacteria > Bacillati > Actinomycetota > Actinomycetes > Micrococcales > Microbacteriaceae > Rhodoglobus > Rhodoglobus sp. G.S.4. The sequence continues at coordinate 1,242,487 of NZ_CM152748.1, forward strand.
GCAGGCACCGCATCCACCTTATGGATTCCATCAGCGTCGAGCGCCATAGCTCCTTCGGCACCTAGCGTGCACACCACCACAATGGCGCCCGCGTCTACCCGAGCGCGCATGAATGGCAGCGGGTCCGGCATCCCATCGGCGTTCATGAATAGGTACGACGCCGCCTGAACGAACGGCTCATGAAAATCAGACTGGCCGTCGTGATCGTGGAGATCGGTCCAGATCGGGATGCTCGATGCCGCCGCCTCCGAAAGAAGTGCTCGAGAGGGCTCCGATAGGTCCATGACAAGTGCCTCCGCGCCTTCGGCCAGGGTGCGAAACTGCACAACATCTGGCTCGGCAAACGCGGGAGCCGACAGGTAGAGCGACACCCGCTCGCCGGACCTCGTCATCAGATTCAGATGGCGTTCACTAGCGCCGGGAACGGCGACGCAGTGCAGCTCAATGCCGGACGATTCAAGAACCGAGCGCAGGCGGGTAGAAGCCGCATCGTTGCCCATCACTGTGTGGCAGGTGACCTCTCGGCCAAGCCCGGCAAGGTGCAGGGCCTTACCGGCGGAGGTGCCGCCAACCGTCTCAAAATCTTCCAGAGCGAACTGCATGTGAGGGCGGGGTTCGGGCAGATGATCGAGATAAACGATGCTGTTCCACGACACTGGGCCAGAAATGAGAATGTGGTTCGGCATGCTCAAACATTACCGGCGCAAGCGGAGTCAGGTCGTGTGGCAGGCGATGGCACACCAGAAACAACCGTTAACCTTCGAGTACTGATTCTTTGCGGCATTCACAGCTTCGCTGCACGAGGCGAATTCGCCGAGATCGGTGCGATTCTCGACGCTGGGCAGACAGCCCCGTGTCGACGCCAAGTCATGAACCTCGTGGTCGCCGGTGTTCGGCTGGGCATTCTTGTTGACGGTGAAGTAAGGCATGAGCTCCTCTTTTCCGTTGCACGTCATCGTGTGGGCTAAAGAATAGCGACCTACCCTGTCAACATCACCACCCGTTCGTCAGTACGCGGTCAAGGGCATCGACGAAGGCGTCGGCACTTGCGCGCGTGAGACACATCGGCGGTTTGATCTTCAGCACGCACTGGTGGTCCGACGTGGGCTGAACGATGACGCCCACTTCACGCAGGCGCTCACAAATAGCTTCGGTTTCCTCGGTGGCTGGTTCTAGCGTTGCCCTGTCTCGCACAAATTCAAGACCGAGATAGAAGCCGCTGCCGTGCACGGTTCCGACCAGCGGGTGGCGCTCGCCTAGCGAGGCGAGGCGTTTCTTGAGGTAACCGCCGGTCGCGACGGCGTTCTCCTGCAACTTCTCATCTCGGATCACATCGAGCACCGTGAGGCCGACAACGCTCGACACCGGGCTGCCGCCTGCTGACGAGAAAAAGTAGCCCTGCGAGCGGTAGTGGGCGGCAATCTCTGGCGTCGTGATGACTGCGCCGAGCGGATGCCCGTTGCCCATAGCCTTGGCGACCGCAACGATATCCGGCACAACATCCTGCTGCTCGAAACCCCAGAACCACTTGCCGAGGCGGCCATAGCCGACCTGCACTTCGTCGGCGATGGCAAGGCCGCCATGTTTGCGCACTGCGCCGTAGACAGCGTCGAGGTAGCCGTCAGGCAGGGCGATTCCACCCGCATTGCCATAGAAAGTTTCTGCGATGAAGGCGCCAACAGGGGTTCCGGCGGCGGCCAGACGTTCGATCTCGGCAACAGCCTCGTCCGCATAGCGGCTGGACTCCGTGCCGCGATACTTGCCGCGGTAACTGTTCGGCGCATCGACAGTGTGCACCCAGTCTGGCCGCGTGCTGAGGGCGCCAGGGTTGTCCGCGATCGATGTGGATACGGCATCCGAAAGGTAAGTCCAGCCGTGGTAGGCCTCACGAACGGCGAGTACATCGCTGCGTGCTTTCCACGCCCGGGCAATGCGCAGCGCGAGGTCAACCGCCTCCGAGCCACTATTCACAAGGAAGACGGAATTGAGGGGATCGGGGAGCAGCGCGCTCAAACGCTCGGAAAACTCCACGACTTCCGGATAGTTGAAACGGGAGTTGGTGTTGAGCAGGCTCCACTGCCGAGTGACGGCGACGACGAGGCGTGGGTGTGCATGTCCGATCGAAGTGACGTTGTTAAGAACATCAACGTAGACGCGGGAATCAGCGTCAACGAGATACTCCTTCCAGCCGCGCACCATCATCGGAGGTTCGTCATAATAGAACTCTTGCGCATCAGCGAAAGTGTCGCGCCGGCGAGCGATCAGGGCGGCCGAATCTCGGTCGGCGCTGGGAAGCGTCTCGCCAAACACGAGCGGTGTTGGATCGCACGCGAGAGAGCGCCAGGCGGTAGCCAGGTCCGGGCTGACAAGCCAGGGCACCGCGACATCGCCGAGGGATGCCCGCACGCGGAGTCGATTCTGGACGTGGCCGATTGGCGCGCCAGCATCCACCTCGGTGCCAGTGGGAACAAGCGCTTTGACACCCTCAAGAGTGAGGAGGATGCCGTCGCCTCGGAACTCGACGCCGTCGGCGCTGTGCGTGACAGTGCCCGGCCACGGCGCGGCCAGCTCCTGCGGCTCGGACAGTGTGAGCTCGATGCCGAGCGGAGTGTTCACGGGCTCTGGATCGACCGGGATACGCGCTCGTGTGAGCCGGGGCTCGGCAAAGCGTGTAAGCGCGCCGGAAGCACCAGCGGTGATGGCCTCGGCGGCGATCTCCGCTTCGGCGTCGTCGTTGAGCCAGCGCCCATTGTTGAGTGCCGCGCTCGTTGCCGAGAAATCCAGCACTTCGATTGCGCTCGGATTGAGCGCGGGAATTAGCATTCTGTTCGCTGGCAGGCTCGCTTGGCGGCCATCATGTCCGAGCGCACTGCGAACTAGTTCGTTCGCGACGGTTAGCGGAACCGAGGTAGCCTGCTCGAAGATGCGCACCTCGTGCAACAAATTCTCGCTCGCATACTCATTGTCGGGATCGGTCGCCTGCACATGATGCCCGCTGGCGACGAGGATGGTGCCGCGGATCACCACAAGCGGCCAGAGCACTTCTGTTTCGGCAAACGAGAGCGGGCGGATCGAGTGGTACGCGGAGACCGCGCGCAGCACAGATGGCAGCGTTGCCCCGTCGTGGTGCAAAAGCGAGGAGACCGTGATCGCAATCTCGCCGACAGCCCAACTCCGGTTGACATCGCCGAAGTCGATGATCCCGTCGGGAATGCCCGTGAGCGTGTCGTTTGAGACGACATTGTCGTCGGTGAGGTCACCGTGGATTGTCTGAACCGGAAGCTCAGCGGCCAAAGTGGACACCGTCGCCCAAGCGGCATCGCTCGTCTCGCGAAGGCGCGCACGGAGCGCATCGTCGTCAACATAGGGGAGGAGGGCGTCGAGCACCGTCGAAGCGCGACGAAGATCCCACTGGTTCGAGCGCTCGACGCCGGGGGCATCGAAGTCCGCGAACGCGACGGCAACACGAGCCGCGAGTGTTCCGATCGCGCGCACAGCGTGCGGGGAAAGGTAGCGCCCGCCAGAGAGGGGAGTGCCGCTAATGAAGTCGAGAACGCGGGCGTGTAATATCCGGCCGTCGACCGAGAGCTCCTGAACGCGTGCACCATCACGCCCGGTGCGAGTGAGGGGCACCCGGATGCTCGGCTCGCGTGCGGCAAGATGGGCGGCGGCGAGAGATTGTGCCTCGAGCTCAGCCCGGGAACTTGCGGGGTTAGAAATCTTGAGGAGAGTGCGTTCTTCCGCGCCCTCCAGAAGGAAATTGCGGTCCTGATGGCTGCCGAGCGAACGGGCAGTGGCAGCGATGCCAAAGACGGTGTCGGCGAAAGCCGCGGCATCCTGCTCAGAAATCTCCGGAGGTGGGTCTTGCACAAGGGAGAACTCGCTCGAGGTCGACGTATCTTTCACAGTAATTCCGCTCGTGAGTCTCCACACGCAAGTGTCGCGGATATCCGTGCGGCAGCCGCGCATCCAATCTAGGCCACAGCCCTGTTTGGCAGCGCTAACCTTCTCGGAATATCTGAAGTCGCATTCGACTTGTCCTGAGTAACTTCTCGTCACACAACGATGACGCAACAGAAGCCCCCATACTCTTGAAAGGTGGACGCCGTGGAAACCCTGACTGTGCTTCTTGGCCTCGTGGCACTCGCCACCGCGCTGGGCCTAGTCTGGCGTGCCAGAACCGGCCGTATCCAACGAACAACAACCCCCGTTGCAGCAGCAGCCGCCGGCGAGAATCGCATCACGATTCCCGGCACCGCCCCGTTCGGAAACCGTGTCACCCTTCTGCAGTTCTCTACCGAAGTCTGCACACCGTGCAAGGTCACCCGAACTCTTCTCAGCGGCCTCGCTGACGAATTCGATGACGGAACCGGTTCAGTCGTTCATGTCGAAGTGGATGTCACATCACGCCCCGAGATCGCCAACCAGTTCAACCTGTTGCAGTCACCAACCACGTTCATCCTCGATGGCAACGGTGTGCTGCAGGCTCGCATCGGTGGCGCCCCCAAGATCAACGACCTCCGTGCCGAACTCGACCGGATGCTCAGCCCCGTGTTGGTCTAACAGCCCGTCAGCGCACCCGCCACTCCGAGACAACGCTCCCGCCCGGGACAGCACAGATTGCGAAAACAATGACCACGAATGACACCAGCACGCCGGGCACGACTCCGCTTGCAGGCTCCAAGGCGGCGCTTGCCGCCAAGCCTGGGCAACCCGGAATTGACCCGCGCGGCCCTCGCTTCGGCGCAGGTATCACCGCCGTGCTGCTGCTCACAGTGATCGGCCTCGGACTGGATGCCGCAGCAGCGCTCCCGGCCACGATCGCCGAGCGCGCCAGCCAGCCTGCCTTCATTCTCTTCAGCCTCATCGCTGCACTCTTTGCGTGGGGAGCCTTCGCCGGCATCCAACGTCACCCCTACGGACTCTTCTTCAAAGCAGTGATTCGTCCGCGCCTGAGTGCACCAAGCCACCTCGAAGACCCGCGCCCACCCACGTTCTCGCAGGGTATCGGCTTCGTCATCACCGCCATCGGCATTGTGCTGCACCTCGCAGCCGTGCCCTACGCTCTCGTGATCTTCGCGGGTCTGGCATTCATCGCCGCGTTCCTCAATTCAGTCTTCGACTACTGCCTCGGATGCCAGCTCTACGTACTGCTCGTGCGCGCTGGACTTGTTGGTCGGACTCGCTCCGCCGCCTAACTTGTTGGTTCGATCGTGTCGCACTGCGTCAGCGGGAAGCGCGCCCACTAACTGAGGAGCGACTCCCACGACGCCACCGTGACAACGCCGTTGATGCGCCGACGGAAGTCGGCATCCACAGTGACAAAGGCATCAGCCTGAAGTTGCGCGACGGCGATGTACTCGGCGTCGTTCGTGTCAGCCCAATCGAGGCTCTCGGCAATCTTCCACGCCGTCGCGCGTGAGACACGATCGCCTAGGAGACGGATGCGCATTGTTGTTATGTAGCGCAATGTTTCGAGAGCTTCAGCCCGGTTCGCCGTTCCTGCGCGCACCTCCCTGTAAAGAATCGAGAGCGCGTGGGAGCGCAAGACATTCGGCCCGACAAGTTGATGCTCCTCGCTGATTGTGACCTGCTCGCGAGCGAGGCGAATCGCAGTGGGGGCGTCGATCGCAAACCGAGTCATGTCAACATTCTGCGGTCGGCAACTGGCAAAGTACAGCGACATCGGGTGTTGGCGGCATCGTCTGTGCACGATGCCCTTCCCAGTGAGAATGCCGTGACCTCGACGGCAACTCTTCCTACTCCGTTGGCGCTCGATTACTGTGGCATCACAGTGGGCGGCTAACGATCACGATGGTTGCCCGATTCCTCAACGCGAGCGAAAAGGACGAAACCATGTCTGATATCAACAGCCCCTCAGCCGCCGAAAACGGCTCAGGCCCAGACGCCCACAACATCCAAGACTGGACCGATCTTGGAAAGGAAATGTGGTCGTATCTCACCGGTCGAAGCGCCGTCATCGACTACAGCTTCATTGATATGACTGTCGAAGTTCCCCGCGATGTTGGTCAGGATGCGCCTCGCGCGACGTGGAAACTCAACGGCACCCTCAGGGTGACCACCAGTGAAGGATCCGGCTCTGAACCGCTCGCCCCGTAACGATGAGTACCTCAACGACGAGTGCCGCCACGAGGCTCGACATCGATCTGGCGTTCTCACTCATCGAACCAATTCTCGATGACACGGATGCCGCGACTTCGGGCAATGGCGAGACCGGAGCATCACGGCTTGAGACAGAGACGATGACGGGAACGGTCAGAGCGCACGGCACCGACATCGACGTGTTCTCGAGTAACCCGGAGCTGTTTCTGCAAGCACGATCCGTGAAGCTCAAAGAGGCGCGCATTGTGGCAAAGGCGTTCGCTGAAAGAGGGCTCACCGTCTCACTGTCTGGGCCGCTCGGCTTGATCGCCCGCATTGGCGCGATCAAGCCCTCGGTGGCTCAGCGAGTGTTGACAGGGTCGCCGCACATCGCATTGGGCAGCCGAGCGGCGCTCGCACCAATGCTGCGTCGGCGGGATGCCGCCTCCGCGGGCGACTCGCGGATGCAGTTTCCGCCCGGAACACTGTTTCCGCTCGTTCCCACCTTCGACCGCACCATTCGCCGCAGGGTTACGACGACGCACTATGCGCCCGGAGCCGGACGGCCGAGGTTGTTCTTTGTCGTCGGCTCCGAAAATTGGAACGGCCAGATGCCGCGGGAGTTCGAATTGCGGTCGGATGTCACCACCATCGGGTCATCAACGTCGGCAGACCTGCAGCTGCCCGGTCTCGATCCCATCCACGCCGAAATTCGCCACGACAACGAGGACGAGTACGTGCTTCGCTCGTTCGGAGCCGTCGGCGGCGGCTCTCGACCACTCACCGGTCAAGAAGCAGGCTCCCGCACTCTGCGCACCGGCGCGCTCATGGAAATGGGCGAGTGGCGCATTGGATTCTTCCGCGAAGAGTATGCCGACCACGGTCGCCCCTTTGGCGGTCGAATCGGCGGCGAGATGGGTCATCAGAAACCGCAACCTGGGCGCCATCGCGCAGAGTCGGAACCCGTGGTGCTGCCGGAGGGACCAGAAGTTCCGGAGACGCGCTAGCAACACTTCGAACGCTTCGCTCCATATATGCCGCTGAGCGACCTTATCTATACCGGGCCGTTTCGGCCCTTCACACACGTAGGCTCAAGTCATGGCAATCTCCCGCTTTGAAGAGCTCGACTTTCAAGAGACCCCGATGGGCGAGCTCACCCTGCGGCGTCGACGCGAACCAACACTCGACGTTGACGTCTATGAGGTGAAACTTGGCGAGGAGTACCTCATGTCAAGCTTGTTCACTGTTGCCGAGATTGCGCTCTCTGACCTCGGGTTGGCTGCAGCTAGCGGCGACAAGCTGCGTGTAGTTAACGGCGGCTTGGGTCTCGGCTACACAGCAGTTGCCGCCCTCGCCGATCCCCGCGTAGCCTCACTTGAGGTCATCGACGCCTTGCCCGCTGTAATTGATTGGCACAATCGGGGCCTCCTCCCGGTCTCCGCAGAACTTACCGGCGATAGCCGCACCACCCTCACCCACGCGGACTTCTTCGCAGTAATGCGTGCAGAACCGACCGAGCCGTATGACGTGATCCTTCTGGATGTCGACCACTCGCCCCGCCACCAACTAGACCCCAGTCACGCCGACCTCTATACCGTTGAGGGTTTGCGGCGCGTGCGCGCTCATCTCACCATCGGCGGAGTTTTCGCACTCTGGTCGGATGACCCGTCCGACGCCGAATTCATGGATCGCCTTGGCCAAGTCTTTGCGAACCCGCTCGCCCACGCCGTCGACTTCGACAATGCGCTCACCGGTGGGGTGTCATCCAATACGGTGTACGTCGCGACTCGGGGAGCGTAGCTCCGCCTCGCCCTAGAAGCTTCGTTCGTCTGACCATTCAACGATGGGCTTGTCATTCGACGCTCGTGCCGCATGCGCGGTTGCCGGTAGCGGCGGGAATGGTGCCACCGTCTCATCCGTATCGGCACCGACCTGGGCTTCAGGAACGGGAGAGGGCTCACATTGGCCACCATCCGCTTGAGCGGTTAATCTTCTGCGCATTGCGGGGCCTCGTGGTTCATCGTGGTGAAAAAAGGGGAGGGGTGCAGGGCCGTACTGGCCCTGCACCCCTCGATCAGTTCAAGCGACACTGGGGGAGGTCGGGATGAACTGCTTGTGCTAGTTCACCGAGCGGCGAGTGTTAAACCCGACCGCCAGTGAGCTTGCGAGCGAGGAAAACGATGATGGCGAGAACGGCCAACACAACGCCAACCCAGAGGAGGAAGTTCAGCGACTGAACTAGCCCACCGGTCAGGAGCAGGATGACGGCAACAACCGCCACGATAATAAGAAGCGTGTTCATGGGAATCGAACCTTTCGAAAGGAAATGCGGGTGGGTATTGCTAGGGATGACGCGGAACGTTAGTCCGTAACCGCGTCTTTGATGTTCTCGCCAGCCTTCTTCAGATCTGCCTTAGCCTGATCAGTCTTTCCCTCAGCAACAAGCTCCTCATTGTCGGTAGCTTTACCAGCAGCCTCTTTGGTTTTGCCCTTGAGGTCTTCAGCTGAGTTTTCGATCTTGTCTGATGCACTCATGATTGAGCTCCTACTCTTCTGGGGGATAAGCGGACACCGTCCGCGATTATTGGGGCATAAATAAACACCCAAAAGCTGAGAGTATTCTGGGGGATACCGGGGCGGCTTCACCCTAAAGGGTGAAGAATCGCTGAGTTCCGAAAAGCACGCCCTATCGTTGACGCATGAACGAAGTTCGAGTTGCCCTAGTCAACGACTACGAGGTCGTTGCACGCGGAGTTGTCGGCATGTTGCGCTCCTACCAGAATCGGATTCGCGTCGTCGAACTCGACCTCAACAAGCAAGTCAGCGAACACGTAGATATTGCCCTTTACGACACTTTCGCATCCACCCAAGGCGACCGTGCAGCGGTGCGGCAGCTGGCATCCAACCCCAACGTCGCCGCGGTAGTCGTCTATTCGTGGAACCTTGATCCGGCGCTCGTGAACACTGCGATTACCCATGGCGCGGGGGGATACATTTCGAAAGGCCTGCCAGCGGCCCTCCTCGTTGCCGCGCTCGAAGCAATTCGCAACGGGGGCGAGCGCGTTCATCTGGGCGAGACCGGCACCCCGATCGTCATCGGAGGTGACTGGCCGGGACGCGAAGAAGGCCTCACCGAGCGCGAAGCAGAAGTATTGGCCCTCATCACCCAGGGCCTCTCGAACGTAGAGATCGCGGAACGAACCCACCTCTCAATTAACTCAATCAAGACCTACATCCGAAGCTGCTACCGAAGCATCGGTGTCAACAGCAGAACGAACGCAGTGCTGTGGGGGATTGAGCACGGCTTTCGCCCCGATCGAATCAGAATCGAGCATCCGGAACCTGCACCCGGCGGTATTGAGATAGCGGCTCGCCCATGAGGTGGCCCACGCGTGGGAAGCGGCAAGAACTGGCCGGAAACACGCTCGAGCCGGTGAAGAAGACGGCATGGCGGATGAGATCCGAAATCACCCGATCGCGCATCTTGCAGGCAGCAAAAACCGCCCTCGCTGTCGGCATCGCGTGGACCATCGCGCCCTACCTTCCCGGGGTGGCAGACAACTACCCCTACTACGCACCGTTGGGTGCAATCGTGAGCATGTACCCCACGCTCATGGGCTCAATGAAGAACGCCATGCAAACCCTCGGAAGCCTCGCCGTCGCCATAGTGCTCGCTGGCGCGGTAATCATTTTCAGCTCACCGAGTGTTCTCACCATGTCACTCGCCGTCGGTGCCGGCGCCCTCATCGCCGCCACTGGCTGGTTCGGCGCCAACCGTGAATACATTCCCGTCACCGTGCTGTTCGTTCTCATCATCGGTGGGCCTGATGCTGACGACTATTCGATTGGATACCTCGAGCAGGTCAGCCTCGGCATTGTTGTTGGACTTCTCGTGAACGTTCTTATTTTCCCGGCGCTCAGCCAGAACGCCGTAGACCAACAACTCTCCAATTTTCGGCGAGTTCTATCCACCCATCTTTCCGAGATTTCCGACGCCCTAGCCGAAAGCTGGCCCCCAGAACGTGACGGATGGGCATCCGCAAAAGACATGCTCGTGAACGTCTCACGCGAGGTTCGTGAAGCAGTACTGCTCGCCGACGAAAGCCGCAAAGCTAACCCACGGGCCCGGCGGTATCGACGCGATTTACGTGCAGACTACGAGGACCTTGCTGCTCTAGAGAACGTGACTTTTCACGTTCGCGACATCACCGATGTGCTCACTGGGGCAGTGTGGGGCACCCCTATCAAAATCGAGCTTCGCCCCGAACTGCGTCCAGTGCTGAGTTCAGCGCTAGCCGCAGTATCGACGGTTCTGAGCGATTGGGGAACACCTGAGAAACGCGCGGCCTCCCATGCGGCTGCCACTGATGCCCTTGCGGCATTGACCGCGGAACTGGATGCCAGAAAAGACACAGCGACCGCCACGACGATGGGGGCATCAGCAGCAATCGCGATGGATATTGCGCGTATCCTCGCCGCTTTGGGCGCGCGAGTAGAACAAGCCGAGCGCGCGGAGCAGGCCGAGCAGCAACAAACGACTATTGAGCCTGACTAGTGTGCACTTGCGACGGTGACGTGGCACTCGCGCTGCCGTCGGCGTAGGAACACTACTCCTGTGGAACGCGCATCCGCAGCCCTGCCGGCTTGATGCGCGTCTTGAAAGCAATCGCCTTCCCGAAGCTGTCGCCGTCGAGTTCAATTTCTTCGGCCTTGGTCAGACGCACCGTCATCTGTTTCGCCTTCACGTAGTTCAACGCGCGCACATCCTTAGTGGTGAGGGCTTCGCCACCCTTAATGCGCCGAAGAACACCGTTTTCCCAGAAAACTTTGCCCATGATTTGCACCCAGCCGACAACCCCTTTGGGGCGCATCACCGCGACATCAAAGAACCCGTCATCCGGCGCTGCATCAGGGAGGAGAAGAACATTCGCTGTGAGCGAGCCACAGTTTCCAATGATGATGGTGTGGGCCCGAGCGCGGCGAGGTCGACCACCGTCGAGCCGAAACTTGAGCTGAAGCTCGCTCTCATCGGTGAGAGCCCTCACAATGGCGCCAACATAGGCCAGCCACCCAATCTTCTTCTTCAGCTCCTCATCAGTGTTGACCAACATTTTTGCATCAAGCCCAAGACCCGCCATAACCACAAATGCATGCTTAGATAGCTTCTCGTTCTCGTCCCGAATATCAATCAGCCCGATATCAACGAGACGCTCCTCGCCAGTGAACGCTGCGCGCACCGACCCTTCAATGTCATCGAGAGGGAGCTTGAGGTTGCGGGCAAAGAGGTTCCCCGTGCCCGACGGCATCAACGCCAAAGCGGCATCGCTGTCATGCACGACTTCGGCGACGGCACGTACTGTTCCGTCGCCGCCAGCGACAATAATTACGTCGGCCCCGGCATCCAGTGCCTCGTGGGTTGCACCCTGCCCAGGGTCTTCCTTGCTCGTAGAAAAGTACTGGGTAGCATTCCAGCCTGACGCTTCTTCCTGCACAGCAACGGCCGACTTGATCGCGTCAAGGTCAACCTTGATGGGGTTGTAAATTACGGCGGCAGTCAGCGAACGCGACGCGTTCTTGCTCGGCGTTGCAGGCATTAGTCGACCTCACTCTTTCTGGGCATCATCCGTTGGTTATCGATGCGGATCCGAAGGGATTCGGATGGGCCGAGTCGACAGTGAAATGACTCTAGCCGGTGAAGTCCGCCGGTGTTCTGTGTGTTTCCGTTTTGGCGAAAGAAAGTTTTAGCATTGCGTCATGGAGAAGAAATATCCGGAAGATGCGGCCACGGACCGTGCCCAACGTGTCCGTCGCTTCTGGCCGCTACTGAGTGGATTAGTGGCCCTGGGTTTGGTCGTGGCTTTGGGCGCGCTGATCGTCGTTCGTGACCACGGGATGCCCCTCGCCGTTGATACTTTCTGGATGACCGTGCTCTCCGATAACCGCAATCCGCTGTGGCAATCGGTGTCATTAGTCATGAACTATCTGGGAGCAGGCGTAGTTGCCAGTTTCATCGTGCCCGGGGCAATCATCATCGCGTTGCTTCTCATCAAGCGCCCCTGGGCCGCTTTGTACTTCACTATTGCCACGGTCATCACCGGCGGATCGGTGCAGCTTCTCAAGCATTTCTTTGCCCGAACGCGACCCGACACGATTCTCGTCACCGTCGACTTCGGGTCATTCCCCTCCGGACACGTCGCAAATGCCGCAGTGATGGCCCTCGTGCTTTCCATCCTCTTTCCCCGAGTGTGGGTATGGGTCGCGGCGAGTCTTTACACGGTTGTCATGATGCTCAGCCGCACCTACCTAGGGGCGCACTGGCTCACCGACACTGTGGGCGCGTTGCTCCTAGGAGTGGGGATTGCGATTGTTGTCGCAGCGCCGCTTGCCGCCAAAATTGACGGCGAGCGACGCATCCGAGGTGGCAGTGGCTCTCGTGACGATCGCAAACTACAGTCGAGCGAAACGCGCCCGGACGAAGCAATATAGGCCGTAGCCGATCAGGCCGATCGCAATGACAACCAGAAGGGCAACTCCAAAGGGAAGGGCCACCAGACTTGTCAGCGCACCATCAAGTCCGGTGGACTTGCTTGGGTCATGAGTGATCGCAGCAACAATGACCAATATTCCGGCGATCGCGATAGCGATTCCTTTGGCAACGTAGCCCGAAATTCCTAGGCCGAGCACAGCCTTCCGCATCGGCTCGCGAGGCAAAGATATGTCCTCAACGAACTTCTGGGTGACTCCTTTGCGAACGAAGTAGGCACCAACGCCCACGACTGCAGCTCCGATAATAGCCAACGCGACGACGCCAGCCGGAGACGACATCAGCATGGCGCTGAGGCTGCTCGTGCTGTTCGATGAACTCGTTGAGCCACCGAGGGCGAACGGTACTGCGGTTGCTCCCAGCGCGATGTACGTGAGTCCCTTGGCGGCTTCAGCGACCCGGCGTGCCCACTGACGCTTGGAATCCCCACCGGTCATCAAGAACGCCGAAATGAGCAACCAGAGTCCGAGAGCGAACATGCCGATGACAATCGACCAGAGCAGAAAGACCCCACCCGGTGTCGATGCAAGTTGTTGGAAGGCTCCCGACTGATCAGCATCAGTGCTTCCGCCATCCGTCGCTATCCCGATTGCGAGTGCACCGATGAGAATATGCACGAGACCATTGACCGCGAAACCCAGTCGGGCCAAAACCTGAAGAGCAGTACTATTCTTTGCGCTGCGGGCTGCGCCCGACACGGAAACTTCGTTCATGACGGATAGTGTAGATGAGCGCTCCGGCGGGATACTATCTCCTATGCAAAATTCAGAGTGGTCTAACGCACCCAGTGACCTGCTTCGCGTCGATACCGGGTTTCGGCTCGCAGAAGTAGACCCACAAGCAACTCCCGGAATCAACGCCTCTAAGAAGTCCGGCACCGCACTGCTCCGGAAAAATCGACGTGAGCTCGGAAAACTGCAGGGCAAACTCTTCGCCGACAGCACTGTGGGTGGCAAACGATCATTACTGATCGTGCTGCAAGGAATGGACTCCTCTGGCAAAGGCGGCATCGTTAAACATGCGCTTTCGGCAATGAACTCGTCTGGCGTCGTTGTGCACGGCTTTAAGGCACCAACTGACGAGGAACTCAAGCACGACTTCCTCTGGCGAATTCGCAAACACCTTCCCGAACCAGGAATGGTCAGTGTCTTCGACAGATCACACTACGAGGATGTTCTTGCCGCTCGAGTGCAGAACCTTGCGGACCCAGACACCATCGAAGCCCGCTACGACAAGATCATCGCCTTCGAGCAGGAGGCCATCGATAACGGCACAGTGATTATCAAAGTGATGCTCCAGATCAGTGAAAAACAGCAGAAGAAGCGCCTAGTTGCCCGACTTCACCGCAAGTCGAAGCTCTGGAAATATAACCCCAGTGACGTCGATGACCGCGAACGATGGACCGGACTTCAGGATGCCTACCAAATCGCGTTGGAACGGACATCCACGGATGAAGCACCCTGGTATGTGATTCCCGCCAACCACAAGTGGTACGCCCGACTGGCCGTGCAAGAAATCGTGATGAGCAAACTGAGGGAGTTGGAAATGAAGTGGCCGCGCCCCGATTACGACCTGAAAAAGGAACGCGGAAGGGTCGCCGGAGCATGAATACAATCACGAAGGGCTCCCGGTTTAAGACTAAGCTTTTCGTCGACGAACGCGCCGTAACTGCCGCGACGAAAAAGCGACTGTATATCGTCGCGACGGCACTGATCTCTATCGGGCTTATCAGTCTCCTGACTCTGTGGTGGTCGGTGCTTCAACCGGATGCGCTCACCGCCATGGACACTGGAGTACAGGAGTGGTTGGAAGACCGGCAGTCAGCGACAGCGACGGTGCTGATGATCGTCTTCACGGAGATGTTTGGGCCCATTGCCCTACCCATCATTGTGCTCGCAGTGACCGTCACATGGGGTGTGAAAGCCGAGCGCTGGTGGAGACCGTTCCTCTTGGCCGCTGGCACCCTCACCGGCGTCATAATCGTGCAGATCATCACGCGTGTTGTCGGTCGAAGCCGGCCACCTGAAGACCTCATGCTGTACGGCCCAGACATGACATTCTCGTTTCCGTCTGGCCACGTGCTCGGTGTCGCAGACTTCTTTCTCATCCTGACCTTCCTGATATTTTCCCGGCGCAGCAACCCCAAGCTCGCGGCAGTCTCGTATGTTGTGGCGGTGATACTGGTGATTGCCACCGCCCTCAGTCGCCTCTATTTGGGCTACCACTGGAGCAGCGATGTTCTTGCGTCAATGGCACTGTCGCTGGTTATTCTCGGCACAGTCATTGCTGTAGATACCTATCGAACGGCGCGAGTCGATTCAGGTGCGCAGCCGGTCGTCTCGAGGTAGCTACGTTTCCGGTCGCGACTTGGCTCCCGCCTGTGGACATTCGCAGCGGCATCCCAGCAGCCAGATCCACAATTGATGGATGACGCCAGCCGCCGGTTTTCCCCGATCACATCCCCGACCCAAGCCCATCAAGCCTCGCGCAGGTCAAGAGTCGGTGTGGGACTATCCGCGGCCTCCACGAGTGGAACGACGACACGAACGCATTGTTGTGCGGTTGGGCGGCCAAGTGATCGTCGACACTACGGATTCGGTGCGGGTGCTTGAGACGAGTCATCCACCCGTCTACTACGTGCCAATCGCTGCGTTTCCCGACGGCGTTCTGGTACCAGTAGCGGGCACAAGCTTCTGCGAGTTCAAAGGTGAAGCCCATTACTTCGATATTGTTTCCGGGGGAGTGGTTGCTGATCGAGCGGGATGGACCTACCCGGATCCGACCCGAGGATTCGAGGACTTGGCGACACGAGTAGCGCTCTACCCGAGCCAAATGGACTCCTGCGAAATCGACGGCGAACGAGTGAGCACTCAAGCCGGCGACTTCTACGGCGGGTGGATCACCTCTCGTATTGTCGGACCGTTTAAAGGTGGCCCGGGTACGTCAGGCTGGTAACAGCCGGCTGGTAAGGCCCGGCCATCGACGTGCGTAGAGGCTAGCTGCGACCCTGATTGCGGCGGCGGATCGCGCGCGGCGCACGACCGCTAAGGAATGACGCGCTCGAGTCGATAAGAAAGCCTTGGCTGAGAGCCTCGCGGCCAATCAGCATCCGAAAGCCCATATCGCTGCGGTCAGTCAGTGTCGTTTCGGCGGTGACTGTATGTCCAAAGAGCTCAACGTGAAGCAACACCACGATGCGGTCTTCGCTGTGACCGGATGAGCTGCGCACGGAACGGCGATCGTGGACTTCACGCTCCACGACAACAGCATCATCATCAGATTTTTGCCACGGCATTACGCGGAACCGCACCCAGTTGGCGCCGTCCTTGCCAACGTATTCTTCGATGTCAGACGCATGAATGGCCGAGCTATGCGCCCCAGTGTCGAGTTTGGCTTTAATCCACGAAACGCCGATTTCTGGGAGGGCAACCCACTCGCGCCAACCGGCGACCGTGCTTGAATGGGTAGGTTCTATCACCCCCTTATCTTGGCAGGTCATCTGATGAAACTCGCTATTCTCTCGCGTGCGCCGCACGCTTATTCCACTCAGCGTCTTCGTGCGGCCGCCGAGCAACGCGGGCATCAGATCAAAGTGCTCAACACCCTTCGGTTCGCAATCGATCTCACGGGGGACGAACCCGACCTGCAATATCGCGGCAAATTGCTTTCGGACTATGACGCCATCCTGCCCCGCATCGGCAACTCCATCACCTACTTCGGCACGGCTGTTGTTCGCCAGTTTGAACAAATGGATGTCTACACGCCGAACACTTCGAGCGGCATCACGAACTCGCGCGACAAGCTGCGTGCCACCCAGATTCTTTCGCGTCACGACATCGCGATGCCAGCGACGACCTTTGTGCACAACCGTGCAGATGTCGAGATGGCTATCGAGCGCGTCGGCGGCGCGCCCGTTGTCATCAAGCTGCTCGAGGGCACGCAGGGCATCGGTGTGATTCTGGCTCCCGATACGCAGGTCGCCAAGGCGATTATCGAGACATTGCACTCAACGAAACAGAACGTGCTGATTCAAAGTTTCATCTCTGAGAGTAAGGGCCGCGACATCCGTGCCCTCGTTGTTGGTGACCGTGTTGTTGCTGCGATGCGCCGGGTGGCTGTTGGCGACGAGTTCCGGTCGAATGTGCATCGCGGTGGCAACGTTGAAGCTGTCGAGCTCTCGCCTGAGTACCACCGTGCCGCAGTCAAGGCCGCCCAGATCATGGGATTGCGGGTTGCCGGCGTCGACATGCTCGAAGGTAAAGATGGGCCCCTGGTGATGGAGGTCAATTCGTCGCCAGGGCTTGAGGGCATTGAGCGTGCGACCGGGTTGGATGTCGCGGGCGCGATCATTGACTACATCGCCAACCAGGTTGCGTTCCCTGAGATCGATGTTCGCCAACGTCTCAGCGTTTCTACGGGCTATGGCGTTGCTGAAATCGTTGTCGGCAGCGACGCGGATTTTGTCGGCAAGCAGCTCGGCGAATCTGGTCTCGGTGAGAAAGACATCACCGTGCTGACTCTGCACCGTGGCTCCAACGTTGTGCCGAACCCCCGCCGCAGCACTGTGCTCGAGGCGAACGACCGCCTGCTCTGCTTCGGCAAGCTCGAGGAGATGCGTGCCATGATCCCAGCACGTCGTCGCCGTCGCGCGAAGGTGCGCAAGCTTCCGCCGCAGCCGATCACCGAGGACTAGACCCCGCTAACACCGAGGAGCGGCGCTGACACTTTAGTGTGCAGTGCCAGCGCCGCCATCCGTTCGCTGGAGCGCCTTAGCCCTTGATGGCTTCGGCCCAGCTCACCCGGCTGCCGACCTTCAGTAGCGAGTTGTTGTAGATGCGGGCGCCGAGGAGCACTGCGAGGCCCGTGGTGATGAGCAGCAGAACGAGGGAGATCAGTGGCTCCCACCATTCGGCCGTTCCGAGGAACATTCGCATGGGCATTCCGACAGGTGCCGAGAATGGAATATACGACATGATCGCTAGGATCTTTGGGTCATCGTTGAAGAAGATGATCGCAAAGTAGGGGAGCATGATCAGCATCGTGACCGGTGTCATGGCTGAACCAAGATCCTCTTGACGGGACACCATCGCGCCCACCGCAGCAAACAGCGCGGCGAGGAGTATGAAACCGATGATGAAGAATCCCACGAACCACAGCAGCGGTGCGCCGAGGAGCGACAAGAGTTCACCCTGACCGGTCACCGACAGGCCGACGATCGCGAGCACCGCAATCGCAATAATTTGGGCGAACGCCAACAGCGAGTTGCCGATCACTTTGCCGGCCATCAACGCCGAGACGGGCACCGCCGACATCAAGATTTCAACGATTCGAGTTTGCTTCTCCTCAACAACGCTCTGCGCAATCATCGGGCCAAAGGTCATGCCGGAGATGAAGAAGATGATTCCGAAACCTAGAGCCGCAATGTAGCTGAGCGGGCTCGTTTCACCGTCGGGGTCAAGAAGAACAACCTCGGGGGAGACACTCAACATCTGAACCAGCAGAGATGGCGCTTCTGTGTTGGCGATGATGGTTGCAGGAGCGCCCGAGCCTTCCTTGGAGGGCAGTACCGCCGCATCCACAGTTCCATCGCTCACGAGAGCTTCTGCCTCCGCGCGATCGTCGACAGTGGTGACCTCAACACCTGGCAGCGCAGACAACTCTGAGGACAGCGAACCGATCGTGGCAACGCTCGTCGTCCCCGCGGTCTGCGAGAAGATTCCTCCCGCAATCACACCGCCAAGAACGAGGAGCAGCAGGATGCCGGTAGTGATGAGGAAACTCTTTGAACGAAGGCGGGTAGTGATTTCACGCTCGGCGACGAGAACAACCGATTGAAGGTAGCGAGGGGACTGGCGTGCTGCGGTAGCGGAGTTCATTAGATAACCTCTCGGAAGATTTGGGCGAGGGATGCGCGCTGAGGGGCGAACGAGGTGACGTCGCCATCGGCGAGGGCGTGACGGAGAACTCGCTGGGCGGTCGTGGTCTCTTCGGCATCGAACGTGGCGTAGCCGCTATCGAATTCAACGACCGTGACTCCGGGTTCGTTTCGCAACCATCCCAGATCGCCGGTCGTCACAATCTCGTAGCGTGGCGCCGAGTGCTGGGCACGGAGAGTGTCTCGCTCACCAGATGCGCGAATAGTGCCATCGGCAATAATCACGAGGTCGTCGCACAGCCGCTCAACGATCTCGAGCTGATGGGAGGAGAACAGTACTGATGCTCCGGATGCCGCACGCTGCTTGAGCGCCTCCACCACAGTATCGACGGCGAGAGGATCAAGCCCCGAGAAGGGTTCGTCGAGCACGAGTACCTCGGGATCATGCACGAGTGATGCGGCGATCTGGGCGCGCTGCTGGTTTCCGAGCGACAGGCTCTCGAGGGTGGAATCGCGACGCTCGCCGAGGCCAAGCTCTTCGAGCAGGCTGTCAGCATTTCGGCCCGCTAGGGTCGACGAGAGTCCATGCAGTCGAGCGAGGTAGACGAGTTGCTCCCGAACTTTCATCTTCGGGTAGAGTCCCCGCTCCTCAGGCATGTACCCAAATCGACGCCGTTGTTCTGCACCCAGTGGTTTGCCGTCGAGGTGGATCTCACCGGCATCCGAATCAAGAACACCCAGCAGGATGCGCATTGTCGTTGTCTTGCCGGCACCGTTGCCGCCGACGAAGCCCGTCATGCGCCCGTCGCGCACAGAAAAGGTCACGCCGTCGAGCGCTGGGCGCGCCCCAAAGCTTTTGGTGATGTTGTCGAGCTGGAGCACGAATACCGCCTTTGTTCGCAAAGAATCTCTCTGGGAACAACGGTATGGGCTGACGCGATCGACGGGATCAGCCTGCGGGTGGGTTCTTGCCTCCATCGCGTGGGGGAGACGGCCATGAGTTGCGAGCGGGCAGCGTTACGTCGAGTTCGGTCGCTCGGGCGCTGTGTTCGGCACAACGACGCCGTTTTCATAGGAGTACACGATGGCCTGGATACGGTCGCGAAGGTGGAGCTTCTGAAGAACCTTCGAAACGTGGGTCTTTACGGTCGCCTCGCCAAGAAAGAGTGCCGTCGCGATCTCAGAGTTGGAGAGGCCCTCCGCCACGAGCACGAGCACTTCATGTTCGCGCGCGGTTAGCTCGGCAGGAACAGTTGGCTCCGTCTGGCGGGGGAGCCGCTGATCGGTGAGACTCAGTCGTTCCAGCACGCGCCGGGTCACGGCGGGAGCCAGCAGCGCGTCGCCGCTCGCCAGCGTGCGCACGGCATCCGCAAGATCATCGGGAGACGAGTTTTTGAGCAAGAACCCGCTCGCTCCGGCGTCCAAAGCGTCGAAGAGCTGTGACTCGTTATCGAAGGTGGTGAGGATGAGAACCGCGACAGTGCTGTTGGGCTTCGCTACGATCATCCGGGTCGCATCGATGCCGTCGACTTCAGGCATTTGGATGTCCATGCAGATCACATCTGGCTGGAGTGTTTCGGCGAGTTCGACGGCTTCACGTCCATTGCGGGCTTCGCCAACAACCTCGAAGTCGGGTTGGGCACCAAGAATGATGCGGAAACCTGTGCGCACCAGTTCATGGTCATCGGCAAGCAGGATGCGGATCGGTTGAGCGGTCATGCGTGAGCCTCGGCTGCTGGTGCGCCCGCACCGATGTCAGCCTGCACCGGCAACTCAGCGCGCACGAGGAAGCCACCACGGGATCGGGGACGCAATTCGAGTGAGCCGCCCACAGCGTTCACGCGTTCGGCCATGCCAATCAATCCGAGACCCGTGGACGGTCGGCGGCTTGGTGTGCGCCCAGAATTGCCGACCTCAATCTCGACGGCGGTATCGCTCCAGCGCAGTCGAACATCGGCGTCTCCATTGGGGCCAGCATGTTTGCGGGCGTTGGTGAGTGCTTCTTGAGCCACTCGGTAGAGCGTGACGGATGTTGATGGGCTCAGGGGTTGAGCGTCGCCAAATTCTTCGAACCGTGTTGGCAGACCGGCGCTGCGTGTGGCTTCGATCAGCTCGACGATGCTGTGCACTCCGAGCGTTGAGGCAGCGGCGGTGTCAGTTTCGCGACTGTCAGCCTCCCGCAGTGTTCCCAATAGTCGATGCATCTCATCTATTGCTTGGCGAGACCCGGTCTCAACAGCACGCAACGATTCGGATGCGGCAGCAGGATCTTGAGTGAGCACGGTGCGCGCGGCGGCGGCCTGCACCCCCATGATCGAGACGTGGTGGGCAACAACGTCATGCAGCTCACGCGCAATACGCAGGCGCTCAATGGTTACGGCTTGGGCGGCAATCAGTTCGCGCTCTCTCACCAGCTCGACAGAACGTTGATGCAGCGCATGCCGTTCCAGTCGGGAGCGGTAGGCGCGTTCGCCGAAGTAGTAGGCGGCGCCGAAGTAGAGCACGTTGGTCAGAAATTGGATCACGAGGTACGCCAGCAACGGAGAGAATGCCCCGGCACGCGAGAATCCGCTCAGTGCATCGGGGTCGGTCGTGGTCTGAAAAATGGAAATCGATAGCCAAATGAACATGGCCGCAATGATGGCGATGCGGGTGATGGTGGCGACGCGACGTCGGTCTTCCCAAACGCCAACAGAGTAGAGCGCGATAAAGAGCGAAATATTGCAGAAGGTAACTTCGGGCACCTGAAGGGTCGCCCCCACCATGAAGACGGCGGCAACAACGATGACGACGGGCAACGCATGGTGGCGCCGAAACAGCAGGGGCAGCGTGATCGCTGCAGCCCACACCAGCGTGACCACCGAATCGGCAGGTTCGGAGAAGATGCCGGCGATGCGGGTGAGAACCGTGCTGAGCAGGGTGCCAGCGAGCATCCCTACCGCGAGCACAACATCCCACCGGTTCACCCCGGGCGTTGCGCGGTGGCGCACATCACTGCGGGTATCAACCATGCACTTAGGTTACTCGGCGCGGGGAGGTTGCTCGCGTTGCTGTGATTTTTCGGCGTGCGCTGGGGTGAAGCCGCCAACTAGGCGGCGACCGCCGTATCACCGTGAACTCGAGTGTGCTCGCCAACACCCTCGATGTGCGCGAAGTGACCTGCACGTGCCGTCACTTGTTGCGTGGCGTGGGGGAGCGCTTCAGCAAACCAGGCATCGTCACTAGCGCTCACGAACACATCTCGTTCACCCCGAACTAGAGTGATGGGGCACCGGATGCTCAACCACTGTCGCTCGTCATAGCGGGACGCTGCCTCGGCGGCACGTACGAACGCCGTGGGCCGGATCTCTGAGGCCAGCGAGTCAATAACGGAGACATCGAGCGTCTGCCACTGTGCAAACAGCGGAGCGCTCAACGGCCCGAGAAGATGCATACGATGAAGACCGCGAATGAGGCTGTTGCCCGCTAGTCCCAGTGCCGAAAGGAAGCTCATGGCGCCGAGCATGCCCGCCAAAAACGGTAATCTCCGAAAATCTCGAATCGGATGCCGGAGCACGGCAAGCGCGCCGGGTCCGGTCGCTGAAATGGCGGTTACGCTGTGCGTGCGGTTGGGGTAACTCGCTGCAAGGGTAAGGGCGAGGTGTCCACCAAGCGAGTGGCCGATGGCGTCCCACGTGGCGAAGCCGAGCGTTTGCGCGACTTGCGCTAGTGCGTCGGCCATGTCGTCGACTGTTGCACCGGCAGGTAGTGTTCCGCTTTCGCCCCAGCCGGGGAGGTCAATTGCCACAACGTTCTGCAGTGGCTCGCCGGTTTCATGCGCGGCACGGATGAGTGGCAGCCAGGTTGTCCACGAGCCTGCTGCACCGTGAATGAGCAACGTCGCAGTCTTGGGGTGCGCAATCATGCTGGGGCTGGCGTGCACGACAACGTCGCCCAAATCGGTGGGAACGACAACGCGAGAGAAGTTTTCGGTGGCGGGGTCACAGGAATCGCTTGTGTTAAAGCGCGTGCTCAAGGATTGTCTCGTATTCACACTGGTTGTTCGTAGCCGCCGCAATTCGAGATTGCTCGGCAGTGCGAGCGCGGGGTCTTAGTGCAGAGCAGCGCGAGCGAGTTGCGCTACTGAACTATTTCGATCTGGGTGACTTTCGTAGCGTTGTCTATCGATCCCAGATCGAGAACGTTGGTAAAGCCTGCGTTGGTCATCATCGCTACGGCTTGTCCTGAGCGGTTGCCTGATTTGCAGTAGACCGCATAGTCGGCGTCGGGATCGAGGCTGGGGAGCGTGTCGGCGAACTGGCCACCGCTCAGGTCGAGAAGATTTGCCCCGTCAAGGTGACCTCCCGCGAATTCTCCCGGCGTGCGCACGTCAATGATGATGGTGTCGGAACTGAGTTCGATCGTTTCGACGGGTGCCGAACATGCAGCCAGCGAGGCCAACACGATGAGCGAGCCGGCGAGGGCTGCGAGAGGGCGGATCATTTTTCTCCTAGTGAACAATTAGTTGTGGGGTTGCGTATTCGCGAAAGGCTGTTGCGAACCGGCTAGCAGTGACAGCGGTCGCGCTCGGCGACATCGGCGAGGGCATCCTCGATGTGTTCTCCGCAACCAGCCCACGTGGGTTTGCTGCAGTTCTGGCAAGTAACTTGTGCGCACATATGAACTCCTAACGGCCGAAGAGGCGAGCGAAGAAGCTGCCCTTGTTGGCTTTGGCGGCGTCAATTTCCGAGGCCGAGTGTTTGCCATTGCACCAGTTGGACGCAGGCACGCTGCGCTTCACTGACGGGATGTGTTCTCCGCATCCGGCCCACGTTGTTTTGCCGCATACCCGGCACGTGACTGCTCTGCACATAACTCTGCTTTCGTTTGACTGACTATACGAACTTATACCCTAGGGGGTATGCTGAGAACTATACCCCATGGGGTATTGCAACTGTCAAATCATGTCCGAGAAATGAGAAAATGATGGCCTCTGAGGTCTCCGCATCCTTGCCCGTCACTGACGCCGAAGCTCAAAAGAAGATCCTGAACCGGTTGCGGCGCGCGCAGGGTCAGCTGGGCGCACTCATCACGACAGTGGAAACCGGCGCAGGTTGTGCGGACGTGATCTATCAGCTTTCCGCGGTCTCCAAAGCGCTCGACCGAGCTGGTTTCCTCGTTATTTCCGGAGCGATGAAAGAGTGCTTGGCAAACCCGGGTGCCGAGGGATCACCCCAGCCTGACGAGATCGAGAAACTATTTCTTTCGCTCGCCTAATCGCTGATTAACCCGCGATAACAATGCACTGCCGGCAGATCAGGCGCTCAATGCACGCGCTGATTTAGGAAGTAGCCGCAGATAGCAGCAGCCGGGCGAGCTCCAACATCCGCTCGCTGAGCGCCGTACTCAAGATTGCCAACACCAAAACGTTCAGCACGACGCTGCCCCAGAATGCTTGGCGGTAGCTCGGTTTTTGGTTCTTGTGGCGTAGGCGTTGCTGAGCGACGAGTGCGCCGGGCCAGCCGCCGAATAATCCTAAACCGAGGAGCGTACTCTCGCTCACTCGCCACTGCTTTGTTTGAGCCGCACTCTTATCGGTCGCATAGACGATATAGGTGATGATGCTCATCAGTAAGTAGAGAGCCGCAAATAACCACGGGAGAGCGCCAATCGCTGTCACGATGCCGATTGCTAGCGCGAAAGTCACCAGCACAACCCAGCTCATCGTGCCGGCTTTGCGTTTGCGTGTGCGGATCGGGCGTCCAGACGCCGAAAGATAGCGGATGTTGCTTGCCCGAATTTTGTCGTCGGTTGTGCGTTCCACCGTGCAACTGACTCGCTCACCGAGTGTGGGCCGAGTATCGCGCGGTGGGAACGCGGAGATGTGGGCAAAAATTCGCTCACCGCCGTCGAGGGTCACAAATCCGAAGCCGCGTTCGTCGTTCCACGAGGCTAAAACGCCGTCACTTCGTGTGTTTCGCGAACCCATACTCTGAGGGTATCCCGCGCGTGGGGGTAGTGCGGTTACGGCGTGCCCGCCGATTCTGTCCATCCAGTCGCGCGGGGAAAAATACTCATACACTGGTCCCACAAGCTCCTCGACGAGCGCGACTTCATTGCACGGTTTACCTAGCACAATTCATCGCGATCAGAGACAGGAAATCTCGTGACTGTTGCCCATACTTCCCCGCGTGCACCATGGTGCCGTCCCCGAACATCCGAAGTGCAGTCTGAGACGTTTGACCAGCTGGATGCGTGGTGGCGGGCCGCCAATTACCTTGCTGTTGGCCAGATCTATTTGCTCGACAACCCTCTGCTGCGTGAACCCCTCCGCCGCGAGCACACTAAGCCGCGACTTCTTGGACACTGGGGCACAACGCCCGGCCTGAACTTTGTGTGGGCTCACCTCAATCGCATTATTCAGGAACGCGACACCGACACGATTTTTGTTGCTGGTCCTGGGCACGGTGGACCCGCGGTCGTCGCGAGCGCATACCTCGATGGCACGTACAGCGAAACGTATGGCGACATCGATAAGAGCGCTGATGGCATCCGCAAGCTATTTAGGCAGTTTTCTTTCCCCGGTGGCATTCCCAGCCACGCCGCTCCTGAAACGCCCGGCTCCATCCATGAGGGTGGCGAACTGGGGTATGCGCTTTCGCATGCGTATGGTGCGGCGTTCGACAACCCGAATCTGCTCGTCGCTGCTGTTGTCGGCGATGGCGAAGCCGAAACTGGTCCGCTAGCGACGAGCTGGCACTCGAACAAATTTATTGACCCTGAACGTGATGGCGTGGTTTTACCAATCTTGCACCTCAACGGTTACAAGATTGCGAACCCCACAGTGCTGTCGCGTATCCCCGAAGACGAACTCTGCGATCTGATGCGAGGTTACGGGCATACGCCGTACGTTGTCTCGGGTGGATTCGACGATGAAGATCCTCGCGCCGTGCACGAACGCATGGCGGCAACTCTTGATGACATCGTCGATCACATTGCGCAGATAAAAGCCGACGCGGCTGCCGGAACTCTCGACGGTCGCCCGGCGTGGCCGATGCTGATCTTGCGCACCCCCAAGGGGTGGACGGGACCGCAGGTAGTCGACGGGCACCCTGTCGAAAACAATTGGCGTTCGCACCAGGTCCCGCTTGCGAGTGTTCGGGACACAGACGAACACCTGAAACAACTTGAGGAGTGGATGGCCTCGTACCGTCCAGAAGAGTTGTTTGATGAGAGTGGTGCACCGCTCGCAATTGCAACGGCACTCGCGCCAGAGGGCGACCGTCGAATGAGCGCCAATCCTGTCACCAACGGTGGAGTGTTGCGCGCCCCACTTAGGCTGCCCGACTTTAGGGATTACGCCGTCGACGTTCCAAACCCCGGTGAAACGACAAGTTCCGCGACCGGCGCCCTCGGGGAGTGGCTACGCGATGTTGTTCGCGACAATCCAGACAACTTCAGAATTTTTGGTGCCGACGTCACAGCATCCAACCGACTAAGCGCTGTTTTCGAGACAACCGATAAACAGTGGGATGCCGGATTCCTCCCCATCGACGCCGACAATCACCTTGCCCGTGCAGGTCGTGTCGTGGAAATGCTCAGCGAGCACCAGTGCCAAGGCTGGTTGGAGGGCTACCTGCTCACCGGCAGACACGGCATGTTCAACTCCTATGAAGCGTTCATCCACATCGTCGATTCGATGTTCAATCAGCACGCGAAATGGCTCGAAGGAGCGAACGATATCCCGTGGCGCCGCCCGGTCTCTTCGCTCAACTACCTGCTGAGCTCGCACGTGTGGCGTCAAGACCACAACGGCGCATCGCACCAAGACCCCGGCTTTCTTGATCTCGTCATGAACAAGAAGCCCGATGTTGTGAGGGCCTATTTGCCGTGCGATGCCAACACCCTCATCGCCACCTACGATCACTGCCTTCGCTCCGTCGACAAGATCAACGTCGTCATCGCCGGAAAGCACCCCGAAAATAATTGGCTCGATATGCCAGCCGCAATCGAACATTGCACGCGGGGAATCGGACTATTCGATTGGGCAGGCACCGAAGTTGTCGGTCAAGAACCGGATGTCGTACTCGCGTGTGCTGGTGACGTACCTACCCTTGAGGTCTTGGCCGCCGCGCAAATCTTGCGTGAACGGATCCCTGAGTTGCGAGTGCGAGTCGTCAACATCATTGACCTGATGCGACTGCACAGCGAATCTGAGCATCCGCATGGTTTGAGCGATGCTGAGTACGACGCTATCTTCACGACAGACAAGCCCGTAATTTTCGCTCATCACGGCTACCCGTGGCTGATTCATCGCCTCACCTACAAGCGTGCCGGGCACGCGAATTTGCATGTGCGGGGCTACAAAGATGAGGGCACGACAACCACTCCGTTCGACATGGTGATGATGAATGACCTCGACCGTTACCACTTGGTCATCGACGTACTCGAGCGAGTTCCCGGCCTCACTGCGCGTCACGCCGCCTTCTGGCAAGAGATGCATGACACCCGACTCCACGCGCAGCAATACACCCGCGAGCACGGCGAAGACATGCCAGAAGTCGCAGACTGGAAATGGAAATCGGCCCGCTAAATTAGGCGGCAACCCGCCGCGCTAAATGGGGGTAAAAAATGATCTGGCGCGCAGTGTAATTTGTGCTTAGAATTGCCGAGACATCGGATGGATGCCCAGCAATTTGCGCCCAATTAGGAGTTCTTCCTCGGGCCGTCAGAAAGATCGAGCACTCGGTATGGACATCACCGATTTCGCTATTAACGCACTCGGATTCGTGGGCACTGCATTCTCGTTCTTGATGTGGGTTCCGCAGGCAAGAATCACCTGGCAGAGCCGCAACGATGCAGTGCGTCTCGCCGGCATTTCTGAGACCACCCAGTGGCTGCTTGTTCTTGGGTATGCGGTGTGGGGCGCCTACGGACTGCTCAGTGCCTCAATGTGGGTTGCGGCACCAAGCGCGATTGCTATCCCGCTCGCGGCTGCGACCATCGTCATCATTCGGCGCGGGCGCAGGCTACCTGACGAGGGTCGCTCGTTCCCCATCTTCTCCAGCACGGATGCTGATCCGATCGCTACGATCAGTGACGGTCTCATTGCACTGACAGATTCGATCCCGATCATCACGATGGGGCACTACGAGCACCACGAGGCGCCCGCCGTAGCAGCGCGTGTTCCCTAACCCTTGCGGATAAAGCTGTCGACCTCTGCCGTGATCACGTCGCGCACGATCGAGCTGTCGAGACTTGCGACCCCGTCGCCGGGCTGCACGCCATAGTCGCCGAAGCGCGCATGATTGGCACCTTCGATGGGAAAGAACGTTGTGTTCGTTGGCAGCAAGTGTGCAGCGGCCACAATCTTGTCTGGAGTGCTGAGCATGTCGACGCTGCCACTCAAACTCAATACGCGAGTGTCAACATCCGCCAGATCATTGGCGCAATAGCTGGCAAAGAGAATGAGTCCGCTCACCTCAGGTTGAGCCGCGTACTGGCACGCTCGCACCCCACCAAGCGAATGCCCACCGACGAACCAGGTGTCAACATCCGGGACAGCGTCGGTGAATGTTGAGAGAGAACGCTGATCAAAGAATGCCAAGTTGAGAATCGGCTTGGTGACGATCACAGTTAACCCCGACTCCACCACAGCGCCAGAAAGCTTATAGAGGTAGGCCTCAGCAGTGACTTTCGCGCCGGGAATGAACACCAACCCGGTTCCTGATGCCCCATCAGCGGGAGAGAGAATGAACGAGTTGGGCGTCTCATGAAGGGAGACTGCTGGATTCGTGCGCACATTCTCCAGAGGGTCAGCCTCGGCCTGCATCACACCAACATTTGCCCAAACGAGAATGCCCATCGCTGCGAGCACAATGAGCGACGCAAATGAGATGAGTGAGACGAAAAGGATGCGTCGACGACGGGATGGTCGCTGGGCGAGAGAAGCTGGCGCAGTCGATTCACTCGAGACGGGTGACGATGGCTCAGCGGCGTGCATCCGATCAGTCTATTGAACTAGCGAAGGCAAGTGAGGCGGCGCCCACTATTGGGGTGATGAGGGCTGAGCGTTGGCAACCTGACGTAATCGTGCGGCGCGGGCGATGATCACCGCGATAGCTGCTGCTGCCGAAGCGAAAAGAAGACTGGCGATCGTGGCGATTGCGGCATCCGGTTTCACGATCGATTGGCCCATCAATGCTTGCGCCGTCAGCAGGGCAGTCACGGCAACGTAGAGGCTGACGAGCACACCGATCACGCGCTGTCGCGTCTGCGGGAGCGCGAGCCCTGTCACTCGACGCCCCAGGAATTCGAGCGCAAGCGCGGCTAGCGGCAGCAATTGTAGGGCGTGCATCCCGATGAAGTGGGGGATGCGGAGGTCTCCGGCGACCGTACTCCAGCCCAAGAGAGGTAAGCCATCCCCTCCGTCGGGCAGCCCGACCGTGTGAGCTCCCGCGATGCCCTGAAAGTCGCTCAATTGCTGGGCCGTTGGCGAGGTCATGAGAAATGCCAATCCCATACCGATTATTCCGACGATGAGACCAGATTTGATGGCGAGTGACCGCGCCGGATCGGAGATTCGATAGCGCCAGAGAAGGCCGGCGACAAGGACTACCGCCGACCACACGATCACGATCGACACTGCCATTACTGACCAGAGTGCTGCTGGCACCGGGCTAGCCACATTGAAGTGGCTTGTTGTGCCGAGGGCTGCGGCGCCGACGATCACGACCATTTCGACGGCGAGGAATGCCGCACTGACAGTTCCGAGCCACCACGCCAGACGTGCATGCCGAGTGAGCATTCCGATCAGCCAGGCGAGCGTTAGCGAATACAGTGCAATCGACAGAGCGAATTTGAGTGGTTTTGCCCACAGCGGCGCGCTCACAATTTCGCGTTGGTCGACGAGCAAGCCGAGCGTGGCGATGATCGCAAGCCCGATCATTGCCATGGTCAACCACACCAGCGGGCGGTGGAGTAGCGCACGCTCAAGGTTAAGCGTGCCGCTGTCAGGTCGTGACGAACTCGAGGAATTGCTGGCGGCATCGTGCCGGGACGACTGACGAACCTTCGCTTCGCGCTGAACAATCATGGCTTCTCCTTGAGTCGATAGTGACACTATCGGATAGCATCACTATCTGTAAAGGGTGAAGGCGAAATGAGGTGTGCGAGTTAGCTCCGAGACGGATCTCCGTGACGACGGATCGTCGAGGCTGCTTGAGCGCTCCGCCGCAGCGCAGCAAAGAGCGCATCACCCAACACCGTTCCCACGACAACGGTTTCCGCTTGTGCCGCAAGTCCATCGCGACTCTCGACGAGATCAAGATCTGCTTCTGCGACGAGTTGCGCAGCCTCGGCATAGCGAGCGAGCCACCCCGTATCGGTGCCCTGGCCGGCCTGCCGAAAGTTCATCACCACACGGGCGGCCGCGAGTCGGCCCGGGTCGTTCGGGTCGCAACCCCAGCCCGAAAGGGCAGAGTCAACCGTCTCGAGCGCTTCGGCATCCAAGGATTCAGGGTCAACGCGCTCGGAAACTGTGCTCTGCGCAATCTCAAAAGCGCGCGTCAGTGGCAGGTCGGACTCAATGGCCTCAATAACGCGCTTGGTGTCGGCAACAGAGAGGCCACCAATGTCGGTCAGCGCACGAATCATATGGATGCGGCGCACATGGGTTTCGCCATAGGTCGCCTGGTTCGGTGCCGAGCGTTCCCCCGCGGGCACAAGGCCCTCCCGCAGGTAGTACTTGATCGTGGCGACCGATGCGCCAGTCTCGTGGCTCAACTCCGAAATCTTCATAATGGACACCATAGCTATCTGCCCGGGTTTTAGGGCGTGGCATACCGGTCGGATGCGCGACGCTAAGGAATATCCCGACCGTTCGACGGTTGAATAGTAGTGATGACTACACCACTTCGTCTTTCTGTTCTTGACCTGATTCCTGTGCGCAGCAACCAGACTTCCGCTGATGCGATTTCGGCGACCACCGCGCTAGCGCAGCGTGCCGATGAACTCGGATTTTCGCGCTATTGGGTGGCTGAACACCACAACATGAAGGCCGTGGCATCCACAAACCCTGCCGTGTTGATCGGGATTTTGGCTGCTCAGACCCAACGCATCCGCGTCGGTTCTGGGGGAGTGATGCTCCCGAATCACGCCCCGCTCGTCGTGGCTGAACAGTTTGCAATTCTGGAGGCGGCATTCCCGGGGCGCATTGACCTGGGCATTGGCCGCGCTCCCGGAAGTGATCCCGTGATCACGTCCTACTTGCGGATGACGGGAACAACAAGCGACGTCGACGCGTTCCCGCGAAACGTTTCCGACATCCGCAGCCTCATGCACCCCGAGGGGGCGGCTCTTCAGTTGCCGTCTGGCCAGGTGTATGAGCTCACCGCGACACCGAATGCGTCGTCAGTTGCTGAGCTTTGGTTGCTGGGATCGAGTGACTATTCTGCGCGACTCGCCGCAGCCCAGGGCATGCCGTACGTGTTCGCGCATCATTTCTCTGGTGAGGGAACAGAACGCATCTTGGGTTTGTACCGCGACAACTTTGTCCCCTCGGATCAGCTGAAGGAGCCACGAACCTTCTTGACGCTCAATGTTGCGGTCGCCGATACCGCGGCAGAAGCGCGAGCTGCTGCGCTTCCCCAGTTGCAGCAGATGGCTCGGCTCCTCAGTGGGATGCCTCTTGGTCCGCTCTCGACAATTGAGCAGGCTGCGGCGACGGAACTTGCCGCTCCGCAGCAACAGATGGTCGATGATATGGCCGAACGTTGGGTCATCGACGAACCCGTGGCTGCGGCAGCCCGCATCCGCTCGCTGGCGACCCGGTTCGGTGTTGACGAAGTTATGGTCAGCCCAGGGCTCTCGGCACATGATGCGGATGCGCCGAACACGTCGCCTGTACGCGTGCGGGCTCTTGAACTGCTTGCGGAGCAGCTGCTCGCCTAACGCGCCAAGACGCATCTTTTGGCACGCGATCTCCGGTTGATTTATTGCACAGAACCAAGGCTCGCTATTCAGGCAGTGTCACGTTGGTGCGGAGTCTAAGCTGCCGGACGCCGTCATGCTCGCGCATCTCAACGTGCGATAGGCGAGACTTCACAAACTCGCTGAAAGTTGTGAAGCCCAACGAAGATTCATCGAACGACGGATCAATTCTGAGCATCTGATTCTTGACCGCGGAGCTGTGGAGCCACTCTGAATCCTCTTTCTGTTGCACTAGCCGCATAGCGCGCACTAGCACCTTGAATGGAGATACCTTAGTTGCCGGCGGATCGGTGTTGGCGGCCTTTGCGCTGGACTTAGATTCGGGAGTAGGTGTCTTTGTTGCCCCGTCGTCTGTGGCGGGTGGTGCAGCGGTGAAGGCGGAGACCGGCGATTCATTCGCACTGGCGCCGTACTCAACACCCGGCAGCGAGTCATAGTCGGCGAATTTGTCGCACGAGGAGGTAAGCGCTTGACTTGTGCCACCAGCGACTCCGACACCGACGACAAAGCGACCAAGGGTCTTGGCGCGTTGCGCTAGCGCCACATAGTCTGAGTCGCCAGCAACGATCACCACATGAGTGAGGTCGGGCAGACGAAAAAGGTCTTCCATGACGTCAACAGACAGCCGGATGTCCGCCCCATTCTTCATTTGAGCTGTGAGCGGAAAGAGTTGCACGAGTTCGACAGCGCGGTTGATGAGCTGTTTCTGGTAGCTCGAGTTGACCGGTAAAGACCAGTCGGCGTAGGCGCGGCTGAGCGCAACTGTGCCGAACGAGGAGGCGTAGTCGAGCAGGGCCTCAACGTCGACTTCGGCGTCCGCGAGCTTGGTCCCGACCGGCGTCGTGCTTGCACGGTTTGAGACGTGCCACCGAACCTTGTCCGTCTGAAACGCACCATTGCCGTGTTTTTGGTTGTAGCGCGAGATCACGATGTTGTCGAAATCGATGTAGACGGCAACGCGTCCTTCTGTGGAAGCGGGCATGGGGTCTCCTCCGGCTAGAGCGGTCCACCTCGCGCACAACGTTACTGAGGCTTCTTCGGCTCACGCTAGCAGTACACGCCGCGCGAGTCAGCGACTGGGGGAACCTCATCGTCGCTACCATTGGGCGATCAGAGTGATGGAGAGCAAGTCATGAGCTACAGTGCAATTCGGGTTCGAGCCACCCCCGGGATCCCGCGGGAAGGCCACACCGGCGTTGCCGTAATCGTGGCAGGCATCGGCGTGGCTGGCTGGATTTCGTTCGGTCGGCACCTCTTTGGCATCGGGGGTGACCTCACGATTGTCTACGCCGCAACGCTCGGACTCATTTTTGCGGTCTTGTTGGTGCTGACCGGGCTGGCA
Source organism: Rhodoglobus sp. G.S.4 (assembly GCF_056619605.1). Classification (NCBI taxonomy): domain Bacteria; kingdom Bacillati; phylum Actinomycetota; class Actinomycetes; order Micrococcales; family Microbacteriaceae; genus Rhodoglobus; species Rhodoglobus sp. G.S.4. Next base: position 1,275,319 of record NZ_CM152748.1, read on the forward strand.
GTTCGGCGCACGGCACGTCGCGGGTTCGAGACGCGGGTTTTAACCCAAGCATTGCTCATCGCCTCCGGGATATGCGGATTTCTCCTGGGACTTACGATTCCGGATTCAACACCTCAGGGGCTTCAGACCATAATTAGCGGTCCCTCCGAGCCGGCACTAGGAATAGCCATTGGCATCGCAAATCCGCTCGGCGTCATTGGCATTGCTACCGCGATAATCGCGCTCACTCTTGCGATAAAGGATTCCCGTGGCCGGATCTCACTAGTTGAGTCGTGGGGCGATGACGAGTCGGCGTCAGAGGTTGCACCGGTTTAGTTCCGCTGGGCTAGCTCACTTGTGAGTGTTCGCCGAGCTGGTGCCAACCGCGATTGAAATAGACGAGCGGTGGAGTGCCTTCTGCCCCAGAATCGACTGCGGACTGTGTCGCACGAAGCAAAATTATGGATGCGGCTCCCGCGTCGAGTTGATCGACCCGCGTTCCTGCGACCCAAGCTGGTGCGCTCGGAAAGTACGGCTCACCGGTCGGCAGTCGTCTCCACAAACTGGTGTCAGAAAATCGATCAACACCGCTAGTTGCGCACAGTTGCGCGATTTCAAGTTGGTCTTTTCCCAAGAAGTGGACCACATAGGAGTTCGCGCTCCGGATGCTCGCGGCGGTGGATGCGCGATGGCTGATCGAGAACGCGAGGAGCGGCGGTACCGCGCTCACAGAAACAACCGATGTCGCTGTGAGGGCAACGGGACCGTCGGGGGAGTCGGCGGTGATGACCGCAACACCGCCAGGATAGTGACGAAAGGCGCGAGCAAAATCGTCGCCACTGATCTCAGTTTCGGGCGAGGTGCGCTCATCGGGGCTGTACGCCTCATCGTGCGAGAGACTCTGATGTTTCGCTGTCGTCTGCATTCGTCCATCCGAAGGTTGTGGGGATGCGAACAAGAATGCGCCGCATCCGCCAGCGAAGCGAGAATGTGTCGCTTTATTTCTCTGTGTTTCGTCCGTTGTTTCACTGCCAGGTGCAGTGAATGGCTGCTCGGCGCACCATGGTGGCATGCCTAAACAAATTCGCTTCAACGCCTTCGACATGAACTGCGTCGCCCATCAGTCGTCAGGAATGTGGCGCCACCCCGATGACCAATCGTGGCGCTACAAAGACCTCGACTATTGGACGGAACTTGCCCAGCTGCTCGAACGTGGCACCTTTGATGGCATCTTCATTGCGGATGTCCTCGGTACCTACGATGTGTACGCGGGTTCCAATGAGGCTGCGATTCGCCACGGCGCGCAAGTTCCGGTGAATGACCCACTGTTGCTCGTTTCGGCCATGGCGCATGTCACGGAACACTTGGGATTCGGCATCACCGCCGGCACGGCCTACGAACATCCGTACCCTTTCGCGCGTCGCATGTCGACGCTTGATCACCTCACCAAGGGGCGCATCGGTTGGAACGTCGTCACCGGCTATCTTCCTTCAGCAGCCCGCAATATGGGCAATGATGATCAGCTCGAGCATGATGATCGCTATGACCACGCCGACGAATACCTCGAAGTTCTCTACAAGCTGTGGGAGGGCTCGTGGGAAGACGATGCCGTTATTCGTGATCGCGAAACCGTTGTGTTCACCGACCCAAGCAAAGTTCACGACATTGAGCACAAGGGCAAACATTTCACGGTCCCGGGGATCCATTTGTCAGAGCCGTCGGTGCAGCGAACCCCGGTGATCTACCAGGCAGGCGCATCACCGAGGGGCATCCAGTTCGCGGCAGGCAACGCCGAAGCGATCTTTGTTGCTGCCTCGACTAAAGCGGGACTCAAGGCAACGGTTGGCCGCATCCGGGATGCTCTTGAAGAGGCTGGCCGTGATCGCTATTCTGCGCGAATCTACACACTGCTCACGATCATCACGGATGACACCACGGAGAAAGCTCACGCGAAGTATGCCGACTATCTCAGCTACGCAAGCGAAGAGGGAGCGCTCGTCTTCATGTCCGGATGGATGGGGATCGACCTTTCGGAATATGACCTCGATGAGCCCATTGGCAACGTCAAAAGCAATGCAATCCAGTCAACAGTCGCCAACTTTCAGCAGGCAAACAATGACGGAAGCGAGTGGAAAGTTCGCGATATTGCCCGACTCGGCGCTATCGGGGGTCTGGGTCCGTTCATCATTGGCTCGGGCACGGAAATCGCGGATGAGCTGCAACAGTGGGTAGAAGAGACCGACGTTGATGGCTTCAATCTTGCGTATGCCATTACGCCAGGTACCTTCGAAGATGTCGTGGAGTACGTCATCCCTGTGTTGCGCGAGCGGGGTCTATATCCTGAGGAATACGTGGAGGGCACGCTGCGCAACAAGCTTCACGGACGAGGAAACCGGCTGCCAGCCGAGCATGCAGGGGCGAGTTATCGCCGACGTCCCTAGCGAAGCTCGAAGATGATCTCTTCGGTGTCCCGTTTCACGCCGGCGGCGAAGTCGACGTTGCGGCCAATCTCGACGAATCCATTGCGCAGCACTACGGCGGCGGAACGAATGTTGTGTGTGGCTGTGCGTGCCTGAAGCGGGCGGTGAGTGTCGAGTTCCAGCATTAGCGCTAGTGCAGCGCTGGCGATTCCTTGACCCCAGAAATCACGACTGATCCAGTAGGTGAGCTCTCGCTGGTCGTCCATCGTGAAGGTGGCTATCATTCCGGCGAGAGTTCCGCTGCGGTAGATCGCGCAAGCTACAACGTCGGGGTTCGCGAGAATGCGAGCAAACCAGGAATCGAATTCGGCCCGGTCGTCGGGGTCTGGTGCCGTGAATGCGGCCATTGCGACTGACTCTGGATCCCGCATCCACTCAAAGACTGCATCACCGTCGCTGAGACGCAGGTCACGAAGGGTGACGCCGTCGTTTTTAGCGTCGGCGACTGAGGTCATAGCTTGATCGAATACTTAAACCCGATGTGCGATGCCTCGAAGCCCAGCTTCTTGTAGAAGCGATGCGCGTCGGTGCGCGCCTCATCCGATGTGAGTTGGATGAGCGAAGCGCCGAGTGTTGGCGCTGCGATGTCGATGACCCACCGCATCATCGCGCCGCCGATGCCCGATGAGCGCTGACTTGCCGCAACCCGAACGGCTTCGACTTGGAGGCGGTGTGAACCTCGCCGCGCCATCCCGGGAATCGCGGTCAATTGCATGGTGGCTACGACATCACCACTGGGTGCAACGACAACGAGCAATGCGTTCGCGGGAGTAGTTGCGATCGCGTGGAACGCTTTTTCGTAGGCCGGGCGATCTTCGGGGCGCGCGGTATCTCCCCGCAAGGCGCTGACTGGGTCATCCGCCAGAAGTTGAAGGATGGTGTCGATGTCGCCCAATTCGGAATACCGAAGCGTCATTTCACCATCTCGCGTGTGGAGAGTTGTCGGGACCGTCACTTTGGAAAACACTCTTATGACGTTATCAGCGTGGGCGGGGGCCTTAGTGCCGCATCAGTGGAAGTTGCCATTGATTAGAACATATGTTCGAATAGAAGCATGCGATGGAGTGGTCAACAGGTCAGCAGTGAGGCCCCCAACGCGCTGCCCGGCCTTGCGAAGCTCAACAATCTTGTGCGTACGGTTCGCACGCCAGACTTTCAGGGCGTCACCTTCTACGAGGTAGTAGCCAAGAGCGCCCTCAACAAAGTCCCCACCGCAAGCGATATGCCGTTCGGGTGGACCATCAACCCGATGCGCGGATGCCTTCACCAGTGCACCTACTGCTTCGCGCGACCGACGCACGAATATCTCGACCTCGATTCAGGGAAAGACTTTGACACTCAAATCGTGGTGAAGGTCAATGTTGCTGAGGTGCTGGCCAAAGAACTCAGCAAGCCCAGCTGGGGAAGGCACGCTGTTGCTTTAGGAACCAACACTGACCCTTACCAGCGCGCAGAGGGTCGATACCGGCTGATGCCGGGCATCATTGCTGCATTGGCCGGTTCGGGAACGCCGCTCTCGATTCTCACCAAGGGCACCCTGCTTCGGCGAGATTTGCCACTGCTGAAAGAGGCAAGCGATCACGTACCCGTCGATATCGGGATGTCGATCGCTATCTATGACGATGAGCTGCAACAGTCGGTCGAGCCTGGTACGCCGACTGCGAAGTCACGCCTCGCCACAGTGACTGCAGTGAGAGATGCTGGCCTCGATTGCGCAGTCTTTCTCATGCCGATCCTGCCGTTTCTTACCGATACGCGTGACCACTTGGAGCGTGCAATTGCCGCGGTGAAGGATGCCGGCGGAACATCAATTGCCTATTCTGCCCTTCATCTCAAGCCCGGAACCAAGGAGTGGTACTTCCAATGGCTAGAAGCGGCGCATCCGGAATTGCTCGAGCGCTATCACTCAATGTATTCACGCGGCACCTACGCTCCCAAGGAGTATCGTCACTGGCTGGCAGCCAAATTGCGTCCGATTATCCGTCGGCACGGTCTCGAGCGAACCGCACTTGACCCAGCGACAGGAATCGTTGGTTCGCGTGCCGCTGTAAGCACGCGAGACGTCAATGGGGAGCGATCGCTAATCGCGGAAGAAATGCCGCCAGCCTTGGCCGCTAGGGCGATGCCGCAACCCATGTTGTTTTAGCGGTTCGCGCATAGTCGCACCCATTCCTGCTCACCGCGATCTGGGAGCAGGCTGCACGTTCGCTCGACGTTCTCAGAAATTTGTGGGGGCTCAGTCCGCCCGTGTTTATCGTGAATCTACTGCCTCGTGCAGCAAAAGGGGCCGAAGCTGATGACGCCCCTAATGGAGACGAATCGAACCTGAGGAGTGAAACGAAGATGCCTGCCAACAAGAATTCACGGGTGAAGGACCCGGAGCTCTATGAGGAACTCCGCAACGACGGTGCGTCAGCGGAGAAAGCAGCGCGCATTGCGAACGCGGCGGCACGGGATGGACGATCCGAAGTTGGGCGACGAGGGGGAGAGTCAGGATCCTACGAAGACTGGACAGTCAAAGAATTGCAGAATCGGGCACGCGAACTGGACCTGCACGGATACTCTTCGCTCAACAAGGACGACCTGATCGCGAAGCTGCGCTCACACTAGGAGTGCCTAGACGCGGTTCGATATGGCTCCACGTGCCTGAGCGTGAGTGAGCAAATGTGGTGCACACGCTGCGGCAGTGAGACCGTCTCATTAGGCTGGTGCGGTGACCTCTCAAGCTTCTGCCTACTACGTTCGCCACGACGACACTCATTTTGAGTCCACGATTCACGCACAAGGAGCGTGGAATCCGCACGAGCAGCACATGGCTCCGGTTGCCGGAATTCTGGCGCACGCGCTTGAGTCATTCGAAGCGCGGACAGAACTCCGCATTGCACGCATCAGCTACGAGATCCTCGGGCTCATTCCTGATGGTGCTTTCGAAGTGAAGACAACGCTGCTGAGGCCGGGGCGCACAATCGAACTTGTCCAAGCTGAGCTCGTTGCTGCGGGTCGTGTCGCAGTTCGAGCGACTGCGTGGCGTCTTCACACCTCCGACACCTCAGCAGTAGAAGGAGTTGTCGACGAACGGATGTTGGCTCCCGAGCACGCAACTGGCGCAGTGAATCTCTCGAAGTGGCCAGGAGGCTACATTCAATCGATTGACGCACGGGCTCTTCCGGATCATGGTCCTGGACACGGACGCGTGTGGTTGCGCACACCGTATCCTCTGTTGACAGATGAGCCGGTAAGCGATTTTGTGCGGCTGATGGGGCTTGTTGACACGAGCAATGGCATCGCCACGCGCGTCAAGCCGGGGGAGGGCGGGTACGCCTTCCCGAATGTTGACTTGCAGATCCATCTCTATCGTGCGCCAACTGGGGAGTGGCTTGGATTGCAGAATGCCGTAAATTTTGGGGCTGATGGGGTCGGCCTGACATCGACTGTCCTCCACGATCTGAGCGGACCATTCGGTCGAGCTGAGCAGATCCTGACGCTCCGCAAACTGTAAGCATCCACCTGCTAATTAATTCTCATGTGGGTCTTGTGTTGCCCGTCCTGCGAGCGTAATCTACAACCAAATGGTTGTAGATGAAGTAACAGACGCCGAAGTGGACGCGATGTTTCGCGCTCTCGCTGATTCCACACGTCGTGACATAGTCACGCGCGTAATGCGGGAAGGAATCTCTGTCTCGCGTCTCGCCAGCAGCTATGAGATGAGTTTTGCCGCGGTTCAAAAGCACGTTGCCGTGCTGCAGGCGGCTGGGCTTGTGTCGAAGCAGCGCAGCGGCCGTGAGCAAATAGTTCGCGGCGATCTGACATCCATTCATCGAATCCAAGAACTTCTCTCGCACTTTGAAGAGGTGTGGGAGAAGCGAGCGCTGCGCATGGCCGCTGTGCTCAACGACGACCCCAATGACATAGACAACGAACGAAAGAACAGGTGAAGCAATGAACGTCACGAGCCACACCGATGTTGAGGCACTGACTCTCACGACGACCGCCGAGTTTCCCGCCACGCTTGAGCGCTCTTGGCAACTGGTCAGTGACCCTCGGCAACTTGAGCGCTGGTGGGGGCCACCCGAGTGGCCGGCGACGTTTGTGAAATTCGAGTTCGAGCCTGGCGGTCGCGCCCACTACTACATGACGGGTCCTGAGGGCGAGAAGATGCATGGCTGGTGGAAGTTCACCTCTATTGTCGAACCGCGCGAGCTATCGATAGAAGATGGATTTGCGGATGATGCTGGTGAGCCGAGTGGCGACCTCGGTGTTACGATCGCTCGCCTCGTCTTTGAGCCTGTAGACAACGGAACCCGGCTCACGATTCATTCAGGATTCGAGTCAGCCGCTCAGCTCGAGGAAATGATCAAGATGGGCATGGAAGAGGGAATGCGCGAAGCTCTTGGCCAAATCCGCGCCATCCTTGACGAAGGCTAGGCTGGAAGCGGGATGTCATTTCAGGCTTACCTGGACGCGGTAGAACAGAAGACCGGTGTCACGCCTCGCCAACTCATCGCGATCGCAGAGCAGAAGGGGCTTGCGGGCCGATCGGTCAAGGCCGCTGAAATTCTGGAGTGGCTCAAGAACGATTACGGTCTGGGGCGTGGGCACGGCATGGCGATGGTGCACGTCATCACAAAAGGCCCGAACATTGACGCAAAGCATGTGGGCACCGCTGGTGCTCATCGTGACGAAGCTGACGTGCTCTGGCTCGATGGAATCGCAACGAAGCCGAACTAGTCGTCGCGTGGTCGCGAATCCGATTCGTCGCGACCCCGTAGCTTCTCCAGCTCGCGACGCTCACGCTTGGTAGGTCGACCCGCTCCACGATCACGGCGGGGTGCCAGCGCCACTTCCTCGCGGGAGGGTGGCGGAGGAGTCTCATCGATGAAGCTCTCGGCGGCAGTGACTGCTGAGACTCGCTTCACGATGGTCTGTTTGACAACGAGGATGCGGTCGAATCCGGCAATGCGAATGCGGACCTCATCTCCAATTCGCACCGGATGCGCGGCTTTTGCGCTCGTACCGCCGATTTTGACGTGTCCGGCCCGGCAGGCTGCGGTGGCTTGTGAGCGGGTCTTGAAGACGCGCACTGCCCACAACCAGCTATCGACGCGTACTGTGCCTGCAGCCACTAGGCGCTGGCGAGTTCAGTTTTCCAGCGAACAAGGCGCTGCACTGTGGCGTTGTCATCGGCGGCGAGCGTGCTCATGGTGTCCTCGGGAACGAAGTAGTTGATGGCGAGGAATCCCCGCACCTTCTCCGAGGGGTCATCCACGAGCATCCGCAGCACGTCGCACGGCGCATATTCGTTGCGTGCCACGCAGGCGCGAACGTCCTCGTCAGTATCGCGAGCCAGCACCTCGAACACGTCGACGGGCGTGTTGTGGCTGCTCGCCGCACTTTCACGAATTTTCGGGTTGGGGTCGCCAGCCAAGATGCGCAGTCGAGCAATCTTGCTTGGGGTAACTTCTGGTGCTGGGTGAAGATCAGCGGCCTCTTCAGCAGTGAGCATCGATGGGGCCATTGCCCGCATTTGGGCCCGCTGCGCCGGAGTATTAAAGCGGATGCATGACATGGGGCTAAGGCTACGCCTGATGGCTAGCAAGTTCTTGTTTCGATCGCGGCATTTCGTGGTCGGATGCTCGCTACACTCGAAGTGTGGCAGTCAGCAGTTCACCCGAGATCAGCAACCGTGTCTGGACTGTGCCCAATGTGCTGAGTCTCATCCGACTCGCACTCGTGCTGGTGTTCCTTTTTTTCATCATCTCGGCACAGGATGTTCTTGCGCTTGTCGTTCTTGTAGTGTCGAGCGTGACTGACTTTCTCGATGGCGTTATTGCGCGACGATTCAACCAGATCACCCGATTGGGGCAGTTGCTAGATCCCGCTGCCGATCGGCTTTTCATTTTTGCGGCACTTATTGGTTTGGCGGCACGGAATGTCATTCCGTGGTGGCTTTTCATCATCATCGTCGCGCGCGAAATCATGCTCGTAATTTTGGGACTCATTTCGGCGAACTATGGATTTGGCCCGCTCCCGGTTCATCACCTCGGCAAAGTTGCGACAGCGGCACTGTTCTATGCTCTTCCAATCCTGATGCTCGGGCAGGCGTTTCCTGACGTCGCGTGGGCCACTGATCCCATCGGTTGGGCTTTCGCTTTGTGGGGTGCGTTCTTGTATTGGTGGGCTGGGTTCATCTATGTCGCACAATCGGTCCGAATTTCTCGCATTCCGAGGGGTTGAGGAGTGCTCCGATCCGATACGCTGGTCAGTCAGGGAGGTTTGCGATGGTTGAGTCAATGAATAGTGGTCACGGCGCCGACATGCAGTCGGCTGACGAGACGTCCGCGCAGCCTATTGTCGAGCGAATCGACACCACTGCTACCTATAGTCACGAGTTTGCGGCTCAGGTCGCGGCAATGGGCGCCGATGTTTCGGTCGATGAGCAGTCAGCAATTTCTGCGCTGCCTTCAGGTTCTGCGCTGCTGATTGTGCGCCGCGGACCAAATATTGGTGCACGTTTTCTGCTGGATGCCGACATCACTACTGTTGGTCGTCATCCTGAGGCGGATATTTTTCTCGATGACGTGACTGTTTCGCGTCGTCATGTCGAGTTTTTGCGTCGCGGTACAACATTCGATGTTAAGGATTTGGGCTCGCTCAACGGAACGTATCTCGGGGGTGACCGCATCGAGTCGACCGCGGTTCTTCGTGACCGCGCTGAGGTTCAGGTTGGCAAGTACAGGCTGACGTTTTACGCGTCTCGCCGTGACCTTCCGTCGGCGGCTGGTAATTAGTGGCTGGGGTTGCGCGTCAAGCGCGTCAAGCTCCAGCGCCAGTACTGTTGAGTATTGGGCAAGTTCTCGCAAAACTCAGTCCTGAGTTTCCCGATCTCACTCCGTCGAAGCTTCGGTTTCTTGAGGAGCGCAAACTCGTGGCGCCAGCACGAACGGCGTCGGGGTATCGCAAGTTTTCGTCGTCCGATATGGAGCGACTTCGTTTTGTGCTTTCCATGCAGCGAGACCATTATTTGCCGCTCAAGGTAATCCGTGGCTATCTCGAAGAAATGGATGCCGGGAGAACTCCTGAACTTCCTGGTGGTGCCGTTGCGGCAGCATCGATGCTGTCGGCGGAGCGCAAGCTCACGCGGGAAGAGTTAATTCGCGAAGCTGGCGCAACCCCCATGCTTTTGAGCGATGCGATTTCGTCGTCGCTTATCGTGGCGTCCGATGTTTTTGGCGAAGATTCGCTTGCGGTACTGAAGTCGCTTGTCGAGCTTCAGCGCAGCGGAATTGAGCCGAGGCACTTGCGTGGCTTCCGCGCGTCCGCTGAGCGCGAGTTGGGGCTCATTGAGAGCGCACTGATGCCCGTAGCTCGTCGCAAGGATGCATCGAGCCGGGCTCGCGCTGCAGAGATGGCTCGTGAAATTGCGGGCCAGCTAGAGATTGTTCGCAGCAGTCTTATCCGATCTGCCCTCAGTCGACTCGATTCGTAGTACGGTCGATTCGTTGATCGTTTTCTGGTTGTGGCCGGGCGCGATTAGCTGACGTTGGCACAGTTACCCTGACTAATTCCGACACGCCGCGGAGTTTTTGCGAATGTCGTTGATCGATGCGGCGGGCGTGACTACCGTGGGGTAACACGAAAGATTAAGCGTCAACTTCAACATGAAGGTTGATCGTTTCTCGTGCTGGTCGAATCAGAATCTAGAGGGGCAATGCCATGAGTGAATTGAGCCGTAGCGAGACATCACGCTACGATCTTGGCCTTCTCTTCACTGACGGAATGCCCGACCTCGATGACTCAGCAGGCTACCGCGGTGCGGTCGCCGCTCGGGCAGCAGGAATCAGCTACCGCCAGCTCGACTATTGGGCCCGCACAGAGCTTGTTGAGCCAACCGTTCGTGGCGCAGCAGGATCAGGATCACAGCGACTTTATGGGTTCCGCGACATTCTGGTGCTCAAGCTCGTGAAGCGCCTTCTCGACACCGGCATCTCTCTTCAGCAGATTCGTGTCGCCGTCAACCAATTGCGTGAATCAGGCATCCACGATCTCGCCCAGACCACACTCATGAGTGACGGTGCCAGCGTCTACCTGTGCACCTCGAATGACGAAGTCATTGACCTCGTCAGCCGCGGCCAAGGCGTTTTCGGTATCGCCGTTGGCAAGGTGCTTCGTGAAGTTGAGACAAGTCTCATCGACATCGACACTGTCAAGGGCGAAGACCCCATGGATGAGCTGGCGAAGCGCCGCGCATCCCGCGCTTCCTAGACGCACTCTGTAGCTACACCTTCGCAGGCACGCCCTGCGGGTCAGTACCGTGCGGAAACGCTAGTTGTTGTATTCACCCATTCTCGCAGCGCGCATGACGCGATCGAGAAGCTGGTCGAAGTAACGCGCCATCTCTTGGGCGCTCTCGCCGGGCCAGACGTGGAGTGGCTTGGCCGCTCCCTGAGCCTGCTGCAGCGATGTGCGTTCTGGCAGCTGGGGGGAGAGGACGAGCGGCCCAAACATGTCTCGCAGTTCCTTGATGCGGAACTGGTGTTCAAGCGATTGTGAGCGCAAGCGGTTCACGATGATGCCGAGTGGTTGAAGTCGTGGGGATAGTCCTCGACGAATTTCTTCAATCGCTCGAAGGGCGCGGTCAGCGGCAGCAACCGAAAACAGGCCAGGTTCAGTGACGATGGAGACGCGGTCGCTGGCCGCCCACGCGGTTCGCGTAAGAGCGTTGAGAGACGGTGCACAGTCAATGAGCACCAGATCGTAGTCAGCCTCGACGTTGGCGAGAGCTTCTTCAAGCTTCCAGATCTCGCGGATGCTCGGGTGCGGGCCATCAAAGTTGATCGCGGATGGCGATCCGATGAGTACATCTACCTTGCCGGGGCGGCCCTTAGTCCACCCGCTGGGGGCGATTGCCGCGCGCACGATCTTCTCTTTAGGAGAAGCGAGCACGTCGGCAATGTTGAGGTGACCGGTGACATCGATGTCCATTCCGGTCGACACATCCGACTGTGGGTCAAGGTCGACGACGAGGGTTCGAAGACCGCGAGCAAAAGCTGCCGAAGCGAGCCCAAGCGTCACGGTCGTCTTTCCAACGCCCCCCTTGAGGGAACTAACGCTAAGTACGTGCACGAGTAACGACGATACCTTCACTACAGTTAAGAAACCTAAAACTCCGCCAACTTTTGCGCACCCTTGAGGAAACTGCCAGAGTTCAATCACTCTAGGCTTGGTTTTTGTCAGGAAGGATCGAATGTTTAAGAAGATTCTCGTTGCTAACCGAGGTGAAATCGCGATCCGTGCAATGCGCGCGGCTGTCGAACTCGGTGCACGAACTGTTGCTGTTTTTCCCTACGAGGATCGAAACTCGGTTCATCGGCTCAAAGCGGATGAGGCCTACCTCATTGGTGAAGAGGGGCATCCTGTACGTGCCTATCTCGACGTTTCGGAGATTATCCGCGTAGCTAAAGAGTCGGGTGCTGACGCGATCTACCCCGGTTACGGCTTCCTTTCGGAGAACCCGGAGCTTGCTCACGCAGCAGCGGATGCCGGAATCGCCTTCATCGGTCCGCCGACGAAGGTTCTTGAGATGGCTGGCAACAAGGTCACAGCCAAGGAGCACGCTATTGCTGCGGGAGTTCCCGTGCTCAAGTCGACTCCGGCAAGTACTGATCTTGATGAACTTCTCGCGGGCGCCGATGACATCGGTTTCCCCATTTTCGCTAAGGCAGTTGCTGGTGGTGGCGGGCGCGGAATGCGTCGAGTGGAGAAGAAAGAAGATCTCCGCGATGCGCTTGTCGAGGCTATGCGTGAAGCGGAAAGCGCTTTCGGCGACCCGACAATGTTTCTCGAGCAAGCGGTTGTGCGACCACGCCACATCGAAGTTCAGATCCTTGCGGATTCGCACGGCAACATCATTCACTTGTTTGAGCGCGATTGCTCCGTTCAGCGTCGGCACCAGAAGGTTGTCGAAATCGCTCCAGCCCCCAACCTTGACGAGAACACTCGACAAGCGATGTACCGTGACGCCGTCGCCTTTGCGAAGTCTATTGACTACGTCAATGCCGGCACTGTCGAGTTCTTGCTCGACACGGCGGGGGAGCGCAAGGGTGAGCACGTCTTTATCGAGATGAACCCGCGCATTCAGGTGGAGCACACTGTCACTGAAGAGGTCACCGACGTCGACCTCGTTCAGTCTCAGATGCGAATTGCTTTTGGCGAGTCCCTCGAAGAATTGGGGCTCCGTCAAGATGAGCTCAAGCTCCGCGGAGCAGCCCTCCAGTGCCGCATCACGACCGAAGACCCGGCGAGTGGGTTCCGGCCTGACACCGGAAAGATCACGACGTACCGCTCGCCTGGTGGCGCGGGCATCCGTCTGGATGGTGGAACGGTTTCTGCAGGGGCGCAAATTTCTCCGCACTTCGACTCCATGCTCGTGAAGATGACGTGCCGCGGTCGTGATTTTGCGTCCGCTGTGCGACGCGCACGTCGTGGACTGGCTGAGTTCCGTCTTCGCGGTGTGACGACAAACATCCCGTTCCTTCAGGGAGTGCTCGATGACCCGGAGTTCATTGCGGGAGATTTGAGCACGGCGTTCATCGATGAGCGCCCGTGGCTCGTGAACTCACACCGGTCTAAGGACCGTGGAACAAAGATCTTGACCTGGTTGGCTGAAGTGACCGTCAATCAGCCCAACGGCGACGGTGCAGGAATCATCAACCCGCAGCTCAAGTTGCCTCAGGTTGATCTTTCCCTTGAGGCTCCTGCCGGTTCACGCCAAAGACTGTTGGAACTGGGCCCTGCCGGCTTCGCTTCAGCTCTTCGTGAGCAGAAAGCTCTCGCGGTAACAGAAACGACATTCCGCGACGCCCATCAGTCGCTCTTGGCTACTCGCGTGCGAACTCGAGACTTAGTTGCTGTAATGCCGCATGTTGCGCGGTTGACTCCGCAATTGCTTTCGGTCGAGGCCTGGGGCGGGGCAACGTATGACGTCGCCCTGCGTTTCTTGGCTGAAGATCCGTGGGAGCGCCTCGCGTCAATGCGGGAGGCTCTACCTAACGTGGCCATCCAGATGCTTCTTCGCGGTCGCAACACTGTCGGCTACACCCCGTACCCCACCGAGGTTACGGATGCGTTTGTCCGTGAGGCTGCGAGCACCGGCGTCGACATCTTCCGCATTTTTGATGCGCTCAACGATGTATCTCAAATGCGCCCGGCAATTGACGCAGTGCTCAACACGGGCACCGCCGTCGCTGAGGTCGCCCTCTGCTACACGGGTGACTTGCTCGATCCGAATGAGGACCTGTACACCCTCGACTACTACCTCAAGCTTGCCGACCAGATCATGGAGAGCGGCGCTCACGTGCTCGCAATCAAGGACATGGCTGGGCTGCTGCGTGCAGAGGCCGCAGAGACCCTCGTGGCCGCGTTGCGTGAACGTTTCGATGCTCCGGTGCACGTGCACACTCACGACACGGCAGGCGGCCAGCTGGCCACCTTGCTTGCGGCGTCGCGTGCGGGTGCGGATGCCGTGGATGTCGCTAGCGCTCCGATGGCGGGTACGACAAGTCAGCCATCCATGTCGGCTCTCATCGCTTCGCTCGCGCACACCGAGCGTGACACGGGAATCTCGCTCGATGCGGTCTCGGATCTTGAACCGTATTGGGAAGCCGTTCGCCACACTTACGCCCCATTCGAGTCAGGACTTCCTGGACCAACGGGCCGCGTTTACCACCACGAGATTCCTGGTGGTCAGTTGTCGAACTTGCGTCAGCAGGCGATTGCGCTTGGCCTTGCCGACCAGTTCGAGACCATCGAGAACCTCTATGCTGCTGCCAACAAGATGCTCGGCCGTCCGCCAAAGGTCACTCCGTCCTCGAAGGTTGTTGGAGATCTCGCCCTGGCGCTTGCTGCAGCGAAGGCAGATCCAGCGGACTTCGAGGAAAATCCGGACAAGTACGACATCCCCGACTCGGTCATTGGGTTTATGGCGGGGGAGTTGGGTGAGCTTCCTGGCGGTTGGCCAGAGCCATTCCGGTCGAAAGTCCTCAAGGGCCGAAACGTCAAGATTGGTGTCGAAGAGGTCAGCGCTGAAGACCAGGCTGCTCTCGACGGTGAGCCAAACGAACGTCGTTCCGCCCTCAATAGGCTTCTCTTTGCTGGACCGACCCAGATTTTCGAAAAAGCTCGTGAGGCCTATGGAGATCTCTCCGCTCTCGCAAGCACCGACTACCTTTATGGTCTCCAGCAGGGCAACGAACATGTCGTCGAAATTGACAAGGGAGTTCAGCTCTTCGTCGGGCTTGAGGCGATCGGTGAAGCAGATGAGAAGGGGATGCGCACGGTTATGGCCACACTCAACGGCCAGTTGCGTCCGGTCTTCGTCCGAGACCTGAGCATTAAGGTCGACTCGACGTCAGCTGAAAAGGCCGATGCGTCGAAGCCGGGTCATGTGGCAGCGCCATTCTCGGGGGTTGTGACGCTTCAGGTCGAAGAGGGCACACAGGTTGAGGCAGGCCAGGCGGTTGCGTCAATTGAGGCAATGAAGATGGAAGCGGCGATCACTACGTCGGTTGCTGGCAGGGTCAAACGGCTCGCCATTCCTCAGACGCAGCAAGTGGATGCCGGAGACCTGCTTGTAGAAATTGAGCCAAGTTAGTCACGCCGAAGTGGGCTCCGAACGAGGCTCTTTTGAGGCAAGGGTCACGTTCGGTGCGTATACGCGGTAAAGTTGTGTGTTTGCTTTCTGAAAGGGATCGATAAGTGGCTACTAAGCGCAATGAACCCGATGTGCAGTCGTCCTCCGACGACGAAAGTTCGTCGACCGATCACGACTCGAAAGATTCGACGGTAAAAGAGGCACCGAGCACTGAAAGTCTCACGTTCACGTTGGCGTTGCCGACTCAGGTTCGGGAGACTCCAGAGCACGAGGCGGCTGTCGCTATCGACGACGTGCCGGTGAACGCCCACCACGTTGACCCCGCAGCTATGGCAACGACTTCGGTGTCCTTTGTTCCATCTGCCGTGGTCACGATGCCTGCAGAGACTGCCCAAGAAGCGGCGGTTATCCCGGAATTGCCTCCGGTAGATCACCCAACGACACGTCGCGGTCGACAGCGCACCGAGGTTCGCGCTGCTCCCGAAACGGCGACGATGCTCACCGCCGAACGTCTCATCAATCAGGGTAAGAAGAACCGTCGTCCGGCACCTGAGGGCTTCCTGCAGGAGCTTGTCTATGCGCTCACCTTCCACTTGGTGAATCTGGGTGACTCGTACTACGTACGGGAGCGCAAAGCGCTCGAGGCGCGCATTACCAAGACCTTTATCGGTGGTACTCGCTTCGTTCCTGTGCTCACTCGCAAGGGTGGTGTCGGAAAGACGACGATCACAGCTTTGCTCGGAATGGCATTGGCAGATACTCGTGAAGATCGCATCATCGCGATCGATGCCAACCCTGACCGCGGAACCCTCGCGGAACGCATTGACAAGCAGACGCGGGCCACCGTGCGCGACGTCGTCATGCGTTCTGATGGGCTTCACACTTTTAGCGAGTTTCAGACGGTCGTGTCGCGAGACGAAACACGACTCGATGTTCTGGCCTCAGACACCGACCCCCACGTCTCTGAAGCCTTCGACGAAGATGACTACAACGTCGTTGCGGATATGGCAGAGCGATTCTATTCAGTAGCGATCACCGACTGTGGAACCGGAATTGTGCACTCCGTCATGCGTGCAACCCTCCAGCGAGCTGACTCCATTGTCATCGTTTCGGGTGGCAGCGTTGATGAGGCCCGCCTCGCATCCGAAACTCTCACGTGGCTTGAATCCAACGGCCACGCCGATCTCGTAAAGAACGCTGTAGTCGCACTGAACACGGCGACGCAGGGAACTAACTTGGTCAAGCTTGAGGAGATCGAGGCGCACTTTAAGTCGCGAGTACGGGAGATCGTTCGCGTTCCTTATGACCCCAGCCTCGCCACGGGTTCGGTTGTGCACTACCGCGACCTCAACAAGCTGACTAAGAACGCTGCACGTGAGCTTGCGGCAGTTGTAATGGACGGCCTCCCAGAGGTACGGACCGACTGAAACTATGGCTGTTCGTGAGATTCGCCTCTTTGGCGATCCCGTGCTTCGTTCCCCGTGCGACCCGATTGTTATCGGAGACCCGCATGCTGCAGCGCTTATCGATGATCTGATTGAATCTGTTCAGGTTCCCGGCCGTGCCGGATTGGCCGCCAACCAGATCGGTGTTGGATTACGAGCCTTCAGCTACAACATTGACGGCGAAATCGGATACATCATCAATCCGGTTCTCGTTGAGGTGTCTGGCGAACCAGAGCTCGTCGAAGAGGGTTGCCTATCGGTGCCCGGGTTCTACTTTCTTCGTCGCCGGCACCCGTTCGCGCGCGTGACCGGCGTCGACCTTGATGGCGAGCCGATTGAACTCAGCGGAAACGGGCTTATGGCTCAAGCGCTCCAGCATGAAACTGATCACCTTGATGGACATCTGTACATAGAGGGCCTTGAACCCGAGTCGAAGCGCGAAGCGATGCGCGCTATTCGCCAAGCATCCTGGTACTAGCGCCGTCATTCGTCGCTCGTCGCTCGTAGGCGCAGTCGCTTGTAGGCGCAGTGGCTTGTAGGCACAGAAAACCCCCGTCGTGTTTGCCCACGACGGGGGTTTTCTCGTGCTCGAGCATTCCGGCTCGGCAACTACTACTTGAGCGAGATTCCTTCAGTAGCCGGTGAGTTCGAGTACAGTGACTCGATTACATCCGCGAAGTCGGCAAGAATCACGTTGCGCTTGATGCTCAATTTGGGCGTGAGGTGTCCGCTGGCTTCCGTTAGATCCGCATCGAGGATGTGGAACTTGCGGATCGACTCTGCTCGGGAGACCCGCGCGTTTCCGACATCAATAGCGCGCTGCACTTCGGCGAGTACCGCAGGGTGCTTTGCTGCTTGATCAAGGGTCCAGGTTGCATCTAGGCCGTTGTTGTTGAGCCAGACGGGGAGCATCTCTTCATCGAGGGTGATGAGCGCCGAGATGAACGGGCGCTGTTCACCAACGACGACAACTTGACCGATGATCGGGTTGGCGCGAATGGGATCTTCGAGTGCCGCAGGGGCGACGTTCTTTCCGCCGGCGGTTACGATGATCTCCTTCTTGCGTCCGGTGATCTCGAGGTATCCGTCTTCGTCGAACTTGCCGATGTCGCCGGTCTTGAACCATTCGCCGTCGAACACTTCACCGGTGGCTTCTTGGTTGTTCCAGTAACCGTCAAAGACACACACGCCTTTGGCTTGGATTTCACCATCCTCGGCAATGCGCACCGAAACACCGGGCAGCGGTGGCCCGACTTTGCCAATCTTGAAGTTGGATGGCTTGTTCACGGAGATCGGTGCCGTTGTCTCGGTGAGGCCGTAGCCTTCGAGAATTGTGAGGCCCAAGCTGCGGTAGAAGTGTCCGAGGCGAAGCCCAAGAGGCGCTGAACCGGAGACAGCGTACTTGACTCGTCCGCCGAGGGCAGCCCGAATCTTGGAGAGAACTAGTCGGTCGAAGATGGCGAACTGAATCTTGAGACCCAGCGGAACGTGACCGGAATCTATTGCTTTCGAGTGTGCGATCGCGACATCTGCTGCCTTGCGGAAAATCTTTCCCTTCCCGCCAGCTTCTGCCTTCTGTTCTGAGGAGTTGTAGACCTTCTCAAAGACGCGAGGCACCGCCAAAAGGAACGTCGGTTTGAATGACGCCATCGAGGGCAAAAGCAGCTTGGTGTCGGGCTGGTGCCCAACCTTCACTCCGCCGTGGATGCACAGAATGGAGATGAATCGAGCGAAGATGTGCGCTGTTGTGATGAACAGCAGCGTGCTCGAGTCGGGATTGACAACCTCAGGAATGGCCTTTTGTGAGTTACGGCACAGTTCAACGAAGTTGGAGTGGGTAATTATGCAACCCTTGGGCTTGCCCGTCGTGCCTGAGGTGTAGATGAGCGTGGCGAGATCCGCACCTTTGGCAAGGTTGCGACGGCGCTCAATTTCCTCATCGGTCACTGCAGTGCCTGATGCGGCTAGCTTGTCAATATCACCGAGGTCGATCTGCCACACGTTAGCGATGGCGGGCACGTCAGCACGAATCTCATCGAAGCGCGCGAAGTGATCGGGAGTCTCGGTGATGATGGCAATCGCACCAGAGTCAGTGAGATTCCAATGGATTTGAGTTGGCGAGCTGGTTTCATAGATCGGAACAAGCACGGCACCGGCGAACCAGGTCGCGAAGTCGATGAGCGTCCACTCATAGCGCGTCTTGCACATGAGCCCGATCTTGTCGCCGGGCTGTATGCCTGCGGCAACGAGCCCCTTAGCGACGGCCTTCACCTGAGCTAGGAACTCTGATGACGTCACGTCACTCCAGCCGCCATTGGCTGTGGGGAGTGAGAATAGGGCGTTATTTGGCGTAGCCGCGACGCGATCTATCAGAAGATCGGTTGCGTTCGCTTCCGGGTCAGCCTCAACTAGGGCTGGTACATCAAACTGTTTCACGGCAACTCCTTTGGCACCGGTAAGGTGGTCTACTCCACTCTAGCTAGGTCTTGCGGGTCAGACCATGCGCGCATTAGCGCGGGAGAATATTTGCACCCGTTTGTGGGGTACGTTCGGGCGCGCTGTAGAGTAGAGATTCGCTCGAGCAGGAGAAAGAGGCACCATGTTCTATTGGTTTATGAAGAATCTGGTGGCCGGCCCCATTCTGAAAACGGTGTTTCGGCCGTGGGTTTCTGGGCTCGAGAACCTGCCACGCAAGGGCGGCGTGATCCTCGCAAGCAACCACCTGTCGTTCATTGACTCGGTCTTCTTGCCGTTGGTGATGGATCGGCGAATCTTCTTCCTTGCCAAGAGCGACTATTTCACCGGCCGCGGCATCAAGGGCTTCTTCTCTCGCGCTTTCTTCAACGGCACAGGAATGCTTCCGATTGACCGCTCAGGCGGAAAGGCTTCCGAGGCCTCGCTCAATACGGGACTTGCGGTTCTCGCTCGCGGTGAAGTTCTTGGCATTTATCCGGAGGGGACACGTAGCCCAGATGGCAAGATGTATCGCGGTCGCACCGGTGTAGCTCGCATGATTCTTGAGGGCCATGTTCCTGTGGTTCCGGTTGCGATGATCGACACTGAGAAGGTCATGCCGATCGGCACCAAAATCCCGCGCATGGGTCGCATCGGAATCGTCTTCGGTGAGCCGCTCGACTTCAGCCGTTTCGAAGGTATGGAAGGCGACCGCTTCATTTTGCGGTCCATTACCGACGAGATTATGTACGAGCTCAACCGCATCAGCGGTCAGGAGTATGCGGATGTGTACGCTACGTCGGTCAAGGAACGCGCGGCTGCTCCTCGTCGCTGACCGTGACATTCCGTACCCCAGTGAGCCGGTAGGCTCGTAGTGGGTCACAAGCCCAGCCATTTTCGCAGTAAATGTATGAAGGAATCTCCCTGTGGTCGACCCGTCAGAACCAGTCGTGCTCGCTGATCCAACCGTGATTGCCGGTCTAGACAACTGGCGCACCCTCCCCATCAAGCAGCAGCCACAGTGGCCGGATGCCGTTGCGGTTGGCGAAGCCTCGAGCAAGATCGCTTCCCTTCCTCCGCTGGTATTCGCTGGCGAAGTTGATCGCCTGCGTTCACGGCTGGCGCGTGCTGCACAGGGAGAAGCTTTCCTCTTGCAGGGTGGTGATTGTGCAGAAACTTTTGCTGGCGCTACGGCCCGGCAAATTAGTGATCGCGTCAAAACGATTCTTCAGATGGCCGTTGTCCTCACGTATGGTGCCTCAAAGCCGATCGTCAAGATGGGCCGCATGGCTGGCCAGTTCGCCAAGCCACGCTCAAGTGACTTTGAGACACGCGGAGAAGTAACCCTTCCGGCCTACCGTGGCGACATCGTCAATGGTTTTGATTTCACTCCAGAGTCGCGGACCGCTGATCCAGCACGTCTGGTTGAGGGCTACCACACGGCGGCATCCACTCTGAACCTCATTCGCGCGTTCACACAGGGCGGCTTTGCCGATCTGCGCCAGGTGCACTCCTGGAACAAGGGCTTCGCGGCTAACCCGGCGAACCGCCAGTACGAGAGTCTCGCGAAAGAGATTGATAAGGCAGTGCGCTTCATGGAGGCGGCAGGTGCCGACTTCGACGAGCTCAAGCGCACGGAGTTCTATTCAAGCCATGAGGGCTTGTTGATGGACTACGAGCGCCCTATGACTCGCATCGATTCGCGCACGGGTACTCCGTACAACACCAGCGCCCATTTCCTGTGGATCGGGGAGCGCACTCGCGACCTCGACGGTGCGCACATTGACTACTTCTCGCGGCTGCGCAACCCGATCGGTGTGAAGCTCGGTCCAACGACGACTCCTGAGACGATGAAGCAGTTGATCGACAAGCTCGACCCCGAGCGTGAGCCGGGTCGACTTACCTTCATCACTCGTATGGGAGCTGGCAAGGTTCGCGACGCGTTGCCGCCGTTGCTCGAGGCAATCAAAGACATGGAAGCTACGCCGCTATGGGTCACCGACCCGATGCACGGCAACGGTCTCACGACGCCCACTGGCTACAAGACTCGTCGCTTTGACGATGTCGTTGACGAGGTCAAGGGGTTCTTCGAGGCCCATCGCGCTGCGGGAACATACCCTGGTGGAATCCACATCGAGCTCACTGGTGATGATGTCACCGAGTGCTTGGGTGGCTCAGAGCAGATCGACGAGGCCACTCTGGCAACCCGCTACGAGTCGCTGTGCGATCCTCGACTCAACCACATGCAGTCGCTTGAACTTGCTTTCTTGGTTGCCGAAGAGCTTCGCGCCTTCTAGCCTCAAACGCTTGACGTTGAACAACGACGCTCGCTAGCAGTCGTCCCGGCAAGGAACGGACCGCTAGCGAGCGTTTGTTTTGGTGAGCCAGTATTCGGCCGGGCACCGACAGGCGTCAATGCACGGCTGAAACGGGCAGGCTAGCCGTAGATCGTGACGTCGGCGCCACGCTTGATCATTTCTCCGCCAGCGGGGTCTTGATCAGTCACAACCGCAGGAGGGAAGCTCCAGAAGATTTGCTGGATGGCAGTGTCAACGGTGACGACGAATCCGGCTTCTTCGAGCTCGCGCTTAGCGGCGGCAATATTGTCACCGATGACATCAGGAACCTGAACGAGATCGGGTCCGCGAGAGATAATGAGCGTTGCGGTGTCGCCCTCGCGGAACGTGCGGGCAACGCCATCCGCGTTCTTCTCGGAGTCAATTGCGACGACCGTTCCTTCGGCGCAATCGTTGAAGACTTCGATGCCCTTTACTGCATCGAGTCCGACACCAGCGAGAATTTGCGACGCTTCCTCGAAGGTCGCGCAGGAGACGTTTGGTAGCGGCCCCACTGAAACGATGAGAGTGACTTCTTGCAGTTCGCCGTAGGTCTCTGAAGCAAGGATCGAGGCCCCATCAACGCCGAGGACGTCGATTACGAGTCCAGCACCGATATCGCCGTTGAACTGCTTGATTACGGGCTCGACGAGAGTGAACGGAGCGGCTTCGATGGCATCTCGTGCTTCTTGTTCTGTCATTCCCGCGAACGCCGGCACTGCGATGGGCTCGGGGCCCTTCGAGATGAGCAACGTGACGGCCGAGCCATTGGGTACCGCTGAACCAACGGCTGGCGTTGAGTTGGCTACCAGATCAATGGCGACCACGGGGTCAAACGTTTCGCCAAGTTCGTCGCTCACCGTGAGCCCGAGATCTTCCAGAATTGCCCGCGCCTCATCTGGCGTACTGCTCGTGATGCTTTCAGGGATCGTCACTTGCGAACCAGGACCAGAGCCGAAGTACCACCCCGCGCCAGCGGCACCGCCGACGAGCAACACAATGAGTACGAGCAGCCACCATCCACGTGACTTCCGTTTGGTCGCGCGCGTCGAAAGCGTTGTGGTGTTTTCTGACACTTGAGTCGGCGCGGGTGGGGCAACCTGTTGAAGTTCAGCGCCGAAGATCTGTGTTTCGGCCGTCGACCCGAGTGACTCCGCAGCAGGAGCGCTTGGCAACACCATCGTGCGCTGCACCGCTGTTGAGGCTGTCGGCGGCAACGCTGTCATCAAAGAACTGTGCGTTTGGTAGAGCTGATCGAGTAGCACCCGCGCGTCACGCGGACGATCATCCGGTTCGCGGGCGGTTGACCATAGGACAAGGTCGTCGAGTTCTGCTGGCACTAAGTGATTTGCTGCGCTGGGGCTGGGCACCGCATCGTTGGCATGCTGGTACGCAATCTGCATGGGCTGCTCACCCTTGAAGGGTTGTTCGCCAACGAGCATTTCGTACATCATGATTCCGACAGCGTAGATATCGCTGCGGGTGTCAGCTACACCTCGAGTAACGAGTTCGGGGGAGAGGTACGCGATCGTACCCAGCAGCGCTGCACCGGTTGCCGTGTTTGCGCTGGCAGCACGGGCTAAACCGAAGTCGCCAATTTTGATTCGCCCGTCGTCGGCGAGCAACACGTTTTCTGGTTTCAGGTCGCGATGAACGATGCCCGCTTTGTGGGCGGCGGCAAGTCCTGCGAGCACAGCCTCCATGATGTCGAGCGTTTGCTCGGTAGTCAGGATGCGATGCTCGAGCAGAAGGTCGCGGAGCGTAATTCCCGGAAGATACTCCATGACGAGATAAGCCATGTCGCTGTCTTGACCCTGGTCAAAAACGTTGACCACGTTGGGGTGCGCTAGGCGTGCAGACGATCGCGCCTCTTGAACGAAACGTTCTTTGAACTTGCTGTCGTCGGCAAGATGGCCGTGCATTATCTTGATCGCGACCTTGCGCTCAAGTCGAAGATCGGTTGCGAGGTAGACGGTGGCCATGCCGCCACGGGCAATTCGCGAACGGATCTGATACCGGCCGTCGAGGAGACGGCCGATCATCGGATCTGTAGTGTTCGCATTCACTCTGCGAGTCTAAAGTTCTGAGCCGTGAGAGTACCGCTAGACACGGCTGTTCGGCAGGTTAGCCGAGTTCTTGCAGCCACGAACGGGCCGAGGTCTCCCATTTTGCGTATGCATCTGGGTAAGCCGAGATCTGAACTGCCTGTGCAGCACGCGTCAGGCTCATGTCTTTCCAGCCTGAGATCTCGAGGAGACCGCGGGTCACGCCCTTGTTGGGGTTGCTCGGTCCGCCATAGAAGAGTCGTGCGGCGTACGACGGAGTGGTGAGTTGAGTAACGGTGCCCCACCCGGCGCTGGGCCGCTGCTGGAACAGCCCGACTGAGTCTCGGTCGCCCCAGTTGAGATTGCGCAGACTCGATTCCTGCATCGCCGTAGCGAGAGCAATCGTGATTCCGTAGTCGGAAACTCCCAGATCACGGCCAACCTGAATGACTACCTGCGCGTTTGCACGCATCTCGGCGGTCAGATAGGTCACATTGCCGCCGCTGCTTGCAGGAGCCGCGCTCGACGACGGAATCGTGAGCTTGTCGCCGATGTGGATAATGCGTGCGGAGCTCAGCCCGTTCGCGTCGAGTACCGCTTGGGTAGAAAGCCCGAAACGTTTGGCGATTGCTGAAACTGTGTCGCCCGATACAACCAGATAACTACTGCCGGATACGACGGGTGCTGGTGCTGGTGCTGGTGCTGGCGCTTCCGCGACGGGAGCGGGTGCCGGTGCTGGTGCTGGTTCTTCGTCAACGACGGCAACGTCTTCGGTCTGATCACCAGCTTCGGTAGTGCTCTCGGCAGAGTCGTCAACCGCGCTGCTGGCGGCATCCGACGCATCGTTGCTGTCATCATCCGTCGTGAAGTCGTATTCCTGAGTGTCTTCCTGCGCGCCTTCGCTTGGTGAACTGAGGTTGCCAGGAATCAGAATGGTTTGGCCAGGGTAAATGATGCTCGACCAGCCGAGGCCGTTTGCTGACATCACCGAAATTGTCGAGACACCAAACTTGTTGGCGATTCCGCTGATGGTGTCGCCAGCAACGATTGTGTATTGACCATTGGTTGTCTTGGTGTGGCTAACGCTCGGCAACGGTGCTGCTGCGCCCTTGGTGAGCGTTAGCTGCTGCCCGGGAAAGATCATTGATGACCAGCTGAGGCCATTGAGCGCCAGAACGGATGCTGTGGACAGCCCATAGCGAGACGCGATGTCGCTAACGGTGTCTCCTTCAGCGACGGTGTAGCTCGCCGGGGCTGGTGAAATCACTGTCGCGGCGGCCTCGGTTGCGATTGCAGCGGCGCGTGGGGTCGGCTTCTTTGCCGTCTCGGTCGACAGGCCAGGATCGTTCGGAGTTTTTGCATTGACGGGCTCGACTGGACCGGTCAGGTTGAAGGTAGCTGCAGCGAGTGATCCGACGAGAATTACGGGAACCGTGTTCATGAGATTGCGGCCGGCTCGGGCTCGCTGTTGAGCTAGTCGTCGTGCGCGCTCTCCGTTGTCGGTTGTCGCGGGAACTAGTCCGGCGAAAACTGTGTGAGCAACACTGTCGGTGTCGTCCATTGTGAAATGTGTCATTTTGTCTTCCTGCTCCCGGCCCCGAGAAGGTGTGCGTGATCACCTAGATCACGGCGCCAACGCTGTCACAGAAGGTGCCTAGTGTCAACCATCGTGGCTGGTGTGGCTAATGTGACTGAAGTTATCTAAGTCGACTCGTGAATATTCTGTATATGCCGTGCTAACTGTCAGGTTTTCCACAACGGCCGTGGCACTCTTAAGGCGTGACTGAATCACCCACCATTAACTGGCTCACCGTTCCTGACCTCACCGAGCAGCTCGGCTTGAAGGTCAGCCAAGTTCGCCGCCTTATTGAAGAAGGCGCTCTACTTGCGAGCAAGATCGACGGAGTGTGGCAAGTTCCCGACGTCTTCATCGTCGATGGGGCACCGCTGCGCGAGCTCAAAGGCACCGTCATCGTTCTGAGCGACGCTGGCTTCACTTCAGACGAGTCGATGAACTGGTTGCTCAACGCCGAACCGAGCTTGGGTGTTTCACCCGTCGAAGCATTGAGAGCCGGCAGAAAAGCCGAAGTGCGTCGA
Source organism: Rhodoglobus sp. G.S.4 (assembly GCF_056619605.1). Lineage (NCBI taxonomy): Bacteria > Bacillati > Actinomycetota > Actinomycetes > Micrococcales > Microbacteriaceae > Rhodoglobus > Rhodoglobus sp. G.S.4. Next base: position 1,300,804 of record NZ_CM152748.1, read on the forward strand.
GTCGCCCAAGCTCTCGGCTTCTAGGCGTTCGGCACCACGGCTCTCCTTGGCGTTCTCCTCCGAGGCCGCAACAATCTTTTTACGATGTGCGAGTAGTAGCTGCCGTCGCTAGCTCAAGAAGTCGCGCTCGAGCTGTCGGCGCCAGGTTCGCGTTCTCAATCGATTCGCAGGCGCGCTCGAGATTCCGTGCGATTACTTTTTCAATCTGATCGACGGCACCCGAATCCTGAAGTGTCGAGCGAATCATATTGACCTGCTCTGTCGAGAGATCGGGGTCGCCGAGAAGTTCATCCAAGATTGAATTGGCGCTTGCCGGGAGTTTCTGGCGAGCAATGGCGATGATCGCGGTTCGTTTTCCTTCACGAAGATCATCGCCAGCAGGTTTACCGGTCAACTCAGGGTCGCCAAATATCCCCAACACGTCGTCCCGAAGTTGGAATGCGACACCGAGGGGGAGCCCGAATGCTCGCAACGCGTCGATCTGTTCTTCGCTTCCCGCGCCCAGACTTGCGCCGACGGCAAGCGGAGCTTCGACGCTGTATTTTGCCGACTTGTAGATCAATACGCGCTGTGCCCGCTCTAGCGCTTCAGACTCGGGATAACTTGCCCACGCGCTTTCGTCGTGGATGTCGAGAAACTGGCCAGCCATTACCTCAGTTCGCATCGTCATAAATTCTCGACGAGCGGCCAGCGCTGCTGGTCGAGGAAGCATGGCGATTCCGCGTCCAAGAAGTTCGTCGCTCCAGCCGAGAAGAAGGTCGCCGAGGAGTAATGCCGAGGACTGGCCGTACGCTTCTGCGCTGCCGGCCCAGCCGCCATCCCGATGCATTTGCTCAAAGCGACGGTGTGCAGCTGGCGCGCCGCGTCGAGTGTCAGAACGGTCCATGATGTCGTCGTGAACGAGCGCTGCGGCGTGAAAGAGCTCTAGCGCCGATGCCGACATAAGAACGCCAGGCAATGCGCCTGCAACAGCGTCATCGTCTAGAGGGCTTTCTGCCGAAGGTATTCCCGCGACTGATTGCCAGCCCCAGTAGCAAAAGAGTGCGCGAAAGCGCTTTCCGCCAGAGAGTAGATCACCCCCGACGTCGATCAGGGCAGTGAGTTCGGGCGCGATCGCGTCCAGCTCCGCACGCTTTTCGGCGAGGAACTCGTCAACGTTCAGCTGGACAAGGTCAACTAACTGGTTACTCTCAGGCACTTGTCTAGCCTAGCGACTGAATCGGGGCGTACTATGGAGGCCTAGCCGTGGATCCCATAGAGAGGGGAACGGAATGCCGCTTTCAGAGCAAGAGCAGCGGGCCCTCGATGAGATGGAGCGCAGCCTCTATCAAAACGATGCTGATTTCGTCAGTACAGTCAGCCCTCGTCGTGGCAAGCCCAACTACCGAATGATGGTGATCGGCGTTCTTGTCGGTGTCGCCGGAATTATTGCCCTCCTCACGGGAGTCATCATCCAGCAGCCCCTTGTCGGCGTGCTCGGCTTTATTGTGATGTTCGTTGGTGTGCTTCTGTTTGTCTCACCACCGCGTTTGAGCGCCGCAGATGCAGCGGATGCATCGCCCTCCACTTCATCGCGTCGAGCAACGAAGCGTGGTGCGTCATTCATGGACACCATCAACAGTCGTTGGGATCGCCGCCAGGACGGGCGCAGCTAACTCCAACCCTCTCCACTTTTAGGACCAGCCTTCGGGCTGGTCCTTTTTTTGTGCCCTAAACGGGGTCAGTTTGCTGCGTTCTGCCAAATTTGCTCCATTTTCCTCCACCTGCTTCTCCCTTATGTTTACTGACTTCTTTCAAGGTATTTTGATATTTATGGGGAAAAACCTTAGATAAGTGGTTGAAAGTGGAGTAAAGTGGAGAACACCTAAATCTGGGCCGGAGAATGAGGGGGAGTAGCCATGTTTCTTGGCACCTATGCCCCCAAGCTCGATGACAAGGGCCGCATCATCCTCCCGGCCAAATTTCGTGAAGAGCTCGCGTCAGGCGTGGTCGTTACCCGTGGACAAGAGCGCTGCCTCTACGTCTTCAGCCAGCGCGAATTCGAAGTAATGCACGAAGCAATTCGCAAGGCGCCTGTAACAAGCAAGCAAGGGCGAGACTTTCTTCGTCTCTTTCTCTCCGGTGCAAACCAAGAGACACCAGACAAACAACACCGGGTCACCATCCCAGCCGGGCTGCGCGAATACGCAGGCTTGGGGCGTGACCTCACCGTCATCGGTGCAGGCAACCGCGCTGAAATCTGGGACACCGAAGCCTGGAACACCTACTACGCGGCCAGCGAGGCCGACTACGTCAACACCACCGAGGAGGTGATTCCGGGACTCTTCTAGCTCTTCGACGCTGACTCCCAGCCGAACGCCCTGATTTTCTTCCCCGATATCAGGTCGCATCGGATGGGGATCAGCCTCCGAGAACTAGCCCGTACACCATGGCTGATAACACCATCCACACCCCAGTGCTCCTTGAGCGTTCGATCGAATTGCTTGCACCGGCACTGGAATCACCAGGCGCCGTGCTCGTTGACGGCACCTTAGGCATGGCCGGACACGCTGAGGCTTTCCTCCAGCGGTTCCCTGAGCTCACGCTCGTGGGCATTGATAGAGACGAGGACGCTCTTGCTATCGCTCGACGTCGGCTTGAGCCTTTCTCTAGCCGCACGCACTTTGTTCATGCTGTCTACGACGAGATTCCGCAGGCACTCGCTTCGCTGGGATTCCCGAGCGCTCAAGGAATCTTCTTCGACCTCGGTGTCTCGTCGCTCCAACTCGACAGAGTTGAGCGCGGGTTCTCCTATTCTCAAAATGCTCCGCTAGACATGCGAATGGATGTCTCGACACCGATAACGGCCGAGCACATCCTCGCTACCTATAGCGAACTAGAACTTCGCCGCATCTTCTACGCCTACGGTGACGAGAAATTAGCACCTCGATTTGCGAGTCGGATCGTGCAATTTCGCGAACAGCAGCCGTTGACCACATCGGCGCAACTAGTCGAACTGGTAATCGCGGCTACTCCCGCAGCCGCTCAGCGGGCTGGGCACCCCGCAAAACGTGTGTTCCAAGCCCTCCGCATTGAAGTAAACCAAGAACTTTCCGTTCTCGAACGCGCAATCCCCGCAGCGATCAACTCGCTAGACATCGGCGGCCGAATGGTCGTGCTGGCATATCAGTCGCTCGAAGACCGCATCGTCAAGCGTGAACTTCAACGACGGTCGCGGTCGACGGCGCCTGCAGGCCTTCCTGTCGAGCTTCCCGAACACAAGCCCGAATTGAAACTGCTCGTTCGAGGCTCTGAACAAGCAAGTGACGCAGAACAACAAACCAACCCCCGCGCCAAGCCCGTACGACTGCGAGCTATCGAACGAATGCGAGTCATCTCATGAGCACTAACCTCGCTTATGCGCAGCCACAGCACGAACCAACCCCTCGTCAGCGACCGTCTCACATCGAGATCGTCACGACTCGGGCCCAGCGAAAGGCCCGTCCGCGGGCTCTTTATGCTGTCGCTACCGTGGCCAGCATGTTTGTGATCCTCGCAGCCCAACTGCTGCTGAGCATTGTTGTTACTCAGGGTGCTTACCAGATTGATTCGCTGCAAGACCAGCAGAAGCTTCTGAACCGCACCGAGCAGAATCTCCTCGAATCGCTCGCGCTGCAATCGTCTTCGCAGAATCTTGCAGCACAAGCAGCTGGCTTCGGAATGGTTCCCAACTCCACTCCGTATTCGCTCAACGTCGCTACTGGCTCTGTTTTCCAGCTTCCCGGCAGTGCGGACCCCACCGGTTGCGGCGGAAAGTGCGGCCTCGTTGGCAACACCCTGCTCACCGGAATGCCTCTCGTAAGTGCAGAGGTCGCTGCCGCGGCGAAGGCAGCCGATGCAACGGCAGCTGCGGCTGCGGCAACCACGGCAGCAACGGTTTCGAGTTCATCGACTGCTTCTGCATCCACCGCCGCGCCAGAGGTCGCTAATAACGCGATTCCCGCGCCTGTCACGCGATGATTGAACCAATCACACCGGGGGAGAACCGATGAAGCCGCGCTCGACACGTGCCAGAATCACGTTTGTTGTTTTTACGATTCTCGCGTTGAGCGCAGTTTTCATGATCCGGCTCATAGACCTTCAGGTTGTTCAAGCTGAGACGTTGTCTGCAGAAGCAGATACGAAACGCACGCTGACCCGAGTGACCTACGGAACGCGTGGAGACATCGTTGACACGCGCGGAGCCGTTCTTGCCGACAGCGTCGAACGCTTCGACATTGTGATCTCACCGCGGGTGACTCTCTTAAGGGAGAACGCGTCTGTCGTCGTTCTAGAAGATCTCACCAAAATCACCGAGCTGATTGGGGGAGACCCCGCGGCGTTGCTGACGATGATCCTTGAGAACCCGGACTCCGACTTCGAGTATTTGGCAAAAGGAATCACGCTCGAGCAGTACCAAGCGGTAGCCAAACTCGATATCGCTTGGCTGTACTACGAACTGCGCCCAGACCGTAGCTACCCCAACGGCGAAGTTGCCGGCAATCTCGTCGGGTTCATCGGTACCGATGGTGCGCAAGCGGGGCTCGAACTGACCGAGGATGAGTGCCTAGCGAGCCAGGATGGCGAAGCGAGCTATGCCCGTGGAGAAGATGGGGTTGCGCTGCCAGGTAGCTCGGTAGACATTCTCGAACAAAAAGACGGCGGCACTCTCAAACTGACCATTGATCGAGATCTGCAGTTCTATGTGCAGCAGCGGATGGCGCAGACAGCAGAAGCGCTTGGTGCTACTTGGGCAACCGGAGTGGTCATGCGCGTCAGTGACGGACACCTCATGGCGGTAAGTGATTGGCCGACCGTAGACCCCAACAACGTCAACCTTTCTGATGTGGGAGATCTCGGCTCCCGTGCATTCAGTACCCCCTACGAGCCAGGTTCCACGGTGAAAGCCCTTACCGCTGCATCGCTCATCGATTCCGGAGCGGCAAATCAACGCACGCAAGTGGTTTCGCCATACGCACTTGAGCTTGCCAATGGTGGCGGCGTCATTAGTGACTCGTTTTATCACGCCGACCAGCGACTGACTCTCGCCGGTGCACTCGTTGAGTCCTCGAACACCGCAATCGCTCAGTACACCGATTTGCTCAAGGCTTCGGCTCGCCACGACTACTTGCAGGCATTCGGCCTCGGAGAAGAGACGGGTATCGATTTCAACGGTGAGTCGAGTGGCACCCTGTACGAAGCGAATAACTGGGATGCGCGTACCAACTACACCGTGCAATTCGGCCAGGGTCTGAGCGTGACATCTATCCAGATGGCTAGTGCTTACCAGGCACTCGGCAACGACGGCGTTCGGATTCCACCATCGATCGTCGAAGGCTGCTACTGGCCAGACGGCAGTGTCACGGATACGCCTTCGGCCGACGGAGTTCGAGTTATCTCGAAAGAAGCATCTGAGCAGACTCTTCAGATGATGGAAATGGTTTATAGCTCGAGCGGATCAGCTCCGAACCTGCAGATTCCCGGATATCGAGTAGCAGTCAAGAGCGGAACAGCGCAGGTCGCCGAGAACGGCGGCTATGGCGACAAAGTCGTTATCTCCTACGCTGGGATCGCTCCAGCAGACAATCCTGAGTACGTTGTGATCGCGACCGCCGGTATCCCGGATACCATCTATTCGGGCGCTATTGCATCGACATTCCGAGACATTATGGCCCAGACGCTTACCACCTACCGTGTTACTCCGTCGGGAACTGCGGGACCGGATCTGCCATTGCGCTGGTAAGTTTTCCGCGCGTTCACCCAACCTGGAGCACACCACGTGATCGAACTGACTATCGCCGAGATTGCCACCGCCGTAGGTGGAACCCTTGTTGACTCGGCAACCGGAGACCGTCAGTTGCCGGCTGTAGCCGTGCAAACGGACTCGCGGTTGAGCACAGCGGGATCGGTGTTTTTTGCGCTTCGGGGAGAGACAACAGACGGGCACCTCTTTGCCGCCAGCGCGGTTGCCAACGGCGCTGAACTGGTCGTTGCCGAATACCCCCTTGACCTGGATGTCGCGCAGATCATTGTCGCTAACGGAGTGCACGCACTCCAGGCACTCGCCCGCACTGTCGTCGCTCGCGTTCGCGCTAAAGGAGATTTGAAGGTTGTTGCCGTCACAGGGTCAAATGGCAAGACCACAACGAAGAACATGCTGCGGAGCATCCTCGAACGTCAGGGTGAGACTGTTGCACCTCAGGGCTCATTCAACAACGACGTTGGTGCACCGATCACCATGCTTGGCGTGACGCACGAAACCAAGTACCTCGTTGTAGAAATGGGTGCAGACGGTGTCGGCGACATCACCCGACTGCAATCGATCGTGATGCCCGACGTCGGAATCGTGCTCATAGTTGGGCTTGCTCACATCGGAAAGTTTGGCGATGCGGCGACGACTGCCATCGCAAAGTCCGAAATGGTGACCGGGCTGCCGCCGGAGGCAACAGCCGTTCTCAACTACGACGACGGTCGAGTTAAAGCGATGGGCGCGCTAACCGAGGCTGCCGTTAGTTCCTTTGGGCTCGACGCAAGCGCGGATGTCTGGGCTGACGAAATCGAGGCGACCGCTCGCGGCACCGCATTTGATCTTCATATCGGTGACGACACCATCCCGGTGCAGTTGCGGATCCTTGGTGAACACCACGTCACGAATGCCCTTGCTTCGATTACAGCAGCGCGAGCCCTTGGCATTGACCCTCAGAGTTCAGCGACCGCACTTGAGTCGATCGAACGAGCCGAGCGTTGGCGCATGGAACTGCTCGCTGGTCCCGGTGGCATCACCGTGATCAACGACGCCTACAACGCGAGCCCCGATTCCATGGCGGCGGCTTTGAAGACACTCGTGCAGGTCGTTGGCCCGAAAAACAGATCCGTCGCAGTGCTTGGGGAGATTGCCGAGTTAGGCGACTATGCCAACGAAGAACACGATCGCATCGGGCGACTCATCGTGCGCTTGAACGTGCAGAAGCTGATTGTTGTTGGCCACGCCGCCCGCCACATCCACAACGCTGCCGGTCTCGAAGGTTCGTGGGATGGAGAGTCGGTACTCGTGGATAGCGTCGAAGAGGCATACGCTGTGCTGCGTGAAGAACTGCGAGAGGGCGATGTTGTGCTGGTGAAATCGTCGAACTCTGCTGGCCTTCGGCACCTGGGTGACCGGATCGCGGGTGTAACGGCATGATTGCCCTCCTCATAGCAGCGGGTTTCTCGCTCATGTTCACCCTCCTGCTGACGCCACTGTTCATTCGCCTATTTGTGCGACTCAAATGGGGTCAATTCATTCGGGACGATGGTCCTGAGAGCCACCACACCAAACGTGGAACGCCCACGATGGGCGGAATCGTCTTCATCATTGGCTCGACCGCCGGCTACTTTGTCGGTCACTGGGTAGCCCAGGAAACTGTCACGCTTTCGGGTCTTCTCGTGATCTACCTCATGGTCGGATTGGGTCTGATCGGTTTTCTCGACGACTTTTTGAAGACCCGCAAGCAGCGCAGTCTCGGACTCGGCGGTTGGTCGAAAGTGGCCGGACAGGTAATAGTTGCAGCCGGTTTTGCCGCTCTCGCGCTCAACTTCCCTGATCCGGGAGGACTCACACCGGCATCCACAATGATTTCCGCAGTTCGGGATATCACTTGGCTGGATCTCGCGACGTTCGGCGTCGTCGCCGGTGGGATATTGTTCGCGATTTGGGTGACTCTCATCATCGTGAGCGCTTCTAACGGAGTAAACGTAGCGGATGGTCTCGATGGACTCGCCACTGGATCAGCAATCTTCGCGATCTCCTCCTACATTGTCATCGGCTTCTGGCAGAATAATCAGTCATGTAGCAACATTGGAATCGACCGCGAAGTGCTCTACAAGTGCTACGACGTTCGTGACCCACTAGATCTCGCCATCATCGCTGCGGCAATCGCTGGAGCGCTCATCGGATTCCTTTGGTGGAACACCTCCCCGGCTCAGGTATTCATGGGCGACACCGGCTCGCTGGGACTCGGCGGTGCGCTTGCCGCGCTCGCCATCATGAGTCGCACCGAGTTGCTGCTCGTTCTCATCGGAGGCCTCTTCCTTATCGTCACCGGTTCAGTGATCCTTCAACGGGTGTACTTCAAGATCACCGGTGGTAAACGAATCTTCTTGATGAGTCCGCTGCACCATCACTTTGAACTCAAAGGCTGGGCAGAAGTCACGGTCGTCGTGCGCTTCTGGCTAATCGCCGCCCTCTTCGTTGCCGCCGGCGTCGGCCTCTTCTACCTCGAATGGATTAACCAGTAGCTGTGCGCGATCTCGAAACTCTCACCAGCTGGAACTCAGAATGGAGCGGCCTCAAGGTCGCAGTACTCGGTCTGGGAGCCACCGGTTTCTCCGCGGCGGATACCCTCACCGAACTGAAAGCCGACGTGCTCGTTATCGCAGACACGGCATCCGAAAACCGTGTCGAAATGGCGAAGGTAGTTGGCGCAGCACTCACGCTCGGAGGATCGCCTCATACTCAGGTCTCAGCTCTCTCCTCGCACCGGCCAGACGTGGTTATCGTGTCGCCTGGCTATCCGCTTGATCACCCACTGCTCGAGTGGTGTCGCACTGCCGATGTGCCCATGTGGACAGAGATCGAACTTGCGTGGCGGCTGCGAGACAAGACAGGAACGCCCGCCGAGTGGATCGCCATAACGGGAACGAACGGCAAAACAACCACGGCTCAATTAACAGCTCACATCCTGTCGACCGCCGGGTTCAGGGCTGGCGCGGTCGGAAATATCGGCATTCCGGTACTTGACGCGATCCGCTATCCCGACGGATTCGATTTCCTCGTTGTAGAACTCTCGAGTTTTCAACTTCACGGGATGCCACGACACGGTGTTGGAGCGATCTCACCACTGGCAAGCGTGTGTCTCAACCTCGCCGATGACCATCTTGATTGGCACGGCTCACGGGATGCCTACGCTCAGGCGAAAGCAACCGTGTATTCGAATACCAAGATCGCCGCGGTCTATAACCGTGCCGTACTTGCCACTCAAGAGATGGTGGAGGAAGCTGACGTCATTGAGGGATGTCGAGCGATCGGCTTCGGCCTCGATAGCCCAGGGCCAAGCGACTTCGGCATCGTTAGCGATCTTCTCGCAGAACGCGCGTTCCATGAGGACCGCCACAATGTTGCGGTCGAGCTCTTCACTCTTGACGAACTTCGTCAACGGAACCTAGCGGCACCTCACATGCTCGCCAACATTTTGGCAGCCAGCGCGCTTACTAGGGCTGCGGGTATCAGCATCGAAGCGCTTCGCGCAGGAGTTGCTAGTTTCCAGGTCGACGCTCACCGCAACGAGGTTGTTCTCATCAGCGGAGGAGTCTCGTGGATCAACGACTCCAAAGCAACGAACATGCACGCGGCAAGTGCGTCGCTTTCCGCCGTTGAGTCCGTGGTGTGGATTGTCGGGGGACTACTCAAGGGCGTGGATATCGCCCCGCTTGTGAACCAGCACGCCAAACGACTCAAGGCGGCCATCATCATCGGCACCGACAGGCTGGCAATCCTCGCGGCATTCGCGCGACACGCGCCCCAGATTCCCGTCTTCGAGGTTGACTCGACTGACACTGAACACGTGATGCCGCGCGTCGTTGAGATGGCGCACGGAATCGCGACCGATGGTGACACCGTCCTCCTGGCGCCGGCAGCGGCATCCATGGATCAATTCATCAGCTATACCGATCGCGGCGAACAATTTATCGCTGCTGTGCGTGACCGAGTAGGAGGGAGCGACGATGACACCACCGACGCCCCCGCAGCGCCCCCAGCGTCCGAGTAGCGCTGCGCCGATTCCGCCCCAGCAGAAGTCGCAACAACGAAAAACTCCCGCAGCAGGATCACCATCGCGTGCCGCTCGCACTCTTGCTGCTGCCGCAGCCTACGCGCGTCCAAGCGCAGCGGTGGGATCCGAAGGCATCACTGCATCCGCCAGTAAAGACTCTGATGCGCCAGTCTCCGCTCGCGTACCCGTGAAACGCATTTTTTCCGCGCAGTCGAGCAACTTTTTCCTCCTGCTCGGCACAACACTCTTTCTGGTGATTTTCGGGCTAGTCATGGTTCTGTCCTCGTCTTCGGTGGAGTCTTTCACCGCAGACGAAGGGTTCTTTGGTCGCTTCCTGCGTCAAGGAATGTTTGCCCTCATCGGTGTGCCACTCATGCTGATTTCTTCCCGGGCGCCTGTTGGCTTTTGGAAACGCTGGGCGTGGCCCGGTCTTGTGTTTGGTGGGGTACTTCAGCTCCTCGTCTTCGTTCCTGGTATCGGCTATGGCTATGGCGGAAACCAGAACTGGATCCGATTGGGCTCGTTTACGGCGCAACCCTCGGAATTCGTTAAAGTTGCTGTGATCATTTGGGTTGCCTGGGTCTTGTCAACGAAGCAGGATCTGCTCACCGATTGGCGTCATGTGCTCCTACCGGTGGGGCCGGTTGCGGGTGCGGCAATCGGTTTCGTTCTGATCGGCAACGACTTGGGAACAGCATCGATCATGCTGCTCATCGTGTTCGGCTGCTTCTTCTTTGCCGGGGTCCGCCTGCGATTCCTCGCCGTTGGCGTTTTGGGAGTGGCTGTGGGTGCGCTGCTCTTCGCCGGTACGAGCAGTTCCCGAAGCTCGCGCATTGGAGTTTGGCTCAACGGATGCACTGATCTCGACTATCAGGATGCATGCTGGCAAATTGACCACGCGTATTGGGCTCTTGCTGGCGGTGGAATTTTTGGCACCGGTCTTGGCAATTCGGTTGCTAAACGTGGTTGGCTTCCGCACGCGGACAATGACTATATCTTCGCCATTATTGGTGAAGAACTTGGACTCATCGGTGCGACCGTAGTTCTCCTTCTTTTTGTGGTGCTGGCGATTGCTTTCATCAGGATCATTCGTTCGACAAACGACAGCTTTGTGCGGATTGCTACCGCCGGAGTAATGGTGTGGACGGTCGGTCAGGCCTTCGTCAACTTTGCTGTGGTGCTGGGAGTGCTTCCCGTTCTCGGCGTCCCGTTGCCCCTGATCTCAACCGGTGGCTCAGCCTTGATCGCGACGCTTCTGGCGATCGGAATCGTGCTGTCATTTGCTCGAGCAGGTAACAAGCCTGAGCCGCGCACCACCCCGGCCCCAACGCCGCCAACCCAGACTGCTGCTGATCGCTCACGCATGCTCGCAGCCGATCGAGCACGAGGACGCCGATGACCACCTATTTACTTGCTGGCGGCGGCACAGCGGGCCATGTGAATCCGCTCCTTGCGGTAGCGGAACGAATTCGTGTTCGCGAACCGAAGGCTGAAGTTCTCGTGCTCGGCACTGAGGAAGGTCTTGAGGCTCGGCTAGTCCCTGAGCGCGGTTTCGAACTCCTGACAATCGACAAGCTTCCATTCCCGCGTCGGCCGAATAGGGCTGCTCTGGATTTTCCCCGTCGGCTGCGCGAAACTATCGATCATGTCGCTGAGCTCATAACCGAGCGCGGTGTGGACGTCGTTGTTGGCTTCGGCGGTTATGTTGCGGCCCCGGCATATTTAGGGGCCCGTAAGGCAAAGATTCCGCTTGTCATTCACGAGGCCAACAGCAGGCCGGGCATGGCCAACCGCCTCGGTTCGTTTTTCACGCCCTTTGTGGGTACGGCGTTCGACCGAACCCCTATCCGGGGCGGTGTCGTGGTCGGGATGCCGCTTCGCGCTGAGATTGAGTCGCTAAACCGTTTTGCAGCTCGCGCCGAAGCTGATGATTTTTTCGGACTCGACCCGCACAAAGCCACGCTGCTCGTTACTGGCGGTTCGTCCGGTGCTAAGCGTCTCAACGACACTGTTGCTGCTTCGGTGACTCGAATACTGGGTGCGGGATGGCAGGTTCTCCATATCACCGGCGAGTACCGGGACGTTGTTGAGGATCCGCGACTTCCTGGCTATGTCGTCGTGAAGTATTGCGATCGGATGGAGTTGGCTTTGGCCGCGGCCGACTTGGCAATTGCTCGCGCGGGGACATCGACTGTCGCGGAATTGACCGGCCTGGGAATCCCCGCCATCTATGTTCCGTACCCGGTCGGAAACGGCGAGCAAAAGTCCAACGCCCGCACAGCTGTAGATGCGGGGGCTGCTGTTGTGGTCGCGGACTCCCAATTCACGAATCGTTGGGTGACGAGTGAATTGGTGCCCATGCTGCGCAAGCGGGCTCTCATCGCAGACATGGCGGCGCGAGCATCGACCATTGGTTCACTCGATGGAACTGATCGGATGCTCGAACTCGTCGATCGGGCGCTCGGTCGCGATCTACCATTGACATCATGATCTTTCCCGATTTGACCATGCCGTTGCCCGGTGCACTGACCTCTGCCCACTTTGTGGGTATTGGTGGCGCGGGCATGAGCGGTATTGCTCAATTGTTTTTGGATGCGGGAATCACTGTTACCGGATCTGACCGTGCGACAAACGCGAATATCGACGCGTTGAGGTCGGAGGGCGCGACGATCCATATTGGCCACGATGCCCGTCATCTGGGCGATGCGGATGCCTTGGTCTACACGGGTGCGTTGTGGCCAGATAATCCGGAGTACCTTTCGGCTATCGAGCGCGGGATTCCGGTATTGCACCGCTCTCAAGCTTTGGCGTGGCTGATTGGTGATACTCGGCTTGTTGCTGTTGCTGGGGCGCACGGCAAAACAACATCAACGGGAATGATCATTACTGGTCTTCGCGAACTTGGCGCTTCCCCCAGCTTTGTCAACGGCGGTGTTATTCAGGGCCTTGACGCGAGTTCTGGTCTGGGAACAGACAATCTCTTTGTCGTGGAAGCCGACGAATCTGACGGCTCATTTTTGCTGTACTCAACGGCGATTGCGTTGATTACTAACGTTGATGCTGATCACTTGGATCACTATGGCTCACACGAAGCTTTTGATGATGCGTTTGTGACATTTGCGTCTCGTGCGACCGAGGCTGTTGTGGTGTCGAGTGATGATGTGGGCGCGATCAGGGTCACACAACGGTTGGCCCACAAGAACATCGTCACGTTTGGTGAAGCGGCCGACGCCACCATTCGCATGCACTCGTTGACCGATGAGGGGCCCATCGCGTTCACTATCGTCGTCGACGGTCGCGAAGAGCGCGTGCAGTTGTCTGTTCCTGGTCGTCACAATGCGGTGAATGCGACAGGCGCCATCGCTGTGCTTGTCGGGCTCGGTTTCGAACTCGGGGCCGCGATTGATGCGGTGTCTACGTTTGCGGGAACTCAACGACGTTTCGAACTGCATGCTGTTGTGGATGGCGTCAGTGTCTACGACGACTACGCCCATCACCCCACGGAGGTCGAAGCAGCGCTCAGCGGAGCGCGGAGCGTGCTGGGTAGCGGCAAGCTCATTGCCGTTCATCAACCCCATTTGTTCAGCCGCACGCGCGACATGGCGAATGAGTTTGCCGAAGTTTATGAGCGACTTGCTGACCATACCGTCGTGCTTGACGTTTTCGGGGCTCGCGAAGATCCGATCCCAGGTGTCACTGGCGAGTTAGTTTCGTCAAAATTCGCGGATTCGAGTCGTGTTGATTTTGTCCCGGATTGGCAATTGGCAGCAGAGCGCGTAGCTGAATTGGCCGCTGAGGGAGACATCGTGATGACTCTCAGTTGTGGTGACGTTTATCGGATTATTCCGCAGCTTGTCGCGGCAATAGGCGATCATCGATCGTCAGACGACCGGACGCCGTCTGTGGCAGATCAGGTGCCGAGTGAAGAGGCCTGAGGGTTTCGATAAGCCTTCTCCGGAGTCGACGACGTCGAGCGCAAAACCGCGGCGCAAACGGGGAACTCCGGCGCAACAGTCGAAGGAAAACGCGGCCACGCCCAAAAAATCCCCTAGCGCTACTCCGCAAGTTCGCAATCCCACCGGCGCGGCCGGCGCGACGAAGCCATCACAGGCGACACGGGCGTCACGGGCGTCACAGGCGTCACAGGCGTCCAGCCGAGAAGGGCCTTCCTCTCCTCGAATCGAACGAGCGCCGCGCCCTAAGCTGCACGGCCGTGAGCCAAGTCCGGATGCTCTGGCAAAGAAGCAACTTCGCCAGGCTGCGCGAGCGCGAAAGAGGGCCGAGCGAGCCGAGCTGCGCCGTTTCACTCGGCGAGCACGCACTCGCAAATTTGTGCTTCTTTCGGTCGCTGGAATAGTCGCCACCCTTCTTGGTCTCATCGCGGTGGCAGTGTTCTCGCCGATTCTGGCGCTCCGCACTGTCGTGGTTGATGGCACCAACCGTATTGACCCGGCGGAAATCCAGACTGCAGTCGAGACGCAAGAGGGTACCCCTCTAGCGCTACTCGACTTTGATGCCATCACTAAAGAGCTTTCAGTGTTTCCGCTGATTCGTAGCTACGTCACCGAGATTGTTCCTCCCGACACGCTTCTCGTTCATATTGTCGAGCGCGAACCGATCGGTTCGATCAGCGTTGACGGCGTTTTTCGCATGGTTGATCCTGCGGGCATCACTATTCAGGAATCTGCTGAGCGCATCGAGGGGGTTCCCCTCATCGATACCGGGGGAGCGGACACCTCAAGTCCGGCCTTTGCTGCCGTCACTGAAGTTCTGCTCTCGCTCCCGCCTGATCTGAGGGCGCAAGTCACTAGTGCATCGGCAACGACGAAAGATGATGTGTCCTTTGTGCTTGCTGGTGTTGGGCAACGAGTTGTCTGGGGGAGTGCCGGTGATTCAGCTAAGAAGGCCGTGCTCTTGGCATCTCTGATTTCGATCACGGATGCTGGACGGGCGGGCGAGTTCGACGTCTCTGCTCCGAGCAACGGAATCTTCCGACCGAGCTAGCCGTTCGAGAGGTGGGCGTGAGGTCACCATCAGCGCGGATTCATTAGGAGTCGTGCACCAGCTGGGCCGCAGATTCGCTTGGTTTCTCGGGGCCTTTTGCGGCAATTTCTGCTAATTGTTCGAACACTTTCCGACACGCGGTAAGCGGTGCATCTTTGTTGCTCTGTGTCCGCATATTCTCAACAAAAGAAATACATACTGAGCATAACTTTAAACCTCAAGTCGAGGTTGATAGTTTCCAGTGGAGGCCGAACGTGACATCAAACCAGAACTACCTCGCAGTCATCAAGGTAGTCGGCATCGGTGGCGGCGGAGTTAACGCCGTCAACCGAATGATCGAGCTCGGCCTGCGAGGCGTCGAGTTCATTGCGATCAATACCGACGCCCAAGCACTGCTTATGAGCGACGCCGACGTCAAGCTAGACGTCGGTCGCGAACTGACTCGTGGACTCGGTGCAGGAGCCGATCCAGAGGTTGGCCGACGTGCTGCAGAGGACCACGCAGAAGAAATCGAAGAAGCGCTTGCTGGCGCCGACATGGTGTTCGTTACAGCAGGTGAGGGTGGCGGAACCGGAACCGGTGGCGCACCCGTAGTTGCAAGAATCGCCAAGTCGATCGGCGCACTCACTATCGGTGTCGTCACGAAGCCATTCGGCTTTGAGGGCAAGCGCCGTTCGTCGCAGGCAGAAATTGGCGTTGAAACCCTCAAAAACGAGGTCGACACCCTCATCGTCGTGCCCAACGATCGTCTCCTCGAGATCAGCGATCGTGGCATCAGCATGCTTGAAGCCTTTACGACCGCCGACCAGGTACTCCTTGCCGGTGTTCAAGGCATCACCGACCTCATCACGACACCGGGTCTCATTAACCTGGACTTCGCTGACGTCAAGTCAGTGATGCAGGGCGCGGGTTCTGCGCTGATGGGAATCGGTTCTTCACGCGGGGCCGACCGGGCCATAAAAGCGGCTGAGCTTGCAGTGGCATCCCCGCTGCTTGAAGCCAGCATCGATGGAGCACACGGTGTGCTTTTGTCGATTCAGGGCGGATCGAACCTCGGAATTTTCGAGATCAACGATGCGGCACGCCTCGTGCAAGAGGCTGTGCATCCAGAAGCGAACATCATTTTCGGTGCCGTAATCGACGACACTCTCGGCGATGAAGTGCGCGTCACCGTTATCGCTGCGGGTTTTGACGGGGGAGAGCCATCGGCTAAGCCTGTCGAGGGGCGCCGCACGAACTACGTCGTTCCTGAAGCGCCAGCGGAGCACATCTCTGCCGCAGAAAAGTCGGCCGAGAAAGACACCGACTGGAAGTCGCAGCCGAGTGTCGTCCCCGCGGCCACGATCGACCGTAGTTTTGACGACGACGCTGAGAACGACAACGATCTCGACGTTCCTGACTTCTTGAAGTAGGAACGATGGCTGACCAAACACCGTTAGCCACTCGACTCGCAGAAATCGACGAGCGGATCGCGGATGCCGCACACGCTGCATCACGCGATCTCTCGTCGATTACGCGAATCGTCATCACCAAGTTTCATCCCGCGAGTATGGTGCGAGAGTTGCATGCACTTGGGGTTCGCGATTTCGGAGAGAGCCGGCACCAGGAGGCGCAGCCCAAGGTGGCCGAGCTCGCTGACCTTGACGCACGCTGGAGCTTCGTCGGCCAGTTGCAGAGCAAGAAGGCGCGTCAAGTTCGCGCCTACTGTCAGGCGATTCATTCTGTCGATCGCGATTCCCTCATCACGGCACTCGCCAGCGAAGATGCGGTCGTCCCCCTCGACGTCTTCGTGCAAGTGAATCTCACTGACGATCCGGGCCGCGGTGGAGTGATTCCCAGTGAACTCGATGGTTTCGTCGATCGCGTGGCAAATGCCGCGGGAATCGAGCTGAGAGGCCTCATGGGGGTTGCCCCGCTTGACGCAGACCCGAGGCCAGCATTCGCCGCCCTGAGGGCACTCTCGGAGCGCCTGGGGGCTCAGCACCCAACCGCTCGAGCGCTCTCGATGGGAATGTCAGGCGATTTTGAAGAAGCAATCTCCGAGGGCGCGACACACCTACGTATTGGCACGGCAATCACGGGAAAACGACCCGACCATGGTTAATCTCGAAGCAGAAGCTTCACCATTCGGAGGATTATCATGGCCAACCCACTGCGCAAGACAATGGTCTACCTCGGCCTCGCCGATGAAGACTACGAGTACGAGCAGGGACCAGCCGCGCCGGTTGCCCCTGTTGCAGCAGCACCAGCCCCAACGAGCTCTAACCGCGCGCCGGTTACCCCGTTGCGTCGCGCTGCGCCCAGCACTGCGGAGGCAGAGATGAATGAGATTTTGACGGTGCACCCGCGCCAGTACAAGGATGCACAGCTCATCGCTGAGAACTTCCGCGAAGGCATCCCGGTCATCATCAACCTGTCGCAAATGAGTGAGCCGGATGCCCGCCGCCTGGTTGACTTCGCTAGCGGACTCTCACAGGGTCTCTACGGCAAGATCGAGCGAGTAACGAGCAAAGTCTTCCTCCTCTCGCCAGCACACGTTGCAGTCAGCGGCGAGCAGGCCGAGGTCGAGTCAGACGTCGACGCCTCATTCTTCGCTCAGTAGACACTCTGCGCAGCAGCAACAATTTCGACCGGTAACCTAGAAGGGTGAATCCGGTTTCTATTGTTGCCACGGTGGCTATCTACGCCATTAATCTTTTTATGCTTGCGATGTGGGCTCGGTTCATTCTCGATCTCGTCGTGGTGTTTGCGCGAGGGTGGCGTCCAAGCGGAGTCGGCCTCGTTCTTTCCGAGTTTGTGTTCACCATTACTGATCCTCCGATCAAGGCTGTTCGCAAAGTCGTACCGATGATTCGCATCGGCAATGGAGCGCTCGATCTGTCATGGATGCTCGTGATGCTGGCGTGCATAATTCTGACCTCCATTTTGCGGGGCTTTTAGATCTAGCAAGTGCCGATGTACTCTTATCGGAGAGCATGCGGCAACTAATCAGGTTTCGTCATTACGATGTGACGCGAACGTTGAACGTTCTGTATACGTTGAAAGAAAGTTTTAGAGGTGGCGGCAATGGCTTTGACTCCAGAAGACGTAGTCAACAAGCGGTTTGAATCAACAAAATTCCGAGAGGGATACGACCAAGACGACGTCGATGATTTTCTCGACGAAGTTGTCGTTGAGTTGCGCCGACTTAATCAAGAGAACGACGAACTCCGCCAGCGTTTGACCGCTGCCGAGTCCCGTTCAAGTGAGCTTCAGCAGGCGGCGGGCAGTGCTCCTGCTGTGCCAGCACCTGTTGCTGCCGCTGCACCCGCAGCGATAGAAAGCGCTCCATCGGTTGCAGAACCTGCTGCGTTGGCCCCAGAGCCAGCCACATCGGCTCTCGACGACGCCAGCAGCACAAACAACTTGCTTCAACTTGCACGTCGTTTGCACGAAGAGCACGTTCGTGACGGTATCGCCAAGCGCGATGCTCTCATCGCCGAAGGTAAAGCATCCGCTGCGGAAATCGTTGCCGACGCAGAAGCCAAACAGCGTGAGCAGATCGGCTCCCTCGAAAAGGAGCGTGAAGCTATCGTTGGTTCGCTCGATCAGGAGCGTCAAGCAATTGAGAGCCGTATCGAGTCGCTCCAAAACTTCGAGCGCGAATACCGCGAGAAGTTGAAGAGCTACATCGAGGACCAGCTCCACGAACTCGATTCTGCAAGTCTCGTCTCCGCAGGAGCCCCGGCTCAGGACTCTACTCAACAGGACGCCGCTCCAGTTGCCCAGCCAGCAGGTCACCTGTCACCCGAAGACTTCGATGCGCCCCAGTCGGCACAGCAGCCTCCGGCAAGCTTCACCGGATTCTCCGGCAGCTAGTATTTCGCACAAGCCGTCAACAGTCGGTGAGAGCTTCGGCTCCGCCGCTGTTGGCGGCTTTTGCTATGTTTGCGCTCGTGTCGAAAAACTGACTGCGGTGCAGCATCCGAAATAAAGATCAGTAAGAAATCAAGGAGCAGTAGTGGAAACCCGTAGTATGCCGGTTCCTGAAGGTCTTGCGGGGCAGCGCGTCGACGCAGCCCTAGCCAAGCTCCTTGGTTTCTCACGTACCTTTGCTGCAGAAGTTGCCGCATCGGGCGGAGTAACGATCGATGGTGTTGAAGTGGGAAAGTCGGATCGACTCTCCGCTGGCGCCTGGATCGAAATCTCGTGGGTCTCTAAGACCGAGCCGCAGATCGTGCCCGTCGTTCTCGACACGATGAGCATCGTCTATGACGATGATCACATCGTGGTCGTCGATAAACCTGCAGGCATCGCGGCCCACCCGTCAGTCGGGTGGGCCGGTGTGACGGTACTCGGAGCGCTTGCCGGCGCTGGCTACCGGATTTCAACCTCTGGTGCAGCAGAACGCGCCGGCGTCGTGCACCGCCTCGACGCGGGAACAAGCGGACTCATGGTTGTGGCAAAATCAGAGCTTGCGTACACCGAACTGAAGCGCGCGTTCCACGATCGCGAAGTGACCAAGGTGTATCACTCCATCGTTCAAGGACATCCTGACCCTCTATCGGGCACAATCGATGCTCCGATTGGCCGTCATCCGGGGTCAAGCTGGAAGTTTGCCGTTGTGGCTGGAGGAAAAGACTCCATAACCCACTATGAAACTCTTGAAGCTTTTCCCTCGGCGGCGCTAGTCGAGGTGCACTTGGAAACCGGGCGCACCCATCAGATCCGGGTACACATGGCGGCTCAGCGTCACCCATGTGTTGGTGACAGCATGTATGGAGCAGACCCGACTATCTCGGCGAGACTCGGCCTTAACCGCCAATGGTTACATGCCCACAAACTAGGTTTCGCGCATCCGGCAACCGGTGAACAAGTCTTGTTTGAGTCGCCATATCCGGCCGACCTTCAGGCTGCACTTGAGGTGCTTCGGGCCGACTAGGGCGCGTCAGTTAGAGTCTGTTTGGGGTGCTGGCTTAGGCTGGATTTCGAAAGAATTCGGAGTGTCTGTGGCTGCTAATAACGACTCGTTTGTGCACTTGCACGTTCACAGCGAGTATTCGATGCTCGATGGTGCTGCGCGCGTGGGCCCCCTCCTTGATGCTGCTGTTGAACAGGGCATGCCGGCGATTGCGATCACCGATCATGGCAACATGTTTGGTGCCTACGATTTCTGGCAGTCGGCGACTGCCCGCGGCATCAAGCCGATCATCGGTACCGAGGCCTACATAACGCCAGGAACGGCTCGCGGCGACAAAACTCGAGTGCGTTGGGGCGGTAGCCACCAGACTCGGGATGACGTCGGTGGTAGCGGTGCGTATACCCACATGACGTTGCTTTCTCAAAACAACGAGGGGATGCACAACCTCTTCCGCATGTCCTCGAAGGCGTCGATCGAGGGTTTTTACTTCAAACCCCGCATGGATCGTGAGCTACTCAGTCAGTACTCCAAGGGCATCATCGCGACCACCGGTTGCGTCGGTGGAGAAGTGCAGACCAAGCTCCGCCTTGGTCTCTATGACGAGGCACGGCAAGCTGCTGCGGAATTCCAAGACATCTTCGGCAAAGAAAACTTCTTCGCCGAAATCATGGATCACGGAATCGATATCGAGCGTCGAACGATACTCGATCTCATCAAGCTCGCCAAAGAGCTCGACATGCCGCTTCTCGCCACCAACGACCTGCACTACACGCACGCGCACGATGCCACCGCGCACGCGGCGCTGCTGTGCGTGCAGTCAGCATCCACTCTCGATGACCCCAACCGATTCAAGTTTGATTCCAACGAGTTCTATCTCAAATCGGCAGCGGAAATGCGTTCACTCTTTCGTGAGCATCCCGAGGCGTGCGACAACACTCTTCTGATCGCCGAGCGTTGCGAAGTCAGCTTTGAGGGTCGCGATCTCATGCCACGGTTCCCGGTTCCCGAGGGGGAGACCGAAGCGACCTGGTTCGAAAAAGAAGTCGCCAAGGGAATGAATAAGCGCTTCAATAATGCGCCATCTGATGCGCACCTGGCTCAGGCTAAGTACGAAGTTGATGTTATTCAGCAGATGGGCTTCCCCGGTTACTTTCTCGTGGTCGCCGACTTCATCGAATGGGCGAAAGCTCAGGGCATTCGAGTAGGCCCCGGTCGTGGATCGGCTGCTGGGTCTATGGCATCGTATGCCGTCGGAATTACCGAGTTAGATCCACTCGCACACGGGCTCATCTTCGAGCGGTTCTTGAACCCAGAACGTGTATCGATGCCCGACGTGGACGTCGACTTCGATGATCGGCGACGTGGTGAAGTTATCCGCTATGTCACCGACAAATATGGTGACGATCGA
Source organism: Rhodoglobus sp. G.S.4 (assembly GCF_056619605.1). Taxonomy (NCBI): domain Bacteria; kingdom Bacillati; phylum Actinomycetota; class Actinomycetes; order Micrococcales; family Microbacteriaceae; genus Rhodoglobus; species Rhodoglobus sp. G.S.4. The sequence goes on from NZ_CM152748.1 coordinate 1,321,943, forward strand.
GTCGCCCAAATCGTCACCTACGGCACGATTAAGGCTAAGCAAGCGCTGAAGGACTCTGCGCGCGTGCTCGGCATGCCGTATTCGGTCGGCGAAAAGCTCACCAAGGCGATGCCGCCAGCGATCATGGGCAAGGACATCTCGCTTCATGACGTGCGCAATAAAGATGCGGCAAGGTACAAAGAGGCCGCAGATATCCGCGGAATCGTCGATACTGACGCCGAAGCAGCAAAAGTGTTCGAAACCGCCGTCGGACTCGAGGGACTGAAACGCCAGTGGGGCGTGCACGCTGCCGGAGTCGTGCTCTCGGCCGAGCCCTTGCTCGATGTGCTTCCCATCATGCGCCGTGAAGACGATGGCGCAATCATCACCCAGTTCGATCAGCCGCCCTTGGAGAGCCTCGGGCTCATCAAGATGGACTTCCTCGGACTGCGAAACCTCACGGTTATCGAAGACGCGCTCACGATGATCCGGGCAAATACCGGTTCGCCGCTCGTTATCGAAGATCTTGATCTGGATGCCGACCAGAAGACCTACGACTTGCTTGCGCGCGGCGACACACTGGGCGTGTTCCAGTTGGATGGCGGACCAATGCGTGCGCTCCTCAAGCAGCTCAAACCTACGAACTTCGAAGATATTTCGGCTGTTATCGCTTTGTATCGGCCGGGCCCCATGGGCATGAACTCTCACACCAAGTACGCGTTGCGCAAGAACGGCTTGGAAGAGATTGATGCGATCCACCCCGAACTCGAAGAGCCGCTAAAAGAAATCCTTGGCACCACTTTCGGGTTGATCGTTTACCAAGAGCAAGTGATGTCGGTTGCTCAAAAGGTTGCTGGCTTCACGCTTGGCCAAGCCGACGTTTTGCGTCGCGCGATGGGCAAGAAGAAGAAAGAGGAACTCGACAAACAGTTCATCGGGTTCGAATCTGGCATGCTCGAGAACGGTTTCAGCAAAGAGGCCGTCAAGGTGCTCTGGGAAACGCTCATGCCGTTCGCCGACTACGCCTTCAACAAGGCGCACAGTGCCGGCTATGGCGTGCTCAGCTATTGGACCGCCTATCTCAAAGCAAATTATCCTGCGGAGTACATGGCGGCGTTGCTCACGAGCGTTGGCGACTCGAAAGACAAACTCGGGATGTATCTGAGTGAATGTCGTCGCATGGGAATTAAGGTTCTCGCTCCGGATGTGAATGAGTCGACGGTGAACTTCACTGCCGTTGCCGGAGACATCCGTTTCGGTCTCGGTGCTGTGCGAAACGTCGGTGCCGCAGTAGTGGAACAGATTGTTCGCGCACGCACCGAAAAGGGCCGTTTCGAGTCATTCCATGACTATTTGCGCAAGGTTTCCATTCAGGTCGCTAACAAGCGCACCGTCGAATCTCTGATCAAATCGGGTGCATTTGACTCTCTCGGAGCAACCCGTCGTGGACTCCTCGAAATTCATGAAGACGCGTGCGATTCAGCCGTGAGCCTCAAGCGGAACGAAGCCAACGGTCAAGTCGATCTTTTCGGCGGAATCTTTGACTTCAATGAGGAAGACGATGGTGTGCCCGAGCGACCAGAGTGGTCGAAGCGAGACAAGTTGGCTTTCGAGCGCGAGATGTTGGGTCTCTACGTTTCCGATCATCCGCTCTCTGGCCTTGAGCTGCAGCTTGCGAAGCACCAAGATGCCACCATCACAGAGGTCCTCTCGGGTGACGTGGTTGCCGACGGCGAGCACGTCTCGATCGCAGGACTGGTCACTAGCGTGCAGCACCGTGTAGCGCGCAATAGCGGAAACCAGTACGGGATTGTCACTGTCGAAGACTTTGGTGGCGAAATCAGCGTTATGTTCTTGGGCAAGACCTATCAGGAGTTTGCACCAGGTCTCGTCAACGACTCCATTGTTGTCGTCCGGGGGCGCGCCAGTGCCCGAGACGATGGAATGAATTTGCACGCGGTGAGTATGTTCTCGCCGGAGCTCGGACCCAGCTTGGGATCTGGACCCATCGTCGTGTCGATCAATGAACAGCGTGCAACCACCGATGTGGTCGCCGGACTCGGCGATGTACTCATTCGTCACGCCGGCGATGTCGAAGTGCGATTGCGACTGGTTCGCGGCGATGTTGGGCGAATCTTTGAAGTGCCCTACCGGGTGAAGGTCTCTGCCGATCTTTACGGTGAGCTCAAGACGCTCCTCGGCCCTGGCTGCTTGGGCTAGGGGAGCGACGGATGGCCTCTCGCAGTTAGGCGGCAGTTACCGCTCTAGTCGTCGAGGGCGTGGGGGCGCATGTAGGTGCGCTCGTGGTACAACAAGGCTTCGTCTTCGTCGCCCAAAATGCCGTGATCGATTTCGACAACGACGATTGCGTTGTTGTGCACTGGATGCACATCAACGATGCGACCAATGGCAATCGCTGTTGCACCATCGAGAAGAGGCAATCCGTTGGGATCTGCGTGCCAATGATCTCCCTCAAATCGGAGGTCATGGTCGGCAGCCATACGCTCGGCAAGATGGCGACTTCGTGGGCCAAGCATATGAATAGCCACCAGGTTTCCCACCGTTATGGCCGGCCACGAACTTGATACCTGCGCCATATTGAATGTCGCAAGCGGGGGAACAGCCGCCAGCGACGCGAGAGAAGTCGCCGTGAATCCCACCGGGTGACCATCGGGGGCGACTGAGGTGACCACCGCTACGCCTGCGGCGTGGCGCCTAAACGCGCTCTTGAAAGCGTCGATTCCGTCTGCTGCTGCTGAATTATCCATGTCTTCTTACCAAGCCTAATCTGCCTCAAAGAATTCCGAGCACAGAACGAACTAACATGGGGAGGCCATGTCGCTGAATACAATCGATCTTCGCGCCGCCACTCTGAGCCGCGCCGAACTTGCCCGTGTCATCCCTCGTGCTCAGATGGATGTTTCTGTTGCCTCCGCAGCAGCTGTCCAACTCATTGACGATGTTCGGGAGCGGGGCGAGCAAGCTCTACTTGACCAAGCCGAACGCCTCGATCGTGTGCGGCCCGACCGTATTCGAATTCACGCGGATGAGATTACGCGAGCGATGCGCGCGCTTGAGCCCGCCGTGCGTGAAGCTCTTGAACTTGCCATTGACCGAGTTCGCACTGCAAGCAAGGCTCAAATTCCGCCTGCAATCATGACCGAGCTGGGGGATGGCGCTGAAATCGTTCAGCGCTGGCAACCCGTAAATCGCGTCGGGCTTTATGTGCCTGGCGGTAAAGCGGTCTACCCATCGAGCGTCATCATGAATGTTGTGCCAGCACAGGTGGCCGGTGTTTCTTCCGTTGCCTTGGCGTCGCCTCCACAGCGGCTTTTCGGAGGAGCGGTTCATCCAACCATCCTGGGCGCCGCAGGCTTGCTCGGCGTCGACGAAGTTTACGCAATGGGCGGCGCGGGAGCCATTGGCGCTTTCGCTTACGGAATCCCGGATTTGGGGCTCGATCCCGTAGACATTATTACCGGGCCAGGAAATGTCTATGTAGCTGCAGCAAAGCGTGCGGTTCGGGGCATCGTCGGCATCGACTCTGAGGCCGGTCCGACCGAAATTTTGATCATTGCTGATTCGGAAGCAAACCCGCGTCTTGTCGCGGCTGACTTATTGAGCCAAGCGGAGCACGATGAACTCGCCGCTGCGGTTCTGGTGACCGATTCAGAAGAACTTGCGGATGCTGTACGTATCGAGCTCTCGAAGCAGCTAGCCGCAACGTCGCATTCGGTGCGCGCCGGTATCGCCCTCGATGGCCAGCAGTCCGCGATTGTTCTGGTGAATGACATGGCCTCTGCCGCTGCGCTCAGCAATGCCTATGGCCCCGAGCATTTAGAAATTCAGACTGAAGAGTCTGGCGCCGTTCTCGACATGATCGATAACGCCGGTGCCATTTTCTTGGGTGCACAGTCTCCGGTGAGCCTGGGAGACTATCTGGCGGGATCGAATCACGTGCTCCCTACCGGTGGACAGTCGCGGTTCTCGTCGGGTCTCGGCGCCTACACGTTCCTGCGCCCGCAACAGGTTATTCGCTATAGCCATGATGCGCTGCGTGCTCTCGAGCCGCACATTGTTGCTTTGAGCACGGCAGAGGACCTTCCGGCGCACGGTGCCGCTGTGAGTGCACGTTTCTCGGATCACTAAACAGGTACGCTTGACACACTATGTATTGCCCTTTTTGTAGGCATCCCGATAGCAGGGTTGTCGATTCTCGCACCAGCGATGACGGCCTCTCGATTCGCCGACGTCGACAGTGCCCCGAGTGCGGGCGACGATTTTCGACAACCGAAACCGCATCGCTCAACGTCATCAAGCGAAACGGTGTAGTCGAGTCGTTCAGCCGCGAAAAGATCGTCAGTGGTGTGCGTAAAGCTTGCCAAGGTAGACCGGTTACTGACGGTGACCTTGCTGTTCTTGCGCAGAAGGTCGAAGAGTCCATTCGTGCAACCGGTGCCGCCCAAATCGATGCCAACGAAATCGGCCTAGCCATTCTTTCGCCGCTGCGAGACCTCGATGAGGTTGCCTATTTACGTTTCGCCAGTGTCTACCAAGCTTTCGATTCGCTTGACGACTTTGATGATGCCATCAACCAACTGCGTCTGGACCACGGCACCACACCCTAGCTTGGCCCCGTTGTTGACCACTGTCTTCTATCGCTGAGAGCACCACTGTCTATGTATGAGTTCTTTTTCCGGACCGTTCTCAAACGGCTCGACCCTGAGTTCGCCCATGCTCTCGCCTTTACGGTGATTCGGCTGCTTTCCGCTACGGGGATCGGACGCCTGTTTCATCGCATCCCAGATCCAATTCTCCGAGTAGAGACACTCGGGCTCACATTTGATTCACCCTTCGGTGTCGCTGCGGGCTTCGATAAGTCGGGCGTTGGCATCTCTGGTTTGGGCCAGCTCGGCTTTAGTCATGTCGAGGTCGGCACGATCACGGCTCTGCCTCAACCAGGAAACCCTAAACCCCGACTCTTTCGTCTGGTCGCGGACCGCGGTGTGATTAACCGCATGGGGTTCAACAATGCTGGGGCCGCTAAGGCAGCTCGTGTTATTGATCGCGCACGCCAGCGAGAAGGCCGACCGGTGATCGGCATAAACATTGGAAAATCGCGAGTAGTCGCCGTCGAGGACGCTGTATCTGACTACCTCACGAGTGCGCGCTCATTGGCACCACTTGCCGACTATTTGGTCGTCAACGTGAGTTCGCCAAACACTCCAGGGCTCCGCGGCCTGCAAGAAATCGACAAACTGAAGCCGTTGCTGACCGCTGTAAAGTCTGCCGCCGGCCGCACCCCGGTGCTGGTCAAGATTGCTCCAGACGTAACGGATGACGAAGCTGCAGCAATTGCGCGATTAGCGGTTGAGGAGCTTGACGGCATTATCGCGACGAACACGACGCTCTCCCGCGAGGGGCTGACTACAGCGCCAGACATCGTTGAGGCCGCTGGCGCTGGGGGAGTGTCAGGTAAACCTGTCGCTGCACGGTCACTTGAACTGTTGCGGATCATTCGCGCCGTGGTTCCTGCCGAGTTCTGTGTGATCTCCGTCGGTGGCGTTGAGACCGCTGAGGATGTCGCTGAGCGGCTGCGAGAGGGCGCAACTCTTGTTCAGGGTTATACCGGATTTATCTATCGCGGCCCGTTCTGGGCGCGAACAATCAATCGACGGCTCACAACGCTCTTGCGCGCTGATCGCGCCAAGTGACGCCAGACCACAAGTGTCGGACGTCCTGCTCGATGGTCTCGACAGTTAGCTCGGGAACTGTCCGCGCTTGACCTGCGGCTTGGGCAGTCGCATGATCCGCAATTGAAGTGAGCGCATCGCGGCGTACCAGCGAACTTTTTCCGCGCGCGATTCGCCGAACTTCTCGGCGATTTTACGGCGCAGGCGGAGTCCGAGAAGGATCGCGTCGAGCGCAGCCACGATGAAGAATCCCCACAGCGCGAATAGTCCGAAAACTTGAACTTCCGGCTGAGGCAAGAGGGTCAAGATGATGACCACGAACATCGCGGGAACCAGCAACTCACCAACGCTAAAGCGTGCGTCAACATAGTCGCGTACGAACCGCTTCTGAGGTCCGCGGTCTCGAATTGGCAGGTACTTTTCTTCACCATTTGCCATGCCGACACGCGCACGTTCGCGCTCTGCCTGCAATTGCGAGCGCGCCTGGCGGCGTGCTTCCTTGCGGTCATCGGAGACGAGCGGGCGCAGATTGGCCGCTTCTCGCTCTTTGCGCGTGGGGGTCGGGCGTCCCTTTCCGGCGACACTTTCGTGGTCAGCCGGAGTCTCGGGAGTTGGGTTGCTTTCGGAAGAAGATGCTTTTACCACTGGGTTCCTTGCGTTGGTGTCGATCTAAGATTACTCGTATGACTCACACGCCGCAGCCGACGACTCCGTCGATGACTCCTGACCCGCAATTCGATTCACTGTCTGAGGCTGTTAACGCCGCTATGCCAGCAACGATCGCTGAGCTGTCATCGTTGGTGCGAATTCCTTCCGTGTCCTGGGACGGTTTCGATTCTGCGCAAGTTCAGCGCAGTGCCGAGGCCGCACAAGCCTTGATTGACGGTATCGGTGTCTTCGACAGCGTTGAACTCGCGCGCGCGCCGATCGATGAAAACACTCTCGGTCACCCGGCGCTTCTCGCCACCCGCAAGGCCAAAAATGGAAAGCCCACAATTCTTTTATATGCGCACCACGACGTGCAGCCCCCCGGCCAGGATGCGGATTGGGATTCGCCCCCATTCGAGCCGACTGTGCGCGGGGATCGTTTATACGGCCGCGGCGCCGCCGATGACAAAGCCGGAATTATGGCCCACGTTGCGGCAATACGCGCTTTTGTCGAGACGGTAGGAACTGACTTCGAGCTCGGCTTGGTTGTGTTCTTTGAGGGCGAAGAAGAATTCGGCTCACGCTCTTTTGCGAATTTCATCACCCAGAACCGCGACAAGCTTGCCGCCGATGTCATCGTGGTGGCTGACTCCGACAACTGGGATATCAACACCCCGTCTCTCACCGTTGGCTTGCGCGGAAACGTCACGTTCAAATTGACGGTGTCAACGCTTGCTCATGCGTCGCACTCTGGAATGTTTGGGGGAGCGGCACCGGATGCGATGCTCGCAACGATCAAACTGCTTGCGACCCTGCACGATGAAGATGGTTCGGTCGCCGTGGAAGGCTTGATCACTCGCGACGGAGAGACGCCGGAATATAGCGAAGAGAAACTGCGACATGAAGCAGGGTTGCTCGACGGTGTTTCATCATTGGGGTCTGGAAGCGTGCTCGGTCGGCTCTGGAACAAGCCGTCGATCACCATCACTGGCATCGATGCTCCGACGGTCATGAATGCATCCAACACGTTGACTCCGAGTGTCACCGTCAAGCTGAGCGCGCGAATCGCGCCGGGGCAAGATCCGGATGACGCGTTCGTCGCACTACGCAGCCACCTCGAGTCACACGCTCCTTTCGGCGCACACGTGGAAATTTCTGATGTCGATCGCGGAAGCCCATTTTTGGTCGACACCAGTGGTTGGGCCGTCGACGTCGTAACGGCCGCGATGCATGAGGCGTGGGGCAATGAGCCCCTCCAGACAGGCATAGGCGGGTCAATTCCCTTTATTTCCGACCTCGTAGAGGTGTTTCCCGAGGCTCAAATCTTGGTGACTGGCGTAGAAGATCCGGAATCGAGGGCGCACAGTCCGAATGAGTCGCTGCACTTGGGTGTTTTCACACGCGCGATCCTCACCGAGGCGCTTCTGCTCGCAAAGTTGGAACGCCGGGCGTAGAATTACGTCATGACTGAAACCGCTGTTGAAACTGCTGCCCATGGGGTCGCGCTGACCGAGGCCGCCACCGACAAGGTTCGTAGCCTGATGTCGCAAGAAGGTCGCGACGACCTGCGTTTGCGTTTGGCCGTTCAGCCAGGCGGATGCTCTGGACTCATCTATCAGCTCTACTTTGACGAGCGCATTCTCGACGGCGACGTGAGCGTTGACTTCGGAGACGGCGTAGAGGTTGTCGTTGACAAGATGAGCGTCCCCTACCTCGACGGTGCCAGCATCGACTTTGAAGACACAATTCAGAAGCAGGGTTTCACTATTGACAACCCCAACGCAGAGGGCAGCTGCGCTTGCGGAGACAGTTTCCACTAATTTCGCAGTATTTTTTTGAGAAGGTGCGCCGATTTGGTGCACCTTTTCGCTTGCGCGGGGCGAGCCGGTAATCATTACTGGGTCTGGCTCCGTATACACTGGAAAGGTATTAGTCCGTGTTCTTCGAGAGGTCACAGGTGCGCTCTAACCGCCGAATTCGATGGGCAGCGATTCCCATCGCTCTGGTTACGATGCTGGTCTTGGCCGGTTGTACCCCAGATCAACTTCAGGGTTATTTGCCCGGAGGCCCAGATGTCACCAACCACACGAGCAGCATTATCGGCCTGTGGGTAACTTCGTGGATTGTTCTTCTCGTTGTCGGTGTAATTACCTGGGGGCTCATTATTTGGGCAGCCGTGGTTTACCGCCGTCGTCGCGGACAGACCGGACTTCCTGTCCAGCTGCGCTACAACATGCCGATCGAGATCTTCTACACGATCGTGCCCCTGATCCTGGTTATCGGCTTCTTTGCCTTCACCGCTCGCGATCAAGCTGAGATCGAAAAGGTCGAGGTAAACCCCGATGTTTCGATTGAGGTAATCGGCAAGCGTTGGGCTTGGGACTTCAACTACACCGACGACAACGTGTACAGCCCCGGTGTACAAGCAGACTTCAATCCCGATGGAACAATCAACGTGGATTCATTGCCACAGTTGGTCTTGCCTGTCGATAAAAAGGTTGAAATTAAGATTGAATCGCGCGACGTGATTCACTCATTCTGGGTCGTCGACTTCTTGTACAAGAAGGACATGATCCCCGGCAAGAGCAACTACATGTACTTCATTCCGACTAAGGAAGGTACGTATCAGGGCAAATGTGCTGAGCTCTGTGGCGAATATCACTCGCTCATGCTCTTCACCGTCAAGGTCGTCTCTGACGCCGAGTACAAGGACTACATCGAAGGCCAGCGCGAAGCGGGCTATGAAGGTCAGCTCGGTCTTGATTACAACGTGAACCAAAACTTGCCCGGCAACGGCAGCAGCGACGAGGAATAGGGCTCATGAGCGTCGAACATAAGGGCAATGTCTTGGTGAACTGGGTCACCTCGACTGACCACAAAACCATTGGGTACATGTACCTGATCACCTCTTTCTTCTACTTCCTTCTTGGCGGCGTGATGGCGCTTGTCATCCGAGCTCAGCTCTTCGAGCCAGGATTGTCAGTCGTTGCTACTGGTGAGCAGTACAACCAACTCTTCACGATGCACGGCACGATCATGCTCTTGATGTTCGCGACGCCGCTTTTCGCCGGCTTCGCAAACGTGATCATGCCGCTTCAGATCGGTGCTCCTGACGTAGCATTCCCTCGCCTGAACGCATTCGCATACTGGCTCTATAGCTTTGGTTCGCTAATCGCCGTCGCAGGTTTCCTCACCCCTCAAGGTGCGGCATCATTCGGCTGGTTCGCTTACGCTCCGCTCTCAAGCACGACCTTCTCTCCTGGTATTGGTGGCAACCTGTGGGTCTTCGGACTTGCGATGAGCGGTTTCGGAACCATTCTTGGTGCGGTCAACTTCATCACCACCATCATTACGATGCGTGCTCCTGGCATGACGATGTTCCGTATGCCGATTTTCACCTGGAACACCCTTGTGACGTCGTTGCTCATCCTCATGGCGTTCCCTGTGTTGGCAGCGGCTCTCTTCGGTCTCGGAGCGGATCGAGTTGTCGGCGCACATATTTATGACCCCGCGAACGGTGGCGTCATTCTGTGGCAGCACCTGTTCTGGTTCTTCGGCCACCCTGAGGTCTACATCATCGCGCTTCCGTTCTTCGGAATCGTCTCCGAGGTGTTCCCTGTCTTCAGCCGTAAGCCGATCTTCGGCTATTCGACCCTGATCTACGCGACAATCTCGATTGCTGCGCTCTCGGTTACTGTCTGGGCGCACCACATGTACGTGACTGGCTCGGTATTGCTTCCGTTCTTCTCGCTCATGACCATGCTCATTGCGGTGCCGACTGGCGTGAAGATATTCAACTGGATCGGCACAATGTGGCGAGGCTCAATTACGTTTGAGACGCCCATGTTGTGGGCGATCGGGTTCCTCGTTACCTTCACATTCGGTGGGCTTACGGGCGTCATTCTTGCTAGCCCCCCGCTCGACTTCCACGTTTCTGACACCTACTTCGTGGTTGCACACTTCCACTACGTTGTGTTCGGAACTGTGGTCTTCGCGATGTTTAGCGGATTCTACTTCTGGTGGCCCAAGTGGACCGGCAAAATGCTCAACGAGCGTCTCGGAAAGATTCACTTCTGGTTGCTTTTCATCGGCTTCCACACGACCTTCCTCATTCAGCACTGGGCCGGCGTTGTCGCCCTGCCGCGTCGTTACCGCACCTACCTCGAAGAGGATGGCGTGACATGGATGAACCAGGTCTCCACTATCGGCGCGTTCATTCTTGCCGTGTCGATGATCCCGTTCCTCTATAACGTCTACATCACCGCTCGCAAGGCGCCGCGCGTGACCGTCGATGACCCGTGGGGCTACGGACGTTCGCTCGAGTGGGCGACAAGCTGCCCGCCACCACGGCACAACTTCACGTCGATCCCACGAATTCGTTCCGAATCCCCGGCATTCGACTTGAACCACCCTGAAGCTGGTATCCCCGTGGGCATTGGCCCAGGCAAAGATGCCCCCGAAGCGCCGGTTTATGATCTTGCAGATGAGAAGGTGAAATAGCTCATGAGGGCTAACGTCAAGCTTTATTGGATTCTCACCGTATTCTTCTTCGTCCTGGCCGCGCTGTACACCGGTTGGTCGCTCATCGACCAGGCTCATCAGCGCGTTGAATGGGTGGGAACCATCTCACTGCTCCTCAGTGGCCTGCTGTGGGCGCTAATAGCCTTCTACCTAGGTAAGGTGCATGATGCACAGGGTGGGGAGCTCGCAGAAGACCGCCTCGATGCCAACATCGAAGACGGCGATGCCGAGCAAGGGCACTTCAGCCCCTGGAGCTGGTGGCCAATCGTTCTCGCGGCATCCGTCTCGCTCGTCTTCTTGGGCGTCGCAATCGGAGCGTGGATCTCGTTCATTGGTGGCGGAATTCTCATCGTAAGCCTCGTAGGGTGGACGTATGAGTACTACCGCGGATACTTCGCACGCTAAGACAGTGCAGATACGTTCTGCAACCGCTGCCGATGCGGGCTCAGTATTTGAGTTACTGAAGCAGCTAGGTACTGAGTACGCTCCGGACCGTGCCGCATTTGATGCGAGCTTCTCGCACGCGGTCGACGATGGTGCAACGACACTCATGCTTGTCGCTGAACACCCCGAGGTCGGCGTCGTGGGGTATGCCTTCGCAACTATCGCGCACCTTCTCCACACCAACGGCAGCTCAGCGCAGCTGCAAGAACTTGTTGTCGATGGGACCGTCCAAAGTTCCGGCATCGGCACGCGTCTCGTTGAAGCTGTAGAGGCAGTGTGCCTGGAACGCGGAGTACGTCAGCTCACAGTTCCGAGCCGTGGATCCGCAGACTTCTTTGAACGCATCGGCTACCGCTCGACCGCTGACTTCCTCAAGCGAGTCTTCGACTAGAACGCTTTTTGCCCTCTAGGGAAAGCTTCGCCACCCGTAGTTATTTTGGTGGTTCTAAGTAAGCGTCCCGTGCAGCGCTCCGCCTCTTCACTGGCGTTTAGGCAGCTCCGAGGACGCAATGAGAGACCGAGTAGCGGCTGTGACCTAGCTAGCCTCCACGGCCAAATTTGCTCTGGCGCTGCACAACGTCGGGGGAGCGAACCTCGTGAATGGGCTGGACCGACCGAGTAACCGAACCCCGGTACCACGCGCCACGCTGCATCACAGAGCGCAGCAGAGCACGGTGGCTTTGACTATGACTCATAACGGCACCGTGGAATACCGCACTTGCCGTCTTGTTTTACACCGCCGCGTTAAACGACTGTGGGCCTTGACGGAGAGTATCCGACAAGGCCCACAACCGTTCGTGTGAGGAACGCTTAGTGGTGCGCGTCCTTCGACTGTTCGATCTCACCCTGAGATACGGGAGCGATTCGGTCTTCGAAGAACCACCGCGAAACTGAGGCACGGAGGCGCTGGCCACCAGTGATTTTGCCGTCAGCATTGGGGCGGATCGTCAGCGGCTTGTAGTCGGTGAAGTTAACAAGCTTCCAACGTTCGTACTCGTCGAGTTGCTCGTGGACCTCAATGTATTCACCGTGCGGAAGGCGCACGATTCGACCTGACTCGTAGCCGTGGAGCGCGATTTCGCGGTCCTTCTTCTGCAGACCAAGGCAAACTCGCTTCGTGAGGAAGTAAGCGATGATCGGTCCGAAGATGAGCAGAGCCTGACATGAGTGGATAACGCCCTCGATCGAGAGCTTGAAGTGCGTTGCTATCAAGTCCGAGCTGGCCGCAGCCCACAGGACGGCGTAGAACGTGACTCCTGCTGCACCAATCGCAGTGCGGGTAGGAGCGTTGCGCGGACGGTCAGCGATGTGGTGCTCGCGCTTGTCGCCGGTAACCCAAGCCTCGATGAAGGGGTAGAAGGCCACGACAGCGATGAACAGTCCGAGGGCGACGAGCGGCACAATGATGTTGAACGACCACGTGAATCCGAACCACTCAGTCTCCCACCCTGGTGGAATAAGCCGGAGGGCGCCGTCGGCGAATCCGATGTACCAGTCGGGTTGAGTACCGGCAGAGACGGGGGAGGGGTCGTAGGGTCCATAGACCCACACCGGGTTGATCGAGAACGTCGACGCGATCAAGGTGATGACACCGAAGACGATGAAGAAGAATCCACCGGCTTTCGCCGCGAAACCGGGCATTACGGGCGAACCGACGACGTTGTCGTTGGTGCGGCCCGGACCAGCAAACTGCGTGTGCTTGTTGATCACGAGCAACAGCATGTGGACGCCGAGGGCAGCAATAATGATCGCCGGCAGCAGCATGATGTGCAGGATGTACAGGCGGCTCACGATATCTACACCGGGGAATTCCCCACCGAAGAGCAGATACGAAATCCAGGTACCAATAACCGGGATTCCCTTCACCATTCCATCAATGATGCGAAGTCCGTTGCCGGAGAGTAGATCGTCGGGGAGCGAGTAGCCGGTGAAGCCCTCAGCCATCGCGAGGATGAAGAGCACGAAGCCAATGAACCAGTTAATCTCACGCGGCTTGCGGAACGCGCCGGTGAAGTACACCCGGAGCATGTGCAGTCCGATAGCAGCCACGAACAGCAGCGCTGCCCAGTGGTGCACCTGGCGCATGAGCAGTCCACCGCGGATATCGAATGAAATATCGAGAGTCGATGCCATCGCGGCAGACATCTGGATTCCCTTGAGCGGTGCGTAGGAACCCTCGTAGTGAACTTCAACCATGGACGCTTCGAAGAAGAACGTCAGGAATGTGCCTGAGAGCAGAATGACGATGAAGCTGTAGAGAGCGACCTCGCCGAGCATGAACGACCAGTGGTCGGGGAAGATCTTGCGACCGACCTCTTTGACGAGGCCCGAGATGCTCGTGCGTTCATCAATGTAGTTCGCGGCAGCTGAAGTGAAGCGCTGTCCGCGCGACTTTGACTGTGCGTCCTGGGTGGGTGTGGTTGTCATAGCTTGCGCTCCCAGAAGCTTGGTCCGATGGGTTCACGGAAGTCGCTCTGTGCGATGAGGTAGCCCTCGGAGTCGACCGTGATCGGCAATTGCGGAAGTGGACGTTTTGCTGGCCCGAAGATAACTGCTGCTTCGCGCTTGATGTCGAACTGCGACTGGTGGCAGGGGCATAGCAAATGGTGGGTCTGCTGCTCATAGAGCGCGACCGGGCATCCGACATGGGTGCAAATCTTGGAGTAAGCGACGATTCCGTCGTAGTTCCAGTCTTCGCGACCCTCGGAGACTTCGAGATCTTCTGGCTTGAGGCGCACCAGTAGTACGGCGGCTTTTGCTTTTTCCTCAATGCGGTGTTCAGAGTCGTTAATTCCCTCAGGGATGACCTGAAACGCTGAACCAATCGTGAGGTCGGAAGCCTTGATCGGGGTGCCACTGGGGTCGCGCGTTAGCCGCATTCCCTCTTCCCAGAAGGTGTGCTTGAGGAGCTTCACCGGATCATCCGCGGGTGCCAGGTCACGGAACAGCGCGATTGCAGGCAGCGGCGTAACGACAAGAGCGCCGATGAGGGTGTTGCGCAGCAAGGTGCGACGGCCGAAGCCTGATTCCTTGTTGCCCAGGGTGAAGACTTCGACGGCCTTGGCGCGAGTTTCTTCGCTACCTCGAGTGCTGTGACGCTGCTCAACGAGGTCGTGCCCCTCCATGAGCGCTTTGGCCCAGTGAACGGCACCGACGCCGATGCCAAGGAGTCCGAGAGTTATTCCGAGTCCGAGGAACATCGTGTTGTTGCGAACCGAGTCCATATTGCCGGGCTCGATAGGGAACGCAATGTACGCCGCTACAGCGAGAACGCTACCAATGATGGAAAGGAAAAATAGCGCTGAGACTCGACGCTCTTGCTGCTTGTCAACCTTGGGGTCAAGATCCGTCACCCGCGGGCGGTACGGAGGGAACCCCGGGTTGGGTACTTCGTCGGTTGCGACGACAGCGGTGCCTGCATCGTGTGCAGTAGCGCTGTGCTGCGCGACGTCCTTACCCGCAGCCATGCTGCCGGCGGTATCGCCGTGGTCGTCTGCCATTCTTATCCCTTCAACCGTCCGCTGTGAAGCGGTCGCTAACTAGTTTGACTTAGCCGTGAGCCAGACCGTGATTGCCACGATCGCGCCAAGGCCAAAGATCCAAATGAACAGACCCTCGGAAACAGGGCCGAGTGAACCGAGCGTGAAGCCGCCAACCGAAGGAGTCTCATCGAGGTACTTCAGGTACGTGATGATGTCTGCTTTTTCCTCAGGGGAGAGGTTGGTGTCGTTGAACACGGGCATGTTTTGCGGGCCGGTGAGCATTGCTTCGTAGGCGTGCTTCGGTGTTACACCAGCTAGGGACGGGGCAAACTTGCCCTCGGTGAGTGCTCCACCGGCACCAGCAACGTTGTGGCACATCGCGCAGTTGATGCGGAACAGTTCGGCACCGTTGGAAACGTCGTAGCCTTCGCCTGTGAGGTACATGTCGGCGGGGATGGCGGGGCCGGGGCCCTGCGATGCTACGAACACTGACAACGCGAGAATTTGCTCTTCGGTGAACTGGACAGGCTTCTTCTCCGCCTGAGGACCGGTAACGGCGAGCGGCATACGGCCGGTTCCCACCTGGAAGTCAGTGGCTGCAGCGCCAACCCCAATCAGGGTGGGCCCCTGAGTAGTGCCTTCAAGGTCAAGCCCGTGGCACGTTGCGCAGTTTGCTGCGAATAGCTTTCCGCCTTCTTCGACCAGCGATTCAGCCGAGGCACTGGTCTCTGCAGTCGCGCTCGAAGTGAAGAGCGCGTAAGCGCCACCAGTTCCGACGAGAGCGACGAGGAGCAGCGCTACGGTCGCAAGAGGGTGACGTCGACCAGCAGGTCGTGACCTGCGAGACGCTCGGACTGCCGATGTGGCCATTACTTTATTTCCGTTTCTCATTTGAGCACGTAGATGATGAGGAAGAGGCCGATCCAGACTACGTCGACGAAGTGCCAGTAGTACGAAACAACGATCGCGGTCGTTGCTTCTTTGTGGCCGAAGGTCTTTACTGCGAATCCGCGCCCAAGAACGAGCAGGAAGGCGATGAGGCCGCCAGTTACGTGGAGCCCGTGGAATCCGGTGGTGATGTAGAAGGCCGAGCCGTAGGAGTCGCTTGACAAGCTGACGTGCTCAGAGACGAGCGTTGCGTATTCGAAGACCTGACCGGTGACGAACACAGCGC
This sequence comes from Rhodoglobus sp. G.S.4, assembly GCF_056619605.1. NCBI lineage: Bacteria > Bacillati > Actinomycetota > Actinomycetes > Micrococcales > Microbacteriaceae > Rhodoglobus > Rhodoglobus sp. G.S.4. The sequence continues at coordinate 1,337,884 of NZ_CM152748.1, forward strand.
CCATGGCGTACGTGAGGAAGAACCACTCAGTCATGCCCCACTTGCGCACATCGAAGAGCTTGCCGGTGCGGTGCAGTTGCATGCGCTCCGCAGCAAACACGCCAAACTGGCAGGTCACCGACGAAAGCACAAGAACGATCGTGATCGTGGTGGCAAACGGTACGTTGAGCTTCTCAGCCTGTTCCGCCCACAATCCAGGCGAAGTGGACTTCAAAGTGAAGTAAATGGCGAAGAGGCCAGCGAAGAACATCACCTCGCTTCCGAGCCAGACGATGGTACCGACCGCAACAGTGTTCGGTCGTTGGACAGACTGGGCTCCGAGCGAGCGATTGAGGGCAGCTGTGGTCACCTACCTATTATGGCTGATATCTCAGGGTTCGTTTTTCAATCCGCGGCCAGTCGCACAGCATCGGTAGGATTTCCTTTATGGCATCTACCCCAACTTGGCCCGAAATCCTTAGTTCTCTCGTCTCGGGAAACGATTTATCGATCAGCCAAGCCGAGTGGGCAATGAAGTCTGTGATGAACGGCGAAGCTACTTCGGCACAGTTGGCCGCGATGCTGATTGCCCTCCGGATCAAAGGCGAGACTGTCGATGAGATCGTAGGATTCCGGGATGCCGCCCTCGCTAGCGCTCTTCCACTCCCTGTCGACCCCATGGCCCTCGATATTGTCGGCACCGGCGGAGATCCCTATGGAGCGGTTCTCAACATCTCGTCGGTGGCATCGATCATTGCGGCAGCCGGAGATGTCCCCGTCATTAAGCACGGGAACCGCGCGGCGAGCAGCAAGAGCGGAGCATCCGATGTTCTGAGTGCTTTGGGCCTGAACCTTGACCTCACCCCAGAACGGGTTGCCGAAGTTTTGCGCGAAGTGGGGATCACGTTTGTTTATGCGGCGCTGTTTCACCCCGGGTTTGCCCACGCCGGACCGACACGTCGCGAACTTGCCATCCCCACTCTGTTTAACATTTTGGGCCCACTGTGCAATCCCGCCCGCCCGCAAGCGTCTGCCGTCGGCGTCGGAAGCCGCGAACGCGTCAGTCTCCTCGTCGGTGTCTTCCAAACTCGCGGCGCTACCGCGCTCGTCTACCGCGGGGATGACGGCATAGACAAACTCACAACGACTGGCCACAGCCACGTCTGGGAAGTGTCGCGAGGCTTCGTGACCGAACATGATCTTGATCCGCTTGAGCTCGGCATCCCGCGCGCACCCATCGAGGCTCTTCTTGGCGAAAGCCCCGAGCACAATGCGAACGTTATTCGCTCAGTCTTGGCGGGGGAGAAGTCGCCAGCTCGTGATGTCGTACTGCTCAACGCGGCCGCAGGGCTTGCGTCATTCACGCTCGCTCAAGAACCAGAACAGAGCCAGCGGCCCCTTCTTGCACGGTTGAAAGAGCAATTCGACCGCGCAGAAGATCTCGTGGACTCTGGGCGAGCGAGTGCGAAACTCGACGAATGGGTCGCGGCGACCAACCGCTAAGGGGAGCTAGTCGGTGTCTTCGTCGACCCAATCGAGGGTCTTGGAGATTGCTTTCTTCCAATTGCGCAAGAGACGCTGGCGCTCGTCATCCGCCATCTGCGGTTCCCAACGTTCACCCTCGCTCCACTTGTCACGTAACTCGTCGAGCCCGCTCCAATATTCGACCGCTAGTCCGGCAGCATAGGCCGCACCCAGTGCCGTAGTTTCTGCCACCACTGGCCGTATGACGGGCATGTTGAGGATGTCCGCCTGAAACTGCATGAGAGCAGAATTTGCGACCATCCCGCCGTCAACCCGAAGCTCAGTCATTGCGACTTCGGCATCCGAGTTTGCCGCATCGACGACGTCACTGGTCTGGAACGCGGTGGCCTCCAGTGCTGCACGCGCAATATGGCCCTTGTTGGCGAAGCGCGTGAGCCCGAGGATCGCACCGCGAGCATCCGGTCGCCAATGTGGGGCAAAGAGGCCCGAAAACGCGGGAACAAAGTAGACACCACCGTTGTCGTCGACGGATGCCGCGAGCGCTTCGACGTCTTCTGAACGAGCGATGATTCCGAGATTGTCACGCAACCATTGAACGAGTGACCCTGTCACTGCTATCGAGCCCTCAATGGCGTAGCGAGGGGACTCATCCCCGAGTTGATAGGCCAGGGTCGTGATGAGTCCGTTCGCGGAGTGCACGATGTCAGTTCCGGTGTTGGTGAGGAGAAAGTTTCCGGTGCCGTAGGTGTTTTTGGACTCGCCAGCGTCAAAAGCGGCCTGTCCGAACGTGGCAGCTTGCTGGTCGCCGAGTATTCCCGCGACGGGCACTTCGCGCAGCAGGCTAGAAGTTGAAACGGTGCCGTAAACCTCGGAAGAACTACGAATATCGGGCATCAGTGATGCGGGAATGTTGAGTTCTGCAAGTATTTCGGCGCTCCACGAGAGAGTTTCGAGGTCCATGAGTAACGTTCGGCTGGCGTTCGTAACATCCGTGGCGTGAACCCCACCGTCTGGGCCTCCGGTGAGATTCCACAGCACCCACGTGTCTGGGGTTCCGAAAGCGAGCTCGCCGGCCTCGGCACGCTCGCGTACTCCATCGACGTTGTCGAGCATCCACACAATTTTGGATGCCGAAAAGTAGGTTGCGAGAGGCAGCCCGGTGAGTTTCTTGAACCTGTCGGTATCGCCAGCAGCGATGCGGTCGATGATGGTTTGCGTGCGGGTATCTTGCCAGACGATTGCGTTGTAGACGGGCTTGCCGGTTGCACGGTCCCAGATGATGGCGGTTTCCCGCTGATTGGTGATGCCTACGGCTGCGATGCTGTGGCGGGTCACATTTGCTTTGGAAAGTGCTTGGCCGATGACTTCGCGAGTATTGTTCCAAATCTCGATGGGGTCGTGCTCGACCCATCCAGCTTTCGGAAAGATCTGTTTGTGTTCGAGCTGACCAGAGGTGACCGGCGTGCCATCGTGATCGAAGATGATCGCCCGGGTGCTCGTGGTTCCCTGGTCAATTGAGAGTATGTAGTTCACCGGTTCTCCTCAGCCTTTCGTTGAGCGTTGCATGCTTAGACCGCGTTGACGTAGAGCCAGGCGCCGTTCTCCCGCACGAACATACTGTTCTCATGTTGTTGATCGGCAACACCGTCGCTGCGGTAGTGCGCGCGAAATTCCACAGTGCCACGAGCATCAAACATGCTGCCACCTGTGCGGGCAACAATATCCAGACGGTACCAGCGCACATCTGGATCGACCTCAAGACTCGTCGGCCGAGTAGACGGATGCCACGACTTCAACAAGTATTCGGTCTCGCCAAGGACATAGGCACTGTAGCGCGAACGCATAAGCCGTTCAGCGGTCGGAGCCAGTGCGTCGCCGCGGTGGAACCGAGCGCAGCAGTCCTCGTAGGTTTCTGCCGACTGGCAGGGGCACGCGTTCATTGGTCAAGCCTAACGAGTCGCGGTTCGGTGCGCGTCTCGTGTGGCAGTGCCACTCGGACCAAAATGAACAGTTGGCGGGTCGGCCGGAACAGATTCCCGCCGACCCACAAAACAACTCTATTGACACTAACTGTGTCCAATGGGCAGGCGGCCTTCAAAGAGGCGACCGCGGATAGATTCTGGCTCGATCAGGATATAGACGAAGGACTCCACTGGAACCCAATCCGGCAGCGTCTTGAGAGCCTGAGCTGTCACCTGCGACGCGTCATCGAGCACTGTTGCTAATCCTCGAACAACAACACTCCACACGTCATTCGGAGTCGTTTGGTCGACTTCGAAGGCAACGTGAATGTTCTCGGTGAGCTCGTGAAGCTTCGAACCCGATGCGGTGCGGAACAGGATTGTTTTTTTGTCGCAGTAATAGTTGACCGGGAAGATATCTGGGCGCCCCTCATTGCTGAGGGCAAGATGCCCGAAGCTTTTACTGGCGAGCAGACCGAGGCTTGCCTGATCGGAAAGCTCGACTACAGGTCCTTGCGGCGACCAGCCTGCTTCACTCATGTCATGAGACATTGCCGACCTCCGGCCGAACGATGATCTTGACGGCAGTCTCCTTGTGATCAATGAGCGTCATGAATCCCTCATCGATGAGTTTGTCGAGAGGTATCCGACCCGTGATGAACGGTGCGAGGTCGACCTTGCCGTCCTGAACAAGTTTGATTGTTGCGGGGTGATCGTGCGCGTAGGCAATCGTCCCGCGCAGATCAATTTCCTTGAGGACGAGCTTTTGCATATCGAGTTGTGCAGGATGACCCCAAATGGAGACGTTGACGATAACACCAGTGGGCTTCACCGCGTCAAAGAGTTGATCGAGCACTGCATTGATACTTGAGCACTCGAAGGCGACATCGGCACCGACTCCGTTAGTCAGCTCCATGACTTTAGCCACAGCATCCTCGACGCTGGGGTCGATCACGTGCTTGGCCACTCCGGTGGACAACGCCATTTCGCGCCGTGCTGTTCCGGGCTCGGACAAAATTACCGTGATTCCCTCTGCTGAGAGCACGGCGGCGAGCAGAAGACCGATGGGGCCGCCGCCACCGATGAATGCAACATCGCCGGCTTTCGCACCACTGCGCACGAACGCGTGATGGCCAACGGCGAGGGGTTCAATGAGGGGGGCCTGATCGAGCGGGATGTCGCCGATCGGGTGAACCCAGCGACGCTCAATGACGACTTTTTCGCTGAGTCCTCCGCCTCCGCCAGCGAGGCCGATGAAACCCATTTTTGTGCAGAGGTTGTAGTTGCCTGCACGGCAAGGTGCGCACTCACCGCACACAAAGTACGGTTCGACGACAACGTTTTCGCCGACGGTGAGGTCAGTAACTCCTTCACCGAGAGCGGTGATCGTTCCCGAGAACTCATGGCCCATGGTCACCGGGACGTCCTCGTGAGTGAGCGGGTGTTGGTGTCCTGCCGCGGGAATGAAAATGGGCCCTTCGAGGTATTCGTGAAGGTCTGTTCCGCAAATGCCGCACCACGCGACGTCGATAGCGACAGTCCCTTGGCGAAGTTCTGGTGCAGGAATATCTTCGATACGGATGTCTTTGCGTCCGTAGAAACGTGCTGCCTTCATAGTCTTCTTCTATCTACTCAGTGGTCAACGGTTGGCACTAGGGAACTAGGGAACTAGGGGAGAATCGCTAGACCAGCCATGGCATCTTCTGCACAATGCTGAGTCGCTTCCACGCCAGGCCAACACCCCAGGTGTCTCCTGCCGACAGCGCAGCGATGGTGATTAGTGCGAGTGCATAAATGATGTGGTAGTCCACGAGCGGGTTAGTGGAACCCGCGTTCGCTGCGAACGGCCACTCGGCGAGGTACATCAGGAGCATCATGACGGTTCCCGCTACGGCACTGACACGTAGGCCGATTCCCAACATCACAGCAACGCCGATTCCGAGCATTCCGAGCATAAAAAGAATGTCGGAGGTGGGGCTGGCGATCGCAGCAAAAGCCGGTTTTAAGGGGCCGACAACGGCATCGCCGGTCAAGAAACCTTGACTGGGAGCTCCGCCGTTGATCCACGCTCGTTCCGCTGGGGTCGAGAATCCCAGACCGAAGGTCTTGTCGAAGAACGCCCACAGGAAAAGGAACCCGGTAGCGAGACGTAACACTGCCAGAACGCGGCGCCCAGTAGCCGAAACGACTCGATTGCCAGCCTCTACCACCGTGCCCGTCTCGTTCCGGGAGAGTGGTGGGGCTGCGGCTGTACGTGTGGTCATCGTTGTATTCCTTCAGTGGTGGATGATTGAGAAAATGAAACCGAGTGGCTTCAAGGGGATTCAGGCGGAGACGTACTGTTTGACAGCCACGGTGATGTCAGTAAGTGCTTTCTTCGCATCGGCGAAGAGCATTCCCGTCTTGGGATCGGTGAACAGCGGGTTGGTGATGCCCGCGTAGCCAGGGCGCATCGATCGCTTGATGACGACAACGGCTTTGGCATGATCGGCGTCGAGAATGGGCATCCCTGAGACAGCATTGCCCGGCGTTCGAGCGTCCGGATTACAGACATCGTTGGCTCCGATTACCAGAGCTACATCGCAGTTATCGAACGCCGCATTCGCCTCGTCGAGTTGGAGCATCTGCTCATAAGGCACATTGGCTTCGGCGAGGAGTACGTTCATGTGGCCCGGCATTCGTCCAGCAACGGGGTGGATGGCGTACTTGACGTCGATGTTGTGGGCCATCAGCAGCGCAGCGAGCTCGGCGACTTCGTGCTGGGCCTGCGCTGCGGCGAGTCCGTAGCCGGGAACGATTAGGACGCTCTGCGCATAGGCGAGTTGAATCGCGACATCATCCGAAGTGAGGCTCCGCACATTGGTGAGTTCCTCATCCGCTGGTCCTGCCGTTGCCGTAATCTCGCCGGTGCCGAATCCACCGACGATGATCGAGAGCACTGAGCGGTTCATCGCTTGAGCCATTTGCAGCGTCAGAATGGTGCCAGCGGCGCCGACCAAAGCACCTGCGATGATGAGCGCCTGATTGTTGATTGCGAAGCCAGCCATCGCCACAGCTAGACCAGTGAGTGCATTCAGGAGCGACACGACGACCGGCGCATCAGCGCCGCCAATAGCCAGCACCATAAGAATGCCGAGGATGAGCGCGGTCACGAGAACCACCACGAGGAGCAGGGTGTTATCGGGCAGGATGACTGCCGCAACGCTCGCGCCGAGGGCGATAAGAGCCATCGTGGCATTAAGAACACGGAATCCAGGGAACGTTACGGGGTTGCCGGGGATGATGCCCTGCAGCTTTCCTGCCGCGATAAGCGATCCTGAGAAAGTGATCGATCCAATGAGTACGTCGAGAACGACGGGGATAGAGACGGTTAAGTCGAGTGGATCGTTGCTGGTTGCCATGATGAAAGCGGCGAAGGCAATCGCGGCAGCGGCGCTACCTCCTACGGCGTTGAATACGCTCACGAGCTGAGGGACATCGGTCATCTTGACCGTGAGCGCTCGATATACCCCGAAGACCGCGCCGACGAGCACGCCGGCAGCGAGCGCCACCCACGCAATCCATTGACCACCGTCGGAGACGAGTGAAAGCATAATCGTTGCCAAGACCGCGATGACCATCCCGATAGCGGAGATGCGATTCCCGTTTCGGGCAGTTGCTGGTGCACGCATCATGTGGAGCCCGACTACAAAGAGCGATGCCGAGAGGAGGTAGAGAATGCCCACGAGGAACTCGAAGCCGGTCATGAGGCGTCCTCCTTGCCGCTCGTGGTGTCGGCCATCTTGTGCGGTGTCGGGCGGGTAAACATCTTCAGGATGCGGTCGGTCACGGCATACCCTCCGAACACATTTGCGGCAGCGAAGGCACCCGCAATGAAGGTCAGAATGTAGCCGGTTGGAGAATTGGCGAGTGACGCCGTGACAACGGCGCCAGCAATGACGACTCCGTGGATGGCATTGGATCCCGACATCATGGGGGTGTGCAGCGTCGAAGGGATCTTGCCGATCACTTCGACACCCACGAGAAGCGCGAGAACGAAAATAGCGAGGTTGCTGTACAGGGTTTCCATTACTTGGCCTGTGCTTTCGAAGGGTCGGCTGGAGTGAGGGGGTCGCTATCGAGGACGGTGCGCACCGCGGTATTCGTGACATCTCCTGCATGACAAACGACGATCGCTTTGTGGACCTCGTCGGCTGGATCGATCGTGATTACACCCGCAGGGGCGATTGTCTCGATGACCGCCGCGACATTTCGGCCAAACATTAGGGAGGATGAGGAGGGGAGATCGGCGGGAAGGTTGCCCCCGCCGACTATTACGACACCGTTCGCGGTCGTGAGCGTTTCACCATCGATCGAGCCAAAGACGTTTCCGCCTTTGTCGCTCGCCCCGAGATCGACGCAGACGGTTCCGGGTTTCAGTTCCGCGAGAGTATCTTCCGAGACGAGCAGCGGGGGAGTGCGTCCTGGCACCTTCGCGGTCGTGATGATGATGTCGAAACCGACAAGGGCGTCTGCGAGTTCTTGTTGCTGGGTCGCCTGCTCGTCAGTAGTCATTGCCCGGGCATAGCCGCCTTCACCAGCACCAGCCGCAACGGACGACGTCAAGAACTTGGCGCCAAGCGACTCAACTTCGGTGCGGGATGCTTCTCTTACGTCGTACCCCGTTACAACAGCACCAAGTCGCTTCGTTGTAGCTATTGCTTGCAGCCCCGCGACACCCGTGCCAATAACGATTGCCTTCGCGGGCGTTGCGGTTCCGGATGCCGTAATCATCATGGGGAGGTAGCGGCCAAATTTTTCCGCGGCCACTATTGCCGCGCGGTAGCCTGCCGCGCTCGATTGGGAGCTGAGAGCATCCATTGATTGGACACGGCTGAGGGTTCGGGGGAGCAATTCGAGTGCCACGAGGGTGAGCCCTTGGGCAGCCAATGCTTTGACTCTGCTGAGGTTATTTAGCGGGTCGAGCAGACCAATCACCGCGCTGCCCGCGGTAAGACCGTCGGTGACTCTAGTAGGAGGGAGGGAGAGGGAGGCGAGTGCATCGCAACTGGCGATGACCTCGACGGACGTCGCGATTCTGGCTCCGGCGGCTAAATAGCTCGCATCAGTGAAGCTCGCACCTAATCCGCATCCCTCTTCGACGACAACAGCAAATCCAGTCTGGACAAGGTGTTTAGTAGCGCTCGGGTCGAGACTGACGCGATGCTCGCGCGAACTGTTTTCGGAAAGAACCCCGACGGTGAAGCCTGTACCTGACTTGGGCATTGCCATCCTTGATCGAAACGGAACAAATTCCGTTGCCAAGGTCTGGAGCAACTACCTCAAGAGTACACCAGCGTTTGCCGCCTAATTGTGGATAAGTTTTGACGATTTTTGCTTGGTCCCAGCTGCAACAATGTGCTGCACCGTGACCTCCCGTCGACTCACCAATTCTGATGTTGCCCGAATTGTGAGGTTGCGATCACGGGCGTACTGGCGCAGTATTCCGAACGCATCGTCCATACTGAGCGATAAGCCGTTCGCAACGATGCCCTTCGCCTGTTCTATGGCGATCCTGCTCGTCAGGGCATTGTGTAATTGTTCTTCGACAACGTGCGCCTCGTGGAGCGCGCGCTCGTGGGTGATCCCGATCGTCGCGACATCAGCGAGGGCTTGAGCCACCGCGGCATCCCGTGAGCTAACGGCTTCGCTCGCGGCCCTAAAGAGGTTCATCGTACCGAGCACCCTGCCCTGGACCTTCATCGGGATCGATAGGAGCGAGTTGAACCCCAGCCCAACGGCGGTAGAAGAGAACACTGGCCAAGCAACTGACGCCGAAATGTCATCAATCGCTACTGCATTTCCGCTCTGGAAACAGTCGATGCATGGCCCTGCCCCATCCTCGAGTTGAATACTTTCCAGCATCATTGCGGCTTCGTTCGTCGATGTCATGAGTTGGAGCTCACCAGTGTCATCGACCAGTACGAGTCCGCCGGCATCCATACACACGATCTCGGCGCACCGTTCAACAAAGGTGTGCAGTACATCCACCATGTCGTGGTCGGCGGAGAGTGTTTCCGCAACGGTGACGAACGCGGCACTGATTTGGGCCTCGCGGGTTGTGCCGTCCATCTGGCGCTCTTTCTTACCGGGGAGGTGGATTTTGGTTCAGTAGATTGAACTCGAGTACTCGCGCAACTATGTCACGAGCGTCATCGTGAACGGTGCGTGCAAAGTAACCCATTCCATTTGAGGCTACCGCTGAAACCGCGACAACCGGCTTAGAGATGTAGGAGGCTGTTAGCAGATGATCTCCAGTCGTGATGAGAGTCGTCGTGGCGACGAATGCTATGAAGCGCCTATACGTGTTCCCGAGACGTCCCGGGAGCGCTCGGCTGGGTCAAGAAAACGATCAGCACGATGAGGCCTGCGATGGGCACGAGTACCCAGAAGATGTTGGTCCAGTTGCGACCGGTGTCACGCAGTCTTCGCACGGTAACCGCCAGTTGCGGGAGGAGGAGGGCAAGAGACCAGGCGCTGCTGAGCCCGACTGAGAGTCCAATCGCGGCTACATTGTCTCCCGTGGTGGGGTCAAGTGCTGCAGCGATCGCTGTAGTGATGAAGGAGAAGAGGGCGAACCACCAGTACTCAGAGCGACTGGCGACGCCGGTGAAATCCGCATACTTGCGGAAGACTGTGGCGATGGATTCGAAGAAAGTCACAATGGCTCCCACTGGGTCGGCTTTGTTTCAGGCTAGGCGCTTCTTGCATCGTGCGGGTAATGGAACCAGATAAAAGCCCGGGGCCTTCCTGAATAAACAGTGAAGATTTGCCGAACGGGCTGCGGGTAAGCGTAGCGTTGACGTCCAACAGGGAACTGACGTGCAAAGTAGGCGTCAGGGTTAGCTCGCTCGCTGGTGCGGGCTGACATTCTCTTAGCGAGGAGTTGTTGTGCGTCTCTCATCCCCAGTCATGTTCGTATCCGATCTTGATAGATCGATCGCCTTTTATTCCGACCTTCTCGGGCTTAAGTGCTCTGTTCGGGATGAATCTGCCGCGCTGCTCGTAGGCGGCGAAGGCTACGAGCTTTACCTCCGCGGTAAGCATGCACAGCCCAGTCGAGTGTCGGGTTCTGTCGGTCTGCAGTACCTGATCTGGAGCGCAGACAGCCTTGAGGAACTGCAACGGTCCGAAAACGCCCTGAGGCGCCAGTCTCGCCATGTGCGCCGAGAGCGTCTCGACGATTTCGAGGTTGTTGAAGGGCGTGACCCCGATCACTTAGCAGTGATGGTTGTGTTTCCCGGGCCGGATCAATCCGCGCGACACGCGATCATTCCCCGAATCTATAGCTGGTAGCTGGTAGCGGCTGTGAGTGGTTGGCGTTAGGTGCGCTGAGCTACGTAAGCGGCTAAGTGCTGCGAGGTGAGGGTCGAGCGTGCCGCGACGAGATCGGCCGGAGTTCCCTCAAAGACAATCGAACCGCCCTCGTGCCCAGCGCCTGGGCCGAGGTCAATTATCCAGTCCGCATGGGCCATCACCGCCTGATGGTGCTCAACGACGATCACGGATTTTCCCGAATCGACGAGACGGTCGAGTAGGGCGAGGAGTCTCTCGACATCGGCCAAGTGCAGGCCCGTGGTTGGTTCATCCAGAACATAAACGTCGCCCTTGTCTGCCATTTGGGTGGCGAGCTTGAGCCGTTGCCGCTCACCGCCCGAAAGTGTGGGTAGCGGCTGGCCAAGACGCAAGTAGCCGAGGCCCACATCGACGAGCCGATCGAGGATGGCGTGAGCTGCGGGCATGCGTGCGTCACCTTCACCGAAGAAGGCCTCGGCTTCGGACACGGACATCCCGAGCACCTCACTGATGTTGCGCCCACCGAGCGTGTATTCAAGCACGGAGGCGAGGAAGCGTTTGCCCTCACAAACCTCGCAGGTAGTGGCGACGGTCGCCATCACGCCGAGGTCGGTATAAATGACGCCTGCCCCGTTGCAGTTGGGACAGGCGCCTTCAGAGTTAGCGCTGAAAAGGGCTGGCTTGACCCCATTCGCTTTGGCGAACGCTTTGCGAATCGGCTCGAGGAGTCCGGTGTACGTTGCCGGATTGCTGCGCCGCGATCCTTTTATGGCAGCTTGATCGACCGACACGACGCCGTCGCGGGGAACGACTGAACCAAGGATGAGCGAGCTCTTGCCCGAACCGGCGACTCCTGTAATCACGACGAGGGTGCCGAGCGGGATGTCGACATCCACGTTCTTGAGGTTGTGGGTGTCCGCGCCGCGAATTTCCATGACGCCGGTAGGGGAGCGCACCGTGTCTTTGACCGAGACCCTATCGTCGATGTGGTGGCCAGTGACGGTGTCGCTCTGACGAAGTTCATCGAAGCTGCCCTCGAAACAAATCTTGCCACCGTCGGTGCCTGCCCCAGGACCGAGGTCGACAATGTGGTCGGCAATCGAAATCGTCTCGGGCTTGTGCTCGACGACGAGTACCGTGTTGCCCTTGTCGCGCAGGCGAAACAGGAGCTCGTTCATCCGTTGAATATCGTGCGGGTGGAGGCCGATGGTCGGCTCATCAAAAACGTAAGTGATGTCGGTCAGCGAAGAACTGAGGTGGCGGATCATCTTGGTGCGCTGGGCTTCACCACCCGAGAGGCTGCCTGCTGGACGATCGAGAGAGAGGTAGCCGAGGCCAATTTCCACGAACGAATCGAGGGTCTGCTGCAGCGCTTCGAGCAGCGGGGCGACGGATGGTTCATTCAGGCCGCGCACCCACGCGGCGAGGTCGCTGATTTGCATGGCACAGGCATCCGCGATGCTGATTCCCGCGATTCTGGATGCTCGGGCACCCTCGTTGAGTCGAGTGCCCCCGCAATCGGCGCAGGCCGTGAATGTGACGGCCCGATCGACGAACGCACGGATGTGGGGCTGCATCGCCTCACGGTCTTTCGTCAGCATCGACTTCTGAATCTTGGGGATCAATCCCTCGTAGGTCATGTTGATCGACTGCATCTTGACCTTGACCGGCTCTTTGTAAAGAAAGTCGTGCAGCTCAGCCTTCGTGTAGTTCTTGATGGGCTTGTCGGGGTCGAGGAAGCCTGACTCGGTGAAGATGCGCACCATCCAGCCATCGGCGGTGTAGTTCGGGATGGTGAGGGCACCTTCGGCGAGTGACTTGCTGTCGTCGTAGAGCTGTGTCAGATCGATGTCGTTGACGGTGCCACGACCTTCGCACGTCGGGCACATACCGCCCGTGATACTGAACTCGCGCCGTTCCTTGGTCGTGACGCCGGCCTTCTCAAACGTGACCGCACCTGCGCCCGAGATGGATGCCACGTTGAACGAGAACGCTTGCGGCGAGCCGACATGGGGATCGCCGAGGCGGCTGAAAACAATACGGAGCATGGCGTTGGCGTCGGTCGCGGTGCCCACCGTCGAGCGGGCGTTGGATCCCATGCGCTCCTGGTCGACGATGATCGCCGTCGTAAGGCCCTCAAGCACATCGACATCGGGGCGTGCGAGCGAGGGCATGAAGCCCTGTAGAAAGGAGCTGTAGGTCTCGTTGATCATGCGTTGTGACTCGGCCGCGATTGTGCCGAAAACCAACGAACTTTTGCCCGACCCCGAGACGCCCGTGAAGACCGTCAGGCGACGTTTCGGAATGTCGATGCTCACATCGGCGAGGTTGTTTTCGCGGGCGCCCCGCACGCGAATCAGATCGTGGCCGTCAGCCGCGTGAGCGCTGGGGGAGTCGTGGTTGCTCGTGTTGGCCATCGTGGGTGCCTTCCTGGCGGTGCGGATGTCGCGGCTCGATGGGGTCGCGGATGCTTTGTGTCCATTATCGCGAAAGCGCTCTGAGGTTTCTCGGCACAGGGGTAGACAATTCGTTCTCATAGTGTGAGTATTCTTCTATAAATCTAAATGAGAGGAATAGTTATGAAAATTTCACAGCTCCGCTCGCGAGGACTAATCGCCGCAATTGGGCTTGCCTTGCTCAGCCCACTGCTTATCGCAGCGCCTGCGAACGCCGCTGCGAACTGTTGGGGCGCCGGATCCCTTAACAACATCGCAACGGCGTCATGTTCCGGTGTCGGATATGCACGTGTCAACGTAACTTGCCATGCAGCATGGCCCTTTGCTTCGTGGACTGATCTTGGTGGCTGGTATTACGTCAACGGAGGTGCCAATATCGTGAATGCGCACGCTTCCTGCGGCGGCTATACCCAGGTGTGGCCGAGCTACAAATAGCAGTGGCGGCTCATCGCGCTAGTTTCGCTGTTCTGTCATGTGCGTGTGTTTCGCACGGCCCAAGGGGAATTGATTGATCGAGTTTCGCAAGTTGACCAAGCGTTTCGGGAATAAGCTCGCGCTCGATTCCCTGAGCTTCACAGCCGAGTCGGGACAAGTAACAGGTTTCCTCGGGCCAAATGGCTCCGGCAAGACCACGACAATGCGGATCTTACTCGGGCTCGAGGTGGCGAGCTCAGGGGAAGCGCTCGTGGGCGGCGAACGCTATGGGCAAATCAGAAACCCACTGTTTCGTGTCGGTGCGCTGTTGGATGCTCGCAACGCGCATCCGGGTCGCTCGGGATTCGATCACCTTCGCGCGCTTGCTCTCACGCATGGAATCTCGAATGAGCGAGTGGAGTTTGTGCTCGAAGAGGTCGGACTCAGTGGTGTCGCGTCGCGTCGTGTTCGCGGCTACTCGCTGGGCATGCGTCAGCGGCTCGGCATTGCGGCCTCAATGCTGGGCGATCCAGAAGTGTATGTTTTCGACGAGCCTGTGAACGGGTTGGACCCCGACGGTGTGATCTGGTTTCGGGAGCTCGTTCGGTCTTTCGCGGCGGAGGGGCGAACAGTGCTACTCTCCTCGCACCTTATTAGCGAGGTCGCGCTCACCGCAGACCACGTGGTAATCGTGGGGCGGGGCAAGGTGCTGGCCGACACCAAACTCGCTGATCTTGCTCGAGCACAGGGCGTCGAGCATATTAGAGCGCGCAGCCCTCGTGCTGGAGAGCTGGCTCGCGCAATGGCTGCGCAGGGTGCGATCGTTGATGTAACCGATGACACCCTTCTCGTTGAGGGCGCATCAGCCGCAGCTGTCGGCCTTTGTGCAACCGCGCTGGGGATACCGCTCTCCGAACTCCAGACACAGACTGAATCGCTGGAAGATACCTACCGTCATCTCACAGACGCTAGCGTCGAATACAGGCAAGGGTCATCAGCGTGAGTGCTCACGTTTCCTTCAGCCGCCCGAGGAGTGAAACATCCCGATGGGCTGTTATTACCGCCGGTGCGATGCGTTCGGAGTTTGTTAAGCTCTGGTCGCTGCGGCCACCGCACGCCGTTGTCGTACTGATGTTCATCGTCCCGGTCGTGCTTGCTGGCGCACGTGTATTCCCGGTGCCGTCGCACACAGACGGCGTTCCCGGTCAGGGCGCGTCACCGGTGTTTTTCGAATCGATCGCGGTCGCGGCGCTTCCCCTCGCTTTTCTTTCCGCGATTTTGGGCATTATTGCGATGACTTCGGAGTACACGGGTGACGTTGTGGCTGCGTCTCTTTCCGCAGTGCCGCGCCGTTCACTGTTGGTTGTTGCCAAAGCTGTGCCAGTCTTCGCCCTGTCCGCGATGGCTGCTCTTCCGGGTGTACTCGCCGGCGCTTGGATTTCTTCGGTGACGCTGACATCGCGAGGCTACTCAGAAGCTGGTGTGGAAAGCGCCCTCGGACTGCTGATAAGTATTGCTGTGGGCTGTGGTCTATTCGCTGTGCTTGGAGTGGCCTGTGGTGCACTGATGCGAAGCGGTGGTTCTGCCACCGTGATGCTTGTGGCGATTGTGTTTCTGCTACCGAGCATCCTCTTCTTGTTTGGCGGGAATACCGCTGAGGGCGTTATAGCGGTGCTGCCAGCATCAGCGCTTCAGGCGTTTACGACGCTCCCTCCGGCGGAACCCTTCGTGTTGGGCGGTACGGTCGTTTCAACCCTCGATCAATCAATCGGATTCCTTTGCCTATTCGTTTTTGTTTTTCTGGCACTTGGGGCCGGCACGTCTATCTTTTCGAAACGATCTCTTTACCCCAGGGCTCTGAGCGCAAGACGAACTCGCCGCTTTCAGACAAAGGATGGCGCGAGGCCGCTCCGGCCGGGGCTGACGTTCTGGGGCGTAGTGCACGCTGAGTCTGTTAAGGCGTTGTCGATGCCTTCAGCTCGTTGGTTACTGGCGCTGAGCGGTATCTCGATTGTCGTGTTGGGGTACCAGTATGCGTCGGGCCGAATTCCCGATGAAGTTCTAGTTCCTCCGATCCTTCCCGGCGACCTGGCTCGCGTCACGTTCCACGAACAGTCCTCTGCGATTACCGGGGGGCTCGCGCTCGCGCAGTATTTCCTCGCGGCCCTCGGTGCTCTCGTGATGACGTCAGACTTCTCGACAGGAAACATTCGGCCTACGGTTGTCGCCGTACCCAAGCGCGGATGGCTGGTGCTGGCGAAGACGGGTGTCGTCGTGGCTATGTCGATGGGGGTGGGCATTGTTTCGCTGACAGTGACAGCCGTAGTGGTGACAGAGCTACAGCAGCGGTTCGGCTTCCCCGCTGACCTTGACGCCCCGGTTGTGGCAATCTCACTAGCAAAAGGAACACTAATCTTCGGGCTGGTGTCAGCGCTGGGTTGCGGAATCGGATTGATCGCTCGCTCGTCGGCAGCCGCGATTGTGGCGCTAGCCTTGATCTTCATAATCGTTCCCAGTGTGTTTGGGCCGCTTCAGATTCAAGCGCGGGGAACTGTTTTCTTGTGGCCCCTCAACGCTATTTCGCTACTTCCGTCGGGGCCAGACGCGGCGAGCATGATCGGCCTGAACGAGACGATGCCACTCTTCCAGTTCGGCGACGTACTGCAGCTTCGACCTCACGAATCGATGGCAGTGTTGGCTCTGTGGGCGTTCGGGAGCCTATTGCTCGGTTGGATCTCCTTTCGGCGCCGAGGGGTGTGAGCGCAAACAACGAGCGCCAGAGGCTTTGGTATTCGGCTGGGAGGCATGCTCCAGATGGCTGATTGTTTTGCTGAGAGAAGCGTCGTCGGACTCAAGCAACGCCTTCAAGTAGCGAAGTCGATCTCATTCCTAGAGCCGAATGAGCGTGCGTCCCTGAGGGCTGGCCGCGCACTCGCAGCGAGTTCGCGGCACGACACGGGGGAGTGGCGGTCCTGCCGACCGCCCTTTCTCGTCTTGTGGTCGGGTGGGGTTGTTGGTCCGCCACGAATTTCTCTGCAGACTCGCGTTCCCGGTCAGCCACGAGACGGCAAGAACTGGTGAGCTAAAGTCCATTTCTCGGTTCTAGGATTGTGCTGCCGTGAAATCTAGGCCATTAGTCGCCAGGAGCCCAATGAGGCAATCGTGGCGTGGGCGTGCACTGAGTGGCCAGGTTCGTCGCGATTGGTCGTCGGGCAACACGCGCAGGGGTGCTTTCCTCCTTGAGCTGACATAATGTGCATTATCGGATACTAAATACGTCCCTGAGAGGGGCGGCAGAGGTCAGGGCTGCAACGGCGGCAACGCGACGACCGTGACGGTCCAGGGCTGCTGGTTGTCGGTCGTCACTGCGATTGAATAGCTGCCGCTGGGATCGATATCCAGCTGGTCTAGGTGGACTGCGTCATCTGAGCTTTCGCGACAGTCGTGAGAAGACTGTGCGACGTCACCGATCGACACTGTCATGCGGCCGGGGCCAACACAATCTGAATACACTGCGATTCGTCCTGTTGTGGGGGCGAATGGCGACACATCGATAGAGCCGCCGGCATTGGTGCTCGTCGCTAGGACAACTTCGCCCCTGGTGTCGAACGCCATCAATTCTGGAGTTTCTGACATAACGGAATCTCTAGCCGTGTTTGTGGGGTTCGGCGTGTGAACTCTGACTTCGACGTCTGCCTCTGAGATGCCGGTGCATCCGGTCAGTATCGCCACGACGGCGGCCGCAGCGGAAACCATGTACAGGCCGCTGCGTACCGCGCTCATGGCGCTCCCCCACTTAGTCACTAGTGAATGCACCTTGCGGTGGCGTCGAAGGCTCAGGCCTGAGCTACATGGATAGGCTAAACGAAAACCTGAGCGTCTGTCAACTAATTATCAGTTTTGGAGATGCGAGGCTCGACCCGTGCTCGCGGCAGCACCACACTAAAAACTTGGATTACGGCTGCTGACGAACCTCGCCAGCGCCTCAGCCGCGGCTTCGTGATCGATAGCGTCCGGCTCCCCCGACATGGTCATTGTGCCGATGATGGCGCCGTCGACCCACAGCGGAATCGATCCACCGTGAGCCTTATACGTGTCGTGGTCGACATCCGTTCGTTCCTCAAACGGCGTACCGGCAGCGAGGTGGCGCAGCTTGACCACGAGCGAAGCTTCGCCGAAATGGTTCACAACTGCAGCTTTTCCCGCCAGCCAAAGGTCGTTGTCTGCGTTTGTCGACTTCAGCTTCGCCTTGAAGACAACGTCACCGTTGAGAACGATTTCAACTGCGAGATTGAGATCCCATTCCTGAATGACCTGTACGGCAATCAGCCCCAGCGCCACAGCATCATCATTGGTGATGGTGTCGAACTCAATCTCATTCAAGTACTCAACATCAGGCACCGAGTAGTGCGGTAGTGGACGGCTCATCGGTTCATCTCCTGAAGGTGCGTTCGAATGACGCCGACAAGCTCGGCGGGTTCATAACGATCTGATGTGGCGGCCAACTCATCGATGGTCCACCACCGGTGCGCTAACACGTCGACGCGTTCGTCGGCTGTCCATTGTTGTTGCGACGGCTCGAAGGCATCCGTGTGAGCGAGGTAGAACTCGGCGTGACCGGTGTCATGATCAGCGTCATCCCACTCCACTACGAAGTCGTGCGACCACACGGGCGCACCGAGATCCTCGATAACAAGTCCGGTTTCTTCTTCAAGCTCGCGTAGTGCCGCTTGGTGGTGTGACTCCCCCGGGTCCACGCCGCCACCCGGCGTGAGCCAGCGCGCGACACCGCTTGTATCCGGCGCTTTCGTCAGAAAAAGCAAGAAGCGCTGCTCGCGGTCGAACAACAGCACACGGCTGGTAGTTCGGTTCACCGGCATCTGCGGGTCGCTACTGGTTGAGGAAGTCTGAGACGTCGCCGACGTAGCGAGTGTTGTTCTCGGGCACAGGCTCAACGGCAGCTGAGGCAACCTCGGCGGCGAATTCGCTCACGTTGTACAGGCGACCAGCGGCTTCTTTGCGAGCCTCGATTGCACCAGGGTTGGCGCGCTGCAGCAGAGTCGCTGTGATTGTTCCCTCGATCATGTCGCCAGAGACAACAACGAAGCCGATGCCGTGAGACTCAAGCTCAGGAATCAACTCGCGCAGAGCGTCCTCACCAGCGCGCTTGCTGAGAGCAACAGGAACATATTCCGGCATCGTCTCGACTGTGCGAATGAAGTGAGCTTGGTGGCTCGTCACGAAAACGACGCGTGAACCCTCATGAAGCAGTGGCATCATGGTCTTCAAGAAATTGACCTGAGCATCACGGTTGAGCTGCATGGCGTAGTCCTCAGCCATGCCACCCTCCATGCCACCGGATGCGTTGAGTACCAGAATCTCTAGGCCACCGAATTCGGACTTCACCGTCTCAAACAGCGCGGCAACCGTTTCAGGGTCAGTGAGGTCAGCCCCAATCGCGATAGCGGACCCGTCAGTCTCATTGAGCTGTGCGACCAACTTGAGAGCGCGGGCCTCCTTGTTGCGGTAATTAATCGCAACGCGCGCACCAGCCTGAGCGAAGTAGGCAGCCGTATCGGCGCCAATCCCCCGCGATGAACCGGTAATCAGCGCGCGTGCGCCATCGAGCGAGTGGGCTGCCAGAGGATTCGAGTTTTCGCTATTCACCCTACGACTTTAGCGGTCGAAGCCGCGCCATGCAGTGATCTAAGTGCTAGCGTCGAGAGTGAAGATTTGTCGAACAGCGCAACGATGAAGGGCGCCGCACAATGCTCATTGATCTGACCAACTACTTGTGGATCCTGTGGCTGGCCCTTGTCGTGCTCTTCATCGTGATCGAAGTACTCACTCTCGAATTCACCTTCCTCATGATTGCCGCGGGAACCCTCATCGGCGGCCTCGGCTCTAACCTGCTTGGCTGGCCATGGTGGCTGCAAATTGCTCTCGCCGCCGCCATCTCGGGCCTGCTGATTTTCACCATCCGGCCGGTGCTGCTGATGAATCTTGAGAAAGGGGCCGATCCGGCCAAGAGCAACGTCGACGCACTGTACGAGCTCGGCGGGCGCGTGACGGGCGCGTTCGCCAACGGTATTGGTGAAGTCAAGCTCGACAACGGTGAAACGTGGACCGCACGCATCGATGACCGCTCCGCTGCCTCTGCTATCTCCGTTGGCTCGCGTGTTGCCGTAGCCGCTATTGAGGGCGCGATCGCGGTGGTAGTGCCTGAATCATTGGCAGGCACAACGAGCGCACAGTCTGTGCCGGACGAAGCCGTTGACCCGCCAACCTCCAAGCCCCGCGCATCCAAATCCCGCAGCACCAAGCCTCGAGCGACCCCACAGCCGCCGAGAAAGGAAGAAAAGTGATTGATCCCGCTGGTTTCATAGGCCAGATCTTTGTGGTGATACTCCTTGTAGTACTCGCCATTTTTGTTCTCGCCACTCTGTTTCGTGCGATTCGCATTGTTCCGCAAGCTCGGGCCGGTGTCGTTGAACGTCTCGGCAAGTACCGCAAAACGCTCCTGCCGGGCCTCAACATCCTGGTGCCATTCATCGACCGGATGCTGCCGCTCATCGACCTGCGTGAGCAAGTTGTTTCGTTCCCGCCACAGCCGGTTATTACCGAAGACAACCTCGTCGTATCCATTGACACTGTTGTCTTCTTTCAGGTCACGGATGCTCGCGCCGCTACCTACGAGATCGGCAACTACCTTGGGGCAGTGGAGCAGCTGACCACCACGACTCTTCGTAACGTCGTCGGTGGCCTCAACCTCGAACAAGCCCTCACGAGCCGCGACAACATCAACTCGCAACTGCGGGTCGTCCTCGATGAAGCAACAGGCAAGTGGGGCATCCGCGTCGGACGAGTCGAGCTCAAGGCAATTGACCCGCCCCTGTCGATCCAGGACTCGATGGAAAAGCAGATGCGTGCCGAGCGTGACCGTCGGGCGCAGATCCTTACCGCTGAAGGCACCAAGCAGGCCGCCATCTTGGAGGCCGAAGGTTCCCGTCAAGCAGCGATTCTCGAAGCCGAAGGTGAAGCAAAGGCGGCAGTATTGCGCGCCGATGGCGAAGCGGCCGCGATCAAAACTGTATTCGCGGCCATCCACGAAGGTGACCCCGATCCGAAGCTCCTTGCGTACGAATACCTTCAAACGCTGCCTAAGATTGCAAACGGTGAATCCAACAAAATGTGGATCATTCCGTCTGAACTGACGGAAGCACTTAAAGGCATTGGTGAAGGATTCTTTAGTGGCAAAGGACCAGTCGCGCGCTAGCGGCAAATCGTCGTACCTCTCCCCCGCAAGTCCTCGCGTGCTCGCGCACCGAGGGCTTGCGGTGGATGTACCCGAAAATACGATGCTTGCCTTCGCCAAGGCAGTAGCCGTCGGAGCTCAATACATTGAGACGGATGTTCACGCCAGTCTCGATGGTGTTGCAGTCGTCTCGCATGATCCCAGCCTTGCGCGCGTTGCCGGCCGAGATCTCAAGGTTGAGCAACTGACGATGGCGGAGTTGCGTCGCATCGATCTGGGCGACGGTCAGGGCTTCTGTTCTTTATCCGAGGCTCTAGATGCTTTCCCCGAGACGCGTTTCAATATTGACGTCAAATCTCGCGGGGCCGTATTGCCGACCGTTCGCGCTATCCGCGATCTTTCGGCGCTAGATCGCGTACTGGTGACGTCGTTTGATGAGAAACGGCGAGCCGCGACCGTTGAACAACTGCCCGGAGTGGCGAGTTCGGCATCCGCTCGTCGTTTTATGGTGGCGCTATTGAGCGCCAAGACGGGTATTTCGCCGGCAACGCGTCGTGCCTTGGGCGGGCTTGTCGCCATCCAAGTACCCGAGAAGGCGCTAGGGTTGCGGGTGACCACTCAGCGGATGATTCAACGTGTGCACGCTCTCGGACTTGAGATGCACGTCTGGACAATCAATGAACCGCAGCGAATGCGTCACTTGCTCGATCTTGGAGTCGATGGAATCGTCACCGATCGAGCAGATTGTGCCCTCGAAGTCGTGGAATCGCGAGCCTAACCAGGCAGTGCATATTCCACGTCTCAGCAGCGAAAACGTTGTTAAAGACTGACAACTCGCTGTGAACACTGCGCGCTTGGAAGCATTCGTTCAGCAAGAGGGTCTATTACTTGTAGAAACCGCGAATTGAAGGAGGCCACACGATGGCAGATCGCAGCTTGCGCGGCATGAGACTTGGAACCCAAAGCCTACAGAGCGAAGAGGGTGTCGAGTTTTCCCCGCGGAAAAAGAGCACATACAGAGCAGCAGACGGCAACACTTTTGAAGTGATGTTTTCGTCCGACGCTGAGGTGCCCCAGCAGTGGCACGATGCCAAGACTGGTCAGGAGGGAACGCTCCTCGATAGCGATGGCGAACTCGTCGAACTCGATCTCGTTGACGTTAAAACTCCCCGTAGCCACTGGGACATGCTCCTTGAGCGTCGCACGCGTCCCGAACTGGAAGAGCTTCTTCAGGAGCGCCTTGACTTCCTCCGCGCTCGTCGCGGTCAGCAGAAGATCGGCGCTTAACGACGTACTGTTCTCAGGGTCGCCGATAGCCCCCAGCCGGTGACCCTGAGCAGTGCCTCTGCAACAATTCCTGCATGCATTTTTGACCGGCCCGTTGAACGCTCAACGAATGTGATCGGATGCTCAACCACTCGGTAGCCCGCACGTTCGAGATTCCAGGCCAGTTCCACTTGGAAGCAGTATCCCTGCGACGAGACCCCTTCTAGGCCTAGGTCTCTGAGTGCGCTAGCGCGGAACACTCGGTATCCCGCAGTGAGATCGTGGATGTGTGAACCGAGCACCACCCGTGCGTAGGCGTTACCGGCGCGCGAGACGCTGTGTCGAAACCACGGCCAGTTCTTTACCGAGCCGCCGCTGACCCAGCGAGATCCAATGACTAGGTCGTTTCCTGCCTTCGCGAGCTTGATCATGGCGGGCAAGTCTGTGGGGTCGTGTGAGCCGTCCGCATCGATTTCGACGACGTACTCATAGCCGTGGTTGAGCGCATACGTGAACCCAGCAAGATACGCCCTGCCGAGGCCCTCTTTCTTGGGGCGATGTAGCACAGACACACCGGGGTCAGCAGACGCCAGCTGATCAGCCCGCTCCCCCGTTCCGTCAGGGCTTGAGTCGTCAACGACGAGGACGTCTGCTCGTGGCACTGCTTGCCGCAGTCGCCCGACGATGGCCGAAATATTTTCGATTTCGTTGTAGGTGGGCACTATTACGATGACATTAGGCATTCATTCTCCGACCCACAAGTACTGCGACGACGAGTGCGCCGAGCCCAATTCCTGAGACAAGCCACTCAAGTTCACGACCCCAGACAACTGCAGGGGTGATCGTGTTGCTCAACGGGACATTTTCGAGCATGACTGCCGGTGTATACCAAGGAAGCTCAGCAATCGTTTTTCCGTCTGGCGCAATAATCGCGCTCAGTCCTACTGTCGAAATGTTCACGACGCTTCGGCCGAGCTCGAGAGCCCGAATTCGCGCGGTCGCGAGCTGTTGGGCGCTCTCATCGGTTCGCCCAAAGTCTGCATTATTGGACGACGCAATGATGATTTGCGCCCCCTGCTCGACTGACTCGGTCAAAATTTGGTCATCCACGATATCGAAGCAGATGTTTACGCCGACGGTCACCCCGTTGACGTCGAAGACCATGTCTGTTGCCCCAATTGTGTAATCGCGGGCGATGAGTCCGATGAGGTCGGGCGCAAACTGAGACCAGAAATCACGGTTGGGAACATATTCGCCGAACGGAATAGGGTGACGTTTGTCATAAATGTCGACAACACCCTCTCCCGGCATCCACAGCAATTGACTGTTGTAAACGTTGTCGTTGCGCTCGGTAATATCACCAGAGATGAGCGGCGCCCCAGCGCGCTCGGTAACAAAGTCGAACGCGGCAGCGGCATAGCTGTTGCTCAGCGGCGAGATATCAGTTCCCCCTTCTGGCCACACCACGAGATCAAGCTTCTCGCCATACAAGGGTTCGGTCGCTTGAAGCTGAGCATTCAGGAGATCACCGCGTTCACGCTCATCAAAGTAGGCGGCTTTACCGCTCCCCTGCACTGCGCCTACCCGCAGCGATCCTTCGGTGGTCACTGCAAACGCGGGAATATTGACGAGAATCGCAAAAATTGCCACGGGGACAAAGGCGGTGCGCAACGCACGGGAGACATGCTGAGATCGCTCATCGAGCGGAGTCTCGCGATATCGCGTCCACGAATATTCGATTGCTGCCAGCGTCAGGGAGACGACCAACACCATGACAAAGCTGACGCCCGAAATACCCAGCCACGCGAATAATTCTGAAAGGGGACTATCCGATTGCGAAAGCGCCACCCGTCCCCAAGCGAATCCGCCATAGGGCCACACACTTGCCCACGCTTCTCGAGCTGTCCACAAACCAGCAATGACAATCGACAGTCCGATCGTGGCTGCCCAACCAACACCAAACACGCGTGGTAACCACCGATAGGCCAAGGCAATCGCCAACGTCCCGACAGCGAAGAACATTGCTTCAAGAATCGAGAGGGCAGACATCGGTACCGGACCCAAAAACAACGACGCCCACTGAATATGCGTGAAATAGAATGCTGAGCCAGCCAAGAACCCGATCAGCAAAGAACCACCGACACTTCGACCACGTGCGGCGATCAACACCAGGGCGATGCCGACGAAAGTCATTGGCCACACATCTTTGTCAGGGAATCCTGCATCCAGCACGGGGCCCGAAGCGAGTGCGGTAACTACTGCTGCCCACAGGGGCAGCACAGCAACGGGTTTGTGGAGCATCACTCGTTGAGCCTAAGCGACAGAACTGTAGGCGACTATTCCACGGCGGATGCCATCGAGTGCTTGGCGCGCTGTGCGACCGACGTCACCGTCAGCAACCACTGAGAGCTGATCGAGAAGATCGATCGCCTGCTTAGTCGATCGAACAAAGTCGCCTGCCGCCATATCCGCCAAATCAAGAACCGAGTCGAGATTGGCTCCGTTGGCCCAGCGGTACATCGCGAGCGAAAGGCCCGTTGACAGTGGTTGGCTTCCTGGCAGACGGTTGTCGCGCTCGAGGTCATCAAGCTGCGCCCATAACGTTGAGGTCTTATCGAACGCTTCGCGGAACGGGCCGCGAGGAAGGTAACGATCGCTGAGGTCTCCTTCGTCGCGGCGAGGTTCGTAGACGAGCGTGGTCGCCATGGCCGCCATCGACGCGGCATCCAAATCTTTCCAAAAACCGTGGCGAAGACATTCAGCAACCAGTAGGTCGCGTTCACCATAAATGCGCCGAAGGATTCTGCCGTGAGCATTGATCGTCATCTCGCCGTTTGCGCCAGGCTCAATGTAATTAAGTTGCGTCAATACATCAGTAACTCGATCAAAGATTTTCGCGACTGCGCCGGTGCGATTCTGAATCTGCCGACTCAGCTGATCGGTCTCGCGCTTGAGGCGCCACCATCGTTCAGCCCAGCGAGCATGAGACTCACGTTCGGGGCACGCATGACAATCATGTTTGCGCATTTGGTTGCGAAGGCTTGCAAGTTTGCGCTGGCGCCGATCCCGATCGGCTCGCTGGCTCGGATCATTCTTCGGGGTCGTTTTGCGCTCAAGATCGTTCAATTCCCGACGAATGCGCGAATACTCAGCAAAATCACCCAAATGACACTGCATCGATTTCTCGTAGCCCTCGAGCGAATTTTTCTGTGAACGCACCTTGCGCGCAAGATCGACGACCGCGCGGTCGGCCTGGAACTGCGCGAAGCTCGACTCCAAGATTTCGCGCGTGTGTTCGCGACCAAAGAGTTCAATTAAGTTAACCGCCATATTGTAGGTCGGCTTAAAGCTCGAATTGAGAGGGTAAGTGCGGCGGGATGCCAAAGAAGCGACGGCTTGAGGATCGAGACCGTCAACCCACTGAATGACGGAGTGGCCTTCGATATCGATACCGCGACGGCCAGCGCGCCCCGTGAGTTGGGTGTACTCCCCTGGAGTTATCGGTACCCGAGCCTCACCATTGAACTTTTCGAGCTTCTCAAGAACGACGGTGCGCGCCGGCATGTTAATGCCGAGAGCAAGAGTCTCGGTCGCAAAGACTGCTTTGACAAGCTTCTTCTGAAAGAGCTCCTCAACGACCTCCTTGAAGGCAGGCAGCATGCCGGCATGATGGGCGGCGACACCGCGCTCGAGCCCATTGAGCCACTCCCAATAGCCGAGAACCGCGAGATCTTCATCGAGAAGAGTGCGGCAACGTGCCTCCACGATCTCGCGAATCTCATCACGCTCCTGCACCGTCGTGAGGCGAACACCCGCACGGAGAACCTGGTTCACCGCCTGATCGCAACCCATGCGACTGAAAATGAAGAAAATTGCCGGAACGAGATTTTTGGATGACAGCATCGCGACAACATCCGCGCGGTCCATCTTGGTGCGTGCCGGGCGACCGCCACGGGATTCGTAACGACTGCTATTTTTGCGATTGCGCACGCTCTGACTTCGCCCGCCAAACCGCGCCATCTGTACGAGTTCGGGGTTGACTCTGTTCGTTGCGGCCAGTCCAGACGAATCGAATAGGTCGACAAGCTTGCTGCTCACCAGAACGTGCTGCTCTAGGGGCACAGGGCGCTGCTCTGAGACGATAACTTCGGTGTCGCCGCGAACGGCCTGCAACCAGTCGCCGAACTCCTCAGCGTTCGACACGGTGGCGCTGAGCGACACCATGCGAACGTCGTCTGGCAGGTGGATGATTACTTCTTCCCACACCGCACCGCGGAAGCGGTCGCCCAAAAAATGCACCTCATCCATGACGACGGTGCTCAAACTGCGAAGCAAATCAGACTTCGCGTACAGCATGTTTCGCAACACTTCTGTCGTCATCACAACAATGCGCGCGCTTGCGTTTACGTTGGTATCCCCGGTGAGGAGTCCAACATTTTCCGCACCGTACTCGGTGACCAGTTCCTGGAACTTTTGGTTACTGAGCGCCTTCATTGGGGCGGTGTAAAAAACCTTCGGCCCATCGAGTTGCATCGCGCGGTAGATGGCAAACTCGGCGATGATTGTCTTACCTGCACCCGTTGGTGCTGCCACCAAGACGCTCTTGTCATCCTCCACGACTTGACACGCCAAAACCTGGAACTCGTCAAGATCAAAACGCTGGCTGGCACGAAAAGCTTCAAGCACGGGGTAACCGCGACGCTTCTTCGCCGCAGCGAAACGTTCGGCGGGAGACAGATCACTCATTGACTACAGCCTAAGCGGTGACGGCGAAGCCGGACGTATCCCGCACGGTTGGCGACTAGAGGTCGGCGCCGAGCTCGGCATCGAATCGTGCCGCCCGTTTCGCCGCTCGACGATCATGGAGCCACGCGATAAGGGCGGCTGAGAAGTAGAGGATCACCATGGGGATGGCGAGGAGGAACATTGAGATGACATCCGCTGCAGGGGTTGCCATTGCAGTGAAGAGACAGATCGCCAGTATCGCCACCCTCCAGCCTTTGAGAATCGCGCTGGCCGAGAGCACGCCAACAAAGTTCAGAAGCACAATAAAAACGGGAAGAACGAACGCGATTCCGATCGCCAACATGAGCTTGACGATGAAGTCGTAGTAGTACTTGGCGTTCAAATTCGAGAGATCCTGGTCACCGGCGAAACTGAGCAGCAGCGTCACGATGTTTGGCATGATGAACCACCCCGCAGCGCACCCGGCTAAAAACAATGGAATAGCGGCTGAAAGGAACCCGATCGCATACTGCTTTTCTTTTCGGACCAAACCGGGAACTAAGAACGCCCACACTTGGTAAAGCCATACGGGGCTTGCGGCCACAATTCCGACCGTAATGATGATCTGGAAGTGAATGTCGAACGCTTGGGTGACCGCGTCATAGTTGAGCGCAGCGCCGCGCCCCGTCGCATCCGCGATATTCGTAATCGGAGCGCGCAGAGCGTCGATGACGTACTCCACAATGAAGATGGAGCCAATAGCGGTGACGATGATCGCGACTGCCGAAATCGTCAACCGCTTACGCAGTTCTATCAGATGCGCTCCCAGCGACATCCGTTCGTCGCTCTTGTTGCGCCACCTACTGGTTCGGGGCATAAAAGCTAAGGCTTCGGAGGCGTGGAATCGTTGGAGTCTGCCGAAGTCGACGAGGTCGTGTCATCGCCGTCGTTTTCGTCCTTCATGGTCTTGACCTCGCTGCGGAAAATTCGCATTGATTGACCAATACTGCGGGCGAGCCCAGGAAGTTTGGGGGCGCCGAACAACAGCAGGACGATCACCAGAATGATGATCAGGTGTGCCCCGGTGAGATTGCCGAGCATGTGGGTACATCCTTTAACTGTCGAAGATTACGTGTAGCCATCATACCTAGCACCTCGCCGAGGCGCTTAAGGCTGGCTTGTCTACTCTTGAGTCGTGTTCCCGCCGGTGTTCGATACGAAATCGACCGGGAACCAAGTGCGCGGCTGATTTCCAAAACCGACGAGAACGTAATCAGAACGGTCGGCACGTTTCGGATGATAAAGAACGACGGCAGGCTGCTTGAGCAGTTCGGAGTCGCCGGCGCTCAGGAGTGCTTTCACCGCTGTTCGTTCGGTACCGGAGTTATCCGTGTAGCGCACTGCAATTCGAGGAGTCCGTCGGCCGCGGCGATAAATGCTGCTGATGGCTGAGGTTTGCGCACCCGTGGTAAGCAAGATGGTGCGGATGGAACGTCGGCGCAGCCTCGTCGCAGTCCAAAGCAGCGCGAGAAACACAATTGCCGTAGCGATCAACCAGCCCACTACGACCACCCTGCTGGCCATTGAGCCGAGTTCGCATCGCGCTTAGTGATTCGCTTAGCCCTAGCGAGGCGACGCTCGTGGCGTTCGATCTTCAGTTCTGAGCGACGCCGCTGCCGGGTATCGCGTTGTGCTCGAATCTCGCTCATCTGAGTGAGTATGGCAATCTGTGGCTGAGATAGTTCCGGGACTTCAACATCCAGCGCCGCAGTCTTATCGACAACGGCAGATAACTCGTGCATCAGATCGATTGCTTTACGAAACAATCTGTAGGCAAGAAACCCGAGCACGAGCAACAGCGCGAGCACGAGGCCCGCCCAGATCAGAAGCCATCCCCACCACTGAATCATGTAAATTCCTACGGCAATTCCGCATAGCGGTCGACACCAGAGCGAGCCCACAACGCCACGGCTTCACGAGCTTCAGCGGGGCCAACAACAGTCACAACGCCCGGGAGCCCAGCAATGAGGCGCTTCAGCCCGTGAAAATGGGGAACACGAACCGTGGTGCGTACGCGCTCCCCTGCAGGAGTCAATCGCGCATTGTCTGCTACATAATCTCCCAAGAGAGGGATCGCACTCTCCACGACCTCGATGGTGACCTCACAGTCTTCTGGCGACGCGTCAAAGAGAGTCTCTGGAAGGCTCACATCGGCCGCGGTGTGGGTGATCGGTGCCGAAGTCATTGTCGGGCATGAGATGCGGTCAAGACGGAACGTTCGCACGTCTTCCCGAGAGTGACACCAACCCCGGACATACCAATCAGTGTCCACAGATTCAACCCGCAGCGGATCGATGCGGCGACGCTCTGACTCTCCCCGCGAATTGAGGTAGTCGAACTCGATCTGCGTGCCCGCGGCAACTGACTCACGAATCAGGGCAAGAGTCTCATCAAGATCGCTTGCTTCAACGCCCATTGCGGTCGGCTGAGCGGAGGCTCCACGCGAAAGTTTCGACATGAGGGTCGCGATCGCAGCTCGGTCAGCATGCTCTGGCAGACCAGAGAGGTATTGAAGACCAGCGATAAGCGCGGATGCCTCGCGCGCAGAGAACCGCGGTGAGTCGTCGATGGCGACCATGTGGGTGAGCACGATCTGGTCGTTCTCTTCGAAATCATCCCACGCGATATCGAACAGGTCGCTGTCTTGATAGGTCGACGTCTCGCCAGGAATTCCCGACACCGCAATCAACCGCACGGCGTCCCGAATCTGTTGTTCAGGAACCCCAAAGTGCGCGGCGGCTTCCGATACGCTCACGCGATCGCGATCCATCAAATAGGGAACAAGAGCGAGCAAATAGACCAGCTTGTCTTGCGCGCGAAGTGGTTGAACTTTCTTAGCCATGGTCAGCCGCCGTTCTCGTCAAGCGTTCGATGACGGCAGCACGTACAGCGTGAGGAGAAATCACGAGTACTTCAGGCCCAAAACTTGCCAGCTCATCAGCAAAAATATTAATGTCGGTGAAGTGGAGCTCGAGGTCTGCGGTTGCGCGTTTTGTAGCGCCCCGGCGCTTGCTCAATCGGGTAGCTGCATCTGTTCCTGGCTCGACTCGCACAACTGCGACATTGGATTGCCAGACAGCTTCCAGCTCGGCAAGTGCGCGAGCAGCGGCATCCACCGTTGATTCATCGGATGGCTTCTTGCTTGCACGCACGGGGCTCACGATGCGGCGAAGGAGGAACGTCTTAAAACGATCTGTCGCTGGATCTTTGGCATACAAATGCCAGCGGCCCTGATGCTGAACGAGCGCAAGCGGCGCGACCGTGCGCTGCGTTGATGACTGCTCCCCCGGTTTCAGATAGTCAAACGAAACCAAAACCCGCTTATCGAGCGCTGACCGCAACGGCTCGAAAGATTGTTCGCGCACTCGCAATTGCGGGGCGTAACTCAGCACCGGCTCGGCAGTAGCAATGCCGAGCGAACGAAGCTTGACCATTGCTCGGCGCGATTCTTCAGACAGCGAACCTTCACGCCACACCATTGCGGCGAGCCCGAGAAGCGTCGACTCTTCAGCCGAGAAACTGATGTCGTCCGGAAGCTCGTAATCGACCCGTGGAATACGGTAGCGAAGGTTGTGGTTGTTGCCAGCCTGCTCGGGAGATTCCATCGTCTCGAGCGGTACCCCGAGTTCGCGAACATCATCCTTATCGCGCTCAAATTGGCGCTCAAGGTTGGAGTTATCGCCCGAGTGCACGAACCGTTGACGGTAGCCCTGGACGGTCGACAAGATTTCGCTCTTCGTCAGTCCGGCCTCGGACGACAGCAAGGCTAACACCAAGCTAAAAAGTCGCTCCTCGTTGGGAACTTTGGGTACTGGCACGAGTCAAATCCTATGTCTCTGACACCCGGCCGTGTCTAGTTGAACGATTACTGCTCTTGGATTCCCAGAATGTCGAAAACGAATACCAATGTGGATCCGCTAGTCACCCCGTCTGGAGCTGTGCCCTCGGCAAATCCAACGTCTGGCGGGAGAACAACGAGAACCTGCGAGCCGACCTTTTTTCCGATGAGTGCCTTAGCAAGCCCCGGAGGAAGTCCACGGTCCGAAGTTTCGCTGCTCTCGATGAGATAGGTTCCGGGAACGCCAGCTTCTTCCCAACTGTTGGTAAAGGTGTCGTCGGCATCCCACTCGATGCCACTCACGTGCATCACGGCAAGGTCGCCCTTGGCTACCGTTTGACCGTCTCCAGCCTTGAGCGTTGCCACCTTAAGTTCACTCGGTGCTTCTGTTCCGGGGAACGTAAAGCCAGGCTGACCATTCGGTGCCAGGACCACGGCAGGAAGACCGGACGGGGGAACCTGGTTTGTGCCGTCAGCCTTGCCCGGATAGCGGGTTTCAACGTCGCTAACCATCACGATGGTGTCACTATCGGTTAGCGGAAGCTGGTTCTGAGTGATATTTTCGGCGCCCAAGATCTCGCCAGCGGTTCCCACAGTGACAATGCGCGATCCAACCGTCGAGCATTGTGCGATCTCGCCAAAGTGCGGTGCGCGCTCGGTAACGGGAACACGGAGACCGGCGCTGTCGTGACCCGTGGAGATTAGCTGTTCGCCAGTTTCGCCGTTGTAAATCGTGATTTGCAGTGTGGCAACGTCTCCATCGTTGAGCTGTTCGCCATCACCAACCGTCGTCACCTCACTTGAGATGCCATCGGCAATGAGTGGAGTCGGAAATTCCGCTTCGGGGTCGGCGCTGAGGTCTCCGCCGGTTGTGACGAGAGCCGCGTTGCTGCCCGAAGAAAACAGCGGAGTACACGCAGCCAGATTGAAGGGGCCGTTGGCGCAACCGCTCAACGAAACAACGATTCCGGCGCTCAGGGCCACCACTGCAAGCTTGCGCACAAATACTCTTTTCATCGACACAGACATCGCCATCACTCTACCGGTCTGAAGACGCGGCTTCAGCCGCCGCCTTCGCTTCACGCGCAGTCTTGCGCAGGCGCTTAGCGCTCGCGCTGCGCTCCCCCAGTGCACCGGGAGTCCAGATCTCGACATCCTCATCGCTGAAGTCAGTTTTGGATGCGCGGCGCTTGAGTTCCGGCAATACGGAGCCGGGCGCCAGACGGCGCGCCGTCATCAGGAACCCTGTGTGGGCAACCATGCGGTGATCTGGACGAACGGCAAGGCCCTCGACGTGCCAGCCGCGCACGATAGTTTCATTGGAATCAGGTTCAGTGAAGAGTCCGGTTGCGCGAATCGCTTCAGCAACACGTGACAGCTGTGTGACGGTGGCGATGTAGCACAGCAGCACTCCGCCTGGCGTCAGCGCGGTGGCGCACTCTTCGATGCATTCCCACGGAGCGAGCATGTCGAGAACCACACGGTCGACAGACCCAGGTTCAACGGATGCTGGCAGTTGTTCCTGAAGATCACCAACAGTTACCGACCAGTTTTCGGGCTTCGCGCCGAGGAATGCTTCAACGTTCGACTGAGCAATCTCTGAGAACTCTTCACGTCGTTCGAATGAACTCAACTGGCCACTCGGTCCGATGGCGCGCAAAAGCCACAGGGAGAGTGCGCCGGAGCCAACACCAGCCTCCACAACGTGGGCTCCCGGAAATACATCGGCTTGGCCAATGATCTGTGCGGCATCCTTCGGATAAATAATTGCGGCACCGCGGGGCATCGACATGACGAAATCGGTGAGCAGCGGTCGCATCGCCAAATATTCGATGCCGTTGGAACACGTGACCACACTGGCATCCGGAAGGCCGATGATGACGTCATGGCTCAGCACACCCCGGTGAGTGTGGAATGCTCCCCCAGGCTCGAGGGTAACCGTGTTGAGGCGGCCCTTTGGTCCTGTGAGCTGAACACGGTCACCTACGCGGAATTCGCCGCTCTGTCGTCGGAATACGTCAGTCATCGAGTTGCTACCTTTGCGTGAAGTTCTGAGAGATGTTCGAGCGTGCGCCCGGCAAGTGTCGGCCAGAGCGCATGAGTCTGATCTTCGGGAATGTCGACCATAAAAGGAACTCCCACTACCGTTGCTCCAGCGCTGAAGGCTGAAGTGGCGCCCGGTGGGGAGTCTTCGATGGCAACGCAATCATCAATGTCAACCCCGAGGGCGTCAGCGCCGACATGGTACGGCTGCGGATGAGGCTTCGGATTCTCGACGTCATCTCCCGAAATCACCGCGTCGAAACCGTGGAAACCAAGATTGTCGACGACATGGTGCGCCATGCGCCCTATCGACATGGTGACAAGGGCGGTCGGTATGTTGGCTTCTCGAAGCTCAAGCAGCAACTCACGGGCGCCTGGACGCCAGGGGATTCCGGATTCTCGCAGCTGTGTCATCACCTGATCGGTGAGCCGATCAACAATAGTTTGCTCATCGAGTTCAACACCCTTGGCTTGCATAGCTCGTGCTGAGTTGAATAGGCCGCTGCCAACGACAGCCATAGCGTCGTCATGCGTCCACTCACCTCCGAACGCTTCGACGAGCTGGACCTCGGCGGAAATCCAGTATGGTTCGGAATTTATGAGGGTGCCGTCCATGTCCCATAAAACGGCAGCCGGAGTGGAATGAGTCACAACGCACCATCGTAGTTCTATCCTTGACCTAGTGACATTCGTGGCACTCGACCTAAAGGAGCCAAGTGACTAACACCCCATTCGCGAACGGACGACTCTTGGTCGTCGCCTTCGAGGGGTGGAATGACGCCGGAGAAGCGGCCAGCGGTGCCGTCAAATCCCTCAAAGAGCAATTAGACGTCTACCCCATCGCCGAAGTCGATCCTGAAGACTACTTCGACTATCAATTTAATCGGCCCATGGTCGCGCATGATGATGACGGCAATCGGTCGCTTACTTGGCCCTCGGTAACCATTTATGGACCGTCCCGCCCCAATACCGTTCGTCCGGATAGCATCGCCGCTGATGCGGAATTGCAACTCAGTGCGAACAACCAGTCGAACATTTACTTGCTGCTGGGAACTGAGCCTTCGCGATCATGGAAGGCGTTCACGACAGACATTCTCGAAACCGTTGTTGACAACGGCATTACGTCGATCGTTTTCCTTGGCGCAATGCTGGCTGACGTTCCGCACACGCGACCAATTTCGGTCTTTACCTCTAGTGAAAACCCTTCGGTGCGTTCTGCTTTAGAAATTGAGCGAAGCAACTACGAGGGGCCAGTGGGGATTCTTTCGGTGTTGGGTCAGGCTGCTGAAGCGGCAGGCATCACCACTATGTCGATCTGGGCATCCGTTCCGCACTATGTGCACAATGCGCCATCGCCTAAGGCAACTCTGGCGATCATCGACAAGCTTGAAGAAATTGTGGATGTCGTGATTCCTCGAGGCGACCTCGTAACGGAGGCCACCGACTGGGAAACAGGCATTGACGCTCTTGCCGGCGAAGATGACGACATGTCGTCCTACATCGAGCAGTTGGAGCAGGCGCGCGACACTGTTGACTCCCCCGAAGCTAGTGGTGAGGCGATCGCTCAAGAATTTGAGAAGTATCTTCGTCGCGGAGACGATAAGCCCGATCAGGGTTCCGCCGGCGATGAGCCGTGGCGCGGTAAAGACTAGATTCTGGCTGGCGACGCACTACACCGGCTGAATGGTGTTGAGAGATAGCAGCACAAATAACGTCACGCCGAGTGCTACGCGATAAATGACAAACGGCAAGAACGAGCGCTTTTCGATGTACCGCATGAGGGCGGCAATGACGACATACCCCACGATGAACGCGATCACTGTTGCGACCGCAGTTTCGGCATAGGTAAACACGTGGTTTGACTCACCAAAGCTGTGGACGAGTTCATAGAGTCCGCTGCCAAAGACAGCGGGGATCGCTAGGAGAAAGCCGAAACGTGCTGCAGCGGGGCGAGTATAGCCAAGGGCGAGTCCGGCAGTCATGGTTGAGCCGGAGCGGGAAACACCGGGCACGAGTGCGAGCACCTGCGCGAGGCCGATGGTGATGCCGTGGCCGTAGGTCATTTCATCGAGTGCACGAGTGCGCTTCCCGAGGTAGTCAGCGATTCCCAAGATGATGCCGAAGACAATGAGCACGGTCGCGACCAACCAGAGCGAGCGGAACGTGGAACGGATGTACTCCTGGGCAAAGTATCCGACGATTACGATCGGGACCGTACCGATGATGACCAGCCAGCCGAGCCGAACATCCGGATGATTCTTGTCGACTACCTCACGGTGAGACCCGCTGGGCTTTCGAAACTGTTGAAACCAGCGGCTCAGAATTCGGGCAATGTCTTTGCGGAAGTAGAGGATGACGGCCAGTTCTGTGCCCAACTGGGTGATTGCCGTGAATGTTGCGCCTGGGTCGCTCGCGGAGGGAAGAAACTCGCCCATGATGCGCAAGTGGGCGCTCGACGATATCGGCAGAAACTCGGTGAGTCCCTGAACAAGCCCAAGAATAATGGCCTCGATAAAACCCATGGAGCGCTTCCGATCAGGTGAAAACTAGTACTTGAGAAGCAAGTCTCCGAGAACCTGCCTGCCAAAGACTAGTGCGTCCAACGGCACACGTTCATCAACGCCATGGAACATGCCGGGGAAGTCGATCTCCGGGGGCAATTGGAGCGGCGCGAATCCGTAGCCGGTAATGTCTAACCGCTTGAGAGCCTTGTTGTCTGTGCCGCCAGACATGAGATAGGGCAATACAGGAGCTCCCGGGTCAAATACATTGAGGCTGCCGATCATGGCATCGACCAGCGGACCATCGAAACTGGTTTCGAGCCCAATGTCGCGGTGCATGATTTCGATCTCAATTTCGTCAGGCAGTAGTGCGCGCACTTGAGCGAGAACCTCATCCTCTTCGCCGGGAAGTGTGCGGATGTCGATGAGTGCTTCGGCAAAGTCGGGAATCACATTGTGCTTGTAGCCGGCGTTCAAGAGTGTCGGGTTGCTGGTGGTCCGCAGTGTCGCCTGCAGGAATCCCGAGGCAGTACCCGTTGCCAGGATTAGCTCGTCTGGTCCAACTACTTCTGGGTCGATTTTGAGGATGCGCGACAATTCGGAGATCAGCAACGTTGTTGTGTCGGTGAGCCGCACTGGCCACTCTTGACGACCCAAGATTGCGACTGCCTCGGCAAGTTTTGTGACTGCATTGTTGCTGATTACTCGCGAACCATGGGCGGCCATGCCTCGCGCGGTGAGTTTGATCCACACAAGCGCTTTCTCGCCGGTTTGCAGCAAGTAGGCGCGCTGGCCTTGGAGATCAACGGAGTATCCGCCAACTTCGCTGATGGCTTCGGTCGCGCCGTCAAAGACGTCGGCGTGGTGATCAACCATGAAGTGCGAACCGAATTCGCCACCGTTCTCCTCGTCTGAGAAGAAAGCGATGATGAGGTCGCGCGCTGGTCGTTTGCCAGCTCCCAAAATGTCGCCGAGAGCGGTGACGATCATGGCATCCATGTTTTTCATGTCCACGGCACCGCGGCCCCAAAGTAGGCCGTCCCGGATCTCTCCACCGAACGGATCAACAGACCAGTTTTTTGGATCTGCCGGCACAACGTCGGTGTGCCCGTGCAGGATCAAGGCGGGGCGTTCTTTCGCATGTGGTGCCGACGATTCGGTGTCGTAGCTGCCTTCGACACGAGCCACGACGGTGGTGCGACCAGTGGCGGCATCAAAGTACTGGGTCGTCAAACCCATCTCTTCAAGAAGTGCGCCTAGGTACTCAGCGGCAACAGTCTCTCCGTTGGATCGCCCCTCACCGTAGTTAGAAGTGTCGAAGCGGATGAGATCTTGCGCGATGCGAGCGGTGCGCTCAAGAGATGGCTCAGAAGTCATAAGGCCACGCTAGCCGTCTGACCGGGAAAAATCTGCACGCCACGGTTTGGTCGATCAGCCTCGCGTGGAGCCGTGCACGGGACGCGTCATTGTGTGCTCAGAAATGATGCTATTCTCTTATCTCGGCGGTGCTCTTAGAGCGCCGCTGATGCGCGCGGATGGCGGAATTGGTAGACGCGCTAGCTTGAGGTGCTAGTGCCCGTAAGGGCGTGGGGGTTCAAGTCCCCCTTCGCGCACAGCGAATGATTCGGACTAACGAATCAGTAGTTGAGAGATTAGGTCGGTAGGTCGTTTTATACGGCTGCCGGCCTTTTTTCGTTCCTCGGAGCCGTATCCCACTCGGCCGGTATGCGCTGACGGCTTCTGCAAGTTTCCTGTGGTTTTCCTTCGGCAAATAGTTAACGATGTATCGTTGAGTATCGGCAGGGCCTCTCGTGCCCCGCCCCGCGGAATGGAGGACCACCATGAACAACTCATTTGGAACCGGCGGCCGCAACTCGCGCCGTCCGTTCGCAGAAGCTTTTGACCATGCCGGCCAGGGTCTCTGGGATGCGCTCGACAACGTGCGCTCAGAATTTGAGCGCCGCGTATCGCCGCGGATGGGACGCGGAGATGTGCGTGTCGCCATCCTTTCTCTTCTTGCTGAAGAGTCGATGCACGGCTACCAGATCATTCACGAAATCGAAAGCCGCAGTAAAGGTGCGTGGAAGCCCAGCCCTGGCTCTGTTTACCCGACACTCCAGCTACTCGCCGATGAGGGGCTTATCGAGGCGCACGAAGCCGACGGTAAGAAGACCTACACGTTGACGGAGAAGGGGCACGACGAAGTGAAGTCGAGCCGTCCAGCACCATGGCACGATTCGGAGTCGCACGACTCTTCGCGGCCCACAGCACTGCCTCATGCTGCCGCCAAACTGGCAGAAGCCGTGATCCCGATCATGCGAAGTGGTAGCCCCGAACAGGTCGAAGAAGCAATCGCCGTTGTGGACGATGCGCGTCGTAAGCTTTACGCAATCCTCGCCCAAGACTGACCAAATGGCGCCGAGTAGTCGGCACTAGGGAGAATCCATGACCGAGACCAGACACCTGCGCGCCCGCTATCGTCGGATACTGCGTTTCGCTGCTCGGTACATGGTTCTCGAATGGTGGTTTGAACTCGTACTCCCCCGGTTCGGTCTCGAACGGATCGCCGCCCGCCGCCGACTTGCACGCGCAGCTCACATCGCCCGAAACTTCCACACCCTCGCCGTCGATTTAGGCGGACTCATGATCAAGGTCGGACAATTTATGTCCTCCCGCCTTGATGTGTTGCCGGCTGAAATCACTCGAGAGCTAGAGGGACTTCAGGATGAAGTGCCAGCGGTCGACTTTGCTTTGATCGTAGACTGCGCTGAGCGCGAACTCGGGCTCCCCCTTGAGCGTGCTTACGCGTTCTTCGACTCAACCCCCATTGCTGCTGCCTCCTTTGGTCAAGTTCATCGCGCGCGCCTGACACCGTCGGAGGCGACGGATGTCGGGTTTAGCGATGTAGTCGTCAAGGTGCAGCGCCCAGGAATCGGCGAAATAATTGAGGTCGACCTCTCGGCCCTTCGGCGTGTTGCGCGGTGGCTGAGTCGTGTGCGCTTTATCTCGCGACGCGTGGATTTGCCAGCGCTTCTCGAAGAATTCGCAATCATTAGTCTGCGCGAGATTGACTACCTCAATGAGGGAAGCAATGCCGAAAGATTCGCAGACAACTTTGCTGATGACCCGCGAGTAGAGGCACCCGTGGTGGTGTGGGAGCGTTCCACGCGACGTATCCTGACGCTCTCTGACGCGACGGCGATCAAAATCAACGACGTGCAGCGACTCGAAGAGGCTGGTATCGACCCAGCCGAAGTCGCCGACGAATTATCGCGTGCGATGTTTGAGCAACTTTTTATGCACCGCTTCTTCCACGCCGACCCGCACCCTGGCAACATATTCGTCACTCCAGCTGACCCAGAACGAGTTGACCAATCTACCCCTGATTGGACGCTCACGTTCATTGACTTTGGCATGATGGGAGAAGTGCCCGAAAACCTCAGCCGCGGACTACAACGACTCATCATTGCCGCGGCCGCGAGAGACGCCCCAGGCCTTGTTGCCAGCGTCCGAGATATGGGCATCCTGCTTCGTACCGCAGAGACTGCGCCTCTCGAACGCGCGATGGGTGAACTATTCGACCGTTTCGGGGGAATGGGATTTAGCGAGCTCCAAAAAGTCGACCCGCAAGAATTCCGGGCCTTTGGAAACGAGTTCAGTGATGTGGTGCGGACAATGCCGTTCCAGCTTCCCGAGAACTTCTTGCTGATCATCCGCTCAGTCTCGGTGACTTCTGGCGTGGCTAGCAACCTGAACTCGAAGTACAACGTCTGGACGGCGATTGAGCCGTTCGCCCAGCGCCTCGCTGTCGATGAAGGTAGCGGAACAATCAAGGAGTTTGCGAAGCAAGCGCTCTCCTCAGCTGGCCTCCTTCTGCGACTGCCTCAGCAGCTGGAGAGCGTTGCGACGCTTATGCAACGTGGTCAACTAGCGGTAGAGACGCCAAGCGTCGACAAACGGTTGCGGGTGGTGGAGCAGCTCGTGCGACGAGTGTTGTCCGCTGTCTTGTTCGCCGGACTACTCATTGGGGGCATCCTGCTGAAGCCAACGGAGCCGAATTTCGGCGTCGTACTCATGATTGTGTCGATCCTGCCCCTCCTGCACGCCGTACTCGGCGGGATATTATCGACTAGACGTCGCTTCTAATCCCCGCGAAGGGATTGCTGGGAGTCACCCGCGAATCTGTGCGATCGGCTATCGTGTTAGAAGGACCCAGTCGAATCTGCTGTTGTCCGCTCTTGTCTAGCCAGGCTACCTCTGGTCTCTAGTCGGCAATGTCGCTGGTATTCAGCCGTGCATATCTCGCACCTAGGCTCCTTAAGCATTCAGTACACTGCGCCCGCGTGTGGCGCCTTTCGCAGGAGAATATTATCGCCATCGCACAATCGCCTCGTCCTAATCGCTACCGCGCCGAACCCTCAGTCATGACGGCTTTGCGCACACCGCGAATCCTTACCCGCGAGGTACTGGCGGGGTTGGTTGTCGCATTAGCTTTGATTCCTGAAGCCATTTCGTTCTCGATCATCGCGGGCGTCGACCCTCGAGTCGGGCTCTTCTCTTCTTTCGTTATGGCCGTGTCGATCGCATTCCTCGGCGGTCGGCCAGCAATGATCACCGCCGCTACGGGAGCGATCGCTTTGGTGATCGCGCCCGTCGCCCGCGAATACGGTATGGACTACTTCATTGCGACGGTAATTCTTGGTGGGCTACTTCAAGTCATCATGGGCGTACTGGGCGTCGCGAAGCTCATGCGGTTTATCCCCCGGAGCGTGATGCTCGGCTTCGTGAACTCCCTCGCAATTTTGATCTTCATGGCGCAGTTGCCCCACCTCATTAATGTGCCGTGGATGGTTTACCCCCTCGTCGGTGTCGGCCTGATCATCATGGTGCTGATGCCGCGCTTCACTAGGGTCATTCCTGCTCCGCTGGTAGCCATCGTCCTGATCACCATCGCCACTGTCACTATGGCGATCGCCGTGCCCAACGTCGGGGATCAGGGCGAGCTCCCTCGCAGTCTTCCTGAGCTGTTCATCCCGAATGTCCCTCTCACGTGGGAGACGCTGCAAATAATCGGCCCGTTTGCCCTCGCGGTGGCGCTTGTTGGGCTCCTTGAGTCGCTGTTGACGGCAAAACTTGTCGACGACATCACAGACACTCACTCTCGCAAAACTCGTGAAGCTTGGGGTCAAGGCGTCGCGAATGTGCTCTCTGGCCTGTTCGGCGGAATGGGCGGATGCGCGATGATCGGTCAAACCATGATCAACGTCAAGGCATCCGGGGCTCGAACCCGCATCTCGACGTTCTTGGCTGGTATCTTCTTGCTCATTCTGGTTGTCGTACTTGGCGACGTCGTTGCCATCATCCCGATGGCTGCACTCGTCGCTGTGATGATCATCGTCGCGGTGTCGACGTTCAACTGGCACAGCGTGCAGATCTCGACTCTCAAGCGCATGCCCCTGAGCGAGACTGTCGTTATGGTTGCGACGGTCGTCGTGGTTGTCGCAACTCACAACCTTGCGGTTGGCGTTCTCGTTGGAGTCATCGTAGCGATGGTGGCCTTTGCTCGTCGCGTTGCTCACTTTGCGACAGTCGAACGCACTTTGCCCGAAGATGAGACGGTTCCTACCGCGTATTACCGTGTGAATGGCGAACTCTTCTTCGCCTCCAGCAACGATCTGACGACGCAGTTCGAGTATTCGGATGACCCTGACCGGGTCATCATCGATATGTCAAACTCCCATATTTGGGACGCCTCCACAGTTGCCGCCCTTGATGCAATCACTACGAAGTACGAGCGCCTCGGAAAGCGCGTTGTACTGATTGGCCTCAATGAAGCCAGTCAGTATATGCACGAGCGTCTTGCGGGAAACCTCGGGGGCGAAGGCTAACTCAGTTTGCGAGAGGCTCCACAGAAATAGTGGAGTGGTGGGTGTTGGCTGTTCCGTACGCCGCCGTGACCAAGATGGGTAGATGATCTGAAGAACCTCGGGTCAGAGTTTCTACACCTTCGATCGTGAAGCCCTGAGACGTGACAAAGTCGAAGTGCCCGCGGAAGAATTTATAATTCGTGTAGGTCATACGGTCGCTGAGAGACAGGTCGTAACCAGTCTTTTTCACCTTCTGGGTGAGGCCATCTTTGAACAGAGGGTAATTGTAATCACCCACCATGAGGATCGGCGCGCCTGAACCGAGCGTCTGCAGTAGTTCGTGAGCGGCCTTTATTTGGTTGCGCCGCAACGAGTTGAGGGCGGTGAGCGGAGCGGCGTGGAACGAAGCAAGCACAAGCTCGTGTCCGGAGTCGCGATCGATGAGTCGCGAACCTACGAGGCGCTCAGGGGTCGGCGTGAAGATTCGGTCATGAAGCGACTTCTTGAGTTCAAACGCTTGGCTCGCAGTTTGCTCGTATCGTCCTCGCCGATAGTAGACGGCAAGTCCCAGCCGGTTGTTTTTGGTTGAGTCGGCAAGGTGCAGGTCACCAATCTCAGTGGGAAGCTCAGATGAAATGACCTCTTGGAGGCACAGGGCATCGAGGTCGGGTGTTTCTGCGAGCTTCGCCAATTCGGCGGCTGCTTTATTTTTGCGGAGGTTGTAGCTAATTACGCGAATCACGAATCCAAATACCTCTTTCTTAAGAGAGAACTAGCCTATGCGCCATGATCTGAAAGTGCGGGAGATTGTCGATTCGACAAGAAACGCACAGGAATCCCTAGGATCAGGATGACAGCCCCAACAGCAATGCCCATGACAGGTAACGTCGCCACCAGCAGGACGCATCCCGCCGCCCCAAGAACATTGATGAGTCGCGGTACACGGCGTTGTGCTGTGGGCTGAGTAAAAGCTGCGACGTTCGCTACACAGTAGTAAAGCAGAACTCCAAACGACGAGAAGGCAATCGCCCCTCGAAGGTCAGCTAGGAGAATCACCACGATGACGATGATCGCAAGGAAAATCTCCGCACGGTGAGGCACGGCGAATCGAGGGTGAACCGCGCCCAGCCACGGTGGCACATCGCTGTTTCGCGCCATGGCAAACGTCGTCCGGCTGATGCCGGCCATCAGAGCCAGTAGTGCGCCGAGTGAAGCAACGCCCGCTGTTAGCGAGATGAGGCCGGATGCCCATCCCCATCCAACCGCGTTGGCTACATCGGCGACCGGTGCTTTCGAGTGAGCTAGCCCATCCACTCCAAGCACAGAGAGCATGACTACTCCGAGAGCAAGGTAGAGAGCTACGGTGATAGCGAGTGCGATCATGATCGCGCGAGGAATTGAGCGTTGGGGCGCCAGAACTTCTTCGCCAAGGGTCGCGATACGGGCGTAGCCAGCGAAGGCAAAGAATAGTATCCCGGCCGACTGGAGTATCCCGTAGACGCTGGTGTCGTCGACAAGTGAAAAGAGCTGAGGGGTGAAGGAGGACGAGCTGATCGTCGCAATGAGAACGCCGATTAGCACCATAATGACGGCGGTGGCCATGACTTTTGTCGCGAGTGCAGTGCGTGTCACCCCGAGTAAATTCACCGCGGTGAGGGACACGACCGCAGCGATGGCAGTGGGCTTTTCCCAACCAGCCGGTGCGATGTAGGCCGCAAACACCAGTGCCATAGCGGCACAACTTGCTGTCTTGCCGATCACAAATGACCAGCCGGCGAAGAACCCCCACCACGGACCGAGCTGTGCCCGGCCGTAGGCATATGTACCTCCGGCTACTGGATGCACGGCGGCAAGTTGCGCGGAGGCCGCGGCGTTGCTCCACGCCACCGCTGCCGCAATTAGCAGGCCGATCACTAGCCCACCACCGGCGGCGTGTGCGGCTGGCACGAATGCGGCGAATACCCCGGCACCTATCATTGAGCCAAGACCAATCATCGTGGCGTCAAATGTGGTCAACCGCCGAGCAAGCGTGGCGTGTGTATTCACAAGATCACCATACTCGTGGCGGAGTTGGGCCAGAGGCGCGCGACATCGATCGTCGGGTGAACAGTGTGCAACGAACTGA
Organism: Rhodoglobus sp. G.S.4; assembly: GCF_056619605.1. Lineage (NCBI taxonomy): Bacteria > Bacillati > Actinomycetota > Actinomycetes > Micrococcales > Microbacteriaceae > Rhodoglobus > Rhodoglobus sp. G.S.4. The sequence goes on from NZ_CM152748.1 coordinate 1,381,194, forward strand.
GAAACGTTGGGGACTACGTTCTAGTCGACGAAGGAAATTCCATTACTGAGCCTGGTGCGTACGTCGAAAAGCTCATTGCCGCCAAGATGTCGGGTACCGGAAATTTCAGGACCGGTGCGCAGTAAGTGTGCGAGAACGCTCTGACGCACCACGATTGCTGGTTGTCCTCGAACGATTCCAAGAGACGCCTGCGGTTGAGCGAGGGCTTGATCGGGAACGACTATCACGAAACAGGTGAATGCGACGTTCAGCTGACGACTCAGCGCCTTCGCTCGAGAGGACAACTCGTGCATGGGTTTCTCTGGCTGGACAGCGGGTCCGATTAGCTCGCCGCGGCGAACCTTTACCGGTCCGCCAAAGTCTTCGGAGAGCATCGCGAATAGTCCGGTGGGCCCGAGAACGACGTGATCAATCTTGCGGTCGGGGGCTCCCGTCGCGACGTCATGCCACACGGTGAATCCGATTCCGAGAGTGCTAATCGTACGAGCAGTTGCCTCTTCGGCGAGGGCATCCGCGAGTGTTCGACGTAGTTCGCGCGGTGCTCCTCTGACGAGAGCCGGATCGTAAGGATCATCGAGGCTGACTCCCCGGCCAACCCACTCGCGCATGCCGTCAAGAAAACGCTCCCGTCGCCATCCGCCTGGATGCCCGTAGGCCCGAGCCTTCGGGCGAGAGCTTTCGCGCGAGTTTGTGCTCGTGCCGGCGGCGTACGACGGACGAGAAGATTGGGGTGAAGTCGAGCGGGAAGAGAAGACGGCATCGTAGCCGCGCCGTTTCTCCGGAGTTCCCACGCGTTCCCACGCACGCTGAACGGCGGCAAACTTCTCAGGATTTCCCCCAGTATCGGGGTGAGTCTGCCGAAGCGCACGACGAAAAGCCTTCTTAAGCTCAGCGTCACTAGCCGAGGCCTCAACACCAAGCACCTCGTAGGCACTCGCTGACAAGGGGCTATCGGGCATGGACTCGCTTTCGCTGGGTGGCTGACGCAGTTTCGGGTGAATCCCCCACATTACCGAACCTCGCTGGTAACACACGGGATGTCGTAGGCGAGTGCCCAGCCTGCGGGCGTAGCGTTATCAGTGTGACTGATCTTCGCGACATCCCTCTGACCACTATTGATGGCTCCACAACCTCGCTCGCTGATTTTCGCGACAAGGTGGTTCTCATCGTCAACGTAGCTTCGCGTTGCGGCCTCGCACCGCAATACGAGCAGCTCGAACAACTACAAAAGACCTATGGCGAGCGTGGATTCGCAGTCTTGGGTTTTCCGAGCAACCAGTTTTTGCAAGAACTCGGGAGTGAAGACGCGATTAAAGAATATTGCTCCATGACGTGGGGTGTGACTTTTCCCATGTTCGAGAAAGTGAAGCTCAACGGCAAGTCTGCTCACCCGCTCTACGCGGAGCTCAAGAAGACTCCTGATAGTGCAGGCAAGGCCGGTCGCGTCGCGTGGAACTTCGAGAAGTTCTTGGTCACTCCCGACAATGAAGTGCAGCGCTTTCGTCCGACGGTGGTTCCGGATGACCCCGCTATCGTCGGTGCAATTGAAGCAGCACTCCCCGCATAGGGTAGATCGATGACTACCCAATTTGTGCATGAAGCTGACTCGAACCGCTACGTGATGAACGTCGATGGCGCGCTCGTCGCTGTCGCAGACTATCGGTCACAGGGGAGCTCGATTTCGTTCAACCATACCTACACTCAGCCCGCCCATCGCGGCAAAGGGTATGCGGCACAATTGGTCAAATTCGCCATGGACGACGTTGAATCGAATTCATCGAAACGAGTTCTGCCGATGTGCTGGTATATCGCCGAGTGGTTCGATGCCAATCCGACTCGTGCAGAACTTCTCTCTCGCTAGTTCCCGCTACTTCTGCCGCGACGATTCTTCTGTCTCGACGTTACAGTGGTGCCCAGTTCACGGCAGCAATAACAATCACAGATACGAGCCCGACTAGGGCGATCGCGAGAAAACACGCGGCGATTAATCTGAGGCGGAGTTTTCGGGTGCGCACGAGGAATCGTGCAATGAGCATCCCCGCATAGAGCGCGGAAATCACCGCAATCGTCGCGAACGCTAATCCAGATGGCGGCAGCGTTGCCAGTGCCGAAAGCATCGCGATAGTGATCGCCGCAAAGAGGGCACCGACGATGAGCCAGCTCGTTCCCGAATTAGTGGTCAGGGCCGGCTGGTTTCTCATTCGAGATGGATCGTCGCTCATGGGCAAAAAATACGCCCCTTAGCTGGGCGCTGCGTCACAATTGTGGAGCTACTTTTGGCGCTGCAACTGAACAAGAAGCTCGGGACCGTGGTCATCCACTAGTTTGCCGCCCCATCGAACACCAATGATGAGCAACCCCGTGCCGAGCCCTACTCCGATACCGAGGGCAAGCCATCCGAGTAGCGGTTGATCTGTTGCGATGCCGAGCAGAGCCAGAATCATTTCAGGAAGCGTCAAAACCGTCAAAGCGGTCCATGAGGCCAACATGGACAGCATTAACGTGAATCCGCCACCTGGGCGTGACTTGAATGGATTATCACCGGGGGCCGGAACGGAGAATGCGAAGCGACCTGATACGAGCGATGACAGCGCAAGTCCGGTCAGAAGCAGCCCGAGCGCGATGCCGAGAAGGCCAGGAAGTCTCTCCCAGCTGTTGCTGACCCAGACGCTTGCTACGGTCAGAAAAATGGTGACCGGTATGGCAAACGTTGATACCGCCAACACCCTTCCCCAACGATCAGCGCGACCGCTGACGCCAGTTTGGAGGTGGAGGCTGAAAGCAGTGTTGTCGTATGAGACATCCGTATAAATGGACATCCCGAGCAGCACCGCGACAATGGGCCCAACAAAGAGCAATCCCGTGAGATCGCCGCTCGCTCCGCTATAGAAAAACACGAGCGCTGGCACAAGCGGAACGCTTATCAGGGACTGGGTGTAGCGCGGATCGCGAATCCAGTACGTCAACGCCCGTGCAGCGACAGCACCGCTTGCCGTACCAGGAAATACTCTGAACCACCCGAGACCTCGCCGAGTTGCTGTACTGGTCGTCGAGTGGCCAGGGCGTTCAAGAGCACGGTCGAGTGCCCAGCGCCAGACGAACACGGAAACTGCGAGAGTGGCCATTCCCATGAGGGCATGGAGAACGGCATAGCCATAGCTGCCGAGCGCGAGATCGCCAGGTACCGCCCAGATGGCACCAAGGGGTGTCCACGCTACGACTCCAGCGATGGCGGGAAAGATCCCGGAGAAATCGCGCAATAGCGAAGAAATACCCAGTATCGCCGGGCCAAGCAAGATCAATGGGATCAAAACCAAGATTGTCTTCGCTTCGCGAGCACGACGCCCACTGGAGATGCGCACTGTCAGAGCTGCGAGCATCCGTGACCCAATGATGCAGGTGGAAGCCCCGACCGCGCCGCAGATAACAGCGACAACGCCGATCAGCGGAGTTTGCCACCAAATGAGTCCCGTCGAGAAAGTCACGAGAGTCGTGATCACTCCGGGAACTCCCAACAAACCACTGATCGCGAGAGCAAGCACGAGGGTATTTGTTTGGATGGGAAATACAGCGAGCTTCGAGGGCTCAACAGTCTCATCGATGCCAGAACTCAACAGCGGAAGCACGGTCCACCCGAGTAGAAGCACAGCGCCACCAAGCACACTGACCGTGCGACCGACCTCGACCGGGGCAAAACTCAGGGTGAAAAGGCCAACGATGGCAAGCGCAAGTAGAAACAGGGCGTAGAGGGTGCCGAGGATGACGGCAACGGCCTGCCACGGGCTTCGACTGAGGCTGTTGATTAACAGCCGAAACCGAAGCCTTACGAGATGCGCAACCACTCGGGGCCCTTTCCGTGGCGTCTTCCACCGACGAGTTCCACGAACCGGTCTTCCAGCGTCGAATCTCCCCGGACTTCGTCGGTAGTTCCCGAAGCGAGAACACGGCCATCAGCGATTACCGCGACGTGATCGCACATGCGTTGCACGAGGTCCATGGCATGACTCGACACGATGACAGTTCCGCCAGACTCAACGAATCCGTGCAAAATATCGCGGATGTTGGCCCCGGACACTGGATCGACGGACTCAAATGGTTCGTCAAGAACGAGCACTTGCGGCGCATGAATGAGCGCACAGGCTAGGGCAATCTTCTTAGTCATTCCAGCGGAGTAATCGACGACAAGAGTTCCGCCGGCAGCCTCGAGATCGAAGAGCTCAAGAAGATCGGCGGCACGCTCCGCAACGACTGCCCGCTCCATGCCGCTGAGAAGCCCTGAGTAGGTGACGAGTTGCAGCCCGGTGAGTCTGTCGAAAAGTCGTACTCCATCGCTCAGAACGCCAAGGCGCCTCTTTGACTCCACCAGGTTGGTCCAGACGTCAAGGCCATTAACCGACACTGTGCCAGAGTCAGGCCGGAGGAGCCCAGTTGCCATCGAAAGGGTTGTTGTCTTACCGGCACCGTTTGGGCCGACAAGTCCAAAAAAAGAGCCGCTGGGAACAACCAGATCAACAGCGCCAACAGCGAGCTTCTCGCCGAAGCGCTTGGTCAGACCGGTGATTTCGAGGGCAGGCAAAAGAGTTTTGGCATCGGGCACGGCACTAGCCTAAAACCGAATGGTGCTCATTGTGCGTCTGACACCAGAATCTGCGGTGATGCGCAGCTACTAGAGTCGAATAGTTCGGTGCCAACGACACCGTGCACGCACCGATGAAAGGTTGTTATGACGATTACTGCCGCTGCCGATGGCTCAGCACTGGGCAATCCCGGACCAGCAGGGTGGGCCTGGTACGTCGACGAGAGCACGTGGGCGGCCGGTGGCTGGGATCATGCAACGAACAATCAAGGCGAGCTCATGGCCGTGCTTCAGCTATTTCGCGCAACCACGCATGTCGATGATGACCTTCTGATCTTGTGCGACAGCCAATACGTGATCAACTCGGTCACTAAATGGATGCCTGGTTGGAAGAAAAAGGGCTGGCGCAAGAGCGATGGCAAACCCGTCATGAATGTCGACCTTCTTAAGCAGATCGATGACGCCATCGTCGGGCGACGGTACCGGTTCGAATGGGTTCGCGGTCATGTGGGGCATCCGCTCAATGAAGCTGCTGACGTTCGGGCGCGCGGTGCAGCTGAAGCATTCCAACGCCGCAGCGAGTGCCCAGTAGGCCCGGGATACCCTGGTGCTGCTGCTAGCGATGCTTCGCTCGGCAGTTCTCTTTCAGACGAGATCTCCCCACTGTTCTAGGCGCACGCTAAACAACACTGGAGGACCAGCTCATGCCCGATTTTCTGATTGCCGGTGGTGCCGCCCTCGTCTCGGGTTCCATGCTCGTTGTCGGCGCCCTCGTATCGTGGTTCATCAAGGTACCCGCATCCGTCACAGCGGGCATCATGGCTTTTGGAGCAGGGGTGCTTCTCTCCACGCTCGCCTACGAAATAGTTCAAGAAGCCAATGATGGCGGCGGCGTCAGTGCAACAGTCACGGGCTGTCTCGCTGGCGCGATTCTCTACGTAATTGCTGACAGTGTGCTCGCACGATTCGGTGCGCAACACCGAAAACGCTCCTCGACCCTTCAATCGTCGGAGAGCGAAAAACAGGGAAGTGGCACAGCCATAGCCATCGGCGCACTATTTGACGGCATCCCCGAATCTCTCGTTCTTGGGCTGAGTGTTGTTGCAACGGGAGGCGTGAGCATGTCACTCCTCGTGGCCTTCGGGCTCTCGAATGTTCCAGAAGGGCTCTCTGCTTCCGCTGGAATGAAACAGTCGGGGCGCTCAGCTCGCTATGTCTTCGGCGTGTGGGGCGGTATCGCCGTCGCGAGCGGAATTGCGGCGATGATTGGCACTTTCGCTCTCGCAACCGCGAGCCCGTCCACAATAGCGTTTGTGACGACTATCGCCGCCGGGGCCATCCTCGCAATGCTCTCGAACACCATGATCCCTGAAGCTTTTGCGCGCGACAGAGCAATCACTGGCCTGATTGTCACGGTAGGTTTTTTGACTTCGTTCGCGCTTCACGAACTCGGGTAGCCCAGACTCGTTTTACTCTGGCGAGAAGAACGCCGAAATTGCCTTACTCAATGCCAGTGGATCTGCGACCCCGCACATCTCGCGAGCCGAATGCATCGACAGCAGCGGAAGTCCGACGTCGATCGTGCGGATTCCTAGACGGGTCGCGGTAATGGGCCCGATGGTCGATCCGCAGGGCATGTCATTATTTGAGACAAATTCTTGGTACTCGACACCAGCCTGACGGCAAGCGCGCGCCCACTCCGCTGCGCCAACACCATCAGTCGCGTAGCGCTGGTTCGCGTTGATCTTCAACAGCGGTCCCCCGCCAAGTCGTGGCCGATTAGCAGGATCGTGCCGCTCGGGATAGTTGGGGTGTGCGGCGTGACCCGCGTCAGACGAAAGGCACCATGATTCGGCGACGGCTCGCATCCGATCAGTATCGGAACCACCAAGTCCGCCACCGATTCGAGCAAGAAGATCGGCGAGGAAAGGCCCACCGGCACCTGAACGTGTTGCTGACCCAACCTCTTCGTGATCAAACGCGACAAATACGGGAATGTGATCAAGCTTGGTTGACAGCGCAACGAGTGCAACGAGACCGGCGTGAACCGACGACAAATTGTCGAGTCGCCCAGAAGCAAACAGCTTTTCATCAAGGCCGAAAACTGCGGGAGTTGCTGTATCGGCAACGACAATGTCGTAGCCGTCGATATCAGCGGCGGAGCGCTTTGTTGACTCGGTTGAGAGAAGCGATGCGAGGTGCTCAAGCAGGTCGGCGTCACCCAACTCCCCCAAGCCAAGTACGGGGTTCATGTGCATCTGACGCTTCAGAGTTAAGCCGTCGTTGACCTTGCGGTCCAGATGTACGGCGAGCTGCGGAAAACGCAGCAACGGACCCGTGCGTACCAGCTCGGAGGTTCCATCACTGAAAATGATTCGTCCGGCCAACTCGAGCTCACGGTCAAGCCAAGAATTGAGCAACGGGCCGCCATAAATCTCCACCCCGGCCTGGAGCATTCCCTCATTGCCTGTGGTGGGCTTCGGCTTGAGCTTGAAGCTTGGGGAATCCGTGTGCGCTCCGAGGATGCGGAAAGGAGTCGTCGCGGTGGCCTTCGTCGGCTGAATCCACGCTGCAATCGCGCCATCGCGAATCACGAAGTACTTTGCCGCTTTGCGAGTTCGGGCGCCATTCCAGTCGTCCGCCTCGTGAAGTTCGCTAAAGCCAGCAGCGCGTAGTCGTCGAGCGGCTTCCGCCACGGCGTGAAAAGACGATGGGGATGCGGATACAAAGCGTGCGAGATCGTTTACGTGATCGAGAGCGGCAGTCATGGCTCAATTCTCGCACTGTTAGATGAGCGTCCGTCTCGCAGCGCTACGAATCAAGGTGCATTAGAACCAGATACTCAACCACGGTGTAGTCGGTGAATGGAAAGTACGTTCAATAGTCGCACCGGCGCCTGAAGTGAGCTCGCGCATCCGGCCACTGGCAACGAGGGATTCGGCCGTCACTCCCCCGAGATACAGCGAACTGAGTTCGTTCACTGAGAGCTCGACGGCAGCGGTATTTGCAGGAAGTTCGTCCAAATGGGACACCTGTGGGGTTCCCTCGTCATCCGTTTCAAGGAGGAAGCGCCCGTTAGCGAAACCGAGCGTATCCGAGACATCAAAGGCGATGCGCGAGGAGCTGGTATATTGCCGCGCAGTGAGCGAGGCAGGAACATCGAGGATGCGCAACCACAAGTGGTCGATGGGAGTCGCTGTGACAGCCCGCATGTCGGAGAGGTGCCAGAGGAGCGGTTCAGCGACGGAACGGAGTTCGGATTTAACTTCGCGCACCAAGTCGACCTCGAGAACGTAGCGCCACAGGGCCTCGTAGGCTTCGGCAGTCTCCGAGAGAAGATAATCGACTGTGAGCGAATGATTGGTGATATCAAGCCCACCACCACTCACTCGATAAACAACAAAGCCGCGAGGAGTTCCGCCGTCATCGTCGAACCTCACGACACGAGTTTTCTTGGTGTACTCCTCGTCGCCAGGAGCTAGACCAGCGATTTGCTCCCATCGCAAAGGCCACACCCCTATTTGGCCGGGAGTCGCAAGACGAATGCGATCAAAAATGTTGGGTGCATCGTTGCTGAATTCAGACGGCGAGACCGGCTGCAACTTGCCACGACGCTCCGAGGATCTGAACGTTGCGCGGGTGGAGTCAATAGTGAGATCTGCGGCAAACACTGCAGGTCCGAAGCCGAATCTCCCGTAGATAGTGGACTCCGAGACGGTGAGCATAGCCATCGGCAGCCCCATGCTCGCTGCGGAACGCAACTCGCCTTCGAGCAGCGATCTGGCGACGCCTCGGCGCCGGTGAGTTGGGGACACCGTAACCGAACTGATTGCCCACGCATCAATGCTGCGACCGCCAGGAACTGTCAGTTGTTCAGTCCATGAGCTGGTAGTTGCCACCGGGACCTCTGGCGAAATCAGGCTGTCATCCCACACACCAACAGTGCGCCGGTAGGTCACTCCCTCAAAGTTGGAGTCGACCTGTTCTTGAGACATGACCGGACCATGAAAACCTCGAGAGTCCGCCTGAAACCAGGCAGCAAAAGCCTCCCGATTGGAGGAGTCAACTAGACCGTAACGCAGGCCGCGACTGGCGAGCGAAGCTGCTGAAGTCTCATCAACGGGGTGCGTAGAAAAGTCATTCGTCATGCACCAACGCTACCGCGTACCCTACTGAATGAACCATGGCGGGTAGACCGCCACTTTGGTCGCGAAGGATGCAGAATCGAGCAGTTGCTTCACACGATCTCGAGCGCGGTCACTAGCTACACCAACAAGCTGCACTTCGTCGAAGGCAAATGAACCATGAATCAGAACTTCAGCATCCTCCGTGAGTTCGTCGGCGCGCAAATTCCCCAGCATTCGCGTCTTGGTTTCTTCATCAGCGGCAAACCGAGTGAGCGATGCAGAAGCGTCACCATCGGCAAGCACCGCGTCATCACCGAGAGCACGAATGGTTGTTACCAAAAAAACGAAATCTGTCGATGATGCTGCACGTGCGGCATCCGACCACCGTGGCTCCATTGCGCCATCCCGCAGCTCACGCCATGCACTTGACTCAGGTACGAGGCTGAATGGCACGTAACGGTCGACCGACTCCCCCGTGCTAAGCGAGGCTGTGCTGCGAAGTTCACGAGTAAGAGGCGAACTGATGTCTAAGATCGGAGTTTCGATTTGAGCTGCAGCAACCAGTTGTCCCGTACGAAGAATATTTTCGAGATTGCTGATGTGCGTGACGTGATAGGCCCGCTGATCGGCCAGGACCGGGAGCTTATTGCTTGACGCTCGTGGCGCACCAGGTACGCGTTTGGTACGCGATGACGTTGTTGCCCGCGTCACTGGCTTGGCAGGGGCAGCCTTGGGGAAGCAGGAATCGCACAATTGATTCTCGAAGCCGTGGATGCACTCGGTGCCACTCATTGGGTCCTTTCTCGGAGTTCAGAAATGACCTCCGTTCCCAAGGTACGGCAATTATCGTCGCTGTATTGCCGACGCTGCTCGCATGGCCAACTCCCGGAGTAGTGATTCGTGGCTCGAATCGAACGTGCGGGGTCCAGTATCGAAGATGCAGACAGCGCCTACAACATCGCCGTTAGGTGCCGAAATCGGGTAGCTGGCATAGAACCGGATACGCGGCCCCCTCAGAACCCAGGGGTGATCGGAGAACCGAGGATCCTTGAGAGTGTCTTGCAATACGACGAGACCTTGGGCGACAAATGCCGCGCTGCAGAAGTCCCCTGCTTCGTCACGCCGCATGTCGCCAACACCTGAGGTGGAGGTGAACCAGAACGTTTCTTGATCGTGAAACGTAACCGCAGCGCCCGTAGTGTTAAACATGACTCGAGCGGACTGAGTGATCGTCTCAAGCGAGTTCGACACCGACCCAATTGAGAGTGCGGAATCGTCGAATGCTGGACGATCGGTATTCGACGACCAATTTGAGGGCTGAACGGCGCCATCTGCGAGTCGAGCAGCAATTACTGGAGCCAGCTCGTGCGCCCAGTGCGCGTAGGTGTGGCTTGCAAACGGAATGCTAGCGGAATCCGACGGTGGAGTTGCGGGAACAAATGTGATGCCCGCTCGCGCCGCACAGAGCTGTTCAATTATGGCGTTGAGCTTGGCGATATTCATATTGACAATGCGGAGCAGCATGGCGGGCAGCGTAAGCAACTCGTCGGCGGGTGCAATCCCCACGATGAAACTGTGAAGTGCACCTCCCCCGCTGTCTTTGATAGCGTCGAGCAGCGCTGACACGTCTCGCCGCCACACAAAGAGCGAGCGCATCCGTATGGTGTCTGCTCCTCCCAAGGTCAGCACAAGTGCATCAAATTTCTCTAGACGCGCCCAGCCAATGATGACACGGATGTCTGCAGCGGACATGGAAGGGTCGGAGACGATGTCGACGCTGCACCCGCGTTTGGTGAGTGCGGAAAGTTCACGGGCGAGGTGACCGCCGAGGCCCAGCTCGTGCGTAGCAACTCCGAATCCAGCTGACTTTCCCGGACCAAGCAGCAGCACGCGGTCGGGATCCGGGCCAACTGCTTCAGCGCGCGGGTCATCTGTGGGCACCACAAGGGTCCGCCAACTCTGCGGAATTAGCGCAAGACAAAGCTTGACTAAAGGCCACGCCAATAGCGCAGCATAGCTACGAAACAATCGATCCCCACCCGAACGTCCAGACACGGACGCACTCAAGCTACAAAGTATAGACCTGAATACTTTTCAGAACTAGCAGAATGAGGAAAACTGATGATTATTTACGAGCGGCCTTCGCAGAGCGTTCGGCCTTGATCCGTGCATTCTCTTCGTTGACCGCGGCGTGAACCGATCGCTCCTCAACGAGCCATTGCGGCATTTCGACGAGAAGCGATTTGATCTCTGAAGTTGTCATCACGTCGGGCGCTCCTGCGCGGGCGAGTCCCGATGTCGAAACCCCGAGTTTTTGAGCAACAACCTGTCGAGGATGGGGCCCTTCGCGGCGCAATTGTGCTAACCATTCCGGAGGTGATTCGAGCAGCGCTGCAAGTTCTTCGCGACTAATTTCGGAGTCACGGAACTCTTCTGGGGTTGCTGGCAGATAAATACCGAGCTTTTTGGCGGCTGTCGCGGGCTTCATGGTCTGAACTGGCACGCCCCAAGACTAACCTGAACCCATGCCTTCGTCATTCACTGTTGCCTTCGTTCTCGGTGCGACCCCGGGCAAATGGGCACGCGTCTGGAATGAGCGTCTCGTCGATGTCGCTCTGAATCTTGTAGCAAGCGAGCAAGAAGAGGCATTGGCCATGCTGCACAGCGGCGCCGCCGACGTCGCCCTCCTGCGTCTACCTATCGATTTAGATTTCGATGGCGATCGTCCGCTAGCCGCAATCCCGCTCTACACAGAACGTGCCGTCGTGGTTGTCCCTAAGGAACACGCACTGGCTAAGTCGGAGTCGGTCAATCGTTCCGAACTTAGCGCTGAGAATGAGTTATCTGGTGGCTGGTCAGAGGCAACAGAACTTGTTGCTGCCAATGTGGGAGTGGCCATTATGCCGCAGTCGGTAGCACGAGCACTGATGCGCCGGGATGTCGTGGCAAAGCTACTCGACGACGGGCCAGAGTGGCAGGTCGCCGTTGCGTGGCGCGACGGTTCGGTTGATCCGCACGTTGAAGAATTCATCGGCATCGTTCGCGGACGCACTGCACGGAGTTCACGGGGAACAGCGAAGGCTTCAGAGTCTGCTGACGCAACGGCGGAAGCTAGCCAGGACAAAACGGCAACAAAGAAACAGCAACGTCCTAGTCAGGCGAGCCCTCGCGTCAAATACCCGCGAGCGAACGTACGACGTCCGGCTCGTCCGGGCAAGCGTCAGAACAAGAAACGCTAGCGGGCCGACCGCGACATACGGAGCCGCCAGCTCGTGCGCGTGATCGTTTAGCTACTCTTTCACTCCTGGACCGTCGAGCGCCCCGGCAATTTCGGGAGCGATCGCGTCAGCCCAAGTTCGATAATTTTGCCGGCCCTCTATAGCTTCCGCATCTTCAGGCTCTGGCGCGAAATCGATCCGGTAGACACGTTGTCGTTGTTCAACGAGTAGACGAATTTGTTCATTGTATTCAGATGTCAGCGTCAAGAGACGGCGCTGGTAAGCGGCGGTAAAGGTCGACATCTTTGGCGCAGTGCAATCCAAAACAAAGACTTGCGTACGCGATGTGGTGTTGGCAAGGACCGAGTCGACCAGCTCGCCGATGCGTCGACCCCACGTTCGTGCGGGGCGAAAAGAGAGAAGGTCGAAAGTTCCGAACGACAGTACTACGGCATCCGTTTCGCTGAGTGTTTGAGGCGTGAGGAGTGACTGTGCTGCTTTAGGGGACAGCCTGGCGCCGGCGATTGTCGCCACTTGAGTGCCGCGACCCGTGATGGCGGCGAGCGAGCGAGCGAGCGAACCCCCGAGGGCGAGCTCATGAGATGCAACCCCGTAGCCGACAACGACGCCCGAACCGCACAGGAGAATATTCCGAGAATTGGGTCCGTCAACTACCACGGGCGGACCAGCTTCAGGCACAGGAAGACCTCGCCACGAATGTGGTGAGGTATATAACCACACAAGCATGAATGACTTCATCACGATATGTCCTAGCGTGGCGAACATCTCTTGTTCTCCGTTTCGGGTATATCGGAGCGCATCGCTCAGGTGGTTGCGATGTAAATGTCCCAGCGGGAGGGGCAGTCTAATTATGCGGATATAACATCGTTATGAGCCGCTAACCATACCTCCGCGGCTCAAAGGACCGCGCTCCCCGCTCCTAACGTGTGCTGATGCTTGCGAATTTTCGCACCGCAAGCGGAATGAAAATCGCCAACATCAGTACAATTCCGATGAGGACTGTGATCACTGGATGTTGTTGCGACCACACCTCGGACTGCGCAGAGCCCACAGGGGTATTGCCGAACAACTCACGAGCTGCTTGCACTAAGGCCGATACGGGGTTGAGTTCCGCAAATGCGCGCAACGGCCCTGGCAGAGTTTCTGCGGGAACAAACGCATTTGAGATGAAGGTGAGCGGAAAGAGCACCAAGAAAGAAACATTGTTGATCACCTCGGGGCTGCGAACGCTCATTCCGATGAACGCCATTACCCACGACAACGCATAGGCAAAGAGCAAGAGCAGCGCGATCGCAGCGAGAGCCTCAAATGGGCTTGAGTTGATTCGCCAACCCACAATGAGTCCTGTGGCCATCATCACGACCATCGAAATTGAGTTAATGAGGAGATCGCCATTTGTGCGACCAACCAGCACAGCCGATGAGCTCATGGGTAATGTGCGAAAACGGTCAATAATCCCGTCTTTCAGGTCTTGGGCCATAGCCGAACCAGAGTAGGTGGAACCAAAAACCACTGTCTGGGCGAAAATACCCGCCATGATGAACTCGGCGTACGTGCTGCCGGGAATATCGATCACGCCGGCGTAGACATAGGTAAATAGCAGTACGAACATGATCGGCTGCAGGGTCGTAAAGACCAAGATGTCAGGGACACGTTTGATCTTGATGAGGTTGCGGCGAGTGGTGATCCATCCATCGTTGAGCCATGCGGCGACCGGCGAAGATGTGGTGGGGTACGGTGTTTTTTCGCGAACCGTAGCGGTCATTGCTGTGCCTTCTTTGCTGAAGTTGCTTTCTGCGTTGCGGATGAGGAAGTCGAGTCTGTTGGCTCAGCATCATCCGTGCTCGCCGTGTGGCCGGTGAGTTTCAAGAACACATCGTCGAGAGTCGGCCTGCGCATTCCTGCGTCATAAAGTTGGATGCCCTGGCTGGCGAACTCACTGAGAATACGTTGCAGTGCGGCAGGGGCGTCTTCTGCGTTAACCGTGAGTCCACGACCATCGAGGTTCACAACAGGTTCGGTTGTGCCAAATCGGGTGAGGATTTCGATGGCGGCAGCTGAATCATCCGTCGAAACAAGACTCACTTCAACGCGTTGGCCACCGATTGAAGCTTTGAGTTCGTCTGAGGTTCCCTTCGCAATGACCTTGCCATCGTCGATCACCGAGATACTGTCAGCGAGCTGGTCAGCCTCTTCGAGATACTGGGTGGTGAGGAGAACGGTTGTGCCCTCCCCCACTAGCGACGTGATGATCTCCCACATGCCGATACGGCTGCGCGGGTCAAGGCCGGTCGTCGGTTCGTCGAGGAAGAGCACCGGCGGTCGCATGACGAGGGCGCCAGCGAGGTCGATGCGTCGCCGCATGCCGCCAGAGAATCCCTTAACCGGACGATTTTGCGCTTCTGTGAGGTCAAAGAGGTCAATGAGTTCACGAGCCCGTTCGCGAGACTGTTGTGCGCCCAAATGGTAAAGGCGGCCAACCATATCGAGGTTTTCAAAGCCCGTGAGATTTTCGTCGACGGCCGCGTACTGCCCGGACACCCCAATCATTGGGCGAATACGTTCTGGTGAAGCGATCGCATCAATTCCATTGATTGTCGCGGTGCCCGAATCGGGGCGGATAAGCGTTGTGAGCACTTTTACTGTTGTCGTTTTTCCTGCACCATTCGGGCCGAGAAGGGCGGTAACTGTTCCCTGAGGAACGACAAGATCGAGACCGTCGAGCGCATGAACCGGCGCGGCCCCTTTGGGCGTGTAGGTCTTTCTGAGGTCAACTGCTTCGATGAAAGTCACGAAGCAAAGGTAGATGATGCGTGCGACATCGTAAAGACACGCCGGTAGATGTCGTACGCAATTGACACACTCGAACATATGTTCGAATATGAACAGGTGTCCCCTGTCTCCGCTCAAGCTTTTTCAGCAACCGCTGAAGCGCGATCGAGTGTGCAAAGCGGGAGGTCTATCGCAGCCAGCTCGGCTTCAGAACGGGTAGCCGAACTGCAATCCCGCATCGCCCAGATGCAGTCGCGCACACTAAATACCCAACTGATCCCCACCCACCCTGCTATCGGCAAACTTTTACCCGGTGGTGGTTTGCAACAGGGCAGCGTTTATTCGATAGATAAATCAACCATGTTGCTGATGGCATTGCTCGCGCCACCGTCTGCGGCAGGGTCTTGGTGTGCAGTCATTGGGGTTCCTGAGTTTGGCATCGAAGCAGCCGCACGCTTCGGGGTCGATCTTGAACGGTTGGTGTTGGTTCCGCATCCGGGTGACCAATGGTTGGCCGTTACTGCGGCGATCGCAGATGTCGTTGATGTTGTTGTGGCTCGACCCCCTGCTCGAGCTTCTGATTCTGCTGTCGCACGGTTGGCTTCACGGCTTCGGCAGCGCAAATCTACGCTGCTCATGATGGGGTCGTGGCCGCAAAGCGAAGCAATGGTGTCGTTGGGCGAAAGTCGATGGCATGGCATTGGTGCGGGTTATGGGCACTTGGCTGCTCGCGAGGTAACCGTCACTGTCACAAGCAAGAGTGCTGCACGTCCCCGCAGTGCGCGATTGTGGTTACCCGATTCGGCAGAAACTATTCGGTCCTATAACGACCACGAGTTGGCCAAACCTGAACTGACAGTCCTGCCTGAACTGACAGTCCTGCCGCAAATTTCGGCGCTGCCGCATCGGGTGTCAGCATGACCGCCACACCGCTTCCTTTGGCTCAGCGCTCCGCTAATCCTCTTTCTCTCCCCCGCGTTCTTGTGCTGTGGTGTCCTGATTGGCCAGTGGTTGCTGCCAGACAACACGAAAAGTTGCCGACGGATGCTCCGCTCGTGCTCACTGAGAAGGGTCTCGTTTTTGCCGCTTCTGCTTCTGCGCGGGCTGAGGGGATCAGCCGGGGGTTGAGGTTGCGAGAAGCGCAGTCGAAGTTTCCTGGGCTTATCGATCGCGCCTACGATCCTGCGCTCGATAGTCGTGCATTCGAACCTGTGATTGCTGGCGTTGAAGAGCTAATTCCTGGCGTACAACTACTTCGACCGGGCATGTGTGCTGTGAGGGTGCGTGGTGCCGCCCAGTATTACGGTGGCGAAAAGGCTGCAGCACTCACCGTCATTGATCGAGTTAATGAGATTGTTGCGTCCGATGCACGAGTGGGTATTGCTGATGCCCTCTTCACTGCGGTGCATGCTGCACGCAGCACTGTGGGGGCAGATCCGCATTCTCGCTCCGGTCAGGCGCGACTCATTCCTCTCGGAGAGTCTGCAAACTTTCTGGCACCACTACCCATCGCGGTGCTTGAAGAGCCCCCGATCGCCACTCTTCTCCTGAAATTGGGTATCTCTACTCTTGGCGGCTTTGCCCAGCTTGAGCACAGCGATGTTCGTATTCGTTTTGGAGAACTCGGCGCTCGATTGCATTCCCTTGCTGGTGGTCGTGACCCCCAGGCATTTATTGCCCGCACGCCTCCTCTCGATCTTGATGTTGTTATCGATTTTGAGCCAGCACTCGACAGGGTCGACCAAGTGGCCTTCGGCATTCGCAGTCTGGCTGATGATTTCATTGCGGCACTGGTGAATGCCCAATTAGTTGCCACCGCGATTCGTGTCGAGCTTGATTCCGAATCTGGCGAAATTGCCGAACGTGTGTGGCTGCATCCGCGGTCATTCACTGCAAGCGATGTTGTTGATCGTGTCCGTTGGCAGGTGCAAGGCTCCGGTCTTATTGATGCAGGTTTGAGTTCGGGTATCAGTCGTGTGCGCATTGTGCCCGAAACGGTGGATGCGATTGGCAACCACGAAACAGGATTGTGGGGTTCTGGGCTTGAGCCGCGCATCCATCACGGACTCTCTCGAGTGCAGAGCATGCTCGGGCATGGGGCTGTGCTCATGCCAACTCTGCAGGGTGGGCGAACGCTTCAGTCGCGGCAGCAATTTACCGCTTGGGGCGATCGCAGCATTGATGAAAGATCTGCGCATCGGCCGTGGCCAGGGGCGCTGCCTGCTCCCCTACCGGGAACAGTTTTTTCATCGCGTCATGCTGTGCATGTTTTTGCTCACGATGGCAGTCCAGTTTCCGTGGATGAGCGAGGTCAGGTTGCTGCGGCCCCCGCACGTTTTGCGACCAGCGATTCGCGCTCGCGCACGCTAACGGCGTGGGCAGGGCCGTGGCCTCTCGCTGAACGCTGGTGGGAGGCGGGGGCCTCAGGAAATGCTTGGCGTTTTCAAGCCGTCGATGACACCGGATGTGCGTGGTTGCTTGTGCTCGACGATGGCGGCTGGTGGGCCGAAGCGAGGTACGACTAATGCACGTGTGGTTGATGAACGTTCCGCGGGGTGAGGTGTCTCATGGCGTGGTCTAATCCTCCGATTCCGTGGCACCAGCTTGAGCGAACGCTGTCGGGGTTTGGCTCGGTTACACCGATTGGCGAAGCCGGTGACGGGCGTGCCATGTCGTTGGTGTCGAGCAAACGTGTGCCCTATGTCCCTCCGAATGAGCATCTCGATGTAGAGCATGGTGCGTCGACGGGCGACGCCGATACGGCATCCCTTAGTGAGGTTGTGCCCTATGCCGAGCTTCACGCGCATTCGAGCTTCAGTTTTCTTGATGGCGCGAGCATGCCGGAGAAGCTGGCAGAAGAAGCTGCTCGGCTGGGACTGACTGCTCTTGCTCTTACCGATCATGACGGGCTCTACGGAATTGTCCGAATGGCTGAGGCCGCAGCCGAGTTGGGGCTTTCCACACTGTTTGGTGCAGAACTTTCTTTGAATCTCACAGAACCGCAAGCCGGCAACGCTGATCCGGAAGGCGAACACTTGCTGGTGCTTGCTCGCAAAGAGGAGGGGTATCACCGATTGGCGCTGGCTATTACTCGCGCGCAACTGGCGGGAGGAGAAAAGGGGCGCCCGCAGTATGACCTGAACGAATTGGCGGAGTTGGCAGGGGGACACTGGTTTGTGCTGACCGGATGCCGAAAGGGTGCTGTGCGTCGAGCGCTCTGTGGCCCGAACCCCAATTCAGCACCAAGCAATGAATCAATAACGGCTGCTGGCCACGAGATCGACCGACTGTGTGAGCTCTTCGGCAGCGAAGCTGTCATTGTGGAACTTTTCGATCAGGGGTATCCCCTCGACTCTGCTTACAACGATGCTCTCTACTCTTTAGCTCATGCGCGTGGTCTCCGTGTTGTTGCCACCTCGAACGCTCACTATGCGACGCCACGCCAACATCATCTTCATTCGGCGATTTCCGCCGTGCGTGCTCGACGCAGTCTTGATGAGATGGATGGCTGGCTCCCTGCTGCCGGAACAGCTCATCTGAAGTCGGGCGTCGAGATGACGGCACGCTTTTCCCGCTACCCCGGTGCGGTGGCTACGACGGTTGAGGTGGCCAATGAGGCGGCGTTTGAACTGAGACAGGCGAAGCCAGCCCTTCCTGATCAGGCGGTGCCAGAGGGGCATACGCCGTCGAGCTGGCTACGTGAACTCACCTGGGCGGGAGTCGCCGATCGAGCGATCACACTTTCTGCAGCTAACCGGGCACGTATCCAGCGTGAACTTGATGTGATCGAAGAGAAGAATTTCGCCGGCTACTTCTTGATTGTGCACGACATTGTGGCGTTTGCTCGCGGCCGAGGAATCTTGTGTCAGGGACGAGGCTCAGCGGCCAGTTCAGTGGTGTGTTATTTGCTGAAGATCACGGCGGTCGATCCGATTCGCTACAAGCTTCCGTTTGAGAGGTTTATTTCGGCAATGCGCGAAGAGGAACCCGACATTGATGTCGATTTCGATTCCGAACGTCGTGAAGAGGTCATCCAATACGTCTTTGACCGCTACGGGCGCGAAAATGCGGCCCAGGTGGCGAACGTGATTCAGTATCGTCCCCGGTTTGCTGTGCGCGATATGGCGAAAGCACTCGGCTACAGCGCGGGTCAGCAAGATGCCTGGTCACAGCAAATGGAGCGGTGGGGTTCTGAAGTTTCCGGAATCGACCATGACATTCCCGACTCGGTGTTGGAACTTGCTCAGCAGGTGATGAAGTTTCCGCGGCACTTAGGTATCCATTCGGGCGGAATGGTGCTGACGCAACGACCCGTTGGCGAAGTTGTGCCCATTGAGCATGCCCGCAAAGAAAAGCGCACAGTGGTGCAGTGGGATAAAGATGACTGCGCGTGGATGGGGCTGGTCAAGTTTGATCTTCTCGGCCTCGGCATTCTTTCGGCCATGCAATACAGTTTCGATCTCGTTGATGAGGCACTTGGTGAGCGTTGGGATCTCGCTACGATTCCCGCCGAAGAGCAGGGCGTCTACGACCAGTTGTGTCGAGCTGATGCCATCGGGGTCTTTCAAGTGGAAAGTCGCGCTCAGATGGGGCTGCTGCCGCGTCTGCAGCCGCGAGAGTTTTATCATCTGGTGGTAGAGATTGCGCTCGTTCGCCCCGGTCCGATTCAGGGTGGAGCTGTGCATCCGTATGTGCGCCGCAAGATGGGTGCCGAACCGATCACTTACCTGCATCCCAATCTGGTTGAGCCACTTGAGCGCACCTTGGGGGTACCCATTTTTCAGGAGCAGTTGATGCAGATCGCGGTGGCGGTTGGCGGATGTTCGGCGGATGATGCTGACCTGTTGAGGCGCGCGATGGGGTCGAAGCGCGGCATCGAACGCATCGACAAGTTGCGGTCGAAGCTCTATTCCGGGATGGCGAGCAACGGAATCGTCGGGGCGGATGCCGACCGCATTTACGAGAGCATTCAAGCCTTTGCCGGTTTTGGTTTTGCTGAAAGCCATGCCCTCAGCTTTGGCCTTCTTGTTTATGCCAGCGCGTGGATTCGACTGCACTACCCCGCGGCATTCCTTGCTGCGCTGCTGCGCGCGCAACCGATGGGTTTCTATTCTCCACAGTCTTTGGTGGCGGATGCTCGGCGCCACGGGGTGCAGGTGCGTGGCCCTGACATCCATCGTTCTGGGGTTTTTGCGGGGCTTGAGCAGCACTCTGGGAGCACAGCGCCTACCGGAAGTGGGCAGTGCACCGATCACGAACAGCCACCGGTCGGCCCCTTTGATCGCTCGGCCCACTTTGATACTGATGATCATCGTCGTGATGGTGCATTCGCGGTGCGTCTTGGTTTGGATGAGGTTAAGGGCATCGGTACAGCTGTTGCAGAAAAAATTGTGGCTGAGCGTGATTCGGGCGAGTTCGTTTCAATGAATGATCTAGTTCGCCGCGTAGGGCTCACCACAAAGCAGTTAGAAGCGTTGGCGGCGGCTGGTGCCTTCGATGGGTTCGGGCTGACCCGTCGGGAGGCGCTGTGGAATGCGGGTAATGCTGCACACGATCGGGAAGAGTATTTGCCGAACAGCATGGTCACTGTGCAGCCTCCGCTGTTTTCGTTGGCCTCAAATTTTGATGACCTGATGGCTGATCTTTGGGCAACGGGAATCTCTCCAGCAAGTCATCCTGTGGTGCATCTGCGAGAGGCTTTGACGCGTCGGGGGGTTCTTTCTGCCACTGACCTTGCTGTCACCGAGTCGGGTCGCCGCATCGAGATCGGTGGAGTGGTTACCCATCGGCAGCGTCCGGCAACAGCCAGCGGCATCACCTTTATGAATATCGAAGATGAGACGGGACTCATCAACGTGATTTGCAGTGTCGGTGTCTGGGGGCGGTATCGCCGCATCGCGCGCGACAGTGCAGCCTTGATTGTTCGTGGCATTGTTGAGCGATCAGATGATGGCGTTATTAATGTGCTCGCAGATCGTTTTGAGCCACTTTCTGGGCTTCCCCGCACGCAATCGCGTGATTTCCATTAAAAGAAACTTCATTACCGTTGTGTGAACTTTACGAAATACATGACCCATGCAGCGCAATACTGATATAGCCTTATGGAATCGTTCATGTTCTATACAAGGCATGGATGCGGCCTCGACTGTCGGGGCCTGAAAGAAACGCTCCTGGAGGAGTTTTAAATGGCACTAGGTACCGTCAAGTGGTTCAACGCAGAAAAGGGCTTTGGCTTCATCGCCCCCGAGGACGGAAGTCCTGATGTGTTCGCCCACTACTCGGCCATCGCAACAAATGGCTACAAGTCGCTCGACGAGAACCAAAAGGTTGAGTTTGACATCACACAGGGTCCCAAGGGACCCCAGGCGGAGAACATCCGCCCCATCTGATCTTGATAGTTCAGTAACGAAGACGCCCTCGGTCCTATACCGGGGGCGTTTTCTTGTTAACCCACGATTGTTTTAGCTGCAGCAGCTGCTCGATCAGTCGGATGGACCCACAAGACCACAGCGATGGGGGTTGCGGTGCCACGCGTCCGGCGCCCAGCGTGTTGCGAAATGTGAGAGGCACTCCCCCTAGGAGTGCATGCTTTTACTCAGATAGTCGATGCGCGTTTGCAACTGCGTCACCGTTGCCTGCGCGACAGCAGGCCCTCCGCAGACTCGGCGCAGCTCAGCATGAATGAGTCCGTGGGGTTCGTTGGATAGTTTCGCGCGTCGCCCCACCAGATTATTCAGCAGGGTGCGTTGCTCTTTGAGCGTTCGATACAACGGTTGGGGCTTGTCTGCTTTTGGCTTGCCTTCGGCGCGCCGAGACTGGCGTTTCTGGCGTTGCAGCAGTAGTTCGCGAACCTGTTCAGGTTCCAAAATTCCGGGGAGCCCAATGAAGTCGAGCTCTTCATCACTGCCTGTTTCTGCCGCAAATCCAAACTCATTGCCGTCAAAAAGCACCCGGTCGAAATTTGCATCTGACTCGATTGCTTCCCAAACGAACTCATCTGAAAGCTCATCACTCGTTTTCTCTTCCTGGTTTTCGCTGTCGAGAAGGCTATCGTCAAGCAACTCGTCTTGTGCGCTCTCACGATCGAGTGCGTGATCTCGTTCCTGCTCAAGCTTTTCTGCCAGAAGCATCAGCGATGGAACGCTCGGTAAGAAAATGGATGCGGTCTCGCCACGTCGGCGCACGCGAACGAACCGCCCAACGGCTTGAGCAAAGTAGAGCGGTGTCGACGCTGACGTTGCATACACTCCGACGGCTAGCCGAGGAACGTCTACGCCCTCTGACACCATCCGCACGGCAACCATCCACCGGCTGTCGCTTGCCGCGAACTTCTCGATACGTGCAGAGGACTCTTTTTCGTCAGAGAGGACAATCGTCGCTGACTCCCCCGTAATTTCTTTGATGAGTCCCGCATAGGCGCGCGCAGCGAGCTGGTCAGTAGCAATGACGAGTCCGCCAGCATCCGGAATCGAATGCCGCACTTCGCTAAGACGACGGTCAGCGGCTCGAAGCACTGCCGGCATCCATTCGCCTTGGGGATCAAGGGCAGTGCGCCAAGCTTGGGAAGTCACATCTTTAGTGTCGCCCTCGCCCAGCCGGGCCTCCATCTCATCACCCATGCGGGTGCGCCAACGCATCTTGCCTGCATAGGCCATAAACATGACGGGCCGAACGACGCCGTCGCTGAGGGCACGGCCGTAGCCGTAGCTGTAATCCGTGACTGAAGTGCGAATGCCTTTGCCGTCGGGCGCGTAGGTGACAAACGGGATAGGGGCAGTGTCACTGCGAAATGGAGTCCCCGTGAGGGAGAGTCGCCGGGTCGCGCGGCCAAACGCGGTGTGGATGGCATCGCCCCAACTCAGCGCATCACCGCCGTGATGCACCTCGTCAAGAATGACGAGGGTCCGCGCCGAATCGGTGATTTCTTGATGCAAGGATGCCTTCATTGCGACTTGCGCATAGGTGACGGCGATTCCGTTGAACCGTCGACCACCCCACGCATCGCCGTTGGAGAATCCAGGGTTGAGACGCAACCCAACTCGGTCAGCGGCGTCGGCCCATTGCCGCTTGAGATGGTCTGTTGGGGCGACAACGGTGACGCGGTCGATTTCACGTCGTGCGATCAGTTCAACCGCTAATCGCAGTGCGAAAGTTGTCTTTCCGGCTCCCGGTGTCGCTGCAGCAAGAAAGTCTTTCGGCTCTCGTTCGAAATATAGATCGAGTGCTTCGGCTTGCCACGCCCGCAATTTGGACGCGGTGCCTCTGGCGGCGCGCTCCGGGTACGACGGTGAGAGGTGTTCCGCCGCAAACGTGCCCACGGTTGGGCCAGGCAATGGAGTGCTCACTTGATAAGACTTTACCGTTTCTGACTGACATCGATGGTCGCGGCAGCGGAGTTTCGCTGCAGGCGCGGGCTAATCGCGCTGGCCGAGTCGTGGACGCGCGGAGCGTTCAGCACCTAGCAACCGTGCAGGACCAATAGCTCCGCTGCCGAATCGTGCTGAGGCCGCTTCCATTGCCTCTTCAGCATCACGCCAGCCGTCTGTGGTGTCCCACAAGCTGATGAGCGTTCCTCCGGGGTCGACGAGTTGTTCTCCGCGCACACCGACGAGGCGGACGGGACGTCCTTCGGCCACAAACTCGTCGTAAATGCCTCGGACGGTCTCGTAAAGGGTGCGACCGAGATCGGTGGGCTCAGGCAGCTTGCGGGAGCGCGTCACCGTGCTGAAATCCTCGAATCGTAATTTGAGAACGACAGTTCGCGCCACCACGCCGGCAGCTCTCAGACGAATGGCAACTTTTCCGGACAGGCGCAGAAGCTCTCTGCGGATCCCGTCGGCGTCGAGCACGTCGTATTCGAAAGTCGTCTCGTGGCCGATGCTCTTTTCTGCCGGGCGCTCTTCGACCTCTCGGTGGTCATTGCCCCAGGCGAGGTTATGCAGTTTCACGGCACCGGCCTCCCCCACTGCTCGCGTTAGCGACTCGCGATCGGCGTGGGCGATGTGGGCAATGGTGGAGAAGCCACGCTGCTGAAGCGTCTCCTCGGTCTTGCCGCCGACGCCCCAGAGTGCAGAGATGGGCAACGGATGAAGAAACTCGATGGTCTTGTCGGCCGGAATCACGAGCAGACCGTCTGGCTTTGACAAACCCGACGCTACTTTAGCTACATACTTGGATGCCGCAGCACCCACTGAGCAGACTAAACCTGTCTCGGCGAGGACTCGCGCGCGAAGCAATGCAGCGATTTCTTTGGGCGAGCCATAGATCGCGCGTGCGCCAGCCACGTCGAGGAAGGCTTCGTCGATGCCCAATCGCTCGACCTTTGGTGTGAGTTCATCGCAAATCTCAAAGACTTTGGCTGAGTAGTGCTGGTACCGCTCAAAATGTGGCTCAAGCACGATGGCTTTAGGGCAGCGTCGAAGCGCCAGAGCCATCGGCATCGCCGAGTTCACGCCGTATCTACGAGCTTCGTAGGTGGCGGCCGTGACAACTGAGCGGGTCGAGTTGTGGCCGACAATTACTGGCTTGCCAATGAGTTCGGGGTGATCGAGGAGCTCAACGGAAGCGAAGAAGGCATCCATGTCGACGTGCAGGATGGTTGCGGTGCTGTCGTCGACGTCGAGTGCCGACACGTGCCGTGTCAGTCCGTCTTGCTTGCCCATGCTCCTATTCTCTCAGGAGCCTCTGACGCTGCGGTGACGCTTCACTGCCCCTCCGCAAGCCGAGTATTCGAACCGCTAAGCAGGCCGGGGTGGCGGGCCACGGTGGCGGCTGATAAATCTCCCGCAACCGGTTAAACAAAGCAGGCGGCACACCTCGGTGTGCCGCCTGCTTTCTTAGTAAAGAGTTAGCGACGTGAGCCGCGCGTGACTAGTCCGTAGATGAACAGCACGAGCACTGAACCAGCGATGGCTACAAGCCACGTCTGGATGGAGAAGAATTCTTCGAGCCCGATTCCGAAGATCGCGCCTCCAACGAATCCACCAACGAGTGCACCAACGACACCAAGGATCAGTGTCGCAATCCAACCGCCGCTCTGGCGTCCGGGCAGAATTGCCTTAGCGATGGCTCCGGCGATAAGTCCCAGTACGATCCAACCAATGATTCCCATTGTGTGTTCTCCAAACGGTTGTATGTTGTCTTCGATGTGAAGATCGTGAATAAACCTAATATGCCCCCATCCGGGGGTCAAGTGATACAGGCTGCTCACAGGAATCACTCGGGTTTCGCACAGACAAAATGTGAGGCAAGCTGGATGAATGCAAGAACAACATCCGTGGACTCGATATGTCGCCATTGGCGACTCCTTCACTGAAGGAATTGGCGACCCAGAACCCAACTCCCCCGGCGGCAATCGCGGGTGGGCCGACCGTGTCGCTGAAGTTCTTGGGCAAGACAAAGAAGGCTTTGCCTATGCAAATCTCGCGATCCGTGGGCGACTGCTTAACCAGATTCACGCCGAGCAACTCGAGCCGGCACTGCTGCTCAAGCCCGACTTGATTAGCGTCTCGGCTGGAGGAAACGACATCATCCGCCCCGGTTCAGATCCCGACGAGGTAGCTGGCCGAGTCGATGCGCTCGTTGCCGGGCTACGAAGCGACGGTGCCACAGTCGTGCTATTCACGGGACCAGACATCGGGATGACGCCAGTACTGAATCGCATGCGAGGAAAAGTCGCCATCTATAACGAGAACATTCGCACGATCGCTCATCGGCACGATGCCGTCGTCGCCGACATGTGGTCACTGCGTGAACTCGGTGATCCGCGCATGTGGGCACCGGATCGACTGCACTTCTCCGCTATCGGACATCACACCGTAGCTCGCATGGTTCTTGAGGCTCTCAACGTTGCCAATGAACTCGAACCGTTTAAACCAGAACCTCTTCCGCCGCGGCGTTGGCGCACAGCGAGAGTGGAAGACATCGGTTGGGCGCGCGAACACCTTATGCCTTGGGTGCTCCGTCGAATACGTCACGAGTCGTCTGGAGACAACATCACAGCGAAGCGTCCGGAGTTCTAAGCTTCGATACAACGTCAAAGGGCCCCTACCGACTCGGTAGGGGCCCTTCAGCGTTGTAGTGCGGCGTTCTTTAGCCTGTGTAGCCGGTTCGGCCCGCTGCGGGGCAATCGAATGGGTCACCGTCAGCGCCAAGGCCAACTTCATTGAGGTGACGAATAACAATTCCGTAGGAAGTTACTAGCCCTACCTCGGTGTACTTGATTCCCTTGGTCTTGCAGTATTCCTTGACCATTTCTGCGGCACGAGGCAGGTGCGGTCGAGGCATCGTGGGGAACAAGTGATGTTCGATTTGGTAGTTCAAACCACCCATGAAGTGGTTCATGAAGACACCACTGCGAATGTTGCGGCTAGTAAGTACCTGACGTCGCAGGTAGTCAACCTTCGATCCCTTGGGCAGAATTGGCATTCCCTTGTGATTGGGAGCAAACGATGCGCCCATGTACAAGCCGAAGATGCCCATCTGGACCGCGAGGAAAGCGAACGCCATTCCTACCGGTAGGAACGTGAAAACGACCGCGAGATAACCGATGTTGCGCACGAGGAGCAGGACGATTTCGAGAGCCCGCTTGTCGACCTTCTTCTTGAGGTTGAACACCTCTTGGAAAGCGTGTGAGTGAAGGTTGAAGCCCTCGAGCAAGAGAGCGGGGAAGAAGAGGTAACCTTGGCGGTTAGCCATGAACTTGGTAATTCCCTTGAGGCCGACTGCTTTTTCCTTCTGGAAAATGATGAAGTCAGTTTCGATGTCAGGGTCTTTATCTACCGTGTTGGGGTTCGCGTGGTGACGCGAGTGCTTGTTCATCCACCAGGCGTAGCTGATGCCGACAACGAGGTCGGACATAAGGCGCCCAAGCGTGTCATTGAGCTTGCTCGAGTCGAAGACCTGACGGTGAGCTAGCTCATGCGTCAAGAATGCGTACTGCGTGAAGATGATGCCCATGGCAGCCGCGATGAGCAGCACATACCAAGTGCCGGCCAGCATTGCGAAGCCAAACCAGGCTGCGACCATTGCCAACGTGATGACGGCAAAAGTGATGATGTAAAAGGCTCGACTGCGACGCAGAAGACCAGCTTCGCGCACGGTGCGAAGCAAGGCAGCGAATTCGCTGATGGGATTACCGACACCGCGTGGACCAGTTTTAATTACACGTGTGGGATCGGCTGAGAGAGAACTACTCACGTGACCTCAGAAGTTTCGTATGACTTCCCAGCCATGTGACATACGAGCGGGTGCTCCAGATCAAACAACCTTACCGCTAGTGCCTGTGAGCCCCGTGTTTATTTGATAACTAAAACAAACTCTGCGGATGCGTGAGCCTCCACCACGCTCCCGGGCCGTCGATTTCGTCACTGAAGTGAAGCGGAATTTCAATCGACTCAGAACCGATCTGAACATAGACAACACCGGCGCTTGAGCCTGCGGTAGCGACGCGAACTGGGTCGGCATCCACCGTCATCGTGATGTCATCTTCTCCCCAGACAACACGAGTGATGGTGGCTGAAGTGACAGCGGTGGTGTCATCGCCCCACGGCGTGTCGTATTCGGCAAATTTTTCGCCATCGCTGGCGAGAGTCACTTCTGTATAGCCCTCAGTTGCCTCCGCAATGAGCGTGCGGATTGCCGCAGCGATCGTCGGGTGGTCCGGTCCGCCGAGCACAACGCCAACGAATGTCTTGATCTCATCACCGATGGGAACGTCGGTAGAGAACAGTAGGCACGCATAGTTGTCGAGGAGCGTTCCCGTCTTGATGCCGTCAACGCCGTCGATTCCGAGAAGCTGATTGCGATTGCTCACGATTCCCAAGCCCGGAACTTCCACTGAAGGAGTTCCCACGATCGCCGCAATGACAGGCGTTGAAATCGCGAGGCGCGCGATTTCAGTGAGGTCTTGAGCGGTGCTGGTGTTCGAAGTCTTGATGCCCGACGCCTCGCTGATCGTGGTATTTGCTAGCCCGTGGTCGGTGAGCCAAGTAGCAGCGGCTGAAACGAATGCGTCTTCAGAGCCGTAAGCCCAGAGGGCAAGTGACTGAGCATAATTGTTCGCCGATGCAAGAAGCGTGACGTTCATGACGTCTCGTTGCGACAACTGCTGCCCATCGGAAACGGGCCATACCAGTCCGTATTGCGCTTGTTGGGTGTAGTAGTAGTCGAGATCTGCAGCCCCGAAGGTGATCGTTGGCCCTAACTCGTCAGCTGTTAGCGGCTTGACGTCGAGCACGACAAGCGCCGTGATGATTTTCGTAATCGAGGCGATAGGAAGCGCCTCTTTACTTCCAGCTTGTGCCAGTACGCCCGGACGATCAGTGGCAGCGATCGCTGAAGCCCCATAAGTCGGGAACGTGAATTCGGGCTCCGCGAGCTCTGGCGCTGGGTGAGCGATCGCTGACGCAGAGACTTGTTCGAGAGGCGCGAGCAGCGTGAGAGGGAGGTAGAACGCTGTCGTGAGAACAATTCCGACGACGGAAAACACGACAATACGTCGGCGACGAAAGATTTGGCGTTGAGTCAGCGGCACCGCATAACGCTAACAGTTCAGGTGCGATTGAGCGCTAGCGCACGCGAAGCGTGTACATTCCCACTGCGCTGGCGGCAGCGACATTGAGCGAATCCACGCCATGCATCATGGGAATCTTAACAACGCTGTCCGCAGCTTCGATGGTTTGTCGCGATAGACCATCACCTTCGGTTCCGAGAATGAGGGCGACTCGCTCTGGCGCGTTCGCGGCGAATGTATCAAGATCGATGGAATCGTCGCTCAGCGCAAGCGCTGCGAGGTGAAAGCCCGCTGTTTGGAGTATCGCGGCATCCGCTGGCCAGTTGTCCAGCCGGGTCCATGGCACCTGGAGAACAGTTCCCATGCTGACCCGCACGCTACGGCGATAGAAGGGATCTGCACAGCGGGGGGTGATGAGAACGGCATCGGCGCCCAGAGCGGCAGCCGAGCGGAACACCGCACCAACATTGGTGTGATCGACGATGTCTTCAAGAATGACGATGCGGCGGGCACCCTCGATCAGTTCTGAAACGGATCGCAATCGCGGTCGGTGCATCGATGCCAGCGCGCCGCGGTGCAGATTGAAGCCAGTCAATTGTTCCAACAATGCGGACTCCCCCACATAAACCGGGGTTTCTGAGTCACCGAGCAGTTCAGCTACATCGTCGAGCCACTGTTCGAGCACGAGCACCGCGCGAGGAATGTGTCCTGCCCGCAAAGCTCGGGAGATGACCTTCGACGACTCGGCAATGTACAAGCCGCCCTCGGGTTCGGTGCGGCGCCGGAGCGCAACATCGGTGAGGTTAGCGAAATCACTCAGTCGCGGATCAGAGAGTTCGGTAACCCGGATGACATTCACTGTGTGTTCCCAACTACGCGAATTTGAGGCAAGGATGTCTCGACTCGGCTTTTGTGCTGTTAGCAGTGTCTACGCTGGAGGTGTGCAGACACAAAACGCCAGCAACGAAATTGATCGTGCTGCGGAGCTTCTGGATGGAAAACTGATCAGCGTTCTCACCGGCGCCGGCATCAGTACCGATTCCGGTATACCCGATTATCGCGGCGAGGGCGCCGCGGTGCGTAATCCGATGACCTTCCAGCAATTCCAGAGCGCCGAAGACTTTCGCAAACGGTACTGGGCCGGAAGTCACCTGGGCTGGAAACGCTTTGCAGCATCCGCTCCCAACGATGGACACTTGGCTCTGGCTGAGTTTGAACGGCGTGGGCTGAGCAACGGCGTTATTACCCAAAATGTTGACGGGTTGCACCTGCAAGCCGGTTCAGGACGAGTTGTGGATGTTCATGGCAGCGTTGACAGAGCGCGGTGCCTTCGCTGTGGGCAATATTTCGCTCGCGTTCCTCTCGCTCAGCGCATTGAGCAGCTCAATCCTTGGCTGGAACAGTCTGAAGTCAACCGGCTGAATCCTGACGGCGATGCGGAGGTGCAGGAGGTCGAGGCTTTCGTGGTTCCTGACTGCACTGTCTGCGGCGGAATGCTGAAACCTGACGTTGTCTTCTTCGGCGAATTCGTTCCGCCACGAAAGTTTCAGCTTGCTTCGTCGCTCGTGGACCAGTCGGAGGCGCTCATCGTCGCGGGTTCGTCGCTGGTTGTGAATTCTGGAATTCGCTTGGTGGAGCGTGCGCTTCGCAAGCAGATCCCGCTCATCATCATCAATCGCGGCATAACAAAGGCAGATCGACGGGCCGACGTTAAGCTGGACGGCGGAGCATCCGTCATTTTGAGCAGTTTGCTCGATCGTCTGGGTACATAAGTAATTGAGCGCTGCACGAGCATGAGTTAGTGAGTGCCATCGATGGGAGTCCTGTGTTCATCTACCTAGTACGTCACGGCGAAACGGATTGGAATCGCCAGCGGCGCATTCAGGGCAGTAGCGACATACCCCTGAATGACACGGGGAAAGCTCAGGCGAAGGCAACGGGTGAGCTTCTGGCGAGACGTACCTGGGATGGCATCTTTGCCAGCCCACTCTCCCGCGCGATGGAGACCGCTCAAATCATTGCCGCGGAAACGAGTTTGGCTGAGCCGATCCCGCTTCCAGCGGTTGTCGAACGTAATTATGGTGACGCCGAAGGTCGCACGGATAGCGAAGTTGATGCTCTTTATCCGGGAAATACTGAAGTACCCGGCCGTGAACCGCGGCAAGCGGTAATTGACCGCGCACTTCCCGCCCTCGTGCAACTTGCTGAAGCCAATCACGGAAAGTCAGTGATCGTCGTCGTACATGGTGGAGTGATTGCGTCCATTCTGGCTGCGGTGGCACCTGACCGACCGCGGTCACCCATCGTCAACGGATCGGTACACAGCTTTCGCCACGACGATGGATCTCTCTATCTGGTGAACTTTGATGACCCTATCGAAGCCGAATCAGAGACCACAGGCGGAGAACCATTTGACACGCAGAATGTACTGGCGCGTCGGGAGTCGTCAACACACTAGAGCGTGAGCTACCAGCTCACTCATCCAATCACTTGCGTGACTGCGTGCGAGCTTCCACTGCGTCGCGCAATACCCGCGAGAGTGCAGCTGCGCCCTTAGCCCACGTGAATTCGGCGGAACGAGTACGCGCCAGTGTTGAGCGCGACTGCCAGACTGCAGGGTCTTCAAGAGCGCGCACCTCACGAACAAGTTCTGCTGGGTCATCCGGGTCAAAGAAGCCGCCCGCGGCCCCGGAGATCTCACGAAAGATCGGAATGTCGCTCAGCAACACTGGAGTGCCGAGAACCATCGCCTCGACCTGTGGGAGTCCGAAGCCCTCGTCCCGCGATGCAGAAACAAGCGCAGTGGCCCGTGACAGGGTCTCGGCGTACACTTCGTCGCTCGCCCCATTGTGAAAAATGAGCGAGGATTCGGGAGCAAGCGCAGCTAACCGGGCCTTCACGTCGTCATCAGCGCGACTCATGAGATGCAGGGTGTACCCGGGCAAGTCGTGAAGCGCACGCGCGATGAGTTCCACGTTTTTATATGGCATATAGGAGCCCATATAAACGAGCTCTCGCGAGGTGGGGGCGGTGCGCACGGCAGACTGCTGAGCGCTGTCAGTTCCTAAAGTCACCACAGAGATCGGTCGTGTGGTGAGTCGGTGCTCAAGCATCTGATCGCGAGTCGTCTCGGAGTCTGTGACGTGCGCATCCGCACGGTTCAGTAGTGCACGCTGGAACGCCCAAGTGAGGTGATAGATACGCCACATTGCTCGAACCGGCCACGGCAGATTGCGGGGCGGCGTTGGATGCTTGTAGTAGATCAAATCGTGCACCGTCGTGACGAGAGCGTACTTGCGCCCGAACGGTCCCATGGTTTGCATCGGTGTGAATACAACATCCGGCCTGAGCTTATTGACCTGAAGCGCGACTAATGGTTCCCGAGCGCTTGTCGGTGAGCTCACCAGCTCCCAGGGAAGGTCGGGCAAAAGTTCGAGCTGGCGCTTGTCAGAGATCAGCATCGTCACGGGGTGCAGCTTGTTCAATTCCTCAACCAGCCGTGAACCATAGCGACTGATGCCGTCATGTCTCCCGATGCGCGTGTAGCGGCAATCAAAAACAATTTTCACTTGGCTGACTCCGCAACTGTTCCTGTATTGAGGAACGAAACAATTAATTCGGCGGCTTCGCGTGGCCGTTCGTAGTGGATGAGATGGCCGACATTGTCGAAAAGTTCGAGTCGGGCATCCGGAATCACATCCACCAGCCGCTCTTGCGCTGGAACAGGACTAATCGGATCGTTGCGTGCACCAATCAGCAAGGTTGGCATCAAAATCTGCTCTGCAAACATGCTGACGTCTGAGCCGATCGATGCTTCGAACCCCTCAAGCAGGCTGTCACGATTCGCGTAACTACTAAAGTACGCGTGATGCTGTTGATGTACCCAGCGGCGAAGTTCGGCGTCATGCGTCTTTACCATCGCAAGACTCATCACCCTCACGACAAGCCAATTGCTGAGCAGCGGTGCACCCAGGGCGAGGGGAAGTGATCGTGCCAAGCGGTAGAGGCCGAGAGTGATTTTGCTGAGCACGGCATTAGGGCCGGCGAGGGCCGGCGCCGCGATTGGGTTCACGAGAATCAGTTGCGGTGTTGTAAGTCCGCGAGCTATTGCCGCCGCGACGACAATAGAACCAAATGAGTGGCCGAGCAGCACTGCGCGACCACTGAGTCCCAAAGATCCGATGAACGCGTCGAGCCACATTGCATAACCCGTGATGTCGTGGGCGTGCCCGTTGAGCGGCGCAGAGTCACCAAACCCGGGAAGGTCGGGGCTGACGATGCGGATGCCGCGAAGGTGTGCACACACCGCCTCGAGTCCGTGGTGGTCCCCCCGAAAACCGTGAACAAGAACGAGTACAGTCTCCGCATCTGCTGGCCCGTACTCCCAGTAGTGGGTTGTTGCGCCGAGCACGTCGATAGTGGAGTGTCTCGAAGGGTTAGCGGCGAGTAGTTCTCCGTACGGCGATGCGGGTCTCATTCACACAATTCTAGGCAGTCGCCGAGTGGTTGCTCGCATCTGACGTGTCGCGCGTCGAGAACGCTGCCCAAGCGATGGATCACCGCGAGCCGCGTTCCTGCTGTCAGTGCTCCGGCATACGCTGAGATCATGAGCAACTCGGGAACCCTAGCCACTTTCGATCTTGAGACGACTGGCGTTGATGTTGAAACCAGCCGCATCGTTTCAGCCTGTATTGCCATCGTCGATTCTTCAGGTCGCGTACTGTCACGCTGGGATTGGCTTGCCGACCCCGGAATTGAAATTCCCGAAGGTGCTGCCGCAATTCACGGTATCTCAACTGAGCGAGCACGGGCCGAGGGTCGCGATGCCTCCATCGTTGTTGCCGAGATCGTACAAACTCTGAAAGTGACCTGTGGTCTCGGCATCCCGCTCGTGGTCTACAACGCGCCGTATGACCTTTCACTACTTGATCGGGAGTGCCGTCGTTATTCGATCGACCCGCTGCCCGAACCCTATGTCGTCATTGATCCTTTAGTGATTGACAAGGCAGTGGATCGCTACCGTCGTGGAAAGCGCACCCTTGAGGTAACATCGGGGTTGTACGGCGTAGTGCTCGACGATGCCCATGATGCTGGCTCGGATGCAATTGCTGCCGCACGCGTGGCCCAAGCCCTGCTGGTGAAATTCACCGAGGAGCTGAGCATTCCGTTCGCCGAACTTCACGCTCGTCAACGCCAGTGGTACTCCGACCAGGCAGCCAGTTTTCAGGACTACATGCGCTCGTCCAAGGGCGACCATGATTTCGTCGCCAACGGCGAATGGCCCGTCCGCTCGTTCCCGCAGTAGCAGCTACTTCTTCGTAGGTCGGCTGCAACAGAGGTGCCTCGCCAGTTTCTCGACGCGGTCGCCAGTGGTGACGCTGGCGCAATTGGCAGCGGAAGTCGCTGTTAACGACTGAAGGCGACCGGAATACCGGTCGCCTTCAGTGAAACTGGAGTGTTACTAGTTGCCGAAGCCCTTGTAACGGTTCTTGAACTTCTCAACGCGCCCGGCGGAGTCCATGATGCGCTGCTTGCCCGTGTAGAACGGGTGCGACTCAGAGGAGATTTCAACGTCGATCACCGGGTAGGTGGTGCCGTCTTCCCACTCGATCGTCTTCTCGCTCGTCACTGTTGAACGGGTGAGGAACGTTGAGCCCGACGCGAGGTCGCGAAAAACGATGGGCATGTATGTGGGGTGGGTCTCGGACTTCATTGGATTTCCCTGGGTTCTGGATTAAGTGCTGAGTTCTGGACTACATAAAAGACGTAGGCGGTCACGCGGACCGACACACAAGCCTATCAGAGGTTTAGGCGGCCCGCGCCGTGTAGCGGCCCGAGTCTTTTGTGATGATCAGCTCAAGCCCAAAGGCTGCGCTCAAGTTCTCTGACGTAACAACATCGTCAATCTTACCGGCGCTATGCACTGTTCCGTCGGTGATAATCAGCGCGTGCGTAAATCCCTGAGGAATCTCTTCGACGTGGTGCGTAACCATGACGATTGCGGGTGCGCTTTCTGCCTTCGCATAGCCACTCAATAGTTGCACGAGTTCTTCGCGAGCACCGAGGTCGAGGCTTGCGGCAGGTTCATCCAGCAGAAGCAGCTCTGGGTCAGTCATGACTGAGCGCGCGATTTGTACACGCTTCTGTTCGCCATCGCTCAGATCTCCAAAGCGGCGGTCTTCGAGGTGCGAAAGGCTCCACTCGGCGAGAACTCTCCGGGCACGGCGAATGTCAACCTTCTCGTACTGCTCGTTCCAGCGGCCGGTAACCGAATACGCAGCAGTGAGAACGACGTCGATTACCCGCTCGCTGTTGGGCACGCGACGAGCCAGTGCCGTCGATGCGAACCCGATTCGGGGACGTACATCGAACACATCGGCCGACCCGAGCGTGCTCTCAAGCACGACGACTTCACCCGAACTGGGATGAATCTGGGCGGCAGCCAACTGCAACAGGGTGGTCTTGCCTGCACCATTTGGCCCCAGAATCACCCACCGATCGGATGCCTCTGCGCTCCACGAAATCGAGTCGAGAATTGTGGTGCCGTTGCGAGTAACGGATACATCAGAAAAAGAGAGGACACTAGCCATGATCCCCTATCCTATTCGCTCTGGCCCTCTCGCGGGGCAGGCTCTCGAGTGATCCCGATAGTCTGGAACGCGGTGCTGCAAGGTTCCGACACATTACGACCGAAGCTGTGGCACGAAAGGCTCAACTTGTGGCTAAATTTCTCGTTGTTCTCGATGTAGATTCCACTCTGATCGAGAACGAGGTTATCGAGTTGCTCGCCGCCCATGCGGGCTCCGAAACCGAGGTTACCGACATTACAACTCGTGCCATGAATGGTGAACTCGACTTTGAGCAGAGCTTGCGTGCGCGAGTGGCAACGTTGGCTGGGCTTGATGAATCAGTGGTGGCAGACTGCGGTCGCGACATCCGAATCACTCACGGTGCTGAGGAAATGATCGCTGCGGTCATTGCGGCCGGAGGAAATGTCGCCGCCGTATCCGGTGGATTTCATGAGCTGCTCGATCCAATCGCGAAAAAGCTTGGCTTGGCCTACGCACGCGCCAACCGACTTGAAGTAGTTGGCGGCAAGCTCACGGGCAACGTTCTTGGCCCCGTTATCGATGCCCAGGCAAAAGCGGATGCGCTTCATGAATGGGCAGCAGCGACAGGCACTCCCCTCTCGGCAACCATCGCTGTCGGCGATGGAGCTAATGACTTGCTCATGATGAGCGCGGCAGCACTCTCGCTGGGGATCACCGCTAAACCGATCGTGCGCGCCAATGCTGATGTTCACATCGATACGCGGGATCTGAGCGTAATTTTGCCGCTCTTAGGCCTCCGCGGATAGTCAGCGCGGACCGCGTGTGCGGCTGCGCTCTTTTAGTGGCCCATTCCGAGACCGCCATCGACCGGAATGATGGCTCCAGAAATGTAAGCGGCATCGTCGCTAGCGAGCCACGTAATTGCTCGGGCGACCTCTTGAGGCTGGGCGAAGCGACTTGCCGGGATCTGTTTGAGGTACGCATCCTGCTGTTCAGCCGGCAGCGCAGCCGTCATATCGGTCTCTATGAATCCGGGAGCAACGACGTTGGCAGTGATACCCCGACTGCCTAATTCGCGCGTCACTGAGCGAGCAAGACCAATGAGTCCACTCTTCGACGCTGAGTAATTGACCTGACCAGCAGAACCGAGAAGACCTACGACACTCGAAACAAGAATGATGCGCCCAAACCGTGCTTTCATCATGCCCTTGGATGCGCGCTTGACCACCCGGAACGCACCGGAGAGGTTGGTGTCGATCACTTGAGTAAAGTCGTCATCGCTCATACGCATCAAGAGCATGTCACGCGTAATCCCCGCATTCGCTACTACGACTTCAACCGGACCAAGTTGTGCTTCGACTTCAGTGAAGGCAGCATCAATGCTCGCCGGATCGGTAACGTCGGCGATCACAGTGAGCGTGCCTTCCGGTCCGGACCCAGTACGCGCAGTCACGGCGACTCTGTGCCCCTGAGCAACAAACTCTTCGGCAATAGCCCGGCCAATACCGCGATTGCCGCCGGTAACAAGAACGATCCGTGATGGAGATGCTGTGGTGCTCATGGTTCCCAGCATATAGTCGCGAACAGCGGCGTAGGCTTAGGTCTACCTTCCTCGATACCTAAGAAAGCCCATGACCAGTCCTGAGTCGATTACCTCGCTCCCTGAACGACCCGATGACGAGCGCCATCGACGCATGGTCAATTACTCGATCGCTATGGCGATCCGAGTTGTCTGTGTTCTCTTGTGCGTCTTCGTTCGGGGCTGGTGGCTCGTACTTCCGATTCTCGGTGCGGTCGTCTTGCCCTACATCGCCGTTGTCCTGGCGAACGTTAATTCGAGTCGATCCGGCTCGATTAATACGCCAGGTCAATTCGCCATTGGCTCGATCAACTCCTCGAGCGATTCGAACTCGTCAGACGAGGCAGCTCGTTGATCGGAGAGAACGGCCCAGTAACCTCGCAGTGCTCACGAGCAGGATGTTTGTTGGATGCTCGCTGGAACGTCAATTGGCGCAACCCCCGCATCCACGGTCTTGAGAGGGTCAAGATTTGGTTGGCGTGTGACGAACATGTCGACTACCTCAATGATTACCTCAGCACTCGAGGCTTTCCGGTTGTGGTTAGCGAGTTAGCACATCCCGCAACCGTTGTACCGGATGGTGCATCACAGTGAAAAAGTGGCGCTTCGCGTTCTCGCAGAGATGGTTTGGCTACCTGGCTTTAGTTGTCGCATTTGCGATTGGTTGCGTGTTTCTCTCGCATTGGCAGTTTGACCGCCGCGAAGAAGCCGCGGCTGAAGTCGCTCGAGTCAGCGAGAACTGGGATGCGGCGCCTCAACAACTCGACAGTCTGATGCCGGAACTCGCTGATTTTGATATCCACAATAAGTGGATGTCTGTGGCGGTCAGCGGTCAGTACTTGGAGAACGAACAACTGTTGGTTCGCGGGCGCCCGTATTCCGGTCAGCCCGGTTTCGAGATCCTTGTGCCGTTCAAGCTTGAGAGCGGCCGTGTCATCATCGTCGATCGTGGTTGGGTTCCTGCGGGTAATAGCCAAGATTCACCGGATGCCGTGCCGACTCCCCCATCGGGCGCAATCGATATTGTGGTCCGCCTCAAACCCGGTGAGCCCACCGTTCAGGGTCGGTCAGCACCTGCTGGCCAAGTCGCAACGATTCACTTACCAACGATCGCGAACCTTCTTGACGAAGAAACGTATATCGGCGGGTACGGCCTTCTTGCCTCTGAGTCCCCCAGCGTCGCTGAAATGCCGATTGCCTATCCGAAACCGCTTCTGGATGAAGGCGCTCACCTGTCGTATGCGTTTCAGTGGGTAGCTTTTGGAGTTCTGGCCTTTATCGGGCTCGGCTGGGCAGTCCGGCAGGAGTACCGTCTCATCAATGAAGCGGATCCTGCGGAACGCGAGCGTGCTGACAAACGCAAACGAAAAGCGGAAGACCGCGGCCCAACGGATGCCGAGATCGAAGACGCGATTCTCGACGCCTAGCTAGCCTCGCAGGCGTGTCGTACCTGAAGTCTGGATGACGAAGCTCGGCCGAGCAATGCTACGCCAGCGAGATGAGGTCCGCGTAGTCCTTATTCCAGTGGTCTTCGATTCCGTCAGGCAGAATCAGAACGCGTTCGGGGTTAAGGGCCTGGACGGCACCCTCATCGTGGCTCACAAGCACAACGGCGCCCTTGTAGTTCGACAGCGCGCCCAAGATTTCCTCGCGGCTCGCGGGGTCAAGGTTGTTGGTGGGCTCATCGAGAAGAAGTACGTTTGCGCCACTGACAACGATCATGGCCAGTGCGAGTCTGGTTTTCTCTCCACCAGAGAGAACGCCAGCAAGCTTTGCTGAGTCATCACCGGTGAACAGGAATGAACCGAGAACCCGGCGGGCTTCCATCTCCGTAATGTGAGGAGACGACGACACCATGTTTTCGAGAACCGAACGCTTAACGTCGATTGTCTCGTGCTCCTGGGCGTAGTAACCGATGCGAAGGCCGTGGCCAGGCTCAATATGCCCGGTGTCTGGTTTGTCGACGCCGGCGAGCATCCGCAACAACGTGGTCTTTCCTGCACCGTTGAAGCCCAGGATTACTACTTTCGAGCCGCGGTCGATCGCGAGATCGACGGATGCGAAGATTTCAAGCGAGCCGTAGCTCTTGCTGAGGTTGTAGCCCATGAGCGGCGTACGACCGCAGGGCGCTGGGTCGGGGAAACGGAGTGCGGCAACCCGATCGTTGGCGCGCACGTCATCGAGACCGGCAAGCAATTTTTCTGCTCGAGCAACCATCTGGTGGGCAGAAGCAGCCTTTGACGCTTTTGCACCGAATTTAGCGGCCTGAGCTTGCAGCGTGCTCGCCTTCTTCTCTGCGTTGGCGCGTTCCTTTCGGCGACGCTCTTCGTCAGACTGGCGCTGGCGAAGGTAATGCTTCCAGCCCATGTTGTATTGATCGATTTGCTGCCGGTTGGCATCCAAGTAAAAGACCTTGTTCACGGTGTCTTCGACGAGCTCAACATCGTGGCTAATCACGATCAAACCGCCACCGAAGTTCTTCAAGAATTCTCGAAGCCACACAACCGAATCGGCGTCGAGGTGGTTTGTTGGTTCGTCAAGAAGCATCGTGTCTGCGCCCGAGAATAGAATCCGCGCGAGCTCGATGCGGCGACGCTGTCCGCCGGAAAGCGTAGACAGCTGTTGATCGAGAATGTGATCCGGCAGGCTCAAGTTGCTCGCGATCGATGCCGCTTCGGCTTCAGCCGCATACCCCCCTAGGGATAAGAAGCGGTCATCCAACTTGCCGTATCGATCCATGGCGGCAGCGCTGATTTCTGGATCGCTGCTTCCCATCTCGTCTTGAGCTTGGCGCATCTTCAGCACGATGCTGCCGAGCCCTCTGGCGTCAAGAATGCGAGTACGCGCGAGATCTTCAGGGTTTCCGGAGCGGGGGTCCTGCGGCAAGTAGCCGATCTCCCCGGTACGTTCGATTGATCCGTCGGTGGACTCAAGTTCTCCGGCAAGCGTTTTCGTGAGGGTTGTCTTGCCGGCACCGTTTCGCCCGACCAGCCCGATTTTGTCGCCGCGATCGACTCTGAAATTGACGCCCTGCATCAGCATGCGTGCGCCAACGCGCAACTCGAGATCATGCACAGCAAGCACGGCAAAACATCCAAATCTTGGGGGTTGGGGTTAGTGGGCGACAGCACCAACCAACTAGTCTACTTCCTAGCGTTGGCTGCACAGTGCAGTCAGAATTTTACTGATCCGGAGCGCTCCGCTATGAGCAAGAAACCCGTCAGGTTACCCGCAACCATAATCGATCAAGTTTTCGGTCAGAATTTCGTGTCCAGCGTGACCTTCATTGTCGCGGGTGCGGCGCTTACCGCAATCTTGGCACAGTTCGTCGTGCCGCTAGATCCGGTGCCCCTCACGGCTCAAACACTCGCTGTACTACTGGTCGGAATGGCTCTGGGAGCTCTCCGCGGTGCTCTTGCCATGGTTGTGTATGTGGGTCTAGGAGCAATAGGCTTGCCCATCTTCAGCGGCGGCGAGGCAGGAATCACGGTACTCACAGGACCAACAGGTGGGTACCTCATTGGCTATGTATTTTGCGCGGCAATCGCTGGACTCTTCGCCGAGCGGCAATGGGACCGAACCTTTATTCGCGCGCTAGTCGGAGCGAGTCTCGCAATTGCCGTCACATTCATTTGCGGGCTGATAGGTCTGTCTGTCGCGTTCCACGCTAGAGGGCAGTCGACATCGATCTCTAGCCTTATCGAAGTCGGACTCACCCCGTTCTTACTGGGTGCCGCTACCAAGATCATCTTGGCCGCAGCCATACTCTCCGTAACCTGGAGTGCAGTGCTGCGGCACAGTGCGGTCGAACCGGTTTCCCGCTAGCGAAGCAGCGAACTAGATCGAGAATCCCAGCGCGCGCATCATGTCACGCCCGTCATCGGTGATCTTTTCTGGGCCCCACGGCGGCATCCAGACCCAATTGATACGGAACGCTTCAACAACGTTGTCCAGAGATTGTGCAATCTGCTCTTCAATTACGTCGGTCAAGGGACAACCAGCGGAAGTCAACGTCATGCTGATGATGAGCGCATTGTTCTCGGGATCCCAACTCAAATCGTAGATCAGGCCAAGATCAACAATATTGACGCCAAGCTCGGGATCGACGACGTCCTTTAGCGCCTCTTCGACCTCGTCGAAGAGTGCGGGAGCCAAAACAGTAGACATGGCTTTAGGCTACGCTCGTGTCGGTCAAAAATCGATCATAGCCTTCGTTTTCAAGGCGATCTGCAAGCTCAGGACCACCCTGCTCGGCCACTCGACCATCAACGAACACGTGCACGAAATCAGGCTTGATGTATCGCAAGATACGAGTGTAATGAGTGATCAGCAGCAAGCCGAGACCTGTTGACTCGTGTGCGCGATTGACGCCCTCAGAGACAATCTTGAGTGCGTCTACGTCGAGTCCCGAATCAGTCTCGTCGAGAATCGCGAATTGTGGCTTGAGAAGCTCCAACTGCAGAATCTCGTTGCGCTTCTTCTCTCCGCCGGAGAATCCCTCGTTCACGTTACGGTCAGAGAACGCCTTGTCCATCCGGAGTGCCTTCATCGAGGCGTTGACCTCTTTGATCCACGGCCGAAGTGCAGGAGCCTCACCGCTGAGAGCGGTCTTGGCGGTGCGAAGGAAGTCGGCGACCTTGACTCCGGGAATCTCTACTGGGTACTGCATAGCCAAGAAAAGCCCAGCGCGAGCACGAGCATCGATGCTCATATCGAGCACTTCTTCTCCATCGAGAGTGACAGATCCGCTCTCGACGTGGTACTTGGGGTGGCCCGCAATCGTATAAGCCAGAGTGGACTTTCCCGAACCGTTGGGCCCCATGATCGCGTGGATTTCTCCCTGCTTGATCGTGAGGTTGACACCCTTCAGGATGTTCTTGGTGCCCTGCTCAGTTTCAACGCTGACGTGCAAGTCTTTGACTGACAATACTGACATTTATTTCTTTCCTTAATGGTCTCGTGAGGAGGGCGTTTAGCCCTCGATGGCGACGGTGTCTTCTGGGTCGATGTGAACCCCGCCATCGTCGTCGATCTTCACTACAAAGACCGGTACAGGTTCATAGGCTGGCAAGCTCAGCGGCTTACCAGTATCGAGCGAAAACAGTGAACCGTGAGCCCAGCACTCGATCGCCCCGTCTTCGACAAAGCCTTCGGCTAGAGAAATATCTCCATGCGTACAGGTATCGCCAATGGCGTGAACTACGCCGGCCGAATCTTTAACAATCGCGATGGCAGTGCCATCTAGATCAACACGGTAGGCCTTGT
Source organism: Rhodoglobus sp. G.S.4 (assembly GCF_056619605.1). Lineage (NCBI taxonomy): Bacteria > Bacillati > Actinomycetota > Actinomycetes > Micrococcales > Microbacteriaceae > Rhodoglobus > Rhodoglobus sp. G.S.4. Next base: position 1,422,816 of record NZ_CM152748.1, read on the forward strand.
TCGGCTCAAGTTCGTCGATTCCGCACACTCGCTGAGCGGTCATGAGAGAGTGCCTTCCAGCTCAGCTTCAATCGCCGAATGCAGACGCGCTTCAAGCGCGCCGTCGCCGACCTTCTGGACGATTTCCGTGAGGAATCCGATGACGACCAGACGTCGCGCCTCGGCTTCGGAGATACCTCGAGCTTGGAGATAGAAGAGCTGCTCGTCGTCGAACCGTCCGGTTGCACTGGCGTGCCCGGCACCCTGGATGTCGCCAGTTTCGATTTCCAAGTTGGGAATCGAGTCAGCGCGTGTTCCTTCAGTGAGAACGAGGTTGCGGTTCTGCTCGTAACTGTCGGTGCCAGCACCCTCACTGCCGATAAGAACGTCGCCGACCCACACGGTGCGTGCTCCCTCTCCCTGAAGCGCACCCTTATAGTTCACGCGGCCGCGCGTGTGCGCTGCTTGGTGATGCAGGTAAACGCGCTGTTCGAGGTGCTGACCCTTGTCGGCAAAGTACAGACCGTTGAGTTCGCCATCCGACCCTTCTCCTGAGAGATGAACCGAGGGGTTGACTCGAACGACCTTGCCGCCAAGCGACACGATTGTGTGTTTGAGGTAGGCATCACGGCCGACTTGCGCAAAGTGACTTGCCAAGTGAATCGCTTCGTCGTTCCAGTCTTGAACGCTAACCACATTGAGCTTGGCGCCCTCCTCGACAACAATTTCGACGTTCTCGCTCAGAAGCGCAGCTCCGGACGACTCAACGATGATCGTGCTGTTGCTGTGAGGGCGAGCAGTGATAACAATGTGCCCAGCGCGGGCATCAGTGCCGAGTTCAGTGCGAGTCAGGCGAAGCGTCACGTGTTCTTCGCTAGTAACCGTGATTGCTAGCGCTTGCTCGAAACTTGTCCAAGCATTGGCAGATGCGCGCTCTTCTGGAGCACCCGCTGATGCGATGCGTTTGTCGTCTCTGGCGACCCATTCGACGACAACGCCATCGGGCACCTCCGCGTCAAACGGATAGTTCCCACCGTTGAGGGTGTCATCAAGCAAAGGCTTAATGAGTTTCACCGGTGAGAGCTTCCAGTCCGCTTCGATCCCTGTTACGGGGGCGAAATCGGCGTGTTCGAACGACTTAGGTCGTGCGGAACGCGTTTGAACGGGAACGAAGTTCTTATCTTCGGCATCCCATCCACCATCGCTATGAGCTTTGAGTCCGTGTTGTTCTGGTGTAACGACGGTCATTTAGCCGACGGATCCTTCCATGCTCAGTTCAATGAGCTTATTGAGTTCGAAGGCGTACTCCATGGGCAGTTCGCGTGCGATGGGCTCGATGAATCCTCGAACAATCATCGCCATCGCTTCGTCCTCTTCCATTCCCCGAGACTGCAGGTAGAAGAGTTGTTCAGCGCTCACCTTGGAAACCGTAGCCTCGTGCCCGAGCTGCACGTCATCCACACGGATGTCGATTGCCGGGTAGGTGTCCGATCGAGAAATTGTGTCAACCAAGAGAGCGTCGCAGCGCACAGTATTTGCCGAGTGATGAGCTTTCTCGTCTACTCGGACCTCTCCGCGGTAGCCGGCGCGACCTCCGCCTCGAGCCACTGACTTCGAAACAATTGACGAGGTCGTGTATGGGGCCATGTGAATCATTTTGGCGCCGGCGTCCTGATGCTGACCGGGGCCCGCGAACGCGACCGAGAGGGTTTCGCCCTTGGCGTGCTCGCCGACGAGGTAGATCGACGGGTACTTCATCGTGACCTTTGAACCGATGTTTCCATCAATCCACTCCATAGTTGCGCCTTCGTGCGCGATCGCACGCTTGGTCACCAGGTTGTAGACGTTGTTGGACCAGTTTTGGATCGTTGTGTAGCGAACGCGAGCGTTCTTCTTCACGATAATTTCCACCACGGCCGAGTGCAGCGAATCCGACTTATAGATCGGCGCGGTGCAACCCTCGATGTAGTGAACGTATGAGCCCTCATCCGCAATGATTAGCGTGCGCTCAAACTGGCCCATGTTCTCCGTATTGATCCGGAAGTAGGCCTGCAACGGAATCTCTACGTGGACGCCCTTGGGAACGTAAACGAACGAGCCACCAGACCACACAGCGGTGTTCAGCGCGGCAAATTTGTTGTCGCCAGCGGGAATCACTGATCCGAAATACTCGTCAAAGAACTCGGGGTGCTCGCGCAGCGCCGTATCAGTGTCCATGAAGATGACACCCTTAGCTTCAAGTTCAGCGTTGATTGAGTGGAAGACAACTTCAGACTCGTACTGTGCGGCTACGCCAGAGACAAGACGATTACGCTCCGCCTCGGGAATACCCAACTTCTCATACGTGTCACGAATATCGGCAGGAAGGTCTTCCCACGTCTGGGCTTGCTTTTCCGTGGAACGAACAAAGTATTTAATGTTGTCAAAGTCGATGCCCGAGAGGTCTGCGCCCCACTTCGGCATCGGTTTGCGACCGAAGAGCTCAAGGCCTTTTAGGCGTTTCTTGAGCATCGATTCTGGTTCGTTTTTCAGCGTTGAGATGTCGCGGACGACCTCTTCGTTGATGCCTCGTCGTGCAGAGGCTCCTGCAACGTCGGAGTCAGCCCAGCCGAACTCATACTGGCCCATGCCACTGAGTTCCGGACGATCAATAAGCACGTCGGACATTGGTACCTCTTTTCCTGCCCCTATCAACCAAGGTGGCTGTGTTGGCATTCCTTCGCACAGCAGATTGCCGGGAATATTTCGTGAGTTGCGCGTGCACTGTGTCACAACACAGTGCGGGCGAACTTAGACTGAAACAGGACAAGCAAGGCATTACCTCGCTGTCATCATTGACTTCCCGGCATGGGCTGTGTTCCTGAACGCAATCCATTCTACAGGCAGAAGCTCGAAATAACAGGAGGTACGGCCGTGAACGCCGTCATCGCACGATTACCCCAGTTCGTCAGCACGCGAGTTCGCTTTTTCGCAGTGACATCTCTCGTCATTCAGATTCTGATTGTCGCAACGGGAGGGGCTGTTCGCCTCACAGGTTCAGGACTCGGATGCCCGACCTGGCCACTCTGCACCGATGCGTCCCTCATCGCGACGCCAGAGATGGGAGTGCACGGTGCAATCGAGTTCGGAAACCGCCTGTTGTCGATCATTGTCGGCTTTGTCGCCATCCTTATGGTCCTGATGCTCATCCGGCTTCGTCGCGAGCGTCGCGACCTGATGACCCTTGGTCTAGTCATCCTCGGTGGAACGGTTCTTCAAGGACTGATTGGTGGGCTATCCGTTCGCGTTCAACTGGATCCGAGCGTCGTTGGCGTTCACTTTGCGATATCGGCAATTCTGGTCGCAGTCAGTGCTGCCTTGGTCTACCGAGTATGGATGGGCCCCCGAGGTGACCGACTCCTTGTCTCGCGTCCGATCGCTCTCCTGACCCACGTAACGAGCCTCTTTGTTGCTTTGACAATCATCGCGGGCATCCTTACTACAGGGGCAGGACCTCACGCTGGTGATGACGGCTCCGCTCGCAACGGCCTGGATGCGAGCATCCTGCAGCACGTGCATAGCTGGCCAGGCTACGCGCTGCTGGCAACCACGCTCGCGCTCGTGATCATGCTTGCCATCGGCGGTCATCGTCGAATCATGAACTTTGCGATCATCCTGCTCGCCCTCGAAGCTGTGCAGGCCGTCATCGGTATCGTTCAGTCCCGCACCGGATTGCCGATCGTACTTGTCGGCAGCCATATGATCATCGCGTGCACGATAGCTGCGGCAATGACCGTAGTAGAGCTCTCGTTGCGAAGTTCGAACCCGCAAGCCACACAGTCCGTACCTGCTCACGAGGAGCTAGCGGCTAGGTGAGCTAGCGACCAGTGACGTTGCGAGGTTAGTCGCTCTTAGAACGGAAGAAGTGGGTCGATACCGACCGCGAGGAACACCAGCGTCAGGTAGCTGATTGAGCTATGGAAGACCCGCATCGCTTTAACTTCGCCGTGGCGGATTGCCGTTGAATACAAACGGTGAGACTCGATGATGAACCACGCGCCGCTGCCTGCGGCAACCACGGTGTAGACAATCCCCATGTCAGCGACGGGTACCAGCAGTAGCGAACAAACGACGGTTGCCCAGGCGTACAAGATGACTTGGAGCCCGACTGCTGCGCGGCCACGAACTACCGCGAGCATTGGTACGCCGACAGATTGGTACTCTGCCCGGTATTTCATCGACAGCGGCCAGTAGTGCGGAGGTGTCCAGAGAAATACAACGGCGAAAAGCACAATCGACGCCCACGAGAGATCACCGGTGACTGCTGCCCATCCGATGAGCACGGGCATGCACCCTGCAATTCCGCCCCAAATAATATTCTGAGGGGTGCGACGCTTCAGCAGCAGGGTATACACGAAGACGTAGAAGAGAATGGCAAAGAGCGACAGTCCCGCCGCAAGCCAGTTAGTCAAGACACCAAGCCAGAGAACCGACCCAGCTCCCGTTACCCACGCAAACACAAGAGCCTCGCGGTCGCTTAACTCGCCGGTAACCAACGGACGGTTCTTCGTACGAGCCATCACACGGTCGATATCGCGATCGATGTAACAGTTGAAGGCGTTTGCTGATGACGCACTGAGAATTCCGCCAACTAGCGTCGCCAACACGAGCCACAGGTTGGGAATGCCGTTAGCAGCAAGCACCATCACTGGAACCGTCGTTACAAGCAGGAGTTCGATAACTCGCGGTTTTGTTAGTGCGACATACGCGCGTGTCTTACGGAGGATGCCGATGCGTTCGTGCTGCGTACGGGCTTCTAAAGTGACATCCATACCCACGATTCTAAACCGCTGAAGCGATTGCGCTGACCGTCACCGTAGCAAGGCGCCGTTCACCTGCTCTGTTCCCTATACTTGGGATGCCCGCCTCTCGGTGACGAGGTCCGTGTTCTGCGTTCGCGTAGTTGCGACAACCCACTGAGCGAGCCAAAGATGTCGCGTGGCGGGCCGTTCACGTGCCCTGATCGTTCACGGTCAGGCACTTCGCTTGCAGAAGGGTCATTATTCTCATGGCAGCTTTTCAATGGGATCACATCGACAACAAAGCAGTAGATACTGCTCGAATTCTGGCGGCTGATGCTGTTGAGAAGGTAGGTAACGGGCATCCCGGTACCGCGATGAGTTTGGCGCCTGCAGCGTATCTGCTATTTCAGAAAGTGATGCGTCGCGATCCAAGCGACGATCAATGGCTGGGGCGCGACCGTTTCATCCTTTCAGTGGGCCACAGTTCACTAACCCAGTATGTCCAGCTGTACCTCGGCGGCTACGGCCTCGAACTCGACGACCTCAAGGCACTTCGCACCTGGGGTTCGCTCACACCTGGTCACCCCGAGTACGGCCACACCAAGGGTGTCGAAATCACTACGGGGCCCCTAGGTCAAGGCATCGCCTCGTCCGTCGGTTTTGCCTATGCTTCGCGTTTCGAGCGCGGTCTATTTGACCCAGAAGCAGCAGCAGGTGAGAGCCCGTTCGATCACTTCGTCTACGTCATTGCCGGCGATGGAGATCTTCAAGAAGGCGTATCGTCAGAGGCTTCCTCTCTTGCCGGCCACCAAAAGCTTGGCAACCTGATTGCTATCTACGACAGCAATCAGATTTCCATTGAAGACGACACCAACATCGCCTTCACCGAAGACGTTCACATGCGCTACGAGGCGTACAACTGGCATGTTCAGGTAGTTGATTGGAAGAAGACCGGCGAGTACGTCGAAGACGTCGAAGCTCTCAATGACGCGATTGAGGCAGCTAAGGCCGTCACAGATCAGCCGTCGTTGATCATCCTGCGCACCATTATTGGTTGGCCAGCACCGAGCAAGCAGAACACCGGGAAGATCCACGGATCTGCCCTCGGTGCAGAAGAACTGGCAGGCACAAAAAAGGCGCTCGGTTTCGACCCAGAACAAAGTTTTGTCGTCGACGACGATGTGATTGCGCACACACGTCTCGCAGTTGAGCGTGGCAAGCACGCTCGAGCTTCGTGGACCGAGACCTTTGACAAATGGGCTGCCGCCAACCCCGAGCGCAAGCAATTACTTGACCGTATTCAGGCTGGCGAACTTCCCGAGGGATTCAGTGAAGCACTCCCCCAGTTCGAAGCTGGGAAGGATGTCTCAACACGCGCCGCCAGCGGCAAGGTACTTGGAGCACTCGGAGCGGTAATGCCCGAGTTGTGGGGCGGCTCATCCGACCTTGCAGAATCGAACCTAACTACCATCGCCGGCGGACAGTCGTTCATCCCGAGCGAACACTCCACAGGAGAGTGGAGCGGAAACGAATACGGGCGGGTGCTTCACTTCGGTATTCGCGAGCACGCAATGGGCGCGATCATCAACGGAATCGTCCTGCACGGAAACACCCGTGTGTTCGGCGGCACGTTCCTCATCTTCAGCGACTACATGCGCCCCGCAGTGCGATTGGCTGCCCTTATGGCCGTCCCGTCGATCTTCGTGTGGACTCACGACTCGATCGCTCTCGGCGAAGATGGTCCGACGCACCAGCCCATCGAACAGCTTGCAAGCCTGCGCATGATCCCGGGCCTCGATGTCGTTCGTCCCGCTGATGCTAACGAAACTGCGTGGGCCTGGAAGACGATTCTAGAGCGTCGCAACGGCCCAGCCGGAATCGCACTCACCCGTCAAAACGTTCCGACGTTTGCCCGCGGAGAAGGCGATGCAAGCGGCGAGACGTTCGCTTCCGCCTCCAACGTCGCGCGCGGTGCGTATGTGCTCGCAGAGGCTCCAAACGGAACGCCTGACGTCATCCTGATCGCTACCGGGTCTGAGGTTCAGCTTGCCGTTGAGGCGCGCGAGGCACTCAAGGCTGACGGAATCAACGCCCGTGTGATTTCTGCCCCGAGCCTTGAGTGGTTCTCTGAGCAGTCAGCCGAATACCGCGAGTCCGTTTTGCCTTCAACTGTGCGTGCACGCGTATCGGTCGAAGCAGGAGTCGCCACTGGATGGCGCGAGTACGTCGGCGACGCCGGCCGAAGCATCTCCATTGATCACTTCGGTGCATCGGCTGACTACAAGACTCTCTTCCGTGAGTTTGGCATCACCACCGAGGCCGTTGTGGCCGCAGCACGCGATTCTTTGGATGCCGTCTAGGCATTCCGATAAAGGAGACAAGAATGACTAACGAAACCCCCACCACCGCACTGTCCAACCTCGGAGTGAGCATTTGGCTCGATGACCTCTCACGTGAACGAATCAATTCAGGCGGCCTCGAGTCGCTCATTGAGTCGCGCAACGTTGTTGGTGTGACGACCAACCCGACGATCTTCGCAACGGCCTTGGCTAAGGGCGAAGCATACGACGAGCAGGTCGCTGCGCTTGCCGCCAAGGGCAAGACCGTTACGGAAGCTGTATTCGAGATCACTACGGACGACGTCGCTGCAGCTAGCGACATCTTCCGTCCCGTCTACGATGCAACTGGTGGCCGCGACGGCCGGGTGTCGATAGAGGTAGAGCCTGGGCTTGCTCACGATGCCGCAGGTACTATCGCGCAGGCGCAGCAGTTGTGGGCGAAAGTAGCCCGCGAAAATGCGATGATCAAGATTCCCGCAACCGTTGAGGGACTTGAAGCGATCACCGAGACCATTGCCGCCGGAATTAGCGTCAATGTCACGCTCATCTTCAGCCTGGCTCGCCACCGCGACGTCATTGAGGCCTACTTGACCGGACTTGAGAAGGCACAGGCCGCTGGCCATGACCTTTCCAAGATCCATTCGGTCGCATCATTCTTCGTTTCGCGGGTCGACACAGAGATTGACAAGCGACTGGACGCAATCGGTACCGATGAGGCCAAGGCACTCAAGAGCAAGGCTGGCGTAGCAAACGCTCGTCTCGCTTACGAACTCTATGAGGCAGCCTTCTCGACTGAGCGTGCTGAGGCATTGCTCTCCGCCGGCGCGAATAAGCAGCGCCCTCTCTGGGCATCCACTGGTGTGAAAGACCCCAGTCTCCCCGACACCCTGTACGTCACAGAGCTTGCTGTAGGCGAAACAGTAAACACCATGCCGGAAAAGACTCTCGAGGCTACGTTCGACCATGGAGTTATCGAAGGCGAACAGGTAACCGCAAATTACGCGGCGGCCAATATAACTCTGGACGCGCTAACCGCACTCGGTATCTCGTACGACGAAGTAACTGCCCTTCTCGAAAAAGAGGGTGTTGAAAAGTTCATTGTCTCGTGGAATGAGCTGCTCGACACCGTTTCTGCTGCGCTCGAGGCCGCAAAATGAGTGTGAAAATTGCTGTATCGGGAGCGGCAGCAGAAGCCGTCGACCGTATTGTTCCTCAGCTCGTCAACGATCTAGTCGCGAGCCGTATCACCGGAGGAGACTCCACTCTCTGGGGTCCTGAGGCGGAAGAAGAATCAGCTAAAAGACTCGGATGGGTTGAGGCAGTCTCGGTCGGACGTCCGATGGTTGAGGACATCTATGCGCTTCGCGACAAACTGCGGGCTGAGGGCGTCAACCACTTTGTCCTCGGCGGTATGGGTGGCTCCTCCCTCGCCCCCGAGGTGATTACGCGTACCTATGGCGTTGAACTCACTGTTCTCGATTCGACTGACCCTGCTCAGGTTTCAGCGGCGCTAGCGGACCGACTGGACTCAACAGCGGTCATCATTTCGTCGAAGTCAGGTTCGACCCTCGAAACTGATTCTCAAAAGCGCATCTACGAGAAGTCCTTTACTGACGCCGGAATCGACCCCCGTGAACGAATCGTGATTGTGACTGATCCTGGTTCTCCGATGGATGCTGCCGCTCGTACGGCGGGATACCGCGTATTCAATGCCGACCCCAACGTTGGTGGCCGATACTCAGCGCTTACCGCCTTCGGTCTCGTCCCCTCGGGCCTAGCGGGTGTTGATTTGGTGGAACTTCTCGATGAAGCAGAAGCCGTCATGGTTGAACTCGCCGTAGACAACGAGAGCAACCCTGGCCTCATTCTTGGTGCTGCGATTGCTGGTGCAGACCCGCTCAAGGACAAGCTGGGCATCGTTCCTGACGGCACGCACATCCTCGGATTTGGCGACTGGGCTGAACAGCTCATCGCAGAATCTACGGGAAAGCTCGGCAAGGGTCTTCTTCCCGTTGTCCTCAGCACTGACTCCCCCGAAATCACTGAAGGTCTTGATGATCTTCAAATCGTTCGGCTCGTTGGCGAATGGGACGACACCAAAGAGGTCATCGATGGGGAAATAGAGATTGCAGGCTCACTCGGCGGTCAATTGCTGCTCTGGGAGTACGCGACAGTAGTTGCCGGGCGATTGCTCGGGATCAACCCGTTTGACCAGCCCGATGTCGAGGCCGCGAAGAATGCCGCGCGCGAACTGATTGACAATCCCACGCCACCGGTAGCACCGGCGTTTACTGTCGGGGATATAGAGATTCGTGGAACCGACGGTGTCATTGCTGACAGCAGCGATCTTTCCGGAGTTGTTTCTTCGCTGCTCTCCTATTTGGATGACGACGGTTACGTTGCGATTCAGGCCTACGCCGACCGCACTGCGTATCCAGAGCTCGCTCGCATCCGGGAACGCGCAGCAGCCCGCGCCAAACGGCCTGTCACATTTGGCTGGGGACCTCGCTTTTTGCACTCGACTGGACAGTTCCACAAGGGTGGGCCCGCTGTCGGAGTATTTTTGCAGATCATCGTGGTTGAAGATACTGATCTTCAGATCCCGGACCGCCCGTTTACTTTCGGACAGCTCATCCGTGCACAGGCGGCGGGCGATGCTAGCGTGCTAGGCGATCACGGTCGTCCCGTATTGAGCCTCACGGTTTCGAACCCGAAGGTTTCGTTGCCGCTCGTTCTCGACGCGATCGGATAGCTGCCGCATCCTTGCGCAGCACACAGAGGAGAAGCATGTCCCCCGTTGACATCAGCGCCGATTTTAACCCATTGCGGTTGAGTTCTGACCGCAGGCTTAATCGCATTGCAGGACCTAGCGCCTTAGTTATATTCGGCGTCACCGGCGACCTGTCGCGCAAAAAGCTCATGCCTGCGGTCTATGACCTCGCGAATCGGGGGCTGCTTCCCCCAGGTTTCGCTCTCGTCGGCTTTGCTCGGCGTGAGTGGGAAGACCAGGACTTCGAAAAAGTCGTTCACGACGCCGTCAAGCAATACGCGCGAACTCCCTTTGATGAAGATGTGTGGAAGCAACTCGCACAGGGAATCCGTTTTGTGCAGGGCGAATTCGATGACGCTGCAGCATTTGAGCGCCTCAAGACGACGCTAGGCGAGCTCGATCGCGAACGCGGAACGATGGGGAACCACGCGTTTTACTTGTCGATCCCTCCGAAGTCTTTCCCGCAGGTCACTGAACAGCTCCGTAATTCTGGCCTCGCCGAACAGCGCGATGGTCAGTGGAGTCGGGTGGTTATCGAGAAACCATTTGGTAGCGATCTCAAGACTGCTCGCGAGCTCAACGATGTCGTGGAATCAGTCTTCCCTCCAGACAGCGTATTTCGGATCGACCACTACCTCGGCAAGGAAACAGTCCAAAACATCTTGGCGCTGCGTTTTGCCAATCAGCTGTATGAGCCCCTGTGGAATTCCAATCACGTCGATCATGTTCAGATCACCATGGCTGAAGATATCGGGGTAGGCGGCCGAGCCGGCTACTACGACGGCATCGGTGCTGCCCGTGATGTTATCCAGAATCACCTACTTCAATTGCTGGCACTGACGGCTATGGAGGAACCGGTTTCGTTTGATGCTGCAGACTTGCGGGCAGAAAAGGAGAAGGTGCTTTCCGCAGTTCGCCTTCCCGCTAATCTCGGTGAGCACACCGCTCGCGGGCAATACGCAGGCGGCTGGCAGGGCGGCGAAAAGGTCGCTGGATTCCTCGACGAAGAGGGAATGAATCCGGAGTCGACGACGGAAACCTACGCAGCCATCCGTCTGGACATCGGAACTCGACGGTGGGCTGGCGTTCCGTTCTATCTCCGTGCGGGAAAACGACTTGGACGCCGCGTTACTGAGATCGCCGTTGTGTTCAAGCGCGCTCCGCAATACTTGTTTGAAGAAAGCCGCACCTCCGCTCTTGGACAGAACGCACTCGTGATTCGAGTTCAGCCGGATGAAGGTGTCACAATCCGGTTCGGATCGAAGGTGCCCGGCGCAGAAATGCATGTCCGGGATGTCACGATGGACTTCGGATACGGCCATGCGTTCACTGAGGCAAGCCCCGAAGCCTATGAGCGTCTCATTTTGGATGTATTGCTCGGAGATCCTCCCCTGTTCCCCCGCCATGAAGAAGTCGAACTGAGTTGGAAGATCCTCGACCCAATTGAAGAATTCTGGGAAACGCAGGGAGCCCCCGAGCAGTACCGCCCAGGCACCTGGGGACCACAATCTGCTGACGACCTCATGGCGCGCGATGGACGAGTTTGGAGAAGACCATGATCGTTGATCTGCCAAACACCACGACGGCAAAGATCTCAAAAGCACTTGTGAGAATTCGTGAGGACGGCGGAGCCGTGGCTCTCGGTCGAGTCTTGACGCTGATTATCGCTACAGAACTTGGTAACGAAGAAGAAGCTATTGCGGCCGCTAATGATGCATCTCGAGAGCACCCTATGCGCGTTCTTGTTGTGTCGACGAGCAGCGCGGCATCCGACCGCGAGCAAGAGCCGCGAGTAGACGCTCAAATTCGCGTTGGTGGCGACGCAGGCGCGAGCGAAGTTATTGTCGTTACGGCCTACGGTGACGCCGCTATCGACCAGGAGAGCCTCGTCACAGGCCTCTTGCTCCCTGACGCGCCTGTTGTGGCTTGGTGGCCGGGAGAGGCCCCAGAGAGCGCATCAGAGTCCCCACTGGGTCGCATAGCGCAGCGCAGGATTACGGATGCCGCTGCAAACGAGAACCCCCTCGATGCAATGCACCGCATGTGCAAGACCTACGTTCCCGGTGACACCGATTTTGCGTGGACGCGGCTCACCCTGTGGCGTGCGCAGCTTGCGGCCGTGCTCGACCAGCCGCCCTTTGAGGCCATCACTGCGGTTACCGTAAGCGGCGCCGCTGATTCACCCTCGACGATGCTCCTCGCGGCCTGGCTTCAAATGCAACTCAAAGTGGAAGTCTCTCTTGAGGTGGCGGATGGCTCCCCCGTGCCCACCGGCATTCACGCTGTGATCATGGAACGCAAATCGGGCACGATTTCGCTTGAACGCAATGTTGCGAGCATCGCTACATTGACTCAGCCAGATCAACCGGTTCACGACATTTCTCTCCCGCGTCGCAGCCTCCGTGACTGCCTGGCTGAGGAGCTACGCCGTCTCGACCCCGACAGCCTTTTCGGCGAAGTGGTTCGTCGCGGAGTGAGCGAAATTACGAGCGTGCAGGTCAACAACTCTATGAAGGCGAGTAACTAGTGAGCAACGAACGGCGTGCAATTGTCCATGCGACGAAACCAGAACTCGCCGAAGCCGTAGCTGATCGCTTTCTCACGAAAGTCCCTCATATCATTGCTGAGTTTGATGAAGCGACTGTCGTACTCACCGGCGGAACTATGGGACAAGCGGTACTTGAAGCCATCAATAGATCGGCGAAACGCCGTGCGGTTGACTGGTCACGCGTCAACTTCTGGTGGGGCGATGAACGTTGGTTGCCTGCAGGAGATTCCGAACGCAATGACGTGCAAGCTCGAGCGGCACTACTGGACCACATTCCTGTCGACCAAGCGCGAGTTCATCCATTCGCCGCCTCCGACGCTGGGCTGAGCTTGGACGAAGCCGCTGAAGCCTATTCGACTGAACTAGCAAGTCACGCAGCGCGGTCTGGCAAGTACCCCAATTTCGATGTCGTTTTCCTGGGGGTTGGCCCCGACGGCCACATCGCATCGCTGTTTCCGGAACGTGAAGGCATCCGCGAGACGGAGCGCACTGTTATCGCGGTCCGCAATTCGCCTAAGCCACCTGATGAACGGCTCAGTCTGACTCTTCCAGTGCTCAATTCGTCTGTGCGGATCTGGGCTGTGGTTGCAGGAAGCGACAAGGCGTCTGCACTCGGACTGACGCTCGCCGGCGCTAGCTACAACGAGGTCCCTGCAGCAGGCCTAGAGGGACGCCGCAAGACACTCTTCTTTGTCGACTCGGATGCTGCAGCGCAGGTTCCCGATTCCCTTATCGATCCAGGAGAGTTCTGGACTAGCGCGGACGCGACCGACGAACACTAGAATCCGCGACTGCCAAGAGCTCTGCGCTAACTGACGGTTCAGCGCAAACTAAGTAGGGGTCCAACCGATACACGGTTGGACCCCTACTTTTAGATATTGCAGCCCGCACGGGACGTTCTAGGAACTTACAGTTCCTCGTCGCGTGCGTAATTGTAGTAGCGCTTCCTCTAGCAACTCGGCGGCTTCGTCGTCGCTACGGCGCTCCTTTACGTAGGCAAGGTGAGTCTTATATGGCTCAAGCTTTGCTACCGATGGAGGATTCTCTTTGTCACGGCCCGCAGGGAGGCCAGAAGACGGGCAATCTATTGTCTCCGGGATGTCCTCGTCGGGAACAGTGGCCGCAAAAGACCGTACGGTCTCGTTGCCCAGGGCATCCCAGTATGAAACGTGGACGCGCTCAGCGTGAAAACCACGATCTTGTTCACCCATGGGACCTGCGCCAACGCGCGATCCGCGAATTGCACTACCGCCTGATGCCACTGTGTTTCCTTGTCTCGAGAGGCTGGAGGTTCTTTACGCGCCGTCAAACTTGGTAATGAGCCCAAGAACAACGATGCAGCTGATCCACACGACTCCGAGGATCACCGTGATTCTGTTCAAGTTGCGCTCGGCAACACCCGATGCGCCGAGGTTGGATGTTACTCCCCCACCGAACATATCGGAGAGGCCTCCACCGCGACCACGGTGAAGCAGGATAAGAAGCGTGAGCAGCAAGCTCGTAATACCGAGCAGGACCTGCAACACAACTTGGAGAATTTCCACAAAGAACCTTTCGAACAGGCCGTTCAGGCCTCGAACAGTATAACGGCTAGGTGCCGACGTGCTTGGAGAAGCGCGAAATGCTCGCAAATTCGGCGACATCGAGGCTCGCTCCGCCAACAAGAGCACCATCGATATTGGGCTCCCGCATCAAACTAGCAATGTTGGCAGACTTCACCGAGCCGCCGTAAAGAATTCGAGTCGCTGCGGCAACGTCTTCGCCCAGGACTTCTGCGAGCGTCTCACGAAGTCGAGCGGCAACTTGCTCTGCTTGCTCCGGAGTCGCAGCCTTGCCGGATCCGATGGCCCAGACGGGCTCGTAAGCGACAACGATTTCGGGTGAGCCCGAGATTCCCGCAAGTCCAGCCTTAAGCTGCGAGACCGGAACGGCACTTGGGCCGTGTTTTTCAAGATCGTCGGCGGTCTCACCGACGCACAACACGGGAACGAGACCGTGCTTCAGCGCTGCTGCAACCTTGCGAGAGAGCTGCTCGTCAGTCTCACCGTGCATAGTGCGACGCTCAGAGTGCCCAACCAAGACGTAGCGGCAATCCAACGATGAAAGGAACGCGCCAGAGATCTCACCCGTGTAGGCGCCAGACTCGTGCTCGGAAAGGTCCTGACCGCCGAAACGGACGTCGAGCTTGTCTGCTGCGATAAGAGTCTGCACGGACCGAAGGTCAGTGAAGGGTGGGAACACCGCAACTTCTGCGCCGTCGACGCCGAAGTCGTGATTTGCGTCTTTCAGCGTCCATGCAAGTTTTTGCACAAATGCGATTGATTGAAGATGGTCAAGATTCATCTTCCAGTTGCCCGCAATAAGCGGGACACGCTTTAGCTTTGCCATCCAAGTACCTCCAGTCCGGGAAGTGGTTTACCTTCGAGGAACTCAAGGCTCGCTCCGCCACCCGTAGAAATGTGACCAAATTGGTCATCGTCAAAACCTAGTGCACGAACCGCCGCCGCAGAGTCGCCGCCACCGACGACTCCAAAACCCTCGGTTTCAGTGAGTGCCTGAGCGATTGCCTTCGTGCCTGCGGCAAAGGCCGGAAACTCGAATACGCCCATCGGCCCATTCCAGAACACTGTCCGAGACGAGCGGACGACATCCGCAAATCGTGCGGCAGTGTCTGGTCCAATGTCGAGCCCGATCCCGCTCGCGCCGAACTCGGTATTCTCGATCTGATCTGCAGCGGTTACCGCATGAGCCGCATCAGGACCGAAAGATTCCGCGACGACAACATCGGTTGGCAAAATAATTTGCACGCCAAGATCGTGAGCTTGGGCGAGATAGTTTTTGACTGTCTCAAGTTGATCAGCCTCCAGCAAGCTTGCTCCGACTTTGTGCCCTTGGGCGGCAAGGAAAGTGAAGAGCATTCCTCCCCCGACGAGCAGTGAATCTACGCGCGGAAGAAGCGAGCCAATGACGTCGAGCTTGTCCGAAACCTTCGAACCTCCCAAGACGACGGTGTAGGGCCGCTCAGGGGTGACAGTCAACCGTTCGAGCACATCGAGTTCAGTTTCGATCAGAAGCCCAGCCGCGCTCGGGAGGATCTGTGCAAGCTCGAAAACACTCGCTTGTTTGCGGTGAACAACACCGAAACCGTCAGAGACGAACGCGTCACCGAAGCGAGCGAGCTTGCTAGCAAACTCTCCACGTTCAGTCTCTGACTTTGAGGTTTCACCGGAATTGAATCTCAGATTCTCTAGCAGCGCGACGCCACACTCTCCCAGCTCCGAAACTGCCTGTTCTGCGGCGTGACCCACGGTGTCCTTGGCAAAGACGACAGCCTTGCCGAGAAGTTCCGAAAGTCGTTGGGCCACAGGCTCAAGACTGTATTGCGAATCAGGCTCGCCGTTAGGGCGACCAAGGTGCGAGACGATAACTACCCGTGCACCCTTGTTGATGAGAGCGTTGAGCGTCGGCAGAGAAGCACGAATGCGACCGTCGTCGGTGATCTGACCGTCCTTGAGGGGAACGTTGAGATCGCAACGGACGATTACACGCTTTCCCCGGAGGTCCGAAAACGTTGAAAGAGTTCTGAGGCTCATATTCGGCGGGGGTTAGAGGCGTTCGCCGACGTACTCTGCAACATCCACGAGACGGTTAGAGTATCCCCACTCGTTGTCGTACCATGACGCGACCTTGACCTGGTTGCCGATGACTTTAGTGAGTCCGGCGTCGAAGATCGAGGAATGCGGATCGCCGACGATATCGCTCGAGACGATTTCGTCCTCTGTGTACTTAAGGATTCCCTTAAGGGGACCTTCCGCCGCTGCTTTGTATGCGGCGTTGATCTTCTCAACCGTGACATCAGCTGACGTCGTAATGGTGAGGTCAGTGATCGATCCAGTAATAACAGGAACGCGAAGTGCATAGCCGTCAAGCTTGCCCACGAGCTCAGGAAGAACCAAACCGAGTGCCTTTGCAGCACCGGTCGACGTCGGGATGACGTTCTGCGCTGCTGCACGAGCACGACGCAAGTCGCCGTGAGGACCATCCTGAAGATTCTGGTCAGCAGTGTAAGCGTGAACCGTGGTCATGAAGCCGGTGTCGATGCCGAAGTTGTCCATGAAGACCTTCGCCAATGGCGCGAGGCAGTTTGTCGTGCACGATGCGTTCGAGATGATGTTGTGCACGGTGGGGTCGTAATCGCCCTCGTTAACACCAAGTACTACGGTCGCTACGTCGTCACCTGAGGCAGGAGCAGAAACAATGACCTTCTTCGCACCCGCAGCAATGTGCTTCGCTGCATCAACTGACTTGGTGAAGTGACCAGTTGATTCGATAACGATGTCAACACCCAACTCTCCCCAAGGAAGGTTGGCGGGGTCACGCTCAGCGAATACCTTGATCGCGGTTCCATTGACAACGATCTGGTCGTTGTCGAACGTTACTTCTGCATCGAGACGACCTGTGATTGTGTCGTACTTGAGCAGATGAGCGAGAGTCTTGTTATCTGTGAGGTCATTTACCGCAACAATTTCAATGTTGCTGTCTTTGGCCAAAGCCGCTCGAAAGAAGTTGCGACCAATGCGACCGAAACCATTAATACCGATTTTTACGCTCACTGTTGCTCCAGAAAATCAGGCGTCTAGGACGCGTCGTGCTGTAGTGGTGGGGTGGTGCTATCTAGCGGAGACAGGGCTAAAGCCGGGGCCAAACCCGGCCACGATGCCGCTACGAGAGTAGCAGCAGTCCATTTGTCTTCGAGCGCGCTGCGCTGAAGCGGTCTTGAACGTTAGCCCAATCAACGATTTTCCAGAACGCTTTTACGTAGTCAGCGCGCACGTTCTTGTAGTCGAGGTAGTACGCGTGCTCCCAGACATCGAGCATCAAAAGTGGCACGATTCCGGCCGGCAAGTTGCCCTGCTGGTCAAAGAACTGAACAATGATGAGCCGCTCTCCCAGCGAATCCCACGCCAGAACGGCCCAACCCGAGCCCTGAACGCCCATGGCGGTTGCAGTAAAGTGCGCGGTGAACTTGTCAAAGGAGCCAAAGTGGTCGTCGATTGCGCTCTCAAGCTCGCCGGTCGGCTTGTCGCCACCATCTGGTGACATGTTGGTCCAAAAAATCGAGTGGTTGACGTGGCCACCGAGGTTGAACGCGAGGTCTTTCTCCAGCTTGTTCACGTTCGAGAGGTCACCGGCATCGCGCGCATCAGCAAGTCCAGCGATCGCAGCGTTTGCGCCAGTCACGTAGGCCTGGTGGTGCTTGCTGTGGTGCAATTCCATGATTGTCGCACTGATGCTCGGCTCGAGCGCCGAGTAGT
Organism: Rhodoglobus sp. G.S.4; assembly: GCF_056619605.1. Lineage (NCBI taxonomy): Bacteria > Bacillati > Actinomycetota > Actinomycetes > Micrococcales > Microbacteriaceae > Rhodoglobus > Rhodoglobus sp. G.S.4. The sequence goes on from NZ_CM152748.1 coordinate 1,440,548, forward strand.
CATATGAAAGTTCGGGAAGGGTATATTCAGCCATCGGAAGTCCTCCTAGAATCTTGAAACCTGCGCGGCTGGCAAGCACGAGCAGGCGAGATGGTTCCAGTCTAACCACGTCCATACGACACACGTGTCGCATGCATCGAACGCTAAGCTTCCTCCAACTCGGAGGGCAGGTTCGCTTCGGTTCCGGCGATTCCGAGATCGCTTGCGCGCTTGTCGGCCATTGCGAGCAGCCGTCGAATCCGGCCGGCAACGGCATCCTTGGTCATGGGAGGATCGGCATGGTGTCCCAGCTCGTCAAGGCTCGAATCACGGTGACTTAACCGTAATTCACCGGCGTAACGGAGATGCTTGGGGACATCGTCTCCGAGAATCTCAAGAGCACGCTCGACCCTCGCGCACGCTGCTACGGCTGCTTGCGCAGAGCGGCGGAGGTTCGCATCGTCGAAATTGACCAGGCGGTTTGCAGTCGCTCGCACCTCGCGGCGCTGGCGCAACTCGTTCCAACTGACCACAGTAGTTTCTGCGCCCATGATCGTGAGCATCGCGCTGATCGCCTCACCATCACGCACTACGACGCGGTGAACTCCGCGCACCTCTCGAGCCTTAGCGGCCACGCGCAGGCGCCCCGCTGCGCCGACAAGAGCCATAGCCGCTTCATTCCCGGGGCAAGTAACCTCTAGGGCCGCAGAGCGACCGGGATCGGTGAGGGAACCGGCAGCAAGGAATGCGCCGCGCCAGACAGCCGCCAGTTCGCCGCGACCTCCTGTCGTGACCCGATTCGGGAGCCCGCGAATGGGTCGGCGGCGAGCATCCAGCAGCCCCGTCTGGCGGGCCAAGGTCTCTCCCCCGTCGAGAACTCGCACCAAAAGATTATTTGAGCGACGTCCGCCAGATGACGCAACTCGTGACACTTCGGAGCGCACCCCATACAACTCTGCGATGTCGCGTCGCACTCGACGCGCGAGAAGTTCGGTCTCGAGCTCAGACTCGACGGCGATGCGTCCCGAAATCAGGTGCAATCCGCCCGAGAAACGCAGAATTGTCGCGAGTTCAGCTGCGCGCTCGGTGGTCTTGCCCAACTGAATTCGTGCCAGTTCGTCTTTGACTTCAGCAGTTAATGCCACTAACTGGCCTTTCTTTCACGGTGGCGGTGTTCATGGATGAGTAATCTACTCTCGTCCGCGATCCCGATGTTTGATGCTTACGGCAACTCCGGGCAAGCCGCTCAGAATCGCCGACAATTCTTCTGCAATTGCAACCGACCGGTGTTTACCGCCGGTGCAGCCGATCGCAATCGTTGCGTGTCGTTTGTTTTCGCGCTGATAGCCAGCAAAGACAGGCTCAAGTGCTCGTGCATAGTCTGCAACAAACTCTTGTGCTCCGGTTGCTCCAACGACGTACGCGCGCACTCGATCATCGAGTCCGTCAAGCGCTTTGAGTTCAGGAACCCAAAAGGGATTAGGCAGGAACCTGCAGTCAGCCACCATATCGGCGTCTGCTGGAAGGCCATACTTAAACCCGAAGCTCTCAATAGTAATACGCAAACCGGCGTCGCTCTCCGCAGAGAACTTCTCGATAATGGTTGTTGCGAGCTGGTGGATGTTCAGATCTGTAGTGTCGATGATGATGTCGCTGCTGGAACGAATTTCTGCCATTCGGGTACGTTCTGCGGCAATCCCATCCAGCGGAGTCCCCTCCTCTTGAAGCGGGTGGGGGCGACGCACTTGTTCAAATCGACGAACAAGCGCAGCGTCCTCTGCATCGAGAAACAGCACCCGCAGAGAGGTCGAGCCTCGCAGCGACTGGATGGCCTCTTGAGCGTCGGAGAAGAGCTTTCCGCCTCGAACATCAATAACAGCCGCGACGCGAGGCAGGGAATCTCCCGCCCGGTGGGCGAGATCAACGAGCGGACGCAACATTTGGGGCGGCAGGTTGTCAACGACATACCAGCCAAGATCTTCTAGAGCATTTCCGACTGTCGATCGTCCTGCGCCTGACATCCCGGTCACGATGAGCATCTCTTGCTGTTCGGTAACAGGTTTCATGGTGTTGCCAGACTACCTGAGGTCGGGTTGGGCGAGCTTCTGAATGATGGCGTCGGCTGTCGATGCGCCAATGCCAGGTACTTCGATGATCTCGTCAACTGAGGCCCCCCTGAGCCTGGCGACGGATCCAAAATGCTGAAGGAGGGTCTTGATCCGCGCTGGTCCAAGGCCCGGGACAGTTGCGAGAACCGACGACACATCTTTCGATCGACGCTGTCGTTGATGAGTAATAGCAAAACGATGGGCTTCATCCCGAAGCCGCTGAATCAAAAAGAGTGCATCACTATTACGCGGCAGGATGACCGGAAAGTCAGAATCCGGAAGCCAAATTTCTTCGAGCCTTTTCGCGATCCCTGCGAGTTGAATGCCAGAAACCCCCGACTCTTCTAGCGCACGTTTCGCTGCGGAAACCTGCGGCTGGCCACCATCAACAATCAGAAGTTGTGGCGGATAGGCAAACTTTGTGGAGCTCACGGGCTGCTGGGTGAGGTTCGACAGCTCACCAGCGACATCTTGCTCATCCAGCGCCGTCGATTCTTCTGACTTAGCGAGGTCCTTCACTGGGGTTGGTTGACCTGATTCTGGCACGGTAGCTCCGACCGCTAGATAGGCGAGCCGGCGCTTAAGCACCTGGTAGATCGAGTCAGTGTCGTCCGTCGTTTCCGCGATGTTGAAGCGCCGATAGTGCTGCTTTTTCGGCAATCCGTCTTCGAAGACCACCATTGATGCCACAACGTTCGTTCCCGAGAGGTGCGAGACGTCGAAGCACTCCATTCGCAGTGGAGCCTCAGACATGCCTAGTGCTTCTTGGATGTCGGCCAGAGCTTGAGAGCGAGCAACGAAGTCACCACTGCGCTTCGACTTGTAGAGCATCAGCGCGTTCTTTGCGTTTGTCTCGACGGTCTGAGCGAGTGCAGCTTTCTCACCGCGTTGCGCAACCCGCAATCGAGCGCGAGCTCCTATTCCACGCCGCTGAGCTAGCCACTCTTCTAGCACCGTGCTGTCTTCGGGCAATGCCGGCACTATGACGTCGCGCGGAGGTGACGCGTCGTCATACGCATTCTGAAGCACAGACTCGACCAGACCGCCAAGATCGACATCAAGTTCCTTGTCGACGACCCAGCCCCGCACACCTCGAATACGTCCGCCTCGCACGATGAACTGCTGCACGGCAGCTGCGAGCTCATCATGTGCGATTCCAAAGAAGTCGGCGTCAACATCTTCAGAGAGCACGATTTGGTTCTTGGCCAGTGCCGTTTCGAGGGCACCTATCTGATCCCGATAGCGCGCGGCAGACTCGTAGTCTTGCGAGGCTGCTGACTGATTCATCTGTTCCCGGATCGAATTGAGCATCCGTGAGTCATTGCCCGCCATAAACGAGGCGAAGTCCAGCGCAATCGACTTGTGATCCTCGAGGGTAACTCGCCCTACGCACGGCGCTGCACATTTTCCGATATCTCCCAGCAGACAGGGGCGACCTGTATGTTGCGCACGCTTGTAGACCGACTGCGAACAACTTCGCATGGGGAAAGCCTTGAGCATAACGTCGACGGTGTCGCGAATTGCCCAGGCTCGGGAGTAGGGTCCGAAATAGCGCGCGTTCGGAAGATTTCGGTTACGGGTGACGAGCACGCGAGGAACGTCGTCGCCCATTGTGATTGCCAGATACGGGTACGACTTGTCGTCTTTGTACTGAACATTGAACGGCGGATCGAATTCCTTAATCCAAGTGTATTCGAGTTGCAGCGCTTCGAAGTCGTTTCCTACGATTGTCCACTCGACGTCGGTTGCCGAAAGCACCATACGGCGAGTGCGCTCGTGGAGCGACGATAGCGGTGCGAAGTAGTTGCTCAACCGCGAACGGAGGTTCTTGGCCTTGCCGACGTACAAAACTCTCTTGCGATCGTCTATGAAGCGATAGACGCCCGGCTGAGTAGGAATATCACCCGCGCGAGGGCGCCAACTGACTGTTTCAGCCATGTCGTTCCCTTTCCTCGCTAGATGCAATCTTTGTTCCGTGCGCCGTTTTCACTCTAGACATCCGGACGATTGATTAGACACGGTTGCCGCTGAGCACCTCGTCGAGGAACTTTCCGGTGTGGCTATCTTTCACCTTGGCGAGCTTTTCCGGCGTGCCCGTGAATAGCAGTTGACCACCGCCGGCTCCGCCCTCAGGCCCGAGATCGATAAGCCAGTCTGCGGATTTAATAACATCGAGATTGTGTTCGATCACGATGACCGTGTTTCCCTTATCAACGAGACCATTGAGCACTAAGAGCAACTTGCGAACATCCTCGAAGTGAAGCCCAGTAGTCGGCTCATCGAGGACATAGATGCTGCGCCCCATCGATCGCTTCTGTAGTTCGGTCGCGAGCTTTACCCGTTGTGCTTCGCCACCGGAAAGTGTGGTTGCACTTTGACCGAGTCGCACATAGCCGAGTCCAACCTCTTCTAGCGTCTTCAGGTATCGATGGATGCTAGAGATCGCCTCAAAGAACTCTGCAGCCTCGCTAATGGGCATGTCGAGAACTTCTGCGATGTTCTTGGATTTGTACTTCACAGCGAGTGTGTCGCGGTTGTAACGGGCTCCCCCGCATACTTCGCAAGCGACGTAGACATCAGGGAGAAAGTTCATCTCGATCTTGATTGTTCCGTCGCCCGAACAGTTCTCGCAGCGGCCACCCTTCACATTGAAGCTAAATCGACCGGGAAGGTAACCTCGTGCTTTTGCATCCCCTGTTTCAGAAAACAGCGTGCGAATTTTGTCGAAGACGCCGGTATAGGTGGCGGGGTTTGACCGGGGTGTGCGACCTATGGGATTTTGATCGACGTGGACAACCTTGTCTAGGTTCTCGAGACCGGTGACCCGCGTGTGCTTGCCGGGGATCTGACGTGCACCGTTGAGTTCGTTGGCGAGAACCCTATACAAAATGTCGTTAACGAGACTCGATTTTCCTGAACCACTCACTCCGGTCACCGCGGTGAACGTGCCGAGGGGAAACTTCACGGTGACGTTCTGGAGGTTGTTGGCTCGCGCACCTTCCACAGTAATTTGCCGGTCGCGGTCAATTGGTCGACGCTTTTTCGGCGTTTCAATCGCCTTTCGTCCTGACAAGTAGTCTGCGGTAATCGATTCCGTGTTCTTCAGAAGGTCAGCATAGGAGCCAGAATGCACGACTTCTCCGCCGTGTTCGCCAGCACCCGGCCCAATATCGACAATCCAGTCCGCAGTGCGAATGGTGTCTTCGTCGTGCTCGACGACGATGAGGGTGTTGCCAAGGTTCTTGAGCTTCACCAAGGTCTCGATCAACCGGCGATTGTCCCTCTGGTGAAGACCGATGCTGGGTTCATCAAGGACATAAAGCACACCAGTAAGCCCAGACCCGATCTGAGTTGCAAGTCTGATGCGCTGAGCTTCGCCACCGCTCAAAGTCGCGGCTGCGCGGGCGAGGTTGAGATAGCTCAATCCGACCTCGACCAAAAATTCCAAACGAAGCCGGATTTCGCGCAACACTTGGGCCGCGATACGAGCATCGCGCTCTGAAAGTGTGATGCCGTTCATGAAACCGTAGGCGTCACTGAGGCTCAATTCGCAAATATCAGAGATGCTGCGATCAGCAACGGTGACGGCGAGAACTTCTGGTTTGAGTCGTTTGCCCTGGCAGACGGGGCAAGGGATTTCGCGCAGGTAGGCGGCATGACGTTGCCGTTGAACGTCAGTTTCTGCCTCGAGATACTTGCGTTCGATGTACGGTATAACTCCCTCGAACCCGGTCGAATACTTCATTTCTCGGCCGTAGCGATTCTTCCACTTGACGGAGACTTTGAAGTTATTTCCGGTCAGAATCGCATCCTTGACGTCCTCTGGAAGCTCGCCCCAGGGCGTGTCCAAAGAAAAATCTAGGTCTTGGGCTAGGCCGCCGAGCAACTTCTCGAAATAGTTATAGAGGCCCTTTCCTGCGTTGGTCCACGGCAGAATTGCGCCCTCTGACAGGCTTACTGAATCATCGGCGATTAATAGATCCGCGTCGATCGACATGCGGGTACCCAGCCCGGAACATTCGGGACAGGCACCGAATGGAGCGTTGAATGAGAAGGTTCGAGGCTCAATCTCAGTAAGTTGGATGGGGTGGTTGTTGGGGCAGGAGAGTTTCTCTGAGAATGAACGCCATGCAGCATCGCCCTCTTCGTCCACAAAGTTGATCGCAACAGTTCCATCGGTAAGTCGAAGTGCCGTTTCGAGGGAATCGGTGAGGCGAGTGAGGATGTCTTCGTTAGCGACGAGGCGGTCAACGACGACGGAGATGTCGTGTTTAACCTGCTTTTTGAGTTTGGGAGGATCGTTCAGTTGAATCACGTCGCCATCCACCAACGCGCGTGAGTATCCGCTCGACGTTAATTCGGCGAATAAGTCAACGAACTCGCCCTTTTTCTGACTAACGACCGGGCTCACGACCTGGTAGCGAGTGCCACTCTCGAGTTTCATGAGCTGATCAGCAATCTGCTGCACAGACTGACGTTCGATCTTTTCGCCACACACAGCACAGTGCGGGACCCCGATGCGCGCCCAGAGGAGCCGCATGTAGTCGTAGATCTCTGTGATCGTGCCAACAGTGGACCGCGGATTACGGTTCGTCGACTTCTGATCGATCGACACTGCAGGGCTGAGACCCTCAATGAAGTCAACATCAGGCCGGTCGACTTGACCAAGAAACTGCCGCGCGTAGGCGGAAAGAGATTCTACATAGCGGCGTTGACCTTCAGCGAAGATCGTGTCGAAGGCGAGGCTCGACTTTCCTGACCCAGAAAGACCGGTGAAAACCACGAGCGAATCACGAGGAATTTCGAGGTCAACGTTCTTGAGGTTGTGAACTCGAGCGCCGCGGACGCTGAGGTGAGAATTGGGGATCAACGGAGCAGTAGTCACTCTTACTATTCTACGGAGACCACTGACATTGCCTGAACGTTTGCCTTGTGAGGGCGATAATGAACATATGCACATCGCGCACGTGGCCAGTTTCTATTCAGTTCCGGCGCTCTCCCCCTCAAGCGCGGTGCGTTCACGCGGAATCGCGTACCGCGCGGCTGGGCACGAATTTTCCGTAATTGTGCCTGGAATTGTCGCGTCCGTAAAATGGACCGAGTACGGCACCGTCGTCACGGTTCCCGCACGTGGACCCGCAATTCGTCGTGGATTTGTGAGGGTTCCCCTTGCGATCCGCCGTGCGCTTGATCGGCTAGTTCCCGACCGCCTTGAGGTTGCCGATCGCCTGAGTTTTCGCCAACTGGGAACCTGGGCGCGGAACAACCATGTACCGGCAATACTTCTCGCCGACGATGTGCAAGCCAAGTGGTCCACCGACGCAGCGCTCACGAACTATGAGCGAGTTGTGTGTGGCAGCGAGTCGACGACACTTCCCTCCGCGTACCTCGACGCCAGTAGGGTCTTGACGGTTGAGCCCGGGGTGGATCTGGAGATTTTCACTCCGTTGCGCCACAACTCCGCTCTCCGCGACACGAGCGGTGCCGATGTGATTGTGGTGTGTGCCGCGCCGCTCACCACCGGCGGCGCTGTAGCAGTCGCTATAGAAGCTATCCGTGCCATTACTACCCAAGGGATCGATGCGCATCTAGTGGTCGTGGGTGACGGTCCGCTGCGCAATCGACTCGAGCGGAGCGCCTCTGGGCTGCCAGTGCAATTCTTGAGTGCCGACGACCTCTCCCTAGCAGAACGCGCCGAGGTCTTTGCCACCGCAGACTTCGCGTTCGTCACGGTTGGCGGCACCATCGGTCATGGAATCACGCTTGAGTCCCTCGCGTCTGGCACCCCGGTAATCGTGAGCGCGCAGATCCAGGGCCACATTGATTTTCGGGATGGCGGTGGCCTCAGCACTGCCGCGGATCCTGCGCACATGGCACAAGCAACCCTGGAGCTTCGCGCCGAACCAGTGGAGAGGCGTAGGCGTGCTGCACGCGAGACCGCACTACCTTTTGATGCGATGCCACTCGCCCGCGCCATGATTGACCTTCACGAATCGCTGGGCTAAGCAATGAAAGTTAACGCAAGTGACCAGCCTGCTCCATCTGGCGTAGTTCTTTCTTGAGATCCTGAACTTCGTCACGCAATCGCGCAGCAAGTTCGAATTTCAATTCGGATGCCGCTTGCAACATCTGTTCATTGAGCTCGGAAATGATCTGCTCAAGGTCGTTTCCACCGCTCGCTGCGATTCCCTCACGTGAAAGATTGGGTGTAGGTGCCCTCTTTTTACCATCACGATTGCGGGTGGAAAGAAGCTCGGCGGTGTCGGCGCCCTCGCGGAGGAGAGCATCAGTGATATCGGCGATCTTCTTGCGAAGCGGTTGCGGGTCGATGCCGTGTTCGGTGTTGTATGCGACTTGCTTTTCGCGACGACGATCAGTTTCTTCGATGGCGAACTGCATGGACCGGGTGATGACATCCGCGTACATGTGGACCTCACCGGAGACGTTTCGTGCTGCTCGTCCGATGGTCTGGATGAGAGACGTCGATGAACGAAGGAATCCTTCTTTATCGGCGTCGAGAATCGCGACGAGAGAGACTTCGGGAAGATCGAGCCCCTCCCTGAGCAGATTGATACCGACGAGCACGTCGTAGACCCCCTGCCGCAGTTCAGTGAGCAACTCGACGCGACGAAGGGTGTCAACGTCGGCGTGCAGGTATCGCACCCGAACGCCGTGCTCTGACAGGAACTCTGTGAGCTCTTCCGCCATTTTCTTGGTCAGCGTGGTGACCAAGATCCGCTCGTTCTTCTCGACCCTCGTGGTGATCTGTTCGAGGAGATCGTCTATCTGGCCCTTCGATGGTTTAACCACAATTTGGGGATCAACCAGTCCGGTCGGTCGGATGACCTGCTCAACGATTGAGTCGGTAATTCCTAGCTCGTATTTTCCGGGGGTGGCCGAGAGGTAAATCTTTTGACCAACGCGTTCTAGGAACTCTTCCCAGCGAAGTGGACGGTTGTCGAGCGCACTCGGTAACCGAAATCCGTGCTCAACGAGGGTGCGCTTTCGGGAAGCGTCGCCCTCGTACATCGCGCCAATTTGGGGCACCGTTACATGAGACTCATCAATTACGACCAAGAAGTCTTCGGGAAAATAGTCAAGGAGACAGCTCGGTGGCTCGCCAGGCTGGCGTCCATCCATGTGCAGGGAGTAATTCTCGATGCCGTTGCAGAAACCGATTTGCTCCATCATCTCGATGTCATACGTTGTGCGCATCCGCAACCGTTGTGCCTCGAGCAACTTGCCTTGGCGTTCGAGGACTGCCAGTCGATCGGCGAGCTCCGCTTGAATCGACACGATCGCTGTCTTAATCGTTTCTGGGCTCGCCGCGTAGTGCGTTCCGGGGAAAACAGAAACGGCATCCATCTTTTTGACAATTTCGCCGGTCAGCGGGTGCAGAGAGTAAAGAGCTTCAATCTCGTCGCCAAACATCTCCACGCGAATCGCCAGCTCTTCATACACCGGAATGATCTCGATGGTGTCGCCACGAACGCGAAAGTTGCCCCGCGAGAAGTCATAGTCGTTGCGCTGGTATTGCATGCTCACAAACTTGCGAATGAGCGTCTCACGATCAATACGCATTCCCACCTGAAGAGCAATCATTGCCTCGAGGTAGGACTCTGCCGCCCCCAAGCCGTAGATGCTTGACACCGTGGAAACCACGACGGTGTCGCGGCGACTGAGTAAGGAGTTTGTCGTGGAGTGTCGTAGCCGTTCGACCTCGGCATTGATCGACGAATCTTTCTCGATGAACGTATCCGTTTGCGGGATATAGGCCTCAGGCTGGTAGTAGTCGTAGTACGACACGAAGTACTCGACAGCATTGTTGGGCATCAGGTCACGGAACTCATTAGCGAGCTGGGCTGCCAGTGTTTTGTTGTGCGACATGATGAGAGTCGGACGCTGAACCTGCTCGATAAGCCACGCTGTCGTTGCCGACTTTCCGGTACCCGTCGCGCCAAGCAACACCACGTCAGTCTCTCCGGCGTTGATCCGCTGCGCGAGTTGCCGAATGGCCTCTGGCTGATCGCCAGACGGTGAGTACTCGCTGATCACCTCAAATGGACGCACTGAGCGGGTAGGTTGCATTACTCAAGTCTAAGCATGCGCACTGACAACTTGATTAGAGAGATGCCTGCAGCTGCGCGACGATGCGGGACCACACTTGGTCGGCTTGATGCTCGGTATCGTCAAGCGAACCATTTGTCTCAATAACGAAGTCGGCAACGGCGCGACGATCTTGGGATGTGGCCTGGGATTGCACACGACCCCGAGCCTCGCTCTGAGACATCCCCCGATGCTCGATTAGTCGTTGAATCCGCACTTCAGGTTCAGCTTCAACCGTGACAACAAGCTCAAAGCGGTCGAGAGACTGTGCAGACTCCACTAGCAATGGGATGTCGTAGACGATCATCGCATCGGGATTCAGCCGAGCAGCATCGTCAAAATGACGTTGCGCAAGTCGCCCGATCGCGGGATGAGTGATGGCGTTGAGGTCTTCCCGAGCCTGACTGTCTCGAAAGATTATGCTGCCGAGCGCTGCACGGTTCAGCGACCCGTCCTCCGAAAGCACGCCGGGGCCGAATCGATGAGCAATCACGTCAAAAACCGGCGAGCCGGGCTCGACCACTTCGCGAGCCAGAGCATCCGCATCCACTACGACCGCACCGTGCTGTTTCCAACGCTGTGCAACTGTGGACTTACCTGACGCAATGCCACCGGTGAGCGCTAATAAGTGCATTCTCTAATGCTAGCCTCAGCGTGTTGAAAGGAACTCCGGATGCTTGAGGTGCTTACCGGTAGCGGTCTGGCTGTAGCGGCCGGACTCAATGCCTACATCCCGCTGCTAATTTTGGGGCTCGCAGGGCGAGTCTTTGATTTCGTTGAGTTGCCGGGCGCGTGGACTTGGCTCGAAAATCCTTGGGTCTTGGTGATTCTCGGTGTGCTTCTTGTCGTCGAAATCGTGGCGGACAAAATCCCCGTCGTGGATTCCGTCAACGACTGGATCCAAAGTGTCATACGCCCCGCCGCGGGAGGGATCGCCTTCGGCACTGGAGCTGCATCCGAAACGGCCGTTGTCACCGATCCCGCCGCGTTCTTCAGTTCCCATGCTTGGGTTCCCGTTGCGGTTGGTGTCCTCCTCGCGTTCGGAACGCACGCCACGAAGATGCTAGCGCGCCCCGCCCTCAACGCTGCTAGCGCCGGCACTGCTGCGCCCGTAGTGAGCGCTGCCGAAGATCTCAGCAGCGTGCTGCTGAGCTTCATGGCACTACTCGTGCCGGTGATCGGCCTTGTTGCCCTAATCGCCCTGATTGTTCTCGTCATTATTCGGATTCGTCGATCACGACGCGCACGGCTAACCCGCCAGTAGCGGACCTCAGCCAGTTGCTCCCCTCGCACCAGCTTGTGATCGAGGACCTCGCACCCTCGCTGCCGGCGTTGGCAAGCGAGCTCTCGTCCGCTGGATGCTTCTCCCATTAACGGACTGTGGCCAGCCTCCCGAAGGAGACTGGCCACAGAAATTCAACTAGAGACTAGTTGTTGCTCGAAAGCTTTTCGCGCAGAGCGGCGAGAGTCTCGTCGTCTGCAAGAGTTCCTGAACCAGCAGCGGATGCCGCCTCGTCGTTCGAGAACGAGGACGATCCAGCAGGTGCACTGCTGATCGACTCTTCCTGAATGGCGGCTGCAGCAACCTGCTTCTTGTGCTGTTCCCAACGCTCCTGAGCGGCAGCATAGTCCTGCTCCCACTTCTCGCGCTGTGACTCGAAGCCGTCTTTCCACTCGTTGGTCTCGGGGTCGAAACCATCGGGGTACTTGTAGTTGCCCTGGTCGTCGTACTCCGTGAGCATTCCGTAGAGTGCCGGGTCGAACTCGGTACCTTCTGGGTCAACGCCCTCGTTAGCCTGCTTGAGACTAAGCGAGATGCGACGGCGCTCGAGGTCGATGTCGATGACCTTGACGAATACTTCGTCGCCAACCGAAACAACCTGCTCGGCGAGCTCAACGTGCTTGCCGGAGAGCTCGGAGATGTGAACGAGACCCTCGATGCCGTCTGCGACGCGAACGAACGCACCGAACGGAACGAGCTTGGTGACCTTACCCGGTGCAACCTGTCCGATTGCGTGGGTGCGGGCGAATACCTGCCACGGGTCTTCCTGCGTTGCCTTGAGCGACAGCGAAACGCGCTCGCGCTCGAGGTCAACCTCAAGAATCTCGACGGTAACTTCCTGGCCAACTTCAACAACTTCTGAAGCGTGCTCAATGTGCTTCCAGGAGAGCTCAGAAACGTGGACGAGTCCGTCTACGCCGCCGAGATCAACGAACGCACCGAAGTTGACGATCGAGGAAACGACACCCTTGCGAACCTGGCCCTTGGCCAAGTTGTTGAGGAACGAAGTGCGGCTAGCCGACTGAGTCTCTTCGAGAAGGGCACGACGCGACAGAACAACGTTGTTGCGGTTCTTGTCGAGTTCGAGGATCTTCGCTTCGATCTCCTGGCCGAGGTACGGCGTGAGGTCGCGAACGCGGCGAAGCTCGATGAGCGATGCGGGGAGGAATCCACGAAGACCGATGTCAACGATGAGTCCACCCTTGACGACCTCAATGACAGAACCGGTGACAACGCCATCCGATTCCTTGATGAGTTCGACGTCGCCCCATGCACGCTCGTACTGTGCGCGCTTCTTCGACAGGATGAGACGGCCTTCTTTGTCTTCTTTCTGAAGAACAAGAGCCTCAACGGTGTCGCCAACGTTGACAACCTCGGTGGGGTCAACGTCGTGCTTGATGGAAAGTTCACGGGAGGGGATTACACCCTCGGTCTTGTAACCGACGTCGAGGAGAACCTCGTCACGATCGATTTTGACGACGGTACCTTCGATAAGGTCACCATCGTTGAAGAACTTCAGAGTCTTTTCGACCGCGGCGAGAAAATCTTCAGCAGATCCAATGTCATTGATGGCGACCTGCTTGGGTGCCTTGTCGGTCGTTGCGATTGTCATGTAGTAGTAGCTCCGGTATGGGTTGCGCTTCGAAAAGCGCACAATTGGGCCAACGGCAATAAGTAATTTTGTGATCGCCGCAGGCAGACGAATAAGAAGTCGCAATTGCGACACTCCAGCCTAGCGCCTCAGGTGAGGGAAAACCAACCAGCCGACCCCAGTGTTTCTCTTTAGTTGGGGAAAACTGCGCCTTCACGGCACGGATATGAAATCAGCATCCTCGCTAGGGCTTTTCATAGTGGGCGAGTACTGCGGTTCGCAGAGTGTCAAGCCCTACTCCCCCGACGTTGAGTGCTCGGCGATGGAAGGCGCGCAAATCGAAGGACTCGCCTTCGCGCGCTTTGCACTCGTCTCGCAGCTCTTCCCAGATTCGCTGTCCTACTTTGTAGGACGGGGCTTGGCCCGGCCAGCCAAAGTAACGGTTCACTTCAAACCGAACATTAGCGGGATCGAGCGTGACATTCTTCGTCATGAAGTCAAGAGCGTAGTCCCAGTCCCAGACTCCGGTCCCGTCGAGTTTGGGCTTGCCCAGATGTACACCGATGTCGAGAACAACCCGCGCTGCACGCATCCGCTGGCCGTCGAGCATGCCGAAGCGATTCGCTGGATCATCAAGAAAACCAAGCTCGCTCATAAACCGTTCAGCGTAGAGAGCCCACCCCTCGGCGTGACCCGAAGTGCCAGACAGCTGTCGACGGTAGGTATTCAACTGATTGCGGTTGTATACGGCCTGAGCGATCTGAAGATGATGGCCGGGCACGCCCTCGTGGTAAACGGTTGTCGCTTCTCGCCACGTAGTGAATTCGGTCACCGACTCTGGCACTGACCACCACATGCGGCCGGGGCGCGAGAAGTCGTCGCTTGGCCCGGTGTAGTAGATGATTCCGTCGTGTGTTGGAGCGATCATGCACTCAAGCGCTCGCATGGGCTCTGCAATATCGAAATGTGTGCCGGCCAAGGCATTCACGGCCTCATCGCTCAGGTTCTGCATCCACTCGCGGAGCGCCTCGGTGCCATGGAGAGTCCGCGCAGGATCTGAATCGAGATGAGCAATCGCTTCCGCGACTGTAGCCCCTGGCTTGATTTCACGGGCGATTTCTTCTTGCTCACGAGTCATGCGAGCGAGTTCTTCAATTCCCCACTCATAGGTTTCGTCGAGATCGATCTTGGAACCAAGGAAGCTCTGGGACTGGAGGGTATAAAGCTCCCGGCCGAAGGCGTCTTGCATCGAAGCTCGTGGAGCTAGTTCAGTGCGGAGAAACTCTTCGAGTTTGAGGTAACTTTTGGCCGCTTCCGACGCACCGTCGTTTAGAGCACTTTCTAGAGCTGCATCGCCTGCTGCAACTGGCTGAGCCGCCGCGATAAAGCTATCGAAGAATCCACCCGGTGCTGAGATTTGTTTCGCCTGAGCGATAACTTCAGCAACTTGACGCTGGGCCGGAACGACCGCCTGATCAATGCCGTGGCGGAGGGTGGCAATGTAGCCATCGATCGCGGCGGGAATGTTGTGAAGTCGGTCTGCAATAACCGACCAATCGTCTCCGGACGCAGTGGGCATGAGATCGAGTACGCCACGGATGTCTTGAGCTGGGCTTGCCAGATTATTGAGATCGCGCATCCACAAGCTCGCAGCATCAGAGTCGAGTTCAAGCTGCAGCGTCGACACCATATCGGACTTGGTAACGAGATCCACGTGGTCAACAACAGCCTCATTCTTGAGACGCTCTAGGACATCGCGAGTAGCTTCAACAATCTCAGAGTGCCCTTCTGGTGAATAGTCGGCATACCCAGAATGCGCACCCGGCGATCCGATCCAGGTACCGATTGCTGGGTTGAGTCTTGTCAAAGTCTCAACCCACTCTTCGGCGATCGCGTCGATCGGCGTGGACTCACGCGATGCACCGGAATCCTCGTTGCTTGGCTGAAGCTTCGATTCTGACATCTTTGTCTGGCTCCTTTTTTAGCGGATCTTGTTGCTAGTCGTCTAGTTCGCTAGCAAGCAGCCGAGCTAACGACTCAAGCGCGGCTTCTGCGCCGTCATCATCGGATGTCAACGTCACAGAATGACCGAACTCGATCCCCAGCGATAGCACGCTGAGAATGCTCGCCGCGTTGACAGTCTTGCCTGTCGAGTCGGTGAGCATCACTGTCACTCCACAGGTACTTACCGCTTGAGCAAATAGAGATGCTGGGCGAGCGTGAAGCCCCACCTTTGATCCGATGGTTGCGGTTCTGCTTGTCATCTCTGCTCCTCGCTGCGGCTAGTGTTCGCCGTAATTCTTGAAAACCCTAATGAGCTGCCGAATCCCAGTTGTGTCCCGTACCAATTTGAACGTCTAGCGGGACAGAGAGGTTCGCAGCACCCGACATCCGCTCATGAACGATAGTAGTCATTTGCTCAAGCTCTCCCCCAGCGATTTCAAAGACCAATTCATCGTGAACTTGGAGAAGCATCCGCGATTTAAGTTCGCCCTCACGAATATCGGCATCGATCTGCAACATCGCAATTTTGAGGATATCGGCGGCCGATCCCTGAATGGGTGAGTTCAATGCTTGGCGCTCCGCGTTGTCACGCAAAACACGATTCTTCGAATTAAGGTCGCCAAAGGGTCGCCGGCGACCGAATATCGTTGTGGTGTAGCCGTCGACTCGCGCCTGCTCGACAACATTGCGCAAGTAGTCCCGCACAGCACCGAACCGCGCAAAGTAGTCCGTCATTAGTGCCTTGGCTTCGCTCGTCTCAATACGTAATTGCTTACTGAGGCCGAAAGCACTGAGTCCGTAAGCCAAGCCGTAGGACATCGCTTTCACCTTGGTTCGCATTTCCGACGTGACATCGGCCGGCTCGACTCCAAAGATTCTGGATCCGACAAGACGATGCAAATCTTCGCCATCGTTGAAAGCCTGAATGAGCCCTTCATCTCCAGAAAGATGGGCCATGATGCGCATTTCAATCTGCGAATAATCGGCGGTCAATAGAGTGTCGAATCCAGCGCCAGCTTCGAAAGCTGATCGAATCTGCCGCCCTGTCGCTGTTTTGATGGGAACGTTCTGCAGATTGGGTTCATTAGACGCAATGCGACCGGTGCTTGACCCTGCTTGCTCGTACGTTGTGTGTACGCGACCCGACTCATCAATCGCTTTCTCAATACCGGTGATGATTTGAGCCAGCTTTGTGGCATCCCTGTGCTTGAGCAATAGATCGAGGAACGGATGCGGAGCTTGCTCTTGCAGGTCAGCAAGGCTAGCGGCATCCGTGGAATAGCCGGTCTTGTTTGCGCGCGTCTTTGGCATCTCCAGCTGAGTGAACAGCACCTCTTGAAGCTGCTTCGGACTACCTAAATTAATCTCGCGCCCAATTACCTCGAAGGCATTGCGAGCGACTTCTGCTGCTGTTTCAGACAGTGAAGTACTGAGATCGTTGAGCAATTGCCGATTCACGGCAATGCCCGAACGCTCCATTCGAGCAAATACAGGAACAAGCGGCATCTCGATCTCGGTCAGAACACCGAGCGAACCTTCGTCTAGTCGACCGGCAAGATATTCCGCGACGCGAATAACATACCAAGACAGCGTCGCGGCGCTCAGCGCCTCTGTTTCGGGTACAAGCTGATTGGGGTCGCTTTGTTCGATCGTTTCGCCTAGGTAGTTGTACACCTGGGCCTCGAGCTCTTCAGGTTTTCCGCTTGGCTTGAGCACCCATGCAGCAAGCATCGTATCGAAGGCAATCCCGGCGATCTCGACACCGTTAGCCAAGGCGACCTTGAGCTGCGCTTTGGCGGAATGCATGAACTTCGGAGCGTCGCTGGCTAACCACTCGGTGAGCGCTGCGTAGTCGAGTCGGTCTGCTGCCCAGGGCACAAAAGCAGTTTCGGTTGCGGTTGCTAGCCCGAGGCCGGTCACCTTGCCGTCAACGGTTGTCAGTGTGAGGCCGAGAGGCTTTGTGCCTTGAGCGCTGTTCGTAGCAATCCACTTAGCAAGTTCTTCATCAACCATCGTGCGCACAACGGGAACAGTGGTTGCTGTTTCGAGGGCTGTCGACGAGGCGGGTTCATCGCCGCGTTCCGCTGCCGCAATCTTGAGCACGCGTTGAAGCAGAGTTTTGAACTGGAGTCGATCAAAAACTTCCTGAACTGCTGCTTCGTCGATGGGGCGTCGGTCGAGATCGCCGACGGTAACCGGCAATTCGACATCAGTAAGAAGGTGGTTGAGCTTGCGGTTGCGAACCGCGCGATCCATCTGATCCCGCAAATTTTGCCCAACCACGCCCTTAATTTCTTCGGCATGAGCTAGCACTTCGTCAAGCGATCCGTAGAGATTGATCCACTTGACCGCGGTCTTCTCCCCCACTTTGTCAACGCCGATGAGGTTGTCACTGGTCTCGCCAACCAAAGCTGCGACATCCGGATATTGGTGGGGTTCCACGCCGTAGCGTTCGAAAACAGCATCGCGGTCGTACCGCTTCAACTCGGAAACGCCACGAGCATTTGGATACAGCAAAGTGACGTCATCGTTGACCATTTGAATTGCATCACGGTCGCCAGAAACAACAAGTACCCGGTAGCCATTGTCGGAACCCTCATGGGCGAGCGTGGCGAGGATGTCGTCTGCTTCGTAATCTTCTTTGCTGAGAGTTTGGACACCCATGGCCTTGAGAGCCTCCTCCAGCAGCGGAATTTGCCCCACGAACTCGACAGGCGTTTCGCCACGCGTCCCTTTGTATTCGGGGTACTCCCGCGTGCGGAAGGAATAGCGGGAAATATCGAACGCCACGGCGAGATGCGTGGGTTTCTCATTCTGCAAGAGAGAGATCAGCATCGACAAGAAGCCGTGAATGGCATTGGTATGTTGACCCTCCCTGTTCTGGAAACTATCGACAGGGAGCGCATAAAACGCTCGGAAGGCCAACGAGTGGCCGTCAATGATCATGAGGGTAGGCTTTTGATTATCCGACACGCAGCCAGCCTAGCCGCGCCTGCCGACAGCCGGAACGACTTAGCTTGAAGGGCCCCTCTGTGAAGTATCCCGATGACCTCGATCCTGAACTCGTCGCACGACTTATTGAATCAGGAGGCGGAGCACTCACCCAGAAGATGGGGATCGAGTTTCTAGAGTTGGGAGCCGAACGCTCGGTTGCAACTATGCCCGTTGAGGGCAACACCCAGGTGATCGGTATTTTGCACGGCGGCGCTCACGTTGTGCTCGGTGAGTCACTTGGCTCAATATCTTCTGCGATTCATGCCGGCCCCGGTCGAGTCGCCATGGGCATCGAAGTGAACGCGACCCACACCCGAGCAGTGCGCGAAGGAATAGTCACCGCGACGTGTACCGCGATCGCTCTGAGCCGCACACTGGCCACTCACGAAATCGTGATCCGTGACGAACAGGAACGTCGACTCTCGACGGTTCGCATCACGAACATCCTGAAGGATCGCCACACCCCATAGCGCGGTGCAGGCCCCAAGATCAGCGCGGGCCTCATGGCGGCGCCATAACGCGCCAGAAACTACTTCTTGGCGCTGAGCTGGTCGATGATGGCCTGCGACACATCGTGCATCGTCAAGCGACGATCCATAGATGCCTTCTGAATCCAACGGAATGCATCAGGTTCGCTCAGCCCCATTTTTTCATTCAGCAGGCCCTTGGCGCGATCAACGAGTTTGCGAGTTTCGAAACGCTCGACGAGGTCACTGACTTCCGCTTCGAGAGTAATGATCTGCGCATAGCGACTAAGCGCAATCTCAATCGCTGGCAGCAGATCGCTCGGAGTGAACGGCTTGACGACATAGGCAAGCGCACCAGCCTCTGAAGCACGCTCTACGAGCTCCTTCTGGCTGAAGGCGGTAAGCAGCACGACCGGGGCGATGTGGTTGGCGCTCAGGCGTTCAGCGGCTGAGATGCCGTCGAGCTGAGGCATCTTAACATCCATGATGACCAGATCGGGGCGCAACTCTGTGGCCAAGGCCACGGCGGTCTCGCCGTCACCGGCTTCACCGACAACCTCATAGCCGGCGTCACGGAGAATTTCTACGATGTCCATGCGGATGAGAGACTCATCTTCGGCAACGACGACGCGGCGAGGAGCAGTGGGATTGGTGTTTTGGTCAGTCACAAGTGCAAGCCTACGGTATTCTATTCAGCGTTGTAGTCAGCCGAATTGGCGGAATGGTAGACGCGGAGCACTCAAAATGCTTTGTTCGAAAGGACGTGTGGGTTCGAGTCCCACATTCGGCACAATATTTACAGAATGAGACCGAGATCAGAACCCCTGATCTCGGTCTTATTCGTTAACGCGCCATCCGCTATCGCATTGTTCGTTAACGGCGCGTGCCGGCGAGAACCGTTGGGTCCTCGCCGGCACGCTGGCGACAATTATCTGAGTGAACTAGTTGTTCGCCCAGACTGGCGCCTTGGCATTAATTGCGTCACCGATGATGTGCACGCGAAGGTCATTTGTCGATCCCGCGATTCCGGGAGGGGAACCGGAAATAACGACTACCTTGTCCCCAATCTCAGCGAGCTTCTGATCAAGCAGAACTTGATCAACTTGGCGGTACATTTCATCCGTGTGGGTAACACGGTCGACAATAAATGATTCGATTCCCCAGATCAGCGACATGCGGCGTTGAATCTCAGGGTTCGGCGTGAAGGCCTTCATGGGAATGCGGAACCTCAGTCGTGACATCCGACGTGCAGAGTCACCAGATTCGGTGAAGACACAGACATATTTTGCTTCAACGAACGCGGCAACATCGGCTGCTGCAAGTGTGATTGCACCGCCCTGTGTCTTCGGCTTCGTGCCCAGCTCAGCAATACGGTCGAGACCGTGTTCTTCTGTTGAAGCAACAATCTTTGCCATGGTCTGAACCGTGATCACGGGGTACTCCCCCACGCTGGTTTCGCCGCTGAGCATGACGGCGTCAGCACCGTCCAAAATCGCATTGGCGACGTCGGACGTTTCCGCGCGCGTCGGTACGGGGCTAGAAATCATGGACTCAAGCATTTGGGTCGCAACAATGACCGGCTTAGCCATCCGGCGAGCCAACTCGACCGTACGCTTCTGAACAATCGGAACCGCCTCGAGAGGAAGTTCAACGCCAAGGTCGCCACGCGCAACCATGATGGCGTCGAAGGCGTCAATGATTGCCTCAAGGTGATCGACAGCCTGTGGCTTCTCAATCTTGGCGATGACAGGAACCCGACGGCCCTCTTCGTCCATAATCTCGTGAACCCGAACGATGTCTTCAGCATTGCGAACGAACGACAACGCGATCAGGTCAGCGCCAAGCTTGAGACCCCAGCGAAGGTCATCTTCGTCCTTTTCCGACAGAGCAGGAACGTTGACTGCAACACCAGGCAAATTGATGCCCTTGTTGTTCGATACGGCGCCAGCAACGATGACTTCGGTGGTCACGACAGTATCCGTCGCGCTCACAACCTTGACCTTGACCTTGCCATCATCGATGAGCAGGAAGTCACCAGGGGCCACATCCTGAGGCAATCCCTTGAAAGTAGTCCCGCAAATTTCGCGGTTACCGACGATATCGTCGATCGTGATCTTGAAAATGTCACCGACCGCGAGGTCATAGGGTCCATCTTCGAACTTGGCAAGACGAATCTTAGGGCCCTGAAGGTCAACCATCACTGCAACTGGCTTGCCAGCGTCCTCGGCGGCACGACGCACATTCGCGTATACCTCTTCGTGGACAGCGTAGTTTCCATGGCTGAGGTTCATGCGAGCAACATCGACACCTGCATCGATGATTGCCCTGATGTTCTCGTAGCTCGACGTAGCCGGGCCGAGCGTCGCGACGATTTTTGCGCGTCTCATAACTTCCTTTGACAATTCAGTGGTGGTGAATGGGTGGTGGTACTAGTGGTGGTGATACAGCTACACGGTCATCCCGCGATCGCTGGGCAAAACAGGGAACGGCAATTGCGTGTCCCCTTCAAGGTACCGATCTACAGCGGATGCCGCAGCCCGCCCCTCGGCAATAGCCCACACGATCAATGACTGACCGCGGCCAGCATCCCCAACGACGTAAACGCCGGGAGTGTCGCTCTGGTAGTCAGCGTCGCGCGTCAGGTTGCCACGATCATCTGAACCGATTGGCAGTTGCTTGTTGAGCAAGTCTGTCTCGGGACCAGTAAATCCGAGCGCGAGCAGCACGAGATCGGCCGGAATTTCGCGTTCGGTCCCCGCCTTCGGCACTCTGCGGCCATCAATGAATTCGGTCTCGGCAACCTTGATTGCACGCACTTCGCCGACAGAGTTGGTCACGAACTCAACGGTCGATGCCAAGTAGAGTCGCTCGCCGCCCTCCTCGTGGGCACTGGACACCTCGAAGAGTGTGGGGGTCAGGGGCCACGGCTGGTGTTCTGGGCGCTCTGCCGGAGGTTGGACTCCAATGGCAAGGTTCGTCACGGAGAGCGCTCCTTGGCGATGTGCCGTGCCGATGCAGTCCGCTCCGGTGTCTCCGCCGCCCAAAACCACGACGTGCTTGCCTTCAGCAGTGATTTGTTCGCTCACGGAGTCGCCGGCAACAACCTTGTTCGACTGAACGAGGTATTCCATGGCGTAGTGCACACCGAGAGAGTCGCGGCCGGGCACCGGCAAGTTGCGCGGCACCGTAGCGCCGGTAGCAACAACGACGGCATCGTAACGCGACCGCAGATCGTTCCACGAGATGTCGACACCAATGTTTACTCCAGCGCGAAAACGAGTTCCCTCAGCCTGCATCTGGGCAAGACGCAACTCAATGTGGCGCTTTTCCATCTTGAAGTCGGGGATGCCGTAGCGAAGCAATCCACCGATGCGGTCCTCACGCTCGAACACCGCAACCGTATGACCAGCGCGCGTTAGTTGCTGAGCGGCAGCCAAACCAGCGGGACCTGATCCAACAACGGCAACCGTCTTGCCCGTCAGCCGACCAGGAGGGTGTGGGGTGACATTGCCATCGGCAAATGCCTGATCAATGATCGAAACTTCAATCTGTTTGATCGTTACGGCTGGTTGGTTGATACCCAAAACACACGAACTCTCGCACGGTGCAGGACACAGCCGCCCGGTGAACTCGGGGAAGTTGTTCGTCGCGTGCAGCCGCTCAATTGCTTCGGCGCTCTCTCCCCGACGCATCAGGTCGTTCCACTCAGGAATTAAATTGCCAAGCGGGCATCCCTGATGACAGAACGGAATACCGCAGTCCATACAACGGCCAGCTTGACGAGCCAATTGACCCGACTCTTGCTGTTCGTACACTTCTTTGAAATCCATCAGTCGAAGACTGACGGGGCGTCGCTTGGGAAGCTCACGCTCTTGTACCTTGAGGAATCCCTTGGGATCAGCCACCGGTAACCTCCTTGATTCGCGCCCAAGTAACGTCCCCATCGGGGTCGAGTCCTTCGGCCAATGCGGTTGCTCGAGTTTCGATTACTGCCGCATAATCGCGCGGAGTCACCTTCGTAAACTGGGCAGCCGTAGCATCCATATCGGCGAGCATTTTTTCGGCAACAACCGACCCTGTTTCTGCACGATGAAGTTCGAGCAGATCTTTCAGAATTTCTACATCAGCGCTGCCGAGTTCGCTCAAGCCCAGTTCGCCGGAGCTCAAAGACTCGGCGTTAACGCGTTCTTCACGCAATTGGTGAATGTACGCGGTGCCACCAGACATCCCCGCACCGAGGTTCCTCCCTGTCGTGCCGAGAATGAGTACGAGACCGCCGGTCATGTACTCAAGAGCGTGGTCACCAACGCCTTCCGCTACCGCAGTCGCTCCGGAGTTGCGAACCATAAAGCGCTCGCCCACTTTTCCACGAATGAAGATGCTGCCGCTCGTGGCGCCATAACCAATAACGTTTCCCGCGATCACATTTGTCTCGGCGGGGAAAACACTCGCCAGATCAGGCCGGACAACGACCGAACCTCCGGACAGTCCCTTGCCGACATAGTCGTTGCTGTCACCGTACAGCTTCAACGAAATACCTGCAGGAACGAAGGCACCAAGTGATTGGCCCGCTGAACCATGCAGCGTGATGGTGATCGTGTCAGTCGGCAGACCGTGCTCGCCATGACGACGCGTAACCTCATGACCGAGCATCGTGCCCACTGCGCGATCAGTATTGCGCACAGGAAGATCGATAGAAACAGAGCTTTTGTTCTCCAATGCCGCGCGGCTGAGTTCAATAAGCTGCTGGTCGAAGTGCTCATCGAGTTCGTGATCTTGAGCCACCGACTGAGTGCGAGGCTCATCGTCAGCGAATACCGGTCCCTCAAATACTGGAGTCAGATCTAGGCCATCAGTCTTCCAGTGTGAGATTGCCCGGTTCATGTCAAGCAGTTCGCTGTGGCCGATCGCTTCTTCCAGCGTGCGGAATCCCAGCTGCGCCAAGTATTCACGGACCTCTTGAGCCAAGAACTCAAAGAAGTTGACGATGAACTCCGGCTTGCCCGTAAAGCGTTCACGCAACTCGGGATTCTGAGTCGCGACACCGACAGGACACGTATCGAGGTGACAAACCCGCATCAGGATGCACCCAGACACCACAAGGGGCGCCGTCGCGAACCCGTACTCTTCTGCACCGAGAAGCGCACCGATGATCACGTCACGGCCCGTCTTCATCTGACCATCAACCTGAACCGTAACGCGGTCACGCATTCCGTTGAGCATGAGCGTCTGCTGGGTTTCGGCCAAACCGATTTCCCACGGCGTGCCAGCATGCTTGAGCGAATTCAGGGGGCTAGCGCCCGTTCCGCCATCATGGCCAGATACCAACACAACATCCGCTTTTGCCTTCGTGACGCCGGCCGCAACTGCTCCGATGCCTTTCTGGCTCACCAGTTTGACGTGTACTCGAGCCGACGGGTTCGACCGCTTGAGGTCGAAGATCAATTGCTTGAGGTCTTCGATCGAGTAGATGTCGTGGTGCGGCGGCGGCGAAATCAATCCGACTCCGGGTGTGCCGTGGCGCGTCCGTGCGATCCACGGATACACCTTGCTCGCCGGCAGCTGACCGCCCTCACCAGGCTTTGCTCCCTGAGCCATCTTGATTTGGATGTCGTCTGCATGGGTCAAGTACATGCTCGTCACGCCAAAACGGCCAGAAGCAACCTGTTTGATTGCACTCCGACGAGAGGGGTCGAGAAGTCGTTCGACGTCTTCGCCACCTTCGCCAGTGTTCGAACGCGCTCCGAGTTGATTCATGGCGATAGCCAGTGTTTCGTGAGCCTCTTTGCTAATCGAGCCGTAGCTCATTGCGCCGGTGCTGAAACGCTTGACAATGCTCGCTACCGACTCGACCTCGTCGATCGGTACAGCCTCGCGACCCTCAGTCTTGAAGGCGAAGAGTCCACGCAAGGTCATCAAGTTTTCCGCTTGCTCATCTACTTGCGAGGTGTACTCACGGAAGATGTCGTAGCGACGCGTGCGAGTCGAGTGCTGGAGCTTGAAAACAGTCTCCGGGTTGAACAGATGCGGTGGACCCTCACGGCGCCACTGATATTCTCCACCGGTGTTGAGACGTTCGTGAACCGTTGGCGCACGGTCCTCGGGATAAGCAGCAGTGTGACGTGCAGCATTTTCCCGAGCGATGGCATCGAGACCCACGCCACCCAAGATGCTCTTGGTGCCAGTGAAATACTGATCGACGAACGCCTGAGAAAGACCGACAGCTTCGAAGGCCTGAGCTCCCGCATAGGAGCTCACTACCGAGATGCCCATCTTGGACATGATCTTCAACACGCCTTTGCCAAGCGCGGTGATCAGATTACGAACTGCCTTCTCGGCGCTCACATCAGTGATCGTGCCATTACGAACGAGCTCTTCAGCGGTTTCCATCGCCAGATACGGGTTAATTGCTGACGCGCCGTAGCCCACGAGAAGAGCGACATGATGAACCTCGCGCACATCGCCAGCTTCCACCATCAGCCCAACCTTCATGCGGTCATGCTGGCGAATCAAGTGATGGTGCACCGTAGCGACCATGAGCAGCGATGGAATCGGTGCGAGGTCCTTATTCGAGTCTCGGTCGGAGAGCACGATGAACTCTGCGCCATCGGCAATAGCCGTATCGGCCTCGGCGCACATCGCCGCCAACCGCGCTTCCATCGCTGATGGTCCAGCATCAACTCGATAGAGACCCTTAATGGTCGTCGCGAGGCGGGAGCCGGGATGCGGTTCGATGTGCTGAATCTTGGCCAACTCATCATTGTCGATTACCGGGAACGGCAGAGCAACCTGTTTGGCATGCTCAGGGGTCGCCGCTAGCAAGTTACGTTGCGGGCCAACCCCGAGACGCATCGACGTAACAACCGACTCACGAATCGAGTCGAGTGGTGGGTTCGTCACCTGCGCAAACTGCTGAGTGAAGTAGTCGAAAAGTAGTCGTGGGCGCTCCGAAAGTACCGCAATGGGCGTATCGGATCCCATAGCACCGAGCGGCTCTGCTCCCAACCGTGACATCGGTTCGATAAGAATGCGTACTTCTTCTTCGGTGTACCCGAAGGTGCGTTGACGACGAGTAACTGACGCCGGGGTATGCACGATGTGCTCGCGCTCCGGCAGCTCTTCGAGGGCAATTCGACCGCTCTCAAGCCACTCAGCCCACGGTTGCGATGCCGCAAGCTCTGCCTTGATCTCGTCATCCTCGATCAAGCGACCGGCCTGAGTGTCGACCAAGAACATCTTGCCGGGACGCAAGCGACCCTTGCGAACAACCTTGGTGGGATCGACGTCAAATACCCCGATCTCACTGGCGAGTACGACGAGTCCATCGTCGGTCACAAGGTAGCGTCCGGGACGAAGTCCGTTGCGGTCGAGCGTTGCGCCTACCAGCGAACCGTCAGTGAAGACGAGTGCTGCTGGGCCGTCCCAGGGCTCCATCAACATCGAGTGATATTCGTAGAACGCGCGACGGCGAGGATCTGCATCAACCTGGTTCTCGTACGCCTCGGGAACCATCATCATCATTGCGTGTGGGAGTGGGCGACCCGCAAGGTTCAACAACTCGACGACCTCATCGAAGGACGCTGAGTCGCTTGCACCGGAAGTATTGACCGGCAGGATGTCGTTAATATCTCCGAAAACCGCAGATTCGAGCTGCGATTGCCGTGCACGCATCCAGTTACGGTTGCCCTGCACAGTGTTGATCTCGCCATTGTGAGCGACCATGCGGAATGGCTGCGCCAAAGGCCACGAAGGGAAAGTGTTCGTTGAGTAGCGCGAGTGCACGAGCGCGAGCTTTGACGCGAAACGCACATCGGAAAGGTCAGGATAGAAAGGCTCGAGCTGGAGCGTCGTCACCATGCCCTTGTAGGTGATCGTTCGACAGGAAAGTGAGGGGAAGTACGCGTGCAGATCACGTTCTGCACGCTTACGGAGACGATACGTCTGGCGGTCGAGATGAATGCCGCGCAGCGTTCCTTTCAAGTCGACACGTTTGGACTGCAAAAAGAGCTGCTCAATAGCCGGCATTGCTCCGCGGGCGAGACTGCCGAGCTCATCGGGCTGGATCGGCACATCGCGCCACCCCAATACCGTGAGATCTTCCTCGGCAGCAAGCTTCTCGATGCCAGCTTTAACATCGTGACGGGCGGCGCTATCGAGCGGAAGGAAAACATTGCCAACGGCGTAACGGCCGTTGCTCGGCAGCTCAAAATCGACGACCTCTCGAAAGAAATCATCGGGAATCTGAGTCATGATGCCCGCGCCGTCGCCGGTTCCGGCATCGGAACCGACCGCGCCGCGATGTTCTAGGTTACGAAGCGCCTCAAGCGCCGTCGTAATAATGTCGTGCCCAGGGGTGCCGCGAAGCGTCGCCACCATGGCGAGACCACAAGCATCTTTCTCATTGGATGGGTCGTACATCCCTGCTGCTGCTGGGATCGAACCAAAGCGTTCAAAGGGTGGGGTAACAGCCATGCCGTACCGTCCTCACGTTATTACTGGTGCGGAGAGGGACTTCAGTGGCCCAGAGAAAATTCAGCGCCCGATAGGGGCCTGAGGGGTATCGCCGCTTGTGGCGGACTATTTCGAAGCAGTGACAGGAGCGGACTCCTCGGCATCGTTGACGACTATGTCATGCTCAGAATACGTTTCATCGGAGTTTACAACACCATCGGCGGTCCACACGTGACCATCGACGTAGGCGCTCTTTTCGACACCAACGTGACGACGTGACTGCACAACGAAGAGAATAATGCCGAGGGCCACCGTGAAGATTGCGCCCCACACGTTAACTCTGAGTCCGAGATAAACCTCGCTGGGATCGATGCGAATCGACTCGAACCAGACACGGCCGACGCCATACCAAATCATGTACAGCGCCCACACCTTGCCCCACTGGAGGCGAATTGGGCCTGTAGCCGTGAAGACGGGGAGGGTGAGTCCAAGAACATGCTTCTTTACGAAACCGTATTGACGCTCCATTGTGAGCAAGAAGACGATGCCGACAACATTCCAGATCATTTCGTACAAAAAAGTCGGGTGGAACAGGGTATCAACGGGCAATCCTGCAGGGATTGCTGAATTTCCCGCCTCGATCTCGAGACCCCAAGGCAAATCAGTAGGCTGGCCGAAGAGCTCATGGTTGAAATAGTTGCCGAGACGACCAATAGCCTGAGCCAAGAGAATCGCAGGAGCGAGAGCATCCGCAAAGCTCCAGAACCGTATTCCGGTCATTCGCGCGCCAATATAGGCACCGACGGCTCCACCGATCAGCGACCCGAAAATCGCATTTCCGCCATTCCAGATACGGATGACTTCCCAGGGATCCGCGCCGTCATAGAAGTAATCGCCAGGGTGAGTCAACACGTGATACGCGCGCGCACCAACCAAACCGAGAGGCACAGCCCAAATGATGATGTCGAGAACAATCCCGGGTTCAGCACCACGATTAGTGAGCCGACGTGAAGTCAACCAGGTAGCCGCAATGATTCCCAGCAGAATGCAGATCGCGTAACTGTGGATCACGATCGCCTGGTTGGGATTGACGCCCAGACCGCTCAACCATTGGCCGAACGGAATTGTCGCGAGCGTCGACCATGAATCGGGCGGGCTCGGAATACTGAGGGGCACTAATGACAAGAGGGTCACCTTTCTGGACTGCGACTAAGCAAGCGTACCGGTCGAAAGCGACGCTGCCGTCTGTGCTACGGCGCTCACCCCGCCATTGGCCAAAGCGCTGACGAATACTGAGCCGACAATTGCACCATCCGCGTAGCTGAGCACCTCACGCACTTGATCAGCGGTCGAAATCCCCAGTCCAACGCACGCGCTCGTGGAACCCGCGTTTCGCAAGCGCGCAACCAGAGTTTTCGCTGCGGTATCGACATCAGAACGGGCGCCCGTAATTCCCATCGTGGAGACCGCATAGACGAATCCAGTGCTTGCCTCAACAGCGCGAACTAACCGGGCATCGCTGGACGACGGGGCTGCGAGGAAGACTCGGTCAAGACCGGTGCGGTCTGATGCCGCAATCCATTCTGCGGCCTCATCGCTAACAAGGTCAGGCGTAATGATGCCCGCTCCCCCAGAAGCCTTGAGTTCGTCTGCGAACCGATCGACCCCAAATTGCATGATCGGGTTCCAGTAGCTCATCAAGAGCACCGGTGCCGACACTCGCGACGTGATCTCCGCCACGGCATCAAACCCGTCTTGAAGCCGGAAACCATTAGCGAGAGCCTGCTGGGTCGCTTTCTGAATTGCGGGGCCGTCCATCACCGGGTCGGAGTATGGCAAGCCAAGTTCAATGACGTCGACACCATTCTCGGCGAGAGCAACGGCAGCCTCAATACTGTCGGCGATAGTCGGGAAACCGACAGGAAGGTATCCGATTAACGCACCTGAGCGATCACGATTCGCCTGGGCAATGGTGTCTTCTACGGTGCTCATTACTTTTCCTCCGCGCGGGAAGTAGCAGCCGAAGCCGCTTCCGCATCAATGAGGTCGAAGTATTCTGCAGCAGTTTCCATATCTTTGTCACCGCGGCCGCTGAGGTTCACCAAGATCACGGAGTCTGGCCCGAGTTCCTTGCCCAAGTTGATGGCCCCAGCCAACGCATGTGCAGACTCAATGGCGGGGATGATACCTTCGGTTCTGCTCAACAAGCGCAGAGCATCCATCGCCTCAGCATCGGTGATGGGCAAGTAGTCTGCCCGCCCGATATCTTTCAGCCACGAGTGTTCAGGGCCAACACCCGGATAGTCGAGGCCGGCAGAAATCGAGTGTGATTCAACGGTCTGGCCATCAGCGTCCTGGAGCATGTAGCTACGTGCACCGTGGAGGACCCCAGGGCGGCCTCGTGTGAGGGTCGCCGCATGACGTTCGGTGAGGTGCCCTTCTCCTGCCGCCTCGTAGCCATAAAGCGCTACGCCGGCATCATCGAGAAAGGCGTGGAAAATCCCCATAGCGTTGCTGCCACCGCCGACACACGCTACAACCGCGGTAGGAAGGGCGCCGGTGAGTTTCACAACTTGCTCGCGAGCTTCGTCGCCGATCACCTTGTGGAAATCCCGCACCATGACAGGGAATGGATGCGGACCAGCGACAGTCCCCAAGAGGTAGTGGGTGTCTTCGACGTTGGCAACCCAGTCGCGAAGTGCCTCGTTGATCGCATCTTTGAGGGTGCGCGAGCCCGCTGTCACGGGAATGACTTCTGCACCAAGCAAACGCATGCGCGCAACGTTCAGTGCTTGGCGTTCTGTATCCACTTCGCCCATGTAGACAACGCACGACATGCCAAACAGCGCTGCCGCTGTTGCGGTCGCTACGCCGTGTTGCCCCGCACCGGTCTCTGCGATGAGGCGAGTTTTACCTAGTCGACGAGCGAGCAGTGCTTGCCCGAGCACGTTGTTGATTTTGTGAGAACCGGTGTGATTCAAGTCCTCACGCTTGAGGATGATTCGAGCACCACCCGCGTGCTCCGCGAATCGCGGAACCTCGGTAATAATGGATGGCCGCCCGGTGTAACTAGCGTGCAACTCCGCAAGCTCCGCTTGAAACGAGGAATCGTTCTTCGCCTCGTTATAGGCAGCGTCGAGCTCATCAAGAGCGGCGATCAAGGATTCGGGGACAAAGCGCCCGCCGAACTCTCCGAAATACGGTCCTAGTTCATCTCTCAGCATTAGCAGTCCAAAAATTCTTGCAGGGTGGCAATGGGATCACCGGTAACGAGGGCTTCGCCCACGAGAACGACGTCAGCGCCTGCCTTGCGGTAGTGGGCGACATCAGCCGCAGACTTCACGGCAGATTCGGCAATGCGGATAACTCCGCTAGGAATCTGATCGGCAAGCTCGCCGAACAGGTTCTGATCGAGTTCGAAAGTGCTCAGGTTTCGTGCGTTGACGCCGACCAAGCTGGCCCCAACGTCCAAGGCCCGCGAAACCTCGTCAGCAGAATGCGTTTCGACCAACGGCGTCATGCCCAATGAGACGATCAAGTTGTAAAGGTGCTCGAGAGTCTTCTGGTCTAGAGCAGCAACAATGAGGAGCACGAGGTCAGCACCAGCAGCGCGAGCCTCAAACACTTGGTAAGGCTCGGCGATAAAGTCCTTGCGCAAGACCGGAAGTCGCACAACAGCTCTAACCGTCGTGAGGTCCTCAAGGGAACCTCCGAATCGACGCTGCTCGGTGAGCACACTAATCGCACTGGCGCCGCCGGTTTGATAGGACAACGCTAGCGATGCCGGATCGCTGATTTCCGCTAACGCACCGCGAGATGGACTAGACCGTTTGATCTCAGCGATGATGTGCACACGTTCGCGCGGCGACAGAGCCTCAAGGGCATCCAGAGCCGGAAAAGCATCTGCAGCAGCACGCTCTACCTGAGCGAGACTGACAGCCTCACGACGAACGGCGGCATCTTCGAGCGCGCCGTCGACTAAATCGGAGAGCACTCTAGTTGTGGGGCTCGACGGTGAGCTTGTCGCCACCGACGCCGTAACCGAGTTTGCGCAGAATCTGGCCAACGATCAGGCCGACAACGACGAGCCCTGCCGAGGCAAACACGAGCCACGGCACATTGAACCAGAATGCGAGCGTTCCGATTGTGAACGCGACCAACATGATGACGACGGCAGTCCATGCCGCTGGAGAGTTTCCGTGGCCGGGGTCAGTATCAGTACTCATCAGGCTCCATTCTTTGCTGATCCTAAATTCTAGCGGGAGTAAGGCTCGTGGTTGTGCCACTCAGCTCGCAGTTGGGTCGATTCCCCGACTCTGAGCGTCCCATTGAGATGCTGGATCGTCGGCAACGACTGCTGTCGCACGATCGTATTTCTTAGTGGGTGCAGGCCAACGGTGGGCCGAAATCGTCGCGAACAAACCCACAACGACAATGAGCCCGCCAGCCACTATCGCCGGTATCGGCCAGCCGCTGACACTGACAGTGTCGACTAAAGACCGAAGCGACTCATCGCCACTGATTCCGGTGGCATCCGTGATGAGTGCACTAGAGGAATGAAGCGGATCGGCGATTGCTGACTGGCTCACGGCCACAATGATTGCACCAACACCGGCGGCAAGAACTCCCAGCACGCGCCGCACGATCACGGAAGAAAGACTGAGTGCCGCAACCAGCGCAAAGATCGATAGCGCCAGAGCTGCCAGCGAACCGGCAGCATCACTTCCGAGCACGTCAACTCTTGAGCCTTCATTCAGCGCGATCGTAAACCACTGTTGAGTCCAGGAGAGCATCACGGTCGCGCCCAAAATTACGAGAGCAGCGAGCACGATCGATCTGGAGCGTCTCACGATCACGAATTCAGCCGCCGCATCGCATTGGCCACCGCGACGGCGCGCAGTGGAGCCGCCGCCTTGTTCTTAGCTTCCTGATGTTCAGCAGCAGGGTCCGAGTCGGCCACCAGACCAGCGCCAGCTTGCACCCGCGCCATACCATCGACGATCGTGACCGTGCGAATGGCGATCGCGAGATCAGCATCTCCAGCGAAGTCGAAATAGCCAACCACTCCCCCATACACGCCGCGCTGAGCAGGCTCGAGCTCGTCGATAATCTCCAGCGCGCGGGGCTTGGGCGCCCCAGAAAGCGTTCCTGCCGGGAACGTGGCACGGAATACGTCGACGGCTGAAGCATTCGGCGAAAGGTCGCCCTCAACTGACGAGACCAAGTGCATGATGTGGCTGAAGCGTTCCACCTGCATAAACTCGGTGACGGCCACAGTGCCGGGAATACAGACCTTCAAAAGGTCGTTGCGAGCCAAATCGACAAGCATGAGGTGTTCTGCGCGCTCTTTCGTATCGGCGAGCAACTCTTCAGCAAGTTCGAGGTCGTGTTCAGTGTCCACTCCGCGCGGGCGCGAGCCAGCGATCGGATGCATGTGCACCCGTTTTTGCGACACCTTGACGAGCGCTTCGGGGCTGGCCCCGACAATCGAGTATGGGCGACCAGAAACATCGACCAAGGAAAGCAGGTACATGTATGGCGATGGATTGAGCGTACGGAGCACTCGATAGACGTCGAGAGGACTCGCACTAAGTTCGTGATCGAAACGCTGCGAGATGACGACTTGAAATACGTCACCTTCACGAATGAACTCTTTAGATTTGGCGATGGCCTGCGCATACTCATCAGGAGTGGTTCGAGGAATTGGGATCGGCTCAATCTCGATGTCGACCTCTGCGAGATACGCTTCGGTCGGTCGAGCAAGCCCAGTCTGCAAAACGTCGAGTCGAGTTTGCGCTTCCGTCCACATCGTCGCGGAATCAAGATTTCCATCGTTGAGCGCCGTGGATATGAGCAACACTGTGCCATTGCGGTGGTCGAGCACAACGAGATCGGAAACGAAGCTCAGTGCTTGGCTCGGAACATCGAAATCGGCGGGCGGAGCATCCGGAAGGTTCTCTAGCTGTCGGATCGCTTCCCACCCGATAAAGCCAACGAGGCCGCCGGTGAGAGGCGGGTGGCCGGAAACTCTTGGTGTCTTCCATCGTTCGTTGAGGTGCGCTAGAGCCTCTAGCGGGGCTGTGGGGCAATCGTTGCCGAGAACTCTCTCCCTCGACAAGCCGTAGTCGATCCACTCAACGGACTCTTCGTTGTGCGTAAGCACACCAAAGCTCGCTACGCCGACGAACGAGAATCGAGACCAAATGCCACCCTGGCCCGCCGATTCAAGAAGAAAAGTACCTGGCTTGGCCTGCGCAAGTTTGCGGTACACGCCCACTGGCGTCTCACCGTCAGCAAAGACTTGACGGATGACCGGAACGACCCGGTTTCCTACCGCTACGAGGCGCTCAAATTCCGCGTGGTCTGTCGTGCTATTCATTAGAGAATCCCTGAACGGGAACGAGCGGGTCGACCTCGAAGCAGGAGTGAGTTCCGGTGTGGCACGCCGGTCCGACCTGCTCGACACCTACGAGAAGTGCATCTCGGTCACAATCGAGGGCTGCCGTCCGAACGAACTGAAAGTGGCCGCTGGTATCACCCTTGCGCCAAAGTTCTTGCCTGCTTCGGCTATAGAAAGTCACTCGACCCTCAGTCAATGTGCGGGTCAGTGCTTCCGCATTCATATAGCCAAGCATGAGTACCTCTTTGGTATCCCACTGCTGAATAATTGCCGGCAGCAGGCCGTCAGGCGCGAACTGTGCCCGCTCAAGAACATCGCTAATCGTCGCCAGGGTGAGTTCGTCGCTCATCGCGTAACCAATCCATGATTTCGAAGTGACTCTTTAACATCGCCGACAGTCAGTTGGCGATTGTGGAACACGGATGCCGCAAGCACGGCATCGGCACCGGCGGCAATTGCCGGGGCGAAGTGCTCCACAGCACCGGCACCACCACTGGCGATGACGGGCACTGTCGCAAATTCGCTAATCGCCGAGACCAACTCAAGGTCGAAACCCTGTTTGGTGCCATCTGCATCGATGGAGTTGACGAGCAATTCGCCTGCACCACGGTCCATTGCCTCGCGGGCCCAGTCGATCGCATCTCGATCGGTCTCAGTCCGACCACCGTGCGTGGTCACGATCCAGCCATCGCCGCGGCGTTTAATATCGAGACTCAATACGAGTACTTGAGCACCAAAACGTCGCGCAATGTCATCAATGAGCTGCGGTCGAGCGAGCGCTGCACTATTGACGCCAACTTTGTCTGCGCCATGGGCAAGAAGCTTGGAGACGTCGTCGGGTTCCCTGACTCCCCCACCAACAGTCAGTGGGATGAAGATCTGTTCCGCTGCTGAACGGACAACGTCGTACATCGTCGCGCGACCTTCTACCGTCGCCGTGACATCCAAGAAGGTCACTTCGTCAGCGCCCTGGTCGTAATAGCGGCGGGCGAGCGAAACGGGATCTCCTGCGTCTCGAAGATCCTTAAAGTTGACGCCTTTGACGACCCGGCCGTCGGCGACGTCGAGACACGGAATGACTCGGACTGCGACAGCCACGACTAAATCCTCGCAGCGTGGATGGTGCTGACGAGAATCGCGCGTGCGCCAACGGCGTAGAGCTCGTCCATGACGTGGTTAGTGTCGGTGCGTCGAACCATCGAGCGCACTGCAACCCATTCGGGATCCTGCAACGGAGAGACTGTAGGGCTCTCGATACCGGGAGTCACTTGCGTAGCGGCGTCAAGAAGTCGAACAGGAACGTCGTAGTCGATCAGCACATACTGTCGAGCCACAAGAACTCCCTGAAGGCGGCGCTGAAGGGTGGCGACACCATCTCCGGATGCCGTGCCGGAGCTAATGAGAACGGCGGTGGAATCGAGGATGACCGGTCCGAAGATTTCGAGGCCCTGAGCGCGCAGCGTTGAGCCAGTGGACACGACGTCGGCAACGGCATCCGCTACTCCAAGGCGGATCGCGGACTCGACGGCACCATCGAGGCCTACGAGCTCTGCCTTTACTCCGTGACGCTCAAGAAACGCACCAACGAGTCCTGCGTAGCTGGTGGCTACCCTCACTCCATTGAGATCGGAGAGTTCAGAAAAGCGGCCGGGCGTTCCGGCGAAACGGAAGGTGGATCCCCCAAAATCAAGGCTCGCAATTTCAACAGCAGGCGACTGCGAATCCAAAAGCAAGTCTCGGCCAGTGATCCCAACGTCGAGAGCGCCGGATCCAACATAGGTAGCGATGTCGCGGGGGCGGAGGTAAAAGAACTCAACGCCATTGCGTTCGTCACGTACGTTCAGCGCGCGGGGGTCCCGGCGACCAACATAACCAGCTTCCGACAGCATTTCGGAAGCGGTATCACTCAGTGAACCCTTATTGGGCACTGCAACTCTTAACATGTCAACTCTCAGTCAGTTCGCGCGAAAAGGGGTGTGTTGGCGTCAGAGATGTCGCCACACGTCGTCGGGCGTTAGCCCCTTGGCGACCATGAGAACCTGGAGGTGATAGATCAACTGAGAAATTTCTTCAGCAGTCTCTTCGTCAGACTGGAATTCGGCGGCCATCCATACTTCAGCGGCCTCCTCAACGATCTTCTTGCCGATCGAGTGCACTCCAGCATCGAGCAAGGCTACCGACCCTGACCCTGCTGGGCGTTCGACCGCTTTGCGGCTTAGTTCTGCAAAAAGTTCGTCAAAGTCTTTCACAGGTCAAGGGTACCGCCCCGAAGGACGGTCCCCTGCCGTTTTGCGAGATGCAGCTCTGGAGCTAGTTCGTGCCGAGAAGGTCGATCACGAAGGTCAACGTGCGACCAGACAACTGGTGTCCTCCACCAGCGGGGCCGTATGCCAAGTGAGGAGGGCAAATGAGCTGACGACGTCCGCCAACTTTCATCCCGGGGATACCTTCTTGCCATCCGCTAATGAGAGACGTGAGAGGGAAGTTGATGGACTGTCCGCGGCTCCATGAAGAATCGAACTCCTCGCCGGATTCGAAATCTACGCCCAAGTAGTGAACGTCAACGGTGGCACCCGCAGTTGCTTCGGCTCCGGTTCCTTCTTCAATATCAATAATGACAAGCTCAGTGGGCGCTTGGCCCTCATAGAACTCGACCTCTGGCTTAGTTTTTCCTGAATCGCTCATAGGACTAGTCAACCAGACCCGATCGCTTGCCGGCGACTAATGACGGTGTGCGGCTGCCCGTTCGCGCAGTTCTGACACTCGAAGTGATGGATCGGATCCACGATAAACGGATGACCCCGCAACAAAAGTGTCCGCACCAGCCGCAGCGGCAATTTCGATGGTTTGTTCATCGACCCCTCCGTCGACTTCCAACCACACATCGAGGCCACGCTTATCGACGAGTTCACGCAACTGGCGCAATTTGGGCATCGTCTCTTCCATGAAACTTTGCCCACCAAAGCCAGGTTCAACGGTCATCACTAGTACCTGATCGAATTCCTCAAGAAGTTCGAGATACGGCTCGATCGCCGTCCCCGGTTTAACCGCGACACCAGCACGCGTGCCCTGAGATCGGAGCGTGCGCGCGAGCGCAACAGCATCCCTAGCGGCTTCGGCATGGAAGGTGACCGCAAAAGCACCCAAGTCTGCATAGTCGGGAGCCCACCGTTCTGGGTTCTCAATCATGAGGTGAATGTCGAGCGGGATCGGCGACACCTGCTGGATTCGTTCAGTCATCTGTAGCCCAAACGTGAGATTAGGCACGAAATGGTTGTCCATGATGTCAACGTGAACCAGATCGGCGTTCGAGATGCGAGAAATGTCACGCTCGAGATTGACAAAATCGGCGGCGAGGATGCTGGGACTAATGCGTACTGACATAGCGAGAGCCTATCTAGGAGTCAGCCTTCACGAGCAGCTGAATGAACATGGCGTCGGTACCGTGACGGTGCGGCCACAACTGGACATGGGTGGCATCCGGGAGATCGAGCTCATGTACCGTGACTGTGCGAATTACCGCAGGAGTGTCCATTTTGGTCACATTCGGAACTTTGCGAAGCACAGACCCGACAATCGCTTTCGTCTCAGCAGCGTGAGGCGAACACGTCACATAAGCAAGCACGCCGCCTGGCTTGAGAGCATCGAGTGCCGAATGAAGCAGCGCCGTCTGCAGCGCGCCAAGTTGGGCAACATCACCCGGCTGCTTTCGCCACCGAGCCTCCGGGCGGCGACGTAGTGCCCCAAGACCAGTACATGGTGCGTCGAGCAAGATGCGGTCAAATTGGCCAGGATGTTCGCGGCCAATCTCGACACCATCCTTCTCCCAGACCTCAGGAGGTGAATCGAAAACCGCAAGGGCATTTCGCACGAGCTTTGCGCGGGCAGGAACGAGCTCGTTAGCGGTCAGCTTCGCGCCACCGATGAGCGCCTCTGCGGCAAGCAACGCTGCTTTGCCGCCCGGACCAGCACACATATCGAGCCACGACTCGCCAGCAACGATCGGACGCGCCCGACTCAAAGCCAGTGCAGCCAATTGCGAACCCTCGTCTTGCACACGTGCTCGCCCCGAAGCCACTGCAGTATTCTTGCCAGGGTCACCCTCGCGAAGGGTGCCACCGACCGGCGAATACTCAGCGACCGTCACACCAATCTGAGTGGCATCCGCGAAGCCTGGTAGCGCGACAACGGAAACTCGTGCAGGAACGTTATCGGCAGCCAATAGTCCCTCAAGCTCAGCCTCACGACCCTCGGCAACCAATACCTGACGGAAGGCACGGGTCACCCACAACGGATGCGAATACGCCAGCGCCAGAGCCTCTTCCCCTGACGCAGCCGAACCGATCACTCGCTCACGCCAGACGTCTGGTTCGTGCTTCGTAATGGCACGCAAGACCGCGTTCACAAAACCTACCGCCGAGCGGGAACCGATCGTCTTAGCCAAACGGACCGACTCGTCGACAGCAGCATGCGACGGGATACGCATCGACAACAACTGATGAGTTGCGAGCCTCAGAACATCAAGAACCGGCGGATCAATCTTTGCGACAGCACGACCGGCAGCCTGCTCAATTACCGCATCGTAGTAGCCCTGCATGCGGAGAGTCCCATAGGTCAGCTCAGTGGCAAGTCCCGCATCCGCTGTCGACAGCTTCGCGCGCTCGAGATGAACCGGCAACAACAAGTTGGCGTACGCATCGGACTCGCGCACCGCCATAATGACATCGAGCGCGACTCGACGGGCTGACTGTGCGTAGCTCACGAAGCCACCACCTCTGATTCTGAATTCAGGCCGCGCCACCAGGCTGCGGCATCCATTGCGTTGCGCCCCTCCGGATGAACCCGGAGAAGCTCGATTGGTTCTGAGGCTGTGCCGACAAAAACTTTTTTGCCGACGAAATTGATGTGGCCGATCGGGAGAGCGGGGGTTTCGCGGGCGATCGCCGCGTCAAGTACTTTCAGTCGCTTGCCGTCTACCTGAGTAGATGCGCCGGGCTCAGGGGTGACGCCTCGGATTTGGTTGTGCACGTCTTGAGCACCCTGCGACCAGTCGATACGACCGTCTTCTAAAGTCAATTTGGGGGCAAGTGTGATGTTGCCGGACTGTGGTTCGGCGTGAGCTGTTCCCGCTGCCAAAGAATCGACCACAGTCGAGAGAAGAGTTGCACCGGAGAAAGACAGTTGTTGCAGAAGGGCACCCGCTGTTTGCTGCGCACCGATGGGCTCGGTCATGGTGGCAAAAATATCCCCAGCATCAAGCTTCTCAACAAGTTGGAATACAGTCGCGCCGGCGACCGTATCGCCGCCCATAATGGCTCGTTGAACTGGCGCGGCCCCTCTCCACTGAGGAAGCAGCGAAAAGTGCAGGTTGATCCAGCCAAGGCGGGGAATGGTCAACACGTGCTTGGGGACTAGTCCTCCATAAGCAACGATCACACCGAGGTCCACATTGAGCGCCTCAATTGACTCACTCGCCGTGTCGTCAAGGCGGTTTGCCCGGATAACCTCGACTCCGGCCTGTTCCGCTCGAGCGGCAACAGGCGTCGGGGTCATCACACGACGGCGCCCCTGAGCAGAGTCAGTCCGCGTGAGCACTGCAGCAACCTCGTGCTTGCTCTCTAGCAGCGCGTCAAGACTGGGTACAGCAACGTCGGGGCTACCGGCAAAGAGGAGTCGCAACGAAGTCATCCACCAATTCTCTCGTGAAAATACGGAAGCTTTCGCACTCTTGCTTTATAGATCCACAAATGGTTCGAGATCGTCAAGGTGAACACGCAGTCCGGGTGGTGGCTGGCTCGCTCGTGGCACACCCGGTTTGCGGTTGCTGCGCGACACTGTTGTGGCCGCGATAACGAGGGCCTTGAGTTGTTCGGCAATCGCCGAACCGGCCTTGTAATCGAAACGGATGATCGTGCGAACCACCCCGTCTGCAAGATCCACTGGCCCAAGAACATCAAGCGGTTCGACGTGCAGCTTCTCGATTGCGTCAGTGATGAGATCAACCTTGCCGGTGAGGGTGGCGACACGAATCGCCGGCGGAAACCTCAACTCTCGGCGGTCGGCAAGCTCAGAACTGGCAAAATCCTCTTGACGCCACGTCACCAACGCGGTGGCCAGCGAACCACCAACCCCAACGATCACAGCTGGAGCACCGTCGGCGGCCAGCGAGATGGCGTTCGACCACCAGCGGAGACAATCCTCCGATACCCTCAAGCTTTCGCGGGCGAGCATCCCGGCACCGTCAAGGAGAAGCACCGCACGGTAGCCGCCCGCGGCGACAGGCTCAGCACCCCGAGTGGCAATGACCAATGATGGTTCAGACGAGACCGTGAGCACTTGGTGATCGCCGTCTGCCACGATCACGCGATAGCCCGGAAACGCTCGGCCCAGTTCATCAGCCGTGCGGGCGCTGCCCGAGCCGACCATGCGCAATCGCGTCCCGTCACATTCACGACAGCGCCACTTCACGGCTAGCGCTCCACACCAGACGCAGCTTGGGGTCGCTGAAGCCGAACGCTGCGCAAGCGGGCCGGCGCAAGTTGTGCACCGCGCTGACTGTGCACAATCAGTACAGGCAAGCCGTGGCGCATAGCCAGGGCGCGCGACCTGCACAAGAACTGGGCCCTCATCGAGACCGGCACGCGCCGCCTTCCACGCCGACGACGGGATGCGGGCTATCGCCGCCAGTCGATCCTGACTTTCCTGATTCGCCGAAGGGATTACCTTCGGTGGACGGATTCCCCCGGGATTCAGTGAGACAAGCCAGCCGACTTCGACGAGTCGCTGAACTTCTGTGCTGCGGGAGTGGCTCAGAAACACCAAGGCGCACTGTTGCTGCTCCTGACGAAGCAGCGCGGCATCCCGCGTATGGATGTATGGCGAAAGATTTTCGCTGTAGAGCGAATCGCCGTCATCCCAGATCACGATCAATCCCAGGTTTTTCGCCGGGGCGTACACCGCAGATCGGTTGCCGACGATGACATACGGAGAGTCGTCGTGGGTTCTCAAGAAGTTTCCGTAGCGACGCTGCACGCTCTGGCGCGCATCCAGCCTCAGAATTCGGTCGTCCGGGATAAGCGCAGCAACGGCAGCCTCAAGCTGCTCCTGATCACGAAAATCTGGCGTCGCCAGAATCGTTGTCGAGCCACGAGCGAGCGTCTGAGCGGCCAACTCAGCCATCGTTACAGCCCACCGACCAACCCACGTGCCTGGAGAAACTTCAACGACCCCGGTGGGAGCCGACAGCGCCGCCCTCTTGTTCGTTGTCAGAAGCGTCGTGACAGATTCTGCGTGGAAATAGGTGACCGGCAGCGGCTGCCCTGAGGGCTCAAACGTCACGGTCGCAGGATCAGGAAGCAATTTTTCGGCGCGAGCGTGGCGCTTCGGAATTCCTAGACGCAACACATCAGCTGCGTTTCCTGCGGCGCGATCTGCTGCAGCGCGAGCGAGCGTCCACACTTCTGGAGATAAGACAGGAAACGGCGAAACAATCGAATCGAGTTCGCTCAACTTGCCGGCGTAGTCGACAGTGTCTGTTAGTTCGACAATCCAACCCTCGACCAAGCGGCCGAGGGTCTTGAGCGGAGCCTTGACCCGAACACCAGCGCGCGCTTCGTGACGAAGATTCTCGGGAATCGTGTAATCGAAAAGCCTGTCAAGTTGCGGCAGCGGAGAGTCAATGAGCACCCGTGCGATGGATGCTTCAGTCATCTCTAGAGCCCGGCGGCCCTGCGAAGAGCCTCAACGCGGTCGAGTCGTTCCCACGTGAACTCGGGAAGCTCACGACCAAAGTGGCCATAGGTAGCCGTCTTGGCGTAGATCGGGCGAAGAAGATCCAGATCTCGGATGATGGCGCCAGGTCGTAAATCAAATACCTCGTGAATCGCACCAAGAATTGCCTCGTCTGAAACGTGGCCAGTGCCGAACGTTTCGACATAGAGGCTCACCGGAGCCGCGCGGCCAATCGCGTAAGCAATCTGGATCTCGAGGCGATCGGCGAGGCCAGCAGCAACAGCATTCTTTGCTACCCAGCGCATGGCATACGTCGCCGAGCGGTCAACCTTCGACGGATCTTTACCGCTGAAAGCTCCCCCACCGTGACGCGATGCCCCACCGTAAGTATCGACAATCACCTTGCGACCAGTGACGCCAGCGTCGCCCTGCGGGCCACCGATCTCAAATCGGCCACTCGGATTAACGATCGACTGCAGGTTCGAAAGATCAAGACCCGAGCTTTCAGCAATCGGGCGAACCACAAGCTCTTCGATCTCCGACCGCAACTGAGCGGTCGAAATGTGAGGCGAGTGCTGCGTCGAGAGAACAACAGTCTCAATGCTGCGCGGGATGTCGCCCTCGTAACCGACGGTGACCTGTGTCTTGCCGTCCGGCCGCAGATAATCCACGAGACCGAGCTTGCGAACTTCCGCAAGCCGCTCAGCCATCCGGTGGGCAAACCACACCGGTGCTGGCATCAACTGAGGAGTTTCGATCGTGGCGTAGCCAAACATCACGCCTTGATCGCCGGCGCCGAGAACATCAAGTTTGTCGCTCGAGTGTCCCTCGCGAGTCTCCAATGCGACATCTACGCCCTGAGCAATATCGGGCGACTGAGCGCCAATCGAAATTGACACGCCGCACGATCGGCCGTCAAACCCTACTGCTGAAGAGTTGTAGCCGATCGCTGAGATGCGATCTCGAACGATTGCCGGAATGTCCGCATAGCCGGATGTCGTAACCTCACCGGCAACATGAACAAGACCAGTCGTGACGAGTGTCTCAACCGCAACACGAGCGTTGGGGTCTTCCTCAAGCAGTGCATCAAGAATGCTGTCGCTGATCTGGTCACAGATCTTGTCGGGGTGTCCCTCGGTAACGGACTCCGAGGTGAAGGTGCGCAGGGGCGAAGTCATAAGCCGTCTCCGGTAGTGATGAATGGATGTCAGCGGGCTGCGAACACAAGATCCAGAATGCGGTGGGCCACCGACAACTTGCTTCCGCTTGCCTCGCCCACTCTATCTCCGGCCGTGTTGATCACGACGACAGTGTTACTGTCTGTGGCGAATCCTTCGTTCCAACCCACACGGTTGAGAACAAGAAAATCGCAGCCCTTTCGGGAAATTTTTGCTCGCCCCAGTTCGACGAGAGCGTCATCGTCAGGTTCAGTCTCAGCGGCAAAGCCAACGATCACCTGATCGCGAGTTCGGTTGCTCGCCAGTCCACGCAAAATGTCAGGATTCTCTTCCAATCGGAGTTCAAGAGTGCTCGAATCGCTGCGCTTCTTAATCTTGGACTGAGCGGTCTCCGCTGGCCGATAGTCGGCAACAGCGGCTGCCATCACCACAAGATCGGCGTGTACAGCCTCGGCAACAACCGCCGCCTGCAGCTCTAGCGTCGAACCGACTTCAATAAAGTGAACACCGGGAGGGGCAGAAACCTCAAGATTGGCTCCGATAAGCGTGACGGATGCACCGCGCGCCGCCGCCGCGGACGCCAACGCAACCCCCTGCTTTCCACTCGAACGATTACCAATGAATCGCACCGGATCGAGAGGTTCACGGGTGCCACCAGCAGTAACGAGCACCGTGCGACCGGCGAGATCGTGAGAGGAAACCGCCAACTCCAAAGCAGCAGAAACTATGTCGCTTGGCTCCGACATCCGACCGGGTCCGCTATCGGTGCCAGTCAATTGACCTGATTCCGGGCCAATGATGTGGATGCCGCGCGACCGCAGCGTCTCAATATTGGCAACGGTGGCCGGATTGAGCCACATTTCAGTGTGCATGGCCGGAGCGATGACGAGTGGTGCGGTGCTCGCCAAAATAGTGTTGCCGAGAAAGTCGTTGGCCTGACCGGTGGCGATTTTTGCGATCGTGTTCGCTGTCGCTGGCGCAACGATGATCAGATCGGCTGCTTTCCCGACTGCAACATGGCGAACTTCGTCAACGCCCTCGTACAGGTCGGTGTTGACCGGGTTGCGACTTATCGCCTCGAGCGTGGGGATTCCCACAAAGCGCAGAGCATTGCTCGTCGCAACAACATGGACATCGTGGCCAGCGAGCACAAGCTCGCGCACAACGGAGACAGCCTTGTAGGCAGCGATTCCGCCAGAAATTCCGACGACTACGTTGAGCGCGGTCACCGAAGTGGGTTCTATTCGCCGCTGAGGCGCTTGAGTTCGAGCTTGTTCTCGTTGATCTCGTGAAGAGCAACCGAGAGAGGCTTGTCTTCGATCGTGGAGTCAACGAGGGGTCCGACGTTGTCGAACAGGCTTCCTTCGTGAAGGTCTGCGTAGTAGTCGTTGATCTGGCGAGCACGCTTGGACGCGAAGATTACCAGCTGGTACTTCGAGTCAACCTTCGACAGCAGTTCGTCGATGGGGGGATCAATGATGCCCGAGTTCTTGTCAACCATGGGGGTGCTCCTTGGAGTCGGAAGTGGTCGCGCCAGCGGGCGCATCCATCAATTCTACGACTTCTTGAGCCGCTTGGCTTACTTCTGTGTTCACGACTTTCACATCGAACTCTTCTTGAGCC
This sequence comes from Rhodoglobus sp. G.S.4, assembly GCF_056619605.1. NCBI lineage: Bacteria > Bacillati > Actinomycetota > Actinomycetes > Micrococcales > Microbacteriaceae > Rhodoglobus > Rhodoglobus sp. G.S.4. Next base: position 1,484,462 of record NZ_CM152748.1, read on the forward strand.
GCCAACTCGACCTTTGCGGTCTCTAATCTGCGCGCCTGTTCGGCCGCATCTTCGGTGCCGCGGCCAATCAATCGGCGAACCAATTCTTCCCAAGTGGGAGGCAGAAGGAAGACCAATAATGCCTCAGGCATGACCGAACGCACGGAGCGCGCACCTTGCAGATCAATCTCCAGGAGAACACGCTTTCCCGCAGCGAGAGCAGCATCGATTGGCGGACGCGGCGTGCCGTAACGGTAGGAATTGTGCACGATTGCCCACTCGAGAAGCTCATTACCGGCGATCATGGCGTCGAACTGTTCATCACTAACGAAGTAGTAATGAACTCCGTCAACCTCTCCCGGGCGGGGCTTTCGTGTCGTCGCAGACACGCTAAGCAAAACGTCGGGATGATTTTCCCGAATGTAGCTCGAGACAGTACCTTTGCCGACGGCTGTTGGACCAGCGAGCACGACGAGACGCGTGGGTTCCGGACCTTGACGATCGGAAAGGTACGCGGCGAGTCGGTCTCGCTGTTTCGGACCGAGACCACCGACGCGCTTACGCTCGGCAATAGCCAAATCTTCCATCACTGATTCAACCCTTGTCGGTCCCAACGAGGGAACACTGAGCAAGAGCTCGCGAACCAACAACCGAGCCTCAGGGCTATCTGGACTTGACCACGCTGTGCGTGCAACGCTCAGAGCGGTTCGTGCGCGCTCGGCAACTTCCCGTTTGACCGATGCGCGAGCTCGGCGGGCAGCAATCGCCGCGCGCGATGCAGCAGCTCTATCGACTGCTGGGGGTTCCGGGCGAGGTCCCATCAGCGCACCTGCTCACGAAGTTGAGAGCGTAACGAACGCAATTCGGAGGGAATCTGGCTCGCTCCCTCTTGGAGAACGCTTCGCGAGACCGTGACAATAGTGTTCACGACCGCTGGACCGTATAGTTCTCGCGCTTGCTCAACCAATGCTCCTTGAGCGCCAAAACCCGGGGCCAGTACCGGCACATCGATCAACTCTTCAACTCGCATGCCGTAGTCGGCGACGTTCACCGTTGCACCAACAACAACACCAAACGAGCCCAACCCGCTCTCCGAGTTGAGAGCACGAACATCTCGAACAACGCTGGCCGCAACCGTTGCGCCCTCATGCTCACCCTCAACAATGCGAGCAGATTGGATGCTCAAAGCTGAAGCGTTCGATGTCGCCGCAAGTACGAAAATCCCTTTGCCAGCGTTGCGTGCCAACTCAAACGGTCCTGAAAGTTCTGAAACGCCCTGGTACGCGACAGCCGTCATTGCATCAGCTTCCAGAGGAGATCCCGGAGTGAGCCACGCTTGCCCATACGCCTCTACCGAAGACGAGAGATCGCCACGCTTGACGTCGGCGATGACAAGCATTCCGGCCGAACGTGCCAAAGCGAAGGACTCTTCGAGCACCGCATAGCCGGCAGATCCAAAGCGCTCGAAAAATGCCACCTGTGGTTTGATCATTCCTACGTTGCCTGCTGCAGCATCCACCGCACGAAGCGCAAATTCGCGAACACCGTGCACATCATCGGAAAGCCCCCAACTCTCGAGCAAGAACGGGTGGGGGTCAACCCCCATGCAGACTCCCCCGAATTCCTCGAAGGTTTGCTCTAGTCGTGACGCGAAGCTAGGCATTGTTAGCAACTTTCTCCAGCTCGGCAGCGCGATCGAGGGCGTAATCCTGGAGAGAGCGAACATCGAAGCCATCACGGATGGCCTCAAACGAAGCTACCGCCGCCGCAAGTTGGGCCATGGTTGTGAAGATCGGTTTGTCGGCGGCGACCGTCGCTGTGCGGATTTCGTAACCATCGGCACGCGCGCTGCGGCCGCTTGGCGTGTTGATGACGACATCCACCTTGCCTTCGTTGATCATCTCCACGATCGACGGTTCCGCAGCGTCAACCTCTTGACCCATGAAGTATTTTCGCACCACTTGAGCCTCGATGCCGTTGCGCGCGAGAATTTCGGCGGTGCCTTCGGTGGCGAGAATCGTGAAGCCAAGCTGGCTGAGGCGCAGCACCGGCAGGATGACGGCTCGCTTGTCACGGTCAGCAACCGATACGAACACCGATCCGCTGTCGGGTAATCCACCATAAGCCGCCTCCTGGCTCTTGGCGAAGGCCTTCGGGAAGTTGGAGTCGATTCCCATGACCTCACCGGTCGAGCGCATCTCTGGGCCAAGAACGGAGTCAACAACCTGACCCTCAACCGTGCGGAAGCGGCGGAATGGCAACACTGCTTCTTTCACCGAGACCGGCGACGTCGATGGCACTTGCGAGCCATCGAGAATCGGCAGTAGGCCGCTATCGACGAGCGAACGGATGCTCGAACCGGCCATCACGAGAGCGGCAGCCTTCGCCAGCGGGATACCGAGTGCCTTCGATACGAAGGGAACGGTACGACTCGCGCGAGGGTTGGCTTCGAGCACATAAAGGATGCCCTGACCGATCGCAAACTGCACGTTCAGCAGACCGCGCACGCCGACGCCTTCAGCGATGGCGAGTGTTGCTTCGCGCACGCGATTGAGCACGTCGCGGCCAAGAGTGACCGACGGAAGGGTGCATGCAGAATCGCCGGAGTGAATACCGGCTTCTTCGATGTGCTCCATGATTCCGCCGACGTAAAGCTCAGTACCGTCATAAATTGCGTCGATGTCGATCTCGATCGCGTCATCGAGGAAGCGGTCAACGAGCAACGGTGAGCTCGGCGAGATGATCACAACGTCGCGCACCCGTTCGAAGTAGTCGGCGAGAGCTTCGGAGTCATAAATGATCTCCATGCCACGCCCACCAAGCACGTGCGAGGGACGAACGAGAACCGGGAACCCGATGTGCTCTGCGATCTCAATCGCTTCGGACTGGTTAGTGGCGGTGCCGTTCTTTGGTGCGAGCAGTCCAGCGTTGTCGAGAATCTCCGAGAACAACCCGCGCTCCTCGGCAAGGTCAATCGCCTCTGGTGTCGTTCCGAGGATCGGGATGCCTGCATCCTTGAGTCCCTGAGCGAGACCCAGAGCTGTCTGGCCGCCGAGCTGCACGATCACTCCGAGGAGTTCACCACTCTTGCTCTCTGCATGGATGATCTCGAGCACATCTTCGAGGGTGAGGGGCTCGAAGTAGAGCCGGTCACTCGTGTCGTAGTCAGTCGAGACCGTCTCGGGGTTGCAGTTGATCATGATGGTCTCGTAGCCCGCATCGGAGAGGGCGAACGAGGCATGAACACACGAGTAGTCGAACTCAATACCCTGGCCAATACGGTTCGGTCCCGAACCAAGAATGATGACCTTCGTCTTGTCGCTCGGGGCAACTTCAGTCTCGGAGTCGTAGCTGGAGTAGTGGTACGGGGTAAGTGCGGGGAACTCGCCGGCACAGGTATCGACCGTCTTGAAGACGGGACGTACGTTCAGGCCCCAGCGAAGATCGCGAATTTCTGCCTCGGTGGAACCACGAAGGTCAGCAATCTGCACGTCGCTGAACCCATGATTCTTGGCGTGAGTGAGCAGGGCAACAGTCAGCTTTTCTGCTTCGGCAATGTCAATTGCGACCTCGTTGATTAGCGCGATCTGGTCGATAAACCACGGGTCGATTTTGGTGGCATCGAAGACCTCTTCGGTCGTGGCGCCGGCGCGCATGGCCTGCTGCACCGTAACAATGCGACCGTCAGTAGCGATGGCCGACAGGGCAAGCAATTCCGTCTTGTCACCCACTTGACCGTTCCAGTGGAAGCTTGAATCTCGCTTCTCTAGTGAGCGAAGCGCTTTTTGCAGGGCCGTCGAATAGTTGCGACCGATTGCCATGGCCTCACCGACCGATTTCATGGTGGTCGTGAGGCGGGTGTCTGCCGCCGGGAACTTCTCAAACGCGAACCGCGGAACCTTGACCACGACGTAGTCGAGGGTCGGCTCGAAGCTTGCGGGGGTGACCTTGGTGATGTCGTTTGGGATTTCGTCGAGACGGTAGCCGATGGCGAGCTTGGCCGCGATCTTTGCGATCGGGAATCCGGTTGCTTTCGACGCGAGTGCGCTCGAGCGTGATACCCGTGGGTTCATCTCGATGACAATCACACGACCAGTCGCGGGATCGATAGCGAACTGAACGTTGCAGCCACCAGTGTCGACCCCAACAGCACGGATGATGTCGATGCCAATGTTGCGAAGGTTCTGGTACTCACGGTCTGTCAAAGTGAGCGCCGGCGCGACTGTGATCGAGTCACCGGTGTGAACACCGACCGGGTCAACATTCTCAATCGAACACACGACAACAGTGTTGTCTGACGTGTCGCGCATGAGCTCGAGCTCGTACTCTTTCCAGCCCAGGATGCTCTCCTCGAGCAGCACCTCGGTAGTTGGACTCTGGTGCAAGCCGTCGGTGACCATGCGGATCAGTTCCTCGCGAGAGTACGCAAACCCCGAACCGAGACCGCCCATCGTGAAAGAGGGGCGGATCACGAGTGGATATCCAAGATCCTCGGCGAACTCAACCGCCTCCGTAACTGTACGAGCGATGTACGACTTTGCGACGTCTGCCCCACAGTCGATCACGAGCTGCTTGAAAATCTGGCGGTCTTCTCCGCGGTTGATCGCTTCGAGGTTCGCGCCGATCAGCTCGACGTTGTACTTTTCGAGGATGCCGTGAGCGTCGAGCTCGATAGCCGCGTTGAGCGCCGTCTGGCCGCCGAGGGTCGGGAGCAGAGCATCCGGACGCTCCTTGGCGATGATCGACTCGATGACTTCCCACGTGATGGGCTCGATGTAGGTTGCATCGGCGAAATCGGGGTCGGTCATGATCGTCGCGGGGTTCGAGTTGACCAGGATGACCCGGATGCCCTCCTCGCGCAACACTCGACAGGCTTGTGTTCCCGAGTAGTCAAACTCTGCTGCCTGACCGATAACGATCGGGCCGGAACCGATGACCAGTACCGAGGAAATGTCTTGTCTCTTGGGCATTACTTGCTGTCCTTTGCGTTCTCGAGAACAAGGTCGCGGAACCTGTCGAAAAGATAGTTGGCATCGTGGGGGCCAGAGGCCGCCTCGGGGTGGTACTGAACTGAGAAGGCGGGGATGTCGAGCGCTCGAAGGCCCTCGACCACGTTGTCATTGAGGTTGACGTGGCTTACTTCGACGCGACCGAAGCCGGCCGGTGACTGGCTGATCACACCGACGGGGGCGTCAACCGCGAAGCCGTGATTGTGAGAAGTGATCTCAGTGCGGAGTGTGTTCACATCGACAACTGGTTGGTTGATTCCGCGGTGACCGAATGGCAACTTGTAGGTTCCGTACCCGAGGGCTCGGCCCAAAAGTTGGTTTCCGAAGCAAATTCCGAAGAACGGAAGTCCCTTCTTGAGGACGTCGGTGAGGAGGGCGACATGATCATCCGATGCAGAAGGGTCGCCGGGCCCATTCGAATAGAAGACTGCGACCGGGTTGATGGCGAGCAGCTCATCGAAAGTGACCGTCTGTGGCAGCACGTGCACTTCGAAGCCGCGCTCCGCCAAGAATCTCAGGGTGGATGTTTTCACACCGAGATCAAGCACGGCGAGACGCCCGATGCTGTCGCCGATCGCGTCGACGACATAGCTTTCAGCGGTGGACACCTCGGATGACAAGCTTCGGCCGGTCATCTGCGCTGTGCTGTTCACTGCGGCGAGCTGATCTTCGTGACTCAACTCAGCGTCAGCACCGGAAAAGATTCCGCCGCGCATTGACCCAGAATCACGCAAGCGCCGGGTGATCGCCCTAGTATCGACACCGCTGATGCCCACGATTGACTGCTCGGTGAGCTGGTCATCGAGGGAACCGTTTGCGCGATAGTTGGAAACAACGCGGCTAGCGTCGCGAACGACAAAGCCCGATACCCAGATGCGCGAGGACTCAGGGTCTTCGTCGTTAACCCCGGTGTTGCCAATATGCGGCGCCGTCATCACGACGATTTGTCCGGCATAGCTCGGGTCGGTGATCGTCTCTTGGTAACCGGTCATCCCTGTGGCGAACACGACTTCGCCAAGACGCTGGCCGCGGGCACCGTATGCCTGTCCGAGATAGCGAGTGCCATCTTCCAGTACGAGCACTGCTGCTTCAAAGGTCATGGGGCTGCCTCTCATTGCTGATGACACCGGCGAGGGCTTGTTCACAGGCCTCGGGGTCATCCATTCGGAAATAACTATCGACTGCTGTGCCATCGAGCGTCCACTCGATCACCTGCAATCCGTTGTTCTCGACGACACGGTCGATCGTCAAAGATGCCCGCGAAATGCCGCGCACGTCGGCGCGCGGTATCCACACATCGCGTTCGCCAGTGCGGAACACCGCGACGCCGTGGGGGTGCACCTCGATGCTGCAGTTGCCGCGGAAGCCCAGCGTGTGAACGGCAACACGATTGAGTTGATCTCCGCCGAGCGTCGTCGACACATACTTTCCCGTGAAGCTCGGGTGCGTGCCAGGCAAATCTGCTGGAGGCAGCTGGGGAACGCTGATGTGCGATTGGCGACGCTTGCGCGCGAACCACCCGGCAACCATCAGCCCCAGGAGTAGCGCGAGGAAAGCGACCACGATCAGCGTTGACACATCTTTAGACATTGTTGGCCTCCACGGTGGCAAGTCGCGCGCTCCGAGCAACTTCATCACTATCAACCAATTCGCCATCCCTCACGGTTTCATACCCGTTATGGATCGTAGTGAGCACGCGGCCGGGAAGCGTGCGCCCCAAATACGGCGAGTTCGTGCTCTTGCCGCGCAACGATTCGGTACTGAACGTCGATCGTGCACTCGGGTCAATCAGCACGAGGTTCGCTGGCGAGCCGAGCGCAAACGGAACCTGATAGCCGTCGAGACGCCCGATCTGTGCCGGCGCCTGTGAGAGTACGCGCGCGACATCTGCCCATGTCAACTGACCGGTATCGACAACGGCCTCTTGCACAACGTTCAGCGCTGATTCGAGACCGACCATTCCAAACGCTGCCTCTGCCCACGAACACTCTTTTGCCTCGGGAGGATGCGGAGCATGATCGGTAGCAACAATGTCGATGGTTCCGTCGGCGAGAGCCGCTCGTAACGCGTGCACATCCTCATCACGGCGAAGCGGCGGATTCACTTTGAATCGAGCGTCGTAGCCACGCACAAGTTCGTCTGTCAGCAGAAGGTGATGCGGTGTGACTTCTGCCGTTACCGCAATGCCGCGGGCTTTCGCCCACCGAATGACGTCAACCGAACCTGCCGTTGAGAGGTGACAAATGTGAAGCCGTGCTCCGACGTGCTCAGCGAGCAGTACATCGCGAGCGATGATCGACTCTTCGGCAACCGCCGGCCACCCGGCGAGACCAAGCTCGCTCGATACAGCGCCCTCGTTCATTTGGGCATCCACTGTCAGAGTCGGCTCTTGCGCGTGCTGAGCAACAACTCCATCAAACGTCTTCACATATTCAAGCGCTCGGCGCATGAGAAGCGCGTTGTGAACGCACTTGCCGTCGTCGGAAAAAACCCGGACACCCGCACGCGAGTTCGCCATGGCACCAATCTCAGAGAGTGTCGTGCCGCCAAGGCCCTCGGTGACAGCGCCGATGGGGCGCACTGTGGCATAGCCGTGGGTATCGCCCAATGACTGCACTTGCTCTACTACTCCGGCAGTGTCTTGCACCGGCATGGTGTTTGCCATAGCAAAGACGGCGGTAAAGCCGCCGATAGCCGCTGCCCGCGTGCCTGACAAGACGGTTTCGCTCTGTTCAAAGCCAGGTTCACGAAGGTGGGTGTGGAGGTCAACCAGACCTGGCAAGGCTTGAAGTCCCGAAGCATCAATGGTGCGATCCGCAGTGCTGTCGTCGGTAAAAACGCCCCGGTCAATGGTGAAGTCGGTGCGCTCGCCACTAGGCAAAGTTGCGTTGACAATTCTTATACTCAAGAGAGTCCTCTTCTCTGGGGTACTACACGGACGTCGGTGACAGAGGCTAGTTCTTCACTCATCGCTCTACAGCTCCGGACAGCAAGTGATACAGCACCGACATTCTCACTGAGACGCCATTTCTGACCTGATCGAGCACTGTCGACTGCGGCGAATCTGCCGCCGCAGCGGAGATTTCTAGACCGCGGTTCATCGGCCCAGGATGCATAACCATGCTACTGGCTGGAAGTGCACGCATTCGTTCGTCGTTGAGTCCCCACTGCTTCGAATATTCGCGAGCATTAGGAAAGAATGCGGCAGCCATTCGTTCACCCTGAACTCGCAACATCATGATGACATCTGGGCCCTGGGCAATCGCGTGATCGAGGTCATAGGACACTTCAACAGGCCATCCGCTGAGGTTCACCGGCAAGAGCGTGGCCGGGGCAACGAGAGTGACGTGCGCTCCGAGCGTTGTGAGTAGCCAGACGTTCGACCGGGCTACCCGAGAATGCACAATGTCGCCAACAATGGTGACGGTGACGCCGTCGAGATCCCGTCCGCGAGCGTTCGCACCATGAAGTCGGCGCCGAATGGTAAACGCGTCAAGCAACGCTTGAGTGGGATGCTCGTGGGTTCCGTCGCCAGCATTGACAATGCCGGCATCGATCCATCCGCTGTCAGCGAGTGTTTTAGGCGCTCCAGATGCCCAATGACGAACGACCACAGCATCAGCCCCCATGGCGGCAAGAGTCTGAGCGGTGTCTTTGAGGTTCTCCCCCTTAGATACGCTCGAGCCCTTGGCGGCGAAGTTGATCACATCGGCACTGAGCCGTTTCGCTGCCGCCTCGAAGGAGATACGAGTGCGAGTGGAGTCTTCGAAGAACAGGTTGATGACGGTCTTGCCGCGGAGAGTAGGCAACTTTTTGACCTCACGCTCGCCAACAGCCGCCATGTCTTCGGCAACATCGAGAATCGCGATGGCTTCGTCACGTTGCAGACCCTGCGTTGTCAGTAGGTGCCTCATCCGATCGTCACCTCATCAGTGCCGTCGATTTCTTCCAGGCGCACATTAATGCGTTCTTCCATTGAGCTCGGAAGGTTCTTCCCTACGAAGTCAGCGCGAATCGGGAACTCACGGTGGCCACGGTCAACAAGCACAGCTAATCGGACCGCTCTCGGTCGCCCTAGGTCACCCAGCGCATCAAGAGCAGCGCGAATTGTTCGGCCTGAGTAGAGAACGTCGTCAACGAGCACAACCGTCTTACCGTCGATACCGCCACCGGGGATGTCTGTCGGGCCAGTTGCGCGAGTGGGATTCTGAGCAAGGTCGTCGCGGTACATCGTCACGTCGAGCGCACCGGCGGGAATAACCGCAGAGTCGACGGAGTGGATGATCGTCGAGATTCGCTTCGCGAGAGTTACACCGCGGGTAGGAATACCGAGAATGACGAGATCGTCTGAACCGCGATTGGACTCAAGAATCTCGTGGGAAATACGAGTCAACGCTCGGGTGATATCAGCATGCTGCAGCACTGTGCGTACAGGCATTCTGACCTCCTTCCCCGCCTCTCTGGACGGAATTTAAAGGAAATCTGTTTCACCGACTATAGCGTGCTCACAACAGACTTATGAACCCCAGCGCTTGAGAAGGAAACGCTCAAGCAAGCCCACAAGGCTGTCGGTGGTCTTGCCAAGCACACCAAGCAGAATGATCGTCAAGAACAATCGATCAATCCGACCATTGTTCTGTGAATCAACCAGCAAATAACCGAGTCCCAAAGACGCTCCTAGCAGCTCGCCCGCCACCAGAAATAACCACGCCTGCGCCAGAGCAAGCCGCAGCGAAGAAATAACTGCAGGCACCACCGCTGGCAGCTGAACGAGACTCAGGAGGGCCGGGCCGGAGTAACCGTAGCTACGACCCAATTCCACTAGGTGAGCATCCACATGTCTGAGAGCGGACGCGACCGTTGTATAGACAGGAAAGAACGCGCCGATCGCAATCAAAACAACTTTGGAATCCTCGTTGTAACCGAGGTAGAGCCCGAGGAGCGGAACCCAAGCCAGCGACGGGACTGCACGGAGCGCCCCCAACGTCGGGGCAAAAAAATCAGAGACGCGAGCGGACAATCCGACAACGGCTGCCAATGCCAAACCAACAATTGAGCCCATCGCGAAGCCAAGGATCACCCGTTGCGTCGAGATAGCAACATGCTGATAGAGCACTCCACGCTCGTAGAGATCTACGCCCGCTATCCAGACACTGAGGGGTGTTGGCAGTCGATAGCTCGCTACCACGCCGGAAGTCGCAATGATTTGCCACAGCACGATTAACGCAACAGGAACAACCGCACCCAGAATCATTGAGCGCACCAAGCGACGTCGGCGCTGTGGCGCTGCGGCAGAGATCGCCGGAACGGCCTCGACGTGGTTCACGTCGGGCCGCTCCAACACGCTTGAATCGTTACTCGGCGACACGGCTCGGATCCGCAGCATCGACATATGTGGTCTCGAAGAGTGAGGCGAGTGCATCGTCAATCTGTGATTGCGCAGCAACAGCACCAGAATCCACGAAAATTGGACCGATTATGTTCAGCACATCGAGCTGCTTCTGGCCCGGCGCGGGATCGATGGCAAGGTTGGTGCGCTCCAGCAGCACCGAGTTGGCGATGGGAAGATCAATACCCGCAACATCAGCGAAAACCGCTGCAGCATCATCGGGGTTATCTGCGGCCCACTGCCGAGCCTTCTCGTAAGCATCCACTACGAGTTGGGCGAGATCAGGGGACTTCTCGAGAAAACTTTCCGTCGCATTCAAGAACCCGTAGCTGTTGAAGTCAGGATTGTCATAGACGATGCGCGAACCCGCATTGACGACGGATGCACTCATCAGCGGATCAAGACCAGCCCACGCATCCACAGCACCCGATTCCAACGCCGTCTTACCGTCAGCGTGTTGAAGCTGGGTGATCGTAACTTCATCAAGGCCGATACCGAATTCTGCGAGAGTTTGAAGCAAGAAGAAATAGGGGTCGGTTCCCGCATTGGCTCCGATGTTCTTACCGCGCAGGTCCTCAGCCGATTGAATAGGCGAATCCGCGGCAACGACAATAGCGGACCAGTTTGGTTGCGAGTACACATCAACCGTTTTGATCGGTGAACCATTAGCCCGCGCCAGCAGTGCTGCTGAGCCAGCAGTCGAACCGATGTCAAGAGCTCCGGCGCGGAGAGCATCGTTCGCCGCTGCGGAACCGGATGACTGGATCCAGGTCACCTCGACATCATCGCCCAGGGTGTCTTCAAGCCAGCCCTCTTCCTTGATGATGAGACTCAGAGGGTTGTAGGTAGCAAAGTCAACATCGAGGTGGTCACTGCTCCAGCCACCGTCGTTGTTTGCAGCCTCCGGAGACAGTGCGGAACCTTCACCGGCAACACAGCCAGAAAGGCCAAGCGTCAACGCAACTGCGCCAGCGGCAAGGGGAGAAAAAAGTGAACGGCGAGACATGATTTCCTTCGTGGGTGAGTAAAGAAGCGGGGATTAGTGGGAACTGAGATGGTGGGTGGGAACCCCGAGGCCTTCAAGTAGTTCGGCCCGAAGTTCGGCAAGATCTCCGCTGCCGCGATCTCGAGGGCGCACACCGGGGACAGTGACAGTGGCCCTGATACTCGAGCCCTCGTGTGCGGTGTCACTACCGACCGCACCAAGCAAAATGACGCGATCCGCTAAGTAGAGCGCTTCATCAACATCGTGAGTGACGATGACGATAGTGGCGGGTTCAGCAGAATGAAGCTCGAGAAGCAGATCTTGCATCGAGAGCCTCGTTAGCGCGTCGAGCGCTCCGAAAGGTTCGTCGAGAAGGAGCACGCCTGGCCGGCGGGCGAGAGCTCGCGCGAGAGAAACTCGCTGCGCCATTCCCCCCGAGATTTCCCGCGGGCGAAGCTGTGCAGATTCAGACAGTTTGACAAGCTCGAGGAGGTCAGCGACCCGATCGCTATCGTCGCTCGTACGCTTGCCGCGAGGAAGCCCGACCTCGACATTTCGTTTGATCGAACGCCACGGAAGCAAACGAGGCTCTTGAAAAGCAATTGCCGAACGCGCGTCAAGACCGGTAACGGGTGCACCGCCGATGCTGATTGCGCCACCGGTTGGTGAATCCAATCCACCGATATGGCGCAACAGCGTTGACTTGCCGCAGCCAGAGGGCCCGATGAGGGCAACAATATCTCCGGCGCTGATGTCGAGATCGATGTTGTTGAGAACACGGCGCTCGCCAAACCTTCGCGAGAGATCGCGAATAGTGACGGACAGCGCATCGGCTGCCGTGCTGCGGCGGGGGGATGAAGAACTCATCCCTGAACGCTAGAACTCCTCGGCGACAATGGCGATCTGCGCCGTAACGTAGCGTCACGCAACTGCGTAACGCTACGTCACAATAGAGCTAGTTACTCGCTACTGGCCGCGATGCGACCGAGCAAACCGTTGATGAAACCCGCTGAATCTTCAGTGGAGTGAACCTTGGCTGATTCGACGGCTTCAGAAATCGCGACACCGGTGGGAACATCATCGTTGTACAAGATTTCCCAGAGACCGATACGCAATAGGGCGCGATCTACCGCGGGCATCCGGTTAAGGGGCCACCCCTGCGAATACGTCTCGATGAGTTCATCAATCTCGTCACCGTGAGCGGTAATCCCTAAGACAACTTGCTGGGCGTACGCCCACGAGGTTGCCCGTGCCGGATCGTTCATCGCACGGAGTGACTCTGCTGCCAACGCTTCGTTGATGCTTTCGCCACGAACATCGGCACCGTACATAAGGTCAAGCGCGCGCTTACGCGCCTTGCTGCGTGCCCCCATTTACTCGTTCACGCGGCCGAGGTAGCTACCATCGCGAGTATCAACCTTGACGCGGGTGCCCTGCTCGAGGAACAACGGAACCTGAATCTGATATCCGGTTTCGACGGTCGCAGGCTTGCTGCCACCGGTCGAACGGTCGCCCTGAAGGCCAGGCTCCGTGTATGTGATCTCCAGAACAACGGATGCCGGGAGCTCGACGTAGAGAGGGTCACCGTTGTGGAGAGCGATTACCACGTTCTGGTTCTCGAGCATAAAGTTTGCGGCATCGCCAACAGCTTCAGCACTCAACGTGATCTGGTCGTAGTCGCTCGTGTTCATGAACACGAAATTTTCCATGTCCTTGTACAGGTACTGGAATTCGGAACGGTCAACCGTCTCGGTCTCGATCTTGGCGCCAGCGTTGAATGTGCGGTCAACGGTCTTACCCGAACGCACGTTCTTCACCTTGGTTCGAACGAAAGCGCCACCCTTGCCGGGCTTGACGTGTTGGAACTCGATAACGGTCCACAATCCACCGTCCATGTTGAGAACGACGCCGTTCCTGATGTCAGCGGTAGAGGCCATGCGTAAATCCGTTTCTGTTAACGAGCAAAAGCGCGAGTAAGTCGCGAAGGCGACAAATGCGACGTTCGAGTCTAACCGAGTCGACGAGCAACCGCGTCGAGGGCGAGAATGTACGATTCGAAACCGAATCCGGCAATCACTCCGGTTGCCACACCAGAAATCACGCTCGTGTGACGGAATTCTTCTCTGGCGTGAGGATTCGTGATGTGCACCTCCACGAGCGGGAGCCCTGCGCCAGTGACTTGAGCCGCAGCATCCCGCAAAGCGTACGAGTAGTGAGTGAAGGCAGCAGGATTCATGATGACCGGCGATCCTGAATCGACAGCCTCATGGAGCCAAGAAATCAGTTCTGTTTCGCTGTCGGTTTGGCGAAAGTCGAGCACAACATTCTCTCCATTGGCCAGCCCTCGGGTGTGAGCTTCAAGAGCGGATTGCAGCTCGCGAAGCGTTCCCCCACCATAAACATCAGGCTCTCGACTGCCGAGCCTGCTGAGGTTGGGCCCATTGAGGACAAATACTGTAGTCACCGCTCCACTCTAGCGAGGCACGAGCCCGCTAGACCCCGACTTCCTGATAGGCGGAGTACAGCATCGCTTCGTCGGGGCCATTCAACATGGATGTGCGGCCGACAGAGTCGAGCACCACAAAACGAATCATTCCCGCCCGGGCCTTCTTGTCGCGCTGCATAGTCGCGAGAAGAGTGTTCCAACGACCGAGGGGGTAATCGATGGGCAAGCTGAGCGACTGCAGGATGCTCCGGTGCCTGTCGACAACTTCAGAACTGAGCGATCCAGCGAGGTGGGCTAGTTCCGCAGCAAAAACCATTCCGACGGACACTGCAGCGCCGTGACGCCAGCGGTAACGCTCGGCATGCTCAATTGCGTGACCAAGAGTGTGCCCGTAGTTCAGAATCTCTCGAAGACCGGTCTCCGTGAAGTCTTCGCCAACTACACGAGCTTTCAGTCCGATCGACAATTCAACAACGCGCCGAAACTGTTCAGAATGTGGATCGATGACCTTGTCGACGTCAGCTTCAATGATGTCAAGAATTTCGGGCTCACCGATGAATCCGCACTTGACGATCTCAGCGAATCCGGCCAAGATCTCGTTGCGAGGAAGGTCTTCTAACACGTCGAGGTCCGCGACCACAGCGCTCGGGGCATAGAACGCTCCCACAAGATTCTTGCCTTCAGCAGTGTTGATTCCGGTTTTTCCACCCACAGCAGCGTCAACCATGCCCGCGACACTCGTTGGGCACTGAATGAGCTTGATTCCGCGCAGCCAGGTGGCGGCGACAAAGCCAGCAAGGTCAGTCGCTGCTCCCCCGCCGAAACCAATCACAGCATCGGTGCGAGTGAAATCGGTCTGACCCATGATCTGCCAGCAAAAAGCGGCAACTTCGATCCGCTTGGCGTCTTCGGCATCCGGAATCTCCGCAAGAAGTACCTCGTAGTTCTCCGAGAGCGACTCGCGCAGTGCATTTGCTCTCGCACCAAGCGTCGGCGGGTGAATGATCAGCACCTTTGCCACTCGCGGACCTAGCTGCTCAGCGAGCTTCGGCAGCAGGCCTCGGCCGATGAGAACATCGTAGGGGTTCGTTCCAGGTACCGGGATGATCGTGGTTTCAGTCATTGTTGTTGGGTTCCCAACCAGTCGGCGATCTCGCGCGCAACTTTTTCCATAGGCTTAAGTGAAGTATCAATCGTGAGAGAAGCAAGTTCGTCATATATAGGACGACGGGCTTCGACGAGCTTTTCCCATTCATCAGCGTTATTGGCCAATGGCCGTTTACTTCCGGCAATCCGCAGGCGCGCGGCAGCCTTCGACATCGTCAATTGCACAACGCGGTGGGACGCAAGGTCAGCACGCGTCTCGAGGTTCAGCACCGCTCCCCCACCCAGAGTGACGACGGCAGGTTCGAGTAGTGCGTTGGCGACGGCTTCGCGCTCTCGCTCACGAAAATATTCTTCGCCAAATTCTGCGAATAGTTCAGGGATGGGGCCGTGTGAGGCGACGACAACCTTGTCAGTGTCGACAAGAGGCACATCCAAAATTTTGGCTAGTCGCTTGCCTGCTTTAGTTTTTCCTGCACCGGGCGCCCCAATGATGACAACGATCGCTCCGCCATCATTGAGCATACGTAGCCCCGGTGGTCTGGAGCGCATCAGGAATCGCGGCTAGGTATGCCTCGAGGTTTCGCTTAGTTTCGCCAAGCGAATCTCCACCAAATTTTTCGAGCACTGAGTTCGCCAGAGTGAGCGCAACCATTGCTTCCGCTACCACGCCCGCAGCCGGAACGGCACACACATCCGAACGCTGATGATGCGCCACGGCTGCTTCGCCCGTCGCGATATCCACCGTTCGAAGAGCACGAGGAACCGTCGAGATTGGCTTCATGGCGGCACGAACACGCAATACAGTGCCGGTAGACATTCCGCCTTCGATTCCGCCGGCACGGTCACTCTCTCGAGAGATTCCGTCAGGCGAGTGCACAAGTTCATCGTGCGCGACTGAACCACGACGTGCAGCTGTCTCGAAACCATCCCCGACTTCGACACCCTTGATCGCTTGGATGCCCATGAGTGCGGCAGAAAGCTGCGCGTCGAGACGACGATCCCAGTGGGTGTACGAACCGAGTCCCGGTGGCAAGCCATAGGCGAGAACTTCGACGATTCCCCCGAGGGTGTCGCCATCTTCATGGGCGAGATCGACCTCAGCAACCATTTGCTCAGATGTCTCGGGGTTGAAGCACCGCAAAAGGTCGGCGTCGAGGGTCGCAACATCGCCAGGTGTTGGCAGTGCGCTTCCTGCTGGCACCCGAACCGTACCAATCGACAGAGTATGACTAACGAGATGAATTCCGAGACCGTCGAGGAACGCGCGCGCAACGGCACCGAGAGCAACGCGAGCTGCAGTTTCGCGTGCACTCGCTCGCTCGAGAACGTTACGGGACTCGGCAAAGTTGTACTTTTGCATCCCTGTGAGGTCGGCGTGCCCCGGACGCGGACGCGTGAGGGCGGCACCGCGCCCCTTGGGCAAAGTCTCTGGGTCGACGGGAACCGGACTCATCACTTCGACCCACCGGGGCCATTCAGTGTTACCGATGCGCAACGCAATGGGGCTACCCATCGTGGCACCGAAACGGATTCCCCCACTCAGCGTGAGCTCATCCTGCTCAAACTTCATGCGGGCACCACGGCCATAGCCGAGCGTACGACGCACCAAGTCAGCCTGAATTTGTTCAGGTGAGATGGGCACGCCCGAAGGCATCCCCTCAAGAATTGCGACCAATTCTGGGCCGTGAGATTCACCGGCCGTTAACCATCGAAGCATGCGTCAATCCTCCCACACGAGATGACGCCACATTTTACGCAGCGCTAGATCACCGTCCCAGTGAGCTCGGCGTACCTGTCGCTAGACCTCGTCGCGAATCGACGGCGCCTCAATTGCGGCACGCATCGAGTCAATCGCATCCGCCTCATGCGCCAGCGGCACATCTGGCGTTCCTGAGGCAAAAATACGTACTTGAGCAATGGCCTGATTGATCAACAAATCGTGACCAGAAATTACTGTTCCGCCTGCAGCCATCCAGCTGTGCGCAATGTCGCTCGGCCATGGGTCATAGGCAACATCAAAGAGGGCTGCTTGCTTGCGCACAGCCTCAGCGAACTCAAGATCTATGGCCCCGCCAGGGACCGTTGTGACAACAACAGAGGGAATGTCGGCTGCCCGAGCCGCATCGTGCCATTGTCGAACAATAATCGTTGCACCGAGCGACTCGCCAAGCACCTTGAGGGGTTCCGCTTTTGCTGGGCTGCGCGCGAAGATGACGATCTTCTGCGCGCCGAGACGAACAGAAGCCACGAGAAGCGATGCGGCAGTGGCACCTGCCCCCAGAATCCAGACGGATTCCAAGCTCGACAATCCGGCATCGAGAAAACTGCGCATGGCGCCCTCGACGTCCGTGTTGTAGCCACGGAGACCGGCATCCGTCACTACGACAGTGTTTGCCCCTCCAACGAGCTCAACAAGCGGGTCAGCCCAATCGAGTAGTGGAACGACATCGCGCTTGAGAGGCATCGTCAGTGACAGTCCACGCCAGCGTCCATCGAGAGCCGCAAGAAACGCGGGCAGAGACTCTTCTGACAGATCGATTGCATCGTATTCCCAATCGAAACCGAGAGTTTTGTACGCCGCACGATGGATTGCCGGGCTCAACGAGTGAGCGATGGGAGAACCGAGAACGGCAAGCTTCGATCGGGTGGATCCCGCGGCCGGAACACGTGAGCTGTCTAGCAATAGCTGCCATTCTCTTCGCTCTCGGCGCACCAATCGCGAAGCTGCTGGGCTGCAGCCTCATGGTCGTCAACATTGCTGGTGAAGACCGTCTCCCCTGTCGCCAAGTTGATCGGAACGAAGAATAGCCAGTCGCCGGCGGCAGGGTTCAGGGCAGCATCGATCGCCAACTCGCCGGGGAGACCAATCGGTCCGACAGGCAGACCGGGATTGGCGTACGTGTTGTAGGGATTGCTGGCATCAGCGCGTTCGGAGTCTGTTGTCCACACCGTGTGGAGATTTCCGGTGCCATAGGCGACGGTCGCGTCGGACTGAAGCAACATCCCCTGATCGAGTCGGTTGTAGAAGACACGGGCAATTTTGTAGAAGTCGTCGGTATTGGGGCCGGCTTCGCGCTGGACAAGCGCTGCCATTGTCAGAATTCGGTAGCGGTCTTCAACAGGGACACCCGCTGCATCCAACTTCTCGTACATGGTGTTGACCATCAGGTCGAGTACGACGTAGGGGTCTTGGCTGCCGTCGAGTTCGTAGGTTGCAGGGAACAGGTAGCCCTCAAGGCTGACAGCTTCGGCGGGAAGCCCAAAGTGTGCGAGATCTTCGGATGCCGCCTGCACATCAGCGAGGGCAATGCCGGTGGTTTGGGAGATGATTTCGAGCGCGTCGGGCAAGGTTGTGCCCTCGGTGATCAAGACTCTGTCGGTTACCTTGTTCTCTGGGTCAAGCAGAGCATCAAGTGCAGATTGAGCACTCATCTCCTTTTGAAGGGAGTAGTTTCCTGGAAAGAAGGCTGGGTCCGTTTCTTGCGCAAGCAACAGATCGTAGAACGCATCGAAGGTCATCGTGACGCCAGCAACATTAAGGCTCCGCGCGATATCGGATCCGATATCACCCGAGTTGACGGTGACGATAACTTCCTCGCCGTTGCCACTTCCTTCAAAGTCGTTTGGCAGTTCCCAGCCGAGCACTTCGCGGATCTTCTCTTCGTAGTTGACCCACGCAAAAGTTGCGACTGCAGCACCGGCGATGGCAATAACAAGAATCGGGAGCCCAATGATGAGCCACCAACGACGCTTGCGTGGTAGGCCTCCTGGTGTCGAACCGTCAGTTTCCGGAGCAGCTTCTGCGGTCCTCCCCCGCGATGCTTGCGCCTCGTGAGCCGCTCGCGCTTCGCGCCGGGTCAGTGGCTGTTCGCCAGCGCCTACTACCGGAGTAGAGGATTCGGTGCTTGCCGCGCCATCGGCACGTTCGGTGCCATGCGAGGCCGCGGCGCGAGCCGACTTCGGTGCACTTTCACCGGGTTGATCGTTGAAGATATCTTCCCAGTTCGGTTCATCGGCCATGGTTCAGGATCCTAGCGTCGGTTCGACAAGTTCTCCGGGCAATCGCGCCGCTGAGCGCTCGAAGTCGAGGGCGTGTTGCAAAATTATAACGGCGGCAACCTGATCGACGACCGAGCGAGAATTTTTTGCGGTGCGACCGGATGCCCGCAGCGCAGTATGCGCACTCATCGTGGTCATCCGCTCATCTACGAGCCGCACGGGCAAATCGGAGCTATCGGCAAGCTGTTGAGCGAATTCTCGAGCATCACCGGTTGACGCAGTATCCCGTCCAGAAAGAGCGATGGGGAGGCCGACGACCAGTTCAACAGCCTCGTATTCCTTCGCGATAGCCAGCACTCTTGTGATACTTGCTTGTGCGCGCTTCACCGTCTCTACTGGGGTCGCCAACATCCCGTGAGGGTCGCTTCTCGCAACCCCGACCCGAACTTTTCCGACGTCAATACCGATTCGAGTACCTGAGCGCATGGACTAAGCGGACAGAGTCGAGACGATAAGTGCGAGAGCGTCGGGAATCGAAGCGGGGTTTGCGCCACCACCCTGTGCGATGTCTGGCTTGCCGCCACCGCCGCCACCGAGCACCCCTGCTGCCGCCTTGGCCAGTGCCCCAGCGGCGAGACCATGAGCACGAGCCGCCTCATTGGTCGCGACAATGACGGCAGGCTTTTCGCCAATTGTGGCAGCAAGTGCTACGACAGCAGCCTTCGAGCCGAGCCGCTCACGAACTGACTGGACAAGTCCACGAAGGTCATCGTTTGACGGAAGCTCGCCAACATTCTCGACGACGGCCTTCACCGAGCCCAGCACTTGCGCTGTCTCGACCAAGGCCGGTACGCGCTGCGAGAGCTGGCCAGCCTCAAGCTGGGCAATCTTGCGCTCGGCTGCCTTAAGGTTTGCCATCAGTTCGGCAATCCGATCAGGCAATTGCTCCTTAGGCGTCTTCAAATTGGCAGTAAGTTCTGAGACGATTGCGCGCTCCGCTGCAAAGTTTCGGAATGCGCTCATGCCGACGAGGGACTCAACGCGGCGGTTTGACGATCCGACCGACGACTCACCAACGAGCGAAATAAGTCCGATCTCAGCGGAACGGGCAACGTGGGTGCCAGCACACAACTCGAGCGACCAAGGTCCACCGATTTCGACAACGCGAACCGTATCGCCGTACTTCTCACCAAACAGCGCCATCGCGCCGAGGTCGTTGGCGTCATCGAGTGCCATGATTCGTGTCGTGACTTCGAGGTTGTCACGCACAGCAGTGTTCGCGACTTCTTCAATCTCAGACTTTGTCTCAGCCGAGAGAGCCTGCGACCACGAGAAGTCCAGACGCATGTAGCCAGCCTTGTTGTATGAACCAGACTGGTGAGCATCCTTGCCCAAAATTTGACGCAAAGCTGCGTGGATGACGTGGGTTGCCGAGTGCGCTTGAGTTGCGCCGCGACGCCAATCGGCATCCACGATCGCTGTTGCAGCGTCTCCGACGCCGACCTCACCGGACGTCACTTGCACCTTGTGGCTGATGAGTCCCTTTACCGGGCGTTGGACGTCGAGAATCTCTAGGTGGTAGCTGGCACCAACAATCGCACCCGCATCCGCTTCTTGACCACCGGATTCGGCGTAGAGCGACGTTTCGGCGAGGATCACTTCAGCGATTTGGCCGGATGTCGCTTGCGATACCGAGACGCCGTCGACGATGATCCCGAGAACGCTAGATTCGGTTTCAAGATTTTCGTAGCCGGTGAAGGTGGTCTCGCCGAGCGCGCGGAACGCGCCGTAAACCGACAGGTCAGCAAGGAATTGCTTTTTGGAGCCTGCGTCTGCTTTTGCGCGATCGCGCTGCTGTTTCATGAGCGAATCAAAAGCTTCGCGGTCCACCGATAGTCCAGCTTCGCCCGCCATCTCCAGCGTCAGGTCGATGGGAAATCCAAAGGTGTCGTGCAGGAGGAATGCGGTGTCACTAGGCAGTTCCGAAGCGCCGGACTTCTTGGTGTTTTCGACCGCAGTGTCAAGGATCGTTGTTCCGCTAGCGAGCGTGCGCATGAAGGTATCTTCTTCGGCGAGAACGACGCGCGAAATGCGATCGTAGTCTTTCTCGACTTCGGGGTAGGCGGCCTTCATGGCATCCCGCGACTCGGGAAAGAGTTCAGCGAAGGTGGTTCCTTCAACCCCAAGCAGGCGCATGGCGCGCACTGTGCGGCGTAGTAGGCGCCGCAGCACGTACCCGCGACCTTCGTTGCTGGGAGTAACGCCATCCGCAATGAGCATGAGGCTCGAACGAACGTGGTCAGCGACTACGCGCAGTCGAACGTCAGCTTCATGGTCAGCGCCGTAAGTGCGGCCAGAAAGTTCTGCGGCCTTGTCGAGCACGGGACGGACTTGGTCGATTTCGTACATGTTCTCGACGCCCTGCTTGAGGAACGCAACGCGCTCCAGGCCCATGCCGGTGTCAATGTTCTGCTTGGGCAGTTCGCCGAGGATCGAGAAATCTTTGCCTTTACCTTCGCCACGGAGGTACTGCATGAAGACGAGGTTCCAGATTTCAACGTAACGATCGTCGTCGGTGGCTGGGCCGCCATCGGCGCCGTAAGCAGGGCCTCGATCGAAGAAAATTTCCGAACAGGGTCCAGCGGGACCTGGCTGGCCTGTTGACCAGTAGTTGCTGTCCATCCCGAGTCGCTGAATGCGCTCGTCAGGAAGCCCTGCGGTCTCTTTCCAATAGGCGACAGCATCGTCATCGTCTTCGTAAACGGTGACCCAGAGGTCCTCTGCGTGAAAACCAAGTCCCCCATCGGCCTCGGGAAGCGTGAGGAACTCCCAGGCAAACTGAATGGCTTCCTTTTTGAAATAGTCGCCGAAAGAAAAGTTTCCGTTCATCTGGAAGAACGTTCCGTGACGCGGTGTCTTGCCGACTTCTTCGATATCGAGCGTTCGGATGCACTTCTGAACGCTCGTTGCGCGATCGAACGGCGCCGGAACGAGGCCCGTCAGATAGGGAACGAAGGGAACCATGCCCGCGACAGTGAATAGCAGCGTCGGGTCATCGCTGACGAGCGAGGCTGAAGGAACAATAGTGTGACCACGGTCGCCAAAATAGGTCAACCAACGGTTCTGAATGTCTGCGGTCTGCATGGGATCCCCGGGAACTCAATAATGCGGCCCGAGGGCCCTGATTTTCTTACTTAGAACGCTGCGAAAAGTCCGAGAGAGCTTCTTCTGCCTCGCCCACTGCTGCGCGAAGTTCTGCTTCACGCTCGCGGTAGCCATCAACAACGGCACTCGTGAACTCGCGTGCCTTGCTGTCAACCTCAGAGAAGAACTGCTTGCCCTCAGGTGTCTTCGCGACTTGGTGGGCTGCGACGAAACCGACGGCAATACCTACAACGAAAAGAACGGCGCCTTTCATAACTTCTCCTTCAGATTTGGGTGCGAGAGCGGTACTAGAACCGTACTAGCTTAGGCCGTGCGAAAAGGTCAGCGACGGCGCTTCGGGCGGATGCTCAGCACAGCGGCACGCACTCCGGCACTGAGGCCAGCGATCTTGATCAAAGGGCCGCCGACGGTTGCGGCTGCTAGTGCGACCAATGCTGAGACATTCCCGGTGGTTTCTTCCACATTCTGAGTGATCGCATCGACGCGAGCCAATTGGCGATTCGTCTCCGAAATCGTGGCCGTTGCCTCAGTCAACATGGGGTCCAGATTGTCGCTGACTCCACGTATTGCGGAACTCGTTTCGTCGAACACCCTTCCCAACTTGAGCAAGGGAACGGCGAGCAACCCGACAAGGACTGCGAATACTCCTGCCGCGATAAGCCCTGCGATATCTCCGCCAGTCATGCCTGCTCCGATCCGTCTCAGAAAAAGTGGTGGTTACACGCTATTCGACAATCGCACCAACATCCCGCCAAACGCAAAAAAGGGCCGGAGCATAAGCCCCGACCCTTTCGTGCGTTAGTTAGCGTGCTGCGTAGTACTCAACAACGAGCTGAACTTCACAGGTCACGGGAACCTCGGCGCGCTTCGGGCGACGTACGAGACGTGCCTGCAGCTTGTCGATTTCAACTTCGAGGTAACCAGGAGTCTTAGGCAGAACATCCACGTGTCCACCAGCTGCGGCGACCTGGAAGATTTCCATGCCCTCGCTGCGAGCCTTGACGTGCATGAGCTGTCCCGGCTTGACGCGGAACGAGGGACGGTCAACGAGCTGGCCGTCAACCAGGATGTGGCGGTGAACGATCATCTGACGAGCCTGAGCGGTCGTGCGAGCGATAGCCGAACGAACGAGCAGTGCATCGAGACGCATTTCGAGCTGCTCAACCAAGTTCTCACCGGTTAGGCCGGCGGTCTTGCGAGCTTCCTCGAACTGAATCTTCAGCTGAGCTTCACGGATTCCGTACTGGGCCCGTAGACGCTGCTTCTCGCGAAGACGAACAGCGTAGTCACTGTCCTGCTTGCGCTTGGTGCGGCCGTGCTCACCGGGAGCATAGGGGCGCTTTTCGAGGTACTTTGCAGCCTTCGGCGTGAGGGCAATGCCCAGTGCACGCGAAAGGCGAGTCTTGCTGCGGGTACGTGACTTAGTAGACACAAGATCCTTTTCGATTGATTCAAGTAAGAACACTCTGGTGATTACTCGCACGCGAACGCGCGTACACAACACACCAGAAGAAAGTAGAGGGATGGCCCAATGGAGACTGGTCGGCTACAGACCTTGCTCCGCGATTTCCGGTTTCATTGCAGCCGCGCGCCGAAACCGTATCGATGGGACGCATAACTCTAACACGCCAAGCATCGCTATGGCACGAAACGAGGCCAGCAAGGGTTTGGCGCGTCGGCTGGTCACTCTCCGCGGATAATCTCTCGAAGTTTCGCCAGTCGAGCCGACACGTCGCGTTCGTTTCCGTTGTTGGTTGGGCGGTAGTACTCGGTCCCCTGAAGGACATCGGGGAGGTACTGCTGCTTCACGACGCCGAACTCGGAATCGTGAGAATACTGGTACCCCTTGCCATGGCCGAGGCGTTTTGCTCCCGGATAGTGCGCATCGCGCAGCGGCTTGGGAACCCGCCCAATCTTTCCCGCGCGAACATCGGCGATTGCGGCGTCCAGGGCAACATAAGCGGCGTTCGACTTGGGCGCTGTCGCGAGATACACAACGGCCTCCGCGAGAGGGATTCGGCCCTCCGGCATCCCGATCATCTGCACGGCATCGGCCGCAGCGACGGCGATGACGAGAGCTTGGGGGTCTGCGACGCCGACATCTTCAGCGGCACTGATGATGATCCGTCTGGCGATGAACCGCGGATCTTCACCCGCTTCGATCATTCTCGCCAAGTAGTGGATGGCAGCGTCGACGTCTGAACCACGCACCGATTTGATAAAAGCGCTGATGACGTCGTAGT
The DNA here is from genome assembly GCF_056619605.1 of Rhodoglobus sp. G.S.4. Lineage (NCBI taxonomy): Bacteria > Bacillati > Actinomycetota > Actinomycetes > Micrococcales > Microbacteriaceae > Rhodoglobus > Rhodoglobus sp. G.S.4. Next base: position 1,508,784 of record NZ_CM152748.1, read on the forward strand.
GCTCATCGCCCTGACGGTCGTAGCGCAACAGCGCACGGTCAACGGCAGTGGCAACATGCTCTGCGGTAACTACGGGTGGACTCGAAGCGTTGTCTTCGTTGGCAGCCGATACCGCTGAAGCCTCTAGCGCCGTGAGGGCGCGTCTCGCGTCGCCAGATGACAGCCGTACAAGCAATGCGCGAGCGTCTGATTCAAGCACTACCGCATCGTTCAGTCCACGAGCGTCGGAAACCGCCCGATCGACCAACTCGCCTAGCTCATCATCGTCAAGTTGATTGAGCGTCAACAACAATGACCGTGAGAGGAGAGGAGAGATTACAGAGAACGACGGATTCTCGGTCGTTGCGGCAATCAAAATGATCCACCCGTTCTCGACCCCCGGCAGCAGAGCATCCTGCTGTGCCTTCGTGAACCGGTGAATCTCATCGAGAAACAACACGGTAGAGACGCCGTAGAGGTCGCGCGCGGTCAAGGCTTCTTCAATTGTCAGACGCACGTCCTTAACCCCGGCGGTCACGGCAGACAATTCAACGAACTTGCGTTGAGACCCTCGCGCGATTGCCTTCGCGATGGTTGTTTTGCCCGTGCCCGGAGGACCCCACAAAATAATGGATGCCGAGCCATGACTGCCGCCAGCATCCGATGCGAGACTCATGAGCGGCGAACCTCGCTGCAGCAGATGCTTCTGCCCAACGATCTCGTCAAGTGTCAGCGGACGCATGCGCACAGCAAGAGGCGTAGCCCCGCTGTGAAGACTTGCGGAAGCATCCATAGGTCAATCGTAATCGTCCGCACTGATGAAATGCGCAGCCCTTCGGCTCAGGGCTAGAACGCCGTGGCGTTTGGTCGAGATTCGCACGAGACCGTAAGGTTCAGTGTGGCGTTCCTACGACCGCGGCGAAATCCGCAATTCTTCAAGGAGTAATGGTGGCATCCAGCAAAAAGCATTCACGCGAGCAACGAGACGCTCGGGAACGCCTGCGCCACTACTCTGCCCGCAATGCGGTCCATGAGAACACTCTTGCACGCCGCAAGCGCGACAATGTTCTGGCCGTTGGCGTTGGGATCCTCGTAATCGCGCTTGTCTCGACCGCTCAAGTGTTCTATTTCAGTGCTGGACCAGGAACGCCGGAACCCGCGCCGTCCTTCACCCCCGAACCCACTGCGGCCGCCCAGGAGAACGTCGGCGACGTTCCAGATGTCTCAGTCTCCGAAGACCGCACGTGGACGGGTGAGCTTACTCTCAACGACGTGGCTCTCGGAATTGAACTCGACGGAGCCGCTGCACCTCAAGCTGTTGCCTCAATCATCGACTCGATCGCTACTGACTACTACGTCGGTACTACCTGCCACCGCATGGTGAAAACTGAGAACGCCGGGTTGATCCAGTGTGGATCGCTCGACGGCACCGGCGCCAGTGATCCCGACTACGCCTATGGGCCGGTGGAAAATGCAGGAGTTGGCGGCTTCTACCCCGCGGGCACTATCGCAATGGCGCGTACCGGAAACAATGCCTTCTCCAATGGGCGACAGTTCTTCATCGTCTCTGACGATGCGATAATTCCTGACGACACCGCCGGCGGCTACAGCATTGTCGGTACGGTCGTTTCTGGTCTCGATGCTTTGCAGTCCGAGATCACCTCTGGAGGCATTGTCGACAATGCCGAGGATGGGGCTCCGGTGATTGCCACAAGCATCACGGGCTTCACGATCCAGTAACAGCGTCAACGACCGTAAGCGTGGTTGTCCTAAGCTTGGGTTCACCCGGGCAGCGGCTTCCGGCATAACCAGCAAGGTGAAGTAATTGGCTACACAGGAGCAAAACGAGTGGGGACGCGTCGATGAGACGGGTACCGTCTTTGTACGCGAAGCAGAAAGCGAACGCGCTGTCGGTCAATACCCCGATGGAACACCGGAAGAAGCTTTGGCTTACTTCACCCGCAAGTATCACGAGCTTGCAGGTCAAGTGACGTTGCTCGAGCAGCGCGTGAAGAACGGTGCGCCCGCCGCAGACGTCTCGAAGGCGATTAGCGCCCTGAAGGAGTCAATCGCAACCGCAAACGCCGTTGGCGATCTCGCGGCGCTCAGCGCACGTGTCGAAGCCCTTGGTGGCTCGGTCTCAAAACTCACCGAGAAGCAGAGCGAAGAAGCCAAACTGGCTCTGGGCGAAGCTATCGCTGTGCGAACTGCCCTTGTTGTCGAAGCTGAGACGCTTGCTGCGGCAGATCCTGCCAAAGCACAGTGGAAGCAGGTCACGGCTCAGATCGACGACATCTTCGCGCGTTGGAAAGCCCACCAGGCCGATGGCCCCCGTCTTCCGAAGGCGGAAGCGAACGAGTTGTGGAAGCGTTTTCGAGCCGCCCGCAGCACGATCGACACCCATCGCCGCGCATTCTTCGCTGAACTCGACACGAGTCACAAACAAGCCCGCGCTGACAAACAGGCTCTTGTCGACGAAGCGGAAGCGTTGGTAGCTCAGGGTGCCGACGCCATCCCCAACTACCGTCGCCTCCTCGATCGTTGGAAGGCAGCCGGGCGCGCTGGCAAGAAGTTTGACGATGCACTCTGGGCAAAGTTTAAGCAGGCTGGCGACGTGCTCTACGCCGCAAAGTCCGAGGTGGATGCGCAAGACAACGTCGAGTTCACCGCAAATTGGGAGCTCAAGAAAGCGTTGCTCGCCGAGGCCGAGCCACTCTTGACCGCCACAGACCGCGCTCAAGCCAAGAAGTCGTTGTTGTCGATTCAGAAGCGCTGGGATGAAATTGGTAAGGTCCCTCGCGACAAGATCAAAGTCGCCGAGGAACGCCTGCGCAAAATCGAAACGGCCGTGCGCAAGCTCGACGAGGATCACTGGAACAAGAGCAACCCCGAGCGCCAAGAGCGTTCCGAAGGATTCTTGGGTCAGCTCAACGACGCAATCGCGAAACTTGAAGCCGAACTTGCTGAAGCGAAGGCCACCGGCAATGCTAGGAAGATTGCGGATGCTCAGGACGCACTAGATGCTCGCAAGGCATGGCTCGGGGCACTGAAGTAGCAGACTCTCCACAGGCCATCTGTTTGTCCACCGAACCAGAGTGAACACACCGTCGGAGTGAGTGCCACTGCACGATAGAGGAATGACCTCGCGACTTCCTTCCGTGCTCAGCGCACTCGATCTGCCCCTTGTTGAGCTGCAGTGTGCCGTCCTCGATGGAGAGCTCTATGCCCTCGATCAATGCTTCTGCCCTATTCACGAATTTGAAACGACGCACTTGCGTGCACGGGCCCTCGGTGTGGTGCTCGATCCGCGAATAATTGCCGAGAGGTTGAGCGCAGCCTGGGTGTGGGGTGCGCTGGTGACTCCCCCACGGCGGCATCAGCTCTGCGTTGCCATCGGCGCACGAACTAGGCCGCATGCGAGCCTGAATGCAACGCTGCGGGAAGTCGTGATCTCTCCAGAAGAGATTGATAGCGTGGCCGGCGTGAGCGTGACCTCACGACTCCGCACAGTAATTGACCTACTGAGATTTAGCGAGAGCTTCGGAAACCGCGAGATCCAAGCAATTGCAACATTGATGACCGAAGGCACGTTGGATTATTCCGAGTGCGCTAACTCAATGCTGGTCCGTCGCAATTTGCCCCAAAAACGGATCGCCCTTGAGCGACTCACGTTGGTGCGTGCGAGACATCCTCAGCCCGCCGCGAGCTAGCCGCTATTGACGCGATAAACGTCATAGACCGCGTCAACACGACGCACGGCATTGAGCACGCGATCGAGATGGGTTGTATCTCCCATTTCAAAAACAAATTTGCTGATAGCTAAACGGTCCGTTGACGTGTTGACGGTGGCAGAAAGAATGTTGACGTGTGTTTCGCTCAGCACCTTGGTGATGTCTGAAAGCAAGCCAGAACGATCGAGCGCCTCAACCTGAATCTGCACGAGAAAGAGACTCTTTGACGTTGGCGCCCATTCAACGTCGATCATGCGCTCGGGCTCGTCTAGGAGCGATTGAACATTCTTACAATCCGCCCGGTGAACGGAAACACCGGCGCCACGAGTGACAAATCCGACAACCTTGTCTCCCGGTACCGGGGTGCAACAGCGCGCCAGCTTCACCAGAATGTCTGGCGCTCCCCGCACGAGAATTCCGGAGTCAGAGTGCTTGAAGGGACGCAGCTTTCCCTGCGCGGGGAATGTGAGTTCCCCTTCGTCCTCTTCAGTACCTGAACTCAGCGACGCGACAAGCTTTTCAATTACCGACTGAGTGGAAACGTGCCCTTCACCCACTGCGGCATACAACGCAGATACGTCTTCGTAACGCATTGTCGACGCGAGGTCGGCGAAAGACTCGTGATTCATGAGCTTTTGCAGTGGCATATTCTGCTTACGCATTGCGCGCGCGATCGCGTCCTTGCCCTGCTCGATAGCTTCGTCGCGGCGTTCCTTCGTGAACCAGGCGCGAATCTTGTTTCGGGCTCGAGTGCTCTTGACGAAACTGAGCCAGTCCTGGCTAGGAGCAGCATCCGGACTCTTGGAGGTGAAGACCTCAACAGAGTCGCCACTGGTGAGTTCTGTCTCTAGGGGAACGAGCCGCCCATTGACCTTGGCACCCATAGTGCGGTGCCCGATTTCCGTGTGCACCGCGTAGGCAAAGTCGACGGGCGTCGCGCCAGCTGGTAGGCCGATCACTTTTCCCTGAGGAGTGAAGACGTATACCTCTTTGGCGCCGATCTCGAATCGCAGCGACTCAAGGAACTCACCGGGGTCTGACGTTTCGGCCTGCCAGTCCGTGATGTGCGCAAGCCACGCCATATCGCTATCAACGGGCCCAGATTCGACGATCTTGCCCGCACTACGGTCTTTGTATTTCCAGTGCGCAGCTACACCGAACTCGGCACGGTGGTGCATCTCGCTCGTTCGAATCTGGATCTCAACCGCGCGACCGTGCGGTCCGATGACCGTCGTGTGAAGAGACTGATAAAGATTGAACTTAGGCGTCGCAATGTAGTCCTTGAAACGACCAGGAATCGGATTCCATCTGGCGTGGATCGACCCAAGCACCGCATAACAATCGCGAACAGAGTTCACGAGAACACGAATGCCCACAAGGTCATAAATTTCATCGAACTCGCGACCTCGAACGATCATCTTCTGATAGATCGAGTAGTACTGTTTCGGACGGCCAGCGACAGTGCCCTTGATCCGCGATGTCTTGAGGTCGTCATTAACCGAAGCAATGACCTCTTTGACGAATTCGTCACGCATCGGGGTGCGCTTAGTTACCAGGCTCTCGATTTCGACGTAGATCTTAGGGTGGAGCACAGCGAACGACAGGTCTTCGAGTTCAATTTTTATCGCCTGAATACCCAGACGATGCGCGAGCGGTGCATAAATCTCAAGTGTCTCTTGTGCTTTTCGGGAAGCAGACTCGCGCGGCACAAAGCCCCACGTGCGAGCGTTATGGAGACGGTCGGCCAGCTTAATCACGAGGACTCGGATGTCTTTCGACATCGCGACGATCATCTTGCGCACCGTCTCGGCTTGCGCGCTGTCGCCGTACTTGACCTTGTCGAGCTTGGTCACACCATCGACCAACATCGCAATCTCATCGCCGAATTCAACCCTCAACTCATCAAGCGAGTAGTCAGTGTCTTCAACGGTGTCATGCAAGAGTGCAGCGGCGATCGTCTTCTCACCGATACCGAGATCAGCGAGAATCTGCGCCACCGCGACGGGATGAGTTATGTAGGGCTCACCGCTCTTACGCTTCTGACCGTCGTGCGCTCGGAAAGCTGCGGCATAGGCGCGCTCGATCAGTGCAAGGTTCGCTTTAGGGTGATGAGTCTTTACCGTTCGCAGTAAATTCTCTACGGCTCCAGCGGGCTGAGCGCGGGAGAAAATCCTCGGCAACAGCGCACGGAACGAGGCAGCTGACTGTGGTGATTCACTCATTCCGCTACCCCCTAGAACAATTCTAGAACGCGTAGCTGCATTGGCATACCGTTACCCCTATCGGGGCACTGCGCAGCCTGCGAACGTCGAGATCCACGTCCGCGCACGCTGGCTACTTGCGGTCCTTCTCTTCGGCGCGCGCTGCGGTCAACCGCTTCGTGCGACTGAGAATTGCAGGCTCATTCTCACGGAACTGCGCGTAGAGCGGAGCAGCGATGAAGATCGTGGAATAAGTACCAACAATGATTCCGATAAAGAGCGCAAGAGCAATATCGCGCAACGTGCCGGCACCGAGCACATAAGCGCCAATGAAGAGAATCGCACCGACAGGCAGAGCTGCAACGACTCCGGTGTTGATCGAGCGAACAAGAGTCTGGTTAACCGCAAGGTTGACAGATTCAGCGAACGTGCGTCGGGATTCGGCCCCGTCTTCCGAGGTGTTCTCTCGAATTTTGTCGAACACCACAACGGTGTCGTAAAGCGAGAAACCAAGGATCGTCAAGAACCCGATAACTGCGGAAGGAGTGATCTCGAATCCGAAGAGTCCATAGACGCCGGCAGTGATGACAATGTCGTGGAGCAACGCAATCATCGCTGCGAGCGACATCTTCCACGTGCGGAAATAGATCGCCATCATGATGGCCGCGAGAGCGACGAAGACGAGCAAAGCCCGCAGTGCAGAACTCGTGATGTCTGCGCCCCATGACGGGCCAACAAACGATGCGGCCACCTGGTCGCTGTCGACATTGAACGCGCCGGCCAAGGCATCGCGCACCTCGTCGGACTGGTCGGCTTCAAGCTGTTCCGTTTGCACACGCAAGGAGTCAGTTCCCACCACGGTGACCTTGGGATCAGCTTCTGCTACCACTCCCGATACGGTGTCAATCGCAAGGTTCTGAGCGTCGGCGTTGGTAGCAGGATCTGTTAGCGCTTCGACCGAGTCGATCTGGAATTGTGATCCACCAGTAAATTCAATGCCCAGTACGTAACCACCACGGAGCGCGGGGCCAGCAATGGACACCACAATCAAAACTATCGCGAGGGTGTACCACACCATCCGACGCCCGATGAAGTTAACCGATAGTTCACCGGTGTAGAGGTCGTTGCCGAACTTCGAGAAGCTAGCCATCAGGATTCCTTTCCATCTGAGCTGGAATCTTTGGCGGTTCCCGCCAACTCAGCAGCTTTTCGTTCAGCAATAGTTTGGCGGCGAGCAGCCTCGCGGCTTGCTCCCGCGGTCGCCTTCGTGGCTACCGGCGTTCTGAACTGAGCTCGACCGCGGTAGACCGCGCCCAGAGCTCGGGGATCAAGACCGCTAATGGGGTGTCCGCTCGCAAAGAACTTCGTTGTTGCGAGCAACTGAAGCATGGGATGCGTGAAGAGAACGACAACGAGCACGTCGATCACTGTGGTGAGTCCCAAGGTCAGCGCGAAACCGCGAACGTTTCCCACGGCAAGGACGAACAGAACTACGGCCGAAAGAAGGTTGACGGCCTTCGCAGCGAAGATAGTGCGCAGGGCACGCTTCCAACCGGCCTCGACCGCGCCGGTCAGAGATCGACCATCGCGAAGTTCGTCTCGAATGCGTTCGAAGTAGACGATGAACGAGTCCGCGGTAAATCCGATCGCCACAATCAGTCCGGCAACACCAGCCAACGAGAGTCGGTAGCCGTGCTGCCACGAAAGGTAGGCGATGACGAGATAGGTGAGCACTCCGGCGACTACAAGCGAAGCCACCGTAACGAGACCGAGAAGGCGGTATTGGAACAGCGAGTAGATGACGACCAGCAGGAGACCAATCAGACCAGCGATCAGCCCAGAATTAAGCTGAGTTGTACCTAGCGTCGCTGAGATGGAATCGTTGCTCTGTACTTCGAAACCAATGGGTAGCGCACCGAACTTCAACTGGTCAGCAAGAACTTTTGCGCTGTCCTGGTCGAACGAACCCGAAATCTGTGGGTTTCCGCCAGTAATGATGCCCTGAGTCGTCGGCGCCGAAATGACACGACCGTCGAGCACGATTCCGAATCGGTTGCGCGGATCAGTGTTGTCGAAGCCGAAGAGACGCGTAGTCATCGCTGCGACGTCTGTGGTGCCCTCGGCGTTGAACGTCGGGAAGACGCCCCACTGTCCGGTGCTGACGCCTTGCGAGCTGGAAATCAGTCCGCTGCTCGCGTCGGTGATCGTGCTGCCCTCTACCTCGACTGGGCCGAGAATGTACTTGAAGGCATCATCCGAATCACAAGTGATGAGCGGCTCAGCAGCGGGAGCAACGCTAAAGCTGTCGAGCGAAGCACAATCGAAGTTGGTGTATTCGTCGAAAAGAGATTCGGTAATCCAGTTGAGATCGCTTGCGTCGGTGGGTGTCGCGGTTGGCGTTGTGGCCAAGGTCGGCTCTGGGGTGCTCGTTGCCGACTCTCCGTCCGGCGTCTCCGCCGCATCGGTCGGTTCAGGAGTTGCTTCAGCAGCAGCAGTCGTCGCGACCTCGGTGTAGAGCACCGGGCGGAATTCGAGCTTTGCCGATGACTGGATCCGGTTGAGTGTTTCCTTATCAGGAGTACCCGGGATCGAGACAATGACGTTGCTCGCGCCTTGAGTCGTAACTTCAGCTTCAGCGACACCACTGGCGTCGACACGATCTCGAATAATCGAGACTGCTTGAGCCAGCTGCTCCTTGGAAACCGTCTGTCCGCTCTCGAGCTGAGGGGCGAGAACGATTTGCGTTCCCCCCTCAAGGTCAAGAGCGAGCTTCGGAGCCCAGGAGGCCGAACCGAAAATGGAGCCAGCACCGATCAATACGGAGAGCCCCACCGTGAGTGCGGTGAGCCAGACGATGGCTCGCCACGCGTTTTTCACAGGGGTAGTTCTTGCCACCTAATTGACTCAGCTTTCTTAACAGAGCAGTGCAGAAGCGCACGCCATTGGACAACCGTCCTCGGGAGGGACGACTCTCAACACTAGTGGGTTACTCGGACGCCTTTTTTGACTCAGCAGAGCTAGCCGGCTTCGTGTCTGACAACTCACCAAATTCTGGCTTCACGTCAGCGTCAACCTCAGCAGTGCCAGCTTCGCGTTCCGCAGCTTCGCGGTTGGCGATTTCCATAGCTTCTTCCACCGAACGAGGAGCGCCTTCGACAGCCTCTTCTTCGACAACGACCTTGGCCAGCGTCTGGCTGTGAACCTTGACGATTACGCCAGTGCTGATCTCGATCTCGGCAGAGTTGGCAACGGTGTCGTTGGTAACGAGCGTTCCAAAAAGCCCGAAGTTAGTCATAACTTCGACGCCAGGAACCATCTGCTCGCGCAGTTCTGCCATCTGAGCTTTGCGCTTGCGGCTGTTGCGGAACATAAAGAAGATGAGTACGCCAAGAATGGCGAGCATCGCAATAGAAAGAGGATCCATGAGGTACCTTTCGGTGGTCTGTGGGCCTGGCGCTCAAGCTGAGGCGCGTACTAAGCCAATAAAACTATAGTTCATCACTGAAGAGAGACGAATTTCGATCGTCGATGCCGAAGTGCTCCCACGCTGCGCGAGTCGCAACACGACCGCGCGGCGTGCGCGACAACAGCCCTATTCGCACCAGGAACGGCTCGACGACTGACTCGACCGTCTCTGCTTCTTCTCCGACGGAAACTGCAAGCGTGCTGAGTCCAACTGGTCCGCCATCAAAGCGGGTCAGTACGGTCTGCATCACCGCTCTGTCCAGACGATCAAGGCCGCGTTCATCGACGTCGTACAGCTCAAGGGCGGCACGCACCGCATCCCGAGAAGCCGGAATGTGATTGACGAGCGCGTAATCGCGCACACGCCGAAGCAATCGGTTCGCGATTCGAGGAGTGCCGCGACAACGACCAGCAATCTCCGCGATCGCATCGCGATCAATCTCGAGCTCAAGCATCACGGCAGCACGAACGAGTACCTGTTCAAGCTCGGGCTCGTCATAGAACTCAAGGTGTGCGGTAAACCCAAAACGATCTCGCAGCGGGTTCGGCAGCAATCCCGATCGCGTCGTGGCACCGACAAGCGTGAACGGCGCAATGTCTAAAGGAATGGATGTCGCGCCGGCGCCCTTGCCGACCATAATATCGATGCGAAAGTCTTCCATCGCGAGGTAGAGCATCTCTTCGGCCGAGCGTGCCATCCGGTGGATTTCGTCGATGAAGAGAACTTCGCCGGGAAGAAGCGACGACAATACCGCCGCAAGATCACCGGCGTGCTGGATCGCAGGACCGCTAGACATGCGCAATGGTCGGTTACTTTCGTGCGCAACAATCATCGCCAATGTTGTCTTGCCGAGGCCGGGTGGGCCCGCAAGCAAGATGTGGTCTGCCGTGCGGTTTTGCATCGCTGCTGCCTTCAGAAGAAGCTGCAGTTGGCCACGCACCTTCTGCTGACCGACAAACTCATGGAGGGATTTCGGTCGAAGCGCGCCCTCAAAGGCAAGCTCTGCATCCGACTCAACACCAGAGTTGGCGACGACATCATCGTTGTCAGGCATCACGAACCACCATTCGGGGTTTGCGAGCCGACGAGCAGAAGGGCGCGCCTCAAGACGGCCTGTGTATTGCCTTTATCGGCCTCTGCTGCCTCGCGGAAGGCAGCCTCAGCCGCGGGCCGGGCAAGCTTCTCAGACCACCCGAGCCCCTGCAACGCCATCGACACACTTTCGGATACCGGAGTGGAGACAACGGGCTGAGCGCCACGCTGGGGAGAACTAACGAAGAGTTTGCCTGCGAGATTGAGAACAATGAGTTTTGCCGTCTTCGGACCGATGCCCGATACCTTACGAAATGCAGCGTCGTTCTCTTCGGCCACGGCACGGGCTATCTCCTCTGGCGCGAGGGCAGCAAGCACGCCCATCGCACTTTTAGGGCCAACGCCCGTTACGCCGCGAAGCAGGGTGAACGCAGAAAGTTCGTCCGGAGTGCGAAACCCATAGAGCGCTAAATCATCTTCACGCACGATGAGCGCTGTATTGAGTTGAGTTTCGGATCCGACGCGCACCGATAGTGCGTGCTCGGGAGTGACACTCACCGAGAGGCCCACTCCCCCAACTTCGATGACGACCGTGGTTCCGGCCGCGGCAAGGACGGTGCCACGAAGGGAAGAAATCATGGCTTCACCCTACGAGCACCCGCCGACTTCTCTGCTGACCGCCACGCCTCCTGGGCCGGTGTCAGCTGTGATGAGCCGGATGACCCTGAGCGATCAGCCCCGCGACCTGACGGAGAAGCAGCGAAACCAGGGCCACTCTTCCACGCTCCACAAATTGCGAGAGCACAGGCATCCGCCGCATCCGCAGGTTTAGGAGCTTCAGCGAGGCCCAAAACACGCGCAACCATTGTGCCAACCTGCTTCTTTTCAGCGCCACCGTATCCCGTAATCGCAAGCTTCACTTCGGTGGGGGTGTGGAGGGTGACCGGTATGCCGTGGCGAGCGGCGACATACATTGCGACTCCGCTTGCTTGAGCCGTTCCCATCACTGTGCTCACGTTGTTTTGGGCAAAGACTCGTTCGAGCGCAAGCTGTTGAGGCGCGAATTCGGCGATCACCGCATCGATGCCGTCGCCAATTTCGCGGAGTCGCTCTTCTAACGCCATGCCCGGAGGGGTGCGCACCACGCCAACATGCACGAGCGTCGCGCGACGATCTGGTGCAACATCCACCACACCGATGCCGCATCGCGTGAGACCGGGATCAATCCCGATCACGCGGAGCGTCATCGACTAGTCCTCGTCGAGTTCGGCCTGCACCTCAGGCGTGATGTCGAAGTTCGAGTAAATATTCTGAACGTCGTCAGACTCTTCAAGAGCATCAATCAGTCGGAAAACCTTGCGCGCGGTGTCCGCATCAACTTCGACCTTGAGGTGGGGAACGAATTCTGCCTCTGAGGAGTCGTAGTCAATCCCTGCCGCCTGAAGGGCGTCCCGCGATTGAACGAGGTGCGCCGTGTCGGTAATTACCTCGAAGCCTTCGCCGTGGTTCTTGACCTCTTCAGCACCGGCATCGAGTACGGCAATGAGGATGTCGTCTTCGGTGACGCCCTCGGTCTTAGTGATCGAGATAACACCCTTGCGTTCGAAGTTGTAAGCGACGCTGCCAGGGTCAGCGAGCGAACCGCCGTTACGACTCATGATGGTGCGTACGTCTGCCGCAGCGCGGTTCTTGTTGTCGGTGAGACATTCGACCAGAAGAGCAACACCATTGGGGCCGTAGCCTTCGTACATGATGTTGAGATACTCAATGGCATCGCCAAGCTGGCCGGAGCCGCGCTTGACTGCACGATCGATGTTGTCGTTGGGCACCGATGTCTTCTTCGCCTTTTGAATAGCGTCAACAAGAGTCGGATTACCCGAGAGGTCAGCTCCGCCAATCTTGGCGGCGACCTCAATATTCTTGATCAGTTTCGCGAATGACTTCGCGCGGCGAGAATCAGTAATCGCCTTCTTGTGCTTGGTAGTTGCCCATTTGGAATGCCCTGACATAAACACCATTCTACCGGGCACGCAGACAGTTCGCCTGCGCGAATCCCCGCTCTAGTGCTCGACAAGCGCGCTGCGCACGCCGAGCGAGTGCAACTGGAGCTGTGCAAGACGCGCGACAATCACCGGATCCCCAGCCCGCCACAGCGCGGCGGCGTCTGGCGCCACCTCGGCAAGATCCCCCAGCTTGTGAGTAGATAACGCGCGAAGAGCAAGCAAATCTGCGCCACCTGGAGAACTCAAGAGGATTTTCGCTTCGGTTGCTCGGCGCGCGAATCGCAGTCGGGGCACCAGCCACAACAACAGGATTAGCGCAATGGGAACAACCGCAATCACTATCCCAACGACGGTCGCAGTAGCAAGCACCGTGTCTTGTTGGCTCTGTCCGGCATTTTCCAACGCGACCCCGGCGTCGCTCGCTCCATCAAAGGGAACTCGGATGCCCGCCCCGATGAGGGGAACCGAACCCAGAGTGTCCCCCAGCTCGATCATCGTAGACCTGAAGCCGGCCCCCGCCTCCTGCATCTGAACACCGAGCTGCTGGAACGCAGCGATCAGTTGATACACCCATACTCCGAGCGCAATCCACCCAACGATGAAAACTAGCGCGAGGATGTCACCGGTCAGTTGGCGAGCCCGACGAGGAGCATGGTCTGCGTACAGTTTCATTCCCCCATGATGCAGGAACTAGCTGCGGCTCCGCACTCGCGCGACGAAATACTCGTGAAAACGTGTATCGCCCGTGATCTCTGGGTGAAAAGAGGTACCCATGAGCTGGCCGTGTTCGACAGCGACCACGCGACCGTCTTCGAGGGTAGCGAGAGCACGAACATCCGTCCCCAGAGAGACGACGACTGGAGCCCGAATGAAAACAGCGCGCACGGGTACTTCACCGAGCTCAGGCACGACAAGATCAGTCTCAAAAGAGTCAGTCTGCGAGCCGAACGCATTGCGCCTGACGACGATATCGAGACCGCCAAAGGACTGTTGACCTTCGATTGCATCAAGAACGGTGTCTGCGAGCATAATCAGCCCTGCGCAGGTTCCGTACACGGGCAGACCCGCCGCAATCGCGGACCGGATGGGTTCAGCAAGCCCATAGAGGCGGGACAGTTTGTCGATCACACTTGATTCGCCACCAGGAATGACAAGGCCGGCGATGTGCTCCAGCTGTTCAGGCGTCTTGACCGCTACTGCGGTTTCGCCCAGTTGCTGGAGCACATGCAGGTGCTCACGAAAATCGCCCTGGAGAGCGAGAACTCCAATAGGGAGTTGACCGACTGGTGAACTACCAGCCACGCTCAGAGAGACGGTGAGGAGCAGCGAGGTCAGAAACGTTAATGCCGACCATGGCTTCACCGAGTCCGCGCGATGCTGCCGCAATCACACTGGGGTCATCGAAGAACGTCGTTGCCTTGACGATCGCGGCGGCGCGCTGAGCCGGGTTTCCCGACTTGAAGATTCCTGAACCAACGAATACGCCATCGGCACCAAGCTGCATCATCAACGCAGCGTCGGCCGGAGTCGCAACTCCACCAGCGGTGAAAAGAACAACCGGGAGCTTGCCGGTTTCAGCGATCTCCCGAACGAGGTCGTAGGGAGCCTGAAGCTCCTTAGCTGCAACATAGAGTTCGTCAGCAGTCTTCGAACGAAGCTCGTTGATTTGGCCCTTGATGGTGCGGATGTGCTTGGTCGCCTCAGAGACGTCACCGGTTCCGGCTTCACCCTTCGAGCGGATCATCGCGGCACCCTCAGTGATGCGACGCAGCGCCTCACCCAGGTTGGTAGCACCACAAACGAAGGGAACATCGAAGTTCCACTTGTCGATGTGGTTCACGTAGTCAGCAGGGCTCAGTACTTCTGATTCGTCAATGTAGTCAACCTTGAGCGCCTGAAGAACCTGCGCCTCAACGAAGTGACCGATGCGGGCCTTCGCCATAACCGGGATCGACACAGCTTCGATGATTCCGTCGATGAGGTCGGGATCGCTCATGCGAGCCACTCCGCCTTGTGAACGGATGTCTGCGGGAACGCGCTCGAGAGCCATCACGGCTACTGCGCCGGCGTCTTCAGCGATCTTCGCTTGTTCTGCGTTGACGACGTCCATAATGACGCCGCCCTTGAGCATTTCAGCGAGTCCACGCTTAACGCGGCTCGTGCCCGACTGGTTTGATGAAGTGTTGTCGCTCATAGTGACCCAATTTTACCGTCGGATTGGCGGTGAAGGGCGTAGCCAATTCCTTCTCAGTGGTTCGTTGGCCACGCGTTAGCGAGCTCGTCACGCACTTCACCAAGTAGACGCGGAATCGCCTTTGTTCCCGCAACGATGGGAAAGAAGTTCGAGTCGGTGGCCCACCGAGGCACCACATGTTGATGAAGGTGGTTAGCGATGCCCGCTCCGGCCAACGCTCCCTGATTCATGCCGATATTGAATCCGTGCGATTTCGAGGTTTCGCGCAGCACTCGCATTGCTGTCTGAGTGAGTGAGGCGATCTCGGCAACTTCGTCATCCGTAGCTTCGTCATAGAGCGCGACGTGGCGGTACGGGCACACGAGCAAGTGCCCGCTGTTGTACGGAAAGAGGTTGAGCAGAACGTACGCGTGAGTTCCCCGCGCAACGATGAGAGCCTTTTCGTCATCCAGGGTTGGCGCAACGCAGAACGGACAATCATCCTTCTCTGGTTGGGTCTGGTCCATGATGTACGCAATGCGATGGGGCGTCCACAGCCGCTGGAACGCGTCAGGCACCGCAGCGAAGTCGTTACTAGACTCCCCCGCCGGAAGCTCGGAACCGTCGTAGTCGCGCACGAATTAAACCTGGGCTCGGGTCGCGATCGCGTCGGTAATACGCGCAACCGCGTCCGCAATCGGGATGCCGTTCTCCTGAGTTCCGTCACGGAAACGGAAGCTGACCGAGCCAGCAGCCTGATCTTGCTCTCCAGCAATGAGCTGGAACGGAACCTTCGACTTCGTGTGCGTGCGGATCTTCTTCTGCATGCGCTCACTGGATGCGTCGAGCTCGGCGCGAACACCGAGAGCTTTGAGCTGGTCGACAACACCGCCCAAGTACTCCTCGTAGGCTTCAGCGACAGGGATGCCGACAACCTGAACTGGCGAAAGCCAGACCGGGAATGCCCCAGCGTAGTGCTCGGTGAGAACGCCGAAGAAGCGCTCGATCGAGCCGAACAGCGCGCGGTGAATCATGACGGGACGCTGGCGTGAACCATCCGCAGCCGTGTACTCCAGATCGAAGCGTTCCGGAAGGTTGAAGTCGAGCTGCACGGTAGACATCTGCCACGTACGCCCGATGGCGTCGCGAGCCTGAACCGAAATCTTGGGGCCATAGAACGCGGCTCCGCCCGGGTCAGGAACAAGTTCAAGCCCCGACTCTTCGGCCACCTCGGCAAGGGTCTGCGTCGCTTCATCCCACACATCGTCGTCACCGACATACTTCTCAGGATCCTTCGTCGACAGTTCAAGGTAAAAGTCTGTGAGGCCATAATCCCGCAACAAAGAGAGCACGAAGTTGAGAGTGTTAGTGAGCTCAGCCTTCATCCCCTCCTTTGTTGTGAAAATGTGGGCGTCATCCATGGTGAGTCCACGCACGCGAGTCAGTCCGTGAATAACACCAGACTTCTCATTGCGGTACACCGTGCCGAATTCAAACAGGCGCATGGGAAGGTCGCGGTAGGAGCGGCCGCCTGACTTGTAAATCAGGATGTGCATCGGGCAGTTCATGGGCTTGAGGTAATAGTCGGCACCCTGGCGAGTTATTTCGCCTTCCTCATTGCGCGCCTCATCGAGGTGCATCGGTGGGAACATACCGTCTTTGTACCAGCCCAAGTGACCGGAAGTTTCGAACAGCGCCTCTTTAGTGATGTGAGGCGTGTTGACGAAGGAATAGCCCTCCTGCAAGTGGCGCGTTCGGGAGTAGTTCTCCATCTCGTGGCGGATGATTCCGCCCTTGGGGTGGAAGACAGCAAGGCCAGAACCGATTTCGTCAGGGAACGAAAAGAGATCTAGCTCAGCGCCGAGCTTGCGGTGATCGCGCTTCAATGCTTCCTCTTGACGCGCTTGGTATTCACGAAGCTCATCTTTGGTCGGCCAGGCCGTGCCATAGACGCGCTGCAGCTGCTTGTTCTTTTCCGAACCGCGCCAATATGCGGCAGCGGTACGCGTGAGTGACCACCCGTTGCCGATCATGCGAGTGTTGGGAAGGTGCGGTCCACGGCACAAATCTTTCCAGTAGACCTCGCCAGTCTTGCCATCGACGTTGTCGTAGATGGTGAGCTCGGCGCCGCCGACCTCGACCGACTCGTTATCTGCATCGGCGTCGCCCTCGGCAACAGCCCCCTTCAGGCCGATAAGTTCAAGCTTGTACGGCTCGTTAGCGAGCTCTTCCCGGGCTTCAGCCTCAGTCACGACACGACGCTGAAAGCGTTGCCCCTGACGGATGATGCGATCCATCGCCTTGGTGATCGCCTTGAGGTCCTCGGGCGTAAACGGCTCCTCGACATCGAAGTCGTAATAGAAACCATCCGTAACGGGCGGACCAATACCGAGTTTTGCCTCAGGGTTAATGGTCTGGATCGCTTGAGCTGCGACGTGCGCCGCCGAGTGACGAAGGATATTGAGCCCATCAGGCGAATCGATAGTGACAGCCTCGACCTCATCCGTGTCAGTTACCGTCGTGGCGAGGTCTTTCAGCTCACCGTTGACGCGCATGGCGACGACGTTGCGGTCGGTGTATAGGTCAAATCCAGTCTTAGTCACAGTGCAACTTTAGCGGCGATCAGGTCACTGCCGTGTCACGAGACAAACGAGCGTTCGGTTGCGCTTCTTAAACGAAAAAACCCGACCTGAGTCGGGTGTTTTCGAGTGAGCGATACTGGGATCGAACCAGCGACCTCTTCCGTGTCAGGGAAGCGCGCTACCGCTGCGCCAATCGCTCATGCTATTTAGTTGAAACACTAGATACCGAGGTGGAGACGGGATTTGAACCCGCGTATACGGCTTTGCAGGCCGCTGCCTCGCCTCTCGGCCACTCCACCGCACATGGAAAGTGCCAGCGAGGCTGACACTTCCCACTCGAGCGGATGACGAGATTCGAACTCGCGACCCTAACCTTGGCAAGGTTATGCGCTACCACTGCGCCACATCCGCACTTTGCAGCTATTCGGTTACCCGTTTTCGCGTGCTAGATGACTGTATACGAAGTCTGCGCTGAGAGCCAATTCGGTAGCGAGCGTGTCGCGAAGATATGCGAAGATTGGCCTGCGGGGCGATTGGCGCAGTTGGTAGCGCGCTTCCTTCACACGGAAGAGGTCATCGGTTCGAGTCCGGTATCGCCCACTATTTATGCACTGAATTGCAAGAGCGACACGTATTCGCCATCAGGCCGTGTGTGCAATCAGCCACGTTGAGGCCTTGCCCAATGCCAGTACCCTTGGGGAATGCGCGCCGCGAAGTCCCCCAGATCAACGCCACTTCGTCGATTCTTCGTCGGCGTCAGTTTCTTGTTTCGAGGCTTCCGCGAAGTGCTCACGGCGCCCCGCCAAATGTTTCTGGGGATGATTCCTGCAGCTATCGTCGGCGCTGTCGCAATCGCGGTATTAATTACCCTGATTGTCACCATTGACCCCATAGCGACCCTGATAACCCCTTTCGCTAACGACTGGGACGAACTCCCCCGAACCGCTGTGCGATTTGCCGCCGGGGTTGCGCTGCTCTTAGCGAGCATCCTCATCATCGTGAACACCTACACGACGGTGACGCTGATGGTCGGAGATTTCTTTTATCGTCAAATTTCTAGCCACGTAGATTTCCGTCATGGTGCGCCGCCCACGCCCGCGACGCAAGGGTTCTGGAAAGACGCACGACGCGGATTCGGCGAGGGCCTGCGACTGCTTTTCCCCACGATCGGTCTAGCCCTGCTCGTGCTCCTGCTCGGATTTATCCCCATCGTCGGCGCCATTATTGCTGCCACCGCCGGTGCCTTACTCGGCGGCTGGCTCCTAGTCGTCGAGCTCGCCAACATCCCCTTCGAGGCTCGAGATATGCAC
The DNA here is from genome assembly GCF_056619605.1 of Rhodoglobus sp. G.S.4. Classification (NCBI taxonomy): domain Bacteria; kingdom Bacillati; phylum Actinomycetota; class Actinomycetes; order Micrococcales; family Microbacteriaceae; genus Rhodoglobus; species Rhodoglobus sp. G.S.4. Next base: position 1,527,261 of record NZ_CM152748.1, read on the forward strand.
CTCACTGCACGGCGTCGCATCCTCAGAGCCTCACGGGCACAGTCGCTCGGATTGGGAACAGCGACCTATCTTGTCTTCTTGATTCCGTTCGGTGCTGTGTTCGCCATGCCCGCTGCCGTCGCCGGTGCCACGCTCCTCACGCGATCGCTACTTGACGAAGAGGTGCGAGTCGCGGGCGCGAACGCCTCTACCGACCTTGCTGAGCAACCACCAGCATCCTGACGAAATAACAAACGACCAGCTTGCCGTCGCGACGACGCTGAGGAGCTGTTCTTGGAAAATTCCCGTCTGGCCGGTGAATAGAAAACCTGACCCGGTCGCGAGTACGCCCAAGGAAACAACGCCAAGACTCCCACCCAATAAATGGGTGTTGACCAGAAAACGCAACTGGTTACCCAGCGGCGATCCGCGCCGCACGGTAAACACACACGCCACAGCACCCGCAATAAGCCCGGCCACTGCCGCAGAAACTGGAGTGAAAAGTGGTGCGCCGGCCGTTACCGCAATCAGGCCACTCACCACGCCGCCTGCGAGCGATCTGAGACTAATTACACCGTGGCCAATCAACTGAACTGCGATCCAACCAACCGCACCGGCGATAGCGCTCACTACACCATTGACGATAATGAGGCCCGCGACATCGTCGATGGCAAACTCTGCTCCAACTAGCCAACCAATCCACGACACAACCACGATGACCAGTGCGACGATCCCCAGCGGGACGGGGACAAACATCCGACGACCACGAATCAGCGACTTCCGTTCCACCACCAGGACGGCGAACATGCCGGCACCAACCGCAACGCTCATAACGAGCGCACCACCGTGATCAATCGGACTCAGCCCAAGAGGCGTGGTTGCTCCGAATGGCTCAAACGTGCGGATCGCCGTCGGCACAAACACACCAACGGCCCAAATAGATCCAAAAGTCATACTCCGAACAAACGATGCACCCGCACTTCGCGCGACGACGGTCACCAGGTAGCTACAGATTCCCCCGAGCAACGATAGCGAAGGCATCATGATGGGGCGCAATGTCGATGACATAAGAGGGCCAAGAGCCAGCCACGCAACGACACCGGGCAACGAGCACAGGAGAGACTCTGTCATCACGCGTGCCCAAGACGCTTCCGGAAGAATCCGGGCGTACAAAACGATCAGCGCCGACAACAACACTGCAAGCGCAATTACCCCAATGGTCGCCGCCGCGAATTCTTCCGCCACAGTGAACCTCCCCGTGACCAGTCTTATGCCTCAGCGGGCACATACACAATGACTTCGCCAAGAACCACCCTTGATGGGCGAATTGGGCCGGTCCACTGCATACCGCGACTAGACGTGGTTGGCAGTCAGCGCAATAAGTCGGGATACGGCACGCAAATACTTCTTGCTATAGCCGCCAGCGAGCATGTCGTCGGGGAAAACACCGTCGAGTGGCGTCCCCTCAGCGAAAATACGAACCTGCGCGTCATACAGTCGATCTACAAACGCAACAAATCGCAGCGCATCCGTCTGGTTAGAAAATGGATGCACGTCCGTCAAGCCAATCGCGTCGATCCCCTCAATCAGTTTCACGTAGCGCGAGGGGTGAACTCCCGATAGATGTTTCAGCACTTCATCGAACGAGTCCAAAGTCACTGTCCCGGCTATCTGAGAAACCGCCGCAGCCGCATCCTCGACTGTGAGCGCGTGCGCCCCGGTGTCTCGGCGCCGATAGTCAACTCCATCAATTCGAATGGTTTCGAACTTGGCTGAAAGGGAGTCAATTTCTCGCAAGAAGTCCTGAGCGGCAAACCGTCCTTCGCCGAGCGCGTTCGGCGGAGTATTCGAGGTTGCCGCAATCTTGGTGCCCGAGCCGACGAGGTCAGACAGCAGTCGCGAAATTAACCGAGTGTCTCCGGGATCGTCAAGCTCAAATTCGTCGATGCACACCAGCGAAGCACCCTTGAGAAGCTCAACAGCTTGGGCATAGCCCACGGCACCGACGAGAGCTGTGTACTCAATGAACGTGCCGAAATACTTGCGGCCAGGAATGTGATGCCACAAAGCCGCAAGCAAGTGGGTCTTACCAACCCCAAACCCGCCGTCCAAATAAACTCCAGGTTTAGCTACCGGCGTTTTTTTGCGAGAAAACAGTCCTCCGCCGGGTTTCGTCGGGGCAGAAAAGTGGCGCATCGCGGCAACGGCGGCGCCCTGAGAGGGGTAGTCGCGGTCAGGTCGATAGGAATCTAAGGTCGCCCCGGTGAACTGACGCGGTGGCACCAGTTCGGCGAGCATCTGCGCTCCGGTCAACGACGGGATACGATCGACTAGACGCTCAGGAGTCGTAGGCGCAGTAGCGCTCATTCTCAGCCTCGGTTATGTTTCGCAGTCTTACGGCAACGCGGTGTAATCAGCGGCGAATGCGTAATTTTCTTGGGCAAGGGACTAATCAAGCTTAGTTTGAAGCCCGCGCCAGTTTTTCCATCCACTATCGGAGGTAGCTATGACTATCGAACGCGACCCGGCCCCCCAATTCGTTGAGTTCTCGAACCCTGAACGATTGGTTTCGGCGGACTGGCTTGAAGAACGTCTCGAAACTCCTGGCTTAGTAGTTGTCGAATCTGATGAAGACGTTTTGCTTTACGAAACTGGCCACATCCGCGGCGCCGTAAAAATCGACTGGCACACTGATCTCAATGATCCCGTAACCCGCGACTACATCGACGGTGAGGGATTCGCCGAGCTCATGTCTCGTAGCGGAATTTCCCGAGACACTACCGTCGTCATCTACGGCGACAAGACAAACTGGTGGGCGGCCTACGCACTATGGGTCTTCACTCTTTTCGGGCACGATGATGTCCGCTTGCTCGATGGTGGGCGCGCAAAGTGGGAAGCTGATGGCCGCGAATACACTCTCGAGGTACCGACTCCCCAAGCCACCGAGTACCCGATCGTCGAGCGCAACGACTCCACAATTCGCGCGTTCCGTGACGACGTACTCACCCACTTGGGCAACCCGCTCATTGATGTCCGTTCCCCTGAGGAGTACAGCGGAGAGCGCACCACAGCGCCTGCCTACCCTGAAGAGGGTGCGCTCCGTGCCGGTCACATTCCCAGCGCTCAGAGTGTGCCATGGTCCAAGGCTGTCGCGGATGACGGAACTTTCCGTCCGCTCAGCGAGCTGAACGCGATCTACCGTGACGGTGCCGGGCTGAAAGATGGCGACGATATTGTTGCGTACTGCCGTATCGGTGAGCGCTCGAGCCACACATGGTTCGTGCTCAACTACCTGATGGGCTTCGATAACGTTCGCAACTACGACGGGTCTTGGACTGAATGGGGATCTTTGGTCGCAGTGCCGATCGTCATCGGCACTGAGCCCGGCGAGGTTCCTTCCCGTTAGACTTAAGTGATGAGTGAGCAGCAGATCCCGACCCAGTTGGCTGAAATCCGCGACGATTTTTTGGACCTCCAGCTGCGGGATCGGCTGCAACTTCTCCTTGAGTTCTCGAATGAGCTGCCGGAACTCCCGGAGCGCTACCGCGATCACCCCGATCTTTTTGAACGGGTAGAGGAGTGCCAGTCCCCGGTCTTCATTTTCATTGAGGTCGAAAACGACACGGTGCACATGTTCGCGACCGCGCCTCCCGAAGCTCCGACCACACGCGGGTTTGCTTCGATTTTGGCACAGGGCCTTTCTGGCCTCAGCACCCAGGAAGTCCTGGAGTTGTCGGACGACTTCCCTCAGTCACTTGGCCTGGCCAAGGCAGTCAGTCCACTCCGCCTTCGCGGCATGACTGGAATGCTGGCACGAGCTAAGCGTCAGATTCGCCTCAAGAGCATTTCCTAGTCGAGACCTTCTCGGGCGTCGTCTTCGCCCACGTGAATTCTCAACCATGACCGAATAGCCGAAAGCCACCGTTCGCTGTCGTAGTTCCACAGCCTCGTGTGACCGGCAGTGTCAAATTCTTCGAAGGTGACGATGTCCGGGCGAAGCACCGCAAGCGCACGTGACGGTTCAACGGGAACATAAGCGTCAGCTGTGCTGTGCATCAGCAGGATGGGACGATCGAGTTCGGTCGCGCGGCCGACGAAATTCATCGCGGCAAAATCGAGCGGGTTCTCGGTGCCTACGAGCAGCTGCGCTTGTTCGCCCGCGAGAATTTCTTGCGCCGCGCGCTGAATCGGAGTGGGGATTCGGTTAATTGTGCCGTGAAGCTCGAGGATGGGACCCCAGGCGATTACGGGAGAATCCAAGATGAGGCCAACGATTACTTCCCGACTCTTGGAGCGCATCAGTGTCTGCAAGACTGTCGCACCTCCCATTGACCATCCCATCAGAACGATTCGCTCTGCACCTGCCTCGAGCGCATAACTGATAGCAGCGTCGACGTCGCGATACTCCGTAGAACCCAACCCGTAGCGCCTGTCGGGTGAATCTGGTGCTTCAGTATCATTGCGGTATGACACGGCAAGTGATGTGATTCCGGCGTCATAAAACTCGGGCAGAGCGCGCAGAGTCTCTTGGCGTCGGACTCCCCGACCGTGTACATGAATTGCCCACGTCGAACTCGCCGCCGCTGCTGGGACCAACCACGCCGGTGCCGCGCCCAGCTCCGTTTCAATGTGTACTTCGGAAAATTCGAGCCCAAGTTCTGCGGGACTGAGATAGAACCAGCCACTCGTTCGCGCGTTGTCCCCGGCGTGCGGAATCCCTCGTTGAACCGAGATCAACTCTCGTGCGACCCATCGTGAACTCTCCGAAACGACAGCACCGATGCGGGCGTGACCTGCCTCGTCGGCAAACCACAAGCTAAAGCGGCCTGGCGCGCGACTCTCCAGAGCGGCTGAAAGCACAATCGTCGATTCGCCGACCGCAAGAATCTGCAGTCCACTGTCTGCTCGCCCTGGTGGGGTCACGAGCCGCCGAGCAAAAACTACGGAAAGAACCGCGCTAGCGACCAAACCGACGATTCCGACTGCTGTGACACCGATAGCAATTCCGCTGACGATGCCGACGACCATGCGCCCCGGTTGTGGTGCTCGCATCCGCAAACCTCCGTCTGCACCCGCACTGGCGCGGCGTGCCTCACTAGCGATCGTTCCTCTAAAGCCTAATCTTCAGTCGTGCCCGATTCACCAGCTGGACCAACACCACCCGCAGTCTTCACTGCCGCGGTCGAGTCGCTTCGTGGCGCATCTTTGCGCTCGGAGCTCGCAGTAACCGAAATCACTGCTCCGTCTCAGATCGCACCATGGTCATTCGCTCTGGCCGCCGACGTCACTCCGTCACGTCACGGTGAAGACTCAGATCTTGGCACTGGCCGTTTTGTTCTTTTATACGATCCCGAAGTTCCGGACGCTTGGGACAGCGAGTTTCGCATAATTTGCTTCGCACAGGCACCGTTAGAACCGGAGATCGGCGTTGATCCGTTCCTGAGCGAGGTCACCTGGTCGTGGCTCGTTGATGCTCTTGACGGTCGCGGTGCTACCTACGATCAAGTGTCCGGAACTGCGACCCGAATTTTGTCGACAGGGTTTGGCGAACTTGAGTCGCAGCCTGACGGTGCTCAGATCGAATTACGTGCCTCGTGGAGCCCCAAAGATCTCAGCATGGCCGCGCATGTGGAAGGCTGGAGTGAATTGGTCTGCATGTTAGCTGGCCTACCACCAGCCATTGAAGGAGTCACCCTGTTGTCGGCCCGTAAAGTTGGACGTGAATAGCGCAACCGAAAGTGCAACCCCTGAGGGTGAGTCGCACGCAACCCAAGCCCCTCATGATCCCGTAAACGTCATAGACGATCGGGAAGAATACCTTGCCGCCGTTGCGGCTATTGCTGCGGGCCATGGTCCTATCGGAATTGATGCCGAACGTGCGAGCGGCTATCGCTACTCGCAGCGTGCGTACCTCATTCAAATCTTTCGTCGCGGAGCTGGCACCTTCTTATTTGATCCGCCAGCTATCGGCGACTTCGCCGAGCTCAATGACATCATCGCCGGTGAAGAGTGGATTCTGCACGCAGCGACACAAGACCTCACGTGTTTGCGCGAAGTTGGTCTCCACCCCACTCGACTATTTGACACAGAATTGGGCGCTCGTCTCGCGGGGCTCCCCCGTGTTGGACTCGGCACTGTCGTCGAACATCTCCTCGGCATTCACCTAGCGAAAGAGCATTCGTCGGCGGACTGGTCAACGCGGCCGCTTCCGCAGGCGTGGCTCGTCTATGCCGCTCTCGATGTTGAGTTGCTCGTAGATCTTCGCGAAGCTCTTGGTGAACTGCTCGACTCTGCAGACAAACACGACATCGCACAGCAGGAATTCGATTCTGTCTTAGTTCGGGATCTCAGCAATGTTCGCGCAGAACCTTGGCGCCGGCTCAGCGGGGTTCACTCACTTCGTGGCGGAAAAAATCTCGCCATTGCGCGTGAACTCTGGCTTGCTCGGGATGCCTACGCTCAAGAAGTAGACACGGCTCCCGGTCGACTTGTTCCTGATTCGGCGCTTCTCGCCGCCGCGCGCTTTCTGCCCGAGTCAAAGCGTCAGCTCTCTGCGATGAAAGAGTTCAGCGGGCGTGCTAGTCGTACTCAAATTGATCGTTGGTGGGACGCGATTCAAGCGGGAATCGCGTCGACGGACATTCCGGCTTCTCGTGTCGCTAGCGACGCACTTCCGCCGCCACGAGTGTGGTCAGACAAGAACCCCGCAGCCGATCTTCGGCTGAAGGCAGCACGAGCGATGATGACCGAGCGCTCGGAAGAATTGTCGATCCCGATCGAGAATTTGCTCACTCCTGACTACCTCCGACGTGTCGCTTGGACCCCACCGACCGAGATCACGCGCGAGAGCATTGCGGCAGTACTTCATGCCCTCGGCGCGCGCCAATGGCAAATTGACGTTTCTGCACAGTCAATCGCCCAAGCCTTTGTCGAAGCCCACCAAACGCCTGAGGAGTCCGACGACACCGAGTCGTAGGAACAATCAAAGGATTCCTAACCCTAATCTTGGCCACCTAGGATCAGTCCTACATCCAAGGATCTAGTGGAGGCATTGTGGCCAAGGAAACCGAGATTGTGTTCGTAGATGGAGTCCGTACTCCATTTGGGCGTGCTGGCGAGAAGGGCATGTTCTGGAATACCAGAGCGGATGACCTCGTCGTCAAGGCGATGATCGGACTGCTGGAGCGTAACCCCCAAATCCCTAAAGAACGCTTTGACGAAGTTGCGATTGCCGCGACAACTCAGACCGGTGATCAGGGACTCACAATCGGACGCAGCGCAGCAATTCTCGCTGGATTGCCGATTTCAGTTCCTGGTTACGCCATCGACCGCATGTGCGCCGGAGCTATGACCGCCGTCACGAATGTCGCCGGAGGCATCGCATTCGGCGCCTACGATCTGGCAATTGCTGGCGGCGTGGAGCACATGGGGCACCACCCGATGGGATCTGGCGTTGACCCTAACCCCCGATTCATGTCAGAGAAGCTCGTCGACCCCGAAGCGCTCAACATGGGAAACACTGCTGAGAAGCTACACGACCGCTTCCCTCACCTCACGAAGGCTCGCGCCGATGCCTTTGCACTTCGCAGCCAGCAGCGTGCAACCGCTGCGTACGAAGCCAACAACATTCAGCCTGACCTGATTCCTGTCGCCACGCGAAGTGACGCCGGATGGGGAATGGCCACTCGCGACGAGGGACTCCGCCCCGAGACAACTCTTGAGGGACTCGCCGCACTCAAAACCCCGTTCCGCTCTCACGGACGCATCACCGCGGGAAACGCATCCGGTCTTAACGATGGTGCAACAGCCAGCATCATGGCGAGCGGCGAAGTAGCGCGCGAGTTGGGATTGAAGCCCAAAATGCGCATGGTGAGCTTCGCCTACGCCGGTGTCGAGCCAGAAATCATGGGCATCGGGCCCATTCCGTCAACCGAGAAAGCACTGCGCAAGGCGAGCCTCTCGATCGACGACATCGGACTCTTCGAACTCAATGAAGCTTTTGCGGTGCAGGTTCTCTCACTGCTCGATCACTATGGCATCGACGATGAAGACCCCCGCGTAAACCAGTGGGGCGGCGCGATCGCGATGGGCCACCCCCTAGCGTCATCGGGTGTCCGTCTTATGATTCAGCTCGCAGCCCAGTTCGAACAGCACCCTGAGGTGCGCTACGGGCTTACGGCAATGTGCGTCGGTCTTGGCCAAGGTGGATCCGTTATCTGGGAAAACCCCAACTACAAGGGAGCTAAGTAACAATGACCCAGCAGTTTGCACGTCTCGCTGGCCTGTCTCAAGACGAGGTCATCACCCACTCCTTCGTTCGCGATGTGCCGTTGTCCGGCGGGCGCACGCTTGCTCTCGTCACTCTCGACAACGGGAAAGACCACACTCGGCCGAACACTCTCGGCCCAGCAACTCTTCTTGAGTTTGCAAAAGTACTCGATGAGCAGAAAGAACGGGCATCCGCTGGAGAAATCCACGGATTGGCTGTCACCGGCAAGCCATTCATTTTTGCCGCAGGCGCCGACCTCTCGAAGGTCAGCGAAATCCCTGACCGCGAAACCGGTAAGCAGATGGCGCAGCTTGGTCACTGGGCGCTCGGCAAGCTGAGCGACTTGGGTGTTCCCTCGTTCGTGTTCATTAATGGACTCGCTCTCGGTGGCGGCGTCGAGGTTCCTCTCAACGCTGACTACCGCACCATCGACAGTTCGGTACCTGCGCTGGCGCTTCCTGAGGTATTCCTCGGTCTGATTCCTGGTTGGGGCGGCGCCTGGTTGCTTCCTAACCTGATCGGAATCGAAAATGCACTCAAGGTAGTGATCGAGAATCCGCTCAAGAACAACCGAATGCTGAAGGGGCCAGAAGCTTTCGAGCTGGGTATTGCTGACGCCATGTTTGGTCCTGCGAACTTCCTCGAAGACTCTATTCGCTGGGCCGACGGTGTCATTGCTGGCACGACGAAGGTCAAGCGCAAGAACGAGCCGGGAAAAATCGAACGTACCGTCAAATGGGATGTTGCGATCGGAATCGCCGAGAAGATGCTCGCGAACCGCATTGGTCGCGTCGCCAAGTCGCCCTATGCAGCGCTCGCATTATTGAAGGCAGCCAAGAACACTGACAAGAAGACCGGGTTCGAAGCTGAAGATGAGGCTCTGGCTGACATGATCTCTGGAGATCAGTTCCAGGCGAGCATCTACGCATTCAACCTCGTTCAGAAGCGCGCCAAGCGACCGGCTGGGGCTCCAGACAAGGAACTGGCCCACAAAGTAACAAAGGTGGGTGTGATTGGCGCAGGGCTCATGGCCCGCCAATTCGCATTGCTCTTCGTCCGCCGCCTGCAGGTCCCGGTTGTTATTACTGACCTCGATCAGGCAGCGACGGATGCCGGTGTTGTCGCGATTCACTCGGAGATCGACAAGCTGCACGACAAAGGCCGGGTGTCATCAGACGACACTAACCGCCTCAAAGCCCTTGTTACCGGCACCACGAACAAAGCGGACTTTGCTGATTGCGACTGGGTGATTGAAGCGATCTACGAAGAACTCGGTGCTAAGCAGGCTGTGTTCGCGGAGGTTGAGCAGTACATCTCCGAGGAAGCAATCCTGGCCACAAACACTTCGTCGTTGTCGGTGGAACAGATCGGTGCAAACTTGTCGCATCCGGAGCGCCTTGTTGGGTTCCACTTCTTCAACCCCGTCGCAGTCATGCCGCTCATCGAAGTCGTCAAAACACCGCACACCAACGATGAGACGTTGTCGACCGCAATGGTCACGGCTAAGAACCTGCGCAAGAACGCGGTGATCACAACCGATACGCCCGGTTTCGTCGTGAACCGCATCTTGGCCAAGGTTTTGGGTGAGGCAATGAACGCTGTCGACACCGGAACGCCGTTTGAGGTCGTCGAGGAGTCGACCCGTCCTTTCGGGCTGCCGATGACTCCGTTCGAACTTCTCGAGCTGGTTGGACTCAAGGTCGGGGCGCACGTGCTCGACACTCATCACGCTGCATTCCCTGAACGATTCTTCAAGAGTGAGAACCTGCACAAGCTCGCCGAGCTCGGATACATCTTTGACCGTGACAGTAAGGGCAAGGCAAAGGGCGTTTCCAAGAAGGCTGTAGAAATCGTCAAGGGCGGCACTTCACCGATGACGGCCGAGGAGCTTCAGATTCGCATCGAAGACGGTCTTGCCGACGAGATTCACCGGATGCTTGAAGACAAGGTGGTTGCGGCGGCGGAGGACATCGACCTGTGCCTCATCCTCGGTGCCGGCTACCCCTTCCAGATGGGTGGAGTCACGCCCTACCTCGATCGCGCTGGCGCTTCGGAGCGGGCGTTTGGTGGAACTTTCCACGATCCGCAGATTCGCGGAGTGCAGTAAGCGTTTCGCACTAACGCGGCATAGCTAGGAAGAGGGCCGACCCGGACACTGTCTGGGTCGGCCCTCTTCTGCTGTTAAAAGCCGAGGGGCTCATTGGAGCACGCAGAAAGTGTCGAAGAGAACTATCTCGTTGACGTCACGGAGAATAACCCGGGAAATCTAGCTTCGTTCGGCGGGAAGCGTAACAGCCTGCGAATCGGTATCACTCAGCGGTCGAGCAATAGGAATTTTGCTTCCGAGGACTTGCGCTACCACGTCGCGCGCGATGTGTTGAGGAGTAAGCCCGACCTGATCAAGAACGTAGTCGCGGCTGCCGTGATCCAAGAACTCGGCAGGGAGTCCCAACTCATTCACCGCAGTATCTACGCCCTGAGCCCGCATATCCTGACGAATCCGGGTACCGATTCCGCCTACACGAACTCCATCTTCAATCGTGATCACAATTCGGTATTGAGCCGAGAAATCGATCACGCTCTGCGCTACGGGAACTACCCATCGCGGGTCAATTACGGTTGCGCCGATTCCCTGCGCCGCGAGAAGCTCAGCGACCTGGAGTCCGGTCTTTGCCATTGAGCCAACGGTGACAATGAGCACATCGTGTTGCTCATCCTCGCGGAGAACATCCACGCCGTCGTCCGTTCGGCGAACCGCATCGTAGGAGGTTCCCACAGTGCCTTTAGCGAAACGGATGACCGTGGGACCATCATCAACCGCGACGGCTTCTCCGAGCTCTTCACGCAGGCGCTCAGCGTCGCGAGGGGCCGCAATGCGGATGTGCGGGACAACCTGGAGCAGAGCAAGGTCCCACATACCGTGGTGACTAGCACCATCGGGACCAGTGACCCCTGCACGGTCGAGCACGAACGTGACGCCAGCTCGGTGCAACGCGACATCCATCAGTACCTGATCGAAGGCACGGTTCATAAACGTCGCGTACAGCGCCACTACCGGGTGCAGACCGCCAAAGGCAAGCCCAGCGGCCGAAGTGACAGCGTGCTGCTCGGCGATGCCAACATCGTGAACACGTTCTGGATACTTTTCCGCAAATAGATGGAGCCCTGTTGGCCGCAACATCGCCGCAGTGATACCAACGAGTCGAGGGTTCTCGTCAGCAAGCGCGACGATTTCTTCTGAGAACGCCGAGGTCCACGATGCTGCTCCCCCGGACTGAACCGGCTCGCCTGTTGCTGGATCAATCTGACCCACGGCATGAAATTGATCCGCAACGTCGAGCAGTGCTGGCTCGTAGCCACGGCCCTTCTCGGTGATCGCGTGAACAATGACCGGCGCACCGTATGACTTGGCCTGTTCGAGAACTTCAGTGAGGGCCGCAATATCGTGGCCATGAACCGGGCCAAGATACTTGATGTCAAGATTCGAATACAGAGCCTCGTTGTTGCTGAAACGAGAGAGGAAGCCGTGCGTCCCCCCGCGAATACCGCGATATAGGGCACGGCCTGGACCGCCAAAAGCGCCGAAGAAGCGCTGGCTTGAGCTGTACAGGGAGCGGTACGAACGACGAGTCCGTACGCTGTTGAGGAAATGAGCCATTCCGCCGATGGTCGGCGCGTATGAACGACCGTTATCGTTCACTACGATAATGAGGTTGCGACTGTTGTCGTCGCTGATGTTATTGAGCGCTTCCCACGTCATTCCGCCTGTGAGCGCGCCGTCACCAACGACAGCGACAACGTGGCGATCGCTCTGCCCTGTCATCTCGAACGCTCGTGAAATTCCATCGGCCCACGAGAGTGAACTTGAGGCGTGAGAACTCTCAACAATGTCGTGCTCTGACTCTGAACGCTGCGGATACCCCGCTAGGCCGCCCTCAGTGCGCAGCTTCGTAAAGTCTTTGCGTCCCGTCAGAATCTTGTGAACATAACTCTGGTGCCCCGTATCGAACACAATGGAATCCCGCGGCGAATCAAAGACACGATGAATAGCGGTTGTGAGCTCGACCACTCCGAGATTTGGCCCCAAATGCCCACCGGTTTGCGAAACATTCTGAATCAGAAACTCACGGATCTCTTGCGCTAACTCGACAAGCTGGGCAGTAGAGAGACCGTCAAGATCTCGGGGACCATTGATTCCCTCGAGTAAGTTCATTCCTTCAGTCTAGGCTCCTTCAGCTGACCGTGAAGGATTACGCACGGGGTTCTGCGGTACCGGGATTTTCCGCCGGGGAACGCAGAAGGCGCGTGGCGAAAGTAAATACTTTCGGCCACGCGCCTTGAGCAGCTAGTTCGAGCTAGACCAGCGAACGCAAAACGTACTGAAGAATGCCGCCATTTCGGTAGTAGTCAGCCTCACCAGGAGTATCGATGCGCAGTTTCGCGTCGAACTCCACCGTCGTCTTGCCCTCTGGAGAGTGCGCAGTCGGCTCCGCTACAACGTGCAGGGTGCCCGGAATGCGGTCGTCATTGAGCTCTTCGACTCCCGAGATGCTGATGCTCTCAGTGCCGTCAAGACCCAACGATTCCCAGGATTGTCCCTCAGGGAACTGGAGCGGAAGAACACCCATTCCGATGAGGTTCGAGCGGTGAATGCGCTCGAAGCTCTCGCAGATGACAGCCTTGACGCCGAGCAAGCTCGTGCCCTTAGCCGCCCAGTCGCGTGAGGAACCAGAGCCGTATTCCTTGCCACCAAGAACGACGAGCGGAGTGTCCTGGGCTGCATAGTTTTGAGCCGCATCGTAGATGAACGACTGCGCAGCATCCGGCGTGGTGAAGTCACGGGTGTAGCCACCCTCGACGCCATCGAGAAGCTGGTTCTTGAGGCGGATGTTCGCGAACGTTCCACGAATCATTACCTCGTGGTTTCCGCGACGCGATCCGTAGGAGTTGAAGTCCTTGCGATCAATGCCGTGCTCAGCCAGGTATTGTCCGGCCGGGCTGTCGCCCTTGATCGAACCAGCGGGGCTGATGTGGTCGGTGGTGACCGAGTCGCCAAGCTTTGCGAGGACACGTGCACCCGTGATCGAGCTGACCGGAGTGATCTCCATCGTCATGCCTTCGAAGTACGGAGGCTTGCGAACGTAGGTCGACTCGTCATCCCACTCGAAAGTGGATCCGGTTGGCGTTGGCAAGTTCTGCCAACGCTCGTCGCCGTCGAAGACACCCGCGTATTCGTGGATGAACATGTCTCGGTCGATCGACGAGTCGATCGTGGCCTGAACTTCAGATGCATCGGGCCAAATGTCCTTCAAGAAGACATCATTGCCATCCTGATCTTGACCGAGAGCATCGCTGTCGAAGTCGAAGTTCATCGATCCGGCAAGCGCGTATGCAATGACCAGGGGCGGGCTAGCGAGATAGTTCATCTTCACATCGGGGTTGATACGGCCCTCGAAGTTGCGGTTACCAGAGAGCACCGCAGTGACCGCGAGATCGTTCTCGTTGATCGCGGCAGAGATTTCATCTTCCAGCGGTCCCGAGTTTCCGATACACGTTGTGCAGCCATAGCCGACGGTGTAGAAACCCAAAGCCTCGAGAGAAACGTCAAGTCCAGACTTTGCGTAGTAGTCAGTGACTACTTTGGAGCCTGGTGCAAGAGTGGTTTTGACCCACGGCTTCGACTTCAAGCCCTTGGCGGCAGCATTCCGAGCCAGAAGGCCGGCAGCAAGCATGACCGATGGGTTCGAGGTGTTCGTGCACGAGGTGATAGCCGCGATTGCGACAGCACCGTGATCAAGGGTGAACGGGTCTCCCCCATCAACACTCACGGAAGTGGGCGAGGAAGCAGTGTACGGCGCATGGCTAGCGTGAGTGTGCGAGCGCTCGTGAGCCGAGTCCTCATCCTGCGGCGTGAGACCAATCGGGTCGGATGCCGGGAACGTACCCTCAACCGCGGCATCAACCTTGGAGTGATCTCTCGACGCGTAGTTGTTGAGGTCGATTTCGAACTGGTTCTTCGCATTCGTGAGCTCGACACGGTCCTGAGGACGCTTCGGCCCGGCGATCGAAGGCACAACGGTAGCGAGGTCAAGTTCGAGATACTCGCTGTAGTTTGGCTCAACGCTGGGGTCGTGCCACAGCGACTGCAGCTTCGAGTACGCCTCCACAAGGTCAACCTGCTCTTCGCTGCGACCGGTAAGACGCAGGTAGTCAAGAGTCACGTCATCGATGGGGAACATCGCGGCGGTCGAACCGAACTCAGGGCTCATGTTTCCGATAGTTGCGCGGTTCGCGAGCGGAACTGCGCCAACGCCCTCACCATAGAACTCGACGAACTTGCCGACGACGCCGTGCTGGCGCAGCATCTGCGTGATCGTGAGAACAACGTCAGTTGCGGTGACGCCGGCCGGGATCGAACCCTTGAGCTTGAATCCAACAACCTTGGGGATGAGCATGGAAACCGGCTGGCCGAGCATCGCTGCTTCGGCTTCGATTCCGCCGACTCCCCATCCGAGAACACCGAGGCCATTGACCATTGTGGTGTGCGAGTCGGTTCCGACAAGAGTGTCGGGGAAGGCGCGCGTCTTGCCGTCCACCTCGCGCGTGTAGGTGACTCGAGCGAGGTGCTCAATGTTCACCTGGTGAACGATTCCCGTTCCGGGAGGAACTACCTTGAAGTCGTCGAAAGCCGTTTGTCCCCACCGAAGGAACTGGTAACGCTCACCGTTGCGCTCGTACTCAAGTTCAACGTTGCGCTCCAGCGCGTTCTCAGAACCGAACAGGTCCGCAATCACGGAGTGGTCAATGACGAGCTCTGCTGGCGCGAGCGGATTGATCTTGGTGGGGTCTCCACCGAGCTCGGCGACAGCTTCGCGCATCGTAGCGAGGTCAACGATGCAGGGAACTCCAGTGAAGTCCTGCATGACGACGCGTGCTGGAGTGAACTGAATCTCGGTGTCGGGCTCTGCACTGGGAACCCAGGAGCTCAGCGACGTAATGTGCGCTTCGGTGACGTTCTTTCCGTCTTCCGTGCGCAACAGGTTCTCGAGCAGAACCTTCAGGCTAAAGGGAAGCTTTTCGTATCCCGCTACTTTGTCGATGCGAAACACTTCGTAGTCGGTTGACCCGACTGTGAGTGTGTCTTTCGACCCAAAACTATTGACTGTCGACACTGTCATCTCCCTTGCTACGGTTCATCAATCCTTGCGCGGAGCGTGCGCTGCATCCAGCAAGGCAAGCCTAAGGCTGAATCGCAGCAACAAGACTACGATTGCGGCCAAAAGTATCTTGACGTCGAGATAAATATACACCATCGCGAACCTCGGGCGAGATCGCCACGACGAAAAACACGAACTAGTCGGATGCCGTTCGTCCGTAGGCCGTGCGCATGAGCAACCATGTAACCCACAACACTCCCGCATACAGCGGTACGCCCAAGAGAAGCTTCATCGTGGCCAAAGCCTGAGTCTCTTCGGCGAAATAGAGCGGCAACTCGACGCCGAGTCGAAGTGCGAATAATCCCGCCCACATGACGGTAGCGATGGACGCAACGCGAAACTTCGCTTTGTCCTCACGCCAGTCAGCAGCAGAAGGAACCAAGAGCATCGCAATCAATCCGACGAGAGGTCGACGAACGATGATGCTGACGATGATGGCGACAAGGAAGACCACGTTAATGATGAAGCCGAGGACGAAATTGTCTTCGGCTCGCCCGGTAATAAGCGCCAGTCCCGCTGACAGCGCTACTCCGACAACGCCGACAAGGGCTGACGACACAGGAGTGCGCGTGATCAAGCGAACCGCAACGAACCCCAAAGCCACGATCACCGGGGCAGCAACCGAGATGACCAACTGTTGAGTGAGAGTGAAAATAACCAGAAAACTCAGCCCGGGAAGAATCGACTCGACGAGTCCTCGAATTCCCCCCATGGCGGCGAGCAATGCGCCACCCGTAGGCGTCTCGCCAGGAGCCACATGCCCAACCGCGGATCGGCGTGCGGCAGCCGCGAGAGCGTCACGCACCGACGGTTCGGCCGACGAAGGGTCCGCCGAGGAAGGATCCTCCGGCGCTCCAGACGGCAGGTCGGAAGAACTCACGCCTGAGCTTCCTTCTCTCCCGTTGCTGGCATGTGCAGCGGAATCAGGTCCCGCGGCGGCATTGGCGTATTGCCCCGAACGACGACGATGGAACGGAACAGGTCTTCGATCTTTGTCGCGGCATCCGCATTAGTGAGAGCCTCACCAGCGATCACGCCACGCAGGAACCAACGCGGACCGTCAACGCCAACAAAGCGAGCGATTCGCTTCTCACCAGACTGTGCCCCGGCAACCGGAATCTCTGCAAACACTTCAGGCCCAAATGGGCCTTCCGAAACCTTCGTCGTCCCACCCTGGGTGTGCACCTGATCAATAATCTGCTGGCGAATTTCGTGCCACAGCCCGCTTGATCGCGGAGCAGCGAACGGCTGAATTTGAAGTGTAGAACCCGAATAGTCCAGTCCGACCGCAACAACACGCTTGCTGGCTTCCTCAACTTCAAGGCGCAAGTGCAGTTCTTGGCGAGGCAGAATTTTCACGCCACCGAGGTCGACATAGGGTCGCACTGCATTGGCTTCGCTCTCGTCAAGCGGACCCTCGCTTGCACGATTCTCTGGCGCTGATTTTGGCTGGTCTTGAGGTTCAAGAGATTCGGTGTTGTCGCTCACGAAGTGGCTCCTTGTTGAGTTGAATCTGCACGGAATCCGGTCGAGCCAAAGCCCGACTCACCGCGATGACTGCCGGGAAGTGTCGATACCGGGATGAAGCGAGCACGGGACACCGGCATAACGATCAATTGCGCGATTCTATCCCCCGGCTCGATCTCGAATGTGGATGCTGTATCCGTATTAAGCAAGGTAACGCGAATTTCTCCACGATATCCGGCATCTACGGTGCCCGGGCTGTTCACAATAGTGATTCCGCTGCGTGCCGCCAAACCACTTCGTGGCACAACAAAAGCAACGTATCCATCGGGAAGCGCGAGCGAAACTCCGGTAGCGACGGTGTCGCGGTGGCCGGGAGGTAGGGAGTAGCTTCCTGCCGAATACAGGTCAGCTCCGGCATCACCGGGATGTGCATAGGTGGGAGTTTGCCCACCGGAGATGAGCACCTCTACGTTGTCAATCACGAGTCGAGGCTAGTGCAGAACGCCAGCCAGCCCGAAACGCCATCAAGAAAAGCAGTGTGTAATGGATGAGTGACTATCTATCGCGAACGTTTGTGGCCAACTGCTTGGCTATATGTCAGCACCGCACTCATCATTCCCGCAAGCATCTTGGTCTTTATGCCCATCAACATTCTTGCCGGCTACATCACCGCAGCGGTGTTGTATGGGGGAATCGTCTTATTTCTCGTGGCATCGGCACCAACGATTGAAGTTGATGAGACTGAACTTCGGGCCGGAAAAGCACGGCTGCCGATTTCAATCATTGGCGCGGTAACGACATTCCACGGGGCTGAGGCGACTCTCGAACGAGGTCAGCGACTCGACGCTCGTGCGTGGCTAATGATTCGGGGCTGGGTTTCTCCCGTAGCGAAACTCGAAGTCAACGATGAGGGCGACCCGACACCATATTGGTTGTTGTCGAGTCGCACTCCCGAGTTGCTTGCTGAAGCAATTGCGCAGTCTAGGCTGCGCACTCCAAGCAGATAGCGCCGAGCTTGGTGGTGTGGTCTACCTGCGAGCGGTGCTTCACAAGGAAGCAGCTCACGCAAGTGAATTCGTCGGCCTGAGGAGGCAGAACAACCACGTCGAGGTCGAGATCAGAAAGGTCTGCCCCAGCGAGTTCAAAGTTCGCAGGGTTATCTGAATCGTCGACGTCAACCGAGCCCGACATCTTGTCAGGAACACGCTCTTTAAGAGCTTCGATCGACTCGGAGTCGTCGTCAGTCTTACGAGGTGCGTCGTAGTCGGTGGCCATGCCCATCCACTTCTGTTTTACGTTGAATCACCGGAATCGGCGGGCACAGTCTCCATGAAAGCGAGCCGAAATGCAAACCGCCGAATCTGCATCACTGTGCAGCGCCTGAGACAACTGTTATCCGAGGCGTGTTATTCCCACGTTTTCGGGCAACTTCATGCGATCCTGAAACAGAATCGTCAGGGCTGGAGAAGTTCACTATGGAAGACCTTCGGGTAGTCGAAGTACAAGACGGTGCACTGATCGTTTCAGGCACTGATGGAACGCAGTACCGCCTCGCGGTAGATAGCGTGCTGCAGTCACGCCTCCGCCAGAGTCGCGGTCAAGCCAGCGCTAGCCCCAAAATTGCGCCCCGTGAAATCCAGGCGCACATCCGTGCCGGAATGTCTGCGCAAGACGTCGCGAGTGTCACCGGTGCCGATTTGGAATACATTCTTCGTTTCGAAGGTCCCGTCATGGCCGAGCGTGAGTTTGTCATTGAATCCGCGCTGGGAATTCCCGTGCACGTTGCTGGCGAGACTGACACTCTCACCTCCTCGCGCACTTTCGGATCCGCTATTCGCGATCGCCTCCTCGAGCTCCGTGCCACAGATGAGCGTTGGGCAAGCTGGAAAGATCCCGAAACCGGGTGGATCGTCAAACTAGCTTTTACCGCGAGCGAGATTGACCACGACGCTCGCTGGCAATTTGATCCGAAACGTCAATCACTAGCTCCCCTCAACAACGAAGCTAAGACCTTGTCGCAGCAAGGAGAGTCCACTGGCGCCCTTATCCCTCGACTCCGTGCCGTTGCGCCCGTAGACAGTGCAGCGGATGCCGCTCGCTTCGACAGCGGGGCGTTTGACATGAACGGTCTCGATGACGAACCAACGCCCGTTCGGCCAGCTGAACTCCCAGTCATGCGTGATCGCACCGCCGAAGCTGGGGTTGGTAATCAAACGGCTGATCTTCTTGATGCGCTGCGCAGACGCCGCGGTGAGCGAGAGCCTGCGAGCTTCGATGCTTCTGACGAGGATGACTCGCCCGCGGCAGCCCCCGAAGCATCAATGCGCCTTCTCGATCCACCGGTTGTTGAACAGCGTCATGATGCTCCTGCCCCGCCTCAGGCAACTGCGCCCCAACCGACCACTAAGTCGCGCAGGCGACGTGTAGCAATGCCCAGCTGGGATGACATCGTCTTCGGTACGAAGCCAGACGACGACCCTGCCTAAACCGCTAGATCCAGCGCAACCCGCTAATGGGCAAACGCGCCGAAACGCACGAGCGGAACGCGCAGCTCATCGTCTGTCCACGATCCATGCTGACCAACCATGAGTCGACCGTGATCATTCGGAATTCGTGAGTCGTAGTACGCGATTGCCTTGCGTGCCGCAACGATGATGTCGCCAATACGCGGTGCGACTGCAGGGGCGACATCGCCGAACCAGCCAGCAGCTATTGCGTCGTCACGGCTAACGACCCACGAACGATGACTCTCAGCCGCGTACCAACGATCGAAGACCTCGGTGCGTTCATCCGTCGTCAATGACGGTTCATAATGAAGCTGCAAACAGCGAGGTTCTCCGGCAACGTGACGCACGCCAGCAAGGAGCTCTGGCGAAGTGTCGAAGAGCACATGAGCGTGGGCAGGAACATCCACCATGCCGTGATCGGCGGTAACGAGCATTCCCTGATCATCAGCAAGCTGCACAACAACACCGGCGAGAGCCCCATCGAGAGCTTCCAGCGCGTGAGTCCATTGCGGTGACTGCCAACCGTTAGCGTGACCGGCCATGTCAAGTTCTGGTGCATAAACGTAGGTGAGGGATGCCGCATCACTCGAGCCGGCAACTGCCACGGCCGCGCGCAATCGGTCAGCTAAAGAACCTGCCGCGACGTATTTCGCTCCACGCAGTACGGCTCGAGTGAACCCAGAGTCGCGATAGCGAGCCGCCCCAACCGCCACTGCCGTGTGTCCGCGCTCGCTAGCGCGTTCGAAGAGAGTCGGAACACGCTGCCATACGGCAGGGTCGAGCCGAGCATCCCAACCAGAAAGCTGATTGACCACCCGGTCATTGACGGTATCGAGAGCGCTATAGCCGACCAACCCATGCTGGCCAGCTCGAGCGCCAGTCGTCAGGCTCGCTAGCGCTGCTGCCGTTGTGGTGGGAAATCCTGATTGAATCACCGAAGTTTTTGAGAACGCAGAACTGAGAGTGCGCGCGTGGCCGGCGCGGGCCTTCAAGCTCTGAGCGCCAAGGCCATCGACGAGCACAACTACCGCGTGCCGGACGGATGGCAAGCTTAAGCGATTAGCCTCACCTTCGATTGCCTGGAGTGAACTTGACAACACATCGGTGAGGTTCGCTGAGTCTGGGTTAAGCGCCGGTAACATTAGGGCAATCCTATGGCTACTCCCACAAAACCCACCCCAGACTCCCCTGCCGGCGAACGCATCGAAGATATCGATGTAACCACTGAAATGCAGGGGTCGTTCTTGGAGTACGCCTACTCCGTGATTTATTCGCGCGCTCTTCCCGATGCCCGCGACGGCCTCAAGCCCGTACAACGCCGCATTTTGTACCAGATGAGCGAGATGGGGCTGCGCCCCGAAAAGGGTCACGTCAAGTCCTCCCGCGTCGTTGGCGACGTCATGGGAAAACTCCACCCTCACGGTGACGCGTCAATCTACGACGCGATGGTTCGACTGACCCAAAGCTTTATTCTTCGCGTTCCGCTCATTGACGGCCACGGTAACTTTGGCTCGCTCGATGATGGTCCCGCTGCCCCGCGTTACACCGAGGCACGCTTGCAGGCCTCCGCGATCGCAATGACCGACAACCTCGACGAAGACGTCGTCGACTTCGTGCCGAACTACGACAACTCCACAACTCAGCCAGAAGTTTTGCCTGCGGCATTCCCCAATCTGCTCGTCAACGGCGCCAGCGGAATCGCTGTCGGCATGGCAACGAACATGGCACCGCACAACCTCATCGAGGTCGTGGGAGCCGCACGCCACCTGCTGTCAAATCCCGACGCTTCGCTCGAAGAACTCATGCAGTTCGTACCCGGTCCAGACTTGCCGACCGGGGGAAAAATCATCGGACTCGCCGGTGTAAAGGATGCGTACGCGAACGGCCGAGGAGCGTTCAAGACACGAGCGAAAGTTTCTGTCGAATCCATCACAGCCCGCAAAATGGGGCTCGTCGTCACCGAACTCCCCTACCTCGTTGGCCCCGAGCGTGTGATCGAAAAGATCAAAGACGGCGTCAACGCAAAAAAGATCGTCGGCATCTCTGACGTTACCGACCTCACTGACCGAAATCATGGTCTTCGCCTTGTCATCGGAATCAAAACGGGCTTCAGCCCGGATGCTGTCCTCGAACAGCTCTATCGCCTCACTCCCCTAGAAGACAACTTCAGCATCAACGCCGTCACCCTCGTTGACGGTCGCCCACAAACTTTGGGCCTCAAAGCGCTGCTTGAAGTTTTTCTCAAGCACCGCCTCCAAGTGGTTACGCGGCGCAGCAATTTTCGTCTAACCAAGCACCGTGAGCGCTTGCACCTGGTCAAGGGACTGCTCGTCGCGATCGTCGACATCGATGAAGTGATTCAAGTCATTCGCCAGAGTGATGACAGCGATCAAGCGCGAACGCGCCTGCGCGATGTCTTCGATCTGAGCGAACTGCAGGCTGAATACATTCTTGAGCTGCGCTTGCGACGACTCACGAAGTTCAGCCGGATCGAACTCGAGGCAGAGGCCGACAAGTTGCGTGCCGAGATTGCGCGCCTTGAAGCCCTACTGGCAGACGAAAAACTGATTCGCGCACTCGTCTCAGACGAACTCGAAGAAGTCGCTGAGAAATTTGGTACACCGCGACGCACGCTACTCACCGAAGCTCCCGCATCGATCGCAACAACCTCACGCTCCGCCGCCCGCAAGAACTTGCCGGTGCTCGAAATAGCGGACGAGCCGTGCGTCATTCTGCTGTCAACAACGGGCCGCGTCATCCGCGTTGGTATACCCGAGGGTGAAACCGTCCTTGCCACTCCCCGTCGATCACAGCATGATGCGATTCGCTCGCGCGTTACAACAACAAGCCGCACCGAAGTCGGCGCAATCACAAGCCGTGGCCGCCTCATTCGATTCACGGCGATGGAACTGCCGAACGTTCCATCAAGCTCGGTGCAGCTGGGAGCCGGATCCAAGATCAACGAATACTTAGCAATCGATGGCAAAGAGAAAGTATTGGCTTTCGTCTCGCTCGAGAGCGATCAGCCGATCGCGTTGGGAACTCGACTCGGCACGGTAAAGCGGGTCACCCCCGGCGCGTGGCCATCGAAACCTGACTTCGAGATCATCGCTCTGAAAGATGGCGACGAACTGGTCGGAGCGGGACACAGCAAAGACGGTGATGAACTCACATTCATCACCTCAAATGCACAATTGCTTCACTTTGCGGCGTCATCAGTGCGCCCCCAAGGACTCACGGCTGGAGGAATGGCCGGAATCCGCGTGGAGTCCAGCGCCGCCGTGATCTTCTTCGATTCCATCGACCCAAGCACCACCCCTGTAGCCGTGACCGTTTCCGGTTCGAGCGCAACGATTGCCGGCACCGACCCTGGCCGCGCTAAGGTAAGCGAATTCGACCAGTTCCCGGCCAAAGGACGAGGAACAGGCGGGGTGCGCGCACACTCACTCCTCAAGGGCGAAGACGTGCTCACCCTTGGATGGGTCGGAGCGGCTCCTGCAACCGCCGTAGCGCCCGATGGGGTCGTACGTCACCTCCCAACAGAGCTAGTGAAACGCGATGCCTCAGGGGCACCTCTTGACGGCGTAATTGGCTCGATTGGAACGACTCCCTAGCTGGGCAGTCGGCTGTGTAGGCGGCGGCCCTTCCGTCGCTAGATGTCGATCCGGTCGCGGTCGAGACCCTGACCCTGGATGATGAACTCCTTGCGCGGAGCAACCTCATTGCCCATGAGCAGCTCGAACACGGTTCCGGCTTGTTCGGCATCCGAGATGTTCACGCGACGCAGCACCCGGTTATTGCGATCCATGGTCGTCGTCGCTAGCTGATCGGCATCCATCTCACCCAGACCCTTGTAGCGCTGGATGGGATCTTGGTAGCGCTTGCCCGACTTTTTGAGGCCAGCCAAGACGCCGTTGAGTTCCTTTTCGGAGTACGTGTAGATCGTCTCATTGGGCTTCGACCCTGGATTGATCACGACTACCCGGTGAAGTGGTGGGACCGCGGCGTAGACCCGGCCGTCACGAATCATGTCAGGCATGTAGCGGAAGAAGAGAGTGAGGAGCAAGGTACGAATGTGGGCACCGTCGACATCTGCATCGGCCATGATGATGACCTTGCCGTAGCGGGCTGTTGAAAGATCAAAGCTTCGCCCGGAGCCAGCACCAATAACTTGAATGATCGACGCGCACTCTGCATTCGACAACATGTCGCTAATCGATGCTTTTTGAACGTTGAGGATCTTGCCTCTGATGGGTAGCAACGCTTGGTATTCACTGTCACGGCCGAGCTTCGCCGTGCCAAGTGCCGAGTCACCCTCGACGATAAATAGTTCGCTATTGGCAACATCGCTCGAGCGGCAGTCCACAAGTTTCGCCGGCAAGCTCGAGCTCTCGAGCGCATTTTTTCGGCGTTGAGTCTCTTTATGGGCACGCGCGGAAATGCGCGACTTCATTTCAGCAACGACCTTGTCGAGCACCAACGAGGACTGAGCCTTGTCGTCGCGCTTCGTCGATGAGAACTTTTCAGCCAGAGCGGTGGCAACAACCTTCGCGACGATTGCGCGTACCGCCGGGGTTCCCAAGATCTCCTTAGTTTGCCCTTCGAACTGAGGCTCTGGCAATCGCACTGTCAATACAACCGTCAGACCAGCAAGTACGTCGTCTTTGTCGAGCTTGTCGTTGCCCAGCTTCAGTCGTCGTGAATTTTTTTCTGTCTCGGCCCGCAAGAACTTGAGCAAGCTCTGCTCAAAACCTGCGAGGTGCGTTCCGCCCTTGGGGGTAGCAATGATGTTGACGAAGCTCTTGACCACAGTGTCGTACCCCGTGCCCCAACGGAGAGCGACATCCACGACGCAGTCTCGGGAGACCTCGGTAGAAACCATGTGACCGTTTGGCTGCAAGACGGGCACGCTCTCAGTGAAGCCGCCTGAGCCAGTGAGCCGCCACGTGTCGGTAATGGGCGGATCAACGGCGAGATGTTCAACGAACTCTGAGATTCCGCCTTCAAACGCGAAGCTCTCGTGGCGGGGCTCGTCACCGCGCTCGTCCGTGACATTCAACGTGAGGTTGGGCACGAGGAACGCGGTTTGGCGAAGTCGATCGATCAATCCGTCAGACTGAAATGTTGCGCCCTTGGTGAAAATCTGGCGGTCAGCCCAGTAACGAACACGGGTACCGGTGCGTGCCTTGGGCACCTTGCCAACGATGCGAAGTTCACTGCCGGAAACGAAAGGAGTGAATGGTGCGTCTGGCGTAGGTGCGCCCGTGTCCGCGAATGTTCCTGGCTCGCCACGATGGAATGACATTGCCCAGGTCTTGCCGTCGCGGTCGACCTCAACGTCGAGTCGTTCAGACAGAGCGTTGACGACCGAGGCGCCGACACCGTGAAGACCACCGGATGCCGCATACGAGCCCGAACCAAACTTGCCTCCGGCGTGCAGCTTTGTGAAAACTACTTCGACCCCTGAGAGCCCGGTCTTAGGTTCGATATCGACGGGGATGCCCCGTGCTTGGTCTCGCACTTCAACGCTCTCGTCAGCGTGCAGAATCACGCTGATTTCTGAACCGTGCCCGTCGAGCGCCTCGTCGACTGAGTTGTCGATGACTTCCCATAGGCAGTGCATAAGCCCGCGGGAGTCAGTGGAACCGATGTACATACCGGGACGTTTGCGTACAGCTTCGAGCCCCTCAAGTACTGAAAGGTGACGGGCTGAATAGTCAGAGCTCGCCATGATGTGCTCCTAGGGTTTGACGACGGAAGACCAGCGTTAAGACTACGTTCTCCGCACGACATTGCTGCCCATCAACACCCATCGCGCACTGAGACCGCCATGGACTGATTCTGATACGCGCTGAGCGAAATGCCCTCGATATAGGAACAATCCGCAGGTCCGCATGCTTGTATAGGCGTACGGATTAACAACCGCAAGCAAGAAGGAGTAGGCCATGTCGAACATTGCAACAGAAGACACCACAGTCGATGAGATGGACTACACCCTCACGGCGCTCGATCGCTGTGACAGTTGTGGCGCGCAGGCATACATTCGCGCGACTCTCGCCAGTGGCGATCTCCTCTTCTGCGCTCACCACGGCGCAAAATTCAAGGAGAAGCTCTTCCCTACCGCTCTTGGGTGGATCGACGAGTCGAGCCGTCTGGCCTCTGGACGCACCGTTTAGTTTCGCCCGCTAGCTAGCTCGTAACCGGCCCCCGTGTCGGTGTGACCTTCGTAGGAGAACTGTGAAGCGCATCCGGCATTATGTGTCGCGTCTGAAGTCTTTGGACGTTTCGAATATGTTGGCGGTTGCGCGGGCCATTAGCGCGCGCGACCGCACTCCGGTCATCCAAATTTTGCTCGACATGGTGTGGTGCTCGCTCGTTTATCAAGCGGGTTACCTCGACTATGAGGAATTCGAATTTAACGTGCTCAGTCGCGCCGAACGACGCACGTGGATCACGAGCGGGAATGCAAACTCGATCGTCGTCAAATATAACCAGCGTGACTTTCGACAACGCTTCTACGACAAACCAACGTTCAACACAACGTTCAACGAATGGCTTGGTCGTGATTGGCTAGATCTCAGAACCGCCACGGAGTCTGAGTTTGTCGAATTTGTCGGTTCCCATGACCCCATCATGGTCAAAGTGGTCGACAGCATGAGCGGTGCCGGAATCGCGAAACATTCCGGTCAAGAACTAGCTGATGCTCCTGCTTTGTACCGCGAGCTCATGAACAATCGCCAGTTTCTGGTGGAAGCGTTCATCGAGCAACACCCTGGTATGTCAGCGCTGTGTCCTACTAGCGTCAACTCGCTGCGCATGATCACTTTCTTCGATGGAACCGATGTGCATGTCCTTGAGGCGGTACTGCGCATGGGCAACGGCGCCGACGTCGATAACTATGGCCGAGGCGGCATGTATACCGTTCTCGACGAAAAAACTGGCATCGCCCCCTATGGCGCCTTCGATAAGTACGCGAATACTTTCGTTACTCATCCACAAACAGGAACCCCAATCGTCGGGTTCAAAGTTCCCCTCTACGACGAGGTACTGAGTACCCTCGACACGGTCTCTTGCATCATTCCGCAGATACCGTATGTCGGATGGGACATCGCAATTTCGACCACAGGTCCGGCAATTATCGAAGGCAATTACAACACTGGCGTGTTTCAGATGAAACCGAGCCTGACCGGAATCAAGACAGGTTTGTTGCCCAAGTTCCGCGAAGTAATCGACTTCTAGTTGCACACCTTGTTCGGCAGCTGCCACAGTTCGAGGCAGTTACGCCGGCAGCCGGAATCTAAACTGCAGCGCGACGGATGACACCAAGTGGCGTGCTCTGGTGGTCTTGCCCGAGCGGATTATCTTTGAGAACGTGCAGTACTAACGCGTTCGTGCTCTTGTCTGTTGAGCCGAGAACGTTGCCACCGAAGTCGTTGATATCGACGACTGCCACCGTGATCGAACCGCCGAGAGCCTGAGCAATATCGTTCGCGACGCCATTGGGCCGAGCCGGGCCGAGCACGACGTGGGAATCGTACGGCGGGATGGTGTTCTTTGTCGGGCCATCGATGGCGCGAGCCTTCGGACCAGCAATCCGGTAGAAATCACCACGGCGGCCAAAAGCCTTCGTGACGGCGGCGACCGCTGCAGCAAAAAGAATCCGGGGCGTTCCACACTCCCGAAGCGCCATTTCCATCGTCTCGGGCATGCCAAGGCCAATGCCATGAGAGGTCTTGGTGACGTATTTCGAGAGCGTCGTCGCAAGTTTGCGCGGTACAACCTCAGAGATTGGGTACGCGCGGCCCTGCGTGATTCCGACGATCTTCTCCGTCACGAAAAGAATGTCGCCATCGCGCACGACGTCTGTCGCGTACTCCGTGACAACCTGAACTATGTCGTCATTATGAACCACCAAGCGAGTCTTGATGGGAAGTCGCTCGTAAACAACTCCATCTACCTCGACGGTGAGACTCTTTCCCGCATTCGCTTCAGAACCCATTGTTGGCCTATTCGAGGTAGTCGCGTAGGGACTGCGAACGTGACGGGTGGCGCAGCTTGGCCATCGTCTTGGATTCAATCTGTCGGATGCGCTCGCGCGTAACACCGAACGTGTCACCGATCTGGTCGAGAGTCTTCGGCATTCCATCGCCGAGTCCAAAGCGCATGCGGATTACTCCAGCTTCGCGCTCGGAAAGTGAATCAAGCAGGCTCTCCAGTTGCTTCTGCAACATGGTGAATCCAACGGCATCCGCAGGAACTACGGCCTCGGTGTCCTCGATGAGGTCACCGAACTCGCTATCGCCGTCTTCACCAAGCGGCGTGTGGAGCGAAATTGGCTCACGCCCGTACTTCTGAACTTCGACAACCTTCTCAGGGGTCATATCGAGTTCGCGCGAAAGCTCTTCCGGAGTGGGCTCGCGACCCAAGTCCTGGAGCATCTGGCGCTGAACGCGGGCAAGCTTGTTGATGACTTCAACCATGTGCACGGGGATGCGGATCGTGCGAGCCTGATCGGCCATCGCCCGGGTAATCGCCTGGCGAATCCACCACGTTGCATAGGTCGAGAACTTGAAGCCCTTGGTGTAGTCGAACTTCTCAACAGCACGGATAAGACCGAGGTTTCCCTCTTGAATGAGGTCAAGGAACTGCATTCCTCGGCCCGTATAACGCTTGGCGAGCGAGACAACCAGTCGAAGGTTGGCTCCAAGCAAGTGGCTCTTAGCGCGTTGACCGTCTTTGGCAACCCACTGAAGTTCGCGACCAAGAGTCGAACGAACTTCGGCTGGAGTCATCGCAGCGAGCTTGTCTTCAGCGAAAAGTCCCGCTTCGATACGCATCGCGAGCTCAACTTCTTGAGCCGCGTTGAGCAGAGCAACTTTACCGATCTGCTTCAGGTAGTCCTTGACGGGGTCAGCAGTTGCTCCGGTGATCGCAGCCGAGTAAACCGGAACGTCATCTTCATCATCAACGAGCGAGAGTACGAGCGCACCAGTGGGCAGCGCTTCGTCTTTGCTCGTCGACTTCTCTTCTTGGTCGTCGTCTTTCGGCTCCTCGTTACCATCAGCCTCAACAATTTCGACGGTCGAAGCGGCAGCTTTACGGGCCTTGGCCGGGGCTTTCGCCTTGGCCGGGGCTTTCGCCTTGGCCGGCGCCTTAGCTGTGGCTGGCTTTTTCACTGCTGCAGCCTTCTTTGCCGTTGCCGATTCGGCGGCCGACTTCGTCGTCGTCGCCTTCTTGGTTGCTGGCTTCTTGGCGGCAGTCTCCACGCCATCAACAGATGTGGTCGCCTCGTCGGCCGCTGCGGCGGCTTTCGTGCTCGCTGCTGTCTTAGCAGGAGCCTTCTTCGATGCGGTTACGGACTCCGCAGTCTTGGTTCGGGTCGCCATGTGAACACCTTTCCGAGGTTTTCGGGCAGTACTAAGACCCATGTCAAGTATCTGAACCTTTTGTGCACTGCACAAAAGTCCCAGAACAAGAACGGGTCTTACTTCTAGTATGCCACGCTTTTGGGCGGTTACACACCAGAGCTAAAGAGGGAGTCCCGGGTTGCTATTGTCATCGCCCGCGCGCTTGATGGCGAGGAACTTTTGCAGTTCTGCGGCGATTTCATCGGCCGACGGCAATTCGCCATCCTCATCGGTCAGTGGCGACCGCATCGGATTTTCTTCCATGTAATTGTCGTGACGCTCTTCTAAAGTGCCGACGAGGCGCGCGAGTTCTTGATTGCTCTCGACTTGGCTATCGATCTTGGCCAAAAATTCCCGGCCATCTTCACGCAGTCGATCGGTGGGAAAAATCAAGCCAGTCGCCGCGCTCACGCTTTCTAGCGCGGTAACAGCGGCGGTCGGCCATTCGGTATCGGCCAAGTAGTGCGGAATGAGTAAGACGAAACCTGCGGTCGGATGCCCGAGCTCTTGCAAGCGGAACTCAATGAGGTGCATGGCGTTTGCCGGGACCTGCGTGTGAGGCTTCCAGACGGAAAGTGCGTCAATCAGCTCAGTGCGATTGCCGCTGACGGTAACGCCGATACCTCTCGTGTGCGGAACCGGCATGGGAATAGCGTGAACCCAAGTGGTTGACGCTACGTCGAATTTCTCAACAAGGCGGAGGACTGCAGCCGAGAATCGTTCCCACTGAAAATCTGGTTCGTACCCCGTAAGCAACAAGAAGGGTTGCCCTAGCTCGTCCTTGGCGAGATACAGCTCAAGCTTGGCCGGACGGTAATCACTCAAGTGGTCTTGATCGAAATAGATCGTCGGTCGTCGCGCCCGGTAGTCAAGAAGGGTGTCATTGTCGAATGATGCAACCACCGTGCGTTCGAGCGTATCGAGTAGGTATTGGCTGAGCTGACTGACAGCCCCGCCAGCATCAGCAAAGCCCGTAAGACCCGCTACCAGTGGGAGGCCGCGGGGCACTGCAGCAACATCGGTGACGATGTCGTATAGGCCTGCCGGATCTCGCATGATTCAACTCTAATCGCGTGGGCGCCTGCATCCTGAGGATTACGGCCCACAACATCAAGCTGCTAGCGAACACGCAGCCGGATGCTGGATATCATGAGGGTATGACCGTTGCTACTTTGCATTTGTCCACCGCGCCCGCCTCTGAAATTGAATCCGATGTACTCGTAATTGGGGTGGTAAAGACGGAATCTGGACCGCAATTGGTCGACAGTTCTGCCGCGCTTGCGCCTTTTGCTGACGCGCTGAAGATCATCGGCGCGACTGGCGCTCAGGATGAGCTTTACCGCATCCCCGCTTCCGGAATCTCAGCACCAGCAGTTGCCTTCATCGGCCTCGGAGACAAGGAAGTTACCGCCGAGGTTGTGCGCTACGCCGCTGGCTCCGCTGCTCGCCAGTTGAAGGGTGCTGCGCACATTTCTCTCGCCTTAGGTATCGAATCATCTGAGGACACGCTCGCGGCCCTAGAAGGCGCAGCGATCGGCGCATACTCCTACGACGTCTACCGGTCAACTGCACCCGATGCCGCAAAGAGCCTTGCCGCCACGATCACGGTAGTAAGCCCGGCAGACGACCCTGCGTTAGTAGAGCGCGCGCTCATCATCGCCCATGCCACCCACGTGACCCGCGACCTTGTCAATCAAGCTCCCGGTGAGCTCTACCCCGCTACCTTCGCTGAACGCGCAAGTGCGCTGGCCGATCTCGATAATATCGAGGTAGAAATCCTTGCCGAGAAAGAACTCGAAGATGGCGGATATGGCGGCATCCTCGGTGTAGGTCAAGGATCGAGCCGCGGACCCCGACTGGTGAAGCTCAGCTACAACCCGGCAGGCGCCACCAAGCACCTTGCACTGGTTGGTAAAGGAATCACGTTTGATTCCGGCGGGCTATCACTCAAACCAGGACTCGGCATGATCGGCATGAAGTTCGACATGAGTGGCGCAGCAACCGTCATGGCTGTAGTCGAAGCGTGCGCGAAACTCGGCACCAAGGTTCGCCTTACTGCGTGGCTCTGCCTTGCGGAAAACATGCCATCTGGCACCGCTATCCGCCCCAACGATGTACTGACCATTCGCGGCGGTAAGACCGTTGAAGTCCTCAACACGGATGCTGAGGGCCGCCTGGTCATGGCCGATGGCCTCGTCGCCGCCAGCGAAGAGAACCCCGATGCCATTGTCGATATCGCGACGCTCACCGGCGCGGCGGTTGTCGCCCTCGGAAATCGCTATGCGGGGACAATGGGCGACAAGGAACTCGTAGGTCAGGTAGTTGCGGTTGCTGATCGAGTCGGAGAGCCTTTCTGGCCAATGCCGATCAGCCCAGAACTGCGCCCGATGCTTGCCTCGGACATTGCGGACATCGCCAACATAAAGGCGGGGAACTCGGCGGGAGGCATGCTGATCGCTGCCGCTTTCCTTAAGGACTTCGTTGGCAAGCGCGCTGACAGCACCGAAACTATCCCGTGGGCGCACATCGATATTGCCGGGCCTTCCGATAATCGCGCCACTGGCTGGGGTTACATCGGCAAGGGCGCAACCGGAATCGGTGTAAGAACGCTCATCGAACTGGCCGAGGAATTTTCTCGACCGTAGTAAGGTTTTTACGCGGGTACTTTCCGCACCATCCGGTCGCACCGTGAACACACTCTGCGTACCGTCGAACAAATTTCCTTACAGAGGAGCTGCTGTATTGGCTGAGCACAATTTTGACCTTGTCGTTCTTGGTGGAGGAAGCGGTGGCTACGCAGCCGCGTTGCGCGCCTCCGAACTGGGCATGACCGTTGGCTTGATCGAGAAGGGCAAGCTCGGCGGCACGTGTCTCCACGTCGGCTGCATTCCGACGAAGGCGCTTCTCCACTCGGCAGAAGTTGCTGACGTTACTCGGGAAGCGGCTAAGTACGGCGTAAACACCACCCTTGAAGGCATTGACATCGCGGGGGTAACGAAGTACCGCCAGGACATCGTTGCCAGCAAGTACAAGGGCCTTCAGGGACTCATCAAGATGCGCGGAATCACCGTCATCGAGGGCGAGGGCAAGCTTGTCGCGCCCAATACCGTCCAGGTCGGTGAAGACACCGTAGTTGGCAAGAATGTAGTTCTTGCCACAGGTTCCTACTCTCGCTCGCTTCCCGGTCTCGAAATCGGCGGTCGAGTAATCACCTCCGAACAGGCTCTTGAACTCGACTTCGTTCCGAAGAAGGTTGCCGTTCTCGGCGGCGGCGTCATCGGTGTCGAATTCTCTAGCGTGTGGAAGAGCTGGGGCGCCGACGTGACGATCATCGAAGGTCTCCCTCACCTCGTTCCCAATGAGGACGAATCCGTCAGCAAGCAGTTCGAACGTGCGTTCCGCCGTCGCGGAATCAACTTCCACACCGGTGTGCGCTTCAAGAGCGTTGAGCAGAACGATGACGGTGTCGTTGTCACGCTGGAGAACGGTGAGACTGTCGAGGCGGAGCTTCTTCTGGTTGCTGTCGGGCGTGGACCATCCACTGCCGGGCTTGGCTTCGAAGAAGTTGGCATCGAAATGGATCGCGGCTTCGTGCTAACCAATGACCGACTCGCAACCAACGTTCCCGGCATCTACGCCGTAGGCGACATTGTTCCTGGCCTCCAGCTCGCACACCGCGGGTTCCAGCAAGGAATCTTCGTTGTCGAAGAAATCGCTGGCCTCAAGCCGATCGTTATCGACGACCTCAACATCCCCAAGGTCACGTACAGCGACCCTGAAGTTGCCTCCATAGGTCTCAGCGAAACGAAGGCCATTGAGCTTCACGGCGCGGACAACGTCAAGGCTTACGACTACAACCTTGGCGGAAACGGCAAGAGCGCCATCATCGGTACTGCTGGATCGATCAAGGTAGTTCGGGTAGTCGACGGGCCCGTCATCGGCGTCCACATGATTGGTGCACGAGTAGGCGAACTGATTGGTGAAGCACAGCTCATCGTCAACTGGGAAGCGCATCCAGAGGACATTACGCCGCTGCTTCACGCACACCCCACCCAAAACGAGGCCCTCGGCGAGGCATTCCTCGCTCTGGCCGGTAAACCGCTTCACGCGGTATAGGCTCCGCCTCAACCACGGAACTAAGCTATTGATGACAAGCATCACAAAGGAGCAGTACTGATGAGCGAATCCGTTAACCTTCCGGCACTCGGCGAGAGTGTCACCGAGGGCACGGTGACCCGCTGGCTTAAGCAAGTCGGCGATAGCGTAGAGGTCGATGAGCCCCTACTCGAGGTCTCAACTGACAAGGTCGACACGGAGATTCCTTCTCCTGTCGCCGGCGTCATCGAAGAGATCCTGGTCGCCGAAGACGAAACAGTAGAAGTGGGCACTGCACTGGTACGAATCGGTGACGGATCTGGCGGCTCTGATGCTGCTCCCGCCGCCGAACCCGCCGCCGCTGAAGCTGAGGCGACCGCCCCGGCTGCTGAGGCCGCTACCGAGGCTGCGCCCGCTGCTGAAGCTGCGCCCGCTGCTGAAGCACCAGCTCAAGAAGCACCAGCTCAAGAACAGCCCGAAGCGACACCTGCTGCGGCTGAGCCCGAGCCAACTCCGGCTGCGGCGCCTTCCGCTGAAGCTCCGGCTTCCGAGCAAGCCCCCGCTGAGGAAGCTCCTGCCGCTGAGCAGGCTCCTGCCGAGGAAACTCAGGCGACTGAGGCTGCAGCTACTGAGGCTGCGCCTGCTGCTGAAGCTCCGGCTCACGCTGCAGCAGAAGCTAGTGTCGAGTCCAACAGCGACACTAAGACTGATGACTCTGACGCTGACGATTCCGAGGCTGATGACTCCGACGCTGATGACTCGCAGGCCGGGTACCTCACTCCCCTCGTGCGCAAGCTAGCTAATGAGCGTGGTGTTGACTTGAGCACAATCACCGGTACCGGTGTTGGTGGTCGAATTCGTAAGCAGGATGTTCTCGAAGCAAGCGAAAAGGCCGCTAACGTAGAAGCGCCCGCGGCTGCTGCAAGTGCACCCGCTGCTCGCGAAGTTTCACCGTTGCGCGGAACGACAGTACCGATGTCTCGCTTGCGCAAGGTCATCGCTGAGCGTGCCGTCATTTCGATGCAGTCCTCCGCGCAACTCACCTCGGTGGTTGAGGTCGATGTCACCGCAGTGGCCAACTTCCGCACTTCGGTCAAGGACAAGTTCCTAGAGAAGACCGGAACGAAGCTTTCGTTCTTGCCATTCTTTGCCCTTGCGGCAGCTGAAGCACTCACGTCGAACCCGATTATCAACGCGACAATCGAAGGCAACTCGATCGTGTACCCTGCGCAGGAAAACATCAGCATTGCTGTCGACACCGAGCGTGGGCTCCTCACACCGGTCATCCGCGACGCGGCATCGCTTGACCTTGCAGGACTCGCTGGAGAGATCGCCGATCTCGCCAAGCGAACCCGCGACAACAAGCTCACGCCCGACGAGCTTTCTGGAGGAACGTTTACGCTAACTAACACAGGTTCGCGCGGCGCACTCTTCGACACTCCGATTGTGTTCCTCCCGCAATCCGCCATCCTCGGCACCGGAATCGTCACGAAGAAGCCCGTTGTCATCAGCGACGCTAACGGTGACTCAATCGGCATCCGCTCGATGGTCTACTTGGCTCTCAGCTACGATCACCGCATCGTAGATGGCGCCGACGCAGCTCGTTTCCTCGTTGACATGAAGAACCGTCTCGAGGGTGGCGATTTCGCCGACAAGCTCGGAATCTAGATAACTACGCACTACTGAGCAAGCGTGTAGCTTCTTATTCGCCAACCGGCCTCGCCCTTCACCAGAAGGATCGAGGCCGGTTTGCTTGTATCCGCTGTCGCGAACTCAAAAAGGACGCTATCCCCAAGTTGTTGAACTTCCACACTTTTCTCGATAGCGAAAAGCGACGCAGTCGGGAACTCACCGCCAGCGAGTACGGCGTTGACCAGCGCGACATCGCTCGCATACGACGGGGTGCCGACAAGAGAAACAGACTCAAGACACACCGTGGAGAGGTCTCGAAGACATTCTGACCTGGCCTTCAACAACACAGGCAATGCATCCGCGGCCTCACCCCCGAGCAGCGCCACCGATACCGGCGCATCGACCGTTTCCTCAGTGATTTCAGTTGGTTCTTCCTCCACCGGACCGGAGAGTCGATTCGCCTGCACTGCAGCCTCGCCCTCATCGGTTGCATCGACGGCGAGGACCACGCCAGCGAGCAACACACAGAGTAGGCCAGCAGTCGCGAACAGCCACGTTCGCTTGCGAACGGGCCTGCACCACGCAGATGCCGCACGAATCCCCGCCGCGCTCCGCCGGCGCACTAACTCAAGCACCTGCGTGAGGTCAAGGTCGAGCCACGGCGGTAGAGCAAGAACGGAACTGGCTTCGCTCTCAGTGTGCACCGCACGATCGACGACAGCACTCACGCGGAGGGCGGTCGGTTCCTCAGCGGCGGACTGGGGGGCATCGCTGTTGAGCCGCAGCGGCTCAGGAGCGCCAATGCTGAACAGTTGCCTCTCTAGGTGGTGATCCCAGTTGGGTTCATCGAAGTGAGCATCGTCAGCGAGCCAATCATCGAGCTCGCACACCGCACGCTGCCCGTCTCGATCACCGCGCACAGCGGCGAGAACGCTTCGAGCGAGCTGTGCCAACAATCGACGATCATCGGTGAAAGCACAGTTAATCTGGAGCTCGTGAGGTGTTCGCGGTGCGGTATGAAGCTGCGCGAAACTGAAATCAGTAAAGAATGGGCACCCCGTCTCATCAAATTGGACGGCATCCAGATTTATTGCGACGATCGCGACACCCGATCGATGCGCACGGCCGAGTGACGTCAGGAGCGGTGCAACGATCGTGATCGCCTCGCCTGGACGCAACGAGTCGCGATCGCGCAGAATCTTTCGGAGCGAAACGCCTCCGCCCCATCGCACGACCAGAATCGGCTCGTCGTCCGCGGACGCAGCCACATCGTCGATATCGGGAACGTGACGACCACTAGCCAGAGAGAGACAGTGGATCTCATTAAGTATTTGCGTGCTCGTCGTGGTCTTCGGGAATTGTTTGAGAGATCGAATTTCAGGCCAGCTTTCCGCAGATGATTGCGGAGTTACAGAGTGCTGATCTTGTGCGGATATCCGCTTCCGCCGTCGAGCGTGGGCAAGAACAAGGCGTGCCCGAGCGTTCTCTTCCAGAACCCGAACACTCCTATAGCCAGCCACAACGTCATCAGTCACGGAACCATTCTTTGCGGAGAATTCCGGGGGCACTGGGGACGAGAGGCGAGCTGGGGAAAACCGTCCATTACCCCTACCCGTTGGGGCGAGGTGGGCGCGCCTCTCCTTTGAGAACGATCCGATTGCGGCGAGAGCTCAGATCCGGAATTCCGGAACGCGCTCTAGGCCGTATCCTAGAAGCATGGCACGCAGAGAAAAGACGACAAAGGCTCCAAAAGAACCAGGCCGCATCAAGCAGATGTATCAGGTCTTCCAGATGACGAGGCGGTACGACAACCTCGCAGTATGGTTCTTCTTGCTCGCATTCCTGCTGCCGATAGTCGTCGGACTCGCCCTTGCGTTCCTGCTCTCTGCAGACAACGTACTCGGCTTCGTCCTCTATATCATTGCTGGCGCTATGGCTGGACTCCTCGCCTTCCTCATCGTTCTCGGTCGTCGCGCCGAACGCGCTGCCTACTCGCAGATCGCTGGCGAGCCCGGTGCAGTTGGCGCCGTTTTGAAGAGTTCTCTTCGCCGCGGCTGGACCGCGAGCGAAATGCCGGTCGCGATTAGCCCCAAGACCCAGGATGCTGTCTATCGTGCGGTCGGCAAGGGTGGCGTCGCACTAATCGGCGAAGGCCCGCGAAGCCGCACGCAAAAGATGCTTGAAGACGAACGTCGCAAGCTTGTTCGCTTCTTGCCCAACGTTCCCGTCCATTTCATTTATGTCGGCCCTGACGCTGAGTCGGTGCCGCTTCACAAACTTGCCCCCGCCCTCGGTCGACTCAAGAGCGTTCTCCGCAAGCCAGAAATACTCGCGATTTCGAATCGTCTTACGTCCCTCGACAAGAATGGGCTGCCCATTCCCAAGGGAATCGATCCGATGAAAGCCCGCGCGCAGCGCTCACAACGCGCTTAGCACTTCTCGCGCCACGTGCAGGAGTGTGCTGCTTGCGCAGACCTGCCGGGCTAGCGACGAACGAGTAGAGTCCCTGCTAGTCGATCGTGCATGCCTCGCTGATCGATGTCCCAAATCACCGCCGGGATCACAATGGCCATGAGGAGCGTTCTCACAATGGGACGCCAGACACCGAGGTAGCCTCCGGCAAGGGGCACCACTCGCATCCCCATAATGAGGTGCCCGAAGCTGCCATTCGCTGTGATGAGCAAGACGATCTCGGCTGTCACGAAAACAGCAAGGGTCGCGAACGCGTCATAATCAAAAAAGGCAATCGATACAACGACGGCAAAACCCCAGTCGATCGCCAAGGCGACAAGGCGACGGCCGAGTCGCACAATCGAACGTGGGCCCTCGGCAGGGAGTCCGATTCGCTTGCCCGGCCACTGATCGTTAGAGTTTTGCTGCTGATTCACTGCCTCAGCCTAACCAATACCTCTCATGTAACACGCCCGAAACAATTCGGTGATGATTGTGAAACTCGGGTTCTGTACCCTAAGAGGTGGTTGTAACGACAGCCGATCGCCAATGAACACCTTGGAGTTCCACTCAATGTCTCATCCGAAGTTTTCCAATTCGTCTGAGGTTCTTGCATTTATCAAGGACACAGACGTGAAGTTTCTCGACATCCGGTTTACCGATCTGCCCGGAATCCAGCAGCACTTCAACATTCCTGCTGCCACCGTCGACGAAGACTTCTTCACCGTAGGCCAGCTCTTTGATGGTTCATCAATCCGCGGTTTCCAGTCGATCCACGAATCAGACCTCCAGCTCATCCCCGACGTCACCACCGCATACGTTGACCCGTTCCGTGTCGAGCGCACCCTCATCATCATTTTCGACATCTACAACCCGCGCAATGGTGAGATTTACCCTCGCGACCCGCGCCAGGTAGCCAAGAAGGCTGAGAAGTACCTCACGTCGACAGGAATCGCCGACACTGCTTTCTTCGCCTCCGAGGCAGAGTTCTACATCTTCGACGATGTTCGCTACGAAGTAAGCGCCAACAAGAGCTTCTACGAAGTTGACTCCAGCGAAGGTGCTTGGAACAGCGGACGCACGGAAGAAGGCGGAAACCTCGCAAACAAAACGCCATTCAAGGGCGGCTACTTCCCCGTCTCCCCCGTCGACCAGCACGCTGACTTGCGCGACGACATCGTCGTCAAGCTCATCGATGTCGGACTCGACGTCGAACGCAGCCACCACGAGGTCGGCACGGCAGGGCAGGGTGAGATCAACTACAAGTTCGACACTCTGGTTCACGCTGGCGACGACATCCTCAAGTTCAAGTACATCGTCAAGAACACGGCGAACGAATGGGGCAAGACTGCAACGTTCATGCCGAAGCCGCTCTTTGGCGACAACGGTTCGGGAATGCACACGCACCAGTCGCTGTGGAACGACGGAACTCCGTTGTTCTATGACGAAAAGGGCTATGGCGGACTCAGCGACGTGGCTCGTTGGTACATCGGTGGACTGCTCAAGCACGCACCAGCGGTGCTCGCATTCACCAACCCGACCGTCAACTCGTACCGTCGTTTGATCCCAGGATTCGAAGCTCCCGTGAACCTCGTGTACTCGGCCGGAAACCGTTCGGCTTCCATCCGTATTCCGATTACCGGAACGAACCCCAAGGCAAAGCGCATCGAGTTCCGCGCACCCGACGCATCAGGTAACCCCTACCTCGCGTTCGCTGCCCAGCTCATGGCTGGCCTTGACGGCATCAAGAACAAAATTGAGCCGCACGAGCCAGTCGACAAGGACCTCTACGAATTGCCTCCCGAGGAAGCACGCCTGATTCCTCAGGTTCCTGCCTCTCTTGAAGAAGCTCTCGTAGCTCTCGAAGGTGACCACGAGTTCCTCATGGAAGGAAACGTCTTCACCAAGGACCTCATTGAGACCTGGATCGACTACAAGCGTACGAACGAACTGCTCCCATTCGCACAGCGCCCGCACCCGTACGAGTACGAACTGTACTTCGGCGTCTAAGCGCTAACACAGCACATAATCGGGTCGCACCTTTCGGGGTGCGGCCCGATTTGCGTTAACCCGGCTAGCGGCGGACGGTATTCGCGACACCATAGAAGCGTCGCTCGAAGACCCGTCGAGCTCGGCGGGTTGCACGAAGGTAGTCTTCTTCGAGTTTGGTAGCAGAGCCAGGTGGGTACTCCAGCATTCGGGCTATACCCTCTAGCTGGAGCCGATCATTAGGAAGCACGTCGGCAGACTTTGACGTCCACAGGGTGATTGCGGAGCGTGCGCGCGAAGCCAAAATCCACGCTTCACGCAACCGGGCAGCATCAGAGGCAATGACGAGTTTTTCTGCCACAGCAGCGTCAAGTGCATCCAAAGTTGACGTCGTGCGGAGCCCCGGCACCCGTGCGCCGTGCTGGAGTTGAAGCAACTGGACAAACCACTCGACATCGCTAATCGACCCGCGTCCCAGTTTGAGGTGTCGCGAGGGGTCAGCAGCTTGCGGAAGTCGTTCGGACTCGACTCTGGCTTTGATCCGCTTCACTTCGCGTACATCTTGGGGAGAAATCGCTTTCGGATAGCGAACACCATTAGCCAAGGTTTCAAAGTCGTTTAGCAGCCCCAGATCGCCCGCTACGCCGCGCGCACGCAACAACGCCTGTGCTTCCCACGTGAGTGACCAACGCTCGTAGTAGGCCTGATAGGAGTCCAATGAGCGCACTACTGCGCCGTTCTTCCCCTCTGGCCGCAAGTCGAGATCCAAGTCGAGCGGCAACTTCACATCTTCCGTGATGCGTTTGAGCCCCTTAGCGAGAGCTTCCGCTCGTTTGGCGGCAACTTCACTCTCGGCATCCGTTGCTCGGTAGACGTACATCACGTCGGTATCTGAGCCGAAGCCAGACTCCGCACCGCCGTAGCGCCCCATCGCAATTACGCCGAACTCTATGCCGTCGGGCTCGGGCCGGAGCACCGCCAACGCGCCCTCGAGGATTGTTGTGGTCACATCACTGAGACCACGGCCCAACTCCTGAATAGAAATAACTCCGAGGATCGAGCCAAGTGCGAGACGTAACACCTCACGTCGCCTCGCAGTGCGCAGCGCGACAGCCGCGGCATCCTCGTCACCGCGATGACGCGCGACGATTGCTCGTGCCTCATCCCGCAAGACGTCCGCCGATCGGGGGCGAAGCTCCTTCTCGGATTCCAACCAGGCGGCCGCCTCGGGAATCCTCTCAAAAAGCCCACCGACATACTTCGATGAGGAGAGCACTTGGGTGAGCCGCTCCGCTGCCCCTGAGGAGTCTCGCAGCATCCGCAGGAACCAGTACGCCTCTCCGAGAGCCTCGCTGAGTCGTCGAAAAGCCAAAAGCCCATAGTCGGGGTCCGCTCCGTCAGCGAACCATTGCAACATGACGGGAAGAAGTGTCTTTTGCACAGTCGCTCGGCGGCTGACTCCCCCGGTGAGTGCCGCAATATGGGCAAGAGCACCTTTCGGATCGAGGAAGCCGATAGCAGCAAGTCGCGCCGACGCCTGATCGCTAGACAGCGCGAGCCCTTCTTCTGGAAGAGCGGCGACAGCTGAAAGGAGCGGGCGATAGAACAGGCGCTCGTGCAAACGACGAACCGCAATCTTGGTCCGCTGCCACTGCTCGGTCAGATCACTTGCACTCTTAGCAACACCAGTAGCGCGAGCCAAGACGCGCAGATCATCAGGATCGCGCGGCATCAGGTGAGTGCGCCGCAGTCGTGACAACTGGATGCGATGCTCCAATAGGCGGAGGAACCGGTAATCACGCGCAAACTCGCCCGCCTCAGTACGGCCGATATAGCCCTGCTCCGCTAGAGCGATGAGTGCCCGCAGACTCGAAGTTTGACGCACTTCTTCGTCGTTTTGTCCGTGCACAAGTTGCAGCAATTGAACAGTGAATTCAATATCACGCAAGCCACCGGGGCCCAGTTTGAGTTGCACGTCGCGTTCTTCTGGCGGGATGTTCTCTGTTACCCGCTCCCGCATCCGCTGGACCGACGCAACAAAGTTCTCGCGGGATGCACTCGACCACACCATCGGCGCAACTCCGGCAACGTAGCGTTCGCCGAGGTCCTGATCGCCCGCAATCGGTCGGGCCTTGAGGAGTGCTTGAAACTCCCAACTGTCTGCCCAGCGTTCGTAGTAGGCAAGATGCGATTCCAACGTACGAACCAGCGCACCGTCTTTGCCCTCTGGTCGGAGATTGGCGTCGACTTCCCACAGCCCGGGTTCAAGGGTGAGGTCATTGATTCCGCGCATCGTCTGAACAGCAAGGCTCGTTGCGATGTCGACAGCACGGTTCGCCTCGATGCCATCCGGCTCGGTGACAAAAATGACGTCGACATCCGACACATAATTGAGTTCGCGGGCGCCGGCTTTCCCCATTCCGATAATTGCGACCCGAGTGCCCGCGATATCAGATGCGGGAAAATTGACTGTGCGGCGAGCAATGTTTAGCGATTCTTCTAGCGCTGCCCCCGCGAGATCCGCCAGTGCCATCGCCACACGGTCCACAGCAGCAAGGGGATCTTCCTGCGCTAAATCCCACCCCGTTAGCTTGGCCAGTTCGCTCCGGTAGCGGATTCGCAATGCGACCCACGCGTCTTCGCCGTCAAGCCCCACCGTCGCCTCAGCCAGCTTCGCCACGTATTCTTCTGGCGTTGGCGGGCCCTCGATAGGCGAGCAAAGAGCATCCAATTCTTGAGGATGGCGGACAAAGAAATCGCCCAACCCGGATGACGCACCCAAGATCTGCACAAGACGCACCGCAGCGGCAGCGTCTTCGAGGATGAGTTCAAGCTTTTCTGGTGCCGTTTCGGAGAGCGATAACAGCAGCCGTAACGCCTGATCGGGATCTGCCGCTCGCGCGAAAAGTTGCGGAACTTCAGGACGATCGAGAGCAAGAAGCCGCTCACGCGCTTCGCTCAGTTCTAGGAAACCCAGCTTGGCGAGTTCGGTCAGAGTATAGGGAGACTTAGACATGAGACGTCGGCGTCCTCTAGAGAATCTCTAGGTTGCTCTCCAGCTCATAGGGAGTCACCTGAGCGCCGTATGCCTTCCATTCGCGTCGCTTGTTGAGGAGAACGAAATTGAAGACCTGCTCCCCCAGCGTTTCAGCGACGAGCTCGGAACTCTCCATGATCGCGAGAGCATCATTGAGATTCGAGGGCAACTGCTCGTAGCCGAGAGCCCGGCGCTCGTGCTCGGAAAGGTCACCGACGGCGTCTTCAGCTTCTAGAGGTAATTCGTAGCCTTCTTCGATGCCTTTGAGCCCAGCAGCGAGCAAAAGCGAGTATGCCAAGTACGGGTTCGCTGCAGAATCGAGGGCACGGTATTCGATGCGAGCGCTCTGGCCCTTGCCTGGCTTGTACAGCGGAACCCGGACGAGTGCAGAACGGTTGTTGTGGCCCCACGTTACGAAGCTCGGCGCCTCGTCGCCACCCCAGAGCCGCTTGTAGGAGTTGACGAACTGGTTCGTGACCGCTGTAATTTCGGGTGCATGCTTGAGAACGCCAGCCATGAATTGCCGCCCGACCTTGGAAAGCTGGTAGTGACCGCTCGCGTCGTAGAACGCATTCTGGTCGCCTTCGAAGAGCGACATGTGGGTATGCATGCCAGAACCTGGCTGGTCGGACATCGGTTTCGGCATGAACGTTGCATAAACGCCCTGCTCGATTGCGACCTCTTTGATCACCGTGCGGAACGTCATGATGTTGTCAGCCGTCGTCAGCGCATCTGCGTAGCGAAGATCGATTTCGTTCTGGCCAGGACCAGACTCGTGGTGGCTGAACTCAACCGAAATGCCCAGGTCTTCGAGCATCCGCACAGAACGGCGACGGAAATCGTGTGCTGTTCCGCCAGGAACGTTGTCAAAGAAGCCGGCTGAATCGACGGGCTGCGGCTTACCGTTCTTCAGCTTGCTCGACTTGAGGAGGTAGAACTCGATCTCAGGATGTGTGTAGAAAGTAAAGCCGCGATCCGCAGCTTTTTCGAGTGTGCGCTTCAGAACATTGCGGGGGTCAGAAGCTGCAGGCTGGCCATCTGGCGTTGTGATGTCACAGAACATGCGTGCTGTGGGATCAATCTCGCCACGCCACGGCAGAATCTGGAAAGTTGTGGGGTCTGGATGCGCAAGCATGTCTGCTTCGTAAGCGCGGGTAAAACCTTCAATCGCTGAACCATCAAAGCCCAATCCTTCGGCAAACGCGCCCTCGATTTCGGCAGGAGCAACAGCAACGCTCTTGAGGGTTCCGACGACATCCGTAAACCAGAGACGAACGAACTTGATTCCACGTTCTTCGATCGTACGAAGAACGAAGTCGCGCTGCTTGTCCATTGACATTGAGTCCCTCGATCCGTGCCGTGTCGCGAAACCGCGACGTCGATTGTGCCTTCCTTAGGCTACTTGCTCTGAAGCGGCATTGCAGCGCAATCGCCGCCGCGCGACCCAATCATCGGCTGCTGCGGTGTCGTTAGACTTACCCGTATGACTGACCCTGCAGCAGCTGCCGCGCAAGCCAACCTGAAACGTGTCCGCACTCGCCATTTTCAGACGGCAAAAGAGAATGGCATCAAGATCGTTGGACTAACCAGCTATGACCAACTAACTGCTGGCATTTTTGACGAGTCCGGCATCGACTTTCTGCTAGTCGGGGACTCCGCAGGTAACAACGTTTACGGCTATGACACAACTTTGCCGGTCAGCATCGATGACCTCATTCCGCTCACGCGGGCGGTAGCAGGCGCTGTTACCCGCGCTTTTGTCGTTGCGGATCTCCCATTCGGCTCCTACGA
Source organism: Rhodoglobus sp. G.S.4 (assembly GCF_056619605.1). Classification (NCBI taxonomy): domain Bacteria; kingdom Bacillati; phylum Actinomycetota; class Actinomycetes; order Micrococcales; family Microbacteriaceae; genus Rhodoglobus; species Rhodoglobus sp. G.S.4. Next base: position 1,571,102 of record NZ_CM152748.1, read on the forward strand.
GACTGGCCCGGATGAAGCCCTCCACACCGCGTTCCGGTTCATGAAAGAGACGGGCGCTCACGCCGTGAAGCTTGAAGGCGGAGTTCGCAGTGCCGAACAGATCCGTCGAATTGTCGACTCCGGCATCCCTCTCATGGCGCACATCGGCTTCACCCCGCAGAGTGAACACGGCCTCGGCGGGCACGTCATTCAAGGGCGAGGCGAAGGTTTCGAACAGTTGCTTGAGGATGCACTCGCGGTTCAAGAGGCCGGTGCATTCGCTGTTGTGCTTGAAATGGTTCCTGCGGATGCTGCCGCCAAGATCACCGAAGCGCTCAGGATCCCCACGATCGGTGTTGGCGCCGGCCCCCACGTTGACGGGCAGTTGCTCGTCTGGACGGACTGGGCGGGACTCACGAAGGGCCGCATCCCTAAATTTGTGAAGCAGTACGCCGATCTGCGTTCGACACTTTCCGGTGCCGTCTCTGAGTATCGCGCTGAAGTCGAAGCAGGAATCTATCCCACAGCGGAACACTCCTATTAGAGCGCCCCGCTGTAGAACAGCGCGGACACGACTTAGTCTGCCTTTTCCTCTTCGGCCCACTTGCGAGCTCGTTCGGCGATGATTTGGGGTGCGCGCTCAGCGCTCTCACGGCTATCAAACGGACCGTCCCGATCTACCCCGAGAGATTGTGGGCCCTCTTCGACTTCACCGGTCTTGTGGTTGTACCACCATTGCGTCATGGTCTAGTCCCTTCGTTAAGCACAAGGCTACGCCGGTAGACTGGTCAGATGCCTCGGAATAAATCTGGTCACCTCGTTCCGGGAGTAATCCCACCCCCACTCGCAGTTCCGTCGTCAATAACCCGTCCGGAGTATGTCGGCAAGAAGGCACCACGCCCGTTCACCGGGTCTGATGTCTACAGTGCAGAAGCGATTGACCGCATCCGTGAGTCTGGCAAGATCGCAGCCGGTGCTGTTGAAGCGGTAGGCGCCGCGGTCGCACCGGGCGTTACCACCGCACAACTCGACCAGATCGCTCACGAATACATGATCTCCCGTGGAGCCTACCCATCCACCCTGGGCTATCGGGGCTTTCCCAAATCGTGCTGCACGAGCATCAATGAGGTGATCTGTCACGGGATTCCCGATGACACCGTGCTAGAAGAAGGTGACATCATCAACATTGATATCACCGCATACAAAAACGGGATGCACGGAGACCTCAACAAGACCTTCCTGGTCGGCACAGTGTCAGAAGATGCGCGCAACCTCGTCGAGCGAACTCAAGAAGCACTCAATCGTGGAATTAAGGCTGTAGCTCCCGGCCGCCAGGTTAACGTCATAGGTCGTGCAATCGAGTCATACGCCAAGCGCTTCGGCTATGGCGTTGTTCGGGACTTTACTGGCCACGGAGTTGGCGAAGCCTTCCACTCCGGCCTCATCATTCCCCACTACGATTCGGCGCCGCAATTCAATGACGTCATTGAGGTCGGGATGGTCTTCACAATCGAACCAATGCTCACGCTCGGAACTCACGAGTGGGATCAATGGGAAGACGACTGGACGGTCACAACCCGCGACAAGAGTTTGACCGCACAATTCGAGCACACGATGGTCGTCACAGAACGCGGCACTGAAATTCTGACGCTTCCCTAACTACGCGAAAGAGACACACAATGACTCAGGCTCTAGGCATCGATATTGGCGGCACGGGAATCAAAGGTGCCATCGTCGATACAAGTACCGGAGAACTTGTCAGCGAGCGAAAGAAGCTCGCGACGCCCAAATCGGGCAAACCACACGCCATCATTGATGTCGTCGTCGAACTCATCGAGAAACTGGGTGGCATTCCTGAGGACATGCCCATCGGAATCTGCTTTCCTGCCATCGTTCACAACGGAAAAACCATGTCAGCAGCCAACATCTCTGACGAATGGATCGGCCTCGAAGCGGAAGAACTGTTCGAGAAAGCACTCGGGCGCGACATCCACTTTGTCAACGACGCGGATGCCGCTGGTGTCGCCGAAGTTCGCTACGGTGCAGCAAAAGGCGTTCGCGGTCTCGTGCTACTCACAACGCTGGGAACGGGAATCGGCAGCGCGCTGATCTACAACGGCACACTCATCCCGAACTCTGAGCTCGGCCACCTGCTCATTGGCGGTCGTGATGCCGAAAAGGGGGCATCTTTCGCAGCGAAGGAACGTCGCAGACTCAGTTGGAAATCGTGGGCAAAGCGACTGCAGCGCTACTATTCACACCTCGAGCTGCTCTTCTCCCCCGACCTCATCCTTGTCGGAGGCGGAGTCTCAAAAAGCCACGAAAAGTTCTTGCCATTATTGAAGCTCACTACCCCCATCATCCCTGCAGAGCTGCGCAACAACGCTGGAATTCTTGGCGCAGCCGCCCTTGCCGTAAAGGAATAGCTCGTGAGTATTCACCCGAATGAACCCCACACCGGAGATCTCGCAGGGCGCCTTAACTGGCTTCGTGCTGGAGTTCTGGGAGCCAATGATGGAATTGTGTCTGTTGCGGCGATTGTTGTCGGTGTTGCTGGAGCTACGTCAGCTATAGCGCCCATCCTCACTGCCGGCATTGCCGGGCTGGTCGGCGGTGCGATCTCGATGGCTCTTGGCGAGTACGTTTCCGTCAGCAGTCAAAGCGATAGCCAGCGCGCACTCATCGAGAAAGAAAGACGAGAACTTGCCGAAATGCCTGAAGAGGAACTTGCCGAGCTGACGGCGATTTATGAGTCAAAGGGCATCAGTTTGGCTACGGCCACGCAGGTAGCGAAAGAACTCACCGAACACGACGCGTTGGCCGCGCATCTGGAAGCCGAGCTCGGGATCACAGAACATGCCGTTGCTAGCCCGTGGGACGCTGCTGGAGCATCGGCGTTGGCATTCACCGTCGGTGGGATACTGCCGGTAGCAGCCATCCTTCTCGCTCCCGAACCGGTGCGGGTACTCGCAACATTCATCGCGGTGCTCACCGCGCTCATCATCACCGGTGCTCTCTCGGCTAGGGTCGGCGGCAACCATTGGCTGCGCCCTACGCTAAGAATTGTGATCGGTGGAGCACTGGCTCTCGCAACAACGTTCCTTATCGGAACTTTGCTCGGAACCTCAGGAATCGTCTAACCGAAGAGAAGAATGGGCCGGCTAGTACGCCGGGTTCTGTTCACACGAGACCGAGATCTCGTGCTGGACGGTCATCTATCTACGATGTACGTTGCCGCACACCTCTAGCGATCTACCCGAAGACTCGGCGAGCAGCCTTAGCGTCTTCTGTCTGATCTTGCTCCGGACGAGGTTTACCTAGCCGACCGAGTCACCCCGGCCGCTGGTGGTCTCTTACACCACCGTTTCACCCTTACCCCAGGTCGAAACCTGTGGCGGTCTGCTTTCTGTTGCACTGTTCTCGCGGGTTACCCCGGGTGGGTGTTACCCACCATCCTGCTCTACGGAGCCCGGACGTTCCTCGGTACCCTTGCGGGCAACGCGACCGTCTTGCCGACCCATTCAGCTGTCAAGCCTATCGTTCGAGCTGCAGGTGGCACACCACAGTGCTGTGGCGCTAGAGTCCGGACTGGTCCGTGCGCACCAGAATTGCTTCGCTGCTGGCACACATGATGACCGCATCGGGAGCTGCCGCGCGAATTTCTTGCATCTCGTTCTCGAGAAGCTTCACACCGGATGCCAAGGAAACGCCTCCTCGCAGGAGCGAAGCACCGGTTCCGTAGCGAGTGCGCTGGCGCTCGTAGAGAGCGAGGAGGTCTTCAGGAATCGTGCTCTGGAGCGCAGTACGCCCCGCCCGCACGGTGCCCAACTCGGCCTCAATCTCTCGAAGAGCTTCATCTCGGGCTGCTTCAAGCTCAGCAGTCTGGGCAGTAAGGTTTTGGCCCTGCTCAATGAGGTTGTCGACAACTTTCTGCTGACCCTCGAGGCGCTCCATAACGGCAAGCTCAATGTCTTCGAGGTTGCTCAAGCGCGTTCGCAGTGCGGTCAACTCGTGTTCGAAAGCCGCCGCGTCTTTTGCCGACGACGTTGCATCGAGACGGGCGCTGTCCCGAGCGATACGGGCGTCAACAACCTTCACATCGGAGTCAATACGACTCAGCTCAAGCTCGATATCTTCTTTGATTCCACGCTCTTCAAGAAGGGTCAGTTGAAGCTTGTCTCGGTGTTGTTGCAACTCCGCTAGTGCCTCGTGCTGCGGGAGCTTCTTGGTACGGTGCTCAAGCTGCGAAATCTTCGTGTCAAACGCCTGCAAGTCGAGGAGTAATGCCTGGTCGGCTGGGCTAGCAGTTAACGCCATAGTGATACTTCTTTCTGTCTACCGGTGCGCTTACTGCACAACCGCAAAATCCCAAGGATCGGTGCGCAGTTCGCTCACCGTAATCATGACTTCTGGGAGCAAAGCCCGTAATTCTTCTGCTGCAGCCTCCAGCCACAGCCATTCACTTGCCCAATGCGAAACATCCACAAGCGCCGGGCCCTTCATGAGGCGAGCGTTCTCTCGTGCCTCCGAGGCCGGATGGTGCCTCAAATCACTCGTGATGTACACATCAGCGGCAAGAACCGCCGGCTCGTTCAAGTATGCGTCACCGGCTCCCCCACACAGCGCCACCGATTGCACGAGCTGATCGAAATCACCAGCGACTCGGATGCCAGTCGCTGTTGGCGGCAAGATCTCGCCAATGAGACGAGCGAGTCTGCCGAGCGTCATTGGCTCTGGCAAATTTCCGGTGCGACCGATGCCGCGATCCGGAGTCTGACCAGCAACGATCGGTGCAACGTCAGTGAGGCCCAACCGTGCTGCGAAGCGCCCAGAAGTACCGGTCTCAACGACATCCGCGTTGGTGTGTGCAGCGAGGAGCGCACACTCGGCCCTGACAAGTTTGGTAAGAACTGCGCCCTTATAGCGGTCGCTCGCAATTGACGTGACGCCGCGCAACAGTAATGGGTGGTGGGTGATGAGGATGTCAGCGTCATCTTCGATCGCTTCGTTCACCGTGTCCAGCACAGCATCAACTGCGAGGGAAATTCTTGACACCGGTGCATCGAGATCACCCGCAATGAGACCGACCGCATCCCACGACTCGGCCCCAGAAGACGGCCAGAGTTTTTCGGATGCAGCGATTACTTCGGCAACAGTAGTAGACACGCTTTCAGTCTAGGCGGGGCGGGCAGCACGATCAGGGCTGCCCGCTTCTTGACGCCGGATCGCGGGGATGCCAGCAACGATTGGCGTGAGAATTCCGAGAACGAGCGCGACGAGTACCCCCAGGTCGGTTGCGGCCAGCTCAGAGCTGAGATCGATGCCCAACGCTACGAAGCCATACCCCTGCCAAGAGAGCCATGCAATCGTTGCGCTGGTCAGCGCAAACCCTATCGCCGAAATCACGATGAAGGCGCTGAGGTTTACCCACCGGAAGTCTGGGTAGATTCCTCCGCGCGTAGTCAGCGCGGCGCTGTCGAGACGGCGAGTGCGAATCATCGTTTCTGCGGCAAAGATTCCTACCCACGCTGCCGTCGGCACAGCAAGGGTCGTTGCCACATCGCGGAAGAGTTCGTTGATTCCGCCATCCACTCCGAAAGCAAACAAGACGGCCAGCGCCCCCAAGAGCACTCCGACAATGACGATCGACCACTGGCGAGGGAGGCGCACACCGACAGCTTGTAGAGCGAAACCACCAGAGTAAAGACTCAGCGTTATGCCGGAAAGCAGGCTCAGCCCCGCAGCCAACAGGAGGGGAATCGGGTACCAGCCAGGAAGCAGCAGTAGGAGGGTGTCGAGTGGTGAGGCCAAGAAACCGCGAGCGATCGCCGGGTCTGACGCTGCTAGTAGCGCGCCATAGGCAATCAGCACGAACGCGGGAAGAGTGGCACCGAACGCGGCAGAGAGAGCTGAAGCCGGTCCGCTTGACGATGGGCGTTGGTAGCGCGCGATATCAGCACCGCTGTAAGCCCAGACGAGTCCTAAGAAGCTGAAGACAAGTACCGCGCCTGTAACGGTCAGTAGCCACGATCCGTCTGGGGTAGCAAGGGCCTGCGATACATCGATGTACTGAGCAGTGAAGACGATGAGGCCAACGACCAACAGTCCCGAAATGATGCTCAGGATCAGCTGGATGCGCGCAAACAGCGGGTAGCCAGCGAAGGCGATCACGAGCGCAACGAGGAACGAGAGCGCGAGAGCGAGCAGCAAGATCTGGCGATCACCCAGGCCGACATTCATGTCGGAGCCGATCAGGACGATGGCGACGGACGACGCGAGGACCCAGAGGAGAACTGCTCCCCAGAAGAGTCGAGCGATCAACGCGATCACCGAGGGAACAACGTTGCCAATCAACCCAAATGCTGATCGTGAGATGACCATTGTGGGCTGGCCGCTTCGCTTGCCCGCCAGTGTCGTTAGGCCAAGGGGGATGAACGACAGTGCTACACCGGCGAGAATCGCCACAACAGACTGCCGGAGACTCATTCCCACAGCAAAGACTGCTGCTCCTAGTCCGATACTAATGATCGATGAGTTCGCGGCGAACCAGAGCCAGAACAAACGAGCGGCGTGACCGATGCGTCGGTCGATTGGAGTCGGCTCAAGCCCGCTTTCCTCAAGACTAAAAACGCGTTGCGCAGTAGGAGCGACGTCTTCAAGGCCGAGAGGCTGCTGGCTGACCATCGCTGTCGCGAGGGGCATCGGCTGCGGAATAGCGGATGAGTCTGTCACTGGCGGAATCGCGGCAGACGTTGGCGCGGCTACGCCACTTGATGCAGACTGAGTTGCCGCTGCTGCGGCCCCTGTAGCAACGGCAGTACCCGCTCCAGCTGCCGCAAACGGGATGGGGTTGCTGTCGTCTGTAGCTGGCGAATCAGGCCGGTCTGCCAGCGGTACCCGGCGATCGCTTGGGTCTACAGCATCGTCGGATTCTTCTTCGAACGCGGTTTGGGCGATCGGGAACGAACCCGTCTGCACTGCGGCGAGCGGGTCGCTCTGCTGCACAAGTTCGGACTCGGACTCCGGCCGAGCCTCGGACGCTGGAGCTGCGTCACTCTGCGGTTCGGCGAGGAACGCGTCTAACGGATTATCCTCGTTCGCTTCCGGCTCGTCGATCGCCTCCTCGAGGCCAGCGGTCTTGAGCAGGTCATCAAAGCTCACAGGTGCTGCGGGAACGTAGCGCGGTGTTTCCTGCGAAGCGAAATTGAATGCAACAGGGCCCGTATCGCTTTCGGCTAGCGAGCCAGCCGACGTTGATCCGTCGTCTCCTACGGCACCGTCCGTGCTCGCACTGTCGGCCAGGTCGGCCTCAGAACTCTCAAATTCTGCGACGGCGGATGTTGCGGCCGAGTCGAGATCAAACGCGAAGGGAGCCTCGGTGTCGGTGTCACTCGCAGCTGCCGCCGCGGAAGCTGACGCTGGTTCGTCACCTGCTTCGGGGTCTCCTGTTATTGGCGGCGTGAAACCGAAGTCTCCGAAAGAGACGTGTTCGTCGAGGTTTGCGCGCGGTGTCGATGGCGCCGTAATCGGTTCGACTAGAGGCGGCGGAGTGAACGGAATCTCGTCGTAGTCGCCATCTTCGTCGGCCGGAAATTGCGGAGATGAGGAAAATTGACCAGCCGCTACGGCGGCGCTGTCTTCGACTGGTGGTGTTGCGGGTGCTGGCATCGGCGACGTTGCGTCGCTCGGTAAGCCACTTCCGTCTGCAGCGGACTGGTCGACCGTAGATGACCCGGTTGCAGCGAAGGCGGTAGCCTCGTCGTCGTCACGAGTCGCTTTAGTGGGTTCTTCGTTGAGAAGGGGCAGGGTGATTGACCCGGTCGGGTCTGCGTGCGCGGCGAACGGAATTTCGTCGTCGAAGTCATCACCGGGTGCCCAGGTGTCGCTGGGCGGCGGCACATCCCAGGCTGGCAATTGTGCTGCTGCCGACGTTTCGGGCGCGACGGGTTCTGGCGCTGTTTCTGGCGCTGCGGGCGAAGCAACGGCAGTGGGTTCACTCGACGCCGCGGGCTCAGTTGGTGACTCAGCCGAGGATGCTCGTTCTTCCACCGGAACTGATTCGACGCTCTCTTCAGGAAGAGGAGCTGCCTTAGAGCGAAGTGTTGTTTCCCATTCACGATATTCGCGAGCTTCTTCTTCGCGAAGTCGTAGTTGAGCTTCGAGCACTTCGATCACGCTGAGGGTGCCGGTTGACTGGTTTTCCGGATTATCAGCCCAATTCAGCAGCTCATCGTCAGCCATTGATCGCCGTACCGGTGGTGCGGGAATTTCCGACTCATACGCGAGTTCAGGAGTCTCAGTCTGCTCGGCCGTAAGCTCAATCGCTGTGTCGTCAGTCGTTCCGGACTCGGAAGTCGGCTCTGCAGATGCGGGCGATTCAGCTATTTGTGGTTCAGAACGCTCAGCCGTCGAAGCTGCTGACGGTGATTCACTAGCCGCCGAAGCGAATGGCGCGTCGACCCAGCCACTCCCTTTGGCGATCGCATCAGTTTCTGCGGGTTCGACCGGTTCGCCATCGGCCGCAGGCACGACGGCTACAGCAGTAAAGTCGTCCTCGACGCCAACCTGTGGATCGGCAGCAGGCTCTGTCTCCGCGGCAGGCTCTGTTTCGGGAGGCTCTGTTTCGGCAGATGCCGCTAACGAGTCGGATGGCACGACCGGCAGCTGCTCCTCGGATGGCGCGACCGATGAGTCAATGGGAGTGTCGGCAGCGTCGCCAACATCTGCAGCGTCGCCAACATCTGCAGCATCTGCAGCATCTGCAGCATCTGCAACATACTCGGTGTCCGCCGCCGCAACGCTGTCCGTCGCGGGCTCTGCGGATGGGGTGAAGAAAGGCTCTTCCGGCTCGTCATTGTCGAAATCATCAAACAGATCTGACTCGTCGCTGACTTCAGGCAGTACCAGGAAGCCATCGGCATCAACTGTTCCCGCTGCCGCTGACGTCTCTGAGTTCTCGGACTGGTCATCTACAGATGACGAAGCTGCTGCCTGTGGAGCGAATTCGGCAGCGGCAGCGGAGAACGCGTCCGCAGGAAATTCGACCGGCTGTGAGCCTCCGAAAGGCGACGCTGCAGTTGGGGGCGAAGGCTCATTCGAGCCTGCAGCGCTGGCAGCCGCTGGAGTATCAACGCCGTCGAGGTTCCACATCGGTGCGCCCTCGATGACCTCTTCAATCGCCGGCGGGAGTCCAGCGGATGCCGAATCACCGTTAGCGGGAACTGTGACCTCATCCGAATCTACGGGTTCGTCGGGCGCCTCAGGCTGAACGTTGGGCTCGAGTGGCCCAAGCTTCCAGACGTTATCGGTCGCGAGGTTATCGTCGGCCGGAGCCGAGTGCGTTGCACTCAACGGTGGCGCGACATCCGCCGCCGTATCCTCGCCTGCAAGCATGGGGCTCGCAGCGCTATCCGGCTCTGTCGTTGCGAACAGGGAATCGAAATCAAAGTCACGTGTATCTTCTGGTTCTGCCGAGTCAGCAAACTCATCGACCTGCGGACCGCGTTCATCAAACGGTTCCGCAGGCATATTAACGGGCGACGCGTGCTCCTCGGTATTCTCCGCCGAAGTGCCCTCTACCGAAGCGCCCTCTACAGAAGTGTCGTCCGCGGGACCGTTCTCTGCAGTGTTATCGAGATCGTTCTCGTCGGGAGTTACACGACGGCGTGAGATGCGCGAAGCGAAGAAATCCGGTGTCGTGTAGTCAGCAGGAATCTGGTACGGATCGTCGTGTGTTGCCGCAGCAGACTTTGGCGCAAAGTCGTCGACCGAAGCACCATCGGCATCGGAAGCGTTCTCGAAACTGCCCGAGTTCTGGGCCGTCCCGGCATCATCCGATTCGCTTGCTGCCGTGCGCTGTTCGTCTGAGAGACCATCCGGCGCTTCGAGCTGAGAGACAGCCTGCGTTGGATCGGGAGCTGGCGCCATCGCCCACGGCGGCTTTCCCTGGTCGAGCCCCTCCGAAAGGTCGGAACGTTCGAACTCCTCGTTCAAATCAATCGGGGCGAAACTGGATGCGCTGGGAGGCGGTGGCAAGTCCGCCGGCGCTGCGATATCGGGCGAAGCGGGCAAACCCAGCGCGGTATCCAAGTCAAATTCGGCGCCCAAATTAAATTCGGCATCCAAATCGAAAACGCCCCCCGTGGACGCTTCGCTGAGGTCGACGGGCGTCGAGTCATCGCCGTCATCCGCCGAATTCGCAGCGGGCACTCCCGACGCGGCACGTCGAGGGAAAGGTAGTTCGAACTCATGCTCGGAAGACGTTTTGTCGTTCGCATCGTTCGCGTCGTCAACGTCGTCGTGGAATGCCATGCACAGATACTAAGACGAGTCCAGTGTTTTGCGGGGATGACGAGCCGTGCTCAGTACAGATACCGCAACAAATATGAGGCCAAGACCCGCCCACGACACCGGCGAAAGCACCTCCCCCACAATGAGCACCGCAAGAAGCGTCGCAACAACAGGTTCGAGAAGGGTGATCGTGGTCGCCGTCGAACTGCTGGTTGTCCGAAGTCCTCGACCAAACAGGACATACGCCACGAACATGGGACCGATGATCAAATACACCGCGAGGCTCATACTCCCAGCAGAGTGAAGAATGGGCGCGCCGAAGGCAATAAGCACGGGCAACAGCCCGAGAGCGCCCGTTCCAAACATTGCGCCCATTGTGGCGTCCGACGAGTGACCGATACGGATAGCTCGCGTCGAGCAATAGGTGTAGAGGGCGTAGGCGAACCCGGCGACGAGACCAAGAATCACGCCGGGAAATAGTGTTCCGCTAGTCGTAGCGCCTAGGTGACTGCCACCGAACGCCAAGAGGATGACTCCGAGCAGCGCGATTGATGTTGTTGCTGCCCACAGTCTGCTGAGGTGCCTGTGATCGATAAGGCGTTCAAGGAGAGCCGCGAAGAGGGGGCCCGTGCCCAGAGAAACCACGTTTCCGACAGCTATTCCTGCGAGATTCATTGAGCTGTAAAACGCGAGCGGATACATGACCACCCCGAGCGCCCCGAGCAACAGCCACCGTCGCGCACGTGAATCGCGCAACGCAACTTGGGAACTCCGAAAACTGCGAAGAAAGAGAAGTACTCCGCCGCCAATCATCGTCACGGCACCAATAGCTAGTGAGCTGACGTTTTCCGGGAAGAAACTTGCTGCGGTTCCCGTAGTGCCCCACAGTACGGCCGCGCCAATTATGGCCAGAGATCCAGCCCGGTTTGTTGCAGTTGTCGGCACTAGGTCAGCCTATTGCTGCGCTGACCTCATTCGTGTCGCAGCCTCTGGTAGATCGACAGGATGGCGACAGCACTCTGAGCGATGTCTTCTTCTGACGTAGCCCAATTTGTCACCGAGATCCGCATTGCCGCTTGGCCATTCCAGTTGGTTCCGCTAGCCCAGCACGTTCCTTCATCTTGAACGTGAGCAACAACGGCACGAGTGACTTCATCGTCGTCACCGAAACGAATCAGTGCCTGATTCAACACGACATCGTTGAGAACCTGGACGCCTTCCTCTGCTTCCAGCATCGACGCCATTTGTTGGGCTCGCGCACAACCCCGCGTTATGAGATCCGCAACACCTTTCCGGCCCAATGCCCGCAAACACGCGTAAATCGGTATGGCTCGCGCCCGCCGGGATAGTTCAGGAACCCAATCGATCGCGTCTCGCTCTGGCCCGTGGGTTTGGATGAGATACGAAGCGGATGATGTCATCGCTGCACGATGGTCAGCAGAGTGCTTCACAATCGCCACGCCGCTGTCATACGGTACGTTCAACCATTTGTGGGCGTCGGTCGACCATGAATCCGCCAATTCGATCCCGTCGACAAGCGCTGACAGCTGCGTGCTGGCGCGGGCCCACAAACCGAAGGCACCATCAACGTGCAACCATGCTTCAGCCTTGTTGGCCACCACCGCTATTTCTCGCAACGGATCGAACGACCCGCTATTGACGTTGCCTGCCTGCGCGCAGATGATCGTCGGACCTTCGAGCGTCGCCATCAGTTCGCGCAATTTGTCTGCGCGCATACGTCCCTGACTGTCGGACTCCACAATCAACAGCGAGCGGGTTCCGTACCCGAGATAGCGGAGAGCCACATCGATCGTGACGTGCACGCCCGCGCCAACGACGATATTGACATGGGGGGAACCAGCAACCCCATCGAGTTCTACATCCCACCCCACTCGCCTCAACACGTTGTGCCTCGCCGCTGCCAGACAAGTGAAATTTGCCATCTGCCCACCAGTGACGAACCCGACAGAAGAATCTCGCGGAAGATCGAAAAGTTCGAGCATCCACTCAGCCGCTACTTCCTCCACTGCGGCCGAGAACGGTGAAATGGCGTGGATGCCTGCATTTTGGTCCCAGGTCGACACCAGCCAGTCCGCTGCGAGTGCCACTGGTTGAGTGCCGCCGATCACGAACCCGAAATATCGAGGAGAACTGCACGACGTCATCCCTACCTCAGCTTGACTCGCTAAAAGGTCAATTACGGCCGAAGGGTCTTCTCCGCTGACCGGCAACGGAGCGCGGAGGCTCTCAAACATCTCATTGCGACCGTGTAACGCACCAACATGACGGGTCGCAAGCCCCTCGAGATACCTCGCGGCATGCAGACGTGCCGTTTCAAGCACAGGATCTAGCAAATCATTTGACATGATGCTCCACCTCGCGAGGGTAAGGCGAATCCGAGTTGATCGCCCGCGATCTTGCCCGGAGCCTATCGCTGAAAAGGCGGCGAAAACGAAGAAAACCCCCGCGATTGCGGGGGTTTTCTGTTGCGGTGGGCCCTACCGGGATCGAACCGATGACATCCACGGTGTAAACGTGGCGCTCTACCAGCTGAGCTAAAGGCCCGCAGCGTCGCAATGCGAAGCAGCGCGAGATAATGTTACAGGTTTTTTTACAAGGCGTTGAACACCGCAGCTGCGCTCACGACCACTCGGCGATTTCCATCAACGAAATCGCGTCTTCATACCGAGAAAAATCGCGGATGCCGTCTAGTGGGGCCTCAATAACATCACGCACGATCCTCGATCGATCGATCAAGAAACTCGTTCGCGAAGCAAAACCCTTGTCTTCGAGAAGCACACCAAAGCTTCGGGCCACAGCGCCATGCGGCCAAAAGTCTGAAAGAAACGAATAGTCATAGGCGCCAGCATCCGCCCATGCACGAAGCGTGGCTGTCGAGTCAACAGAAACCACCACTACGGCGAGTCCAGCATCCACAAAGCGCTGTTTTTCGCGGTGAAGAGTCTCGACTTCACTCGTGCAGCCCAGAGAGAACGCGAGCGGCAAAAACACGACCAGCACCGGTTCGTGTGCGAGCAGGGCGCTCAATCGCACCAGCTGACCGTGCTGATTTTTCAATTCAAAGTCCGGTGCGTGATCTCCGACAGCAATTTTCATGGCTTCAGACCTTTCATTCGCAAGCGCGTGACCTGTGAGTTCAGGCCGCAATCACCCTCGGTTCGAGACTTGCTGCATTCGACAACTAGAATCGATGGGCGTAGTTGATCCCATCACATCCGTAACCCGGTAGTGCCTCGACTCGCACGACTCTGTTCTCTACACGAAAGAGGTCAACGGTGACGGTAAACGACCAGGACCCATACTCGGTAACCAACACCGACAAGGACCCGGAGGAGACCGCCGAGTGGAACGAATCACTCGACTCCCTCGTTGCAGCACAAGGCCACGAGCGCGGTCGCGAGATCATGCTCAGCCTTCTCAAGCGTTCTAAAGATTTGCACCTCGGTGTACCGATGGTCCCGACCACCGATTACATCAACACCATCGCCAAGGATGACGAACCCGACTTCCCGGGTGATGAGACTCTTGAGCGTCGCTACCGTGCGTGGATCCGCTGGAATGCAGCGATCACCGTGCACCGCGCGCAGCGTCCAGGCGTGGGCGTCGGAGGGCACATCTCGACCTATGCCTCGTCTGCCGCTCTCTACGAAGTGGGCCACAACCACTTCTTCCGTGGTGCAGACCACGAATCTGGTGGAGACCAAATCTTCTACCAGGGCCACGCCTCCCCCGGTATGTACGCTCGTGCTTTCCTTGAAGGCCGCATGAGCGAAGATCAGCTGAAGGGCTTCCGTCAAGAGAAGTCTCAGGCACCCAACGGTATTTCGAGCTATCCGCACCCGCGCCTTATGCCGGAGTTTTGGCAGTTCCCCACCGTGTCGATGGGTCTCGGCCCGATCAACGCCATCTATCAGGCACAGAACAACAAATACGTCACCAACCGCGGCATCCGCGACGTCTCAGAGAAACAAGTTTGGGCTTTCTTGGGTGACGGTGAGATGGACGAGGTCGAAAGCCGCGGAGCCCTCCAGTGGGCCGCGAACGAGAAGCTCGACAACCTCAACTTCGTTATCAACTGCAACCTGCAGCGCCTCGACGGCCCTGTGCGCGGTAACGGCAAGATCATTCAGGAGCTCGAGAGCTTCTTCCGTGGTGCTGGCTGGAACGTTATCAAGGTGATTTGGGGCCGCGAGTGGGATGACCTGCTTGCCAACGACCATGAGGGTGCACTTCGCGACCTCATGAACCAAACCCCCGATGGCGATTACCAGACCTATAAAGCAGAGTCGGGAGCCTACGTTCGCGAGAACTTCTTCGGTCGCGACCCCCGCACGCTCAAAATGGTTGAACACCTTTCCGACGATCAGGTGTGGAACCTCAAGCGCGGTGGCCATGACTACCGCAAGGTGTACGCAGCGTTTAAGGCTGCCAGTGAGCACAAGGGCCAGCCAACGGTCATCCTCGCGAAGACGGTCAAGGGTTACGGTCTCGGCCCGAGCTTCGAGGGCCGCAATGCGACCCACCAGATGAAGAAGCTCACGCTCGATAACCTCAAGAAGTTCCGCGACGAAATGCACATCCCGATTACGGATGCCGCACTCGAAGCAGATCCGTACCAGCCCCCGTTCTACCACCCGGGTGAAGACGACGAAGCGATTCAGTATTTGCAGGAGCGCCGACGCGAACTCGGCGGCTACGTTCCCGAACGTCGCACGAAGTACACGCAGATTTCACTGCCAGAGGCGAAGACCTACGATGTCGTCAAGAAGGGCTCAGGCAAGCAGGAGATCGCCACCACAATGGCGTTCGCTCGCTTGTTGAAAGACCTGCTGCGCGACAAGTCAATTGGTAACCGGATCGTTCCGATTATTCCGGATGAGGCACGCACGTTCGGCATGGATGCCTACTTCCCCACGGCTAAAATTTACAACCCTGCCGGTCAGCACTACACCTCGGTAGACCGTGAGCAGTTGCTGGCGTATAAGGAGAGCCCTCAGGGGCAGATTGTGCACGTCGGCATCAACGAGGCAGGAGCATTTGCTGCCTTCACTGCCGTCGGCACCTCGTATGCCACCAACGGTGAGCCCCTCATCCCGGTTTACGTCTTCTACTCGATGTTCGGTTTCCAGCGCACTGGTGACGCGATGTGGGCTGCCGGCGACCAAATGGCGCGCGGTTTCATCATGGGCGCAACTGCGGGTCGCACGACGCTCACGGGTGAAGGGCTTCAGCACGCTGATGGCCACTCGCTCTTGCTGGCATCGACTAACCCTGCAGTCGTCAGTTATGACGCCGCATACGGTTATGAGCTTGGCCACATTGTTCGCGCGGGAATCGAGCGTATGTATGGCGGCGAGCACGAGGATCCCAACGTCATGTACTACTTGACGTTGTACAACGAGCCTCTTGTTCAGCCTGCCGAACCGGAGAACTTCGACGTCGACGGTGCTCTCAAGGGTATTTATCACTTGACTGCTCCGACGATCACTGGTCCGAAGGCACAATTGTTGGCGTCCGGTGTCGCTGTTCCGTGGGCGCTCGAAGCGCAGCAAATTCTCGCCTCCGATTGGGGCGTTGCTGCTGATGTCTGGTCAGTCACCTCGTGGACTGAGTTGCGTCGCGACGGACTTGCGGCTGAGGAATACAACTTCCTCAACCCCAACGAAGAGCCGCGTGTGCCGTATGTCACCTCGAAGCTTGCGGATGCCAAGGGCCCGTTTGTTGCGGTCACTGACTTCATGCATGCGGTGCCGGATCAGATCCGTGCGTTCGTACCTGGCGACTTCGCGACGCTCGGTGCTGATGACTTCGGCTTCTCAGACACACGCGCCGCTGCACGACGCTTCTTCAAGATCGACAGCCACTCGCTCGTCGTTCGCACGTTGGAGTCACTCGTCAAGCGCGGCGAAATGGACCCAGCTGTTCCCGCTCAAGCAATTGAGAAGTACAGCCTCCATGACGTCAATGCAGGCACCACCGGTTCTGCCGGCGGCGAAAGCTAGGCGCAACCATTCCCCCGGTACAGAAGACCAAGGCGCAGACGCTCGCCTGGTTGCGTGTGATTTCGGGCGAACTTGCGACAGCAACACTGAAACAGCTTGAGGACACGCTGCCCTGGTATGGCGAAATGCCACCAGGGCGGCGTTCCGCTGTCGGACTCGTGGCGCAGGCCGGCATTACGAGCTTCATCAGTTGGTTCGAAGATCCGACAACGACACCGTGGATTGCGGCAGATGTTTTCGGGGCAGCACCTCGCGAGCTGCTCCGCTCGGTCTCCTTGCAACAGACGCTGCAGCTGATCCGCATCACGGTTGAGGTTGTTGAAGCACGGGTCAAGGCTGATGACGATGTCTTGCGTGAAGCAATCCTGCTTTACTCACGGGAAATCGCGTTTGCTTCGGCAGATGTCTACGCTCGAGCCGCTGAAGCACGAGGACTCTGGGATGCACGTCTTGAAGCTCTCGTTGTCGATTCGATTCTCAGCGGGGAGTACGACAACGAGCTCCCCAGTCGCATTGCCGCTTTGGGGTGGAACGGTCATGGAGAGGTGTGTGTGCTTGTTGGCACCGCACCTCGGATGCTCGATGTCGACCAGCTTCGCCGCACAGCGCGGCATTTGGATGCCGATGTTCTGATCGGTGTTCAAGGTAGTCGCCTTGTTTTGGTGATCGGGCGCGCTGCTCCCCGTTCTGAAAAGAGCGAGGATGCTGAGCCCCTCCCGTTCATCACGATCGCCGAACAGCTCGAACCCGGGTTCGGAAGTGGCCATCTGGTTCTTGGTCCTGAGGTTGCGAGTCTGGTTGATGCGTCTAAGAGCGCGAAGGCCGCCTTGGCAGGTTTCGCCGTTGCTCGGTCGTGGCGAAACGCTCCACGACCGACTTTGGCCAATGATCTACTGCCGGAACGTGCTTTCGCTGGAGATCCGCTCGCGCGTTCGACGCTCATCAACAAGATCTACAAGCCTCTTCAGGCTCATTCAACCGATCTACTGACCACGCTGTGGTGTTATCTCGACAACGGCCGCTCGCTTGAGGCGACGGCGCGGGAACTCTTCGTGCACCCCAACACGGTGCGGTATCGCCTCAAGCGTGTCAGCGAAGTCATCGGCTGGGATGCTACCGGGGCTCGTGAAGCGCTAATCCTGCAGGCAGCACTCATTGTCGGGTCGATTTCGGACCCAGACGCGGGCCGCTCACACTAGCCTCGTTCCTTCTTTGGTGATTTCACACAACGATCCCCCAAAGGTTTGGTGGGGTCATCCAAGCGTTTCTGAGAAAAGATTGGCAGACTAGCTAAGTGATTGTTGTAGTAGCGCCCGGTCAGGGCTCCCAGACCCCCGGTTTTCTCGTACCTTGGCTCGAGGATGAAACCCTGCGCGATCAGCTCGGGGCCATTTCTGAGGTCGCGGGAATCGATCTCGTCAAGCACGGCACGGAGTCGGATGCCGACACTATCCGCGACACCGCGGTTGCCCAACCCCTCATCGTTGCGGCCGGTCTTCTGACTCTCACTGCGCTCACCGGCGGCGACCGCCGTAAGCACATCGGTGCGGTTGCTGGCCACTCTGTCGGCGAGATTACGGCAGCGGCGGCGGCGGGAATCCTTTCTGAGGATGATGCAATCCGCTTCGTTGTTGAACGTGGCTCGTCGATGGCTTCTGCGGCCGCCCTCGAGGACACAGGAATGTCCGCGGTTATCGGCGGCGATGAAGAAGCGCTGCTCGAACGCCTTGCTGAGCTTGGGCTGCAGCCGGCAAACTTCAACGGTGGCGGCCAGATTGTTGTCGCTGGAGCGCTCGATGCCCTCGCCAAACTTGCCGAGGAACCGCTCAAGGGCACTCGCGTTATCCCCCTGCAGGTCGCTGGGGCATTCCACACGCACTACATGCAGCCCGCCGTCGCTCACCTGGAGACGGTCGCCGCTGGACTCGCCAAGAACGATCCCACTCTCCCCATTTTTACCAACCGTGATGGATCGCTCATTGAAGTCGGCGAGCACTTCGTTGAGTTGTTGGTTGGCCAGGTGTCGTCACCGGTGCGTTGGGATCTCACCATGAATGCGTTGGCGGATGCTGGCGTCACCGGAATTATTGAACTTGCGCCTGCCGGCGCTTTAGTTGGTCTCGCGAAGCGTGGACTCCGGGGCATCCCGGCGGTCGCCGTCAAGACACCAGATGACTTATCAGCAGCATTTGACCTGATGGAGGCCAACGCATGACCGCACCCACACTGAACCAGTCAGTCGGCACACAGTTCACCAGAATTTATAGTTACGGCGCCGCACGCGGTGACCTTATTGTTGACAACAACCAGCTTGTCGAGGCGATTGACTCGAGCGATGAGTGGATTCAACAGCGCACTGGAATGATCACACGCCGTCGTGCTTCCGCTGGCATCCTTGCGCTCGACTTGGCAACGGATGCGGCACGTGAAGCGATTGAGAAGTCGGGTATCGATCCTGCCGAGATCGGTGTGGTGATTGTTGCAACGATCAGCAACGTTCAGCAGTCCCCCTCAATCTCCGCCGTCGTCGCCGACCGCGTTGGTGCGAATCCGGCTGCGGCCTATGACATGAATGCAGCATGCGCTGGTTTCAGCTATGCCGTCACTCAGGCCGACGCGCTTATCCGCAGCGGTGCAGCGAAGTACGCGCTAGTTATCGGTGCCGAGAAGCTGTCAGACGTGGTCGATCCCACCGATCGTAGTATTTCGTTCCTGCTTGGCGATGGTGCAGGTGCCGTCATTATCGGACCGAGTGACACTCCCGGAATCTCCGCACCAGTATGGGGCTCCGATGGCTCTAAAGCAGACGCCATCAAGATGAATGCGACACTCGTCGACTTCCGCGAGGGTGATGCGGCTTGGCCGACGCTCCGCCAGGAGGGCCAGACGGTTTTCCGCTGGGCCGTCTGGGACATGGCGAAGGTAGCGAAAGAGGCTCTGGATGTCGCAGGCATCACTGCAGAGGACCTCGCAGCGTTCATCCCCCATCAGGCAAACATGCGGATCATCGATGAGTTCGCAAAGCAACTCAAGCTTCCGGAGTCCGTTGTCATCGCACGCGATATTGCCGACACTGGCAACACATCAGCCGCGTCAATCCCGCTGGCCACTCACCGTCTGCTCAAGGAAAACCCTGAACTCAGTGGGGGCCTTGCACTGCAGATTGGCTTCGGTGCTGGTCTTGTTTTCGGCGCGCAGGTAATCGTTCTGCCGTAGCACCCCCGCTAAGCGCGGCCGCTGGCCTACACTGGCTAACGGTCAATTCACACCCCAAGGAGAAAAACATGGCACTGTCCACCGAAGAAGTCATGGCCGGACTGGCTGAGCTCATCAACGACGAGACCGGCATTGCGACCGATACTGTCGAGATGGACAAGTCGTTCACCGATGACCTAGATATCGACTCGATTTCGATGATGACGATTGTTGTCAACGCCGAAGAGAAGTTCGACGTAAAGATCCCCGACGAAGAGGTAAAGAACCTCAAGACCGTCGGTGACGCTGTCACCTTCATCACCAACGCTCAAGGCTAGATCGAGCTAATCGCGGCCGGCCAATCGACACGAGTTCGGTTGGCCGCCGCGCAGCACTATGTCTACGCGCAGCCCCTTGTGGAATGCCTGAGTCGTATATTCAAAAGGAACGTGAAATGACCAAAAAGATCGTTGTCACCGGCATTGGTGCCACTACGCCACTCGGCGGAACCGCGACGGAGTCGTGGAACGCCCTCCTCGCCGGTGAATCCGGTGCCCGCTCACTCGAATACGACTGGGTCGCGGAACACTCTTTGCCTGTCACCTTTGCCGCTCAGGCGAAGGTACGGCCAGAAGAAGTTCTTGAGCGCGTTGAGTACAAGCGCCTCGACCCCTCCAGCCAATTCGCGTTGATTTCTGCCCGTGAAGCTTGGGCTGATGCTGGCTCGCCCGACGTCGACCCTGTGCGTATCGGTGTCGACTACTCGACCGGTATCGGTGGCCTCTGGACTCTCCTTGACGCCTGGGACACCCTGCGCGAAAAGGGCCCGCGTCGCGTTCTGCCCATGACCATCCCGATGCTCATGCCCAACGCTGCGGCAGCGGCTATTAGCATGGCAATCCCGTCACGCG
This sequence comes from Rhodoglobus sp. G.S.4, assembly GCF_056619605.1. Taxonomy (NCBI): domain Bacteria; kingdom Bacillati; phylum Actinomycetota; class Actinomycetes; order Micrococcales; family Microbacteriaceae; genus Rhodoglobus; species Rhodoglobus sp. G.S.4. Next base: position 1,591,500 of record NZ_CM152748.1, read on the forward strand.
CTTACGCCCGCACCGATGTTTCTGCTTGTGCCTCCAGCACCGAAGCACTGGCAAATGCTTACGCCCACCTTCAAGCTGGACTCGCGGATGTCGTGATCGCTGGTGGAACTGAAGCAGTGGTGCACCCTCTGCCGATTGCCGCCTTCGCATCAATGCAAGCGCTGTCGAAGCGCAACGATGACCCAGCGACTGCTTCGCGCCCCTATGACATTTCGCGCGATGGTTTCGTTCTTGGCGAAGGTGCAGCAACGCTCGTGCTCGAGACGGAAGAACACGCGCTTGCTCGTGGAGCACGTATTTATGCCGAGTTGGCCGGTGGTGCTGTTACGAGCGACTCGTTCCACATCACTGCGCCCGATCCTGAGGGAACCGCTGCGGCACGCGCCGTTCGCGACGCTCTGGAGGCGGCAGGAGCCACTCCGGCAGACGTCACACACATCAATGCTCACGCTACGAGCACGCCCGTCGGTGACATCGCGGAATACAAGGCGCTCCTACGCATCTTTGGCGACCACCTGCCCAACATTCCCGTTTCGGCCACTAAGGGCGCGACAGGGCATTTGCTTGGCGGTACAGGTGCACTCGAAGCGATCTTCACTGTGCTGGCTCTTTACCACCGCACAGCTCCTCCGACGATCAACCTGACCGAACAGGATCCCGCAATTCCACTGGATGTTGTAACGTCGCCGCGCGACCTCGGCACGGGTCCGCAGCTAGCAATCAGCAACTCGTTTGGCTTTGGCGGACACAACGCTGTCGCCGCATTCCGCTCGGTCTAACAAGCTCATTTCGCGCACTCTGTGCGAAGCACTACAACAAAGAGTCGCCCGTCACGATCCACGATCTGGCGGGCGATTCTTCGTCAACGACGATAAGGATCGTTCATCGCCCTGTAATTGTCTGAGGCCGGAACTATTCTCGCGTTATGCCTCAGACCACCCAGCGAAGCGTCAGCACACGCACCCTCACTCTCGCTTACGAGTCGATCAACGACGATGCCGACACCGCCGTCGTGCTGCTTCATGGCTTTCCCTACGACGTTCGCGCCTACGACGAGGTAGTGACGATACTTTCGGAGAAGGGACTACGGGTCATTGTGCCCCACCTGCGGGGCTTTGGCGCGACTCAATTCGTTGATCCCGCGACACTACGATCCGGTCAACAGGGCGCTCTAGCTCAGGATCTCGTAGATCTCCTGGACGCACTCGGAATAGAGAAGGCCGTACTTGCCGGATATGACTGGGGTGGGCGAGCTGCGTGCATCGTGTCAGCGATCTTTCCGGAGCGCGTCATCGGGCTGGTCTCAGTCGACGGCTACAACATTCAGGACCTAGCGACAGCACAAGAACCCGCTTCTCCTGCAGAAGAAGCAACGTACTGGTACCAGTACTATTTCCAAACAGAACGTGGTCGCCGAGGGCTCGAACAGAACAGAGATGAACTCTGCCAGCTGTTGTGGCTTAACTGGTCACCCACGTGGAAGCACGCAGCGTCCGCATTTCCACAGTCGCGCGCAAGTCTGCACAATCCAGACTTCGTTGAGGTTGTCGTTCACTCATACCGGCATCGATATGGCACGGCCCCAGGGGATGACCGCTATCAAGACATTGAAGACAGACTTCTGGCCCAGCCAAACATCAGTGTTCCAACAATTGTTCTCGACGGTGCAGCGGATGGCGTCGGAGTCTCCTCTGCGGAGGCAGACTCCCACAAATTTGTCGGACCATACGAGTTTCGTACGCTAGAGGGCATTGGCCACAACACACCGCAAGAAGCACCAGAAGAATTTGCGCGCGCAACGATTGACGTTCTCGCACTGGCACGAAACTAGTAGCAGGCAAAACTAGGAGCCAGGCGATGCGCTGGACGCAAAGGAGCTCTCACTCGTGACTGCATCTTTAGAGGATTGACCGGCACCCGTCATGGAGAGTGCATTCGCCATCAAAATTCGAATCTGCTGGATCGATAACCACATCGATACAGTCACTCCACTCGATGAGGAAGATCCGCGTGTCAGCCGCGTACTGAAGGGCCTGCGGGCGTTCGGAGATCATCGTCATCCCACCTTATGGAGCCACACCAGTGCCGAGTCTTGACCGGCATGGCGGAAAGACTCGAGTTCGTCGTCCCACGCCTGGCCCAGTGCCAAGCGAAGTTCACGGTGGAGCTCGAAAGCGTCAGATCCGGCCACTTCCATGGCGTAGCGAACCCGATCTTCTGGGATAACCATGTTGCCAGCGCTGTCTGTCTGGGCGAAAAATATCCCCAGATCGGGCGTGTGCATCCAACGACCTCCGTCACTACCCGGCGATGGATCTTCTGTTACCTCGAACCGAAGGTGCTCCCAACCGCGGAGTGACGATGCGAGTTGCGCGCCAGAGCCCTGAGGGCCTTCCCAATAGAACTCAGCTCGCTGAGAACCTTTGAGCACCGGCTGGTCATCCCAGTCAAAGTTCACGGCACGTTCAAGAGCGCGACCAGCTGCCCACTCGATGTGTGGGCAGAGCGCGCGAGGAGCAGAGTGCACGTAGAGCACTCCGCGAGCGTTTTGTGCAGTCACGATATCTCCGTTCCGTTTGGGTGCGACTTCCCCATCGACCCACGAACGGCACCTGTGACGGCACTTAAGCTATTAAATTGTGCGGCGAACCGCTTGGGGACATTATCGCCGAAGGTGGGTGAGATACGCAAGAGAATTTCCCTAGTAGTCTCGAATTGCTCAACAAAGAAAAGGTGTTCAGTGACAAATACGGACGTTGTCATCGTCGGCTCAGGCCCCAATGGACTCGCAGCTGCGGTGACGATGGCTCGGGCAGGGCTCGCCGTCCACGTCATCGAGCGCAACGACACGATCGGCGGTGGAGCACGCACCGCCGAAATAACGCTCCCCGGCTTCCGACACGACATCTGCTCGGCAGTACACCCGATGGCGCTCGCCTCACCGTTCTTCCAAGAATTTCAGCTCGCAGAGCGCCTTGACTTTATCGTTCCCGAAATTTCCTACGCGCATCCGCTCGACAAGGGCGAGGCGGGAATCGCCTACCGAGACCTCGATCGAACTGTCGATTCGCTGGGCCGGGATGGTGCGGCTTGGCACCGCCTCATGCGCCCCCTGGTCGATCGCATGGATGACGTCACCAACTTTACAAATAACCAACTTCTCCGCATTCCGCGCTCCCCCATCGCCGCAGCGGCCTATGCACTGCGCGTGCTAGAGCAAGGATCGCCAGCATGGAACATGCGGTTTAGGGAAAGTATTGCGCCTGCCATGCTTGCGGGTCTCAGCGCTCACGCGATAGGCCCAATGCCGCGCCTGTCATCGGCTGGTGCCGGCCTGCTCCTCGGGGCCCAAGCTCATGCGCGAGGTTGGGCGATTCCTGTGGGAGGCAGTCAAGGAATTGTCGATGTGATGGCCGACGATTTACGCGCCCACGGCGGCACAATCACCACAGGCACTGAAGTGGATTCGCTTGACCAATTGCCTGCGTCGAAAGCGGTGTTGCTCGATGTTTCCGCCCGCGCGCTCGACCACATCGCCGGCGAAAAGCTGCCGTCACGCTACAGAAAATCGCTTCGCCGCTTCCGCTACGGTAACGCGGCAGCCAAAGTGGATTTCGCCCTCTCTGGCCCCATTCCGTGGACGAATCACGAAGTGGCGAACGCGGGAACAATTCATTTGGGTGGCTCTCGAGAAGAAATCGCTCATTCCGAGGATCAGGTTGCGCACGGAATTCATCCCGAATCACCGTATGTGCTCGTCTCGCAACCCACCGTTCTCGATCCAAGTCGAGCACCGGCGGGCAAACACGTGGTGTGGGCGTACGCCCACGTTCCGAGCGGCTCTACTGTCGACATGACCGAATTGATCGTCGCCCAAATTGAGCGATTTGCGCCAGGATTCCGCGATCTCATTATTGGTTCGCACCACATGGCCGCAACAGACCTTCAGCGATACAACCCCAACTACGTTGGCGGTGACTTTTCCGCTGGCGCCGTCACTCTTCGGCAGCTTCTCCAGCGACCCGTCGTGTCAACTGATCCATGGCGCACCCCGACGAAGGGCATCTATCTAGCATCGTCGTCGACACCGCCAGGGCCAGCAGTTCACGGACTGTGTGGTTTCTATGCCGCTCGTTCAGCGCTGCGACATGAATTCGGAATCACGAAGACACCTGACCTCACAATTGGTGGCTAACGCACCCCTCCCGGTCTAACAACAAACGGCCATAACCGAGGAAGGATGCGGTCAGCCGTCATCAGCAAGGACGCTACCCCGTACCCGTTTAGGAACGATTCAGTGCCTCAGGGATGCTGCTGCGCCACTCTTCGGGAGCCTCAGCAGCAGGCGCCGCCGGAAGGTTGCCCTTTCCATCCGGTTCAGGAATGGCCGAGATGAGAGCGCGAGTGTAAGGGTGCACCGGCTCGTTCCAGATAAGGTCAGAGACACCAGATTCCACGACTTTGCCGCGGTACATCACGACAGTACGGTCAGCGATCAAACGCACGATCGCAAGGTCATGAGAAATGAAGAGCAAACCGGCGCCGGCATCGAGCGCGAGCCGGCGCATCATGTTGGCAACCGATGCCTGGCTCGACGCATCCAGAGCTGAAATCGGTTCATCGGCGACCAGAAGATCGGGCCTAGCCGCAAGTGCACGGGCGATAGCAACCCGCTGCCGCTGTCCACCCGACAATTCGTGGGCATAACGAGAGACCATCTCCGTGGGGAGGCCAACCCGCTCAAGCCACTCCTCAGGGACCGAACCCTCGTCGCCGCGCTCCACTGCCGTGCGAATGCCCTCAGAAACCTGCTGTCCTACACGAATACGGGGATTGAGCGACGAGTTCGGGTCTTGAAAAACCATCTGAATCGACGTGAAATTCGGTGTTCGACGACGAACCCCAAGCAAGGGAACATTCGAGCCACGGTAGCTCACGGTTCCAGCGCGTGGCCTCTCCATACCAACAACAGCGCGCGCCAAGCTCGACTTGCCGCAACCACTCTCACCGACGAGCGCGAGGACCTCGCCCGGCGCGATAGTAAGCGACACCTCGTCGACAGCACGCACGACAGTAGCTCCGTGATATTCGATAACGAGGTCAGAGACCTCAAGCAGTTCGCTCATTCGTTCGCCTCCTGAAAGCCTGAAGCACCCGGCAAAGACGCGAGCAACTCACGCGTATAAGCATGCTTCGGATGATCGAAAATCTCCTGCCGAACATTGGATTCAACGACTTCACCATGACGCATAATGGCGATGTCATCAGCAACGGCGCTCATGACACCGAGGTCATGAGTAACAAGCAACACGGCGAGCTGACGCTCATTCGCAAGATCGCGCAGCAAATGCAAGATACCGGCTTGCACCGTCACATCAAGAGCCGTGGTTGGTTCATCAGCAAGCAAAACAACAGGGTCGCACGCCAACGCAATCGCAATCGCAATGCGCTGACGCTGACCGCCCGAAAACTGATGGGGATACCGAGCAAGAGCTTCCTCGGGATTCGGAACCCTCACCCGATCCAGAAGCGCAATTGCATGGACGCGAGCCTGCTTGGTCGAGAACCCCAGATGACGTTTAACGTGATCGGTGAGCTGCGTACCGACCGTCAACTGAGGGTGCAAGCTCGACGACGGATCCTGGAAAATCATTGCGACACGTCGACCACGGATCTGGTTCAACTCGCGCCGCGACATCCCCACAAGTTCGGTGTCTTCGAGACGGATCGACCCGCCAACAACTGAGTTACTGGGAAGCAACCCCAGAATCGCCAACGACGTGATCGTCTTCCCTGACCCCGACTCCCCCGCGAGCCCCTGAACACGTCCGGGGGTGAGTGCGAGGCTGATGCCCTTAACGATGGCTTTGACGTTATTTCGCGAGCCGATGCCGATCGTGAGCGCGTCGATCGTGAGAACTGCGCTGCGGGAAGTGCTCGCAGCATCCGCTGACTCTGGTGTTGCTACGTCGCTCATGATCGTGCCGCCGCTCTCGAGACCTGTGAGGTGGGATCGAAAATGTCACGCAGCGAGTCGCCAACAAAGTTGAACGCCATTACCACGGTGAGAATCGCGAGACCGGGGAACAGCCCGATCCACCAGCTATCAAAGTTTTGGATGGCCGCCGAAATCATGGAACCCCACTCTGGTGTTGGCGGTTGCGCACCAAGGCCCAAGAACGACAGTCCAGAGAGCAAAAGAATCGCCGTGCCGACGTCGAGACTCGCGAGCACCAAAATCGGTCCGACAACGTTGGGGGCGATGTCGACGCGGAGGGTTTTGAACGGCGAGAAGCCCATAAGACGACCAGCCATCACATAGTTCTGAGTGCGAAGTCCGAGCACAATACTGCGAGTCATTCGAGCGTATTGCGGCCACGAAACCACAAAGGCTGCGATCACCGCGTTGAAGAGCGACGGGCCAAGAGCAGCCGCAACCACCATGGCCAGGATGACCGTGGGGAACGCCATGACCAAGTCAGTCAATCGCATGAGCAACTCATCCACCCATTTGCCAAAGTACCCGGCGATTGCGCCGATCAGCGTTCCCACAACCAAGGACATCAGTACGAGCATCAGCGCCAACGGAATCGTCACGCCGGCACCGGTCATCAGTCTCGAGAAAATGTCGCGGCCGAGAGCATCCGTGCCCATGAGCGTGTCAATGCCGGGAGCCTGGAGCCGGGGCAAGTCCTGAGCGAGAGGGTCGAAAGGAACCCAGAGTCGAGACGTGAAGGCAATGCCCACCCACGCCACAGCAATGACCGCACCGATGACTCCAAGCGGAGTCACCCAGGCTGCGGGAATCTTTAGCCAACGTTTTCTCATGCGAGCCTCACCCTCGGGTCGAGTACACCGTAAAGAAGGTCGACGGCGAAGTTGATAGTCAAGTAGACGACGCCGACAACGAGACCGACGCCCATGACGCCGGGCAAGTCAAGGCTCGTCGCCGAGTTATACGCGTAGCTACCGAGGCCAGGCCACGCAAAGACTGCCTCAACCAGAACTGTTCCTGACAGCAACGTTCCGAAGGCGAGACCCACGATCGTGAGGATAGGCAGCGAAGCACCGCGCAGCACATAACCGAAGAGCAGCCGTGAGCCCCTGAGGCCCTTGGCGCGACCAGCACGAACGTAGTCGGCATCCAACACCTCAAGAACGGAGGTGCGAACAAACCGTGTCAGGAGGCCGATGGTAAATAGCGACAGAACGAACACGGGAAGCATGAGGTGGGCAAGCGCATCAGTAAAGGTGACCCACTGGCCGGCCAGCAACGAATCCACTGTGTAGAACCCCGTCACCGTCGGCGGCGGAGGAAGTGCCGGTGAAAGCCTGCCGGAACCGGGAGCGATACGCAGTTGAAGGAAGAAGAAGTTGAAACTAACCAGCGCCATCCAGAACGTTGGGATGCTGAGGCCGATAAGTGAAAAGACACGCACCAGCTGGTCACTGATCTTGCCACGACGGTAGGCGGCGAGTGAGCCCAGGGCCACTCCGACACCCAAACTGACGACGATGGCCAAGAGGGCGATCTCGACAGTTGCGGGAACAGCCTGAGCGAGGTCGGATGCCACGGGCTGAGCTGTGCGCAACGAGACCCCCATATCGCCCTGGAAGAGTCCGCCGATGTAGTTGGCGTATTGCACCGGAAGCGGCTGATCGAGACCACGTTCCTGAACGTAGGCCGCGACTGTCGCCGGGTTGCTCGCCGCCCCTTCACCAAGCGCTGCCGCAATCGGATCTCCTGGCACTAGGTTCGCCAAAGCGAACGTGACAATAGTGACCCCGAAGAGGAGCAGGACTGAGGTTCCGAGGCGACGAAGCAAGTACCCGACCAACGGTGATCTGGACGGGTACTTGCGAGTCGCGCGGGGTGTGTTTCCCACGCTAGAGATACTTTCTACTTAGCTTGCAGTTCGGCGATGTCCATCGTCCAGGTGGAGTTGTAAGCAACTCCGGAGATGTAGTCAACCGTGGCGATGTTCGAGCCGGGAACGATCAGCGGAACGAAGGGTCCGCGCTGCTGCAGTGCCTCAGCAAAGTTGCTGAACGCGGTCTCACGCTCGTCGAAGTTCGTTGCATTCTCTGCCGCAGCAGCGAGGTTGACAACGTCCGAGTCCTGCTCAGCGGTCCAGCCGGCGCGCAGTCCAACCTTTTGCCCTGCCGCGAACGGAAGGAAGTTGGCCGAGTCAGCGTAGTCAGGGCCCCAGAACCAGATGCTGAATCCTTCAGCGCCGGTTACGTAGCGATCGATCTGAGTGGTGAACGGCGCCGGAGCGAGCTCGATAGTGATGCCAGCATCCGCAAGCTCAGACTGGATGCGCTCAGCCAGCGGGGTGAAGCTCACTCCACCAACCGGGTAGTCATTCGGGTATTCGAGGGTGATGCTCTCACCGTTGTAGCCGGATGCCTCTAGCGATGCTGCCGCAACGTCCAAGTCTTGCTCAACGCCTGAATCTAGTGCGCCGAGGAAGGATGGCGGGATAACGCCGGTTGCCTGCGCGGAGCCGGCACCAGCAAGCTCAAGCAGACCCGGGTAGTCGAGAGCGTAACGAACGGCGTTCGCAAAGTCAGGGCTCGACGTAACGCTGGCTACTTCATCGTTCTGGTTGATCAGAAGGAAGATCGTCTGCGCTGACGGAGTTGAGAAGACGTTGATGCCGTCACTCAGGCCAGCGACCTGGTCACCGCTGAGGTCAACAGCGATCTGCGAGTCATTGCCCTCAAGGTTGATCTTCTGCGTTGCCGCTTCCGATACGTTGCGGATTACGACACGAGTGAAGTCGATATCTTCGTCGCCGTTGTAGTTCTCGTTTTCGGTGAGCACTACCTGCGACTCAAAGTTGATCGAATCAAGGATGTACGGGCCCGAACCCGCCGAGGTGGTGTTCAAGAACTCTTCAGCAGCATCCGAGTCATCCGTCGTTCCACCGTTTTCGACAACAAGCTTCGAGTTGAGGATGGCGAGTGACGGGTTGGTCATGAGAGCGGGGAGCTTGAGCGACGGGGTCTCCGTGCTGAGCTCGACGGTCATGTCGTCGATCTTGGTGACGGTGATTCCGTTCATCAAGAAGTTTGCCTTGCTCTCCGTCATTCCCGCTACGCGGTTGAGCGAGAAGACAACGTCATCGGCGGTGATCGCTGATCCGTCCGAGAAGACGCGGCCGTCTTCGAGAGTGAAGGTGAATACTGTCGCGTCATCGTTCGACTCGAACGTCGCGAGTCCGGGAACGGGAGTTGATTCGTCCGACCCTGCGAAGTCGAGGAGGGTCTCGTAAAGAGCCTTCGACACCATGTAGCCGGTGGGTACGTAGTTGCGTCCCGGGTCGCTGGTCTCGAGAGTAAAGGCGGTGTCGATAACGACGCTAGCGCTTACTTCGGGCGCCGCCGCGGCGCAACCGGCAAGTGCCAGTGATGCCGTCAATCCGAACGCTGCCGCTACATAGCGGAACTGTGTACGCAAAAGGAACTCCTTGTGGTTTTGAGGACAGCCGCTGGACGGCTTTTCTTGAGATTGGCATAAATGCCGCTAGTCTGTCCAATCAAAGGCACCATAGTTCAGACCTTGGTTCAAAGTTGAGGGAGACTTCGTATAATATGTCTAGTAAAGCAAGCAGCACATCATCCACCGCTGGACAATCACCGCCCGTATTGGATGAGATCAACCTGAAGATATTGAGCGAGCTGCGCTATAACGGACGAATATCGATGTCGGCTCTTGCGGAGAAGGTAAACGTCTCCCGCGCCAATGTGTACACGCGGGTTGAGCAGCTCATGTCCGATGGCGTCATCACGGGATTTAGCGCCCAGGTTGATCCAGCCAAGACTGGTCTCGGCATCTGCGCTCTCGTGTTTCTCTCCGTGCATCCGCAGACCTGGGCGAGCTTTCGCGACCGCATCACGAACATGACCGAGATCGAGTCGTGCCGCATCACCACCGGTGAGCACGATGCAATGCTCCTCATCAGAGGTCATGAAGTTGGGGCAATTCACGACTTCATCGTCGGCGTGCTGTCAGTCTTGCCAGAAGTGAAGTCGCTTGAGACGGTACTCGTGCTCGATGAAGTCTTTCAGCGGCCCTACCTCTTGCCCATCGACCTCCCTGAGCGCCCCCAGGAACCAGCACAATTGGGCCTCACGCGATTCACTCGCGCTGACCCCAGCCGTGCTGGTCTCAACAACTAGCGAGCGTCGACAACCTGCACGCAAACGCTCGTGCCTGGCACGCCGTCGAGGACAAAGTCTTCGACAAGTTCAAGGCGGCCATCAGCTCGACGCCTGAGCGTTGTACTGCTGTCGCCAAGCAGAGTCGAGTCGCTTGCGATCACATGGTGAACGAAGTACTCGTCGAGAACACCGTTGCGGTAGCGCCCGACGCAGTGACCTGATGTGACCGTGTCGCCAAAGTAGAAACCCCAGACCACACCGGAGTTCTCATCAAACTCGAAACGAGTGGGGTCTGCACTTACGGCACTGGCCGAAGATGCTTCAAGGACAAAGGTGGTGCCGTCGAGCTGCGGCTCAGTGCGAAACTCCGGATCCAATACCGGCCACGCAATCGAGTGATCAGCTTCGACACAAACACTGACCTGCGGCTCGCCATCCTTCTCAAAGGTTTCGTACAGCTCGAGTTTTCCCTCCGAGTTCCACTGAATAGTGCTGTCCGCAGACCCGAGAACCACCTCGTCGCTCGCCGAAAGACGATGGGCGAAGCGGATTGTCAATGCGTCCCCGTCCCGGCGACCGACGAAACGCCCCACGCTCACGGTATCGCCGACATACTCACCCCAGATCATCTGACCCTCTTGGCGATAGCGAAATCGCGTCGGTGACTCGGATGCCACAGCACTACTAGAAGAGGAGGTCAAGACAAATTCGCGGTCATTGATCGACTCGGGAAGGGGGGCTGCTGCCGACTGGGGCGCGGGAACGTCACTCACGCCCACGAGTATGCGGCCGAGAGTCGGCCTGCACGAAATCGATGCACAAGCGTCCAGTTCATCCAGAACGGTGAGCCTTGGGTCAGACATTCGGTAACGTGACGCGAGCAGACGATCAATTATGTCTCGACTGGTATTTTCGTCACGCACGGTTGCCAAGGACTGTGGCACCAACCAATGAGCTCGACACGCCCGGGCCTCTGGCGCGGGCATCCGGGACCTCACTAGGGTCAGTTAGTGCATACGCAGCATCGACTTACCCGGAAGGTCTTCTATGTCAATCCGCCACAGTTTGCTTACAATTCTCGCGCAGGGGCCCTGTTACGGCTACCAGTTGCGCTCAGAATTTGACCGGCGAACTGGCTCAACCTGGCCGATCAACGTTGGGCAGATCTACAACACGCTCGATCGACTCGTACGCGACGGCTTCGCGACTAAGAGCGCACAGAACGCCACAGAGCAAAGTGATGCGTCACAACACACCTACTACTCCATTACAGACTCCGGCCGGCTCGAATCCGACACTTGGTTAAACTCGCCCGTCGAGCGCTATTCCGCCAGCCGTGATGAGTTGGCGATCAAGTTGGCCATCGCCGTGACCTTGCCGGGCGTCGATGCTCACGCTGTCATCGAGCATCAGCGCGTGGCAACCCGGGGAGCGATCGACGCCCTTGCCCTTGGGGTTGAGCAGCGGGCGGATGCTCGAGATGCCAGCGACTTCGCCGAACAGCTCGTCACCGATTCCATGCACGCCCACGCCGAAGCTGAACTGCGCTGGCTCGATCATGTCGAGACTTCGCTCACGACAGCTCAATCGCACGGTCGTGTTCACTCATTCCCACTCACAACAACGAAGCCCAAACGCGGCAGACCAGCACAGGTCGCGCCGCGGGTGGCGACCTCTCACGACAAAGTGGAGACAGCATGACCGACATTCCCGAGTATGTAGCAGCAAACCTCGCAAGTTGGGATGAGCGGGCATCGGTTCACGCGCAATCCCCTGACTACGGTGTCGAGCGGTTTGTTAGCGATCCCAGTTTCCTGAGCGACGTCGTGCGTTTTGATGTGCCCCTTCTGGGAGATATCTCCGGAATGCGCGGAATCCACCTCCAATGTCATATCGGCACAGACACTCTGTCTCTCGAACGCCTCGGTGCGTCAATGACTGGACTCGACTTCTCTCCCGCCGCCCTCAGCGAAGCGCGCTCACTTGCCGAGCGAACACAGGCGAAAACAAAATTTGTTCAATCTGAGGTCTATGACGCACCGTTAGTGCTCGCTGGCACGACCTTCGACCTTGTCTACACAGGCATTGGTGCTATCTGCTGGTTGCCCAGCATCGAGCAGTGGGCCGCTACCGTTGCCGCCCTCCTCCGCGTTGGCGGGCGCCTTTTCATTCGCGATGGCCATCCCCTGTTGCGGGCACTAGACGATGAGAATTCCGAGGCGTTCGTGGTGCGTTACCCATACTTTGAACAGCCGGATGCTCTCGTCTGGGAAGACGCCGGAACTTAGGTGCAAACCGATCACGTCTTCACTGCCACTACAGGCCACGAGTGGAACCACGGTCTCGGCGAAATGATCACCGCGCTTCTCAAACACGGCATGCGAATTGATGGACTCGCCGAGCACCACAGCGTTCCCTGGGATGCCCTTCCCGGGCATATGGCGCGCGGAGATGATGGCGAGTATCGACTCACTCACGGAGCTGAACAAGTGCCGTTGACCTTTACCCTTCAGGCAACGCGCATCCGTTAACGGCAACCAGAACACTACTTCGCTTGATCGTAGCGGTCGACAACTGCGGTGCTCAGGGGAAACGTGACGGGGATACTGCCGAAAACGAGCCGTCCGGCATCCGCCGCTGCCTGGGTAATTTGCTCAGCGACGTCATCCGCGAAATGAGCGGGAGCATGCACAACAACTTCGTCATGAAGGAAAAAAACGAGGTGCGGCGCGTCAGTAAACCACGTCGCCTCAGAGAGCTGACTTAGCCTGTTACGGATGCTGGCCATCCAGCACAGAGCCCACTCGGCGGCGGTTCCCTGCACAATAAAGTTACGAGTGAAGCGGCCCCACGATCTCCCCCGCTCTTGAGATGCAGCCCGTTGCGCCGGAGTCTGCGATTCGTCGTAGTGAGCGGCGTGCGCGCCAGGAGGCGAACTGCGGCCTAGTTGCGTGCTGACGACTTCGCCACGCTCACCCGCACGAGCTGCGCGCTCGACGAGAGCGATTGCTTGAGGGTAAGCGCGAGCAAGCTGAGGCATGAGGCGCCCGCTTTCGCCCGTAGTCGCGCCATACATTGCCCCCAGCATCGCCAGTTTTGCCTGACTCCGAGTTTCGACAGCGCCGCTAGCAACAATTCCCTCATAAAGATCTCCGGATGCACCAGCCGCTACCATTCCGCGATCGCCTGCCATTGCAGCCAAGATACGGGGTTCCAGTTGAGCAGCATCGGCGACAACGAGTTTCCAGCCCGGGTCAGCTCGAACGGCACTGCGGATTAGGTGGGGAAGCTGAAGCGCGCCCCCACCGCTCGTCGCCCAACGCCCGGTAACGACTCCCCCGGGAACATAATCTGGCCGAAATCGCCCGTCAACAACCCAGGAGTCAAGCCAACTCCACCCATTCGCTGTCATCAGGCGTTGCAGTTTTTTGAACTCGAGCAGAGGCGCTATCACGGGGTGCTTGAGTTGCTTGAGCTCCCACGAACGCGTGGTCGTGGCTTGAATTCCCGCGACGTTGAGCGCGCGCAAGAGTTCGGCGGGCGACTCTGGCGCGAGGTGGGGCGCGTCGAGCAGTGTGCGGATGTCGTCGACAAGCACTTGCAGTTTCGCGGGTCGCGAGCCGTCGGTTGCCGGTCGCGGACCGAGTAGGTCGCTCAAAATTCTGTCGTGCGCTTCGGCGCTCCACGGTAGCCCGGCGAATCTCATTTCAGCCGCGATGAGCGCCCCCGCTGACTCGGCAGACAGTAGGCGATGCAGTCGTCCGGCCTCGGCTGATGATGAAATCGCGTCGAGCTGACGCTGAAACTCTGACAGCACATCAAGAGTTTCCGAAGCTGCGGTGGCAGCATCCTCGTCACAATCAAAAAGCGTTGAGTGCTGCACGGGACCGAGTTCGGTAAGTGCTGGTGGCCCGGATTGCGGTAGCGAGCCCCAACTGCCGCTGCGCGCTTGTGCGAGTGCAGACTCACTCGTGAAGACCGAGTTGCGAAGAATTGTGTGGCACAGCCGCACATCGAAACACCGAGCTACGCGCACTCGAGCGGCGAGCAATTGGGGGTACCACGAGGCCGTGTCATGCCAGACCCACCGCACATCGGGCTCATTCGACTGGGTATCCGAGACAAACTGCGACACGTCAGTGACGTTCTCCTCGCGAAGCACCAGGCCGAGGGGGTCAACACGAATAGCAGTCACGTCGCGGCCGACAGTCGTGAGAACGATGTACACGCCCCTAGTCTGCCGTGAACCGCCGACAGCAGAGCAAGCCTCGGGTCGCGCCGTGACTTAGCGAACGTGCACAGCGAAGCGGGCGCATCACTCAGCAGAGGGCGAAAATGGGCTAGCCGCCAGATCCATCGACCGACGGGTGGGGCGAGTGGTCTCAGATCCTGCGGCTAGCCCGTGGTCTGTCAGGCGGCGTTCTCGCGGGGCTGTTCTACGAGGTAACTGCTATAGGCACTCAGAGTGAGGAAGGTGGGAAACTCCTTCTCGAGGGTGACTTCACGGAAGATCGCCGCCGCCTCCTCAAAACGGTCACCAGGCGTGCGCTCAATTTCTGCGAGTGTCTCTTCGAGCTCCGTCTCGATACGACGGTGCGTGATCGGCGTTCCTTCTGCGGTGACAACGCCCTGGTGCATCCACTGCCACAGTTGACTGCGGCTGATCTCAGCAGTCGCCGCATCCTCCATGAGGTTGTCAATCGCGGCAGCTCCGACGCCGCGCAGCCAGCTCTCGATGTAGCGCACCGCGATGGAAACATTCGAGCGCACTCCGGCATCCGTTACCGCACCGTCGATACGCAGATCGAGCAGGTCGTCGGCAGTAACGTGCACATCGTCGCGCAGGCGGTCAACCTGGTTGGGGTGATCCCCTAACACGGTGTCGAATTCTGCGCGCGCGGTCGCAATGAGGTCCGGATGCGCCACCCACGTTCCATCGAAACCGTCGGTCGCTTCGCGGCGCTTGTCGCGAGTCACCGCATCAAGTGCACGAGCGGTCACTTCAGGGTCGCGGCGGTTCGGGATGAACGCGCTCATGCCGCCAATGGCATGAGCTCCCCGCTTGTGACAGGTCGACACGAGCAACTCGGTGTAGGCCCGCATGAACGGAACCGTCATCGTGATGGCGGCCCGGTCGGGAAGCACGAAACTTGCGCCACGACCACGGAAGTTTTTGATGATCGAGAAAATGTAATCCCAACGGCCGGCGTTGAGACCTGCACAGTGTTCGCGCAGCTCGTACAGGATCTCCTCCATCTCGAACGCGGCAGGAATCGTCTCGATCAGCACAGTCGCGCGGATTGTGCCATGTGGAATGTTCAGCGCGTTTTCGGCAAACGTGAACACGTCATCCCACAGGCGCGCTTCGAGGTGGTTCTCGATTTTGGCGATGTAAAAGTACGGGCCGCTGCCGCGCTCGATCAGTTCGTGCGCGTTATGGAATATATAGAGCCCGAAGTCGACGAGGGAGCCGGATGCCGGCGTGCGCAACCCTGCCCGGTCGGTGTACCGGAGGTGCTTCTCTACCAGATGCCACCCGCGCGGTCGCATCACGATCGTTGGCGTCTCCTCGCCGAGAGCATAGGTCTTGCCCTCGGGAGAAGTGAAGTCAATCTGGCGACGGATTGCGTCGTACAGGTTGATCTGGCCGTCGATAACGTTGTGCCACGTTGGGCTCGTTGCATCCTCTTGATCGGCAAGCCACACCTTTGCGCCAGAGTTCATGGCATTGATCGTCATCTTGCGATCGGTCGGCCCCGTGATCTCAACCCGACGATCGTCGAGTCCCGGGCCGGCGCCGGCAACCCGCCAGCTGCTGTCCTCACGAATAGCTGCTGTCTCCGGCAAAAAACGCAAATTGCGTCCGTTCGTGATGTGCTTGCGCGACTCCATACGAGCAGCGAGTCGGTCGTGGCGGCGACCAGCGAACTGGTCATGCAGCCGAGTCAAGAAGTGCAGAGCTTCCGGGGTGAGGATCTCGTCGAATCGTTCCTGCGATTCGGCGATCGGTTCCATTCTGTGCGTGGTCATGAGATGTCCTTAGAAAGAGTTTCGAAGTTGAATGAGCGGCGGTGCCCTTTAGTGGCGGTGCCTTCAATGGCGGTGCCCTTTAATGGCGGTGCCCTCTAATGAAATTGCGCGGTTTCGGTGCTGCCGACCAGGGCGAGGGTTTCGCTCGTGGGGTTGAGGGCCGTCGCAATGCGATCGAAGTACCCTGTTCCGACCTCGCGCTGGTGGCGCGTTGCCGTGTAGCCGTCTGCTTCAGACGCGAACTCTGCCTCCTGCAATTCCACATACGCACTCATGTGTCGCTCGCTGTAGCCACGCGCGAGCGTGTACATGGAGTGGTTGAGGGCGTGGAATCCGGCAAGGGTGATGAACTGGAACGCGTAGCCCATGGCGGCCAACTCACGCTGGAAGCTCGCGATCTGGTCGTCATCGAGGTGACGCTTCCAGTTGAACGATGGCGAGCAGTTGTACGCGAGCTTTTTGCCAGGGAACTCTTTGTGGATGCTCTCCGCAAAGGTGCGCGCCAG
This sequence comes from Rhodoglobus sp. G.S.4, assembly GCF_056619605.1. Classification (NCBI taxonomy): domain Bacteria; kingdom Bacillati; phylum Actinomycetota; class Actinomycetes; order Micrococcales; family Microbacteriaceae; genus Rhodoglobus; species Rhodoglobus sp. G.S.4. The sequence goes on from NZ_CM152748.1 coordinate 1,608,203, forward strand.
CTCAAGATCGGGCTTCGCACTCTCCACCCAGAGCAGATCCGCATAGGGCGCGTAGGCGTGGCCGCGGCTCAGGACCGTTTCGATGCCCGGAGTGGTGCGATAGAAACCATCGCTCGTGCGCTCACCCGTCAAGAATGGCTTGTCGCGGTCATCCACATCACTGGTGATGAGGTCGGCAGCGAGCGAGTCGGTGCGAGCGATGATGATGCTCGATACCCCGGCAACGTCGGCAGCGAGTCGAGCTGCGTTGAGAGTGCGAACGTGCTGAGCGGTGGGGATGAGAACCTTCCCGCCCATGTGGCCGCACTTCTTTTCGGAGGCGAGCTGGTCTTCCCAGTGCACGCCGGCAGCTCCAGCCTCGATCATGGACGACATGAGTTCGTAGGCATTCAGTGGGCCACCAAAGCCTGCTTCGGCGTCAGCAACAATCGGCGCCATCCAGTCGGTAGCCGGTGCACCGAACTCTGCGGTTTCGATCTGGTCGGCCCGCAGGAGTGCGTTATTGATGCGGCGAACCACAGCAGGAACGCTATTTGCCGGGTACAGACTCTGGTCGGGGTAGGTCTGGCCAGAAAGGTTGGCATCGGCGGCGACCTGCCAACCACTGAGGTAGATGGCTTCGAGCCCTGCACGCACCTGCTGAACGGCCTGATTGCCGGTGAGCGCACCAAGAGCGGCAACCCACTCGGTGTCGTCTCGCTGGAGGAGGTTCCAGAGGTTCTCGGCGCCTCGACGAGCAAGAGTGTGGTCTTCTCGAACGCTCCCGCGGAGGGCGACGACGTCTTCAGCGCTGAAGTCGCGTTCGATACCGTTCCACCGTGCATCCGTCTTCCACTCGGTTTCGAGTTCGGCTGCGGTCTGAATCTGGTCGCCTGGACGGTTGTTCGTCATGGTGTGCTCCTCGGTCGGTGGTGCTTGCGGTGCTTCCTTTCTTCGACTGTGAGGCCTGCACACTAGTTCTTCATCGGGTTTTGCGGCAGAATAAATCCAATTCTTCTGTTTTTCCGCAGAAGACAGTCATGGAGGACTCAGAGATGACCCCACGCACGCTCAGGCAGGCAGACGATGAGGACATGCTCGATTCCCTCACCGTTGGCCGTCGCATCCGTCAACTCCGCACTGATCGCGGACTCACCCTCGACGATCTTGGAGCCGCACTCGGCCGTGCCGCATCCCAGGTGTCGGTAATCGAGAATGGCAAGCGCGAACTCAAACTCAGTGAGCTACAAAAACTCGCTCGCATTTTCGACGTAACGGTCGACGACCTTCTCAACGCCGAGCCTCCATCACGTCGCGCCGCTCTCGAGATCGCGCTCGAACGCGCCCAGCGCGGTCCGCTCTATTCTTCGCTTGCCCTTCCCGAGCTGCCCGTGCGCAAGACGTTAAGCGATGAAGCCATCCAAACCGTTTTGGGCTTGCATGACGAATTGCAGCGCCTTCACCGTGAACGCGCCGCAACACCGGAAGAGGCTCGGCGGGCAAACACCGAACTGCGCCGCATGATGCGCAAACGCAACAATTACTTTGGCGAGCTAGAGACCACCGCCCGAGAGCTATTGGATGCCGTTGGTCACACTGGTGGACCACTCTCGCAGCGGGTAGCTTCAGACCTCGCCTCGCATCTCGGGTTTTCGCTTCACTATGTACCTGACCTCCCCGCATCCACTCGCAGCGTGACGGACCTGCGCAATGGCCGCATTTATTTGCCAGTGGCGCAGGGCGAAGGCACAGACCCGAGGTCGACATTGCTGCAGGCACTCGCGGGACATGTGTTGGGCATCCGCGAGCCCGCTGACTATGCCGAATTTTTGCACCAGCGAGTAGAGACCAACTATTTGGCGGCGGCCCTAATGGTTCCGGAGAAGACTGCGGTGGAGTTTTTGACGGCGGCGAAGGCCCAACGCGAGCTGTCTGTTGAGGACCTGCGGGATGCCTTCGCTGTGCCCTATGAGACTGCAGCACACCGCTTCACGAATCTCGCGACCGAGCACCTCGGCGTTCCCGTGCACTTTCTTAAAGTGCACGAGGGCGGCACAATCTCCAAAGCCTACGAGAACGACAATGCCGCTTTTCCCACGGATGCTCTTGGTGCAATCGAGGGTCAAATTGTGTGCCGAAATTGGAGCGCCCGCAAAGTCTTCGACGTCGAGGACCGTTTCAGTCCCTACCACCAGTACACCGATAAGCCGGGCGGCACCTACTGGTGCACGTCGCGCATCCAGTCGGGCCGTCGCGGGGACTTTTCCGTGAGCTTGGGAACCCCATTCGCTTCCGCAAAATGGTTCCGTGGCCGCGACACCACCAATCGGGCAGTCTCGACGTGCCCCGATGATGGATGCTGCCGCAGCGCCCCCGAGAATCTCTCGGAGCGGTGGGCACAACATTCACTCCCGAGCGCACGGCTCAACAGTTCTCTTCTCGCGGCGATGCCCACAGGAATGTATCCCGGTGTTGACTCCACCGAAGTCTTCGAGTTCTTAGAGACGCACTCGCCGTCCGCTTAGAGAACGTGCGACCCAGGAAAACAGCCTGCCTACTCGTGCAGCAGCGAACCATCTTTCTTCAGCACGTTTTTCTCGCCGGCTTCGATGGGAACGGTGAAGCGGTTCTGCTTGGGAGGCATAGGGCAATTGAAGTTGTAGCTGAAAGCACAGGGCGGAAGGATCGCGAGGTTGAAGTCGAGAACAATCGTGCCATCGGGATTGGGGGCGACGAACAGGAAGCGACCAACACTGTAGGTATCGACGCCGCTCGTCGCGTCAGCAAAAACGAGTTGAAGTGCTCGGCCCGATTTGAACGCGGCGAGGCTGTAGTCAATGCCATCCTTCGTGAACGAGATGTCGCCCGGAATGGGCTGCTCACGCTCTTGACCATTGTCTTTCAAATGTTCAAATCCGAGGGTGGTGCCCTCGGGGTTGGGCGTAAACGCCGCCGTAATCACCCAGTCGGGGTTGTAAGCGTACGCATCAATCGTGCCGAATTCTTGGATGGCCGGCGAGTTGGTGTCCCAGACGCGCAGTGCGTGGTTTCCCTCGGGAGCCTTAATAACAAACCCGGTGACGGTTTCGCCGAACACGATAGAGCTGGGGTTCTCGTCGCTCTTGCTGCGCACAACAGCGCTGCCGTCAACCAGTGTGCCGTCAACAACGATGTTGTCTTCTGCGGTGGCTGTGACCGTTAGCCCGTTGTCATGAGGTGCCCACGTTCCGGGAACTCCCCAAATGGTCTGCTCGGCATCAACCCACTGCGTATTGGTCAGAGCAAGGTTGCCATTTTGCTGCACGACAGCCTGGTCGCGTCGTTCACGAAATTTCGCGAGCTTAGCTTCGGGAGTGATCGCGGGAGCAGCAGTGTCAGTCATAAATCCATCCTTGTTGAAGTCCATCATGCCAACCACCGCCGACACGGGATTATTTCAGGAAAGCCATTTCGCTTCGCTCGAACCCCACGCAACGGCCGGCGCCAAAAAGTTGCTTGGCCCACCATCGTAGTGAGCAGCGGCCACGGCGCTCGTCACACCGTCACGAGTCGTCACAGTCGGAACGAAGTCGCCCGATGCTTCAGGTGCGTGACGCGGGCGACGTTGCTGCAGAAGTTCAGTAGCCAACCGCGCAAGAGAGACCTCAACAAGCCAAGAATGACCAGCATCGATGCGGCGACGAACAGCCGAAGTAACACCCGCAGCGAGCAAATAGCCGGCAGCATGATCGAGTGCTTGAGCAGGAAGAGCACCCGGAGTGCCCGTGCCCTCCTCCATCGCAATACCCGTCGCCGCCTGCACAATGCTGTCGAAACCACGACGCTCAGCCAGCGGTCCAACTGTTCCCCACGCGCTCAGGCGGCCCACGATAACTCCCGGACGCCGCTCGGCGAGAGCCGCGGGCGAAAGAGCGAACCTATCTAAAGAACCGGGGCGGTAAGCGGTGAGTACGACATCCGCGGTTTCGAGCAGTTTCTCGAAGGTCGCCCGGGCAGCGCTATCGTCGAGGTCGAGCAGTGCTGAACGTTTGCCCGCGCCTGTGTCGAGATGTTGCCAGTCAATTTCGGGATGCCGCGGGCTGTCGATGCGCAAGACGTCAGCTCCCCAGAGTGCGAGCGTTCGGCCCGCGACGGGCCCGGCAATCACTCGAGTGAGGTCAAGCACGCGCACTCCGGCAAGCGGGGCGTCGACGGCACTGTCCATCAGCTGAGCAGGCTCGGTATCGCCCAGGCTCGTGAATTCAACAACGGGAAGATCTGCAATCGCTTGAGCTTGGGGATGCGCGGCCCATTCTTTAGCGGTGCGAACAACGGTAGCGACTCCCCCAGCAGCGACCACTGCGCTTTCGACCTCAGCAGCGACCATCGGATGCAGGGCGAGCATGAACTCATCGGCGCCAGTATCGTCGGCGAGGCCGAGAGCTCGCAGGAGTGCGGAGCGGTGGTGCGGGTAGTTGGCGTGGGTGCGTACCCAGCCGTCGCTGCACGGCCAGAAACCGGAGAGTTCAGCCCACGCGGAGACAGGCTCACCGTTCAGCCGAAAGTGTTTGTCGCTAGTGACCGCTGTGGCCACTTTGAGCGGGGTCAACTCGACGGAAGGTACTGCACATCCCACTCGGCGTGCCGCCAGCAGGGACGCAGAAAATGAGGCCGCCGCAATGGCATCGTGAACGAATCGACCGGAGGGTAGCGCGCCCGATAGAGGTACGGCGGTGCCATGGTCACGAACCAGGGCGAGGGCTGCGGCATCTTCCCCAAGGGATTGCCACGCGGCATCCAGCAAACTCATATCTTGATAGTGCCACGCCGATAGGATTTAGACCATGGAACCTATTAGCTTCAGTTTTGGCGTTGTCGGCTTGATCATCTTCATAATCACGGTCATTTCGATTGCCAAGAGCAACAATCATGGCGTTCTCGGCAAGTTTGTTTGGATTTTGGTGGCATTCTTCTTGTCGATCATCGGTTCGATCCTGTGGCTGATCTTCGGTCGCGGCAAGGTGCGCAACTAACGCCGCAGCATGGTGACGACCCCACAACCTAGGCACTCGCTATAGTCAGTCTCGACCGCACGTTTTTTGGTTCGAGGGGAACTATGGCCAACGCAACGAAGTCCGCTACCCGAAATGGCACCGTTGTTGTTGCCATCCTGCGTCTAGCGATTGCTGCCCTAGTAGCAGGGGCGGTCGTCGCGACTGTCGCTGAGGCCGCTGGTCGCACCGCGATCAACCCCTTCAATATGTTCGGGTATTTCACGATTCAATCGAACATATTCCTTGCCGTCGTCTACACCGTTATCGCGGTCGTTTCGCTTCGGGGAGAGGCTGCGTCGCCAGCTCTCAACATCGCGCGCGCTTCAGTGACGACCTACATCATCATCGTTGGCGTCGTTTACGCAACGCTGCTGGCGCCTCTTGGCGCGGCCGGGGGCGTGCCGGTGGCGTGGGCAAACACTGCTTTGCACATCGTCACCCCGATCTACGCGCTTGCCGATTGGGTCCTCTTCTCCGACCGCGCGCGGATCGGCTTCAACCGACTCTGGATCGTGCTCATCTACCCCATCGTGTGGGTCGTGGTGGTGCTCGTGCGCGGCGCGACCGACGGCTGGGTTCCCTACCCCTTCTTGCACCCCGATACTGGCTACGCGAGCGTCTTCTTCTACGTTGGCTTAATCGTCGTCGTGATGTTGGCCTTCGGTTCGCTGGTGTTCTGGATCTCCCGTAAACGTTCAGTGCTGCGCGTACCGTAACGGGATGATTAACGGTGATGTGTCTTTCTGGTGGAGCCAGATTGGACGCGATGCCCCTCGAGCCCCACTGCCCAGCTCGCTCCGCGCCGATGTCTGTATTGTCGGTGCCGGTTACACCGGGCTCTGGACCGCTTACTACCTGAAAAAAGCGGCGCCCCAACTTCGAGTCGTCCTTCTCGAGCAGCGTTTTGCTGGCTACGGAGCTTCCGGCCGCAACGGAGGCTGGCTAACGAACGCCGTCACCGGCGGGCGCGAGCAATATGTCAAATCTCATGGCAGGGATGCCGCCGCGCGCTTCCAAACACACATGAATGAGACTGTCGACGAGGTAATTCGTGTTGCTGCCCTCGAAGGCATCGATGCCGACATCATCAAGGGCGGCGAGTTCACGGTTGCTTACGATGCACCACAACAAAGTCGACTCGTTGCCTCCGCGTTCGCGGAACGCGCGTGGTCAATGACGGATGTCGAACTTCTCTCCGCGAAGGAAGCAACCGACCGCATCAATGTGGTCGGCACAACCGGTGCCAGCTGGCACCCCCATTGCGCGCGAATACAGCCAGCGAAGCTCGCTTCGGGCTTGGCCCGTGTCGTCGAAGCTCTCGGAGTCGAGATTTACGAAGACACTCGAGTGAGCGAGATTCTGCCGCACCGCGCCATCACAGACCACGGCACCGTTGAGGCTGAATTTGTGGTGCGCGCAACCGAGGGTTTCACTGCGGGCCTGAAAAGTTTGCACCGCACCTGGTTACCGATGAACTCATCACTTATCGCAACTGAGCCCCTCAGCGCTGATATTTGGAATTCCATCGGTTGGGACGGCCGGGATGCTCTCGGCGATATGGCGCACGCCTACGTGTACGCGCAGCGCACCGCCGATGACCGCATCGCGATTGGCGGTCGCGGTGTGCCATACCGATTCGGGTCACAAACCGATTCTGACGGTCTCACACCGTCGAGCACGGCCGAACTTCTGCGCGGCATCCTGCACCGGTTCTTTCCTGCGACCGTCGACACTGCCATCGACCACGCGTGGTCTGGCGTGCTTGGAGTGCCCCGCGACTGGGCAGCAACCGTGGGACTCGACCAAGCAAGCGGACTGGCCTGGGCCGGTGGTTACGTGGGCACCGGGGTAGCCACAACGAATCTTGCCGGAAGAACGCTGAGCGATCTGATCCTCGGAACACCGAGCGCTCTGACCGAGCTGCCCTGGGTTAATCACCGAATGCGCAACTGGGAACCAGAGCCACTTCGATGGTTGGCCGTCACAGCGCTATACAAGGCATATTCTCTGGCCGATCGTGCCGAACTCACCAGACGCACCACGACGTCACCACTTGCGACAATTGCCGACGTGGTTTCGGGCCGTGGTCACTAGAGCGATAAGAAGCGGACTACGCACCACCGCGCTGTTAACGGATTACTTGAGTAGGGCGGACGGATTGAGAAAAGTCCCCGGGCACGAGGCCCGGGGACTTCCGACTACTTCATAACCCGTGCGTCAATGAATCAGTATGAAGAAACCACTGACACATCATCAATTGACCACCACTGCGGCGCGGATCCCGTCTGGGTAACCCGGATGTATCGAGCGCTAATCGGAGTTATCGAGATTGGACGCTTCCACCCGTACGCTATTCCTGTAGCGCCAGTTGTCCAAGTAACTCCATCGACGGATGTTTCCAGGTCGAAACCTCGTGGGTAGTCCCACGTCGCCCCAGAGGGAGTCTGCACGGTGACCATGGCGACAGTCTTGTTTGACCCCATGTCGATGCGATACCACTCGCCACCCGCCATCGCCTGCCCGCTACTCCATGATGTCCCGTTCGCACCGTCTATTCCGCCCGCTGCAGAAGTGCCAGCTGCTGTCGACGATGCCGAGGCGGTCCAGCCGGTATGGCTAATCGCTGTTGGCGAATAGCTGGACAAGCCCCCGGCGTATTTCGCCAGGGTAGCAACGAACCTCGTGTTCTTCGTGAAATTGGCGGTACCGAACTTTCCTACCTTTGATACGAAGGTCGACGAGTTATCGCTGTTGATAATCGGGACTGGATTGGGGTTGTCGTAGTACATCCCCCAGTAGGCGAAGCCATCGTTTGCCGATCCTTTTACCTTGTACGTCCAGGCGGACCACGACACACTCTGCGCGTTCAGACCCGCCATGAAACGCGACCACACGTCATCGTTGTAGTAAAGCGAGTACTCGCCGTACAGCATCGGCACGCCTGGGTTGGTGAGCTTTGCTGGCAACCCAGCGAGTTCGTTGGTAACGAGTTGGTTCTGAGCAGTCCAGTCCTTCGAGTTGGGCATGTCGTAGGGGTGGTACTCATATACGACATTCGTCCACCCATAAGTCGACGGCGATGCGATGGAGTTCAGGCTGAAGAACGCACCGAAGAAGATCGTGTGGTCCGAGTCAATGGCGCGAACGGCGTCGTACAGCCGATCGTAATAGTCACTCTTTTGAGCGACATCATCGGCGTCCTCGCCGTAGTCGATCAGTGGCTCATTGATAAGGTCGTAGCCGGCGACGCCTGGATTGCCGTTGTACCGGGTTGCGATGGCCTTCCAAATATCCTCTGTCCAGTTCTGGTAGGTCGCGCTCCCCCAGAAGCCATTGGGATTCGGTCCAATGCGGCCGCAACTGCCCCAAGGGCATCCACCTCCTGGCACAGTATGAAGATCGATGAGTACGTACATGCCGCGTGCTGACGCCTCGCTGATCACCCAATCAAGCTTGTTCCAAGGATCTGACTTCCACGTACCATCGAGGTTCAGAAGGGTGTTCCACCCCACTGGCACCCGGATAAAATTCATCCCTGCGGCAGCAATGTTGTCGAGGTCTGTCGTCGTTAGCCACGCATCTTGGTGAGCATTGATGATCGTCTGCGCTCCGCCGCTACCGAACCGTGACGTCAGCGTGTTGTTTAGCGAATAGTCGTCGTTGTATAAACCGGCAGTCAGTTCACCGACGGACCACCACCGTGGGGATGTGGCGGTCTGTACGATGCGGAAGTAGCGAGCAGCTTGCGCAACGAAATGGATCGTGGTCGCCTTGTGCGTTCCCACGCCGGAGGCGACGGTCGTCCAACTTGAACCATTCTTAGAGAGCTGAAGGTTGTATCCGCGGGGATAGTCCTGCTCATCTGAGGTGTTCTTGGCAGTGTCTGTGGTGACGTTGTTCATCGTGATGAGTGCGCCCATATCTACGCTGAGCGTCTGTCCGCTCGATTGGGCCACACCGGTCGTCCAGCGTGAACTCGTTGAGTTGTCGGCCACGTTAGTTGGCGAAGCCCCAACACTTGAGCTGATGACCCAGCCTCCGCGATCGAGGTTGTTGCCTGAGGAGATCGCAATCTCAGCGATCGACCACCATTGCGCAGACGTGCCATTGGAAGCGATGCGCAGATAGCGGCCTCCCTTCCCGCCCTGGAAGTCGGCTTGGATCACCCGGTTAGTGCCAAATCCACTGGCTACGTGCGTGAACGCCACGTTGTCATACGACGTGTAGACGTCCCAAATTCGGGGAAAGTCGTTAGATGTCGCAGCGCCTGAGTCGAAGAGCACCTTGTCCATGTCGACGTTGCGGCCGAGGTCGATTGTGTAGGTCTGACCTGGGGCCTGAGGGACTCCGCTCTGCCATACCGTGGCCACGTCTCCGTCCAGCGCTAAAGTTGGTGTTGCGCCACCTGCGGTCGACGATGCCGTCGCAGTGTGTGTCCCGTTAAAGAGCACTGGATCGTTGAAGAGGTTAATCTCCCCCACCGACCACAAAGCACCGGCGACAGCGGTCTGCGAGACCCTCACATATCGCACAACCTGCGGACTGAACTTCGCGATTGTCACGCCGTCGGTGCCTGCCTGATTGGCCACACTTTTCCACGCAGTGCCATTATTCGAAGTCTCAATTGCGATATTGCGTGGATACTGACCCGAGTTGTTTGAGTTGTCGATCGAGAGCCGATTGAACAGAGTCGGGGCGCCCAGATCGAGGCGGACCCATTCCGAGCCGGTTTGGTTACTGTTTGTGGTCCAGCGCGTTGTTGAGGCGCCATCGAGGGCAGAGTTCGGAGTACCTGCCGAGGCGGTTATCGTCCAGCCAGTACGATCGACCGCGAACTCACCCAGCGGTGACATCCAGTCTTCTTGGGCGAGCCACCCACCAACATTCGTTCCGCGGAGATTGACAGTGGCGCCGGTGCCCGAATTCTTCTTCAGCACGGCTCCACTCGCCTTGATGAAGTCGGAAGCGCCGATGGCGACTGCTTCCGCTTCCAATGCCGGTGTGGCTAATGTCGCCACCAGGGCTGAAGCCACGATTGTCGCAACAATCATCCTTTTCTTCATGATCCTCCTTGATCACAGCCGAGCGCCGTACCAAGCTGGCGCATGTGGATCTGCGTCCACGGCGATAGCATCCCAGACGATAAACACTTTGTCCAGTATTTAAAATAAATCCTGAATAAAGCCAAAAGTGGGCCAATGCTCACCGGCAGCGTCATCTTGGGTTCGATAGCAGGATCCTCGGAGCTTGTCCGGAACCGGAATCAAGACCACGAAATTTCGGTAGGGCGGACGGGACTTGAACCCGTGACCGAACGATTATGAGTCGTTTGCTCTAACCAGCTGAGCTACCGCCCCGTGTCCGCACGAGTGCGAACGCGTATCTACGTTACCGGCAAATGGGGCACTCACGGTGACACGTCCTGCCTCGAATTGTGCGCGCCGCGCTGCCACAAGAAACACACGCGTTCGCCCACTACCCCACTGTCTGGGCTGAGGGTCGCGAAGTCGCAACCTGAATGGAGATTCCGACAGCAACGAGCACACTCAGCAACAGCGCGGCGACGCCGGCCCAGAAGGCGATGCCGTACGTTTCTGGTGCCGGAACCATATCCATTTGAGGCTCCATATAGACCCAGATGGTGGCGCCAGCGTTAACGCCGAGAATGAGTATGGCGACCGGCAACAGCCACGCCGCGACGAGCAACAATCTTGAGCCCATGAATATCTCCTAGCCTGAGTTTAATCTGAGCCTAAATCAATAGTTTCCTCTTTTCCAACACTGATATTCGGCAGACTCTCAAAGAACGTTGAGCAAGCTCTCAAGCAGCGCTCGTAGCGTAGCGACATGACTGATTCACAGAAAGCGCAGACCACGAGTCCAGCCAAATCTGGGGCTCGCAAGACCCGCCAGCAAAATGCGGAGCACGGTTTCACCGCATCGAAAGGCCTCGCCGACAAGATGCAGCTCGTGCTTGTCGACCTGCTCGAACTGCAGCTTCAGGGCAAGCAAGCCCACTGGAACGTTGTGGGCAAGAACTTTCGCGACACCCACCTCGTTCTCGACGAAATAATTGACGCCGCACGAGGCTTCAGCGACACCATAGCCGAACGGATGCGCGCCCTCCACGCCACCCCGGACGGCCGCAGTGACACCGTCGCCGCCACCACGACTCTTCCCGAATTTCCCGCAGGCGAAATCAGCACGACAGACACCATTGACCTGCTGACGGAACGCCTCGAGGGCACAGTTGCCACCATCCGTGAAGTTCACGACCCGATCGACGAAGAAGATCCCACGAGCGCGGACCTGCTGCACGCCATCATCGAAAGCCTTGAGCAGTTCGCATGGATGGTCTCAGCAGAAAACCGAACCCCCGCAAAGAAGTAGGCTCCACGCCTGCACAAGTGAGCTGATTGCTGTGGCTCCAACGAGAGCGTCTCTTAGGAGGCGCTCTCGTTCTTTTTACCCAAAGCGGCAGGGTCAGTAACTTCTTCGCCGCGGTACAAACTCTCGAACGTATCGAGAGTGCGTTGAATATCGTGAGCCGCCACAATGGCCAGGCTCTCCTTCTTGAACTTCAGCAGTTCATCCGCTGGAAGGGTAAGCACGCGCGTGAGCTTCTCGGCCAAATCTTCGACGTTCCCTGGCTCGAAGAGGTAGCCATTCTCACCGTCATGAACCAAATGCGGGAGCGCCATCGCGTTCGCGGCAACCACCGGCAAACCTGAGGCCATCGCCTCCATCGTAGAAATGCTCTGCAACTCCGCAGTAGATGGCATCGCAAACACGGAACCGCGCTGAAGGGCGTCGCGCAGTTGATCCTGCTCCACAAATCCGGTGAGCTTAACCCGGTTTTCGATACCCAATGATGCCGCAAGCGAGCGCAGCTTGGCCTCAAGCTCTCCCCCGCCGACGATCTCCAATTTGGCGTCGAGCGCCGGATCCATAATGGCGAGCGCGCGAATGAGCTTGTCGATTTGCTTCTCGTCAGCGAGACGACCCAAGAAAACAATGAGGTTCTCAGGTTTGGGCTCGAGATTGCCGTTATAACCATCAGCATCGATTCCGCACGACACCGCAATAACGTTGCGAACTAGGGTGTTTTCTTCGAGATAGTCGGCGGCCCGACGCGTCGGAGTCGTCACCCGCGCGGCCCGAGCGAACGAACGACCAGCCGCAGCCCAGCCCATCCGAATCGCTTTATCGCGCATGAACCGAGGAATGATGTAGGCGTGATCGAGCAGGTTTTCTGGCATGAAATGGTTGGTACCGATCATCCGGATACCGCGCGCTTCACCCTCAATGGTCAAACCGCGCCCAATAACAATGTGCGACTGAAAGTGGATGACGTCAGGCTTTATCTGATCAAGGATGATCGCCGAGTTGCGTTTAACGCGCCACGGCAACATGAACCGAAGCCACGGGTGACCAGGCCACTTCCACGAGTACAGACGGTGGAGGGTCAGTTTCTGACCCTCATGCTCCTCGATCATCGTGCCCAACTTCTTGTTGGAATACGACGGGGCGGCAATGTGAACATCATGTCCGCGCTCGGCAAGCCCGGCGGAAAGTCGGGCGATGAAGGTTGCGGCACCATTAATTTGAGGCCAGAACGTATCTGCGCCAATCAGGATGCGAAGTCGCGGTTTGCCTTCGTGGGGCGAGCGTCTCACAGCGGAGGTCACAGTCGAAGAGTTCCTTAACAATTTATCGTCACGAGCTAACTCGTTTACAACCCGGTCAGGTCAACGGCACCTAATAACGTACCCCACTGCACTCCACCAAGCGGGCTGCGCTGCCGATGAGAAGGAAACCTACATCCTGAGTTGAGGGTGGTGCTTCGAGAGCAAGAAGACACCCCAAATGGCGACAGCACCCGTAATCACAAAGGAAACTACCGCCCAGAGAGGCGCATCCGAGGCCTCGCCCAACACGATGATGCCGACCGTCACCGCGACAAGAGGATCAACAACAGTCAGACCGGCCACCACCAAATCCGGTGGTCCAGACGCATAAGCCGTCTGAACGAAGTAGGAGCCGAGCAAGGATGCCGCAATTAGGCCAACGATACAGAGCACGGTAAGCAAATCAGTGCTCTCGATTCCTGAACCCAAAATCACGATGGTCTTGATGCGATCGATGACCACTTTGGCGAGAGTCGCCACGAAACCGAAGAGCATCCCCGCCCCGAGGATGTAAAACACCGGCGACGCGTTCTTGCGGAAAAACAGGAACAACGCGATCCACAACGCCAAAACGATAACCAAAATGATCAGAACAGTCGACAACTCGCGCTGCGTGATCACCGTCGATTTCGCGAAAATCGCAGCGAGGGCAACAAAAGCTCCAACGCCACCAACGCACATCACAATGGCGCGGATAGAAATCGCATCCAGCTTGACCTTGGCAAGACGGGAATTCATGATCGCCGTCATAACGAGCGCAACGGCACCCAGAGGTTGAACAACCATGATGGGCGCGATAGCCAAACTCGACAGCTGAAAGACAATGGCGAGGCCCAGAAAAGTTGTGCCAATAACCCAAGATGGGCGAGCAAGCAGCGCCATAATTTGACTAAAGCTGAGCCCAGAACTTGCTTCGCTGCCGTGATGTTCTTCCATGCGGGCAACGCCGCGATGTTGAAACTGTGCGCCAAGGGAAAGCAGAATTGCGCCGATGAGCGCCAAAGGAATACCGACAGCCTGAGATGGGGTGAGACTGATCTGCTCTGTGAGGTCAAGAATGTCCGGCGGCACCCGTCAAATGTACTCGGTTCAACCGGGATATTCTGGGTGCATGGCCGTTCTCCCCATCATTATCACCGGCGACCCGGTGCTCCACACTCCCGCGATACCGGTAACGGCCTTCGATAGCAGCCTCGCTACCCTTGTTGGCGACATGTTCGAAACCATGGAGGAGGCGCCGGGCGTCGGGCTCGCTGCACCCCAAGTCGGTGTAGGACTCCGCGTTTTCGTCTACGACTGGATCGATGAAGACGACACGCATTGGCGCGGAGTCGCTATCAATCCAGAGTTGTGGCACACCCCAACCCCCATCGCGGCGCCGGGCGAGGAGGATGAAGAAGGCTGCCTTTCGATCCCCGGCGAACGGTTCGGCTTAGTACGCGCCGACCGCGTAATCCTGCGCGCCGTAGACCTCGATCAGAAACCTTTCGAGATTGAAGCATCCGGGTGGCTCGCCCGCATCTTCCAGCACGAATACGACCACCTCGATGGTGTGCTCTACGCCGACCGACTTCGCGAACCTGATGCTAAGGCCGCGGCGAAAGCGATCCGCAAGCAAGGTTGGGGTCAGCCGGGAAACTCCTGGCTACCCACCGAGGAACAGCTCGACGCCTAGCTGTTCACGTTCTCGTCGGCTCGACCGCTAACTGAAGGCTCGGATTGCTGCAGCGATCAGGGCGGCAGCAATAATCACGACGATAAAGGGCACTCGCATGGCGAAGAGCACAGCGGCAAGTGCTACTGCTGGCAGCCGGGCATCCACTTCGAAGCCTCGCGCGGAACCAAAGGTCTGCACAACGACGAGCGCCGCCAGCAACGCAACCGTCAGCAGATTCGTCAGCCGGGCTGCCGTGGGCTTTTCTGCCCACGCTGCCGGAACCGCGAAGCCAGCAAGTTTGAGGGCAAGTACCGCAATCGACGCGAGCAGCACGATGTGCCAAATAGTCATCGCTCCCCCATCGGATCGGGCTCAGCCTCAGCAATGTCGCTCTCGCGAGTGCCAAACAGATTCATGAGGCCAACAACAACGGCGACAAGGGCGGCAGCCAGCACAGGAACGCCAGCAGGCAGCACTGGCATCAGCACGCCAGCGACGACAGCAGCACCAATCGCGACCACGATCGGCTGCAGTTGCTTCAGCCGGGGCCACAGAAGACCCAGGAATGCTGCAGCGGCCGCCGCATCCAGACCGTAGCGACTCACATCTCCCAACTGATCACCAATGAGGGCGCCGATCAGCGTCGTCAGATTCCAGCCCAGATAGATGACAAG
This sequence comes from Rhodoglobus sp. G.S.4, assembly GCF_056619605.1. Taxonomy (NCBI): domain Bacteria; kingdom Bacillati; phylum Actinomycetota; class Actinomycetes; order Micrococcales; family Microbacteriaceae; genus Rhodoglobus; species Rhodoglobus sp. G.S.4. The sequence continues at coordinate 1,623,234 of NZ_CM152748.1, forward strand.
CCCGGTCCACCAGAATCCTGCGCGCTGGCTCTCCAGCGTCGGTTGAGCGGTGGACACAGCTGTGGTCTCATCGATCGTCCAATGACCAGCGACCAGCCGCTTGAGGCGGCCAGGGCCGATCATCGGCGCAACCCTCAGCGCATAGAGAGAATTGCGTGTTCCGAGCAATACAGCGCTCGCAATAGCGGCACCTCCCGCTGAGGCTCCCCCGGTCGCCAACACCCCAACCAGCGCGAATTGGGAGCCGCCAGAGAACATCAGCAGACTCAGCACACAGGTTTGCCAGACATCCAAGCCGGCGGCGACGGACAGCGCACCAAACGAGACCCCGTAGGCGGCAACCGCGAGCCCCACTGCAAAGCTCGATCGGATTGCCGCGGCAACGTCTGGCGATCGCTGACGTGCACGTGCGGCCACTATGCGCGCCCCGAAGAAACCAGCCCGGTTTCGTAGGCGATCACCACCAGTTGAACGCGGTCGCGCGCCATCAGCTTGGACATGATTCGCGAAACGTGGGTCTTGGCCGTCAGCGGACTCAAAAAAAGTTTCGCGCCAATTTCGGCGTTCGTGAGGCCCTGACCAACGAGAGAAAGAACTTCACGCTCCCGAACAGTGATTGCGGTCAGGATGCTCGCGTCGACCGCCACGGAAGAACTGCCAGCAAATCGGGCAAGCAGTCGCTTCGTGACTCCGGGGCTCAGAAGAGCATCGCCCGCCGCCACTACGCGCACCGCACGGATCAACTCCACCGGCTCAGTATCTTTGACCAAAAATCCGCTCGCTCCGGCCCTGATGGCGCGCGCAACATACTCGTCGACCTCAAATGTCGTCACGACCACGATGCGGGTCGCTGCGAGCTCAGGGAAGGTGGCGATTTGCTCAGTAGCCCACAGCCCATCACCGTCGGGCATCCGGATGTCCATCAGGACAACATCGGGGCGCTCACGACGCACAACGTCAATAACATCGGTGCCGGTAGCGGCCTCGCCAACCACCTCGATGTCGTCTTCGGCGTTCAAAAGGCTGCGGAAACCGGCACGAATCAGTTGCTGATCGTCAGCAACAACAACACGAATCATGCGGATGCCAGTCGACGCGGAATGCGCGCCGTCACGAGGGCGCCACCAGATTCGGATTCGCCAAGCTGAAGCTTCCCCCCGAGGAGGTCAGCTCGTTCTCGCATGCCAAGCAAACCTCGCCCCTCGTTGTCGACAGTGCTGTCAATTCCATCACCGTTGTCGGCAATTGTAACGAGGTAGTCGCCGTCGTCGTAGCCGACGTTCACGCTCACATCCGTCGCATTCGCATGGCGAACAATATTTGTCAGCGACTCTTGCACAATTCGATAGAGCGCCAATTGCACGGCTGGGGGCGTCTCTGCAGACACGTCACACCTGAGGCTCACCGCGAGGCCCTGCGATCGCACCGAGTCCGCCAAATGGTTCAGTCGCGATAGGTCAGGCTCTGGCACCGGCGGCACAGCCGCGCCGGTGAAGGAATCATCGTCGTCATTTTCCGTGCGGAGCATCCCCAGCAGCGATCTCACTTCGTCGAGCGCCTCTTTGCTTGAGCTTTTGATACTCGCAAGGGCAGCCTCTGCCTGTTCGGGTTGTTTGTGCATGAGGTGAAGACCAACCCCCGCCTGCACATTGATTTGGCTGAGGGAATGAGCCAACACGTCATGCAGTTCTCGGGCAATGCGAACGCGTTCTGCGCGCAACTCTGACTCACGTCGATCAGCGAAAGCTTGCTGAAACTGCAGAATGTGTTCTCCGCGTCGACGATGGGATTCGGCAAAACCGAGCACCAAGAGCAGCCCGAGAGTCGTCGCAATGACGCGTGGCGGTTCCAGAGCGATGCCCACTAACAATCCTGCCAAGAGCGTTGCTTCCCACACGACGATCATCGAGATCCAGGTCCACGAACGGGCTCCTCGAGAGATCGCGATCACAATGGCAAAAGCCAACGCCAAGTAGGGCGGCGAAATGACGGAGTAGCCGATAAGAAAGTCTGCAGCGGCAGCAGCCGAGATCAGCGCAACGATCGGTCCAGGATGCCGCCGAATCCAGATCAGCAGGACCGGTCCGACGATGGCGAGAAGGATGAGGGCGACACTCGCCCCATCAAAGTTGCCCGGGCGCGAAACACCAATCAGCGTAATCGGCACTTGAACAATCAGGGAAAGAACAACCGGCACCCACTGACGCAAGAGGATGGACCGTCGTGACTCTGGGTAACCAAAGCGCTGTCCCCGCGCGATCGCATCTACCATCGCGCTGGCTGTGCGAGACGGTCGATCGGATGAATGCATGCCTTGATGCTAGTTGCCGACCGACACACGCACATCGGCTCAGCGGCGCACCCGCGGCTACTCCCGGTGGAGTAGTCGACCTCGCTCCGGAATGCACAAAGTCCCGGCCACCTTAGTGGCCGGGACTCATAAGCTCCTCGACTTGGACTCGAACCAAGAACCTACCGGTTAACAGCCGATTGCTCTGCCAATTGAGCTATCGAGGATCGCTGTGCAACGGAACTACTTTAGCAAAGGATTGAGCACATCAAAAACCATCAGGCGATTCGAGCGAGGTATGTCGGCGAAAGAACCCGGGTTGGCGGGGCTATCAGCTTCGGGATTCCGTTGTCATCAATGCGAAAACTGGCGACGGAGTGCGAAAGCTGGTTGCTCACATGCAAGATGTTGTCGTCCATGACGATGTGACGTGGCCAGTCCCCCTCGCACGATACGGCGGTGAGAGGTGCAACACTGCGACCATCTTCAGCAATCGTGAGCACGGCGATGAGGTTGCTGCGTCGCACGCCTACATAGGCGTGGCGGCCGTCGGCGGAAATAGCGATTGCTGACGCGTGATCGCCCTCGACCGCGCCCGGCAGCGCGATTGCGCACAGCTGGTGAAGTTCGCGATCGCGCCATTCAAATACGAGAAAACCAAGCCCGAGTTCTCCGAGAACATAAAAGAGGTTGCCGGGGCGGGCCACAATGTCGCGGGGGCCGAATCCTGCCGGTAGTACCACCTCATCCACCTGATTGAGAGTGAAGTCGCTGTACTCGAAAATTCTGATGCGGTCAGCGCCAAGATCGAGGCTGAGGAGGGTCGACTCGTCGACGAAAAGAGACGAGTGGGCGTGAGGCCCCTCCTGTTGCGGTCGCGGACCTGTACCGGCCGTTTCCTGCACGTAGCGCGCATCGAGAGCACTTGAGTGCGCGGTCCGCTCGATGACACCCAGCGTTCCCGTTCCATAATTGGCGGCGACAATCACGGAGTCGCGCACCGTGATATGACACGGATACTGGCCGCCGCTAGAAGTCGTCGTTGCGTCGCTCAAGGTCTCCCCGTCACGACGGAACACCGCAATCTCGCCTGAGCCCTCCAGCGTGGAGTACACAGCGTCGCCAGCGACAACCAGAAACGAGGCAGACAAAACAGAAGCGGCAACGTGAGAAAACTCTAGCGACCCATCCGCCCGACTTCGCATCACCGAAATCCCTTCGGATTCGCACTCCATATCTGGCCCAAAGCCGCCAACCAGCCAGGTCGAAGGGGAATGTAGGGTCAGGTTAGTGCTGATCACTTTTGAGCTCCACAAGCGAATTGGCTAGTCCCTGCACATACGGATGCCACGGGTCGGACAAAACTTCGTCAAGTTCACCAATACCGACCAGGATTCCGCGGTGCATGACCGCAATGTTGGTTGATATTCGGCGAACAGCCGCAAGATCAGCGGTCACGAGAAGGGCCGAGAATTCGCGATCGTGCTGGAGGTCAACGATGAGATCAAGAATGGCGGCGCGAACATTGACGTCGATGCCGGCAGTAGGGTCATCGGCAACGAGCAATTGCGGCTCAAGGATCATTGCTCGCGCGATAGCAACACGTTGCCGCTGCCCTTTGCTCAGCTCGTAGGGGTAACGATTCATTACGGCCAGGGGTAACCGAACGGTGTCAATCAGCGTGGCGACCGCTTCGGCTGCTTCACGCTGATTGAAACGACGGTCGCGCACAAAAATCGGTTCCGCAATGTTCTCGCCAACTGTGAGCCGACCGTTGAGGTGGTTGCCGGCATCCTGCGGTAAATAGCCCACGCGCAGGCTCAGATGATCTCGCTTGCGACGGCTGACCGACCGAAGCTCGGTGCCCATAACGGTCAGCTCACCCCCGCTAAACAGCGGCGAACCGTAGGCGCCAGTCTCGGCTTGGAGGGCAACAGCCTTGGCGAGAGTGCTCTTGCCAGAGCCACTCTCGCCAACGACAGTCAAAACTTCGCCCGCAGCGATCTCAAAACTCAGGCCATTGACGGCAACCGAACGTGTTTCTGGGTTGCGCGACGGGTAGCGCAATGACAAGTCACGCGCGCTCACTGTTGCCTGAGTAGAAGTCACCTCAATAATCTACGGCAGTCAGCGACCTCAGTGCTTCGCGACGCTCAGCTTGTTCCCGAGGATCAGGAACCGGAAGCGATGCAAGCAAGCGCTGGGTGTACGGATGTTGCGGATTTCCCAGCACATCAGAGCCAACGCCCTCCTCAACAAGTTGCCCCTTGTAGAGAACAGCGATTCGGTCAGAAAGCATGTCGACAACGGCGAGATCGTGGCTGATAAACAGCGCCGCGAACCCGAGATCGCGCTGAAGGTCAGCGAACAACTCAAGAACCTTCGCTTGCACCGACACGTCGAGCGCACTCGTCGGTTCGTCGGCAATCAGCAGTCGAGGGCGCAATGCCAGCGAACGAGCGAGGCTGGCGCGTTGACGTTGGCCACCGCTCAGTTCGTGTGGATAGCGATCGCCGAATGCGCGCGGCAATTGCACCGCTTCGAGAAGTTCATTCACCCGACCGCGGGCATCTTTGGCATCCTGAGCCTTACCGTGAACGATCAGCGGCTCGGCTACGCACTCGGCGATGGTCAGGAGTGGGTTGAAGCTCGATGCCGGGTCTTGGAAGACGAAACCGATATCGCTGCGGACCGGCCGAAAGTTGCGCTCCTTGAAGTGCAACATCTCGTGACCAAGAACCTGCAGCGAACCACCCGTGACCTTGTTGAGACCGCCAATGGCGCGCCCAATCGTGGTCTTGCCCGATCCACTCTCGCCAACAAGACCAAGAACTTCACCGGGAGAGATGCTGAAGCTCACACCATCAACCGCGCGGAATGCAGGCTGGCCGAAACGACCAGGAAACGAGATCCGTAGATCTTTCGCGACGACGACAGGTTCGACCCGAGAGTCGCCCCCCGCATCCTTACGGTCAACGACGCGAGCGGCAGCGCGCGCAGCACCGGTTCCGACGCGAGGAACGGCAGCAAGAAGCTTCTGGGTATACGGGTGCTTCGCAGAGTCAAAGAGTTCCTGTGCCGGAGCCTCTTCAACGAGCTTGCCCTGATACATCACTGCAACACGGTCAGCAAGGTCCGCGACGATACCCATGTTGTGGGTAATCAGGATTATTGCAGCACCAAATTCGTCCCGGCACAGGCGAAGCAGGTCAAGAATTTCTGCCTGCACTGTGACATCCAGCGCCGTAGTTGGCTCGTCGGCAACAATCAGCTCCGGCTCGAGCACGAGTGCCATTGCAATAACCACTCGCTGTTTCTGCCCACCAGAGAACTGGTGGGGGTAGTAGTCGACGCGCTTCTCTGGCTCAGGAATTCCGACCTTGCGAAGAATCTCAATCGCCTTGACGCGAGCCTGCTTTTTGTTCACCTTGCCGTGAGCGCGGAGGCCTTCGGCAATCTGCCACCCGACCGTGAAAACCGGGTTGAGAGCAAGTGACGGCTCTTGGAAGACCATGGCGACATCGACACCGCGCAATTCGCGAAGTCGCTTGCCAGACATCCCGACGACGTCTTTGCCATTGAGCAGGATTGCACCACGCGCAACAGCGGTCTCGGGAAGCAGCCCGAGTACGGACTTTGCCGTAACGCTCTTTCCACTTCCGCTCTCGCCGACGATCGCCAGAACTTCGCCAGGAGCAAGCGTCAGAGAGACGTCATCTACAGCTTTTACATCTCCGCCATCAGTGGCGAAGGTCACTTCGAGATTCTTGATCTCAACAATGTCGCTCATGAGCGAGCCTCCAAAGGATCCATCGTTGTCTCATCGCCATCAAGATCAACCGTGTTCAGAGCGGAAGTCTCGAGGATAGGCGCTGACTGTTCGGCACGACGACGTGTGCGCAGTCGGGGATCCGCGAGGTCGTTTAGGCTCTCTCCCACCAGAGTGATTCCCAGCACGACGAGCACGATAGCCAAGCCGGGGAACAGCGACGTCCACCAGATACCGCTCGTGACATCCGAAATCGACTTGTTGAGGTCATAACCCCACTCCGCCGCGGCAGAAGGCTCAATGCCGAAGCCAAGGAAGCCGAGGCCCGCCAGCGTCAGAATTGCTTCCGAACTGTTGAGCGTGAAGATGAGCGGTAACGTGCGAGTGGCATTGCGGAACACGTGACGGAACATGATGCGAGGTGTACTCGCACCCAGAACCTTTGCCGACTCCACATACGCTTCTGATTTGATTCGCACCGTTTCTGCTCGAATCACCCGGAAGTACTGCGGAATATAGACAACCGTGATTGAGATGGCCGCAGCGAATACACCGCCCCAGAAACTCGAACGACCACCGCTAATGGCAATTGCCGCAACAATCGCGAGCAACAGCGTAGGAAACGCATAAACGGCGTCGGAGATGACAACCAAGACGCGGTCGAGCCAACTGCCCAAGTAGCCAGAGACCAAGCCAAGGAGCACCCCGGCGAAGATCGACAATGCGACCGCGACCACGATCACCAGCACCGCAGTCCGCGATCCCCAGATCACGCGAGAAAGCACATCGTAGCCACCAACAGTGGTGCCAAGAATGTGCTCACCACCCGGAGGAACCTGAGCACCAAAGGTGCCGTCATCGTCACGCAATTGCGAGAACCCATAGGGCGCAAGCAAGGGCGCGAACAGGGCAGTAAACAGGAAGATTCCCGTCAAGATCAGACCAGCAACGAGCATCCCGCGCTGGAGGCCCACCGCCTGACGAACCTGATGGACGACGGGCAAACGCCGCCAAATACGTACGAACCGTGAGGGTGTTGTATTCATGATCAGTACCTCACTCTCGGGTCGATGATCGCCGCAATTATGTCGACCATGAAGTTGGTAAGAGCCACGATGACCGCCAGCAGAACCACAATTCCCTGCACAGCAACGAAGTCACGGGCGCCCAAGTACTCGACGAGCTTGAAGCCAAGACCCTTCCACTCGAACGTGGTCTCCGTCAGCACCGCGCCTCCAAGCAAGAGTGCGATCTGCAGACCGATCACCGTGATGATCGGGATAAGCGCTGGCTTGTATGCGTGCTTGCGCACGAGACGGAACTCACTCACACCACGTGAGCGGGCGGCATCCACATAGTCCATCGACAACGAGCCGATGACGTTGGTGCGCACGAGACGCATGAAGATGCCAGCAGTGAGCAGACCGAGCGCTAGGCCGGGCAGCACCGCATGCGACAGCACATCTCCGATTGCGGCTGGGCTGCCAAGCCGGAACGCATCGATAATGTAAATGCCCGACTTGTTGTCGAGAGTGCTGAGCTGCAATTCAGTGCGAGTGGATGCGCGGCCGGCAACAGGCAACACCTTGAGCCACACAGCGAAGACCAGCTTGAGCAGCAGCCCCGCGAAGAAGACCGGGGTGGCGTAGGCGAGGATCGCGGCAACACGCAGCACTGCGTCTGGCCACTTGTCGCGGAAGTACGCCGCAACCATTCCCAGCGGAATACCCACAATCAGTGCAACGAGAATCGCGTAGGCCGCGAGTTCTAACGTGGCGCTTCCATACGTCACGAGCAGCTCTGAGACCGGGCGACCGTCGGTGATCGCCGTGCCGAAGTTACCGGTAAAGATCTGACCCAAGTACTCGAAGTATTGAACCAAGATCGGGCGGTCGTAGCCGGCAGAACTAATGCGCTCTGCAAGCTGAGCGGCCGTCAGGCGGCCACCAAGTGCCGCCGTAATGGGATCACCGATCGACCGCATCAGCACGAACACCATCGTTACGAGGATGAACACGGTCGGAAAAATTAGCAAAAATCGAACGATAAGAAAACGAGCGAGAGGATTTGTGATCCCCCGAGGACGCCTAGTGGGCGTTGGAGACGGTGCCGGATCAATCACGGCGGAAGCAGACTGCGACATACCTACCTATCGTGCAGAGGATGAAGACGAGGAGGTGACCCACATTGTGTGTGGGCCACCCCCTGTTCGTCACAACGTTAGACAAAGGTCTAACTAGAGCGAAATGCCCCTATTTTGCCAAGCTACCGTAACGGAACTTGAACGAACCATCGAGCGTAGCTCCGGTAACGTCCTTGCCAGTCACAGCGATCTGCGCTCCCTGAAGGAACGGAACGGTTGACAGCTGAGCCGCAACCTTCGCCTGGATTTCCTCGATCATTCCCTCACGCGTGGCAGGGTCGAGTTCGGTTGCTTGAGCAACGATCAGATCGTTGACTTCAGCATCCGCGTAGTGGTTTCCGAGGAAGTTACCATCACCGAAGAACGGGGTCAGGTAGTTGTCAGCATCGGAGTAGTCAGGGAACCAACCCAGCTGGTAAGCGGGGTAAGCATCTGCCGTGCGCTCCTTGGCGTACGTAACCCACTCAGTCGACTGCAGGTTGACGTCGAAGATACCGTCAGCTTCGAGCTGGCTCTCAACAAGCGCGTACTCGTCACCCGAGGACTCACCGTAGTGGTCTGGGTTGTACTGCAGGTTGAGTGTCACAGGAGTTTCCACTCCGGCATCAGCAAGACGCTTCTTCGCTGCGTCGACGCTCGGTCCACCTTCACCATCGCCGTAGAGGTCCTTGAGAACCTCGGTTGCACCGGTGAGTCCGTCAGGAACGTAGGAGTACAGGGGCAGGTAGGTGCCCTTGTAAACCTGGTCAGAGATTTCCTGACGGTTGATGAGGTCAGCGACGGCTCCACGAACAGCAAGCGACTTCGCGGCGTCAGCCTCAGGAGTCGCAGCACCGAACGGCTGGGTGTCGAAGTTGAACACGATGTAGCGGATCTCTCCACCGGGGCCAACGACGACATTGACGTTGTCATTGCCCTCGAGGTCAGCGACGTCCGTTGCCGAAAGGCTACGGTGCGCGACATCAATGTTTCCCTCTTGAACATCGAGCTTCAGGTTCGAAGCATCGGTGTAGTACTTAAGAGTGATGCTGTCGGTCTTCGCAGCGCCAAGAACACCCTGGTAGTCAGGGTTGGCCTTGAAAGCAACAATGTTGTTGAAGTCATAGCTGTCGATGACGTACTGGCCGGCGAAGGCCATGCCATCAACGATGTCAGCATCGGGAGTAACGGAGTCAGCCGAGAACACCTCTTCGTCAACGATCGGCGCAGCAGGGCTCGACAGAATCTGTGCGAACGTCTGGTCGTTGCCGTTCTTCAAGTGGAAGACCACGGTGGTGTCGTCAACGGCGTCAACGCTGTCAATGTTGCCGAGAAGAACCGAAGGTCCATTTTCGTCATTGATTGCGACCTGGCGGTCGAAGCTGAACTTCACGTCAGAAGACGTCAAGTCATTGCCATTAGCGAATTTCAAGCCCGACTTGAGCACAACCGTGTACTCATCATCGCTCGTGTACTCAGCAGATTCTGCAATGTCAGGTTCAACATCGGAAGTGCCGAGCGGCGAGTTGAGCAGGAACGGGAAAACCTGGTTCATTAGTGCAAACGAACCGTTGTCGTACGAACCGGCCGGGTCGAGGAACGTGACCTTGTCAGTCGTGCCCACGATAAGCGACTCAGAACCGCCACCGCCGGAGGAATCTCCCCCAGCTTGGCAGCCAGTCAAAGCGAGCGCGAACGCTGCTGAACCGGCAACTACAGCAAGGACTCGCTTGCTGTTCTTGGATGCGGATGTCATATCCGTCTACCTCTTCCTGTTGCGTGCAGAAAATGCGACGGCGCGTTTGTAGGCGCCGCGCATCGTAGTTCACCAATGGAAACACAAATTGGCCGGCAAGCACTACGTTGTTGGTACCCAAATGAACGATATTTACACGAACGCAACCAAGCGAGGAAAACTAGGAGTCTTCGCGCAGGGCACGACGCTCTGCTTCGATCCTCATCAGGTCACGCTGGGTCTGCACATAACGCTCAGGATCACTCTCCCGGTCCATGCGCTGAAGCACGCCGAGAAGCTCCCGCTTTTGGCGCAAAAGGTCGCGCTCAACCAGATCGGTCGTGATCTGAACGCAATACACCGGGATGCGTTCTTCACGCTCAGGAATCGGCGCGACACTCAATTGCTTCACAAAGGTCGAGAACGACTGCGGAACCTCATCGGCAACCGCCGAAGCCCAACCAGGTAGTAGCGCTCGATCCACCAGCGAAGCGATCGCATCCCGCACAACAGCGAGGGTGTTGTCGGCAAACGAAATCTGAGTCAGTTTGCGGATGAGTTCGTCACCAACGACATCCGGATGCTGCAGTACTGCCATCAGCGCATCGCGCTCCAACCGCGTGGTTGCGTCTGTTTTCAGGCTCATGATCGACGGGCCCTGCTCCTGAGGTGGTTCTCCCGACGAAGCAGCGGAGCCAGCGCCATTGCGTGCGTTCGAACTCTCCGGTGCACTCTCACCAGCACGCGAATTTGTCGCAGCGGTCGCCGAAGCAGCGCTCGGCGCCTGACGCTTCGCCGATGTCACCGCACTCTGAACTTCGCTCGGTTCCATCCCCAGCCAACCCGCAACGCTGCGCACATAGCCAACACCAAGCGCTTGATCCCGAATCCCCGCCACTACAGGAGCTGCAGCCCGCAGCGCAGCCACGCGACCCTCGACAGTCTCAAGGTCATGAACAGCCAACTCGCGGCGGATCTTGAACTCAAACATGGGCTTGCGCGTGCTCACGAGGCGACGCACTGCGCCATCCCCCTTCTTGAGCCTCAAATCGCAGGGATCAAGACCGTCAGAGGCAACAGCAACAAAAGTTTGTGCAGCGAAGCGGTGTTCCTCAGCGAACGCGCGGTTCGCCGCTTTCTGGCCAGCCTCATCCGGGTCGAAGGTGAAAATCACTTCGCCGGTAGCTGTGGTGTCTGCGTTGTCGTAGTCGCCGATCATCCGACGCACAATCTTGATGTGGTCAACGCCAAAAGCGGTGCCACAGGTAGCAACGGCGGTCGTCACTCCGGCAAGATGGCAGGCCATGACATCGGTGTAGCCCTCAACAACCACGATCTGCTTGCTGCGCGAGATGTCTTTTTTGGCAAGATCGAGACCGTAGAGCACCTGGCTCTTGTGATAAACGGGAGTTTCGGGAGTATTCAGATACTTGGGGCCCTTGTCTTCGTCGAGAAGCCGACGCGCACCAAAACCGAGAGTCTGGCCGGTGACATCGCGAATGGGCCACACCAGTCGCCCCCGGAACCTGTCGTAGTAGTCGCCGCGCTCCCCCTTGCCAATGAGCCCAGCGATGACGAGCTCATCCGAGGTAAACCCCAATGAGTTCAGGTGCTTCGCGAGAACGCCGCCACGAGGAGCGAAACCAATGCCAAAGCGCTCGGCTGCCGACTGATCGAAACCACGTTCACCCAAGAACGTGCGCCCCGGTGCCGCTTCTGGAGTTGACAACTGGGCAACGAAGAAGTCGGATGCCGCCTGATTAGCAGCAAGAATGCGGGCACGATTGCCGTGATCAGTTGCAGCGCCGCCGTCCTCATAGTGAAGTTCATAGCTGATCCGGCCGGCGAGGCGCTCAACTGCTTCGGAGAAGGAGACATGGTCCATGCGCTGCAGGAACGTGAAAACGTCACCGCCTTCTCCACAACCAAAGCAGTGGTAGAAACCGACCTGAGGCCGAACATGAAAACTGGGACTGCGCTCTTCGTGAAAAGGGCACAATCCCTTCATCGAACCGGAACCAGCACTCTTGAGAGCGACGTAGTCGCCAACAATGTCGGCGAGATTGGTGCGCGAACGCACCTCGTCGATATCGCTTCTCTTGATAAGGCCAGCCACAATCGTAATTGTAGGCTTACCGCGGTGTGACTCTAGCCAACTAGGCGTGTATGCCACGCAATCGCGGACTGATCGGTGAGGCTCGCCACCTGATCTACTACGGCCCGCTTGCGTTGGTGATCGTTCTCAGCGGAATTCCAATCGGCAGTGAACCCGGAATCGAGATTGCGGGGAGCTGTCCACAACAACACATCGGCCAGCTCGGTGAGTACATCGCGCTGTTGCTGGTAGATCGGTCGGCGAGCGTTCGTCGACATCACAAAGGCGGCAACGATCCCCTTGAGCACCGCAATCTCCGCCTGAATCTCTTGGGGAATGATGAGGCTTCCCCCGAATCGTGCCAGAGCGTCTGTGGGATATGCCTCGCGTGTGGCCTGGACGGCAGCACCTGCAAATCGGCCAATGAGCTGACTCGTCAGATTCTTGAGCCGACCATGGGCTGCCCGACTGCCATCCCACTGATCGATCCACGGATCAAGCAGGTCGAGGCGATCGAACGCCGCGATCAGTTCATCGTGCGTGAACTCGCCACCGATCCACGCAAACATCGACTTCACAAGATCGTCGTGATTTACTCTGGCGCCGAGCGCCGTCACATCCACAAAGTCGCCAACAATGGCATCCTCAAAGTCATGAACTGAGTAGGCGATGTCGTCCGAGAGATCCATCACTTGGGCTTCGATGCAGCGCTGGCGATCAGGGGCACCAGCTCGCAACCACTCAAACGCGGCAGTGTCATCGTCAAAGAATCCATATTTGCTGCGACCACTCGGGTCAGGGATGCCCTGCGCGCTTGGCCACGGATACTTTGTGCTCGCATCCAAACTCGCGCGGGTGAGATTAAGCCCATAGCTGCGGCCATCGGGACCAAAAACTTTGGGCTCGATGCGAGTCAACAGACGCAGGGTCTGAGCGTTGCCCTCGAAGCCACCAATGTCTTGCGCCCATTCGTTCAAGGCTCGCTCACCGTTGTGGCCGAAAGGCGGATGCCCGAGGTCGTGAGAAAGGCACGCAGTGTCGACCACATCGGGGTCGAGACCGAGGCTGTCGGCAAGCTCGCGGCCCACCTGGGCAACCTCGAGCGAGTGAGTGAGACGGTTGCGGGCAAAGTCGGTGCCCATCGTGGGGCTCAAGACCTGAGTCTTTGCGGCTAGACGGCGCAGCGCGCTCGAATGAAGCACTCGCGCACGGTCGCGCGCAAAATCGCTACGACGACTCGAATGCTGCTCGGGAAACCAACGCTCGGCGTCAGCCTCTGTGTAGCCCTTAGCCGCCACTGGTGCTCAATTCTGCTTGGTTGAGTTCACTACGGTGTGTCTCCTGCAGTTCGCGGCTATCGAGCCAGCCCTGCGGAAGCGATGGCTTTTTCGGGGTTCCCGCACGACCACGTTGGCCCTCAGCGTCAGCACCAGGGTACTGCTGGTTCCAGTCAAGCTGAGCAAGCAATTCGTCTAGCTGAGCCAGGTCGTGCACGGTCGCCATCGCCGCACGCAACTCGCCACCGACCGCATAGCCCTTAAAATACCAAGCGACATGCTTGCGGATGTCGCGGCACGCGCGATCCTCATCGCCGAAGAATTCCACCAGCAGTTCGGCATGACGCTTGAACGCGATGGCAACTTCGCCGAGTGTTGGCTCCGCCTTGAGCGACTCTCCTCGGAACGCCGCAGCGAGGTCACCGAAGAGCCACGGACGACCGAGGCAACCGCGACCAACAACGACTCCGTCGCATCCGGTCTCATCGACCATGCGCAAAGCATCGGCTGCACTCCAAATGTCACCGTTGCCAAGAATCGGTGTATCGGTGATGGTGTTCTTGAGCTTTTCGATCGCTGACCAGTCGGCGGTACCGGAATAGAACTCGGCAGCCGTGCGCGCATGCAAAGCGATGCTGGCGACGCCGGCGCCCGCGCCAACGCGAGCAGCCTCGAGATACGTCAAATGGTCAGAATCGATGCCCTTGCGCATCTTGATCGTCAACGGAACATCGCCGGCAGCTTTCACGGCACCTTCAACGATCTCCCGGAACAAATCGATCTTCCACGGGAGCGCCGCTCCCCCGCCCTTGCGAGTGACCTTGGGAACGGGGCATCCGAAGTTCAAGTCAATGTGGTCTGCACGGTCTTCGGCGACCAACATCGTGACCGCTTCAGACACCGTCTTAGGGTCAACCCCATAGAGCTGGATGCTGCGCGTCGTCTCTGACTCGTGGTGCGTGATGAGTCGCATGCTTTCGGGCGTGCGCTCGACGAGAGCTCGGCTCGTGATCATTTCGCTGACGTACAGGCCAGCGCCGTATTCGCGACAGAGCCGGCGAAAAGCGGTGTTGGTGATGCCGGCCATTGGCGCCAAAACGACCGGAACATCGAGGTCGAGGTTACCGATTGAGAGCTGTGGCGCGACACGCGGGTCGGCAGGGGCAAGAATAGTCACACATCAATTGTCCCATGTCGCGCCTGAACCGGCGGTGCGCATACCGGAAGGCCCCTAATGACGGCAGGAACCGACCGCGTTCGCGACGATGCCGAGCGCCGCGGCATCCCAATCGAGATCGTCGAACGCGCACCAGCCACCTCACTCGAGCACGCCGCCGAGCTGCTCGGCATTACCCCAGCCGAAATCGTCAAGTCGCTCGTCGTCAAGCGCAGTGACGGCAGCTACCTCTTTGCCTTGGTTCCCGGCGACCGCCAGATCTCTTGGCCCAAACTGCGGGCCGTCGTCGGTGTCAATAAGTTGCGGATGCCCGAAGCCTCCCTCGCGCTCGAGGCCACCGGATTTGCGCGCGGCACCATCACACCACTCGGCAGCAGCACCGCCTGGCCCGTGTTCGCCGACGAACGCATCGCCGGCAAACGAGTCTCGATGGGATCAGGAGACCACGGCTACACCGTCTGGGTGGTTGCCGATGATCTCATCAGTGGACTCGACGCCACCCTCGCCGACATCACAACCGAAGCAGGAACCGAAGCAGGAACCGAAGCAGGAACCGAATAATGGCACTCGACAACCACCCCAATGTGTTTCGCTTCGAAGGACGAACGTGGGTAAGCGAAGCTGAAGGTGAACAAGCCCTCGAACAGCTTCGCGCTCAGAGAGCGTGGGACAAAGAGAACGCACGGCTCCAGCGCTGGTGGGTCGCCATCACGATCGGTGCCGCTGTCGGTGTTGCAGCGACGCTGGCACTCGGCATTGCAGCCGAAACCGATCCAACCGGCTACCTACTTCTGCTTCTGCTCGGATTCGGAATCGGCGCCATCCTCGGTGCACTCATCAATAGACGCTTCAATGCCCGGGACGGACATCACCAGTCCCTACCGGAACGCCCAACAACAGTGCCGCTAACGCAGGTTCCCTCACGAGTCGCCAAGGCGGCACCAGAGCACGCGACCGCAGCAGAAATCATCGAATGGTCGGGCCGCGGCTTCGTCGGATAAGCCGCCCATGTTACGAACACGCTAAGAGAAAGTAAACAATTGCCTTTTCTCTTGGCTACCCCCTGTTGAGGGGCAACTCCCTGCCGTACGGTAGGGCCAACAACCCGCCTCACCCGCGAAACCCGCCCCACCCGAGTTATTGAAGCACTGATTTCTCAGGCCTGCGACCTACCCCGTCGCACGGCCTACCTGTATGCACGTCAATGATGCCGCTGTGACAATCCGGTCGCATTCATTACCCTCCGCGCATCCGGCAACGTCATGGTGAGTGTTACTCGTGCTGCGTCGCAGAACACTTCTCCCGAAAGAAGCCAGAATGACGACCCTGCAATCTCGCCTTGAGGCGACTGCGCGAGCAACCGCACGAGCAACCCCAGAAGGTTCACCCGCTCCGCGCATCACCGAACCAGTAAAAGCACAGTCACCATCGCTCGTGATCCTCGTGATGATCGCGACCCTCGGCATCCTTGCCTACGCATCATTCCTGCTTAACCCCGCAAGTCGTGGAGACTGGCTGCCGTACACGCTCGTCATCATTGCCGAAACGATCCTCATCCTCCAGGCACTGCTGTCCATGTGGACAATTCTTTCGGCTTCGCAAGACCCTCGTGGCTTTGCATTTCACGACGCGAAATCCAAGCTGTTTCACGATCGCGACATTCTGCGCGATGGGCTAACAAACTCGCCATCCCTCTGGACCATGTACCTCGATGAGACCGAAGCGACCACCGACGTCTTCATCACCACCTATGGCGAACCCGTTCAAGTCATTCGCGAAACCGTGACCGCCGCGCTAGCAATGCGCGGTGCCCACATCACCTGGGTTCTCGACGATGGGCGATCTGACGAAGTTCGCGACCTTGCTGCAGAACTGGGCGCTCGGTACGTGCGCAGACTCAGCTCCGGTGGCGCAAAAGCGGGAAACGTCAACCACGCCCTCAGCTTGGCCAAAGGACGATTCTTCGCGATCTTCGACGCAGACTTCGTGCCATCGCCCGACTTCCTCAACGAAACCATCCCCTTCTTCTCAAGCGACGAAGTCGCGTTCGTGCAAACCCCGCAAACGTACGGAAACTTGCACAACGTCATCTCCCGCGGAGCCGGCTACATGCAGTCGGTGTTCTACCGCTTCATTCAGCCCGGACGAAATCGGTTCAATGCCGCATTCTGCGTTGGCACCAATGTCATTTTCCGCAGGGCAGCCATCGACGACATCGGAGGTATTTACACCGACTCCATGTCAGAAGATGTGTGGACATCACTCATGCTCCACGAGCGTGGGTGGCACACGATCTTCATCCCGATGACGCTTGCCGTCGGCCATGCTCCCGACACTGTCGAGTCATACACGAAACAACAATTGCGTTGGGCAACAGGCGGCTTCGAAATTCTGCTCAATCACAACCCTTTGAGCCGCAAACGAAAGCTCACCCTCGACCAGCGACTCCAATACTTGGTGACTGCATCCTTCTACCTCACCGGAATCTGTCCCCTTCTACTTATGGTCGTCCCCGCACTCGAAATCTACTTCGATCTCCGACCCATGAATTTGTCGACCACCGTCGTCAGCTGGGTGCTCTTCTACGCCGGGTTCTATCTCATGCAGATTGTGCTCGCGTTCTACACCATGGGCTCGTTTCGTTGGGAGACACTCATGCTCGCAACCGTGTCAGCGCCCATCTACCTCGCGGCACTCATCAACGTCCTCACCGGAAAAGAGCAGTCGTGGAGCGCAACCGGTGACCGTTCGAAAATGTCATCACCGTTCAACTTCATGATTCCCCAAGTGCTGTTCTTCGTCTTCCTGCTCCTGACCTCATTCGTGGCCATCTTCAGAGACATAGACAATGGCGTTCTCACCCTCGCAACCGGGTGGAACGTCACAAACACGATCATCATGGGCAGCTTCGTCGCCGCCGCCATGCGCGAACATGTCTCGCTCAGCCGCACCCATCGGTTGGCTAAACACCTCCTCACCCTGAACGGAACTCCAGCATGACGTGGCGCAGCAACCTCAAACTATTCGCCGGACTCATCGTCGTCTTCGCCCTGGTGTTCGGGTTAACCATTGTCTTCACCCAACGCCAGGCTCAAGCCACCAGCGTCTCCGCATCAATTGCAGCAGAGCGATACCCCGTAGGCATCGACTACGGGGGAACCCTCGTGCGCAGCTTCATCACCGAAGACGACCAAAGAGTGACCGCGGGCGACGTGCTCTTCACCCTCCAGAGCCCCTCGCTTCAAGCCGACCTCGCCGAGGGACTCCTCAAGCCCGAGACCGTCGCTTACACGGTGACCGACGACGGCATGATCACCCTTACAGCTGCTGTTTCTGGAACCGTGCGAGACGTCACCACAAAGCCCGGATCGTTCGTTCAGGCAGGGCAGGTTCTCGCGACAATCGAAAAAGCAGGCTCGCTCTCGGTCGTCGCGCAGTACGAACTCACCGGGCGGGACTACTCCCGCATCGGCGAAAGCGCACCCGTCACGCTCCTACTGCCCAATGGCGCAAGCATCGACGGCTCCGTATCAACCATCGACGTGCAGACCGTAGACGGTCAAGCCGAGACGACCATCCGTGTTGAGAGCGATGCCCTCACCGATGGCGCGTTCAACGGCCTCGTGAAAGCCGGAACGCCCGTCACCGCCACACTGCAATTGAGCGACAACGGCATCCTGGCCGGAGCCTTTGATGGCATGGCCGACTTTCTGAGAAAGATCGGCCTGTAGTCGCGTGGCGAGCGATCAGCGAAAACTAGCTCTGCTGGCAATGATGACAGTCATCATGTCCGTCAGCGGATGCACGAGCGCAACAACCACATCCACCACCCCGGTTAACCCCTCTGACGCTATATTTCCCGACAGTAGTGTCGCTCCGCTCATCGCAGAACTGCCGGCACAAACGGTAACCGCCCTCCCCCACGCACGACTCGCTGACGGCCTCCTCCCGCCCACCAACACATGGTTCGCCGGAATGGTGTTCGGCGCTGAGCCAATGCCCGTCTTTCCCTTGCCGCTGGGATTCCAGATGACGGAAAACGGTTTCGCGATCGGAGTCCCCAACGTCGTCACCAGCAAGAATCTCATCGCCGGAGGGTTCTTTGCCGCGCTAACGGCCGATTTTGGCGCAGACGACTATGCCATAACCGACTATGACGCGGCGTCGGTCACGATTGCGAGCAGCACCAGCGGAAAAGACATCGGCACAACAGTGATCGTCGAAGGATCCCCGTTCGTGAGCTTCACCGCATCCGAACCAGTAAACTTCACCCTCGGACAACCACTCACAGCCGGCACCAAAGCATGGACCACCACGATCGAAGGAACCCAATACGGGCTCGTCAGCAAAGGAAAAATGACCGAGTCGGGATCCGAACTCAGCCTCTCCCCCGGCCAAATGGCCACATGGTTCGCCGTCGCCGACGGAGGATCGATCGACGACTACGTGACAGCCGCGGCATCCCCCATCGTGAGCACGAGTATCCGTTACTCGGTAGCTGACGAAACAACAACCACAAGCATCGCCTACACAACCGCCGATGGTGCAGCGACGATAGTGGCCGCCATGCCGCACCAGTATGCCGCGCTCTCAGACGACACAACCTGCGACACCGGCAATTGGAAAAGTGTCTACGGGCAACTAAATGCCTGCACCGTGACCGAGCTCACCTGGTCGGTGCCCACCCAGAAACCGACCGGATCACTTGACCTATCGACCCTTTCCGACGAGAACAAGGCTCTGCTCGCGGCACAACTAGAAGTGGATGTCGCCTCCACGCTCGCCGCCCCCGCTGACACCTATTTCGGCGGAAAATGGATGTACCGCCTTGCCAACATGCTCGACATCGCCCATCAACTCGGCGAGGACGATCTCGCCTCAACCATCACAGATCAGCTCGTCCGCGAAATGGATATCTGGACCGCCCCCGACGGATGCGTCAATCGCACCGAGCGCTGTTTCGTCTACGACGAAGACGCCCGCGGAATCGTCGGACGTGCCGCTTCCTTCGGATCAGACGAATTCAACGATCACCACTTCCATTACGGCTACTTCCTGTACGTCGCAGGAGTAGTGGCCGCCAGCGATCCCGCCCTCGTCGAAAAATGGGCGCCCGTGATCAACTTGCTCGCGGCGGACATCGCCGTCCAAGGCGACAGCAGCTACTTTCCCGAACGTCGAGTCTTCGATGCCTACGCTGGACACTCCTGGGCAAGCGGCACATCGCCCTTTGCCGACGGAAACAATCAAGAATCAAGTTCAGAAGCTGTCAGCGCCTGGAACGGACTAGCGCTGTGGGCCCAAGCAAGCCACCAACCAGAACTTGCAACAGAAGCACAATGGATGCTTTCAGCAGAAACCGCATCAGCACTGGCCTACTGGACAAACTTCGACACAAGCGCAGAAGTTTACGACGGCTTCGACCACCCCATCACGTCACTCAACTGGGGCGGAAAACGAGACTACGCCACCTGGTTCAGCGCCGAACCGAGCGCCATGCTCGGAATCCTCGTGCTACCCATGAGCCCTATCGCTGGATATCTGGGCGATGATCCGGAACGAGTTCGCACAAATCTTGCCGAAGCGGCACCGAACGGATACGACGTGCTGTTCGGCGACTACCTTCTGATGTATACGGCGCTTGCCGGCCCAGAAGAGGCGGCGCAGGCACTCCAAGAGTGCGCAAATCTCAACGAGGATCGCATCGACGATGGCAACAGCCGAAGCCATCTGCTCGCGTGGGTAATGAGTCAACTCTAGAAGTTGTCGGCGAGCAATCCTAGGGTGTCTAGGCGAGGCGGCGTGGTAGAACATCCCGACGCGACGGATTAGTCAGATACTGTTCGCGACCACGATGTGAATGTCGGTTCACTTGCAGGAGGCCTTAGACGAGTCCTTCGTCGATCTGACGGTTCACAAATGCCTGAGAACGGTGATCGTCAACGATGCAGGCATCACCGTCGCAGACACCGACATTGGGGTCACCAACCTGCTGTAGGGCGAAGGTCGGGATTGGCTTCGTTGCGGCATCCATTAGTTACGCATCTCTCTCAGTAAGTACCTGTGTGAGAACGTTAGCGAAAGTTTCACTTTCTTGCGCGCCTGAAACCCCATATTTTCCGTCAATCACAAAGAATGGCACGCCTTGGATGCCATATTGCATGGCAACTTCCATGTCAGCTTTCACCGCAGGGAGGTACTCGCTCGACTCGAGCGCGCTCACGACTTCGTCGCGATCGAAGCCAATAGATGCTGCAATGTCCGCAAGATCAGCGATCCGGCCAACGTGTTCGGTCTTCACAAAGTACGCCTCGAGTAGGCGTTCCTTCATCTCAAGCTGACGGCCATGAGCCTTGGCGTAGTGAAGAAGTTCGTGGGCTTTCACTGTATTGGTTTGGTGAATGTGCTCGTAGTCATAATCAAGTCCGAGGCTCGTTGCGATGTCGGTGACGCGGGTCAGCATCTCCTCAACCTGGGGCATGGGGAGCCCTTTGCGTTCGCTCAAGAACCGAATCGGCGTGCCTTCGTACTCGACGGGAGTGTCAGGTGCCAGCTCGAAGGAGTGGTACTCGATGTCGACAGCAACGCCTGAGCTGTCGACAGCGGCT
Source organism: Rhodoglobus sp. G.S.4 (assembly GCF_056619605.1). Classification (NCBI taxonomy): domain Bacteria; kingdom Bacillati; phylum Actinomycetota; class Actinomycetes; order Micrococcales; family Microbacteriaceae; genus Rhodoglobus; species Rhodoglobus sp. G.S.4. Next base: position 1,644,307 of record NZ_CM152748.1, read on the forward strand.
TCAAAGCGCCGCTTTCCGATGTAGCACCAGGGGCACTGAACATCCGACCAGATGTCGACTTTTACGGGGGCAATCGGGCGTGCAGCAGTTTCATTCACTGTGACTCCAACGTCTGCGCGGCGCGGTTATTCCCGCTTGTGCCCGCCAATCCCCGCGGCTCCCCGCCAACGCCCTTCGGAAACTCAGGAAATATGGCAGAGGCAGACTGCGGAGCCCCGAGAACACGGGGCTCCTCGGGCCCGTCCTGTCGAAAGTCCTGAGTTTCCGAAGGTGCGCGGCGCGTGCCGCGTGCGCGGCGGCCTCCTGAAGAGTGCAACGCAAGCGCGACGTCCAACGCTTGCTCGAATAAGCCCCACTGGTGGAACACCATCTGAGCGCTCACGCTCATCGCATGGAACCCAGCGATCGTAATCTCGATTCCCTTGAGGTGGTCTTCCTCAAAAGTGTGCGCGTGAAACTGTCTGCCATTGATCTCGAGACCGATAATTCCGTCAATGACCATGTCAATGCGCTTGCTCCCCACTGGAACCTGAATTTCGACGCTGTGCCCCGCAAGCTGCAATCTCGTACGCGCGAGACTTTCCGGGAGACTCTCGCATCCACCGTCAGCCCACGAACGGAAACGATTTTTGTGGCCGGGGAGGTCGATGATCAGCCGCTCGAGGTCGAATAGGTCGATTCGCTCGCTGTGCAGAGCCCAATCGAGAGCTGCGACCGCCGTCTCATGATCCTCATCGAGGATCACGCGGCGAAGGGCCTCGAACACGCTCACGCACCAAGCAGTTCCCCAATCGCTCCTGGTAGGCGGATCCCAATGCAACTGGACCCCACGACGCGTTCCAATCGGTTTCCTTCGATTCCACTGGCTGCGCAGCCGCGCCGCGTTTTGCGGAACAGAAACAAGCAACGGATGATCACCGAGAACCCACCCGCCCCAATCTCGAATAGCCGAAATGCCGGTCAGCCTCCCGCCGACCCGAACGGCTCTCACTCTAGGCTCGGAAATATCCAAAGTCGTGTACCAACCTTGCCGCGCTCTCGTTACTACGCCGTCCTTGACGGCGCGCGTCAAGTCACAGTCCCTCGCACCAAGCGCGACCAGCTGGCGCTTCTGGGCTATTCCACCCAGACCGTCCACTAACGCATCTACTTCCACCATGTATGCCAGCATCTTGCGCGCCGGCCGTCATTGGATGGCTGTGTTCACGTTGGTGGAGTCGGTGCACATATCGCCGGTGTGGAGTAGCTGCAACCTTCGGAAACTCAGGAGATTGGCGAAGCCGCCACCTCACTGCCAAGTAAGCAGCCGGGCCACGGATCGCGCGACTCAGGTTTTCCTGAATTTCCGAAGGGGACTACGCGGCTGTCGGGACAAAACCGGTGTCGGGACAAAACGCTGTCGGGACAAAACCAGTTTCGGGACAAAACCGGCGGTGAAACCGCGGGATAACCTGCGCCGCGAACACCGCGAATGCCCCGGCGACGGCAAAACAGGTGCGCGTGGCCCCGAGCGGATACCGCCCGGGGCCACGCGAGACTGCTAGCAGCCGATGAGCTCTTGCGCGAGGTAGCCGCGCAACTCTTCGATGGGCATACGCTTCTGTTCCATCGAGTCGCGCTCACGAATTGTCACAGCGTTGTCATCGAGCGAATCGAAGTCGATCGTGACACAGAATGGTGTACCGATTTCGTCTTGGCGGCGGTAACGACGGCCAATTGCGCCGGCGTCATCGAAGTCGACATTCCAGTACTTGCGGAGGTCCGCCGCAATACTGCGAGCCATCGGCGAAAGGCGTTCGTTGCGCGATAGCGGCAGAACGGCAACCTTTACCGGCGAGAGGCGACGGTCAAGACGCAGCACTGTGCGCTTGTCGACACCACCCTTGGCGTTAGGCGCCTCATCTTCGGCGTAGGCATCAATGAGGAAGGCCATGAGAGCACGGGTAAGTCCGAACGCGGGCTCAATGACGTAGGGCGTCCAGCGCTCATCCTTGGCTTGGTCGAAGTACGACAGGTCTGAGCCTGAAGCTTCCGAGTGCGTGCGGAGGTCAAAGTCGGTGCGGTTGGCGATGCCCATGAGTTCGCCCCACTCTCCGCCAGCAAAGCGGAAACGGTACTCGACATCCACTGTTCGCTTGGAGTAGTGCGACAACTTCTCTTGAGCGTGCTCGTAGAAACGCAGGTTCTCGGGCTTGATGCCGAGGTCGGTGTACCACTTCATGGATTCGTCGATCCAAGTCTGGTGCCACTCTTCGTCCGTGCCGGGCTCGACGAAGAATTCCATTTCCATCTGCTCGAACTCGCGGGTACGGAAAATGAAGTTTCCGGGCGTGATTTCGTTACGGAATGACTTGCCAACTTGGCCGATACCGAACGGCGGCTTCATGCGGGCCGCGCCCATGACGTTGGCGAAGTTCGTGAAGATGCCCTGAGCGGTTTCGGGGCGCAGGTAGTGCATGCCCTCTTCGTTGTCGACGGGGCCGAGGTAGGTCTTGAGGAGTCCGGAGAAGTTTTGCGGTTCGGTCCATGATCCGGGCTGGCCGGTGTCAGGGTCGCGGATGTCGGCAAGCCCGTTCACGGGAGGGTGGCCGTGCTTCTCTTCGTAGGCTTCAAGAAGGTGGTCGGCGCGGTAACGCTTGTGGGTGTGCAGTGATTCGACAAGCGGGTCAGAGAAGACCTCGACGTGGCCGGATGCTTCCCAAACTTTGCGAGGAAGGATGACAGCGGAGTCGAGCCCGACTACGTCTTCGCGACCTTGAACGAAGGTCTGCCACCACTGCTTTTTGATGTTCTCTTTGAGGGCGGTTCCCAGTGGGCCGTAGTCCCAGGCTGAGCGTGAACCGCCGTAGATCTCTCCCGATTGGAAGACGAAACCTCGGCGCTTGGCGAGGTTGATAACGGCGTCGAGGGGGTTAGGCGTAGCCACAGAAACTCCAATAGTCAGCCGAGCTGGATGCACGGTCGGCGGATGACCAGTTTAGCTAGACGCGCAGCGCGGCGATAACCGCCGCGACGTCGTCTTCGTTATTCCAGAGGTGGAATGCAGCGCGGAGCCGGCCAGCGCGACCGGATGCGGTGATTCCGGCGGCCGTGAGTTTGGCAAGATCTGCGCCCGTCTCATCCGGCCAGGTCACGATCGCTTGGTTCTGGCGTTCGATGCCGAGGGCATCACAGAGTTGGTTGGCTAGGCCGGTGCAGTGCTCCCAGACTTCGCTGATATCGAGGTCGGCGAACATGGCGATGGGATGCTCGGCCCCCACCCATGCTTGCCACGCAGGTGAGACATCGTATTGGCGAGCATCCTTAGCAAGTTTCATGTCGGTGCCATAGACGCTGCCCCAGACATCCGCTCCCGCATACCAGCCCGCTTGCACTGGCGTGACGTGTTCGGCAAAATCCTCGGAGATCGTGAGGAACGCGACGCCGCGGGGCGAACACAGCCACTTGTAGGCGTGGCAGACAGTCGCATCGAATTGGGTGGCATCCACAGGGTAAACGCCGGCGGCCTGGGTGATGTCGCAGAGAGTGCGTGCTCCGTGGGTGGCTGCCGCTGCGGTGATTGCCGCAACGTCGGCGACTTTACCGTTGCAGGATTGGATGAGCGAGAACGCGACGAGCGCGGTGCTGTCGGTGATGGCATCCGCAAGTTCGGCCAGCGGGACTGCACGCACGACGAGGTCAGGGTGTTGCAGGAATGGGTACACGATGGAGGTGAAGTCGGATTCGACGACGAGCACTTCGGAACCCGTCGGCAGTGAGCACGCAATGAGCGATGCCATAACCGAGGTCTGCGAACCGATCGCGACGCGGGCTGCATTGATTCCGACTAGGCGCGCGTAGTGGCCTCGGGTGCGTTCGACGATATCGCCGTAGTTCATGGGGTTGCAGGTGGCTCTGGCCCACTGCCCCAGCTTTTCGGTCATTTCGGTGACGGCGGCACACGTCGGCAGGCCCATGGTGGCGGCGGAAAGGTAACCGCGAGTATTCGCGAAACTTTCAATCGCGTTCGTGAGCGCTGGGGAGGTCATGCCTCCATGATGGCTCGCATGACATTCATGCGACAAGAGCATGATTGGGATATAAAGAATCACATTTGGTTATGCTTTTACTATGGACACCACGCCTGACCTCCTGACGCTGCGCATCGTTCGCGCCATCTCTGAACACGGCACGATCAGCGAGGCAGCCCGTGCCCTCGGCTACAGCCAACCGGCACTGAGCCAACACCTCACGCGCGCGCAGACTCGTATTGGGCTCGCACTCGTCGTCCGCTCTGGCCGCGGCGTGCGCCTCACTGAGGCCGGTCGCGCTCTCGCCAGCCACGCCGTAACCGTACTCAATGCCGTGGATGCCGCGAGCGCCGAACTCTCCGAGTTGGCCGGTTTGTCGAGTGGAACAGTGCGCATCGCGGCTTTCCCGACGGCGTCGTCGACGCTGATTCCGCCCCTGATTCGTCAATTGCGGCAGCAGCATCCGAATTTGACTGTCAATTATGTGGAGGCTGAGCCTCCGCAGGCCTTGCAACTGCTGCGGGATGGGGCTGCGGATGTGGCGATCACGTTCTCGTATCCGGAAGACCGGGCTGACCCGCATTTGTCGCGCGATGGCGGCCATACGACAGTGCCGCTGTTTACGGAGCCGGTGGTGCTTGTACTGCCCGACACTCATCCCCTAGCGAAGGCGGACAGCGTGAGCCTGGCCGACCTGACCAACGACCCGTGGATCGCGGGGTGCACCCTGTGTCGTGGCCATTTACTTGCCCTCTGTAATCTCGAAGGGTTCGCGCCCGAGATCGGGTTGGAGACGGATAACGCTCTCGCCGTATTGAGCTTTGTCTCGCGCGGCCTTGGGGTTGCGCTTCTCCCTCAGTTGGCACTGTCGTCGCTGACGCTGCCGGAGGGTGTGAGCATCCATGCTCCGCAACCGTCGAGTGAGCGCACCATTCAGTACGTGATTCAGCCAGGGGCGACGAGGATTCCGAGTGTGGCAACTACTGTCTTGACTCTCACTGCGCTTGGCGGAGCTGCCTGGGGCTTGAAGGACTATCCCGAGAGTGAGCGCACCGCGCGGTAGGCGGTTTCTATCTCAGCGGCGACGGCGGCGAGTTGCTCGCCGGTTGTATCCCCGCTGAGGCTGAAGCGCACCGCGGTCTGGGCGATTTCTTCGTCAATGCCCATTGCCGTAAGAACGTGAGAGGCATCATCGCTGCCGACAGCGCACGCTGAGCCTGCAGAGCAGATGATTCCTGCGCGGCCGAGTTCGAGCAGGAGCGATTCTCCGCTCGTGCCGGGGAAGCAGAATGAAGCATTGTTGGGGAGACGCTCGGGCGCGCGCCTTTCCGTCTCGTCGTCATCACTGACTGTCGCAGCCCCGAGCGCGGGCCCGGTGAAGATCGCGTCGGGTACGCGCGTCAACACGTCAGCAACAAAGTCATTTCGCAGTTGCGCGATACGCGCGGCTCGCTCGACCCGGTCGCTTTCGGCGAGCGCCAGCGCATGCGCGAAACCGACGGCGCCGGCGATATTTTCGGTGCCAGAGCGTTTGCCTCGCTCTTGGCCTCCCCCGTGCAGCACAGGCTCAAGACTGCGGCTGCCCTTGATAATCAGCACACCGATTCCTTTTGGCGCCCCTAGCTTGTGTCCAGACAGGCTGAGCGCGACGACGCCAAGCGCTGCAGGGTCGAGAGGGAGCCATCCAGCGGCTTGCACGGCATCCGTATGCATGGGCACCCCGTGGGCGCGGCACAGTTCGGCAATCGCCGGGATGGGCTGAACAACACCGACCTCGTTATTGGCGTACATGATTGTGCACAGAGTCGTGTCTGGGCGCAGTGCTTCGCGAACCTCGGCGAGATCGACACGGCCGTGGCGGTCAACCGGCAACACAGTGACCTCGAATCCGTGGATGCGCTTCAGATAGTCGACCGATTCGAGCACAGCCTCATGCTCAACGGCACTCGTGACGATATGACGCCCGCGAGGCTCAGCGAGCGCCAACCCTTTGATCGCGAGATTGTCTGACTCCGTGCCGCCCGAGGTGAAGATGACATCGGATGCCCGACACCCGATCGAGGCAGCAACGCTCTTGCGTGCGGCATCCAGGGCACGTTTCGCGGACTCTCCCAGCTCGTGATGGCTAGAGGGGTTACCGAAGTCTCCCGTCAGCAGCGGCCACATCGCTTCGAGCACCTCGCGGCGCACCGGTGTGGTTGCTGCTGAGTCGAGAAAAATCATCAGGCCGCTGCGCTCACCGCAATATCGAGACCAAGGTCAAGTGAGCGCACACTGTGAGTGAGCGCCCCTACCGAGATGACGTCAACACCGGTCGCCGCAATTGCCGCGACGGTATCGAGGTTGACTCCCCCACTCGCCTCGACGATGGCGCGGCCGGCAACCAGCGCAACACCGGCGCGAAGGTCATCTGTCGAAAAGTTGTCGAGCATGATCGTGTCGACGCCAGCCGAAACAACCATTTCGACCTGATCGAGACGGTCAACTTCAACCTCAAGGTGCGTCGTGTGACCGATGCGGGCGCGAGCACGGCGGATAGCTTCACCCAGATCGATACCCTCGGCCGCGAGCACAGCAAGGTGGTTATCTTTCGCCATCACGGCATCCGACAAACTGAAGCGGTGGTTATGTCCGCCACCGCAGCGCACAGCGTGACGTTCCAGTGCACGCAGGCCCGGCGTCGTCTTGCGCGTATCGACAATGCGCGCATGAGTACCCGCCACCTGTGCGACGTACGCCGCCGTCTGGGTAGCGATGCCGGACATCCGCTGGCTGAGGTTGAGGGCTATTCGCTCCGCCCGCAACACCGCACGGGCGTTACCCGAGACGGTAGCTAGTTGCTGGCCGGCGGTGAACGTGTCGCCATCGCTGATGTGCAGCGTTACCTCGGCGTGGGCATCCACGAGCAGGAAGGTGCGTGCAAAAACTTCGAGTCCGCTTGCGACACCGGGTTCGCGGGCGTTGAGTACGGCGGTTGCGGTGGCCGTTTCGGGTACAAAAACTTCGCTCGTTACGTCACCCCAGGGGGCATCTTCGGCGAGTGCCATCAGGATGACAGTGTCAACAAGTTCGGGATTCATCGCTTGGCCGTCTCTGCTTGGTCTTCTACTGCGATGCGATCTTCGGCGGGGATGAAGTCTCCTGCCACGTTCACTGCGGCCCACCGCGTGGAGAATGCGAGTTCTTCGCGCGTTTCGGGGAAGTCGGTGCGTTCATGAGCGCCGCGAGACTCTTGGCGACGCAGCGCAGCAACAACGACGAGGCGCGCCAGGTCGAGGAGGTTGGCATTTTCGGCACCCTCGACGGTGTTCGCTTCGGAGTGCCAGCTCGCGAGGATTGTGGCTGCTTCTTCAAGGCGGGAGGCATCGCGTTCAAGACCGACGTGGGTCCACATGAGCTCTCGCAGTTGGTCGCGAGTGAAAGGTTCTTTGCCCGTGATTTCGAACTGTGGCTCGAGAACGTCTACCTCGATCGCTCGCTGAGGCTCGTTGAGTGCATCGGCTGCGCGCCATGCAAAGACGAGTGACTCAAGCAACGAATTGGAGGCGAGACGGTTAGCGCCGTGCACACCGGTGCAGGATGCTTCGCCAACCGCGTAGAGACCGCGAACGCTCGTGCGGCCGTCGATGTCGGTGCGGATGCCGCCCATCCAGTAGTGCGCCGCTGGCGTGACTGGAATGGGTTCAGTGCCCCAGTCGAAGCCATGCTCGGTACAGACTTCAGTGATTCCGGGGAACCGTTGTGCCAAAAACTCGGTGCCGAGAGCCGTCGCGTCGAGCATGATCGGGCGGCCGTCTTGCTTCTCCATGGCGCGGGCAATCCCGCGGGCGACAACGTCGCGGGGTGCGAGTTCGCCATCGGGGTGCACATCGAACATGAATCGCTTGCCGTGTTCGTCGAGCAGTGTTGCACCTTCACCGCGAACGGCTTCTGAGACGAGCGGATTGCCGGGCACCGCCAGCGAAGTGGGGTGAAATTGGAAAAATTCGACATCGGCGAGAGCTGCACCCGCACGGTAAGCAGCAGCGACACCATCACCGGTCGTCACGAAGGGGTTGGTGGTGTGCTTGTAAAGCTGACCCGCCCCACCGCTAGCAAGAACAACAATGTCGCCATCGATCACTCGCGAGTTTCCATCGGGAGCAATGACATCGATTCCGGTGACTCGGGGCTTTCCGTCAGCATCCGTCTCGGTCACTAGATCGCGCATAAACGTATACGCGTAGGTTTCCACGGCAAGAGCTCGAACGGCGCGCAACAACGCAACCTCGATCGCGAGACCTGTGGCATCCCCACCCGCGTGAATGACGCGGCGCGAGGAGTGCGCAGCCTCGTGGCCGCGAGCAAGCTCACCATTGGCAATGCGGTCAAACTCAACCCCGAGAGAGATGAGTTCTTGCACGCGCAACGGGCCCTCACTGCATAGAACTTCTACAGCATCCCTCTCGCAGAGGCCGGCGCCTGCCCGCATCGTGTCCGCGACGTGACTGGCAACCGAATCATCGGGGAACAACACTGCAGCAACACCACCCTGGGCGTACTTCGTGTTGCTCTCCGCCATCTCCGCCTTCGTCACGAGAACCACATCGTGGTGCGCGCTCGCCCGGTAGGCGGTGATGAGCCCCGCAATTCCCGTGCCGACAACAATGACCCGTGCCATGGCTATGCCTCTTTCGTCGCTGCCGGAGGCTTGGCTGCGAGCATGCGCTCCAGGGCAATCCGCGCGGGCGCTGCTACATCATCCGGAACGGTGATCTGATTGAGCACCTCTCCACGAACGAGTCCCTCGAGCACCCACGCGAGGTAGCCGGGGTGGATGCGGTACATCGTCGAGCACGGGCAGACCACTGGGTCGAGGCAGAAAATTGTGTGCTGCGGGTATTCCGCCGCGAGTCGGTTGACCATGTTGATCTCGGTGCCGATAGCAAAGGTGGTCGGCTCGGTTGCGGCAGCAACGGCCTTCTGAATGTAGTCGGTCGATCCGGCCTCATCGGCGGCATCCACAACCGGCATCGGGCACTCGGGGTGCACGATCACACGAACACCGGGGTAATCGGCGCGAGCTTGCTCAATTTGGCCGACGTTGAAGCGCTTGTGAACGCTGCAGAAGCCGTGCCAGAGAACCACCTTGGCCTCGTTGAGCGTCGCGGTGTCATTGCCACCGAGGGGCTTGTTCGGGTTCCACATCGGCATCAGGTCGGTGGAGATCCCCATCTTCTTTGCCGTGTTGCGCCCCAAGTGCTGGTCGGGGAAGAACAGCACGCGCTGGCCACGCTCATAGGCCCACTCCAGCACCGTCGTAGCGTTAGAGCTGGTGCAGACGATACCGCCATTGCGGCCGCAAAACCCCTTGAGCGCTGCCGACGAGTTCATGTACGTCACGGGGATGATCGGCACCCGGCCATCGGCATCCGGCTCGGTTCCGTACACCTCAGTGAGTTGCTCCCAGCACTCCTCGACCGAATCAATGTCGGCCATGTCGGCCATCGAGCATCCGGCGGCGAGGTTGGGCAGGATGACCGCCTGATCGGAGCGCGCAAGGATGTCGGCGGTCTCGGCCATGAAGTGGACGCCACAGAACACGATCGCTTCAGCGTTCGGCACGGTTTGGGCGGCGTTGGCGAGTTGGAAAGAGTCCCCTAAGAAGTCGGCGTGCTGCACAACTTCATCCCGCTGGTAAAAGTGACCGAGGATGACGGCACGATCGCCGAGGGTCGCCTTTGCGGCAATGATGCGCGCGTGCAGATCCTCGTTTGATGCCTTCTGGTACTCAAGCGGGAGCTGCCCCTGACGTGGTGCTCCCGTCGGAATCACGTCGCCCATCGATGCGCCAGGACCATAGCTCGGCACACCGAGGTCGAAGGTCCACGGGCCATCCGCTAGCTCAGGAGCGCAGGTTTCGCCGTCTCCGGTCTTGGTAATGCGCTGAATTGTCGAATCAATGGATGACACGAGTGCTCCCTGTCTTTAGATGGCCGAGCGGGCCGTTGTCGACGAGCTCAACGCCCTCGTCATAGCGGTAGAGCCTCGGCGGCCGGTGACGCCCACCCGAGACAACGTGGTTTGTGGGCACCAGTGAGCCCGAGTTTTCGATTTGGCGGCGAAAGTTTGCGGGATCGAGTTGCCGTTGCAGCACGGCCTCGTGCACGAGTCGCAACTCACTCAACGTAAAGGTTTCCCCGAGGAAGGCCCGCGCAATTCGTGAGTACTCCATCTTGGTGCGCAGTCGCCAGAGGGCGTAGTCAATGATGACGTTATGGTCGAAGGCAAGCTCAGGAAGGTCATCGGCGGCAAACCAGCGAACTTTCTCTCCCTCGGTGGCGCGCTCGGCTTCCTCTTGACGCACGAGCGCCCAGTAGATGATCGACACCACTCGGCTGCTGACCGAGCGTTCAACATCGCCAAAGGCGTAGAGCTGCTCAAGGTAGGCGGGTTCAAGCGCGGTGGTTTCGAGCAGATTGCGAGCCGCGGCATCCGCCAAGCTCTCGTCGTTGTCAACCCAACCACCTGGCAGCGCCCACTGTCTGGCAAAGGGCTCGCGCGTGCGGCGAACCAAAGGGATCCACAGTGCGCTCTGACCGGATTCAGGGATGGGGCGCAGCGCGAAAATCACGGTTGATACCGCGAGGGAAATTCGCTGTTCGCTCTTCTGCATCGCCACTCCCTTCAGTAAGAGTCATCGTGACCTGAACACAGACTACACCTTAAAGTCAGCCTGACCAAAACGGTACGACCGCTAGCTGGGAGAGGTATCAGGGGCGTCAATTGCCCCACCGAAGCGCCGTGTACGACCGGCATAAATCTCAATCGCCTGCCACAACTGTTCGCGAGTGAAATCAGGCCACAGCGTGTCCAAAAACACCATCTCGGCGTACGCACTCTGCCACGGCATAAAGTTGCTCATCCGCTGCTCCCCCGACGACCGCACAAACAGGTCAACATCGGGCAATTGCGGTTGGTATAGGCGCTTCTGGATGAGCTTCTCTGAGACGGCAGACGGCTTCAGCCTGCCCGCCGCAACATCATCAGCGATCGATCGCACAGCATCCGCAATCTCGGTGCGACCGCCATAGTTGACACACATCGTCAAAGTCAGGGTGCTGTTGTTTTCTGTGAGTTTTTCGGCAAACTGAAGCTCCTTGATGACCGAAGTCCACAGTCGAGGCCGACGGCCGGCCCAGCGCACACGCACGCCCCACTCATTGAGCTGATCCCGGCGACGGTGCAGCACATCCCGATTGAAGCCCATCAAAAAGCGAACCTCGTCGGGCGAACGACTCCAGTTCTCGGTCGAAAACGCATACACACTGATGTGCTTCACCCCGATTTGGATAGCACCAGCCACGACATCAAGCAGGCTCGCCTCGCCCGCCTTGTGGCCTTCTACACGCGTGAGGCCGCGCGCGTTGGCCCAGCGCCCATTGCCGTCCATGACAATCGCGATGTGCTCAGGTACCGAGCCCTTGGGCAACGTCGGCGGCTGGATGCCTGTCCAGTCGAGAGGACGAAACTCCCCAGCATCTTTGTGAGTTTTTGCTACGCGGCTCATGCGCTCCGATCCACATGCTGAATGGAACGAAGACTGCGCTCCAAATGAAACTGAGTGTAGGCGGCAACGACGCCGCTGGCTTGGGAACGTGACCGCTCCTCAGACGCTTCCGCAACATCCCACTGACCTGCCAGCAAGGCCCCCAGTAGTTCAAGCGTGTCAGGACTCAGTCGTGGCGAACCGGGCGGGGCGACCTCATCAGCCACGACACCACCCATCTGCGCGACGAAAACCGAATGCGGCCCTGGCGCCCCGGTCACCGCACAATCAACAAAACTCGGCGCCCAACCCGCAATCGAGAGGCTCCGCAAGAGGTACGAGTCAAGAGTGAGGCTCGGGTTGTGCTCGCGCCGCGCGAGAGACCGCAGCGCACCAACCAGCAGAAGATATTGCTGCAAGGAGCCATCGTCATCCGTGACTTTGTCTGCCGTCTCGACCATCACGCTTGCGGCGGTATAGCTCGCATAGTCGGCGGTAATCTCGGAACCATACGACCCGAGTGATTCTGCCTGCTGGATGATATCGAGACTACGACCGATATAACACTGGATGTCGGCAACCATAAATGGCTCCAGTCGCGCCCCAAACTTGGAGGCCGTGCGACGCACCCCTTTGGCTACCGCCCGGATCTTGCCGTGTTCACGCGACAGCATCGTGACGATACGGTCGGCTTCACCCAGCTTGTGGGTGCGCAGCACGACGGCTTCATCACGGTAGGTAGGCACGGTTCAAGTATCCCCCGGCATGTTGCGGTTTGCTGTGCGACGGCCCGAAGGCCGAATCGTTTTGGGTTCGTCTGCAGCAAACGGAGCGAGTTCGGAGTAGATTTTGGGCAGAACTGGGAACCTACTCCGAACCTGCACTTGGCTTCTAGGAGAACACAATGATTCTTGTCACTGGTGCGACGGGCGCCCTTGGCAGACCGACCGTTTCGCTGCTCGAGGCGACCGGTCATGAAGTGCGATCGCTGAGTCGACGCCCGGGTCCGGGCCGCGTAGTTGGCGACCTGAGCACCGGATCCGGTATCGCTGCTGCACTTTCTGGCGTGACAACGGTCGTGCACTTAGCGAGCGGCGCGAACACCCACGATTCGCACCAGACGCGGCAACTGCTGAGGGCCATTGCCGCGCATCCGGTTGACCATGTGGTGTTCATGTCGATTGTTGGTGTCGACAAGCATGCGCTCGGCTACTATCGCGACAAGTATCTGTGCGAGCAATTCATTGGTGCCTCTGGAGTTCCGTACACAATTCTTCGCGCCACTCAGTTCCATAGTTTCGTGGCGCGCCTATTCATTGCTCAACGCCGGCTGCCCGTCACCATCGTTCCGTCTTTCCGGATGCAGCCGGTAGCGGTGGATGAGGTGGCCGAACGACTCGTCGAACTGGTGGATGCTGGCCCCAGCGGCCGCGTGGCTGACTTCGGTGGCCCGGAGCAGCTCAGTTTTCGGGAATTAGCACACCAGTGGAACGCGGCTCATTCGCTGCGTAAACCGGTGTGGTCATTTCCGGTTCCTGGGGCTGTCGGCCGATCCTTCGCGCGCGGATTTCACCTCGCTTCGCTGCCCGGCGACGGGAAAATTGCGTTTTCTGCCTACGCCGAAGCACACGCCCGCGCGGCGGCTTCGCTTCGCAACTCAGGCGCGAACTAATTCAGTGCTCGAGCGCGAGCAGGAGCACGTGCACGTGCACAGCTCCGACGCGAATTAGCTCACAACGTTGACTCCCGTTAGTCGGCCGCGAGCTCAAATTGCTCCCACCCCTTTCGGAAATTCAGGAGATCCGCGGCGCGCACGAGCGCGGACCCACCAGCTGTGGAGGTCGAGTGCGCAAATCGTTTCGGTTTTCCTGAGTTTCCGAAGGCCGCACCACCGAAAGGCCGCTCGCGTCGGCCCATCGACCCCGATTTGCCGGGCGACGATTGCAGGCTTGCCCGCCGCACAACCGGGCACGACTCACTATGCGTGGTACGAATAGTGCGTGAATGAGACCTTCGAGATCCCTCTGTGGGCCGGACTGTTGGCCGTCGGCGTTGGTGCAATGCAGGGAGCAATGTTTGCGGCTCAGTTTCGCGATCGCCGATTGGATCTACTGGGAGTGGCAATCATCGGCATTTCGACAGGTTTCGGCGGCGGCATGGTCCGCGACATAGTCCTCTCTGAGGTGCCGGTGGTGTTGACCACTAACTGGTATCTCATCGTGGCGACAGGTGCTGCGCTCTTCGGAATGTTGCTTGAGCGCCTCATTTCACGCATGGGGCCCCTAATTACAGTGCTGGATGCACTCACAATTGGTCTCTTCGGCGCTATCGGCACAACAAAAGCGCTCTCATTGGGCCTTCCAGAGGTCCCAGCAATCTTTGTCGGCGTGATCTCTGCCATCGGCGGATCGATCATGCGCGACGTACTCCTGTCGATGCCGATCGCACTGATGCATGTCGGATCCCTCTACGCCGTAGCAGCGACCGCTGGCGCCACCAGCCTCGTGATTATGCGAAGTTTCGACGTTCCCGTATTTGTCGCCGCCACGATTTGTGTCGGTCTCACCGTGGGGGTGCGCGTGTTGGCTGTGCTCTTCAACTGGAGCCTTCCGGAGCAGCGAACCATCAGCGGTATGCCCAAATTTCGCCGTCGATAGCGGTCGGTCGCCGTCGATAGCGGTCGGTCGCCAGCGCTAGCCGTCGGTCGCCAGCACTCACCGTCGGCCGCCAGCACTCGCCAGCGCTCCGAAACGTACTCAAGACCTACCCAAAACCTGCCAGTTAACGGGCACAAGCCCCACGAAAAATAGGTGGGGCTTGTGAGCAAAACCGAACGCTAGTTACTTGCGACCAGTTCGGGTTCCGGAGCAGTGCGGTTTGCGCGAACCCAACGGTTGACCGCTGAGACAATCGCCTTGAGCGATGCCCGTGAAATGTCACCATCGATTCCGACGCCCCACAGTCGTTGACCGTGGATATCGAGCTCAACGTAGGCAGCAGCCTGCGCATTGCTGCCCTCGCTCATGGTGTGCTCGACGTAGTCGTAGAGCTTCACTTCAATACCTTGGCCTTGTGCGGACAGCATGCCCAAGAACGCGTCAATCGGACCGTTTCCTACGTAGCTGGTGTCGATCTCGCTGTCGTCGACGCGCAGTCGCGCTTCGAGGCTCACTTCACCATCGTTGGCGCTTGTCGTCCGTGTCGCCAGGAGCTCGTAACGGCCCCATTTCTGGTCTGCGTGATCGGCGGATGCCGGCAGGTATTCGTCCTGGAATGACGTCCAGATTTGCTCGCTAGAAACCTCGCCACCTTCGGAGTCGGTCTTCGACTGCACAACTCCGCTGAACTCGATCTGCAGTTTGCGCGGCAGATCAAGGTTGTGGTCGGACTTCAGTAGGTAAGCGACACCACCCTTACCCGATTGTGAGTTGACCCGAACAACAGCTTCGTAGCCACGGCCGACATCCTTGGGGTCGATCGGCAGGTAAGGAACAGCCCAGACCAGATCGTTGACGTGCTTGCCTTCGCGTTCGGCCTGAGCCGCCATCGATTCGAAGCCCTTTTTGATGGCATCTTGGTGCGATCCGCTGAACGCTGTGTAAACGAGGTCGCCAGCCCACGGGCTGCGCTCATGAACTTTCAGCTGGTTGCAGTGCTCTGCAGTGCGACGGATCTCGTCTAGGTCGCTGAAGTCGATCTGCGGGTCGATACCTTGCGTGAACAGGTTGAGCCCCAGGGCAACGAGGTCAACGTTTCCGGTGCGCTCACCATTTCCGAACAGGCAACCCTCGATGCGGTCGGCCCCGGCCATGTAGCCGAGCTCTGCCGCCGCGATTCCCGTTCCACGGTCGTTGTGTGGGTGAAGAGAGATGATGACGTTCTCACGGTGATTCACGTTGCGCGACATCCACTCGATGGAGTCTGCATAAACGTTGGGGGTAGCCATTTCAACCGTGGCCGGCAGGTTCAGGATGACCTTGCGCTCCGAAGTGGGCTTGAAGACTTCGAGCACCTGGTTGCAGATATCCACGGCAAACTCGAGCTCGGTGCCGGTGTAGCTTTCGGGCGAGTACTCGTAGAACACCTCGGTTTCCGGGACCATTGCCTCGGATGCCTTGCAGATACGAGCACCATTGAGCGCGATGTCGATAATGCCCTGCTTGTCTTTACGGAACACGACATCCCGCTGCAGCACGCTGGTGGAGTTGTAGAGGTGAACGATCGCTTGCTTGGCTCCCTTGATCGATTCGTAGGTGCGAATGATGAGTTCTTCGCGAGCCTGCGTCAGCACCTGAATGGTGACGTCATCCGGAATCGCATTCGTCTCAATGAGTGAGCGCACGAAGTCGAAGTCAGTCTGGCTCGCCGAGGGGAAGCCGACCTCGATCTCTTTGTAGCCCATCTTGACGAGCAGATCGAACATGATCCGCTTGCGTTCTGGACTCATCGGATCGATCAGGGCCTGATTGCCGTCACGAAGATCGACGGCACACCAGCGCGGTGCCTGAGTGATGCGCTTCGATGGCCACGTGCGGTCCGGCAGATCAACAGAAATGATCTCGTGAAACGGACGGTACTTGTGGATCGGCATCGAGGATGCTGACTGATTGTTCTTCATTTGGTGCTCCTGCTGCTCTCAAGGCCTTGTGAGCCACTCGTTACGAATCTGGTCAGCCAATGACAAACTCCGCGACGAGTGAGGCCTGGATTAGGACTCGTCGCGGCAGCTAAGGAGGAGCAGACCGAACAACACCATTTCAGAATAGCACTGTGCAGCACTTCGCCGCCCAATCACCAATTAACCCACCTCACGACCCCGCCACAGGTGAAGGGCGGGGCCGTGAGATCAGGCGCGATTATTCGACGGCGAGAGCCTCCACCGGTGTAATACGGGTCACTCGGCGAGCCGGTGCGATTGCCGCGGTTAAGGCGAGCCCGCCCGCAAGGATCACTGTTGCGACAAGGATCCACCACGGGATAACCGGAAGCACGAACACGGCTGAGCCCGAAGTTGACCCCAACAGAGATTGAGCACCCGCCCAGCCGTAGAAGGTCCCCAGAATTAAACCCACTAGGCTCGCCGCGATCGTTAGTTGCGCGCTCTCCACACGGATCATTGCCCGTAACTGCGCAGCCGTGAATCCGAGTGCTCGCAGAAGGCCCAGCTCTCGAGTACGCTGCACAATACTCAACGAAAGCGTGTTAACGAGGCCCACTGCCGCAATAATCGCACTGAATCCAATCAGGATCGAGAAAGTGCTCGACAAGACAGAGAGAGCATCGGCGGCGCCGTCGGACTCCCCATAGGCCGGTGAGATCATGATCAGGAATCGAAAACTCTCCGTAGCGACTGCAAACATTGTGATCAGGGTGACCCCGATTACGAGGCCCAACGTGATGCGAGTGCTCCGTTCTGGATAGCGGAGCGCATTTTTTGCTGCGAGCTCCCCCGACGCTCCGCGCCCGATGAGTGAGCCAACTGCACGCAATACACGGGGCATAACGAACTGCGCACCAAGGATAAAGCCCGTGAATGAGATCACTCCGCCCACGAGTGAGATCAGCATCCCCTGTTGAGTCACTAGCCCGACAAGCATGCCGAGCACCACGACTCCCAGGCCGACACCGCACAGGAGGGTTGACCCCACAACTCGTCGCACAGCTGGCTTCCCGGAGTGAGCGAGCGAATCTACGGATGCTCCTAGTGCTTGCATCGGGGTAACGGTGAGCACCCGTCGCGATCCGACCCACGCTGCGAGCCACGTAGTGAGAACTACACCAACGATCGGAAGAAGGGCGATGGGATCAAAGAAGCTGTACGCGATTGTCGGCAGCACATCCGTGGACTGTGCGAACTGGAATATCGCAAAGGCGGTCAGCGCGCCAAAGATGGCGCCAATTACCGCACCGATAGCGCCAACAGCAAGACCTTCGCGCGCAACTTGCTCTCTCTGGCTGCGCGCACTGCCCCCGATCAGTCGGACGAGCGCAATCGTGCGGGTGCGCCCCGCGATCACGGTGGCGAACGTGTTCGCTGTGACTATTGACCCCACGTACACCGAGATGACGATAAACACGGAGGCCAGCACGCTCAGGGCCATCTGAACCCCCGCGCGCTGCCCGTAGTCTTCGTTCAACGTGAGCGAAGTAGCGAGGTTGTTAGTGAGCTGCAATAGGGCGACGCCGAAGGCACTGCTCAAGGCCGCGACGAGGATACTCGAGGCGTGATCGCGAAGATTCAGCAACCTCACGATGCCGTCTCCATCTCCAGCATGAACCGGCTAATGTCCGCCGCGCTTGATCGGCCGCGGTCGTCCACGACGCGTCCGTCGGCCAAGAAAATGATGCGATCGGCATAGCTCGCCGCGATCGGGTCGTGGGTTACCATCGCGATACTTTGACCGAATTCTGCGCTTGCAGCAGCTAGGAGTGAGAGCACTTCACGACTGGTGCGGGAGTCGAGGTTTCCGGTTGGCTCATCAGCAAAAATGAGTTCTGGGCGGGAGCCGAGCGCCCGCGCGATGGCGACGCGCTGCTGCTGCCCTCCCGAGAGCTCGTGCGGGCGATGGCTCATCCGTTCGCGCAACCCCAAGGAGTCGACCAATTGTTCAATCCAGCCACGCTCAGTCGTTGACGGAGACCTCCCATCGAGCTGAAACGGAAGCAAGATATTTTGCTCGATGTCGAGAGTGGGTACGAGGTTGAACGCCTGAAATACGAACCCCACGCGCCGACGCCGAAGCATCGTCAACTCGGTGTCGTCAAGATCAGTGATGTCCGTCGAGCGAAGCCACACTCGCCCCGAAGTCGCCGTATCGAGTCCGGCGAGAATGTGCATGAGTGTCGATTTGCCGGAGCCGCTCGGGCCCATGATCGCGGTGAATTCCCCGGCACGGATGCCCAGCGAAACGTCACTCAGCGCTGTCACCCTTGTTGAGCCTGAGCCATACGATTTTGAGAGGTTTTCGACCCGAGCAATGATCTCGGATCTCCCGCTTGAATTGTCCATGTTTCAAGCTTGTCGCGGTCGACCCACGAGCGAATCAGCCTGCAGTGCCCACCGTGTCATCCTCGAGGATGAGTTAAGCGAGCCCATTCTCATAGGCGTAGACGACAAGCTGAACTCGGTCACGGAGACCGAGTTTCGTCAGCACTCGACTGACGTGAGTCTTAACTGTTGCTTCACTCAAGAACTCTGTTTTCGCGATCTCCGCGTTACTGAGTCCACGAGCGGCCAGTAAGAAGATCTCCCGCTCTCGAGCCGTGAGAGTTTCGAATGAAACCGGCTGGACTCGGGGAGCACTGCCGAAGTGTTCGAAGAGCTCTCGGGTCGCGGCAGCGGCAATGACGCTTGTGCCCGAATGCACCGTTCTAATAGCAGCGAGTAAGAACTCAGGGTCAGCGTCTTTCAACACAAAGCCACTCGCACCGGCCCGAATCGCACGTGCGGCGGCCTCGTCGAGGTCGAATGTAGTCAGCACGATGATGCGCGGATGCGGAGCGTCCGTTCCCTCAAGAATCGCTCGTGTCGCCTCGATACCGTCCATCACGGGCATGCGAAGGTCCATCAGCACTACATCGGGCTGGGTCTCAGTGACCATGCTGATTGCTTCAACGCCGTCGCCAGCCTCACCGACGCACTCAAGGTCGGTCTGGGAGGAGACGAGCATCCGGATGCCTGCGCGGAAAAGTGCTTGATCGTCGACAAGGGCGACACGGATGGCGCTCATCGGACCACCGGCATTGTGACGACGATCTCAAATTGGCTGTCGTGGTCTTGAACGGTCAATTCTGCCCCGGTCAACTGCGCTCTTTCTCGCATTCCGATAAGACCATGCCCCGAGTGCGGTTGCGTTTTTTCTTGGGCGCCCGCACGAGGAGATTCGTAGTCGTTTGTCACCGAAACTGTCACAGTGCTTTCTCCCCAGTCCAGAACGAGTGCTGCGGGTTGGGATGTGTCCCCATGCCGGAGCGCATTGGTCAACGCTTCTTGAACGATTCGGTAGAGCGTGATCTGCTGCCCCATGGGAATCAGCGGAGAATTGCCTGTTTCGGTGACAACAACGTCGAGCCCCGCCGAGCGAATCTGGTCGACCAGCGAAGCAATATCGGCGAGCCCCGGCTGTGGCCCCGCTGTCTGACTGTGCCGCAATTGCCCCAACAGCAATCGAACATCAGTAAGCGCTTCGCGTGCGGTTCCAGAAATTGTTGACAGGGCACGTTCGGCTGAGCCCGGGTCGGCTGCTGACGCATAACGCGCACCATCCGCTTGCGCGATCACGACCGCAAGTGAGTGTGCCACCACATCGTGCATATCTCTCGCGATCTGATTTCGTTCGTGCTCGATGGCTGCAATCTGCTCAGCAACCAGCCTGCCCCGCTTGTTTTCTTGAGAGATTGCTTGAGTTCGCGCGAGCAATCCCGCAGTCCAGCTCAAACAGAGAAGCGCGAGCATCCCTCCAAGAGTGACGGCGAACTGGAAGATGCTGTCTGAGGTCAGCGAAAACTGAATCGATGCCCAGCTCCCCGTCGACGGAGCCCACGAGACGACGAGATAAATCGCCCCCAGTAAGGAACCAACAACGGTCGACACTAACCCGGCAAGCCGCACCCGGCGGGAGCCAAAGCGGGCCGAGGCGAAAAGCACGACAAGAATCGCGAGGTTGGCCCCGTCCACGGGCAGCAGAAAAGCCATCTGGGTAAGCGCCGCAAACCATGAGATTGTCAACGCAATCGCCGGACTCAGCCGCCGCACCGCGAGGGCAAGCCCTAAACCGAGCACAACGAACCACAACGACACAACGTCAATGCCGATAAGCGCGCGCACGGCAGTGGCGACGAGCGCAATACTCACGTCTGTAATGAGAGCGCCACGGGACAGAGTGCGGATCATGACATCAACGCTACGCGGCTGAGGCATCGAAAAACCCGTAATCTGGGCGATCGGATCGCAGAATCATCCTTCCGATGTACACAAGGTGACCACCGCCGACTAGAAGCCGAGACGCCCCAGCTGCTTCGAGTCACGTTGCCACTCCTTGGCAACCTTGACGCGAAGCGACAGGAAGATCTGCTTGCCAACGAGCTTCTCGATCTCCGCACGGGCACGAGCTCCAACATCCTGAAGCCGCTCACCACCCTTACCGATGATGATTCCCTTTTGGCTGTCACGTTCAACGAAGATGTTCGCGAACACTTCGAGAAGGTTCTTGTCTTCGCGTTCGATCATGTCGTCGATCGTGACGGCGATCGAGTGAGGCAGTTCATCCATGACGCCTTCGAGTGCGGCTTCACGAATGAGCTCTGCAACGCGCGACTCTGTCGATTCATCGGTAACGGCATCATCCGGGTAGAGAGCTTCGGAGACGGGCATGAGCTTCACGAGTTCGGTTGACAAAATATCGAGCTGGATGCTGTCAAACGAGGAAATCGGAATGATTTCGTCCCAGTCGCGCAACTCACTGACCGCACGGAGTTGCTCAGCAACACCCGGTCGCGACGATGCGTCGATTTTGGTGACAATGGCCACCTTTTTTGCGCGCGGGAACGAATCGAGCTGTTCGTTGATGTAGCGGTCGCCCGGGCCGATCTTCTCGTTCGCGGGGATGCAGAGACCGATGACGTCTACTTCGCCAAGGGTGTCTTGCACGATCGAGTTGAGCCGCTCTCCCAGGAGAGTGCGCGGCCGGTGCATTCCGGGGGTGTCGACGATGATCAGTTGACCATCTTTTCGATGCACAATTCCGCGAATAGCACGACGGGTTGTTTGCGGTTTTGACGAGGTGATGGCCACCTTTTCGCCAACAAGAGCATTCGTGAGGGTCGATTTTCCGACATTGGGTCGACCAACAAAGGTCACAAATCCTGCTCTGAACTCACTGGCGTCGGTCACTGTGATTCACCGTTCTCTCGTTCATTCGAGATTGAGTCGTACTGATTGTCTAGAGAAGGGTCTTTAGCAACGAGCACTGTGCTGATGCGTTTGCGCCGCCCTTCGGTGCGCTCGGCCGTGAGAACAAGTCCGGAATAGTGCGCTACGGCACCGCTCTCCGGCAGTCGGCCCAACGTTTTCATGATGAGACCACCAACAGAGTCGACTTCGTCATCATCAAGTTCGAGTCCGAAGAGGTCGCCCAGTTCGTCAATGGGCAATCGCGCGCTCACACGGTAGGTGCCGTCGGCGAGTTCTTCGAACTCTGCGACCTCGCGGTCGTACTCGTCTGAGATATCTCCGACAAGTTCTTCGATGAGGTCTTCCAATGAGACTAGCCCTGCGATGCCGCCATATTCGTCAACGACCATGGCGAGATGATTCGATTCGAGCTGCATTTGGCGCAGCAGGCTGTCAGCGCGCTGCGACTCGGGCACGAATAGTGCAGGCCGTGCTAGTTCTCGTGTGGTCAGTTTGTCTGCCTCGATGGGTTGTTCGTAGACGACTCGTGCGACATCGCGTAAGTACAGCACGCCCATTACTTGGTCGATGTCTTCGCCGATTACGGGAACTCTCGAAACACCGCGACTCAGGAAAAGCCCCATCGCGGCGCTGGCGGTAACATCGGCCTCTACCGTCACCATGTCGGTGCGCGGGATCATTACTTCACGCACGACTGTGTTGTTGAACTCGAATATTGAGTGGATGAGATCGCGATCGTCCTGATCCAGAACTTCGTGTTCTGTTGCTTCGTCGACCATGCTCAGCAGTTGTTCTTCGCTGGAGAATGTAGCGGTGCGAGGTCGCCCGGGTGTCACTCGGTTGCCGATTGCGACGAGGGCATCAGCGATCGGTCCCAAGATGACACGGATGCCGCGAACAACGGGGGCTGCGATCTGAACAACTTTGCGCGAGTGTGCTCGTCCGACGCTCCTGGGGCTGGAGCCGACGAGAACGAACGAGGCGCCGGTCATGATGAGCGCACTGAACAGCAGGGCAAACCACCACTGTTCAAAGACGGAGGCGAATACCAGCGTTACAAGAACTGCAGCGGTCGTTTCGAGCACAATTCGCATGAAGTTGAGCGCGTTGAAGTGCGCGCCCAGATCTTGCGAGATCGCCAGAATGGCTTTCTTCGCGCGGCTGCGGCCAGCCAGTTCGACGAGGTCGCTCCGACTCAGCACTGTCAGTGCCGAGTCCGCCGCCGCAAGCAAACCACCGAGCGAAACGAGGATGATCGCTGCGGTGATGAATATGCCGTTCAGCATGAGCGGCTACCTACTTCGTTCGGCTAGGGCAAAGCCCAACAGGATTTCGCGCTGAAGGCTGAACATCTCTTTTTCTTCGTCAGGTTCTGCATGATCGAATCCGAGCAAGTGCAGCAGGCCGTGAGTTGTCAACAAAAGCATTTCCTCGAGGGGGGAATGCCCGGCAGTTTCGGCCTGGGAAATGGCGACCTGAGGGCACACCACAATGTCACCGAGTAATCCGGCGGCCGTTTGGCGCTCTTCTGTTCCCGGGCGAAGCTCGTCCATCGGAAAGCTCAACACATCGGTGGGACCCGGCTCGTCCATCCACTGCACATGAAGCTGCTCCATTGCTGCTTCGTCGACAAAGACGATGCCGAGTTCGGCATCCGGGTGAACATGAAGCTGGTCGAGAGCAAAAGTGCAGAGGCGCTGAAAGGCATGCTCATCTACGACAATGGTCGACTCGTTGTTGATTTCAATTGACACGCTATCGTCCCTCGTGATTGCGGCTGCGAGCTCGCGGTCGGCTCTTGCGGTTGTAGTCGTCGAGCTGCTTCTCAGCATCGTAGGTCGTGTAGGCATCAACAATCTTGCCAACGAGGGTGTGACGAACAACATCTGCACTCGTGAGTTCAGCAAAGTGGATGTCGTCAATATCTTGCAGAACATTCGACACGAGCTTGAGCCCGCTCGCTCCTTCCGGCAGGTCCACCTGAGTGATGTCACCGGTGATGACCATCTTCGAGTCGAATCCCAATCGGGTGAGGAACATCTTCATTTGCTCTGGAGTGGTGTTCTGGGCCTCGTCGAGCACAACAAACGCGTTGTTGAGGGTGCGACCTCGCATGTAGGCGAGCGGCGCGACTTCGACTGTGCCTGCCGCTAGCAACTTAGGAACCAGTTCTGGATCCATCATGTCGTTGAGCGCGTCATAAAGCGGGCGCAGATAGGGGTCAATCTTGTCGGTCAGCGAACCGGGCAGGAAGCCGAGCCTCTCCCCCGCCTCGATGGCTGGGCGGCTCAAAATAATGCGATCAACTTCTTTGCGCTGCAACGCTTGAACGGCCTTCGCCATTGCTAGGTACGTCTTGCCGGTTCCGGCTGGGCCGATACCAAATACGATGGTGTTGTTGTCCATCGCTTCGACATACTGCGACTGCCCCAGCGTTTTAGGGCGAATAGCTTTGCCCCTGGCGGTAAGAATTGTTTGGCCAAGGAGGGCGTTGGGGCTGCCCTGACTCTGACGCAGGATGCTCGCTGATGCATCAACTTCTTGAGTGCCAAGATCATGACCATTGCGAACCATTGCGATGAGTTCGTCAACGAGTTCTTCGGCAGCAGCAAGGGGAACCGGATCCCCGGTCAGGGTGATCTCGTTTCCACGGACATGCATTTCTACATCGGGAAATTTACTTTCCACGACCCGGAGCAGTCGGTCTTGGGGACCAAGCAACTGCACCATAGCAACGCCGTCTACTTCGATTGCCACGCTCTCGCGGTCCTCCGGAGGCGTCGTTTCGGTACGTGCGGACTCAGAGTCACTAATGACCAAGGGTGCCTTCCTCGAGGTGTCCACCGAGCACGTGAGCGTGAACGTGGAACACTGTTTGACCGGCACTTTCGCCGGTATTGAAAATCAATCGGTACTCGCTATCGGTGTGCTCGTCTGCGAGTTGCTTGGCTACTGCGACTAACTCGGCGAGCAAGGCCGGGTCGCCGGCCGCCAACTGGGAGACGTTAGCGAATTGCTCGGTTTTGGGAACAACGAGCAAATGAACGGGTGCTTGCGGGGCGATGTCGCGAAACGCAATCACGGAATCTGACTCGAAGACAATATCCGCGGGAATCTCGCGAGCGATGATCTTCGTAAAGATCGAAGGTGAATCAGACATACCTCTAGCCTAAACCTCTAGGCCCAGCGGCCAAGTTTGACGTTCAGCACAGCGAGGGCAGCAGGGCCAGCGGTGGACGTGCGCAAGACTTCACTGCCCAGTCGAACAGTGGATGCTCCGGCCGCGGTGAGAAGCTCCAACTCGTGGTCAGCGACCCCGCCCTCTGGCCCAACGACAAGCACGATGTCGCGATCGTCCACGACGAGGTCAGCGAGAGTTTCGGTCGCGGTTGGCTCGAGGACGAGCATCCGCGTGCTTGACGCAAAATCAGCCAGTTGTTTCGTTGTGACCAGATCGAGCACGTCAGGTAACCACGTGCGTAACGACTGTTTGCTCGCTTCACGCACAATTGCCGCCCACCGATCGCGTCCTTTCGCGACCTTTGCGCCTTGCCAGCGCGAAATACTTCGTGCTGCCGTCCACGGAATCACACCGTCAATGCCGAGTTCGGTCGCTACTTGAACCGCAAGCTCATCACGGTCGGCTTTGGCCAATGCTTGAGCGAGAAACACCGCAGGGGTGCTGCGTGGCGTGCGGTGCGTCTCGGCTACTTCGATGCTGAGTTCTGTGTGTTCGGCAGTCGTGATGGGCCCCGAAACTGTGAGCCCAGCACCATTGCTAATCGCAATCGTCTCGCCAACCTTGAGGCGTGAGACTGTCACCGCATGGCGGGCTTCCGCTTTCGTCAGCGAAACCGTATCGCCGACCTGCGCGTCGTCGAGCTCTTCATCAATGTACAGGTGCGCCACGGTCGTCGCCTACAGGAACCGATCGCGAAGCTTCGCGAACAGGCCCTGCTGGAATTCAGCAAAATGCGGTTCTTTGCTCTTGCGAATGGCAGCAAGTTGTTTGATCAAGGTCTGCTCGGCACCACTCAACTTGGTAGGTGTGACCACTTGGATGCCCAAGCGCAAGTCACCTCGACCGCCTCCGCGAAGGCTCGTGATTCCTCGTTCCTTGACCGTGAGAACTTCACCGCTCTGAGTGCCAGGCTTGATGTGAACTTCGACTTTGTCATCGAGACCATCGAGCGTGACGGTGGTTCCCAAGATCGCGTCGAGCATCTGCACCTCGACGGTTGCGAGAAGATCGTCATCTGAGCGACTGAAGACGTCGTGATGACGGACTTTCATCTCCAAGAAGAGGTCTCCATTCGGGCCGCCTGCCGGGCCGACTTCACCCTGACCGGGCATTTGCAACCGCAAACCGGTTTCGACTCCGGCCGGAATGTCAACCGAAATGGTGCGCTGTGCGCGCACGCGACCTTGGCCGGCACACGTGGCGCACGGGTTCACGATGATGTTGCCGTATCCGCGGCATGTGCCGCAGGGACTCGACGTCATGACGTTGCCCAAAAGGCTGCGCACTTGGCGCTGGATCTGGCCGCTACCCTGACAAATATCGCAGCGCACTGGAGATGAGCCGGGAGCTGAGCAGTTTCCCTCACACGTTTCACAGAGCACAGCTGTGTTGACCTCGATGTCCCGTGAGACACCGAAGATGGTGTCTTTCAGGCTGACTTCAACCCGCAAGAGCGCATCTTGTCCCCGCTCCCGTCGCGAGCGTGGTCCAACGGATTGTCCGCCACCACCGCCACCAAAGAAGGTCTCGAAGATGTCGCCGAATCCGAAGTTCGCACCGCCGCCGAATCCGCCGCTTCCACCCATGTCGTACTGCTGACGTTGCTGCGGATCGCTGAGCACGTCATAGGCATGCGTGACGGACTTGAACCGCTCTGATGCATCTGCGCTCGGGTTGACGTCGGGGTGCAACTCGCGAGCGAGTTTGCGGTACGCCTTCTTGATTTCTTCTGGCGTGGCCTCGCGGGCAACGCCCAGTGCTTCGTAGTGATCTGCCAAAGTTCCGATTGCTCCTTACGAGCTCAGTTTTCTTCCAAAAGTCGCGACAGGTAGCGCGCTACCGCGCGAACCGCTGCCATGTTGTTCGAATAATCCATGCGGGTTGGACCAAGCACACCGAGGCGTGCAATGCCGCCGCCAGACGAGGAGTACCCACCCGTGACGACCGAAGTCTCTTCCAACCCAAATTCTGCGTTCTCGCGTCCGATCCGCGTGGAAACGGACCCACTTGTTACTTGCATTTCTCCAAAGAGCCGTAACAACGTCACTTGCTCTTCTATTGCCTCAAGAACAGGAAAAATACTTCCCGAGAAGTCTTGCTCGGTTCGCGCAAGATTTGCTGTGCCCGCGAGAACAAGTTTGTCATGGCGATTAGCCAATACCTGTTCGATCAAGCTGGATGCCACCTGGCTGACGAGTGCCTGACGTTCCACAGGAAAAATATCCGCGAAATTCGCGAGCCGCTCCGCCGCCTGAGGAAGCGACTGGCCGTGGAGCGCCGAATTCAGCTTTGCGCGCATCTCGCCCAGAAACACCTCGTCGAGAGGTTCGGAAACATCGATGAGCCGCTGCTCGACGAGCCCGGAGTCGGTGATGAACACCGTCATAATTCGCGAAGAACTAATGGGGACCAGCTCAACGTGGCGCACCCGAGCCGTAGCAAGAGACGGATACTGCACAAGCGCGACACTGTTCGTTAGCTGAGACAGCATGCGAACAGTGCGCGCAAGAACGTCGTCCAAATCGTCTGCTTGCCCCAGGAACGACTCAATTGCTTGACGTTGGGCGCTAGTGAGCGGCCTGAGATCTGCGAGCTGGTCGACGAATACGCGATAGCCCTTGTCTGTTGGCACCCGGCCAGATGAGGTGTGAGGAGCGGTAATCAGCTCTTCGTCTTCGAGCAAAACCATGTCGTTGCGAATCGTTGCAGCAGACACCCCAAAGGAATGACGCTCGACTATCGATTTGGATCCGACAGGCTCGCGCGTAGCAACGTAGTCCTGCACGATGACTCGAAGCACGTCAAGTCCGCGGGCGGAAACCATGCCACCACCCACCTCTCTTGATTGGCACTCAATCCGTTCGACTGCCAATCTTACTCGACACTCCGTGACACAACCGTTGCACCGCGCAACTCATTAGCGCTAGCGTGTCTCTGTACTTGAGCGCTACCCCTTCGGGGAAATGCTCAGGTGGCACACCGAGCACTTTGATGAAACCCGGGAAGTTCCCTTGTTCACCTGAAAGGCACGAACTCATGACTGACGCAAATCCGCAGCCCGCCGCACCGCAGCCTGCCGCTCAACTGACCACGGCAGAGGACAATCAGTGGGCGTCATTCGCTCACTTGGGCGGAATCCTCAGCTTCCTGCCATCGCTCATCATCTGGCTGGTCTTCAAAGACCGCGGAGCTTTCACCAATGTGGAAGCCAAGGAAGCGCTGAACTTCCAGATCACGTTGACCATTGCGCAGATCGCCGTCGCGATCCTCGGTTCGATCCTCTCCGCAGTCACTTTCGGTCTCTTCGCGCCAATCCAGGGCTTGCTCTGGTTTGCTCTGGTCGTTGTAGCGATCATCTTCTCGATCGTCGGCTTCACCAAGGCGAAGGACGGCAATCACTACCGTTACCCCTTCGCTCTTCGTCTCATCAAGTAACGCGGTAGTTACCCGCTGAAAAAGACTCGGCCCCGGGAGCTTCGGCTCTCGGGGCTATTCTTTTGCCCAATGCAGGGTTTAATGGAGTCATGTCAGATTCCACACCTCCCACCAGCTCTCCGTACGCACCGATCCAACCGATGAGTCCAAGCGATGAGAAGCTCTGGTCAACACTGATTCACATCGGTGGAATCTTCTTGGGATTCATTTCAGCGCTCGTTGGCTACCTCGTCTTCAAAGACCGCGGACCGTTCGTGCGCGCCCACGCTCGCACTGCACTCAACTTTCAAATCACGATGTATATCGCGATGTTCCTTGGCGGGATTCTCACCATCGTCGGAATCGGCTTCCTTATTATTGTCGCGGCCGCCGTTCTGATCGTCATCTTCAGCATCATCGCTGCAATCGCCGCGAACAAAGGGCAGGCCTACAGCTACCCACTCACGTTCGAGTTCATTAAATAACTCAGACCCATCGCTCTAAATAGGGGCGTCAGCGAGCAGTCGTCGTACTACGGCATCCGCGAGCAGGCGCCCCTTTAGTGTGAGCTCAATCG
Organism: Rhodoglobus sp. G.S.4; assembly: GCF_056619605.1. Lineage (NCBI taxonomy): Bacteria > Bacillati > Actinomycetota > Actinomycetes > Micrococcales > Microbacteriaceae > Rhodoglobus > Rhodoglobus sp. G.S.4. The sequence continues at coordinate 1,672,990 of NZ_CM152748.1, forward strand.
TTCCGCTCAGTGCGGCTCGTGCTTCGACGAGCTCTTCGGCAATCAGCCCAGCGACCGCGGTACGACCTTCGGCATCGAGCGTGTCAATCTGAAGCCCATTGCGCACCCGGGTGCGCAACAAGACGTGTTCCAGATACTTGCTGGAGTCAGCGAGCGTCTCTCGACCTGCCCCCGGAGAGTGACCAGCGGCGATACGATCCGCATACGCGGCCGGGTGTTTCACATTCCACCAGCGCACTCCTCCGACGTGGCTGTGCGCGCCAGGGCCAACACCCCACCAGTCATTGCCCAACCAGTAGCCCACATTGTGGCGACTAGTGTTGCTGACCTCAGGATCATCGCTTGCCTTGCCCCAGTTGCTGACCTCGTACCACTCGTACCCGGCAGCCTTGAGCTTGTACTCCGCTAATTCGTACATGTCAGCCTGAAGATCATCATCGACGGCAGCAACAACTCCGCGGCGAATCTGTGCCGCCAACTTCGTGCCCGTTTCGATAATCAGCGCGTAGGCCGAAATATGGTCAGGATTCTGCGCGATCGCGTGATCAAGCGAACGCTCCCAATCCTGCAAAGTCTCGCCCGGAGTTCCGTAGATCAGATCGAGGCTCACATCGAGCCCCACCTCGCGAGCCCACGCCACAACGTGAGGCACACGCTCGGGGTCGTGAGTGCGCTCCAGCGTTGCCAGCACATGGGGCACTGCCGACTGCATTCCAAACGACACCCTCGTGAATCCGGCATCTTTGAGCGCCAGCAGGTAATCGCGGTCAACAGAATCAGGGTTCGCCTCAGTGGTCACTTCGACATCCGAAGCGAAACCCCAGGTATCGCGCGCGGCAGCGAGCATGCGAGTGAGGTCGGTCACGGGCAACAGCGTTGGAGTGCCGCCGCCAAAGAACACTGTCGACGCTTTTCTGGGAGCAACGCCAGCCTGGGACAACACGGTGGATGCCAATGCCATTTCAGCGATCGCTTCCGTTGCGTAGTCAGACCGTTTCGCTCCGCGCAATTCTTCGCTCGTGTACGTATTGAAATCGCAGTAACCGCAGCGAACCCGACAGAACGGAACGTGAATGTAGACACTCCACTGACGGTTCTCAGAACCGGCGGCAGCGCTTTCTGGTAGCGCGCCGTCAAGGGGTGCTGGGTCGGCAATGGGCAAAGCACCTGGCACGAACGAGTCCCCTAAACAGCTGATCACACGAGCGTGCCCCAGCAGTTGCATGCAGGCACAACCTCAATTGTCGCACCTCGGTCATGGGAGAATGTCACCGTGACAACGCACATTCTTTGGGACATCGACGGCACCCTCATCCACAACTCTCGAGACGGTGCAACGGTCTACGTCGACGCTTTCACTCGCGTCACCGGCGCCCCACCACAGCGACGGATCGCTAGCCCGCACGGCATGACCGAGGGACAGCTGCTCGCCGAACTGCTGCAGCTCAATGGACACTCCCCCGCGATGTTGGATGATCTGCTCACCGAACTCGACAGTCGGACGCAAGCCCAGCACGACCTCGGCTTCACTCGCGAAGCCGTCGCCGGAGGTCAACGGGCGCTGCGCGAAGTCTCACGACACGGCTGGACAAACGCGCTGCTCACCGGCAATGGCCCTCAGCACTCGCGCTTCAAACTGTTGGCCGCCGGCTACTCCCTCAACGACTTCAACTGGCAGAACTCATTCTTTGGTGATCGATCGCCCAATCGCTCACACCTCACCTCGCTCGTCGCACCCCTGCTCGGTGCCGGACCGCACGTCATCATCGGTGACACCCCGAATGATGGGCTAGCCGCTGACAGCGCGCAATTGCCCTTTATCGCCGTCGCCACCGGAGCATTCTCCGTTGCCGATCTCCGGAACACCAACGCTCGACTGGTCATTTCCGACCTAGAGTCGGGCATCGACGACGTGATCGGAATCATCGCCGAGCTTGCCACGCGGGACTAAGTCGAAGTAACGGGGCCGGCAAGCGCTCGCAAATAGCGGCCAACCACTACGTACTGCAAAACTCGCAAGGCCGGCGACAGCAACATCCATTTGGTTGACGACGGTCGTGAGAACGAACGAACAGTGATCCAAATCGAATTGTCGTCGCGGCGCTCAATCATGAATGACTCTTCACCACGCAAGGGATGACCCTCTAGGGTTCCATAAGCAAAACCAGCGACCGTTGGCTGATCAACAACGTAAACGACGCGTACTGGCTCGTGGGCCGCGAACAGACCTCGCCCTACCGTGAGCACGATGGTGTCACCGGGGCGAACTTTGGGGTGGGCATCATTGTCGTGCGAAAGATCGAGCGGTTCACCGGCGGGATCGCGAGGCAACACGGTCACACCGAAACCACTGCGGCGCTTAACACCCCACGTCAAAATTTGTTGGTGCGCGAAAGCCCACCGCTCATCGCCGTGACCAATTCTGGCCGTGCGCTCAACGCGACGGAAGCCCTTCGGAGGAAGAGCGGTAAAAGTGCTGCCACGCGTGGCACCCACCGCGCCGTACGTAACAGGCGCATTGGGGTAGGTGCGGGCATCCACTTCGTCTACTTCTTCTCTTTGCCGGCTTCGACTTCACCAGACAGCGCTGCAATGAAAGCAGCCTGCGGAACCTCGACGCGCCCCACCATTTTCATACGCTTCTTGCCCTCTTTTTGCTTCTCGAGGAGCTTGCGCTTGCGGCTGATATCGCCACCGTAACACTTAGCCAAAACGTCTTTGCGCATCGCGCGAATTGACTCACGCGCGATGATTTTGGAGCCGATCGCTGCCTGGATGGGAACCTCAAACTGCTGACGCGGAATCAGTTTCTTCAAGCGCTCGGTCATCAGCACGCCGTAGGCATACGAATTGTCGCGGTGCACGATCGCGCTGAACGCATCAACAGCTTCACCCTGAAGAAGAATGTCCACCTTCACGAGGTCGGCTTCCTGATGTCCACTTGGCTCATAGTCGAGGCTCGCATAGCCCTGCGTTCGACTCTTCAAGTGATCAAAGAAGTCGAAAACGATTTCGCCGAGCGGCATCGTGTAGTGAAGCTCCACGCGGTCGGTACCGACATATTCCATGCCCTGCATGGTGCCGCGGCGAGACTGGCAGAGTTCCATAACCGTACCGACGAAATCCTTCGGTGTAAGAACGGATGCCTTCACCATCGGCTCGCTCACACTAGCGATCTTGCCGCCAGGGAATTCGCTCGGGTTCGTCACAGTGGTGAACTTCTTGTCGTCACCCATTACTTCGTAAATCACCGACGGCGCCGTGGCGATCATGTCGAGGTTGAACTCACGTTCGAGCCGCTCACGCACAATCTCCAAGTGCAGCAGCCCCAAAAATCCGCAACGGAAACCGAAGCCAAGAGCAACAGACGTCTCAGGCTCGTAGACGAGCGCAGCATCCGAGAGTTTCAACTTGTCAAGAGCCTCGCGCAGCACCGGATAGTCAGAGCCATCAATCGGGTACAAACCCGAGAAGACCATCGGCTTCGGTTCGGAATAGCCCTTCAGCGGAACCGTAGACGGCTTCGCGAAGTTGGTGACAGTATCGCCAACCTTGCTCAGGCGCACATCCTTCACACCGGTGATGAGATACCCAACCTCACCAACGCCAAGACCCTTTGTCGGTGTCGGTTCAGGTGCGCTCACGCCAATCTCGAGCAATTCGTGAGCCGACTTCGTCGACATCATCATGACCTTTTCGCGCGGCGTCATCCTGCCGTCAATCATGCGAACGTAGGTAATAACGCCACGGTAAGCGTCGTACACCGAGTCGAAAATCATGGCGCGGGCCGGAGCATCCGGATCGCCGATCGGGGCCGGAATCAACCGCGTCGCCTCATCGAGCAACTCAGAAACACCCACACCCGTTTTGCCGGACACCCGAAGAACTGTTGACGGATCGCAGCCAATCAGGCCAGCAATCTCATCGGCATACTTATCGGGATCGGCCGCAGGAAGATCAATCTTGTTGAGTACGGGAATGATCGTCAGATCGTTCTCCATAGCCAAATACAGGTTCGCCAGCGTCTGAGCTTCAATGCCCTGCGCCGCATCAACCAAAAGAATTGCGCCCTCACACGCCGCAAGCGAACGGGACACCTCATAAGTGAAGTCAACGTGGCCAGGGGTATCAATCATGTTGAGTGCGTATGCCTGCTCCTTACCGTTTTCATCAGTAAGGGCCCACGGCATACGAACAGCCTGGCTCTTGATCGTGATGCCGCGCTCACGCTCAATATCCATACGGTCGAGGTACTGAGCCCGCATATCGCGGTCGCTAACAACCCCCGTGACCGACAGCATGCGGTCAGCGAGGGTGGACTTGCCGTGATCGATATGCGCGATGATGCAAAAGTTGCGGATAAACGCGGGATCGGTCGAAGCAGGCTCAAGTGTGTAAGAGGCGCGAGGAGACATCCGCCCAATTCTCCCATGAGACCGGGCATCCTGCGCGCACGCAACCAAAACGGCAGGTCATCGCCGGACACTCGCCCTAGGCAACCCGCCAACTAGCGGCCAAACGCAGCCCCTCTGAAGCTCTAGAACGCTGCCAAGAAGAGGAACGGCAACGAAAGAACAGCACCCGCCGCCAGCAGAACAACCCATCCAAAGGTAGCCACACACGCCAAAACAATGCCCCAGACCGAGAAACTGCGACCCGAAGGCTCATCCCGAAGACCAAAAACACCCAAGATCACCGCCGCCAACGGCACAACAACACTCTGGGCAAAGAAGAACGACGCAATACCCAAACTCAACGCCAAAATACTCATCGTGCGAGTCGAGCTCAGCGCCGGGCGGGACGAAGCAGCTACAGACGGGCCGGATGCTTGAGGTGCGGCATCGGCAGACGCAGCGAAACCAGCAGCAGGTGAATCAGCGCTCGAGCCCTGCTCACCAGACGAAGAAAGCACCACCGCAGAAGAATCCACAGTCGAATCGGAAGTATCGGAAATAGTTGAAGAAGTCATACCTCGACGATAGAAAACCACCAACACTCAAGGAATCGGGATAACCCCCGAAATAACTAGCGGGAAATACCTTCACACCCAGCAAAACCAGCACGAATGGCGTGGCAGACCAGCAAAGAAAACCCCGCTGCACTAGCCTGTGAAAGCAGGACAACACACGGACCAACGCCTATGTCCATTGCCCCGCAATTGCCATAGCTCCACCGGAACCGAACAAACATAGTTTGTCCGGCGCTGGGGTCGCGCAATTGCTCCGCAATTGCCATAGCTCCACCGGAACCGAACAAACATAGTTTGTCCGGCGCTGGGGTCGCGCAATTGCTCCGCAATTGCCATAGCTCCACCGGAACCGAACAAACATAGTTTGTCCGGCGCTGGGGTCGCGCAATTGCTCCGCAATTGCCATAGCTCCACCGCGCTGGTAATGTTGCCTGTTGGCTTATGCATAACGTTCTTCGTCGAACAGTATGCGCATCGCGGCCGGGAATCAGAACACCGATTCTCTTCCACGGCCGCCCACCATCTCTGATCCACAAACAAGAAAGCACCTCAACGTGGCAAATATTAAGTCGCAGATCAAGCGCATTGGTACCAACAAGAAGGCACAAGACCGCAACCGCCAGGTCAAGAGCCAGGTCAAGACGGCTATCCGCGCAACTCGCGAAGCGATCAAGGCTGGCGACAAAGAGACCGCAACAGCACGTCTCGTCGCAGCAACCAAGACCCTTGACAAGGCAGCCGGCAAGGGCATCCTGCACAAGAACCAGGCAGCGAACCGCAAGTCGGCCATCGCCAAGCAGGTAGCAGCACTCTAAAGACCTCTGATCGGCGCAAAGCCGAAAACAAAACGCCCCCACCGTTCGCGGCTGGGGGCGTTTGTCGTTAAGTCGTGCACGCAGGAAGCGCGACCGGCCAGAGGATACGACTAGCTAGTGGATGCCGCGAGCCGCCACAATCGAAATCATGCGTTCGAGCGCAAAGACAGGGTCTCGCCCCAAACCTTTAACCTGAGCATCCGTATCGGCAATTGCCTCAATGGCGGAGCCAAGCCCCGCATCACTCCAGCCCCGCAAATCTTTCATGGCCCGATCTGCTTGCCACGGTGCCATGCCGAAAGTCTTCGCAGCTTGGCCCGACGACATTGAGCCGCCAGAAAGTTTTGCCATGGTGCGAATTTTTGAGGCGAAAGCGGCAACAATCGGAACCGGGTCAGCTCCAGAAGCAAGCGCATGTCTCAACAAAACCAATGCTTCCCCAGAGCGGCCGGCAATGGCAGAGTCTGCAACTTTGAAAGCGCTCGTTTCAACCCGCCCTGAGTAGTAGCGGGCAACAGTAGATTCGTTTATTTCATCGGCGTCGTCGGCGATCAATTGCTGACAGGCTGCAGCAAGCTCGGCGAGATCTGCCGAAAATGCCGAGACTAGAGTGCGAAGCGCACCCGGGGTTACGCGGCGACGTTTGGTGGAGAACTCGGCGGCAGCGAAGTCATACTTTTCGGCATCCTTTTTGAGATCAACACACAAGACCTCGATGCCACCCCCTGTGCCTGAGCGAATCGCGTCCAGCAACTTCTTGCCACGCACTCCGCCCGCATGACGAAGCACAACATAGGTGTCGTCAGCGGGAGCCTCCAAGTACTTCAGCGTCTCCGTGATGAACGCGTCGGAACACTTTTCGACGTTCGTGATGCGGATCATTCGAGGTTCACTGAAGAGCGAAGGACTAGCCATGCTGATGAGTTCGCCAGGCGCGTACTGGTCTGCCTCAAGGTCGCTGACTTCGAGGCTGGGATCCTCAATCTTGAGGGTGTCGCGCAGCAATCGGATCGCACGGTCCGCAAGAAAACCTTCAGTGCCACTGACCAGTACGATCGGTGCCGGTCGCACGTTGTTCCACGTCAATTGTGGGATAGCGACCTTGGACTTAGCCGGCGTACGTGCTGGGGGCTTGGCGGCCACGAGACTCCTCACTTAGAACTGCGACCCCAGCTTATCCTCGCCCACCGACGCGCCGTTCCGACCACAAGCGCACCGCCCCAGCGCGGCTCCCCTGAGACACCAGTGCCAGTCCGGCGGTGTCGCTTCGCACTGCCGTGATTCCGGCCTCCTCAAGCATGTCAAGGGCATCGGCGGTCGGATGCCCGTAACCGTTCTCTGCTCCGACCCCGACCAATCCGAGAGTGGCATTGAGCGCGACATAGAGCGGCGGAAACTGGTCAGCGGAACCGTGATGGCTAACTTTGACAACATCCACTGTCGACAGCTGGTGTTCGCCTAATAGTCGCGCCTGAGCGCTCTCGCCAAGGTCACCGAGGAACACCGAACTGAGGCACTGCCGTTCGCAGTCGGGTCGTGGACGAAACTCGATCACCACACTGGCATCATTGCCCGGATCGATCCCGGCAAGACGTTCGCCCGGCCACAGTACTTTCCACCACAGTTCACCAAGCTGCCCGCGGTCTCCTGTGCTGGACGACAGCACCCGCGACCCTGATGCCGTGAGGGCATCAAGCAACTGCTGATCTTGCGCTGATCCCGTCGGGCCGGCAAGCACCGTCTCCGCCTTTCCCAGTACCGCGTCGGCGCCACCAACATGGTCGTGGTCAAAATGAGTCAGAACGAGCAAATCGATTCTGCTTACACCTAAACGGGCAAGACAGGAGTTGAGGCGTTCAGGATCGGACCCTACGTCGATCAGAGCGATTTGTGCGCCGCTTCGTACAACAACAGCGTCTCCTTGACCGACATCGCATTGGGCGAATTGCCACTCTCGCGGCCACGACATTGCTGCACTGACTCCCATTCCCGCTGCAGTGGCACCCGCAAGGGTCGACACGAGGACGAGTGCAGTGAGCGCTCGGCAGCGCCACGGTGGCCCCATCACCAACGCGGCCAACAGAAGCACGGTGAGGGTGCTGAGCGCGGCAACACCCACCCATCCTTCCCACCACGGGATGCGAGTCGCCGGGGCATCCGCAAAGAAGGTAGCCACGGCGGCAACCCACGCAGAGGGCACCCAGGCGATCCACAGCAGAGCGATCCCGATGGGTGGGAACAGTGAGAGCGCAACGCATGCCGCCAATCCGACCACTGTTGCAATCGGTGCCGCCGGGGCCGCCAAGACGTTGGCAATCACCCCATAGGTGGGAAGAGTGGGCTGCAGTAGGAGCAGCACAGGCTGACACGCGAGCTGCGCTGCTAAGGGCACAGCAATGACAAGAGCCAACCAGCGCGGTAGCCACCGCCCAAGAAATTGAGCCAACGGTTCAGCAAAGAGCAACAGCCCGGCGGTCGCGAAGACGGACAACGCAAACGCGAAGTTGCGAGACAACCACGGGTCAAAGATGAGGAGACCAATCGCGGCCAATGACAGCACCGCCATACCTCGAATCGGCCGACCGCTGCCCAAAGCGATGAGCACCAGTGTTGCCATGAGCGCCGCGCGTAAAACGCTCGGATCCGGTGTCACGACAACGACGAATGCGAGAAGAACGAGAACAGAGAGCGCAATTCTCAACACACGATGGGCACCGATCCTGCCACCAAGAGCCATGATTAACCCCACAACGATTGCGCAATTAGCTCCCGATACCGCAGTGAGGTGGCTGAGCGAGCTCGTCTTCATTGCCGCATCCAATTGCTCACTAACGGCTGCGGTATCTCCAATCGCGAGTCCTCCGATCAGTTGCCCACCTCCTCCCGGAAGCACCTGTGCTGCCGAAGCAAAGGTGCGCCGCAACTGGTTTGCCCACTCGAGCGACGCCGGCGGATCAGCGTGCCACAGCGCCTCCCCTGACGAAAAGACCAAGACTGCTCGCCCATCGCCTGGCTCCGTCGACGCGAGAGTCGCCGTCACCGAGAATTCGACGCCGATCCCCCACTTGTCGCCCGGCAGCCCAGCACCTACACCGTTCGCTTCGCCGGTATCGGTTGCAACAGACAAGTTGCTCGCGCCGAACCGATCACTGTCCCGGAAGACCAGTGCCGGCGAGCTCAGCGGCACTGTCTCTCCATCAACAACCAGCGACGACAACTGGGCGTGGAAGTAATCGATCTCAGTGCGAACCGCAGAGGTTGTTGTTCCCCGCACCTCTACTTGCGCATGGCTGTCGGCAAGATCGCTCAACGCCGGTGGCTGACGAGCATCCGCGTGCACTGCAACGGAGGTCGCACAGAGGGCCGCAAGAGCACACGCGAGAGCAACACTGGCCAGCCATGATCGGCCGGAATTGAGGGCCAACGCGACCATCACTCCCGCCACTAGCCACAACCCGACGGCGCCCGCAGTAGCCCACTGCGGCATGCCAATCGCCAGCACTGCCACAAGCCACGCGAACGCTACCGGCAAACTCAGCCGCAGATCGAGACTCATACGGTAATCAGCTCGCGCAGTCCCTCGAAAGTTTTGTCTCCGATGCCAGACACGTTACGCAGGTCATCGATGCTCGTGAAGCGGCCATTAGCTTCGCGCCACGCCAAAATACGATCTGCCATCGCCGGGCCGACCCGAGGTAGCGTGTCGAGCGCTGCCGCATCTGCTGTGTTCAGGTTCACTCGCGAATCGGATGCCGCAGCATCCGTTTCAGCTTCACCAACTTCGGGTACAGCGAATTGTTCGCCGTCGGTCAACAGCCGCGCCAGATTAAGTTCTTCGCGATTGGCGGTCTCCGTGAACCCGCCAGCCGCCGCGATCGCATCGATGACACGGGCGCCATCCGCGAGCTCAAAAAGGCCGGGACGGGCAACCGCCCCCGTGACATGCACATAGACCGATGCCGCAGCAAGCGAAAACTCGCCCCCAGATTCTCCGGGCTCTCCCCGAGAAATCTCAGCAGCATCCGGTCGCACCGTGAGAGCTGTGGCCAGCACAGCGCAGCCGAGCGCGACCAAAACAAGCACGACCACCGCACCGACGCGCAACCGCAATCGGGCACGCCTAGCCTGCTCAAACTCTTCCACCCACAAAAACTAAACGCGCCCCGAGCAATCGGAGCGCGTTTAGTTAATACGTGTGCAGTTGCTTAGCCCTCGGTCGGCTGTTGACGAGTCGCACAAGAGCACGAATATCGCACCGCTACGCAGGCCGCCAACCCTGACGTCAATTGCCGAGGAAGTTAGCGGACGCGCACCCACTCAACAGTCACCCCTTCAGGCAATTCAGGAGTTTCGTTGGTGTTCCACGGCCGATATTCATGTCCCTGACCTTGCGGTGATGGCCAGCCATACAAGCTGATATTCGTCGAGTATGGGGAGCCATCGAATACCTCCCTGGGACGAACTTCCTGCCCATCTTTCATCCACACTTGTCGAAGTTCGCCAGTAATACCGCCACGAAAGCCTGGGCCAATAATCGCCGGGTACGGCTCGGTCCAGAAGATGGTGATCAACAATGGCACGCTCAGCAGCGAGATAACCACGATGCTGGTCCTGCGCGAAACGGTGTAGCCGCTCGCCGTCCTCAAGGACTTGATGGCCACGTAGGTGATGACAATCCCCATAAGCGCGGCAAAAACCCAAAACATTGGCACTTTCAGGCCAAACGGCCCCAAGGTCATCGCGCCGCCAATAAGCGATCCCACATCGCCGATAATGACGGTGAGAAGGAGAATGCCGCCGGCCGCCAAATATGTGAGCTTCTCAACCGTTTTGATTGCGAGAGGAAGCAACGCCAAGTACACCGGAAAGAGCTCCGAAAAATTGATACCGAAGAGCAAAACAACCACGATGTTGAATGACAGACAAAACAACAGTGCAACGGCTACTGTCCGCCGGAAGAAAAGGAGCGGCAAGATCGAGCACTCTAGTAGCACTGTGAGCCAGTCAAGCAATTCGAGTGGTGCACCTGAGACGTCGCCCAGCCACCCAGCGAGAACGGTTTCTACACCATAGTTGGTTTGATAAAAGGCTAGCCATCCTGCGGTCGCCGAGTAGTCAGGATCAAGCCACCCGGATGACGCCTTCAGTATCCCTGAGGTCAAGAAAAAGAATCCGACGAACAACGCCAGAACATCGAGCCGCGGACGAAGGTACTTTTCCGGGCGGAGCGAGAGTCTCGTTCCCCACGACCGGGCAAGAAATAGTGGCAAGAGGTACAGCAGAATATCGTGGTCAATTTTGCCGGTAGAAAACCGGATACCCGCCAAGACGATGAGAAGGATCGGCACGACGTAGCTCACTACTGAAGTGCGGTATCCAATGAGAAGAAGCAGCAGACCCAAGGTAACCACGGCTTGCAGCCCAAAAATAACGATCCCGCTTGGGGCCGCACTGAGGAGCATGAAAGGGCCAAGTGGCGGATTGAAGTAAGTCTCAGGCAGTGCCGAAACGGCAATCGCGCTCTTTACGGAGCCAAAGGTTAAGAGGTACCAAGCAAAAAGTATTCGGACGACCGATAGCCATCCCTCGCGTGTTCCGTCAGCGGAAGTCATCGTTGATGAGAAACCACGAACGCCTTCTTGCGTTTGAGGCGTCACGAACAATTCATCTCTGCCGAGACGAAGCCAGAACGAGTTTTTTGCTCGCCAGCATGCGACCCCAGCTCGCTGACCCCTGATAAACGCCACACAAGAAAGTCCACGCCTGCATCGTGAAAAAGCGTGCCGGTTGTCATGAGGAATATCCTAGTTGGTTCGGGATCTCCCGCTCTGCTTAGCTGCCACCCACAGTCAGGCGGCAGACAGAACAGGCCACGCTCCCGGGCACACGCTAGGCGTGCCCGGTCGCCGCTAACCCGCGCGGCTCCTCGTAGTGCAGTTGCTTAGCCCTCGGTCGGCTGTTGACGAGTCGCGATGTTGACAAGCTTCGGTGCACGCACAATGACCTTTACGATCTCGCGGTCACCAACAGTGCGCTTGACCGCTTCGGATGCCATCGCGAGAGCTTCAAGGTCGGAACCATCGATCTTGGGCGAAACTTCGAGGCGGTCGCGGACTTTGCCATCCACCTGAACGACGGCCGTTACGGATTCCTCAACGAGCAGCGAGGGGTCGGCCTTACGCCAGCCGGCAAGAGCAACCGTTGGCTCGTAGCCAAGCTTCTCCCACATCTCTTCTGCCGTGTGCGGGGCAAACAGGCTCAAGGCGATAGTGATGACCTCTGCAGCTTCACGCACCGCAGCATCCCCACCGCCGGCGCCCGTGTCGATCACCTTGCGGGTCGTGTTGACGAGGTCCATGATGCGAGCCACGAGCACGTTGAACTTCAGCGACTCGGCAAGGCCAGGGCCATCAGCGAGGAAGCGGTGCGTTGCACGCCGAAGTGCGACATCGCCTGTCTTCCACTCAATCTCGGGTGCGCTTGTGACGTCTCCAACGAGACGGAAAGCACGAGCCAAGAACTTGTGGGAAGCGGGAGGGGAAACGTCTTCCCAGTTGATGTTTTCCTCGGGCGGGCCAGCGAAGGCGAGCGTCAGGCGGAGAGCATCCGCACCGTGTTCAGCAATTTCACCGGAGAAGGTGACGGCCTTACGGCTGCGCTTCGACATCTTCTTGCCCTCAGAGAGCACCATGCCTTGATTGAGCAGAGCGCTGAAAGGCTCGGTGAAGCTGACGTAGCCGAGGTCGAAGAGCACCTTGGTGATGAAACGCGAGTACAGCAGGTGCAAAATAGCGTGTTCGACTCCCCCAACGTACTGGTCGACGGGTGCCCACTTTTCAGCTTCTGCGGGATCGAAGGCCTTGTCTGGGTCGTTCGGCGAGAGGAAGCGCAAGAAGTACCACGAGCTGTCAACGAAGGTGTCCATTGTGTCTGCATCGCGCAGGGCAGGACTGCCATCGCGCGGGTCAGTAACGTTGATCCAGTCCTCGGCTGCGGCCAGAGGCGACTTGCCCTTCGGCTTCAGATCCAAGCCCTCCGTTGATGGCAACTCGACCGGCAGTTGATCGAAGGGAACAGGAATCAGTTCACCATCAGAGCCGTGGATGATCGGGATCGGGGTTCCCCAGAAACGCTGACGACTGATCAGCCAGTCACGCAAACGGTACGTCTTCGCGGCGCGACCCGTTCCTGCTGCTTCGAGCTGTTCAACGATCTTCTTGATCGCGTTGCTCTTGCTGAGGCCATCGAGTGGCCCCGAGTTGATCATGCGGCCATCGCCCTGCAACGACTTACCAGTGTCGCGGGGGTTCAACGGTGGCAGATCATCCGGAAGGATTGCCATTCCGTTTTCATCGAGCTCGAGCACAGGAATCGCACCCGTAATAGGCGCATTGGTGTCGAGGACCACGCGCACAGGCAGATCGAACTTGATGGCGAACTCGAGGTCGCGCTGGTCGTGCGCGGGCACAGCCATCACGGCACCGTGGCCGTAGTCGGCAAGAACGTAATCGGCAGCCCAGATCGGGATGCGCTCGCCTGTTACCGGGTTGACAGCGAAACGATCGAGAGGGATACCGGTCTTGGGGCGACCTGCATCTTTTCGCTCAATCTCCGTCTGCTTCTGAGTCTGTTCGAGATAGCTAGTGAACGACGCCTTGACGTCATCGCTGGCATTCTCCACCAGTTCAGCAGCCAAGTCTCCGTCAGGGGCAACGACCATGAACGTCACGCCGTAGAGAGTGTCGGGTCGCGTTGTGAAGACTGTGACCTTTTCGTCACGGCCTTCGATCTCGAAGTCGACATCCGCACCGATCGAGCGACCGATCCAGTTGCGTTGCATCGACAACACCTTGGAAGGCCACGCGCCCTCGAGCTGATTGAGGTCATCGAGGAGGCGGTCGGCGTAGTCCGTGATCTTCAAGTACCACTGCGTGAGCTTCTTCTTGACGACGATTGCACCCGAACGCTCGGATGTGCCATCGGCCAGAACCTGCTCGTTCGCGAGAACGGTCTGATCTACCGGGTCCCAGTTGACCCAGGAATCTTTGCGGTACGCGAGACCCTTTTCGTACATTTTGAGGAACAGCCACTGGTTCCACTTGTAGTACTCAGGATCGCTCGTGTGAAGAACACGATCCCAGTCGAACGAAACACCGTAGAGCTTCATGCTCTTCTTCTGTTGCTCGATGTTGTCGTAGGTCCAGCCGCGAGGGTCAATGCCGCGCTCGATTGCCGCGTTCTCCGCGGGAAGGCCGAAGGAGTCCCATCCAATGGGGTGCAGCACGTTGAAGCCGCGCTGGCGCCAGTAGCGCGCAGCGATATCGCCAAAAGCGTACGCCTCAGCATGACCCATGTGCAGGTCACCAGAGGGATACGGGAACATGTCGAGAATGTACTTGCGTGGCCGCTTGTCGTTGGGGTCGCTCGTGGCGAACGGCTTCAGCTCGTCCCATTTGGCCTGCCACTTTGCGTGGATAGCCGCGACGTCGTAGCCGGGGGCAGCATCGCGATCATCGTGTGCATCAGCAAAGTTGGGCTGCTCAGTCACGTAAATACTCTCAATTCGTTACGGGGAAGATCTAAGATTACCGAATCCAGGGCCGCACTCGAGGGGGCCAAAAATCGTCGGGTAAACCCATTCTCTAGGAGTGGACCTCTCTCACAGTACACAGCCTTGCGCACTGCAGTGCAGCAGACCGATCTCAGCTCGCCTGAACACCCAACACGGCAAGCAGTGCCGCCGCCTTCAGCTTCACCTCGGCAAGCTCCTCTGACGGCACCGAGAGCGCCGTGATGCCACCGCCAGCGCCGATTGTCGAGCCCCGATCATCCATCACAATTGAGCGGATGACCATAGCCAGGTCAACGGCACCGTCGAGCCCGACGTAGCCGAACACCCCAGAGTAAATACCGCGCGGTGAGCTCTCGAGAGAATCAAGGATGAGGGTTGCCGAGTGCTTGGGCGCCCCCGTCATCGACCCAGCGGGAAATGATGCCGCAATCGCATCGACTGCGCTGACGTCGGCTCGCAGCTGTCCGCTCACCGTGCTCACCAACTGATGAACAGTGGCATAGCTTTCAACATCGAAGAGCTTGGAGACGACAACTGATCCGACCTCGCAGACGCGACCAAGATCATTGCGCATGAGATCGACAATCATGAGATTCTCGGCCCGCTCCTTATCGCTGGCAAGGAGCTCTGCTTTCAGCCGTTCATCTTCATTCGGATCACTGTCGCGTCGACGAGTGCCCTTAATCGGTTTCGTCTCGATCGCCCCACTCGGCGCGATTGAGAGAAACTGCTCGGGCGAGGAACTGAGCAACGCGATATCGCCAACGCTAACGAAGCCACCATGGTGACTAGGGTTCGCCTCCCGCAACGCCAAATAGGTGTGGATCGGATTCGCCGCCGGCTCCACCCGCACATTCGTCGTCAAACACAGCTGGTAGGCATCGCCCTCGACAATGGCGTGCTGGCACTTCGCAATCATCTGCAGATACTCGTCATCGCTGTCACGCCACACCGCGACCGGAGCTGCGAGGTGTGCGCCGGAGGCTGAATGATCGCCTCGTTGCGCGGCGCGAGAAATAAGAGCTTCCATCTGTTCTCGCCAATGCTGGAGCTCCCCCGTCCACTCGTCGCCCAGTGCCATCAAGCTGAGGGTGTTGGTCTGATGATCAACGACAATCGCCCGATCGATCCACAGCCAGGCTGCATCGGGAGTCGGCGCAGGCGTACGGATCGCGACATCCAGCGACTCACCTCGCAGCTCGTAGCCAAGCCACCCGACCCAGCCAAGTCGGAATCCTTCCGGAGCCCCAGAAAAGTCAATTTCGGCGGAGAGGAAATCGCGACGCATCCAGTCAAAGACAGGTTCACTCAGGTGCGTGCTGAGAACTGCCCGTCGCGAGACCGCCAAGTAGCTACGCCCAGAGTCAGCTGAGACTCCGCTATCGAGCCACACGGCGCCCTGAGTCTCCGTGCCGCCGGCAGCGGCAGTGACGTCGCCATCGTGCGGTGCCCGAAGTTCGAGAAACACGGCGGCGGGGTCGGCAGAGACCGCGAGGTCAGAAAAGAGAACGCGAGAGCGCATAACCTAAGCCTATGAGTGCGAACGCGATTTACCGGTGGCGGAACGAACAACTGATCGAGGAACCATCCGGCTCGCTTGCTGAAGCACCGATTACGGTTGCTGATTCGTGGCTCATCGATTCCGGAAAAGTGCTTGCTCTGAATCTTCACCGGCAACGATTTTTGGATGCCGTACCCGATTCTCTGCACGAAACCGCCGACGAATTTTTCACGGCTGCTGTCGCACAACTCCCCCGCGCTGGTGCGTGGTTTCCGCGCGTTGAGTTGCGCGGAGGCGAGTTTTTTCTCCACCTTCGTCCCGCACCCGAACGCCACCGCTCGGCGACGGTCATCAGTTTCGACGGGGATGACCCGCGCACGGTTCCCTCCGTCAAAGGACCGGATCTTGATGCAATGGCTGCATTGCGTGCTGGTGCGAGAGCGCACGGAGCCGATGAAGTGGTGCTTCTGACGAGTGAGGGGTATGTCGTTGAGGGTGCGTATAGCGCCGTGTTGTGGTGGCGCGGCGATATTTTGTGCGGACCGCCGCACGATTTCGAACGCGTTGACAGCGTGACGTCGAGGAGCGTACTCACTTTGGCGAGGGCACTCGGGCTTGATACGCATGAGGAGGCCGTGACTGCGGCGGAACTCGATGGCACTGAAGTGTGGGTCGTCAATGCGCTTCAGGGAATCCGCATCGTTCCGCGGTGGATCGATGGGCCAGAGCTTGCAGAAAAGCCTGGCCGGCTAGAGCAGTGGCGCACTCGTTTGAGTGCGCTTGCTCGCACTATTTAGCCAGTCGATATTCGGTTACGCTCGCTAGGCTCATTCTGTGCCCTTCGTCGACCTCGCTCTCAGCACTGTGCCGCTTGCTGCCAGTGTCGACTTTGGCCAATGGGTTAATAACGCGTTGACCTTTGTTCTCGACACTGTGCAGTCGGTTGACCCAGTGTTGAGAACGATCCTTGCCGGGGTCGCGATCATGTTGGAAACGTCGATCCTGATCGGCCTCTTGGTGCCCGGGGATACCGTTGTCTTGGTCGCGAGTACCGCGGTGGGTAGTCCCCTCGAGGCAGCAATTCTGATTGCGGTCGTTGTCGTTGGTGCCCTTATTGGTGAAAGCATCGGCTTCGCCCTCGGTCGGTACTTCGGGCCCAAGATTCGGCACTCCAGGCTTGGCAGGCGCATCGGCGAGCAGCATTGGGCGCAGGCGGAACGCTACTTGGGCCGGCGCGGCGGTATCGCCGTCTTCATTTCGCGCTTCTTGCCGGTGTTGCACTCTCTGATCCCGGTAACGGTCGGTATGAGCACAATGCGGTATCGCACATTTATGGCGTGGACCGTGCCAGCCACGAGCATTTGGTCGATCGCCTATGTGTCGGTTGGAGCTCTCACCGCTGGCAGTTTTCGCGAACTTCTCGACCAGCTGCACTACGCGGGCTACATCTTCGTTGCGGTCGTGGCCGCTATCGCAGTCATCACTGTTGTGGCGAAGAAGCTGCTGCATCGTTCGCAAAAGCGGCATATGGAACACATCGACGTCCACGGTGAAGGTGAATCTGATTAACCAGAAAGAGGGGCGGATGCACGTGCATCCGCCCCTCTTTCCTGGACTAACCAGTGGTGCGTTTTAGCTGAGGCCGTTTTCGCTCAACCAGGCGCTGGCGATGTCGTCTGATGACATCTTGTCGACCGTGCTCTGCACGTTGAGCGCAACGAGGCCCTCAGGTGTGAGCTTGGCGCTGACGGCATTGATGACGTCAGCGATCGAGTCAGCGATGTCTGCATTTACCAGGGGAACCACGTTGGATGCCAAGAACAGACCCTCAGGGTCGGTCAAAGAAACCAGGTTCTCCGTCTGGATGCGCGGGTCGGCGCTGTAGACATTGGCGATGTTGATCGTGCTGGCAACAAGGGCGTCGACGGTGGTGTCACCGGTGGCGGCGAAGCTCACAGTTGCACCGTAGACGTCTTGGAGCCCAGCGGGACCGTAGGGGCGCTCTTCAAGTTCAGCGTTTCCACCGAGCTTGAGGTCGCTAACGCCAGCGAGATCCGCAAGGCTCACGAGCGAATTCGCGGAGGCGAAGTCTGCTGTCACGTTGTAGGAGTCTTGGTCGGTGGCAGCGGCCTGATCGAGAACGGTGAGGCCCTCTGGCAGCGCATCAGCCAGTTCTGCGTAGACATCTTCAGACGCCGTCGCGGTGGTGTCTTGGCTGTAGAACTGGAGAAGGTTTCCGGTGTACTCAGGGAAGACGTCTACTTCGCCGCTTTCAAGGGCGGGAAGGTACGCGTCGCGCTGGCCGATCTGGAACTTGCGCTCCACGTCGAATCCGGCATTTTCGAGAGCTTGGGCGTAGATCTCGGCAATGATTTCGTTGGAGTAATAAGCCTGCGAACCAACAACGATGGTCTCGCTGTTGGCGTTCCCATCACCCGAACCGGTGTCTAGAGGGTCACCGGATGCACACCCTGACAGGGCCATTGCCACCCCGACCGCGACTGCGCCAAGCGCGAGTCGGCCTTTGTTTCTTGCTGTGAACATTTCTATCCTCTTCTTTCTTGGGCAACTTTTGCTGCCACCGTCCGTCGTCGAGGTGACGACGTGCGGACATCTTTAGCACGCCCAGCCGAAACTCCGCGGGGAATCGCGAATTGTTGGATGAGCGCAAATATTACGTCGAGCGCAAGTGCTAATGCAGCAATCAGCAGGGCGCTGCCGAGCATTTCGTAATAGAGCTGAAGCGGAAGGCCGCGGAAAATGTAAATCCCGAGCCCACCGAGGCCCACATAGGCGGCAAGAGTTGCCGTAGCAACCACTTGAAGTGTTGCGGCGCGAAGTCCACCGATTAACAGCGGCAGCCCTAGAGGGACTTCGACTTTCCACAAGATTTGCCACTCGGTCATTCCGACTGCGCGCGCGGCGTCAATAACGCGGCGATCAACAGCCTCAAGGCCCGCATAGGCGCCAGCCAAGATCGAGGGAATCGCCAGCAGCACGAAGGCAATGATGGCGGCCAGCTGCAACTGCCGTTCGACAACACCGATCAGGAGAACAAGCAGCAGTATGAGACCGAAGGACGGCAGCGCGCGGGCTGCGCCCGAGAGCCCCACGGCAAAGTCGCGGCCTTTGCCGGTGTGCCCGATGAAGAAACCCAGGGGAACGGCGATGAGGGCCGCAATCAGCACGGAAACGAAGGTGTAAAACAGATGCTCTTCAAGTCGAAGAGGAATCGGATTGCTCCCCTCTAGTCGCTCAGGCGAGAACAACCACTGCAGTGCTTCGATGAGTAGATTCATGCGGTGACCTCCTGAGCTGCAGCCTCTGACTGACCTGCTTTCATCTTCTTGACCTTTGTCCACGGCATAAGGAAACGCCCAAGAAGTACTAGGCCACGGTCAATGAGCAGCGCCACGATGACGGTCATCACTACTCCAGCGAAAATCTCTTCGACAATTCGACGCTGAAAACCATTGGTAAAGAGGTAGCCCAAGCTTTCGACGCCGATCAGGATGCCGACAGTCACGAGACTGACGGTAGAGACTGCCGCGACGCGGAGGCCGGCAAGAACGACCGGACCCGCGAGCGGAAAGTCGACAGTCCAGAACCGACGCCAGCCGCCGAACCCGACAGCGGTAGCCGATTGACGGATCGCAGGATCGACGGAGGCCAGAGCATCCGCCACCGAACGCGCCATGATCGCAACGGCATAGAGCGTGAGCGCAATGGTGATGTTGAGTTCGCTCAGGAAGCTGATACCCAAGATAGGTGGCAGGATCACAAACATCGCTAGAGAAGGAATCGTGTACAGCAGCCCGGCAACGGTCAATAAGATTCCGCGCGTGAGTTTGAAACGATAGGCGACCCACCCCAGCGGAATCGAGATCAGGAACCCGAGAACGATCGGCGGAATACTCAGCCGGACATGTTCGAGCGTGAGGCTCCAGATCAAATCAAGGTTATTGATGATCCAGTTCACTCGACAACCGACCCACCGACTAGCACTCCAGCACCGCGCCCCTCGCTGTCGACCACAATCGTTCCCGACTCAGTCTTCTTCAGCGAGAGAGCACGCTTGCCGCGGTCGGTTCCGATGAAGCTCGCCACAAAGTCACTGGCAGGGTTTGCCATGATCTCGTTCGGGCTGCCGACCTGAGCGATCAACGCACCCTTTTCGAGGATCACTACCTGATCGCCGAGCAGAAACGCCTCGTCGATGTCGTGAGTGACAAACACGATCGTCTTGTCGAGTTCATGCTGGAGCCGAATCGTCTCTTGCTGCAATTCGGCGCGCACAATGGGGTCGACTGCACCAAACGGCTCATCCATGAGCAAAATGTTGGGATTCGCCGCGAGCCCACGAGCCACCCCAACGCGCTGCTGTTGACCACCGGAGAGCTGGCTCGGATACCGGTCTGCCAGTGAACGGCTGAGACCTACTGTGTCGAGAAGTTCAAGAGCTTGGGCGCGAGCCTGCTTCTTCGGCACACCATTGAGGGTCGGAACCGTCATGACATTGTCGATGACTTTGAAGTGCGGCAGTAATCCTGAATTCTGCATCACATAGCCAATACTGCGCCTCAGAGCGACCGGCTCCTTGCGCATGATGCTGTCACCATCGATTTCGATATCACCGTCGGTGAGATCCACCATGCGGTTGATCATTCTGAGCAGCGTGGTCTTGCCACTGCCAGAAGAACCAACGAACACGGTGATCTTGCGTGATGGAATCACGAGATCGAAATTGTCAACAGCGACGGTACCGTCGCCAAAACGCTTCGTTACTGCACGAAATTCAATCATAATTTCGGCTCATTCCTCGCGCCTCTGCGCGGATCGACACTTGCCAGCACTATTAGCTAAACAGTATTCGAAGCCGCTGTCATTCCCGATTGGGCATAACTAGTCAGATTTGCAGGAAGCCGAAACTGCTACCAGCCGATGTTCTCCGCGATAAATCCACGAACAGCTGACGTGCTCACCGAAATGAATTCCTCATCACCCTGCGGGTTCATAAGGAACGCGCGAGCGACAAGAGCATCACTCATTTCAAGCCCAGCTTCGAGCGTGAAACGGGACGCCGCAGAGTTTTCCACTCCAAAGCGAGCCGCGAGAGCCTCGACAATACGCTCAGCCACTAGCGACTTGTGCGTACGTCCGTTGGGCAACGGGCGAAGATCAAGCTGATCCCCGACGCGAAGGCCACGGAATCCGGGCTCGGTACGGTAAGTATCAATGACGGAAGCAAAAGCAGTGCTGAGCGCTGCGCGCCAGTCAGAGTGAGCTTGGTCGTTGATCGCTTCAGTAATCCGTGCCATTACTCGCTCGAAATTACGCGAGCCAAGTGCCTGCAACAGAACGATGCGGTCAGGAAAATAACGGTAAACGGTGCCGATGGACGCTCCCGCGCGCTCGGCGACCATAGCGGTGGTTAGCCGCTCAATGCCGACTTCGTCGACGATCGATGCTGCTGCATCGAGCAATGCGGTAAGTCGAGCCGTGCTTCGTGCTTGCACTGGTTCGTTGCGAAGCGAGACTGCTGGTTCAGCCGCGATATCAATAGTTGTTTGTGCGGACACAATGGCCCCCTTCTAGGTGTCTGATCAATCCTAACCTTTAGAACGCTGGTTCTACGGGAGGTAGAAGCACACTTTTTTCTCTCAAAACGCTCTACAGTTGCCCTATGTGCGGTCGTTTTGCCATGGATAACACGGTCAATCAGATGATTACGGAGTTCGTCACGGCCACCGGTAGGCCTCCAGAGGAGTGGCAAGCGGACTGGCTCGCGACTCCGATCGTGAGACCGACCGATCAGATTCCCATTCTTCTGAAGACTCGGGAAGATCGCGATGACCCCGGCTCAGCGCTGATTCCCCGTGCCGCGCTGGCACAGTGGTGGCTGACTCCGCCGTTCTCTCCCGTCTTGCGCGGCAAGCACGCGACTTTCAATGCGCGAAGTGAAACGGTGACTCAGAAACCAACATTTCGAGCCGCCGTCGTTCACCACAGAGCCGTAATCCCCGCGATCGGCTACTTCGAGACAAAGAAGAGCGGCCCGAATCCAGTGCCCTACTACATCACTCCCCCCGATGGCCTGCTCTTCTTCGCCGGCCTCTACTCCTGGTGGCAAGACCGCTCCCGTCCCCCCGGCGATCCGAGACGTTGGCATCTCACCACGACCATGCTTACTCAGGCAGCCACCGGATCGCTGGCCGAAATTCACGACCGGATGCCCGTCATCGTCGCGAAAGACGCCATTGACGAGTGGATCGACCCAGAGACGCGTGGTGACGACAATTTGGTGCAGGCGACGGTCGCAGCATCCGTAATTCTGAGTGAACAATTGCACGCGGAACCGCAGCACTAGCGCGAGACCTGTCTGGTCCTGTGCTGCTCCCGACCCGGTGTGACCCTAGGCTGGAACTATGGCTCGACAAGGCAAAGCCCACATGACCTCGCAGACTGCAGGAGAAATCCTGCACCGCGCGGCCCGAATCGAGGACTCCTTTCACCGCTGGCGAGAGCGGCGCGGGCGCAAACGTGGCCTCACAACGACGATCATTCCCTACAGCAGCTACGGCTCGACCGACTGGGCTCGGGTGCTGTGCCGTGTAGTTCTTACCCGCGGAACAGAAGCATCAAAAAAGCGCGCAGAAAAGGTTCGCGGTTGGCGCAGCTTCTTTAGCATCCCGGTGAACTCCGAAGTCGTCACAGTCACCCTCGGCGGCAAGTCGATCAAACTCACTCCCGGCCGCGGCGGCGTAATTGATGAAGACGTGAAAGTCTCCCTCACTCCCGGCTGGCAAACTGCAACGCTTGATTCGACGGGTTCGGACGCGACTGTCGCCCACATTTTTGTCGTTGACCCGAGCGCGCGCTTCGGAATCATTTCTGACGTCGATGACACGGTAATGGTTACCGCACTGCCTCGCCCACTCCTAGCAGCATGGAACACGTTCGTACTCGACGAGCACGCCAGACGCCCGGTGGCAGGTATGGCGGTGCTCTATGACCGCCTCGCTCGCGCAAATCCCCTTGCCCCCGTTATCTACCTCTCCACCGGAGCGTGGAATGTCGCCCCGACCCTCACGCGCTTCCTCAAACGAAACCTCTATCCGCGCGGTGCAATGTTGCTGACCGACTGGGGCCCCACTCACGACCGGTGGTTCCGTAGTGGCGCCGAGCACAAACGCGACAGCCTTCGACGGCTTGCTTCAGAATTTCCTGAAATAAAATGGCTGTTGGTCGGCGACGACGGTCAACATGACGAAGAGATTTATGGCGAGTTCACTGCGAGTCATCCCGACAATGTTGCCGCTGTCGCAATCCGGCAATTGTCGACCGGTGAGGCCGTGCTCGCCGGTGGCCGCAGCAAATCAGCAGAACACGAACAAGAATCCTCGATTCCTTGGCGTTTCGCCCCCGATGGCGCTCGCTTGGCCGTTGAGCTGAGAGAGCTCGGACTCATCAACGATTGACTGGAATTTGGGCTCTTTGACTGGACTTCTGCTCAACTAATCGGACTCGATTGTTAAATTTGGTGCACGATCACCGGATGTGCAGGGAGCGGGCTCCCGACGCTGCAATGATTGTCGTATGGCGCTACCAATCGAAGACTATGCCCTTATTGGCGACTGCCAGACGGCGGCCCTTGTCGGCCGCGATGGAAGTATCGACTGGCTCTGTTTTCCCAGATTCGACTCCGCATCCATGTTCGGAGCGTTGCTCGGCAACGAAGACCATGGCCGCTGGCTTGTTGCGCCGATCGCCAGTCTCTACGAATCAGCAACCGTAACCGTCACTCGCAAGTATCGCGAGAACACCTTCATCCTTGTCACCACCTGGGTGACAGACGACGGCGAAGTCGAAGTTATCGACTTCATGCCCTACGGAAACCGTCGCGCTGACGTCGTGCGCCGCATCCGAGGAGTCCGCGGAACCGTAGCAATGCACACCGAACTACTAATCCGTTTCGGTTATGCCACCGCACTTCCGTGGCTGCACCAAGCGCCCGAAGCCGGTGGTCACGCAGTCATCGGAGTTGCCGGCCCAGACGCCATCGTCGCCCGCGGCATCGAGCTGCACTCGGCAGACCACAAACACACCGCCAACTTCATGATCAGCGAAGGCGAAACTCGCGACCTGACCATGACCTGGTACCCCGCGCACCGCAACCCGCCAGCGGCGGTAAACGTCGACGACGTACTCGCGCGAACAAGCGAATGGTGGAATGGCTGGGCATCTCACTGCGAGCCGACCGAGAAGTATCCCGAGATCGTCAAACGCTCACTTTTGGTTCTGCGCGCCCTGACACACGAAGACACCGGCGGAATCGTTGCCGCAGCGACAACGAGCCTGCCAGAGTGGTTCGGCGGAAGTCGCAACTGGGATTACCGGTATGTCTGGCTTCGCGACGCCGCCCTCACCCTTCACGTACTGCTCGATCATGGCTATATCGCCGAGGCTGAAGCGTGGCGCCGCTGGCTTCTGCGTGCCATTGCTGGTGACCCCGCCGATGTCCAAATCATGTACGGCCTGTCAGGCGAACGCTGGCTTGAGGAGCGCGAACTTGACTCCCTTCCCGGCTACGAAGGAGCCAGCCCGGTTCGTATCGGCAATGGCGCTTTCAACCAATTCCAAGGAGACGTCTTCGGAGAAGTCATGGTCGCCCTCCAAGCCGCTCGGCGATCCGGAGTGCACGAGAACGACTTCTCGTGGCCCCTTCAGCGCGCGCTGATGACTTTCGTAGAAGACAATTGGAACCGACCAGACAATGGAATCTGGGAGATCCGCGGCCCTGAACGCCACTTCACCCACTCGCGCGTGATGCTCTGGGCGGCCATGGACTGCGCCATTACCGCAGTCGAAGAATTCGGCCTCGAAGGCCCCGTCGAAAATTGGATCAAGATCCGCGCCGAGATTCACGAAGAGATTGAACGCGATGGCTGGGATGCTGAGCGCGGAACCTACACCCAGTACTACGGCGGCACCGGCGTCGATGCATCGCTACTCCAGCTTCCCCAGGTTGGCTACCTTGCCGCAGACGACCCCCGCATGATCGGGACCGTCGCTGCCATCGAAGAAGAACTCCTCGTTGATGGCCTCGTGCTCCGCTACCGAACTGAGTCGGGAGTAGACGGACTTCCCGAGGGCGAGAACCCCTTCCTCGCTTGCTCGTTCTGGCTCGTTGAGCAGTATGCAAGCTCCGGTCGCGTTGATGACGCCACCGTATTGATGGACCGTCTCGTGAGCTTCGCCAACGATGTTGGACTCATCAGCGAGGAGTATGACACTGTCAACGAACGTCAGGCAGGCAACACTCCTCAAGCGCTCAGCCACCTCGCCCTTGTGCGCGCTGCCGACGCGATCTCGAAAGTCACGAGCCGAAAGTGAAGCTAGTAACGACGCTTACCCTTGCGCGTCGTTCACCGCTGCTTCAGGTTCTTAAGACCTCGGTTGCGGCCGTAATCGCGTGGGTTGTTGCTGGCTTCGCGCTACAACAACCATTACCCATCTTTGCGGCGATTGCGGCGCTCTTGGTGGTTCAGCCGAGCGTTACACAGTCGATCGAAAAAGGGGTTGAGCGCAGCATCGGTGTGGTTGCCGGTGTTGTCATTGCGCTCGGCGCAGGCCAACTCTTCGGCGACCAGAGCTGGGTCATTCTGAGCGTCATCATCATCTCCGTCATCGTCGCTTGGGCATTGCGATTGAGCCCGGGCTCCGCAAACCAGATACCGATTAGTGCGATGCTCGTCCTCGCTCTAGGCGGACAAAATGCTGGCTATGCCGTAGAACGAATTGTCGAAACTATCATCGGCGCACTTATTGGATTGATCGTCAACCTCGCGATTGTGGCCCCGGTGCTCGTGAGCCCCGTGCGAGTAGCCGTCGGCGTTCTCACTAAGAAAACGGCGACCGTGCTCGAATCTCTCGCACGAGCACTCAGTACGCCGCAATCAGAAGACGATCTTCGCAAGCTCCTCGATGATGCACGCATGCTGCGCGATCTGCGCGACGAGGCAGCAATGGCGCTCCGCAAAGGCGCAGATAGCCTCACCCTCAACCCTCGAAAGAGCAAACATCACCGGATGCTGCGCCGAGAGACCGAACTCTTCGCGATCCTGACCGTACTCGTCACTCGCACCCTCGGGATGGCTCGGGCCATTCACGACCGCTATGACACCAATCTCATGACAGACCCGGTCGTGATCTCCATAGCCCGCGAACTCGAGCGCGCGGCACACGACTTGAGACTGCGCGGTCGCGCACCAGAGGACCGGAAGTCTGCGCCAGCGACAAACGACCTGCTCACCCTCACCGCACCGCTCACCGTGCTTTCACCGCATCCGCAGCACTGGATCCTAATCGGTTCACTTCTCGAGGATGTCCGCCGAGTTCACGAAGTAATCGTCGGCGACTCTGACAACGGATAGCTGACGCGATAGTCAGAGTTGGGTTGTGCGCACAGTTGTGCTCTCGACTGCTACCCAGCGATAGCGGCACAGTCCTCAGCACAGCTCACAAAACGGCCAGTCTCCCCCGACAAAGCACGGCGCACAGCCAACAGCTTGAGCGCCGCGTCATCGACGACCGACTCCTCGAGGGCACCGCTCTCGATGGCGGTGGCGACTGCGGTGACGATAGCGGGCGCATCGACCGCGCCAACGTAGAGCAGCATCGTGTTGCCGGCCTCAATCGCACGAACAGCATTCGTCACCTGATTCGAATACTCGGGCACTCCGGAGCGCTCCAACATCCCCATGTCGTCCGTAATAGATACGCCGTCGAACCCGAGATCGTCACGCAGAATCTGGTGCCAGCGCGTCGAAAAAGTTGCCGGTTCAGGATCAATTGCAGTGAACGCGAGATGACCGAACATGACGAATGGTGCTCCCGCATCGATTCCCGCTTCGAAAGGCAGAGCATGACTCGTGCGCCACTCATCGAATGTCATCGACGTTGACGGGATGCTCGAGTGCGAATCGCCCGGCGCCGCCCCGTGACCCGGAAAGTGTTTGAGGGTGGAAAGAACTTGAGACTCACCGGCAACCGCCTCGGATACCCTGGCTGCCGCATCCGCGCCCGTTGCGCCGAAGGAGCGTTCGAAGATGAAGCTGGATCGGTCCCCGGAAACGTCGGCGACGATGCCAAAGTTCACTGAGATACCGACCGACTCGAGCAGCGCACCTCGTTGCGCGAACGCGTCAAAACTGTCACGCGGAGAAAGGCCCCGTAACTGAGAAGCAGCCAATGAGTCATCAGTGGGAACGCGTTTGACGATTCCACCCTCTTGATCAGTCGCGATCAAAACAGGGAGTCCCGTCTCGCTGCTGAGCGCAGCAGTTTCAGCGCTCAGTTCAGCCAGCGATCCTGGAATGTTGTCGCCCATCAAGATGTACCCGCCGACCCCCGCATACGAACCGGGCGAAGTGCTGCCGGGGCGAGTTCCGGACACATGCACCATAAGCATGCTCAAGACTTTTTCACTCAGCGTCATAGTTGCGAGGCGATCGCTGGCATACTGGGCGACCGGATCGATCGCCGGGCGCTCAGCTCGAGGCGCAAAAGTCGGTGCGGGAACCACCTGACTCGACTGATTCGAACTGCAGCCGAACGCAGAAGCACTCAGGACAACGAGTATTGCGGCCGCTAGGGTACGCCGCACGATAGCCATCTTGAGATGGTACCCGGATCAGTGGCGTTGGAGGACTACAGCCAAGTGAGCGAGGCGAACTCTTCGGCACTAATCCCGAACCGCTCAGTAGCGTGCGCGACCGTAGATCGTACTGCCGGCACCGAAGTGGTCTTACGAACGAGAACGTCGATTCCCGCTGGTGTCAGCCGCGAGCGGGCAAAGCGCACAACGGCAATATCGAACGCGTCGTCTGCACCAACAACTTGCCAGCGGCTAGTGAGGATCTTGAGCCAACCCTGACCGCGCCAGATGAACTCGTCGTCTCGGAGTCGGTCGGTTCCCACGATCGTTTTCGTTTCACCGCTACTGGTGAGATAGCTCACGGTATCGGCGAGCACTAACTCGGCACCCTCGAGAATTTCATAGCTGAATTCGGGATTGTGACGAGACCCATCGAGCCACATCGGAAAATTGGTCGCCACAACACTCCACGTGCCGGGCAGCTTGGCGGCAAGCACCGAGGCATCAAAAACTTCACTCACATTGATCAACATAAGTCACCGCGGCTGGGAGTCCGCAATTTGGATGCCGTGGCGCGTTATTCTTACGGCATGCTTCACGCACTTCTGCGGTCTTCGCACCCGGGACCGACCGTAGCGGTGACCTTCATCGCGCTGGCGCTCTCCGTAGGGGTCGGGCTAGAACCGTGGCGGGTTGCCGCCGTTACGCTGATGATTTTGTGCAACCAGCTCTCTATCGGTCTGTCCAATGATTGGCTTGATGCTGCCCGCGATCGTCGAAACGGTCGCCGTGACAAACCGATTGCGACCGGCGAGCTGTCGTCATCACTGGTAGCGAGAGTCGCGCTGTTCTTGGCGGTCGCCTCTGTGCTGGTTTCTCTGACTGTCGGGCCACTCGCGGCGATCGCACATGCGCTCTTTCTCGCAAGCGGCTGGCTATACAACCTGGGGCTTAAGTCGACTGCGGCATCCGTCGTGCCTTACATTCTGGGATTTGGTTCGCTTCCGGCGATCGTCACGTTGGCCGCTGACCCGCCCGAGTTCGCTCACTACTGGGCGCTGGTAGCTGGCGCGCTTCTGGGGATCGCCGCGCACTTCAGTAACGTTCTCCCGGATCTCGACGACGATGACGACACGGGGGTGCGTGGTCTCCCCCACCGTTTAGGCGCGCGTGTTTCGGGATTCGTGATTGCCATCAGTCTTGTCGCTGCCCCGGTCGCAATCGTCTTCGGCCCGGCACAACAGATCACGATCATTTCGTTTCTCGGCCTCGCCGTGATCCTCGTTTTGGCAGTGGCCAGTGTCGTCTTGGTCATCCGAAATTCTCTGAAGCGGATGCTGTTCCGCCTCACCATTGCGGCGGCGCTCGTCGCTGTGGCGCTGCTGCTGCTTTCGGCTCCACAACTGAGTTAGCCGAAAGCCGCGACAGCATCGTTGCTTGTTGTCGCCCTAGGGCAGTGGCGGGGAAGTATCCACCGATTCCGGGTCAACACGAGCAGGGTTGCGGATCCCCAGAAACGACACAACACCGCCGGTAAAGAGCAGCGCCGCCGTGACGATGATCACGCGATGAAAATTATCGACGGTCAAGGGACCGACCACGATGACTCCGAGCATCGCAACCGTAATGAGGCCAGCGATTCGGGACACAGCATTGTTCACCGCGGAACCAATGCCCGCTTGGGACGCTGAAATTGCGCCGAGAATGGCAGACGTCAGTGGGGCAACTGTCATTGAGAGTCCCACCGAGAACAATAGGACTCCGGGGAGCACCTGAGTGAAGTAGTTGACACTCTCCTGCATCGAGAGGAACGTCACATAGCCAACGCCCGCGAGGAGCGGACCAGCGGTCATGAAGATTCGGGGGCCGAATCTTCCGCTCAGACCTCCGAAATACGAGGAGAGCACAATGATGGCAATTGATGACGGGAGAAAAGCGAGTGCTGCTTGCGTTGCCCCGAAGTCCGCCACTTCTTGGAGGTAAACAACGACGATAAATCCACCAAGAGCCAACGCTCCATAAATAAAGAGCGTCGCGATGTTGCCCATGCTGAAGTTGCGCTGCCGAAATAGTTCCAAGGGCAACATCGGTTGAGGTGCGCGACGTTGCCAGAGCACAAAGGCGACCAGGGAAATCAGCCCGACAGCGAAAGGTATGAATACTGCGGGGCTGCCCCAGCCATAGTTTCCTTGCTCGATGAGAGCAAACACTGGGCCGCCAAGACCCACAATTCCCAAGACAGCCCCAAGGAAGTCAACGCGGGTATCTTTCTTGCGCTCGTCTCGGTGCCCGAGCACAACCAGCAGCCACAACGTCACCGCAATGGGCAAGACATTGATCGCAAAGACGAGTCGCCAACTGATGAGGTCAACGAAGATGCCTCCCAACACCGGTCCAACGATGAAGGCCGCGCTGGTCCATGCCGTCCACTGACCAATCGCTTTGGCTTGAGCAGCGCCTCTAAATGTCGACATGATGAGTGCGAGCGAACTGGGAACCAACAAAGCCCCAGCAACTCCCTGAAAGCCGCGAAACACGATGACAAGTTCAGCGCTGGGTGCGACCGCAATCGCCAAAGACACGACACCGAATGCGATCAGTCCGATCCGTAGTATCACGAGGCGGCCGAACACGTCAGAGAGTGATCCCGCAAGCAAAATCAGTGAACCAAGGGTAATCAGGTAGGCGTCGACCACCCACTGCTGCGTGCTGAGACCACCACCGAGCTCATCACGAATAGCAGGCAACGCAACGTTGATCACCGAACCATCGAGAAACGCCACAAACGACGCCAAGATAGCGATGATCAGAATTAGGCGTTGATCTCGTGTCACATCGCCATTAAACACCCACTAAGGGCCGAACATTCCCGCGGGGCTGCTAGTCCAAGCGGTCGAAACCTGAGACGCGCACCACGGCAACGCCCTCGGCAGCAGATTCCACAAGATCCACCGATGCCGCTATGGCCCAATCATGGTTTCCGGCCGGATCAGCGATAATTTGGCGAACCTGCCACGCGCCCGGCATTTCTGTAATGGCGATCATCGCGGGGCCACGCGCATCCCCGGCCGTCGACATGCTGTCGTGCTCCTCGAAATAGCGGTCGAGTGCGTCACCCCAGGCCTGCTCATCAAACCCGGCCGCCGCATCCAACTCGCCAAGAGCCACAGCGTCATCGCGCGCGGCCAACTGAACCCGACGGAACATCTCATTGCGCACAAGCACCCTGAATGCTCGCGCATTAGTGACGACGGATGCCGGCGTTGGTGGCAACACGGGCTCGCCGCTTGTTGCGCTGTCTGCCCCGTTCGTCATTGCTTCCCACTCATCGATGAGACTCGAGTCGACCTGGCGCACTAACTCGCCCAGCCACTCAATGAGGTCGAGAAGCTCGTCAGTCTTGGCGTCATCCGGAATCGTTTGGCGGGTAGCCCGATACGCGTCCGACAGGTAACGCAGCACGAGACCCTCGCTACGTGCTAGTCCGTAGAAGCCGACAAAGTCAGCGAAGGTCATTGCCCGTTCGTAGAGATCGCGCACTACGGTCTTGGGGTTGAGTTCGAAGTCACCAATCCACGGTTGGCTGGCGCTATACATCTCAAACGCAGCAGTGAGCAGTTCCTCGAGCGGTTTCGGCCACGTGACTTCTTCGAGTAGCTCCATCCGCTGGTCGTATTCGATGCCCTCCGCCTTCATCGCCGCAACCGCTTCGCCACGTGCCATGAACTGCTGTTGAGACAAAATCGGCCGCGGATTATCGAGGGTTGCTTCTAGCACCGAGATCATGTCGAGCGCGTACGTTGGCGACTCTGTTTCAAGCAAATCGAAGGATGCTACGGCAAAAGGTGACAGCGGCTGGTTGAGCGCAAAGTTGGCCTGCAGATCTACCGTCAGCCGGATCTCAATTCGTTCGTCAAAGCTCTCGACTTCTTCGCCATCCACGATGACGGTGTCAGAAATTCGGTGTTCTTCAACGATCTCGGCTGTGCGCAGGGTGCGGTAAATCGCGAGCGCCTGACGAGCAAGCGCACGCTGGCTGCTGCGTGGCTCATGGTTGTCTTCGACAAGGTGACGCACGTTCGAGAAAACGTCTCCCCCGCGGGCAATCACGTTGAGGATCATGGCGTGGTTCATGCGCATGTTACTCGTGAGCAGTTCGGGCTCAGCGGCGATCATCCGCTCGAAGCTTGACTCGCTCCACGTCACAAAACCATCAGGAGCCTTCTTGCGCACGAGCTTGCGGAGCTTCTTAGGGTCATCCCCGGCTTTCGCCACCATCTTCGCGTTCTCAGATTCGTGTTCTGGTGCTTGGGCCACAACAGTGCCAGCAGTATCGAAGCCGGCACGCCCCGCACGCCCGGCGATCTGGTGGAACTCCCGCGCAGTGAGTTGGCGCATGCGGGTGCCGTCGTACTTAGTCAGCTGAGTCAATAGCACCGTGCGGATTGGCACGTTGATGCCGACGCCGAGGGTATCTGTTCCACAAATGACGCGGAGTAGTCCTTGCTGGGCAAGCTGCTCGACGAGTCGGCGGTACTTGGGCAGCATGCCAGCGTGGTGAACGCCGATTCCCGACCGGATAAGTCGAGACAGGGTCTTTCCAAACACCGTCGTGAATCTAAAGTCACCAATTGCCTCAGCGATCTTGTCGCGCTGTTCACGGGTGACCACCTTGATGCTGGTCATCGCCTGGGCTCGCTCAAGGGCGGCTGCCTGCGAAAAGTGCACGATGTAGATCGGTGCCTGACCGGTCGACAGGAGATCCTCAACGGTTTCGTGAATTGGCGTAATCGCCCACGAATAGTGCAATGGCACCGGGCGCTCGACACCCGTGATCAAACTTGTCTCACGGCCTGTGCGCCGACTCAGGTCATCGGCTAGTGGCTGCATGTCACCGAGCGTCGCCGACATCAACACAAATTGAACGTTCGGCAGAATGAGCAACGGCACTTGCCACGCCCAGCCACGATCGGGGTCAGCGTAGAAATGGAACTCATCCATCACTACCTGATCGACTCGCGCGTCCGCCCCTTCCCGCAAAGCGAGGTTCGCCAAAATCTCTGCTGTGCAGCAAATTATGGGGGCGTCGGCATTGACCGAGGAGTCACCCGTCACCATTCCGACATTCTCTGCACCGAAAATGTCGACAAGAGCGAAGAATTTTTCGCTCACAAGCGCCTTGATCGGTGCCGTGTAAAAGGTGCGCTGGCCCTGCGCAAGGGCAATAGCGTGAGCGGCGATTGCCACAAGTGACTTGCCGGTTCCCGTCGGCGTCGACAAAATGACATTCGCGCCCGAAACCAGCTCGATGACCGCTTCATCTTGCGCCGGATACAAACTCAAACCGCGATCGGATGCCCACCCCACGAAAGCGTCATAGGTTGCGTCTGCGTCATAGGGCGTCGGAAGCGCATCCAAGAGTGAGGGCATTGTTCAACCGTAGCCGGAGGACGGCCGCGACAACGACGGCTAGCTCAGCGCCAACATAACGGAAGCGACAAGCGCAAGCCCCATCCCCACGAGTTGCACTTTGCTCACGCGTTCGTGGAGCGTAAATCTTGCGAGCACGATTGTTGCCAGCGGGTAGAGACTGACGAGCACTGACACCACGGCCAAGCTTCCGAGCTGAAGTGCGAACAACACGAAAGCGTTTGACGCACCAACGAGCACCCCACCAGCAGCAGCAAGCAGTCGCGCCCGACTCACACTGACGACCGGGCCCCCTTCTGGCTGATGATCGAACTGAGCGAAGAATCGTTTGAGCGACGGGAGCAGCCGAGTGAGAGCAAGCAAGATGAGCATCGCGCCGAGCCCCACCAGAATCTCAACAACAGCAGTGGCAAGCCCCGCCGACTCCGGTGCGTGGTCAAGAGCAATCAACGCGGTGCCTAAGGCCACTCCCGAAACCAAGCCGACAACAACCGTGCGGGGTCGCACTCGAACCGCGGCATCCGCTCTCGTCACCGAGACCAACAGCGCGCTGACGAGGGCGAGCACGATCGCTAGCCACGCTTGAAGCGGCAACTGCTCCCCCGTGATGACCGCAAAACCAACCGGAACCACCGCACCGACAACGGCAATGAGAGGTGCGACGAGACTCATGGGGCCATCAGCGAGTGCCGCGTAGAAGGTCAGAAGACCGATGATGGCGCTAACCCCCGCAACCGCGCCCCACACGATGGCGCCGGCTTCCCAACGCACAACAACAAAGGGCATCGCCGCGACGAGGGCGAGAGTGGCGAAGACGTGGATGATCGTGGTCGCGGGAACAACGCGAAGACGGCGAGTGCTTAACCCACCGAAAAAGTCGGAGACACCATAAAACAGCGAGCCAGCAAGCGCGAGTACGACACTGACGATCATCACGCCAGCTTAGAGCTATTGCTGAAGTTTGCTGTTCGCGACATTGCCACTTCGTGACGACGCTGCCCGATCTCCGAGACCGCGTGCTCGCGGGTAGAATCTGGTGTGCTCAATTCAAGTGACTCCCCCGAACCCGGCCCCAGCGGTCTTGATCCGACGGAGCTTGAAACGACCCTCAAAGTCTTGAAACAGATGGCCGAGATCGATGATGAGCACCCCGACTTTGTCACCGTGCGCCGAGCCACCGCAGCCATGTTCAAAGCAGTCAAGAAAGAACGTCGGCTTGAGAAGCGTGCCACCATCGCCGACGCCGACCGCCAAGTGATCGCGGCAACGGCGACCGGTGCTGCCGACCGCATCGATGACGAAACCCGCGGCATCCCGATCTCCACAAACACGACAACTCCGTCGGCCGGGGAGCTGATCAAGGCACGCCCCTGCTACATCTGCAAGCAGCCGTATACGACCGTCGATTCGTTCTACCACCAGCTCTGCCCGAATTGCGCCGCGTTCAATCACGCCAAGCGTGACGCCAGAACCGACCTCACCGGAAAGCGCGCACTGCTCACCGGCGGTCGCGCCAAAATCGGGATGTACATTGCTCTGCGTCTGCTGCGGGATGGTGCACACACGACCATCACGACCCGCTTTCCTCGGGATGCCGTTCGTCGCTTCTCGAGCCTGCCCGACTCCGCCGATTGGCTGCACCGGCTGCGCGTTGTCGGGATCGACCTCCGCGACCCCGCTCAGGTAATCGGGCTCGCCGAGTCTGTCGCCGCTCAGGGGCCCCTCGACATCCTCATCAACAACGCCACCCAGACCGTGCGTCGCTCCCCCGGCGCTTATCAACCACTCGTCGATGGTGAGCTTGCTCCGCTGCCCGATGGCCCGTTGCCCGAGCTCACGACATTCGGCCACACCAATGACCCGCATCCGCAGGCTCTCGCGCAGTCGGTCTCTGCACATCCGATCCTGGCTGCCGCTGCCACGCGCGCTGAAGAACTCACCGAGCAAGCGATGACCGCAGGATCAAGCTCACTCGAACGACTAGCCGCCGGCACCGCGATTGATGCCGGTGGGCTTGTGCCCGACCTCGATTCGATCAACTCGTGGACTCAACACGTTGATCAGGTTGATCCTCTCGAAATGCTCGAAGTTCAATTGGCAAACACCACGGCACCCTTTGTGCTGATCTCGATGCTGCGTCCATCGATGGCCGCGTCCACCGCCCGCCGCAAATACATCGTGAATGTGTCGGCGATGGAGGGCGTGTTCGGTCGCGGTTACAAAGGTCCAGGGCATCCGCACACCAATATGGCCAAAGCTGCCGTCAACATGCTCACCCGCACGAGTTCACGCGAAATGTTTGAGAGCGACGGAATTCTCATGACGAGCGTCGATACCGGCTGGATTACGGATGAGCGCCCCCACCCCACCAAAGTGCGGTTGGCGGAAGAGGGCTTTCATGCGCCGCTCGATCTTGTCGATGGTGCGGCCCGCGTCTATGACCCCATCGTGCGCGGCGAGGACGGCGAAGATCTGTTCGGCATCTTCCTGAAGGACTACGACAAGAGCTCATGGTGACCCCGGCAGAGTTTCTCAAGGCGACCACCAGCGGAACGCGGGTCGTCGTGCGTCACCTCATCGACGATGGTCGCGCTACTGATGCCCTCGGCTACTTTCATCTCGCCGATGACAGCCACTGCGTTGTCGCGACTAAGCGCGGTCTCGAAACTATTGAACTCGCCAAAGTGATCGCTGCCAAAGAGGTGCCGCCGCCCCCGGCACCCCGCCCGCGCGCTACTTCTTCGGAGTAGCGCGCGCCGGCGCCTTCTTGGTCGGTTCAGCTTTCGTAACGGGTGCAGCCTTCGCAACGGGTGCAGCCTTCTTGGTCGGCGCAGCCTTCGTCGCTGGCGCTTTCGCTGCCGGACTCTTCGTCGCTGGCGCCTTCGTCGCTGGCGCCTTCTTCGCTGACGCCTTCTTCGCTGGCGTCTTCTTCGCTGGCGTCTTCTTCGCTGACGCCTTCTTCGCTGGCGTCACGGTCGCACTCGCACTCGAAGTCGCAGTCACAGTCGCAGTAGCCCCAGCCAACTCTGCTGGGGTGACCTTGCCCGGGTTGAAGTTCGCACCGGGATCTGCAGAGTCAAACAGTCCCTGCATGACTTTGACACCTTCCGTTGAGATGTCTTGTTCGAGCCACGGTGAGTGCTCACGGCCGACACCGTGGTGGTGCGAGATGGTGCCATCGTTGTCCACAAATGACTGTTGGATGGCGCGCTTGACGGTGTCATATTCGCCGAGTGGATCGTCTCCGAAGGTGAATGCGAATGTGAAGTAGAGACAGGCACCCGAGTGATAGGAGTGCGACATGTGCGACATGATCCAGCCTTTGGTGCCGAGTGAATCGTAGGCATCTTGGGCTGCTTTATGGGCTGCAGAGTGCAGCTTCACGACAGACGACCACGGGGTCGCTGTTTCTGAGACATCGCCGGCGGCACCCATATCGAGCAAGAAGTCGCGCAGGTATGGGGTGTCGAACTTTTTTTGGTCGTAGAGGATTCCTGGCCCCTTACCGACACCCATTCCGCCGTGCTTGCCGACAATTTTGTCAACGAGACTCTTCTGGCGCTTGGCATGAGAAACGCTGCCCTCGAAGCCAATGAACGACAGGCAAATCTCGTCAAGGTTCCAGCCCTTGGCGGTCATCAGTTTCGGCAGTGCTGTTTCGGCCGAAAATTTACTGAAGCCCGTGCGGGTCTTGCTCGTCGCGAGTGAGAAGCCGGTCTCTTTTGCATCAGAAATGCGGGTGATGGATGGCGCAGCATCCGACTCCGCGATCGCCTGCATTGCGGCGATTCCTGACTCCCAGTTGGGGAAGAAGTAGGCGTACACATCTCGCTTAGCGGGAATGCGGTGCACCTGGACAGTGACTTCGGTAATGACCCCGAGGCGCCCTTCGCTTCCTAAGATCATTTCGCGCACGCTTGGGCCGCTTGAGGTGCTTGGCAAGGGCCGAAGTACAAGCATTCCGCCGGGGCGCACCACTCGAAGACCGCGAGTGATGTCGGCGATGTCGCCGTATTTGTCTGATTGCATTCCGGAGGAACGCGTCGCTACCCAACCGCCAACGGTCGAGTGCGTGAAGCTGTCTGGAAAGTGTCCGATCGTCCAACCTTGAGCATTAAGCTGCTCTTCGAGGTCAGGGCCCTGAGCGCCAGCCTGAATGCGAACGAGGCCGGCATCCGCATCAATTGCCACAACCTTGCGAAGTCGTCCGAGGTCGAGCGAGATTACAACGCGTTTCTCGGCGGGCATCGGCTCGAGGCTGCCAGCGATGTTGCTGCCGCCTCCGAACGGAATAATGACGGCATTAGCGGCGACCGCGGCATCCACGATCGCCTGCACTTCAGCTTCATCAGCGGGGTAGATAACGACATCAGGGCTGCGCTTGATGGCATTGCTCCGAATTCGTACGAGGTCGCGAAGTCCTTTGCCATAGGTGTGGATGACGCGCACCATGTCGTCTCGAGTGACATAGTCCGCGCCGACAATCGCTGCAAGTTGCTTTGTGAATGCGGCGGTCGCTTTGCTCTTCGGAACGTCGAGTTCATCGAACGATGGTTCACCAGCACGAGTGGCCGAGCCAAGATCAAGACCTACTGCGTACTCCACGAACGGTGCAAAACCAGGCTTATCTTCGTGATGGAAGCCCACCCCTTCATTGCCCCAACCCCACCACTTCATGTGTTTGACAGAGGTCATTTCGTTCCCTTCGGGGTGGCGCTTGGCATGGGTTGAACTGTTTCGTGCAGTTGACGCACGACCTCAGCGAGTCGTGCAGAAAAAGCTTCCGATGTTTCGGCTTCGCGGCGCTGCTGCAGTTCGCCAAAGACTACCGTGACGGGCAGGCGACCTGACTTTGGCCAGTTCACCCCGCGAGGCATTGCTGTCGATGCACCAACGAGCGCGATAGGAAGGCACGGCACTGAAGTGTTGATTGACAGTGCGGCAGCTCCTGGCTTGAAGCGCGTGAGTGCACCCTCGCGGGTGCGACCGCCTTCGGGAAAAATGAGCAGCGGAACACCGCGCTCGAGAAGCGCTCGCGATGCGCCAGCACGTTTGCCTTCAGCATTGCGTTCGATCGCGAAAGCGTTAAAGAACAAGGTGGTTAGCCACTTTCGCCACCACACCTCAAAGAAATAGTCGGCTGCCGCTCCGGCGGCGAGGTAGCGTGCCCGGCTGCGGGGCAAGGCGCCGATGATGAGCGGTGCATCAAGGTGGCTGGAGTGGTTGGCAACGGCGATGAATGGGCCATCGTGACGCTCGATGTGCTCGACTCCCTTTACATCGACGCGCACGAGCGACCACACTAGCGGCTTCAGTAGGCCTCGCTGGGCAACATATCTGGCCCCCGCCATCGTCGGCGAGGTAAAGCGGTCAAAAGTCCGGGTCATGTCGTTGTCGCATCTTTCACACCTTGAGGTTCGGAGCCCTCATCACTTCGGCTTGAAGAAATTTTCGCCGAAATCCAACGAATTGTACGCAAAGGCACGTGTCGAGCAAACCATCCGATGACTCGGTACCGAACAGTAGGTATGGAAATGACTTTGCCCCGTGCTGAATCCCGCAGTGCACCCGTGACGAGGGTCGGTGCGTCAATCCACATAAAGGACGGGATAGACCCGGTGCGGATGCCCGCCCGCTCGTGGAATTCGGTGACAACCCATCCCGGCATGAGCGCCGTCACTGTCACTCCCGTATTGCGCAGTTCTACTGAGAGTCCTTGGCTGTATGACGCCACCCAGGCTTTGATCGCTGAGTACGATCCCATGGTCACGAGTCCGGCGATGCTCGACACGTTGATGATCGAACCGCTGCCGCGTTCACGCATGGCCCGACCAGCGGCGCCCGCGAGAATCAGTACCGCGCGACACATAACGTCGAAGGCATGTTCATGCACGCGCACCTCATCGGTGTCGGTCAATTTCGAGTGCACCCCGAAGCCCGCGTTATTGACGAAGAGGTCAATGGGTCGATCTGGATCGCTGAGACGAGCAGCGACTCGCACTACGTCGTCGCGCACGGCAAGATCGGCGCTGATGATCTCGACGGCCACGCCAAACTCGCGGTGCAGCGTCGAAGCTGTTTCTTGCAAGCGAGTTTCATTGCGGGCGATCAAGACAAGGTTGGTCCCGCTGCGAGCAAGTTGCCGGGCAAACTCAGCACCGATGCCTGAAGTTCCACCCGTAATTAGCGCTATTGCCATGGCTCTAAGACTACGGCAAGCCCTCCCTATAGATTGTGTCTCCTCTGAGGAGTCGCAACTAGAATTGTCAGAGGTCGCTGTCACCACACTGCTTCGAGCGGAGGAGAACGATGCCAAGAAGTCTTGAAGTTGCCCTGGACGACATGTCTATTCCGGCACCCGATTTTGACGTCCGCGCGTATGCCAATGAGGCACACGCGAGCTACCGCGACCTGCTCAATCTTGAGGCATACGCCTCTCAGCCCTTGAGCGCAGATACGCTACGCGTCTTGCGTTACTTGCAGGTTGTTGAGCGCGGCACGATGACGCATCTGCGCAGTGTGCTGGTCACCGCTACCCATAAAGACTCCCGCGTTACCGCCTTCTTGATCACCTGGGCGTTCGAGAAGTATTGGATTGCGGATGCACTTGACCAAGTCATTCGCGCGAACGAGGGTGGCGAAGCCGACCGTACCCCGTTCCGCACTCCTGTCGAACGAACAATCCGCGAATCGATCGTTGCCAACATTGTCGGGCTACCCATGGTGGCCGTGCACACATCTCTTGGTGCCGTGGATGAGTGGCTCATGCAGGCCGCCTACCGTCGGCTTCTCGAACGTGAGCCTCATCCGCAGCTCGCCGATCTCATCGGGCGGCTCTTAGCGACTAAGGCGCGCCAGCTGGAGTTTTTCGAGGCGCAGGCCCGCCACCGCCTCGCCGAGTCGACTCGCGCTCAGAAGGTCACGCGGCGGCGTCTCGCGAAGACGCCGTGGCCGATCGGTGCCCGCGCTGAACCGCGCGAAAACACCGCATTCTTCTTTTCTTATCTATTCAACAGCCAGCCAGCGACCATTGCTGAGATTGATGCCCTCGTCGATTCCCTCGATGGCCAAAGCAACCTCCACCTGATGAAAAGGGCCGCCAAACTATGACGACCATCACCCCCCTCACGACGGAGCATGTCTTTCTGACGGGAGCCACTGGCTTCGTCGGGCAGGCAATTCTCGAACGTTTGCTCTCGAGCCACCCCGGAACACGAATTTCTATTCTCGTGCGCGGAAAAGGATCAACAAGCGGCGAAGGCCGGCTCACCAATCTCATGCGCAAGCCGGTATTTGCGCAGTGGATGGAAACCCTCGGCAAAGAGAAAGCCCTCGAAGAGGTTGCTCGCCGGGTCACCGTGATTGAAGGCAGTCTCACGGATGTCGGCACGCTGCCCGATGACATTGATGTCGTCATCCACGGCGCGTCTACTGTCTCGTTTGATCCGCCGATCGATGAAGCGTTTGATACCAATGTTGGTGGAGCGACGGGCATCTATACGGCGTTGTTGAACAGTAAATCGCGTCCTCACGTCGTGCATATTTCTACGGCTTATGTTGGCGGCATCCGCAAGGGAATTGTTCCCGAAGCATCGCTTGTTCACAACGTTGATTGGCGAGCCGAGTATGAGGCTGCTCGCACGGCGCGCACTCGTGTTGAGTTCGAGTCTCGCCAGCCCGAGGCGCTGCGTGCCCAACTCACTGCCGCTAAAGCTCGTCATGGCAAAGCCGGTCCGCAGGCTGTTGCCCAATTCACTGAGGCTGCCCGTGCTGAATGGGTGCACGACCGCCTCGTCGATTACGGCCGTATGCGCGCTGAGAGCTTGGGCTGGACTGACGTCTACACTCTGACGAAGGCGTTCGCCGAACGCGTTGCTGAGGAACTGTGGGCTCAGGCCGGGCACCGCCTTTCGGTGGTTCGTCCCTCGATTATTGAGAGTGCACTTCACCACCCGTTCCCGGGCTGGATTGACGGTTTCAAGGTCGCCGATCCGTTGATCCTCGCTTATGGCCGCGGTCAGTTGCCCGATTTCCCGGGCCTTCCTGATTCGATTCTCGATGTCATCCCTGTCGACTTTGTCGTGAATGCAGCGTTGGCGGCCGCCTCCACGAAGGCTGATCCGAAGGCGCCCCAGTACTACCACGTGAGTTCGGGAGCGAGCAATCCGCTTCCGTTCCACCGCATGTATGAGAACGTCAACGCCTACTTCACAGCGAACCCGCTGCCCGCTGAGGATGGCGAGATCACGGTTCCGCTGTGGCGTTTCCCCGGAGGTCAGCGCGTGGAGAAGGCGCTAGTGAAGCGCGAGCGTCAGGCCGAGCGTGCTGAGCGCATGATCACCAAGATGCCGACAACTCCCCGCACTCGCCGTTGGCTGGATGAGGTCAAGAGCGGCCAACATCAGCTTGACGTGCTGCGCGCCTTCACGAATCTCTATCGCGCGTATGTGCAGACGGAGATAATTTTCGATGATGCCAACACTCGTGAGCTTCTCGCTTCGCTACCGAAGAAGACCTCTCAGAGTGCACGCTTCGATGTCGCCGAGATCAACTGGGAGGACTACTTCCAGAAGGTGCACTTCCCGGCGATCACGACGTTGACGCGGGCATTTGCCAACCGACCAGCCGCCAAGACCCGCACCGCTAAGAAGCTTCCCCAGCGCACCGATGTTGTCGCTGTCTTCGACCTTGAAGGCACTGTCGTCGATTCCAACCTCGTGAAGCAGTACTTGCTGCTGTGGGGTGGAACTGTTCCCCGTGCCAAGGTTGTGCACGACCTCGCCAATTTCACTTTCTCTTTGCGCAAGTACTTGCGTGCTGAACGTCGTGACCGCGGCGAGTTCATCCGAACCTTTATGCGTCGCTACGAGGGCTTCAAGATTGTGGAGATTGAGCGGATGGTGCGCGGCAGCTTCGGCCGGGCCATGATGCGTCGGGTGATGCCGGATGCTCTGCGCCGTGTTCAGGAGCACCGTGATGCTGGCCACCGCACCATTCTGGTCACGGGAACAATCGATCTCATGGTGACCCCCTTCTTGCCGTACTTTGACGAGGTCGTTGCTGGCCGGATGCACGAACGTGACGGTGTTCTCACCGGTTTCTTGGCCGATCCGCCGCTGGTGGATGAGGCACGGGCCGCGTGGTTGCGCCACTATGCCGAACTCAATGGTTTCAACCTCACCCAGTCGTATGGCTACGGCGACAGTCATGCCGATCTGATGTGGCTGCAACTTCTCGGAAATCCCAGTGCCGTCAACCCTGACGTCAACCTGTATAAGCATGCTCAAGAGAAGCGGTGGAACGTGCTCGATTGGAAGCGCCGCTCACCCAATACCCGCATCCCTCGACCTCGCGCCGCAGCAACCGCGCCGGTGCAACTGGAAGGAGAGGAACAGAACTCGACGCCGTCGAGCTAGTTCCCACACCTCATGGCATTTGATATTGATCGGTACACCTCGACCTCGAAGAAGGTGCAGTGGGGTGACCTCGACTTCACCGAATTTGAGCGCAATCCCCTCCCGGATTCGACTCTGCGCAGCCTTCGCTACATGGCGGATGTCGAATACCACACGGTCTGCTACCTGCGAGATCTACTCGTCACGCCCTCCCACAAGGAGGTCGACGTTAGTGCGTTTATGACGATGTGGAACCGCGAAGAGTTCTGGCACGGCGAAGCGCTCTCGAAGGTGCTCGGTGCTCACGATGTGACTCTCGACTATGACGAGCTCAAAGCCACCCGGCTGAAGTTGGGCTGGAAGGATCGACTCGACCCGATCAAGCAGTCCGTGCTCGGAAATGTGATCGGTAAGGACTTCATCGCAGTGCACATGATCTGGGGCGCCGCGAACGAGTGGTCTGCCGTTGCTGCGTACAACCGGCTCGCGGATATGGAAAAGCATCCGGTGCTGTCTGAGTTGCTTCGCCGAATCGCCAAGCAAGAAGCACGCCACGTTGCCTTCTATGCGACTCAGGCTCGAGAGCGTCTAGCCAAAAGCAAGAAGGCGCAAGTCTTGGCGCGACTGGCTTTGAGGGGCGCTTGGGGTCCGGTTGGCTCGAGCATCATGCCCGCTAAAGAAGTGACCCACGTTATGGGCCACTTGTTCTCAGGCGAGGAGGGATTGCGCGAGATTCGCAAACTCGATGAGCACATTTCACGCATGCCGGGCCTCGAGGGCCTCACCATTGTGGAGACGTCAATGAAAAAGTATGGGGTTGCAGCGTAAGAGGCGTAGGCTTCTCGCTGGACTATTGGCCACTAGCGAATTGGTAAGTGGGAACTGTGGGCGTAAGAATCGAACGAATTGACCTTCCTGGGTTTGGTGTTCGCAATGATGTGATCACTGATTCGGGATGCCGTGTCAGCGTGGTTTCGCTGCGTTCAGGCGAGCGAGATCTTGCCTTTTTCAATGCGGACGACCCTGACTCGAACGCTGCCTCCATCTCACTCACTGACGATGAGGCTGCGGCTATCGCTGAGGTTCTTGGTTCGTCGCTCACGCTCAGCCGTTTGTCGGTTCTTGGCGAGAAGGCTGAGGGGCTCTACACCGAAGAGATCTCTCTTCCCGGCGGCTCAGGATTCGTCGGTCGCCCCATGGGCGATATGAAAGCGCGCACTCTCACGAGCGCATCGATCGTCGCGATTGCCCGCGGCAACGATGTTGTTCCTTCCCCTGGTCCTGAGGTTAAATTCGAGTCTGGCGATGTAATCGTCGCTGTGGGGACCCGCAAGGGTCTCGACGCACTCGGCAAGCTCATCAACCGCGGCCCCAGCTAAGGCTCGCGTATGCATGAGACGACGCAGCTCCTCATCGAGGTTGGCGCTCTCCTGCTTGTTCTTAGCGTGCTCGGAAGATTTGCTGCACGTTTCGGGTTTTC
This sequence comes from Rhodoglobus sp. G.S.4, assembly GCF_056619605.1. Classification (NCBI taxonomy): domain Bacteria; kingdom Bacillati; phylum Actinomycetota; class Actinomycetes; order Micrococcales; family Microbacteriaceae; genus Rhodoglobus; species Rhodoglobus sp. G.S.4. Next base: position 1,716,808 of record NZ_CM152748.1, read on the forward strand.
TGCCATCCCGCTCTATCTTCTTGCCGGCCTCGCTGTTGGCGAGGGCGGTTTGCTGCCGTTTCAGGCGAGCGAAGAGTTCTTCGAAGTCGGTTCACAAATCGGCGTGATTCTTCTTTTGGCGATGCTGGGGCTGGAGTATTCTGCAGAAGAGCTCGTCTCGAATCTCAAGACTTCTCGCATTTCGGGCATCCTCGATGGTGTCTTCAATGCCCTACCCGGGGCTCTTTTCGCCATCATTTTGGGGTGGGAACCTGCCGCGGTCGTCGCCCTCGCCGGTGTCACCTGGGTGTCATCATCTGGGGTGATCGCTAAGGTCGTGCGCGATCTGGGGCGACTCGGTAACCGCGAGACCCCGACCGTGCTTTCCATCCTGGTGATGGAAGACTTGGCGATGGCGTTCTACCTGCCGGTACTTTCTGCGCTCGTCATTGGTGCGGGACTGCTGCAGGGCGCGTTCACTGTGGCCATTGCCGTCGCTGTCGTGCTGCTGATTCTTTATGTTGCCCTACGTCATGGTCGATTCTTGTCGCGACTGCTTCCCGACAAGAACGCCGAAGCACTGTTGCTCGGTGTCGTTGGATTGACGATGCTTGTTGCTGGTTTAGCGGAACGCGTGAGCGTGTCTGCTGCGGTGGGTGCTTTCCTCGTCGGTATTGCGATCTCGGGCCCGGTGGCGCACCAGTCAGCCCAGCTCATCACTCCCCTGCGTGACCTATTCGCTGCGGTATTCTTTGTGTTCTTTGGGATCTCAACTTCGCCGGCAGACATTGTTCCTGTTCTGCTGCCGGCGGCTGCTCTCGCGGTTGTCACTATCGCTACGAAGACGCTCTCGGGCTACCTTGCGGCGAAACGGGCTGGGATCGCGGTTGCTGGTCGATGGCGCACTGGGCTCATTCTGACTCCTCGCGGTGAGTTCTCGATCGTGATCGCGGGTCTCGCGGTCGGCGCCGGCATCGAGCCCATGCTCGCACCACTAGCGACGGCGTATGTACTCATCACGATCGTCGCCGGTCCACTCCTCGCACGAATCCCCGACACCAAGTGGTTCAAAGCCAAGGTGCGTAAGACCACGGGAACGACACCCCCGACAACGCCTCTCGCCACTACGTAGCGCCAGATTCATTTTCGAGGTCAGGTGGGCAGAAACGCTAATACTGCTTCCGCCCACCCGAACAACTACGCTAAACCGCTACGTGCGCAATCGCGTCGCGCACCGTTCTCGCTACCTCCACAGCATTGGGCAGATCAGAGTGGATGCAGAAGGAGTCGGCGCGAACAGGAATCGTGTTGCCTGTTGTGCTGATGGTTGTTCCTTCTCGCAAGGCACGTGACGCTCGCTCTGCGACTTCACCGAGGTCTCGCACGGAACCCGTGCGATTGACGACAACCATGCCGTCATCCGTGTAGTCGAGATCAACGTAGTACTCCGGAACGAATGGCACTCCCCTTGCTGCCGATACTCGTTCGTGAGCTGTGCCGGCTAGCCCATAAATGGGAACTCCGTACTGCACCGCTACATCACAGGCAGCATCCATCAGTTCATCGTTTCGAGCCAACATTCCAAACAGCGCACCGTGAGGCTTGATGTGGTGGAGTTCATGGCCGTGGGACTGCACGAAGGATGCGACTGCGCCTGTTTGATAGCGGATGAGGTCTCGCGCTTCCTCAACCGTAATTACCATCTCCCGCCGCCCGAAGCCGGCGATGTCTGGCAGCCCCGGGTGGGCTCCGACGCTGACGCCTCGGTCTAACGCGAGCGAGACGATCCGAGAAATCGCTGACGGATCGCCAGCGTGCAGCCCGCCGGCAACGTTGATCGTGTCAACGAATTCGAGAAGTGGCTCGTCATTACCGAAGTGATGGATCCCGACTGACTCCCCCATGTCAGCATTGATTGTGCGCGTCATCTCAGTGATCAGACCCCAGATTGTGCTCAGGGCTGCGGCGAGCCGTGGTAGCTTTTTCGACCGCAGAAGCGACCTTCAAGAGCCGCTGTTCGTCATAGGGCGCGCTCATGATTTCCAGCCCAACCGGCAGTCCGTTATCAGTGAAGCCCACGGGAACCGTAATCGCCGGAAAATGCAGTTGTGACGCAATGACCGTATTGGTGGGGTACGTCAGGCAGGTCCAGCGGTCAGCGAATACATCCGCACGCGTGGGTGCCGGCAGTTTTGCATCCGGGAAAACAATGGCGTCGAGCTGCAACTCCTCCATCAGACTGACAACATGGCGCTGGAACTTCTGCTGCACCAAAATTCGATCGACATATTCGTCATCATCAGCGGGGTTCTCCGGGGATGCGGCAATCCCGATTAGGAGATCAAGTTTCGGGTGGAACCGTCCACTAGCGATAACGTCGCTCATACCCGTCACTCCTGCACCGGGGCGCGTTGCAAAGAACTTATCCATGTCGTCGTGAGATCGAGTGTTGTACAACGAGGTGAATCCAACGAGGTGCATCAAGTCATCTACATGAACGTCGACAGTTTCGCCGCCGGCTGCGCGAAGCTTATTAAGCGTTTCTTCCAGCACAACATTGATGCGTGCACCATCGACATCGCTCTCGTCACCGAACGCTTCACGCAGCACTCCAACACGCTTTCCTGCCATGGTCGACTCGGCAAGACCATCCGTGTAGGAACCCACGTGGCGAGCGATGCGATTGATGCTCGTGTAGGAGTCTTCCGGGTCGAACCCCGCAAGCACATCGAGCACTCGCGCACTGTCCTCTACCGTGCGAGTCATCGGGCCGGGGGTGTCTTGAGGCTTGACGAGTGCGGACATACCCGCACGACTAATCAATCCAGGCGTTACTCGCAGTCCGACGAGGTTGCAGAATGAGGCTGGCAGACGTATCGACCCACCCGTGTCACCACCAATTCCGACCAGAGAGAGGTTCGCCGCAATCGCTGCCGCAGAACCTGACGATGATCCTCCAGGATCACGAGCAAGATCGTAAGGGTTCTTGGTCGTTCCGCTGCGTGACGACGTACTGAACCACGACGTGGCAAAGTCAGGCATCGTGGTGGTTCCCATGATCACGGCGCCAGCGGCGCGCAGTCGAGCGACAACCGTGGAATCCTTTTCGGGTACGAAATCTGCGGCGATCTCGCTTCCATAGCTTGTGGGCATTCCCCCAACTTCGACCTGATCTTTCACTAGCACTGGCACGCCATGCAGAGGGCCAAAGAGCTGACCGTTCTTTGCGTAGAACGCATCGAGGTCGGCAGCGTCTTCGAGCGCGCGGGGCGAGAGCGCAACGATCGAGTTGAGTTCCGCGCCACTGCGGTCGATCGATTCGATGCGGTCTAGGTAGGCCTGAACTACTGAGGTAACCGTGACGGTTCCTTTTTGGTAGGCATCCTGAACTTCGCTAATGGTGATTTCTTTGACATCAAGAGTCTCCGACATGATCTTGCTCCTTTAAACGGTGTCGTTGCTAATACTGGACTGGGCGGTCTCGGATGGCGAGACCCGGCGAGGGCGTGCAAAGCGGCTCCAATCAACTGAGGTGAGAGCCGCGATGATAATCACCCCCTTGATGATGTTTTGGTAGTACGCGTCGATATCAAGAAGGTTGAAGCCATTCTGCAGGGTTGCCAAAATTGCGACTCCTACGGCCGTGCGCCACAGTGATCCCTTTCCGCCGGCGAGAGTCGTGCCCCCAACAATGACCACGGTGAGGACATCGAAGACGAGCTGACCGCTCAACCCGGCCTGGGCTGAACTCAATCGGGATGCCGTGATGGTGCCGGCAATCCCAGCGCAGATTCCGGCGACAAGGTAGGCACTAGCAACAACCCAGCCGGCTCGGATGCCTGAGAGCCGTGCTGCTTCGCGATTGCCTCCGACCGCATAGATGTTGTGGCCGTATTTTGTGAAGGACAAGACGAGTCCGCCAACCGCGAACAGAAGGATCATGAGTAGTGCACTTAACGGTATTCCCAGAATGGCTCCGCGACCGAGAACAGTAAACGGCTCGAAGATGACTTGGATCGGACGGTTCCCCGTCAGAAGCAGTGCAACACCGGTGATGATGAGGGACGATCCCAACGTTGCGATGAAAGGGTTGACTCTGAGAAGTGTGACGATCACGCCGTTGAGTAAGCCAACAACTCCAGCCACGATGATGGCTCCTATGAACGCCGCAATCGGAGGGAGCGTCTGTCCCAGCGTTGCCGCGACGACGGCGGCGAGAGCGTAGGTCGCGGCCATAGAGAGGTCGAAGCCTCCCGTCAACACGACGTATGTCATCCCGATGCCCATTATGGCGACGGGTGCCCACTGTGCGAGGACATTGCTGACGTTGCCCAGGGATAAGAACGCGGGTTGGAGAAGCGCTACAACCATGATGAGCACAACAAGTGCGAGCACTACGCCGTACTCGCTCAGTGCGCGACGGATTCGGGGGCCGATCGGTGCAGCAACGGGCTGCAGTGTTGCTGTCATTCGTGTGCTCACTGTTATTTCTCCTGCACGTGAGTGAGTGAAGATGCGGATGATGGTGTGGATACCGCAGCGAGGGCGGCGGTGCCGAAGGCTTGAGCAAGTACATCGTGCACAGTCGCCCCGGCTGGCAGCTCAGCGACGACTCGGCCAGCACGGCATACTACGACGCGATCACTGTGATCGAGCACTTCTTGAATTTCGCTAGAGGACCACAAGACAGCACGACCCTCATCGGCGAACGAGCGCATCGAGGCAAATACTTCTGACTTCGCCCCTATGTCCATGCCTCGAGTTGGTTCGTCGAGAAGCATGAGTCGGAGTGGACGTGAAAAGAGACGGCCGAGCAGCAGCTTTTGCTGATTCCCTCCCGAGAGAGTGCCTGCGGGCGCCCCCAGCCGGGATTGGGCGAAAGCGACCCGGCTTGCGATGGGTTCGGCCCATCGGCGCAAGAGGGCTGCGGTGATCCGTCCGCGCCGACGAGCGAGGTGGAATCCACCGAGCGCAATATTCCATGACGCTGGCTGATCAAGCACCAGACCCTGGTGCTTCCGATCTTCAGGGGCAAGAGCGATCCCCACTTTCCAGGCCTGCGCTGGTGATCTTGGCCAGCGCAGCGACTTTCCATCAAGTTCGATTGTTCCGGTCTGCACTGGTTCAGCACCGGCAACAGCTCGCAACAACCGGGTGCGCCCTGAACCGACTAGACCAGCAATTCCGACCACCTCGCCTGATCGGATGCTCAAGGATTCGAGATCTACACCAGGTGCCTGCACGTTGCTTAGTGCAACGATTGTTGGCTCCAGAGCGCTGTGGCGACCGCCGGTAGGGGCCGTGGACGGTGAGTGGCCGAGCATCGCGGTGACGAGTGCAGTTTTGTTCCACGCCGCCGCCGGCGCTCGCGAAACTATAGACCCTTCTCTCAGCACCATCACATCGTCGCTGACATCGAGTACCGCATCGAGGTCGTGAGATACATAGAGCACGGAACATCCTTTGTCGCGCAGGTCACGGATCACCTCATGCAGTCGCGCGATATCTTCCGGTCCCAACGACGCGGTTGGTTCGTCCATGATCACGAGTCGTCGCCCGTGCGCGATAGCGCGCATGATCTCAAGCAGTTGCTGATTGGCTGTCGAGAGGTCGCCGGCGCGGGCATCCGGTCGGATGTCGCTGCCAACCCGCTCTGCTACAGAACGATAGTTCCGTCGAAGCTGACTCGATCGCACAATCCCGAATAGCGTCGGAACGTGCCCCAAATAGACGTTCTCTTGAGCGCTGAGCTCAGGAACAATAGTGAGTTCTTGATAGATCATGGCAACCCCCGCATCCGATGCGGCGCGAGGGTTGCCAGCGACCAATTGTGTGCCAAAGACCTCAATGTGACCCGCGGTGGCACGCTCGGCGCCGGCAATCGACTTCATAAGCGTCGACTTTCCTGCGCCGTTTTCGCCAACGACAGCGAGCACGATTCCAGGCTCAACGCTGAAGGACACATTGTTGAGCGCGCGCACGCCCGGATATTCCTTGCTGAGGCCAGAAACGGTCAGAGCCGTTGACAATTCGCGGTTGAGGTTCATGATTAGTACTCGGGGTCGAAGTCAGCAGCGTTACTGCTGTCGATGAAGATGGTGCCCGGTCCATCGACGACGACAGGCGACTCGGCCAAGTAGGTGAAGCCTTCGGTGATCTCTCCAGTAGCAAGTGCTCTGGCGAGATGGACGCCACCGTAGTACGACTCCTCGTAGGGAAGCAGCACAGTTGTTGATGTCCATGCTCCGTCGATCACACGGTCGGTACCGTACTCGGTTCCGCCAACGCTATAGATCCGGACATCGCTGCCGGGGGTGAGCCCTGCTGCCCGAATCCCTTCTTCAACGCCTCGAGTCATGTCATCCCACGAGGAGACGACGATCTGTGCGTCGGGGTTGGCCTGCAAAGCATCTTGCACCACACTGAGCGCTGTTGCTGGGTCGAAGTTTCCGGGTTGTTCAGTGACGACGGTAACGTTGGGATGATCGGCGGCAGCGCGCTCAATTGCATTTTGCCAGCGAGTGTAGAGGTCGTTTCCGAGGAATCCACCAACCGCAATCGCTTCACATTCCCCTTCACAGGAATCGAACGCGTTGTTGACGTGCTCAAGGAAGAATGACTCGGTCTGCATCGCAGCGAAGCCCACGGACCCTTCAGTAAAGTCTGCGTTTCCGCACATCGGGCTGTTGATTGTGGCTACCGGGGCACCAGTCTCAACCAACACATCGAAGCTTGCGCATCCCGAAGCATCTGCGACGGGCGAGAAAATGTAGCCATCGAACTCGCGGAGCACGGCGTCTTGCACCTGACCCTGCTGAGCATTCGCATCGAATGCCGCGTTGAATAGGGTGATTTCTGCATTGACCGCTTCTGCAGCATCCTGCGCACCCTGCCATCGAACCTGGCAGAACGTGTTCTCGGTCGCGCACTCGGCGATATAGGCGATGGATGCTCCGTCGAGGTCGGGCAGTCCCGCTTCGATGTAGTCGAGCGTTGCTGCCATTGCCGTTTGAGAGGCAACTGCATCTTGCTTGGGGTTGTCGTCGGATCCAGTGGGTGTGGGCGCCGTGCAGCCGGCAAGAGCCAGAATGCCCAACATCGCTGTGCTTAGTAACACTCGGGTACGCATGAGTTTCTCCTCGTTTGAAAGCTAGACATTCAATGTTTGACACTCAACGTAGTACTTCAGACCTAGATCGACAAGCTTTTCGTTGTTACATTTAGATTTCGCAGAAACTGAGGTTTCGGCGTAACCCCACGCTCAGCACATCGAGGAGTCACAGATGACGCAACCCGCTTTCCAACCCGCAGAGCTGTCGCGTCGCGATGCCTCGGGCCAAATTGCGATGCAACTCCGCAAGGCAATCAATGACAACGTGTGGGAGCCAGGAGAACGTCTGCCCACCGAAAAAGAGCTGGCAGACTCCTTTGACGTGTCGCGCGCCACAGCGCGCGAAGCCCTCAAACTTCTCTCGGCAACCGGACTCGTGCAATCAACACGCGGAGGACAGGGCGGAACTTTTGTGACCGTCCCTGATGCCGATCAAGTCGCCGCGCAGCTCAGCGATGCCATCCGACTGTGGTTCCGTGTCGGAAATGTCACCGTGCACAATGTTGATGAAGCGCGCGAAAAGCTCGAGACGATGTGCGTCGCGCTTGCCGCCCAGCACCGCACCGATGAGGACCTCATCGCGATTCGCCACGCGGTTGATGCAGCTCGCGACCTCGAAATGGATATCGACGAGTGGTTGGAATGGGATCTCGCATTCCACACCGCAATTTCTCGAGCAACCAAGAACCCGATTCTCGAACTCGCAATGATGTCGGTCCACCTAAGCCGACCTGCCACAAACACCGTCTTCGTGAACCTCCTCGGTCGCGACGAGGTTTTGCAGCAGCACCACGAGATTTGCGAAGCAATCGCAGCTGCTGACCCTGAAAGGGCACAACAGGCTCTACTTGCCCACGTTGGGTACCTCAATGACGTGCGACGCGACGCACTTCTTGCACTTCAAGTGGACGATGTGCCGCTGTCGCAGCTCCCGTTCACACCAGGCAAACGTCGCTAACGACTGACTCGTTAAACAAAAAAAGCCCCGCAATCTTTACGATTGCGGGGCTAAATGGTGGATCCAAGGGGATTCGAACCCCTGACCCCCTGCATGCCATGCAGGTGCGCTACCGGGCTGCGCCATGGACCCATCTGTTTTATCTCCGTTACCAGAAATGCAACTTCTCAAGAATAGTACATGCGCGACGCATCCAGAACCATCTGAGCGTTCTGTGGCCCAAGTTCGTGAGAATCACAGCCAACATTGAGGGCGGAAACCCAAAGACGGCCAGCATCCGAATGGATACTGGCCGCCTTTTCGCAAGCCGGAGCGTGCGTTTGCTCGGTTGCCGTGTCGGCTAAGAAACGGGAATAACGAGTCCGTTGTAGAAGTCGTTGATGTACGCCTTTGTCTCGTCTGAGGTCAACAGTTCGTATAGCTTGAGCACCCGAGGGTCAGTCTTGAGCTCGTCACGCGTTACGAGCGTGTTGTAGTAGACGCTCGAGGGGCCCTCGGTGACCAGCTGCAGGTCGCCCGAGAGGCCAGCAGCACCGGCGTAGTTGAAGTTCACGATCGCAGCATCTTGGTCATCAAGAGCCGACGGCAGGCTTGCCGCATCAATTTCGATGAAGTTGAAATCGCTCGGGTTGGCAGTGATGTCGGCAACAGTCGACGGAGCATCCGTGGTCTCGATGAGTCCGGCATCCGCAAGCAGCAAGAGCGCACGGCCCTCATTGCTGGCATCGTTCGGCAACGCAATGTTCGCGCCATCCTTCAGGTCTGCAAGCTCGCCAACGGTCTTCGAGTACAGAGCGAGCGGCGGAAGGTAAACCTGGCCAACGACGAACAGATTGTCTCCCGTGTTCTCGTTGTAGAGATCCAGGAACGGCTCGTGCTGGAACAGGTTGACGTCGAGGCTGCCCTCACTGAGAGCAGGGTTCGGTGTCGTGTAATCGGTGAACTCAACGATGTCGAGCTCGAGGCCAGCAGCCTCAGCCTGACCGCTGTCGATCACGAACTGAACAATTTCGCCGGCCGGTGTCGCCGTAGCACCAACGGTAAGCGAACCGAGCGTGCCATCAGTGGGCGCGGACTCTTCGGCGGGAGCCGAGCATCCAGAAAGGGTCAAAGCGAGCACGCCAGCGGCGGCCACAGTGGAGAGTGAGAAGAATTTGGAGCGTGACATGACATTCCTTAATCGAGAAAACAAACAGTGGTGAAAGAAAAAAGAAAAACTACTCAGGGGTAAGCCGCCGACAGAGTCAGCGGTGAGACATTCGGTTAGCCAAGCGAGCGCCGACCACCTGAACGATCTGCACAATCGCGACTAGCACGATAATCACCGCGACAATGTGGATGACGCTGTAGCGCTGGTGTCCATAGCGAATAGCAACATCACCAAGACCTCCACCACCAATCGCGCCCACAATTGCCGAGTAGTTCACAATCGACACCACTGTCGTTGTAAAGCCACGGATGAGACCAGGAACAGCCTCAGGAATAATCACTTTCGACACCAACTGCCAGCGCGTCGCGCCCAAAGAGTGCCCCGCCTCAACAAGCCCCTCGTTGACTTCGCGCAGCGAAATCTCCACGATGCGGGCATAGAACGGAATCGCAGCAATCGTCAACGGTACAATCGCCGCGGTCACGCCAAACGCCGTCCCCAACAACAGTCGAGTAAACGGGATGAGCGCAATCATCAAAATGATGAACGGGATCGAACGGCCCAGGTTCACGACGGCCTGCAGCACCGCGTTGATGATGCGACCGGCGATCACACTGCCGAATGGGCGCTCGAGAATGCCGCCGCGGTCGGTGATAACCAACAGGGTGCCCGCTGCAAGCCCAATAATGAGAGTGATGAGCATCGTGACGCTCACTTGGTACAGGGTCTCCCCTGTCGCCTTCAGGAGCGTCTCAAACAGCTGCGGCCAGAAGCCGGGAGCTTGGGAATCGATCATCGTCCGCTCCTCACAATCTCAACGACGAGGCCCTGAGCGCGCAAGTCGTCAATTGCGGCAGTGTGCTGCTCGATCGTTCCCGGCAGTTCAAGGCGCGTGCGCCCTGATTGCGCTCCCCCGATGGTTTCCATCGCAGCACCGAGCAGACCAACATCTAGTTGGTGAGTGCGGGCAAGCTGAGCGACAACAGGTCGCGCTGACGACAAACCGACAAAGGTGACATCGATGACTGTGGAGTTACCCTGCGGCAGTTCGCCGAGCGGGAACAGTCCACGAGCAAGCTGCGAACCTGGCTTGGCAAGCAAGTCAACAAGACGACCCTGCTCGAGAATGCGGCCACCGCTCATTAGCGCTGCGGAATCGCAAATGCTTTTGACGACGTCCATCTCGTGCGTAATCAGCAAAATGGTGAGTCCGAGCTCTTTGTTGAGCCTGCGCAGCAACTGAAGAATGGAGTCTGTGGTCTCCGGGTCGAGGGCGCTCGTTGCTTCATCGCTGAGAAGAACGCGAGGCCGAGATGCCAGCGCCCGCGCGATGCCCACGCGCTGCTTCTGCCCGCCCGAGAGCTGAGCCGGATATTGCTGAGCTTTCTGTTCGAGACCCACAAGTTCAAGAATGTCGTTAGTGCGGCTGGTGCGTTCGCTGCGGCTCACGCCCACAACTTCTAAGGCGAGTTCCACGTTTCCACGAACGGTGCGGCTATCAAGCAGGTTGAACTGCTGAAAGACCATGCCGATTTCGCGACGCGCATGAAGAAGATCGCGATCGCTGAGCGCGGTCAGTTCACGGTCGGCGACGGTGACCCTGCCCGAATCGGGGCGCTCAAGAAGATTTACCGTGCGGATGAGCGTGCTCTTGCCGGCACCACTTTGGCCGATAACGCCGAAAATTTCGCCTCGCTGCACAGCGAGGTTCACATCGTCGAGCGCACGAACCGTGTTCGCGGCTGCACCAAAAGTCTTGGTGACGGAAGAAAGCGTAATCATGAAACCCCAGAGATCGAAGGCAATTCTTGTGGAATCGCCGCGGGGTCTAACTGCCCGGCTAGATCAAGAAAACCAGCACACTGGCACCCACACAAATTGAGTTACGAAGTGTGAAGTAATCGAACCAGACTGACTAAACAGCTCCCGATTCGGGGTCGGCTGGTGCTGCGATATCGATCGGGATGACGGGGCAATCGCTCCACAAACGCTCAAGCGAGTAGTAGAGGCGATCTTCTTCGTGGAAGATGTGGGCGACAACGTGGCCGAAGTCGAGAAGAATCCAACGACCCTCCGCACGGCCCTCGCGACGTAGCGGCTTCGCGCCAGCTTCGATCATCTTCTCTTCAATTTCAGACGCGATCGACTGAACGTTGCGTTCGTTGCGGCCTGTGGCAAGGAAGAAAATGTCGGTGTAGGGCGTGGGACCGGTGACATCCAGTGCGACCATATCCGTCGCCTGCTTGGCGTCGGCGGCGTGCGCGACGATGGAAAGTAGCTCGTTAGCACGAGGAGAAGCAGTCACAGGGTCCTTAATCGGAGGAAGAGCAAAGAGTTAAACCTACAACATGTTGAAGGCGAATGCTGCCACAAGCAGTCCGGCAACCACAACAGCCATCGACGAAGCCGAGATGAGCAACACCGTGAGTGCACGAGTACCCTTCGGCTTTTGTGTCTGAGTTACTGACTGATTGGAGAACGTACTGACGGCTTTGACGGCGCGCACGGGTGCTGAATCAGTCGAAACCATGTCGCTGTCATTGAGATCGAGAAGTGAATCAATATCTGCGTGGTCAAAACGGTCCGAGACACCACTTGCCGACAACGTGCTCGGCAGATCAATCGACCCTGTGAGCATAGTTTCACCGCTGGAATTCAATGGACCACGGATGTCGGTGGCAAACGGGATCGCTGGCAAGACAAGAGCGCTTGTTGCGGGGGTTCCGCTGCCAATGGTCCTCGAAATGATTGAGGCACTTGGGTCGTCTTCAACCGCAGCCTGGCGAGTCCAGTGGCCCGCTGGGGCTACAGTCATTCCCGGGGAGTCAATCCCCGGCGACGGGGCCGGCGCGGCGGTAGGCGTCACGTTGGGTTCGACCGATAGTCGGTCGACCGCGGGCAGTTCGCCATCGAGTCGCTTGCGCGCCTGTTCGTCGAACTCTGCGCGGGCATTGCTGAGGTTTGTTGGTGCCGCCGAAATAGTGGGCGCTGATTTTACCGCCGGCGTTGTATCGGCTGGTTCGCTAGCAGCCTCCGGAGCTAACCCGAGGAGTCCCGCAATGGTTGATCGTGCGGATGAACGGGGAGCTTCAGCCGACTGCGGTTCTGCGCTTGGCGCTGGCTGGTGCGGTGCTGAGGCGGCCGACGACGTGTCTACCGGAGCTGCTGCAATGGTTCCGCTGAAGTCGAGGTCCGCTGCTGACTTAGCAGAGCCTGTCTCACGCGGCGGATCGATGAGCGGAGACCGGGGAGCATCCGTGATTTCCGCATCTTTCGCGGAACCGTCAGCGTTGGCCAGTAGTGATTCGAAAGCGCTCAGCGCGTCTTCGGGAGGTGCGGCAACCGCTGCAGCTTCAGGAACTACCGAAAGTGGATCGATGAGTGCTGGCGGTTCAACGTAGGCCGGAATCGTGGGCTCTACAGTCAGGTGCTGTTCCGCTGCAGGCTTGGAAGCCTGTCCAGCTGAACCCGAGTATGGATAATGCGGCACGGCATCCGCAGCAGCATTTGCTAACGGAGTCGAAGCAGCCTTTGGCGCCGCCTCGGGAGACGCAGCCGCTTCAGAAGGCACAGCGGTTTCAGAAGGCACAGCAGTTTCAGAAGGCACAGCAGTTTCAGAAGGCACAGCAGTTTCAGAAGGCACAGCAGTTTCAGAAGGCACAGCGGTTTCAGAAGGCACAGCAGTTTCAGCGGGCGCTGCAGCGGCACGTTCAGCTTCCTGACGTGCGCGAAGCTCTCGCAGTTCGCGACGAGTAAGGGTGCGCTCGGGAGAACTCGACTCCGGCGCTGCCGGAGCGGCAGCGGGAGGAGGAGGCGGCGCAAAGGAAGAGTCTTGCGTGAGTGGTGATGGTGGCGGCGCCAGACGATAGGCGGCGTCTGTCGACGGTTGGGATGTTGCGGGCGCGGCAGGAGGCGCAACGGTGCCTGATGGGGCGGCTGCGGCAGTGGTGTCGGCGCTCAAGTCTTTGTGAGGTTCTTCGACACTGTTCTCTTCTGCTTCTTGAGAAGGAAAAGTTGTGAAGCCCTCTACTGACGGCTGCTCATCGGCAGCTCGTTCGCGCTCACTCTGACGCGCCGCACGGCGCGACTGCGGCGGCGGATCGTGAAAAGTGGTCATGGCATACTCCGATATAAATGGTGCTTGGCGATGTACTGAACGACACCATCCGGAACCAGATACCAGACCGGGAAGCCCTGACTGACTCTGGTTCGGCAATCAGTGGATGAGATCGCAAGCGCCGGCACTTCTAACGAGCTTACGCCTTGAGTAGGCAATCCACTAATGGTTAGGGGGTGTCCTGGCCGTGAAACTGCTATGAAATGGGCAAGAGTCCAGACCTCGGAAACGTCTTTCCATTCCATGATCTGAGCCATGGCATCCGCCCCCGTAATGAAGAAAAGGTCGGCATCGGGATAGGCCTTGCGCATGTCCCGGAGCGTGTCGATTGTGTAGGTCGCGCCTTCTCGTTCTAAGTCAACGCGGCTGACGTTGAAGCCGGGGTTAGCGGCGGTGGCGATCACCGTCATGAGATATCGGTGTTCTCCGGCTGTGACCGTTGACTTCATCCAGGGCTTGCCCGTGGGAACGAAGACGACCTCATCGAGGTCAAACTGTTGCTGAGCTTCGCTTGCAGCCACGAGGTGACCATTATGGATGGGATCGAAAGTGCCACCCATGATGCCGATGCGCGCACGCTTCTGCGTCGTCTCGGCCGACACGACTAAGCCTTAGTGGCCTGCGCCGTGAGCGTCGCCAGCTTTCGCAGGCTTCGCAACGTGACGGTTAGCCACGTCACGGAAACTCCACGTGACAAAGCCGAGAGTCGTGAAAACGACTGCAGCGATGATCGGAAAAGCGATCGCCGGCAAGATAAGCGGCGCGAGCTCTTCGCTCGACGCAAGTACATTCAGAAAAACAGACATCAGATCTCCATTCACAAAGCCGAGAACAGTCTAGCCGCGCACCTGACCACTACCGCGCACAACCCACTTGGTGCTGGTAAGTTCTGGTAATCCCATGGGGCCACGAGCGTGCAGCTTCTGGGTTGAGATACCGACTTCGGCGCCGAAACCGAATTCCGCGCCATCCGTGAATCTGGTGGAAGCATTGACCATCACAACTGCTGAATCGATTTCGGCGAGAAACCGGTCAGCGTTGGCGAGATCATTGGTGATGATCGATTCGGTGTGCTTGGTTGAATACGTTGCGATGTGTTCAATCGCAGCATCGAGGTCGGAAACCACCCGCACAGCAATATCGAGGCTCAAGTGTTCCACCGACCACGCATCATCGTCTGCGATGAGGGCCTGGGGAAATAGCCCACGGGTGCGCTGATCGGCGTGAATCGTCACCCCGGCGTCTGCGAGGCGTGCCAGAACGGCAGGAATAAGCCTTTCGGCGGCGTCTTCATGCACGAGAAGTGTCTCTAGAGCGTTGCAGACACTCGGACGTTGCACTTTGGCGTTGTGCACGATCTCAATCGCCGTTTCTTTGTCGGCAGACGCATCGAGGAATACGTGCACAATGCCGGCACCCGTCTCGATCACCGGCACTGTTGACTCTCTGACAACGGTCTGGATGAGCTGCGCACTCCCCCGCGGGATAAGAACGTCAACAAAACCGCGAGCCTGCATCAGTGCCTTCGCGCCATCGCGACCAAATTCGTCAATTGTTTGAACGGCGGTCGGCTCCACTCCCACGCTCGCAAGAGCGGACTGAATGATGTCTACAAGAACGCGGTTGGAGTCTTCAGCGGCTGAACCACCGCGCAGCACTACAGCGTTGCCGCTCTTGAGCGCCAGCGCCGCAATATCAATCGTCACGTTCGGTCGCGCTTCATAGATCGCACCAATCACCCCGAATGGCACGCGCACTTGTGAGACCGAGAGTCCATTAGGCAGTACAGAACCGCGGACCACTGTGCCGACCGGGTCAGCGAGTTCGATGATGTCGAGCACCGCCGCTGAGAGCTGTGTGATGCGCTCACGGGTCAGACGCAGTCTGTCCTGTAATCCCTCGGACATGCCACTAGTTGCGCCGCGTTGGAGATCGAGAGCATTGGCCGCGATGATTCGTTCGGCGTGCGTTTCGACATCCCGGGCGATAGCAGCGAGTGCCGCATTCTTCTGCACCGTAGTAAGAGTGGTGAGCGTGCGCGACGCTGCGCGTGCCGCTTCGAACTTCTCAGTAATTGTGCGCTCGATTACACCTGAATCAACCATATTCAGAGTGTAGCGGCGCTCAATACGCGCCTTCGACCCCTAATCGATCGTGATCGCTGCTTCAAACCACGTGCCGATGGATGCTCCGGCCAGCGCAGCCGCAACGCTCCCGGTTCCAGCCAAGAGTACGGGGATCCCCGCCGTTGCGGCATGCTTTGCTGCCGCAACCTTGGTACCCGCGCCACCCGTGCCAACACCCGCAGCACCAATATCGCCGAAAGTCACGTGGGCAAGATCATCATCGAACGCGACAAAGTCAATGCGTTGGGCATCCGGTTCAGAAGGAGGCTTCGTATAGAGCGCATCGATGTCAGACAGAAGCACCAGCATGTCGGCCCGAACTAGTACGGAGACAAGCGCAGCGAGACGGTCGTTGTCACCGAAGCGGATCTCATGGGTCGCTACCGTGTCATTTTCGTTCACGATGGGCAAGATTTTTAGCCCAAGCAATCGTTCCATAGCCCGCTGAGCATTGCTGTGGTGAGTGGGGTTATCCATGTCGCCTGCGGTCAACAGGATTTGTGCTGCAACCACTCCGTAGCGGTCGAAGCTCTCCTGATACCGGTAAATGAGCACGTTCTGACCGACTGCCGCTGCGGCCTGTTGGGTAGCGAGGTCGGTGGGTCGCCCATCTAGCTTGAGGAAGGGAATGCCGGTAGCGATGGCACCCGAAGAGACCAGG
The DNA here is from genome assembly GCF_056619605.1 of Rhodoglobus sp. G.S.4. NCBI lineage: Bacteria > Bacillati > Actinomycetota > Actinomycetes > Micrococcales > Microbacteriaceae > Rhodoglobus > Rhodoglobus sp. G.S.4. The sequence goes on from NZ_CM152748.1 coordinate 1,732,910, forward strand.
ATCACTTCTGAACCTGCGGCGTGTGCCGCGGCTAGCGCATCGACAAGAGCGCCGATTTGGCCCACGTTGGCGCCGCTGACCGATGACGATCCAACCTTGACAACGATGCGCCGCGCACGAGGAATCTCGGCGCGCACGACGGGCTTGCTAGTCACGATCCTCCGACTCATCGCCTTTTTCAATGGCGAAACCTTCATCGTCCACCCAAACGCCAGCTTCACGCTCAGACTCGAGCTCAGCGCGTGCGGCTGCCTTAGCATCCATGCGCTCGAGGTAATTCTTGCGACGGCTGCGGTTGGTTTCGCGGGGGTTGTCGTCGAGTCGTGGGTCGGTTCCTCGAGGAGCAACAGTCAGTTCGGCGGCCGATGAGAGCGTTGGCTCCCAATCGAAGACAACACCTCCGCCTGCGCCAATAATGACGGTGGAGCCGGGGACGGCACCTGCCTTGAACAGGTCGTCTTCAACACCGAGGCGCGCCAAACGGTCTGCCAAGTATCCGACAGCTTCCTCGTTCGCAAAGTCTGTTTGTGCAACCCAACGCTCAGGCTTATCGCCAACAACGCGGTAAATGTTGCCGTAGGTGCCACCTTCGACCTTGACGACGAAGTCCTTCGCATTGACGGCGCGCGGGCGCAGAATGATGCGTTCCTTGACCGGTTCGGAGTTGCGCTTCTCGCGGTCAGCGAGAACAACAGCAGCGAGAGCAAAGGACAGCTCTCGCAGGCCCTCGCGAGATACAGCAGACACTTCGAAGACACGGTAGCCGCGCTCTTCTAGCTCAGCCTTGACGAGATCAGCGAGATCACTGCCCTCGGAAACGTCGACCTTGTTGAGAGCAATGAGTTGCTCGCGCTCGAGCAATGGCTTTTGACCCTCTGGAACGGGGTAGGCCGCCAGTTCGCCGAGAATCACATCGAGGTCGCTGATGGGGTCGCGACCGGGCTCCAAAGTGGCGCAGTCGAGCACGTGCAACAGTGCGGTGCATCGCTCGACGTGACGCAAGAACTCAAGCCCAAGGCCTTTGCCCTCGCTTGCGCCTTCGATAAGTCCAGGAACGTCGGCGATCGTGTAGCGAACGTCTCCGGACTCAACGACTCCGAGGTTGGGGTGCAACGTAGTGAACGGGTAGTCAGCAATCTTTGGCTTGGCCGCGCTCATAGCAGCGATCAAGCTCGACTTGCCTGCAGACGGGTAGCCGACCAAAGCAACATCGGCAACGGTTTTAAGCTCAAGGAAGATGTCGCCCTGAAAACCGGGCGTTCCGAGCAGCGCAAAACCGGGAGCCTTGCGCTTAGTGGATGAGAGGGCTGCGTTGCCGAGCCCGCCCTGACCACCTGGGCCGACGACCAAGCGCATGCCGGGAGCATCCATGTCGATGAGGACTTCGCCATCCTGATCGCGCACGAGCGTGCCGACCGGAACCGAGAGCAACATTTCAGCACCGGCAGTGCCAGCCTTGTGGTCGCCCTGACCTGGCTGACCGTGCTGCGATTTGCGGTGCGGCGATCGGTGGAAGTTCAGAAGCGTGGTGACCTGAGGGTCGCTGTAAAGCACGATGTCGCCACCGTTGCCACCGTTACCGCCGTCAGGGCCGGCAAGAGGCTTAAACTTTTCACGCTTGACTGAAACACAACCGTTTCCGCCGTGTCCTGCTACGAGATGCAAGGTCACCTGGTCGACGAACGATGCCATGATGGTTCCTCCTATTCTCGTGAGACACGGGTAATGCTATTGCTGTACTCAATGGTGCTGCACCTAGTGGTGCTGAGTTAAATGGCGAGAGCGAGCCGAAGCTCGCTCTTCGCTGTATCGTTCGCCTGCGAACAGGCAACCGGGGAAAACTAGACGGTGACGATGTTGACGACCTTGCGGCCGCCCTTTGCACCGAACTGCACTGCGCCTGCTGAGAGAGCGAACAGAGTGTCGTCTCCTCCACGGCCGACGTTGACGCCGGGGTGGAAGTGGGTGCCGCGCTGACGAACAATGATCTCGCCGGCGAGAACCTCTTGGCCGCCGAAGCGCTTTACGCCGAGGCGCTGCGCGTTGGAGTCACGACCGTTGCGGGTGGAGCTTGCGCCCTTTTTGTGTGCCATTTTCTTGGAAGTCCTTTACGCTCGTCAGCTACTTGATGCTGGTGATCTTGATGCGGGTCAGTTCTTGACGGTGACCCTGGCGAACCTTGTAACCGGTCTTGTTCTTGAACTTCTGAATAACGATCTTTGGACCGCGCTCATCGTTCAGAACCTCGGCAACGACCTTGATCTTCTCAAGCGCCTTGGCGTCGTGAGTGATCTTGTCGCCATCAACGAACAGAACTGGAGCGAGCTCAACATTGCCGTTCTTGTCGGCTGCGATGCGGTCGAGAACGACAATCGTGCCGACCTCTACCTTCTCCTGCCGCCCACCGGCGCGCACAACTGCGTAAACCACTTTTGACCCTTACTTAACGATTAATAGCTAGAACTACTGAAGCTTGTGGCGAATTCTGCGGGCTATGCCCAGCACACACCAAGGATCAACGATACTCGACGTGGGCACTCCCGGTCAAACGACACGCTTCTGCTGCTTCGAATTAAGTCAGCCATGAGAGACGACTTAGCGAAAATGAGAACGTGTACACCGGAGATTGATCGCAATCTCAACGATCACAACCACAGTTCAAGTGCAGCGACAACAATAGTACGTCCCAAACGGGTGCCCGGTCAAAAGCTCAACGTCACGATCTGCCCTCAATTAGGCTCAGACCATGACTGTGTTGATCGACCAGGCGATCTGGCCCGCCCACGAGACGGTGTGGGCCCACCTCGTGAGTGACACGTCGCTAGCCGAACTCCACGAATTCGCTGAGCTCGCGGGCATCCCCCGCCGAGGATTCGACCTCGATCACTACGATGTACCAGCGCGGATGTGGGAACAACTTGTCGCCCTCGGCGCCGAACCAGTCGGCGTTCGAGAGTTCGTGCGCCGGCTGGAAGCTAGCGGACTTCGGGTTCCTCAGCGCGACCGCACCAAATAGGGCGCCCGGACTAGAGCGATGCCGACTGAAGCGATCGCAGCGCAGCGAGTGCGGCATCCACAGAGTCAATGGGGACAAATATGTGATCGTGATAGTTGCCAGCGATCACATTGCAGCTGATGTCTGCATCGCCCAGTGCCTGAGCGAACGCTGCGGTAAGACCAACGGCCTCAAGAGCAGAATTGACGGTGAGAGTGATCCACGCTGATCGGAAGCTGTGGGGAATCGACTGACGCAGAGCATCCGACTCGCTCAGCACCACAGAGATCCCTTCAGCCTCAATGATCATCGCTACGACAGAATCGGCGTCGATGTCACGAAGTGACTCCACCGTCGCAAACACAAATACACCGGGGTTGTGCTGAGGTTCCATAGTGGACAGCAGCGAATCGAGGTCAGAGATCGCAGTCATAAAACGAACCTACCGCCAGATGGCGCCGAAGCCCTCGACGCTTCGTGTGACTGCGCCAGTTGAGATCTCAACAATGTAGGTCGCAACACTTCGCGGGCGCGCACTCATCACATACTCGTCGGAATCGAATGCGGAAACATTGGGTTGAACCTCAACCGCGACAAATTGTCCATTGGGCGACACCCGAAAATCGAGAATCGCGCCTCTGTCTTCGACCGTTTGGAAGAGGATGCGTGAAGCCGCGCCGTCGTCGTAGGCAAGGATGCTGCTAAAGGTGTGTCCGTCCTCCCCCACCAACACCATCTTGGCAACCAAATCGTCAGCGGCATTCGCATCGGCGTCGCCCAAAAACGGCTGCTTGCCATCAACCGGTGATGCCAGGAGCCGACGTTCAGAACCATCGGTAAGCAACAGGGAAGCGCTGCCACGCGCATCACCGACGACCACGTGGGAACCATCCGCCGATACCCTGCCGAACTCAAAAAACTGACCGAGCGGCACAACCTCACCCGAAGCGGTATCTACTCGCACTACGGTGCTCTCGGTGGTGAGAGCAACAATATTTGCCGTACCGGGGATGAACTGCCAGCCCGTAACGCGCATGGGATCACCATCGAGGTCGGAGATAGCAACAACGTCGCGCCCACGATCGAGATCAACCGTGTAGAGCGTGTGCGAGACAGTCTCAATCGGCCCAGGATCATCGCTCGAAATCGTAAACCCGAGAGTTGCCCCCGCACGCGACGCATCGAGGTCCGCGACCTCCCCCACCTCTGGCAGCAACAGCTGTTCAGTAATACCCGACTCTGGATTCACCAGATGCAGCGCGCCAAGGCGGTCGGCACTGGCCGTAGTGAACGCCACCAAGTCCCCTACGGGAGTGAATTCTTGGATGCCCTCCCCCGCGAACAGCACAGTGCGCTCAGAGCCGCTGAGTCCGGTGCGCACAATCTCATCGACCGGAACCCCACGGTCGAGATAGTAGAGCTCTGCTTCGCCAGTGGTAAATGAGTAGTCGATCGCTGAGGCTGAACCGCCGGATGGACTGACAACTCCATCGACAGTCACCGTGTACTGCGTGCCGTACTGGAGCGGCTGCTCAAACTTCACCGAGATCAGATCAGCCTCGCTCGAGACGCTAACGGCTGCGGCTGGCTCAACAGTCACGGCACCGGCATCAATTGCGGCGATTGCTTGGTTGAGAAAGAGACGCAAGGTTTGATCAGATGAGGCAACAACGGCATCCGTGTCGAGTTGGGCATTCGACAACTTCGGCCCCTGCAGATACCCCAAGGCCAAAAACACACCACAGAGCGCAACGAGCACCCCAATCGTCCAAGCGAACGCCTTGCGGAACGCCTGAGCGCCAGCATGGGGATTGTTGGGATTGCGGCTAATAGAGATATGGCTCATTTGGCCGCTCCACAATGCTCAAGGTCTTCGGGACAAGAACGAGTGAAATATCGCTGCGCGAGCTCGGGTTAATCTCGAAGTTCCCGGTGATCTGCACCCAGGAGTCGATCGCGAATTCATTGCTCCAACCGGGCGCGTACACCGCGACACCGGTCGGCTGAGCGTCAACAGCGCAGCAGGTCACCGTAAAGCGAGAAAGATAAAAAATGTTGTCGGGATCGTCATCACTCGGAGTGATGAAACCTACTAAATCTGCGGTTTTATTGGAGTAAAAGCTCGGATCGCTGGTCTGGCGCAGCAACGATGCCCAGTCGACAACCGTGAAGCTCGCAATCAATGATTCATCGGCACTGTCGACGTCATCCACATTCTGGCTATCACTGCCGACCGTTGAGCCCACGATGTCACGTTGACTCGCTGTTGCACTGGAGAGGGTGGCCGGCGGCACGACAACAAGCGAAAGTGCAACAACCCCCGAGAGAACGAGCGCGATAACCCCGAGAACCCGAGACCAGCCACTTCTCACTGCAGGTTCCTCGGTGCTGCCAGGGCGAATTGCGACACTCATCACGCCAAGAACGAGGGCAATCACGGCCATGATGACCGTGAATACCACGTAGCGGGGATGGATGTAGAGAACGAGCTGCTGGCTTGCCGCGAGCCACATGGTGGCGCTGACCGCGACCACAATCAGGATGACTCCCCACCAACGTTGGAGGTTAGGCCACATAGTTGATCACCAACCCAATAACGGCACTCATGAGGGCAACCACCAGTGAAAGTTGCAGCAATACGCGTGCTGTGAATGTCGTGCGCATGATGGCCAACATCTTGATGTCGATAATCGGGCCGAAGACCAAGAATGTCACGATTGATCCCGGCATGAAGGTGCTCGCGAACGGCAAGATGAAAAACGCGTCAACGCTGGAGCACACCGATATTACGAAGGCGAGCAGCATCATTGCAAGAATCGACCACAAGGGGTTGCTGCCGAGCGACACGAGCACATCGCGTGGAACCGCTACCTGAATTGCGCCGGCGATAAGCGAACCGATGAAGACGGCGGGCATGAGCACGCTCGACTCGCGCATGAAGATGTCGAGGCTCTTGTCTGAACGCGACTGGTGCTGATGATCGGCACTGGCAGAACATTGGGCGGCGAACCGACCGGTGAGCATCGAGTTCGGTTGCGGATGCAGGCTGAAGAGCCAGCCAACAATGTTGGCAATCGCGAGCCCGCCAAGAATTCGACCGACGAGGATGCCGTCAGTGAACCCAAACGCCTGATAGGTCGTCAGGATCGTAATCGGGTTAATGATCGGGGCTGCGAGCAAGAACGTCATCGCCTCAGGAACCGAGAACCCTTTAAGCACTAGTCCGCGAGCTAGCGGAACATTTCCGCATTCGCAGACTGGCAAAGCAATACCAAAGAGCGAAATGATTGCACGCCTGAACACAGGTCGTTGTGGCAGGTAACGCATCAGCAGGTCATCGGGCAGCCACGCTTGCACGACAATCGACAGAACGATACCGAGCACCACAAACGGCAGCGATTCAATGATCACGCTCGTCGCTAACGTCAGTAAGTCCTGCGCGAGGCCAGGAACACCGAGCGTGTCTAATTCGCCGGTGTACGCCCGCAACGCGAGCAGTGAGATAACTCCGAGCGTTCCGATCGCCGCCCACAACCAGCGGCGCCGCGATCGGCGAGGTCGATGATCATGCCGATGGCGATCATCGACGTTCGCAGTCACAGTGGAACTCACACGCTAACCCTATAAAAGCGCGACTCTAAAAGAGCCGAGAACACCCGGCATTACTGATCGTTGTTCGGCGTCGCATTCACTGTTTTGCCCTGGCTGCTGGCACGACGCGAGCCGCGCGATCGACCTTGGCCCGGCTGCTTGGGCTCAGGAAGAGCCTCGAGAACCGAACCCAAAATCTGTTCAGCGTCCTGAGTACTGATCTTTGGCGACGATGGTGAACTCTTCGTAGCCGGAAGATCGAGAATCGCAACCGCAGCTTCTGCTGCAGCCTCAACGACCTCGCTAGCCTGAGCTACTGGCTTCGATGCGTTTGCCTCAGCCTGAGGAGAATCCGACGTCTGAGTCGAGTCAGCATCGCGAGACGAGTTCGCGTTTCGCGATGAACCAGAGTTGCGTGATGACCCTGAGTTCTTCGACGAACGTGACTTGGGCCCTGTTGCTGACGCCTGATCTGCCGACGGAGCCACCGGGGATGTCGCTGGTGCGTCTGCTACGGGCTCGGCGGCCGCTACGACGGTACTGGCTGCGACACGGGCAAGAGCATTGCGAACATCTTCGGTGATCGCGTGAGTGCCGTTACTGCCGCCATTGCTGGCACCGTTACTTGAGCCAGCGTTGGAAGACTTAGCAGCACCGTTCGACTGCTGATTCTGCGAGCCAGCGTTGCTACCGGAGCCGGAACTATTTCCACCGCCGTTTGCGCCACCGTTGTTGCCGCTTCCGTTGTTGCCGCTTCCGTTGTTGCCATTCCCGCCACGATTACGACCACGGCGACCGCTGCCAGCCTGCTCGTTCTGAGTGGGCTGCTGACGGTGCTTGGTAACGGGATCATGGTGCACGACAACGCCACGGCCGGCACAAACTTCACAGTTTTCGCTGAAAGTTTCGAGAAGCCCGAGACCCAACTTCTTACGAGTCATTTGCACAAGGCCGAGCGAGGTAACTTCGGCAACTTGGTGCTTGGTGCGGTCGCGGCTCAAGCACTCAACGAGACGACGCAAAACGAGGTCGCGGTTTGATTCGAGAACCATGTCGATGAAGTCAATGACGATGATTCCACCGATATCGCGCAGACGTAGCTGGCGAACGATTTCTTCGGCGGCCTCAACGTTGTTCTTGGTTACGGTCTCTTCGAGGTTTCCTCCCGAGCCGACAAATTTTCCGGTGTTGACATCGACAACCGTCATGGCCTCAGTGCGGTCGATGACGAGTGAACCACCAGAGGGAAGCCAGACCTTGCGGTCAAGCGCCTTCTCGATCTGTTCCGACACACGGTATTCCTCGAACGAGTCAACCGAACCCTCGTGTTCTTGCAAACGATCAAGCAAATCGGGAGCGACAGAACGCACGTAGCCCTCAATTGTCTTGCGAGCGTCGTCACCCTCGATCACGAGCTTGTGGAAGTCTTCGTTGAAGACATCGCGAATGATCTTGATCAACAGATCCGGCTCAGAATGAAGAAGGGCCGGAGCCTGAGCCTTTTCCACCTGCGAGCTGATGTCTGCCCATTGGTTCGTGAGGCGACTCACATCGAGAGTGAGCTGCTCTTCCGTGGCACCCTCAGCTGCCGTGCGCACAATGACGCCGACGTTCTCAGGGAGTACACCCTTGAGGATCTTCTTGAGGCGTGAACGCTCAGTGTCTGGGAGTTTGCGGCTAATGCCACTCATCGACCCATTGGGCACGTAGACGAGGTAGCGGCCAGGCAGCGAGACCTGGCTAGTGAGACGGGCACCCTTGTGTCCGACAGGGTCTTTCGTCACCTGAACGAGCACGCGGTCACCTGGCTTGAGCGCAAGTTCAATACGACGCGCTTGCGGCTTGCCGTCAGCAGAGTTCTCTGCTGCAGCATCCCAATCAACTTCGCCGGAGTAGAGCACCGCGTTGCGGCCACGTCCGATGTCGACGAACGCTGCCTCCATGCTCGGCAATACGTTCTGCACGCGACCGAGGTACACGTTGCCGATAAGGCTCGCGTCCTGAGCTTTGGCAACATAATGCTCAACCAATACGCCGTCTTCGAGAACAGCAATTTGGATGCGGTCAAACTTTGAGCGGACCACCATGACACGGTCGACACTTTCGCGACGCGCTAAGAATTCGCTCTCGGTCACAACGGGACGACGGCGACCAGCATCGCGACCATCACGGCGGCGCTGCTTCTTGGCTTCGAGACGAGTCGAACCCTTTACCTTGGTCGGCTCGTTGCTTGGCTCAGCCTGCTTGCGCGGCTGGCGAACGCGAACAACGGTGTTGGGAGACTCGTCACCTGGACGGGCCTCTTCGCCAGAACGACGGCGTGAGCGACGACGAACGTTGCCTGCCTCATCGTGCGACGCGTTGTCATCACCACGGGTGTCGCCATTCGACTTGTTGTCGTTGCGCGAGCGAGGCGCACGCGCTGGAAGATCCGGAAGATCCGGTGCCTGAAAGAGCAACGATGTTGTCGACGGAGCACTAGCTGCTGCCGTTTTCTTCGCCGCTGGGGCTTTCTTTGCTGACGGGGCCTTTTCAGTGGCGGCATCCGAAGAGTTCTGCACCGACGCTGCTGGGCTCTTGCGTGAGCGAGAGCGCGTGGTCGACGTCTTCGGCGCTTGCGCGTCGTTGCTCTTATTGGCGTCGGAACCGGAATCCGCGGGGATCTCCGTTACTGATGCGGGAACCTCGAGCCCCAAGTGCTGGCTCGCAGTCTTAGCCGCTGGACGCTTAGCCGATTGCGCAGGAACGTCGGCGGGTGGCGCCTGTTCCTTGGGGGCCTCGACAGGTGGGGTTTGCACGGTTGGCGTCTGCGCTGCTGGCGTCTGCGCCGTCGACTTAGATGCTGATTTGGAAGCAGGAAGAATGCGGCCGAAAAGGCCTTTCTTCTTCGGAACTTCTTTCGAACTATCGCTTTGATTCACCATCGCTGGTGTACTCCTTGCCCTAATAGGCGACCGCGCCACCTACCGGGTACTCTCTCGTGCGCTATTCCCCTGCCAAACCTATGGTGGGAGAACCGCTACTAATTCTTCAGGTCTTGCAACGGGCTCGTGGCTCGCGCTGCAGTTGTGCCCTGTCACGACACTTCGGAACTGGCTATCCGACTCGCGCAACAAGCGTTGCGTAACTGGTCCGGTCGCTATGCCCGGTAAGCCTTCTTGGTGTTATTCCGAGCGCGGCTCGGAGTAACTACGCTTCATTATCGCATGCATTCTCAGAAAACGAGCCTGACGCGCATGCGATAATCCCAGCATGACTGCCTCCGGGGTTCGAAACAGGCCCATAGCCCTCGCCGTATTTTTGATCATCACCGGTTTGATCGGGCTGTGGGCGTCGTTCCAGCTCATGGTGGAGAAGATCCACTCGCTCGAAAACCCAGAAGCGGTACTCAGCTGCGACTTCAGCATCATCGTTCAGTGTGCAAAGAATCTCGACTCGGCTCAAGGAGCCCTGTTCGGCTTCCCCAACCCCGTACTCGGACTGGTTGGTTTCATGGCTCCCGTCGTCGTTGGGGCAGCGATTTTGGCTGGCGCGCGTTTCAACAGCTGGTTCTGGGTCACCTTCAACATTGGCGTTGCCGGAGCATTTGCCCTGTGCATGTGGCTCTCCTACCAAAGCATTTTCAATCTCTTCACGCTGTGCCCCTGGTGCATGGTCGTCTGGTCGGTGACGATCCCGATGTTCTGGGCTGTGACGTTGCGAAACCTTAAGGTGGGGGCAATTCCCGCACCGCGCGCGCTTCGCAAGGCTGCATCAGCTGCGTACAGCTGGGTGCCGGTAATTGCCCTAGTCGGCTACATCATCATCGCGATCATCGCGCAAGTGCGCCTCGACGTACTGAGCTACCTCTAAGAGATATTCCGTCCCAGCGGCGTATGCCGCACCGGGAACATAAAAACGGCGAGTTCCTGACCGCAGTCGGGATCTCGCCGTTTTTTGTGCGGAACGCGCCTGGCGTTCGCAGAGTGGGAAGACTTAGGAGAACCAGAGAGCCAGTTCACGTGCGGCCGACTCTGGAGAGTCACTGCCGTGCACCAAGTTCTGCTGAACGGCGAGTCCCCAGTCGCGCCCGAGGTCACCACGGATGGTGCCTGGAGCAGCAGTCGTCGGGTCAGTCGTGCCTGCGAGCGAGCGGAAACCCTCGATTGCACGGTTGCCGGCGATGCGCAAAGCAACAGTCGGACCCGACTGCATGAAATCCATCAGCGGCTCGTAGAACGGCTTGCCCTCGTGCTCGGCGTAGTGCTGCGCGAGCAGATCTACTTCAGCCTGCACCAAACGCACGTCGACGAGCTGGTAGCCCTTGGCCTCAATACGGCGAAGGATTTCTCCGGTCAGATTGCGAGCAACGCCATCCGGCTTAATCAGTACAAGTGTCTCTTCGATGTTCATTGTGTCTCCTCAGCGGGGGTAGTCGTGGTTGATGAACTAAGAATTGCGGCTTTGGCGGCGTCGATCTGGCGGCCCTTGATGAAGCAGTATGTCCAGATTGCAGCAAAGCCCGCGCCGACCACAAACATCGGGGCGAGAATGAAGCCAAGCGCTATGAGGACAACCTGAAGCCCCCAGCCGATCCATACTGCCCAAGGGTGGTGCAGCATCCGTGCCAGGGCAACGAAGACAAGGATCAACACTGCGCCGCCGACAAAGGCTGGTGCCGGACCGAGAGCCTTCAGGCCGAACGCAGTCAAGGCCACGAAGAAAATCAAAGTCGCATCGAGCACCAGAACGATACTCAAGAGCAACTCAGTTACGGAGCGCGTTCTGCGAGGTCGTGGGGTTCGACTCACGGCTTCCAGCCCTCCGCCTCCGCTAGAGCGAGCGCCTCGCCGACCAAAGAAATTGACCCAGTGACGACTACGGCGCGACGTTCATTCTCGCCTGCCCACTCCCGGGCCAATTCCATCGCCTCGGCGAACGAATCAAAGTCGGTTGTCTCATCAGAGAATTCGCGAACAATTTCGACGAGGTCCTCTGGCGCCACTGCGCGATCCGATTGAGAGGTCGTGACATAGAAGCGGTTAGCAACCGGAGCCAGAGCCTTAACAATGCCAGCGGCATCCTTGTCGTCAAGCACACCAATGACGAACGCGATTTCGTCGAAAGTGAAGTACTCCTTCAGCGCTGCCGCCAGAGCTGTGGCACCGTGAGGGTTGTGCGCGGCATCCACAATTACTGTGGGCTCAGCACCGATAACGTGCAGGCGACCAGGAGATGACACGGTTGCGAGTCCCTCGGCGAGAACGTCACCGACAAGTGCCTGACTGCCGTCGCCTAAGAAGGACTCGACTGCGGCAATAGCAAGAGCGGCATTGTGCCCTTGGAACTCGCCGAAGAGCGGTAAGAAGAGATCGGAGTAGGTGCCAGCGAGGCCGCGAACCGAAATCAACTGGCCACCGATAGCTACGGCGCTGCTCGTCAACTCAAAAGCATCGCCCTCGAAGCCAAGCTTGGATTCCGTGAGGTCTGCCGCCCGTTCAAGCTCAATTTGGGCATCCGCAGTTTGAACCGCAGACACGATTGAGGCTGCCGGCTTGATGATTCCCGCCTTGGTGCGCGCAATTTCAGAAATTGTCGTGCCGAGGCGCTGAGTGTGGTCGAGCGCGATCGGGCTGAAGACGGCAACTTGGCCGTCGGCGACGTTCGTGGAATCCCACTCGCCGCCCATGCCGACCTCGAGCACAGCGACATCGATGGGGGCATCCGCGAAGCTCGCGAATGCGAGTACCGTCAGCGCTTCGAAGTACGTCAGCGGCTCTTCGGCCTTTGCCAACAACTCGGCATCCACCATGAGGAGGAAGGGGCGGATGTCAGCCCAGTTGGCGGCAAGAGCGCGGTTGGAGATGGCTCGGCCATCAATCACGATCCGCTCGTTCACGCGCACCAAATGCGGACTCGTCATGAGTCCGGTGCGCAACCCGTAGGCCCGCAAAATACTTTCGACGATGCGACTCGTTGACGTCTTGCCGTTGGTTCCCGTGATGTGAATCACCGGGTAAGTGCGCTGCGGGTCACCGATGAGTTCGACGGCACGACGAGTTGCCTCGAGCCGCGGTTGCGGTGCCTGCTCCCCTATCCGCGCCAGCAATTCGTCGTAGACGAGTGCGGCATCTTGGGCGTACTCGGAGTCTTCGAGTTCGAAATCTGAGTCCTCGTCGATGTTCGTTCCCTCGAAACCATCAGCGAAGGGGCTGAGGTCAGCAAGAGGGTGGGCCGCTTCGAGCTCGGCCCGTTCTTCGTCACTGAGAGAGTCATCGAATGACTCATCTGGTTCTACGCTGTCGTCGAATTCTTCGTCGCGTTCAGACATTAATCGTTCCTATCTTGGTGATGTCAATCACCAGGCCGCCCTGATTGGCATATTTTCCTGCCGGCAATTCGGTGCGGTATGTCTCAAGTGTGCCCTCTGTCAGCTCATTCGCGAAGCTCTGAACCGTCGATTGCGCTGCAAGCGTTTCTGAGGCGATCATGGCGCTGTGGAAGTCGATGGCCTCATGGTCAGCGGCGTCGAGGGCACTGATGACGAGTGCGATTCGGTCGCTTACGTCGAAGCCTGCAGCCTTGCGCGCATCCTGAATGGCCCGGATGGCGTCTCGAGCCAGCCCTTCGGCCGAAAGCTCAGGGGTGAGTTGGGTATCAATGATCACGAAACCACCGTCAGAGAGGAATGCGATCGCACTCGCTTCATCGGCTGCTTCCATCTGCAGTTCATATTCGGCTGATTCTAAAGCCATGCCATCGACCGAGACCCCATTAGCGGTCGCCTCCCAGTTGCCAGCTTTGGCCTCTTTGATGACGTGCTGAACTTGCTTGCCGACACGCGGTCCAAGAGCACGGGCATTGACGGTCAGCTTTTTGGTGATGCCGAAGCTGTCAAGCGATCCATCTTCGAGTTGCTCAAACCGAACAGTTTTGACATTGAGTTCATCACGAAGGATGTCGCTGAACGACGCGAGCGCATCGGGAGTTTTACTGACAATGGTCAACGATGCCAGCGGAAGTCGAACCCGCAGGCTGCGCACCTTACGCAACGCCAGGCCGCTTGAAGCAATCTCGCGCACGCGGTCCATCGAGGCCACTAGATCATGGTCGCTCGGGAACGCGGAGGCATCTGGCCAATCGGTGAGGTGCACGCTGCGACCGTTGGTCAGCCCGCGCCACATTTCTTCCGAGACCAGCGGCAGCAGCGGCGCTGCGACCCGCGCAACCGTTTCAAGCACCGTGTATAGCGTGTCGAACGCGTCAGTGTCATTTCCACTCCAAAAGCGGTCGCGACTGCGACGCACGTACCAGTTGGTGAGCACATCAGCGAAGTCGCGAAGTTTTGCGGCGGCCATGGGGCTGTCGAGCGCGTCAAGCTCACGGGTGACGTCTTCGATGAGTTCGCGAGTTTTCGCCAGCAGGTATCGATCGAGAACGTTTGTCGAGTCTGTTCGCCACGTTGCTTCGTAGTTATCGGCGGCGTTCGCATAGAGAGTGAAGAAGTAATAGGTGCTCCACAGGGGAAGCAGCATCTGGCGAACGCCATCACGGATGCCCTCTTCGGTAACCATGAGGTTTCCGCCGCGGATAACCGAGCTCGACATCAGGAACCAGCGCATCGCGTCGGCGCCATCGCGGTCGAAGACTTCAGAGACATCCGGGTAGTTGCGCAGACTCTTCGACATCTTTTGGCCGTCATTGCCCAGCACGATGCCGTGGCTGATGACGTTCGAGAATGCCGGGCGGTCGAACAACGCCGTCGACAGCGTGTGGAGGGTATAGAACCATCCGCGAGTTTGACCGATGTACTCCACGATGAAATCGGCCGGGCTGTGAGTATCGAACCACTCTTGGTTCTCGAAGGGGTAGTGAACCTGAGCGAACGGCATCGAACCGGAATCGAACCACACGTCGAGCACGTCTTCGATACGACGCATTGTCGACTGACCGCTTGGATCGTCGGGGTTGGGACGCGTCAGCTCATCGATAAACGGGCGGTGCAGGTCGGGCTCACCCTCGTGGTTGAGCGGCAAGCGACCAAAGTCTGCTTGGATCTCGGCAAGCGAGCCGTAGACATCCACGCGCGGGAAGTCAGGGTTGTCGCTCTTCCAGATCGGGATCGGCGAGCCCCAGTAACGGTTGCGGCTGATCGACCAGTCGCGGGCGTTGCCCACCCACTTGCCGAACTGGCCCTCCTTGACGTTCTCGGGAACCCAATTGATTTCCTGGTTGAGTTCACCCATGCGGTCACGGAACTCGGGAACCTTGACGAACCAGCTCGACACAGCCTTGTAGATCAGCGGATTGCGGCAGCGCCAGCAGTGCGGGTAGGAGTGCTCGTAGCTGGCGACCTTGAGCAGGCGGCCCTCTTCTCGCAGCAACTTCGTTAGAGGCTTGTTGGCGTCAAACACTTGCATTCCGGCAACCGGTGGAACCGACGTCAAGAACTTGCCGCCATCATCAACTGAGATGACCACAGGGATGCCAGCAGCAGCACACACATTTTGGTCATCTTCACCGTAGGCGGGCGCCTGGTGCACGATGCCGGTACCTTCGCCGGTAGCAACATAGTCGGCAACCAAGAACTGCCACGCATTTTCGGTTCCGTAGGTTTCGGCATCCGCATAGAAGTCCCAGAGACGGTCGTAGCGAACACCGTCGAGTTCGGAACCCTTGATCGTGCGCGATACGGCGGCGAGGGCATCCTCAGCAGTCTCGTAGCCGAGCTCTTTCGCGTAGGCAGCGATGGTATCGCCAGCAAGCAGGTACTGTGCCGATCCTTCTTCTGAGCCGTCCCCGGCGCCGAGCGGGCCAGCGGGCAGCACGGCGTAGTCAATATCAGGGCCAACGGCGAGAGCAAGGTTGGTCGGCAGCGTCCACGGGGTGGTCGTCCAGGCAAGCGCCTTCACGCCGGTGAGGCCGAGGCTTTCGGCTTTCACCCCGTCGAGCGGGAATGTGACAGTGACGGTTTGGTCTTGACGCATCTTGTAGACGTCATCGTCCATACGCAGTTCGTGGTTGGAGAGCGGGGTCTCATCGTTCCAGCAGTAGGGAAGCACTCGGAATCCCTCGTAGGCGAGATTCTTTTCGTGAAGCTGCTTGAACGCCCAAATAACGCTCTCCATGAAGTTGACGTCAAGGGTCTTGTAGTCGTTCTCGAAGTCGACCCAGCGCGCCATCCGCGTGACGTACTCCTGCCACTCACCCGTGTACTTGAGCACAGATTCGCGCGCCGCATCGTTGAACTTGTCGATGCCCATCTCTTCGATTTGGGCCTTCTCGGTGATGCCAAGCTGGCGCATCGCTTCGAGTTCAGCGGGGAGTCCGTGGGTGTCCCAGCCGAAGCGGCGGTGCACTTGTTTGCCGCGCATGGTCTGGTAGCGCGGAAAGAGGTCCTTGGCGTAGCCGGTCAGCAGGTGACCGTAGTGTGGCAGACCATTGGCAAAGGGAGGGCCGTCGTAGAAGACCCACTCATCTGCGCCTTCACGCTGATCGATGGATGCCTGAAAAGTGCCGTCGGACTTCCAGTACGAGAGCACTTGCTCTTCGATCGCCGGAAACTTGGGTGACGGCGCTACGGAATCGTCTGAGCGGTGGCGAGGATACGACATGAGGCTCCAGTGGTACGTGGGTGCGAATAATCTGCACGAGGACGACCTCACGGCCGCGGTACCACCCCGCTTGTGCACCCTGCGGCACACCTCTCATATCGCTGTAACGGGCTTACCCGTTCGGTTCTACTGCCGCCCGCTCCCCCGCCAAAGCTGAAGTTGAGACGATTTCTTCCGAACGCTCCCCGGTGATAGCCGGTTCATAGCGTGTGGCGTCAATGATACGCGAGTTAGCTGACCGTTGAGCGCTATTTCTTAGCGACAGTCGCGAGCGCTTCGGCACCGCGCTGGGCATCGTGCATCGTGACGATGAACTTTTTGCCGTTCATCCGCGTCACTTGGATCGCTTCACCTTTGGAGAGCACAATGCCACTGCGACCATCTGGTGCCCAGCGCCAGCCGTAGCCGCCAAATTCGCCGATCGGATTCACGTCAACAACGGCGACAGAATCGATCTGGTCTGGTGCGATAGTGGTGCGCGGCCAGCCCATCGCTGAACGAACCCGCAGCCCGCGATGGTCAATCGTTACGCGCCACGAGAGTGTGCTGACGGCGAGTGCAATCACGATGATCCCGATGCTTGCCGGCAAGAGCAGTTCTGCAGGATTCGAGACCGCTTGAATGGCGAGTGCGAGGCCGAGCGCTACGAGGGCGACAACGGCGATCACGACAACGCCTGGGCCGAGCCGTGTGCTCGTCGAGAAGTGCACGCGCTGGGTATCTGATCCCGTAATCGGTTCAGCGGCGACGGCTGTCGACGTGATTGTCTCCGCAGCGGGCAGCATGAGCCACGCGAAGAAACCCAGCACGGGAGCGATGACGAACGCGGCAAGCATGATGCCACCAATGTCCCCCACGCTCGTCGCTGACTCGAGGCCGCGCTGGATCGCCAAACTACCGGCAGAGATGACCGTCAGCAGAACCGCCAAGAATACGGAGGTTGCGATAAGGATCTTGTGGGCCCACAGGAGCCCGCCCTGCGGTGCGCCCTTCCAACTCACAATCGCGGTAAATGCTGCAAAGGCGAGCGAGATGAGCAATGGCAGCGCAATGATCCCTCCGGCTGTTGTATAGCCATTCGGGCCGCTTGTTCCCCAATGAGAGGCAACGGGGTTGGGCAGCTCGGGAATCCACAGCGCCATGACAAACGCCCCCACGAGCGTGATGAGGAGCGGAACGACGACGCCAATCACAATGATGAGGCGGCGGGCCCGCGTGCGTTTCGACGCGACGTTCTCGGTGGGAAGGGTCATTGGTATTCCTCTCGGATGAGGGCAGTGAGGGCGGCAAGCGACACGTTGTTGCTGCGCGCGTCTGCCACGACGGCGGTGACCCCGGCAGTGAGCGAGTCGTAACTATGGGGTGTTGCGGAAACAATCGCGCCTCGTCCACGCCGAAGTTCAATAAAGCCTTCGTCGCGGAGTTCTTGGTAGGCGCGCAAAACGGTGTGCATGTTGATGCCAAGCGATTCAGCAAGTTCGCGCGCGCTCGGCAGTCGCTCCCCTGCAGCAAGTGAACGATCGATTACGGATAACCGGATGCTCGCCGCGAGCTGCTCGAACAGCGGCGTCTCAGACGCTGGGTCAACTCGAATCAACATGCTGCAATCATAGTTGTTCTAGTTGAAGTAGCACAATTTACAGGTCCAACGTCGCTCTGACTACCAGCGAATATCTCTCGTGCGCGCCAACGGTCTCCGTGGCGGCGCACCAACACTGTCACCTTCAGCTAGATCGGCGGAATGCATCCGCTGAGAAAACACCGGGCCGGCCATCACCGAGACTCTCAAATCATCGACATCGACATCCTCATAGAGAGCGTCCTCCAGCCGACCCCAGAGCCCCTGCCTGCTCGACTGATTGAAGTCGTCCATTTGTGGCGCAATGTTCGTGAAAGAGAACGAGTCACGATTGGCTTGCTGCGCATCACCAAGTTCACCCCACGTGAGATCTGCCCGCCGAGCAAGATGGCCACGGTCGAGAGGGTTTCTGACGTAGAGCTCGTTACCGAGAATCGCCGCAGTCGGAACCGGCACCGCAAGCTCGACCCCGAGAAATTCGGAGTCGTAACCGTGACCGCGAGCATCCGCACCGTTCACCATCATCGAGCCCCCTCGTTCTCACGTTACTCCGCTGCATTCACCGTACGTCCGACCTACGTCTTCGCCCAAGCAGGAAAGTCAGGAGATCAGCTTTTGTCGCGCATCTCATAAACTCGAACGATTTTGTTATCACAAGGCGCACGTCACACGCGTCGATCTATGACTAGGGTTATTCAGGCACCGGCCTATCCAGGCAGGGCTCTCTACAGTTCGCAGACAAAGGAAAGGAGCGTCGCGTGTCGACTCTCACTTTGACCCTCGGCCGTCCAACGCTTGCCGACACCGTCTTCTCTCGCAGCCTCGCGACTGATATCGCTCTCGTTAGCGCTGGTGCCGCGCTCACCGCCGTAATGGCCCAGATTGCTGTGCCCCTCTACCCCGTGCCGATCACGGGTCAGACCCTCGCGGTTCTGCTTGTCGGTGCATCACTCGGTGCGACCCGCGGCGCGATCTCCATGGTGCTGTACGCGCTTCTCGGCATCGTCGGCATCCCCGTTTTCAGCGATGCTTCGTCTGGGCTTGGCGTGATCACTGGCACTACCGGCGGTTACATCATTGGCTTCATCTTCGCTGCGGGGTTCACGGGATGGCTCGCTCAGCGTGACTGGGACAAGAAGTTCTTCGGCGCAGCACTCTCGTTCCTCGGTGGCACGGTTGTGACGTTCGCGTTCGGCCTCGCCTGGTTGGCAATTGCCACGGGTGGAACCCTCGAGCAGGTTCTCGCCTGGGGCCTCTACCCCTTCATCATTGGCGGGCTTATCAAGGCAGGCATTGCCGCTGCGGTAATCCCCACCACGTGGAAGCTCGCTACGAAGTTTTCACGCAAGAAGGACTAACGCTCGCGCGTTCGGTTTCTCAACCGGGTCGGTTTCGCTCACGCGGACCGGCCCGGTTTTTTGTGCTGCTAGAGTTTATGTACTGAGTTCAACAATGCTTAGTTCGCTCATATCCGAGCTCGTTCCCGCCCACATCAAGAGGTCACTACATGCCCGCGCTTCGCCCGTCTCTCATCCCCATCGCCCTCGCAGCCAGCACACTTCTGTTCGCCGGCTGTACGGCTGCGACGGCCCCCTCAGCGACTCCCCTCGCTGGCGGAACACTGGTCTATGCGACCGGTGACGCGGAACCCGGATGCCTCGACCCTCATGTGGGCGGGAACTATCCTCAAGCCCTCATCAGTACTCAATACATTGAGTCCCTAGTGTCCAAGAACAGCGATGGCGAGATCATCCCCTGGCTCGCCACCGACTGGACCGAGAGCCCCGACGGCCTCACGTGGGACTTCACCCTGCGCGACGACGTCAACTTCACCGATGGCACGCCGTTCGATGCTGAAGCTGTCAAAGCAAATATCGAACACTTGAAGGATCCCAACACGGCCTCGTCTACTGGCTACCTCGCTGTCGGCAAGATCGACAGCATTGAAGCAGTCGCCGCTGATCAGGTGCGTTTCGCGATGTCCGCACCGGATAGCGCACTCCTCGAGTCACTTTCCCAGCCGTGGGTCGGCATCCAGTCGCCCACCGCCCTCGAACGCGACCAAGCGGTGAACTGTGAGAGCCCCGTCGGCACCGGGCCATTCATCGTGACCGATTGGGTGAAGCAGCAGTCGATCACCCTCGACCGCAACGAGAACTACAACTCGGCTCCCGAAGACGCAGAACACACTGGTCCTGCACTTCTCGACTCGCTTGAGTGGCGATTTATTCCGGATGCTGCAACGCGCTACGCGGCCCTGCAGTCTGGCGATGTCGACGTGATCGACAACGCTCAACCCAACAACATTTCTTCGGCGGGCGACGTTTCGACAATTGAAGAACTCAACGCTCCACGCCCGGGCGCCGCGAACCGTATCGAGCTGAACTCGGGCAAGGCACCATTTGACGACATTCGAGTGCGCGAAGCCTTCATCCGCTCAGTGGATGTGAACCCTGGCATCGAGAGCCTCTTCTTTGGCACTGCCGAGCGTTCGTATTCGGTGCTTTCGAGCGTCGAGCCGGCCGGCATATCGCTTCCCGACGTCTTCACTACTGACCCACAGGCTGCCGCAACGCTGCTGGATGACGCTGGCTGGGACACGATCGATTCCGATGGCTACCGCACGAAAGACGGCGAGCGCCTGACTCTCACGTTCCCCATCAGTACGAACCAGTCGATCCCGGCTGAGCAGTCGCTGTTTGAGCAGATTCAGGCTTCCGCAAAGGACGTCGGCTTCGAGGTCATCCTGCAGCCGACCGATCTGTCGTCGTGGTACGGCGCACTGTTCACGAATGAGTACAACCTTGTGAGCGCCCCGTACACGAAAGTCGGCGCTGACGTGCTGCGCATCCTGTACCACTCGGATTCGATCATCCCGGCTCCGAGCGGGTACTACGCGAACCTGGCGCAGCTCAGTGATCCTGCTCTCGATGAGATTCTGACAACGGCAAGCGAGACATCGGATGCCGCTGAGCGTCAAGACCTGTACGCCGAAGCTCAGTCGATCATTGTTGACGGTTTCTATGTTCTGCCGCTGTATGACCAGCAGAATCACTACCTCTACAGCACGAGCGTCGAGGGGTTCCGGGCGCTGCCGACCGTTTCTGCTCCGACCTTCTACGATGCGTGGTTGAGTAACTAGTACGCCCAATCCCGCACGACCAACGAACATCGAGGATCATCCCCTGTGACGGATTCGTCTGACGCTCCCGCATCGGCGAGTGTCTCCACCCCAGCGACGCGGTTGCGCTCGCTGGGGTGGATCGCACGCCGAGTGGGTGGCGGGGTGTTCGTGTTGTGGGCAGTCGCGACAGTTATTTTCTTTGCGCTCCGGTTGATTCCTGGTGATCCTGTTGATGCGATTCTGGGCGGGCCAGGTTCTCAAGCGTCAGCGGAGGCGGTTGCTCAGATTCGCGCCGATTATGGTCTCGATCAACCGCTGATCGTTCAGTATTTTCTGGCAATGGGCAAGCTCGCCGTCGCCGACTTTGGAACGTCATATGCCCTCAAGGTGGCAGTTGCTCCGTATGTGTTGACGCAGTTATGGTCAACGCTCACGCTCACTGTCGCATCCCTGGTCGTCGCGTGGCTTGGCGCTCTGGGGTTGACTGTGGCTACGAGTGGTCGCGGGCGCACCTCACGAGCGGTGGGCTCTGGCCTTGAACTGCTGGCGGCAGCCGTCCCACACTTCTGGCTTGCCTCCCTGCTCATTATTCTGTTGAGCAACACTCTGCACTGGCTCCCACCGATTAGTGTTCCCGGGCCCCTGGGGCTCGTTTTGCCGGTACTGACCTTGGCTCTACCGCTTACAGGGTTTCTGGGGCAGATCATGCGTGAGTCTCTCGCAAATGCCTACGAGCAGCCCTTCGTTCTTTCCGCTCGGGCACGCGGCGAAGGCGAATGGGGGGTGCGGCTGCGGCACGTAGTGCGCCACGCTGCGCTTCCGGGTATCTCGCTCTCGGGCTGGGCGTTCGGCTCCCTACTCAGCGGCGCAGTCGTCGTCGAAACGATCTTCGCGCGACCCGGACTCGGAAGAACGCTGCTGAGCGCTGTTACCATCCGCGACATCCCCGTCGTCACCGCTGTCGCCCTCGTCTCCGCCCTCACCTTCATCCTTGTCACGATCGCTACGGATGCCGTTGACCGCATCGTCGATCCGCGCGTGACCGAGGCGGCAGCACGATGACCGAAATCTTGGCTGGCCGCCTCTCGCAGCCCGCGGGGCGAGGTTCCGGCATCCGCAGCGTTCCACGACTGTTCAGTAACCTTGGCGTCGTAATCGCGTTGGCGGTGCTCGCGCTCATCCTGACCGCGGCTCTCGCGCCGCAACTCATCACCACAGCCGATCCGGATGCGGTGGCCCCGGCGGAAGCGTTCCAGTCACCGACTCTTGCCCATTTCTTTGGCACCGACGAGTCGGGTCGCGATGTCTACACCCGCGTGGTGTTCGGCGCAGGCAATTCGCTGCTCATCGGAATTGCCGCGACTGCGGTCGGCTTGGGCCTCGCCCTAGTTCTCGGCCTACTTGGCGGGCTCGGCAGCCGACTCGGTGACTTCGTGAGCACGCGAATCGTCGAGGTCATGTTTGCTCTTCCCGGCCTCCTGCTCGCGCTCGTGTTCATCGCCATCGCCGGGCCAGGCGTCATCACGTCGACGGTGGCGGTTGGGTTGTCGACAGCCCCCGGCTATGCCCGCATCATCCGCAGCCAACTTCGCAGCGTTCGCAGCGCGAGCTACGTCGAGGCGGCCACTGTGCTCGGTCATTCGCGGGCACGCATCATCTGGCAACACATCCTGCCCGGTGCTCTCACGCCCATCTTCGTGCTCGGAACACTCGGTGTTGGCCAAGCGATCGTCTGGGCGTCATCGCTCGGTTTCCTCGGCCTCGGCGTTGCCCCACCCGCCGCCGAATGGGGCGCAATGCTCTCGAACGGGAGAACCTACATTGACGTCGCTTGGTGGCTCACCGTGTTCCCCGGTCTCGCGATCGTCGCCACCGCGGCCTCGTTCACGGTGCTTGGCCGCGCCCTCAACGCGCGAACCCGACAGGAGGCGGGCGGATGACCGACTCACCACTACTGCGCGTGCAGAACCTCAGCGTGCGCTTCGCTCGCACCGCCGCTCCCGCCGTCGACAACGTGAGCTTCGAGGTTCACCCCGGCGAATGCCTCGCCATTGTCGGAGAGTCCGGATCAGGCAAGAGCGTTACAGCGCGTTCCCTGCTCGGGCTTGCGCCCGCCGGAGCCCACGTGAGCTTCGACGAGCTGAGCCTCGCGGGAGAGGAGCTGCCGGCACCCGGATCTCGACGGTGGCGAACCATTCGCGGAGCATCCATTGGGCTGGTCTTGCAAGATGCGCTCGTGTCGCTCGACCCGCTGCGCCCGGTCGGGCGGGAAATTGATGATGTGCTTCGACTGCACACGAAACTCAGCCAAGCGGAACGGCACGAGCGCGTTCTCGAACTTCTCGAAGCGGTCGGTGTTCCCGATCCAGCGCTGCGAGCGCGCCAACGATCGGGTGAGCTTTCGGGTGGGCTACGTCAGCGTGCGCTGATCGCGGCAGGTATCGCCGCTGGGCCGTCGTTGATCATTGCTGATGAGCCGACGACGGCTCTCGATGTCACGGTGCAGGCACGCGTGCTCGAGCTGCTGTCGTCGCTCCGAGACTCCGGCACCGCGATGATTCTGATCACCCACGACCTTGCTGTTGTCTCTCGAGTCGCGGATCGTGTGGCCGTCATGAGTTACGGGCGCATCGTAGAGACCGGCACAACTCGGTCAGTGTTGGGCGCACCGTCTGCAGTCGCCACCCGCCAACTGTTGGCGTCAATTCCGGTTGACGTGCCTCGTGGTGTTCCTCTCGATCTTCCGCTAGAAGAGTCCACGTCGAACTTGTCAGCCGATACGGCAGTGCTGCCCGAATTGACGGCGCGTGATGGGTTTTCCACCAGCTCAGGCTCGGCCCCTGCGCTACAACTGGTTTCCGTTTCGCGGCGCTATCCCACACGGCACAGCGCCCCGATTCAGGCTCTCGATTCTGTATCGCTCACGCTCACCACCGGGAGCACTCTGGGGCTTGTCGGCCAATCAGGATCAGGCAAGACCACAATCGCGCGCATCGCCCTGGGGCTTGAGACTGCCGATAGCGGCACCGTGTTCCTCGATGGCTCACCGTGGGGGTCGCTGACTGCCCGCGAGCGCCGCCCATTGCGCCACACTCTTGGCGCGATCTATCAGGATGCTCTGAGTTCGTTCGATCCGCGCTTGAGCGTTGACCGCATCCTTGGTGACGCTCTCGGCGTTGGCGGATCGGATGCCCAGCGAGCGCTAATGACAACCGATGAGCTGCTCGACGCTGTTGGTCTGCCTCGCTCCGTCAAGAACCGTCGCCCGCTTCACCTCTCGGGCGGGCAGCGACAGCGGGTCGCAATTGCGCGGGCCCTCGCCCCTGGTCCCCGCACGATCCTGTGCGACGAACCAGTGTCATCTCTCGATGTTTCCGCTCAAGCCCGCGTGTTGAATCTGCTCGACGAACTGCAGCGACACTTAGGGCTCAGCTATCTCTTCATCTCTCACGATCTGGGAGTCATCCGCCATATGAGCGATACCGTCGCGGTCATCAATCAGGGACGCATCGTTGAGACGGGGGCGACGAATGAGATCTTTACTTCCCCCAAAGATCCCTACACCCAGTCGCTCATTGCCGCCCTACCCCGAGTGAGAGGATGAGTCAGTGACCTCACCCCACTCGGCCGCACGTGGCCGCCCGCCAGCGGCATCCCGAGAACTGCTCCAAGAGTCTGCCTTTGAATTGTTCATTGAGAATGGCTACACGGGCACAACCGTCGATCAAATTGCTACTCGCGCCGGGGTGAGCCGCAATACCTTCTTCAACTACTTCGATGCCAAGGGTGAAGTTTTTTGGGTAGAGCTGGATGCCGTCACCGAGCGACTGAAAACGGCGTTAGCCGATCAGCCGTCTCAGCCTGCTAACGCGACCGAGGCCATCCGCGCTGCAATGCTTGCCGCTGTTGCCCCGCTGGAGTCGCAGCATGTGCCGTTCATCCTTACCCAGTACGACTTGATCGGTAGTGCGGCGGAATTGCAGGCATCCGCTATGAGCCGGTTTGCCACGCAGGCCCGCTTGCTCAGCGGATATGCCCACCATCATGGCGTCGATTCGGATGTGGCTCGCGCTCAGGCCTATTCACTCATTGCGTGTGTGGTGGCGGCGGCCCAGGAGTGGGCGCAGGTTGGCCCGCAACGTGGGCGCCTGGAGCCTTACGTCGAGCGGGCGATCGACGCGGCCCTCAACGCCAAGTAGAATTTTCTCACCAACACACTCAGGCACCTCTTCTTTGACTCGGTGCCGCACATATCGAACCGGAGTAATTATGTCGTCGAGCGTTCCCGAAAAACCTGCCCTAGAAGGACTCGAAGACAAATGGGCTCCCGTGTGGGAGAACGAGGGCACCTATCGGTTCGATCGCCAGAAGGCGCTTGCTGAGGGGGCTGACTGCGTATTCTCGGTCGACACTCCCCCGCCGACGGCATCCGGCAGCCTGCACATTGGCCACGTGTTCAGCTACACGCACATGGACTTGGTCACTCGCTTCCAGCGCATGCGGGGAAAAGAGATCTTCTACCCGATGGGGTGGGATGACAATGGTCTGCCCACCGAGCGTCGGGTTCAGAACTATTACGGTGTGCGCTGCGATCCCACGCTCCCCTATGACGAGAGCTTCGAGCCTCCTCAGCAGGGTGGAGAAGGCAAGTCGACGAAGGCTGCCGCGCAGCTTCCGATTTCGCGTCGCAACTTCGTTGAGTTGTGCGAGACGCTGACCGCCGAAGACGAGAAGCAGTTCGAGGATCTCTGGCGCCAACTGGGCTTGAGCGTTGACTGGAACCTCACCTACCGCACCATTGGTGATGACGCGCAGCGTGCCGCTCAGCGTGCATTCTTGCGCAACCTCGACCGTGGCGAGGCATACCAGGCGTTCGCCCCCACCCTGTGGGATGTCACGTTCCGCACCGCTGTTGCCCAGGCCGAGCTCGAAGATAAAGAGCAGCCTGCCGCCTACCACCGTCTTGCCTTCCACAAAGCTGATGGCGAAGACATCCATATCGAGACGACGCGCCCCGAGCTTTTGCCGGCCTGTGTTGCTCTCGTGGCTCACCCCGACGACGAGCGCTACAAGCACCTCTTTGGCACGATGGTGAAGACGCCGATCTTTGGCGTTGAGGTTCCGATCCTGGCCCACCACCTTGCTCAGCAAGATAAGGGTTCGGGAATCGCCATGATTTGTACGTTTGGTGATGTCACCGACGTTGTTTGGTGGCGCGAGCTTGATCTTCCCAACCGCACCATCATTGGTGCCGACGGTCGCATCATTGCCGACGCTCCCGATGTCCTCGTTGGCGACGCTGCTCAGGCTGCCTACGCCGAACTCGCGGGCAAGACGGTCTTCAGCGCGAAAGCCGCCATTGTTGAGCTGTTGAAAGCATCTGGCGAAATGATCGGCGACGCGAAGCCGATTCAGCACCAGGTGAAGTTCTTCGAGAAGGGCGACAAGCCTCTCGAAATCATTTCGACGCGCCAGTGGTACATCACCAACGGTGCCCGTGACGAGAAGCTGCGTGACCGCCTCCTCGAGGCCGGTAAGCAGATCAACTTCACCCCCGACCACATGCGTGTTCGCTATGACAACTGGGTTGGTGGCCTTACGGGCGACTGGCTCATTTCGCGCCAGCGCTTCTTCGGCGTGCCGATCCCCGTCTGGTACGAGCTCGATGCTGACGGCGAAAAGGGTGCCCCGATCGTCCCCAGCGAAGCTTCGCTGCCGATCGACCCCTCGTCAGATACCGCTCCCGGCTACACGGAAGACCAGCGTGGTGTTCCCGGTGGCTTCGAGGGCGAACTCGACATCATGGACACCTGGGCCACGTCATCCCTGACCCCGCAGATTGCCGGTGGTTGGGAGACCGACCCCGAACTGTTTGATCTCGTATTCCCCTACTCACTGCGCAGCCAGGGCCAAGACATCATCCGTACCTGGTTATTCTCGACCGCGCTGCGCTCCGAGCTTGAACACGGCACTGTGCCGTGGCGCAATGCCGGCATCTCCGGCTTCATCGTCGACCCTGACCGCAAGAAGATGTCGAAGTCCAAGGGCAACGTCGTCACCCCCAAGGGCATGCTCGATGACCACGGTTCGGATGCGGTGCGTTACTGGGCAGCATCCAGTCGCCTCGGTACTGACGCAGCGTTCGATCCGCAGAACCCGAAGCAGATCAAGATCGGTCGCCGTCTCGCGATCAAGGTTCTGAACGCCTCGAAGTTTGTGTACTCGTTTCCCGCTCCTGCCGGTGTTGCTGCCGATTCCGGTGCCGTTGTGACCGAAGCCCTCGACCTCGAAATGCTTGCCGAGCTTGCTTCGGTAGTGTCACAGGCGACCACGGCGCTCGAGAACTTCGACCATGCCAAGGCCCTCGAAGTCGCGGAGAAGTTCTTCTGGACCTTCTGTGACGACTACCTCGAGCTCGTGAAAGAACGCGCCTATGGCGCCGGAACCCCCGAAGCTCAAGCGAGCGCCAACCGCGCCCTGCACACCGCGATCGACGTATTCTTGCGACTCTTCGCCCCCTACCTCCCCTTCGCAACAGAAGAGGTGTGGCGCTGGACGCACGACACCTCCGTTCACACGGCGACGTGGCCGACAGCAGACGAATTGGGCGTAACGGCAGAACCGACCGGACTGTTCTCGGCCGTCAGCCAAGCACTCATCAGCATTCGTCGCGCCAAGACCGATGCAAAGGCATCCCAGAAGACCGAAGTAAGCACGGCAACGTTGGCAGGCCCAGCCCTGATCGCAGCCGCTATTGACGATCTGAAGGCTGTGGGCCGCATCCACGACCTCACGATTGTTGAGGCCGACGAGATCGAGGTCCGCGACATCGTTCTCGTTGAAGCTGCACCCGAAGCTTCCGCCTAGCGGTCAACGGAGGGTTCGGCGTCGAGTTCGGCGTCGAACCCCAAAACCGCGTATTGTTGAATGAATGACGAACTCAGAGAAGCCTTCGTACACCATCCGCGACATCCAAGAAGATGATTTTGAGCAGTGGAAAGCACACTTCGTCAAGTACGGCGTGTTCTACGACACTGAGTTCACGGATGAAATCGTTCAGGGCGTGTGGGAATGGCTCATGGATGACTCGGCGCAACTAAACGCTGTTGTTGCTGTCTCTCCCGAGGACCGCCCTAACCCCGGTGACATCGCCGCTTTCGGCCTCTACCGTCGCCTGCCAGACACTTTCACCGCGTCGTGGGGCTGGTTCATGGACGACCTCTACGTTGATCCTGAGCACCGCGGTGCTGGCGTTGCTGGAACAATCATCGACGACATCGCTGCCCGCGCGGCAGAAGATGGTGGCGGAAAACTTCGTTGGATCACCAACAAAGAAAACGACAGCGCCAAGCGCCTCTACGACAAGGTCGCAGACCGCACGTCGTGGATCCTCTACGAAAAGAACGTTTAATGCAGCTCGGCACACGATGGTCAGTGGGCGAACCTGCTCCCGAGCGCCTCGACGCGGCAATGCGCGAAGCAATCACGGGCGTTGAATCAGAAATCGCCCACCTCGACACGAGTGCGTGGCGTTGGACGCTCACGTGGCTTGAATCGCGCCCTGTCGCCGAACTCGACGACGGCACCATCGTGCGCCAAGCCGCTGACGGAGACGTCACAGTAGAACAACCCGCGAACTAATCGCAGCGCACACCTAGTCGCAGCGCACACCTAGTCGCTTTAGCAGCCGCACGGCCGCCGGTGAGATCACACTCTCGCGAGAATCTCACCGTGCGGCATTGCCAACCACGCGTCTGGCGAATCTGCCCACTCGCGCCACGCAGCACTTATCTGCTGCAACACCTCGTGTGTGGCGAGCGACTTGCTCAGTGCATCCTCGGCAAAAGCCGATTCCAACACTCGCGCCTCCCACATGCTGCCCCACCATTCACGGTCAGGGGCGTCGGAAAAGTTCCAGACGGATGCCGTCACGGTGAGATCGGTGAGCCCCGCCTCCAGCGCCCAGGCCTTCAGGCGCCGGCCCGCGTTCGGCTCGCCCCCGTTACTGCGGTGCACTGAGTCATAGAGGTCAGCCCAGACTCGGAGCCCCGGCAATTCGGGATAAGCGATGACGCCCGCATAGTCGACATCGCGCACCGCGATGAGCCCACCCGGCTTGGCAACACGTTTCATTTCTCCGAGCGCCGCGACCGGGTCGCCAAGATGCTGCAGAGTCTGATGCGAGTGCACGAGATCGAAACTGTTGTCGTCGAATGGCAGCGCATAGGCGTCACCGACGACGAAACTGAGGTTGTCGGCGGTGAAGGCCGAGGCTTTTTCTATCGCTGCGGGAGCGGCATCCAACCCAACAACCGTGCCAGGGGCGAGTCCCTTGGCAAACTCCGTCGTTATTGTGCCTGGCCCGCAGCCAATATCGAGAAGCGAGAGCCCTGGCTGCAGGTGTGGCTCGAGGTATGCCGCAGAGTTTGCGATGGTTCGCCACGTGTGCGATTTGAGAACACTTTCGTGATGGCCGTGGGTGTAGCGCTCTCTAGTCATACTCCGAGAATAGGGTGGATGTATGACCAATCCTTTCTTTGAGCCCAGCACGCTGCCCTTTGGTATGCCACCGTTCGCCGATATCGAGGATGAGCACTACGCTCCCGCGTTCGAGAAAGGCATGGCGCAGCAGCTTGAGGAGATAGCGGCGATAACCTCTCAGACTGATTCGCCGACCTTCGAAAACACGATGATTCCTTTGGAGAAAAGTGGTCAACTGCTTGAGCGTGCCGCGATTGTCTTCTTCAATAAGACCTCGGCCGACAGCAACGCGGCGACGGATGCTCTTGAAGAGGTCATTGCCCCGAAATTTGCTGCTCATCGCGACGCCATTAGCCTCAACAGCGAACTCTACGAGCGCATCCGCCATATTCACGATGGCCTTGATTCCAGCACGCTGGATGCCGAAGCGCGCTACCTCGTCGAACGCTATTTCACAGAGTTCACGCTCTCAGGCGCTGGTCTCGACGACGAGGCCAAGGCCACCTTGCGCGAATACAACTCCCGGCTGTCGAGCTTGACGACGAGGTTTGAGAAGAACCTGCTCGCCGACACCAATGATCTTGCGATCGTTGTGGATAGTGCTGAAGAACTCGCCGGTCTCGATGCGTCAGAAATTTCTGCTGCCGCGAGTGCTGCAGCAGATCGTGGTCTCACCGGCAAGTACCTGATCACTCTGATTCTGCCAACCAACCAGCCTCACTTGTCTGTCTTGCACAATGCGGACGTGCGCGGTCGAGTTTTGGCAGCGTCACGAGCCCGCGGTATTCGGGGTGGGGATTTCGATAACCGTGCTCTGGTTCTTGAGATCGCCAAGGTGCGCTCTCAGCGGGCGGCACTGTTGGGCTTTGAGAGTCATGCGGCATGGGTTACGGCCGACGAGACGGCGCAGAACCCGCAGCGCGTGGCAGACATGCTCGGAAAGCTCGCACCGGCTGCTGCCCGCAATGCTCGTGAAGAACATGCTGCGCTCGAGAAGCTGGCTCACACTGAGGTGACCGCCGCCGATTGGGCTTACTACTCGGAGAAAGTTCGGGCCGAACAATACAGCGTCGATACCACCCAGATGCGCCCATACTTCGAGGCAGAGCGCGTGCTGCGTGATGGTGTGTTCTTTGCCGCGACCAAGCTGTATGGCGTGACATTCAGTGAGCGCTATGACCTTCCGGCGTACCACCCAGACGTTCGCATTTTTGAGGTCACGAACGAGGACGGCACCGAGGTTGGCCTGTACACGCTTGATCTGTACACGCGTGATTCGAAGCGCGGTGGGGCGTGGATGAACTCGCTCATTTCGCAGTCGGATCTGCTCGGGCATCCGGTCATTGTGACCAACAACCTCAATGTGCCTAAGCCTGCGGCTGGCGAAGTCACCCTGCTGACCTATGACGAAGTGAACACGCTCTTTCACGAATTCGGGCACGCATTGCACGGGCTGTTCGCTCGAGTGACCTACCCGAAGTTCTCAGGCACAAACACCTACCGCGACTTCGTTGAATTCCCCAGTCAGGTAAACGAAATGTGGATGCTCTGGCCCGAGGTGCTCGACAACTACGCCAAGCACTATCAGACCGGTGAATCAATGCCACGCGAGATCGTCGAACGCATCCACGCGAGCGCTGCTTTCAACGAAGGGTTCCTCACGAGTGAGTACCTGGCTGCTGCCCTCATCGACCAAGCCTGGCACCGCATTGGCGCCGACGATGACGTGACTGATGTTGCCGCTTTCGAAGCGCAGGCGCTAGCTGCGGTCGGCCTCGACAATGCTGCGGTACCTCCGCGCTATTCAAGCACCTACTTTCAGCACATCTTCGCAAACTCTGCCTACGATGCTGGCTACTACTCCTACATTTGGAGCGAAGTGTTGGATGCCGACACTGTTGAGTGGTTCACCGAAAATGGCGGGCTCACGCGAGCCAATGGCGACCGCTTTCGATCGAAACTTCTCGGTGTCGGCGGCTCGAAGAATCCACTCGAAGCATTCCGCGATTTCCGCGGTCGTGACGCCGAACTGCAGCCTCTGCTGAATCGTCGCGGGCTGAGCTAGAACCCTTTCGTCGGAGCGGAGTCCGTTGCGCATGCTTCAGACTCCGCCTCGATCGAAGCAACAGTTGCGGACGTTTCGACGATATATGCAGGCTATTCAGCCCACCAACGCACGATCATTGTGCGTGCTCAACAAAAATTGCTGAAACTCTTTCGCAAACCACCCGAACAGGGCACAATAGTCCCGGTTGCGCCTAGCGCACCCCGACACTTAGATGTCATCTAGCACGATGCCCTGAGGGCGATCCTGACTCAGCACTACCCGAATCTTGCTGAGGCTCCATTACCGGACGCGGTCGCCCTCAGGATCATCGATCCGCGCACTACCCGTTAAATGTGGCCGCTAAACGCTGCCACGCTTCTGCACGCACGTAGACGGGAACCTCGTCCCACGGCACTGTTCGAGTATCGGTTGCCGCTTCCTCAACGGGATCGCCGCTAAAGGCGTGAACCCAGTCACCAGCGGGAAGCATTGTCGAGTGCTCACGGGCGCCCTCTTCGGTGACGGGTGAAACGAGAATGTCTCGCCCCAGCATCCACTGCAAGGGTTGCTTCCAGAGTCGTTCATCCTGAGGCCAGTCAAAGAACAATGGACGCATCACGTTTGTCCCGTTGGCTACCGCCCACTCGCTCTCCGCAGCAAGGTACGGGACAAGGCGTTCGCGCAATTCAACAATCGAGCGACTCATTGAGAGCACTGCGGGGTTTTCTGACTGCTCGGCAATATTCCAGGGTGTTCGGTCTCTACTCGGCGAACGGTGATGGTTGAACTCTGAGTGGTATTGCATGATCGGGACGAACGCAGCTGCGGCAAGGGAGCGCACATACAGTTCCGCCGTTGGTACGTCTCCGCTAAACCCAGCCAAGTCCCACCCCCAATAGAGAATCCCACTCGCACTTGCGTTGAGACCAGCGAACAACGACCAACGGAATGCATCCCAGGTTGAGTTCTCGTCGCCGGCCCAAAAAGCGCCGTGCGCCTGAGATCCCGTGTAGCCTGCTCGAGAGAATGTCACCGGCGCTTTGCCTGCTCGCCGCAACAGGTCTCCGTAGGCCCGCGCGTAGTGCACGGGAAATGTGTTGTTCTTTTCGTCGCCGCGACGCCCATCGCGATAGTGCAACTCGGAGCCCCACGCATGTTCGCCGCCATCAGTCTTGAAACCATCGACGCCCATGTCTTCGACGAGGTAGCGACGCTTCTCCGTCCACCAGCGAGCGGATCGGTCATCTGTGAGGTCCGGCATCAGAGAGAGCGGAAACCACCAACCGCGATTGCGGTACGGCTTGAGCGCACCGCGAGGGTCCTCATCCTGAATAAGCACGCCCTCTGCCACTGCGGCATCGGCATCGAAACGGGCTTGCCCCACCGGATGGGGACGCATCTTGATCAGGGGAATCTGCCACAACAACACGCGAACGTCGCGATCGTGCAGCTCATCAATCATGGCCTTCGGGTCGGGCCAGGCACCCTCGGCGGGGAACCTAAAGTCAGTAAGGGCCAGTGGTGCGCCGTCGGGGGTCGGCGTGTATTGCGCATCCCGCCACACCGTGAAGGTACTTTCGTCACTCCACGCTTCGATAACGACGCAACCGACCGGGATGCCGTGCTCACGATGGGCATCCATCTGACGCATGACTTCGGCTTGAGTGTTCCACTCATTGCCGCTGGCCCACAACCGGTGGACCCAGCTCGGCAACACTTCCGGTCTCCCGACTTCGGCCAGGAATTGGTTGAGCACCTGAGCGGGACTGCCGTCATAGCCGCCGACGGTGAGCACCTCGGCGTCATCATCGACCGCGTCAAGCTCTGCCTCGATCCAGAGCAACTCAGAATCGCTTTCCGCCACGTCGAACCACACCCGGCGACTCGTCCGCACGTGAAAGCCCCAACCGCGCCCGCCAACGACATGAGCGAAAGGCATCGGAAGGTATGTTTTGCGTTCGGCGCCCTGCGACTTGTACTGCTCGAAGACCACTGAGTCGAGACTCGTCCCGCGATGGTCAAGAGAGTCGAAGCGCTCGCCAAAGCCAGACACGTGCTCTCCAGCTTCAAGAGCCAAAGCGAATCGCACTCTCGCGATTCCGTGCCCGTCAGTGAGCACGCTAACGCTGCCGGCAACAAGCCCGGCAGCGGCATCCACGGCAACACGGGAGTCTGGCGCACTCTGCCAACCCGATGCTCGAACAGAGAACCACCGTGTGGACTGCGAGCGTGGTGAGGAGCGTGGGCCTCCAACGAACCGGTAGCGGTAGGAAGCCCCCGCCCCTATGGTGCTGACTGCTACCGCGAAGCCGGTGCTGGCCCGCGCCAGTTTGGCCTGAGCAGACGCTAAGTGGCCGCCGTCAACGGCCTGTCCCCGTGAACGCTGTTGAACCCGCTCGAGTGGATGCTCGGTAATCGATTCGCCGTCGTGCCACTCGAGGGTTACTTCGTCAACGTCGGAGGTCGCGCGCACTCCCAGACGAAGGTCATCACCTTCGATGGGG
This sequence comes from Rhodoglobus sp. G.S.4, assembly GCF_056619605.1. Taxonomy (NCBI): domain Bacteria; kingdom Bacillati; phylum Actinomycetota; class Actinomycetes; order Micrococcales; family Microbacteriaceae; genus Rhodoglobus; species Rhodoglobus sp. G.S.4. The sequence goes on from NZ_CM152748.1 coordinate 1,766,824, forward strand.
ATTACCGGCTGACGCTGTTCTGTATCAACCGAATATGGGTGACCCGAGCCTCGTGGTCGATGTCTCAGCACTAGACAGTCTCTCTTTCATTTCCGTGGTGTCGTTCAGTAGTTTCGTGTGCTGGTTCGGTTGCCACTGGCGGCACGTAAACGCCAATCTCCACGGCTAGCCGCACGAACATGGCATGGCTCCACAGCAAGGGTGTGGCAACGGTTCCCCAGCGTTCGAGCCACTCTGCAACCCGCGTCGGGGCGAGAAGGTGGTCATCGACTTGTTCCGGCAAGAACCCTTCAGCCGTTACGGTCGTGGCAGCCCATTCCAATTGTTCGCGAGCTCGTGCGGAGTCGCCTCCGGCAGAGTATGCGAGGCCGACCATGCAACTGAGCAGCGGCCATTGTCCACCGCCATAAAAAGTGTCGTCGAGATAGCGATGCACTCCCCCGTTCACTGCCAGTTTGGCCATGATGCGCGCCACAGTTTGCGACGCAACAGACGAAGTGCCATCAACTACTCCGAGTGGAGCGATGAGCGCGGCGAGTGATCCGTCGACTGCATCAGACCCCAACCACTTGACCAAGTGACCATCACGAATGCCCTCACGCTGAATGAGGTCCTGAGCTTCTGCGGCAGCGAGCCGTGCCCGTGTTTGCCACTCTGACGCGAGTACCCCAGAGTCAGCGGCCGCGCTCAACCCGGCTACGACGCATCCCAGCGTCGAGACATGGCGCTCGGATTCGTGCTCTTCCCACCAGTCGAAGCAGGGGCGCTGCCAGGTGGCCAGAAGATAACGCACCGACAATTCGATGCCCCTTCTCCAGCGTTCGAGACTGAGACCGTGCCGTTGCGCATGCGCTACAGCCGCCCACACCCACGTGCCGAAGCCATCCGTTTGGAAGTCCCACCAGTCGTCGTTGCCTTCACCACCGTTGAAAGTGAAGCGAGTGGCAAGCATCTGAGAATTAGCGAGCGGTCTTCCGGCTGCCTCGGCAAGCTCGATCGCGTCAATCTGGGTACAACGATCGAGAAGAATTGTTTCGCACCAGTCAAAAAACTGGGACGCCGAGTCGACAGCGTTCGCCGCCGACATCCCGTCTGCGATGAATGCCCCATCGCGAAACCACGAATAGCCGGCATACGCTGAGAAGGTGGGGCTCGCGGGGTACGCACCGGTGGGGTGCTGCAGCGTCGCGATCAGTGTGACGCTGTGAGCCGCGAGCGACGCGAGAGACTCGTCGTCGGTGGGTGAAGTCATTACGTGCCCTCCTGGGCCAGCTGGGAGTGAGGCCCACACTCACGTGAACGGGGTGGGCCTCACTCGAGAGAAGTGCTATCCGATTACTGCGTTGACTCTTTCTTCAGCACTGGCGAGAGCATCAGCCACTGACTTGCGGCCAGCCTGCGCCTCAATCAGTTCCTCGGTGACGATGTCTTGCATCTCCTGCTGGCCATTCTCGACAAGCGGGGTGAGCGCAATCGAGTCAAGCGAGTCGAACACTGCTTGACGGTTGGCCGGAGTGTCCTTGGTCAGGTATACGGCGAGCTGTTCTTCATCGCTCGTGGGAGGCAACTCCCAACCGGTGTCCAAACGCACGTCAATCATCGTCTGTGATGAGGTCAAGAATTCAGCGAAAGCGCTTGCCTCTGCGATGTGATCGGATGCTGCAGAAACACCGACCGCGTTCGAGAACACTGCGCTGGCCTGCTGAGTGTTTCCTGGCTCGACCGCAATGTCCCACGTGAATGGTGCATCAGCCAGCGCCCCGAAGACCCAGATGCCGGAGTGCATCATTCCCAGTTTGCCTTCGAGGAAGAGGTTGGTGTCAAAGTCGGCGGTGCCTTGACCTTCTTCGATGGTTGGCATGACAGTGCCACTCTTTGAGGTGAGCCATTCGGCAGCCTCAATGCCCTCCGGAGTGTTAAACGCGACCGATGTACCGTCATCGCTCAAGAACGATGCGCCATTCTGGTCGAGCACTTTGTAGAACTCATAGAACGACACCGGTTGGTGATCTCCCCAGGTTCCTGTTGCTGAATCGGTGAGCGCCTCTGCCGCTGCCATTTCATCAGTCCAGGTCCAGTCGCTTGTCGGGTAGTCGAGCCCGGCGGCGTCGAACAGATCAGCGTTGTAGTAGAGCACTACGTCGGAGAATGAGCTCGGCAGCCCATAACTCGTGCCATCGACCGAGTAGGCATCGATGAGCGATTCGCGGTAGGAGTCGGGGTTGGTGACTTCGAGTGGGGCGAGCGAACCGCTCGAAGCCAACTGCGGGAAGAAGTCGTAGTTCGTGTCTACGACATCCGCGACGGTGCCGGCGGCGAGGTCGGTTTGCAGGGTCGTGAAGTAGTCGCCGTAGGGCAACGTCGTCACCTCGACCTTGATGTTGGGGTTGTCTGTTTCAAACGCATCAATGATCGTTTGCAGGTTCTCTTCGTTTCCTCCTGATGAGGTGAAGTTTGAATAGGTGATCGTTACCGGGTCGTCGCTGCTCGCGGGTTTCGTGGCGCACGCACTCAGCAGCAGTGCCGAGACGCCGAGGATGCCTCCCGCAGCAAGTAGTGAACGTTTCATGCTAGATATCTCCTTTGATGTCAGGTGATGAATGGATCTCTGGTGTCCCGGGGCCTACTTGATCCCTGAGCTTGCGACGCCCTGAATGATGTATTTCTGGGCGAAAATGTAGAGCGCGAGCATCGGCAGGATGCTCACGACTGAGCCGGCCATCACGACATCCCACGCGGTGGTGTACTGACCTTGTAGTCCGGCGAGTGCGATCGGCAGTGTCTGTAGTTCGGGTGAACGAAGCACAACGAGCGGCCAGAGGAACGCGTTCCAACTGCTCATGAAAGCAAAGACTGTGAGCGTTGCGAGCGCGGGGCGAATGTTCGGAAGGACGATCTGGGTGAACACTCGAAAGTGCCCGGCTCCGTCAAGCGTCGCTGCTTCATCTAGGTCGCGTGGAACCTGGTTGATGGCTTGCCGCAGCAGGAAGATGCCGAAGGCGCTAGCAAACGTCGGCAAGAGCGCTCCTAGGTAGGTGTTCAGCAACCCGAAGGCTTTTAGCTCGGCAAATAGGGGAACGATAAGCACTTGCAGCGGGATCATCATGGTTGCCAGGTAGATAGCGAACACGACGCCGCGCCCACGAAATGGCAATCGACTGAAGGCATAGGCGGCTGTAGCGCTTGTGAACAGTTGCACCACGGTTGTCACAAGGGCGAGCCCGACGCTGTTGGCGATAACTCGCGCAAAGGGTCGCTCGGTAAAGAGCGTTTGGTACGCCTCAAATGAGGGGTTTTCTGGCCAGAGCTGCGGAGCAATCGAAAAACCTGCACCTGGCGTGATGGAGGTGATGAAGGTCCACAAGAACGGGAAGAACATTGCCACAGCGCCCACGATGACAACGACGTGTAATGCAATCGATTTAGGGCGAACGCGCTGTGAATTATGCATAGTGCACCCACCTCTTCTGTCCAATAATTTGAATCACTGTTACGCCGAGAATCACGATGAACAGCAACCATGAGAGGGCGGAGGCTTCGCCTGCGGCCCCGTAGCGGAACGTCAGGTCGTAGATCTGTTGAACCACTACTTGAGTGGATCCACCCGGTCCACCACCGGTCATTGCGTAGACCTGATCAAACACTTGGAAGCCGTTGATGAGTGAGATGACGACGACGAAGAAACTGCTCGGGCTCAGCATGGGGATCGTGACGTTCTTCAGTCGACTCCATGCACCGGCGCCGTCAACTTTTGCTGCGTCGTACAGGTCAGGGTTGATCGACTGAAGACCGGCGAGCAAGATAACCATCACAAATCCAAGGTCTTTCCACGCACTGGCGAGGATGATCGAGATCATTGCCCAGTCGGGATCGGTCCACCAGCCGGGGCCATCAATTCCGAACCAGCCCAGGGCCAGGTTGACGACTCCGTTGTTGGGATTGAGCAACCAACGCCACACGATGGCGACGGCGATCCAGCTGGTTACGACGGGCAGAAAGTAGATGCCGCGCCAGAGCGAACGGCCTTTGAGCGCACGGTTCAGTGCGAGTGCTAGTGCGAGCCCGCCAATGTAGACGAGGGGTAAGTAGCCTGCGATGTACTGAATGGTGTGCAGAAAGACTTCGGCGGTGCGCTCGTCGGCAAGCAGCGACTGGTAGTTAGCCCAGCCAATAAATTCCATTGGCGTGATGAGATTCCACTCGGTGAAGCTGATCCACGCTGCAGCAAGCATTGGGCCGAGTACGAAGAGCACTAGCGGAATGGCGCTGGGCAGGAGAAATGCAAGAACGGTAAGCACGTAGCCAGCGGATGCTCGGGGCCGTCTTCTCCGAAGAGCTGAGCTCCGCAGCCGTATTGCCGGGGAGTCAGGGGTCGGTGTCGCACTCAATACGGTTGGTATAGCCATTAGGCGCGCTCCGGTGGCGATGCCTGCTGGACCAGACGTTGGCGAACCAAGTCTCCTTGTTCCCCGGCGATACCTTCTGCATCGAACGGGGTGGCAAGCACGAGGGTGGCGGCTCCTTGTGCCCAACTGGCATCCTGCCAAGTCTCAACAGCAACGGGAATACCACGACGGGACGGGATAAGTGCCGCACGGAAGGCCGGTTCAAATCCGAAGGACCAGTGGTGCCAGTCAGCGGTGCCTTCTCCGAGGAGGATCACAATCTCAGGGTCAATTACATGCACGAGTCCGGCAATTACGCGCCCCAGCAGGTGGCCAGCTTCGCCGAACACGGCGATCGCTTCAGCGTTCCCCTGATCCGCAGCATCGCGAAGCGCAGTGATTCCCGCGGTGCTTGCGATGACGCCGCGGTCTCTGGCTGTGGCGACCAGGGCAGATTCGGACACGAAAGTTTCGAGGCATCCGGTATTGCCACAGCTACAGAGTGGGCCGTTGTCGCGAACAGGAAAATGTCCTATTTCACCGGCGCCTCCTCCGAAACCGCGGACTATTCCCCCATCGACGACTATTGCTGCACCGACACCGGTTCCGATTGTGACGGCGAGAAAGTTGCGATGACGGCGCCCGAGACCATAGAGCCGTTCAGCCATCGCGAGGGCGTTGACGTTGTTTTCGACCAGAACGGGCATTCCAAGTTCACGCCGAAGAGTGGCGCCGATGGGAACGTTGTTCCACTTCAGCTGGGTAGAGCTGACTACACCTTCAGCCTGCGAGTCAACGGCACCGGGAACTCCGACTCCGATGCCGAGCAGCGGTGCTTCGGAACCTCCGGCAATGAATGCGCGCAGTAGGCCGGCAAGGGTTGTGAGCATGGTGGCTGACGCTGCATCGAATGGTTCGCTCGCCGTGCGCAGCAGTGATCCATCGATTCCCACTTCGACGAAGGCGACGTGATCGGAGGCAACTTTCACACCGACCGCTCGCCCCGCGCTCGACACAAGGCCGAGCATGCGCGCCGGGCGTCCACCTTGCGATGGCTGATGTTCCAACTCACTGAGCAGCCCGTCGTTCAGAAGGTCTTTCGTGAGTTGGGTCATCAAAGCCGGTGAGAGGCTCAGCGTTCGTGCGAGCTCTGCTCGAGAGGCCGGGCCGTGTGCACCGAGATGAGCAAGGATTGCTGATCGGTTTACGTCGGTGCGTGCCATCGGTCGAAGCGCCATTGGTTCCCCTTAGTTCAGGACTAAACAAACTATAGAATTAAGTAAAGGAGATTGTCAACGGTTCGAGACCACCGAAACGAAAATAGGGCGCCGTGAGGGTGTCGCAGGCTTATGAGTTGTGCCCTTAACGCTTGGGCACGCCAAGAGAACTCCCAATAGAGCAGGAGGAGCAGCGAGCGGTGCGAAGGAGTACTTACGGGAAGGCTCTCGCCGTCAGGAACCGTGCGCATGCAGCATTATTTAGCGCCGACTGCCCAGCACTCTTCCAGTCGCTACCGGAGAATGAACTCCGGAGAATGAACTCTAGAAAACTTGCGAGTTAGGCTGACTTCTCTTCGCGCATAATCTCGCGCGGGATGATCGTCGGTGCGGCATTCTCGAGTACTGCAGCCTTGGTGACGATAACGCGGCCGACGGTTTCGTCTGACGGCACGTCGAACATAATCGGACCAAGTACTTCTTCAAGAATCGCACGCAGTCCGCGCGCGCCGGTCTGACGAAGCACGGCGAGGTCAGCGATCGACTCTAAGGCGTCATGCTCGAATTCGAGCTCAACTCCGTCAATCTCGAACATGCGCTGGTACTGACGCACGAGCGCGTTCTTCGGCGTCGTAAGGATATCCATGAGAGCGACCTGGTCCAGCTGGGTCACCGTCGTCACGACGGGCAGTCGACCAATGAACTCGGGAATGAGTCCGAACTTATGGAGGTCTTCCGGCAGCACCTCACCGAAGAGGTTGACGTCGTCACCCTTGCTGTGGAGCGGCGCACCGAAGCCGATGCCCTTTTTGCCTGCGCGATTGGAGATGATCTCTTCGAGACCAGCAAAAGCGCCGGCAACGATGAAGAGCACGTTGGTCGTGTCGACCTGAATAAACTCTTGGTGAGGATGCTTGCGGCCACCCTGTGGGGGAACAGAGGCGACAGTGCCTTCCAAAATCTTGAGCAGCGCCTGCTGCACGCCCTCACCCGATACGTCTCGAGTGATGGAGGGGTTTTCTGCCTTACGGGCGATCTTGTCGATCTCGTCGATGTAGATGATGCCGGTCTCGGCACGCTTGACGTCGTAGTCAGCTGCCTGAATGAGCTTGAGGAGAATGTTCTCAACATCCTCGCCGACATAGCCTGCTTCGGTCAGAGCCGTGGCATCCGCAACAGCGAAGGGAACATTGAGTCGCTTGGCCAGAGTCTGCGCCAAGTACGTCTTGCCGCAACCGGTTGGGCCGATGAGCAGGATGTTGGACTTAGCGATCTCGACATCGTCGATAACAGCGTCAGCAGAAGTGATGGTGTTGCGGGCGCGAACGCGCTTGTAGTGGTTGTAGACGGCAACGGAGAGGGCGCGCTTGGCGGCCTCCTGGCCGATGACGTATTCCTCAAGGAACGCGTAGATTTCGCGAGGCTTAGGCAGGTCGAATTCGCTCGACGCCTCTTCGCCGGCTTCAGCCAGGCGTTCTTCAATAATCTCGTTGCAGAGATCTACGCACTCGTCGCAGATATAGACGCCGGGACCGGCAATCAACTGCTGAACCTGCTTTTGGCTTTTGCCGCAGAAGGAACACTTGAGCAGGTCCGCGCTTTCCCCAATTCGGGCCATGCCGGTTCCTCTCCTTGAGTAAATACCTTGATTACGAGCCTAACCCGATTTTGGGTCAGTCTCCGTCACCATTACGGGCGGCGTTTCGGCGCGTCGAGGCCCGGCCACTAGCCACCGGGTGACCGACCAAGCGAATCTGGCTCCGGATACGAACTAGGCTTAACGAGTTCGATGCAACTGAGAGAAGGAGCCCCATGCATACCCGTGCAATGCGCGTGCTTCGTGGAAGTGCGGCAGCCTTCTTTGCCACACTTGCCGCAGCCCTCTCCCATCTCCTAGCTGGCGGGGTTTCCCCGTCGCTGTTCGGAATGGCCGTGTCGCTCGTGATCTCTGTCGCGGTGTGCACATTGCTCGCCGGTCGCACTGTCTCACTTGCACGACTGACCGTGGCGATCATTGCCAGCCAAGCCATGTACCACGCACTCTTTAGTACGATGCTCGCGCCTGAGGGAATTGCGGGCCATGACATGTCGGCAATGACCGTGAACTTCAGCTCTGTTACTCAGAGCGCCAGTTCGGTCATGTCACTCTCCCACCTTGGTGCTGCCGTTGTCACGATCGTCATGGTCCGTTACGCGGAGGTCGCTTTCTGGGGGCTTCTGACAACGGCACGGTTGTTCCTGGCACGGCTACTCACACCGGTTGTCGCGATCACAGTGCGAACAGCTCCGGTTCCCCGACCTGAGCAACCGCTTCATCTCGCGCGCTTTGCCACCCGTTTTCTCTCAACGATGCGCTATCGCGGCCCACCTGCCGCGACCACAGCGGCTTAGCCCGCACAGCATCCCCTTACTTTTGTCGCATACTTGCGACCCTTCAGAGAGAACGAAATGACTATTTTGACTAAAGCTGCCTTCACGAAATCTGCCCTCGCCCTCGCGGCAGGCGCAACCCTGGCTATTGCGGCCCCGTTGGCCGCGATCGCACACGTATCGATCGAACCCGGGCAAGCCGAAGCTGGCTCGTACGCGCTCATCACCGTTAAGGTGCCGAATGAGTCAGAAACCGAAAAAACTAACCAGGTAGAGCTCAAACTGCCCACCGATACGCCCTTCACGAGTGTGCGCTTTGTTCCGGTTCCCGGTTGGGACGCCGAGCTTGTGCGCAGCGAACTTCCCGAACCCGTCATGGTCGGCGAAAGCGAAATCACCGAAGCTGTGACGTCGATCATTTGGACTGCTCAGGCTGGCTCAGAACTCGGCGACGGCGCGCTCCTACTCCTGCCCGTCTCACTCGGTCCCATCCCCGACGTCGGCAGCGTCGTACTCACGGCAGACCAGACGTACACCGATGGTTCAGTCGTTAGCTGGAGCGGAACCGAAGAGGGCGCGGAGAAGCCTGCCCCGGTGCTCTACATCAACGACGAGCCGGTTGGCCATCACGATGCTGCTGCGACTGACGAAGACACGCACGGCGGCGATGACAGCCACGATGACGCGGCAGCGAGTAACAACGCTGCAGCTGCGAACAGCAGTGATCCTGTCGCGCGCGGTCTCGGAATTGCTGGACTCGTTGCTGGACTCGCAGCGCTGGTCTTGGCCTTCGCTTTCCGTCGCCCCACCAGCAAGTAGCTCCACAGATGCGTCGAATTACCCGCACCGGCGCTGCGCTCAGCGCGGCCATGATTGCAGCGCTCATGCTGCTCGTGGCCGCGCCCGCGTACGCACATAACTACCTAGTCACGAGCAATCCTGAAGAGGGTGCGATCGTCACTGAGTTGCCTACGGAATTTTCCGTGACCACAAACGACACTCTGCTCGACCTTTCCGGCGATGCTGGCGGCTTCGCCATCCAGATCACTAACGAATCGGGAGAGTACTTCGGTGACGGATGTTTCGCCATCCGTGATGCAACGCTCTCTACCGGCGCCACGCTCGGGGAGGCTGGCGACTATCTAATGCAGTGGCAGGTTGTCTCCGCAGATGGTCACACGATCTCTGGAGAGGTCGGATTCGACTGGCAGCCCGATTCCAGCCAAACAATCTCTAGGGGGCTCACCACTCCCCCCGCGTGCGGTGGCGGAACCCTCGACGAGGCTGCACCGGGACCAGACCAGACACACTCTGAAAACGAGAGTACTGATGCGAGCCCCACGCTCGATGCGTCGACGGTTGTGCTGATTGCTGCCGCGATTACTTTGGTGCTTGTTGCTGGCGTTGCGATCTTCCTCATCTCCGCGAGACGCAAGAAGGCTGATGACTCCGGCGATTAACTGACTGAGGCGGTCATCCACAATTCGGATGACCGCCTCAGTGCTGCACAGTCGCTATAGGCCGAAGCCGCTAGCGCTGCATTGAGTTCGCTAGCTTGTGATCGCCGGCAACGTCTTGCGGCTGGTGAGTACCTGGTCGATAAGACCGTACTCGACAGCGTCAGCGGCGCTCAGAATCTTGTCGCGCTCGATGTCCTTGTTGACCTGTTCGGGCGTACGGTTCGAGTGGTGCGACAGGGTCTCTTCGAGCCACGTACGCATGCGCAGGATCTCGCGAGCCTGGATCTCGATGTCCGAAGCCTGGCTTGCACCTTCTGAACCGCCAGCAGGCTGGTGGATCATGATGCGAGCGTTGGGCAGAGCGAGACGCTTGCCCTTCGTTCCACCGGCGGTGATCACGGCGGCAGCAGATGCTGCCTGACCGAGAACCACAGTCTGGATGTGGGGACGGATGTACTGCATCGTGTCGTAGATGGCCGTCATCGCGGTGAACGAGCCACCGGGCGAGTTGATGTACATCACGATGTCGCGGTCAGGGTCTTGGCTCTCGAGAACGAGAAGCTGAGCCATGACGTCATCGGCGGAGGCGTCATCGATCTGCACACCCAAGAAGATGATGCGATCTTCGAACAGCTTCGCGTACGGGTCTTGACGCTTGTAGCCATAGGCCGTGCGCTCTTCGAACGTCGGCAGAATGTAGCGAGCATCGACATCCGGACGACCAATGCCGGCGGGCGCGTGTGCTCCGAGGTTGAAATTCGTCATTGCTAGTCCTTCTTGCTGGTGGCGTCGTTGTCGGATGCGCCCTCTTCGGTTCCGCCGCCGCCTACGACGTCGGACGCGAACTCGCGCAGGTGGTCAACAAAGCCATATTCGAGCGCTTCACGAGCCGTGAACCAGTTGTCGCGGTCGTTGTCGATCAGCACTTGCTCGACGCTCTTGCCGGTCTGCTCTGCAGTGAGCTCAGCCATGCGCTTCTTCATATCGAGGATGACGCCAGCCTGAGTTTGAATGTCAGCAGAGGTTCCGCCGAATCCGCCCGACGGCTGGTGCAAGAGAACACGAGCGTTCGGGGTGATGTAGCGCTTGCCCTTGGTGCCGGATGAGAGCAGGAACTGCCCCATCGACGCGGCAAGGCCGATGCCGACGGTAACGATGTCGTTCGGTACGAACTTCATCGTGTCGTAGATTGCCATTCCCGCGGTGATAGATCCACCGGGTGAGTTGACGTAGAGGTAGATGTCGCGCTTGGGGTCCTCTGCCGCGAGCAGCAAGATCTTTGCACAGATCTCGTTCGCGTTTGAGTCCCGCACCTCTGAGCCAAGCCAGATGATGCGATCTTTGAGGAGTTGGTCAAAAACACTTGAGACCAATGCCGGTTGGGCCATTGTTGCGCTCCGTTTCAGTAATCGCTTGATACGAATGTATCCGAGTACGCGTCCCGATTCTGGCTTGTTCGCCCTAGGCAAAGTACCGCGTCGTTCAGCGGTGCTTGTAGGCTCACAAAATGCATGACAACTGGCGCGACCGAGTCGCAGATATCTGGTCCAACGCGGAGTCCATGGCAGAAGGCGATGTTGTCATCGCTATCGATGAGCTTGTCGCCGAACGCGATGGTGACGATGCCGAGGCTTTGTTCGAGGCCGCAGGCGCTCGCGACTATGCCGGCCTCGAAGCTGAAGCCGAACCGCTCTATCGTCGAGCGCTCGAAAACGGGCTGGATGTCGCGCTACGGCCACGCGCAATCATTCAGTTGGCGAGCACGCTGCGCAATCTCGGTCGCATCGATGAGGCGATAGCGATGCTTGAGCAGCAATTGCACGAGCATCCCGATGATGAGTGGACGGGGCCTTCTGCTGCCTTTCTCGCTCTCGCGTTGACCAGTCGCGGAGAGGCAACTCATGCGGCTGCGGTTGCCCTGATGGCGTTGGCTGACTATCTGCCGATTTACTCGCGCTCGGTGCGTGGCTACGCGGCCGAACTTGTCGCTGATTAAGCAGCTCCGCCGCGGTTAGCATTGCGTCATGCAGCAAATGATTCTCGACGTTGATACTGGCATTGACGATGCCCTTGCCCTGATGGTCGCTGTGCGGCATCCCGACGTTAATCTGCGTGCGGTCACGTGTGTCGCAGGCAACGCCAGCCTTGAACAGGTCGTCAAGAACACGCTTGCGGTACTGGATGCCGCGGGCGCCGGTGATGTTCCGGTCGCTGCGGGTGCCAGTCGCCCGCTGCTCGCCGAGGCTAACCATGCCGCTCATGTGCATGGCACAGACGGCCTTGGCGACCTGAACCTCGCGCCTTCACCACGCAGCACTGTGCCGCTGCATGCTGTTGAACTCTTGCGCCGCGAAATTCTTGCCAGCCCTACCCCGGTGACTGTGGTTCCGTTGGCACCGATGACCAACATTGCCCTCTTGGTGCGCATGTATCCCGAAGTTTTGGCCAACGTTGAACGAATCGTGTTCATGGGTGGTTCGGCCTCCGTTGGCAACGCGACAGCCGTCGCCGAGTTCAACACGTGGCACGATCCAGAGGCCGCCGAAATCGTGTTGAGTTCTGGCGTTCCCATCACTATGTATGGTCTCGATGTGTTCTACTCGGTGACGATTTCCCCCACAGATATCGCGGACCTTGCAGCGGCATCCGAACCAGGAGCGCAGTTAGCCGGTCGCTTGCTCCAGCACATTGTCTCGGTGAAGGGTGGGGAGGTTCGAGTTGTTGGCGAAGGCCATGGAGACATCGGAGACGCGGGTGCGGTGTGCGCCGCAATCGATCCGGATGGTCTGAGCACCACGAATTTGCCTGTTCGAGTTAGTCTCGGCGATCCGCTTACTCGGGGGCAGACCGTGGTTGACCACAGAACTGCCGGTCATGAACAGTCGGGCGCTGGCGATCCGCTATTCCGCCGGATCGATGTGGCTCTCGGAGTCGACGGTGCACGCTACTCGCGGCTGTTCCTCGACACCATCACTGGTTAATCACAAACTACGCGTTAACGAACTCGTGGCCAGCTAGATAACTAGCTGGCCACGAGTATGAAGCTGTGTTTTAGGACTCGTCTGCTGCTTCTTCTACTGCAGCGTCATCCTCGACAACGTCAGCGTTTGCGACGGCGGTGAATGCCGATACGTCTACTGTCTTGCCCTTGGTGTCAACAACCTTTGCCTTGCTGAGCACGACCGCGAGGGCCTTGCTGCGAGCAACTTCGGCAACCATTGCGGGGATCTGGCCGTTCTTGTCCAGAACCTGGATGAACTCGCCCGGCTCCATGCCGTACTGCTGAGCACCCTGCACGAGGTACGAGGTGAGCTCTTCTTGGCTGACCTTGATCTCTTCCTTCTCAACGATGGAGTCGAGGAGGATCTGTGAACGGAAAGTCTTCTCGCTAGCGATAACGACCTCAGCGCGGTGCTCGTCGTCTTCGAGGCGATTTTCGTTCTCGAGGTGACGGTGAACTTCGTCTTCAACGAGCTTCTCGGGAACGGGGATGTCAAGAGTCTTGAGCAGTTCGTCAACGATCTGGTCGCGAGCTGCTGCACCCTGGCCGAAGGCCTTCGAGCGCTTGACCTGCTCCTTGAGGTCGGCCTTGAGTTCCTTGATGGTGTCGAACTCACTGGCCATCTGGGCGAAGTCGTCGTCTGCCTCAGGAAGCTCGCGCTCCTTGACGGTCAGCAGTGAAAGGCTGATTACTGCTGTCTCGCCCTCGTTGTCTCCACCGAGAAGAACTGACTCAAAGGTGGTCGATTCGCCGGCGCTGAGCGAGTCGAGCGCCTCATCGATGCCCTCGATCAGTTCGCCAGAGCCAAGCTCGTACGAAATGCTCGATGCGGAGTCGACCTCGGTGTCGCCAATCTTGGCTACGAGGTCGAGCTGAGCGAAGTCGCCCTTCTTTGCGGGGCGATCAACGGTAACGAGGGTTCCGAAGCGAGCACGCAAGGTGTCGAGTTCGTCTTTCACGTCATCCGCGGATGCTTCGACAGCGTCAACCGTGAGGGTGAGCTTGTCGTAGTCAGGAAGATCGAATTCGGGGCGAACGTCAACCTCGATAGCGAGAACAAGTTCTCCGCTGAAGTCCTTGACCTCTGGCCACGTGACAATGTCTGCCTCGGGGCGACCAAGAACGCGAATCTCTTCTTCGGTTACGGCCTGGCGGTAGAAACCGTCAAGGCTGTCGCTCACTGCGTGGTTGAGGATCTCTTCACGGCCGACGCGCTGGTCAACGAGCTGCGGTGGAACCTTGCCTTTGCGGAAACCGGGAATGTTGACCTGCGATGCGATGTGGCTGTACGCGTGGTCAATGCTCGGCTTGAGTTCTTCTGGGGTGACCGAAATGTTGAGCTTGACGCGGGTCGGGCTCAACTTCTCAACGGTTGTCTTCACGTTGTGGACTCCTGTAATTCGTTGTGTGTATTCGTCGGGGCGACAGGATTCGAACCTGCGACCTCTCGGTCCCAAACCGAGCGCTCTACCAAGCTGAGCTACGCCCCGGGCGCCGTACATAGATCTGACCGCGACGCAGAAAATCGCGCCGGTACTCAATTGGCCTCGGCAAGTCTAGCCTGAGCGAGAACAGAATGTTGACGAGATCTGCAGATCAGCAGTTCTCCCCCAGCTGTTGCCAGTAAATAGGCGGCGAAATTCAGTTATGCCGGTCTCGACTTCGTTCTTCGCCAGGTTTCAGGTACAGTATTCCTCGGCGCACAGCACGATCGGGTGCCAAGTGGGGATGTAGCTTAATGGTAAAGCCTCAGTCTTCCAAACTGATGACCGGAGTTCGATTCTCCGTATCCCCTCCACTACTAAAGGCCGCCTCGTTTGAGGCGGCCTTTAGTCGTTAACGCGGTTCTGTGAGGCTGCTCAGCGAATAGCTGTCGCTGCGACTGCCCGAGCTTGTGCCCCTTCAGGGATGGGCAGGATCGGATAGTTGTGGATCATTCCCTCCCCCACATGGAAGTCGATCTGAATGCCCTGTTCGGTTGCTTGTTCGAGCAGTCGAAGTGCATCGGCGTGCACGATGTCTCGCGTTCCGGTGAACACGGTTATCGGACCGAGGCCCGCTAGCTCGCCATGGATCGGGCTTACGCGCCAGTCAGATTCCGGCAATTCTGCGCGATACAGTGCTCCCGCTGCCTTAGTTCCCGGCACAGCCAGCCAGGGATCACTTGGCGCGATCTCCGCCAGTTTGGGGTCAGTCCCACTGATGTCGAGCCACGGCGCCGACAGGACGATCGCCCGCAACGGTTCGTGTTTGCGGTCGCGAAGTTCCATCGCCACCGCGAGCGCCATTCCACCTCCGGATGAATCACCAATCACACTGACATTGCTGGCACCCACCTCGGCGATCAGCGACTGCGCCAGGTTGGCAACTTTGTCGACAACGACGGATGCCTGCCCGGCTGGGGCAAGCGGCATGATCGGAACACTGATGGTTACGCCGGTTTCGCGAACGAGTTTGGCAACAAATCGCCAGTGCAGTGGATCAATCTCGAAGACGTAGCAACCGCCGTGAAGAAAGAGTGCCTTGGCTGGGCTAGCGCCGGCGCGGGCGGAGACGTCGAATACTGTCCATCCGTCAACAACGCGAGAAGTGACATCCACGTGACGGGAGATGGATGCTGGCGGTGTGGCCTGTGCGGGGTGCAGTCGAAGCTGCTCAACCCTGTTGAGAGTTTTTTGCGGATCACTAAACATGCGCTTTGACCCGCGGAGGGTCAACGCAAGAGGGGCGAGCCGACTCAGAAAGCTCGCCACGGTCAATTAGCTATCGATGCGCTTCATGATGTGAATCGGCACGAATACTCCGAGGCACGTGATGAGGAGTCCGCCCATGAAGACGACCGACTCGAGGCCCTCTACATAAAAAGCTTCGCCCATCATGTAAATTCCACCGACAAAGAGCGCCAAAGAGATTACAAAACCGAAGATGTTCACGCGACTATCTTACCCACGGTCAGAGGGGTCGCGTTTAGCCGCGCGCGGCAACTAACTGACCCCTTGTCAGGATTCGAGCGTGCCCCCTATACTGGGGATAGCCGTTCCCCGAACTGATCCCCCGCGGCTGGATCGCACGCCGCACCCGTATCGCCCACCGCGGCAGGGCACCTTGGACTCCCCCGATGTCTAACACCGCTACTCAACTTCCCCCCTTCGGTTGGTACCCGGATCCCGCTGGCAGCCACATGCTGCGCTGGTGGGATGGTCAAGCGTGGACTAACCGCCTCGAAAAGCCTCGCCCAGAAATCCAGATAGCGAATGGCTTCTCGCAGCAGCAGTCCACACTTTCGCGTCTAATCGCTTCTTAAGGATTATTCAACGCTACTCTGAGGGTTCCTCCCGAAAGGAACTCCGAGTAAATGGTTGGTGCACCGCGTTCCTTTATTGAGCATGTCGGCCACGTACTTTTTCCCCGTGGCCCCAAAGACCTCATTGACAGTTCACGCTGCCCTGCCTGCTTTGTAGCACTTCCGAACAACCTGGTGTGTGTGAGTTGCGGGCTCGACATGAACCACCCCGACGCCGCTCGCCTAAGGGACGAGTCGCTCAACGTCGTTGCACTCATGGATGCGCGGCTTGAACTGATCGGAAAGATCCGGTTCGAGACAGCCGCCGAACGCACGCGAATTCGCGATGAGCTCCGTCTTGCCGAACGAGCCGCGCTCGAAGCAGCCGCAGCTCAACGCGCGGCTCGCTCAACAGCCGCACTGGCACCCCCCACTCACACTGTTGCCGCCGAGGCTCCCCCGACGCCACTTGCAGCACCGGTGTATCCGCAGCCGACATCGGCGCCAGATGTTGCTGCAGCTGCTTCGGCTGCTGCTGCAGCCACCTCATCTCTTGCGAGCCCTCTCGAGCCTGCGCCTCGCCTAACCGAATACACGGCGTCCGGCGTAAATGAAGCACCCACCGCTCGCTCACATACGGGCATCCAGGTCATCCTGCTGATCGTCGGAGTGTCACTACTGTCGGTCGGCGCGATCTTCTTCCTCATCTACGCCTTCATTAGCTTCGGACTCATCTGGCGGTCAGCGATCATCGCGACCATCACTATCGCGAGCATCGTCGGCGCAACGATGGTGAAAAAACGTGGGCTCTCCGCGACAGCAGAAGCACTCTCAGCGCTGGCCGTCGTGCTTGTCGTGCTCGATATCTATGCAGTGCGCGCCAACGAGCTTCTAGTCGTTGGTGACTCCGCTGGTCGCGTGTACTGGGGAGCCGCCCTGATTGTGGCCTCGCTGGGGTTCATGTTCTGGCACCGGGCGAGCAAACTCACCCTTGTCAACGTGTTTGGCTTTGCCGCGTTCCCTCCCGCCGCCGCACTCCTCATCGCTGGGCTCGCCAATGGAGACTCCCCGAACACTCTCGTGTTGATTCCGATGGTGGCCTTCTCCGCCGCGACGCTCATCTACCTGACCGCCGCCCACGGCAACTACCGTGGGGTAGCCGAGCGAGTGATCATGATCGTTTACGCGTTCGTGTCACTCTCGATCGGATTCCTCAGCGCGCTCGCCTCCCTCTATTTCCCGCTCCGATTGTCAGACGACGACTCGACCGCAGGCTGGCTCCTCCTGTTGGGCGCCGTCGCGGCAGCCCACAGTGTTGCCGCACAGCGGGCAGGTTTCGGCACGATCATCCGTAATAGCTTTGCCGTGATCTCTGGGATAACCGTGGCAACTGCGGTGTGGAATCTCATCGAAACTGATGCCCCTATCGGCGCATTCGCCGTCGTCGCAACCCTGACCGCCCTAGCTGTACTCAGCGAAGGCAGCGGACGATACTTCGGCGCTGCGAGCCGCAACACGACCCATTGGGCGTCGCTCGGAGTCTGGGCGATCACCGCAATCGCTCTCATCTCGCCCCTCGCGAGCTCACTCGCTATTGCCATGCAGTACGTTACTCAGTCGTCGCTGCGCCGCATCACACCGGCGAGCGCGCCGTTCGACGTCAGCGACAACGGCTGGCCCCAACTCGCGATTCTCAGCGTTCCCGTCATCATGACGCTCGCGTGGTGGGCTACAGGACAACTTCGCGCACGGCTCCCCCTAGTGCTGGCGAGCGCCGGTGCTGCCCTCGCCCTCGCTGCGCCGCTGGCCGGAACGCTGTTGCCGGTCATTGCGGTCTGGCTCGCGCTGGCGGCACTCGCTGTGGTCGCAATTGGCATCAGCCAGCGCCGCCGCCCTGGGTTACGCACCAGCACGGTCATCCTCATCATTGGCGGCTCCCTTCCTCTGGTGCTCGCCTATGTCTCAGGATGGTCGAGCTACGGCACGTGGCTACTCGCCAGCATGGGCACCGCCGCAATTCTCTTCGCCGCCCGCTACCTCGTCACCGCCGTTGCCGTTCGCGCCACGATGCTCGGCACGGCGATGCTCGCGCTTCTTCTCGCGGCCGCTGGCTTCGGCGAACAACTGCAATTCGCTCTCACCGCCACGAGCCCCAACCCTCTCGAATCATGGCTGACCGTCTCCGTTCTTGCCGTGATCATCAGTGCCCGATCGCTCTGGCCCCGCACGCGCGAAGTAACCGACCTCGAACGACGAGTTTTGTGGTGGATGGGATTCGTCAGCACAGCACTGGCAGGCAGCATTCTCTGGACCTCGACAGTCGACGGGGCCCCATTCCCCGACGCACCGCTCGCTCTCAGCCTGAACATCATCAGTGTGGTCGTCGCCGTGCTCTTGGTCACCATACTCAGCATCACCATGCTGAGGAGCACCACATTCAGCAACACAGTTTCTACCAGCACAGCGTCTACCGGCACGGGTGTGACGAGCCCGACGCAGACGCGCACTGCCGAAAGACTCGTCGCTGCTGCCGCCCTCGCTCCCGCTCTGGTCTGGGCTCTCGATAGTGCGAGCCGCACCGCCGGTCTCGGCGCCATAGCGATCGAGCTGGCTCCGGCCACGGCATCCGTTCTCGTCGGCGCTCTGAGCATGACTCTTCGCGTGCGCCAACGCCACACGCTCGTTCGGCGCATTGGAGAGCTCAGCGCGCTAACGGTTGCGGCAATCACCACGGCAAGCGCAATTCTTCAACCCCACGAAACGCACTGGCTAATCGCCCTGCTCGTCTCGATCACGCTTCTGCTGGCGTCGATCTCCGCCGACGGAATCTTTGGCTCACATTCGCCGCGTCGCTTCGTCATCTGGGGCGCAGTTGCGTTCTCCACTTGGGCGCTCTGGTTGCGCCTCGACCAGTCCCGGGTTGAGGCCCTCGAAGCCTACGTACTCCCGCTTGCCGCAATCGTGTTGGCTATCTCGATCTTCACTGCCCGCGCAGAGTTACGGGAATCCTCCCTGCGCTCGGCACCCTTCATCGCACTCGCCGGCCTCCTCATTGCCGTAGTTCCGCTCGCGCTCAACGCAGCAAGCGGCTCGGGAACAAGTACGCTCATCATCTCCGCACTCTGTGGGGCACTCCTGCTCGCGGCCGCCTTCATCGCACCACGCCCGTCACTGCTCAGCTTCTGGGGCATCAGCGTTGTAGCCGCCGCCACCGGACTCATCACCGCCACAGCAGCCCGCACCCTCTACTCGTTCACTGCCGCACCAAGTGCTCAGCCCAACGCCGAGTTCATGCTCATCGGCGCCGTGACGCTTCTGACCGTTGCCAGTTTCGGGCTCGCCTACACAGACTTCGCGCGCGTTTCGCACTCAACTCTGTGGCAGAAGTCGAGCCCCGCACTACTGGGCGCCGCCGTCGTACTGCTCTATGCGGTCGAAGGCATCATCGCGATCGACTTGAACGGTTCGTCGACACCGCTCAGCAGCATCCGCATCGTTGCCTTGGTGACTCTCGGCGCTGCGCTCCTCGTCACCAACGCTCGGTTCGCGAAGCCGCCACTCACCCGCACCGTTGCCTACGTGGCGTTCACCTTCGCTGTGCTCGTAGCGCTCGGCACCTACGTCGTCAGCGCAACGCTCTACCTCGAATTCTGGCTCATCGCCGCAATTCTTGGCTTCGGGATGATCGCCCGAGCGCTCATGATGCGCTCACGTGAGAACGCCATGCTCGAACCCCGCACGCTGTGGTGGGCCGGATTCAGTGTCACGGCTCTGGCGGCAGCATCCCTCTGGAGTGCCAACCTTGGGGGCACGGCCTTTGCAAGTGGAGCCGGGTCACCCGCTCCGTTCATGCTCGATCTGTCCATCGTCAACGTCGTTGGCGCCGTTCTCGTACTTACCGCACTGAGCTTCACTATCTTTGGGCGCGGTGCGAGCGCCTCCGTTCCCGAAGCAATTGCTGCAGCTGCCGCCCTCGCCCCCGCCACGGCCTGGTTGCTCGACAGCGCAAGCAGAATGATCGAACTCCCCACGGTCGCCATCGAACTCGCCCCCGCCACGGCATCCGTGCTCGTCGGCGCTTTCAGCATGATTCTGCGCCTGCGCGACCACGACGCTCCCGTTCGACGAGCCAGCGAGATTAGCGCGCTGGCTGTTGCCGCGATCACCACAGTGAGCGCAATCCTTGAACCGCAGCACACGCCATGGTTGATCGCGCTGCTCGTGTCGGTAACGGTGCTCCTCAGCTCGATCTCGCGTGACGGAGTGTTCGGATCGGCATCATTGCGCCGCCACGCTATATGGGGTGCTGTCGCGTTCGGCACTTGGGCGCTCTGGTTGCGCCTCGATCAGTCCCGCGTCGAAGCGCTCGAAGCCTATGTGCTTCCCCTCGCCGCCATCGTCATCGCACTCTCGATCTTCATCGCGCGCGCAGAACTGCGGCAAGCACGGCTAGCCTCGGCTCCGGCGATTACTCTCGCCGGACTCCTCATCGCGATACTGCCACTCGCACTGAATGCTGCCAGTGGTGACGGACTCCGCACCCTCGTCATTGCTGGGCTCTGCGGGGCACTGCTCCTGACCGCCGCCTTCGTGGAACCGCGCAGCGACCTCATCGACTTCTGGGGCGTTGCGATCATCGCCTCCGCGATCGGGCTTGTCGTCACCACCGCTTCGCGCGCAATCATCATGATCGCCGACAGTCGAGGGATGGTGCCCGAACTCGACGCTGGACTGCTCGCCGCCGCCGCGGTGCTTGCCCTTGCCAGCTTCGGTGCTGCCGCCAGCGGATTCTCGCACGACGATAACCGCCCCCGCTGGGCCGTGCTCAGCGAAGTGCTACTCGGTAGCGCACTCGTGTTGCTCTACGCGATAGAGACGCTCGCGCTTCTTGAGGCAGGTCAGCGCGACCAGCCAATCGACACCATCCGAATCATCGTTCTCGCAGCCCTCGGCGGCGCACTGCTCGTGCTCGCTTCACGTCCATCGACGCGACCACTCACCCACCGAATGAGCTACCTCGGGTTCGCCCTCGCCAGCATTGTCGGAGCTATCGCCTACTTCGGCGATCTCGTGCAGCCGCTGGAATGGGTCACCGTGCTCATCGGCGTTGCCCTCCTCGCCCACGGGAGCCTTCGAATGGTGAGCGACCCGGATGCTCGAAGCATGCGTTGGCTCAGTGCTGGGCTCCTCATCCTGCTGGCACCGAGCCTCATCGCAACGTTCATCGACACTGACAGCGATGGCACTCAGTGGCGCATCGTCGCCCTCGGAATCGTCGCGGTAGCGATCATCGTTGTTGGGGCATGGCTCAAGCTCAAAGCACCACTCGTTATCGCCACGATTGTCGTACTCATCCACGCATCACACACGTTCGCTCCCGCGCTGATCAGCTTCTATCAACTGACCTCGTGGTGGCTCTGGGCAGTTATCGGCGGCGCGATCGTGTTGTTCTTGGGCATCACACTTGAGCGGCGCATCCGCGATCTCACAACCCTCAACACCAAGTTCAGCGCGCTGCGCTAGGGCTAATTCGAGTGAAGTTAGCGCTGCAACCAGGTGAGAACAGCGAGCACTCGTCGGTGATCGCTGCCGGAATCTTCCAAATTAAGCTTCTGAAAAATCGATGTGACGTTCTTCTCCACAGCGCCAACTCCGATCACCAATTTCTGGGCAATGGCGGCGTTGGTGCGCCCCTCCGCCACCAGAGTCATCACTTCGTGCTCGCGCGGCGTGAGGGTCATCAACGGATCCTGACGGCGACCGACCAACTGCGCGACAACCTCAGGGTCAAGCACCGTACTGCCGGCAGAAATGCGCTCAACAGCATCCCGAAGCTGATCAAGCGAAGCCACACGATCTTTCAGTAGATAGCCGACACCGCCACGGCCAGAAGAGAGCAGTTCTTGGGCGTACACAACCTCGACATACTGCGACAGCAACAGGATGCCGATCTGCGGTCGCAATTCACGCAGGCGAATCGCCGCCCGCACACCCTCGTCGCGAAACGTCGGCGGCATTCGCACATCGAGCACGACCAGATCGGGCTCGGAGCTATCGAGATTGGTGAGCAGTTCATCCGCGTCACCAAAAGCGCCGACAACATCGAACCCTGCTTCGACGAGCACACGCACGAGCCCCTCACGCAGCAGCACCGAGTCGTCGGCAACAGCAACACGTAAAGGGCTCATGCGCTCAAGACTAGAGGGCAACGGGAGCCTGTTCTGCACTCTGCTTCGGTAACGGTAGTCGCGCCGTCACCGAGGTGGGCCCGCCTTCAGGGCTTTCGATTTCGAAGCTTCCACCGACGCCGCGAACGCGTTCCGCGATTCCGGCCAAGCCGTGCTCGGCGGTGATAGCAGCGCCGCCCTGACCGTCATCGGTGACCTTCACTAGTAGCCACGGACGGTCGTCGGCCAGCTCAGTGCTCAAGTGCACCTCGGCGTGGCTGGCCTGAGCATGTTTCGCGACATTCGTCAGCAACTCAGCAACCACGAAGTACGACGCGCGCTCGATTTCGCCGGGCAAGATGAGTGGGGCCGGAAGCTCTGAAGTGAGCGAGGTCGGCACGACGGAGCGTGTGGCCACCGATTCGAGGGCAGCGACAAGGCCTCGATCGAGCAAGAGCGGCGGTGCGAAACCGCGAGAAAGTGCCCGCAATTCTTCGAGGGCCTCGGATGACTGCGCTTGGGCTTCCGTCAACAGCTGACGAGCTTTCTCTGGGTCGGTGTCGAGTTGGCGTTCCGCGGCGGCAAGATCCATTTGCAGTCGCACGAGTCGCTGTTGTGGGCCGTCGTGGATGTCGCGTTCAAGGCGACGAAGAGAGTGGCCTTCTGCTGAGAGGGCCGCGCCGCGCGACTCTTCGAGGGACTGCACTTCACGTCGCAGCCCGTCCGACCGGAAGGCGGTGAGGGTTCCACGGGCAAGCCACCACTGGGTCAGGACGAGACCGCGTGTGACGAAGGGCAGCGTCGCGATGAAGATGAGTCCGACGGCGAAGGCGACGATGTTGTCGGCGATTTCAAGGTTCCAGCCGGTGGTGTTCACGCCGAGGAGTCCGAAGAACCATTCTCCGAGCGACCAGTCGGAGTTTTCCCCATCGACTTGACTGCGAATGAACCAGGACGAGAGCCCGGTCAGCCCGACAACAACCCACACGAAGGAGATTGTCCAGGTGATGAGGGTGAGAACGAAGCCCAAGATGGTGGTGTGTAGCAGGTACAGCCAGTAGTGCGGGTTGCCGAGCGTTGCGCTCAACCACCCGCCGAATCCGGTGGCGGCACGGTCGTCTTGCCAGTCGGGGCGTTCAAGTTTCTGGCGGCCGGCCCACTCCAGAAGGTTGACGTGTACGAGCCCGAAGCCGCGACCGACGTACAGCGCGAGGATCATCACGAAGAAACCGATGAGGAAGATGGCAAGGGTGCCGATGCCGGTGGCGACGAGAGAGATGGCCACACCAAACCCGGTCATCGCGATCGGGAAGCCCAGCATCAGGTACAACACCTCTTTTGGCGTGCTGCGCCACAGCTGCCAGTACGGGTTGCGGGGTTTTACTGCTGTCTGTGTCGTCATTGGTCTCTCGCTTTAGTCTCGCGCATTACAGGGCAGATGTTTGCCTTATTCAGGATCACGAAATCGAGGGACGGCGAACAGAGTGGATGCTCACCGATCGACAGTGGGGTTAGCCCCCGTGAGTCGAGTTGCGGCTGGTTAGCGTTGCCTCAGCTTGCTTGTGAAATTTTTGCTGCGACGTAACGTTGTATCTGAAGAACAACGAAGGAGCACAAATGACCGAGATTAAAGCAGTTCCGCAGACCTCAGCCGATCCTGACGTCACCTCGGGTGTTGCCCAGTTTTTGGGTCCGGTAGTTACCGACCTCACCGCGCTGTCGATTGATGGCAAGCAGGCTCACTGGCACGTTCGTGGTGTCAACTTTCAGGCCGTACACGAACTCCTCGACGTGATCGTCGACCACGCCCGCGAATGGGCAGACACCGCCGCTGAGCGTGTTGTGGCCCTCGGACTCCCGATTGATGCCCGCACCCAGACCGTCGGCGCCAAGGCAACGACCCCGAGCATGACGGCTGGATTCCAGCAGTCTGACGAGGTCATCGCTCAGGTCATCGCCGCGATCGACGCAACGCTCGTCACCGTGCGCACTGCAGTCGATGAGCTCGGCGAGCTCGACAAGGTCAGCGAAGACGTCGCGATTGAGATCGCTCGTGGGCTTGAGAAGGACCGCTGGTTCCTCTTCGCCCACCTCGCCACCAAGTAACTTTTCTGGTGGTCGCTTTGCCTGCGACGTGTTGTTCTACAACTCGTTGTGAGTGAAGCGACCATCAAGAATCGTCGCATCAACCCGCATCGCCCGCAGTTCTTCACCGCTGCAGTCGAGGGGGTTTTTTCGTGTCACCAGAATGTCGGCGACCTCGCCGACAGCGATTGTTGACTGGGTCGATGCCCGCAATGCTTCGTCGATAGTGATGCGCTGTTCTGGATGCCACGGCTCGCGCCCATCGCGACTGCGACTGACCGCCGAGGCGATGGTGGCCCACGGGTCGAGCGGAGCAACCGGAGCGTCAGAACCCATGAGGAGTTCCGCGCCAGCGTCGAGCAACGCTCGCAACGCGATGGTGCGGTGGGTGCGACCAGCCCAGTAAGCGTCCGCTACATCTCGGTCATCCATGGCGTGTTCGGGTTGCACGCTTGCGGCAATTCCGAGAGCGGCGAAACGAGGAATGTCTTCAGGGGAAAGCAACTGAGCGTGCTCGATGCGGCCACCGCATCCGACGGCCTCGAAAGCGTCGAGGGCAAGCCGGTTGGCGTCGTCGCCGATGGCGTGCACGGCCGGCGAAAGGCCGGCGTCACTTGCGGTGCGAATCCAGTCGATGAGTTCGTCGGTGGGGATATTTAGCATTCCCCGATTTTCGCCATCTCCGGGGTAGGGCTCCATGCAGTACGCGGTTCGGGTGTTGAGCGAGCCATCGGTGATGACTTTGAATGGCCCGACCTCAAGCAATGGGGCGAGTTGTTGCCCGGTTGCGAGGCCTTCGGATATTGCTCGTTCGAGAAATCGTGGGTAAACGCCAACGCGCACCCGGAACAGGTCGAAGCCTTCGAGCATGCGGCGGTGCCAGTTGTCGAACTCCCACGTCATTTCGAGGTCGACAATGCCGACGACTCCGCGCGATGCTGCTTCTTGTGCGCTGTCGCGAATCCAGCCATCGAGAATTTCGGGTTCGACTCGGCTGAGCGCGCTTCCCACCGCAAAGGCTTCTTCTTCACGAAGAAATCCGGTCGGATGCTCGTAGAAGCCGAACCGTTCGAGGGCGAGGCTATTGAGCCAGCAGGAGTGCAGGTCGCCACTGACGAGCACGACGGCGATGTCGGCAACGGCGGAGTCGAGCAGCGCCCGGGTGGGCTGGTCTGGCCAGAGTGCATCCCGAAATCCTTGGCCGACGATGATGCCATCGGAGTGCGCCAGAACGGAGGTGGCGAGAGTGACCGCGACTTCGGTCGCTGAGGTGGTGTGGCTCAGGTCGATTCGCTGGGACTGTTGGGCCCACATGCTGGAGTGCACGTGCTGATCCCAGAGACCGGGCATGATCCAGCGGCCGTCAAGGTCGACGGTGTCGTCGTGTGCTTCGGCCGCCGAAGCGTCGTGCGGCTCGATGGATGAGATTCGTCCTTCGGTGAGGGTCACGTCGACAAGACGTGCTGCATCGTCTCCGACGATGCGGGCGTTACTCAGTTTCACTCGGTCGTGCCCTTGTCATTTCTGCGGCCAGTTCTGGGCTACTGTACGTGCCATTTGAGTTGAGTTCATCAATGATGTGCTGGTGCACTTCTGGCTTTTTGTTTTGGCTCATCTTCAGTCGAGCGTCAAAGCGGTCGATGACGATGCGCAGGCCGACGGTTCCTTTGGCGGTGCGGCGAGCGCCGGCTTCGTCATCCTTGAGGCTGACCGGATGCTCAACGTGGTGTTCGAAGTGATCGACGAGTTCACTCAGCACCCGAAAATTCTCTTCTTCACTGAGGATCTCGGGGGTGCCGTAAAGGTGGGCGGTGGCATGGTTCCAGGTGGGGATGTCATCGCCTTCGGGGTACCAGCTTGACGAAATGTAGCCGTGCGGTCCCTGAATAATGACGAGTACTTCGTGCTGGCCGAGTTCGTGCAGTTCGTCATCGGGGCGCCCGAAGTGACTGACGAGACTGATCTGATCGTCGCGCTCTTCGAGCATCACTGGATAGTGCGAGGCGACCATGCCGTTCGAGGTTGGTGACACGATCGTGGCCCACGGGTTTTCGCTGACGAGTCGGCGCACTTCGGCCGGGTCAGTGATGACGTAGGTGGGGGTGTGTCGCATGTCAGCCTCCCTGAGGGTTGGTGCCTAATGGTGCCTGACAATTAGGGCACCAGTACAGTTTGCGCGCCGAGGCCAGTTCCATGGCGATATTCGTTCCACACACGCGGCACGGGAGACCTTCACGGTGATAAACCCAGTGTCGGTCGGCGCGGTTTGCGAGCGCGGCCGTGTAGTCGTCGCCGGTGAGGCCTTCCATGGTCATCATCTGCCCGGTGCGCACACCGATTTCGAGCAGGCGCGCCCAGTCCCTCCAGAGTTCGCGCAAAAGTTCTTCGGGGATGAGCTTTCCCGGCGTGTGGGGGTCGAGGCGAGCGCGGAACAAAATCTCGGCGCGGTAAACATTGCCGATGCCGCTGACGACCGACTGATCCATAAGCAGGATGCCGATGCCGGTCTGCTTTTTGCGCACCGTGGCGACGAAGCGTTCTTCGGCCTCGCCATTGTCATCGACGAGAGGGTCGGGCCCGAGCTTGTTGAGCGCGATCTGCACTTCGTCAGGATTGAGCACTTCGCAGGCCGTTGGCCCGCGCAGGTCAGCACAGGTGGTGTCGGTCAGGAGGCGAACGCGAACGGCGCCGATGGGCTCTGGCGGGAATTCTGAAGGCGCATCGCTGGCTTTCTCTTGCTCCGACATCCGCAAGCGTGTGCGGCGCGGGGCACCGATGCTCGCGAGGGAGTCTTCGTGCTCCCCCACGACGGTGTCGCGACTAGCCGCGCCGCTAGCAATCGAACCACCGGCATCCCCACCATCAACAGCCGCACCATCAATAACGGTTCCGTGCTGGTTGGTTTGCCCCATGCGGCCAGCAGCGGATGCCGTGGTCGCGTCGGCGGTGAAGTTGCCGGCGAAATCCCAGGCTCCGTAGAGCCCGAGGTGCACGCGCAGCCAGCGGTCGTGCTCGAATTCGAGGAACATCTGCTTGCCCACGGCTTTGGCGCTGAGCATCCGAAGTCCGTCGATGCGTTCAGCACCCGCAGCAAAGCGACCTTGCGGTGATGACACGGCGACGGTTTTGCCGACAAAGTGCAGCGCGAATTGTCTCGCAATGCGATGTACGGAATGCCCCTCAGGCATTACTGCTCGAAGGGGTGCGCGGCGATGGCGCCTGTCGTCTCGTATTCGGCGAGCTGCGCGATGCGGCGGGCGTGGCGCTCTTCACCGGAGAATGGCTCGGCGATGAACAGGTCGATGAAACGTGTGGCCTCGTCGACGGTGTGCTGGCGAGCGCCAATAGAGATGACATTGGCGTCATTGTGCTGGCGCGCGAGCGCGGCGGTCGAGTCATTCCAGACGAGGGCGGCGCGGATGCCTTTCACCTTGTTAGCGGCAATCTGCTCACCGTTTCCTGACCCGCCAAAGACAACACCGAGCGCTTCGATACCGGCAGTCTGGTCGGCGGCAACACCGAGCGCTGCGGCAATGCAGAACCCAGGGTAATCGTCGAGAGCGTCGTACTGAACGGGGCCGTGATCGATCACTTCGTGGCCGGCGTCGGTGAGGTGCTGCTGCAGGGTGGCACTGAACTCGAGGCCGGCATGATCGGTGGCGATATGGATGCGCATTCGCCCAGTCTACGGTCGCGATCATCCGCTATTGCTGACATTCTGCGGGCGCGGCATAAGCTAGTTGGGTGCGGTCACAAACCGCCCCAAAACGAAGGAGTTGTACGTGCCCGGAGAGAACCTCACCCGAGTTGAAGCGCAAGAACGTAAAGCGATTGTCAACGTTGACAGCTATGAGATTGCGCTTGACCTCACAACGGGTCCTGAGACGTTTAAGAGCAGCACGACTGTTCGCTTTACTGCCACTGCTGGCGCATCCACTTTCATTGATTCGATCACCCGCACGGTTGATTCGGTCACGCTCAACGGCACCGCTCTTGATGTTGCTGCCGTGAACGATGGTGTGCGTATCCAGCTCGACAACCTTGCTGAGAACAACGTTCTTGAGGTTGTGGCGGATGCCGAATACACCAACACTGGTGAGGGCCTGCACCGCTTCGTTGACCCTGTTGACGATGAGGTGTACCTCTACTCGCAGTTCGAGGTGCCGGATTCGCGTCGCGTCTTCGCTGTGTTCGAGCAGCCTGACCTCAAGGCAACGTTCCAGTTCACGGTGACGGCACCGGCACGCTGGGCCATGATTAGCAACTCCCCCACGCCGACTCCAACAGTGGATGGCGAGAATGCCACGTGGGAGTTCCCACCCACTCAGATCATGTCGAGCTACATCACCGCGATCGTGGCTGGTCCGTATGCCGAGGTTCGCGACGAGCTCACCTCGAGCGATGGCCGCGTCATCCCGCTCGGTATCTTTACCCGTGCCTCGCTGAGCGAGTACCTTGATGCTGATTACATTTTTGAGAAGACCAAGCAGGGCTTTGAGTTCTTCGAGAAGCACTTTCAGTACCCGTACCCTTTCGAGAAGTACGACCAGATGTTCGTGCCGGAGTTCAATGCGGGCGCTATGGAGAACGCGGGCGCTGTCACGTTCACCGAGACCTACGTATTCCGTTCGAAGGTGACCGACGCCATCAAGGAACGTCGCGTTGTGACGATCCTGCACGAGTTGGCTCACATGTGGTTCGGCGACCTCGTCACCATGAAGTGGTGGAACGATCTGTGGTTGAACGAGTCGTTCGCCGAGTGGGCGTCGACGATTGCTACCGCTGAAGCCACCGAGTGGACTGAGGCGTGGACCACGTTCGCGGCGATGGAGAAAAGCTGGGCTTACAAGCAGGACCAGCTTCCCTCGACTCACCCCGTGTACGCCTCGATCAACGACCTCGATGACGTTCTCGTCAACTTCGACGGCATCACCTATGCCAAAGGTGGCTCGATTCTCAAGCAGCTCGTTGCCTGGGTTGGCCTGGAAGCGTTTATGGCCGGCGTTGCCGCGTACTTCACGAAGCACGCCTTCGGCAACACCGAGCTCAAGGACCTGCTCGTTGAGCTGGAGAAGACCAGTGGCCGCGAGCTTATGGAATGGAGCAAGCTCTGGCTTGAGACCGCCGGCGTAAACACGCTGCGTCCGGATGTCGTGACCGCTGAAGACGGAACCGTCGAAAGCTTCGCGATCGTTCAGACCGCCGCTGAGGACTACCCCACGATTCGCCCGCACCGTTTGGCTATCGGGTACTACTCGCTGCAGGACGGCAAGCTCGTTCGTCACCACCGCCTCGAGATCGATGTTGAGGGCGAGCGCACCGAGGTTCCTGAGCTTGTCGGCACGAAGCGCCCTGACCTGATCCTGATCAACGATGACGACCTCGCTTACGCGAAGATCCGTCTCGACGACGCGTCGCTTGCTGTGGCAATGAAGCACCTCTCGGACATCACTGACCCGCTGGCTCGCGCCATCGTGTGGGGTGCCGCCTGGGATGCTGCTCGCGATGCTGAGACTGCGGCCAGCGATTATGTTGCCCTGGTTCTCGGCAACATTGCGTCGGAGACCGAGTCGACCACCATCCGCACCACGCTCGCGCAGCTGGTTCTGGTTGCGAAGCAGTACGTTGCTCCTGAGCGTCGTGCCGCCACGATCGAGAAGATCGGCGACACGCTCTGGGCTCTCGCTCAGAGTGCTGAGGCTGGGTCGGATGCTCAGTTCCAGTTCGTGAAGTACTTCGCGAATGTGGCATCCACCGAGCAGCACGTCACGGTGCTTCGCGCCCTGCTCAGCGGTTCGACCACGCTGGAGGGTCTCGAGATTGACACTGACTTGAGCTGGGAGCTTCTGGAGGGCCTCGTGCTCAACGGTGCGGCCGGTGATGCTGAAGTGGATGAGGCTCTCGCCAAGGACAAGACGGCAAACGGCCAGCAGGCTGCGGCTCGCGCTCGCGCCACGATCACCACGGAGGCCGGCAAGCAGGCCGCGTTCGACTCGCTCGTGAAGAGTGACAAGGCTCCGAACGCGATCGTTCGCAACGTGACCATGGGCTACACCCACGTGAACGACCCCGCTGTGCTGGAAGCTTTTGTGGCTCCGTACTTTGAGGCGATCAACGATGTGTGGAAGAACCGCAGCTATGCAATTGCCGAGACGGTTCTGCGTGGCCTCTACCCGGCACCGTTGGCCAGCCAAGGACTCGTGGATGCCACGAACGCGTGGCTTGAGGCGAACCCTGATGTTCCGGCTTTGCGCCGCATCATCGTGGAGAACCTTGCGGGGGTTGAGCGTGCGCTGGTAGTTCAGGCTCGCGACAACTGGTAGCACCCAGACGCCACACGGCGTGCGTGCGGGAGCCTAGCGGCGACTATTCAGCAGTCGCTCGCTAGGCTCCCATGCATGGAAGATTTCACGTTGGGCGGATTGCGCGCCAACATTGAGGCGTTTTTTGACGCATGGCCGATTGTCGAAGGCTTCGCGATCATTCTCGGCGCGTGGCTCATTCGCTTCGTTCTGGTCTTCGTCATCAAGCGTGTCGTTGACCGCATCGTTAATGGTGTGAAGCACAAAGAGAATATTCACGACACTCAGGTCTTGATGACCTCGCCACTGGCGGCCGTTCGTGTTGTGCAGCGCACTCGCACTCTGGGCGGGGTGCTTTCTAGTCTGGTCACGGTTGCCATTGTGATCGTCGTGCTGCTTCTGCTCTTCAATCTCTTCGTTCCTGGCGCCACGGGCGCGTTCGCCCTCATCACCGCAGCGACCGGTGCTGGTCTAGGTTTTGGTGCCCAAAACGTCGTGAAGGACGTGCTGAATGGTCTCTTCATGGTGGCCGAGGACCAGTTGGGCGTTGGCGACATTGTTGATCTCGGACCGGCTGTTGGTGTTGTTGAGTCTGTCGACATCCGCACCACACAGGTGCGCGATGTGAACGGAACCCTGTGGTTTGTGCGCAACGGTGAGATCACCCGGGTCGGCAATATGTCGCAGGGGTGGGCGCGCGTGATCATTGATCTTGCTGTGCCCTACGACTCCGATGTGGATGCCGTGCAGGAGCGCATCCTGAAAACCGCCGTCGACCTCTATAAGACTCCCAAGTGGACGACTCGCATCTTGGAGCAGCCCGAGATTTGGGGCATTGAATCTATTTCGTCGGAGGCGGTGGTGGTTCGCCTGGTGGTGAAGACGGCATCCGCGACGAAGGATGATGTTGCTCGCGAGCTGCGGGCTCGTTTGAAGAAGGATTTGGATGAGGCGGGTGTCAAACTTCCCGCTTTGAACTCGATCGTGTTGAGTGGCTTTGAGGGTGCTGCCAGTGTGCGCGGTGCACGACCGCCCCGCACGCGCCCGGTGCCCGTGAACTTTGGCGAGGAGAAGCCCAAGAAATGACCGACTCTGAGAATGTAGCTGAGCCTGAGAATGCAGCTGGCGCCGGCGCCGAGAACGTAGCCGAGACTGCGAACGCGGCGGAGCCCGCGAAGCGCCCGAAGATTCGCATCATTGCGAAACCGGCGGTGACTCCGGATGCTCCGGCCGATTCGATGTGGGAACTTATTGGTGGTCGCGACACGTTCGAGAAGTTGGTGCGCGAGTTCTATGTGGGTGTGGCAACGGATGAGGTTCTGCTGCCGATGTATCCGGAGCAGCCCGACCTCGAGGGTGCCATCCAGCGCCTGACGGGTTTCTTGGAACAGTATTGGGGCGGCCCGAACACGTACAGCCAGGAACGCGGGCACCCCCGCCTGCGCCAGCGCCACATGCCCTTCAAGGTGAACCCGGATGCCCGTGACCGCTGGCTACATCACATGCGCAACGCCCTCGACACTCTCGAACTACCGCCGCTCTACGACGCCGAAATCTGGGCGTACCTCGACCGTGCCGCGCACGCCATGGTCAATACGTTCGAGGAGTAGCATCCTCTGCCATGGATACATTTTCGAGAAAGCTGGCCACGCTTTCGGTCGTAGTCGCATTAGCAATGGCCCTCAGCGCATGTACGTCCGCTACCCCGTCGCACACTGGCGCGGCTGACTCTGTGCGGCTGGCAACATCGAACTCAGCGCAGCTCAGCGGGATGGAAGCGCTACTTGAGGGAACTCTAAAGATCGGCGCAAACGCGTGCGTGATTGCGGAGACCGAGGGCGGACCTGTAGCTCTCGTGTGGCCCAAGGGCTACTCGGTCACTGGAGATGCGAAGTTCTTCGATGTGCTCGACGCCGATAACAACGTGGTGGCGAACTCTGGTGAGAACGTTTCCCTAGGCGGAGGTGGTGGCTCAGCGCGTAGCGCCAAGACGGAACCGGATTGCGCCACGGGAACCCCTTGGATTGTTGGCACGATTACGACGAGCTGACAGCTGGTTTCGCGCTGCCGAAGCTCGCGATTGCACCGACGAAGCGTCGAGAAGTAGCTGCTGCGGGCACTATAACTCCCGAGCATTAGGGATGATGGTGCAGATCTCAGCCTCGGTGCAGTTGGCCGGGTCGAGAGCTTGAGCCTCGTGGATGAGTTGCTTCAGCTCCGCTTCGAGCGCCGCCAGGTCTTTCCGGCGCTCCTGTACGCCTTCTAGTTTGTGTTCGAGCAAGCTTGAGACGTGGGTGCAGGGCGCTTCGCCGGCATCCCGCAGCGACAGGATGCTCATGATTTCCGACAGTGTGAGCCCCGCGGCTTGGCTGTTGCGGATGAATGTGACTCGGTCGACAACGGCGGGATCGTAGTCGCGATACCCGTTGCCTTGCCGTTGAGGCTCGGGCAGAAGCCCTTGCTTTTCGTAAAAGCGAATCGTGTGGCGCGGAACATCCAGGCGATCGGCGACTTCTCCAATAAGCATTGGGCAAGACTAACGCTTGACCTTCAAGTGCACTTCAAGGTTTACGGTGAAGGTATGGAAATCACGCTTCAATACTTCGAGGGCTGCCCCAACTGGAAGGTTGCCGATCAGCACATCAACGAACTCGTCCACGAGTTCCCGCAGATCACGGTGTCGCGACACCTGGTCGACACGGTCGAAGAAGCTGAGCGTGTGGGGTTCCGCGGGTCACCGAGCATCCTCTTCGATGGCGTGGATCCCTTTGCCCAGCCGGATGCCCCGGTCGGGCTTGCCTGCCGCCGCTATGTCACCCCGGATGGCTTTGCCGGCGCACCCACCGTTAACCATCTGCGTGAGAAGCTGCGCAGCATTCGATAGATCGTAGGCAGCCAGAGCGGATGTCGAGGTCTGCTGCCTTGACAACGGTTCCGGTCGCTACCTGATCAATGAAGGCGAACCTAGTTTCGGTTCGAAAATAGAACAATTAGTGCGGTTATGGCTGCGAGTGGTGCTGCGACCCAAAAGACGGTGGCGAAGTTTGGTGCAAATGAAATACCCAGAATCACGCAGAGCCCGCCGACAGCGACAAGACCCCCCGCTCCGAGGTACCCTCGTCTGCTGAAACCCGTGGTACTCGTGTCAGTGGGTTCGCTCATGAGTGTGCCATCCTCGCCATTTGCCGCAATTATTCGTAGTGATAATAACTCTGGTCTGAGTCGTTCAGGAGGTCAAGTCAGCGCTTTAGAGGACGCAGCCCCTACAGAGGCGAGTTGGCCAAGATGTGGACCACCGAAAAGTTGGGTTCGCCATGGGCAAGCATCCCGCCTGTAGTCTTGCCCCCGCCACGTTCGAGAAGCTCGTGCGCGAGTTCTATGTTGGCGTCGCAACCGATGAGGTGCTGCTGCCGATGTACCCAGAGCAGCCTGACCTTGAGGGTGCGATCCAGCGCCTGACGGGTTTCTTGAAACAGTATTGGGGCGGCCCGAACACGTAAAGCCAAGAACGCGGACACCCCCGCCTGCGTATGCGTCACATGCCCTTCAAGGTGAACCCGGATGCTCGCGACCGCTGGTTGCACCACATGCGCAACGCCCTCGACACTCTCGAATTGCCGCCGCTCTACGACGCCGAAATCTGGGCGTATCTCGACCGTGCCGCGCACGCCATCGTCAATACGTTTGAGGAGTAGTGACCGTTAGTTGCCGACCATTTCGGTGTCCGAGTTGTTGATAGACAGGCGCCGCAGTTCTTGCGTTGACCAGGCTTCTCTTGATTCCCCGGCGGCTGGCGCCACGACTTTGTCAAACATGATGATCAGTGGCTACAGATTCGCGTCGACGGTTCGAACATGGCCGGCCCAGTCGTAAACGTCCTGAAAGAGTCGAAAGTGAATAGTTCTGAGTTCGGCTAGTTCACTGGTTGCCGGAACTGGATCATTCAGTAGCTGTGTTGCACGAGCAAACGTGAGGTCTGCTTCCGCCGCTGAAAGCTCAGCTGCGGTCGTTGCACCAACAAGATTGCGCAGAACCGTGGTCCCCGCTATCGGGTAGGGATCTACGAAGTCAGTTGAGCCCATACCGAGCACGCACACGGTCAACTAGCTCGTCGGAATCGATGGCACCGGCGATGTAGGAATCAGCGTCAGCGCGAGTGGCTTCTGACACGCTCAGACCCTCGATCTCGCCGCTGTGAATTGTGGCCTCAACGTACTGCGCACGCACTTCAGCGATGATCATTTTTGCCCCTGTTCCTAGTACGAATTTTACCCGACGAAGCACTTTCTCGTAGAGAAACCGGTCGATCTTCGACACATCGTGCGGAGACTGGATGAGCTCACCGAGGTTTGCGAGTTCTGATCGACGAGCGACTTCACTCTAGGGTCGCGTGATCCTTCGGGTTCGATCGCAGCAACCCGGTCTGTGTGGGGTCTGGCGCGTCCGGGCCGCGGCGCGGGCGTTGGTGTTCGGTGTCTCCCCCTCCGACTCGGTTGCTGCGTTCGGTCAGCGCGACGAGCGCTAGGTGTCGGTCGGCGGTCCAGCAAATCAGCTTGCCTTTGTGATCCTTGTTGCGGCCGAGGATGCCAGCTTCCGCGAGTTGCGCGAGTGCTCGGTGCGCCGCGGCGGGAGAAACTCGGTGCCGCGCCGCGACCGTTTCGATCGTGAGCACTGGTTCGGTGGCTAACGCGTCAAGAATGCGCAGGATGACGGCATCGCGACGTGGTGTCGCCGGTGAGATACCTTCGGCTTGTCGATACCGGATTAGAGCGGAGCGGATTTCATCATCAAGCGCAGCGATGTCGTCGGAGAGCCGCACTGCGTTCGCTGCGGCGAGCTCGGCGGCGTTGGCGAATGCGATGATCCAGTCATCCAGTCGTGGTGGGTCTTGCCGGAACGCAGTGAGCCCGGCAATGTAGTCGTTGACGTCGCCGGCGAAGACCGTGCTGATGGGGATGAGGGTGTTTCTGAGAGCATCCGTGCGCCGAAGAACGGTGTGGATGAGGGCACGCCCGGTTCGGCCATTGCCGTCAATGAAGGGGTGGATGGTTTCGAATTGCGCATGGACGATCGCCGCGCGCACGACAGGGTTCCCGTGTGTTGCGGTCACGAAACGGCTGAGATCATCGACAAGCCGTCGCACTTCGGATTCCGGCGGAGGCACGAAGTCGGCACGCAGCGGACTCCAGCCGGATCCACCCACCCAGTTTTGCTCGGTACGCAATCCCGCATCCAGCCCCGGTTCAATCACGTGCTGCAGCTGTTCGAGGTCAGCCGTCGTGACGGGGCGCTCACGGTCGGCGAGGGAGGCGATTGCTTCCTCAGTGGCGTGGACGTTGGCCACAACATCCAAAGCAACACGAGTTCCGTGCTGGAGCAGCTCTGCGACCGCAAGTTTCTTGGGGGTGACCCGATTGCCTTCGATCCAGGATGAGGAGATGCTCTCGGAGCGGATCAGCAGGTGGTTGAGGTATCCGCCACGAGCACCGATTCTCTCGTCGGCGCGGGCGAGAACCGCAAGCGCATCTTCTGCCGCTTGCTGCGCTTCTTGGCCGAGCTGAGGAAGCTGCTCCCCCAGTTTGTCGGGCACATAGGCACGATACCGACCGGGCGCTCGGTCTTTGCGACTGAGGTGTGCGGCATCCTGAGGGTTCCAGAGCAGGTCGACGAAGAAGGCCATGAGAACTGCTCCTAACGTGAGTGGCTGGTGCTATAAATCTACTTTAGACGCTTTAAAGGTGATATTGGATTTTCGTCGTCACGTTTGCAGCTTCCGCGCTCGGGCGCCGCGTTCGTCAGCGCTTCAGCTTCACGCGCACTTCAAGGTTTACGGTGAAGGTATGGAGATCACGCTGCAATACTTCGAGGGCTGCCCCAACTGGAAGGTTGCCGATCAGCACATCACCGAACTCGTACAAGAGTTCCCGCAGATCACGGTGTCGCGACACCTGGTCGACACGGTCGAAGAAGCTGAGCGCGTGGGGTTCCGCGGGTCACCGAGCATCCTCTTCGATGGCGTGGACCCCTTTGCCCAGCCGGATGCCCCGGTCGGGCTTGCCTGCCGCCGCTATGTCACCCCGGATGGCTTTGCCGGCGCACCCACCGTTGACCAATTGAGAGAGAAGCTGCGCAGTTTGTAGCCCTCAGCGCGCCGTAATTCTTATGCCCGATGTCAATCGGGCATACATGAACATGTCGCGCGGCTCTCCGTCTATCCGCTCCCAAGCCCGAAGCAGACCTTCCCGCTCATAGCCAGCGCTCTCTGCCGCTCGCCACGACCCCTCGTTCCACGGCTCAACATATAGCTCGATCCGGTCGAGACCAGCGTGGTTCACGGCCCACGCCGTGAGCATCCGCAGTGCCTCGGCGGCGTATCCCTTGCGCCGCTCGGAGGGCACGACCCAATACCCAATGCTGGCGCGCGCACCTGCTCCGGCTACGAAAATATCCCGATGTGACCAACGGCACGGTCGGCGCTATCGCCTATCGCAAACACCTAACCGGCACCGGTTCTCAGACGATCATGTTGCCGGGCGATGAGAGCCAACGCCTCGGCGTCATCGTCGGTTGCCGGCACAGTCGTGATGAGCGGAATCTGAGGATCGCCGGATGCTTCTTGAACCGTTGCGACATCGGAGTCGCGCCATGCGCGCAGCACTAACCGCTCCCCCTGCAGCGTCGGGAGTTCGAGTGGGCTTCCTGTCATAGTGCGATTAGATCACAACGGTCTATAGCTGATGCGGAAACACTTCATTGATCGCGCCATAGACGAGAGGCTCGAGCACGAGCTTTATGTGGGTGTGGCAACGGTGGGGCGGGCGATGCTGCTGGCACCCCAGGGATGCCGCCGACACCGGTCGCGGTGTTGGAGGCGAAGATCACGGCATCCAACATGTTGAAGCCGAATTCGGCGACACCGGGCTACCGCGCCATTCCCACTGCGGCGTTCACCATTCCGGAGTTCGTCAGAGCCGGCATGCTCGAGCACGAGGCCGAGGCCGAGGAGAGCGGACTCGACATTGACGTGCGATTCAACGACACGAGTGGATGGTTTTCCAACTACCGCAGTGGTGAGACAGTCGGAGTGACAAGGATTCTGATCGACAAGAGCCCCAAGCACATCATCGGCGCCCGCCTCCCTCTCCACGACCATGCCGAACTCGCCAATACGATCGCTCTCGCCATGAAGAACGGCCTCACCACACGCCAGATCAAGTCGAGAACGGCCGCTTTCCCATCGACGGGATCGTATCTGGGGTCAGTGGTTTGAGGTTTTGCGGCGAACCGAGTATCCCGACCTTGAGAGTGTCATCTAGCGGCTAACGGGCCTCTTGAAGCGGCGTTGGAGCCGCCGACGGAGACCTGGATACCAAAATCGGGCTGACGCTGTGAAAATCAGCCAATGTGGACAGCGCGCTTATCCCTACTCGTTGACGCCCGAGAACGAGAGCTCGCCTCGTTGAATAATCGGCATCAGCAAAGGTGCACCAAATACCCGCATTGAAATGTCAGAAATTGATTGACGCGTGTAGGGCAAGATATGCATGAGAGCCACATTATTTACGAACTCGACAAGAACTACTCGAGAGACAGAACGAATGCTCAGCGCCTCAACAGCATATTCTGCACCCACCTGGGAAACGATGGCACCCTGAGGGGCTTCCACTCGTGTAGTCAGGCGAATGCGGAACCCGTCGTCTGCGTCTCGCAAATCTATATCCAGCCCGTAGGCAGGATCTACCGGATCGGCGTCGGATGAGGCCTTCGAATCAAGTGAACGTGTGCCGCTCAGTTCCAGTTGTGAGATCGACGTCAGCGAGCAGCGTCCGACGAAATCTTCAAGAGACAGCTCAGCCATTGCCATGAACAGAAACGCGACGAACGGTTCCCGCGGTCACCCAAGAAGTGTGCGGCGCCGACACATCATCACGCTGCGGAGGCCAAGGACCCGATAGCGAGGTTACGATCGCTTCAAATGACTCGTCGATTGAACAACACGCATCTATAACAGAGTGTTCGATGTTCGCACCAACTGCGAGAGCGTAGCGTCGCACGGTAGCCAACGTTGGATTCGCGTCATAGTGCTCGAAGGCCGCGATGGTTGGTTGACTAACCCCCATACGTTCGGCGACTTCCGCTTGGGTGAGGTTGTGCTTTTTACGCTGCTCGATAAGCGACGAAAGAAGGTTGTCATGCTCATCGATCAGCTGGCCAGCGAGCGTTTCGAGGCGTGCCGCATCCGTTGTCATAGATCAAACTCTATATTGCTTTCGACCTAAGTAGCAATCCCCCACGAACTAGGGACTCCAGCATCAAAGTATCGCTTAGACATTCTTATTTCTTCGTCCTGTGCGCGATAAATGTGATCTACTGCTAAGTCTTTTTCATGAATATGGTGCCCTATGAAGTGGTTAGGGTGCGAAATGGGCTCGGAATGATAGAGACGTACGATCGTGCTGCGATGGCTTAGAAGACCGCCCGCACGAGTAGTCACCGGGATGCTCTGCCATCGAATCTCGTACAGTGGCGGCGGATTTTCCACATCGACAGGTTTTACGTCAGCTACTGGCCTGAGTTTGCCAAGCTCCGCCTTCTGTATACGGCGCTGAAACTCCATCTTTGCCATCGCCTTGCTGTGAGGACTCCAAACTCGATCCGGCGCATCTAACGCGTTAAAAAAAGCCTCTGTAGCAGCTTCCAGATCGCCGCCAATCGTGCACGTCGGAAATCCATACCAGCGGAACCTGACGTGACTGCCAGCGCTGCATCGGGAGGATTCGTCAAATCTGGGCACACTAGGACTCTATCGTCTACGACTGACACCACGAGGGCTCTAAATCAAACGAAAATGCAACGCCACGCGAGAAATGTTGCGCTGCGAAATCTCTGCGACACTCAATGATTCGGATCCGGGCCACGGTGAGAACGGCACCTAACCCTCGCGCAACCCCGCCCGCGCCACCACGCACTCCGCGTGCCGCAGGATCGGCCCGTCGACCATGCGGCCTTCGAAGCTGAAGACTCCGGGCTGCGATTCCGCGGCGGCGAGAAGTGCTCGGGCTGACGCGATTTGCTCGACCGTGGGCGCATAACTTTCGCGCACAATGGCCACTTGAGAGGGATGAATGCAGGCCGTTGCAGTGAACCCGAGTGCTGCGGCATCCCGAGCCTCAGCGGCCAGACCATCGGTGTCTGCGATGTCGAGATGCACCGCATCAATCACGGCCTTCGAATAGGCTCCGGCCGCGAGCAGCACCGACGAGCGCGCATGCAAGGCCACACCACGGTAGGGGCCGGAATCTTCGCGCGACGACGAGCCGCCGAGCGACGCCACCAAATCTTCGGCACCCCACATGAGGGCAACCACGCACTCCAGCGAGGCGAGGGTCGTCGCAGCGAGCACACCACGAGCCGTCTCGCAGAGGGCGATCACGTCAAGCTCGGTGAGGGCATCAAAGTCAGCTGCCGACTCCGCTTTCGAGAGCATCACCGTGCGGTAGTCAGTCTGCTCCAACGCCTCGAGGTCACTGTCATGATCCTGCGTTCCGGCCGGATTCAGTCGCACAATCGTGCGGGCCGGATCCATCGGGTTCGCAATCAGAGCAGCGCGGGCCGCAGCCTTGTCGACACTCGCAACAGCATCCTCAAGGTCAATGATGATGGCATCCGCGCGCTCAAGCGCTTTGGCATAACGGTCGGGGCGATCGCCCGGAACAAACAGAATCGACGGCCCTAGAGTGAAAATCACGGCGCGCCCTCCTCAGTCCAAACCATCACCGAACGGGTTGCCACAGCCACCACAACGCCGTCCTGGTTCTTGGCCGTGTGCCGCAGCGAAATGATTCCCTGGCCGGGGCGCGACTTCGAGAGTCGCTTCTCCAGCACCTCACTCTCGGAATACATCGTGTCGCCGTGATAGAGCGGATGCGGAAAATTGACCTCCGTGAAACCCAAGTTGGCCACAATCGTGCCCTGAGTCAGCTGAGCCACGGATGCTCCCACCATCGTCGAGAGCGTAAACATCGAGTTCACCAAGCGCTGCCCAAACGGCTGCTGCTCTGACCACGCGGCATCCAAGTGCAGCGACTGCGTGTTCATCGTCATCGTCGTGAAGAGAACATTGTCAGCCTCGGTGACGGTGCGGCCGGGCGCGTGCAAATACACCGCGCCCTCCTCGAACTCGTCGAACCAGAGACCGCGCTGCTGAATACGTTTGCCGGTCATAGGGTTGCGAACCCCAGCTCACGAGCAATGACCATCATCTGCACCTCAGTGGTGCCCTCGCCGAGCTCCAACACCTTGGAGTCACGGTAGTGGCGGGCGACAGGGTTCTCGTTCATGAAGCCATAGCCACCAAAGATTTGGGTGGCATCCCGAGCGTTATCCATGGCCGCCTCGCTGCTGATCATTTTCGCCAAGCTCGCCTCCATCTTGAACGGAACACCGGCAACCAGTTTGCGGGCTGCGTCGTACGTTGCCAAGCGTGCCGAGTGAACTCGCGCCTGCATCCGCGCAATCTTGAACGCAATGTGCTGGTTCGAGCCGATCGAACGACCAAAGACGTGGCGCTCGTTGGCGTAGCGAATCGACTCCTCGAGACAACCTTGAGCGGCCCCCGTGCAGAGTGCAGAGAACGCAACGCGACCCTCATCGAGCGTTTCGATGAAGTTAGCAAAACCACGACCGCGCTCCCCCAACAGGTTGGCTTCGGGAACGCGCACATTGTCGAACGACAGGGGGTGCGTGTCAGAAGTGTGCCAGCCGACCTTGTCGTAGGGCGGGTGCACCGTGAAGCCTGGCGTGCCGTTCGGAACGAGGATGGCGCTCAGCTCAGGCTTACCGTTTTCGCGACGCCCGGTCACGGCTGTCACCGTCACGACCTTCGTGATTTCGCTGCCCGAGTTGGTGATGAACTGCTTCGTGCCGTTGATGACCCATTCGCCATCGACTAGCTCGGCAGTGGTCTTGGTTCCCGCAGCATCGGAGCCGGCATCCGCTTCGGTAAGACCGAAACCAGCCAGCGCTTCACCGCGGGCGAGCATCGGAACCCACTGCTGCTTCTGCTCTTCGGTGCCCTGCTTAAAGATCGGCATCGCCCCAAGACCGATGCCGGCCTCGAGCGTGACCGCGATCGACTGGTCAACGCGAGCTAGTTCTTCAATCGCCAAGCACAGGGAGACGTAGTCCTTTCCCTGACCGCCGAACTCCGTGGGGAACGGCAAACCGAAGAGACCCATCTCCCCCATTTGCGCGATGATGCCGTAGGGCAGTTCACGCTTCGTGTCGTATTCGTACGCGGCTGGCGCGACAACAGTGTCGGCGAAGTGGCGAACATCTGCCTGCAACTTCAGCTGCTCATCGGTGAGGCCGAGGTGGGTGATTTCGCCGCGGGTAGCGTCGTGACTCATGAGGTTTCTCCTTCAGTGCTCGCTTGTGGCGATTCGATTCGGGCAACGATCTGATCGCGTGTGACCAGATCGCCAGGCTTCAAGCTGATGTCGACAACCCCATCGAGGGTGGCGACAACGGGGTGTTCCATCTTCATGGCTTCAATGGTGAGCACCGTCTGACCGGCAGTCACGGAGTCTCCGTGCGCGACGGCGACCGCAACAACGGTGCCGGGCATGGGCGAACGCAGTTCGGGATCGACCACACCGGCGACTCTTGCGAGAGTGGCGCGGTGGGCCGCGAGTGACTCGGCGCGAGACTGCGAAGTGAGAGCCCAGGAAGTGCCCTCCTGCCCAATCCACACCGTGGCGTCAACCGTTTCGATCGTGAGGCGGATGCTCTGCGTGCCCCACTCGATACCGGTGGTCGTCAGGCGAGCCGGGGTGGTGGTGCCGTCGATCGTGACGTCCGCTGCGCTGGGCGGGCCGGCAACCAGAACCTCGTGCACCTGCCCCGCACAGGCGAGACGGTAGCGGGCTGAGCGATGGTGGCCCACACGCCAGCCGCTGGGACGCTGCCAGGGTGAGCCCGGCATCCAACGCTCGGAATGGATGCTCAGGGCCGCCGCTGCGAGCACCGCCGGGGTAGGCGCGGCGAACTCGATCTCGGCCAGAGCTCGCTCGATGAGGCCCGTGTCGAGGTCGCCCGCGCGCACGTCGTCGCGGTTGAGGAGAGCTCGCAGGAATTCGATGTTGGTCGTGACGCCCAGGATGACGGTGTCGGCGAGGGCACGGTCGAGTTTCGTGAGGGCTTCGTCGCGCGTCGCCGCGTGCGAAATGACCTTCGCGAGCATGGGGTCGTAGTTGGCGGAGACGGTGCCGCCTTCGACTAAGGAGCTGTCGACGCGGACATCGTTCGCTTCGTGGAGCGCTACGATCTGACCGGCCGAGGGCAAAAAGTCGTTGGCGGGGTCTTCGGAGTAGATGCGCGCCTCGACCGCGTGACCGGTGAGTGTCGGTGTCTCCACCGTGAGCTTCTCGCCGGCAGCGATGCGCACTTGCCACTCCACGAGGTCGATTCCGGTGACCATTTCGGTGACGGGATGCTCCACTTGCAGCCGCGTGTTCATCTCCATGAAGAAGAACTCGTCGGGGGCATTGTCGGAGACGAGGAACTCGACGGTTCCCGCGCCGACATAGTTCACGCTGCGGGCGACCTCGCAGGCAGCTTCACCGATGCGCTGCCGCGTTGCCTCATCGAGCAGCGGCGACGGCGCTTCTTCGATGATCTTCTGGTGGCGGCGCTGCAGCGAACATTCGCGCTCCCCCAAGTGAATCGTGGTGCCGTGGCTATCGGCCAGCACCTGCACCTCGATGTGCCGGGGCTTCTCGACGAGGCGCTCGAGAAAGAGAGTGTCATCGCCGAACGCGGCACTGGCCACGCGACGAGCAGAGTCGAGAGCACCGGCAACAGCATCGGGCTCGCGCACGATCGTCATGCCCTTGCCACCACCACCAGCAGACGGCTTGATCAGCAGCGGGAACCCGACCTCGGCCGCAGCAGCCACGAGATCGTCGTTCGTCATGCCCGGCTCAGCGACTCCGGGAATCACGGCGACGCCACACTCGGTCACGTGCTTCTTCGACGCAATCTTGTCGCCCATGATCTCAAGCGCTTCGACGCCGGGGCCG
This sequence comes from Rhodoglobus sp. G.S.4, assembly GCF_056619605.1. Classification (NCBI taxonomy): domain Bacteria; kingdom Bacillati; phylum Actinomycetota; class Actinomycetes; order Micrococcales; family Microbacteriaceae; genus Rhodoglobus; species Rhodoglobus sp. G.S.4. The sequence goes on from NZ_CM152748.1 coordinate 1,810,173, forward strand.
ATAAACGTGATTCCGGCTGCCGCGCAGGCCTCGGCGAGGGACGCGTTTTCGGAGAGGAAGCCATAGCCCGGGTGCACCGCATCGGCGTGCATGCCGTCCACGGCATGGGCGGCAGCAACGATCGATTCAACCGAGAGGTAGCTGTCGATCAGCACCGCGGCATCCGCGACTCGAACGTGCTTTGCGTCACGGTCGTGCTCCGTGTACACCGCGATCGAACGGATACCCATGGAATGCAGGGTGCGCGTGATGCGACAGGAAATTTCGCCACGATTGGCGACCAGAACAGCAGAGAACATCGCCATCACATCCGGAAGAGGCCGAAGCCCGGGTCGGGCAGCGGGGTGGCTGCGGCGATATCGAGAGCCATGCCGAGCACGTCTCTCGTGTCTTTGGGGTCAATGATTCCATCATCCCAGAGGCGGGCTGTCGAATAGTAGGGGCTGCCCTGGCGTTCATACTGCTCGCGGATGGGCTTCTCGAACTCGGCCTTGTCGTCGTCGGTGAAGGCGTCTTCGCCGAGCTGATCGCGGCGCACCGTGGAGAGCACAGCGGCAGCCTGCGGGCCGCCCATGACCGAGATGCGGGCGTTGGGCCACATCCACAAGAATCGTGGCGAATAGGAGCGACCGCACATCGAGTAGTTGCCGGCCCCAAACGAGCCGCCGATCACGACTGTGAACTTCGGAACGCGCGTGGTCGCGACCGCGGTCACCATCTTGGCACCGTTCTTGGCGATGCCGCCGGCCTCATATTCCTTACCGACCATGAAGCCCGAAATGTTCTGCAGGAACAGCAGCGGGATGCCGCGCTGATCGCACAGTTCGATGAAGTGAGCGCCCTTGAGCGCCGATTCGCTGAACAGCACCCCGGCGTTGGCGACGATGCCGATCGGATGCCCGTGCAGCGTTGCGAACCCGGTGATGAGCGTCGTGCCGTATTCCTTCTTGAACTCGTGAAACTCGCTGCCGTCGACCAGCCGCGCGATCACTTCGCGCACCTCGTAGGGGCTCTGCACGTCGGTCGGTACGACGCCGTAGAGCTCGTCAGGGTTCACAGCGGGCGGGCGCGAGGCAACAACATCCCACGCGGGAGCGGCAGGCTTGGGGATGGTCTTGATGATGTCCCGCACAATTTCGAGCGCGTGGCGGTCGTCGTCGGCAAGGTGATCGGTGACGCCAGAAGTGCGCGCGTGCACGTCTCCCCCGCCGAGTTCTTCGGCCGTGACGATCTCGCCGATGGCCGCCTTCACGAGCGGCGGGCCGCCAAGGAAGATTGTGCCCTGATTGCGCACGATGATCGTTTCGTCGCTCATTGCGGGAACGTAGGCGCCACCCGCCGTGCACGACCCCATGACCGAGGCAATCTGCGGGATGCCCGCCGCCGAGAGCCGAGCCTGGTTGTAGAAGATGCGCCCGAAGTGGTCGCGGTCGGGAAAGACCTCATCCTGCATCGGGAGAAAGGCTCCACCCGAGTCCACGAGATAGACGCACGGCAGCTTATTCTCGAGCGCGATCTCTTGCGCCCGCAAATGCTTCTTGACCGTGAGGGGAAAGTAGGTGCCGCCCTTGACCGTGGCGTCGTTGGAGATCACGAGAACGGGACGAGAGTGGATGAGGCCGATACCGGCAATAACGCCGGCGCCGGGGGCTTGGTCGTCGTAGATTCCATTCGCAGCGAGCGGGGCGATCTCGATGAAGGGGCTGCCCGCATCGAGCAGTTCATCGACTCGGTCGCGAGGAAGCAGCTTGCCGCGGGAGACGTGGCGTTCGCGAGATTTCTCTGAGCCGCCGAGGGCTGTCGTCGCGAGTCGTTCGCGCAATTGCTCGACAAGGCCGCGCATTGACTCTTCGTTAGCCGCAAACGTCGGGTGGGACGGTTGAGCGGCCGAGGAAATCTTCTCCATCGAACACCTTCGTTCTGCGTAGCTTGTGGCCACTTGGGTTAGTCATTACTAACGCAATTTAGGTTAGCGAGCATTAACCGAACTGTCTAGACTCAGAACATGAACGAGACGCCAACTCCGCGAAGCCAAGCGAAGGCCGACCGGCGCGAGGCCCTCCTCGACGCCGCCGCCAGCCTCTTCGCCGAGCGTGGCTTCACCCGGGTCTCGCTCGAAGAACTCGGCGCAGCCGCCGGCGTCAGCGGCCCCGCCGTCTACCGCCACTTCGACGGCAAGCAAGACGTTCTCGCCGCGATTTTGGTTGACGCCAGCTCCAACCTGTGCCGCGGAGCCCAGACCGTGATCGAGCACGCCGCCACACCCCGAGCCGCGCTCGAAAGCCTCGTTCAGTTTCATGTTGAATTTGCGCTCGGCAACGCTGACGTCATCCGGGTTCAAGATCGCGACCTCGACAGCCTGACCGCCAGCGACCAACACGACGTTCGCGCCCTGCAACGCAGCTACGTCGAACTCTGGGTTGGCGTGCTCTCCCAGATAAATCCGGATGCCGCGACCGCCGAGCTGCGCACCCGCGCCCACGCCACCTTCGGGCTCATCAACTCCACCCCCCACAGCGGGCGTGCCGGCGCGACGCGTGCCGTGCTCGAGCGGATGGCGCTGGCCGCCCTCAACGCGTAGCGCGCAAGCTCAGGCAAGACCACAGCACTTGCCCATGCCTCTCGCGGTGTCCCCATAGGGTTTTGATAGGCAGTGAGCCGAGTGTGGATTTCGTACACCGGAGATTCCGGATAGGACGAAAAGGATCAACCATGAACAAGAAATTGATCAGAGGAGCAGCTGGCGTAGTGCTGGCCTCATGTGTCGCGCTGGGCATTGCCTTGCCTGCCCAGGCTGACACCATCGACACTGCCACCACAAGCGCAGCTGCCTCCGAAACAACCACCAACAGCACCACTACAAGCAGCGAACGAGCCGGGCACGGTCACGGCCCTCGCCTCGATGCTGACGCCCTCGCCACCAAGCTCGGCCTCGCCGAAGCCGACGTGACTGACGCCCTCACGGCAGTGCGCGATAGCACCGAGCGCCCAGAACGACTGGGGTCCGACGCCACCGAAGAAGAACGAACAGCAGCGAAGGATGCCCGCCGAGCGACGTTCGTGACGGCTCTCGCCACCGAACTCAACCTAGACGAAGACACCCTCACCGCCGCCCTCACCGAACTTCGTGCCGAGCATGAAGCCGAGCGCGCAGCAAACCCCGACGCCACCGATGGCGACCGTGGCGGCGACCGCGCAGATCACGGCGATCGCGGCGCTACCACTAGCAGCGATCAAGACAACACTGACGACTAACAAATCCAGCACGATGAAGGGCCTGCGACTGATCGGTCGCAGGCCCTTTCGCGTTCACAATGCGTTAGGGGCGATCGAGCCCACCGAGGCGTCGCAGAACCGCATTGAGGAGCGTTCCTTCGGCATCCGGAATGACGTGGTGGTTGAGGTAGATTCCCTCCAGCCAGGGCAATACTTCCACCGCTGGCAGCCCGACAATGTCCCAGTTGACTCCCGGAACGGCTTTGGTTCGCGGCGCTCCAGTGCGGGGATCAGTCCATGCTTCGGCGATTGGCTGGTCGGGTTCAGAGTCGCCTGCACCCCACAGGAGGGCGATCGGATGATTCTCGCCGTCGATGTGGTCGTGACTCACCGTTCCCGCACCGAGCCACGGCAACGTCAGCAGCTCACCCTCGACTTCAATCTCGAGCAGTTCAAGTTGCACCGGCTCCTCAACTTCGCAAATGTAGAGGTCGAATCCGGCATCGTGCCAGGCTGCCGCTTGAGTGATGTCCTCAAGCACAGTCGGCAAGAGTGCATGAAAGTCGGTAGCTAGTTGGGTTGCCCACTGCAAGAGCGTGTTGGTGTCGTTGGCCCGCCACGGGCTTGAGGGGCGGTGCTCACCGTGCGGAGTGTGGAAGTGGTGGCTGACACCGGCACTCGTCGTTTCGAGGTGCAGTTGACCAGTCTTGTACTCGACGTGGAGGTCGCTCAGTTGCCCTTCGTCATCCCAGTCCGCGAAGAGCTCCGGCTTGGCCAACGCCGTTGGCAGAGTGATGGGCGGCGTGCGTCGTGTGCCGAGATTGAGCACAGCCCGCAGCCGCGAGTTGGGCATCCGCAGACTGAGGTCTGTCATGGTGCCGTTGGGGGTGTTGCTGCCGGAGGTGTTGCCGCAGCATCCGCACTCTCGATCGCCACCGGTTCAGGCTTCGATGCGATGCCCATGAGCGAAATGACCACGATCATGATGGCGCCACCGACGAGAGCAATATCGGCGATGTTTCCGATGAAGTAACCGTTGTAGTTGATGAAGTCGACAACGTGGCCGCGCGCAAAACCGGGGTCGCGAAAAAGTCGATCTCCGAGGTGGGTGATGGCCCCACCCAACAGCATGGCGAGAGCAAAGCCCCACGCGCGTGACTCAACTTGCGCCGCATACCAAGTGATCGCCGCGACCGCGAGCGCCGCAATGATTGTGAGAACCCACGTGAACTCTTCGCCAATAGAGAAGGCCGCTCCGGGGTTGTAGACAAGCTGGAACGACAGCAGATCCCCAATGATGGGGATTGTCGTGCCGTCGCCGAGAGTTGCCACAGCCCACCACTTGCTCACCTGGTCGACGGCAACCACGAAGGCAGCCAGCGCAAGAATGCCCCACAGCAAACGTCGCGATTTACGCGAAGTGGTGGCGGCCGCGGCAGGGTCGAAATTCTCGGTCATAAGACCATTGTCACCTGTCGCGGCCACCCCTCGTGTCACACCATGCTCAATACGGTGCCTGGGTCACTCAGAATTGCCCCAACATCGGTGAGAAAGCGGGCACCCTGTTCGCCATCAACGAGTCGGTGGTCGAACGACAGACTCAGTGTCATGACATCGCGGAGCGCTATCTCGCCACGGTATTCCCACGGCAATTTGCGCACAGCACCGATCGCCAGAATTGCAGCTTCGCCCGGGTTCAGGATGGGGGTGCCGGTGTCAATGCCAAACACACCAACGTTCGTGATCGAGATTGTTCCGCCGCTCAACGATGCCGGTGTGGCCTTGCTGGCACGAGCATCCCGAGCAATAACGCCGATCGCTTCCGTGAGCTCAGCCAATGTCAGCGAATCAGCATCCTTGAGATTCGGAACCATGAGCCCCCGCGGTGTTGCCACCGCAATGCCCAGATTCACATAACCGAACTCAACAATCTCGTTAGCTTCCGCATCCCAGCGCGAATTGAGCGACGGGTTGCGTGCAACCCCAATGCACAGCGCCTTCGCAACAACGGAGAGAACGGATGCCGCACTCCCCTTCGCTTTCAAACGCGCAACAAGGTCGAGAGTCGGAGTCACATCGATCGTCAAGAACTCGGTGACATGGGGTGCCGTAAAGGCGCTCGCCACCATGGCAGCCGCTGTCGCTTTGCGCACTGACTTGATGGGGGTGCGTTGCTCGCGCTGGCGAGCCTCGGAACTACCTGCGCGGGGCGCTCGTGTGGCTGTTGCTGCGGTGGTTGCTGTGCTGGCTGTTGCTGAGGTGGCTGCAGCGGTGTCTCCTCCCGCAGCGGCGGCCTTCGAGACGTCCTCACGGGTAATAACGCCGTCTGGCCCACTGCCCTGCACGGTCGTGAGGTCAACCCCTAGGTCGTGGGCGAGCTTACGAACCGGCGGTGTTGACTTGGTGCGCGCCTCGGCCGGGCTGGCTGTAGCGTTTGCTGCTGGTGTCGAGGTTGCGGCTTCGGTTGCCGTTTCTGCTGCGGTTCCGGTTCCGGCTTCAACTTCGGTTGCGGTCGACTCGGCGGGAGCAGGCTCTGCCGATTGAGGCGCACGACGCTTGCGAGTGGGATGTTTGCCACTCTCCACCGCCGGACCGTATCCCACTAGCACCGAATTGCGTTCCGGAGCGGCTGATGCGGCTGAGGCAGCGGACGAACCTTCTGACTCAGCCGAATCGTTTGGCTCTGCAGCATCTGACGAAGCCGCAGCATCAGCAGACCCGGCAGCACCTTCGAGCTCAAATGTCACGATCTTGGCCCCAACCATGACGGTAGCCCCGGGCTCAGCATGAAGAGCCGTGATCTTGCCCGCCACTGGCGACGGCAGCGACACAATTGCTTTCGCCGTCTCCACCTCAGCAATGGGCTGATTCAGCGTGACCATATCGCCGACAGCGACATGCCACTCAACGATCTCCGACTCGGTGAGTCCCTCCCCCAGATCGGGCAGAGCAAACTCCTTAACGGCCATCATGCGCTCCACCCGGTGAGCGAATTGACGCGACCAAGAGCGCGATCAACACCATCAAGAATGCGGTCAAGATCCGGCAAGAAGTGATCCTCCAACTTTGCTGGCGGATACGGCACGTCAAACCCCGTGATGCGCACCGGGGCCGACTCAAGGTAGTAGAAACAACGATCAGTCAGAGTCGCCGCAATTTCGGCACCGAGACCGCCAGATTCCGAAGCTTCGTGGGTAATCACGAGCCGCCCCGTCTTCTGCACGCTCGCCGAAACGGTGTCAAAGTCAACCGGCGACAGCGAACGCAAATCAACCACCTCGACAGAAATACCCTCGTCGGCGGCGGCAACTGCGGCATCCAGAGCAGTAGCAACCAGCGGGCCATAGGTAACAAGAGTCACGTCAGTACCCTCAACCACGACACGCGCTTTGCCCATCGGCAGGCCGTCAGCATCTTCGTCGACCTCACCCTTGGTCCAGTAGCGACGCTTGGGTTCGAAGAACAGCACAGGATCGTCGCTCGCTATTGCTTCGCGCAACATGCTGTGAGCATCCTGCGGCGTCGAACACGTGACAACGCGCAGCCCAGCGGTGTGGGCAAAGTAGGCCTCCGGCGACTCCGAGTGGTGCTCGACCGCGCCAATTCCTCCACCGTAGGGAACACGAATCGTCAACGGCATCCGCACATTTCCGGCCGTGCGGTAGTGCAGCTTCGCCACCTGCGCGACGATCTGGTCAAAACCTGGATAGATGAAGCCGTCGAACTGAATTTCGCACACCGGACGGTAGCCCCGGAATGCGAGCCCCACCGCCATCCCGATGATTCCGGCTTCGGCGAGAGGCGTATCCATCACTCGATCTGTGCCGAAATCGCGCTGCAAACCATCGGTCACTCGAAAGACTCCACCGAGAGTACCGATGTCTTCGCCAAGCAACACAACCTTGTCGTCGTCGGTTAGGGCTCGGCGCAAACCTGAGCCGAGCGCCTTCGCCAGAGTTAGTTCAGTCATTTCTCAAACCCCTCTAGGTACGCCTTGTATTGGCTCTTTTGACGCGCAAGACCCGAGTGTTCTGTCGCATAGACGTTGTCGAAAACACTGAGCGGTTCTGGGTTCTCGAGCGCCAGACATCCCGCCCGGAATTCGGCAGCGACCTGATCGGCACGCGCCTGGATGGAGGCGGCAAGTTCGTCCGTCAGCACCCCTTCACTGCGCAAAAAGGCTTCGACGCGCGCAATAGGGTCGCGAGCTTCCCACTCTTTTGCGACCACAGGGTCGACATAACGACTCGGGTCATCGGAGGTCGTGTGCGGTCCACGGCGGTACGTCACCGCTTCGATAAAGGTGGGGCCGCCACCGTTACGCGCGCGGTCGAGGGCGCTGCGAGTTGCCGCCATGACAGCCAACACATCGTTGCCATCGACCCGGATGCTCGGAATACCGAACCCCGGAGCCCGATCGGCAATCGGCCGCTGAGCTTGCAACCCCACTGGCTCGGAGATCGCCCACTGGTTGTTTTGGCAGAAGAAAATCACGGGAGCCTTGAAGGAGGCAGCAAAGACCATTGCTTCGCTGACATCCCCTTCGCTAGTGGCACCGTCACCGAAGTAAGCCACAGCGACACTATCGACGCCATCTTTTTTGCAGCCGACGGCGTATCCAGTGGCATGAAGCGTCTGGGCGCCGATAATCACGGCTGGCGTTGCCATTCCCACCGAGAACGGATCCCACCCCGAGGCCGCAGTTCCGCGCCACACCCGAACAAGATCGGGCAGCTTCACTCCACGGCAGTACGCGACGGCGTTTTCGCGGTAGCTGGAGAACACAAAATCATCGGGCCGCAGAGTGCGAGCGGAACCGACTTGAGCGGCTTCCTGACCAAAGAGCGGCGGCCACAGTCCAAGCTCGCCCTGACGTTGGAGGGCAGTCGCTTCAGTATCGATGCGACGCACAATGATGAGGTCTTCATAGAGGCTGGCGAGCTGATCGCCGGTGACATCCGACACCCAAGGGTCATAGACATCATCGCTGAGCCGAATTCCCTTTGGATCGAGAAGCTGCACGAACTCAGGGTTCTGCTTCTTAGCCTCAGATTTCTGGGCTTTCACGGGCACGGTCATACTCATCGTTCCTCCGATCTGCCATTGCGTCTGCCGGTAAGCCACGCGCAAGCGATCCTCACAACCGTGATTGGTAAATCACAGGTTGACCCGAGCCTCGTCGCTCGGAGTTAATTTGACCGTACCTACACCGTGCGCGGTTCACAAGGTGGCGCGCGAAAGTTGCCACCAAATTGGTGGGTGACGCGACATACTGTCAGCACATCAGTGTCAAAGGAGTCACGTATGACGCAGTCGCGCGAACTAGACGCAATCGTCGTCGGAGCAGGCCTTTCGGGCCTTGTCGCCGCCGCCGAACTCATCGCGGCAGGCAAACACGTCGCCATCGTCGAACAAGAGCCAGAAGCCAGCCTTGGCGGCCAAGCGTGGTGGTCCTTCGGCGGGCTGTTTCTGGTGGACTCTCCAGAACAACGACGCATGGGCATCACAGACTCACTCGAACTTGCCCGTCAAGACTGGTTCGGCACGGCTGGTTTCGATCGCAAAGAAGACGAGTGGCCCCGGCGTTGGGCCGAGGCCTATCTAGAATTTGCTGCCGGCGAGAAACGCGAATGGCTTCGCGAACGCGGTGTGGGGTTCTTCCCTGTTGTTGGTTGGGCAGAGCGCGGCGGCTACACAGCGCTGGGGCACGGCAATTCGGTTCCGCGTTTTCACGTGACGTGGGGAACTGGCCCTGCCGTCGTTCAGCCCTTCATCGATGCCGTGCGCCGTGGTGTCGCTGATGGTCTCGCGACTCTGCATTTTCGTCACCGCGTCGATGAACTCCTCAGAGAGAACGGTGCCGTTGTTGGCGTACGCGGTGCGACGCTAGCTGCAGACGACGCAGCACGCGGTGCATCATCCAACCGAACGATCATTAGCGACTTTGAGCTGCGCGCCCCCGCCACGATCGTGACGAGCGGAGGCATCGGCGGCAACCACGATCTCGTGCGCGCCCAGTGGCCGAAGCGGATGGGGGCAGCCCCCAAAAAGCTGCTGAGCGGTGTTCCCGCTCACGTCGACGGACGGATGCTCGGCATCGTCGAGTCCGCTGGCGCTCGCCTCATCAACGGCGACCGCATGTGGCACTATGTCGAAGGAATTCAGAACTGGGATCCGGTGTGGCCGAAGCACGGCATCCGCATTCTGCCTGGCCCGTCGAGTGTGTGGCTGGATGCGACAGGGCACCGCCTACCGACGCCCCTGTTTCCCGGTTTCGACACGCTCGGCACCCTCGAACACATCCTCGCGACTGGTTACGACCACTCCTGGTTTGTGCTCACCCAGGCAATCATCGAGAAAGAATTTGCGCTCTCCGGTAGTGAGCAAAACCCCGATCTGACCGGCAAAAGCGTGCGCGAACTCCTGAAGCAACGGCTCGGCAAGGGCGCCGCAGCTCCCGTCGAGGCTTTCAAAAAGCACGGCGCCGATTTCATTGTTGCTGACACCCTCGACGAATTACTCACCGGAATGCAAAATCTGACCCCGGATGTCGCGATCGATCTGCCGCACGTGCGTCGCGAGATTGAGGCGCGCGACCGCGAACTCACCAACTCATTCTCGAAGGATTCGCAGGTCAATGCGATCAGACAAGCTCGCCACTATCTCGGAGACAAGCTCATCCGTGTGGCCAAGCCACACCGCATCCTTGATCCGAAAGCGGGGCCGCTCATTGCGGTCAAGCTCAATATTCTGACTCGCAAGAGTTTGGGCGGCATCCACACCGATCTAGCCGGCCGAGCACTCAGCGCTGACGGAGCCACGGTGCCGGGTTTGTGGGCGGCAGGAGAGGCCAGCGGATTCGGCGGTGGAGGGATGCACGGCTACCGCGCGCTTGAGGGCACCTTCCTCGGCGGGTGCCTCTTCAGCGGTCGTGCTGCTGGGCGGAGTGTCGCAGCGCTTTAAGCCACAGAATGAGCCGCGGCTGCAGCTAGAATTCCAACATGAGCAATTCTTCGGCGGAGCCAACGGCACCGGGCTGGTATTCGGATCCGTCTGGTCGTGGAGGCAAGGCGTGGTGGAACGGCTCAGCCTGGGGTCCGTCAGAATACGTGCCTGCGGGTGGCCAAGCGTCGCAACCCGTTGCCACGTCCACGGCTACGGTCGCGCAGCCGCAGTATGCGCAACCCCAGTATGCTCAGGCGCCGGCTGCGTCATCGAGCGAGGTGTCGCCGTACACGTGGCAAATCTGGACGATCATATTGCTGCCGTTCCTGCCGCTCATTGGCCTCGCCCTCATCGACCCCACGACGCTGATTCTCAGCGCCTACGATCCGCTTCTGGTCTATTCAGATCCCGGATTCATCATGGTGATCGTCGGCACGTGGGTGGCCTATATCGCCACAATCGTTTTAGCTTTTCGCGATGTTCGAAGCCTGAAACGTCGCGGGATCGACCGCCCATTTCATCCGGCATTCATCTTCCTGGGCCCACTCATTTACTGCATCGGGCGTTCGGTTGTCGTGAAGCGTCAGCTGGGCTGGGGACTCACACCCATTTGGGCATCGTTGGGCGTCTGGTTCGTTTCCGGAGTCGGATCACTACTGCTATCGCTCAACCTTGTTAGCGGACTCGGGGTCTAGAGAACCTGAGGGCTAGCGCGCGACAGACCACGCCCGACGCTTGACGAGTACGTGCCCCCGTTTGGTGGTGATTCGCGTCCACGCACCGGATTCGTAGACTGACGCTGAATCGTCGTCGCCGAGGAAGCCCAAACTTACGGCAGCAAATCCTGCTCCCGCTGGCAGGTAATCGGGGTTGTCCAGCGGACGCCCCCATACTTCTGTGCGCACTTTATGCACGATCGCTTCGCCAACGCCCGAGGGCACGGCCTGCGCAACTTCGTCGATTCCCTCTTTGGCCGCAGTCTCAAGGATCTCGCCCGCAACCGTATCGATTGCCACCCATCCTCCACGCGGCGGAGTAATCGCAGCCCACGTGACGGTGTTCACGCTCATGGGCAGGCTCACCGTCACGGGTTCCCCAAACGAGTCGGCGGATTCGTCTATCGCGCTTTCCACGCGACCGATAAGGGAGCGAACGGGCACAACAGCGTCGAAGGTATCTTTCGACGCCAAAGCGAAGGTTCTCAAACCAAGAACGGTTGGGCTGTGGTCAAGCAAGCCAGCGGGATGCAGCACGGAAACGTAGACGGCAAGCACGCCTGCGCCACCAATAAGTCGAACGGAGCCGTCGTCAACACGAGCAGCGCGACCCAAAAAGACATGCAGATCACCCAGAGCCAGGGAATCCACCAAAGTAAACGATCCAGTCATAGGTCTCCTAAACTACAGGCATGAGCGACCCTATGTCTGGGCTTCTAACTGCCCTCGATCTGACCGACACCGGCGCACGAACAAACGAAGACATTTTTACGGGTCCAAGCCAATGGATGCCGCAGGGTCGAGTCTTCGGAGGTCAAGTGCTTGCGCAGGCTCTTGTTGCCGCTCAGCGCACTCTCGCCGCGGACCGAATCGTGCACTCGATGCACGGCTATTTCTTGCGTCCGGGAGACATCAACCTCCCGATCACCTTTTCAGTCGACCGCATCCACGATGGTCGATCGTTCTCAACACGACGTACGCAGGCCTATCAAGATGGGGTGCCAATTCTTTCGGCCATCGCATCGTTCCAGGACCAAGACGACGGTCTCGATCACCAGATTGATATGCCAAGCGACCTCCCCGACCCGGAGTCATTACCAACGACTGCCGAGTCATTGGCGTCGCTCGATCATCCGGTTGCACGGTATTGGGCATCCGAGCGCCCATTTGATATGCGTTACGTTCCTTCGCCGATCTTCATTTCAGTTGAGGGCGGGCATGTGGCTCACCAGGCTGTCTGGTTGAAGTCGGTTGGTCCAATGCCCGACGATATGAACCTTCATCGCGCAGCTCTGGCCTATGCCAGCGACTATTCGATTCTCGAGTCGATCATGCGTCGACACGGGCTCGCCTGGGCTACTCCGGGGATCAAGGTTGCCAGCCTCGACCATGCCATGTGGTGGCACCGGGCGGCGCGAGTGGATGAGTGGCTCCTCTATGTTCAGGAGTCGCCGAATGCAATCGGTGGGCGCGGGCTTTCGCTCGGCCGCATCTACGATCGTTCTGGTCGCCTTGTCGCCAGTGTTGCTCAAGAAGGTATGGTGCGCCCGCCGCGCTAAGCCCTCTTATTCGTTGCGACTCGCCCCACGGCGGCGTCGCCAATGTAACGAATAGGCAACGAAGTCGACCCGCCCCGATGCCTACTGTGCCGCGGATCGAAGTCGACCAACGCCGCGGGATGTCCCCAATCTGGTGGACCTGAAGCTGCGAACATTCCGCAAAAGAGTTACGTTTGATTACGGCCCGGTTCCCGGTACGCCCTTGTTTGGCGTTGTGGACGGGGCGCAACGAATCAGGCCGCGCGCGCCACCTCGGGAGTCCGAGTTGACGTTCGTACGGTTGTTTCGCACTGGAATCGTTCCGACAATGATTCCCCTTCTCGCACAGCTCGACAGGGAGCAGCGTGAGTAGGAAGGTGCCCGCAACCCGGACCGTAATCGAGAAGAGCGGAGCCCTTATGGTGCCGAGCATTCAGGAGAACGTGACCGAGGAAATCGCAGTCAGCGCCAAGAACCTTTATAAGGTTTTCGGCCGCCGCCCAAACGAAGCAGTCGAGCGACTCCAGCACGGAGCAACTCGCGACGAGATCTCAGAGCTGGGCACCGCTGCCGTCATTGATGCAAGCTTCGATGTTCACAAAGGCGAAATTTTCGTCGTCATGGGCCTCTCCGGATCGGGCAAGTCAACGCTCATCCGCATGCTCAACGGACTGTGGGACACCACATCCGGTTCAGTAACAGTTGGCGACGATGTCATTTCAGGCCTTTCCGCCGCAAAACTTCGCGACGTTCGCCGTCGCCGCATCTCAATGGTGTTTCAGCACTTCGCGCTGTTCCCTCACCGCAGTGTTCTTGAGAACGCCGCCTACGCGCTCGAGGTTCAGGGCATTCCCCGCACGGAACGTCTCGCTCGCGCCCAGAAGACGATCGACCTCGTCGGCCTTAAGGGTTGGGGCGACAAGATGCCGTCAGAGCTTTCTGGTGGAATGCAGCAGCGCGTAGGCCTTGCCCGCGCCCTCGCCGCTGACACTGATGTGCTCTTGATGGACGAGGCGTTCAGCGCTCTCGACCCCCTGATCCGTCGCGAAATGCAAGAGCAGCTGCTCGAGCTTCAGACGGAACTCGGCAAGACGATCATCTTCATCACTCACGATCTCAACGAGGCAATGTTCCTCGGTGACCGCATCGCCGTGATGCGCGACGGTCGCATTGTTCAGATCGGGACTCCAGAAGACATCCTCACCGACCCGGCCAACGACTATGTTGCCCAGTTCGTTCAGGATGTGGACCGCTCACGCGTTCTCACCGCAGCAAGCGTCATGGAGCCAGCCCGCGTCACCGCATTCGCCGGCTCAGGACCCCGTGCAGCTTTGAAAACGATGCGCGACATGCAAAGCTCGACCGCATTCGTCATCAGTCGCGATCGCACGCTCAAGGGCATCGTTCGCGATGCTGAGGCAATGACGTTGGTCCGCCGCGGCGAAACCGACCTGAGCTCGATCATCAGCGACGACTTCAACGTTATCCAAGCAGACACCTCGCTCTCGGAACTCTTCGTTCCGTCAGTGGAGAGTCCACTGCCGCTCGCGGTAGTGGATGAGCGTGGCCGCCTAATTGGGGCAGTCCCGCGCGTCACACTGCTCGCCGCACTCGGCAATGTCACGACAGACACTGGCGAATTTCCTTCGATGGAGCCGTCGTTGACTGTCTCGACGGAGCTGATTTCTGACGCTCTTGCTACTCCTGAAGTCGACGCCCCTGAAACCGCCACCGAAACCGCCACCGAGAAGGAGGTCACCCGATGAACGATTTCTTTAGACTTCCCCTCGGCCAATGGGTCGAAGATGGCATTGACTACATCACCGTGACGTTCGGAGTCTTCTTCGATGTCATCAAATTCATGATTGCCTCGGTAGCGGACGGAATGAACTTCCTGTTCACGTCGCCGCCATTCTGGATAATGCTGATCATCTTTGCCGTGATCGCTTTCGTAGCGCGCGGTTGGGTGTTCTCACTGGGCACCACAATCAGCTTCCTGTTGATCCTCAGCTTGGATCAGTGGGAAAACGCTATGGATACCCTCGCGTTGGTCTTGGTAGCTGCAGCAATTGCAGTTCTGATCAGTGTTCCGCTGGGAATCCTCGCTGCCAAGTATCAAACGGTCTCCACCATCGTGAAGCCAGTGCTCGACTTCTTGCAGACAATGCCAGCATTCGTCTACTTGATTCCCGCACTGATCCTCTTCCGCATTGGTGATGTTCCCGGAATCGTGGCAACGGTGCTCTTCGCACTTGCTCCCGGCGTGCGTCTTACCGAGCTGGGAATTCGTGGTGTCGATAAAGAGGTTGTTGAAGCTGGACAGGCATTTGGTTCGTCACCGAGCCGCATCCTGCGACAGGTTCAGCTTCCCCTGGCACTCCCGTCAATCATGGCCGGTATCAACCAGGTGATCATGCTCTCACTCTCGATGGTCGTTATTGCCTCGATGGTCGGCGCTGGTGGCCTCGGTAAGCCCGTTATCCAGAGCCTAAGCCGGGCGGATGTTTCGCTCGGGTTCGAAGCTGGACTCTCCGTAGTGCTTCTGGCCATCTTCCTTGACCGGCTCACGGCATCCTTCGGCACCGGCAAGGGCTACTTCCGCTTCATCCTGGACTCCTTCAGCTTCCGCGGTAAGCCAAGCGCATCCGACACGGTCGAGGCTGACGGCACGAGCGCAACTTCTGCGCCCGCCACAGCCGAGCCAGCAGAACTGACTCCTCCAGTTCGCTAATTTTCGGGCGCTCACCCGCGCTCGTTTTCCCGCACGCAGAAAACCCTGTGTGCATCGACGTCAACATCGTCGACGCTTCGGCGTTGGCAGAAAAGGACGACACAATGAAGAAGCAGACACGCGCTGCATTTGCAATTGGAGCGGCAACGCTCCTCGGTCTGTCGGCTTGCGCCGCAGGCGGAGACGACACCGCGGCAGGTGACGCTCCTGAGAACAAGGATCTCACCATCGCCGTATTCAACGGATGGCCTGAGGGCGAAGCAGTTTCGTTCCTCTGGAAGGCAATCCTTGAAGACAAGGGCTACAACGTAGAGCTGGAATACGCTGACGTTACCCCCATCTTCTCGGGCCTCAGCACTGGCGACTACGACATCGCGCTTGACGGATGGCTTCCAGTCACCCACGCAAGCCTGATGGAAGAGTACGGCGCAACCATCACCGACCTCGGCGCATGGAACACCGAAGCCGGACTGACCGTTGCAGTGAACGAAGATGCACCGATCGACTCGCTCGAAGAGCTCGCAGCTAACGCTGACGCGTTCGGAAACCGCATCGTCGGTATCGAGCCTGGCGCCGGCCTCACCGAGGCAGTCATGACCAAGACCATGCCTACCTATGGTCTCGACGGCATGGAACTTCTGACCTCGTCGACCCCAGCAATGCTTGCTGAACTTCAGGCAGCGCTCGACAACGGCGAGAACATTGCCGTTACACTCTGGCGTCCGCACTGGGCCTACGATGCATTCCCCATCAAGGACCTTGCTGACCCAGAGGGAACTCTCGGAGACGCCGAAGGAATTCACTCCTTCGCACGCGACACCTTGAGCGACGACATGCCAGAAATCACTTCGTGGATCTCTGACTTCAAGATGGACTCCGAGCTGCTCTACTCGCTCGAGAACGTCATGTACAACGAATACGAGGGCAGCGACTACGAGCCCATCGTTGCAGACTGGATCGCAGCGAACCAGGACTACGTAGACGGCCTCACCAGCTAACACTGTGTGAATCTGCGGTGCATTGAGCACTGTGATCTACGAAAAGGGGTCGCCTTCGGGCGGCCCCTTTTTTCGCGACCTATTGTTCCGTGCCATTGCTCCGCCGCTTTGCCCCGCCCCTTGGCTTCGTGCGCGGCTCGCCCGCGCTAGGGTCGAAGGGTGCCAGCAACTGAGAACCCCGTCGTCATCATCGCGCCCGACTCCTTCAAGGGCAGCCTGACCGCAGCGGATGCCGCCGCCGCCCTTGAACGCGGCGTTAGAGAGATGCTTCCCGACACCGCCACGGTGCTCACCTTTCCCATGGCCGACGGCGGAGAAGGCTCCCTCGATGCTGTGCTTTCCGCCTGGCTTCAGCCCGCCCTCACCATCTCAACCGTCGATGCCCTCGGCCGTCAACGCGACGCCCGCTACGGTTTCGATCTCGACGGACATCGCGCCGTCATCGAAGCCGCTCAAGCAAACGGACTCCCCCATGTCGGCGACGTCACGGCCGATCCGCTGCGAGCCGATAGCTACGGAGTCGGCCTCATCGCCGCCAGCGTCATCGAACGAGGTGCCCGCGACATCACCGTCTTTCTCGGTGGCTCTGCCAGCACCGACGGAGGCAGCGGCCTACTGCGCGCCCTCGGAGCGCGCCTCCTCGACGCCGAAGGAAACGAGCTAGCGCCCGGAGGTGGTGCGCTCACCGCACTCAACACGATTGACCTCAGCGGGCTTATCCCCGGCGCACTGGAGACGCAGTGGCACATCGCCGTCGACGTCACCAATCCGCTCACGGGGAGCCGAGGCGCTGCCCACGTTTTTGCTCCACAAAAAGGGGCAACGGCATCCGAAGTTACAGTGTTGGATGCCGGACTCACCCGACTATCGCAGGTGCTGGCCGAACACCCGCTGGTAGCCGACCGCCGCTTTTCCGCCGCCGGAATCGCAGCCCTGCCCGGCATGGGTGCGGCCGGTGGTACTGCGGCGCCACTCGTCGCGCTCTTCTCAGCAGAACTTGTGCGCGGAGCCCAGCTCGTCGCTGACACGACAGGACTCAGCGACGTAATTGGCAGTGCCGACGTGATTATCAGCGGCGAAGGGAAGCTCGATGCGCAGTCGCTGGACGGCAAAGTCGTCGACTACTTGCGCGGCGCCAAGAGTCCAGCATCGTTCCTCGTTGTGGTGGCGGCAATAGTCGATCTCACTCCAGCACAATCGTCAGCAGCAGGAATCAACGTGGCGATGCCGCTGGGCTCAGGCGTCGAAAACCGCAAAGAACTCTTCCAGTACGCCGAACACTTGCTTGAAGCTCGCGGAGCGCACGCGATTGCAGAATGGCTTGACCCGACCGATCTCGACGAAGAATTCCGAGACGATGACGGCGATGACACGGCCGCAAGCCCTAGCTGATCCGGTTAGCTAGCAGGGCGCACGAACGCGGCAGGCTAGCGGCGCTTAGCGAACTGCAGAGGCTCTTCGACGTAACGGGCGAATACTTCACGTTGCTCATCACTGATGCGTTGAGGGCGAGAGGTCGCGGCATCCACGAGCACAAGCGTCGTTGACGCGCGAACAAATAGTTCGCGAGGTTCGATCCCTGCCGGCGTGTGTATTTGATAGCAGACTTCGAGGCTTGCTCCCCCGACGCGACCGATCCACATCTCGATATCAATGGGTTCGCGCATGTACGGAATCGGCAGCAGGTATTCGATCTCCTGCCGCGCGATGAGCGTCATGGTTGGGCCGCTGGGGCGACCGTCAAGAACAGCGGTGAGGGGCGCATCCACTCCCGCAGCTGGCCAGAATGCGTGGATGCGCGCCTCTTCGAGCAGGCGAAACACTTCGGCATTGTTGACGTGTTGGTACGCGTCGACATCTGACCAGCGCAGCGGGAGTGGTACGTGAAGTCTCATCCCTAGTCGCGAGTGAGCTTGCGGTAGGCGCTGCGGTGCGGCTTTGCGGCGTCTGGACCGAGTCGCTCGATCTTGTTCTCTTCGTAGGCGTCGAAGTTTCCTTCGAACCAGTGCCAGTAGCCCGGGTTCGCTTCGGTACCTTCATAGGCGAGGATGTGGGTGGCGATGCGGTCGAGGAACCACCTATCGTGAGTGATCACCACAGCGCAGCCGGGGAACTCAAGAAGGGCGTTTTCGAGGCTCCCGAGAGTCTCAACGTCCAGGTCGTTGGTTGGTTCGTCAAGCAGCAAGAGGTTTCCCCCCTGCTTGAGCGTCAGCGCCAAGTTGAGACGGTTGCGCTCACCACCCGAAAGAACTCCAGCTTTCTTTTGCTGGTCGGGCCCCTTGAAACCGAACTGGGAGACGTAGCCGCGCGACGGGATTTCAGTCTTTCCTACCTGGATGTAGTCCTGGCCGTCTGAGACGACTTCCCACAGTGTCTTGTTGGGATCGATGCCACCACGGCTCTGGTCGACGTAGGAAATGTCGACGGTCTCACCGATCTTCAGGTCTCCGGAGTCGAGGGGTTCGAGCCCAACAATGGTCTTGAAGAGTGTGGTCTTACCGACGCCGTTTGGCCCGATGACTCCAACAATTCCGTTTCGAGGAAGTGTGAAGCTCAATCCGTTGATCAGGATGCGCTCGTCGAAGCCCTTCTTGAGGTTCTTGGCATCGATGACTTGTGCTCCGAGTCGCGGTCCCATGGGGATGACGATCTCCTCGAAGTCCAACTTTCTGGTCTTCTCCGCCTCATTCGCCATTTCTTCATAGCGTGCGAGTCGCGCTTTCGACTTGGTCTGACGGCCCTTGGAGTTCGAGCGCACCCATTCGAGTTCACTCGAGAGTCGCTT
The DNA here is from genome assembly GCF_056619605.1 of Rhodoglobus sp. G.S.4. Taxonomy (NCBI): domain Bacteria; kingdom Bacillati; phylum Actinomycetota; class Actinomycetes; order Micrococcales; family Microbacteriaceae; genus Rhodoglobus; species Rhodoglobus sp. G.S.4. The sequence continues at coordinate 1,829,102 of NZ_CM152748.1, forward strand.
GGCGAGCTTGGCGTCTTTCTTGCCCTGCACTTGGAGGCGTTCTTGCTTCTTCTCGAGGTAGGTCGAGTAGTTGCCCTCATAGGGGTAAAGGTGACCGCGGTCGACTTCGGCAATCCATTCGGCGACATGGTCGAGGAAGTACCTATCGTGGGTTACGGCCAGTACGGCACCCGGGTACTTGGAGAGGTGCTGCTCGAGCCAGAGAACGCTTTCTGCATCGAGGTGGTTAGTTGGCTCATCGAGAAGCAGCAGGTCAGGCTTCTGTAGGAGGAGTTTGGTGAGCGCAACGCGGCGCTTCTCTCCACCGGAGAGTTTGTTGACTGGCCAGTCTCCGGGCGGCGTGCGCAGGGCATCCATTGCCTGTTCAAGCTGGGAGTCGAGGTCCCAGGCATCTGCGGCATCGATATCTTCTTGAAGCGAGCCCATTTCGGCCATGAGCGCATCAAAATCGGCATCTGGTTCTGCCATTTCGAGCCCGATGGCAGCGTGGCGATCGACCTTAGCTTTGATGGGGCCAACGCCCTCTTGAACGTTTTCGAGAACGGTTTTGGATTCGTCGAGTTCGGGTTCCTGCATGAGGATTCCGACGCTGTAGCCTGGGCTCAGTCGAGCCTCACCGTTGCTTGGCGTGTCGAGCCCCGCCATGATCTTGAGGATGGTCGACTTACCGGCACCATTGGGCCCGACCACACCAATTTTTGCTCCGGGATAGAACGACATCGTGACGTCGTCGAGAATGAGCTTGTCACCGACCGCTTTTCGCGCGCGCACCATGGAATAAATAAATTCGGCCATGGGACCATTCTACGGAGGCTTCGAGCTCAGTCGAACCCGTTTGGGGTACTACCAGTCGATTGTGCGGGTCTTTCCGACAAGGCAGCCACCGGTACCGAGTAGCGGCTCGATGGATGAGACGAAATTGTTCGGCGTGAACTGACCGAGAAGACACTCACCCTTGATTCGCACCGACACCACGATGGAGTCTGCGGCGATTCCGATTGCGGTGTTGTCTGGAGTGACTTCCATGTCTTGCTTGACGAAGCCGTTAGCACTGAGGTTGTCAACGATGCTGCGGCCGTTGCCGCGGCCGTTTGCGTCGTGATACTCGGTGTTGATGAGGTCGAAGAATTGACGGTTTGCGGCAGCTGACTCACCGGGACGCAAAATGGGGCCAGTGGGTGTTGCTTCTGGCGATGGTGTGCTCAAGGCATCAGCGCTCGGTGTGACATTCGGTGCTGGCGCGGGGGCTGACGCCACGCATCCACTGAGCGTCATTGCCGCCACAAGGGTTAGCGCGATTGCTCCGCCTGTTCGGTGAGCTGGTCGTACGCGCATTGCAATCCTTTCGGTGGCCTTCTGCCTTCAGGGCCGCCTCAAGTCTAGATTGCCTGCGCGCACGATCCACTCAGAACGGGGTGACTGGCTCGAGCTCCCGGTCTTCGGTTTCTTCAGTCTCGGCGCGAGATGACGCTGAGTCGTCTCGCCCCTCTGAGCCTTCTTCTCCTGCCGATGCCGGCTCAAACCGATCGTGAGCCGACGCACTATCGCCACCATGCTGGCCTGCGCCAGCACTGCCAGCACTGCCAGCGTTGGCGATTGTTCTGGAGAACTGAGCGGTGCCCCACATGAGGTCGTGCCCTAGAGAATCAGCCTCAATTTCGATATTGGTTCCGCTCCGGTCCGCATTCTCCCACTCCCGAATGCGCAGCCGCCCTGCGAGAACCACGCGATCTCCTTTGACTACCGACGTTGCGCTGTTGATCGCCAATTGCCGAAAGGCAGTGATGGTGTACCAGTTCGTTTCGCCGTCGATCCATCGCTGATTGCTTCGATCGAACCGGCGCTGAGTCGAGGCAAGGCGAAAGGAAGTGATCGGCAGTCCTTCGCCTGTAACGATGTGGCGAGGCGCCGTTGCTACGAGCCCGGAGACCGTGATGTTGTCTGTCATTTCTGCTCCTCTGTCTGCGTCGCTGCAGCGGTGTGCAGCGACAGTGAATGGAGACAGATGCGGGCCGACACTCGTGCCGGGAAGTCGACCCGACATCCGTCACTCATTAGTGTTCGGCAGCGCAGACATGAGTCACCGCGGGCACAGCGATCTGTGGATGCCGCGCCCGCGGCAACAGTGACTAGGAGAAGTGGGTTGTCTAGTGTTCGCGGAACTCCGGCCACGCGGTGCCAGGCAGCAGATTCGCGTGCAGGGCTGCCTTCGCAGCATCGAGGGTGGGATAAACCCCTCGGAACCCTTCGTCGCTCAATAACTTGAAGGTGAAACCATCAGTGACTCGATGAACTGAGCCGACTGCTCCAGCCTGTGTGAATGCCACCCAGGTTTGTCCGGTCAGAGTGTGATCAGTCATTTCCGAACCTCCTTCGATTAGTGAGGCGACACCAGCGTCGCTCGTTAACGAACCTACGCCGCCCGACTCAGAAGATAAAGACCTTCTTTGTCGAACGGCGCAGCGCCACTCTGCCGCAGCAAAGAGACAAGAGCTCCCACCGAGCCCCTAGCGATCGAACTAGCGGATGTAGCTGGAGAACGAGGAACGAATCTTATTGACCTTGGGCAGCGCTACCGCCATGCAGTAGCCCTGACCGGGGTTCTTCGCAAAGAAATCTTGATGATATTCCTCGGCCTTGTAGTAGGTGTCGAGAGGTTCGATTGTGGTAACGATGCCACCATCCCAGTATTCGGATGCGCGGTCTCGAGCTGCCTCAAAGAGAGCCTTCTGCTCGTCACCGTCATAGAACATCGCGGAACGGTACGACGAACCAACGTCGTTGCCCTGCCGATTGAGTTGACGCGGGTCGTGCAGCGTGAAGTACACGTCGAGAATGACTTCGTCGGGAATGATCTCAGGGTCAAAGGTGACGGCAACCGCTTCAGCGTGCCCAGTGGTCTCAGTGCAGACCAGTTCATAGCTGGGGTTGGGCACAGTGCCACCGGTGTATCCAGAAACTACGTCGGTAACGCCATTGAGGGTGCGGTAGACCGCATCGAGGCACCAGAAACAGCCGCCTGCGAGATGAAATGTGTGCATAAGTTGAGCCTACTTTCTTGGGCTGGATGTCTCATACAACGCTCATCCAACGCTCCGTGTTCCCCCAGTCTCTGGGCATATGCTGAACGTATGCCTTATGACGCCTCTCCCCACCGTTACGACTCCACCGAGTACCACCGCGTAGGCCACAGTGGCCTCAAACTTCCCGCGATCTCTTTAGGATTGTGGAACAATTTCGGTTCTGATCGCCCGCAGGCCACGCAGCGTGCAATTCTGCGCCGCGCGTTTGACCTCGGCATCACCCACTTTGATCTCGCCAATAACTACGGCCCAGAAATTGGTGCAGCAGAACGCAACTTTGGCGAGATCTTTGCTGATGACTTCGTGCCATATCGAGACGAAATGATTGTTTCGACCAAAGCTGGCTACGAGATGGGTGTTGGCCCGTACCAAGACGGTGGGTCGCGCAAGTACCTGCTCTCATCGCTCGACGCGAGTCTTGACCGCATGGGCCTTGAGTATGTCGACATTTATTACCACCACCGCCCCGACTCTGAAACCCCCATCGAAGAAACGATGGGCGCCCTCGCGACCGCGGTCAATTCAGGCAAGGCCCTCTACGTCGGTGTCTCGAACTACAACCCCGAAGAAACGCTGGCTGCCGAAGAAGCGCTCGCGGAATACGGCATCCCGCTGACGATCCACCAGCCGCGCTACAACATGTTCGACCGCCACATCGAAGATGGTCTCTTCCCCGTTCTCGACCAGATCGGCGCGGGAAGCATCGTATTTTCCCCACTTGCGCAGGGACTACTGACCGACCGTTACATGGATGGCAGCATTCCGGATGGTTCGCGTGCTTCCGAGGGTCGCTGGCTTCAGCCTGGCCCGCTCGGCGACACGTACCTCCAGCGCGTCCGTGCCCTCAACGAGATTGCCCAGAACCGTGGACAAAGTCTCGCGCAGCTTGCTCTCACCTGGGTGCTACGTCATCCGCAAGTCACCTCGGCGTTGGTCGGAGCCAGCAGCGTAGCGCAGTTGGAAAACAGCTTCGCGGCCCTTGACGGTGCAGCTCTCTCCGAAGAAGAGCTTGCCGCAATCGAGCCGCTGGCCGTTGATGGAACTACCCTCCGCTAAACGTTCGCTCGCTCCATCCCGCGAAACCGGGGCCGCTCTCATCAGGCGGCCCCGGTTTTCTCCTTAACGCTCTGTGGACAGCTCACCGCCAAATGTCAGTGTTCGAACATATATTCGAACAACACACATTGGCCTCGCTGACCGAAGGAGCAATTATGACCACCCTCGACTTCGCTGAAACTGCGCACTCCATCAAATCGGGCATTGTCACCGTCGAGCTCAACGACGACTTGTGGCGGATTACACGCCCCGACGGAGAAGTGCTCGGCTACGTGCACCGCTGGCAGTCAGCAGCAGGTGCCCGATTCCAGGCCAAGCGGATGCTGCAACGACAGCGTCGATTCTTGCCGCTCGGAGACTTCTGGTCGATTGATGACGCCCTCGATATCTTTCGATTTTGATGTGACGCGCCTGTCGCTATGCGCCCTCGCTCACTAGCGGGGTTACAGTTCCAACATGATTCTTCAGTGGTGGAACGACCTCGTTGACTGGTTCAACTCCGATCAGGGAACAGCCTTCGTCACCGGCGCCCTCGTGCCCTTCCTCGCGATCATCGTCGGAGGAATAATCGTTGGCCTAATCGCCCGCTCGTCTCTGCGTCGGCTCATCGGTCAGCAAGATCGCCAGGCCAAAGCTGCCGCCGTCGCAGCCCTCATTTCTTCGGGCCGCCGCGCTGCAACCTGGAGCACGCTCTCTGCTGGCGAAAAAGAGCACGTCGACCACCAATCAAGCGAAGCCGAAGTGCGCGTGCGCCTTCTTCCGCTCAAAGGTTCCAATATTGCCGCCGACTGGGCAGCACACAAACTCGCCACAATGAAGAAGAACTCCGTCAACTACAGCTTCCAAGCGGAACAAGACCTCGCGGAACTTCAAGAAGGCCTCCTCGACTGGCAAGCACGCCCGGGCCGCGCCAAAAAGCTATTCGCTCAAGACCTCGCAAGCTGGAAGTACGAGACGGGCGAAGCCGAAGACGAACTGGTCGTGAAGCAGCAAGAGTGGGCGTCACGTCAGGCCGCCGAGGAAGCCTCCCAGAGCAACACGACTGCTGCGGCAAGTGGTTCTACCGCCACTGCTGCAGGCAGCGCCCCGTCAAGCAGTGGCCACACTGCACCTACGACTGTCGTGACGCCCGACCGCAAGTAATTTATCGGTCCTAGTCGCCAGGTCCGTCGACTGCAACGACCCGCGCAGACCAAGGACAGAATCGGTCCGAGGTGATGATTTCGTCTTCGACATACTGCGGGATTCCGTCGCACACTTCGATTGTGACGTTCGCGAATTCAAGTGCTGCCGGATCGATGTGCCACGACCATGGCTCATTGACCGCCGAATCGCCACGAACAACGACGCCATTGGGAATGGCGGCCAGGCTCTCCCCCGCAAGCAACGCCTTCGCGTGCTCAATCAGCTCGGGAGTAGCAAGTTCAATCTTGTATTGCTCACCACCAGCAACCTCAAAAGTTGCGACAGTCGGCTGAGGGCCTCCCCCACAACCAGAAACACCCGCAATTGAGCCGGCGAGCACTAACGCCACTAGAGCTCTGCGTTTCACTGGGACTGCCACAGTTCAGCCTTGGGCGTTTCTGGCGTCGTAATCGACTTTGGCAATGTCGTAGCTGCGCACAAGCAACTCCTCAAGAACCGTCAGATCGATATCGGAAAGCTTCTTCACATAGAGGCAGCCGACCGCAAGTTCGTGGGTTCCTAGACGTTCAAGCAATTCCGGGAACTCCCGAAAGTTTCGCGCCGTGTACAGCGAAATCTTTGCTTTACGGGGCGAAAACCCGATAGTCGCAGTGTCGCCCTCTCGACCAGTGGCATAACGATAGTGACTTGACCCGAAACCGATGATCGACGGGCCCCACATCACGGCATCCTGTCCAGAAGCACGTTCAAAGATCTGCAACAGAGACTCTGCTTCAAGACGACGACGATCAGAATCGACGGAAGCGATGAAATCGGCAACGCTAGCCGCAGTTGCATTCGTCTTATTGGGTTGGTGCGTCATCGTCAGCCCCTCTATTCGAGTGCCCTCGGCAGGATTCGAACCTGCGACCAAGAGATTACAAGGCCCTTGTTTCGCACGCTCCGATCATACGGAAAACTCGGCCCACAAACCGGACAGGCAATACGGCCCCGCGGAACCGCCGCTAAAGCGTCTTCAAGTCTGCCAAAACATCACCCACCACATCAGTCCCACTACTGGGCAATAGCCCCACCCGCCACAGCCTTCTAGGCTCGCCAGACACTCATTGACGAGTTCCCGAAAGGTAACAATGACCACCGAAGAAATCACCAACTACTGGGCCGCATCAATGCGAGCACAACACTGCACCGAACGCACCATCAAAGAACGCCGCATCTTCATCCGCTCCATGCTGCGCCACACCGAACAAAAATCACCACTAACCGTCACCAAACAACAACTCGTCATGTTCCTCGGACGCCCCCACCTCACCGGAAAAACAAAACAAAACTACCGATCCGCACTCCACACCTTCTTCACCTGGCTACAAGACGAAGAACTCCGCCTCGACAACCCCGCCGCCAGACTCCCCAAACCACGAGTCGAACCAACCGAACCCAACCCCGTCACCACCGAAGACATCCAGACCGTGCTCAATTCCGGAATCTACGGACACACAATCATGAAAGTACTGCTCTACTCCTACCAAGGACTCAGAGCCTCAGAAATCGCCGCCGTATCCGGCGCCAACATCAACTGGACCGAAGGCACAATCCTCGTAGCCGAAGCCAAAGGCCGCAAAATCGTCACACGCCCACTCCACTCAATAATCCTCGACTACGCCACAACAGCCAACTACTCCCGCACCGACTACTGGTTCCCCTCCCACAGTGAACACGTCACCGGAAAATCCGTATCCAACACACTCTGCACCGCATTCAAACGCGCCGGCATCCAACACCGCGCCCACCACATGCGCGCCTGGCACGGAACCACCCTCCTCGAAATAGGCGCCGACAGCCTCGATGTACAACACTCCCTCCGCCACTCAGACGGACAATCAATGAAGGCCTACATCCGACCCTCACAACGCCGCATCCGCACAGCAATGGAACAACTCCCCCGCGTATCCGTCCCCACCGGCCCACGCAACCGATCAGCCAAACGCGAAACCCGCACCAAAGGGCAATCAGGTAACCTAGTCACCGCGCCATAAGCGCCCCGCCCCCGTAGCTCAGTGGATAGAGCAACAGCCTTCTAATCTGTCGGTCGCGCGTTCGAGTCGCGCCGGGGGCACCTAACGCAAAAAACTCGCGCCCGCTCTAAAGATCGAAGCACAAGAATATGCCCCCAGTTCGGGGGTACGATTCGCGGTACTCCCGCGATAGCAAGCTAGTATCAAAGCCACACCCAACCACCGATCAGCCTTCGGGAGTATCTTGGCAAAGAGGCCGCGGCACACCGATAAGCACATCGAAGAAGTCATGAAAGCCTGCGAATCCCAAGGTTGGGTATTCGCAAAAGGTAAAAAGTACTTCAAAGGAAAATGTCCATGCGGCAGCCACACAAAAACGGTGCACCTGACACCAAACAGTTCCTACCACGGGAACCTCAAACGTTATTTGGAACGCCTAGAATGCTGGACAAAGGGGAGGTAACGCAATGATCAACTTCTACATGGAGCTCGAAGTTCAGAGCGTAGAGGTGTCCTCAGAAGAATTTGACAAGGTATTTGACGAAGTCGCAGATGCGCTCCACGAGTGCACGGGCATAGAAAATGCCGACCTCGCAAGTGATTCTTCGACACAAATCCTGACATTCTCAATGGATGTATCGGGCGCCGACGAAATCGCCGCATTCACGACCGGACTCTCCGCTGTACGGACCGCGCTGCACTCATCAGGTGGATCAACGGCCGGTTGGGAAAAGCACTTCTCGATCTTCCGCCAAATGATCGAGAAAGAGTCAAAAGTAAAAAGCTCAGGACTCATAGACGCCTAGAGCCCGCATCGAAGCCCCGGTCAGCTCGCGATAGCGACCGGGGCGTCTTTATGCGTGCGCATCTGGCAACAACCCGGCTTTACCTCCACGTCGGACTAGACGAAGTTCGAACGGCAGCCGCAGGCACATCAATGCTCCCCGTCGTTCCCACCGCACTTCCCAACGTTTGAGAACGCCGCCGCTTGACGCACGAAGGCAACTGCGAACCCTGAATCCCGGCGGGCGCCAGCGTAGAATCCACAAATGGACGACCAACCCCACAACTGCGACGCCTGCCTCACACCACTCCAAATCGCAGGCACCGAGAAACACCCCTACTGGTGGTGCCCCAACTGCCGCGTCGCGAAGCTGAACTGACTCGCATTTCTCAAGCCATCGAAACGGTGACAGCCAGGAGCTCAAAGTAAAGCCTTGGCACCAAGGACACAGCCCTGCTTTGATCTCGTCCAAAACGGTGGCATAGTTACGCTCATGTCTGAGCGTCGATCACGTTGCACCATCGAGACTGAGACGCCGCACGAGTGGGTCGATTACCTGGACCACGATCACGCGGCGATGAAGGAACTTGCTGAATGGCTAGCGTCGCTTGCTAAGTTCAATAGGGATCACTTCTTCGGCGAGTTCGACGGCCTCAAAGAAGCTGCGGCTGATGGAAAGATCATCCATGGTCAGCCTGAAACTGTCACCCGGATTAAGCCCCTCCGGAAGCGCCCCGAGATGTGGGAACTACGGTGGACTTTCCTCAGTAAGCAAATAAGGCAGTACCACGGCGAACCCGCAAACGAGCCATCGCTCTTGGTGGCGCTTCACCTTCACATGAAACCCGGCCGCCGAATAACAGCAGCAGTCTCAAAAGCAATCCAAGATCGGCAAATTGCGTTCGCCGGCAAGAGATACCTTTCGGGTGCCGCAAATAAGTGGAAACAAGTCGAATCTGAATGACTCACACGAAACAACCTGCAAGTTGTGTATAGTCTACCCTCATGGCTAGTTTCAGAAAATTACTAAACGATGCGCGCCAAACGCCCGAGTACGCTCGCTCAAAGCAGCTTCTCCACAATGACATTAACTTCATCCGCCTTCTCGTTTCGTTCCGAAAGCGAGCCAAGATGGAACAGGCCGATGTCGCGCGCCGCATCGGAATCTCCCAACAAGCAGTTTCCAAAATGGAGCGCATCGACGGAGACCCAAAGCTCTCAACTATCCGCCAGTATGCAAACGCAATTGGCGTGATAGTCGAGCACACAGCTTTCCCCGATGACGGAACGAAGTACTCCGCTCACAGCTCACTCATCCACACCGGAGATATCCCGCCGATGATCACAGTCATGAGAGTTCCCCGTGCTTCTTCTTACGCACCAGGCGTGGTCAACTCCAAGCGCACTGACTTTGCACTCGGAGCATGAGCGAGACTAAGGCGCTCCGCCACATCTCCGACATTTCTGACCTGATGGAGATCGTCGCGCTTTCTGAGATTCGTCCATTTGAACTCTCGGCTCGAGTTAGCGGACCACCTTCAGAAGAACAGAACGATCCAAAGCTCGAGATGGAATACTCAGAGCACGTAACCCAGGACGAGATTCATACTCGGTTTAGGTTCGTGGTTACGACGGATGATGCGAACTATCAAGCTGATATCGCTTCCATCTTCAACCTAGAGGTTCCCTGCACGATCGACCGCCTGGTGCTAAACGACTTCGCTGAGCGGGTCGGCTTCATGGCAGCGTTCCCGTACTTGCGTGAGTCGCTAACAACGAGCGCGGCGAGGCTAGGTCGAAAGGCACCCCTTATTGGCCTGATGCGGCCAGGTGACTTGAAGATAGAAATGCCTGAGTAATCAAGATTCATCGCCCACGATGCAAAAGAAGCCCCGCGCCTCACTCCGAAGAGTGAAGCGCGGGGCTTTCAGTTTTTCCAGCTACTGGCGACAACCACCAGACGGGTTCAATACTCAGAACCCTTGGCCTGCGACGTATTGGCCAAGGCCAACGCGCCAATCGGAATCGCAAGATACGCGACAACAGCCTGCGCACCCGAAACCTGCTCAGGCAACGGAAGCTCGACACCGAGGAAGTACGCAGCAGCACCCCCCACAATCAAGGCGCCAACAGCATACGTACCATACACAATCTTGCGAACCTTGGAACTCGTGATAACAGCCCCAAGATCAGGCGATGCATTACTCATATTCATACCCTCTTTCATCGGTACACGCCTGCCGGCCATTCAGCAGGCGGCGGTTCTTTCTGGTTATAAATGTCGGAACGAAGCTGATGTGCATAATCGCGAAGGATGTCCCGCTCAACCGTGATCTCAACGTTGCGATCCTCAAGCTTCTGCATCCTGCGATCCTGCTCAGTCGCACGCTCATTGTTCTCAACCCGGTACTGCGCGAGTTCCTCCTGCAGCTGATCAATCAGTACGTTCTCAGCCGATCGATTCGCCGCCATTGACGCCGTCTCATTCGCCCGCTTCGCAACGCGGTTCGTCATAGCCGAGCCGACGATCCCGCCACCCACAAGCAAGACAGTGCCGAGAAGAGTCCCGACAACAGGTAGCCACTCAGGCATATTCGGCCCCCTCCGGGCTCGGAGGGTTAATTCGCGAGACGTTGTGCCGCGTCGTCATTCACTGCTTTGGGAAGTGCCTCAAAATTGTCAAGTAACCCAGCTTCCACGTTCGCCGCAATCTCTTTGGAGTCGATTTTGGCGGTGATCGATTCGATATTCACGGAAGAAGATTCCCTAACCTGCTTGAGCGCTCGTTTGAGTGCGATTGCGTGAGATTCCGTGATGGGGGCGAAACTGCCAGTTGCGAAAGTGCCAGCAACCGGACCGTTGTATTCACCATTTGCTGCGGTTCCGTTGCTGTACTCGTGTTCAAAACCCGAATCGGTATTGCAGATCAGGACAACAACCTTTTTATCGGCTCTGGTGTAAAAGAACCCACTGTTTCTTGGCATATCTTCTTCCTCTTCTTCGTCGAGAATTGTTGTTCCGCTGTCACCAGCAGGGGACGCACCAACCAACGCTTTGATGTAGGTCAGGGGATTTACACGGGAATCGCGCCGCCCGCGCAGCCACACCTCAGTGTGATTGTGGACACCAAACGCTTTGCCAGTGTCTGACTGGATGCCCAAGCGCTGCGCCTCGGTCACGAGATCGCCAACCTTGACGAGCACACGATCCGCGTTGTGATAGTAAACAACCACGTCGCCATTCTTGAACCTGTACCAGATCTCACGACCGCCACCCCCGTAGGTGTTCCAGCCGATGTAAATGACCTCGGCGTCGTCAATGGCGCAGTTGTATTTGTAACCGTAGGAGTCAAGCCCCCAGTGGGTGCTGTCAGGAACCCCGTCATACTCTTTCCAGAGTGACGAGAACTTAGGCGGTGTGCGTAAACCGTTCGGCCAGACTGCCACTAGCTACCACCACACATCGGTCGTCTAGTCATGGTTGCTCCTTTAACTACGAAAGCCCCACACAAGTGCAGGGCAAAACAACGGTCCAAACCACAGGCGGTTACTCAACCGGCATCATGACGGCACTGGCACAACGTCAGCGATGAACTGACCACAAGGCCCGCACATTACGTTCGGGTTGGACTCAGTCGCCCATACCCGAATGACATACCCCAGATTCCCGCACCCCTCGGTGTGACACTCGATGTCGTACTCGCCCATCGGCGGCATATCTATACCATCGGCAAAGTCCATTAGTTGCATCATCCTGTCACCCCGCCCGCTGTTCCCTGTCGTGCCGTCCAATTGATACTCATTGCAGAGGGCGGTGCTGCGTTGATTCGATGCAGCCGAACGCTAAACGACGTAGCGCTGACATTAGAGACCGATGACCACATCACGGAACCTCCTGCCGCAACATCACTTCTGACGTTCGGCGCGACACTAAACATGCCGACAGGTAAAACAATCGTGGTCCCTCCATCCCAGTAGACCGGCGCTTGGCTACCTCCCGCAGCTCCCGATGAAGGGGTGACACCACCCGTCTCAGCGAACGGGATTCCGAGCGCGGCCTTGAGCGCCGAAAGACTGGCCGCCGCCACGCCGGTGCCGCCACGCGTAGTAGGCAACGTTCCACTTGTGATGACGTCGGCCGAGAGTGCGAGCACGAGCCCGTGCGACCGCCCCACGATGATCACACGGCGCCCTGATAGCTCACAGCGCACCCGATCATCCACCGAAAGCCCAACCGGATCAACCAGCGAGTCCGGGTCAAATGGGAGCGCGGCGGTGTCGCCATCTAGTTTGATTCGGAGTGGCAGCACCCCCGTCACAGTCGCCCACTTGAAGGTCATAACGACACCAACTCCTGCAATCTCAACTTCATCAAGCCCAACGGATTAGCATTCAAATCCCTCGATGTCACAACATGCCTCGCATCAATATCCGCAGGAACATTCGCGAAACGGAGAACATCACCCACACTCACCGGAATCGGCAAACAACTCACTTCGACAGTGGCCTGCACCGACGACGAAGCAATCAACGAGCGCTGCGCTTTTGCCTCCAGAAATGCGATCACCTCCAGATCGGTGCCATCCGGGGTTTCGACGCCCTCCAGAGCCCGAGTGATCCACCGGCCACCCCGAGCAGAATATGAAAAAGGTGATGAAGGATCCGTGTTCGTATAGGTTCCCGTCAGCGCAGCATCATCACCGCTCCCGGATTGAATCGCGATCACTTTGTTAGGCACAGCAAACATGTCCTGATCGCGAGACCAATCCTTGCCATAGATCCCTTTTTCACCATCCACCAGCTCGCGGGCAACATTCAACAACTCATATGTCAACGATCGGTCGGCAGGGAGAACATACGGAGTCGCCCGATAACTTCCATTGCCGTCAACCCACAACGAGTTGTAATTCAGCACGCCCAGAAGATCATTTACAATCTGCAACTTAGATGTTCCGACCGGCCACACCATCGGCGACGAGAGCGTGTCAATCACGGTCGCATCCACCGTGATCGCCTCACCAGCCGAAGTAATCACCGCCGCTACAGCGGCAAGAACTCCCGTACCCGCATCCACCGTGAATGTGGACTCCACTGAATCCTGATCGAGAACAGTGGAGCGATCTAGCAGCTCCAAACTCAGAACGCGTCCAGTATCAGACCATACCTCCGGGGCAGCGGAAATCAGAAAGACTCCTAACGGGATCTCCGGTAACCCCTCAATGACCAACACTGGCCGCAGCCGGGCCGAAGTTAGAGTCAGATCGCGAACTCGAGTAAAGCCAGGCTGCGCCTTCTCAAGATCGGCAACTTTCAGATTTCCCCCACCTTTTACTGAGGCATAGAGCTGCTCCGAAAGTGACGCCGATCCACGCACGACACCATCCAAATACCCCGCCAACGTATCCACCCCACCAGAATGAGTAAGGACTTCCCACCGGTACGAAGTAACTCGATTCCCGTACAGAATTTCATTCGTCGTCAGAGATCGAACCGGTATAACCCCGCTGGGGATAACGACCGTCACGATGCCTCACTCACTTTGAACTGGAACCCAGATGCATGAGACGACGGCGAGTCCAAGGCGCCAGTAAGCGCACCAAACATGCGCCGGCCGGAAGGATCCCGATAACAGACAATCCGTGAGGTCAGGATGAATACCTCAACTTCTTGCGGCGTGGACCCCATGTTGTCCAACAACTGCACCGATCCGGAAACCTCCAATGTTCCTGACTCACCAAATAAGGCGATCGGGCGCGATCTACCGGAGGCTTCCATCAAACCAAATGAACGTGTGGGATTGGAACCAAATTGCAGGTTTGCCTTGAAACTGATGATTGTTGAAAACCCGCTACCGGACGAAAGGAAAGCCCAGAACGGTTCCGCCGTCACCATCGACACCAGCGTGTCCGCAGTGGCACCGTCAACCGAAATGGTAGTCACCGTGTAATCGTTGGTGCCATTGATCGTGGGGGTCATATCGAGAATAGTGAATGACGCATCCTTCGGATACTCAGCCACAACAGTCTCCACAACCCCGTCGATGGTTCTCGTGATCGTCACCAGCGTGGCGGCAACCTGCTCAGCCCCGGGAGCAGCAATCGTGATGTCGAGCTGCCCAATCCCCGAATCCGGTAGGTAGGTCGCTGTGACCACCGCTTGAACCGGGAGTGTGTAGGCAACATCGAATGTGGAGGTGACTTCATCCGAAACCAACCCGTTCGAGTCGATCACTGTCACCTTGACTGCGTAAGACGCCCCGTTGGCTACAGAGCTGCCCAAAACCGTGGATGCCTGCGTGCTAGACACCAGTGTTTCCAACAAAGTCGGGGTGACATCATAGAGACTGATCGTCGCGTTCACGAACGTCGCCAACTCAGCCTGGTTGAATCCCAACTGCACGGTTAGCGCAGACTTCGTGTAAGTACTCGCATTCGCTGGCGAGATGATCGTCACCACAGGCCGAGTTTTGAACGTCACCGTGGAAAGATCAGACCACGGAGACGCACCTGTACCTTCGGAGCCTCCCGAGGTCGCTTGACCCCACGTCCGCACCCGCACGGTCAACGCCACATCCGCCGCGTAGGTAGACGCCGAGAACGTCTTGCTCGGCGTGGTCGAAGTCACCTTTCCGGTTGTCGACCAGGTGGCTCCCCCGTCAGTGGAATAACCGAGCTCGTAGGCGGTTTGCGGCGTCGTATCCACAGGGTTGTGATTCCACGGAACGACAAACGCTTTCGCTTTATCCACGAACGGACCCAATGCGGGCATCGTTGGCTTGTTCGGTGCAGCCAACAATTGAACTGTGTTCGAAGTGACCTTGACAGAGGTAAGCGTGCCCGTCCCGGTGTTCTTCGCGAAAATCCGGTAAACATGCTGGCTACCCGCGTCGGGGGCGGTATGCGTGAAGGCGGAAGTCCCAGCCGCAACCGTCGCAAGAACAGAACCGTCCCAGGTCGTCACCCCACCCGTGACAGTTCCGTGCTCCACAATGTGTTGGTGCTCGATAAATGCCACTTGTGGCGACCAACTGACAACAACATTCAGCGATGCATCTTTCGCAGCGACAGCACTTGTCGGCGGCGCTGGTGTCGTGTACACCGCAGGCGAGGCGACCGACCATGCTGACGATCCAGCGCTGTTCGTCTCCCGAACCTGCGCCACCACTTTCTGATTCACCGCCGCCGCAATAGTCACCGACGTTGCAGGAGAAATAGACGCCACCTGAGTGAAAGCAGCACCATTCACCGACGTGCGAATCTGAACGCTCGCCGGTTGACCGTTCGACGCATTGTTGTGCGCCCAACCCACGGACACCTGAGTGTCAGAAACGTACGCGCACGTGATCGACGTGGGGGTCCCCGGAACTTGAGTGAGCGTTGTCAACGGATACGACGCGGTAACCGTTCCGTCTTCTATGGCCGGCGAATTATTTCCACCATCCGTGAAGACGCCAGCCGCACCTAAGGTGAGGGCCCCGTCCGCACTGTGTCCGACCGTCCGAGTTCCAGAACCCAAAAGAACATCAGTGACACCAACAAAGTTATAGCCAGCAATAGAGCTTGACGCAATAGTCGTGCTTCCAAACACAACCGACCACGGGCACGAGTTCCCTGTCGCATAACCGGAACCCGCCAGCTTCCGAAGCCGCAAATCCCATGCCACCACGGACGTATTCGCCACAGCATCGTACGAGATCTCATCAAGGGCCAAGCGAAGCTGATACTGACTACCGAGCGACTTCGTGAAAGTTGTGTTTGGGCTCGTCATCAGCTCACCCCTTGCCTTGTCTGTACCCGCAAATAGCCCGTCATCGTGCGTGCAAGCCTTTCAATCGTCGAATCGGAAAGATCCATCGGCTGCTGCGTAAGAGCACGGTCCTGAACGTCTGCAGAAGAATCTGAGTCGTTTGCATTCCGAAGAATGCTGTCGATGAGCGCGTTGAGTTTTCCCGTGTCAACAACAGATTCCGCACGACCGGCCTCCGCCAGCAGCGCCAACGTGCCGCCCGCCCGCGGCAACACGGTAGCGCCGGCCGCTAGACGGGGAATCTTGGGGATCGATACCTCAATACCCAAGGCGCCACCCACGGCACCGATCACCCGGTTTATTCCACTAATCGCACCATTGACCGCGTTGATAATGCCGTTGATCGCACCCTTCGCAGCACTCACCGCACCCTCAAACGCACCCGTGATGATGCCCTTGATCGCACCAAAGACGGTCCTGAACGTGTTCTGCACCGTCTTTACGACGCCAATGATCTTTTCCCATATCCCGGAGAAGAATGAACTAATGCCGGTCCAAATTGCGTTCCACACAGTCGAGATGACATTGACCACTGTTGTGATGATCTTCAGAACAGTATTGATGTACGTAGTCACTAGAAGCACAATCACTGACCAGACCGTTTGGAACACTGCCACAATCGTGTTCCACACGTTCGTGAACACCTCGACTATGCCGTTCCAGACCGTCGAGAACACCGCGCTGATGTTCGCCCATGCCTCAGTGAGGAACTGGGTGAAGTTTGCCCATATCTCCTGCCCAAGCTCCGTCTGGGTGAAGAAGTAGACCAAGCCGGCAACCAGTGCCGCGATCGCCAGCACAACCAGACCGATCGGGTTAGCCGACAGGGCCGCATTCATCGCCCACTGCGCGGCGGTAGCAACCCCCGTAGCGACAGTACCGGCAACCATTGCCACGCGAGATGCGACCGTGGAAGCCACCTGGCGCACGTTTGCGGCGATACCTGCCGCTTTCGTCGCGAGACTGGTCTTCTCAACAGCAGTGTTCCCGGCCATTGCAGCCGTGTTCGCGTTCAACGCCGTTGTTAGTTGAAAGCGCGTCACAACCTCCGCATACCGCAGTGGAATTGACGCAGCCATCGCAATGTTGTTGCCAATAATCGCAGCCTTAGATGCGAGCATCCCCGCAGCAATTGCCACCAGAGCGGCAGCAAGCAGCTGTGGGTTATCGCCTAAGAACCCCAGTGCGGCAGCAAATCCCTCAAGCAACGGCACCAGCAACGGCAACCCTGCGGAGATGACATCGCCGATAGATCCAGCGATACCCCCAATTCCCTGAGCTAGCGAAACGAACAGCGGGAACAACGGCTGAACAACAGAGCCGATCTTGCCGAATGTATCCCCCAGATTCGAGAAGTCGCCAGTCTTGAACGCATCAATAACGCCTTTTACCGAGTCGCTGATAATCGAGAAAACTGTGGAGATCGAACCACCGACCTTCTCGAAGTCGATTCCCTCAATCCACTCCGTGAGTCTCTCCAAAGCCGGCGTTACTTTGCCCGAGAACTTCTCCGCGAGCGGCTCCAAAGACTCCGCCAGACGATCAACTGCACTCGAGATCGCCACAAACAATGCGGGAGCACCATCGACGGCAGAACCCGTGAACATCGCTCCAAGACGTCCAAACGATGCACCGATGTTCGCGAACGCTCCACGCGCCGTAGCCCCAGAGGAAAGCGCAGCACCCCCAACACCCTTCTCGAGCGCGAGCTGGAACGTGGCAAAATCTACTTCGCCCTTCGTAACCATCTCCGCAGCTGCTTCCGCAGTCACACCGTACTGATCTGCAACAAGCTGCAGCAGTGGAATACCGCGCCCCTGGAACTGCTGCAACACTTCCGTAGTCAGCTTGCCGTTAGTGGCAACCTTGTTGACCATGTCGCCCATCTCAGACAGAGATGACTTTCCAATAGTCGCCGCATCAGCAGTGAGCTTCAGTGTGCGGGTCAGCGCTTCACCAGGCTTGATGCCGGCCGCTACCGAAGAAGCCGCAATCGTGGCTGCCGCGTCAAGACCAAACGCAGTACCCTTCACCGAGTCCAACGCTGAACCCATGATCGTCGCGACAGACTCCGCCGAATGGCCTAGACCAGTGAGTTGAGCTTTCGCATCTTGAAGGTTGAGTGCTCGATCGAGCCCCTTCTTTGCAATAGCTGCAGCACCCGCAAGAGCGGCGCCGAGACCGACAGCAATGCCAGCCCCGACGCCCTTGACAGCTTTACCAAACGTCGACGAGAACTTACTCCCCGATGTGGAGGCAGTAGCGTCAACCTCGTTGACAACGGTTGAACGGAACCCTTTGAAAGTGGGGAAGATTGCAACATCTGCAGATCCGACCTGTGACATTCGGGACTCCGATCATAGTTAGTGCGCGAACGCTGAATGTTTCAACAAGCGCGCACGCAAAGCGGCATGCTCCTCGGGCGTGACTTGCTCGGCATTCGGCTTCGATGGCCACGGGGCTGGCAACTCAATGCGCTCTGGGTGTTTTTTGGTGTCACGGTTGGTGTTGATGACAGAACTTGCCTGCAAAAACGCGTACACCTCCCCGTAAGATGCGGCGATATCCCAACCGAGTTCCGACGCATTCAAATGCGAACCCGTCTCGCGCCGAAGCTCAGCCACCAGATCAATCGCCTCGCGTACGGGGATAGAGGCGCCTATGTCAGTTAGGGCGAGTCCGAAGTAGCGGCGGAAGTCGAATCGGAGGGCTGCTCGGTGGGCTCGGACGGTTCGTGCGAGCCCGAGGATTCCCCCATGGTGGCCCCCATCCGGTCACCGATGCGATTGGCGACTTCCATAATGATCTGGATGACTTTTGCCCCGTCGCGCATCTCCTCGAGGGTGGCCTTGTCTTCCGGCCAGAGGATGTTGTCGAGCACATATCGAGGCATCTTTTTGTCCTCGATCGTGCCTTCGTTCATCTCCATCAGCATTTCGATTCGATCAAAAGGAATGCGGAGATCGATCGACTTCTCCCCCTCGTCGGTCTGACACTTCAAATGGTTTTCGACGACGAAGAAGTCTGGCTTGGGGCCGGGAGTCGGAGCTGGTTTCTTTGTGGTTGTCATGATGGGCCTTTCGTGATGGGCGATGATGGGTGAATGGGGAAGGTGCTGGCCGGGGAATCCCATCCGCTTCCCCGGCCAGCAGTCAGTTACGCCGGGAGAATGAGCCACTCACCAATGTGCTCGTTGTCCAGATCCGCCGAACGCCGTGCCGAAAAAGTGATCTGTGTACCGTTGACTGATCCACGTTCGGACTTGTCGATCGCAATCGCGGTGACGGTTACCTCAGCGATTCGGCGACGAATGACCCCGTTCTTGAAGATCTCTTCCGTGAACGCGACAAATTCGGTCGCATGGCCACCACCATCGATGGTGATGTAGCCATTGGCGTCGGCAGTCTTGCCGTAGGCAAGCTCACGAACGATCGCGTCATACTGCGCGAGCTTGGCAACGACAGTCACCTTCGCAAGACCAGACGGAATCGAGTAACCCTCCTGCCAAAACTTGATCGGGTCGCCATCAGCTTCGAGGCTCCATTCGAAACCGCCGTCTTCAGTGAGTAAGCCCGCCTTTTTGAAAGCGACGGGCAGCACAAACTCCGGGGCAGCGCCCTCGATTGGAGTCGGGAACGCAGTTTCTGCGGGGGCGAAGCCGAGGAACCCGGTAACCGGGATCCCTACAGCGGTAACGTCATTGCCAAAAGCATCGGCAGGCATGGTTGCTCCTTAAAAGCGAAAAGCTCCCACAGGTGGGAGCCGAGTTGATTGGATGAAGGATTACAGCAGCGATCCTGCTATGGCGAACCTGACGGTGATATACCGACGAGCTCGCGGTTGCGACTCCGCCACAGGGAACGGGCCGTTTGATGCGAGCACTGCAGCAACAGGGTTGCCGGCGGCGACCGCAGGTATCTGAGTACGGAGAGCATGAACAATGCGCGCAAGATCGTTCGCATCCTTCGGGTTCTCCTTCGTGCCCGCAAGAACCGAGAGCCCCACATCCCGTTCGGCAGAGATGACCGACGTATCTGGACCGCCATCATCACGAATCACCAACAGCTTCTCCGGAAAATCGTCACCAGGACCCGGTTCACGATTCACCACTTCCACGTCCTGACACACCGCTTCAGGACGTGCCGCGAGCGCGGTTCGGTACCACTGGGTGAGGAAGAGCTCGAGGTCGGCTTGGATGACGAGGGGGTCAGTCACGGTTTACCGTGTTGAGGGCGCGTGCGAGGGTTCCGTGTTGGGATTCGACGAGCATGGAGTGGTCGGAGTCTGCGATGACTTTTGCGACGACTCGGAATGGTGTGCGCACGATTTGTACGCCGATGCTGTTGCGGTATTCTCCGGTGTCGATGGGGGCGCTGGTGCGTGCTGCGGCTGCGACGCCTTCTGCCTTGGCACGCACAATGTTTTCCACTGCTGCAGACTTCCCCAGTTCGGGAATGTAGGCTTCGTTGAATTTCATCCTTCGGCCCCCGTTAGTGGTATTTCGACGGATGGTTGCCATCCGGTGAATGGGTTGATGTCGGCGACGGGTATCGCTTCGATTTTGTATTTGTTTGTTCCTACGAGGATCCGATCGCCCACAACTACGTCCGCGGTCGGGTCTGAGAGGTAGAGGCTCTTCGCAGTCAAGATTTGCGTGCGAGTGGCGTCTCTGAGTGCGGAGCTCGACGACGATGCTACAAACCCTTTGAGGGGGATCGTGTCTGGGTCGGCCCACGGCCCCGGTATGGTTTTGGTTGGGTTGTAAGGATCCGCGATCAGCTTTCGGCGTGCGCGTGTCACTGCTTGTGCGTGAGGGAGGTCCATTAGACCTCGTCCTCACCAACAGCATCTTCGGGTTCGGCCAGTTCTTTGCTCGCAGCGATCGCGGCCAGAACGTCAGCTTTCTTGGTGGCGGTTCCTAGATCGATCGATTCACGTTCTGCGTGATCGGTGAGTTGCTTCACCGTCCACGAATCCTCAGGAACTCCTGCTGGGATCCTTGGAAGGGTCTTTTCCGGAACGTTGGGTGCACTGTCGGGTTGAGGCGTGGGTCCGGCAACGAGCCAGCCCTTATCTGTGTAGAACTCGACCGCTGCTCTCGGGACAGTGATTGTGTTGCCTTGGGGGCTTCTCATTGTTGGTGACATTGCTACTACTCCTCGACTTCAGCCGGCACAGCCGGAATGACAGCGCCAACTGCGCAAAATCTGTACACGGAGGACCGTGAAGGGAAAACTATTCGTACTTCTCCGGCCACAACCGGGCCAGAGGGCGCTCCTGCGGGAAGCTTCCCACCGGGTTACCCGCAGTAGATGCTGCCGAACACAGCGATCGCAGAAGACGTTGATCCTCCGGCAGCCACGTTCCCGCATCCCAGTAATCCACCGAAGCGGGCCCGATACGTTGTGCGCGGACACGACGCGACCCTGGCGCAGGCACCTCAGCGGCCACACCACGCAGAATCGCGATCGCGTTCTTCTTCTCCTCACTCTCGTCAAGGAATGAGTCGATGCAGGGGGCGATGGAGCGTGCCGCAACAATGATCCGTCGCGCCACATCCTCCACAACATCAGGAATGTCTTCAGGTGTAATCACTCCACCGCCCCCTATCTCGTTACTTTGCCTTCTCGATCAAACCGATCGAGAGGGCATGCTTGATGCTTTCTTTGGCGAATGCGCCCGAATCAACCGGGGCACCGCGGTACAGGTACCGCTCCCCGCCGTCTTCAGTGCGGAGAATCACCGCAGCACCTGTGACCAGGTAGCCCTTGGGCTTGGTCTCAGGCTTCTCTGCTGCAGCCTTCTCAGCAGCAGCTTTCTCGGCTTCAGCTTTCTCGGCTTCGGCTTTCTCGGCTTCGGCTTTCTCCTCCGCAGCCTTCAGCTCAGCTGCAGCCTTCTCGTCAGCTGTCGCCTGCTCAGCTGGCTTCTGACCAGCCTGAGGACCGTTCTGCGCGCCAGCCATCAGAGACTCGTGCCCGTGATCGTCACACCAGCATTCGGCTCGGTGACAACAGGCACCGTCACGCGGCGACCGCGCAACGTGTAGCTGTCGTCATCATCGTTGCGAATCGACTTCGCCTCAATACCAACATTGCCGGCGCCCACATAACCCGGACCCCCCAGAGGCTCGTCGGCCATGCCGCCAAGCTGCTCACGGTCCACCAACAGCGGGTTGGTGCCCGAGTAATGCGGTGTGGTCGCCCACGTGAGGCCTAGAGCATCCACCGGAAGGTTTCCCTGCACCGCAGTATCACCAGACTCACGCGGAAGCGCCTTGTCATCAATCAGAAGACCAATGAGCTTGGCGTACTGCGTCGGCTTCAGAACGATCGTCGACAAGTCGATACCGAGACCAAGCTCCGCACGGGCAGCTTGAATCGACATCACAGCCTCAACAGCCTTACCAGCCGTGGTCCACGTCGATGGCGACGCGAACGTGCTCGTCACCTTCGATGCGATGACAGCCATCGCGACCGAGTCAACGTGACGCACGATCGTGTTGCTGAGGCGAACGAGCCCCTTGTTGACGAAAGTGATTCCCTGGCGCTTGATCTTCTCATCCGAGATGACCGTGTCAAGACCCCACTTCACGACCCTCGCCGAGACAATCTCGCCCGACTCGAGGACCACCTTCGGGTATTCGCCCAGAGGTGCGACAGACTCAGGATCGCTCGAGGCAAACCCTTCCTCGCCGGACTCGTAGAACACGCCACCGCCAGAAGCATCGAAACGCCCCTGCAGCAAGAAGTCCGCAATGAACTTCATCTGTGTGAGGTTGTGCAGACGCTTGGCAATCACACGAGGATTGCCGAGCAGAGCGTGCAGTTGATCGTTGGTGAGTGTCCCCTCGGGGTGCTTCACCGGGTAAGTGTACGAACCCATAGTCTCGTCACTCCTCTCAGTTGAACAGGACGTCGATGACGTCGTTGTCGGCGGCCGCAGCGGTAAGTGCTGTGCCGATGGGGTTTGTGCCGGCTCCGATAGTCGCGACCTTTCCAGCAACAGCCGAAATGACCTCCGCACCAGCAGCGATCGCACCTGAAGCCGTCAGCGGGTGCACTCCACCAGCACGAGTGAAGACCGTAACGTCCTCAGCCGTCACCGCGTCGAACCCAGCAACACCAACAGCGTTGGCATCCGCACCGGCAGGACCGACAGTGCGACTGCCAGTGACAACGACCAGACGACCGCCAATCACATCAGCAGAAGCCTTGAACGTCACCGCCTGGCCCGGCTTGAACTTGGGCAGGTAGTCAGCCATATCAGGCCTCCTTCTCAGTCGAGCCCCACGCGTTCGCGTAAAGGGCATCTTCGGCGCTGTTCACCGTGTCGGAATGACCGACCTCAGCCACAGGCACCGTGTTCTTCGGGAACGAACCCAGCAACGTAGCGATGCCTTCCTCGTCTTTGTCGAGCTGCGCACGCCAGCTGTCCTTCGAACTCGCCGCGACGCGCCCTTCCGCGAGCGCCGTTGCGATGATGGTGTCGCGTCGGTCGCTCTGCTGCTGTTCGCGTGCTTGAGCGCCGAGTGCGGCTTGTGCGCGCAGATCAGCGAGAGTGTCGGCGTCCATGACAACGGCACCCTCTGGGATTGCTGCGACCGGGGTCGCGGGTTCGGCCTGTTCCTCGAGTGCTTCGTCGAGGGCTGCGAACAGCGTCTCGTCGGAAGCATTGGCGTCGGTCATGCCGAGCCGTTCGCGGATTCCAGCCTGTAGATCGCTGTAAGCCACAGCGTTCTCCTTTCGGTTGGGGTTACCCGGCTCGGACGAGCTCGGGAGATTAGGGGTACGGGCAGCGACCCGCACAGAGGTCTGGGCGCCCGGGAGTCGCGCAGTCCAGTCCTCGATTTCATCGCCGTCATCGAGCGGGTCGTCGATGCCGTCAACGCCGACCGTCTCCGATTCGCCCGCGTCGGGAATTACTGCGACACGGTCAGCGAGACCCATCTCCACAGCAGCCGCAGCGGTGAGCCACGTTTCAGCGGCAAGAAGTGCCGACCAGTCCTTCTCACCGGCCTTCGACGAGTAGATCTCGATCAGCGAAGCTTCGACATTGTCGAGGACATCTGCTGTCTTTCGCATGTCGGCAGCGTCACCCCAGACGATCGCTGACGGTGAGTGGATCATCATCTGGGTACCGGGCGACATGACGACGTCATCACACCCTGCAGCGATGACAGAAGCAGCTGAAGCCGCTAGACCGTCCACAACGGCCGTCACACTCGCCTTGTGAGCGCGCAGCATATTGAGGATGGAGACACCCTCGAATACCTCGCCGCCAGGAGAGTTGATGCGCAGGATGATCTGGGTCACCTCTTCGGGGAGAGCATCAAGGACCTGGCCGACGTCCTTCGTTGAGATACCCCAGTAGCCGCCGTACGAATCTATCGGGCCGTACATTCGGATCGTTGCAACGGTGCCGGCACCAGCAGGTGCAGGTGCGGTCACAGCGTTGAAGAACTCGGCCTTCGCGGCAGGCGGGGTGAGCTTGCCCCAATAGCGGTTCGGTAGCTTCGTTTTATCGGTCATGCAGTCCTCCTGGGTCGGCGGTTTAATGCCTGTTGGGACGGCGTGGCCCAACGGCAGTTACCGGGCTCGTAATTTCCGTCATTGTCAATACGGTCGATCGTCTTGCCTTCGGGCCGCTCGCCCATGTCTGCTAGGAAGTTCTCGAACCTGCGCCACCGCTCACAGACGCTGATGCCGCGCCCGCCGTAGTCGACCCATCGGCTCGCGTTCGGATTGGTCGTGCGCTTCAACATGTCTGCCCATGTGCGATAGGTTGGCGTCTGGCCAACAGTCGATGCACGTGCGTGGCCATGTGTGGTGTTGGACATTTTGATGCGCTCAACTTGCAGGCATCCGCAGCTCTCACTTGCTCCAGACCGCAGATGGTCTTGTCGGACAACGACGCGGCGCCCACATGCGCACACGCATCCCCACATCAAACGACGGCGGGTGCCTTGTGGAGGTGCCACCTCGACGACTCTTAGCCTGCCGAATTCTGCTCCTAGGAGTGTCATGCAGCCTCCTTGGGCACAGTTGATTTATTGCGGCTCGCGTCAGAGTCGCTCGTAGTGGCTGTTTTCACGGGCATGCCATACTTCGCACGCAGGAACGCTTCCAGAGCAGGATCGACGGTCAGTGCACCGCAGTCGATGAGAGCCTTGATGGCCTCAGCCGTAGCCGGTTGATCTTCACCAATCGCTGACGCCACCAGACGCGGCGCGGGCTCCGTTGAGCCCCAGTTCAGATCGACAAGATCCTCAATCACGTGCTGCTGAGTGATATCCGCAATGTGCTGCGCGACAGCATTCAGCGAATCCGTGAAGAAGTTCGCAAACGTCGACCCCAGAGCCCACGACCCAGTCTCAGTACCGAGGTTCAGGAAGTGCGCCAGCACCGCACGCGCAATCTGCTCGTCGTAATACCGAATCGGTTTGTCCGTGTCCGGCAGCTTGCCTGACACACCCATCAGCTCGAGCTTCGACCCCGGCGGCAGTGACGCACCCGCAGCCTCACCCGCACGGAAGTTCTTCGTGAGTTTCAAACCGGAATCCTTCTCCGACTTCAGCCACGCATCACGTTCCTCTGCCGACGCATTCTCGGGAAGATCTGCACCGGTGTAGACCGGGATACCGAGACCGTTGCGCTCAGCAGCGAGTGCCTGGATGCGCAAAACGCGATCCTTCAGCAACCACATCTTGTATGCCGAGCGCAACAGTGACTCACCTAGCCAGTTCGCACCTTCACGTTCGTTCACATACGCAACGAGACGATCGACAGGAATCTTGACCTCGACACTGCTACCGGAATACCCGTGCTGCTTGATCGCTTCCAGACCACCATCTTTTGCGACGTCCACATCGGAGATCGTGCGCGGCGGCCGCCACGCCAACTTCGCAATGTGGGCGCGGCCGGCACTCTGGTCATAGACCTGCTCAAAGAACGAGTGCCCATAAACCAGCTCCAACAACGACAAACGCAGGTGCTCCTCCCACGAGAAACGACCCTTCGTGCGCAGCGGTGCCACAAACGGTTCGCCCTTGACCGGCAAACCAAGATCGCCAGCAACAAGAGCCACCACTTCGGGCTTGCATCCGGAACCATCGATCACCCAGCTGGTGCGCATGATCGGTAAAGTCACCGCACGCAGCACCGACTTGACCTGAGGATCCTCGCGCCGCATCCGGTCAAAAACATCGATCGAGTTAGGCCACTGCAGATCAGGGTTCGTCTCGTGCGTTTCTGAAACAAGACTCCCCCAACCGATGAGTCCGGCATCCGCCTGGTATCCGATCTCGGGCAAAGCGGCCTCCTCATTGAAATTGAGCAGGAGTGCCTAAAAGGCAACCCCCGCAAAATTCACTTCATCTTGGGCGACATCGTCGCGTGTGATCGTCTCTGCCGTTGGAGGCGGCGACGGTACTGGCTTCTTCTCCTCCGGCGGCAACTGTTCAAGCGCATACAGCGCATTCGTCACCGCATTTATCGGAGCGTTGTCCACCGGCGACTTGAACAAGTCCCAGACCGGCATGTTCGCGATGTCTTTCGTCGTGCCGTTCTCGGCCGGCATATTCAGTGCCGGCTGCGAACGGTGGCGAAGGTGACGATCCTCGACACGAGTCTTAAAACGACCCGCAGAGTTCAAAAGACTTGTCTGTCGGATCTCGTGCACCACAAATCCGAGCTTCTTCAACGGATCCACCAAATCGGCAGCGGGACAACCAGAAGCCTGAATCGCAACTTCGTTGATGCCGGTAACTTCGCGGATCTGCACCATGTGTGCTTCCACCCAACGATCGCCGGCACGTTGCGCGATCAGTTCAACATGGCCAAGACCATCTTCGCGTTCCCCGGCGACACCAATGAATGACATCGAGCGGTTTCCCGACACAGCAATACCCAGCACAGAACGTGCGCCATCAGTTATCTGCGAACCCACCTCGATCACGTTTCCCGCATCGTCGAGCACAGGAGCATCGGCGCACGCTGCCCACGCCTCACCATCCAAGAAAGGTTCTTCTCGAGACGTGACCCAGTCGCAGAGGATCTCCGTGCGCTTCGTGTGTTCTGGCTCATCACCCAACAGGTCCGACCAGATCGAGTCAAAGAACATCGGCTTGTAGCCGACGGAAGGATTCGCCTGCAGGATTGCATCGAGGTCGAGCAGTTTGCACTTCTCTGGCGCGGACCACTCGAAAAGGGCCGTCGCTAGATCGTGGCTATTGGCGAACTCCTCGATCGTCTGAATACCAGTCTCGACATAGGCATCGAATTCACGGATAGTGCGAATCGCACCGTTGCGAAGGGTCTGCAGCACAATCGACTTCACATCACCGGCCGAAGAAATACCCCAGAGCTGAGAGTTGAAGATTGCATTCTTGGTCTTCGAAACCGAGCCCCACACGTCCCATGTCTGCTGCTCACGCATCTCGTCCATGATCACGCGCGCTGCTGACTTACCTCGACCGCCCATTCGCGATGCCGCACGCGGCTCATACTTCGCGTTGTTGCGCAAACGGAGAGATTTCTTCCCGTTTGTCTTCACCGGCTTACGCGTCTCGTTGGCAAGCCAATCGACGACGAACTCCTGATCATCTTCTTCAGCAGTTGGATCACAGCGTCTTAGTGCCGCATCCCATGCTTCCTCAGCGATGTCCAAGTTTTGGGCAGTGCCCAAGATCAAGAACTCATTCGCCGGAAGATGCTCAGGGAAGCTATCCGCATCGACGAACAACCACCAGAGCGCCAACACCGTCAGCAACGTTGTCTTCCCGTTTTGACGACCCACGATCACAAAGATTTTCCGGAACCGGTAAGTTCCATCCTCATTGAGCTCGAGCGCACGAATCAGTAATGCGCGCTGCCAGGGATATAGAACAACCCCGAGGACAGTCAACGCGAATGAGATCACCGAGAAGCCATGCGATGTCTCAGGTGTCAGCTCACGCAACGGTTTAGTGAACAGGCGCGGCTCTGTGGCGCCGACATGCTTGCCGTACCTTTTCGCGCTGGCGTACACAGTCTCTTCGTAGATCGATTTATCCGGTAGCGCGGATTTTGTTCTTCCTGACCTGGTCAAGTGGTGACTCCTCCACAAGTTTCAAAGGGGGAGGCGAATCAGAGTCACCGTCCGGCCCCGCGGCCTCGGCTACTGAACGAGCTCGTGAACTGCGGGGTGACGTCGCCCGCCGTAAATCCTTCGTTGCCGACAGATACGCGGCCAACAATCTCGTCGGCGGCCCATCATCCCTCGCACGATCCATCTGCCGAGCTAAGTCACGCAACAGCTCAGCCAGAGGCGCATCAATGCCCGACTCGTCTAAGTTCGCCGCACGAATCGCACGGTTCACCGCCATTAGGTGTTTGCGACCAGCCAACGAAATCACCTCCGCGATACAGCACTCAAAGTCGCTCACGGCGGCGAGCTTCTATCCAATGTCCCCCGGAAATTCACGGCAGGCAGTCTCAGCCCGCGAAATCGAATACCGCTGTCCCCCAAAATAAATGAGCGCCGGTCAAACCAGAAAGCGTGGGGAAAATGACAAAAAAACGCGGGGGGAGAGGAACAGCCAGTGAGGGAGGTGTCCCGTGGCTCGGCCGATGCTGGATTTTTCAGCTGCTCGACCGAGGCGTAGAAGTAGACGCGGTATATAGAGGGCGAGGTTGCGCCACACGGCGTTTACACGAGTAAATGGCATTGAAAGCTGTCGAGCACCAAGCGACAAGCTTGAGCGTAGTTGGTGCGGTGGTCACCCTACTTGCTCTAAGTTGTTGGTCATGACCAACGACCCGCTGCCCCGAATCGTCACATCCGTTCTCGTCGAAGAACTAGCCGACAGCGTCATCATCACGTGGGGTCTAGGCGACCCGGTACCGGGAGCTTTCGAGTACTTCGGGTATGAGGTCTACTACTACGGGCCCGATGGCAACGGCGGCAAACGATTCGGCGTTCGGTTCCACACTGAGACCACCGCACACGTCTGGGACAACGCCAGTGTTACCCAAGCCAACTACACCGCCGACGCCGTCGCGATTGCGGGATCATCGATTGTGGTCACATACCGCGACGCTGGGCTTGGCCTAGAACAGATCGGTGCTATCAATGCCTTCAGCCACGTCAACGGTGTGGACAATCAGACTGAACTTCCAGTGACCCTGCTTCGCTAGCGCGTCACTCTATCGGTCAGGACCATTGACGGCTGAGAAGCCCTAAAGGTGGGTGAGGATCTCCGTTGCCGCGTTCCCTGTTGCACCCGGCTGCGCTCGCACGCCAGTTAGTCGCATCATGTTGCATCTCAGGATGCGTGGACACAGGATAGACGTGGTCTAGCTGGAACCTGTCGTCGTTCTTATAGTCGTCATGAGGTGCCTCATAGTCAATGTGGCGCATGCCACACAACCAGCAGCACGCGTTCTCTGCCGCACAGCGATCTCGGAAGCTGTCGCGACCCTTCACGAATGCTCGCGTGGTTTTTCGTTCGCCAGCCATCGGATCCTCCAAGAACGTGAGTGCCTACTCCCCGACATTTATCCGCCAGGGGCCGCCAACGAAAAGTGGTTAGTGTGGCGGTATGAAATCACGAGATGAGCGGAAAGCAGAGTTTCAACGACGTGAGGCTATCCGAAAGGAAAAGTACCGTCTGAGCGAAATATTGCGCAAAGAGAAGAACGCCGAAAATACGGCGACGATCCGTGCGCAACGTGCAGCATTGTCTGCTGACCTTGCCCAAAAACTGCAAGCCCATGCAGCACAGCGTGACCTGAAAGATGCTGAGCGTGTTTCTGGCCCGTCCATGCTGGCTGAGGTGGGTGCTCTCAACCCGACTGCTGCGCCGTTCGTTGTTGTGGATGCAGTAAAACGTATGCGGGCTAAGAAGCGATTGAAGAAGCGTGGGCTGCTTTAGCTAGTCGTCATCCAGCAAGATCAACCCTGCTCTGGATCCTCCTGATTCTGAGCAATGATGCGGTCTGCCGCTTCTTGCGCAGCTCTGCTCATACGGGCACGGATTGAGTTGGTGGAGTAGATCTCGCCGTTGGGTCCGATGTAGTCCGCCATGATGCCTCCCGCGAATGCTGACGGCGAAATTCAAGGGTTCCCGCTCGTCGCCGCGTTTGACAATCACCTAGAGGTGTCACCTTGGCATCCACACGACGAACGCCAAGTGGTCGGCTCGTGTTGTGCAGGAACAGGTGTTCAGTTGAGGCTCGACGCGAGCGGGAAGATAGTGAGATCGATGATGCTCGATCTGGTCACTGCCGATAGCCAGCAGGTGACGATGCGTTAAATGACAGACACCCTGATTCCTCAGGGTGTCACTTGTCGCGTAGCGCTAGCGTAGCATTTTCGATTACATGCCTGAGATCATGCGGAAGTTTTCTTGTAGCGTGTCGCGCGCGAGTTGACTGAGCGCTGTCGATACACCGCAAGCACCTGATCCCGCCGCAATAGCTTTCCCGGCCACAACTTCAGCCCAGCACGAACGTAACGAAGAATCGTTGCTCGACTCACCTCTAGATGATCTGCAGCGATGTCGATTGACCACCAAATATCGGTCTTATCCTCCAAGTCCCGAAACGGCACCTTCTGCCTTGCAGGTGCGCCTTCTTGTCCGCTCGGCAACGAAACCCCTACTTTGCTTCCTCGATATAGCGTTCGATGCCAGCATCGGGCACAGCCCACCCGCAGAACGCGCAGGCCACAGACACTGAATCACTATCGTCAGCAAAGTTCACGATCACAGTGCGTCGGCCACACACCAAACACTCCCGCGACGCGAATGCAGGAACCCTCTCTGCCTGTGGATAGCGACCATACAGCGGCGTAATGAGGTCGCGGACGTCATCGAAATAGTTTCCCGCAGCCTTGAGCTTCGCGATCCGGTCTCCACCAGCAATCAGCCACTGAGTAACATCATTCGTGAGCGCCGCCGCGTCCCCTGCCGTAGCCCACGACGGTAACCCGTCACAGTCCTGATCTCGACGCGACCAACCGAGAGTACTGCCCGGTGGGTTCAGCCCCAGGGCACGCGCATGACTCACCGCGAAGTTCACGAGCTGAGCGTAGAGGTCGTTCGCATCCTCTAGCGCCTGAGCGTTCAACGGCATCTGAGGATCCCGTGTGCCCGATACCTTGTCTCCTCCGCTTCCCCCTGCCGGCATAACAAGGGTGAGTATGTGCCCGATGAGGGTAGGTGCTTGCTCGAGGTGCTTACGCGCCCGCAGCTGCTTCATGCGAGGAGTCAACTCCGTGGTGTCTACGCTCATCGTTCAGTTCCCTTCTTAGCAGCGTTGGCTGCCGCGAGCGCCGTGTCCTTTGTTGTTTCGTTTGTTGGTGTGAGTGCGTCTCGTATTTTGTTTGCTTCGACCAGTGGTCGGGAGTAGTCCTCGACGGTGTACCCGTTGTGTCGTGTGCGGAGGAATACGGGCGTTTGGAGTACCTTCTCGATAGCTGCGAGTTGAGCCTCCACAGCGGCGAGCGGCGCCGAGAGGGTGTCTGCG
The DNA here is from genome assembly GCF_056619605.1 of Rhodoglobus sp. G.S.4. Taxonomy (NCBI): domain Bacteria; kingdom Bacillati; phylum Actinomycetota; class Actinomycetes; order Micrococcales; family Microbacteriaceae; genus Rhodoglobus; species Rhodoglobus sp. G.S.4. The sequence goes on from NZ_CM152748.1 coordinate 1,860,494, forward strand.
TCCTCGTGTGCCAGACGGTCAGCATCACGCATCCCGAAGTTGTAGGTGCGGCAGTTGTCGATACGGGCACGGATGCCGGCACGCTCTTCGCTAGTCAGCATCGTGGACTCCTCCTTCGATGTCCGCAGCGCGGATTGCACCAACCGCCGCCAAGAACTCATTCAACCCAGGATTCATTCGCCCATTCCGATCATCTCGTTACCCAGTCCTTGACGGCGAGCTACACGCACTGCAGCGAGCTGCCGATTATCGATAGAGTGCCCACCATGGAAATCGCTGCACTGATTGTCACGTTTGGTGGCGTTGTTATCGCAGGCGTAGCGGCTGTTGCCGCTATCGTTCAAGCGAAATCTGCCCGAGCCTCGCAAATCGCCGCAGAGACCGCGCGCGACGAATCGCGAGACGCGCGCGACGCAGCCGAAACTCTCACTAAACAAGCCAACGCTGCTTTCATCCGACAAGCCGAAGCTCAAGAACGAGCGAACGCCATCGAGGAAGCGAAGATCCCACCACGACATGTGAAATGGCAAGTCGTTCGGCATCGCGGTGATCTCTGGCGACTCGTCAACGTTGGAACAATCGCAGCGCTCGATGTAGTCATGGAACCACTCGAGAGAATGCACGTCACCAGCGATAGCTTCAGTGCACGCCTGGACGTGAACGAGTACGTCATCTTTAGCGCGATCATGGGCTTCGGAGGCCCCGCACCACGTGCGAACGTCACATGGCGCGACGAAGACACGAACGCGTCTCGCGAGAAAACGATCCGCATGGTGTGACTTGCGCTCCACCAGCACCGCTCTCATCGATCCACCCCGTTCGAGTTTGCTTCAGTCAGCACACGCCACGCCGAATATGCCTCGTTGTACTGAGCACCCTGAACAACAACAAACTTCCTCCCACAGTCATCACACGTCCACACCGTGCCCGCAGGAAAGCCATCAGCCAAAGGACGACCCGAGCAACGATGAGCAGGCGGCGGAGGCGGAGTAATCGTGCCGCTCATAACCGCTCCCACCGATACCAATTGATGAAATCAGCAGCCAAAACACCAATCTCATCCATCGCCCACGGAGAGCCCACATAACCAGTGTCTAAACTCCGATACTCCGTCAACGCCGACCGGAAATCAGACTCACCAATGTTGTTCGCCGCCATGAACATGTGCGGATCAGTCGCCGGATCCGCAGACTCCTGCAACCCATCGAACGCCGAAGCACCCGGCCTCCCCCACTGGCTGTCACTCATGACTCGCACCTTCCGCCGCGGACGCCGGCCCACCCAAACGACCTCGCCCCTGCACCACATTCAAAACCTGAACCGTCCGACACGGAAACCGCTGCCCGCACTCCACACAATCACCGAACAACTCCATCTGATGAATACCCCGCAACTCACCATCAGCAGTAGTCGACCGAGCCAACTCACGAGAAGCCTGCGCATACAACGCCGCAACCTCCCGCTCCAAACGGATGCACTCCTCAATAGCCACCGCAAGCATCTCCGCAGCATCATTGACACCCATCAGCTTTCCCTTCTCGCCTTTATGCGCGGATATTCTTCTGATTCCGTCTCTGACATGGACTGAAAATGCTCGTGCAATTTCCACAGGATCGACACGTCAAACTCATCCCACCCGTGGCGTTTGGCGACTTCATCAATTGAGTCTTTGTCCCATCCGAGAACGATCCCGTACAGCCATGCGTCCACCTTGGTTGCGGCCCAGTCGCGGCTATTGAAAGCCATGGCGTTCTTGAGCGCCCGGACTGAGTTGGTTGTCGTGCGGTACGTCTCACTCATGCGCTCTCTCCTGTCTCGTGCGGTACGGGAAGCCATGAGCCGGCAGGGGTTCGCTTGACAACGTGTGATCCGGTCAGTAGCGTTTCCTGCGCCTCAGATGCGGTATCGAAACCTTCTTCCACCGTGTAGAACCCATGCAATTCGGTCGCATCCACCCCGTACTCCCATTCAGGCTCTACCGGGACAGGGAGACGGACTAGCCGCGTGCGCATAGCACTGCGGTACTCGGCATACTCGGCTTTGAGGTCTTCGTACGCAACGTGAAGTGAAACTGGTTCGTTGTCGTCGTCGGCGGCTATCTGCTGGGCGGTGAGGGGAAAGTCAGCAGTGATCCGTTCCAGAAAGTCAGCCGCAGAGCCACAATCTTCGATGCTCGGCCAGTGACCCATTGCATTGGCTGGACTGCCCCTGAGTGCCAATATCAGGTTAGCGATGGTTTCCCGTTCGTTCTCGCTCGGTACGGTCACACGCTCCAAAGCATCCGCGAACACTTCATCAACGATTTCTTGCGCTTCGTTCACGCTGATATGTTCGCCGGGGTGTCCGGGCTGACCCTCGCCACGTAACTGAACTTTTAGCTCCGCGATCAGTTCGGTTATAGATACATCAGACATCAAGCAACCTCTTTCTTTTCTGGGGAATGGCACCGGCACGCGTCGCGATGCCACACCGGAATCTGGTCACGCACAGTCGAATGCCCAAACTGAGTCCAACAACAACTTCGCTTGCACTGCCCAACAGAGACATCAGACCTTCTGCCATTCCCATGCACCCGACCGGTGCCATTGAAGATCGCCATGGCTAGAAAGGGGTCTCGTCTGAATAATCACCAGCAGGCGGCGCCCACGGCTCCTGCCCACTCGTCGACGGTGCCGACTGAGGCTCAGACTGCTGCTGCGTCCGCGAACCATCCCTAGGCGCACGCACCACCTGCGCAGTCGCATACCGCAAGCTCGGACCAATCTCATCCACCTCGAGCTCCAAACTCGTACGCTTCTCCCCCTCAGCTGTCTCATACGACCGCTGACGAAGTCGACCCTGCGCAACAACACGCGTTCCCTTGGTCAGTGAGCTCGCAACATGCTCCGCGAACTCACGCCAGCACGACGCACGCAAGAACAACGCCTCGCCGTCCTTCCACTCATTCGACGCACGATCAAAGTTCCTCGGAGTACTGGCAATGGTGAAGTTCGCTACCGCCAAACCACCCTGCGTGTATCGAAGTTCTGGATCGCTGGTCAGGTTCCCAATCACGCAAACAACTGTCTCGCCGGCCATTAGTTGCTCTCTTCTGTGTTGTGACCGAAGTCAGGATGCTGGCCAGCCATATGGGCAGCCACGTTCTGGAAGGTGCGATTGCAGCACGGACACACGCCTGCAGCGATCCGGTTCTTGATGCGCGTCTTTGCCGCCTTGTGTGAGCGCAGCGAGTATTCCGTCGCCTGCAACTGGTCACGCGTCGCGGTCAGCCGGGTCTCTGACCATCCGCGAAGCTTCTTCTCCCGAGCGAGTTGCTCGGCCAGCTTTTCGGCCTCTGATTTGCCTTCATAGCTGAGACTGTGACCTTGAGGGCAGTAGAACGTCTTGTGATCATTACGGCGCTGCTGGACAAACTCAGGTGTCATCCCGCAATCCATATGGCAGTGGGCGCACTCGACAATCGTGAGTGTTCCTGTGTACTGATGCGTCAATGTCGAACTCATCGCTGATTCTCCTTGATCGATTCCGCGAGCGCCGCGGGTTTTGTGGTGTTGCTTGTTAGTGGAACTGCGAGGGTGATGCCGGCACGGAGAAGCCATGCGCGAGCCGCTTCGCCATGCACGACATCGTTGGACATCTCGGTAGCCCAGTCGCGGTAATCGTCGGGACTGATGCCGTCATCGCCATAGGGCGCCCACTCGAAAACGAGATCCGTCACGGCCTTACACGGCAGGCACGACACCCAGTCATAAACCCGACCATCGAACAGATACGTCGACCGGTCATAACGATCACCAGCATGAACAGCCATACCCCCACAGCAGCTGCACCGATGAGGCTTACGAGCCACCGGCGTCAAACGCTTCAACAACTCAGGCATCAGACACCTCCGCGAGCGCTGCGTCCCACACGGCCGACACGATGTCCGCCACTACCTCAGCATCAACCTGCGGGAACTTTTCCCACGCCCGGTTCATCACTTGCGCCTTGCCCGGAACAGCAACTACCTCTTCGGCATAGTGCCACTCGAAACCTTCCTCGCCGCAAGCCGTCACCTCGATAGGCGCCGTTCTGAGAACTGTCGGTTCGCCCGTATACCCCTCGATCGAAGCCGTGATATCCCAGTTGAACCACTCCGAAATACTGCAAGGGACAACCACGAGGTTGTGCTCGTCATGGCCTGCGCCCATCATGCGGTCGCATTGTGGCTCTTCACACCAACGCCGACAGTCAGCAGCATCTGGCTCTGTGCACGTGACTGAATGGCTCTCGCCAAACTTCTTATCGATCTTGATTTCGAGTATGTGACTCATGCGCTTTGCTCCGATGCTGAAACATTCGATTTACGGGGTGGCCAATTCGCTGCGTGAGTGCAATCGGCACAGCACGGATTCGACCTACTGCAGGAAGCCAAGGACGCATCACAAGCAGGGCAGTCATCTAGGCCGTCGGTGTTTGAATCGTGCGGGTCGTGGTTGGCTTCTGGCTCACCGCAATAGGTCTCGTCCGTGCCGTTTGCCCTGTACGTGCATTCGTCGTCGTCAGGATGCCCAGCGACTCCAATGAACAAATGACCAAGCGGGAGATACCCGCCGTTGTGACGCCTTGCCCTATCCAGCAAGTCAGCATCAATCGGGTTCTTTGCTGCGATCGCCAGCAACCGCGCATCAGCAGCCTGTGAATCATGCGGTCCCATGCGGGTAGGTACTTCACCCTTGAATCGACCCGGAACCCACCCGAACAAATGACAATCGGGACAACGCTTATTTACCCATCCACGACTGAGGCGAGAGCCTGCCGCTGCTGCCGCGTCTCCGTAGCCAACAGGCAGGGGCCAGTCGTGCAAGGCATTTGGGCAGCCCTCACGTGAACCGGGGCGGTCGTCGCCACCGCAGATATAAACCGCATTCTTTCTGCTAGCCACGGTCGGCCTCCCCTGAATCGTGCAATTCCATACCCTCAAGCTCAGGATGGGCAGAAGCCACTGAAAGCAGCACGCCCTCCTCATAACCAACGTCAACGGGGATGCTAACCACTACTCCCGTACCGTCATCCATGCGCACCGCATCTTCCCAGCCGATAGCAGATACCCACTCAACAGCCCAACAATCGCTATCGACTAGGACTAGGTCAGGGTCACCTACCGACCACGTTTCACGATCGTCTGTTGGTCGCTTGCGGCAGTCAGCCCCCGGAACCGCCGAGCAAACCAACTTGAGACTCACCTCACCCGACTCCTCGATGATCTGTAGTTTGTGAACGCTCATGCGCTTTGCCCCGTCCCGGACTCCCGCAACCTACGCTCGATCGCTTCAGCCCACGCCACCGCAACCGCAGCGACCTGAGTCAGCTCCTGCACCAACTTCGCCGGATCATCCTCAGCCATCGCCTCGAACACTTCCTCAAGCAAGATGTCCGCCCAAGTACCTGGTCGATCCGCCAACATCTTGAATCGCCAATCAGTGCGACCACACATCACATCCCGAATGAAGTGAGCCTCATCGTCATCAGCGAACCCAGTAGCCGTCGACGCATACAAAGGCATCGTCTCCGGCCCCGTACCATCCGGATGATTCTGCTCACCCCACCGCGCATCCTGACGAGCACGCTCCTGCGCAACCTCCATCAACGCCTCGAACACCGTCTGCGGAGCCGTGATCAACCACTGCTCAACTGCACCGTTAGTCATGCGAGCTCACCGCCAATGACCGCGCTGAGCTGCGCAGCATTCGTCGGAAGGTAATACAGATCCCCAACAAGGTGAGTGTTGTGCAAAGGCAACGCCAAACGCTCACACCGCCGGCTATCGTCACCCACCGGCCCGATGCAGACCGTGCACCGATCCTCATCGTTCTCGGCGAGAAGATTCCCCTGGACATCTCGAACTGCGTACTCGGCAACTGGCGGCTCAAGGCCCTCAAGCTCGATACGCAACAACCGCACCCAACCATCAACCGCAACATCCGCCACAGCCCAATGCGGCCAGTGGTCACCAGCGACAAACGCAGGATCAACCCACACCGTCGACGCCGCAGACGAACGCACAACATCAGGCTCAAGACGCACATCCAACCCAGCCGCCGCGAGCGCCGCGTTCCCGTCTTCAATCAGGAAATGAACGAGCCTGAAGATTGGCGCGACTACGAACAACGCCGTGTCCTCAAACACCCACGCCTGAGGAATCTCGACCACCGCTTTCGCTAACGGCCGCTTCGAATGACCACAAGAACACTCCAACGTGCCCCCAGGCTTCCGCCAAAAATCATGCTCATGAACGTCCACTGCGAGCGCCTTCTTCCATCTGCTTGTTTCGAACATTGATCGTGAGATTCACCTGTTCATCGGTGAACTTGAAATTTGGGCCACGCTTCTTCTTCACCGGCAACGGTGCGATGAAAGGGAACCGGAAAGTGGCCAAATTGTGGGCCCGTTGCTGCGCAACCAACCACTCAGCAACAGTCATCACACAGCCCCCTCAAGAGCCAAAGTCAGCAACACTGGAGATCCCACACGCATCGCCTCAACCAGGGCGTCAGACACCCGCTGATACTGGACTGCAGCGTGAACCTGAACCGGAACCGCACGGTCACGTTCCCTCCACGTCACCGACAAAGGAACATCACGGAGGAAATCTTCGAAATCACGATCAGACGACGACTCCACAAAGCTCGGGTCATAACTCTTGGCCAGTAGGGAGCTCATGCTGTGGCCTCCGCGAGCACGCCGGCATCGATCTGCTCGAGAACGTAAGCAAGAGCCGACGGCTGATTATCGAAGAACATCAGAGCCTCATCGCGGTAATAACAGATCGCAGGACTCTTCGGATACCTTTTCGCAACCCACAAGAAGTGCTTATGGCCGTTGACAATGAGCAGTTCCGACTTGATCCTCCACTTGGCGCCCATCAGAGCACCTCACCAACGAGGCCGGCTACTGCATATCGGCCGGGTCGAGCTCGTCCGCTAAATCGTCCTGCTCGATCATCCCCCGCATGTAATTGCTGTACCGGAGGCGTGCAGTACCGCACGCGCGGCACGGTTTCGCAGTACCGTCTGGATGTTTCGGACAGAACGGAGACATATCCTCCGGAGCGGGTCGCGAGGTGCTCCCCTCGCCACTCTCGTCGCGCTCGGCGCGCACTCTCTCGTACTCGCCCACACCCTCGCTCTCTCCTCTCCCCTCTACCGCGAGCGGGTCGCGAGCCATTCGCGAGCCATTCGCGAGCGGGTCGCGAGGAGGTTTCGGGACCTTCGACTCCGTCGGCTTGTCCACACGCTGCCACCCCAACCAATCCGCGATCGCGTAATACGTTCGAGAACCCACCGTGTACAGCCGCAGATACTCCGCGTCGGCCAAAAGCACCAAGTGATCCTCGATCGACTCCGACGACACCGCCTCCTCCAACGGCCACAGCGCCGACTTCAACAGGGCTGCGTTGCACGACTCGTTCCCGAAGTCGTCCGCGAACATCATCAACCCCAGAAACGTCATTCGAACCGGCAACGGCAACAGAAGGAAGTCCTCCTCCTGAAAGAACTTCGGTCGCACCGACCGGATCCGACTGATAGCCATAACGCTTTATCCCTCTACAAATAGTCCTCACAGCAAAATGGAGCTGCTCGGTCGTGACACGGAAACATTCCGTGAAACCCGAACCCCGCGGCAAATGATGCAACGCATCACCCCACGACTGAAAAGCACGCTCAAACGTGGCATCCATCTCAGCCAGGGCGCCCTGCTCCCACGACGACGGAGTATCGCGCAACAGCGATACAACCCGGCCGCCCATCGCCGTCAACGACCACACACGGCGCATCGAATGAGCCCGCCCCACCTTCAACACCCCCGTCTCCGGCCAATGGATCGCATACAACATCGCAGAATCCGAAATCATGACCGCACCTCCAACTCGTTCGACAGAGCACCAATCAAATACATGAACTCGAGCGCCGTCAGCTCATCAACGGGCACACGCTGATCGCCTTCGAGACGAAACCACCCGTCCGCGTACTCCACAGGAACAAGGCGCGGATCGCGAGAAGAGTTCCTCGAACGCACCAACCCCCGGCCCGTGCAGAAACGGGCAAAACCTGCATCCGACGTCGCCAACGTGTTATGGCCATTGCACATCGACACCAACAGATCAGGAGTATCGAACAAGTGAGAGCCACCCATGCCACGGCCCACCGTGTGCTGCAGCGTGAGAGGGCCCGAACACTTGTCGAAACGGTGATCGACCTGCGTCAGAACACACATGTTCCCGTCGCGGTTATAGACCGTCGCCCGGGTCAACGCCGTAACAGTCACGCTGCACCCTCAACAGTCTCGATGGTGTAGCCGGCAGCAGTGCGCTCAACATCCGAGAGGACGTAACCCCACTTCTCAAGCTGCAACAAATACGGCTTCGTCGACGCCTGATCCCAGCCCTTACGGTCAAACTCATACCCGCCCTCAACATTGCCGAGGTACGCAGCTAGGCCAATGTGCAGGGCTCTAGTCGGCGCCTTCGCTAAGTGCTTCTCGACAGTGCTGCGCTGCGAATACGAATCCGCCGGTTCCTTCAAACCCAGAATCGCCAACGTCATCCGCCACGGACCCGCACCACCCACGTTGCTATCCAACAAACGCGCAATCACCAACGGCTCCCAGCCCTTCGGCAGCGCCTTCCGCTTCACCAGATCCTGCAAGAACTCCATCCGCAACGCAGAAGCTGCAACCCACGACTTCGTGGTCTCGCGTGCAACACGACGAGCAACCTTCTCTGCCTCCACCTCTGCCGGCGTCGTCGCCCTCGACACACCACCGGAATAGCGAGAGAACAACCCCAAAGCTTCCCATCCCTTGATCGCGTACCCGATCTTGGGCACCCGGTTCTGGCCCTCCCACGTGAACGACACGAACGCACAAAGACCATCACCCGCGAGCGTCACGAGCTCCTCGTGCAGCAAGTCGGACACCTTCTTCGTTAGCTTCTCGTCCGTGTATAGGAAAGACACACTCTGAGGATCCGACTGGTTGTAATCCGGTTCCTGGATTACGGTCAGTCCGTTCTCTTCAAGAGCAGTGACCAACGGTGCCGCCTCAGCAGCATCGTGGAACTCCTGCGCGCGAGCACGAACATCCCACTGGCGACCATTCGCGATCAGCTCAAGCAACGACTTCTGCTGCTCAGGCTTATCCTCGAACTCAGCAACCGTCAGAGCCATATCGAATCTGACCTTCTCCGATGCGAACAGTTCCTTCGCGGCCGCCGACTTGCCCACCACAACGGACTGCTGAACGAACTCGCTATCGACGCCCAACTTCTTTGCGATCGCCGGAACCTTCATATCGAACAACGCGAGATCCGTAATCGCATCCCGAGTGTCCTTCTCCGACACATCCTCGCGGTGCATATTCACCACGAGCTGCTCAATGATGCGCTCCTGATCATTCTCAAGCGGCGCAGTCACCCACACCGGCACATCCGCAAGCTCCACCTCGACCGCAGCAAGAGTGCGACGCTGCCCATCAACCACCTCGAGGCCCGCCGCAGTGCGATCGACAACGATCGGAACTAGAACCCCGTGCTCCTTGATGGAATCCAGAAACGACGGCAGCAACAAAACATCCTTACGAACGTTCGCGCTCACCAACAGCGTCTTCGGGTCGACCATCTCGATACTCGTACCTACAGTCATTGCTTACTCCTTGTCTCGGATGGCCTAGGCCACAATCAGTTCGTTATCCGCGCCTGCAACAGCGGCAAGTTCAAGTTCCTGGCGGTTGCGCCACACCGTGCGGTCAGCGAGATGTAGCTGCCCCGCGATCCGAGAATCGGACCAGTGCAACGAGTGAAGACGACGTATCGCCGCCTGCCTCTCCCCATGTGAGAGCCGAATGCGCTCACCCGAAATAGCGAGCTCAACAGCGACGTCGTCAATCTCGTCGGAGCGGCCCACATAGCGCGGCTCATGGTCCGTGTCGATGTCGTCCCACGCCAACGGCGACAGCCACCGATACTTCGCTGCCAACGCACGAGCGTTATCTGCCCACGCACCCTCCGGACGCACCGCCCACAACTCAGAAAACGCGGTCACCGCGAGCGCCGCGGTGTTTGCGGATACTCGAGGGTTTTTGCCGAAGACGAGTTTGTGGAAGTTGCCGGGGTGCATGTTGAAGCGGTGCGCGAGTTCTGTTTGGGTGTGGCCCATTGCTATTAGTGCCTGCACGCGGCGGACTGTTCCCGTGCTCGGCAGCAGTGCCGGCTCGATGTCTTCGGGATCTAATGCCAAGATGCGTTCGGCGAATTCGGCTTTGGTTGTGCGTGCACCACGCGTCGCCGGCTCGTGTTGCTTCGCTGCGCCACGGCGCCCATACATGATGTCCATGACAGAACCGCGAGGGACGTCGGACGCATCGGCTACACGTTCCAGACCGAAGCCGGCGTCTCGCAGTTCAATCAAACGATCACGGACTACGGTCGCGTCCGCGCGATCCCCAAGTATTTGATTCTCGCGGCCGTAAGCTCGGAGACGATTGCGACGTCGTTGGCGTTCCATGTGGCGGGCATGAACACAAGGTGCACATCTGCACCCGTGCTCGAGCCAGCATGTGTCAGCGTCGTGGGGATGCTCGGGCGGACACAACTTCTGCTGTTTCGCCTCACGGCTCGACGGTGGCAACTCACCACCAGCACGCCACGCAGCAAGGTAATGCTGCCGGCACAGACCGCGCGCGGTGATCTTCTTTGAACAACCGGCTCCGGAACACTCCCGAGTAGCCATCAGTCGCTCACCCGCTCAGCACCATCACGCTCAACGCACGCAGCGATCAAGTCATAAATACCACCCACACGCCGCAGTGATTCCAGCGCTGCAGTTAGCTCTGCTCGACTCATCACGACGCCACCACTTCCTCGAGCATCGAGAAATCAAGACGTCCGCTCGGCTCGTAATTCATCCACACGGACTCGGCAACACTTCGAGTGATCGCGTTATCTGACCGCGCGCCAATATCCACCCTGTTCCAATCGGAATAAAGCGCGTCATACAGCTGCGACGGATAACCCGACAACATCACCTTCGCCTGGCACGATTCCAAGGACTCTGCGAGCTCAACGTGCGCATCCTCGCCACCCATCTCGTGGGTGTAACGACCCGCACGACGCGTCGACGCAAGATACGGCGGATCGACGTACAGCAGATTCTCTTCGAACGCGCCGTACTGAGCGATGACATCCAATGCAGGCCGGCACTCCAACGACACCGACCTAATACGATCCATCGTCGGACCTAGCCTTCTCCGATAAGCATCCATGTACGTCTGAAAAGAAGCGTTCGTCCCATTAGGGTCAGCATAAAAACGCCATCCTGTGCGCTTCATCGTCCGCGAGCGCCCTTGTGTGAGTAGTACCCAGACTTGCAGGGCAATAGCGATGTCTTCGCCCCCGTCGAGTTCGGCTGCTTCGCGGAGTGCTTCGCGGGAGTGTGGGGTGAGGTCGGCGCGGCGGATGAGTTCTTCACCTTGGTCGCGGAGCACGCGCCAGAAGGTGAGGAGGTGGTGGTCTAGGTCGTTAACGACTTCGATCTTCGCGGGCGTCTTCGCTAGGAGCACTGAGAGGGAGCCTGCGAAAGGTTCGATGTAGCCGCGATGTTCCGGCATTAGCGCTACGAGCTGCTCGGCGATGTTGGTTTTCGCGCCAAAGTATTGGATAGGTGGCTTCACGTGATCCCTCACAACGTCAGCAGTTCAACCGGCACGAACACCGGAACGGACACGTAGACCAGTCGCCAAATCACGACCACCAAAACAAGAGCAGCCACGATCAACAACGGCAGAACACAACCCGGGCGCCTCACGAGACACCACCGCGACGCTCGAAACGATCAGCCTCAACATCCATGTCATGGATACCGAAACGACACACCTCCGCGAACTCAGCACGCGACAAATCAGGAGCAGAAAGATCAGTCACCAGGTCACCCCCGCAGTCACCAGTGCGAACCCCGCAGAGACAATCACGTTCAACCCCAGCAACACCGTGCCAACCAACAACACCACCGCCAAGCGGTAATAACCCCGCGGCGCCGGCACAAACTCGCCATGCTCACACGTATACATACGGCGACTCACGACCGCACCCCACGCTCAGCACGAGCCCGACGAACCGACTCTCTACGAAGCCCCACCCACGCCGCAAACGACGGAACACCAACGATCAGCACAAACACCACAACACCAGGCGCAGCAATCTCCATCGGGCTCATGCGGACACCGTTTCAGGGCCGAAGAGTGCTGTCTCTTGGTGGAGTTGCTGGCCGAGCCCGTCGCCGGACTCTGCTTCGTCGTCCTCTTCCAACTCGTCCTCGATGTACTCAGCCCAAGCCGCGCCCCACTCATGTGATGGAGAGGCTGGCTTCACCGCTTCGGTCAAGTCAGCGAGCGGAACGCCATCGTTGCGGTGAAGGCGGTACACCGCATCCACAAACTCGGTCAATGCAGATTCGAGCGCGTCGTCTGCTTCTCTCATGACTGCTGATCTGAGCGCGTCCGCACGGGACGGGTTCTCCACCCGGTACGAATGTCCGCGAGCTGTGACGCCCGTCGTTTCGCCGGTTGGTGTCATGCTCTCAGCCGAGTGTGCAGACATCTGCTCTTTGGTATCGGCTACGAATCCGCACCCCTCGGTGAGGCACCGCGCGTAAGGAACGCCATCCTTCGGGTCGAAACGCGTGATATTCATGCATTCACCGCTTTCAACGAACCCACATGCAACCGCAAACGCAACCGCTCCAAACCCTTCACCGTCACCCGAACCTGCGGCGGATCAACAACACGCTCACCAGTGCCCGGATGATAATGAAACGACGGCTTCTCCGTCAGATAGCCCTTCTCCACACGCTCCGCATACGCGCGCCATGCCCTATCACTGCCCCGGAACGTCCACTTGAGCTCGCCCAGCTGAGCGAACAAACGAGTGGGCCCCGTCGGGATGCCTGCGCGCGCTAGGATCTTCGCCGCATCACCCACCGAATAATCGCCCTCTGCAGACACGATCGCATCCCACGCATCCGCCTTCGGCTCCAACTCCTTCACCTTTGCCAACGCGTTCTGCGCGGCAGCCAGAATAAGAGTGATGCCATCGATGCTCGTGGGATCGAGGTCAGCGGCCGGCACCATCTCCTGCCTACGCACCTGGACTGCAAAATACTGCTGCGCCGCCGCGATCTCCGGCTTACGCGCATCCGCGTTCTGAAACAGGATGTAGCAGCCATAGCGGGTCAACTCGACATCTTCGATCTGACGATTGGCGCCGGAACCGAGGCGAACCATTTTGGCCCCTCCGACAAAATGGTCAGAAGCGTCCAAACCTGACGCATTCACCGACGCAATAGCACGATCGATAGCCGCACTGAACTTCCGCCACTCGGAGTAACCCGCGAGCTCCATCAAGTCACGCGCCGACCACACCTCACCATCAGTAAGAGTGACAACCTTCAAATCATCTAGTCGAGTGCGGTACTCACCCGCTACACTTAGCTCTGACATCGGAACTCAACTTCCTGTGTTGAAAAGGCCCCGTCTACAGCGGGGTCTTTCGCTTTCTCTGGAACAAATCTGGGGATCAGGCGGCGACGAAAGTCGATCCCATCAACAAGCCGCCGCCTGACTATTCAGTTGTGTGCCCGTTCCTCTTGCACCGATGGGCTTCGGCGACCACGACCTGGCAGAAGGGAACCACCCGCCAAACCGCGCAAGCCCTCTAAATAGGTGAAGCCGGGCGGGTACTCCGCAGTGTTTGAGAACATGCCGCCGCACGCTCCCCGCCCGGTGCGGCCAGCTTCGGGGGAAGCCCGACGGCCGACAATCCCCCGGAAACAGCACCAACTCGGGTCAGCACTGCGGGAGAAGAATTAGAGAGGGTCACTGAGAGTCAGCTCCCTCAGCACGCCCGATGTGACGTGCTTGCCAAACGTTTGAGATCCAGATGATCGCAAGGAACGGTGTCAGAATCGCAACCGCAGTGAAACCTGCCACCGACGCACCCACAGCGATCAGGAGTAACCCAAGAGTGCAAAAGGCTACATTCGCCCACACGAGCCTCACGCGGAATCACCACCCGAAGGTGCCACCGACGTACCCAAAGGAGAACGCACGTCGGTGGCGTCTCCTACAGTGCTCTTATCGGCATCAGATGTAAGCGCATCTGAGCCAGCAACTGAAGGAGAAGAATTATGGCTGTTATCAACATCAGCGGAGCCCAGATCGACTGCACCGACGAAACTGCAACCGCACTTATCGCGCGCTTGCGAACGCTCAAGCCCGGCGAGGTCGTCGTCTGGGAGAATGACCCCGTTAACCCCAGCATCTATGCTCGGATCCCGTTTGAGGCTGGCGTCTCTATTGCTTTGGACACTGCCGATCCTCTGAAACGCGACAATCTGTAACGCCAATTCTTTGATGGTGGCGTCAGACAGTTTCATGATGATCACGCTGCATCACCACCGCGAGCGCCGACTTCGACGGGAGTGGAAGGAGTACTGCGAGCGCTCTCTCCGCGGAGTAGTGCTTCGACGTCGGATCGTTTGTATCGGCGAGCGCCAATGCCGCCGATTTTCACGGATGGGAGGATGCCTTCCGCTACCCAGCGTTCGAGTGTGCGACGGCTGATCTTCGCAAGCTCAAGAACTTCGGAGCTGATCAGAGAATCATCTGAAACAACTTCATGTGATTTTGACATGTCGTGAACGTAGCATGGTTTTGGCCATGATGTGTCAATTTATGCATATTGCTGGCGTGGTGACATGCAATGGCATATAGTGGCAGTTATGACAATGACAACAACCACGCAGGCCGCGGAGGTAAACAACCGCCTCGGACGCCGCGTGCGGAACCTCATGTTTGGCAAGATCACTCAGCTGGATCTCGCAGCAAGAATCGGAACCGATCAGTCGGGAATGTCGCGGCGCATCCACGGTAAAACCGAATTCAGCCCGTATGAGCTAGTAATCACGGCTCGCCTGCTCGACACGACAGTCGATGCATTGCTATCAGAAGAGCGCACTTCAGATTAGAAGGCTCCTGCTCTATCCCCTGAGCTACGAGGGCGGGGTATACGGCTTAAACGATAGCGTGTCGGCGATAGCGTGTCGGCGCGCTACATCGCTTTCGCGAGCGCAACCAGCATCTGATTCACCGTCGGTGCGCCCTGCGCCCGAAAAACTTCGTCACCGTTGGCGGCAACAATGACGATCGTCGGCGTTGAGACAATACCTGCGCGCTCCGCCTCGTCAGGGTGGCGGGCGACATCCAACTCTGCGTAATCGACCTTCGTCACGAGCTTCGACACCTGATCAAGGGTGTTGCGGGCCGTTGTGCACGGGTCGCAGAAAGCCGACGAAAAGAAGAGAACTGTCGGCCGTGTTTCTTCGGCGTCGGGCTTAGAGGTCGTTTCGTTCGTCAAGGTCTTCCAAGGGGTCGCTGTCTGCTTTATCCCACGTGTAGGTAACGTGAACTTGTTCGCCGACCTGTTTGGCAACAGGGGCGTCATAACGCAGCTGAGTTTCTGACCCTTCAGCGTCTGCCGCAATCAGGGTCACATAATCATCCCACCCTGCTTCGGTTGCAATGCGCTTGTCGTTCTGGCCGTCGTAGGGGCCGCCGACGTAGAACACGATGTACTCGTCGCCGTGCGCGAGCGTGGGAGTTGATTCGGTCATGCCCCAGTTTTACCAGACAAGCTTGAACGAACGCTGGCGACACCGCATCAACGGTAGAATCGGCCCATGGCATCACAAGCTGAATATCTGGTCTGGATCGACTGCGAAATGACGGGACTGGATGTCGCAATCGACGAACTAGTCGAAGTTGCGGTGGTCATTACCGATTACGATCTCGTTCCCGTCGATGAGGGAATGACAATCGTCATCAAACCTAGTGCGGCAGCTCTCGCCAATATGGGTGAATTTGTCACGCAAATGCACACCTCTAGCGGCCTTATCGATGAAATGCCTCATGGCGTTTCGCTTGCGGACGCGGAATTCGCCGTTAACGAATACATCGTGCGCTACGTTCCCAATCCTCGCTCGGCGCCGCTCGCCGGCAACACCATCGGCACCGACCGCACTTTCTTGGCCAAGTACATGCCGCGCGTCGATTCGCACTTGCACTACCGCAGCATCGATGTCTCATCGATCAAGGAACTCTCACGCCGCTGGTTTCCTCGCGTGTACTTCAACGCTCCGGCGAAAGATGGCGGACATCGCGCCCTGGCAGACATCCTCGAGTCGATTCGCGAGCTCGAGTACTACCGCAAAGCAGTCTTTGTTGGAGAGCCGGGCCCCACTACAGATCAGGTCAAGATAATTTCTGCTGACGTAGTGGACGGATTTGCCTCGCGACTGTAATACACTTGTAGAGTTGCTTATCGCCGAAAGGTGAAAAACAACCTTGGTGGGCGTAGCTCAGTTGGTAGAGCGCTGGCTTGTGGAGCCGGAAGTCGCGGGTTCGAGCCCCGTCGTTCACCCCAAGAAAATAGTGGCTTGGCACGCGAGAATTCACCCGGTGTAGATTTCACCCGGTGTGATTTCTTTCAGTGCCAAGTCACTGTTTTGTTTAACGCGATGTTGTGTGCGATTCGTCCCCAGCCTCAACTGACAAGCTATACCCATGGAAACTCTCGACGAGAAACAGTTTGAGGCCCTCGTCGTAGAAGGCCTCGACGCTCTTGATGATGAAATTGTCGATGGTTTAGAAAATGTTGTCTTTGTCACCGAGAGCCGTCCAGAGGATGGGTCTCTCAACGTTCTCGGACTGTATGACGGAGTTGCCCTAACCGAGAGAGGTCAGTACGGGTTTGGTGAGCTGCCCGATCGCATCATCCTGTTTCGAGAACCGCTTCTGGCGATCTGCGAATCACTTGACGAGCTGAGAGCGCAAATTCACGTCACTCTGGTGCACGAAATCGCGCACTATTACGGCATCGATGATGAAGAGTTGCATGAACTCGGATGGGCGTAGCGCCCGTTAGGCTGTCTTGCGGTCACGACCGCGTAGGATTTCGTGAGTGTCCCGGTTTTCAGGAGGATTGATGATTTCGAGCAAGCGCTCCCGTGCGTTATTGTTGGCGCCCGCAGTACTCCTGGTGGTGTCAGGTTGTGCCCTGATCGAACCTGCAGACACCAGCGAGCCTCCCACAGCAATGCAGGTGTGTGCTCTCGGTCACACGTGGGAACTCGACACCACTGACCTTTCCGAAAAGCTCCTCGTTGAATTGCCCATTGAGGGCGTTCCGGCTAGCGCTGTTGAGCCAAGCGGTGGGCAAACGTGGACGTGGAAGGCGAACGGCGATCTGACGATCGATTCCGATCTCACCTTCACGATTACGGCGGCGCCCAAGAAAGATCAGGTCATGATCATCACACAGGCGTACACCGGCACTGTCACGGGCAAGGCCCTCATCAACGTGGATGTCGCAATCCCCCGTGACTGGGATGTCTCAAATTACGAGATCACGACTTCGGCGGTGTTGAATGACGAGCCAGTTGAAGAGGTTCCGTACACGATTCCGCGCAGTGACTTCGATGACATGCTCGGCTTGATCGTGACGTGCGAATCAGACGTTCTGACAGTCAACCCCCGCGGAACGGATCTTATTCAGCGCTGGACTAAGGCCAGCTAGCAGCACGAGCTCCATCACGGATCTCCTTGGCGAGACCTTTCGGGTTTTCTCTGGCGATGAATCGAAGCTCTTGTTTCGCCCAACGTTCCCAGTGCGGAGCGTACGCTTCACCATCCCGTTCCAGTGCACGTTTCTTGCGGCGTGAGTCGTCGAGTTCTACCCAGATTGTGTGATCTGCGAGTGGCTGCGAGGCGCGGCTTAGCGCCCCAACGCCTTCAATGACGATCGGGCGATTGGGGTCGAGCTCGTGCCACTGTCCTGCCGTGTTCCTCTGCCAGTTCCACTCTCGCCAGCGCAGCGAACTCAGAATTTCGGGAACCATTGCGCTCGCCTCGTCGAGCCCATCCCACCCGGGGTAGAAGTCGTCGAGCTTGATCAATTGCACCTCAGGCCAGGCCAGTGCGATGGCTCGCCCCAGTTCGGTCTTTCCGGAGCCGGAACGGCCGTCGATGAGGCAACGCCAGTGCGCGCTAGGGGCACGATCCGCGGGGAACCACGCTCTGGTGTCATCGCTAACCGACAATGAAGTTCCAGCTCCCTGAAATTACGGCCACCGCAGTAGCAATCAACCCAATAACGGCACCGACCCCTAAAGTTACCCACTCGGCCGCGCCCCAGCGAGATTCTCGCGCCCACGTTCGCGGGGTATCGCCGCCGAAACCTCGGGCTTCCATCGCGATCGACAGCTTGCTTCCCCGGCGAATCGAGAGCACCAAAAGAGCAAAACCTTGACCGGCAAGCCGACGGATGCGCCCGCGGTCAGCAACACCGCGCGCACGCCGCGCTAGCTCGAGGGAACGCCAATCTTCCAGAAAGAGGCCAACCATCCGAACGGCGGCAAGGGCTCCGAGCACAAAACGGTCAGGAAGCCTCAGCCGCTGAGAAAGTCCGTCAGCGAAGTCGGTTGGATCAATCGAGATGAACAGCACCACCGCGGGAAGTCCGATTGCGAGAACACGCAGGAACGTTGCCAGCGCGAGCTCGATGGATCCGTCACTGATCCTGATGAGGAGAAACTCAAAATACACGTCACCGTCATATCGGCCGTAGAGCAGGATCGTGACTGCAGTCAGCGGGGCGGCGATCCACACTGGCAGAGTGCGCAACCAGAAACGGCGAGGCTCGATTCCCAGAAAGACAATGATTGCGAGTTCCAGCACGAGTGCCGTGCTGGCAGACACCCAGTCAATGGTGACGATCAAAAACAGGCTCACGATAAGGCCGGCACCAAGTTTTGCCACAGGGTTTACCGAGGATATCGGGATCACTTCAGCACCACCGTGTCGTCCGCGAGCGCATCGACAAACTCCAGATCGTGACTGACAGCAATCACGCTGCTGCCGTCATCCACGAGTCGAGCCAGTAGCGCGAGCAATTCGCTCCAGGTTCGTGAGTCTTGACCAAACGTGGGTTCGTCGAGCACGAGCACTTTCGGGCGCGTAGCGAGCGACGTGGCGACGCTCAACCGACGCTTCTCGCCTCCCGAGAGTGTGAAGGGGTTGGCTTCGGCGAGCCGATCAAGCCGCAACCGTGTGAGCAACTCGTCAACCCGAGCATCCACTTCGATGTCGGAAAGCTTGAGCGCCCGGGGGCCAACTTCAAGTTCAGCGCGCACAGTATTTGTGAGTAACTGGTGTTCTGGGTCTTGAAACACGGTACCGATGCGGGTGAGCAGTTCGCGCGACTTCCAGCGGATCGGATGCTCGCCGGCACCGCTCGCGAGAGCAGCACTCGCCACCACGGCACCACTGACGGGGGGAAGCAAGCCGCCCAAAGTCATTGCCAGCGTTGATTTGCCAGCACCGTTAGGTCCAGTGATCGCGAGAGCCCGACTGCTCATCACGTCAAATTCACGAGGGTCACCAAGCGCACTTTTGCCGCGACCAAATGCTAGCTGTTCAGCTGTCAGAAGTGACTGTGGAACTCCACGTTCGGCACGGTGAGGGTGCTCGGGAGGAAACTGGGGAACCCAGACGCCCCGCGCCGCAAGCTCGCGCCCCTGACGCGACAACACCTCAGCGGGAACACCGTCGGCGATGACACCCCCACCAGCAGCAAGAACAACAACGCGGTCGACGACGTCACTCCACACGGCAACACGGTGTTCGACAACCACAATCGTGGCCCCTGTTGCTTCGGCAACTCGGATCACCGCATCCCGAACCTCGATTACCCCTGCGGGATCGAGATTGGCTGTTGGCTCATCGAGAACGATAAGACCAGGTTGCATAGCCAGAACCCCAGCGAGGGCGAGTCGTTGCTTCTGGCCCCCGGATAGTGCACTGGTGTTGCGATCAAGGGAAAGGTCAAGCCCTACAGCCGCGAGACTGTCGTGAACGCGCCGCCAAATCTCATCACGAGGCACACCGAGGTTCTCGCAACCGAAGGCAACGTCGTCACCGACGCGCTCCAAAATCACTTGGCTGTCAGGGTCCTGAATGACGAGGCCCGTTCGGCCACGGTGCGCTGCCGGATGCTCGCCATCAACACGAAGGAAGCCTTCCGACTCCCCCTCGTCGTCTCCAACTACTCCGGCAAGGGCATGGAGGAAGGTTGACTTTCCCGCCCCAGACTCACCAAGGAGCAGCACTCGTTCGCCGGGGTCAATGCGCAAGTCAAGACCACGCACGGCCCAAGCGAGCCTGCTGGAGTGGCGCCACCCCCATCCCTGGACGGTGACGCCGGCAGGCTTTATCGAGGTCAGACCCGCTTCGCAATCTCACGACCAGCGCCGAAGCGGCTAAGCGCTCCGGTCGCGGCGAGACCTCGAGTGGCAAGCCACGACAGGAGACCAGCGACCAACATGCCGCCGATGATCGCTGAGATCGTATAAATGATGGCAAAAATCGTTTCTGCGCCCGGGTACCAGAGGGTGAGGTCCGTAATCGCTAGGGCGAGACCTGCGCCTCCACCAGCAAGCACAGCGCCGCTAGCACGCCAGTTAGCGTAGAGGAACGCCGCAAACACAAGCTCGGCGCCAAGGCCCTGCGTTAGACCGCTGACAAGCGTCAGCGCACCCCACTGGTTTCCGATGAGCGCGGAGACTGATGCGGCAACCATTTCGCCGTAGATCGCGGCGCCCGGTTTGCGAATAACGAGTGCGGTCAAGACGCCGGCGAAAAGCCAGAAACCGTAACCGAGCGACTGCAGTCCAGGAAGAAGCGCCTCAAGTGGTGCCGTAACCGGCGAAGAGACAATGTTCCAGACAACAAAGACGAGGCCGCTTGCGACGCCAATAACGCTCGCAACGACGATATCGATAACGCGCCACTGAAAACGCGATCCAGTCGTGGTGGATGGGGAAGAAGATGGTGCTGTTGTGGTCACTTTCGTGCCTTTCATTTGATGAATGGCACGGGTTCTAAGAGTGTCTGCTCCCTGCGCTGGCATGATCCAGATCAGGTTCGACGGTCGAAGCTTGGAGAAGCTCCCTCTCAGCCCGGCTCACCGGACTCCCGTGTTCGCCACCCAGTCTAATCATCAATAGGCTCAGGATATGGATTTCCGCATTTTCACCGAACCGCAAAATGGCGCTACCTACACCGACCAGCTCGCTCTCGCGCAGGCGGCAGAGAAGCTTGGTTTCACCGGCTACTTCCGCTCTGATCACTACCTGACGATGGATGACCGCAATGGTGGGATGCCCGGACCCACCGATTCCTGGACGACGTTGGCAGGGCTCGCGCGCGAAACTTCCACGATCAGATTGGGCACGCTGGTGTCGTCGGCCACTTTTCGGCATCCGGGAATCCTGGCGATTCAGGTAGCGCAGGTCGACGACATGTCTGGCGGACGAATCGAGCTAGGGCTTGGCACTGGCTGGTTCGAGCGCGAACATGACGCTTACGGCATTCCTTTTCCTGCGAAGCGATTCGGGATGCTCGAAGAACAGCTTGACGTGATCACCGGCATCTGGGGCACCGACCCGGGAAAAACCTTCTCGTATGACGGAAAGCACTACCGGTTGAACCAGTCCCCCGCGCTTCCCAAGCCTGTGCAGAGCCCACTGCCTATCATCATCGGCGGCAGCGGCCCGAGCCGCACGCCAGCGCTCACCGCAAAATTTGCCAGCGAATACAACGCTGGGTTCGCGACCATAGCACCCCTGAAAGAACGAATCGATCGTGTGCGCGCCGCCTGCGAGCACTTCGACCGTGATCCCGAAACACTCGTGCTGTCGATCGCTGGCACGACCGCTGTCGGCGCAACAGAAACCCAAATCGACACGCGTGCCACGGCCGCGAACAGCACCCCGACCGCGCTGCGCGCCGGAGGATTCGCCGGTACAGCGAGCGAGGTCGTTGACAAGATCTCGGAGCTTCAGAGGTTGGGCTTCACGCGCGTGTACTTCCAACTCATGGACTTCCACGACCTCGACCAGCTCGATTTCCTCGCCCGCGAAGTACTACCCCAGCTCGACTAGGGTCGCCCGCTACGATTCCTGATCAACCGTAACGAAGTCGATCAGCTGTTCTACCCGCCCCAAGAGCGCAGGCTCGAGGTCAGAGTAGCTCGTAACTTTCGACAGAATGTGCTGCCACGCTCGCGCGATGTCGGCTTGATCGTTGTGGGGCCAGCCGAACGCTTCGCAGATTCCGTGCTTCCACTCGGTGCCTCTAGCGATGGTGGGCCAGGCGGCAATTCCGAGACTCTGAGGCTTAACTGCTTGCCAAACATCCACAAATGGATGCCCGACCACGAGAGCGTACTTTCCGTACTTTCCGCGGCCAACGGCATCCGCAATTCGACTCTCCTTTGAGCCAGCGACGAGGTGATCGACAAGGATTCCCAGCTTGCGTTCGGAGGTCGGGGCGAAGTCTGCCACGATCGCTTCGAGGTCATCAATGCCACCGAGGAACTCCACGACAATGCCCTCGGCTCGTAGGTCATCGCCCCACACCCGTTCGACGAGTTCTGCATCGTGACGGCCTTCGACATAGATGCGACTCGCCAGCGCGGTGCGCGCACGCTGTTCTGGTGCTGCGCGCGAGCCTGACGCCGTCGTGCGGGGGGCCGAGGCTTGGGCAACCGGCTTGGTCAGCTCAACAGAAACACCGTCGATGAGGTAGCCGCGTCCGAGCGGAAAAGCGCGGGAGCGACCGTGGCGGTCTTCGAGCTCGATGAGGCCGTTGGCATGCCGCACGAGCGCACCAACGTAACCGTCGGCGATGACTTCGATAAGCATCCCGGACTCGATGGGGACTTTGGGGAGAATAGTTGGCGTGCGTTCGCGCCGAAAGTCAGCGAGCACATCATTCGAGTAGCGGTCGTCGGTCACCGATCGAGGTTAAGCGGTGTCGCCGAGTTGCTGGCGGAGGCGCGTCGGTTCGACGAAAGGTTGCGCACGGGTTTTGCGACCGCAGAGCTGTTGGCGCGCTGCGAGTGTTCCCACCACAGTGCGACTCCGGCTGCGGATGAAACACCAAGCCCGGCGCCGAGAGCGGCCAGCAGGATGTCGGTCACATTCGCGTAGCCCGCGGGCATCCATACGGTCTGAGCGGCTTCAAGCCAGGCGGCAGCTACCACACTAAACGCGAGCGCTGCCCACCACCGACGGCGCCCAAACAGGCACTCGAGAAATGCTCCGACGGGGATAAAGGCGAGGATCGGCCACAGCCAATAACGGCCATTAGCGCCGGGAGCGTTCACGAATGCGAGACTCGCCAGCACGGCAAAGTAGAGCGCGGCGCACAGCGCAACTACGAATCTCGATCGGAACATACTGACATTGTGACAACCGCGTCTTTGTGCGAGTTGTGAGAAGGGTGCATGCCCGGTGTGAACAACCCCGAAAATGACAACGATTCGGTAACCGAGTCGCTGTAACGCGCGCCGCTCCTGAGTTTCTAGCGCGCTGCGAGGCGCTCGATCTCTCGAGCGATCGGAGGAAGCACTCGCCGCATGTAGCGAGCCCACCACAGACGCACGATCAATTGAACGATCCAGCCGCGAGCGGGACGAGCAAAAAAGGTATATTTCCAGCGGATAATCGAACCGCTTGATCGAGGCTCAAATCGCCACTCCGCACGCGCGCCCGAGACGAGAGTGCCGAACAGTTTCTGGAACTCCGTCAGCTCATAGGCGAAGAGCGTTGACACCTCCGTGTCGGTAATCGTTTCGATGACATGACCACCATCAGAGAGCAACAGAGTGCGTGTACGCCCCACCGTGTTCCACTCGCCAGACTGATCGCGCACGTCGACAACCGCCGGCAACGGGCCAAAGCGAGGATAAAACTGGGTGGGATCAAGGGGGCAAGAGAGTTCGTAGGCTTGCTTCGCCGTGGTCCGCACGAGAGCATCGGCGGATGCACTGATGCCACGCCCTCGCTGCCCGCTCACGTTGTGCTCCACGCTGTCGGGCCCTGTGAACCTGCCGGATATTCGTCGAGAGGAACACGATTCTCCCGAAAAGCATCAATCACCGGAGTGACGATTCTCCAGCACTGTTCAGCAACATCTCCGCGCACAGATAACACGGGATCGCCATCGATAAGCGAGGCGATTACTTCACCGTAAGCGCTCATGGCAGGGTCTCCGAGCGTCGTCGAAAGCTTGGTGCGGTCAAGAGTGAACGGATCACCCTCGCCATTGACGATGAGATCTAATTCAAGAGTCGCGGGCTTAATCGAAATAGTCAGTTGAGCGGGATCAGCCATCCCCGTCAGCCCCCTCGGCAAGTGGGGAACGGGCGCGAAAGTGATGACAATGTCCTGACGGGCCTCTCCCATAGCCTTCCCCGACCGCAAGATGAATGGCACCCCTGCCCACCGCCAGTTGTCGATCTCAAAGGTCACTTCGGCAAGGGTTTCCGTGCCGAGCGCCGTGTCGACACCGTCTTCATCGACGTAGGCAGGCAACTGCCGATCGCCAATGGTCCCCGCCGTGTATCGAGCACGCCGAGCGCACGCTCCGTCTGCCGTCTGCACCCTGGTCGCCCTCAACACCTGGGCCATTGCTCCACGGAGATCTTCAGATCCAACACTCGCCGGCGGCTCCATTGCGGTCAACGCGAGCACAAGCAAGAGATGGCTCTGGATCATATCGACGACAGCGCCGGCACGGTCGTAATAGCCTGCTCGCCCTTCGAGAGCCAGCGGCTCATCGAAAATCAGCTCAACTTTCGCCACATTCGGTGCACCCAACAATGGTTCAAAGACACGGTTGGCGAAACGCAGTCCCAAGAGGTTCAAGACGGTGGACTTGCCAAGAAAATGATCGACTCTAAAAATTTGTTCTTCTGGCAGAATTCGTTCGAGAAGCCGATTGAGTTCGCGAGCGCTCGCCTCGTCAGTACCGAACGGCTTTTCTAAGGCGAAGACAATCCCTTCGGGGAGTTCTTCGTTCGCCAGCGCAGTGCACACCGTGTGGGTTATCGCTGGTGGAAGCGCAAAATACAGCGCCACTCTTCCCTGCGCTTCGGCAAAGACATCCCGTAACTGTGCAGCGTCTGTGACGTCCGCGCGCACGTAGCGCGCACCGCGAACGACCTCGGCTGACGCCGCTGACTCTTGGGCCGCGAACGCCTGAGCGACGCGGCTCTTCCAGGCCGCATCATCCATCTCTTGTCGATCAACACCGATGAGGGTCAAATTCTGCGCCTCATCACTCGCCAAAAATGAGGCAAGACCCGGCAAGAGCAAGCGAGACGTCAGGTCTCCCCCAGCCCCCAAAATAATTAGTGTCTCGATACGTTTGAGTTCAGCCATGACACGCTCTCCTGATCAGTTGTAGCTATCAGCTCTCCGAGCCCTACTCGCTAGGCGCGGAGGCACCAGGCGCTTGAGCAGGGACTGCCGTTGCCGACGCTGTAGCAGTCGCTCCGGCAAATTTGGAGGCTGACCCGCGACGGGACCACGCCATCCACCACCACACCAGAGCACCAACAATGGTGGAACCGACGACGCCAACGAGCGGACCAAGCAATACGGGGCCAGCAACGTTGGTATCGGTAACACCGGCCGCGATCGACAGGTAGACGACGAATAGCGGCACATCAAGAATGGCAACGATCCCGAGGGATTGGAACGTGACCAGCCAAGGCTTTCGCACGGTGCCACGTTTCAGAATAAATCCACTAGCGAGCGCTGCGAGCGCAATGAGGATGAGAGCAACGACGCTGAGAACGATGACGATGACACCGAGCACTCCCCCGGCACTACTCAAGAACTCTCTGAGTGCGGGGATATCTCCGAATAGTCCGCCAACTCCTTGTGCAGTGCCGCCGAGCACACGCGTTATCCCGCCACCAAGGACGACAAATCCAACAAGGAGCCAACCGAATGAGAACAGTACGTGTCCCACCGCTCCCGCGACCAAAGAATGGCTACGTTGTGCACTGCTGAGCTGCGCTTTTTGCATGATTAGACGTTAGCGCAGCGTCACTAAACCCGTCGAGAAACGCTCGAAAGTGATCGAAACGTCCTGAGCACCCGTGACACCAAAACGCGGGTGATTTGGGCGCTTCGTGGGACAAGGAGGGTATGGAGTCGCTACGGTTTGGATATGCAATCGTGGAGGGACGCGCTCAACGCCGACGAACAAGCCGACGTTGATCGAATTCTCGACTCCGCTCTTCATGTGGCCAGAACGAATCTTGGTCACGCCAGTGAGTTCATGACTTTCGCTCTCATGACTGACGGGAGCGGTCGAGTATTAGAGATGACAGCGGATGACGCGCTCCGCAAAAAACACCCGAACGCTCAGGCGCTCTTGAATCAGACAGTCACGCAGTTGCGTCAGATGGCGAACATCTCCCGCTGCAGCGCCATTGTTTCGAACACGCGCCTCGCAGCCCAGAAGACGGATGCCATCGAGGTGCGGATCGAACACCGTGCTGGTGCGGCGCTCATGGTCTTGCTGCCATACACCCGGGCCCGATTTACCGGGGCACTCACCTTCGGCGATCTCAAACTGTTTTCTCACAAAGCCGAAGTCTGGGTATAGCCCGAGAATTGAGCTGAGAGCGAAATAAATTCGCGGCTCTATGGGTTACTGATCAGCATGAACAAGCAGATTCTTACGATTGTGGTTGTCCTCGCCGTTGTTATCGGTGGTGCGCTCGTAGGTCTCTCGATCGGCACAGCCCAGGACCCAACGGACTCCGCAGAATCGAGTTCATCGTCAGGAAACGCGGGTGATGAGACCAGCCAGGTCGTCGCCAACGATGGAGGTGGCGCCTACGTTGAGTACAGCCCCACAGCGGTTGCTGATGCTGAGGGCCGAGTACTTTTGTTCTTCCACGCCACGTGGTGCCCGCAGTGCGTTTCGATTGACGGCGACATCAACTCCGAAGGCGTTCCGTCTGGCGTCACTATCGTGAAGGTCGACTACGACTCGAACCAAGACTTGCGTGCTCAATACGGAGTGACCCAGCAAACGACTTTCGTTGAGGTCGATGCGAGCGGCGAAAAGCTTCAAGAAAACTTCGTGGCCTACTCTGACCCCACACTCCAGACTGTCCTTAACGCACTCCTCTAGGCCGCAATGCTCAGTCTGGTTCTGCTCTCCTTCGTTGCGGGAGTGCTCACTGTTGCCGCACCGTGTGTTCTTCCGTTACTTCCCGTAATCGTGGGTGGATCGATCGCCCGCACAAGCAGCGATGCAGCAGTAGCAGAACGCCAATGGTTCCGCCCCGTCGTAATAGCCCTCAGCTTGGCCGGATCCGTCGTCGTCTTCACACTGTTGCTCAAAGCAACCACAGCATTGCTTGGCGTTCCCCAACTCGTCTGGCAGATTATCGCCGGCGGCATCCTAGTGATCTTCGGCCTTACCCTCGTGTTCCCCTCGCTCTGGGAACGCTTCATGCTCGCCACGGGCATCCAAAATCGGGCCAACGCCATGATGAACCGCTCCTACTCACGAGGCGGACTTGGCGGCGATGTGATGCTCGGAGCAGCGCTAGGGCCGACATTCAGCAGCTGTTCCCCCACCTACGCCTTGATCTTGGCCGCGGTATTGCCCGTGTCGTTTGGGGAAGGACTGCTGTACATCGTGGTGTACGCGATCGGTCTTGCAATCGCTCTACTGCTCATCGCATTCCTCGGTCAAGCATTTGCTCGCAAGCTGGGATGGTTGGCCAACCCGCATGGCGCCTTCAAGCGCGTCTTCGGCATAATTCTGATCGTGGTCGGCGTTGCCGTGATCCTTGGTCTCGATAAGCAATTTCAGAGTTTCGTTCTCGAGCAGGGCTGGTACGACCCCATTCAAAGGTTCGAAGAAAGCATCACTGGCTAGCATCCGGCGGAGTAAGATTCGGGGCACCACAATCACAGGAGGTTGCCATGGCTCCCGAAATCAACTACATCGCGGTTGTGCTCGCGACACTGTCAAGCATGCTTGTCGGCACTGTTTGGTATTCGCCACGAGTATTCGGCAACTACTGGATGAAAGCCGCCGGAATTACCCCCACCGGAAACGCAGCCGATGCCCTGCGCCCCATCCTTGTCACCGTCGTCGTGAGCTTCATCACGGCCTGGGTCCTCGCTGGCGCAGCATTTATCGCCTTCGACTTCTATGGCGGCAGTTTCTTCTGGAACACGCTCTTCACGAGCATCATCCTGTGGGCTGGTTTTACCGCCGCCCGCTTCATTACCCACGACCAGTTCGATGGTCGCCCAAACGGTCTCACTGTGCTGAACATCAGTCACGAGTTCGTCACGCTCGTCATCATGGCCATAATTATTGGTGTCTGGCCCGCCTAGCAGGGCGACGACCTCGCACCTGGGCCTCCGATGCCCTCAGGGCGACCTAGATAAGCTGGATCGTCGCGTTGACTGTGTCACCGGGCTCGATGCCCTCTGCGCGACGCACAGCGATTTTCACTGGCAACGAGAAGCCGTCATGACTGCTGCTGGGAAAAATCGACGTGCTCCACGTTGTGGAACCAATCGTGACGACTACCGCCACCGACCCGAAACCTCGCGGAGGTGTTGGCACATCGCGAACGTTGGCACCCACATCCGGCGGCACCTGTAAAAAGAAGACGTTCGGCTTCGCATCCCACTCTGTCAACGCTGAACTGAACTCAAACGACGGCTTCATAGCCCCGAGAGTAGTACTGCGCACCGCGCGGCTCGACCAGTCGATCGCCGCTGCCGCACTCCTAACTAGCCTTTGACCACCCGAGTGGTGATGGGGGTAGGGTTGGCGAAGAGATCCAGAACGGGGCAGTGCGCGTCGACGGCCTCACGGAGTTCGTCGTAGCGTTCTTGGGATTCCGGCCCAGTGATCGTGGTGAGCAAACGAATACCACCGAAACCATTGCGAACGGTGTCATCAATGCCAAAGAGACCGCGCACGTCGAGGTCACCCTCGGCCACAACGGAGATGTCATCAACGCGAATGTCGAGCGCTTGGGCATAAAGGCGGAAGACAACTACCTGACAGGCGATGAGGGCACCGAGAGCGATTTCGACGGGGCTTGCCGCTAGATCGTCACCCGCGAGTCCCTCAGGCTCGTCGATGCGGAAAACGTGTTTGCCCGCTTTTAGTACCGTGCCCACTGAACCTTCGCCCTCCCCCGTGACCGTGTAGGTGAGATCTGCTGACGCAGGCTTTGCCGCAATCCGTGAGTTCCAGGCTTGGCCAGCCGCAGTGAGTCGAGCGGCCCGGTCAGCGGCAAGATCAGTGGTCGAAGTTTCGTTAGCGAGAAGTGTCATGTGGCGAAGGTAATCGCAATGCGTATTCGACGTTCGAGTGTGACGTAACAGCCCGACACACTCCTTAACAATTCGCCGCCCTAGATGCTCTTCACCCGCACACGCCCAGCGACCACGATCCCCGCAAGAGCGAAAACAGTGGCAAGCGCAAGAGCAGCAACAAACCCTGCCCCGTTCGCGAGCCCGCCAACCGCACTAAAGACGAGACCACCGAAAGCGATGGCGATCGCCCCACCCGCAGCATCCGAAATTGACAGCGCAGCGCTATTGAATCCTTGATTGCTGGCGGTCGAGTGGGCAAGAACCAGCGTCGAAATGCGAGGAAAAGTGATGCCCATTCCCGCGCCAGCCACTAACCAACCGATCGCAGCGACCCACACCGAAAGCGAAAAGTAGGCCGTCACGAACTGGGTAGCGATTCCCACACTCAGCAGCAGAGCGCCAACAACTACGACCGTTTCATGAGCCACAGTGTCGTTCAATCGCCCTTGTAGCGCAGAACCTGCGGCCCACGAAACCGCCCCGACCGTGAGGATGAGACCCGCAAGCCATGGCGGCAAGCCATAGCGTTCGTTGAGAAGGTACGGGAGGTAAACCTCGGTCGAAAAGAATGCAGCGGCAAAGAAACCGCGCAGCACAATAGTTGCCGGAAGACCGCGACGGAAACGTAGTGCTCCGTGAGGGAGCAATGGCCGCAGCGCAACAATTGCGATCACCAATGCTCCGACAGCGAGCGGCCACGCAAACACACCACCGCTCTCACCACCCAAGCTGATGCCGATGACCGCAAGCGCGGCTACCAGCGCCCACGCAATTGCACCGCGACTCGCCGTCTGCTTGCCGTCAAGAATCGGCTCCTCCAATAATGCGCGCACCGCGGGAAGTATCGCTGCAGCGGCCCCGGCAACCAGAACAACCACGCCAAAGAACACCCAATGCCAGCTCACTTGAACAGCAACAACCCCGGCCAATGGCGGGCCAATCAATGAAGGCAAGACCCACGCAGAGGCAAAAAGTCCAAAGATTTTCGGATGCAGCATTGCCGGATACAACCGCGCAACCACCACATAAAGCGAGACAATGAGCGCGCCGGAACCCAGCCCCTGCAAGAAGCGACCCACGATAAAAATACCCATGGTGCCAGCGAAACCCGCAACGAGAAGGCCGACTGTGAACACGAGCATGGCAGCGATCAGTGGACGAGCGGGCCCGGTACGGTCAGACCATCGACCTGCCAAGACCATCCCGATCACACTAGCCGCGAGAGTGCTCGAAAAAGCAACAGAATAGAGCGACTGACCATCAAGATCGCGACTAATCGTCGGCATGATTGTCGTCACCGCAAGCGTCTCAAACGCGCCCAAGAAAATGAGCGCGAACGCTCCAATTGTTGTCCACATCAGCTGTGGCGCAAAGATGCTCGTCGGAGCGGATTCAGCGCTGGATGGTTGCGCTGCCGAAGACGTACTGGTCATCTGGTTTATGCTCTAGTGCTTTCGGCTTAGGAGATTTCAACGATGGTGCCTTGGCCGAGCTCATCGGCATCAGCATCCGTCACCATGGCGAAAACGCCAGTAGGAATTCCGGGAAGATTGGCTACCCGATTCGCGATACCCGTCAGGGTCGACTCGTCGGCACCCGTAATCACGATGACATAGGCATCGTTGAAAACATCGCCCTCTTCAACAACGAAAATTTCGCCGGCCTCATCGAGTTCCGTCGTGAACTCCACCAGGGTCTCAATCCACGGAAAACGGGTCTCCCCCTCGGCCGCATTGGCGTCAGGAGTGAGAGGAACATGGACTTCAACAACAAGTTCAGCAGATTCAGACATGACACCAACGGTACTGCCTACGACTGACCCTCGACCCCTGCCGAGCCAACTTATTCGGCTGCGGCTCGCTCCAACACAAGTTCCCGAACCCGAGCAGCGTCAGCTTGGCCCTTCATCGCCTTCATCACTGCTCCGATAACCGCACCAGCAGCCTGAACTTTGCCGTCACGAATCTTCGCGAGAACATCAGGCTGAGCAGCGAGCGCCTCATCGATAGCGGCAATAAGGGGGCCGTCGTCGGAGACCAACTTGAGCCCGCGACTCTCGACAACTTCAGCAGGTGTCCCCTCACCGGCAATGACACCCTCGAGAACCTGGCGGGCCAGACTGTCGTTGAGAACACCGTCGTTGATAAGAGTGACCAGAGCCGCGACATCCGTCGGGGTAATCAATGAACTCGGGTCTGCACCCTGAATGTTGGCGAGTCGCGCGATCTCACCCGTCCACCACTTGCGAGCCTGAGCCGCAGTGGTGCCCGCCTCAATAGTCGCTTCAATTTCGCTGAAAAGACCAGCATTATTGACATCGCGGAATTCAAGATCGGTAAAGCCCCACGCCGCCTGAAGGCGACGACGGCGCTCGGCCGGAGGCTCAGGAAGCGCTGCACGCAACTCTTCGATCAACGCGAGCGACGGCTCAACCGGCAGAAGGTCGGGCTCTGGGAAATAGCGGTAGTCATCGGCATCGCTCTTGGGGCGACCGGCGCTCGTGACACCGGTGTCTTCGTGCCAGTGGCGCGTCTCCTGAGTGATCGTTCCACCCTTCTGAAGAATGGCCGCCTGACGCTGGATCTCGTAACGAACGGCACGCTCGACGCTGCGCATCGAGTTCACGTTCTTCGTCTCGGTGCGCGTGCCGAGCTTTCCGGAACCACGAGGGCTCAACGAAATGTTGGCATCACAGCGCAGGTTGCCGCGCTCCATGCGCGCCTCAGAAATGCCGAGCGAACGGACGATGTCGCGAATAGCCGAAACGTACGCTTTGCCGACCTCAGGAGCATCCGCTTCGGTTCCCGTGATCATGTGCGTGACGATCTCGACAAGCGGAACCCCAGCACGGTTGTAATCGACGAGCGAATACTCGGCACCCTGGATGCGACCGGTAGCGCCACCCACGTGAGTGAGCTTGCCGGCGTCTTCTTCCATGTGCGCGCGCTCGATCGGAATCGTGATCGTGCGACCGCTCTCGAGCTCAATGTCGACAGAACCCTCGAACGCGATCGGCTCATCGAACTGGCTGATCTGGTAGTTCTTCGCCAGGTCAGGATAGAAATAGTTCTTGCGAGCAAAGCGCGAACTCGGCGCAATCTGGCAGCCGAGCGCAAGGCCGAGAGAGATCGAATACTTGATCGCATCTTCGTTGACGACAGGCAAACTGCCGGGCAAACCGAGATCAACCGGAGTGATCATGGTGTTCGGTTCGGCATCCCCCGCGCCAGCCGCAGCAGGGTTCGGCGCATCCGAAAACATCTTGGTCTGGGTATTCAACTCGACGTGCACCTCGAAACCGAGCGTCGGCTCAAATAGTTCGAGTGCTTTGTCGTAGTCCATCAATTCAGCTTTAGCCACCAGACGATTGTACGTGGCGCAGCGGCACCGTATCGGTACCCGGTTCGAGCGGCGCGGAAGCTGGCGCCAAAAGTGGTTCGTCATCATCACTCGGGATCGCTTCAGCCTCGATCGTGAAGTCGCTGAACTTCTCAGACTTCTCAGAACGAACGAAGGCAATCCCGGCAAGGATGAGTGCTCCACCGATGAACTGCATGAGCGACAAGTTCTCGCCAATCAGCAGCCAGGCGTAAATCGCCGCCGTGACAACCTCAAGCAATCCGACGAACGACGCGAGTCGGGAACCGAGCATCTCGCTCGCCATAATGCTCGTCGAGTAGGCGATACCGGTCGCGACAATACCCACGATGAGCAGCGGAACCCACCACGGAGCGACAATACCGAGCATCGTGACATCCACCATTGGCATCTCGAACGGAACGATACCGACAAGGCCAACGAGTCCGAGGATGACGCCACCGATCAACAGTCCAGCCGCTGCCAGAGCAACCGCGGGAAGCCCTTCGCTCGTGCGCGCCGCAATGACGTAGTAAACGGCCGCGCCAACAGCGGCACAAGCGCCAAAGATGATTCCGAGCGGATCGAGAGCTCCGGATCCCTCTGGCGAGACCACCAAAATCAGCCCGCCAAGGGCAACGACCGAGCCAATAAGAACAACAGCCTTGGGCGTGCGTCGCGAAGTAACCCACGCGAAAGCAACCAGCAGCAACGGTGCCATGTACTCGAGAAGAATCGCGATACCAACCGGAATACGCTCGATCGCCGAGAAGTAGACCAGCTGGGTTCCCGAGACGCCGATGATCGCCATCAGGAGGATTCGACTGCGCGCGTACCAGAGCGCGATCCAGCGGCCCTTGAGAGCAAGAATCGCGAACGGCGCCAACACCGCTCCCCCGATGAGCACCCGAAGTGTCACGGCAGCGGCCGGGCTCCACCCGGCTTCGAGAACGGGCTTCACGAGTGCTCCGGATAGTCCAAAACTGGCGGCAGCGATGAGCGCGATGAACATGCCGAAAGTTGTGGAGGAGCGCGTCATGATTGCCGCCTTGAGATCGCATTGACTGGTATTTCTGATGACGCTAGTCTGTGAAGAGATAAGGAGTCAAATTGCAGTTTGCACCTGACACAATCGCGTCGCTAGACTTCGCCGTTGCCATTGGAAATACCCACCGATCCGCCACCAAAAGCGGCATCGACGAACTCGCGACCATCGAACACGTTCACGGATTCTTCACTAAATATCGCTACACCGGCCGCATCGACAACGACCGTGCGGAACTCGCTGAAGTGCGCGCCGCCCGCGAGCGCATCCGCAGCATCTGGAAGCTCACTCGCGACGATGCCGCTAGAGAAATCAACGACCTGCTCGCCGAGGCAAATGCTCTGCCGTTTCTCGCCCGCCATGACGAATTCGACTGGCATCTGCACGCTAATTCTCCGGATGCTCCATTAGCCGAACGTATTCAGTCCGAAATTGGACTCGCGCTCGTCGACGTTGTGCGCACAGACTCCATGTGGCGACTCCGCGGCTGCGAAGCCCCCGACTGCGAGGGAATCATGGCCGACCTTTCCCGCAACGGCTCACGCCGCTTCTGCAGCATCCGTTGTGGCAACCGGATGAGTCAGATTGCGCACCGCGAGCGACAAGCAGCTGACAACGCGTAGCCACACACTCGAGAAGGTGAGCGCGTTAGCGCAGTCACCCCGTGCTTATGATAAGCACAGGGTGACTGGCAGAAATGACGCTCCTTAGCCGAGCGAAGGAACCTGGCTCGGCAGGGTGTGACCCCACTGCTGTTCGAGCAGACGCTCAAGGGTTGCACCAACTTCGTAAAGCCGGGCGTCGCCGCGAGCGGGAGCCATAATTTGGAAGCCAGTCGGCAATCCATCCTCGGGAGCAAGGCCCATCGGGAGCCCCATTCCGGGGATGCCTGCAAGGTTCGCCGGGATGGTCGTCACGTCGTTGAGGTACATCGCCATCGGGTCTTCGAGCTTCTCACCGAGCTTGAACGCGGTGGTCGGCGCTGAGGGCGAGACGAGCACATCGGCTTTCTCAAAGGCCGCAGCGAAGTCCCGCTGGATGAGCGTGCGAACCTTCTGTGCACTGCCGTAGTACGCGTCGTAGTAGCCAGCACTCAGGGCATAGGTGCCGAGGATGATGCGGCGTTTGACCTCGTCGCCGAAACCGGCTTCACGGGTTGCTGCCATGACGTCTTCAACGGTTCCGCCACCCTGCGGAGTGACCCGAAGTCCGAAGCGGACCGAATCAAATTTGGCGAGGTTGCTCGAGGCTTCAGCGGGGAGGATGAGGTAGTACGCCTCAACGGCGTACTCAAAGTGGGGAGCATCCACTTCAACGATCTCGGCGCCGAAGTCGGTCAGCAGCTGCAGTGCTTCGTGGAAGCGCTGCGAGACTCCAGCTTGGAAACCGGGGCTGTCGAGCTGCTTGATGACTCCGACCCGAACGCCCTTGAGGCTTTCGGCAGCGGCACCAGCCCGAGCTGCGGCGGCAAATGACGGCCACTGCTCATTGAGCGACGTCGAGTCGCGCGGGTCCCAGCCGCCGATGACATCGTGCAGCAATGCCGAGTCAAGAACGGTGCGCGAGACGGGGCCAACCTGGTCGAGCGACGAAGCCAACGCGATCGCGCCGTAGCGGGATACCCCACCATAGGTAGGCTTCACGCCAACAGAACCCGTGACGGATGCTGGCTGACGAATCGATCCACCCGTGTCAGAACCGAGAGCAAGCGGGGCTTCAAACGCGGCGACCGCAGCAGCCGATCCACCGCCGGAACCGCCGGGAATCCGGTCAAGATCCCACGGGTTGCGAGTTGGACCATACGCCGAGTGCTCGGTCGATGACCCCATGGCGAACTCGTCCATGTTGGTCTTGCCGAGCGGAATCAGGCCAGCGGCACGCAGCTTGGCAACGGGTGTTGCATCGTAGGGAGGAACCCAACCCTCAAGGATTTTGGACCCAGCAGTGGTCGGCATGTCGATCGTGCACAGCACGTCTTTGACGGCAACGGGCACACCGGCGAGCTCGCCAAGTGACTCCCCTGCCGCACGACGCTCATCGATGCGCTTGGCGTTGGCCAGAGCATCCGCAGACACATGCAAGAACGCATGAACCTTGCCATCGACGGCAGCGATACGGTCGAGGTGAGCTTGGGTTGCTTCAACCGAGGAGACGTCGCCGGAACTCAACTTGGTAGCCAGCTCGGACGCCGACAAGCGGGTGAGGTCGTTCAGATCTGCCATTACTGCTCTTCTCCCAGAATCGCGCTAACCGCAAAACGTGAACCATCGTGCTCGGGTGCTCCTGCCAGTGCCTGCTCGGTAGTGAGCGTCACGCCGGGAACATCAGGGCGGAACACATTGCTGAGCGGAATGGGGTGACTCGTCGCCGGAACATCGTCGGTAGCGACTTCGCTGACTTTGGCCACAGAATCGACGATCGCACCAAGCTCGCCAGTGAGCTTCTCGATTTCGTCAGTGGTGAGGGCGATACGGGCGAGCGAGGCGAGGTGCGAAACGACCTCGCTGGTGATCGCACCAGGATTGGTGTCAGTCATGGAGCTCCGAAGATGGGAAACAGACAGGGAACCGTCTAAGTGTATTCGGCTTAGCGCGCAGCGAGGAGCGACAGGGCGAGAGCGGGCACGCTAGCTCTGCGAATGCGAGGTTGTCGCGATAGCGCGTTGCACCACCGGTTCCCCTTCGGCGATTACAAGGTCGCTGCGACCGATGCAGATGAGCGCGAAATTGCGCATCGCTTCGCTACCGGGGGTGAAGTACTCGTTGTGACCGACTGAGCCAGAGAGGGACCGTTTCATAATGACGTCGAAACCGCCGCCAACACCCAATGACTTGGCGCCGAACGACGCCGCTCCAGGATCTGGCCCAAAATACGAGCTATTGGGGATCGGGTCCCAGGCGGCTTCTCCGACGAAAACGTTACCGTTGCGAACGTGCAGATCGTCAACGGATTCTGCGGGGCTACCGGGCGAACCGACCATGGCAAGTGCATCGATCTCAAAGCTGTACTCCGACAACGCCATCATCGCGGCGGTCGTGCCGTACGAATGAGCTACCACTGAGACATACGGCTGATCGGCGCCACGTTCTGCTTGGAGCCCGAGGATCGCTGCCGCAAGGCTGTCTCGACCTTGATCAGCGTTGTCGATTGCTCCGACATTTGTCAGGTTCGGGGTGTCGTAGCCAATCCACGCAACCGTGGCAACTGAATTGTTGTGCACGAATACCGATTGCGCATCGAAGTAATCGAGCCACATCTGCTGCTGGCAATACAGCTCATTGGCTGCATCTACCCAGTACGACATTTGACCTTCAATGGTGAAGAACATGCCGGGAACAAGAAAACTCACATAGTCCGCAGTAGTGAGGTCACCCAGCACGATTGCGGCACGACCCTGACCCGAAACATCGAGCGTTACAAGGGTGCGTTCTGGCTCATCATTGTCATAAACGAGAGCCTCAGAAATCGACGAAAGCATACTCAGTTGCTGATGCGCGTTCTGCTGTACGGCGCGGCCCGCGTCTGAGTTCATCACTGTTGTGAGTTCAGAAATTGTCTGCGTAAGCATTGTGCGATTGCTAGTGTCGCGAATTGTGTACGGAACACCTTCAAGGTTGCCAACCAGCTGAGGAGAAGCGATTTCTAGGGCCGTTCGGCGATCGGCATCGAGGTCGCCCCACCACAGTGCAACTTCTTGGGCCGGAGGTTGCTCACCAAGCAATTGGTCGACGGCCGCGGGTCGAGACTCAAAATACTGAGAAATATTTCCGGCCGGAATGCGCGCAAGCGTGGACAGCGTTTGCGCACCAAAAGATGCTGAAGCGGAGAACACTCCAGTACCACGGTCAACGACGGGGCCCACAAAAGCGGGTGGGGCATCGCTCGTCACTATGGACTCGAAAGTTACTGAGGGCATAGCAGACGCCTCGGTGGCGGGTAAGCCGACAACCGAGGTGGCTATAACAACTGCAATTTCGAATAGCAACGCCGGGTATTCCCCTCAAGAACGATTGCCGCGTGCCATCCCCGCACGCGAACACGTTTTGTATAACCTTAGGGCAAAATACCCCGTTCGGGGGTCGAATGCTTGTTTTTAGCTGGTGAGCAACTAGTCACCAAGAGCTGAAGGCCCCTCGTTGAGGAGCCTCGCAAACTGCGCCGCATCAAGAATCCGGATCCCCAATTCTTCTGCTTTGGTCAGTTTAGAGCCCGCGCCGGGGCCCGCAGCGACATAGTCGGTTTTTTTGCTCACGCTGGATGCCGCTTTTGCCCCAGCCGCGATGATTGCCTCTTGGGCTCCTTCACGAGTAAAGCCGTCGAGACTGCCTGTTGCGACGATCGTGAGTCCAGCGAGAACGCCGTCATTCGACTGGGCGGCCCCGGGGCCAGGATGCCCGGGAGCTGTCCACTGAACGCCGGCGGCAGCCCACCGAGAAACGATCTCTTGATGCCAATCAACTTCGAACCAGTCGGCGACCGAGTCAGCAATAATTTGGCCAACTCCGTCAACAGCCGCAAGCTGCTCTCGGGTTGCCGAACGAATCGCATCAAGCGAACCGAAGTAGTCGGCGAGGGCTCGTGCCGCTACAGGGCCAACATGACGGATGCTGAGGCTCACCAAGAGGCGCCACAGTGGCTTAGTTTTCGCCTCACTCAGATTGGCGATGAGCTTGAGCGCGTTGCTCGAAGGTACGGCGTGCTCGTCGCCAGCAAATTCGGTAGCAGCAGGATCGTACGAGGGATCGGCACCAGCACCCGCTACTTTTCGCAACCGGCTAAACGGCGTGATCGTCCGTTCAGCGCCGTCGTCATCAGTGACAACTTCCCCGGTCTCGGAATCACGCACGGCGACAACGATCGGAAATAGGTCTTCGACCGTGAGATCGAACAGGCCGGCTTCATTGATGAGCGGCGGAATCTCGGGATACTTCGGCTGAGTCAGAGCTCGCGCCACTACTTCTCCAAGCACTTCGATGTCGAGTCCGCCTCTGCTGCCAGCGTGTTCGACCCGCCCCCGCACTTGCGCCGGACAACTGCGAGCGTTCGGGCAGCGCAAATCAATGTCGCCCTCTTTCATCGGGCGCAACGGTGTATTGCATTCTGGGCAGA
Organism: Rhodoglobus sp. G.S.4; assembly: GCF_056619605.1. NCBI lineage: Bacteria > Bacillati > Actinomycetota > Actinomycetes > Micrococcales > Microbacteriaceae > Rhodoglobus > Rhodoglobus sp. G.S.4. Next base: position 1,899,368 of record NZ_CM152748.1, read on the forward strand.
GTTTGGGCATGACGAACGCACGCTCAGTGCCATCGCGAAGCTCTTCGACCGGGCCGAGGATTTCCGGAATCACATCTCCGGCTTTTCGCAAGACAACAGTGTCTCCGATGAGGACACCCTTGCGCTTCACTACATCCTGATTGTGGAGGGTGGCTTGCCGTACTACTGAACCGGCAACATGAGCGGGCTCCATTACCGCATACGGAGTGGCCCGACCCGTGCGACCAATACCGACCACAATGTCGAGAAGCTTGGTGTTTACCTGCTCTGGCGGGTACTTATAGGCAATTGCCCAGCGCGGAGCACGTGACGTGGCCCCCAACTCATCATGGAGGGCAAGTTCATCAACTTTGATGACGATCCCGTCGATCTCATGTTCGACACTGTCGCGGTGTTCTCCGTAATAGCGGATGAACTCTGCCGCTTTCTCTCCGGAATCAACAACGCGAAAATGGGTGCTTGTTGGCAATCCCCACGTGGCGAGCACTCCGTAGATTTCACTCTGGCTGCGGATAGGCTCGTGGTGGGCGCGCGTGCCGTCCCACGCTCCAATGCCGTGCACGAGCATCCGTAGCGAAGACAACCTGCGTCGCATGTGCGCGAGCTTCTCTTCTGACTTGCCCTCAGACTTCTGCCGAAGCGAGCCAGCGGCCGCATTGCGAGGGTTCGCAAAAACTTTCTCACCGATGCGAGTCTGTTCCGCATTGAGTTCGCGGAACAATTCGAGAGGAATAAAGACTTCTCCTCGCACCTCAACGATCGGCGGATGCCCTGTTCCTGCCAGACGCTGGGGAATTCCCTCAACTCGAACAACATTCTGGGTTACGTCTTCACCGACTCGACCATCTCCGCGAGTGGCAGCGCTCACCAGCACACCATCGATGTACCGAAGATTGATCGCAAGACCATCGATCTTGAGCTCACACAAGAAATCAATATGGCGAGCGGAAGATCGCTCGACCTTCGCTGCCCACTCCGCGAACTCTTCCACCGAGAACACATTGTCAAGACTCAGCATGCGTTCCACGTGCTCGACAGGGTCGAACAGCGTGGCGGCTCGGCCACCAACTCGCTGAGTCGGGCTATCTTGACTCTGAAGTTCTGGATGATCGAGCTCGAGTTGTTCGAGCTGCTTGATCAGGTCGTCGTATTCGGCATCGTCAACGAGGACTTCATCGCGAACGTAGTAGGCGTCTCGCAGTTCGAGAATGCGGGTCGTAAGCGCGGAAACTTCGTCACGCGCGGCTGCGAGAGCCGGGTCAGTCGTCTCGGCGACCTGATCGTCAGATTCGCTCGCTGAACCGGATTTTTCGGTGTTGTTGGCCACAGGTCAAGTCTAAACAGGGCCTACGACGAAACCTGCGCACGGAGGAAATCGGCGGCAGTTATGCAGACTAGACCTGAGCAGGAACCGCAGACACAGACCGTGCAATTGTGCACTGACCCAAAACGCGAGTACCGACGTAGAGCACAGCTGTTTGCCCTGGCGCGACGCCATTGAGAGGCTCGTGAGGGGTGACGACAAGTTCTGGGCCAATCTCATTGCCCTCTGCGTCAACGGCGGCAGGATCGAGTCTGGCAACAGCAGGCATCGGGTCAGAGTGAGCGCGCACCTGGACGTGGCACTCAAAACTTTCGCCTGGCTCAGAAATGTATCCCGACTCAAGCGGGTCGAGTCCTGCCCAAGAAAACTTAGAGCCGGCAATTTCAGCCAATGCGAGCGCTTCGCGTGGTCCGACAACAACCTGGTTGGTCTTCGGTCGAATCTCCAAAACGAATCGCGGCTTGCCATCGTCGGTGGGATAACCCACGTTCAGGCCCTTGCGCTGACCGATCGTGAAAGCGAGGGCGCCCTCATGCTTGCCAAGGACTTCACCATCGCGGCCCAAAATTTCGCCCTGCTCAGCTCCCACTTTGTCGGCAAGCCAACCACGAGTGTTGCCGTCAGGAATGAAGCAAATGTCATGCGAATCAGGTTTGTTGGCTACGGAGAACCCGCGTTCCGCTGCCTCAGCGCGAATTTCAGCCTTGGATGGGGTCGCCCCAAGCGGGAACATGCTGTGAGCCAGTTGTTCTGTCGTGAGAACGCCTAGTACGTAAGACTGATCCTTGGCCCAGGCCGCTGCGCGGTGAAGCTCGCGATTGCCATGCTCGTCGTCAACGATATTGGCGTAGTGGCCAGTTGCAACGGCGTCGAAACCTAGAGCGACAGCCTTCTCCAATAGAGCAGCGAACTTGATGCGCTCATTACAGCGCATGCAGGGGTTCGGAGTGCGGCCCGCCGAGTATTCAGCGATGAAATCATCGACAACGTCGAGCTTGAAACGCTCGGAGAAATCCCACACGTAGTACGGGATGCCAATGATGTTGGCCGCCCGCTGCGCGTCCATCGAATCTTCGATTGTGCAGCAGCCACGTGCTCCCGTGCGCAGGGTTCCTGGTTGCCGGCTCAGCGCCAGATGCACCCCAACAACCTCGTGCCCTGCCTCGACTGCCCGCGCGGCAGCAACCGCGGAGTCCACTCCGCCACTCATCGCCGCTAAAACCTTCATAAAACCAGTGTACGAGACGCGTTGCTGGGCAAGTTCTTACTGCGGGATGTCGGTGAGGGTCTTCTCGACCCCGGCCAGTCGGCTTTCTACGGCATCCAGTCGCTCAAGGAGGGATCGGTTGGTTTCGAGAGTTTGCTCGACGAGTGCTCGATAGTCGCCGCCGGCTTGGGCGTCAGCCACGTGTTTTGCTGTCTCCGCTTTCTTGTTCACTGCGTTGGTAATGACACCGGCGATGATGCCGGTGATGGCGATTACGCCGATCCAGAACCAGAGACTAAAGAAGATTTCCATTACTTTCCTTTGTGAGAGTTTGTGCTGGCGGGTTGTTTGTCGATTACTTCGGTGGTGTCTAGGTTGTGTCGTTCTTGCGCTGACTGAGCTACCGCTCGAGCAAGTAATGCTGGAGTCACGGTGATGCGAAAGGGCACAACTTCAAAGAACTTGAGTGCTTTGCCGTCGTCGCTGAGCTCGTGATGGCCGGCGACGAAGCCAGATTCTTCGAGCTTTGCGAGGTGCATGTAGAGAAGTGGCCGCGACATTCCCACTCGTCTGGCGAGATCGCTGACGTGGGCTTGTCCGCCAGCGAGTTCCGCGAGAATGCGCATGCGTTGCGGGTTGGCAACGGCAGCCAACCAGGCACCGAGCTCATCAGAGTTCACGCGCATCCCTTCATCTGTAATAAAAAACTTACAGGTGAAGGTAAATTCTGTCAACGCGCGCGTCCTGAATGCGCCCCGAGGCCACCCTAGGCTTCTGGATAGTGGCCAAGAATCGTGTCCCGGCTCGAATACCCGGCAGCCGTCGCCTGTTCGACCGCACGCGGCAGAGCATCAACGAACTGCGCAATCTCAGCAGCCGTCGTCGTCTCCCCCAGCGAAATTCGCAGTGCGCCCCTCGCGGTTGGCTCATCGAGCCCCATCGCAAGCAGCACATGACTAGCCTCAGGGACTCCGGCCTGACATGCCGATCCTGTGGAGACGCTAAACCCGGCGACATCGAGCAGAAACAGCAAAGAGTCACCCTCGCAACCAGGGAAAGTGAAGTGAACGTTTCCCGGCAGCCTGTGCTCGGGATCGCCACGAAGGACCGCAGCAGGAACCGCGTTTCGCACCCCAGAGATCAGCTCATCGCGCAATTCACTCAGCCGTCGTCCGGTGTCAGCCAAGTCACCAGTTGCCTCCCGCGCTGCGGCAGCAAAAGCCACAGCACCAGGAGCATCCAGCGTTCCTGATCGAGCTCGCTGCTGGCTACCACCATGAATCAGCGGCGTCACTGTCGCCGAACGCGCAATGACCAGAGCGCCAACCCCGACCGGTCCCCCAATCTTGTGAGCCGACACGCTCAGGGCTGCAACGCCAGCCGCATGAAAGTCGATCGGGACATAGCCAAAAGCAGAGACAGCATCTACGTGCACCGGAACACCGTGACCATGCGCAAGCGTCGAAATCTCCGAAACCGGCTGAAGGGTACCGACTTCGTTGTTAGCCAAGAGCATCGTGACAAGGGCGACATCATCCGCGAGCGCATCGCGAACGTAATCAACGTCTATGCGACCGAAAGCGTCAACAGGAATCCAATCCAGCACCGCTCCATCGTGCTCGCGCATCCACTCAACGGCATCAATCGTCGCGTGATGTTCGGCTCGCGCAACCAAAATACGTGGGCGGGAAACCTCAGTCGAGTTTCGGGCCCAAAACAACCCCTTGATAGCCAAGTTGATTGATTCCGTGCCCCCTGAGGTGAAAGTCACCTCAACGGAATCCGCACCAAGACTGGCAGCGACCGTCTCTCGCGCTTCTTCGAGCATCCGTTTTGCCGACTGCCCTTGGGAATGTATTGACGATGGATTGCCCACTACCGGCAGTGCCGCAGCGAACGCGTCAACAACGGAAGGACGCATCGGCGTCGTGGCCGCATGATCCAGATAGATAGTCACTGTTTCTCCGCTACTCTCGCGTGCACTCCCCATGGATGCTCGCGTGTCATTACTCTAGATCGCATGCGCCAACGCTTCGACTCCGCCACCGGCCCAACCGAGAGTTGTGAGCGCTGATGGCACTCGGCACCCCCGCGACGGTTGCGCTCGACACCACGGGGATCCCCTTCACGCCGCACCCCTATGAGCACAGCTCACGCGCCGTCGAATTTGGTCGTGAAGCCGCCACCGAATTGGGAATCGAACCCGAGAGAGTATTTAAAACGCTCATGGCGGTGGTCGACGACGAACTCATCGTTGCCGTTGTCCCTGTCTCAGGAAAGCTCGATCTCAAAGCGCTCGCGAGTGCTGTCAACGGCAAGCGCGCGGCGATGGCCGATCCTGTCGTAGCTCAACGTCGCACCGGTTACGTTGTTGGGGGCATCAGCCCCATCGGTCAAAAAACCGCCAACAGAACCGTTATCGACGAAACCGTTGAGCTATTTGAGACCGTGTATGTCAGCGGCGGAAGGCGCGGATTCGACATCGAGCTCACACCAAGCGACTTAGTTCGAGCTACCGACGCAACAATCGCGGCAATCGCACGCGACAGCTAGCAACAGCCAGCAATGCTAGTAAAGAAGCAGAGTCAATCGGCGACGCGCGTCAACAACTCGAGGGTCTTCGGCGCCAGCGATTTCAAAATAGTCGAGCAATCGAGTGCGGATGCTGTTCTTGCCTTCTGCATCAGCGGCAGGATAGAGCTCGAGCAAGCGACCAAACGCATCACCGAGGTGCCCGCCAGAAACGTCAAGATCGGCGACCGCGAGTTGTGCGTCAACGTCGGTGAGATCTTGAGCTGCCGCGCTGCGCACAGATTCGGCTGTCTTGTTCTCGAGACGAGCGAGTAGCGACACCTGGGCGAGTCCAGCGACTGCCTGCTGATCGCGAGGGTTCTGCGCGATCGCCGTTTCGTACTTCGAGATTGCGGTCGCAAAGTCTCCAGCGGAGATTGCATCAAAGGCCTCTTGGTGCAGCGGTGGTAGCGGCTCTTCGACAGGCTCGTCGGCGCTTTCCCCCGAGGGGTCCGGTGCGGGAAGCGTTCCTGTCACATTGCTCTCGGCAGCGAGCGTCAACACTTGGTCGAGAACCTCTGTGAGATCGTTCGCCGCCATCACTCCAGCGAAGAGCTGCACTGGTCGTCCACCGATAACGGCGGCAACGGTGGGAACCTGCTGCACCTGAAATGCCTGCACGAGTTGGGGATTGCTCGTAGCATCGACTGTCACCAAGGCAAACTTGCCAGAATAGGCAGCGATCGTCGGCTCCAACGTTGGCTCAATGCCTTGGCCATAGAACTCCACGATCACCGGAACGGTGTTCGAAAGTTCAAGCACTTGAGTGAACGACGCATCGTTTACATTTGTGGCGAACCCCGACGGCTGCGGGGTTTCTCCCGTTCCCGCAGGTGCGGGGGGCGCATTGTGCTGGCGAACCAATGATGAGAGGTCGACTGCACCGCGCAAGCTAGCGGCGTTCAGTGGGGCGTTTGTCAATTCAACTCCGATGCTGCAACAAGTCCTTGGGTGTATCCGAGCAGTACGATCTTTTCTCCACTACCGGCTGCCGGAACATAGAAGAGTAGCTGATCTCCGTAGGTAGATTTGATTCCGGTTTCGGTGATCGAAATCCCCGAAAGCGCCTTCGTCTGACCACTAAAAGTTACTGCGGAGCCTTCTTCTTTTGGCTTCGCAACCTTGGTCTCGTAGAGATGCACGGCAACGATCGCACCAGCGTCAATGGTCGCCATTGCTATGGGATCGGTTGAGCCGAGTTCGTGACCATAGGTGAGCGTGGCCGTAGTCGATAGCTCGGCTTTCTCGGCTTGCTTCACGGCAAGACCGACGTTGACCCGCAGGCTGTCGCCCTCGGCTTCAAAGTCAAGGTAGGAGTCACTGTCGACATCCTGCTCGAGAATTTCGGCGTAGTCGAGTGCCACTTCGGTCGGTGACGAGCGAAGCAAGCCACTGTCTGCTGCCAAGCGTGACGTTCCTACGCTGGCGGCTACGACATCCGGGAACACGATTGAGGGCTCGAGGTTGATCGAGTAGCTCACTTTGTAATTCTCGCGAGGTGACGCCTGCTCGAGGAAGAGCGCAATCGGGGCCACAGCACTGTCTGACTCATCCAGGATGATCGTAAATACGGTGCGCGGCCACGAATCTGTCTGCTGTGGAAGCGTCAGCTGCACCGGTCCGTCAGGAACAGCAATGGGTGCGGCAATGGAACTATCTGCCTTGCGCATTTTGTAGTTCGCTAGACGATATTCAAGGGCAGCTTCGGCAAAGCGAGTCTTGATGAGATCGGTGTCGCGAGATTCGTCTGCTTCGAGCGAAACAGCGCTGACCCGCGCAACGATTTTCTCCACCTGACGCACGGTAACGGCCGGCATCGGGGACTCACTGCCCGCAGAGGTCGAAGTGGGGGTCGGAACCGGGGCACTAGCGTCGTCGGCGGAGCCTGACGGTGACGCAATGGTGCATCCGCTCAAGATCAGAGCGCTCAGCAAGACAGCAGGAACAGCAATGCGCTGAGGCGATGTGATCGTCGCGGTCTCGCCGGTCTTTGTCGACCGCCTCGCCGGCTTGTATCGCGGCTTCTTCGGAACCTTAGGCATTTTTTGCGGAGTGCGACGGGGACCGCCAGCACGACGCATGTGGTGTACGGCCCACATGAGGAAGATCAGGCCAAGAAGAAGGATGGCCGCACCGCCAGTGATGAGATGGGCTGCCCACGGAGTGGTGTTGTCTAGTGGCCACGAAAGCGCAACTCCGCTCGGAGCAGGCTCCACCCCATCCGCCGCCAAGATAAACGACACATCAGAGGGGATCTTGACCGTCAGCGCGAGTTCGAGATCGGCCGTGTAGCTTTCGAGCCACAGGTCAGAATCGTAGGGATCGGGAACTTCCTGCTCGGTACCGCTGACTTCTTCGGTGATGAGTTCACCCGTACCAGGGTCGATACTCACCTTGTTGTAGCTGGCGTCACCCACCCACGCGAGTACGTCTGATGTGCTGCCGTAAGCGGCAACGATGCGACCTGGACCAGTAACGCTAATAGTCTGCTTGCCCTCATAGGCGTTCAAAGCTGCTCCATCGATCACCGTCAAGGGGGCAGTGCCATCGAACTCGGCCGACACGCTGACCTCATCTGGGGTCGCAAGAATGGTTTGCTGCGCAATGCCGTAGCCGATCATCACGGCTGCGAGCATAAAGCTAACTATGGCGAGAACGAATCTCACTATCTCTCCTTTCGCGCTGCCTACAGTGACTTACGTCACAAAACCCTTCGCCACGTTGGCGGAACCCCAGTACGGTCTGCAGGTCAAGGGCCCGATTTAGGCGGGTAGGCAACAACAAAGACGTTCAAGAATAGCGGATGGGCGTGTGCGCACCTAGTCCTGCGTCTGGGAACTGTCTGAGAGAACGTTGAGTGCCGATTGCCCATCGAGACCAAAATGACAGTTAGCCGCTCCGCACCACTAAACTCTAGAAGTCCTTTCCGCTGACTCCGAGGAGACATCTTGGCCGCGAACGATACTGATTTCGGCACCGAAATGCGCGGCTACAAGAAGGACGACGTCGACAAGCTTATTGGCGAACTCCGTCGTGAACTTGTTGCCGCCAAAGCTGACCGCACCGCTTCCACCAAAGAGGTAAAGCGACTCCTTGCCGTTAATGAGGATCTGCAGGCCGAGCTCGACGAAACAGGGAGTCCGACCTATAGCGGTCTCGGCTCGAAGCTTGAGAGCATGCTTCGCGTCGCAGAAGAACATTCAACGCAACTCATCAGCCAAGCAGATATCGACGCCGAAAAGATGCGTAAAGCCGTCCAGGCTGAGACGACGAATCTGCGCAATGAAACTGCGACCGAGTCAGAGCGCATTCTGGCGGACGCTAGTCGCGAAGCGGATGCTCTTGCACATTCATCCCGCGACGAGGCAGACGCTCTCATTGCCCATGCACGTGACGAAGCAGCGCAGCTCACCTCTGACGCGGCACGCGAAGCAGCAACTATTCGTGGCGCTGTTGCTACCGAAGCTGCGGATGCTCGCACCTCCGCTAAGCGTGAGGCTGCAGCCCTTCGCGCCGAGACCGAGCGGGCAATGACCGAACTCCGCGCGAGCACAGCAACTGAAGTTGCTGAGGCACGCGAAGCTGCCGAAGCACTCGCACGAGATGCCGAACTCGGCCGGGCTACATTCGAGGCTGAGAACACGAAGCAACGCGAAGACCTCGAACACGATGTCGAGCAAGCACGCACCGATCTGGCTCGAGAGATCGAGACAGCGCGTGCAGAGCTGGAAGCCGAAACAACCGCCGCCCGCGACACTCTTGCCAACGAGACCAAAGCTGCCCACACCAAGCTAGCGAACGAAACCACATCCGCCCACGCGAAGCTGGCGAACGAAACCAACGCCGCTCAGGCGAAGCTCAAGGCCGAACTTGATGCGGCATACGCTGCGCTCGAAACCGAGACCAGCACCGCTCGAGCCGCTGTCGAGGCAGAGGCCGCGAGCATCCGCAACGAGCTCGAAAAAGACGTGCTTGCGGCGCGAACAGCGCTTGACGCAGAACTTTCAGAGGCCCGCGAGCAGTGGGAACAGGAAGAACGAGAAGCGAGAACGCAACTCGAGAGCGACATTGTCACCACCCGCGCTGCCCTCGACGACGAGGTCTCAACGACCCAGGCGGCCCTCGAACACGAAGTGACGAGCACGAAAGCTGCGCTCGAACAGGAAGTCACCACCACCAAGACGGCGCTCGACCAGGAAGTTAAAGTCACCAAGGCTGCGCTTGAGCAAGAAGTCACGACCACTCGCTCGAACCTTGAGCAGGAAGTCGCGACTGCGAAGGCAGCCCTCAACGATGAAGTGACAACGACTCGCGCTGAGCTCGAAGCCCACGTCAAAACATCACGAAGTGAGCTTGCTGCTGAGCAAGCAGCACTGAAGAAGGCGCTAGACCGCGAAGTTACCTCTACCAAGAAGGCACTCGCCAAGGAAGTCAGCACAACCCGTGCCGCTCTCGAGAACGATGTCGAGACCACCCGCTCGGGACTTGAAGAAGAAATCAGCACCGCGCGCAGCGCCTTCGAAAACGAAAGCGCAACAGCTCGTGCCCAATTCGAAGCCGAGATGACTGAACGCCGCAACGAACTTGAAGCAGAAATCGCAACGGGAACTGCTGGTCTCGAAGAAGAGATGGCTCGCCGTCACGCTGACCTTGACGCTGAAATCGACAACAAGCGCACTGCTCTTGAGACCGAGGACGCCGAAACTCGCACCGCCCTTGCCCATGATGTGCAGAAACAGACTGCAGACCTCGAACGGGACATCGCTCGCCAGCGCGCCGAACTGGCGAACGAAGTCGAGTCGACTCGAGCATCCATTCAGCACCAGCGTGAAGAGACCCGAACCGCAATCGAGCGCGAAGCCGAAGCCGCACGCATCGCTCTAGAACAAGAGCTCGCTGTGCGACGCGATGAGGCGGAGAAGGAGTTCTTGGCCCAGCATAAAGAGGCATCAGCTCAGACCCAGAACTACCTCGAAGAGGCTCAAGCCCAGTTGGGCGAGGCTGTGCGCGAAGCGAACGCCAAACGTCACGAGGCCGAGGAGCTCAGCACCAGTTCTCGGGCAGAAGCGAAGTCAGTTCTGGCTGACGCAGCCGAGCGCGCGGCCAATGAAATCGCGGATGCGGAACAGCGCGCAAAGTCGCTTGTCGACGATGCCGAGAAGCGTTCGAATGAACTCATTAGCGATGCCGAAGAGCGCCTGTCCAAGATCAAGGCAGAGCGCGAGACAGTTGCTGGTTACTTCGAGAACCTTCGTGGAGTTCTGAACCAAGCCGAGGATGTTGACCGGTAAGTTGCCCGCTGGCATCTAGAATTACGTCCAGCCTGACACCTCGTCGCCTCAGGCTGGACGGAGCCTCGCTATGAAGATTCTTAACCCCTTTCGCCTCGGTCTTCTTGGCGGTCTTGGTGTGCTCGTCGCCGTGGGAATCGGCCAGACGATCATCTCCTTGGCGACGATTCTCACCTACGTCGGGGCAGCACTCTTCCTTGCACTCGGTCTCGACCCGGTAGTGACGTGGCTTGAAACGAAGAAGTTTCCCCGCTGGACCGCCATCCTCACTGTCCTCGCTGGCGTTCTTGGCGTGTTCGCTGGCCTGGTTTTTGCGATCGTTCCCGTGATCGCTGAGCAAGTGCGTAATGCCACTCGAGCAATCCCCCGGCTCGTAACAGCGTTCTTCGACGGAACGATCAAGGAAAACGTTGAAACTGCACTTCCTTGGCTCAAGGTTGAGGACCTCCTCGACGGTTTCACCACGTGGCTAACCGAGCTCGACTTCACGACCATCGGCGGCGGCGTCTTTGCTGTCGGAATCGGAATCGCTACCGGCATTACCGGGGCGATTATCGTGCTCATTTTGACGATCTACTTTGTGTCGTCCATCAACAACATCAAGTCGGGAATCTACCAACTCGTTCCCGCCACAAAGCGTGCCAAGTTCATCGACCTTGCTGAGCAAGTAAGCACAGCAGTCGGTCGATATGTCATTGGCCAAGGTTCACTCGCCCTCGTCAACGGCGTGCTCTCCTTCATTGTGCTCACGTGGGTGTTCCCGGCATTCGACCTGCCGGTCAAGTACTCGGCGCTGCTCGCTTTTATCGCCTTCTTGGGCTCGCTGATTCCGCTCGTGGGAACGCTAAGCGGTTCGGTAGTGATCACCCTGCTGGTTCTGCTCTTCAACGGTCCACCAAGCGTCATCGCCGTGGGAATCTACTATCTGATCTATATGCAGATTGAGGCCTACCTACTCAACCCACGAATCATGAGCAAAGCTGTGAAACTTCCCGGAGCCCTCGTCGTGATCGCAGCTCTCGCCGGAGGAACGCTCCTCGGGATCCTTGGCGCTCTCATTGCAATTCCTGTTGCGGCAGCAATCCTGCTCGTCGTTCAGCAAGTGATTGTTCCCCGCCAGGCCGATCTCTAAGCGGACGGCGGTCAACAGGCCGTTTAGAGCGGTTGAGCGGCCTCCGGAGGCCACGTGCGGGGCAATGGCAACACCATCGGGTTCAGTCGGGCAACGATCTCACTGAGCACACGGTACGTCTGCGCTTCTCCCACCCACAGGTGCTTTCCGGCCTCTACAACGACGAGCTCTATTTCAGGCACCGATGCGAAACGTTTTGCCGCCTCCTCTGGCCGCAAGTAGTCGTCAAGTTCCGGAATAATCGCGACCAAGCGACGTTCATCCCCTGCCCACGCGGCAACCTCGGCAGCACTGGCACGGTGGAGTGGCGGCGAGAGCAAAATCGCGCCGTCAACGGGATGTTCGCGACCAAATTTGAGAGTCACCTCAGTGCCGAATGACCAGCCCAACAGCCACACATTCGGCAAGCCTCGCTCGCGCACAAAGTTCATGGCAGCAGCAAGATCGAACTGTTCTTGTTCGCCTTCGCCGAATGACCCCTCCGACGTACCGCGTGGCGAAGTAACCCCGCGAAAGTTGAAACGCAAGACCGCGACATCCGCCAGCGCTGGCAGGCGTGCCGCAGCCTTGCGAATGATGTGGGAATCCATGAAACCACCGGCAGTTGGCAGCGGGTGCAAGGTGACAAGCGTCGCAGCGATATGACCAGACTCGGGCAGAGAGAGTTCCCCAACCAACGTGAAACCGTCGCTAGTGTGCAGCTCGATATCTTCGCGTGTAGCAGGAAGTTCGCTAGCGCCTCGGATGGTTTCACTCACGTAGGGTTCTCACAATCTGATTTTCCAGCAGTGCTGGTGCCAATGACGCCGTGCTGCAAGATCGTCTGCTGCGCCCATGATGCCGTCGGCGCGCCAAGTGACGGTGTGGGCGACTCCCACCGAAACAGGTTGAGAGCATCCTGGACAGGTATAAGTTTTGACCGCGCTGCCTGAGGAAACAGGCTGAACATTCCATTCGCCGTCAGATTTCTGCTCAGTGCGTCGAGAACCAAAAAGTACCTGATTCAAGTCACCGCGGTCATCATCATCGGGGCGACGCCGTCCGCGGGGGCGATTCGAACGAGGCATAGTTCAAGCTTATGCGTTCGATCGGGAACGGCTAGTACCAGCCGTGGCTTTCAGAATGGGCCCAGGCGTCGCACGGAGTGCCGTAACGGCCCGAAATGTAGCTAAGACCCCAGTTGATCTGGGTTGCCGGGTTCGTTGCCCAGTCGGCGCCAGCAGTGGCCATCTTGCTACCAGGGAGCGCTTGTGGGATGCCGTACGCGCCACTCGACGAGTTCATCGCGTAAACATTCCAACCTGATTCGCGATTCCACAGGCTTACCAAACAGTTGTACTGATTTGCGCCCATACCTCGTGACGTGAGGATCGACAGCGCGATTGCTTGAGCTGTTCCCGGATCAGGAACTCCCGCGGCAGGGGCAACAGGGGCGGCCGGAATTACGGGCTCGACGACAATTTCTTTAACCGCAAGCTTGTCGCGCGCGATTTCATTGACGAAACCTTCCGCGACGGTTATTGACTGAACTTCAGCGCGCTCGACGGCGGCGAGCGGAACGCTCGAAGCAGACACTGTGCTCACGGGATTTGGCGCAGCCATGACGAAGGTAGCGACAAACCCGAGACTCACTATCGATGCGAAGAGTCGAAGACTCAACGACGAACGTGTGTGGCGTCCAGAAAGATCCGCGCTCTGGCTTTTAGCCTGGGCGCGGAGGATTGCTGTTCGCGAATTTTTGACCACAATAAGTGCGATATTAGCCCACTCACCTGAAAAAACAGAGGGAACTAGCGAACCGCCAGCATTACATCAATCACGCTGTCGAGCAGATAGTCCACTTGCGCCTCACGATATCCGCCTTTAGTGCTGCGGAAAGCAACAGTGCGCACTCGTTCGATTGTGAGCGGTGCACCGTTCTGAAAGTAGTTGGCCAGTTCTTCCGCGAACGCATCGACATCTTTTATCGCGTAGCCGCGAGTAAACGAGCTAACTCGCGAAAACTTCTTGCCCTTGTGACGTGCCAGGCGATTGAGAATCTCTTGCGCTTCTGAACGAGCATTTGCGTACCATGCCGACTCACCGAGCTCGGCAATGGAGCGATCACGTTCACGAGCGGCGAAAGCGTCTTCGAGACGCTCAAGTGCAGAGTCAACATGCACGGGCGAGTAGCCGCCCTTCTGCATTGCGAAAGCAAGCTTTCGGATAGTGCGCGAAGAGACCACGGCACTATCGGTTCGATCGGAAGTGTAGGCGCTGCGAGCCTCCTCGAGGAAGTCCTCGACTTGGTCAACGTTGTAGCCCAACTTTGACTTTCGGGTGCGGGGGAAAGTGGTGCTCACGGTTCTATTGTGCCTTACGCGAAGATAAGAAACAGCGCGTAGCCAGCTGCGGCCGACAGCAGCGATGAATCGACCCGGTCGAGGAAGCCACCGTGTCCGGGAAGCCACGTGCTGATGTCTTTGATTCCCAAGTCACGCTTGATCAGCGACTCGGCTAGGTCACCCATAGTTGCCGTGCCGAGAATAACGAGTCCAAAGATTATTCCCACCCACACAGGCTGGTCAATCATGAAGAGCGCCAGCAGCACTCCGGCGGTCACCGAAGCGAGCGCAGCTCCGGCGAATCCCTCCCACGTCTTATTGGGACTAATCGTCGGTGCCATCGGATGCTTGCCAAAGGAAAGACCACTCGCATACGCCCCAATATCGCTGACAACAACGACGATCAGCATTGCCAGCGTCCACCACTGGCCACCATCTTGAGTCGTCAGCAAAACGGTGAAGCTCGCCAAGAATGCGACATAAAGCATGACGAAAACGCCAGCACCGAGATCTCTGAGAACAGCGCGCACTGGGGCGCGGTGCTTGGGCCAGAACAGCCACACGAGTCGCCACACTCCGACGAAGGCAATACCTGCGAGTGTGACGTACCACTGACCCTCAGCGAGCCAGTAGAACGATGCCGGCACGACAGCGACGGCACCAATGACCGTCGGCAGCCTCGGAATATTCAGCCCTGCAAATCGAAGCGCACTGGCGAGCTCAAAAGCCGTGAATGCAACCAGAACTCCGGCAAAGAGCATGTAGAGCTCTTTGACAAAGATCAGGCTGAACAATAACGAAAGCCCCAACGCAAGACCCACTGTGAGAGCCATCGCCAATGGACGCCCTGTGCGGGCGTTGATCTTGTCGTTAGTTGCCCGAACCTGAGCTTCGAATTCGGAAACCATTAGACCTCGAGTAGCTCGGACTCTTTGCGCTTGAGAGCGTCGTCGATCGCGTCTACGTGAGCCTTGGTGCTCGCTTCGAGCTCCTTCTCGGCACGCGCTACATCATCTTCGCCAACCTCAGTAAGTGCATCGAGGTCGTCTTTTGCCTTGCGACGAATATTGCGAAGCGACACGCGAGCCTGCTCGGCCTTGTCGCGAACAATCTTGACGAACTCCTTGCGGCGATCCTCGGTCAGTTCGGGAAGGGTCGCGCGGATGACGCTTCCATCGTTACCAACGCTGGCACCCAAGTGGTGTGCACCAGCGATTGCCTTCTCAATGTCTTTGAGCGCAGATTTGTCGAACGGGGTAATAAGGAGCGTGCGGGCTTCCTGGTTGACCATCGACGCGAGCTGCTGCAAGGGAGTAGGAGTGCCGTAGTAGTCAACGAGCACCTTCTGGAACAGCGCAGGGTTGGCGCGGCCAGTGCGCACTGTACCGAAGTCGTCTTTGGCAGCTTCCAGTGCCTTGTTCATCTTTTCGCTAGCTTCCGCTAGAACATCACTAATCACGAGCGCTCCTCTTAGTCTCACCCGAGTTTAGCGTGCAGTCGTCGCAACGACGGCTGCAGCGCGCTCGGAGTCTTTCTGGCTTCGCTCAGCACTTGCTTTGCTATGCGCAGTTGGGTCGATCTGGGTTGGTTGGTCTGCGTTGGTTGGTCTGGGTTGGCCGCGAGCAGAGCCTCTGAGCACGTTAGCCGTGCACGCGGGTTCCGATCTGCTCCCCCACGATGGCACGAGTAAGGTTTCCGGCGGGTTCCATACCGAAAACTAGCATCGGCATTGCATTGTCCATGCACAGGCTAAAGGCGGTCGAGTCGACGACCTTGAGACCTTGAACAAGCGCGTCTTGGAAACTGATGGAGTCGAGCTTTCGAGCATCCGGGTTGCTTCGAGGATCGGCATCGTAAACTCCATCGACTCCGTTCTTAGCCACGAGCACCTCTTCAGCACCGATCTCGAGGGCGCGCTGCGCAGCCACGGTGTCAGTGGAGAAGTAGGGCAAGCCTGCGCCAGCACCAAAGATCACAATGCGCCCCTTTTCAAGGTGACGTTCTGCGCGAAGAGGAATGTAGGGCTCAGCAACCTGGGTCATCGCGATCGCGGACTGCACTCGCGTAGCGACGCCGGCTTGCTCAAGGAAGTCTTGGAGGGCGAGGGCATTCATGACGGTGCCGAGCATGCCCATGTAGTCGGCGCGGCCGCGGTCCATACCGCGCTGGCTGAGTTCAGCACCACGGAAGAAGTTTCCGCCACCAACGACGATGGCAATTTCAACATCGGCGGAGGCTGCGGCGATCTCTTTGGCCAATGACGAAACGACATCGGGGTTAACCCCCAGTTGGCCACCACCGAAGGATTCTCCCGACAGTTTCAGCAGCACCCGGCGTTTGCGTTGAGTTGTCATCGTCTTCTTTCCTTCGTGGTCGACATATACAGGCTATTGGTTTGACTAGCGTTCAGCAGCGCCGCACAGCAAATTCGGTGCAAGCGATTTGCTCAACGTCCACTGTGGCTTCCGGCACACTAAAGGCCCGAGGCAAAAATGCCCCGGGCCCTATGAGTGTGCGTGTTAGGCGCCTACCTTGAAGCGTGCAAAACCAGTGATGGTGATGCCAGCATCAGCAGAAACCTTAGCGATCGATACCTTGTTGTCACGAGCGTAGTCCTGGTCAAGCAGTGCAACCTGCTTGAAGAACGCACCGAGACGACCTTCGACGATCTTCGGGAGAGCAGCGTCAGGCTTGCCCTCGCCACGGCTGATTTCCTCAACGATACGACGCTCGTTCTCGACATCAGCTGCCGGAACGTCTTCGCGCGAGAGGTACGACGGTGCAGCGAATGAGATGTGCTGCGCGATTCCGCGAGCAGTCTCTGCATCGTCGCCGGTGTACGCAACGACAACGCCAACCTGCGGCGGCAGGTCCTTGTTGGTGCGGTGCATGTAGACCTCGAACGAGTCGCCCTCGAGCTTGGCAAGGCGACGGAGCTCAAACTTCTCGCCCAGAATCGCAGCTTCATCGTTGATGAGCTCTTCGACGGTCTTCGAACCTGCGGATGCCGCAAGGCCTTCTTCTACAGTCGAGGCGCCAGCAGCAGCAACCGCTTCAGCAACGGCCTCACCGAGCGCGACGAACTTGTCACCCTTGGCAACAAAGTCGGTCTCGCAAGCGAGTTCGATGATCGTGGTCGTTGCACCGGACGACTTCGCGGCGATGAGGCCTTCGCTAGTGGAACGGTCTGAACGCTTGGCGTTGCTCTTGGCACCGCGCAGACGCAGCAGCTCGGTGGCCTTTTCGAGGTCTCCGCCAGCTTCAACGAGTGCGTTCTTCGTTTCGACCATGCCGGTGCCGAGGCGCTCGCGCAGGGTCTTGAGGTCTTCGAGGCTAAAATCTGCCATTGTTTCGAATCCTTACTTCTTGTCGTCGGCTGCGTCAGCGGCCTTCGCGGCGGGCTTCTTTGCTGCGGGCTTGGCAGCAGGCTTTGCTGCCTTTGCCTCGTCTTTGTCTGCCTTGGCAGGTGCTTCAGCCTTCTCAGCCTTTTCGGCCTTGGCGGGCTCTTCAGCCTTCTCAGCCTTGGCAGGCTCTTCAGCCTTTTCAGCCTTCGCGGGCGCTTCAGCCTTCTCAGCCTTGGCAGGCTCTTCTGACTTTGCAGCAGCATCGGCGTCAGCCTGGCCGAGAAGCTCAGCTTCCCATGCAGCCATGGGCTCTACTTCTTTGCCCTCTTCTGGCTTCTGGTGACGCTGGATGAGACCCTCAGCGGCAGCGTCTGCAACGATGCGTGTGAGGAGACCTACCGAGCGGATAGCGTCGTCGTTACCGGGGATCGGGTACGCAACGTCGTCGGGGTCGCAGTTGGTGTCGAGGATCGCGATAACGGGGATACCAAGCTTGTGAGCCTCGTCAATGGCGAGGTGCTCCTTCTTGGTGTCGACGATCCAGATGGCCGATGGGGTCTTTGTGAGGTTACGGATACCGCCGAGGCTCTTCTGCAGTTTCACAAGCTCGCGCTTCTGAATGAGCAGTTCCTTCT
Source organism: Rhodoglobus sp. G.S.4 (assembly GCF_056619605.1). Taxonomy (NCBI): domain Bacteria; kingdom Bacillati; phylum Actinomycetota; class Actinomycetes; order Micrococcales; family Microbacteriaceae; genus Rhodoglobus; species Rhodoglobus sp. G.S.4. The sequence goes on from NZ_CM152748.1 coordinate 1,917,196, forward strand.
TGGTGAAACCACGAGTGGTGTCATCGAAGTCAACCTCTTCGAGTTCCTTCATGCGTGCAAGACGCTTGGAAACCGTCTGGAAGTTGGTGAGGAGTCCACCGAGCCAGCGCTGGTTAACGTAGGGCTGGCCTACGCGCAGTGCCTGCTCAGCGATGGTTCCCTGTGCCTGCTTCTTGGTACCGACGAAGAGGATGGTTCCGCCGTGGGCGACCGTCTCCTTGACGTAGTCGTAGACAGCGTCGATGTGAGCGAGCGACTGTTGCAAGTCGATGATGTGGCTGCCCGAGCGCTCGGTCAGAATAAAGCGCTTCATTTTCGGGTTCCAACGACGAGTCTGGTGTCCGAAGTGTACGCCGCTGTCGAGCAGCTGGCGGATGGTTACGACGGCCATGGCCGTTCTCCTTTTCTGGCTCACTAGTGCGCGTGGCAATAGCGGCCTTCTCAGTTAATACTCGCGGCCGGTTGGCGCGAATCCTGGTGCCCGGGCATACCCCCGCCCCAGCCGCAACGGTGTGCGAGTGGGGACTGAGTGGAGATAGCGGCCGTGTGCTGCAGTAGTTTTACCGCAGCGGGGCACGCGTAGTCACCGCGAATACACGCGGTGCTGCAAAAATCATACCATCGCTCCCCCACAACTTCATCACCGGTAGCGACTTTCCCCGGCTCTGCGTTTTTGGGGCCACACGACCGGGTTTTCTTCGAGAGTGAGGGGATGCTTCGAGCCTCCACCGTTCTCCTTCTTGCGACACTCGTGCTTTCGGGGAGCACCACTTCTGCAGGGGTCGCCTGGGGAGGTGAGCCTGACGCCGTCCCACTAGATGACATTGCGAATGGATCAGCCTCGACACCGTGGAGTTGGCCGATTTCCGAACCTCATCCCATCGTTCGGCCATACATTTCGCCCGAAACTCCATACTCTGCCGGCCACCGTGGCATCGATGTTGGTGCGAGCTTTGACGTCGAACTTCGAGCGCCCACAGCGGGGATCGTGCACTTCGCTGGCATCGTGGTCGATCGTCCCGTGCTGTCGATTCGGCATCCGGGAGGGCTGATCACCAGCTATGAACCGGTAACCACAGCTCTGACCCGCGGAGATCTTGTTTCTCAAGGTGAAATAATTGGCGAAGTGCAGGAGGGCCACTGCCTTAGGCCCTGCCTGCACTTCGGAGTCCGACTGGATGGCGAATATGTCTCGCCGCTCAACTATCTGAGCGGCACACCTCGAGCCATCTTGTTGCCGACGCGCGGTCCCTGATCACCCAGCACCGCGCTAACGGCTAACGGCTAACGGCTAACGCTGTGCTTGGCAGTGTGTGGTTCGTCCGATGGCAGTTCGCCCTCCGGCAGGGTCTCCGCGCGGGGCGCCTCTGCGCCGCTCGAAGCTGCGCGCTGTGCAGCAGCACGTGGAGATGCGGCATGCTGCGGCGTGCGAACCTCGGCGCCGATCGAGATCACGCGACCCGGCCACCAGAACTTCTCACCAGCAATAAACGCGAGCGACGGCACAATAACCGTGCGAACGAGAAGCGTGTCAAGCAGCACACCGATGCAGACAATAATTCCGATTTGGGTGAGGGTGATGAGTGGCAGAACGCCCAGTACCGCAAACACGGCGGCAAGCAAAATACCGGCGCTTGTGATGACGCCGCCGGTAGACGACAGTGCGCGGATCATTCCCGCTCGCGTACCGTGCTCGACCGCTTCTTCCCGAGCTCGAGTCACCAGGAAGATGTTGTAGTCAACACCGAGTGCCACGAGGAAGAGGAACGCGAACAAGACCACGTTCGTGTCGATCGCAGGGAAGCCGAATACCGACTCAAAAAGCAACCAACTGGCTCCCAAGCTGGCAAAGAACGACGCCACAACCGTCAGCAACAACAGGATAGGCGCGAGCAGCGACCGCAGCAGGAGCACAAGCACAATGAACACGAGGCCCAAGATGAGCGGGATTACTAGATCCTGATCTGACTGTTGAGCGCGTTCGACATCAAGAGCTTGAGCATCCAGACCGCCAACGAGCGCGTTGGCGCCCTCGATAGTCGACAGCTCCGAGCGAAGGGCCTCAATAGCGGCGAAGGATTCTTCGGTCTCGGCGGCGTCATCCAACACCACAGTGAGCTGGGTAATGGTGTCGGTGCTTTCGCCGATGCGCACCGAATCGACGCCGTTGACGCCCTCGGCTGCCTGAGCAACTTCCTCAGCATAATCAGAGTTCACAATGACGGATGCTGGCGAACCGCTTCCTGCCGGGAAAGCATCCGCGATGATATTTTGCCCCTGAACTGCTTCAGGAACCTGGGTGAAACTCTCGGTCTGCGAGAGCCCAATCTTGATCTGGGGAACACCAAGCGAGAGTGCACCAAGAACAACCGCACCAAGAATCGCGACGGCAACGGGCTTCTTGGAGACCAGAACGCCGAGCTTGTGCCAGACACCGCGCTCAGCGCTGCCCTCGGATCCGAATCTGGGGATGTACGGCCAGAACAAGCCACGACCGAAGAGGACCAGTGCGGCCGGAAGCACTACGAGAGCGAAGATCATCGCGATCACAACGCCCGTCGCACACGCGATTCCGAGCGCACGGTTGCCCTGTAGCTCCGCGAAGACAAGCGTGAGGAGGGCGAGAACGACCGTGCTTCCGCTGGCGATGATGGCGGGGCCAGCGCCGCGCAGCGCACGGGACATTGCTTCACGGCGATCCTCAACGAGCCGCAATTCGTCGCGGTAACGAGCGATTAGCAGCAGTGCATAGTTGGTGCCGGCACCGAAGACGAGTACCGAGAGAATGCCGGTGACTGACGCGTCCAGTTGGATGCCCGCGAGTGCCGCGACTCTGGCGGCTACTATTCCGGCGAGGCCGTCAGCGGTTCCGACGACGACGAGTGGAACAAGCCACAACCACGGGCTTCGGTACGTGATCAAGAGAAGAACAGCAACCACGATCACTGTTGTGAGCAGCAGCGTAAAGTCGGCGCCTTCAAAGACGGCCGCGATGTCAACCGCGAAACCTTCTGGGCCGCTGAGGAGCGCAGTGAGGCCGCTGGGCAGATCAGCGTTCGCTGTTGCGCGAATCTCGTCAGCGCGTTCAGCCTGCTCCCCCGCTTCAGAGAGCTTGTCCAAGGGGACTGTTACCAGCGCGGTGGTTCCATCATCAGAAAATGTGGGCGGCGGAACGAAGCCCTCAGCCGAGTAGTCGCTGAGCGATCCGGCGGCGGATGCGACGGCCTGCGTGTCAGCGTCGGTGAGAGTCTCTCCGTCGCGGCTGAAGACCAACAGCGCGACGGTAGAGTCTGCGCCTGGCAGCGCTTCAGCGGCCGCGGCGGCCTGTGCGGATTCGGCCGATTCTGGAAGCCCAGCTCCCGGAAGTGTGCCTTCTTCGTTGCCGGTTCCGGCGGCGAAAATGGCGCCGGCGGCGACGAGTGCTCCGACCAAAACGATCCAGGAGGTGCGTCGTGAGGTGATGAAGGTCCTGAGGCGATACATCGCGCTCCTCCTGAAAATATGTTTCGGTTGCTTAGTTATTAGACAACTTAGGAACCTACCGGTAAAGTAGTGGACATGCAACCTCCTCAAGCAGCAATGGAGCGCCCAGCAGCGCGGCGGCCCACTCAGCTGCTGCGCGACATTCTCGATTCCAGCGATGAGTTCGAGCAGCATGTCGGGCGCACGCTTTCCGTCAACTCCACCGATCTCGAAGCGATGGAACACCTGATCATGCACGGCCCGCTTCCCCCAACCGAACTGTCGCGTCGACTCAACATTTCAACCGCAGCAGTCACCGGAGTGATTGACCGCCTCATCGGCGTCGGGCATGTCACCAGACAGCAACATCCGACTGACCGCCGCAGCGTTGTCGTTGTGCCGAACCCTCGCTCAGTTGAAACAGCAATGGCGACCCTGATGCCAATGATCATGGGCATCGATCGCGTACTCGACGATTTTGATGACGCCGAAAAGCAGGTCATCGAGCGCTACCTCGACAGTGTGGTCACGATCTATCGCGCGCGACTGCCAGAGCCCGGCGACGTCCCGGCCCCGAAACCCGCCGTTCCGCGACCACTGGCTGAGGTCCCCGGCCCGCGACAAAGTTCGTGGAAACCAGAAACTCACGCCGACGGCATTTCGGTCTTGCCGCCCTCACTCAATAACAACGGCAACGAGCAACAGCCTCACGAGTGAAAGACGAAGAACGCAGGATCGGCTGCGCTACGCCCGAGGATGCGCGGTGCGATAGCTCTCGCGCAATCGTTCCGTAGACACATGCGTATATAACTGTGTGGTGCCGAGACTCGCATGGCCAAGCATCTCCTGCACAGCACGCAAATCGGCACCACCATCCAGCAGATGAGTTGCCGCAGTGTGGCGCAGGGTGTGGGGACCAGAACCACCAGAACCCGGAACGTCAGCCAGCAAGTGCGCAATCACGTCGTACACGGTTCGAGTTGTCAGTCGCTTTCCTCGCGCACCGACAAAGAGCGCGGCCGCTCCCCCGGCCTCCTCAGTAAGTTGCGGACGACCAATCTTTAAGTACGCAGAAATAGCGCGCTGCGCCGGAATTCCAAAGGGAACAACGCGCTCTTTCGACCCCTTGCCGAGGACCCGCACCGTCAACCGCGAATCATCGACATCGTTCAGACAGAGGCCTGTAAGTTCGCTCACCCGCAAAGCCGAGGCGTACAAAAGCTCGACAATCGCCTGATCCCGCAACGCGACCGGATCTGCCGAAGATGCGCGCTCCGAAACGCTCTGCAGCATGTCAGACATTTGGTCGCGATTAAGCACCCGAGGAAGGTGGCGCTCAGCTTTCGGCGCTTTGAGCCGTGCCGCGGCATCCGTCGACGCCTGATGAGTTCTTTTTAACCAAGCGCTGAACCCTCGCGCGGCAGCAGCCCGACGAGCAAGAGTCGACTTAGCGAGCCCCGCCTGAGATGCATGCCACAACCAGTCGCGTAACAGTTCAAGGTCAAGATCATCTGGTTCGTTGGCCGCGCGCTCAGTAGCGAATTCGACCAGATTGGTGAGATCAGAGCGGTATGACCTCACCGTGTGCACACTGAATCCCCGATCGGCCGCAAGATAGGCGGCAAACGTATCCACGAGGCGGTGAAGGTTCACGCCTCTATCGTGCAACATGCACGCGGCATTCGGGTTCGCCGCGATAGCGTTTCGGGATGGCCACACGATCTTCACACTCCACACTGGGCACGGCACTCGTCACCGGAGCGACTTCAGGCATTGGAGCCGAGCTCTCGCACCAGCTAGCTCGTTCCGGTTATGACCTTGTGCTCGTTGCCCGCGACACTGCCCGCCTCGACCGCATGGCGATCGAACTTCGCGAGAAAGCCAACATTGCCGTCGAAGTGATCTCTGCAGATCTCACGATCGCGGCCGAGCGCGACACAGTCGAAAGCCGACTGAAATCGGCCAAGAATCCCATTATGTACCTCGTGAACAATGCCGGGTACGGGCTTCCCCAAGAATTTGATCAGAATTCCATCGATGACGAAGAGCGGATGCTTGAATTGCTGGCAACGGTCCCGCTGCGCCTCAGCCATGCGGTTCTTGGCGGGATGCTCGCCCGTCGTTCTGGCACCATTCTGACCGTGGCGAGCCTTGCCGGTGAAGCGCCACTGGGGCTTTATGCCGCTGCGAAAGCGTGGCCACTGAGTTTCAGTCGCTGGGCGAACGCGCACTACCGCGGTCGTGGGGTCACCTTCACGGCACTTGCACCAGGATTCGTGCGCACGGAGTTCCACTCACGGCTCGGCATTGAACGCTCATCCATGGCGCCGAAATGGATGTGGCTCGACGCTGAATTCGTGGCTCGCTCTGCCCTTCGCAGTGCCGCCCGCGGTCGCGCCGTCTCCATCCCGAGCGTGCGTTACAAGCTGACTTGGGCTGCGATGAAGGTCGCCCAGCCGCTCATCTTGGTATTTGTAGCTCGAGCGAGCCGCGCATCACACAAGGCGACCAGCTAACGAATTGAGAACCCGCGCGCCTCAACTTCGTCTTTGAGGTGGTCTCGAAGTGCCGCTGATGGTCCAGCGAGAGTTTCTGGTTTGCTCGTGCGGCGTGCCGTATGTTCGGCCCAACCGTATTCGGCATCCGGAATCTGGGGATCGCTGGCCACCTGGCGACCGGCATAGAGTCCGTTCGCGATCATGACAGCGTCGTAGTCACTGACCTGCTGCTCGAGGTCTTCAGTCGAGTACTGTTCGCGGTGCACAACGGTTTCGCTGGGAAGCCGCGGTTTGGCACCTCGGCGCACTCCGGGATTCGGGTAGCCGATCGTGAGTCCCGCAACGGCGAAGACGCCTCTCGGTAGCGCGAGCTCGGCGGCGATCAAGCTGGGTTCGTTGCGCACGGAGCCGATGGGCACAGCCCCAAGCCCGAGTGATTCTGCTGCAACGAGAGCGTTTTGCAAGGCAAGGCTGGCATCGATCGATGCCGTGAGGAACATCTCCAGGTTGTTGGCGGCGAAAGTGTGGCCCTGTCGTTCGGCAAGGTAGTGCAGCCGAGAAACGTCAGCACAAAAAATGAGCATCACCGGTGCTGTTGCCACGTAACTTTGGTCCCCCACCAAATGAGCCAAGCGAGCTCGACGTTGCTCATCTTCGACCACGACGACGCTGTAGGCCTGCAGGTTAGAGGATGTGGGGGCGCTGCGCGCGGAGAGCAGTATCGCATCCAACACTTCAGTTGCGATGGGACTGGGATCGAAGCTGCGAATCGACTCGTGCCCGGTGAGCACCCGAATGGTGTCGGTGATGAATTCGGCTGAAATCAGCTTCTCTTCGAGTTCAATTCGGGTGTGTGGTGGTGTGATGTTTTCGCCCTGAGCCATACCTCAATGCTTTCACGCTCGGCTGCATGCCTAATGCAACCCCCTGTCGAGCGCTAATCTGACGCGGCTACTTCAGCCGAATTGAATGTTGAGTTCTTGGCCGAGAAGGTTTCCCTCCGCTGCTCTGGTGTCATCGCCTCGATCTGGGCCCAAGCCTCGGCCGAATGACCGGTGATTTCTGCGGTATCCCCGACCGGGATGATCGAGTGCACGGTCTGCTTCTCATACACGTGAACCACATTGACGGCTTGACCATAGTCAACGCCAGACAACAGACGATCCTCGGCACTGAGGTCGAGGGTGTAACAGGTTGCTGACGCAACAGAAACGGGAATTCCAGCGAACGTTGAGTGAGTTGAGTAGTGCAAGTGCCCGGCAAGGATCGCCCGCACATCACTGCCCTGAAGCACTTCAGCGAGGCGTTCTTGGCGCTGGAGTTCGAGCATTCCCATCGCTTCAAGCATGGGGGTCGGGATGGGTGGATGGTGCACCGCGAGAAGTGTGCCGTGCGGTGCCGGGGTCGCTAGTTCGTTGCGCAGCCATTCCAACTGTTCATCACTGATATCACCGTGGTGATATCCGGGCACCGTGGTATCGAAGGAAATGATTCGCAGCCCGTCGACCATGTAGACACGGTCTTGTGGGGCATCCGATTCGTCATCAAAAAGCAGTTTGGAGTACTGGTCTCGTTCGTCGTGGTTGCCCATCACCCAAATGATTTCGGCGTTCATGCGTGTGGCTGCCGGCTCAACGATTGCACGCAAGCGAACATACGCGTCGGGTTCTCCGAGATCGGCGAGGTCACCGGTGAAGACGATCGCTTGCGGGTTGGCGGTTGATCGTTCGAGCTGGGCGAGGGCTTGCTCAAGGTGATCGATCGTATTGACGGCGCCGTAGAGCGGCCTGCCGCCCGCAAGAAGGTGAGTATCGCTGACGTGGGCGATGACATGGCTGGGGGCGGGGTACTGGCCGAGTTGGATCACATAAACAGCCTAGGTGTGTCGAGTGTCATTCGACAGGATGGCGCGGAACTTGCCCCGAAGGCTACCTCGTTGCACAGTGTCGTTGACGGTTGCGCAGTGTCGTTAACGAAGGATGCCCACCCCAGAGGTGTGGGGTGGGCATCCTTACCTTCCCTGTCTAAATCGACAGGAACGAATTCGGCGAAGTTAGTCGTTCTTGGTGACTACCGGAAGCTGAACTGTTCCGGTGCGCACGCTTTCGACTGCGGTATCGAACTCTTCGGTGATTCCGTCGCTGTTCTTGAAGGTGAGCAGGCTCACCACAATGGCAACGACAACGTTGATCGCGAATCCGGGAACGATTTCGTACATCGCACCGGTGAGTGCGGGCACGTTGCCCCAGATAACGACGGTGACAGCACCGGCGATCATTCCGGCGATCGCACCCATGCTGGTCAGCTTGCGCCAGAACAGCGACAGGATCACGATCGGTCCGAATGCGGCACCGAAGCCGGCCCAGGCGTATGCGACGAGGCTGAGGATCGACGAGTTGGGGTCCCACGCGAGGATGATCGCGATGACGGAAACGATAAGAACACCCATACGACCGAGGATTACCTGAGCCTTAGGAGTTGCTTCCTTCTTCGCAACGATCTTGAAGAGGTCTTCGACGAGTGCCGACGACGAAACGATGAGCTGCGAGGAAATCGTGCTCATGACGGCGGCGAGTACTGCTGCGAGAACGAGGCCAGCGATCAGCGGGTGGAAGAAGATCTGTGCGAGTTCGAGGAACACGCGCTCAGGGTTCTCGAGCGAAAGCTCGGGGTGCTGCTGGAAGTACGCAACACCGATGAGGGCGGATGCCATGGCTCCGAGTACGGAGATGATCATCCAGCTGATTCCGATGCGGCGACCGGCTACGGCATCCCCTGGTGAGCGAAGGGCCATGAAGCGCACGAGGATGTGAGGCTGGCCGAAGTAGCCAAGGCCCCACGCTGCTGCGGAGATTGCGGCGAGCACTGTTCCGCCGGTGAAGAGGCTGAACATGTCGATTTCGGTGTTCGCTGCGCGGATCGATTCGATCGTGTTCGCAACGCCACCGGTCTGCGAGATGCCGACGATGGGCACTGCGATGAGGGCGAGGAAGATCATGATGCCCTGCACGACGTCGGTGTAGGTTGCGCCGATGAATCCACCGAAGAGGGTGTAGAGAACGGTTACTCCACCGACAACGAGCATTCCGATCCAGTATTCGGAGCCGAATGCACTCTGGAAGAAAACGCCACCGGCGACCATTCCGGAGGATACGTAGAAGGTGAAGAAGACGAGGATGATGATTCCGGCAGTAATGCGCAGTACGCGCGACTTGTCGCGGAGACGGTTCTCGAAGAAGCTCGGCAGTGTGATCGAGTTCTTGGAGACCTCGGTGTATGCACGCAGTCGCGGTGCGACAAACTTCCAGTTGAGCCATGCACCAATGGTGAGGCCAATGGCGATCCAGCCTTGGAAGAGGCCGCCAAGGTAGAAGGCTCCGGGGAGGCCGAGGAGGAGCCAACCCGACATGTCGGATGCTCCTGCACTGAGCGCTGCTACTCCGGGGCTGAGCTTGCGGCCTGCGAGCATGTAGTCATCTAGGTTGGTTGTGCGCTTGTAGGCCCACCAACCGATGCCGAGCATTGCGGCCAGATAAATGACCATTGCGATAATTTGGAAGAACTGATCGTTCACTTTGTCGCCTTTCTTCTGCACGTCCGTGGGCTAAGCCTGTCTACTTTGACAGACATAAGAATTAGTAACAATCTCGATGGACCCGCTCGAAGCATTAGTTTTACTAAACAGTACGCCCGTTTGGGCAGGAATGCCGCATATTTCTTCTAGTGCCGCAGCTTTATTGCGAGGCGCGCAGCACATTGTCAGCATTTCAGGGTGTTGCCGGTGGGTAAAATGTGTCGATGTTTTTGCTGGCGATGCGTCTATCGCACCGCATTTCGTCGTCGACTTCATTTGCACGCGACCTCTCGCGCTTCGGGCTTTAGCGCATAATCGTCGAGTTCAGGCCTTGCGCGATTTGCGAAACGGAGCTTCAGTCGTGCTGAGCTGCACCTTTCGGCACGCTCTTCCAGCCGCGCTCCGTTTCTGTAACGCGTCCGTCTAGTTCGAGGAGTCCGAGTTGTGCACGCACTGTCGTGAGGGCGAGTCCACTGCGCGCGGCAATGTCATCGGTGGTGCGCGCGCTGCGAGCGCTGAGGGCGTCGAACAGGCGGGTCGCTTCGCTGCTCTGTTGGCTCTCGGAATCCGAGTTTTCCGGCGACGCCACAGGGTCAGAGTTCGAAGAAAGGGCTCTCGAATCTGCGCCTGCGTTTGCGCCGGGAGTCTTAGTCGCTTTCTCAGCGAGCGGGGCGAGTTCGGCCATTTGGTCGGGGTTGGTGACGCACACGGCGTCGTAGTCGCGGATGAGGCGGTGACACCCGGCGGAGGCCGCGCTTGTGACCGGGCCGGGTACCGCACCGAGCGGTCGGCCAAGGGCCGCAGCGTGCCCGGCGGTGTTGAGGGAGCCAGAACGCCAGCCCGCTTCGAGCACTATGGTCGCAAGACTCGCCGCAGCGATTAGTCTGTTGCGCTGCAAGAATCTCCATTTGGTTGGTGGAGACCCGCACGGGAGTTCGGAGATCACGGCACCGTTTTCGACAATGCGGGTAAGGAGGCTGTCGTGGCCGCTCGGGTAGAAGCGGTCTACTCCCCCGGCGAGAAATGCGACGGTGAGGCCTTGGCTGGCAAGCGCTGCACGGTGCGCCATTCCATCAATTCCGTAGGCGGCGCCCGAAACAATCGTGTAGCCACGATCGACGAGCCCGGCGGATGCTTCCATCGTGATGTGCTCGCCATAACCGGTAGCGGCTCTGGCTCCGACGAGGGCGATGCCGTCGACAATTCCGGCGAGCGCCGTGTCGGTGCCGCGCACCCACAACGCGGATGGCGCATGCCAGTCGAGGTCATTGAGGCGGCCGGGCCACAGTGTGTCGTCTGGCGTGAGCAGTCGAGCGCCAAATCGGGCGGCTTGACGCAGTGCGATGAGTGCTGTGTCTGACTTGAGCCGCGGCATCCAGCGGTCGATCGCCTGACGCATGTCATCTCCAGATACAGGGTCGCCGTCTGCCTCCAGCTCGATGGCGAACCGTTCAGCGTCCCAGTGCTCAACAACGGCAGAGAGCGCGCGTGCCGGGCCGAGTTGTTGCAGAGCACGGCCCGCGAGGCGGTCACCGGGCTCGGCGAGACCGCTCCAGGTCGCTCGCGCGAATCGGTTTTCGATCGCGGCCCGATCGAGGCCCTCACCGCTGTCAACGCTGACCGCTCTGACGAGGGTGGCGATTTCTGATTCTTTGAGTCCAAACATGCTCACTGTGACATTGCCTTTCGTAAATACAGTGCTTGACCGACGTGGGTTTCGTCGGGTCGTGCGTCGTCGGCGAGATCAGCGAGTGACCAGGCAACGCGAAGTACGCGGTCGTACCCGCGCATGGTGATTCCGCCGCGTTCGAGGGCGCGATCAAGGCCTGCCGTGACCTTGGGGGCGAGCCGCAATTCGCGACCGCGAAGATACGATCCCGGCACGTGGGAGTTGAGCCGCCAGGGCGTTGCCGCGAGGCGAGCACGGGTGCGCTTGCGGGCCGCGGTGACTCTCGCTCGAGCATCCGTCGTGGAGAGCGTTGGTCGCTCCCCTGCAAGTCGCAATTGGGCGCTCGTGATTCTTTCGACTCGAAACTGAATGTCGATGCGGTCGAGTAGTGGGCCTGAGAGTCTCGCCAGGTAGCGACGACGGCTATTGGGCGGACACGTGCATTCGCTGTCTCGGGCGCCCCATTGACCACAGGGGCAGGGGTTGGCGGCCATTACGAGTTGAAATCGTCCCGGGAAGTGAGCGACAGCATTTGCCCGATGGATGCTAATGACGCCCGATTCGAGCGGTTGCCGAAGCGCGTCCAAGGCTGCTGGCGCGAACTCCGGTGCTTCGTCAAGAAAGAGCACTCCGTCGGAGGCACGGGCGGCAGCACCCGGACGAATCTGCGAGCTGCCGCCTCCTACGAGCGCCGCGGCCGTCGCCGTGTGGTGTGGCGCTTCGAGCGGTGGTCGGGTCGTGAGGCTGCTGCCGACGGGGAGTCCGGCGAGTGAGCGGATCGATGAAACTTCGAGCGCAGCCTGAGGATCAAGGTCGGGAAGGAGCCCGGGAAGTCGAGCGGCGAGCATGGTTTTGCCTGCGCCGGGAGGTCCGAGCAGGAACACGTGGTGGCCACCTGCTGCAGCGACGAGCATTGCATCAATCGCATCACTGCCGCCGATCATGTCGCTGAGGTCGCCACTGTCTGTTGGCGCCGTCGTGGCAACCGGCCGCGTAATGACCTCGACTGGCTCGGGTTCAAACTCTCCTCCGTGCCAAATCGCGGCATCCCGCAATGAGGGAACCGCAACGACCCGTATGTCGGGAACGAGCGACGCTTCATCAGCGTTGCCGCTTGGCACCATCACGGTACTGAACCCCGCACGGGATGCTGCGAGCACGGCGGGCAGCACACCGTTGACGGGGCGAAGGCGGCCGTCGAGCCCGAGCTCACCAATGTGCAACACTCGATCAATAGATTCAGCCGAGATTGTGCCGGAGGCTGCGAGCGCCGCGAGCGCTATTCCGAGATCGAAGCCCGAGCCGTGTTTGGGGAGAGCGGCAGGCGACAGGTTTACGGTGATTTTGCGGTTTGGCAACCCACACCCGGAGTTGGTCGCTGCGGCCCGCACGCGGTCTTTCGCTTCGCCCAGAGCGGTATCGGGCAGGCCAATCAGTACGAAACCGGGAAGATTGTTGGAGAGGTCGGCCTCAATCTCGACGATTGCGCCCTCGAGGCCGAGAAGTGAAACAGCGTAGGTTCTGCCGATCGCCATCAGAGAGCACTCACGAAACACGCTTCAAGTGTTCGATCTCTACGGAACCCTGAGTCGGCGCGATCACAGCGACTGCGTCAATACGGATTGCCGAAATTGAACCATCGTGAGCCTCACACCAGGCGGCCGCCAGTCGGCGCAATCGAGCAACCTTCGTTGCCGTGATCGATTCGAAGGGATGCCCAAACAGCACGCTTGAGCGCGTCTTCACCTCGACAAAGACAATCTCATCGCGGTCTCGCGCCACAATGTCTAGCTCGCCCTGCGAACACCGCCAATTGCGGTCGAGAATTTCGAGCCCTGCGCTGATCAGATGGTCGACCGCGAGGTCTTCGCCCCGCGCACCCAATATGTCTTTTGCTGCCATGCCTCAAGAGTGCGGTTTGCGAGCACCACCCTTCATTACCGCCCGCATGTTGGCGCAGACAAGGATCCAACGCGGCGGTGGTGAGGAGTAGACCGAAACACCATCTCAACCCGCTCTTTTGAGAACCGACTACTCGCGGTATCGTGCCCGTATGACGCGCAGTGACGACGGGCGAGTATGGCTTGAGCAGTGGCAGGTTGACGATCTTCCCGTGCTTGAACGCAGCAACACCCCCGAAATGACACTGTTTCTTGGCGGGCCTGAAAGCGATAAACAGATTGTCACTAGGCACGCCAAGTTTTTGCACCTGTGGGAGACGGGCGAAGCGCGCATGTTTCGCATCCGATCGGCCTCCGCAAACAGCCCCGTGGGCTCGGTGGGATACTGGAAGAAGAGCTGGCGAGGCAACGACGTCTACGAAACCGGGTGGAGCGTGCACACCGCCCATCAGGGCCGCGGAATTGCCGCTCGTGCGCTCTCCGAATGCCTCCGGTACGCGGCAGACAATGGCGACCGAGATCAGGTGTTTGCGTTCCCTCGCACCGACAACACGGCATCCAACGCCCTCTGCCAACGCACGGGCTTCAACCTCGTGGGGGAAGCCGACTTCGAATATCCGAAGGGCCACCCGATCCGAGTCAATGAATGGATGTTTGAGCTATCGACACTGCGCTGAGCCAAGGTCGAACGCTCTCAACTATTCGAAGAGCCCTGCCACAAGACTCGCCGCCAGTACGACCATGATCACGGCGATCACAATGTCGAGCACCCGCCACGCCATCGGCTTAGCGAATAGTGGGCGCAGATACCGGCTGCCGTAACCAATGGCTGCAAACCAGACGACACTACCTAGGCACGCTCCGAGTGCAAACCACCAGCGGTCGTCACCATACGTTCCGCCAATAGAACCCAGGAGCAAAACGGTGTCGATGTACACGTGCGGGTTGAGCCAGGTGAGCGCGAGCACTGTCGAGAGGGCGGCGGCGAGCGTCATCCCCGTTCCTGCTGCCGTTGCCGTGAGGGCTTGAGGTCGCGTCGCCCGTCGCACCGATAAGAACGCGTAGACCAGCAAGAAGAGTGCACCGCCGACGCGGGCGACAACCAAGAGCCAACCCGCCTGCTGGATCAGGGCACCAAGCCCGGCAATGCCAGCTACGATCAGGACGATGTCGGAGAGCGTGCACACCAACACCACAGCGGTGACGTGTTCGCGGCGTAGACCTTGCCGCAGAACGAAGGCATTCTGCGCACCGATCGCGATGATCAGCGAAAGTCCGAACCCGAAGCCGGCAAGCACGATGGTGGCAATCAGGGGCATGAATTGACTCTAGAGGCACAATAGGAAGATGCCAGACACTTCTCTGCACGATCGCAGCGAAGTCGTTCACGCCCTGCGTTCCGTTATTGGCGGCGAGGTCGACGACAGCACGCGTCGCCGCGCTGAGTACTCGAGCGATGCCTCCAACTATCGGGTCGTGCCGCAAGTGGTCGTGTTCCCGCGCGACACCGACGATGTGCTGGAAGCGTTGGCAGTGAGCCGTGAAAGCAGCACGCCCATCACGTCCCGTGGCGGCGGCACCTCCATCGCTGGCAATGCCATCGGCACAGGAATCGTTCTCGATTTCGCGCGCCATCTTCACCGCGTGATCGAGATTGATCCGGATGCTCGAACCGCACGCGTGCAGCCTGGCACCGTCTTGGCAACTCTCCAAACCGCCGCGCAGCCGCACGGACTGCGCTTCGGTCCCGATCCTTCTACCTGGTCCCGCTGCACCGTGGGAGGCATGATCGGCAACAACGCCTGCGGAGCCCACTCCCTGCAGTTCGGCAAGACAGCTGACAACGTGCAGAGTCTCGATGTCGTCGACGGCTTGGGGCGACGATTCATTGCCGCCAACGACCTCGCGACGATTGCCGGCCTCGCACCTCTCGTCAGCGGCAACCTCGCGACGCTGCGCACCGAACTCGGGCGCTTCGGCCGTCAGGTTTCGGGCTACAGCCTCGAGCACCTCCTGCCCGAAAATGGCCATAATCTGGCCCGCAGTCTCGTTGGCACCGAAGGCAGCCTCGTGACGGTTCTCGAGGCGACCGTCGATCTGGTCGCCGCACCGCAACATCCGCTTCTCGTCGCGCTTGGCTACCCCGACATGGCGACCGCAGCCGACGCCGTGCCGGCCCTGCTCCCGCACCACCCGAGCGCGATCGAGGGCCTCGACGCCCGCATTGTGGATGCGGTCAGCCGCCAGCGAGGCGCACGCGCTGTCGCCGCCCTCCCCGAGGGCGCGGGGTGGCTCCTCGTCGAGGTAACCGGAGTCGACCGCGCCGAGACCGTGCAACGCGCTCGGCTACTAGCCGCCGACTCTGCGGCAATCGAAGCTCGAGTCATCACCGATGCGGTAGCCGCGAAACAACTGTGGCGCATCAGGGAAGACGGTGCGGGCCTGGCCGGGCGCACGTCATCCGGCAAACAAGCGTGGCCTGGCTTCGAAGATGCTGCGGTTCCTCCCGAGCGCCTCGGCGCCTACCTGCGCGACTTTGACGCCCTGCTGGCCGAGTACGCAATAGAGGGGATGCCGTACGGCCATTTCGGGGACGGTTGCGTTCATGTTCGGCTTGATATTCCTCTCGCGACGGATGGCGCAGTTCTGCGAGCCTTTGTGGATGATGCCGCCAAACTGGTGGCATCCCATGGCGGCTCGCTGTCTGGCGAGCACGGCGACGGTCGGGCACGTAGCGAACTGTTGCCCCACATGTATTCGTCGGCAGCTATTGATCTGTTCGGGCAGTTCAAGCGACTCTTCGACCCGAACAATGTGATGAATCCGGGCATCGTTGTTGATCCAGTGCCCGTCGATGCCGATCTGCGCCGCCCGGCAGCGTTGCCGATTGTTGCGGTGAATGGTTTCGCTTTCAGCGACGATGACGGCGACTTCACGATGGCAGCCCACCGTTGCGTTGGGGTCGGCAAGTGTCGCGCCGACAATTCAGCGAGTCACGGTGTGATGTGCCCGTCGTATTTGGCGACCGGTGACGAGAAAGATTCCACTCGTGGTCGCGCCCGAGTTCTGCAAGAAATGGCCAACGGCACACTCGTGGCGGGAGGTGTCAATTCGCCAGAGGTGCACGATGCCCTCGACCTGTGCCTCTCGTGCAAGGCTTGCGCAAGCGACTGCCCTGCTGGCGTCGACATGGCTACTCTCAAAGCCGAAGTGCTGCACCGCCGTTTCGACGGAAAGCTGCGCCCCCGCAGCCACTACTTCCTCGGGCAACTCCCTCGCTGGGCACGGCTCCTGGCTCCGATGGCGCCCCTCGTTAACGCCATGCTCAGGGTGCCCGCCGTTGCGCACCTCACTCGCTGGGTTGGCGGAGTGGACGCTCGGCGCCCGCTGCCCGCATTCGCTCCCCGCGCGTTCCGCTCAAGCTCCGAGGCTCGCGCCCTACGAGCCCCCAACAGCCGTCCTTCCACCAGCCGCCACTCACCCGGCCAGGACCCGATACGCAACTCCGCTCCCTCGCCCCAGCGCCCTCAAGTACTCCTCTGGGCCGACTCTTTCACCGACAACTTTTCGCCAGACATCGCGCGAGCCACTATCCGCGTGCTCGATGCTGCCGGGTACGAAGTGCTGCTCCCCCAGCGCGATGTCTGTTGTGGCCTCACGTGGATCACTACCGGGCAGTTGGATGGTGCGCGAAAGCGACTGACCGCGCTGGTCGACGAGTTTTCGCGCTATGTCGACCGCGGCATCCCGATCATTGGTATCGAACCGTCGTGCACGGCGGTCCTGCGGTCAGACCTCACAGAGTTGCTGCCCGACAGCGCACCAGCAGCAGCGGTCGCTCGCTCGACTTTCACTCTCGCCGAGCTGCTGATAGCACCGGCGCCGATGGGTCCGCCCAACTGGCAATTGCCGAGCCTCAGCGGCGAAACTTTTGTCGTCCAGCCGCACTGCCACCAGCACGCCGTGATGGGCTTCGATGCCGATCGCACGTTACTCAGGAACGCCGGGGCAACAATTACAGAGATCAGCGGATGCTGTGGTCTCGCCGGAAACTTCGGCATGGAGAAAGGTCACTATGACGTTTCTGTCGCGGTGGCCGAGAATGGCATCCTGCCCACCCTCAGAAACGCGGAAACCGGCAGCACTCTGATCGCGGACGGCTTCTCGTGCCGGACTCAGGCATCACAGCTCGCGAACACCGAGGGCAAGCACCTCGCCGAGGTTCTCGCCGCAGCCTTGCCCGAGCTCTAGGAAACAGTCCTCTATTCGTCGAGCGCGAGTTCCTTGGGAAGTTCGAGATCTTTAGCGCTGAGTTCCTCAATGTTCACGTCTTTGAAGGTAAGGACGCGCACACTCTTCACGAAGCGGTCGGAACGGTAAACATCCCACACCCAGACATCCGTCATCGACAACTCGAAATAGAAGTCGTGTTCCGTGTCGCGGCGCACCAAATCGACCTCGTTGGCGAGGTAGAAGCGTCGCTCCGTTTCGATCACAAAACGGAACTGGCTCACCACATCGCGGTATTCGCGGTACAGCGCTAGCTCGACCTCGCGGTCGTAGTCTTCAAACTCGTCTTCATCCATGCTGTCTTCATTGTAGGCCGCGCTAGCGCAACCATGTGTGTCGATGAAGTTCGGTGGCGCCGAGGCTGCGAATCCCCTCAAAGTGGGCTGCTGAACCGTACCCTTTGTTGCTGGGCCAGTGATAGCCGGGGTACTCCTCGTCTGCCGCAATCATGATCCGGTCACGTTGTACTTTTGCCACAACGGATGCCGCAGCTACTGAAACACAATCCCGGTCAGCTTTTACCCTGGTGTGCACTCGCGGCGCAACGCTCAGGGCGCCACTGAGCCAGTCGGTGCTGCCGTCGAGTAGCACCACACTGGACATGATGTCGAGCCCAGCTTCATGAAGTTGGATGAGGGCACGTTTGCCTGCCAGCCCGAGGGCGGCAGTGATTCCGATGGAGTCAACTTCGGTGGCCTCCGCATAGCCGACAGCGGAGAGCGGTGCCCATTCGAGCGTGAGTGGTTCGAGAAGTTCGCGGCGTTTTTGGCTCAACATTTTGGAATCACGGAGGCCTACTGGCCATGCGCCCTGCGTGGGCATGATTGCGGTCATCCCGACGCCGACTGGGCCAGCGATCGCTCCCCTGCCGACTTCATCGCAGCCGATTACGGCACGCGCACCGGTCGCAAAGAGTTCGAGCTCAATCTCGCTATGCGGGTCTGCTACAGCCACTGACTACTCTGAGCTCGGGGTTACCCGCTGAAAAGTGGTGGGGTAGTTGTCGAGAACACTCCAGCGCTCGGTTGGCCAGCTGATGAGAAATGCGCGCCCGACGACTGAGCCAACTTTGACGAAACCGCCGGTGGGGTCGTCGCGGTGGGCGGCAGAGTCTGCAGAGTTGTAGCGGTTGTCTCCCATGACCCAGATGGAGTCTTCGGGAACCGTCACGGAGAAATCATCCGGTGTTGCCTTGGTGACGGCATCGGGAAGCACAATGTATGGCTCTTCCAGAGGGATGCCGTTGACGATGAGTTGCCCGAATTCGTTGCAGCATTCGATGGTGTCGCCGGGCAAACCGATTACCCGCTTGATGAGGTGATTGCTGCTGTCCGGCGCGCTGAGTCCGACAAACGCGAGAACGCCATCGACGGCACCGACAAACCAGTTCTCGGGTTGGCTCGAGATCGCGGGAAGCCAGCCACCCGGATCGGTGAACACCACGACATCTCCGTGAGAGATGGGGAAAAATCTCGGCTCGAGCTGATTGACCAAAATTCGGTCATCGATCTGGAGCGTGTTCTCCATCGACGATGACGGAATGTAGAAGGAACGCACCAAATACGTCTTGATGAGGAAAGAGATCAGAATTGCTGCAACGAAGATGATCAGCAGATCGCGCAGGAAAAGTTTCCACCCGCCGCCCTTTTTGGCAGCATCGCGACGGTCACCACGGCCACTCGGCATCGTGTTTTCAGCAGTTTCGTTTGTCATTTAACCCCAAAGCTCCCAGCAAGCATATGCCGCTGGGAGCCATTGGTTTGTGAATTGCGAGAGTGTTAGTTGTCGCGCTTCTCTTTGATCTTTGCCTTCTTGCCGCGAAGCTCGCGCAAGTAGTACAGCTTGGCGCGACGAACGAGTCCACGCGAAACAACTTCAATGTGGTCGATGACTGGGGAGTGAACCGGGAAGGTACGCTCTACGCCGACCTGGAAGCTGACCTTGCGAACCGTGAAGGTCTCGCGAACGCCGTGGCCTGAACGACCGATTACAACACCTTGGAACACCTGGATACGCGAGCGCGTACCTTCGATGATGTTTACGTGAACCTTGACGTTATCGCCGGCACGGAAATCAGGAATGTTGTCTTTGAGGGACGCCTTGTCGACGTCGTCGAGGATATGCATTATTAATCGCTCTCTGCGCCCGCCATGAGTCGAACACACATAGTTAGAAAAGAAAGATTGTGCTTCAAGCGGTTACGACGCCCTCATGGCAGAGTCGTGCGCGAGCACAATCAGCAATTCTGCCACAGATTTAGTCAGAAGTGCGATTCTCATCGGCGTCGAGGATGATCACGTTGCCGTTATCGAGGCGCTCCCCCGAATTCGCGGGGCGCTGCGCATCGCGCTCAAAGCCCTCAACAAGTGTTGTAAAGCGATTGCGAGTCTCCGTGACCAGCTGCCAGAGAGCGATCCAGAAGCCAGCAACGGCAACAATAACGATGAGCGCTGCCAGCAGTGGAGCATCCACAAATCCGTAGGCGATGATCACGGCATGCCAGGCGGCGAGTACTCCAGCATCAATCCACGAGACGGTCCGCTGAGATCGAACGCTCTTGCGTGCGGTGGTTAGACCGGCGACAGCAAGCTGCGCGAAAGCCAATATCGGGCACAGCAGAAGGAAGAGGACAAAGTCCCAACCAACGCTCGACCCGAAGACTCCGCGGCCGATCAACACCCACAGCGGCAATACGATCACAGCGATGAATTGCCAGTAATAGAACGCACGCCTGATCATCATGCTTCTCAGGGTATCTTCGAACTGATTAGGAATGCTGAAAATCTCGATCCGAAAGACCGTGGTGGCCCCCCGTGCCAAAACCCGCCATCGTACGCACCGAACCAGTGCAGCAACGAAGCGCCGAACGACTGACCGTGCTACTCGATGCTGCAGCAGTGTTGCTAGATGAAGTGGGGATCGATGCGATCACCACGAGCGATGTTGCCAAACGGGCACACTCCTCAGTTGGCGTTATCTATCGCTACTTTCCCAACATCCAATCGCTTCTGCGCGGTCTAGCGACCCGCAACTTCGACAAATACCGCGCCGGACTCTCGGCCACGCTCAATAAGAGAGCAACCAATGCGCTCGACGCGCTCAATGTTGCGATCGACGTGTATATCGAACTCAGTCGCACCGAACCTGGGTTTCGCATTCTCTCCTTCGGGAACATCATTGACCGCAGATTCAACGTCGATCGCAAGAGCAACAACACTGCTCTTGCCGAGATCTTGACCGAACTTCTTGTCACCACCTATGGGGTTCCGAGGTCTGACGAACTCACTTTCGACATCGAAGTCACCGTACAAATAGCGGATTCACTGCTCGAGCGTGCATTCTTGTATGACCCGCGCGGTGAAGAGCCGTTTATCGACAAACTTCGAGAGTTCATTGCGCAACTCTTGGCACCGCACATGAAAGAGGCAACCACCGAATGATCGAGTTGAGAACGCCAGCCGAAATCAATGAGATGAAAGCTGCGGGAGAATTCGTCGCCAGCGTGCTCACAGCGACCCAAGCGGCATCAAAGGTTGGTGTCAATTTGCTGCAGATCGATGCCCTCGCACACAGCATGATCCGTGAGCGCGGCGCCGAAAGTTGCTACATCGACTACCACCCGTCGTTTGGAGCATCGCCGTTCGGCAAAGTAATTTGCACCTCGGTAAACGATGCTGCGCTGCATGGACTCCCCCACGACTACACCCTCAAAGATGGTGACCTACTGAGTCTCGACTTTGCCGTCGCCGTCGACGGTTGGGTCGCTGACTCTGCAATCACCTTTGCCGTGGGAACGCCCCGCGACGAAGATCTCAAACTGATGGATGCCACCTCTCGCGCCCTCGACGCCGGCATTGCCGCTGCCGTTGTTGGCAACCGCATCGGCGGCATCTCGGCCGCGATCGGTGACGTCGCCTACGGCGCTGGCTACGAAGTGAACCTCGATTTTGGTGGACACGGGGTTGGTCGCGAAATGCACGGCGACCCCCACATCCCTAACGATGGCAAAGCGCGTCGCGGAATGCCGTTGAAGCCGGGCCTCGTTTTCGCGATCGAGCCCTGGCTCATGATCGGCACAGACGAGATCTACACCGATGATGACGGCTGGACGCTGCGCAGCATTGATGGCTCCCGAGCCGCTCACTTCGAGCACACCGTCGCCATCACCCCAGAGGGACCATTGGTCCTTACGGCGCGCAATTAGCCGCAGAAGAACTGCCGGCCCCGAAGTTCGCTGGCGCTGAAAGCTACTGGTCGTCGGGAAGCAGATCGGGGCGCACTCGTCGAGTGCGTTCCCGTTGCTGCTCAAGACGCCAGTCGGCAATTGCTTTGTGGTTACCGCTGAGTAAAACAGCGGGCACTGATCGCTCGCGCCACGTTGACGGCTTCGTGTAGCTGGGGTATTCAAGTAGCCCCTGCTCGTGGCTCTCTTCAGTCAAACTTTCAGGATTGCCAATTACGCCGGGCACGAGTCGACCGATGGCCTCAATCATCGCCATCGTCGCAACTTCGCCGCCATTGAGCACGTAATCGCCGAGGCTGATTTCACGAACTCGAACGGTGGATGCCGCGTAGTCGATCACTCGCTGATCGATTCCCTCATAGCGCCCACACGTAAAGACGAGATGCTTCTCCAGCGCGAGCTCACGGGCGGCAGCCTGCGTGAAAGGCACTCCGGCAGGAGTCGGAACGATCACTACTGTTTCTGGCGTAAGAACGGCATCCAGAGCTTCGCCCCACGGTTCTGGGCGCATCACCATGCCTGCGCCACCGCCATAAGGGGTGTCGTCGACGGTGCGATGACGATCGTAGGTAAAGTCGCGCAGGTCGTGAACGCCGAGTTCGATGATTCCACGCTCGCGCGCTTTGCCAAGCAGAGAGATGTCGAGCACCCCGAAGAAGTCGGGGAAGATCGTCACGATGTCGATGCGCACGCAGTCACCCTAACGGCTATGTGGTTTCTGGTGTCTCAGTGTCGTCTGCGAGGTCTTCGAGATTTTCGAACAGACCAGGCGGAGGAGTAACAACCATTTCGCCGGTCTCGAGATCGACACTGGCAACGATCGACTTAACGAACGGGACAAGTACGTTGCCGTTTTCTGTATCAACCGTCAGCAGATCTTGCGCAGGAAAATGATCAACCTGCGCGAGAGTACCAACTTGGATGCCGTCGCGGATGACCTTGAGGCCGATGAGTTGATGATCAAACCACGCATCTTCTTCTGGCTCTTCGTTGGGATCGTGATCGATCCAGAGGATGGCCTTCACTAAAGTTTCGGCCTCGCTGCGGTCAAGCACTCCTTTGAAGAAGGCGACCGGCTGCGCGTTAAACCACTTGAGCTCAATGAGTTCAAGTGTCTTGCCATGCCACGCAGAACTTGTTGGCACTTGCAGAGAGAACACGGCGCCCGGAACGAAACGTCGTTCCGGGGCATCCGTGTACATCTCTACTTTGACGGCTCCCTTGAGCCCATGAGCCTTCGTCAGACGCCCCACTCGCAGCTGTGTGCGACCTTCGCGGGGTGTCTTTACTTCGCCCACTGGTTAGAAGTCAGTGTCGACTACGTCGACACGTACCTTGCGACCATCGGCCAAAGCCGTGATCAGCGTACGCAGTGCTTTCGCGGTGCGACCAGCACGACCGATTACACGGCCGAGATCTTCTGGGTGCACGCGAACCTCAAGAAGCTCACCGCGTTGCGTGTTCTTCGCAACGACCTGAACCTCTTCGGGGTGGTCGACGATACCTTTGACGAGGTGTTCGAGGGCGGGAGCGAGCAATTGCTAAGCCTTGTCTGCGTCAGCGGCTGGTGCTTCAGCAGCAGCCTCGTCAGCGACGGGAGCTTCTGCAGCAGGTGCCTCTTCAGCCTTAGGTTCAGCCTTCTCAACCTTGGGCTTGAGAACTGGCTTCTTCTTCTCGTCGGCTTGGAACTCTGGCTTAGCTTCCTTGACCTTGACGGTGCTAACAGCGTTCTTGTCACCCTTGAAGATGCCCCAGTCGCCGGTCAGCTTGAGGATTGCCTCAACCTGCGGGCTAGGCTGCGCGCCAACGCTCAACCAGTACTGGGCACGCTCGGACTCGACCTCGATGAACGAGGGCTCCTCGGTGGGGTGGTACTTTCCGATTTCTTCAATGACACGACCATCGCGCTTTTTGCGCGAGTCGGCAATGACGATGCGGTAGTAGGGTGCACGGATCTTGCCCATGCGCTTCAAACGAATCTTTACAGCCACAATTCTCCTGATTTAAATGTTTTGGTGGCGAACCGCTAGCCGTGAGCGTGGGGGCACACTCGGCACAAAAGCTCTAGTGGATTCCATTCGGGCCGATTAGAGGGTCGGGCTACGAAGGACTCAACCGCCTATTCTGCCAGAGTTTTGAGCGCTTCGGGAACCGATAGCGAAGAAAGCCCCAAAGAGGTGACCTTAGTCGTTCTGAGAATCCCGCCAAGAAAGCCACTGCTTGGTGCTCGTGAGGTCATAGTCGGGGCCCGTAATACCCAAAGTAAAGAGCGTGATGCCCTGCTCGCGCATGCTGTCGGCATCTTCGACACTCTTGTCGCGAAGTTCGTTCGACAGCTCAATCTCATTAATATCGCGACCGACGACCTCGCAGTGACCTGCCAACACGCTCAACTTGTGAACGAGCGCATCTCCGGTGGCAAAGCTGTGCCAAATGTCAGCGTGCTTCGCGACGAGCTTGAGAGTTTTCTTCTCTCCGCCGCCACCGATCAGCACGGGAATCTTGCGAGTGGGTGCCGGGTTCAGTTTGCCCCAGCGCGACTCGATGCGAGGAAGTGCCTCGGCGAGAGCATCCAATCGTGAGCCGGCCGTGCCGAACTCGTAACCGTACTCGTCGTAGTCACGCTCGAACCAACCGGAGCCGGTGCCGAAAATGAAACGGCCCCCACTGATGTGATCGAGCGTGCGAGCCATATCGGCCTGAAGGTCAGGATTGCGGTAGCTGTTGCAGTTAACGAGGGTGCCGAACTCGACCCGGCTCGTCAGCTCAGCCCAGGAGGCCAGTTCCGTCCACGCCTCAAAGTGCAGTCCATCCGGCTCTCCATACAGTGGGAAGAAGTGGTCCCAATTGAAAAGCACATCAACACCAAGCTGTTCGAGTTCACGAACCCGGTCTCGAATGACCGAATACTCGGCATGTTGCGGTTGAAGCTGGACGGCAATGCGAACGGGACGGCTTTGAGTCATAACTCCACAGTATCCGGTCGGAGCGACACCGCGACGATGCAGTAGCGCCCGCCACACTGACTGCTCAGGATGCGCGAGAAGCGCAGCAGCCTAGCGCCCGAGGAACTTTTGCAGACTCTCTAACTCTTCTGCCGATGGGCCGCCAGCAGCAGGTTTCGACCCACCAAGACCAAAGCCTGAGCCTGCTGCCGCTGCCGGCGCGACAGCGCCCTGGGCGCGGGCTGCCTCTTCTGCAGCGCGCTTGGCAGGGTTGCCAGACTTGGAGCTTTTCTTCTTCTGACCCTTTTTCGCCTGCGCTGATTTTCCGCCATGACCACCAGGAATCGGGCCCATGCCAGGAATCTGCGGCGTTCCGCCCTTGGCAACGGTCTTCATCATTTTGGCGGCCTGCTCAAATCGGTTCACGAGGGCGTTTACCTCAGTGACGGTCGTTCCCGAACCGCGAGCAATGCGCACCCGTCGCGAGCCATTGAGCAGCTTCGGCACGGTGCGCTCTTGCTTCGTCATCGACTGGATGATGGCTTCAGTGCGCGTAATTTCTGACTCGTCGAAATTCTCGAGCTGCTCACGCATCCCCTTGGCACCGGGCAGCATGCCCAACATGCTCTTGATGGAGCCCATGTTCTTGAGTTGCTGCATCTGCTGCAGGAAGTCATCGAGGGTAAAGCTGTCAGTCGCAAATTTCTCGGCAACCTTGCGGGACTCTTCTTCATTGAAGGTCTTCTGAGCCTGCTCAATGAGAGTGAGGATGTCACCAAGGTCAAGGATGCGGCTCGCCATGCGGTCGGGGTGGAACGGCTCAAAGTCGTCGAGCCCCTCACCCGTTGACGCGAACATGATGGGGCGACCGGTGATCGAAGCAACCGAGAGAGCAGCACCACCACGGGCATCACCATCGAGCTTTGAGAGCACGACACCCGTGAAGTCCACGCCATCTTGGAAGGCTCGGGCAGTCTTGACCGCGTCTTGACCGATCATCGCGTCAATAACGAAGAGCACTTCGTCGGGATCGACAGCCTTGCGGATGTTTGCTGCCTGCTTCATGAGTTCGGCATCCACACCCAAACGACCAGCGGTGTCAATGATGACCACATCATGCTGCTTGTCTTTCGCAAACTTGAGAGCCTGCTTGGCAACCTTGACCGGGTCACCCTTGCCGTTGCCAGGCTCGGGAGCAAACACGGCAACACCAGCCTGCTCACCAACAACCTGGAGTTGCGTTACTGCGTTGGGGCGTTGAAGGTCGGCAGCGACCAGCAGCGGCGTGTGACCATCTGCGGCAAGCCACTTCGACAGCTTTCCGGCAAGCGTCGTCTTACCTGCACCCTGAAGTCCGGCGAGCATGATGACCGTCGGTGGCTTCTTCGCGAATTCAATGCGACGAGCTTCGCCACCCAGAATCGTGATGAGTTCGTCGTTTACGATCTGTACCACCTGCTGGGCAGGATTCAGAGCGCCAGAAACCTCGTGACCAAGGGCACGTTCACGAACGCGGCCCGTGAACTCCTTGACTACCTCGAGCGCAACGTCAGCATCCAGCAAAGCACGGCGAATCTCGCGAACGGTGCCGTCGACATCCGCTTCGCTGAGCTTGCCCTTGCCTCGCAGGTTTTTGAACGTATCCGCGAGGCGGTCGGTGAGATTTCCAAAAGTGGCCATGATCACACCAGTTTAAGGTGTCTTGGCACTGGGAGCGAACGCAATGCGCTGACAGCGTGCCCGAGTAGGGTGTGAACGTGAGATATGGCATCGTAATCCTCCCCCAACAGCCGTGGGCTGAAGCCAAAAACCAGTGGATTCGAGCTGAAGAACTCGGCTTCGATCACGCGTGGACCTACGACCATTTGTCGTGGCGTTCGCTCGCAGACGAGACGTGGCACGCCACAGTTCCCACCCTGACGGCGGCTGCGAGCGTCACTAGTCGCATCGGGCTCGGCACTTTCGTCGCCTCCCCCAACTTTCGGCATCCCGTAACCTTCGCCAAAGAATTGGCAACGCTTGACGATGTGAGCGGTGGCCGCTTTCTCCTCGGCGTCGGTTCTGGCGGCACCGGTTTTGACTCCACAGTGCTCGGAATTCCTGAACTCAGCCCGCGCGAACGTCACGCCCGTTTCGAAGAGTTCGTTCGCGGCCTCGACGAACTGCTTCGCTTCGAGACACCGGGCAGCGGCGGAATCAGCTTTAGCGGCGACTGGTTCACCGCAGTGAATGCGCGGATGGTCGGGGTTCCAGCCCGGGCACCACGCTTGCCATTCGTGGTCGCGGCGGAAGGGCCAAAGGGTCTGAGGCTTGCTGCGGAACTCGCCGACGGCTGGCTCACCCTCGGGCGCACCGCTGACACGCTCGATGAGTGGTGGCAGGTAGTCGGTGAGTCATCCGCGCGAATGGATGCCAGCCTCGAAAAGGCCGGCCGGGCATCCGCAAGTCTCGATCGCTATCTCAACCTCGATGGCGCACCCGTATTCAGCCTCGACAGCGTCGGCGCCTGGGATGACGCCGTTGGTCGCGCCGAAGCCCTTGGCTTCACCGATGTGATTGGCCACTGGCCACGCAAAGAGGGCATCTACGTCGGTAAGGAAAGTGTGCTGATCGAGATTGCTTCCCGCTTCTCTCGGTAGGGTGACGCGATATCGCGCTAGCGTGGAGGAATGACTGCACTCATCGTGACTCTCGCCGGACAGACGCCTCAGATTGCCGACAGCGCATTCGTCGCACCAAACGCAACACTCATCGGGCAGGTCACCCTCGGCGAACGCGCGAGCATCTTCTACGGTGCCGTCCTGCGCGGAGACACCGACTCAATAACCATCGGTGAAGGCTCAAACCTTCAAGACAACGTGACCGTGCACTGCGATGAAGGCATTCCCACCACCGTAGGTTCTGGCGTGAGCGTGGGCCACGGCGCCGTTCTCCACGGCTGCACCGTCGAAGACGACTGCCTCATTGGGATGAGTGCAACAGTGCTCAACGGAGCCGTCATCGGCACCGGATCGCTCGTCGCCGCCGGCGCTGTTGTGCTCGAAGGCACCATTGTTCCGCCCCGATCACTTGTTGCAGGCGTTCCCGCGAAAGTGCGGCGGGAGCTCAGTGATGACGAAATCGCTGGCGTGCGCCAAAACGCGACCCACTACCTCGACATCGCGGCCGCGCACAAAGCAGTCAGCAGCTAGCCGACAAGGCCCTGAACAAACACGTGCGGGGTAAAACCGGTGAGGTCGTTGATGCCCTCACCCTGCCCAACAAGTTTGATCGGGATGCCGGTGCGCTCCTGCACAGCAAGCACAAAGCCAGCCTTAGCCGAACCATCCAACTTCGTGATCACCAGACCCGTGACTCCCGCGTGCTGGATGAAGGCTTCTGCCTGAGCGACACCGTTTTGGCCGGTTGTCGCGTCAAGCACGAGCAACACTTCTGCGATCTCGGTCTGCTTTTCGACGACACGACGGATCTTGCCCAACTCATCCATCAGACCGCTCTTCGTCTGCAAACGACCAGCCGTATCGATAATGGCGATGTCGATACCCTCGCGCTGGGCACGCTCAACCGTCTGAAAAGCAACGGATGCCGGATCTTGACCCTGCTGCTGCGGGCGCACAATCTCGGCTCCCCCGCGCTCAGCCCACGTCGCCAACTGCTCAACCGCTGCGGCACGGAACGTGTCAGCAGCACCAACAACAACAGTGCGGCCGTGGCCAACCAAGAACTTGGCAAACTTGCCAATCGTGGTGGTCTTTCCCACGCCATTGACCCCAACAACCAGCACGACCGCTGGGCGGGCGCTGAGAGTGAGGGTGGGGTCGAGGCGAGCCAAGCGTTCCTCGAGGGTTTCGCGCAGCATCCGCTTCAGGTCTGCCGGGTCGTCAGTTTTGAATTTGGCGACGCTCGCCCGCAACTCATCGATGACCGACTCGGTGATGTCTGGGCCGAAGTCAGCGGAGATCATTGCGTCTTCGAGATCGCTCCACGTCTCAGCGTCGATCGTGTCGCGCGCGAACATAGATTTGAGTGCGCCCGAAAGCGACCAAGATGCTGCCATAGCTACAGGTTAAGGCAGGTGAAGTGACATGCCCTAACCGCGCTAGGGTTTTTGGATGCTCTCATTGATTCGCCATGGCCAAACTGACTGGAACGCTGCCGGACGCATGCAAGGTTCCAGCGACATTCCGCTGAACGACATCGGTCGCGAACAAGCCCGCGAGGCTGTCGAGTTGCTGCGCGGCACCGAGTGGGATGTAATCGTCAGTTCTCCCCTGCAGCGCGCCCGTGAGACCGCGCAGATCATCGCCGACGGTCTCGGGCTTGAGTTGGGTCGCAGCTATGACCTCCTCATCGAGCGCAACTACGGTGAAGGCGAAGGACTCACAACCGCGCAGATCAACGAGCGCTGGCCTAACCACAGCGGCTATCCCGGGCTCGAGTCTCTGCACAACGTCGTCGAACGCGGCATCGCAGCCCTCAACGAGGTCTCCCTCGATTACCCGGGCAAGAAGGTTATTGTCGTCTGCCACGGCACAATCATCCGCTACACACTGTCCGAGCTCGCTGGCCGCGACTTCGACCACATCCTCAACGGGTCAATCTCGACCATCGAAAAACTGCGCAGTGGATGGTGCGTGCACACCGTCAACGGCGAACCGCTCGAGGGCGTCGACTAACCAACAACGCTCATCAGGAGGTCCGCGCCCTAGCTTGTTTCGGCAGACACAGTCTCTTTAGCGACCCGCTGACCGACAACCGCACTGATTCCGTCTGAACGCATGCTCACGCCATACAGCGCATCGGCGATTTCCATCGTGCGTTTCTGGTGCGTGATCACAATCAGCTGGCTGGTCTGACGGAGATCTTCAAAGATCGCGAGCAGACGGCCAAGGTTCGCGTCGTCGAGGGCTGCCTCAACCTCGTCCATGATGTAGAACGGGCTCGGGCGGGCTTTGAAGATCGCGATCAGCAGAGCAACCGCAGCGAGCGACCGTTCTCCACCGCTCAGCAGCGAGAGGCGTTCGATCTTCTTACCCGCAGGCTTTACCGTGACTTCGATACCCGTCGTGAGTAGCTCATCCGGGTTCGTCAAGAAGATGCTCCCCGTGCCCCCCGGGAACAGGATGGGGAAGACATCGTTGAACGCGTTCTTGGTGTCTTCGAAAGCGCTCGAGAAGATGGCCTGCATCTTCTCGTCGAGCTCATCGATGATCGTCAACAAATCCTTGCGCGTGTTCGTGAGGTCAGTGAGTTGCTCGGTCAAGAACTTGTGGCGCTGCTCAAGGGCTTCGAACTCCTCAAGCGCGAGAGGGTTGACCCGCCCCAGACGCGCGAGCTTGCGTTCAGCCTTCTGCAGACGAAGTTCTTGCTCAGCACGAACAAACGGGCGACCGGATGCCGCGGGCTCAACGTCGACGTGAGTGCCGGCGTCAGCGTCTGCCTCTGCGTCTGCCTCTGCGTCTGCGTCTGCGTCTGCGTCTGCGTTGATCGCGATGTCGTTAGGCACCGCGACCTGCGGGCCATATTCCGCAACGAGCACATCTTCGACTAGGCCGAGTTCTTCACCAGAGCGTTCAAGCAAACTGGAGAGGTGCAGCTTCTTTTCGTAGATCTGCATCTCTAGGCCGTGCACACTTTCGCTCACGGCCGATAGTCGTTCACGCAACGCTGATTCTTCGCGACGAAGCCCAGAAAGTTCTTGGTTTTGGGCTGAGCGTTCTGATTCTTTCGCCGCGAGAACGACTCGCGCTTCTGACAGCGAGCGGTCGACAGAGTCGAGCACCGCCGGCAGCATTTCTCCGACGCGCGTCGCTGAGGCGATCTGCCGTTGACGGATGACGGCAAGCCTGGCTTGCTCTGCGGCGGCTTCGCGCTCGCGCACCAGCTGGGCAGCAAGCTGCTCAGCCCGGGCACGCTCAGCACGCACCCGCTCCCGGATAGTCTCAAGCTGGATGCGTTGCTCAACCTCGTGAGCCCGAGCGGTCTCCACTTCGTCGAGCATCGGATCACGCTGCGAGACATCGAGCATGGGCCGAGGTGCCGACTGGTACTCGTCGGCGGCGGTCTGAGCTCGCCCCACTTCGGCAGTGGCATCGGCCACCGATTGAGACGCGATATCGACGGCACGGGCAAGGCGGTCGCATTCCGCCTGGGCGGCATCCGCCTGGATACGGTGTCGGCCGAGGAGCTCTGATTGCGCGGCCAACTGAGCGTCGTATTCGCGCAGTTCTACGAGAGCGGCTTCGGCATCCGTCTTGGCTGAGACCAGCTCGCGGCGCTTCTCATCGAGTTCGAAACTGGTGCGCTCGATTTGTGTCGTGACGACACCGAGTTTCTCGGCTGCGGAATCCCGTTCGGCAACAAGTTCGAGTCGTGAACGCTTGGCACCAGAGCCACCGCGCAACACGAATTGAGTGAGCACGTCACCTTGGAGTGTGACAAAAGTGATGTCGGCGGCATTGGAGAGTGAGCTGTAGGCGGCGCGGGCAGCCTCGAGGTCATCGGCAATGAGCACGTGAGCCAAGAGCCCGTGCACGCCATCGGGTGCCGTAGCAACCTCAGATGCCGGTAACGTTCCGGCGGCTGTGCCAAGCGATACTGCTGACGTCGCGGCGTTGGCTACGACAACTTCAACTCGACCAAAATCACGACGGGAAGATTCGGCGAGCGCGTCGATCGCGGAATCACGATCGTCGGCCAGTACGGCATCCGCCAGTGTTCCGAGGGCTGCAGCAATTGCCGCCTCATAACCGGGGGTGATCTTCACATGCTCGGCGACGAGCCCACGGATGCCCGAAAGTTTGGCAGCAACGAGCGCGCTCGAGCCATCTTTCTGATCGACCGCGAGAGACAGCGCCGAGTTTCGCGCGGCGAGAGCCTCCCGTTCACGTTCGGACGCGTGAAGGGCATCACGAAGGGACTCGATGTCTACTTGGATGCTCGCGACTTTCGCCTCAGCAGCCTCGTAGGCCTTATCGAGCGACCCGTCAGATTCGGTGGTCGAATTGTTTGCTTCACCCTCGAGGGCCTCGAACTCGGCCTGAGCTGCTTCACGACGAGACTGCGCTTCAGCGAGAGCCTGCTGTTGGCGAACAAGTTCACCCTGCGCGGCAGTCAGGGTTGACGTTGCGACTTCTACGCGCGCGGTGAGGCCTGCACTCTCCAACTCATGGCGCGAGACTAGGGCGCTCTGGGCGGCAATTTCTTCGTCGAGCGAATCGAGAGCCGCTTTGGCCGTTGCCGTTGCAGCTGCGGCAGCGCCGACAGCCTTTTCGGCGTCCTCAACTCCGGCGGCAAGTGCGTCAGCTTCAGCTTTCACTTCATCGACGAGCATCTGGCTTACGGTGTTGCCTGAGGTGGGAGCATCACTCTGTTGACCGAGTAGCGATAGCCGCTGGTTGGCGAGCGTGTACAAACTACGCAGGCGTTCTTGCACAGACTCGAGACCAAATGACACCCGACGGGCCTCATCAACGGCGTCACCAACCTGTGCTTGCTCGAGGCGAGCTTCACGAAGCTTGTTCTGGTCGAGTTGTTCCTGCAGCACGATGCGCTGAGTTTTGCGTTCGCTTTCGTTGCGGCTGAAATCGTTGATGCTTGAGCGCAGTTCTACGACCTCGTCGGCGAGGAGGCGGGCGCGAGCATCCCGCACAATGGAGGCAATCGATGCTGCCTCTTTGGCAATCTCGGCCTGCTGTCCGAGCGGCTTGAGCTGGCGACGGATCTCCCCCGCCAGGTCAGAGAGCCGCGTGAGGTTCGCCTGCATCGCGTCGAGCTTGCGCAGAGTCTTCTCTTTGCGACGACGGTGCTTGAGGATGCCGGCCGCTTCTTCGATGAATCCGCGACGGTCTTCGGGGCTCGCGTGCAACACCGCATCGAGCTGGCCTTGGCCAACGATGACGTGCATTTCGCGGCCGAGACCGGAATCGCTCAGGAGTTCTTGAACGTCGAGGAGGCGGCACTGGCTGCCATTGATCGCATATTCGCTGCCGCCATTGCGGAACAGGGTGCGGCTGATGGTGACTTCGCTGTATTCAATCGGTAGCGCGCCATCCGCATTGTCGATAGTGAGAACTACCTCGGCACGACCGAGGGGACCCTTCGTGGCGGTTCCAGCGAAGATGACGTCTTCCATCTTGCCGCCGCGCAAAGTTTTGGCACCCTGCTCGCCCATAACCCAGGCGAGAGCATCCACGACATTCGACTTGCCAGAACCATTGGGGCCGACGACACACGTCACACCCTGCTCGAAAGCAAAAGTGGTTGGTTGAGCGAACGACTTGAACCCCTTGAGGGTCAAACTCTTGAGGTACACGTCACCGCCCTGTCTCTGCTGGCCGAGTCTCTGGCCAAGTTGCTGGTCAGAACCTTGGTATACGGTACCGGATGCGCGGGGTTCCGCCGTTCTGCCGCGCAGGAAGCCACGCGCAACTAATGACCATTGACATCGGCACACCCGAGGAGTCAACTGGTCCCAGTCGCGTGCGCGTCCTCGTGCCGCTGGGGGTAAGGATTTGGAGATCCAATGCGTCCCCCACTGCCAGCAAGTACAGCTCTCGACGCCATCGGAAACACGCCGGTTGTTCAGCTTCGGCGCCTTGTTTCGCCAGATTCTGCTGCGGTATTTGTCAAGCTCGAAGGTTTCAATCCCACCGGCTCCTATAAGGACCGAATGGCACTCGCCATGATCGAAGAGGCTGAGGAACGCGGTGCGCTTACCCGGGACCTGACGGTGATCGAATACACCGGCGGTAGTACCGGATCGTCGCTTGCCTTTATTTGCGCGGCAAAAGGTTACAGTTTTCACGCCGTCTCTTCAGACGCCTTTGCTGTTGCCAAGCTCAACACCATGCGGGCATTCGGGGCTCAGCTCACGGTCGTTCATAGTCCCAGTGGGGAAATTACTCCCGAACTCATCCCGGAGATGATTTCGGTTGCCGCCACCATCGCAGCTCAGGGTGGCTATTACCAGACCGACCAGTTCAACAACGCCGACTCCCTCATCGGGTATGCCGGGATCGGGCACGAGCTCCTCTCCCAATTCCCGGAAGGAATCGACGCTTTCTGTGGTGCTGTCGGTACCGCTGGGATGCTGATGGGGGTCGCGGGGGTACTCAAGGACAACTCCTCAAGCACTCGAGTAGTTGCGCTCGAACCCGCGTCGGCGCCCCTGCTTACCCTCGGGCACCCCGGACAATACCACGTTGAGGGCATCGGGGTAGGTTTCCTCCCTCCCCTTCTCGACAGCGAGCTGTATGACGACGCTCGGGCAATCGACGAGGCCGTGGCACGAAAAACATGTCGGCAGTTAGCCGAGCAGGAGGGGCTCCTAGTCGGCACCTCTTCTGGGCTGAACGTTGCTGCCGCACTCGAGCTTGCCAGGGAGCTCGGGCCAGGCAAAGTAGTCGTGACCGTCGCGTGCGACACGGGCCTGAAGTACCTCGACGACGATCTGTTCACCCGCCAAGCAATCGCTTGATCCTCTGGCGTCCACGAGAGTATTCTGGTCGGCTACCTCAGTAGCACCCAACCAGCCAGATTGGTGCGCTCATGTCAGAGTTCGATATTGCTACCGTTGAGATTCCGCGGGAACTTGATCCCACCCGCAGCGACAAATTTTGCCAGGCCATCGCGCTGGGCAACCTCAGTTACGAACTTGCGTTTGGCACGACCGATACGGCCTTTGATCTCACAGAAGAGTTCGGACTGTGGCAGCCAAGTGAATTTGAGAAGTTTCGGATGATCGTGGCGACGATCGATGGCCGCGTTGTCGGCTCCGGCACCTACGAGACAACGGTTGGCGACGACGCGGATACTGCATGGGTGATCGCTCACGTGCATCCTGACTACACACGGCGCGGGCTAGGGAGCGCACTACTCGCCGAGCTAGAGAGTATCGCCCGGGCTGACAACAAACGTCAGGTGCACATGTACGCTCCGGCCGCGTTGAGCGATGGCCCTGTCATTGCAGCACCTACTGGGTTTGGCGCGGTGCCGAAAGACAACTCCGAAACTCAGTTCTTGTTTGCTCACGGCTTCAGCTTTGAACAGGTCGAACGAGTGAGTCGACTTGCACTGCCCGTGACGGGTGTGCGATCACTAGTCGACGATGCAATTGACCATCTCAATCGCGACTACGCCGTGCACGAGTGGGTCGACATCTGCCCCGAGCGGTGGCAAACGGATCTTGCGCTTCTCTATACCCGCATGAGCACCGATGAACCTTCCGCCGGCCTCGAGCCCCCAGAAGACATTTGGTCGGTGGAGCGACTTCTGGAGTACCAAAGTCGTCTCGCCGCCAGCTCACTCACCATGGTTTACGCTGCAGTTGAGCACGTCGAGACCGGCGCTCTTGTCGGGTACACCGCGCTGGCCGTGCCGCAAGAAACCAACCGCGCCGTCAACCAGGGAGGCACCATTGTGCTCGACGAGCATCGAGGACACCGCCTGGGGATGTTGCTTAAGGTTGTCAACCTGGCTCACCTCGAACGAGTCTCGCCGGGACACCCCTCTGTGATCACTTACAACGCAGAAGAGAACCGTCATATGCTCTCCACCAATGAGGCCGTCGGCTTTGTCCCTATCGGATACCAAGGAGTGTGGAAGCGGGTTCTCACTGCGGGCGACTAAATTGCAGCAGAATCCGTATGAGCTGCGAGAGCCACGGCACCCTCACGGATGCGATGCAAGCTGTGCTGATAGCGCTCCTTGTGAATCCGGGCGTGCAGCCACGTCTCCAATGACTTCACGCTGGTCAGCGCGCGAAGTTCCGCCACAAAGTCATTAAAATCACTGAGAGTAGGAAACGAGATGGTTGTCACGAAATCGAACCGACCTATCGTGCGTGCCATGAACTCCACCCCCGGTTGCTCATCAATAAGTCGCACGAGCGGGTCGGCATTTCCCATGGTGATGAATCCAAAACCGAACGTTAGATGCGAGGTCATATCGGTGCGTTCACGCAAGAGGCCAATGCGCATCGCCCCGGTTTCGGTGAGGCGGCTAATGCGGGTGCGACATCCACTGATCGATAGGTCAACGGCTTCAGCGAGTTCGGCGTAGCCCATGCGTCCGTCAATTTGGAGCAGTTCCATCAACTTAAGATCAGTCGCATCGAGCGGCAAATCTGCCAGGGCAGGTTCTTCTCCAAGGAAGAAGCTTTTGAGCGTTCGTTCATAGATCATCACCTGCACGTCGACTACGCCGTCGCAGGCGCGAATCGCGCGAATCTCTTCGTGCAGTTCCGCCATCGTCGCAGTGTGTACTTCGGTAATCAGTTGGTACTTGCCCGTGCGCTCCGAGACGAACACGGGCGAATTTAGCTCGCAAATTCGTTCCGCGAGCTCTCCCGCATCGCCTTCTGTCTGAATCGACAAGTGAGCGAGAACGTGCAGCCCGAGAAGCCGTGGGTGAACGGCCGCGATGATTCGGATGTCGCCAGAAACGAGTAGCGGGTTCAACCGCTTAGCGACACTTGCCCGGTTGGTGTCAAGTCGGCGCGCAATATCGCTGAACGACGTTCGGCCGTCCTGGCGCAGAATTGCGAAAGATTGCTCGGTTAGCTGGTCCACGGGGCCAGACTATCTCAACCCACTACTAAAACGTAGCGTTTTGTCACTTTATTGAGTGAAATTCCACGTTTTTCCCTCCATAAACCTCTCTTTCGTTTCATATTTGCGTCTTTTTGGTTACAGGACTGCAAATATGCATTGACTTTCGTGCCGAGTGTGAACACAATGGTCAGAACCAAATCACCCTCCCCAGCACATCCGGGGATGAATCGTTCTGCAGCCACAGGAGAAACAATGAAGAAATCGATCATGGGCATCGCCGCAGCAGTATCGCTCGCGGTAGTGCTGACCGGATGTGCCGCTGGCACTGAAGCCACGACAGACACCACAGACTCCACCTCATCCAACGCCCCTGAAGGTCTCGTTAACGCCAACGCCTTCACCGCGTGCATCGACCCGGAATACGCACCCCTTGAGTACTACGCAGACTCGACTGGCGGCGACATCATCGGCTTCGACGCTGACGGCATCCGCGCCGTTGCTGACTACTGGGGCGTCGAAACCAAATTCGAAATCACCTCGTTTGACGGACTCATGCCTGGACTCCAGACCGGCCGCTGCGACGTCATCTTCGGCGGCCTCTACATGAGCGAAGAGCGCCTACAGATCGCCGACGCCTCCGCCGTCATGAATGCGGGTCCCGCAGCGCTGGCAGCACCCGACCTCGCAGCGAAGCTCAAAGAAGGCGCCGACCTGTGCGGACTGCGCGTTGCAACGCAGGCAGCATCCAGCAACACGGTGAGCGTTCAGAAGCTCAGCGACCAGTGCATCGCAGATGGCAAAGAAGGCATCACCAATACCGAGTACCCCAAGACTGCAGAAACCGTACTCGCCGTGATCAACGGCAAGTCCGACGTGCTTGTCGAAACCAACGTCGCAGCCGCCTACATGGCCACCCAGAATGACGGACTACTCGCCGTAGCCAACGGCGTCTTCGACCCAGACACCACCTTCGGAGTCTTCACCCCCAAGGACGGCGTACTCACGGCTGCAGTTGCTGAGGCCCTCCGCGCCCTCTACGACAACGGCACTCTCGAGAAGATCGCCGCCGATTACAACCTCGACGCCTCGATCGTCGACGTCTACTAAGAACACTCGACTGTGGGTGGTCACCTCGCGTGACCACCCACAACCAGGGAGTCACACCACATGATCTTTGATCCAGAAATCTTCTTCACCCAACTCGTCAACCCCGCCTACCTCTGGGGTGCACTCATCTCCGTCGGAGTCGCAGCGTGCTCGCTCGTCATCGCCACAGTGCTCGGCTTCTTCCTCGCCATCGGGCGAACCTCCAAGCAGCGCTACCTTCGCGCTCCAGCACACCTCTACGTCTGGTTCTTCCGGGCACTGCCTGCGCTACTCGTTCTGCTCATCATGTGGAACGCACTCCCCCAGATGTTTCCCGCCCTTCGCTCTGACTGGTACACACCGTTCGTGGCAGCATCCGTCGGTCTCGGTTTGGTCGAAGCAGCCTTCATGGCAGAAATCATTCGCTCAGCGTTGAGCAGCGTGGATGACGGTCAAGAACTTGCCGCTCGCGCTCTGGGAATGAAACCTGGCTCCGTAATGCGCAGGGTGGTCTTGCCGCAGGCGATCCGTACCGCGCTGCCGCCGACTGGCAACGAATTCATTGGACTCATCAAGTACTCCTCCCTGGCATCCGTGATTTCGCTCAAAGAGTTGCTCACCACCGCCCAAGTCGGGGTAAACATCACCTTCCGCTACGCCGAGTACTACACCGTCGCGATCATGTACTACCTCGTCATCGTGACGATTATCACTCTCGTGCAGAGTCGGATCGAGAAACGTTTCCTTTGGACGTCTCGTGGCGTCAAGAAGAACACCGACCCGATCAGCCTGAGCACACGGGCACTCGCAACGGTCTCGAAGGAGAAGTAAGCATGAGCACAGAAACCGTGAACACCGTTCCTACCCTTCAAGTTTCGAACCTCCACAAGGCGTACAACGGAACCGAAGTTCTCAAGGGCGTCGAATTCCAGATCAACAAAGGTCAAGTCAAGGCAGTTCTCGGTCCATCCGGTTCCGGTAAATCGACGATGTTGCGCCTGATGGCACTACTCGAGCCTGCCGACCGGGGAGAAATCAGCCTCGATGGCAATCGAATCGGCGCCTCAGACAACAACGGCCGCATCGCGCACCACTCCGAGCGCAGACTCGCAGTGCAACGTCGCGATATCGGCATGGTGTTTCAGAAATTCAACCTATTTCCGCATCTCAACGCGCTCGAAAATGTGGTGCTCGCACTCACCGAAGTGCAGAAAGTCGGCAAAGCCGAAGCTCGCGAGCGCGCCTTCCTGATGCTCAACAAAGTGGGCCTCGGCGATCGCGACCGGCACTTTCCCTCCGAACTTTCCGGAGGTCAGCAGCAGCGGGTTGCAATCGCGCGGGCACTCGTCCTGAACCCGCACGTCATGCTCTTCGACGAGCCAACATCCGCACTCGACCCTGAGCTGGTCGGTGAAGTGCTCGAGGTCATGGAAAACCTCGCTGCCGGCGGCA
Organism: Rhodoglobus sp. G.S.4; assembly: GCF_056619605.1. Lineage (NCBI taxonomy): Bacteria > Bacillati > Actinomycetota > Actinomycetes > Micrococcales > Microbacteriaceae > Rhodoglobus > Rhodoglobus sp. G.S.4. The sequence goes on from NZ_CM152748.1 coordinate 1,955,868, forward strand.
TGACAATGATTGTGGTCACCCACGAAGTAAAATTTGCGCGTCGCGCGGCCGATGAGGTCACCCTCTTCGACAGCGGAGTGATTGTCGAACAGGCCGAACCTGGCGAGTTCTTCGATAACCCGCAGCATGAGCGCACGAAGCAGTTCTTGAGCCATGTCCACTAACACCGGCGGCGTGCTTCGCGCCGTCTACACCGACCTCGATGGCACCGACTTCAGTGCCGGGCGGGAGCTTCTCAGCTCCGCCGGGTTCGACGTCAGCTACCTCGATTCGCTGGATGCTGAAACGATCGTCGCCGGGGCCGCTGGCGCCAGTGCGTTGCTTGTCGGTTATGCCGAAATCACGCGGTCCATGATCGAGCGGATGCCCTCCGTGAAGATCATCGCGCTGATGTCGATGGGCTTTGACAACGTGGATGTGGATGCGGCAACCGAGCACGGAATCTGGGTAACGACAATCGTCGGCGCAGCCACCGAAGAGGTCGCGACTCACGCGCTGGCAATGGCGCTTCACTTGGCACGCGGCATCACGTTCTCACAGCAGGCCGTCGTTTTCGGCCGGTGGAACGACCGCGATGCTCTCGTGCAACCGCGCCTCAGCGAGTGCACTCTCGGCCTTATGGGGTTGGGCAGGATCGGTATGAAGTTCGCCGAACTTGCACGCCCGCTATTCGGCGAGATTATCGGCTACGACCCGTTCATTCCGGACACTGACGAGACTCGTGCGCGCTTCGCAGCGGCTGGCGTTCGCCGGGTCGATGCCGCGACGGTTCGTTCGAGTTCACATTTCCTCTCGCTGCACCTGCCGCTCACTGCCGACACCGCCGCCATGGTCGACGCCGCATTCCTTGGCTCGATGAAACCGCTGTCCTATCTCATCAACGTGAGCCGCGGCGGACTCGTCGATAGTTCAGCACTGTGCGAAGCGCTCGACAGCGGGCACCTTGCTGGCGCTGGCCTCGATGTCTTGGATGCCGAACCGCCGAGCTCCGAGCATCCGCTCCTCGGTCATCCTCGTGCTCTCATCACACCGCACATCGCGTACTTCTCTGGTCGCAGTGAAGCAGAATACGTGCGGCTGCAAGCCCAGAACGTTGTCTCATGGGCCCAACGCGGCACACCAGACACGCCTCTCGTGCCCTTAGCGGCACCCTCACTCTCCACTCACTAAGAACCCCACCGGAGTACTCATGCGCAAGCTTTCGGCCTTTGATGTGCCACTTTCAGAATTCACCCCCACGGTAGTGACCGCGCGAGCCATCCACACTCTGGATGCCGCCAACACTGTCGTGGATGCCATGCTCATGTTTGCTGGCACAATCGCCGCGGTCGGAACCGTCGACGAATGTCTCGACGCGGCCGCACAGCTGTCACCAGCGTCGCCGTCGCGTGTCGACCTCGGAGCTCAGGTCATTGTTCCTGGCTTCATTGATGCGCACGCTCACCCGTTGATGCTCGGTCAGCTGATGAGCTGGGTGGATTGTGGTCCAAACAAAGCGTCGAACATTCCTGAGATTGTCGCGCTTCTGAAGGCTGCGGCTGACACTGTACCTGAGGGCCAGCCGATTCGCGGTTACGGCTATGAACAGCGCAATCTTGCCGAACAGCGTCACCCTCATCGCACCGAGCTTGACGAGGTCGCTCTCGACCGCGAGGTGTACCTCATGAATGCTTCTGGCCACGGTGGTGTCGTCAACAGCTACACCTTCGAACTTTTTGGCATCAATCGTGACACCAAGAACCCCGATGGTGGCGAATTTTTCCGCGATGTCGATGGCGATCTCACGGGCGAACTTTCGGATGCCGCCTGCAACATTCTGACTGGTCTCGGCGGAGTGAAGGTCGGCCATCATGGCCCCAACTTTCACCTCGCCGACACCCCGGCTGAGCACGTGCGCCAACTTGCTGTGGCACAGGATGCCTTCCTTCAGGGTGGCGTCACGACAATCGGTGACGCCCAGGTGTCGCGTCGCGAATTCGACACCTACTTGCGCCTAGCCGAGGAGAACCAGCTCAAGACGCGCATTTCGATGTATCTGCTGTCTCACTTGCTCGAGGAAGCGATCGAGACCGGGATGCACGGCGCCTTCGGTAACGCCCACTTGAGTTTCTCGGGCATCAAGTTCTACGCGGACGGTACGCTCGGCGGCTGGACCGCGTACTTCCCCGACGGCTACGTCGGAGACCCCTGCCGCACCGGTCAGCTGTACCACGAGCCCGCCGACTACAAGGCGCTCATCAGCCGCGCTCACGCCGTTGGCCTCCAGACGGCAACCCACGCGCAATCGCCGACCGCAATCGAGATGGTTGTTGACGCGATCGAAGCGGCCCAAGCCGAGCACCCAGACAGTGACGCCCGGCACCGCATCGAACACTGCGGCCTGCCCACCGCCGACCACATTTCACGGATGGCGACGGCCGGCATCCGGCCCGTCAACCAGCCGCAGCACCACTTCAACTGGGGTGAGGGTGTTGAACAGGCCATCGGCACTCCCGGCGAGCGCTTCAACCCTCTTGGCGAGTTTGCTGCTGCTGGCGTTCCGATCACGATCAGTTCGGATGCGCCAGTCGCCGACCCGCGCCCGCTCGAAGCCATTCAGGCGGCGACCACGCGCATCACTCGTCGTGGCACCCAGCTAGGCCCAGACAGCCTCGCGATTTCTCGGGAACAGGCGTTGCGCGCTCACACCATCAACGCCGCCTATTCTCTGGGTCGCGAAGATGACCTCGGCAGCCTCGAGGTCGGCAAACGTGCCGACTTTGCCGTGCTCACCGCCGATATTTTCGAAACCGAATGTGCCCAAATTGGCGAGATCGCTGTCGCTGAAACCTGGGTTGATGGCGTTCGCCAGTACAGCGCCGAAGCGAAGTGAGCACGGCGATGACTACGACCACGAACGACAACTACACCGCTGAGGCTGCGGCAACGGCCTCTGCCGTGGGCGTCGATGTCAACAACGCAGGCCTTGCCATCATGACGGTGCTGCGCAACTACGGAATCGACACCGTGTTTGGGATTCCCGGAACCCACAACCTCGAGTTGTACCGCCCTCTGAGCGCACTCGGCATCCACCCGGTGACGACTCGCCATGAGCAGGGCGCGAGCTATGGGTCCGATGGCTGGTCGCAGCAGACCGGACTGCCCGGTGTCGTGATCACCACCTCCGGCCCCGGCCTGCTCAACGCTCTGTCGGGCGCGGGCACCGCATATTGCGAATCCCGCCCGATGATCCTCATCTCCCCCGGCGTCGCCGAAGGCAGCGAGTTCGCCGACAATGGCGCCCTGCACGAGACGAAAGATTCCACGGGCGCCGCTGGCGCCATCGTGGAGTGGAGCCGTCGAGTGACGAGCGCAACGGATGCCGTCACCGCCGTTCACGACGCCTTCGAGCTGTTCCGCTATGGTCGCCCGCGCCCCGTGCACATCGAGATTCCTCTCAATGTGCTCGAGTCAGCGAGCGATTGCCCGGAAGAATTGCTGCAGGCCCGCCCTGAGCGTGCCCGCGCCGCCGCTGATGCCGGTGCCGTCGAACGCGCCGCCGAGATCTTGGCCGCTGCCGCGCATCCCGTCATCATCGCTGGTGGCGGTGCGAGCCGTATCGGCAGCGAGCTCACCGCTCTCGCCGAATCGCTGGGCGCGCCCGTCGTGACAACACTCAATGGCAAGGCGTCGATTCCGGAGACTCACCCGCTTTCGCTGGCCTCCGAGATCCGTTTGCCCGTCATCCACGAGCTCATCAATGCCTCGGATGCCGTACTCATCATTGGCTCAAAGCTGGGCGAAGCGGAGCTGTGGGGCGGCGTTATCGCGCCGGCTGGCACGGTCATCCGCATCGACGTCTTGGAGTCGCAACTCAACAAGAACGTCGCCAGCGATCTCGGGCTGGTGGGAGACAGCGCGGTGATCGTTGGTCAGTTGCGCGACGCTCTGGCGGCACAGCCCATCACGGGCAACGCGACAACGGCTGCGGAACTCGACGCCGTGCGCGAAACCGCGGTTCGTGAAGCTCAAGAAGTGTCACCGACGCTGCACCGAGTGGCGGCCCTGATTAACGATGCGATCCCCGAGAACGCGATCATCGCGGGTGATTCCTCACAGATCACGTATTTCGGGATGGCAAGCGTCGTTCGCCAGGAGACCTCGCACTCGTTCCTTTACACACCCGCCTACGCGACGCTCGGCTACGGCCTCCCCGCGACTCTCGGAGCCAAGGTGGCCTCACCCGACCGTCCCGTCGTGTGTGTTCTTGGCGATGGCGCACTGATGTTTGCTGTGCAGGAATTCGCGACCGCCGTCGAGCAGGGCCTCGATGTCACGATCGTGTGTGTCGACAACGGCGGCTATGCCGAAATCAACCAGAACGAACGCGACCGAGGCATCACTCCTGTCGGAGTGGTACTCGCGCAGCCCAATTGGTCGGTGCTCTCTGCGGCTTTCGGTGGTCATGGCTTTTCGGTGACCCAGCCCGAGCAACTCACGGAGACCGTAGCTCAGGCCATTGCGACTCCGGGGCTCGCCCTTGTGCACGTTCCGCTCGCCATCTTCGAAGCCGCACACGGCTAGCCCTCTCGGCGGTTCGCGCCACCGACAACTCTCCAATTCTCACCACTTCTTTTCACCTCAAGGATCACGACATGACAGAACTCGCTCTCGCCGCCGGCGCTAAAGTCACCGCCCGCACGTGGGTGGATGACAACATGCCTCGCCTCTCCGAGTGGCACAGCCACATTTGGCAGCTCGCCGAGCCGGCCTGGCGCGAGTTCCGTTCAGCCCAGTGGTACGTCGAGCTACTGCGCACCGAGGGCTTCACGGTTGAAGAAGGTTCGGCCGGGATGCCGACCGCTTTCAGCGCGGAATGGACCAACGGCACTGGCGGGCCCACGATGTTGAGCTACGCCGAATACGACGCGGTGCCCGGCAACAACCAGTCGGCATCCGTCACCGAAGACAGCCGCGAGGGGATGAGCCGCTTCGCGCCCGGCCACACCGACCCGCACTCAGCGCTCGGCATTTCTACTCTTGCCGGGCTGCTCGCCACCAAGCACGCCATGGAGAAGCACAACATCCCCGGCACCCTCAAGTACACGGGCGAGCCCGCCGAAAAGATGCACGGCTCCAAGGTCGTTCATGGACTGCGCGGCTACTACGACAACGTGGATGCCATCGTGAGCTTCCACCCCTTCTACATGCTGCCGCTCTGCAACACCGCCCGCTGGGACACCCAGTGCGGTGCCTACTACAGCAAGGTGTACACCTTCATTTGCGATGAGCCGGAGTCGTGGCAGCTCAATGCCAACCCCAACTCCCCCATCCCTGCTTCGCACTCTGCGGCACGCGCTCCCGGCGCCAACGTTGCCCTGATGTCGATGTACACCTCGTCGCGCATCATGCAGGATGCCATGCTCCCGAGCTTTGGAGGGTGGAGTCTCAGCGACGCCATCTTGCTCGACGGTCAAGCAACCGCCGACAATCTGCCGGCGCGCGTTGCCCGCATCCAGTATTCGTGGCGCACGCCGAACATCGAGATGGCGGAGCACGTGCTCGCTGTGCTCGACCGCAACGCTGAGCACGCCGGTGCCATGGCGCACTGCGATGTTGAGACGACCTGGGTGGCACGCAGCCGTCCCGGTCGCACCAACCACGCGATGTCGACCGTTCTCTACAACAACCTCGAGACGGTTGGCGCTCCCAGCTACGGCGCTGACGCGATCGCTGTTGCTCAAGAGATTCAGCGCAATCTCGGGCTCGACGCCATGGAGAAGCCTTTCCTCGACGAATGCGAGCAGCTCATCACCCCGCAGGATGCCGAGAAGGCACTGCGCGAACACCTCGCCCCGTGGCAGCAGAACTGGACAAGCGACGACTACGTCGAAATGACGCACTACGCGCCGACCGTTCGCTTTTATGTCTCACGCCCCGCGCTCAAGCCTGCGCCAGGCAAAGGCGCCTACCCGGGGTGGGTCATGAATGCTCTCGGCGGCATCCCCGAGACGATCGACCCCACCATCGAGACCGCCGGCAAGACCGTTGCAGGAACTTTCATCGACTTGCTGGTTGACCCCGCACTCCTCGCCGAGGCGAAGAACGAGTTCGACAAGCGAGTCGCTGACGAACCGATGCCCGCCCTGCTGCCGGTGGACTTCCAGCCACCGATCGATCTCCCCTGGCCCGACTACCGCACCAGCGGTGACGCACGCACCTGGGGCTAAAACGCGCTCGCTAGATTGCCGGCATTGGCGATCTAGCGAGCTGCACCACGAGTATGGTGTCGTGCTTGTTTCCTGCCGCACTGAAGACCCTCGAAAAGCGACTTGGCTTGGAATGGTGATGTGCTAGCCGATCCTCCGCGCGCCAGAAAATCTTCGGCATTTCCTCGTCTGTCTACCTGCGTTGCTTACGCATCCCGAAAGACTGCGCTTACCAACGAAAATGATGAGTTCCAGTGCGGTAGGTAAGCATCTACCTCCGATCGATCGAGATCGATATAGTCCTCAGTCCAGCCGCGGAGACTAGTGACATCTCCCGCAAAGAAGGCGGCGGAATCCGCGCGCAATACCAACTCTCCTGCGGGCGGCCACAAGCCCAGTACCAGCTCGAACGAATCAGAAGATCCACCTAGCTCGGAGCCGTCTATGGTCCAACACGTCATGGCGGTATCGCGACTCGGCCCTGACCAAGAAAAGTCCCGAACACCAGAAGCCACAAGTAGTCCGGTGGTTGCTTCCCGAAGTTGGAGCGCCATACGAAGATCGAAAAGGATTCCAACTTTCAGTCTCAGAGCGTCGAATCGCACCTCGAGAAGTTGCGCTTCTTGGAGGGCATGTTCCTCCGTCAACGGATTCATTTCCGGCTTCGCTTGCCACTTCCGAAGTGCCGGATCAAATTCAAGGAGTTCATGGAGCTTCATCATGGCAGCGGCAGGCGGGCAAAGGGGTGGTTACGGTCGATTCCCGCCCCACTAAGTGGATTAACCGTGTCACCGCTCTTATTCATGTAAGCAGCGTAGCCCTGCGGATACGGATACTTGCCGGTCGTCGTAGGATCCATAATCCGAACGCCAGTTACGTTCGGATGGAGCTCCGGGGTGCCCCGAGGGATTTCGTAAGTCATCATCAGACACAAAGTTCCACAGACCGGTGGGATCAATTCTCAACAGCGGATTATTCGAGACATACGCGTACGGGTCACCTGTGAAGTACAGAGCAGGGTCGACTGTAAGGAACTGGCCCGTCCTCGGGTCGTAGTCCCTCGCGCGCATGTAGATCAGACCAGTGTCGACATCGGTCAAATTACCGGAAAACCCGAATGCAGAGTCCTTAGTTCCAGTATGCGTTCGTTTACCGAACGGGTCATAAGCATTAGTCGAGGTGACCACACCTGCTAACCCAGTATGTTGATCGGTTGAGCAATTATTTTCGGTCGCCGCCGAGGCTACAACTTGTTTCGTGTTCGCCTGCGCCTCATGGTTTCTGCGCGACGTGCGGTGGCTTCTTGGCCCACTACGGGATCACTCTTCAGAGAATCAATGAGGACTTCGCCCCTGGCTCCGGCGAGAGCCAAGATGGGCTTCACAAATAACACTCGGTTCTTGCCGCTTGATGGGCTTGTGATCAGCTCAATGAGCGAATCAATTTGCTCTTTAGTCGCGCATGCGGCGAGTGCAGCTGCTAACCCGTCGCGCTCGTCACTCTCATTCGCCATCTTGTAGAGCGTTACGAGACGTTCCCAATATTGAACAGATGGCTTCACTGCGAGCGCACGCGCCAAGCCCTCATTCACTCGATCAGGGTATTTGCCCCGCTCTAAGTGTTCGATGAGGACCGGCAGGGCGCGTGGATACGGCGTGCTCGTATTAATAAGATCCCAAACCGAATCCACCTCAACACCAGCAGAGTGAAGTGCCTTGACTATAGGGCGTTCAGCATTTCGCCACTCGGCGGCATGCGCTTCGCGCGCTGATTCACGAGCAGCTGAGGCAGCCATGAACTCAGTGTCTGTGGACAATTCAGCCATGAATCCCCCGGCCGTCGTCCCGCGCGGTCGTCTCTTTTCGCGCGTCATGGAATAAACTTTAACTCAATGTCACCTTTGGCAATCGCGGTGAGTAGAGATTTTGTCAATTCAGCACCAGTCTTGACGTAGAGGTCGAACTCAGGCGACAACCCAAGCACGCGATCGCCTGACTCTGGCTGACATTCCCGGCTACGAAAAACCACTATCCGCGCTCAAACGCATAGCCAGGGAACGAAGTGACTCAAGCCGTCCATTGATAATCCCTTTTCGCTGCGCGAACTTCTCCGCAAGCTCAATCGAATCAGCAATCAGTGGCAAAAGAACTTCTTTCGGATCGAGCGGCACCGGCGACTGGGGAACAGCCGCTTGTATTAAGAGCAAGCGCTCGTTCCGCGAGTATCGCCCGGTCCTGACGCCTGAAAAATCCACCGGAAGGACCTCGCCCGGCACCTGAAAGACCAAGTTCACGCGCAGGGCGGACTCGACTTGGGCTCTTTCCTCGATGACTGTGCGTGCCAGTTCCATTACGGCATCACCCCATGCTCGGGAGTCGGCGCTCGTGCCGCCCACGATTACCCCGAGCGAGAACGCCGGTGTTGATTGGTCATCATTCATGGAGAACCGTTTGCAAAGCTGCCCGACCGGCGCTCGGAAATACCTCGAACTAACAGCTGGCACAGAGTTAGGGCTGATCACCGTGGTCATCGAGCAAGACAAAGTCGGTACCCGAGGTCTGTCCCGTCGCCAGAATTGCGTCGACAAGTTCGCCGGTAAAGTACACGGGGCCGCGCTCCATTTCAGCAACCCTGAACGCTCCGGCCTTTTCAACGACATGAGGGTGAAACATCGGCCGCGGCATATACATGATTCCGCCGTCGCTAAATCTCGCGGGCTCAGACGCTACCTCGTCTAAGGCACCTTCCAATAAAGGGGCACCGAAGACTGCTAATCGGGCTTCCCTGCACTTAACAGGAAACACGCTGCCGTACCCGCTGAGCAATGGACCAACGGTGTCGATAGCCTCGTCACGAAGCAACAAGAGGTTTGACCCGAGCCACGGCATCAGTGCTCGCTTCTCGCGGCGGCCCCGATCATCGGTTTTTGATAATTTCAGTTCAACTTCACTGATCATTGACGGCTGTGATCCCGCCTCCAACGTATGCAAAGTCTCAAAATAGGCCTCGTCAATCGGAAGCGCCCACTCAAACCCCTCAGGACTCCTTACTCGATAGACGCGCACGCGTGAACTCATTGCGGGAAACCGCCCGAGCGAAGTTGCGACCTTATAAAGCCAAGCGCATCCGTCGCGCGCGCGGGAGAGGTTGAACTCAATAACAACTCATTCACCTCTTGATAATAAAGCTTTGTGTGGATAGTGCTGTGGACCGCGGCGCCTGTCGGGTTGGGGACATCAAACGCCCAGGCAAGAACACTCCATTTCTCGCATCATTGATGTCAATCCCAAACCCCTGAAGCGCCGCTCTGGCGTCCGCCGCATTACTTGAGAGTCCGGCCATAATGTGATGGGCAGCAGTGCCTGCAGGGCGAGTTGTTCCAGCGGCTTCGAGGTTGGCTCCAAGTACCCGTGATGAGGGTCGCGAGATGGCCACCGCTGTATTCGCCGCGCCCGCCACGCTTGCCCCTCCACTGACAAGCCCGCTGAGGACTGTGATGCCGGCAACTCCAACGGCACCGCCGCCGAAGTACCGGCTGCCTCTATCGACCACGCAATTCAGCCCAATGGATTCCCTGAACGAAGCCGTAGGGTTCGTTCCGATTGGCTACGAGGGGGTGAGGAAGCAGGAGTTGAGCTAGCTGCAGCGCTAATCGGTGACTAAGCCAAAACTGCCGGCCCACAACGGTGAAACAAAAACAAGCGGGTCGCCAAAACGCGAGGATGCAGCCACTTAACCTTGGGAGCCGGTCGTGCGGGAGGTTCTTTTACTTCTCGGCGCCCTCTTCAAAGAGAAGGGTGAAGTCGGTACCCGAGGTCTGTCCCGTCGCAAGAATCGCGTCAACAAGTTCGCCCGTCAGGTGCAGATCACCCCGCGGCATTTCCGCGAGTTTAAACGCGCCAGCGCCCGAAACCACATCTGAGTGAAAGATCGGCTGAGGCATATACATGATTCCGCCGTCGCTGAATCTCACGGGCTCAGACGCTACCTCGTCCAAGGCACCCTCCAATAAGGGGGCGCCAAACACCGCCAATCGAGCTTCTCTACACCGGACAGGAAAAACCGTGCCATACGCGCCCAGCAAAGGACCAACGATGTCGATAGCTTCATCACGAAGCACCAGGAGACTAGATCCGAGCCAAGGCATCATTGCGCGACGTCGCTCACGTCGACTCCGATCGTCCAGTTTAATCAGTTCCATCTCAATCGCGCCAAGAACAGACAGCTGTGAACTAGGCCCCAATGTGTTGAGTGTTTCGAAATCGGTATCGTCCACCGGCAGCGCCCACTCAAACCCATCAGAACCTATTGGGCGGTAGACACGCACTGGTGAACTCATCGCGGAAACCCGCCAGAGAGAAGTTGCGACCTGATCAGGTTGAGGACATCGGTCGCACCAGCGGGAGAGGTTGACTTCACCACGAGTCTGTTTACCTCCTGATAATAGGCATTCGTATGAATCGTACTGTGGACCGCTGCGCCTGTCGGGTTAGGGGACGTCAAACGCCCAGGCAAGAATACCCCGTTGCTGGCGTCATTAATGTCAATGCCAAGCCTCTGGAGAGTAGCCCTAGATTGCGCCGCGCTTTTGGCATTTCCGGCCACAATGTGATGGGCAGCAGAGCCTGCAGGGCGAATTGTCCCGGCAGCTTCGAGGTTCGCTCCCAGCACCCGGGAAGAGGGTCGCGAGATGGCCACCGTCGTATTCGCCGCGCCCGCCGCGCTTGCCCCTCCACTGACGAGCCCGCTGAGGGCTGTGATGCCGGCGACTCCTACAACACCACCTCCGAAGTACCAACTGCCTTTATCGACCACGCAATTCAGCCCAATGGATTCCCTGAACAGGTCGGTGAACCCAAGGCTTGCACCATCCCCGAATCCCACTATTGCGCTCGTGGCGCCTGCCAGACTGCCTCGCATCATGCTCACCGCGAAAGGGTCAATGACATCAGACACAAGGTCCCACAGACCGGTGGGATCAATTCTCAACAGCGGATTATTCGAGACATACGCGTACGGGTCACCTGTGAAGTACAGAGCAGGGTCGACTGTAAGGAACTGGCCCGTCCTCGGGTCGTAGTCCCTCGCGCGCATGTAGATCAGACCAGTGTCGACATCGGTCAAATTACCGGAAAACCCGAATGCAGAGTCCTTAGTTCCAGTATGCGTTCGTTTACCGAACGGGTCATAAGCATTAGTCGAGGTGACCACGTCCGAGCCACTAGTTGTCATCCGGGTCGAACCGATAAGGTCCGCATGCAAATAGTCAATATTGCCAGCACTATCAATCTGCGCGAGCGGAGTGTGTGATGGCCCGTACAGATAGCTAGTCGAGCCTGCTTCGACCAAGAGCGGCAGACTGCCACTGACATCCCACAGGTATCGTGTAGTCGCCGCACCCTTCGTACGCGACTGTCGGAGATTGTCCCCATCAGCCGTGTAAGTGACCGCCGTTGCCGAGCCCGGCAACGTCACAGAAGCGAGCGCCTCGCCTGCGTTGTACGCGTAGCTCCTTCTCCGAGCAGGAGTACTGCCGATTCGAGGGACAAGGCGCACACCCACGTGATAACTGGTTCAACCAGCACTGGGCCGCGAACAATCCTCAGCGAACGCGCTGGCAGAACCCGCAGAAGTGCGAACCACGGTTCATGAACTGCTCGCGCACGACCGGACGACCGCAGCGGGGGCACGCCCGACCTTGCTGGCCGTAGACGTTGAGTGAGTGCGCGAAGTAGCCAGATTCGCCGTTCACGTTGAGGTACTGCGTGTCGAAACTCGTGCCGCCCTCGGCTAGAGCCTTGGCAAATACTGCTCGCACTTCGGCGAGCAACAGCACGGCTTTCGCCCGACTGAGGCTCTCGGTGGGCTGGTTGTAGTGCACACGCGCGGCCCAGAGCGCTTCGTCGGCGTAGATATTGCCGACCCCGCTGATGAGGGTCTGATCGAGCAGCGCCCGCTTCACCGTCGTGCGCTTAGCTTTCAGCGACCGCAAAAACTTCGCATCATCGAAGAAGGGGTCGAGTGGATCACGCGCGATGTGAGCGACTTGGCTCGGCACCGCGAAAGCGGGCTGATCAACGGTGGGCAGCATGCTGTCGATCGCCATCGAGCCGAAAATACGTTGGTCGACAAAGTTGAGGCGCAGTGCGCCGTGGTCAGGATGATCAAGTTCGATGCGGATGCGCGTGAGCCGGTCATCCGTACTCCGATCGCGCAAAAGCACCTGCCCGCTCATGCCGAGATGCGTGACGAGCGCTTCATCTTGCGCTTCATCGCTATCGGCGAGAGGCAGCCACATGAACTTGCCCCGGCGCTGAGGCGTCAGAAAGGTGCGGCCGGTCAGACGGTCGACAAAGTCTTCGCTTGGCCCCTCATGGCGACGCAGAGAGCGCTCGTCAAAGACGGTGACGGATGCCGCCATCGCGCCAGTGACGGCCGGTTCGAGCCCTGCGCGCACAACTTCAACCTCGGGAAGTTCGGGCACGCCAGCTACTTCACTGCGGTTTGGAGGAGGGTCCAGGCTTCGAGCGCCGCGGCCATCTCGGCCTGCTTCTTGCTGGAGCCGACGCCAGTCGAAATGACCTTATCGGAGAGGACAACACTGGCGTGGAAACGTTTGGAATGGTCGGGGCCGCTATCTTCGATGCGATAGTCGGGCACACCACGACCCATTTTTGCTGCGAGCTCTTGAAGACTCGTCTTCGGGTCCATGGCGGCGCCAAAACGTTCAGGATCAGCCAACAGCGGTGCCACAAGTCTCAAGACGAGCGCAGTTGCTTCGTCACCGCCCAGATCAAGGTAGGCGGCACCGATGACCGCCTCGACGGTGTCTGCCAGAATCGACGGCTTTTCGCGGCCACCAGTCTGCTCTTCGCCTTTGCCAAGACGGATGAAGGCGCCCAACCCAATTTGGCGCGCGATTTCGGCAAGCGCAACAGAAGAAACGAGACTAGCCCGGCGCTTGGCAAGGTCGCCCTCATCAAGATCCGGGTTATCGCGATACAGCTTGACCGTAACCGCCTGGCCAAGAATTGAATCACCAAGAAACTCGAGCCGCTCATTGTTGGCAATGCCGCCGTTTTCGTACGCGAAAGAGCGATGCGTTAGCGCAAGCACAAGCAAATCGGGGTCAATACTGACCCCGAGCACGGCGGAGAGCTCAGCCGGTGCGCTAGAGCCCGTGACCGCCATGATGTGACCCGAGAAAAGGAAACTAGTTAAACGTCAGCTACCTTGCGGCCCTTGTACTCCATGTACAGAGGCGTGCCAGCGGAGTCTTCGACTACCTTGGCGCGGTGCGGGAGGCTGTAAACGGTCTTGCCGTTTTCAACGGTCTTGACGAGTGTGGGAGGGGTTGCCTTCCACTGGGCGCGGCGCATGCGGGTGCTGGCCCGCGACATCTTGCGCTTTGGTACTGCCATGACTAACTCTTTTCTTCTTGGGTCTCAGGTGAATCGTTCGCGTCGTTCAAATCGTGATCGTGCGAGTCTTGCGTGAAATCTTGGAGGCCAGCCAACGCTGCCCAGCGGGCATCAATCGGCGCTTCGTGTTCGTGTCCTGGATTATCGAGCAACCGAACCCCACACTCAGGGCACAGGCCAAGACAATCCTTCTGACAGACCGGCTGGAACGGTAATGATAAAACCACCGCATCCCGCACTACAGGTTCTAGATCGATGTATTCGTCGATAACCGTGTAGTCGAAAGCTTCGTCCTCAGAATACGCGAAAAGTTCTTGAAACTCGACTCGAACCGGCAGCGTGACATCAATGAGGCAGCGAACACACTCTGCCTTAGCTTTTCCCGCGACAACGGCATCCACCAAAATACCGTCATGAAGTGATTCACAACGGCCATCGATGGACAATTCCGCGCCCTGGGGAACCTCAATTACGGTGGTTCCAAAGGTTTCGGGTACGACGATGTCGAGCGAGTGCTCTCTCATCTCACCTGGGCGGTGCATGAGATCGCGCACCAACACGGCATACGGACTCTCGTTGATTCTAGACACGATCGTCAATTCTACCCTCGCAACAGCCTCGCTGTCGCCCCCGGTCAGCGATCGTACAGCCACTCGGTGCTCGTATGAGGGGCGACCACGGCATCTCCGCCCTAATAGGATGGTTTCTACAGACCCGTGCGCTTGGTATGGCGTGGTTGGTTTGCCCAGGATTGGGCTGCCGGTCTTCTCGAAACACTATTCACCCTGTTCCGCGCGCCCAGCGCCGAAATTCACGGTTTTTCGGAGGCCCCCTTTGTCTGTACTTTCCCGCACCGCGCTTGTCGCCGGTGTCTCACTCTTTGCTCTCAGCGGATGCGCGGCTACCGCCACCCCGTCAACAGCTCCGTCGAGCGACTCCTCAACCGACACCGTCGAGCTGAGCAATTGCGGTTTCGATGTGAGTTTCGATTCCGCACCAGAACGCGTGATCACCATCAAGTCGTCCACTACTGAGCTGCTGCTGGCGCTCGGGCTCGGCGATCGCATCATTGGAACCGCATTCCAGGATGGTCCGGTGCCCGAGGAATGGGCATCCGAAGCTTCAGGACTCACCTCGATCGCGGAGCGCGTACCCAGCGAAGAGGCCGTGCTTGACCGTGAACCCGACCTAGTCTTCGCCGGCTGGGAATCAACATTCAGCGCTGATGGTGCCGGTGAACGTGCCGACCTCAGCGCGCTCGGCATCAACACCTTTGTGGCACCCTCCGCCTGCCAGAGCGCTGAACAGCCCGCACAATTGACATTCGACAACGTGTTTAACGACATCGAAACTGTTGCCTCAATTTTCCGCGTCGATTCGAGCGACCTGATCACCGACCAGCGTGATCGACTCGCAGCAATCGATGCCAACGGTGATTCGCGCACAGCACTCTGGTTCTCGTCCGGGTCTGACACCCCCTACGTTGGCGCCGGAATCGGTGCCCCGCAGTTGTTGCTCGACACCGTCGGCCTCACCAACATTGCCGCCGATGTGGATGCCACCTGGGCACCATACAACTGGGAAGCCGTAGTCGACGCTGACCCCGATTTCATCGTGCTGGTGGATGCCGCCTGGAACAGTGCCGAGAAGAAGATCGGCGTTCTCGAGGCGAACCCCGCAACCGCAAACCTCAGCGCGGTGAAGGCTGGCCGTTACCTCGTGGTGCCCTTCGCGGCAAGTGAAGCTGGCGTGCGCAGCGTAGAGGCAGCAGAAAGTTTGACTGCTCAAATTGCGGAGCTCGATGGCTAAAGTTTCTCCCTTCGCGCTCGGCGCCGCTCTCGGGGTCGCACTTCTGGTGTCGATCACGATTGCGGTGACGATCGGGCCTGCCGACATCAGATTTGATGAGGTGTGGCGGTCAATCGGCAGCCATCTCGGCATCGGGGTGAGCCCGTTAACGGAGCTGCGCGATGGAATTGTGTGGCAATTGCGGTTGCCGCGGGTGCTCACTGCGGCTGCGGTTGGAGCCGGGTTGGCGCTAAGCGGTGCCGTTATGCAGGCAATCACTCGCAATCCGCTTGCCGACCCGTATTTGCTCGGGCTGTCTTCTGGTGCTGCGCTTGGTGCGGTCTCGGTTTTGCTGCTCGGCGCGGCCATCCTTTTGCCGTTGGCGGCGTTCGTGGGTGCACTTCTTGCGCTGACGTTGACGCTGCTGCTCGCCGGGTCGCTTGGCTCGATCACTCCCTCACGCACTGTGCTTGCGGGGATTGCTGTTTCGGCCCTCGCCTCCGCAATCACGAGCTTTGTGATCTTCTGGACGGTCACCGGTGACTCCTACCGCGAAGTTCTTTCGTGGCTGCTTGGTTCGCTGAGCGGTGCACGCTGGCCCGCTGTCGCCATCACAATGACAGCGATCATTGTTGTCGGCATCCCGGTGATGCTCACGGGGCGCTTGCTCGATTCTTTTGCGTTTGGCGATGTGCAAGCCGCGTCGCTCGGCGTCAACGTCAGCGCGACGCGGTGGGGGCTTCTCGCGGCGACTGCGCTCGTCACCGGAGCCATGGTCTCAGTCAGCGGCTCCATCGGATTCGTCGGACTCATCTTGCCTCACGCCGTGAGACTGCTCGTCGGGCCCGGCCATCGAGCGCTGTTGCCCCTCAGCGCACTATTGGGGGCAGTGTTCCTCGTCTGGGCAGACACGCTCGCCCGCACGCTTTTTGATCCACGAGAGATCCCGGTGGGGATCGTGACCGCGATGATCGGCGCTCCCATCTTTGCCTTCCTGCTCACTCGTCGAAAGAGTTCAACATGAGCGAGCAGAATGGCCTCGTTGGCGAACGCATCAGCGTCACGATCGACGGCACCCTCCTCATCGACAATGTCGACTGCACCGTCGCCCGCGGCTCGCTGAGCGCGCTCGTCGGGCCAAACGGTGCCGGAAAGTCCACCCTGTTGCGTGCGCTTACCGCCGTGCAGGTTCCGGCATCCGGCTCCGTTCACTTCGATGGAGAAAACCTCCTCGGGATGCCGCGAAGACAACGCGCACGTTTGGCGGCGTTCGTGGAGCAGGATGCAACCACAGACTCATCGCTCACCGTCGACATGGTTGTGCAGCTTGGCCGACTCCCCCACCAGTCACTGTGGGAAGCGGATTCCGCCGAGTCAGCAGCTGTCGTCACCGAAAGCCTCGCCACCGTGGGTATGACCGACTTTCGGGGCCGAGAATTCCAGAGTCTTTCTGGCGGCGAAAAGCAGCGTGTAATGCTCGCTCGGGCGCTCGCTCAGCAACCACAATTGCTCACGCTCGACGAGCCAACGAACCACCTCGACATTGCCGCGCAACTTGCGGTCCTCGAGCTGCTCGCAGAGCTCCGCACCACCGGGGTTACCGTGCTGGCGGCGTTGCACGATCTGTCACTCGCCGCGAGCTACTGCGATCACATCGTCGTGCTCTCGCACGGTCGCGTTGTGGCTGCTGGCCCTACCGAAACGGTACTCACTGAAGCGCTTATCGCTGACGTCTACGGCGTGCGAGCCTCAATTCTTCACAACCCGGTTACTGGCAAACCGGTCATTGGTTTTAGTCCCGCCTAGCGGGACCGTTGGACCGGCCCAAACGCTGTGCGCGGTGCCCAGCGTGCCCGCAGCCGCGCTCGCCAATTCGCAGCGGACCTCAACGACGTCAGCGCCGATCTCACAGCCGCTGGCCGCAACGCAGTCGCGCGCGGACCAAAGGCAGCAGCTTCGACACTGGTCAGAAGGCTTGCCAGTGCGCTCGCACTCGACGAACCCAGCTGAGCTGCCATCTGTTCATATTGCTGGCGCGGGGTGGCGGTTGCACTAATGGCTAGCCCCAGATCTCGGGCGGTGTCACGTACTTCGCGCCAGGCCGGAACGACGCCTCCTCGAGAGACGGCGGTCAAGCGCAGCCCACGACGAATCGCCCTCACTAGCGCTGGTATCAGCAGGAGAACCGGTAGCGCGAGAAGCAACCACCAGAACGGGGATACCGCAACGGGGCCAGTCGGTGAACTACTCGGTTGCTCATCAAGAGGGAGATCGGGGCGGGCTCCGGAGGTCGCTGTCGGCGTGGGCGCTGGCGTTGCGGCAGGCTCTGGTTCGGACTCATCTACGTCTGGCGTATTGGGATCGTCAACGATGCTTTGCGCGAACCGGGGCTCAGTGCCCACAGAGACCGTTGGTTCGAACCGGATCCACCCGACGGTCGGAAAGTACAACTCCGGCCACGCGTGCAAATTGTCTGTCGTCACGACGAACCGAATCTCGTCGGTTTCCTCATCTGCTTTCTTTTGACCGGGCGTGAACCCGACAACGACGCGGGCAGGGATGTCGAGAGTGCGGGCCATCGCCGCCATAGCGGAGGCAAAATGCACGCAGTAGCCGCTGCGCGCGCTCAAGAACTCGGCGAGGACCTCGGCCCCAGAACCGTCGTAGTCATCGGTGAGCGGCGCACTCTCGGAATACTCAAAATCGGTGTCTTTGAAGAACGACTGAAGAGCGAGCGCTTGATCAAAACGCGTAGGCAGGTCACCAGCCACGTCAAGCGCCGTCTCGCCAACAACGGCCGGTAGCGTCTCGGGTAGCGCCAGATATTTGTCAAAACCGTCTGGCAGCACTGTCGGAGCCGCCTTCAATTGCTCGATCGATGGCGCTGGTGTGACGAACGACACTTCATACGCTTGATCTTTTGAGTTGGCATCCACAGTGGAAACGGTGAGGCCCTCTGGTTCCCAACTCCACTCGCCATCCAGCCCCGAAATGCCAGACGTCGCATAGGGAACAGGCAAATATTTACCTCGGATGCGCTCAATTTCGATCTGCATCATGTTTTCGCTGCGCGGCACCTCTGGCGTAAGCCCCGCAGGCTCGGGGAACGTGTCAATCGCATCACTACGTGCATCGTCGTTCTCCGATGGCCGCCACGTGTCATCGTCGAACGTGTCGAGGGCGGCAACCCGGAGGTACTCGCCCGTGCCCTCAGCGGTGTACTGCAGCGCAAGCAGGGGTGCGTTACGCCGCAGATCACTACTCAGGTTGATGATGGGATTCACGCCAGTCGAGATCAGGCCAGGACGACTTCCCGCGTCAACCGCAGGCTCAACGCTCGGCAGCAACACGGGAACGATGAGCGAAATCACGAGAGCTACCGCCACTAAAGGCCACGCTGTGCGCACGCTGGCCCGTTGAGAAGCAACCAACAAGATCGCGACATACGCCAGCGCCGTCGTCGCGAAGACAAAAGCATCATGCAACTCGCTGCGAACCAGACTTGGCACCAGCAACAGAATCAACAACGGGATGCCGGTTAACGCCGGTTTGCGCAGCACGAAGGCTGCAACATCCATGGCGAGCGTCACCGCTAGCGCACCCAAACAGATCAGAAAGACGATGCCAATTTCGGCGTCCGCAGGAAAACGTTGATTCGCGATCGACTCATCGCCGTCGCTGACGAGTTGCGCAAAGCGGGCAAAAGTCTCGCCCGTCGGGATGATCCCGGCAATCGCCGTGTCGGCCGCAAACATCAGGATGAGAATGACTCCTCCAGAGAAGAAGGCCGCGATCGTGCCGACAAGACGACGCTTGGTCACACCGCGAACCGCAGCGGCGGTGGCTAACATCACCATCACCATTGCCATGAACGGGAACCACCATGCCCCCTCCGTCAGCACGGCCCCAAGGCTGCCGGCTGCGATGCCAACAGCCAACGCCATGACACCGGCCATCGACCACAGTTGAAGCCGGTAGGTGTGGCGCTCGATGCTAGCCAAACGTGCGCTATCAGTGACGTTCACGCGCCACCATCGATTCCGCGACGAACAGATTCCAGGCGTCAGCGACATCGTCAAACGACTGCACCGAGATGACTCTCCAGCCTGCGGCACGAAGCTCCACCGCGAGAGGCGGACGCTGCGGTGCGTTCGTCCGCTCCCGATCGCCAAAACTAGAGGTCGATTCCACAATGAATACCACCGCGAGCACAGTGCTGGTCGATTGACTCACGAGGTAATCAATCGTCGCCGGTTCAGGCCGTGCAACCAACGCGATGACCGGACCACGCGCGAACGAACGAGATGCAGGGTCACCCCACCAGTCGGCCGGCGTTTCAATCGGAGCCAGAGCCGCGAGTCGAGTCAGCAATTCTTGCTCAGCAGACGATCTGCGGTGCAGCGTTGCGGCATCCGTCAACTGCGATTGCCCCGTTTCAATGATCTGAACAAGGAATCCTTCTCGACGCAACTGCACCGCCGCGGATGCCAGCATGCCAACAACCCATTCAAAGCGGGCACTGTGCGCCGGCGATACCCGGTCGCCGCCAACAGCCCGCAGTGCTGTTGCCCGACTCGCATCGGGATAACCCTCCAATCGGGTATCGACAATGATTCGGGCCTCGGGATAACTGTGCTGCTCCTCTTGGCGAACCATCAAGCTGCCGTGTCTGGCGGATGCTTTCCAATGCACCCGGCGCATCGCATCGCCGCGCCGGTACTCGCGCGTCATTGCGTCGTCATCATCGCCGGCCGACCGGCGCTGGACAACGCGTGCCTCACCGTCACCCGACTGAGCAACAAGAGCACTCGTTGCGAGTTGTGCGACCCGCGGAGTCACGATGAGCGAGGACTCGGAGCCAACGTTCCAGGCGCCCCACGCAAGCTCGAATGGATCAGTTGCCTCAACGACGAGAGGACCGATCTCAAAAATTCCCCTGCTGGCTGGCGTCAATGAATAACTCAATTGCGCCGCGCTGCGGTCACTCGCCAAGCGAGTCTTGACCGACAACCGCGGAAGCCAACCGCTGTCTGTCACCCAGGGCCGCCACGGCAACGCATCTCGCCACCGCACAGGCGAAGTCGCTCGCTGTGAATGATTATCAACGCGCAGGGTTACCGCAGTGGTGTTTCCCGCCTCAACAACGGGGAACGAAAAACGACGAGAAACGCTCAGCGCCGACTCCCGAGTTCGCACAAACAACAGCGCTACAAGGGGCAACCCAACCGCGAAGCATCCGACATATAACAAAATTGGCATACCAACGCCGAAACCCAGAAGAACCGTCACTATCCCCCACACCACGAAGACAATTCCTCGGCGCGTCAGACGGGCACCGCCAAGAATGATGCGGATAGATCGCCGAAAGTCTGCGCGGGGCATGATGAGTGATCTAGGAAGCGGCAGCGATAACAGGAACGGCAGTCTCAGCCACAATGCGCTCAATCACATCGGCGATCGAGTGACCCGAGAGCACCGCAGCAGTGTCACCAGCATGGCGAGCCGGAATCATTCGGTGTGCGAGCACAGTCACGGCGAGTTCATCAATGTCATCCGGAAGAACAAAATCGCGACCGTCGATAGCCGCCCTGGCCTTCGCCGCCCGCACAAGGTGAAGCGTTGCCCGAGGGCTCGCCCCCACCCGAACCTCACGATCACGACGCGTCGCCTGAGCAATAGCAACGGCGTATTCTTCCACCGCGGTGCTGACAAATACTCGCCGCACCGTGGCAATCAAGTCGCGCAACTGCTCGACGCTCACAACGGGCGTTAGCGAATCAAGTGGGCTCGAGAGCTCGCGCGACCTCAGCATGGCCAACTCGGACTCCGCATCCGGATACCCCATCGAAATCCGCGCCATGAAACGGTCTCGCTGCGCTTCGGGCAGCGGATACGTTCCTTCCATCTCGATCGGATTCTGCGTGGCAACGACTATGAATGGGCTCGTCAGTTCGTAAGTGTGGCCATCAACGGTCACACTCGACTCCGCCATACATTCGAGGAGCGCAGACTGCGTCTTCGGGCTGGCCCGGTTGATCTCGTCGCCGATCACGATATTCGCAAATACCGGCCCCTTTTTGAATTCGAACTCACGCGTGTTCTGGTTGTAGACCGAAACACCGGTGATATCGGCGGGTAGCAAATCTGGCGTGAACTGAACTCGCGAAACCGAGCAGTCGACAGTGCGGGCCAGGGCCCGGGCCAGCATGGTTTTGCCAACTCCGGGAACATCCTCAATGAGGAGATGGCCCTCCGCCAGAAGTACCGTAAGCGCCAAGCGCACGGCATCAGCTTTGCCGTCGATCACCGTCGAAACACTGCGCACAATGGCAGCACAGTGATCATGGAACACGTCATCGGGCATCGGTGTGGAAGTCACATCATCCATTCGTTGAGTCTGCCAGCGCTAGAGCACTACGGCAATTGCTTACGCTCGCGGAGCTTCTCTTCAAGATCGCGAATTTTCTTTTGATTTTCAAAAAATGCGATCTCCGCATCGAGCTTGGCAAGCTCAGCTTCGGTGTTGATTGTGTCTAGCGGGGGTAAGGATTCGCGACGTTGGGGAGCGCCGAAACTGCTGGATTGAGTGGCCGGAGCATATTCGCGACCAAGCACGAACCAGAGGATGCTGCCGATCAGGGGCAGGAAGATCACCAAGAAGATCCACGTAATTTTGCCTAGGTGCTTGATGCGCCATTCGTCGATCAGAATGATGTCGATCAGAACCGCGATGAGCAACGCGAAGAACGCAAGCGAAATCAGACTCCCCATCGGATCAGGATAGGGGCAAACAGACTCACAGTCGAGTATTAATCTTCTTTATGGTCGGTCCGGTTGTGCTGACCGCGAGTGAAGCCAGTATCGCCGTCGACGTCGGCATCGGTGTGAGCTTCGTCGAAGCCTGCCAACCACGCTTCCTTGGTGCCCATCCGAAACATATCGTCCGCGCCAACGCGCACCAGCGAACGTGCTCCCGGCACTTCGATCTCAACTACGTGCTGCGCAAGGCCGCGCACCACAGCAACAGGCAATCCCCCGGCCTTGCCCTTCACGAGATCTGTCGCTGCAGCGATCTCATCGGCAACGGCAGTAACGCTGACGGCAAGTGGGCGCCCCGACGCATCAACGGTGCCGCGAAGGTCATCGAGAACGCGGATGCCCGCAGCACCAATCGCAATATCGGCTTGACCTCGCCGCCACGGTCGGCCAACGGTGTCCGTAATGATGATGCCAATCCGCACACCGAAGCGTTCGCGAAGCGCCGAGCACAATTGGCGAGCAGTCGCATCGGGATCGAGCGGAAGCAATAACACGATGCCGTCGGGCGTATTGCTCGAATCGACACCGGCCGCAGCCATCACCAGCCCGAGGCGATTCTCGACGATGCGGGTCACACCGTTGGGGTGCTCCCGTGACGCCACTACACGAACGGTTTCGTCGGTGATTGCCTGCTCACGATCAGCCGCCTTCACTGCGCGACCCTCGGCCTTGCTCACAATCTTGGAGGTGACCGTGAGAATGTCGCCATCCTCAAGCCCACCGTCCGGCGAATCGTTCGAGTCGGCAATCAATGCCGCCGATATCACCTGCACGAGGTCGTCACCGGACATAATTTCGGGGATGCCGGGCACGGCCCAGGCGCTCATTCTCACGTGTCTAGTCTGCGGCATTGGCGACCGCGACACTATTTGCGCAATGAGGGAAGCACATCACGACCGAAAACATCAAGAAATTCCCGCTGATTTCGACCAACGTTGTGGAGGTAAATGCGGTCGAAACCGAGGTCTAGGTAGCTCTGGATGTAGGCACGGTGCACGTCAGGATCCGCGCTGACGGGCATCCGGCCTTCAAAGTCTTCAGGACGAACCATTCGGGCGAGTTGTTCAAGCTCGAATGGTGACCGGATGTCGTTCTTTGCGAATCGCAGACCACCATTAGGCCACTCGGTGATGGCGTTCTTCATCGCCTGCTCGTCAGTGTCCGCCCAACTGAGATGCAGTCTCAAGACGCGGCTCTGCTGTGCAGTGTCACGGCCGGCTTCACGTGCACCCTCAGCGAATCGTTTGAGCAGCATGTCAATCTTTTCGAGCGGCGCGGCCTCGGTGATGAGCCCATCAACCGTTTTCCCTGCGCGTTTGGCTGCGACGGGACCGGCGGTGGCGACCAAGATCTCGGGTGCGGTCTCGGGCATTGTCCAGAGCCGAGTCGACTCCAGCCGGTAGAACTGACCATCGTGGCGCACATCTTTGCCTGCCAGCCCCGAGGCGAACAGTTTCTTGATGATTTCGACGGCTTCAAACATGCGGTTGATGCGTTCGGGCGCTTCAGGCCAGTACTGGCCGACCACATGTTCGTTAATGGCCTCACCACTGCCAAGGCCCAGCCAGTGCCGGCCCGGATTCATTGCGGCAAGAGTGGCCGATGCCTGAGCGACCATCGCGGGATGCCAACGAAATGTGGGCGCTGTGACTCCGGTGCCTAAGTCACCTATCGTGGTTTGGCCAAGCGCGCTCAGCACGTTCCACACGAAGGAAGCTTGGCCCTGTTGCGGCGTCCACGGCTGATAGTGGTCTGCGGCCATCACCCCACGAAAGCCGCGTGATTCGGCGTGCTGGGCAAACGCCAACACGTCGCGCGGATGAAACCGCTCAAGCATTGCGGCATAGCCAATGTGGGGCGCAGAAACGGAGGCGGGCATCTGTCTATTGTCGCGCGGACTGCGCCTCTGCCGTGTCACAACGGATGAACCAGCGAATTCCCGAACCGCTGACCGGATACTTGGCCGTTCACCGGGCTGGCTCATGCTGAAGAACGGCGGCAATTATCAACGGTGTGGATAATTCCGCCGAAGGCCCAGCCAGCATTGTTCTCGAAGATCCAGACGGCAACCCCGTCCTGATGGACCAGCACCGGCAGCACTGGCAGCACCGGCAATAGATCGTCGCCAAATTGGGTCTTGATTCTCAGTTGGCGATAGTTCTACACTGAGCAAACGCCAACAATCGAAAGGAGCCTCGCGTGTTTATTTCAACTATCGGAATGATTCCGACTATCGCCGGCTCCGTCGGCACCCTCTCCGCCTAACCGGCTAGCGATCTCCGCCAACCGGTTCTGACGGTGGCGGCGCTCACGGAGCACACGACTCAACTCGATCATCACGAGACTGCGTTCGACTGACGAGTCTGCGCCCACCTCATCTGGAGCGCCAGCGCATCGCGATGATCTCTCCTTCTTCTGCAACTCGCGATCGCCGAGGGATGACGTTGGGTCGCCACCCGAACCGGCGCGCTTTTGCGCGCCTTCCGCATCAGCTTCTGTCACGAAAGATCACCTCATGAACACAACTCTGGCGGCCCCTAAGGACCGCCCTAACCATCCGCCCGAACCCAGCAACAACGCCCAGTCGCGCCCAACTTCGGCGCACCGCGTGGGACTCATCGACCGAATTGCTCTGCATCTCGGCGTTGCGCTCATCACGTGGAGCCGCCGTCCTCACCGGGCTCGACTGATCGCAACCGCTGAATTCCGGGCCGAACACCAACTCCGTCGCGAGCGCCTGGCTTTAGCCCGGACTCGCGCTGAGCAGAACTATCCGCGGTTCATCATCCGATGATTGCGCCGCACCCGACCGTCGCCGGATCGCTCCGGCGACGGTCGCTTCGTTATCAGCGAACTGTGAGCGAAATGACTTGGCACTCTCGGGGTGAGAGTGCTAATTTCTGATTATTGAGTCACCGTGACTCAACTTTGAGAAAGGGGTTTCCCATGACACTGTCATTTGATCCTTTTGCCGAACTCGACCGGCTCACCGCTGCAGCCCAGTCCCGCGTCGGCACCCAGCCCATGCCCGTGGATCTTTACCGTCAGGCCGACGAGTACGTTCTCACCGCCGACCTTCCGGGCGTAGACCCCGGCTCCGTCGACGTTGACGTCGATGGCCAGCTGCTTACCATTCGTGCCGAACGCACCGCCGGCGAGCGCGAAGGAGCCAAGTGGCTATCGCAGGAGCGTCGCTACGGGTCCTACCTGCGCCAGTTCAGCATTGGCGCCGGCATTGACCGCGAAAACATCAGCGCCAGCTACGACAACGGCGTACTCAGCGTCATCATCCCGGTGTCGGAGAAGGCAAAACCTCGCAAGATTGAGGTCAGCACCAACTCCGCGAACCAGGCTCGATCGTCCGAGACAGTCGCCGTTACAAGCTAGTCAGCACGCCGCTGTCGACGCGCCAACGCCACACACCAACGATGGGCGGATGCTTCACGCATCCGCCCATCGTTCGTTAAGTACTTCGCGCTCTAGTCGCTACAGCGCCCGCAATCGCGGTGCGATGTCGCGCTCGAAGAGCTCGAGGAAACGACGCTGGTCGCCCCCGGGCGCGTGGAACACGAGGTGATTGAGTCCGGCATCCACATACTGGCGAATCTCTTCAACAATCTTGTCTGGGTCGTTGCCCACGATCCACCGCGAAGCGATTTGTTCGATCGGCAGCGCGTCAGCAGCCTTCTCCATCTCGATCGGATCAGTGATGTCGTGCTTCTGCTCCTTCGAGAGCGCAAGCGGGGCCCAGAAACGTGTATTTTCGAGGGCGAGCTCGGCGTCGGTGTCGTAGGAGAGCTTGATTTCGATCATCCGGTCGATGTCCTCGAACTTGCGGTCAGCCTTAGCCGCACCCTCCTTGACGCCAGGAATGAGCGCGTCGTTGTAGAGCTCCATGCCCTTGCCAGAGGTGCAAATGAAACCATCACCGGCACGACCGGCGTAGCGGGCAACCATCGGGCCGCCCGCAGCAATGTAAATCGGGATGGGCTGGTCGGGGCGGTCATAAATGCTGGCTTCGTGAGTGGAGTAGTACTCTCCCTCGAACGACACCCGATCCTCGGTCCAGAGTGCACGCATGAGGCGCACTGATTCGCGCAAGCGCGCAAACCGCTCCTTGAACTCGGGCCAGTCCTGCGCGCCAGCACCACGGAATCCGGTAGCGACCTCGTTGAGCGCTTCACCCGTGCCAACCCCCAACATGATGCGCCCAGGATAAAGGCAACCCATCGTGGCAAAAGCCTGCGCCAGAACGGCAGGGTTGTAACGGAAAGTGGGGGTCATCACGCTCGTGCCAATCCGAATCGTGCTCGTGCGCTCTCCAACAGCAGCCATCCAGCTCAGTGAGAACGGTGCATGACCACCCTCATGACGCCAGGGCTGGAAATGATCGCTTACCGCAACACTCTCCATGCCATGGGCTTCGGCCGCGACCGCAATCTCTACGAGCTCACGTGGGGCAAACTGTTCAGCTGAGGCTTTGTATCCGAGAGTAAGAGTCATAGACCCATTGTGCCCGTACTACTCGCGAGGCGCCTGCAAAAAATCAGAAACTGACCGCGGAACGTACGGCGCAACATCGCCGCCCAGAGCGGCAACCTGCCGCACAAGCGAGCTCGAAACATAAGCGTGTTCAGGGTTTGGCAGCATGAAAATTGTTTCGACAGCAGCAAGATCGCGGTTCACGATCGCCATCGGGGTTTCGTACGCGACATCCACTTGAGAACGGATGCCCTTAACAATGACACTCGCCCCAACCTCGGTGCAGTAGTCGACGAGCAAACCCATGCTCCAACTCGTGACCCGAATGTTGCCGGCAAGCCGTGCATCCGCCACCGCCTGCTCAATGAGCGAAACCCGCTGTGCGATCGGCAGAAGCGCCGTCTTGCCCGGGTTGTGCACGACAACAACGTGCACCTCGTCAAAGGTTCTTGCTGCCCGCTCAATCACATCCAGGTGGCCCAGGGTGACAGGGTCAAAGGACCCAGGAACGACAGCGATCCGACTCATGCCTCAACGATAGTGGCTGAGTGCTGCTCACCGCGTGGGAGTTCGCTGTACGAGGAAACTCGCCAGCAAGGTCACAGGGAGTTAGTTCTTGCCGAGGAAGGCTTCTGCACTCTCATCGAGGCGACGCTTGAGTGCTTCGGCGAGCGCCGGATGCTCGGCCAGAGTCGGATCGTCAGCCAAGACCGCCTGCGCAGCCTCCCGCGCTTCCGTAATGAGTTGCCCGTCATTGGCCACTCGCAACAGCTTCAAACTCGAACGCCCACCCGATTGCACACCGCCGAGCACATCACCTTCACGACGAAGCTCAAGGTCTTTGTTCGCCAACTCGAAACCATCAAGAGTGGATGCCACAGCCTCAACACGTTCGCGGGCAAGCGACTCCACCTCCGCTGCAGTCACAAACAGGCACAGGCCCGGCACGCCACCTCGGCCAACACGGCCGCGCAACTGGTGCAACTGGGATACCCCGAAGCGATCAGCGTCAAGCACGACCATCACAGAAGCGTTTGGCACGTCAACGCCAACCTCGATCACTGTCGTTGCGACAAGAACATCGACATCACCGGCAGCGAACGCCCGCATAAGGTCATCTTTTTCGTCGCTCGACAACTTGCCATGGAGTGCCTCGATGCGCTTACCTGCGAGCACCTCGTTGCTGCGTAGCGAAGCCAACACCTCAGTAACGTTGGCGATAGGTCGCGGCGGTCCGGCATCCGGATCATCAGCCGCTGCCGGTGCAGGGTCACTGCCGGGCTCTTGCGTCTTGGCATCGATAGCGGGGCACACGACGAAACCTTGCCTGCCAATAGCGAGTTCCTCGGCTAAACGCTGCCACACACGAGACACCCAACCGGGTTTTTCGGCCAGCGGAACCACATGACTGCTGATGGGTTGGCGACCAGCGGGCAATTCGGCGATCGACGAAATATCGAGGTCACCAAAGACTGTCATCGCGACCGTGCGAGGGATGGGTGTCGCCGTAAGAACGAGAACGTGTGGTGGCTTGGCCCCCTTCAGTCGCAGTGCTTCACGCTGATCAACACCAAATCTGTGCTGCTCGTCTACGACAACTAGGCCGAGGTCAACGAAGCTCACCGCATCGCCCAAGAGTGCGTGGGTGCCGATCACAATGCGTGAGGCGCCAGACACGCTCGCGAGAAGCGCCTTCTTGCGCTCGGCCGTGGAGAGCTGGCCTGTGATGAGAGTCGGGCGCAATTCTGCCGCAAGATCGGGGCCAAGAGTGCGCACGATGGATCGGAAATGCTGATGCGCCAACACCTCGGTTGGCGCAAGCAGGGCCGACTGCCCACCCGACTGGGCCACCGCCAGCATCGCTCGCAATGCCACGAGAGTCTTGCCAGAGCCCACTTCGCCCTGCACCAGACGATTCATCGGAACCGGCTCGGCCAGATCGTGAAAGATCTGCTCCCCCACCGTCTGCTGATCACCAGTCAGCACGAACGGAAGCGCCGCATCAAAACCGTCCACGAGCGACCCAGCCGTGCGCGCAATCGCCTCAGATTCACGCTGCCTCTGTCGTTGCTGCAACAGTGCAGACTGCAAAACGAACGCCTCCTGAAAACGCAGAGTGTCCCGAGCTGCTCGCCAATCCGAGTCAACCTTCGGGCGATGCACTTGCTCAAGCGCCTTCGCAAATGGAAGCAGCTCACGCTCGCGACGTACGGCATCCGGAACAGGATCGTCGAGAGGTCCAAGAGTGTCGAGCACGACCTCGACCGCTTTCTGAATCTGCCAACTCGCCACGGTTGACGTTGCCGGGTAAATCGGAATGGGTTGCTCAGCCCACGCCTTCGCCTGCTCAGGTTTCTTCAGCTCAAGCGCATCCCGATCAAAAAGTTCGTAATCAGGGTGAGCGAGCTGGCGCGTGCCCCGATATTGGCCGACTTTGCCAGCAAAAATTCCGCGGACGCCCGGTGACAGTTCATTCGCTCGCCAGGCCTGATTGAAAAACGTGAGAGTCAGGATGCCCGTGCCGTCGCTGATCGACACTTCAAGGATCGACCCGCGCTTGTTGCGCATCGGGCGATTACGCACCTCGCGAACCTCAGCCACGATCGTGACGGCCTCATCGAGCGGCAACTGGGCCAGAGCAGTGAGCTCACCGCGCCGCGCATAACGCCGCGGGTAGTGCGTCATGAGATCGCCGACAGTCACCAAACCGAGCCCGCGCTGCATCGAGGTTGCGGTGCGCCCGCCCAGCACGGCACTGAGCTTCTGATCGAGGGGCGAGGTCACTCTCACAGAGTACCGGTGGCCACCGGCGTTCCCTTGTCACCGGGCACTGAACTACGTGCGCGAGGGCTCTCGGCTAGGCTCGACACGCTATGACACGCATTATCGCCGGCTACGCTGGCTCCCTCACCATTGCCGTCCCCAGCGCGGGCACGCGCCCCACAAGTGATCGCCTTCGCGAAGCAATCTTCTCGGCCCTCGAAGCCCGCGACGCCATCGATGGCGCCCGAGTTCTCGACCTCTATGCCGGCACCGGCGCCCTCGGCCTCGAATCGGCATCACGCGGCGCACCCCATGTCACGCTCGTGGAGAAAAATCCTCGTGCCGCCGATGCCTGCCGCAAGAACGCGACCCTCATCGCCGCACAAGCTCCCCGCGGCTCAAAGCCGATCATTCTGACCGCCGCCCGCGCCGTGCACACCTTCTTAGAGACATCCGGCGATCAATGGGATCTGGTGTTCATTGACCCACCGTACGAGCTCGGCAACGCCGAACTTCTCGTGGCTCTAGAGCTGCTGTCAAGCCAACTCAGCCCCGATGCCCTCGTCGTTGTGGAACGCAGTTCGCGCGACCCTGAGCCCGAATGGCCCGCCGGTCTCGAGCTCGACCGCCGCAAAGACTACGGCGACACAACGCTCTACTGGGTTCAGCCCGAAGCGCCATCCCAGCCAGCATAAGGATCCCAGCCACCACGCTCGGTGTACGCGACCCCATCGACGAGAAGGCCCTCCCCCTCGACAACGTGGCCGATCGCACGGAACCCCGCTGGCAATTCGACCGCCTGCGGAAATGTCGCGAGCAGCGAGTGATCTTCGCCACCGTCAAGCTGCGCCCGGCCACCCACCGACTCGGATGACAGATCGAGAGCAACACCGCTCGCGGTAGCAATACGGCGGGCATCAATCGCGAGCCCATCGCTCAGGTCGAGCATGGCTGTGGCTCCCCCGAGCGATGCTGCTTTGCCGTCCGCTATGGGAGGCGATGGCCGGAGTTGGGCGGCGATGGCCTCGGGATACTGCGTCGCGAGCGAGGCGGCGGCTGAAGCATCCGGTTCGCCCTCAACTACTCCTTCGGTGAAGAGCAGACGAAGCCCTTCGGCGGCGAGGCCGAGCGTTCCAGAAACCGCGATGACGTCACCGAGTTGTGCACCGGACCGCAGCACGGGCGCACGCTCCTCTAGGTCGCCGAAAGCCGTAATGACAATGGTGAGCACCGGTGAGACCGAGAGGTCGCCGCCGATCACTCCGCTGCCGGGCGCTAGCGCTTCGCAACCCTCACGGAGCCCGTCGGCGATCGCTTCGAGCGAGGCGACAGGGGTGTCGTTGGGGGCGGCGATCGCAACCACGAGGCCAGTGGGCACTGCGCCCATCGCTGCGATGTCTGAGAGGTTCGTGGCAGCAGCTTTCCAGCCAAGGTCGTAGGGAGTCGACCACGCGAGTCGAAAATCGGGGCCGTGAATCATCATGTCTGTCGTGATCACCACACGCCTGTCTGGCGTTGCCAGCACTGCGGAGTCGTCGCCGGGCCCGATTAGTTCGGCGGCAGCGGAGGGTAGCCGCGGAAAGATGCGCTTAAGGGCATCCAGTTCCCCGACCTGGCCGAGTGTGTCACGGTGGTCGCCCTCGCGGTCTTTCGTCATATTCTCACGGTAGCCTGAAGGCGATGAGATCGACGACCCGCACCCCCGTTTTGGCCATGCTCGCTGTGGTCCCGCTTGTTGCTCTGCTAACCGGATGCGCGTCGATTGTTGCTCTCGAGCCAGCGGATGATGCGGCGAACCCTACCTGCGCCGAAGTTATTGTGCGCTTGCCTGACACTGTTGCGGGTCTGGATATTCGTGAGACTAACGCGCAGGGAACTGGAGCTTGGGGGGAACCAGCCAATGTTCTCTTGCGTTGCGGAGTAGCCGTGCCCGATCCGACGGCATCGTTGGCCTGCGTCACTGCTCCCGACAATGGCGTCGACTGGCTGCGTGACGATAGCGATGCACCGAACTATGTCTTCACGACGTATGGCCGCGATCCTGCCGTGCAAGTGATCATTGATAGCGATGGTGACCCTGATGTCGAGGGCGACGAGGTGTCTGGGTTCGATGCACTCGTTGAGCTTGCTGGCGCGGTAAGCCAGATCGTTCCCGATCGTTTTTGCGTTGCGCTGTCAGAGACGACAGGTTAGCGCACGGTTTCGAGCCCCAACTCGATGAGTTCATCGATGAGTTCCGGATAGCTCATCCCGCTGGCAGCCCAACACTTGGGGAACATCGAGATCGGCGTGAAGCCCGGCAGGGTATTGATTTCGTTAACCACGAACTCGGTGCCGTCAAAGAAGAAGTCGACGCGAGCGAGCCCTGCTCCCCCGATCGCTTCGAAAGCGCGAGCAGCGGTGCGTTGCATCTGCCACAGTTCTCCATCATGGAGCGGTGCAGGGCAAATAAGTTCGGCCGCGGAAACGTCGAGATATTTGGCCTCAAAGTCATAAAAGTCGCGCCCGGTGACAACAATTTCCCCGGCAACGCTCACACGGGTATCCGTGCCGTCGCGCCCCGAGAGCACACCACACTCAATCTCACGGCCGGTCATCGCTTGCTCGACGAGAGCAGTCGAATCTTCGGCAAAAGCGGTCGCAAAGGCTGCATCGAGCTCGGCCCGAGCGTTAACTTTGGTGACGCCGACCGATGATCCTGCGCGAGCGGGCTTGACGAAGACAGGGAAACCGAGAGTCGAGGCACGCTCACGCCAGGCAGAAGGATCGCGTTGCCACTGCACCGCAGATACCGTCACCCACGGAGCAACGGCAACACCGGCAGCTTCGAGCGCGAGTTTCGTGAAGTGTTTGTTCATCCCCATCGCCGAGGCGAGGACACCATTGCCGACGTAGGGCAGGCCTGTCAACTCGATGAGGCCCTGAATTGTGCCGTCTTCACCAAAAGGGCCGTGCAGAATCGGGAACACTACATCAACGTCGCCGAGACTGCGGGTAGAGCCATCGGCTTCCGTAATCGTCAGCTCGCTCGAGAGCGACGAATCCGGCCAGTGCACGCGAGTGCCATTGTCGGCAACTTCGGGCATCGCCTCGGGGTTCAGCGCAAACCCCTCAGCGTCGTCAGGCTGCAATGTGAAAGCGCCGTCACGCGTGATCCCCACCGGAATCACCGTGTACTTCGCACGATCAATCGCCGAAAGTACGCCCCCTGCGGTGGCGCAGCTGATGCTGTGTTCCGAAGAACGACCGCCAAAGAGGAGAACTACAGTCACCGTGGACTTGGCCGTTGTTGTGGGCGCGTCCGTCATCGTTTACTCCCCCTGCGGAAGGTCGTCAGTCGTCAAATGCGGAGCAATATCCCGCGGAGCGAGCGTACCGGCCAAAACCTCAGCAACCTGACTCACGATCGGCATGTCGACGCCCTTCGACAGTGCCAGTTCAAGAATGGGGGCAACAGACGAGAGACCTTCAGCGGTCTGATTCATCTGCTTGATGACTTCAGAGAAGCTGTAGCCCTGACCGAGCAAGCGCCCTGCCGTGTTGTTGCGTGAGAGCGACGATTCACACGTGGCGATGAGGTCTCCGAGGCCGGCAAGGCCCGCAAGGGTTTCTGCCCGAGCACCGAAAGCGACCGAGAAATCAGTCATCTCGGCAAGTCCGCGGGTGATGATCGACGCCTTTGTGTTTTCGCCGTAGCCGACTCCATCGACGATTCCGATCGCAACGGCGATCAGGTTCTTGAGGACTCCGCCAAATTCGGTGCCGATGACATCCGTGTTGACAAACGACCGGAAATAGCGATTGCGTGCGGTTACCGCAACGGTGGTCGCGGTCTCAAGACTCGCACTGCTCATCACTGCCGCTGTTGGCTGCTCTTTGGCGATCTCTAGAGCAAGGTTGGGGCCGGATGCCACGGCAACCCGGTTGGGGTCGACACCCAGTTCTTGCAAAATCACTTCACTCATGCGCGCGCCAGTGCCCTTTTCGACACCCTTCATGAGCGAGACGATGAGGGCATCCTCGGGAATCAGCTCGCGAACGATCCGCAGATTCTCGCGCAAAGACTGGCTAGGCACAGACAGGTAAACCTGCTCTGCGCCTTCGAGAACTTCGTGCAGCTTGTCGCTCGCCCAGAGTGACCGCGGCAAATTGATGCCCGGCAGGTAGTCACTGTTGCGCTTAGATTGCGAGATTTCGCGGGCAAGCTCAGGGCGACGAGCCCACAGCGCTACGTCGTTGCCGCCATCGGCAAGAATTTTAGAGAACGTCGTGCCCCAAGAACCAGCGCCAAGAACTGCTACACGGCGGGCGGGGGCATGATCGGGTCCCGCGTTAACGTTGCTCAAAACGACCAACCTCACTCTGGCCATGGTCGGCCGGGTTGTAGCGCATCTTCGGGGCGGTTTCGCCCCGAAGGTCTTCGAGAAGGGCCGTAATTGCGGTCATGAGTTTCTCCGTTGCTTCAGCAAGCGTGCGCGCATCTAAATGCTTGCCTTTAAACTCTGACAGGTCTACTGGCTCGCCGAAACGAATGTGAACAGTCTTACGGGGAAAAACGCTGATCCGTTTGGAGTATCGCGGCAAAATTTCTTGCGCGCCCCAGCTTGCAGCGGGGATCAGAGGAATACCCGCTTCGAGCGCCGTTCGCACCGCTCCCGCTTTTCCACGCATCGGCCACATATTGGGTTCGCGTGTGAGCGAGCCCTCCGGGTACACCACTACGGCGAGTCCCTGGTCGGCGATGTGGCGGGCGGCTTTGAGCGGGTCGCCACCTTCGCGACTGCGCGAGGCGCGCTCGACAGGAACTTGTCCCGATTTCTTCATCAACCACCCGAGAACGGGAACCGTGAACAGCGACGCCTTGGCCATGTAGCGCGGCATCCGACCAATCTTCCACATGGCAACACCAATCACGATGGGATCGATATTGCTGTAGTGATTGGGCGACATCACGAACGCGCCGTGAGCGGGAACGTTGTGCACGTCATGCAGTGTGTACTTCGCCAAGAAGGTCATGGCGGGGAGCAGCAGGAATGCGAGCAGACGAAATGCAGCTGTCTTCTCAGATTTCACGCGTGCTCCCGCCTTTGGGCTTGACGACACTGCTGGTTATCCCTCGTAGATGAAGTCGGCACCCAAAGATTCAAGCTTGTCAACGAAGTGCTCGTAGCCACGAGCAATGATGCCAATGTTGCTGACAGTTGACTGCCCCTCGGCGGTCAGTGCGGCAATGAGGTGGCTGAAGCCGCCGCGAAGGTCAGGAATCTCAACATCGGCACCGTGCAAAGGCGTTGGTCCGATGATGACGGCGGCCTGTTCGAGTGGGCGACGGGGAACACGACGGCTGATTGATTCCAGTCCCTCTTCGTGCACCACAATGTTGGCGCCCATCTCGATCAGCGCTGAGGTGAATCCGAGACGGTTCTCGTAGACGGTCTCGTGCACGACAGAGCGACCTTCCGCCTGCGTGAGAGCAACGATCAGCGGCTGCTGCCAGTCGGTCATGAAGCCGGGGTGCACATCGGTTTCGACAACGACCGGCTTGAGTGGCCCACCTGGGTGCCAGAACCGGATGCCGTCTTCGGCAATATCGAACGCTCCGCCCACTTTGCGGAAGATGTTCAAGAAGTTCATGAGCTCTTGCTGCTTAGCGCCCTCAACGAAAATGTCACCACCGGTTGCAAGAGCAGCGGATGCCCAGCTTGCGGCTTCGTTGCGGTCGAACAGTGCGCGGTGGTTGTAGCCGCTGAGCTTCTCGACGCCCTCAATGAAGATGACGCGGTTGGGCTCAACGTTGATGATGGCGCCCATTTTTTGCAGGATAGCGATGAGATCCATGATCTCGGGCTCGATCGCCGCGCCCTTGAGCTCGGTGACTCCCTTAGCCAGTACAGCCGTGAGCAGCACTTGCTCGGTCGCTCCGACGCTGGGGTACGGCAGTTCGATGTCCGCACCGTGAAGACCTTCAGGAGCTGTCAGGCGAATGCCTTCGTAGCTCTTGTCGACGATCGCGCCGAACGCTCGCAGAGCATCCAAGTGGAAGTCGATGGGGCGGTCACCGATGCGGCAACCACCGAGGTCGGGAATGAGAGCTTCGCCGAGGCGGTGCAGGAGTGGACCGCAGAACAGGATCGGGATGCGGCTCGAACCTGCGAGCGCGTCAATCTTGGCAAAGTGGGCCTTGAGCACGTTTTTAGGGTCGAGGGTCAGCTCGCCATCGCCCGTTTCTGTAACGGTAACGCCATACGCTTCGAGCATTCCGGTGACGACGCGAACGTCGCTGATGGCGGGAACATCCCTAAGCACACTGGGGGTGTCGGCGAGAAGAGCCGCGACCATTGCTTTGGTAGCGAGGTTCTTAGCACCACGCACGTTGATGCGTCCCCGAAGGGGCTTTCCGCCGTTGATAATGATCTGGTTGGAAAGCAAGCCGGTTCGCTTGGCTGCCGCTGTGGCATCTTGAGCCAATGGATTCATCGTTACCCCTACTTCGCTGGCAAAGTTTTAGGTCGCCATGATTCTCGGCGGCTTTCGAACTCCGTGATGTCTGTTTCGTTTCTCAAAGTCAGGCCGATGTCATCGAGCCCTTCGAGCAAACGCCACCTAGTGTAATCATCTATCTCGAAAGTGAACTGCGCAGCACCTGCAGTTACCGTGCGAGCTTCGAGATCGACTGTCACCTCGAGCCCGGGATCTGCTTCGATGAGAGCCCAGATTGTCTCGATTTCGTCTTCTGTTAGCTGGGCTGCGAGCAGACCCTGCTTTCCAGAGTTGCCACGAAAAATATCGCCAAAACGGGAACTGAGAACTGCCTGAAAACCGTAATCGCGAAGCGCCCACACAGCGTGCTCGCGGCTAGAGCCCGTGCCGAAGTCGGAACCGGTAACCAAGATTTTGCCCTGATTGTATGGCTCACGATTGAGAATGAAGTCGGGGTCTTGGCGCCATGCAAAGAAGAGCGCATCATCGAATCCGGTCTTGGTTACTCGCTTGAGAAACTCGGCAGGGATGATCTGGTCGGTGTCGACATTGCTGCGCTTGAGCGGAACGGCGATTCCGCTGACGGTGGTGACCTTGTCCATTAGCGTGACTCCTCAGCGGTCGTTGCGGCGAGCGCCATCTGCTCTGGCAGGGGGCTGTTGTCGAGATCCCAGGGGCTAGAGAGGGTTCCGCGGATGGCGGTGGCTGCGGCAACGAGTGGAGACACCAGGTGGGTGCGCCCTCCTTTGCCTTGGCGGCCTTCGAAGTTGCGGTTGCTTGTTGAGGCGCACCGCTCGCCAGGCGCCAGCTGGTCTGGGTTCATTCCGAGACACATCGAGCAGCCTGCGAAGCGCCACTCTGCGCCGAACTCTTCGACGATCTTGTCGATGCCTTCGGCTTCGGCTTCGATGCGCACGCGCGCGGAGCCTGGCACGACCATGACGCGAATGTGATCCGCTTTCTTGCGCCCCTGAATGATGGACGCGAATGCGCGCAAATCTTCGATACGACTATTGGTGCACGAGCCCATGAAGACAGCATCCACGCGGATGTCTTTCATTGGCATGCCTGCCTCAAGCGCCATGTATTCGATCGCGCGTTCTGCGGAAGCGCGTTCGTTGACGTCGGCAATTTCGGCGGGCACGGGAACGTTGTCGCTGAGCGAGACGCCCTGGCCGGGGTTGGTTCCCCAAGTGACGAACGGCTCTAGCGTGTTGGCATCGAGGAAGACTTCGGCGTCGAAGACGGCGTCATCCTCGGTGGCGAGCGTGTTCCAGTACTCAACAGCGGCATCCCAGTCGGCACCCTCTGGTGCGTGCGGGCGACCCTGAAGATAGTCGTAGGTGATCTGGTCTGGGGCAATCATTCCGGCGCGGGCGCCAGCTTCGATCGACATGTTGCAGATTGTCATGCGCCCCTCCATAGAGAGGGCACGGATGGCGCTTCCGCGGAATTCGAGAACGTAACCTTGGCCTCCGCCGGTTCCGATCTGCGCGATGACAGCAAGGATGATGTCTTTTGCGGTGACGCCGGGGCGCAGTTCGCCTTCAACGGTGATGGCCATTGTCTTGAATGCTTTAAGAGGAAGGGTCTGGGTGGCGAGCACGTGCTCGACTTCACTCGTACCGATGCCGAAGGCCATGGCACCGAAGGCGCCGTGCGTGCTGGTGTGCGAGTCGCCACAGACCACGGTGATGCCGGGCATCGTGAGGCCAAGCTGCGGGCCAACGACGTGAACGATTCCCTGCTCGATGTCGCCGAGTGAATGCAGCCGCACACCGAACTCCTTCGCGTTCTTGCGCAGGGTTTCAATCTGGGTACGACTGGTGAGGTCAGCGATCGGCTTGTGGATCGCGAGAGTCGGAGTGTTGTGGTCTTCGGTGGCAATGGTCAGGTCGGGTCGACGAACGGGGCGCCCGGCCATCCGAAGTCCATCGAATGCTTGAGGGCTCGTGACTTCGTGCACAAGGTGAAGGTCGATGTAAATGAGGTCGGGAGTGCCATCGGCACCCTTGACGACCAGATGGTCATCCCACACTTTTTCTGCCAGGGTCTTGCCCATAGCGCACCTCTTTCGAATCGACGATCGTGCCGCAAAATGCGCGGCTCAATCTCTCTAGTCTACTTCTGTCTGCGTCGGCAGTATGCTGGCCACAGCGCACCACCCTCGCGCTACCACCACTTGCCATTTTGTTGTTTTGCCCACAAGGCCCACTCGCAGGAGAAGTTCATGATTACGCAAGCGTCAACGACGTTAGAAGCCCCCGTATCCGCTATCGAAAATGCGGAGTTCTCACACGAGAATGTCCTCGTCTCTACGGGCAAACGTTCCGGCCTCGTTATTAGCGTCGCCGTCCACTCCACCGTCCTCGGGCAAGCCCTGGGTGGAGCACGAATGTGGAACTACCCGCACTGGACGGATGCCGTAGCCGACTCCCTGCGCCTCTCGGCCGCGATGACTCTCAAGAACTCTGCCGCCGGGCTCAACCGCGGAGGCGGCAAGTCGGTCATCCACGTTCCGATGGGCATTGTTCTTACTCCCGCGCAGAAGCGTGACGCAATGCTTGACCTCGGCGATGCCATCGAAAGCCTCAATGGTGCTTACATGACGGCGGAAGATGTTGGTACGAGCGCCGAGCTCATGTCCATCGTCGCCGAACGCACCGAACACGTGTGCGGCCTTCCCGCCGATCAGGGTGGAGCAGGGGAACCGGCAGATGCCACTGCAGCCGGCGTTCACGCCAGCATTCTTGCCACCTGCGAGGCCCTCTTCGGCACTCGCGACCTTGCCGGACGTCACCTCGTAATTTCGGGTCTCGGCCAGGTAGGCGGACGTCTCGCTCGCTCACTGACCGCTGCCGGTGCTGTGCTGACGGTCACCGACGTCAACCTCGACCGCAAGCTACTCGCTGCCGAACTCGACGCCAACTGGGTCGATGCGGATGAAGCCCACAGTGTTGTCGCAGACATTTACGTTCCCTGTGGAATGGGTGGCGCTCTGAGCCCCCGCGTTATCCGCGAACTCAACGTCAGCGGTGTCGTCGGAGCCGCCAACAACCAACTCGCCCAGCATGATGGCGCTGAGGCACTTGCCGAGCGCGGCATTCTCTGGGCACCAGACTTCGTCGTTAACGGCGGTGGTGTGATTTACCTCGATATGGCATCAGAACCGGATGCCGATGCTGACGAAATCGCCAAGCGCGTCGAGGCTATCGGTGAGACCGTTGCCACGATCTTCCGCGATGCAGCCGACCAGGGAATCACAACCTTGGACGCCGCAGAACGACTCGCGCAGTCACGACTAGCCACTACCGTCTAGGCAGAGAGTGCGCGTCTGGCTGGAGCCGGGCGCGCACCACAACGAGTTTGCCGCTCGTTAGTCGTTGTCGACGCTGACGAGTTCCCGCTTCTTGTCATGGTTCATCTTTACCAGGCTCGCGATGACCGCAATCGCCATCGCGACCAGGATGACGATGAGCGAAGTCCATGTGCCAATTTCTGGCGCCCACAGTGCTGGCTCTCCCCCGTTGATGAACGGGAGTTCGTTCACGTGCAGTGCGTGGAGGAACAGTTTCACGCCGATGAAGCCGAGCACGAAGGCAATGCCGT
Source organism: Rhodoglobus sp. G.S.4 (assembly GCF_056619605.1). Lineage (NCBI taxonomy): Bacteria > Bacillati > Actinomycetota > Actinomycetes > Micrococcales > Microbacteriaceae > Rhodoglobus > Rhodoglobus sp. G.S.4. The sequence goes on from NZ_CM152748.1 coordinate 1,995,418, forward strand.
AGTGCAGGTATACGAGTTTGTCGATGAGGTCGCCGAGCAAGAAGTACAGCTGACGTAGCCCCATGAGCGCGAAGATGTTGGCGGTGAACACGATGAAGGGATCTGTCGTGATTCCGAAGATCGCGGGAATCGAGTCGATCGCGAACACGAGGTCGGTGATACCGAGGGCGACAAACACGACGAGGATCGGGGTGAAGACCTTCTTGCCGTCGATCACGGTGCGCACTTTTCCGCCATCGAATACCGGTGAAATGTTGATGTGCTTCCGCAAGAAACGGATGATTCCGCTCTCAGTTTGTTCCATGTCCTCGTGATCTTCGAACACTTGGCGAATGGCCGTGTAAAGCAGGAACGCACCGAAGACGTAGAAGATGAAGCTGAAGTTTTCGATCAGTTGCGCGCCCAGCAGGATGAAGATGCCACGCAAGACGAGGGCGATCAGGATGCCGACCATCAGTACCTCTTGTTGGTACTTTCGCGGCACCGAGAAGCGCCCCATGATGATCACAAACACGAACAGGTTGTCGATCGAGAGACTGTATTCGGTGACCCAACCGGCAATGAATTGCCCGGCCTGCTCGACATCGCCGAGGAGGAACATCATGAGGGCGAAGATAAGCGCGAGGCTCACATAGAAGCCAACCCAGAGCGCAGATTCGCGCGTGCTCGGAATGTGCGGGCGCTTGTAGGCCATGACGAGGTCGGCTGCGAGGATAATCAGCAGCACCGTCAGGGAAGTTGCTTCGAACCAGATAGGCAGAGTGGTCAAGATTTTCCATTCGGGGGTTTCGAGGTGCCGCAAGTCTCGAAAGTCTCTCCCGCATCCAGCTGAATGGTGGATGCCGTTGCCCCGGAGCCACTACTGAGTGGTTCGTATTGACGAGTACAACGAGGTGGGATACTCCCCTTCGCGTTCACAATGATAGCTGACCGACACTTCTGCGCTGCCTGCGAATTCACAGGTTGCGCAGAGGACTTTCGCGTCGAGCCGAAACAATCGCGGTGGACGCCTGCTGTACAGTCTTCCCATGCTGACGATTGCCTCTCCGCCGCCGTCGCGCGCAGATGCACTGCCACCGTGGTGGACGGATCGTGCTCTTGCACTGCCTGCCGCCTCTGGGCTTTTGCTCGTGGCGGCATTTACCGTGCAGCTGTGGGGAGTAACCGGCTGGCCAACGACGCTCCTTTATAGTCTCGGCTTGATTGCCGGTGCAATCACTTTCGTGCCGGGCGCTCTCCGCCGCTTGGTGCGCGGGTCCCTTGGTGTTGGCTTGCTCATGACGATTGCGGCCGTGGGAGCCGTCGCGCTCGACCACGTTGCCGAAGCAGCCGCACTCGCCTTCCTCTTCTCGATCGCCGAGGCCCTCGAAGATCGTGCAATGGACCGTGCTCGCCACGGACTGCGAGCGCTCCTGTCTCTTGTGCCAGAGACTGCAATCGTGGAACGCGAGGGGAGTATTTCGCAGATTGCAGTAGCCGACATTCTCATCGACGACATCCTCATCGTGCGTGCTGGCGAGCGGGTAGCCACCGACGGAATTGTCACAAGCGGGCGCAGCAGTGTCGACACCTCGGCAATAACCGGAGAATCGATGCCCATCGCTGTCGATGCTCACAGCGTCGTGCTCGCGGGGTCCATCAATGGAATCGGCACTCTGCGCATCCGGGCAACCGCTGAAGGCACCGACAACTCCCTCACCACGATCGTGCGACTTGTCGAAGAAGCAAATAACCGCAAGGGTGAGCGCGCTCGCCTCGCCGACAGAATTGCCCGGCCGCTTGTGCCCCTAGTTTTGGGAGTCGCCGCCGCGATCGTCGGCTACGGTTTCCTCGTTGGCGAACCCGCACTATGGACGGAACGTGCCCTCGTGGTGCTCGTAGCCGCTTCTCCGTGTGCTCTCGCAATCGCTGTACCCGTCACCGTGATCTCAGCAATTGGCGCAGCAAGCAAGCTCGGGATAATCGTCAAGTCTGGTGCAGCCTTCGAACGGATGGGCAGCATCCGCACCGTTGCTTTCGACAAGACCGGAACGTTAACGCAAAACCGTCCAACCGTTGTCGTCGTGGAAACCATTGACGGAGTGACAAGCACCGAAGTGCTCAGCATCGCGGCTGCACTAGAGAGTCACAGCACACACCCACTCGCGAATGCAGTGCTCGCAGAACGACCCGAGTATTCCGAGGCGACCGAGGTGCGCGAAGACGCCGGGCGAGGGATCTCGGGAACACTCAACGGCGTGCCCGTGCGAGCCGGAAGCGTGCGCTTCCTCGATGTCGCAGGACTCTCCCCCGTCGCGCAGCGCCTCGCGAATGAAGGCATGACTGTGATAGCCGTGGAACGAGACGGTCAAGCAATTGGGCTCATGGGTGTGCGCGACGAACTTCGGCCAGAGGCTGCCGAAGCAGTCGAGCAACTTGCGCAGGCGGGCATCCGCACCCTCATGCTCACGGGAGATAACGCTCGCACCGCCGAGACACTCGCTCGCCAGGCAGGAATCACCGATATTCGCGCCGAGTTGCTGCCGGCAGAAAAGTCGAACGCCATCGCAGCGCTCGCCACAGAATCACCAACCGCGATGATTGGCGACGGTATCAATGATGCGCCAGCACTCGCCACCGCCGATGTCGGCATTGCGATGGGAGTGGCAGGCTCAGCGGCTGCCATTGAATCTGCCGATGTGGCCTTCACCGGCAACGACCTGCGCCTCATCCCCGTTGCTTTGGCTCATGCCCGCCGCGGACGACGAATCATGACCAGCAACATCGCACTTTCACTAGCGATCATTGTTGTGCTGTTTCCGCTCGCCCTCACCGGAACGCTTGGTCTCGCAGGAGTCGTTCTGGTGCACGAGCTTGCCGAGCTCATCGTTATCGTCAACGGAATCCGCGCGGCGCGACTCTCGCCAAGCTTTGCGGAGGTTCCGCTCAGTGTCGACAAACCACGCGCACGCATCGACATCCGGTCTTAGGTATACCAGCTAGGCTCCGGCACCTCGTTGAGTAGCACGTACTGACCGACCTCGCGCTTCTTATAGGGCGCTGGGTCGTGCAAGCTGTGGGTTCGCAAGTTGCGCCAATAAATATCCAAGCCGACCGAATTAGCGGATGCTCGCGCGCCCGTCAGCTCAAATACCTTCGTCGCCGTCTCAAGCCCGTCTTCGCTGATGCGGAGTTTTCCCGCAGCGATGCGTACAGCGATTTCTCCGCGACGTCGTGCGGTGAGATCCGCGCGAGGCGCATGCAAAACCGCGCTGATTTCGCTCCCGACCGCGTCAAGCAGCGCCTCATCCGCCCACAGCTTTGATTGCAATTGGCCGTAGCCCTCAAGGATGTACCACTCCTCTGATGCGTGCGCTTTGTTGTCTCCGCCATAAGGCCAGGCGCGACTCTTCGTACGTGTATACGCCGAAGCGTTCTCGATTGCCCCCTGGGCGATACCGAGATAGAAATTTGCGAAGACCAGTTGGATGGCGGGAACGTTGAGGGTGCCGTAAGTGAGCGGCTGGAACTCTTTGTTAACGAAACCCAAAGCCGAAGCCCAACTCGTGCGCACGCCGTTGATCTGCACTGAACCTGACTCGGTAAGGCGCTGGCCGAGATTGTCCCAATCACCATTGAACACGATAGCTGACTGATCGGTCGGAACGATCGCGAACACGTGGGTGTTGGTGCCTTCGAGGATGCCCTCAAGCACCGTGAGATCCGAAACGACACCGCCGGTGGAGAATGACTTATTACCGGTGAAGACGATGTCGTCTCCGGCCTCCGTGACCGTCAAATCGGAGTCGCGGGGATTGACGGCACCACCAAAGAGGAAGTTCTTTTCGGTGTACAGCTGCTCGATGTCAGCGATCTGCTCATCCGTGGCGACAAGACGTGCTGCCCACGCCCACAGGTAGTGGTAACCAAGAAGCTGGCCTATTGAACCATCGCCCCGAGCTATCGTGCGGATGATCTTGTAGGTCGTCTCCCATGACTGCCCTCCGCCGCCATGCGCGATCGGCCCGAGCACGGTCACAAGTCCCGAGTCCTTGAGTAGTTTCACTTCTGCGTGCGGTGGCTGGTTAGCGGCGTCGCGATCACTAGCGTCGGCGGCGAGGATGTCAGACACCTCAACTGCGCGTTGCAGCCAGCTCTCTGGCGTGGTCGGTCGGGGTATGGATGCCCAACGATTGCCGATCGCGTGGCTGGTGATGGTGCTGTCTGACATGGTCGCTCTCCTCAGTTGTAGACCCCCTTTTCTGGGTGGTGTTGGCTACATCCTGTGCCTGATTTCAGTGACCGTCGAGTTTGTGTCGACTTCATGTCGTTGCGCTACCGCTTGTTACGCATCGTGTGCTTTCGTGACTAATCTCGATCGCTTTTTTTGGCGCGAACCCGCTGCCACAGCGACCGCACCCGACGTCGGGCCCTACTCCAGAACGCTCGCGCTCGCGATCGAGCTCGGGCTGCCGCGTGCCGTTCGGCGTCGCGCGACTTGCAGGCAAAGGACAGGCTGCGGAGCGACTTCCCGGCTACCCTTGAGCGGAACTCACTGTCAAATCTCAGTCGGAGACTCCATGAAAAAGGCCCTTGTCCCTACCCTGGTTGCGCTTGGTGTGCTCGTCGCTCTCGCCGTAGGCGTGTTTATCTACGTTTCCGTGAACGCGGCAGACACCAGCCCCACCAATGACGCGAGCGGCGGCACTGCGCAATCACCAAGCTCGGCGGTAGCAAGCGACTCCCACTATCTGGACACAGCGGATTCGGATGCGGTGACCGTAGTTGAATTTCTCGATTTCGAGTGCAGCGCCTGTGGCCAGTTTTATCCCTACGTCGAGGCAATGCGCGAGTACTACGACGGCAAGATCAACTATGTTGTGCGCTATTTTCCCCTGCCGAATCATCCGCACTCGATGGAAGCGGCCATTGCCGCCGAGGCTGCGGCACAGCAGGGTGAATTCGAAGCGATGTATCAGCAGCTTTTCGAAACCCAGGCGGAGTGGGGCTTTGCCGATGGTTCGCAAGCGAGCGTATTTCGTGACTATGCCGCCGAGCTAGGGCTTGACCTCGATGCTTACGACGCAGCTATTGACGATCCAGCGACTCAAGCTCGCGTAGAAGCAGACTTCGAGGGCGGACAGGCGCTTGGCGTCAACAGCACCCCCTCGTTTTTCGTGAACGATGAGCTCGTCAATACCCAACGCGTTGAGGATCTGCCCGAGGCGATCAACGAGGCGCTCAAGACAGCGCAGTAGGGCGCGCTAAGGGTGGGCAGAAGGCCGTGCAGGCGGCCGTTGGCGCACAGAGTTGCCACCGACGACCGCCAGCGCGGGTTCGCGAAGCTCGACCGCTTAACGACGAAAGTCCCGGCCCTGTTCAAACGAACATGACCGGAACTTTGCTACTGTGACCCCAGCGGGATTCGAACCCGCGTTACCGCCGTGAGAGGGCGGCGTACTAGGCCTCTGTACGATGGGGCCGTCACAACAACTAGAAAAGTATGCCACAAATTTGGGGCAATATTTTCCACCACTGCCAATTCCGAACCACAGGACCATTCTTGACTGCTATCACGCGCGCCACCACTGCCACCATCGTTGCGACCGCAGTGCTCGCCGCCCTCGCGGGGTGCTCGCTGCTTTATCCCGAACTTGCGCGCGACGATAACGGTCAGGTTCTTGAGCCCTCTATTATCGGCTCCACCGATTTGCTCGTCGGAGACTGCTTCAGCTTCGTTGACGGCAGCAATCTCAGCGAAGCTGAAGTTGCTCCATGCGCCACCGCTCACACCCACATCGTGATCGGCAAGGGCGAGCTAGCGAAAGCAGAAATCAGTGAAGCTGGTGGCCTGCAGAACGCTGTGTCGTCATCCTGTGCCGAGACATTTAGCGAATTCAAAGAGACCGTCGCTGACGGCGTTCGCCCCGATCAAGAGTTCATCGTCTCAGAACGTACGACAGAAGACGACGTACTGATGACCGACTACGCCTGCATCGCGACCGATGCAGCCGTGCCTGCAGCGTAACTATCAGCGGCCGAAACCTCGGCGGATTATTCCCGCTGGTCGAGGATGCGAAGCACGCCAGGAACCATAGTGATGTCGATCGGTAGCGCAGCAAACCGCTCACCATCGGCATAGGCCGTGACATCCTCAGACTCAATGCGAATGCGTTTTCCGCGATAGACCGTCACCCGAGGATCACTGAGATGCGTGCCCGAAAACACGCGCGGGAACACGCGCAAGAAAGCCAACCGCGAAAGAGCCTCGACGACAAGAACGTCAGCGAGACCGTCATCCACGAGGGCATTCGGCGTCACTTTCATGCCACCACCCAGCGACACGTTATTGCCGACGCTAATGAGCGCACCGGTGGTCTCGATCACCATGTCATCGATCGTGAGTTTGTAGGTGATGGCGCGCAACCGCAACAACTCGATGATGAGAGCGACCGTATAACGGCTCGCACCCTTCGGCCACGACATTAGGTTGGCGCGTTCGTTGACAATGGCGTCAAACCCGGCAGACAGCACACACGCGAACCAGCGTGTTGCCGGGGTGCCCGTAGCTTCATCAACATAGGCAACGCTGCCAGCATCGATCGCACGCGACGGCCGGCCGAGGCCGCGCACGATGCTCGCGATAGCGGCATCCGTGTTCGTAAAGGGGATGCCCAAACCTCTGGCCATATCGTTGCCGGTTCCCGACGGGATGATTCCCAACGGAACCTTCGTCTTCGCCACCAAATTGGTGCCGAGATTGACCATGCCATCGCCGCCAACGACCAGAAGAGCATCCGGCTTCTTAGCGACAGCTTTGCGGCCGCGCTTCAGTAGCAACGCAAAGTTCGGCTCCTCAAGAGCGGTGACCTCATGACCGAGGGCACGCAGTGCCTCAACAGCCTGGGGGCCAACATGTCTGCCTTTACCAAAAGACGCTGTCGGGTTGATCGCGACAATAAGACGCAGGGGTTTGATCGACTCCACCTGATCAGTATGTCGCACTGATTCACATCGGATGCACCACTGACATCACCGGTCTAGGCTCAGGACATGAATGTCACCAAGTATGAGCACGCGTGCCTCGTTCTTGAGCACGAAAACCAACGACTCGTCATCGACCCCGGTGGGTTCACGGAACCACTACCGGAACTCGACAACGTGACCGCGATCATGATCACCCACCAGCACCCCGACCACTGGACGAGTGAGCAACTTGCGCGCATTCGGGAAAACAATCCCGACGTGCGCATCTTCGGCCCTGCCGGTGTCGCGGCCGCTGCCAGCGACTGGAATGTAACGACAGTTGTCGACGGCGCGACCGAAAGGATTGGTGTCTGGACACTCGAATTTTTCGGCGGCGAACACGCTGTCATCCACGAATCAATCCCGGTGATCGACAACCTGGGTGTGCTCGTCAATGGTGAATTTTGGTATGGCGGAGATTCATTTACCGTGCCACCCAAGCCTGTTGTGAGCGCCGCAATCCCCGCTGGTGCACCGTGGTTGAAAATCAGTGAGGTCATGGATTACGTGGCTGAGTTGGCACCGAAGCGCGCATTTCAGACGCACGACGCCGTGCTGTCTGACAAAGGACTCTCGCTGTCGGCCGCCCGAATAACGGATGTCATGGCAGGCTACGGCGGCGATTTCACTGTGCTGCAGCCCGGCGAATCGCTTGCGCTCTAGGTAACTTTCGCGGCTCGTGGGTGACCGTTCAACTCGCCCCAGAGACGATTCCGCAAATCTTCTGAGCATCCTCCCAGCTTTTTGCAGTTGTGCATTTTTGCAGTCCCTGCAATTATTGCTGAGTGCCTGATACTCCTCCCCTCGGTCTTCGCGACCGCAAGCGACTCGAAACGCGACTGCGAATTGAGACCGCTGCGGTCGAGATCGTCACGACTGAAGGGCTTGATGGCGCCACGGTCGACATGATCAGCGACCGCGCCGACATCTCGCCGCGCACCTTCTTCAACTATTTCGAGAGTAAAGAGGATGCCATCCTCGGCATCCAAGACATGGGCGAAGTTCAGCGCGCGATCGACGCCGGAGTAGCCGGCGCAGAAACCGACGACTTGGTTGCTGCCATCGTCTCCACCATGTTCCACATCTTTGGCCCTATGGCCGCCCGAACTCAGCTCAAAACTCAGCGGATGGCTCTTGTTCAAGAACACCCGCGTTTGTTGAGCCGACAGATTCACCAATTCACGCAACTGAACAGCACAATGGCTGTCGCCGTTGTCGAATTCCTCACCAAGCGAGAAGCAACGCTTCCCCGCGACCCCGAACAGGTCGCTGAAATTGCCGTAGCCACTTGCGTCGCATCCGTTCGAATCGCAGTAAAGGAATGGATCGCTGATGGCGCTACCGCCGACATCGACTCCATGTACCTTCGCGCGGTCGGACTTACACGAGAAACACTGAACACATTTTAATGACAACTACCAATGAACCCGAAGTCATGACCACGAGTGATCCGGCAACAAAGCGCAGCATCTTGCTCTTGTTTGCGGGCCTCATGGTCACGATGCTGCTTTCGGCACTCGACCAGACCATTTTCAGCACCGCTCTGCCCACCATCGTCGGCGAACTCGACGGCGTCAACCACATGCTGTGGGTCACGACCGCTTACATTTTGGCATCCACAATCATGATGCCGGTCTACGGAAAGCTCGGCGACCTCGTTGGTCGCAAGGGCCTCTTTATCGGGGCAATCTCGATCTTCATGATTGGTTCCGTCGTTGGTGGCCTTGCTCCCGATATGACGTGGCTGATTATCGGTCGCGCCGTTCAGGGGCTCGGTGGCGGTGGCCTCATGATTCTTTCGCAGGCGATCATCGCCGATGTGGTTCCCGCTCGAGAGCGCGGCCGCTACATGGGTGCGATCGGTGGCGTTTTTGCGCTCGCTAGCGTCGCGGGCCCCCTATTGGGCGGTTGGTTCACTGAGTCCATCGGATGGCGTTGGGCATTCTGGATGAATATCCCGCTTGGTGCACTCGCAATTTTCGCTGCTGTGACCCTGTTGAAGCTTCCGAAGACCTCGAAGCGCAAGCCGACGATCGATGTTGCCGGCATGATCCTGCTCGCTCTCACCTCTACCGCGATCGTTCTCGTCACCACGTGGGGCGGAACGCAGTATGACTGGGATTCGCTCATCATCATCGGCCTGATTGCTCTCGCCGTCGTTGCCGGATTCTCCTTCGTCATGGTGGAGCGCGCTGCGGCTGAGCCGATCATGCCGTTGCACATGTTCAAGGAACGCAACTTTGTTCTGACCACGGCATCCGGCCTCATCACGGGTATCGCCATGTTTGGTGCCCTCGCCTACATGCCCACCTACCTGCAGATGGTGACGGGCGTGAATGCTACCCAGGCCGGATTGTTGATGATCCCGATGATGGGTGCTCTGCTCGTGAGTTCGGTGACGGCTGGTCAACTGGTGAGCCGGACGGGTCGCTACAAGTGGTTGCCGTTGACGGGGTCAATAATTGTGGCGATCGGTTTGGCACTGCTCTCGACGATGACCCCTGATCTGCCTATTTGGATTCTCTGCTCTTACCTTGCGGTGATGGGGCTGGGGCTAGGTATGAGCATGCAAATTCTGGTGCTCATTGTGCAGAACACTTTCCCGAACTCCCAAGTGGGTACCGCGACGGCATCGAACAACTACTTCCGTCAGATTGGTGCCTCTATTGGTACCGCAGTTGTGGGCAGTCTCTTCGTTGCTCGCCTCACGGAACTTTTGGGCACTCGCCTTCCGGCCGCTGCCGCTGGGGCCACTGGCGACACCAACTCGTTAACCCCTGCCGCAGTGCGCGACCTGCCGGATGCGGTGCGCGAGATCATCGTGGGTTCGTACAACGACTCGCTGACCCCGGTGTTCCTCTACATGGTGCCGCTCGTGCTTCTCTCGGCTGTGCTGCTGGCCTTCGTGAAAGAGGTTCCGCTGGCGACCACCATCAAGCGTGACGAACCAACCGACACCCTCATTGTGGCCGGCGAAAGTGATGCAGAATCCCACGCCGAATCGGATGTGGACTCGGATGCCGAATCTCACGAACTGACGACAGTGAGTGATCAGTCCGGCGCGATTTCCATAATTCGCAGCCAGCCTTAACTGTTGGTGGCGGTGACCACAAGGTCACCGCCACCGGTTGAGGGGCCCGTCTGGACCCAACACGAGTTCTCTTTTCGAGCTCCCCCAGCTTCTCGATAATGAAGCCCCGAATGGAAGTGATTCAGAAGCGTCTGACGACCCCGCAGGAGATTCTAGATGCCCCAGAACACCCCAGTGGCCTCACCCCCACCAAGTCGGCTCGCTACGTTAATCGGGTCACGTCACTGGTGACTCGCTCGCTGGCCGATATCGATTATTTTTGCGCGAACCTCTTGGTTGGAGTGAGGGCACCACGGTGGTGTAGGCGGGGATGCGCGGCACGTCGACGCTTCAGGACACGATCCGAACGGGGCACGAAGACAGTGGTTTAAGTGGCGCTGAGGGTAGATGATGTCCTCATGACGCAGCAATCCGTTCGACCAGATAGGACGCTCATCGCGATCCTTTCCATCATTGCCGCCATTGTGGTGATTGCTCTCGTGGTGGTGTTCACCCGGGGCGGGGCCGTGGAGGTTGACCCCACAACGCCGGAGGGGGTTGTGCAGTCGTATTCGCTGGCAGTTGTTGATAGCGACTATGCGGCGGCGCGCGATTTTTTGTCGACCGAGCTGCGTGAGAATTGCGACAAAGCTGACCTGAACACGATTCAGGGGCTGCGGATGACCGTCATTTCGTCAATCATCAACGATGACACTGCCGTGGTGCGGGTCTCGATGGAGCGCGGCAGTGGCGATTTCGGCGGATCAGGCTATGTGTCAGAAGAAGTGTTCACCCTCGTTCTCGAGGACAGATCATGGCGGATTGAGACAACTCCGTGGGATCTGACCCTCTGCTACAACCAAGGAATAGGCGAATGACCTCGACCAGTTCAGCTTCTCCGCGCATTCCGACTCCGGCGGTCGGGGGCGTGCAAACGGTGCGCCGCGTTATCACGTACCTGTTGCTCGCGACGACGGTGATTATTGCCGCGAGTGGTGTCAGCGGGCTCCTCGATCGCTTGTTCTCGGCGAGCCGTGTCGAGGTCAGTTTCGATAATTACGGTCTGGCGACATCGTTGGCTTCTGCTCTGATCGCTGGGCCCCTAGCTGCTCTGTTGTGGTGGTTGACGTGGCGGGATGCGGCAATGGCCCGCGACCGAGCATCCGTTGTCTGGCCTGTTTACCTCATGCTGATGTCGACGGTGGCTTTGCTGGTGTCGACAATTTCACTCTTTACGTGGGCTGCAGAAGCCATTGTCAATGGTTGGCAACCGTATGGGCTCGCGGCGGGCATTGTGTGGGCGCTGGTGTGGCTGTGGCATTACTGGATGTGGCGCCACCCCAGCAAGGCTCCGACCCGGTTGCCAGGCGCGGCACCCGCAATCGCTTCTCTTATTGGCCTCACGTACGCTGCCGGTGGTGTGGTGTGGGCTCTCGGTCAACTCATTGATTCTGCGGTGGATGCGGTACTCGGCTCGGTAGTGATTAGCGATCCGGTGTGGCAGCTGGTCTTGCAGGGGCTGGTGTGGGCTGTTGGTGGTGCGCTGTTGTGGTGGTGGCATTGGTTCCGTGTAGGTGTGAGGGAACAATCGCACGGTTTTTCGAATGTGCTACTGGTCTTTATTGCGGGAATCGCCTCGATTGCGCTGTTTGCGGCGGGCATCATGGTCACGCTCACCGCCATTCTTGAGCTGATAACGGCGTCGCCGCAGCCGATCGCTGTAACGCTTGAGCCTCTAGGGATCGCGATTGCTAACGCCGTCGTTGGAGCTCTCGTGCTGGTTTATCACGCCCGTGTTGTATCGGGACGTTCGGCCGGGGTGCGTTCGGCTACGCGGCTGGCGAGCGCCGGTGTTTCGCTCGCGTATGCGGCGTCGGGTATTGGCGTGATGGTAAACGCATTGCTCGCTACGTCGAGTAGTTCACTTATTGAGGGCAACATCCGCAGTCTGCTGCTGGGCGGCCTCAGTGCTCTGATCGTGGGTGGCGTGCTGTGGTGGATGTTGTGGAAGCCGCTGCAGGCGTCACTCCCTGAGCGTGTTGCCACCCCTGGCCGACGCATCTATCTCGTCATCATTTTTGGTGTCAGCGCGTTGGTGGCGCTCATCACGTTGCTCGTGATCGGCTTTCAACTGTTCTCGTTCTTGCTCGATAGTGGCAGTGGCGAAAGCTTCGTTGAGCGTTCACGTCAGGCTCTCGGGTTGCTCACGGCCACGCTCCTGGTTGCCGGCTATCATTTTGCGGTTTGGCGAAACGATCGCCACTCTGATGTTGCCGAGGAACACGTTCAGCGCATCGGTCGTGTAACGCTCGTCGCTTCTGGCGATAGTTCCAAAATTGTGGATGCCGTTCGTGCCTCCACGGGAGCTCGGGTCACGGTGCTTCAGCGTGCAGATTCAGTGCTGCGGGAGCCGGATGTCGCGGCAATCGTTGCCGCACTCGACGGCGTTGAGGCAGCTCATGTGCTCGTCGTGGCTGGTGTGAAGGGCAAAGTTGCGGTCATTCCGCTCGAGGGCTGAGCTCGCTCCAGCTTCTGTTTGACGGGTTCCAGAGAGAGTCTTCGATTTCCCCGCGGAGAACTGGATCGAGGAACCTGTTCATCAGTTCCATGGCGGTAACGATAGTGGTGGATTCAGCACATGCGGGGGTCGCGCGCGCCATTCGCGAATACGCGGGGCCCCACGATTGAGGAACGACTAGCGCAACTATTTCGGGTAGCTTTCTGCGCGCGCTTTCTCTCCGAACAGCGCGCAGTAGCGAGTCTGAGTAGATTTCCTGGGTGGTCGCGAACACCACAAGGTCGATGAGGTCTTTCTCACGCGTGGATGCCCCTGTTGAGTAGGTCGCTAATGTTGCACAAATTTTGTCCGCGATTTGATCGACGACGGGGTACAGCCGATACGGTGCACTCCTCAAGCGTGGCAGATCAAGCGCGCCTGCAGGGTGTTGAACGGTGATCTCGCCCGTGATCCCGGCTCCGGTGGCGAGGTCAATTTTTATGTGGTCTCTCTGTTGAGCCCCAAGATAGACGGCGAATGTGACGCGCATCCCTTCGGTATATGTCTGCTGATCACCCGCGAGAATCAGTTCGTGGGAACTGTAGACGAACTGAAAGTGGTCGCCGAGGTCGACTTCAGCAAGTCGGCGCAATTCAGCCAATGACTGTTCGAGCGAGTATCCGGAGCGATATAGGTCTATGTCGAGTGTTGACCGTGCATCAGGTACGCGTGCGAGCACCCCGGTGCCGCCTTTGAGTATCCAGTCGGAGGTGGGTGAAGCGAAGACGCGGCTGAGGAACCGACGAAATTCTTCCTGCCGCAACCGTTCTTGCACGGTCACGGTTGAGTCGGCGGCGTGCGCCTTCTTCGCGGCGTCTTTGAGGGCTTGCGCAACTCCACTGCTCGATGAGTACGGCTCGTTCACCGGTGAGACCGTTCACCGACATCGTCGAACCCGCGACTGTGGGATGCGATGCTCACTAGCTTCGCCATTTCGCCGAGCGGAGCCAGAGCTCTATTCGCTTGCGTGGCGATTTGTCTTGTTGCGAACGCTGCTGTGATTGCGTCCGCAATTCCTGGAATCGCGACGAGTTGCTTTGCTAGCGATACGGCATCAACTCCTGCGGCTGTGAGTATGTGCTCAAGAAACGCTTCTGCGTCACTGTCATTAAACCCATTTCTTGCAGCGAGGGGCTCGAGCAGTTCGAGTAGTCGTTGTCGATCTAGCGAAGTTTTCCGCGTCGCATCTCTTACTACCGCTGCGAGGAGGCTCAGGTCGGTTCGCGCTTCCACAAGGTCGGCGATTGTGCGCTCGATAGTTGTGACGGGAAGGCCCGCAACGATGGTGATGTCTTTGCGGTCTAGCGCGCGCTGCCGATAGCGGATCTCACGGCGTTGGGTTTGTCGCCTTGTGGGCACAGTGAATTCGTGGCGACGAGCCCGAATGTCGCCAATCCCATGAAGGGAGGCTGCTGATTCCCCTGAAATAACGACCCCTTTTTCTGCATCGCGAAGTCGTTCCTCAGCCAGACGAGTTGGGTCAGTGCTGAGCCACGTAGCCTTGAGTTCTTCGCTCACATCGTTTGGTGCAGCGGTATCCCGGTAAACCCCTTGAGTAAGGCGTTCAAGTGCTCCCCGTTCTTCGGATCGCGCAAGAGTCAGTCGAGACACTCCCGCCCGCGCCGCTTGCGCAGTGGTCACCATTCCCCACTGACTCGCCGTAATCGCGGCGAGAGCGTGTTCAACTTCTCGCATGTCCATACTTGAAATGTATCTCCTAGAATGAAACAAATCAAGCTTTCTTGCAGAAGAGTTCAGAAGCTGGCTGCTAGCTGACTATTCAGCGCACTCCCAGTACGGTCAGCCCAATCACGCTCTCGTACGTTGGTGGCGGTAGCGCGGTGCACGAGCTCAGGCCGATCGTTAGAGCAACTGCGGAAAGCCCAAGACCTGCTGCTCTTGTCTTCAGAAACGCCTGGCCTCTAGACGACAACTGTTGCACCGATAAACGTTAGAGCTGTCGGACACATGTGGGACGTAGTTCGCACTGCAACTCCCTCGTTGGCACAGCTTCGATTCGATGATCGTACCTGTCTACCCCGTCATTGCGCGATAGTTTTTCGCCCGCGGTTTGTGGTGTTTCGCGAGAGTTGCCGGATCGCTCTAGGCCCCACGAACCACACCCGCGTAGGCTCGCGCTGGCGAACAGTAGGCTCAAGTTATGACGCAGTTGATCGTGCTCGATACGGTGTTCGATGCCCCTATCGCTGAGGTGTGCGCGATGTCGTTGAGCGTGAACCTGCACCTCGATTCGATGACACACCACCGCGAAAAAGTTGTCGCGGGCCGAACGACTGGCCAGTTCGTGGAGGGCGACGTAGTCACCTGGTCAGCGCGCCACTTCGGCCTGCCACTGCGACTCACGATCCGAATTTTTGATGTGGATGCTCCGCACCGGTTTGCGGATGAACAAGTCCGCGGCCCTTTCGCCGTCTACCACCACGAGCATCTCTTCACCGAGATCGACGGCCACACCCACATGCAGGATCGGCTCACCTTCGCGGCCCCCTTCGGGCCGCTCGGGCGCCTCGCAGAGAAGCTGTTCTTGCGCCGCTACATGCAGACGCTGCTCGAGGAGCGCAATGCTGCACTCTTGCAATCCACGGAAGAGTGTTAGTTCCCACAGCACGACCCTGGCAATATCAGGCATTCAGCGCGAGAAACATAAAAGCAATCCGCAAGAATTCGGCGGATCAGGGCGCTGACAGAGTTGCTCCCTTTATCCTCCGCTAGTGCGCCAGGCGAACCGAGAGCAAAAGAACTCATCTAGAAAATCGCGTACCGCCGGGCGAAGCCAAACCATGTTGTTGTGAAGCAGTCCTGACGCTGGTTCGCTAAGTGTTGTCGGTCAAGCCAAGCCAATTTTCGGATTTCCAGAAGAAAATCCAGCCCAACGTCCAGTGATCAAGCTAGCGCTTCTCAATTCACAAACGACGTTGACAAATGGTGTCCACGGAGCACGACACCGACAGACAGGATCGATGACGTTCAATGTAGCCGAACGATCGAACTTCCCCAATGCGTTGAACCAGCAACTCGACTCCGGCAATCTTTACTGCACGCGCCACCTTAACCAGAACTAGGCTGTCAATTTTACTGGCCTCTAGCATCGAACGGCGCAACACAATCTTTGATGATCGCTTTGTTCAGGGGATTGTGTGCATATGGGTCGAATTATCCCGTGGCCCGCTCCTCTGCGACGATATCCGCCTCAAACGCAGGACGACTTCGATAGCGAGCCGCAAGATCAGCGACACGGGTGGCCGTATCCGACCGAATTCGCCCAATCCGCGTGACTCCGTATCGAACCAAATCGTTCGCTGTGTCGACTTCTACGGTAGGCCCAGTACGCCAGTTGGTCGATCCACAGGCGAGCTCAGCGGCGAGCATCCGTAAGATCGTGTCGCGCTGTGCGCCTGACTGCACGTGACTCTCAAGCTTTCGATATTGCTCAATTACCTTCTTTGCCTTCTTCTGGAGCAACTTGTGGCGCTCTAGCCAGCTTTGCGCCATCGGGCGTGACTCTTGGTAGCTCAAAGAAATCGTGCTTTCTCCGGACGAGCTGAAGACCGTTGCGTCCAGAACATCAATTGACGAAGTTATCTCGTAGGCAGCGCGCAAATCGACGACCCACTGTTGATCAGAATGTGGTTCCAAGTACCCAAGGCCGTGCTTAGTAGGCCCCCCGCCCTGGAGCGGCTCAGGCATGACTCGATGGAGGGTGACGGTTCGCAACTCTGGCGAGCGCACGCCTTTCGCCCTCACCGAAAGGTCGCAAGCTTGGCCCAAAAGAACATAGTGGCGCCGATCTCCCTCTCCGAATACGGATTCGAACTCAAACACATCGCCGATCTCAATGGAAAGGCCCAACTCATTGATGTGACCGTCAGGCTCGAAGATATCTGCTCTACGGAGCTCACGCACCTGAGCATGATCGGTGTCAGCATTTCGAAAAGCTCCGACAGAACCGTTGCGGAGAATCTCGAGATTGTTACGAGCGAACTCGCTGCCTCGGATTTCACGAGCGAGGGAATGGGCGAATAGCCTTTGGGCTAACCGCAGCGGGTGCTCTAACTCGAATGTCCCTTCCTCTTGCGCCGCTGCGATCGCTTCGACAATTGCATAATCAGTCAAACGCTCAAATTGTTCCGAAGCCTCTTCGCCAGCAGATCTAAGCGCGCCCTTCGCTAGCACGCGATAGGCATTGAGCTCTCGCACGAGAAGCAGGGCACGCAGCCCCGCCGGTAGTAACTCGATTGATGTGGTGCGAAATTTGCCAATCGCGACCACTCGGTTAGCTTGATCCGGGTGCTTGTCTCGCAGCGCGCTAGTAAGATCCCGCTCCCCTTCTTCGTCCCGCGCATGCCTCGTGAAGAGACCTGCCCAGACCCCTTCAAGTTGCGCGCTAAGCAGTTCACCGAGAATTTCGTCACCCGTCTCGTCACCACCGTGCTGTTCACGACTGAATGTTCGGTCGATCAACACGAGATACTTACGATCGTCAGCCAAAAGGTCACGCCATCCAGCATTCCATTCCGTCATTGACATCTGCACGAATTCGACAACCCCGTCGAATACAGCACGGAGCGCACCTTGTGCTTTCACATCGTGGGTGATCTCGCTCTCGTCGACATTCTCCTCTCTATCGTTCTGAAGGGTACGTACCGCTCCGAGAAGCTGACGACGGAGTTCTTCCGAAAAACCGATCCAATTGGAATTAATAAAATCCGACGTCGCCGTTTGGTCTAATTCATCGACGGATGCAAAATCAAGATTCGCGGCATCTAGGCGAAGCAGTTCAGCTACCGAACTGAGCAGCTCAGGTGCGCCCGCCATCGATTCAGTAACTTCGGCGGCATCCCCCTCCCCACCCGCATAGTGAATATCATCGACGGCGATCACGACATTAATGCCAAGTGCTCCGAGGAGTTTTGATACCCGCTCCCGCGTCCTTGTTTGGGTTTCGTCGCTGATCGTACCTTCGCTCGGATCAGTGCCACTAGACGTGGAATCTTCGACTTTCCCGGTCATCAGTTTCTGCTACCGTTCACAGTTTCAGTCTTGGCAAGCAATGCACGAAGGTCAATCTCGAATGTGTCCCGCCTGCCGTCTTGATTCCTATGGCCCGAAAGGCCGATTGACGCACCTTCAGAGTCAAGCAATTGCGAAACCACGAATAGCCCCAGTCCCCGCCCTTCAGGAGACGGCTTCATCGTCGCGAACGCATCAAAAAGAGAATCTTCGATTGCGGGCTGAATTCCTGGGCCGTTATCCCTCAACTGAATGCGAGGATTGTCGATATCAATCAGAATACTCCCTGCAGCAAGCCCCTTGTGTTTGACTTCACGGTCGACCCAGTACTCACTATTTCTGATCAAGTTGTCGATGGTTTGCATGAACTTGCCTTCGTTGATTCGAATAGTGAAATCTCGCTCAACAACCAGAGTGATCTCAATTCTTTTTTGGGCAAGCCTGGGCGCGTGATACTCAATCGCGGAAGCCACGAGTGCCGATACCGTGTGAGTGGACTTGGTGTCGCGCCGAAACCTTAATGAGGGGTTTAGCCGCGACACCTGTCTCACCAGTTCAGCGGCCGAAGCGCGCACGTGCTCTGCATACGCTACCGCCCGGGTGTCAATCGGTTCATTCTTACGCAGATAATCAAGGATTTGGTGGCTCCGGCCGCGAAGGCGGTCCGAAATTTGATCGACTTCATGAGCCAGCACTTCAGCGCTCAGCCCGAGAGCAACAGAGTCCCATGCATCGCTGACGCGCTCATCCGCAATCTCAACTTTCTCTTGCAAGAGCGCAGCCGCTCCTCCAAGTTCTCGAACCGTCGCGATGATCTCATCAAGGCTTGCCAGAGTCGTTGTGAGTCTTGACTGCACATTCCTAATTTCGGAGGTCGCCCTTTCCACTGCGGCTTGGAGCTTTGGGTCGGCCCAAACTGCCTGCGAGGAATCGTGCTGAGACTCTTCAAGCGAAGCAATGCTCCCCTCAAGTTCAACGAGAGCTCTCCTAATTTCTTCACTTCGCCCTTTCGCAAGGCTCGCCTGAGAAGCGCGGTCAGAGATGTGCTTACTAATCACCGTTGGGGATGCAGCTTCATCTAATTCAGTAGGTGTGTTTTGCTCCCGCACGTATGTGTTCCAGTTTCGGCGCACATAGTCCTGCGACTCACGCGCGAAGCGGACGACTTGCTGCATCAAGTCGTGGAAGCCTCTCCAAGCAGGAGTGTCACGAAAGGCCTCCCTGCTCGAAGTTTCTTCGAGCGCAGCGTTATCGCGAGCCGTGATATTGACATAACCGGCGCTATTGAGCGGGCGCAACCCATAATAGGAAGACGCAGTCGTTTGCTGCTGAGAAAGCCCGAGCCAATCGTCGTCTAAACGATACCGAAGCCGTCTCGGAACACTCGAATACCGGCAATCGCTCTCGCAAACTCCTTCAATTCGCTCGCGCTATCAAGGGATGAGTCTTCAGGGCGATTGTAGTTGAATGAGCTAATTTCACCGCCAAAGGGCCCTGGGTCCCCAGCGACATGTTCCGAAACGATCGCCTCGTTGAATGTCAACGTGCGGGAGAACCTGATGAAGTACTTGTCGTCACCAATCTCGGCGCCGACGGACCGGGCCTTGGGGGCGCGCTCCCTGAGCAACCACTCTACGAAGGTAAATCCGTTGTCAGCGGCGAGGAACCTACGGTAGTTGGCGTGTTCATCTGATGAGCGCCCACGCAACGCAGTTACCTGCGTCTGACCTTCGATCCGCAAGATACCGTTGGCATAATTAAAACTCAAGATTGTCGGAGCTGCGTCGAGCAGTCGCTTCGCTTCCCGGCGAGTGTCGATTTCAGCATTGTTTATTTTGATAAAAACACGTAGATCTGCAGCGTTCTCGTACGGCGAGAGAATCGCCGCGAGTTGCTTCTGCAGATCTAGGTCACCTTTTCCCTCCCAGTAACCGATGTTCGTGAGCCCTAGTACAGATACTTGCGTCCCCAATTTCCCAAGCCGCGCTGCCCTGCTCGTAACCGACAAAGCAACTGAAGTGAGGTTGTCCGCGTTGTTAAACTTCGCCCAGTCGATGACCACTTCATGGCGTTCTCGAGGGCCATCCGGCCCTTGCAAGCTCTCGGCGATAGTAGACAAACTAACAATTGCACCGAGTCGCTGAACTCCGAGTCGGCCAAGTCCCTTATCGCCCAGAGGAGTTCGTCCCGCACTCGTAGTCTGCCCGGACAACTTGAACGCTCGCTTGCGGCTATTCGAAACTGTCAGCCATCCGTCCCGAATGGCTTCTAAGTTCATCCCATGGCCGTCATCACGTACGACAAGCCGACCTCTAACCGCACCGGCGGACGCGTCGTTTCCGTTCTCGACGTGCTCTCCGGTGACTCGGTCGAACCAATTCTCAGTGTCAATTTCGATGCGTACTGTTTGCGCGTCGGCATCGTAAGCGTTCTTTACCAGTTCGATGAGTGCCTGGGCATCATCTGTGATTAGATCTTCACCAAGCTTGAAGAGCACTGACGGGTGCACTTCAAAGTGCATCAATTGGTCAGGCCGAGACTCTGTTATTCGTTCGGCGGGCATAGACTCAGTCACTGAGCAGCCGCTTCGTCCTGGGCTTCTGTCACTAGGATCCACTCCGTGGCCATGGTCGCTCCTTCGCTATTTTTTGAAGCCATTCGCTTTCGGCCCGCAGGAAGGGCCCGCTCGATTACGGTCACGACCTGATGTCCTTCAGCTTGAAGGAACTGCGACGTGATATCCACCAGCGGAAACACCTGTTTGCCGACTCGCCGCTCTCCCAGGGTGAAGAAGCAAAATGCGCCTGGTTTGAGCCGAGTGCTCACAAGGTGTAGCGATGCCTGGTAGTCACGACAGAATGAAAGGACTTTCTTTCGCAGCGTCGGAATTCCTTCAATCTTGACGAGGAATTCCGCGATCGCAGGTGAGTCTTGTACGAGCTTCTCGCGTGCTCTGTCCGCGTCTTTGAGCGAACCGCCAAGGCTCATAGTGTCGATTCGGGAGGTTGAGTCCAGCAGACCTGCGTCAAATCCACCCGGTATGTCTTCTGAGTCCAGCCATCGCAACGGGAGGTAGCTGTGCTGCCCATAAGGCACGGTAGTTTTGTTATCTCCATATGGAGGCGAAGTCATGAGAATGTCCGCTTGACGTGGAGCTGTCCAAGGATTCGATACCGCACCCGGAAGCAGTAAAGCACTTGCTGCGATTCCTCGATTCGGTGCCTGCTCAATCCGGGCCCAGTGCTTCGCAACTCGAGCAGCATTTAGAGTCGCCACAGTCTCAAAGACTTTAATTGCATCAGTTACTCGCTTCGCGATGTCCTCCGCCGTGTAAGTGTGAAGTTTAAAGGTCGAGATTCGGGAGTTCGAAACAAGCCTGATGGTTTCCGCGAGGCAGATCCAAAGGAAGCGACGTGTGTCCAGGTCAGGTTGCTTCTTGATCGCGCCGCGTAGGCGGGCAAGCCCAACCTGAATCTCAGGCTTGAACCACTTATCAATTCCGGGAAACTCCGGAATCACAGTCACAGCCTGGGACTGGACAGAATTGAGAACGACGTGAATTGCCTCCAGCGCCGCTGCCGGGGTTGGAGGTGTCGCTTTTACCTGGCAGAGAAGGACCGCCAAGGGGTTTATATCGCTACCGTGAAAGTCAAGCCCTCTATATAGACTCTCGAGCATTACCGTGCCTGACCCGGCGAAGGGATCGTACACGAGCCTCACGTCGGGCTGGACCGCCAGAACGTCATCCAGCAGGGCCCCCTGGAGCTCAGGGACCATCATGGCTGGATACTGAAACAGAGCGTGACTTCCAGATCTGCTTCCGAGCCTTTTGAATGCCCAAAAGTCAGGATCGACATCGGTGCGCTGTCTGAGCCTGGATCGAAGCTGCTCAGAGCGGGAATCCGATTCGACGGGGGCGGCGAGAGGTTTGGCAGTCAACTCGTTCTTCTTCCTCTCCTTGGTGAATCCTTAACTTCATTGTTACTCGAAGCTTGGCTAAACTTTGTGCGGGAGCCCCTTACTTGAGATAAGTCGCGGCTCGACAGTGTTTCGATTGGGTGGCGGTTGAGCATTGAGCGGAATCGATCCTCAAGCGTAGCTCCCACAACCCGCATTTTCTGAGGCCCTACATATTGCCTCCACCGAGAAGGATGACGCGGGTTCCCATCCACTAGTAAAACTTCGGTGTGTCCTGCACGCAATGTCTGCCTAACTGCCCACGTAATTTGATCTTCTTTGTGCCGGTTGGCTTCGCCCGCCAACCGTGAAGCGCCCCATGCGAAAACAACTTCATGGGATGAACGCAGCGCGCTATCAATTTCAGGACGCGATAGCAGCCAATCTTCGTGACGTGTGGCCAGCGGCGCTAGATCTTTCGAATTTCGACTTGGAATTTGAATGAGATTCACGATCCGAAAGCCGCTGAAACCAAGTGCGATGGCGGCGGTTCTGATGTTGGAATGGCTGGTCGTTTCCCCCCGATTGAAGCTCGGGTTCAAAAGAACGGCGCAGAGCGTACCTCGGTGCGGCGTCTCCCCCACGAGGCCACTGGTTGTCTTCGTCATGACCACTTTCGTTTCACCCCTTGTCGAGCGTCGATGGCATCGCGACCGTGGCCGAGGCCGAGGAGTTGCGAGAAACAATGAATACAACGGCACACTGAGTCGCCCCGTCTGAGTGAGTCAAACCGCGTCGATACTAGTTGAACTAGCTCTTGCGAACAGCTGTGCTAAAAACTTCGCTCTGGCGCGGAAATCGCGAGGGTGCTCGCTTAGCTTCAGACCGAGCTGACCATCAGCATCACTCACCGGAGAACGAGCCATGGTGCTCATCTTATAAGTCTGCACACACCTACCACGTCCGTTCACTCCCGTGTCGCCTCCGTGTTCGATTTGCGACGGGCTGCGATTAGCCGGAACAGATCGGTAGGAAAATACTGTCTGATCGCCTCGGACCATCCGCCTCTCATCCTCGGCATTATCGACCTTAAACGTCGCGATCGGCGGTCAAATTTTAGGAAGGTCAGGATACTGTTCGGGGCGACGCTTGTTGGGCTTACGCGGAATCAATCGTATGAGATCGACGAGGACAGTCTGGGTCTCTGATATTCCTGAGCTACCTCCTAAGAACGTGGCGAATTGTCCAGTCGCCAACGTACCGAAGATGAAGGGCTGCAAACGTAACCTGAATGACCTCAGACGTTCGATACGTCGTATCGCCAAAATCACTGCGCCGAAGATAAGCCTCGTTCCCAACAATTGGGAGAGTGTCTCACAACAGAAATGCGGATTATTCGTTCACGAGACACATGACCGCAATCAGCGGGAGGGGTCACGCCGCTGGACTAACTCTTTACAACACGCCTCACGCGGCAGAATTACACGGCATGCACAATAGGTCACGTCTGATCGGGCAAAGAAAAACCCGGCGTAAGCCGGGCTGGGCGGGAGTTGCTCCCTAGATGTTTTGCTGGGGTACCTGGACTCGAACCAAGAACAAAAGAATCAGAATCTTCCGTGTTGCCAATTACACCATACCCCACAGGATTCAGCCGAAGCCGAACCGATTTACTACTTTAGCGCATCCTGAGCGGGCTGTGGTTCACCCCTTGACGTCATATAGGACTTGTCCTATATTCAGTACATGTCCCTCCTCCACGCTGTGCTCGGCTTCGTCGCGATCCAGCCAATGACCGGCTACGAACTCGGCAAAGCATTCTCGACAACTGCCGCACACTTTTGGCCAGCCGATCAGTCACAGCTCTACCGCACCCTCCACCGCGCCGAAGCCGACGGCCTCGTTGAAAGCACCACCGTCGAGCAGACAACACGACCCGACCGTCGCCTGTACACGCTGCTCAAGCCGGGGCGCGAAGCATTGGATGCGTGGCTGGCCTCACCCCTCGAACCAGACAACTCCCGCGAACCCTTTTTGTTGAGGCTTTTCTTCGCCGCATCGCTCGGCACCGCGGGCGTTATCGAACTGCTCGACCAACGTCGCTCCGCTGCCGTAGAGCTCCTCACCACGCTCGACGCTCTCGCCTCGAGCGCAACCCAAAAACCCTCGAAAACCGCTCTCGCCATTCAGCTGCAATACGCAACGCTCGAATCCGGACGAACCCACGCACGCGCCGAGATCACGTGGCTCGATGAGCTTCGTGCCCAACTCACCGACCACAAGGAGTCCACTCGATGAATGAGAACGCCAACCCCATCCACCGCGCTGCGCGCATCGGCGCCACTATCGCGGCCGTGCTCTTCACCCTCGTCGCGCTCTTCCAACTCGCTGTCGTTCTCGGAGCACCCCTCGGCGAGCTCACCCAGGGCGGGGCGAACAAAGGCACGCTCCCCACTCAGGGGCGCATCTTTGCGGGCGTCTCTGCCGCCCTCGTTCTTGTCATGGCGGCAGCAATGCTTGCTCGCACCGAACGCGGTCCCGCGAGGCTCGCCCCACGCCGACTCATCGCCGTGCTCGCCTGGATCACCACCGCCTATGCGGGTGTGGGCGTCATCCTGAACCTCATCACGTCCAGCGCCGTCGAACGAGCCGTGTGGGCCCCCGTCACAGCGGTGATGTTCGCAGCTTGTCTCGTCACCATGCTGCTGACGCGTGGTCGCGCGGTGAAGTGACTTCTAGAGCAAGTCGCGGTTGATGACCGCGGCAACCT
Organism: Rhodoglobus sp. G.S.4; assembly: GCF_056619605.1. Lineage (NCBI taxonomy): Bacteria > Bacillati > Actinomycetota > Actinomycetes > Micrococcales > Microbacteriaceae > Rhodoglobus > Rhodoglobus sp. G.S.4. The sequence continues at coordinate 2,019,748 of NZ_CM152748.1, forward strand.
CAGCGCCATCACCCGCCGCAACGATGAGCTGCTGGGGTCCGGGCGGGGTGGCATCACCAATCGCATAGGCTCCCGCTGTGGTGGTGCGGCCGGCAGCGTCCACAACAATCAAGCCCTCCGCGTCGAGTGCGAGCTGCAAGCCCGCCGCATAGTCGAGCGCCGTCTCATAGTCAGGGCGCACAAACGCGGCCTCGCGCGCAACAGTCTCGCCGTCGGCAAGAACAACACCGTTCAGCCCATCACGGTCGCCCGCAACATCCGCCACCTCACGACGATCCACCCGAACACCACGCTCCGCCAGCATCGCCTCATCAGCGTCACTCACCTGGCCAACGCCCTGCGTGAAGACGATCAGGTCGCGGCTCCACTGCGAGAGCAGCAGCGCGCGCTCAGCAAGGTCATCCGTATGCCCAATCAGCGCAATCGGCCGATCCGCATACTCATACCCGTCACACTCCATGCACGAATGGATGCTCGTGCCATAGAACGCGCGCAGAGTCGGCAACTTCGGCAAAACCTCACGCAACCCCGTCGCGATCAGCACCGTGCGAGTCGTAACCGCTCCCCCGCGATGTGTCACCGTGAACCCGGCACCAACAGTCGCAGAAGCGGCCTCGGCAGCGCTCCCGGCATCCGCTTCATCGGCCACGACAAGAGGCTCGATACCCTCGACGATCGTGCGCTCAAACTTCACGTTCGGATACTGCTCAAGCTCCTCCCGGCCCATCTTGCGAAGCTCGAGAGGAGAAATACCATCGCGGCTCAAAAAGCCGTGAGAGTGGAACGTCGCCGAGTTACGGGGGCGATTGCTGTCGAGCACGAGAGTGCGTCGACGCGCCCGCGCCAAGTTCAGGGCAGCGCTGAGTCCGGCCGGTCCGCCGCCGACGATGACAACATCCCAGTCGAACTGCTCACTCATAGCTGGGCGCGCAACGCCTTCAGGCGAACCAGCGACGATTCCTTGCCCAACAGTTCCATCGACTCGAAGAGCGGCGGGCTGATGCGGCGACCAGCGATCGCACTACGCAGCGGACCAAACGCCAAACGTGGCTTCATTTCCTTCACGTCAATAAGTTCGGCGCGGAGAGCCGCTTCGATTGCATCGTGCGTCCACGTATCAAGATCAGTCAGTACGGCGATCGACGCGTCCAGGACCTCGGGGCCTTCGGCCTTCGGCATTGCATCGGCATCAACCGTGAGTTCAGCATCCGGAGTGAACAAGAACTGCAACAGTGCCGGCGCATCGCCCAGCAACTGCATGCGCTCCTGCACGAGCGGTGCGGCAGCTGTCAGCGTCGCTAGCTCAGCCTCAGTGGGCTCAGCCGAAATTACGTCAGCAGCAACGAGATACGGCACGAGACGGCCAGCGAACTCCTCCGCCGAGAGCAGACGGATGTGGTCGCCATTGAGCGACTCCGCCTTCTTTACATCAAAACGGGCCGGGCTCGGCGTCACATTCTCAACATCGAACGCCGCGATCATCTCTTCGACCGAGAACACGTCGCGGTCCGGAGCAAGCGACCAGCCGAGCAACGACAGGTAGTTGAGGAGACCTTCGGGAATGAACCCGCGGTCACGGTGGTGGAACAAGCTCGCCTCAGGATCACGCTTGGAGAGCTTCTTGTTGCCCTCGCCCATCACGTAAGGGAGGTGACCGAAGCGCGGAATCGCATCCGTGAGCCCGATCTCAATAAGTGCCGTGTAGAGGGCGATCTGGCGAGGAGTGCTCGAGAGCAGGTCTTCACCGCGCAGCACGTGCGTGATGCCCATCAGCGCATCATCCACGGGGTTCACGAACGTGTACAGCGGGGCACCATTCGGGCGCACAACAACGAAGTCAGAGAACGAACCAGCGGGAAACGTGATGTCGCCACGAACCAGGTCATCAAAGCTCAGGTCAGAGTCGGGCACCCGCAAACGCAGAGCCGGCAGGCGGCCCTCTTCCTTGAATGCCACAATCTGCTCAGCAGTGAGGTCGCGCTCGAAGTTGTCGTACCCCTGCTTGGGGTCGCGACCGTTGGCCACGTTGCGGGCCTCGATCTCTTCCCCCGTCGCAAAAGACTCATACAGGTGACCGGAAGCCTTCAGCTTCTCGATAACCTCAAGGTAAATGTCAGTGCGCTGCGACTGACGGTACGGCTCATTCGGGCCACCCGTCTCGACGCCTTCGTCCCAGTCAAGCCCCAACCAGCGCATGGCGTCGAGAAGCTGCAGGTAGCTCTCTTCGCTGTCGCGAGCGGCATCCGTATCTTCAATACGGAACACCATCTTGCCGCCCATGTGGCGCGCATACGCCCAGTTAAACAGGGCAGTACGAATCAGCCCAACGTGGGGCGTACCGGTAGGTGACGGACAAAACCGAACGCGAACGTCGGAAGCGGTTGCAGTAGAAAATGGCGCAGACATTGCCACCATTCTATGCGAGACAAGCCTGTGCGGCAGAGGCTGCCGAAAGCAGCCCCTGCACCCAGAATTGTGCGTTCTAGCGCGAAGCCCGACGCACCGGGTTGCTCAGCGTGCCGATGCCCTCAATCGTGATCTCGACGGTGTCGCCATGCACCAGAGGTCCGACGCCCGCGGGGGTTCCCGTGAGAATCAGATCGCCGGGCAACAGCGTGAATGCGGCCGAAGCATACGCAACCTGCGCCGCAACCGAATGAATCATCTGGTCAACGGTTCCGTCTTGCTTGAGGTCACCGTTAACAGTCGTGCGGATGCTCTGCGACGCCACCACGAACTCGGTCTCGATCACGGGCCCCAGTGGGCAAAACGTGTCGAAGCCTTTCGCGCGTGACCACTGGCCATCCTTCTTCTGAAGATCGCGAGCGGTCACATCGTTGGCAATCGTGTAACCAAAAATCACACTGTCAGCATCTTCGACCGCGACGTTCTTAGCGATGCTGCCGATGATTACGGCAAGCTCACCCTCAAACCCGATCTCTTCGCTCTGCGGCGGCAACATGATGGCATCGCCGGGGCCAACCACCGAAGTGTTGGGCTTGATGAACATCATCGGCTCATCGGGAACCTCGTTGCCGAGCTCCTTGGCGTGCTCGGCATAGTTGCGACCGAAAGCCACCACCTTGGAACGCGGAATCACCGGCGCCAACAGCTTGATGTCCGACAGCGGCAAACGTTCCTCGGTGGGCTCAAAGCCATTGAACATCGGGTCGCCGGTGAGCACGACAATTTCGTCGTCGTCGATAATCCCGTAGCGGGCGCCTGCACCTGCGCTGAAACGAGCTACCTTCATGCGTCGAGCCTCATCATCCAGCCGTGCTTGTCTTCGCGACGGCCATATTGGATGTCCGTGAGCTCTTCGCGCAGCGACATCGTCAGTTCACCGGCCGGAGCATCCGCCGACCCAAATTCAACGCCATCGCCCTTGAGCATCGCGATCGGAGTGATAACGGCAGCAGTACCGCACGCAAACATCTCGGTAATGTCGCCAGACTCAACGCCCTCGCGCCACTCTTCGAGCGTGACGCGGCGACGCTCAACCTTGTGGCCGCGGTCTTCTGCAAGCTGCAACACGGAGTCGCGAGTGATTCCCTCAAGAATCGACTCTGACTGCGGCGTCACTAGCGTGCCGTCTTTCTTGACGAGAACCACGTTCATGCCACCGAGCTCTTCGATGTATTTGCCCTCTTCGGCGTCCAAGAACAACACCTGGGCACAGCCCTGAGCGGATGCTTCTTGCTGGGCAATCAGGGACGAAGCGTAGTTTCCACCCGTCTTTGCCGCGCCAGTACCGCCCTTGCCAGCACGGGTGAAGTTCGTGGAAATCCAGATCGACACCGGAGCGACACCGCCAGAGAAGTAGGCACCGGCCGGGCTAGCGATCACGTAGTAGTTGACCTTCTTCGCCGGGCGCACGCCAAGGAATGCCTCCTTCGCGAACATGAAGGGGCGCAAGTAGAGGCTCGTTTCGGGCGCGTTAGGCACCCAGTCGCCATCAACAGCGATGAGCTGCTTGAGCGAATCGATGAACGCATCAATGGGCAGCTCCGGCAACGCCATGCGGCGGGCGGAACGCTGCAAGCGCGCACCGTTAGCTTCGGGACGGAACGACCAGATCGAACCATCCTCATGCCGGAACGCCTTCAGACCCTCAAAGATCTCCTGGCCGTAGTGCAACACTGCGGCGGCCGGGTCAAGACTGATGGGACCATAAGCCTGAACACGCGCACGGTGCCAGCCGCCCATCTCTGACCAACACACGTCAACCATGTGGTCAGTAAAGTTCACGCCGAAGCCGGGGTTAGCCAGAATCGCGTCACGCGCTTCAACCGAGCGAGGTTCTTGGTTCTTCTTCACCATAAAAGTGAGGGGGCGATCAGCCAGCAAATTCTTCATCAAATGTCCTTAATGACGTACAGCCACAATGGCGGTGGGTTAATTCTGCGCTACAGCGTCAGCAATTGCACTGCCAATCTCAGACGTCGACCGCGCGATAGTGCCACGGGCGCTGAGATCAGCTTCCACGGCCGCGGTGACGCGGGCCGCAGCATCCGATTCGCCGAACTGTGAGAGCAACAATGCGATCGACAGGATTGCCGCCGTGGGATCAGCGAGTTGTTTGCCCGCAATGTCGGGCGCTGAGCCATGAACCGGCTCGAACATGGAGGGGAATGCCCCGCTCGGGTTCAAGTTGCCGGAGGCGGCCAAACCAATGCCGCCGCTGATGGCTGCTGCGAGGTCTGTGAGGATGTCACCGAAAAGGTTGTCGGTGACGATGACGTCAAATCTACTCGGATTTGTGACCAGATAAATCGTCGCCGCGTCGACATGCATGTAATCGACTTCGACCTCGGGGAACTCGGCCGCAACCCGGTCAACCGTCGACTGCCACAAACCGCCCGCGTGAACGAGCACGTTGGTCTTGTGCACGAGCGTGAGCTTCTTGCGCGGACGCGACATGGCCTGCGCAAACGCGAAACGAACAACGCGCTCAACACCGAACGCCGTGTTGATCGACACCTCAGTGGCGATCTCATGAGGCGTACCAGTACGGATGCGCCCACCATTGCCCACGTAGGGGCCCTCGGTGCCCTCGCGAACAACCACGAAGTCAACCTCGCCGGCGTCAGCCAACGGCGACGTTACCCCAGGAAAAATCTTGGTGGGACGCAAGTTCACGTGGTGATCAAGCGCAAAACGCAGCTTCAAGAGCAGGCCGCGCTCGATGATGCCGCCCGTGAGACGCGGATCGCGCGGATCCCCTCCAACGGCTCCCAGCAGGATCGCGTCGTGCCTGGCGAGCTCAGCGATGTCGGAGTCTTCGAGAATCGTGCCCGACTCGAGGTAATGGCTCGCACCAAAAGGGAACTCTGTGGTGGAAACATCCACACCGGTTGCTGTCAGCACCTTGAGGGCTTCGGTCACAACTTCTGGCCCAATACCATCACCGGGAATGACTGCAAGCTTGATCTGAGAAGGCATACAAATACAGTACCGCTGCGGGCAGTGCGCGAGCAGCAGCCTCGAGCCCATCGTGACTGTCAGAATTTCATAAATATGGCTTTCCTGAGTGTTTTCTGATTGCGCACTGTACGAGGCGCGCTAAAATTGGGCACATGAGTATCGGAACCGGAATTGTATTAGTAGTTATTGGCGCGATTCTTACTTTCGCGCTCGACCTTCAAGTGGCAGGGGTGAACTTCGACCTCATCGGTTACATCCTGATGATCGCCGGAGCTGTCGTCTTCATTATCGGCCTCGTGCTGATGATGCGTAAGCGCACCTCAGTAACCACCGTGCACAACAACGACGGAGTCAACAACTCCGTGACGGAACGTCGCACGACCACAACCCCCGACGAAACCATCTAACGACTAGGTACAACCAACACAAAAGGCGCGTCCCGATCACACGGGGCGCGCCTTTTGTTGCGTCTGGGCCGCAGGCAGCGGCAACCGAAACTATGCGTCGACGATGTCAATCGCGTGCACGTAGCGAGCGTCAATGCGCTCGGCAACAGTGGCAAGAACTTCAGCGGATGCCTGCGAGTCGACCGTGAGTACCGACAGCGCGTTGCCGCCGACACTTTCACGCGCAATCTGCATGCCCGCGATGTTGATCTCTGCGTCGCCGAACTCTTTACCGAAGACGGCAACGATTCCGGTGCGGTCTTCGTACATCATCACGATCAGGTGATCCGCGAGCGGAACCTCAATGTCGTAACCGTTGATCTCGACGATCTTCTCGAGCTGCTTGTTTCCGACTAGCGTTCCTGAGACCGAAACCTGCGAACCGTCAGCCAGCGAACCACGGATGGTGAGCAGGTTGCGGTATTCGGGGCTCACTGCATCCGTAATCAAACGAACCGTGAGGCCACGCTGCTCGGCAAGAACCGGTGCGTTGACATAGCTAACTGTCTCCGACACGACGTTGGTGAAGATGCCCTTAAGGGCAGCAAGCTTGAGCACGTTGACATCGAACTCGACAATTTCGCCCCGAACTTCAATGTCGACACTCGTCAGTGGGCTAGCGGACAGACCAGAGAAGACCTGGCCAAGCTTTTCCATGAGCGGGATGCCGGGGCGCACGCTCTGATCGATGATGCCACCAGCAACATTCACCGCGTCAGGCACGAGCTCGCCGCCGAGGGCAAGTCGAACCGACTTGGCAACAGAAACACCAGCCTTCTCTTGCGCTTCAGCGGTCGAAGCGCCGAGGTGAGGGGTAACGATGACATTGTCGAGGCCGAGCAGCGGGGAACCTGTTGGCGGTTCGCTCACGAACACGTCGAGGCCAGCGCCCGCAATGCGGCGCGACTTGAGAGCTGTGTAGAGGGCGTCTTCATCGATGAGGCCACCGCGGGCAACATTGACGATGTAGGCGGTCGACTTCATGTGAGCGAACTGCTCAGTCGAAATCATCCCGGTCGTTTCCGGGGTCTTGGGCATGTGAATGGTGATGAAGTCTGCACGCTGTAACAGCTCATCAAGCGACACCAGCGTGACCCCCATCTGCTGCGCACGAGCAGAAGTGACATAGGGGTCATAGGCGATGATGTTCGTGCCGAAGGCCTGCATCCGCTCGGTAATCAAACCACCGATGCGGCCAAGGCCGATGATGCCAATGGTCTTCTCAAACAGTTCAGTGCCCGAATACTGCGAACGCTTCCACTGCCCCTGCGCCAGAGCGCCTGACGCAGCCGGAATGTGACGTGCCAAGCTCAGAATGTGCCCGACAGTCAGCTCTGCAGCCGAGATGATGTTCGAGGTTGGCGCATTCACCACCATGACACCGGCAGCGGTAGCCGCCTTGATGTCCACGTTATCGAGCCCAACACCGGCACGCGCAATAACCTTCAGGTAGGGCGCTGCGGCAAGGGCTTCGGCATCCATGGTGGTTGCAGAGCGGATGAGAACGGCCTGCGCATCGGCGAGCGCAGACTTCAAAGCGGCACGGTCGGTGCCATCAATGTTTCGTATCTCAAAGTCGGGCCCGAGGGCGTCAACTGTTGCGGGGGAAAGTTCTTCGGCGATCACAACGATCGGCTTAGCCACAGATCTGGTCCTTCAATTCGCGGGGACTTCGCGCTGACACCACGAAGGCTGCTTGAGTACACAACTACAGCAACTTTAGCGGCGACGGGAAGCCGCCGTTGCCATGTGACAGCGCAGTGCGACGATAGACCCATGATGGATGCTGCCGAAATTGCCCAGTGGGTGTTGCGTGTTGCCCTCGCACTCGCCTTTATCGGCATGGGAGTCAGCCACTTTGTTGCCGCCCCCGCCCGCACAATGCGAGCCATGATCCCTCCCGTGCTGCGCCAGAAGTGGATGCCCTCCCCCACGATTCTCGTCACCATCACTGGACTCTGCGAGGTTGCTGGCGGCCTTGGGCTGCTGTGGGAACCCGTGCGGTTTATTGCCGGAATCGCGCTCGTGCTCTTTTTGATTGCCGTCTTCCCCGCCAATGCCTATGCGGCCGAGCATCGCGAACGTTTCGGAAAAGCCGCAACCCCATTTTGGCCGCGCTACTTCGCGCAACTAGCGCTGATCGCACTGTGCCTCCTCGCTGCACTGTAAGGACCCGCTCACTGCGCTGAACAAGTTTCGAGCCCCACCCAACGAAACCGAGCGTCCCTTCGTCTACCTAGGTAGGAGGAAACAATGACCAAGAAATCAGTGCTCGCAAAATTCACGCCACTATTAGCTGTTGGGCTACTTGCTCTCAGCGCCTGCGCCGGGTCCATCTCGGATGCTGATGCCGACGAGCCACCGATCGATAGCGGTCCCGGCATGGGCGTCGAAGAAACGCCTGGCGACGCCATTCCCATCGAGGGAATTGACGGCACCTGGATTTACGCAGACGGCAGCGACCCCAATGGCCCGCTCACCCTCGACGAGTCTGCAACAGTGACCCTCACGATTTCAGGTGACGAGCTCATGGGCCAATCGACGTGCAACAGTTACAGCGCAAGCCTTATCGGGGAACCAAACTCTTTGATCCTGGAGAGCTTCACAGCGACCGAACGCGCCTGTACCGATTCCGATCTCATGGACTTCGAGATACGCTACCTCGCCGCGCTATCGGCAACGACAACTGCTATTCCCACGGGAGGCAGCCTCGTGCTGCAGGGCCAGGGAATCAACCTCAACTTCTTGCCGTCGTCATCGCTTCCGGAGGGGTAATCTTGCCGCTCGTGACCACTCAGTGCGCTCGCTCAAGACCCCCAGTTCACGGGCAAACAGCTCTGAAGAAGCTGTTTTCAGACGAATAATCAGGTCGGCGGTGGAAGAATCAGATCATGGATCAGCGGTTCAGCCGCCAGCTCTCATTAACCGACTTCGGAGAGCAGGCGCAACACAATTTGGCGCGCGCACGCGTGCTCGTCATCGGGGCGGGCGGTGTCGGCAGCACCGCTATACCTTCGTTGGCTGCAGCCGGTGTCGGCACCGTTGGTGTCATTGATGACGACCGTGTTGAACTCAGCAATTTGCACCGCCAACACATCCACGGACTGTTGGATGTCGGCCACAAGAAAGTGTCATCCGCTGTCGCCCGCATTGCAGATCTCAGCCCCGCAACTACTGTCATTGCGATCGACGAGAAGCTCACGCCTGAAAACGCTCTCGCTATCTTTGCCAACTATGACCTTGTCGTCGACGGTAGCGATAACTATCCCACCCACTATCTGGCGGCTGATGCAGCAGAGATCACCGGCATCCCGGTCGTCTGGGGTTGGGCGTGCGAGTTTGGCGCAGAAGCTGGTGTTTCTTGGCCCGCCCGCGGTGTGGGCTTTCGCGACCTGTATCCGACACCGCCGGAACGCGCCGCCATTGACACCAATCTTTCTCACGGGATCTTTCCGGGAGCAGTGGCAGTTATTGCTGCGATAGTGGCGAGTGAAGCGATCAAAATTGCGGCGCAGATCGGCACACCACTGATCAACCGCACGACGCGTTTCAATGCGCTTAACGGTGAATTTTCCGAAAAGCGTTACACGCGCTCAGCCGGAGCAATACCCATTACTGCGCTAGCCGACTATCGGGAACTGTGCGGCTACACCTCAGACGACGACTGGCCGACGAGCTAGCGGCGACGCGACGCCCACAGGCGACCGGTGCGTGCCCAGCGCGCACGACTGACCGCAATCAGCACCACCGAAATGCCAATGATGAATGCGGCAATGCCAAGCACGTAGACCGCGATCCCACCCCAGCCGTCTGGACCGTTGGGCTGCAGGAACGGGTAAGGGAACCACCCGTCAAGTGCGCCGCGCACGAAAGTGAACGCCAACCACGCGAGCGGGTAGATGACGACGATGCGCACGTCGCGCATCCTCAGCACGGGCCGTGATGGCGCCACGAGCCAATCAAGAAGTAAAAAGAGCGGCACCCACACGTGGATTACTTCGTTTGGCCACTGAATCCCCACATAGCCTTCGTCAGGAATGCCACGAAGCAACACGTTATACACGCCAGCGGTGACGACAGCATAGGAGACGACGGATGCTCGCAGCACCGACAACAGCGTCGATTCCCGTTCACGGCGCACCGCCACCAGCCCGCTCAGCGCAAGAATCACGACGTTAATCAGGCTCGACTGGATGGTGAAGTAGCTGAAGTATTCCTTTGCCACAAAGTCGTTGTGGATCGACTCATCAATCACTTGAGTGGCGATGCTGGCAAAGACGAGGACCGCAACGGCGAGTCGAAGGATGCCGAAGATCCGGACGACGTCACCGACATCACGCTGAGGTTCTGAGGATGCGGCTTCTGGGGAGATTGGCTGCGCGTTCGCTGTCACTCCGACAGACTAGTCTCCTCAAACAGGTTCACACAGGCAGACGCACAGTCGATCGAGGAGCTCACAATGCCGTTTACCGACCGCAACGGATTTGAGCTGAGCAGCCTGCCGCTGGTGTACCGCCTAGGGCGAGACTTTCAGGTCTCGGAGGAGTTCTGCTGGCGCGACCCGCGTGATTGGGATCGCGTGCTCACCATTCCCGCCCACGACCTCTCGCTTCCCCCTGGAGAGGGCAACAGCACCGATTTCGCCTCCGTACCGCCATTCCTGTGGGGCCTCATCGCCAGTTTTGGCAAACAAACACTGCCAGCCGTATTGCATGATTCGCTCACTGCTCAGTCGAGGCTCGCACCCCCAGTTCAACGTCTCGAGCTGAGGCGCACCGCTGACGAAGACTTTCGGGTGTCACTCATCGATAGCGGTGTTCACCAATTGCGCGCCCGTGTCATGTGGGCATCGGTGGGAATTGAGCGGTACGCCCGCCATGCCGGGGCGCTGGGAGCCGCGATCATCACGCAACTCAGTCTTGGTGTGCTGGCGATCATTGGCGCTGTCGTGCTCGCGGTAATCGTGCATCCGCTGTGGCTCATTCTCGCGCTGGCTCCCGCAATTGGCGCCACAGTCTGGGGCAAAAATCTGGATCTCGTTCTTGCCGCCACCTATCTGGGCGCCCTGTACGCGCCGCTGGTTGCCGCCGCCTTCATCGGGTCGCGCCTTGAACAACTCTTGGCGTTATCCATCTGGGTGGGAACAGGCACCCCCGGCCCTGCCCCCAAGGCGGAGCCGACACTGCGTTGGCCGGACCGCGGAACAACGCTGCCGCCCAAGTAGCCGCACAGCTAGCAGCACACAGCACAACGGCCGCCCCGCAGTAGCGGAACGGCCGTCGTAGTGACTAGCGAAAGTTAGCGTGCAGCTGAACCGTCGGTGTAGTCGGAGTCTTGCTGCTTCCAAGCGAAGAGAGCACGCAGCTCCTTGCCGGTTGCTTCGATGGGGTGGTTCTGGCCCTTTTCACGCAGGGCGAGGAACTCAACTCCGCCAGCATCCTGATCCTTGATGAAGCGGTCTGCGAAGGCACCCGACTGGATGTCTGCGAGAACAGCCTTCATGTTTTCCTTGACCGAGGCGTCGATGACGCGAGGGCCGGAAACGTAGTCGCCGTACTCAGCGGTGTCAGAAACGCTCCAACGCTGCTTAGCGATGCCGCCCTCCCACATGAGGTCAACGATGAGCTTGAGCTCGTGAAGCACCTCGAAGTAGGCGATCTGCGGCTGGTAGCCAGCCTCGATGAGGGTTTCGAAGCCGTACTGTACGAGCTGCGAGGTTCCACCACAAAGAACAGCCTGCTCACCGAACAGATCGGTCTCGGTTTCTTCGGTGAAGGTGGTCTTGATGCCACCGGCGCGGAGTCCGCCGATTGCCTTCGAGTACGACCAGGCCATGTCCCACGCGGTACCGGTGGCGTCATTCTCGACGGCAACGATAACGGGAACGCCACGGCCAGCTTCGTACTCGCGGCGCACGGTGTGACCCGGTCCCTTGGGAGCAACGAGGATGACGTCAACATCGGCGGGAGCGTCGATGTAACCGAAACGGATGTTGAAGCCGTGTCCGAAGACGAGAGTGTCGCCAGCAACAAGATTGTCCTTGATGTCGTCGGCGTAGAGTCCACGCTGGTGCTGGTCGGGAGCAAGGATCACAACAACGTCAGCCCACTTGGCTGCTTCGGCGCTCGTGAGCACCTCGAAGCCGGCGTCGGTTGCCTTTGCGATGCTCTTCGAGCCCTCCTTGAGGCCAATCTTGACCTCAACGCCGGAATCACGCAGGTTCAGTGCGTGGGCGTGGCCTTGCGAGCCATAACCAATGACAGCAACCTTTTTGCCCTGGATGAGCGCGAGGTCAGCGTTATCGTCGTAAAAGATCTCGGTCACAGTAGTGATTCTCCTTAGTTGGTAGTGCTGTTAGTTCTTGAAAACTCGGTCGGTGATGCTCTTCGAACCGCGGCCCATGGCCAGCAATCCACTCTGAGCAATTTCTTTGATCCCGTAGGGTTCGAGCACTCGCAAAAGTGCTTGAATCTTGCCCGAGTCACCGGTGGTTTCGATGATGAGCGCATCGGATGCGACATCAACCACGCGGGCACGGAACAGGTTTACCGCTTCGAGAATCTGGGAGCGAGTCGTGTTATCTACGCGCACCTTGATCAGAAGGTGTTCGCGCGTCACCGACTGCGCTGGGTCAAGCTCAACAATCTTGATCACGTTGATGAGCTTGTTGAGTTGCTTGGTGACCTGCTCGAGAGGCAGCTCTTCGACATCCACCACAACGGTGATGCGCGAAAGGCCTTCGATCTCGCTCGAGCCAACAGCCAGCGATTGAATGTTGAACCCACGACGAGCAAACAGCCCGGCGACGCGAGTGAGCAGACCTGGTTTGTCTTCTACCAGCAGAGAAAGTACGTGACTCATCGCTCTACTCCTCTTCCCACTCTGGGGCATGGTCGCGGGCATACTGCACGCTTGAATTTCCGACGCCCTGGGGAACCATGGGCCACACCATCGAATCTCGGCTCACGACGAAGTCAATAACGACCGGACGATCATTGGTCTCAAGCGCAAGCTTGATGGCCGGGTCGATCTCTTCCTTCTTCGTGACGCGGATGGCGAGGCAACCGTAGGCCTCCCCGAGCTTCACGAAGTCGGGGATCATCACGGTGTCGTGCCCGGTGTTCAAATCGGTGAACGAGTGGCGGCCATCATAGAACAGCGTCTGCCACTGGCGCACCATGCCGAGGCTCGAGTTGTTGATGATCGCAACCTTGATCGGGATCTTGTTGATCGTGCACGTTGCAAGCTCCTGATTAGTCATCTGGAAGCATCCGTCACCATCAATCGCCCACACGGGGCGATCGGGGTTCGCAACTTTGGCGCCCATCGCAGCGGGAACGCCGTAACCCATGGTTCCAGCACCACCAGAGTTGAGCCAGGAGTTGGGGCGCTCGTGCTTGATGAACTGGGCGGACCACATCTGGTGCTGGCCAACGCCGGCAGCAAAGATACCTTCCGGCCCGGTGATTTCACCGATGCGCTGAATCACGTACTGCGGTGAAAGCAGGCCGTCATCTGGTTCGGTGAAGCCGAGGGGAAATTGGTTGCGCAGCGAATTGAGTCGTTCCCACCACGCGGTGTAGTCCGGCTGTGTCTGCTTGCGTGCTTCAGCGAACGCTGCCGTCAGGTCGATGATGACGTCTTTAGCGTCACCAACGATGGGCACCTCTGCCGCCCGAATCTTGCCAATCTCGGCCGGGTCAATGTCAACGTGAATGACCTTGGCGAGAGGAGCGAATTCGCTCGGCTTGCCCGTGACTCGGTCGTCGAAACGCGCTCCGAGCGAAATGAGAAGATCGGACTCTTGGATCGCAAGAACTGCGGGCACAGAGCCGTGCATTCCCGGCATCCCGAGGTTCAATTCGTTGGAGTCAGGAAACGCGCCGCGCGCCATGAGCGTAGTCACGATGGGCGCGCCGACCTGCTCAGCGAGTTCGAGCAGTTCCGCTGACGCCCCAGAGCGCACGACACCGCCACCAACGTAGAAGACAGGACGCTCAGCCTCAGCCAGCATCTGTGCCGCTGCCTGAACCTGCTTGCCGTGGGCCTTCATGACCGGGCGGTAACCGGGAAGGTCAACCTTGGGTGGCCAAATGAATGGTGCGGATGCTTGCTGGCAGTCCTTCGTCACGTCGACAAGCACGGGACCAGGTCGACCCGTTGTCGCGATGTGGTACGCCGCAGCGAGCGTCGCGGGAATGTCTTCCGGCTTCGACACGAGGAACGAGTGCTTCGTGATCGGCATCGTGATTCCCGAGATGTCGACCTCTTGGAACGCGTCCGTTCCCATCGAGGTCGAGAAGACCTGTCCGGTGATCGCAAGCATGGGAACGGAGTCCATGTGGGCATCCGCGATAGCCGTCACGAGATTGGTCGCTCCGGGCCCAGAGGTTGCGATGCAGACGCCGAGCTTTCCGGATGACGAGGCATACCCCTCAGCAGCGTGACCAGCACCCTGCTCGTGGCGCACCAAAATGTGACGAATAGCAGTCGATGCCATGAGTTCGTCGTAGAAGGGCATGATGGCGCCGCCGGGCAAACCGAAGACGTCTTTCACACCCAGCTTTTCCAAACTGCGCAAGATCGCACCCGAGCCGGTCAAAATCTCCGGCGTGGTGCTCTTCGGCCGCGGTACGGGGTCAGAGGACATGTGTAAATCCTTTAAATTTCACTGGTGAGCGTGGTGCTAACTGGTTACCGCGCCGCGGGCGGCGGACTGCACAAGCTTCGAATACTTGGCAAGAACGCCTCGCGTGTAACGCGGAGGTAGGGGGGCCCAGCCTTTTCGGCGGGCTTCGAGCTCAGCGGAGTCGACAAGTAAGTCGAGCGAGCGAGCTGCGATATCGACCCGTATCAGATCACCATCGCGCACGAAGGCAATAGGACCTGCGTCTACTGCTTCGGGAGCTATGTGGCCGATGCACAGCCCGGTTGTGCCGCCTGAGAATCGTCCGTCCGTCAAGAGTAGTACATCTTTGCCGAGTCCAGCGCCCTTGATGGCCGCCGTGATCGCGAGCATCTCGCGCATACCAGGACCACCCTTCGGACCTTCATAGCGGATGACGACAACTGAACCTGCTTCGATCGTGCCGGCGGTGAGAGCATCCAGGGCTTCACGCTCACGCTCGAAGACGCGGGCGGGGCCCTCGAACTCTGCAACGTCGAAGCCTGCCGTCTTCACCACAGAACCCTCGGGAGCCAGCGAACCAGTGAGGATCGTCAGCCCGCCGGTGGGATGAATGGGGTTATCAATCGTGCGCAGCACTTCGCCATCAAGAGGATCAATGTCCATCTCGGCGAAGTTCTCAGCGACTGTCTTTCCCGTGACCGTGAGCGCATCACCGTGAATAAGGCCCTCGTCCATGAGCGCCTTCATCAGCACCGGCAGGCCGCCGTGACGGTCAACGTCATTCATGACGTATTTACCGAACGGCTTAAGGTCGCCCAAGTGTGGCACTTTGTCACCGATGCGGTTGAAGTCATCGAGAGTGATATCGACTTCAGCCTCATTGGCGATCGCCAAGATGTGCAACACAACATTGGTGGAACCACCGAGCGCCATCGCTACGGTGATGGCGTTCTCGAACGCCTTCTTCGTCATGATGTCGCGCGAAGTGATGCCCAAACGCAGCAGGTTGACAACCGCTTCACCCGAACGGTGCGCAAAATAGTCGCGACGACGATCAGCGGATGCGGGGCTTGCCGAGCCGGGAAGGCTCATTCCCAGCGCTTCCGCAACGCTCGCCATCGTGTTGGCCGTGTACATACCGCCACAGGCACCCTCGCCCGGCGCGAAAGCACACTCGATGCGCTTGGCATCGGCTTCGGTCATCCGACCAGCCTTGACAGCACCGACTGCCTCGAAGGAGTCAATGATGGTGATGTCTTTTTCGGTGCCATCGCTGAGCTTGACCCACCCAGGAGCAATCGACCCCGCGTAAAGGAACACCGAAGACAGGTTGAGACGAGCTGCGGCCATGAGCATGCCGGGCAGTGACTTGTCGCAGCCCGCGAGCGTGACCGAGCCGTCGAGACGTTCGGCCTCCATGACGACCTCAACAGAGTCAGCGATAACTTCGCGGCTCACGAGCGAGAAGTGCATTCCCTCATGGCCCATCGAGATGCCGTCAGAGACGCTAATGGTGCCGAACTGGAGCGGGTACCCGCCACCGGCGTGCACCCCCTCTTTCGCGGCCTGAGCAAGGCGATCAAGAGAAAGATTGCAGGGAGTGATCTCGTTCCATGAGCTCGCAATACCAATCTGGGGCTTCTCCCAGTCAGCGTCTCCCATACCAACAGCGCGAAGCATTCCGCGCGAGGTAGTGGCTTCAATTCCGTCGGTTACCGTGCGGGAACGAGGCTTGATATCGATCGAATTACTCTCAGACATACTCCGAGTTTAGGGCTTAGCGAAACCTCAGTTTGCCCGAGCAGAAACTACGGCGGCGCGACGATCGACAAGCATCCGAAGAACCTCGGCAATTTCGCGGGTTCCCGCCACCCTAAGTTGAGCTGCGGACGGCGCATCCCCCACTCGAACTCCAAGGTCATGGGGACCGAGCGCAGCAATGGCGTCCTCGTCAGTTGTGTCATCTCCCGCGAAAAAAACCGCGTCGGCGCCGCAATACTCGCGCAAGCGCTCAATCGCATCACCCTTGGTGGCGGTGTGGATCGCGAACTCCACAACGTTCTTGCCAAATCGCGTCGTCAGCCCCGGAAGTTCAGCATCAACGCGCGCTACTGCCTCGGTGGTCAGACGTTCCGCATCGTCAGCGGGCGTCAGCCTCACGTGAAGTGCACGACCGGCCGGCTTAAGCTCAACCCACGCCCCCTCAGCTCTGTCGGCAAGTTCATGCATGAGGGCATCAAGCTTCATGAGAGCCGCAAGGTCCGCGTCGCTCATCGGCAAAACCGAGTCACCGTCGTCGAGTCGATACTCCAAGCCGTGGGATCCGCCGAAAAGCACCTGACTCGGCAAATGGGCCACATGCTCGAGGCTGTCTAGTGCCCGACCGGAGACGAGCGCTAGGCGCGTATCCGTGAGTTCAAGCATCCGCACCAACTGCTCTTGCGCTTCGGGAAGCGCTCGAGCCTCAAGCGGATCATCAACCTCTGGGGCCAAAGTGCCATCGAAATCGAGCGCAATAAGCACAGTGGGCATGGCGACGAGCGCGTCAATCGCCGCAGCAATTTCCGCTTCCGAGGAATACTGCACGACTACCTGACTCGCTTTCGCTCGATCGTCCACTCAACCTCTTCTGCCATCTCTAATGGAGCGATCCGGCGGTGGCGATCTGATCGAGTAGCGGCCAAATTCTTGAGGAAGGCATTCGACCAGCGAGCAACATCGTGTTCAAGCACGCGCTTGCGCATTGAACGCATTCGAGTCGCACGATCAGCTTTCGGCATGTTGATCGCCTTCATCATTGCTTCCTTCAACCCATCAATGTCATGCGGGTTAACGAGGAGAGCCTTGCGCAGCTCTTCAGAAGCACCAGCAAACTCGCTCAAAATGAGAACGCCGTCATTGTCGAACCGGCTCGCCGCATATTCCTTAGCCACCAAGTTCATGCCATCGCGTAGCGCCGTAACCAACAACACATCAGCGGCCAAATACAGCGCAACCATTTCTTCACGCGGAAAACCCTGATGAAGGTAACTGATCGGTGAATGACTCAGCGTGCTGAATTGACCATTAATGCGGCCTACGGTCAGCTCGATCTCGTCACGCAAATGCATGTAAGCCTCGACGCGTTCACGACTCGGGCTTGCAACCTGAATGAGCGCGACATCGCCAACCTCGATCGAACCATCACGCAACAGCTCGCCATAGGCCTTGAGACGGTGCCGGATGCCCTTCGTGTAGTCGAGGCGGTCAACACCGAACATCACCGTCTTCGGATTACCGAGACCCTTGCGAATATCCCTGGCCCGCTGTTGAACGGCAGGATCGCGAGCAAGCTGCTCAAAGCTGCGGGAGTCAATCGAAATCGGGAACGCCTTTGCGACAACGCGACGAGTCGGCTGCCCATCAATCGTTACCTCGATGGCGGGATTCTTTGTCGGATGATTCGTCAGCCGACGAACCGCAGACGAAAAGTTGGACGCATCTGACGACCGCTGAAAACCAACAACATCGGCACCGAGCATCCCCTCAATGATCTGAGTGCGCCACGGCAATTGGGCAAAGATCCCATAGGGAGGAAACGGAATGTGGTTGAAGAAGCCGATCGTCAGATCAGGGCGCTGTTCACGAAGCATGCGAGGCACGAGCTGGAGTTGGTAATCCTGAACCCACACGACAGCACCTTCAGCACTGTTGGCGGCAGCGGCATCCGCAAATCGTTGATTGACCGCCACATAGTCGTCCCACCATTCGCGGTGATAGGCCGGCGGAGCAATAACGTCGTGATAGAGCGGCCAGAGGGTGTCATTGCTGAAGCCCTCGTAATACTCCTCGATGTCTTGGGAACTCAGAGGAACAGGGATGATCTGAATGCCGTCGTTCTGGAACGGTTCGATCTCCAGGTCGGGGCGCCCAGCCCAACCAACCCAAGCGCCATCAGCTGCCTTCATGATCGGCTCGAGGGCGGTCACTAGGCCACCGGGCGAGCGCTTCCAGGAGAGGGATCCATCGTCTTCAACGGTGCAGTCGACCGGCAACCGGTTGGAAACAACAACAAAATCGTACTCAGCGGGAGAAGAGTTCTTGTGAGCTTCCATAGTTCGTCACTTTACCAGCGGGCCCTGCGCGCTGACCGAAACTACAGACAATCCAGTCTCCGTTATTGGCCGAGCCAATTCTGGCGTCACGCAGTACTCTCACACTGTGTAGGCGTCCGTGGCGAAATCGGCGGACGAGATGTGCCCGGAGCCCTCCTCCGCGCTACTCGCTCCAAGGTTCACGTTGCGATCGGTGCGTTTCTTAGACTTTCGGCAGCGCTCGACTTCTCTGCTGGCCGCAATCAGAATCTCACGCTAGCGTTAAGGCCTAGGCCGACACCGCAACCCCGGAGGAAATATGCGCAAGTTCCTGTTCAACAGCAGTCTCCTGAGCGCGGTTGCAGGCGGCTGGAGCATCTTCCAAACCACTAAGCAAGGACCGCGCGATTGGCGCCTCATCCTCATGTGGATCAGTTGGGGGCTCACAGTCGCAATCGCTGTCGGCACCATCGTCAAAGAGGCTCAAAACTCCTACGAACTCGAAAAGTAGGCAGCCGGTCTCGTGCAGCCAAGCGCCGGCGAGGCCGCTAGTCCGCTAGCCTTCCGAGGCCAAATCCTTAACTCGCCGGGGCCAGGCGCTGCACACGATGACGGGCCGCAGCCGCAACCACGCCCTCGAAGAGACGCAAATCTTGCTTGGCATCCTCTTCTGGATGCCACTGAACCGCAACCCCAAAATCGACGCTCGGCAATTCGACAGCCTGAATGACACCATCGTCGCCGCGTCCAGAAACGATGAGGCCGTCAGCGAGAGTGTCGATCGCCTGGTGGTGATACGACTTCACTGCCACGCTGTCATCGCCGCCGAGCAGCGAAGAGAGAATTGTGTCGTGTTCAACCGCAACATCGTTCACTAGGAAAACTCCACCACCGGCGCTGTAGCGAGACGTGCCGATCACGTCAGGCAAGTGCTGAATGATGGTTCCGCCCAACGTCACGTTGAGCATTTGAGCTCCACGGCAAATTCCCAAGAATGGCACGTTCTGTTCAATGGCTGCGCGCAAGAGGGCATCTTCGAAGGCATCGCGGTCTTTGCGAGGAACATCAGCTGTCGGATGCGCTTCTTGGCCGTACCGCGCAGCATCAACGTCTTTGCCGCCCGTAAGGATCAGGCCGTCGAGACTCTGGATAATCGACGCCGCAATTTCGGAATCTACCGGCTGTGGCGGCAGCAGTACGGCTATGCCACCGGCATCCGTCACTGCTTCGAAGTAGATCTTCGGCAGGAAGGAGGCGGGGAGATCCCACACACCTGTTTGCGCTTGCTCAAGATACGAGGTGAGCCCGATTAGTGGCCGCTTAGTGGTGCCCATGCGGACTCCTCTCCGTCGAAGAAATAGAACGTTTGTTACCAAAGGATATAGGTCGCACGAACAGAATTGCGTCTTCCTGAGAGTGGTTCTCAGGAACTTTCGCTAAATTCGACGACTTACTCGCCTGTCTAGCCGCATTGATGCGGTTTCGGCCAGAGCGCTGCCGTTAGCACCAATCCGGCTCCTTCCGTTGCTCACCTACCCGTGAGCGTGAGCCACAACCAGATTGTTCTTCGCTGCGCAGCCCGTTAACCCTGACCCAAACCAAGGAACGCTGTTGAAACGACCTATTACTATGCTCGCCATTGGGGCGTTGCTCATTGGCGGCACAGTCCCCGCAGCAATCTTGCCGGCCCCCAAGAGTGAGATCTATGTCGCGGATGCCAGCACCCTAGCCTCCGCAGGCGAAGGAACGATTAGCGCGGCACCAGAAGACGACATTCAAACTTTTGCTTCGCCTGCTACTGGCGCGACTTCTCCTATCGTTCGGGACTCCTACCAAATTGAGAAGGTTCAGCAGCAGGTTGTGATCAGCGCGGCTGGCATCAGCGGCACCCTTGAGGTATTTCCCGCGAATGGCCCCATCAATGATGGCTTCGGTTACCGTGGCACCGAATTCCACGGCGGCATCGACATCATGGCAGCCGAGGGATCCACCATCATCGCGGCCTCCCCCGGCACCGTTGAGAGTGTGACCTCTGGAGGCGGCTGGGGTCGTCACGTAATTATTGATCATGGCAACGGGATTAAGACCCTTTACGCACACATGATCGAAGGGTCGCAACTCGTCACTGCCGGACAATGGGTCGCAGCAGGCACCCCACTCGGGTCGGTTGGCAACACCGGCTATTCGACCTTCCCGCACCTTCACTTCGAAGTCTACGTTTTTGACACCCGCGTAGACCCGGCACCCTGGTTGCCATAACCAACCAGAGCACCGGGCGCGGAGGATGTCTAGCTCACCGCATCCATTCGACGTCGCACGTAGATGGCGGCTGCACCAAGCAGGATCATGCCTGACGGCATAAGCCACCACAGGCCGCCACTCCCCCCACTACCAGTGAAGGCGAGGGTTGGCAGCGCCAGGGTTGGCAACCCTGGATCGCACACGGTGTCAGCTGGAGTGACGAATGTGAACGTCGGCGGATCAATCCAGTCGAACTCGAGCCCATTGGGGGCAACAACCTGAGCGGTCACCGTAACCGGACCAGGGCCCTCTGCTGAATACGTTCCGGCAACAACACCAGAAACACCGTTCACGGTGAATGTGACGTGAGCCGGATCATAGCCAGGCGCCACTCCCAACCGGTAGCTTCCGGCAACCGTGCAACTGGTCTGGGTGAAGCTAACAGCGGGCATCACTAGGCCGAGGGTATCCAAATTGCACTCGGGGTTAGACGGGTCAAGCTGCAGCTGTAGCGTGCCCGTGAACGTCAGTGTCGTTGATCCTGTCGCAGCAAGCGCAACTCGCAACCCTGGCGCCACGGTGACGAACTGCGCACCGGGGTTTGCTGTCGCCGTAACGCTGTAGTCAAGAGGGCCCTCAGGGTCGGTTACTTCTCCCCAAGTCGCGTTCGCGATCGGGCCGAGAATCAACTGCTGCCCAGCATTACAACCAGCATCCAGCAGAATGGCTTCAGCGGTCGCCTCAAGAAGTTCGACATCCGGGCAGTAGCTCAGCTCGCCATCCTTCAGCACTCGCTCAGTGATTTCAGTGCTCTGCTTCACTGAGACCGAACCATAGAAGAATGTGTTCACAGTCGTGATCGTGGCGTAACCCTGACTGTCAAAGGTGGGGCATGTGACTTCTGTTGAGCGCTCCACTTTTTCTGAACTACACAACGAGCTGTCGTTGCTGGTGACGATGAACGACGGTGTGGTGACATCGTAATCACCAGTGGTGTTTACGCTATCTCCGAGATCGGTTGACAGCATTAGCACTGGTTGCACACCCGACTTGAGCACCCAACCGCTTGGATGATTCTTGCTCGCCTCAAATTGGCACACGAACACTTCTTCTGGAGGATCGCAAGCTCGGATTTCTTCTGCGGTAAGCGCGCGAGTTGTTTGCGTGAATGTGAAGTCAACTTGAACGGTTCCGTAAAACAGCTTCGTTGCTGTCGCGATGGAGACCAGTCCGCCATATTGATAGGTGGGGCACTGGACTTCTTCGTCAACAGTAACTTCGGTTCGTGAGCACAGGCTCTCGTCGTCTTCCTCAACAACGAATGACGGCTGGTTGTCTGCAAAGTTCCCGGTCTCGTTCACATCATCACCGAGGGCATTAATGCTCACGTGAATCGGTTGTTTGCCTTCTTTGAGCCGGTAGCCCGAGGGAGAGTTGTCGCTTGAGACGAACTTGCACACCCAGACCTTCTTGTCATCCTTGTTGTTCGCGCGTGATTGAGATGAAGGCGCGGCGGTTTCTTCGCTCGCGGGCTCGTCAACTACAGCCGCAGCGGCGTTAGGAACTGGCGCAACCTTCGTGGGCGCGGGTGCCGGTTTCGGGTCTACTGGTTTGGCAATGGCCTCAACCTCGACCAGCGAAGTTGACTGCGGTGCGGGTGGTGATGCTGGAGTCTCGCTTTCTCCGTCTGCAATAGAAACGTCGGGAGCGCTTGCGGGCGCAGCA
Source organism: Rhodoglobus sp. G.S.4 (assembly GCF_056619605.1). Classification (NCBI taxonomy): domain Bacteria; kingdom Bacillati; phylum Actinomycetota; class Actinomycetes; order Micrococcales; family Microbacteriaceae; genus Rhodoglobus; species Rhodoglobus sp. G.S.4. Next base: position 2,042,286 of record NZ_CM152748.1, read on the forward strand.
GCATCATCAGCAAATGCTGGGGCGGAGACTCCAAGGAGTGCACCACTCGTGAGGGCAATACTGGCGAGGGTCGCCAGCAGTTTCTTCATTAACATGATGGGCAGCTTTCTGCAGGGGGATTGCACTTTCGGCGCATCGGCACGCAGCTGCAGAGTCGTGGCCGCCATTGGCGCACGAAAGGGAGCGCGAGCGCATTCACGGGGGTAAAAACGCGCCGCTGGGGTGAGATTCGGGCATCACCTTCTTCAGCACCGTCGGGGTAACCGAAGTGACTCGGTCTAGTGCTGTGCACAAAATAGCATGACCCCCATGAAGGGGGCAGTAGACAGTTCAGTCTGGTCTAGCGCTATTTCACACCCCTCGACCCGTGCTTGCGCTCAATGGTCCTGTGCATTGATTCCACGCGCGATTCCACGGTCCGCCTACACTCGACCGCGTGTGGTTGCTCCCGAACTCTTGGCCTCGTTGGTTCGACGACTTTTGGGCATCGCCATTCGGAGCTTTCGCGGGCAGCCCGAACGACGCTGTTCCCACCGCAATTGCGGTGATTGCGCTCATCATCGCCACGGTCGCTCTGATTCGTTCAATTGCGTTGACGCCGAAACCTGATATGCGCCTGACGGTATATTCCTTGCTCGACACGACGGTCGGCGCCCCCACTAGCGAGTCCCCTGCGTATCTACTGAATGTGAGTGTGCTCAATAGAGGCGAAGGTCTCGCACTCGACGTCATGGTTTCGGTTAAGCCTCGCTCACGAAAGCTCCTGATTCACGAATTGGGCTCAGTCGCCACCGACGAGACGAAACGCCACCAGTTTGAGTTGCGTATGACTGATCGAGCCCAGAGGAAAAGTGATCATTAGGTGGAAGAACGGCAGGCGGCGTGGAGTGCGCGCCAGATTTTAGGTAGTGCTACAGCCCCCAGCTTCAGGGAGTTCGTTAGCGGCAAAAGAGTGCAGTGGCAATGGAAAAGCCCGGCACTACGCTCTACGCGCTGTACCGGGCTTCTGCCGCTTGTGCACCCCCCCGGACTTGAACCGGGAACCCACTGATTAAGAGTCAGTTGCTCTGCCAATTGAGCTAGAGGTGCGTGGCTTGGTTTTCCCTCACGGGGCAACCGAGGAACAACGTTACCATGAGTTAAAGCGACTAAGGAGCACAATGACCACGGAATCCACTCGACTTGCCGCAGGCACCCCCGCACCAAGCTTTTCCCTGCTTGATCACGACGGAAAACTGGTGTCTCTTAGCGACTTTTCTGGCAAGAAAGTGATCCTGTATTTCTACCCAGCAGCGATGACTCCCGGATGCACGAAGCAGGCTTGTGACTTTCGTGACCAGCTCGGCTCGCTGCAATCGGAGGGCTATGTCGTGTTGGGTGTTTCGCGCGATACTCCCGAAAAGCTGACCAAGTTCCGCGAGCAAGAGTCACTCACATTCCCGCTGCTGTCCGACCCAGAGCACGAAGTTCATGAAGCGTATGGCGCCTGGGGCGAGAAGAACCTATATGGCAAGCAAGTAACAGGGGTCATTCGCTCGACTTTCGTCATCGATGAAGCCGGCACAATCACTCTCCCGCTCTACGCGGTGAAGGCTACCGGCCACGTTGCGTCGCTGCGCAAGAAACTCGGGCTCGACTAACCCTCACGCCGCGTTGTCGCCGCCAATACCGGCTTGGTGAATAACAGGACAAGCACGACGATGGCTGGCATCAACAACAGCCAGCCAATGTCGGGTCGCGAGAAGGCGCCCTGGAAGCTGCCGATCGCAACGGAGATTTGCAGAACCTGCCAGACGACGGCTGCTCCACGAATCCACGCCTGACCTCGCAGCACGCTAATCGCAATTATCGCTACCCAAATTGCGGCCAGTGCCGTCAGAACGCTCAAGGCGATTGCACTTGCATACGACTGAGGAGTCTCGCTCGCAAGTTCGAAGATCAGGTAACCAAGGGCACCGAACAGAAGAGCACTTTCCAGAAAGATTACGACTGCGAGAACAACCACATACGGATGTTTACCACTCGGTTTTTCTTCTGGGACAAGTTCGTCTACCATTCGCTCCCCGTTAAATCGCTGAAAGACCATTGCTTTGCATTGGTCGATATGCGATTCTAGTTGAGGTTGATTTCTGGCTCCCAGTGTTGCGAGCGAGACCCACAAACTTTCTCAAGCTCGACGCCGATTTAGGCGTATTTTTTGTGCGCTCGAGCAACGCAACACGCTGTAAGGAGCAACACCATGGACTGGCGCGATAACGCTGCATGCCTCACTGCTGACCCGGAACTTTTCTTCCCGGTAGGAAACACCGGTCCGGCCGTTGACCAAATCGAAAAAGCAAAAGCCGTTTGCGGTCGCTGCTCGGTAACTGAAATGTGCCTCCAGTACGCCCTCGAAACAAACCAAGACTCCGGCGTCTGGGGTGGCCTCAGTGAAGACGAGCGCCGCGCTCTCAAGCGTCGCGCTGCACGCGCACGCCGCGCATCCTAACGCTGCACAGCGTCACAAGACGGCGCAGCGTCACAAGACGGCGCAGCGTCACAGGACTGCACAGCGTCACAGGACTGAACAGCGTTGCAAGAATGCAAAGTTCGTAGCCCGCACGGGTCTAGATTGAGACCGATTCTGGCTCTCGCGCGCTAAATTACTTGGTGCGCGTCAACCAGGTCAGCGGAATATCGATTGTTACTTCGGTGCCGCTGCCCATGAGCGTGTGCCAGTCAATGGTTCCGCTCAACTCACCCTGAATCAGGGTACGGACGATTTGTGTGCCGAGGCCTTCGCCAACTCGGCCCTCAGCTAGGCCAACGCCGTTGTCGCGAACCTGCACGGTTAGCTTGTCTTCGGTGCGTCTGGCGTCAATCTCCACCGTGCCGTCCGCGCGACCAGCAAGACCGTGCTCTACAGCATTCGTCACCAACTCGGTCAGGGCCAAAGCCAACGGTGTGGCGTACTCACTGGGCAGTGCACCAAAGCTTCCCACCGAGGTGGGATGCACTGTCGTGTTGTGACTCGACGCAACCTCCGCGATCAGCTTCAGCACTCGATCGAAGACAACATCGAAATCTACGCTCTGGCTGAGTCCCTCAGAAAGTGTGTCGTGAACCACAGCGATAGCGGCAACTCGACGCATCGCATGCCCGAGCGCTTCTCGTGCAACCTCACTGTGCGTTCTGCGCGCCTGAATTCTGAGCAACGATGCCACGGTCTGCAAGTTGTTCTTCACTCGATGGTGAATCTCACGAATCGTCGCATCCTTTGTGATGAGCTCACGCTCTTGATGGCGCACCTCGGTGACATCGCGACACAGAACAATTGCTCCGACACGTTCGCCACGATCACGGATCGGAATGGTCCGCAGCGAGACCGTGACTCCGCGAGCTTCAATGTCTGTGCGCCAGGGGGCTCGACCAGTGACGACCAGCGGCAGAGATTCGTCTACCTCCGGCTGCCCGGCAATGAGCGTCGTTGTGACGTCGGCGAGAGATTCCGCTTCCAGTTCGCCAGAGAAACCGATGCGGTTGAACGCTGACAACGCGTTTGGACTCGCGAATGTGACGAGGCCGTCAACATCCAGACGAATCAGTCCGTCGGATGCTCGGGGTGCTCCGCGGCGCGGGGCCGCAGGGGCCCCCATATCCGGGAAGTCGCCTGCAGCAATCATGGCGAACAGATCGTTTGCGCAACCGTTGAAGGTGAGCTCTTGCCGGGAAGGCGTGCGGGCATCCCCCAGATTGGTGTGTCGCGTGATGACAGCGATGGGGGTCTCCGCCGTGGCATTGCCGCTGACGTTGAGCCTGCGCATCACGGGAACAGCACGCACCCGAGTGGGAGTTTCCTCGTACCAAGAAGGGGCAGCAGCATCAACAATTCGAGCCGTTGCGAACGCTTCGGTGACTTGCGCTTTCCACTCGGGCTTCACATTTTGCCCGACAAAGTCGCGGTAGAACAGGGTCGCTGAGCTGCTGGGGCGGGCGTGGGCAACCGCAACAAACTGCTCATCGTCACTCGGCACCCACAACACGATGTCGGCGAACGCAAGATCGGCGAGCAACTGCCAGTCGCCGACGAGCATGTGCAGCCATTCGATATCGGCCTCGCTCGAATGGCCCTGCTCTTGGACTAGATCACTGAGTGTCGACACCCCTACAGATTACCTGCGCGCCAGCACCCTGTTGAACAGAGAGCGTCGAGGCGCTGGTTCGTCGATTTCGGGCACGAGGCGGGATGTGACCAGATCGCGCACGGCGAGTCTCGCAGGTGAACGCGGTGCGGCGTCCACGAGTGTCTTGCCGCTCAGAACAGCGCCGTCGAAGCCTGCAAGGTCGTGAGGTACAAGTATCGGATGCTCGATGCCGCCGAATCTCGACAAAGTTTGGGTTACCTGCCCGTGCGGGTTCAATCCGCTGGCGCTCACCCTCACCTTGTTCATCACTACGCTCACACTTCGCGTCGAGACCGTTTCGAGGAGGTCTACGTGTGCTCGCAAGAACCGTGAGAGCCCTACCGGATCTGCTCCCCCGACGGCAATCACATGGTCGGCAGCTCGCACCGCAGTAACCGCAGCGGCATTGCGTCGAGGCGCGAACAGGTCACTCGTAATCTCTTCATCGTTTTCCAGACTGGAGCTGGTGTCGAGCACGGTGTAATCGACCCACTGACGGCACTGCGCGATGGTGGTTCCGACCCTCTCGGCGGAAAGCTCTGGCCAACGACTCGGCCTTCCTATACCCGTAAGCACCCAAAAACCACCGACTGGCGAGTCATAACGCTGCCCGATGCGGACTAGTTCGTCCGTCGTGAGCGTGTCGGTACCTGCAAGACGGCAGGCAGCGGCAAATCCCGGCGCCTCGTCAAGCATTCCCAGGGCCGGCGCCACCGAAGCACCGTGAGTGTCCACATCTGCAAGTGCGACGCTGTGGCCGAGTGCCGCCAATTCGGCGGCAACCGCAATAGCTATGGATGTGCGCCCTGGAGCACCTCCAGGACCCCACACCGCTATCACTTGGCCCAGAGTGCTTCGCGGCGAAGTCTCGGGCTCTGAATTCCACTGCGACTGCTCAAGCAACGCGTGTACCGCTGGCCACCCCGAGGCACCATCGATAATGTCAAAGAGGCCGAGATCACTGGCATAGCGCTGCTCGCGCTCGCTGCTGGCAACCGCAATGAGCCGAACGCCTGCGTGATCGCACGCAGTGATGAGTCGGTCTGTGAGGTAGCGTGCCTCTGCAGCAACTAGTGCGATATCTGCGTGTGCGCCTGCGACCCGAGACGCTAGTTCTGGCGCACTTACCGCTCGAACAACGATCTCGTGCCCGTGTTGCGCAGCATCAAACGCGAATTGATCTTCTAGGGTGACCGGCATGGCCAACGCGAAATTCGCCACGTCAGCCCTTCGCCGGGAGGTTGGCCGGGAGGACCGAAAGCACGTCACCGCTGGCCATTGCTTCAAGCAAGCGGGCAACGCGCGATCGAGGAACGAGCAACTCTAGTGCGCTATTACCAGCCGATGAGACGAGCGAGTCATTGTCGATAAGTCGCACAACAATGGCACCCGAGATAATCACGCCCGGAGCCCCATGCTCACCGTCTTCCGTCTCCGCGCTGGCCCAAACATCGACGGATGCCCCCGTCGACACCGACTCCGCGAGACCGCCCTGTGGCGATACGACTACCGCAGTCAATGAGAGCCCCTCGTGGCTACCTAAAGAAGAGCTCGGGATCAACTCCCCTGCGCCGATCGGTCGTGTAGCGATAAAGCCTTCCGCGGGTAGTTCACCCCGCCCGATATAGAACTCACTCGACTCGTTGAGCTTCACGCTCCGCACTACGAGATCGCCGCTCAGCACACGATCACCCGGATTGAGAGGGGCGGCGGCCGCATAGACCTCGATTGAGTCATCGGCGCTAGCGACAAGCGAAACAACGCCAATGATGGATGCCACAACGAGCACGATGCCAATTGCAAGTCGCGGATCAAGAGCGAGGGCTCGCGCGCGAGCTTGAGACTGGGTACGACCGGAACGGCGGCTCACAGCGCGCGCCCCAGAGGTCGGGTGTTGATCATGGCACCATCGTTGGTTACTGCTCATAAGTGGCGCGAGAGTTATCCACATCAGCCCCATTCACAGGTGCACGGGAGCATAATCGAACCATGAACGCGATCAATCCTGCAGAAGGCCTCGGGCGATTTCTCACCCTGGCCGATACTGCTGAAGTGCTCAGCGTCTCACCACACGAAGTTCTCGACTTGGTGCGCTCCGGCGAACTGCCCGCGATCAAGGTCGGCAGCAAAGGCCAATGGCGAATCGAGAACTCGGTTCTTGAGTCCTATATCGAAGCTCTGTACGAAGAGACTCGACGCATGAGCCTCTGGAATCAGTCAGATATTGCCACAGTGACCGAAGTGAACTTCGGCGAACAGCGTAAGCGATAGCGCAGAACGACCCGGTACGGGGCTGTGACGGCTACGGCCGCACGACCACCAGACTCGCGAACGGGACCAAGCGATACTCGGTTACCGCGGTCTCGCGTCGAGCCGCCCCACGTTCGTGCACTGCAATATCAAGATGGTCGCGCCCTACGCGGTCGATCGTGCCATGCACTTCGCCCGCGACCAGCAACAGCGAGACCGCTCGGCGACGACGACAGAGATCTCGCAGAACATAGCTCAGCCCCAAACGCTGCGAAAGACTCGGATGCCCACTCGACGGCATCGTGGCAAGGCTCGGCGTGATGTGCGCTGCCCCTAGTGAGATTCCCGCCACCGCCGCGAATGGAACGATGCATTGCGCTGGGCGTCCACTCTCGTCGACAAGATCGGCGGACATCCAATCGCGACCGATAATCGCTGGCCTCACAATGAGTCGCGTTCCCGTGATGAGCACAAGCGACATCGTGAGAGGTGATTGGTCAGAGCTGCGGGCATGAAGCGACACAATACGATCCCGCATGCTGAGCCGGCCGAGCCGCAACCGTTCCTCTTCGGCATCGACTTCGAGGTCATCGGCCGTGATTTCGTTCTCAAGCTGACTTTCGAGGTCATCAAAAAGTTTGTCCCAGCGCATGGGCTGACGGTACTGGTGAGGTGACACAACTCAGCAAGGTTATCCACAGTTGAAAATTAGTCATAGACAATTGGTCTCAGTACTGGTTGAGTGTGGTCTACCCCCTAAAGGGGGTATACATCGCCGTCTTGACCTTTTACCCGGGAGATCATGAGTACCGAGCCACTCCGAAAGCTTTCGCCGAGCGAGGAACCCCCTCGCCCTCCGCGACAACGCACCGGAACCCTTCCCTCCAAAATCATTCGCCCGCGCTTCGTGCCCGACGAGTTTTTTGGCCACCAGCCCACCCCAAGCGCCGAACTACCCGATCCGGCACCCCTGGTGGAAAACCTCACCCGCTGCGTCATCGAAATTCTTGCTGGCGCCCGCGACCTGGAGCAGATTGCACGATGGGTTACTGACGACGTCTACCGTCATCTACTCAAGCGCACCGTCCTCTCGGCGCGTGCCCGTCGCGCAAAGGGGCAGCCAGTCACGCGCCCAAGCTTCACCATGGGTTCAATCCGACTGTGCGAGCCTCGCGATGGCGCGATAGAGGCTGTGGTGATCGTTCGCGGTCGAGCGCGCACTCGCGCTGTAGCAGTACGCCTCGAAGGGCTCGACCGGCGCTGGCGCGCGACAGCCATCAACGTCCTCTAGCGCGTCGGGCGCACCGACCCGCAACGCCTCTAAGGCAATGCTGGTCCAACGCGGATCCAATGCCATGCGGCTCTCACCCGTCCCGGGTCCAACACGACCCCGGCTTAACGAGATATGCCCCCACCGACCGAGCGATGGGGGCATACCTTACTGATGATTTCTACTTCTTGCGCTTCTCCTGCGCGCGACGCTGTGAACGGTTGAGCGGAGCTTCCGCCGCACCGTCCGAACCCTCTGCGCGTTGACCGAATGCACCACGGTCACCGCCTCGAGCCGGCTGCGGTTGCTGCGGTGCCGGCTGCTGCGTCTGTCGCTTTTGCGCATTGGCAGTCGCAGTGCGTTCGACCTGGCCGCGCTCATTGCGAACTTCGACCTCGCCGGCAGCGTCTGCGCTCGGCGCCGAGTAGCTGAGCGCTGCGGATGGTGCACTTGCCGCTTCCAAACCTCGCGCCTGGACGGTCGTGGACTCGCCACCGCCGCTCACTTCGACATCAAGGTTGAACAGGAAGCCGACAGACTCTTCGCGAATCTGTCCCATCATCGTCTGGAAGAGAGCGAAACCTTCGCGCTGGTACTCGATGAGGGGGTCGCGCTGAGCCATTGCGCGCAGACCGATTCCGTCTTTCAGGTAGTCCATCTCGTAGAGGTGGTCTCGCCAGCGGCGATCGATAACGCTGAGCACCACACGACGCTCAAGCTCGCGCATCGCGGTCTCGCCAAGCTGCTGCTCACGACGCTCATACGCAATCACGGCGTCAGAATGAATTTCCTTGGCGATGAATGCACTGGTGAGTTTGCCGCGTGATCCGCCCTCGGTCAGAACCTCATCGACGGTAATACCGATCGGGTACATCGTCTTGATTTCGGTCCAGAGACCGTCAAAGTCCCAGTCCTCAGAGTGACCTTCTGCCGTGTGTACGTCGACAACTTCGGTGACGACATCGCTCAGGAATCGCTGAACGCGATCCTTCAGGTCATCTCCCTCAAGAATGTGGCGCCGATCGCTATAGATAGCTTCACGCTGGCGGTTCAATACATCGTCGTACTTCAGCACGTTCTTGCGGATTTCAGCGTTGCGCGACTCCACCTGTGATTGAGCACTGCGGATGGCGCGGCTAACTACCTTGGATTCGATCGCGAGATCGTCGGGAACTGTCGAGCGCCCCATGAGTGCTTCGGCTGCGCCACTGTTGAACAGGCGCATCAGATCATCCTGAAGCGACAGGTAGAAGCGGCTCTCACCTGGATCACCTTGGCGACCTGAACGACCACGCAGCTGGTTGTCGATACGGCGAGACTCGTGACGTTCTGTACCCAAGACGTAGAGGCCACCAACATCGACGACCTTCTTGGCTTCCTTTTCAACCCCGGCTTTTACCTCGGCAAAAACTTCGTCCCACGCGGCTTCATAGTCGTCAGGAGTTTCGGTCGGGTTGAGGCCGCGGCTGTTCATCTCAGCGACGGCCAAGAACTCGGCGTTTCCACCGAGCATGACGTCAGTTCCACGGCCGGCCATGTTCGTAGCGACGGTAACGGAACCGAGGCGTCCTGCCTGAGCAACAATCGCTGCTTCGCGAGCGTGGTTCTTAGCGTTCAAAACCTCGTGCTTTACGCCCTTCTTGGCGAGCATGCGCGAAAGAAGTTCGCTCTTCTCAACGCTTGTTGTTCCCACCAGAACGGGCTGACCCAGTTCGTGCCGCTTGGCGATATCGGCAACAACCTGTTCGAACTTTGACTGCTCGTTTTTGTAGATCAGGTCGGACTGGTCAATGCGCTGCATTGGCTTGTTGGTCGGGATCGCGACAACACCAAGTTTGTAGGTGGACATGAACTCGGCTGCTTCAGTTTCAGCAGTACCGGTCATTCCTGACAGCTTGTTGTAGAGACGGAAATAGTTCTGCAACGTCACCGTAGCGAGAGTCTGGTTTTCTGCCTTAACAGCAACACCCTCCTTGGCCTCAATCGCCTGGTGAATTCCTTCGTTGTAGCGACGGCCCTGAAGAATACGACCGGTGTGCTCGTCGACGATCAAGACTTCGCCGTTCATGACGACGTAGTCCTTGTCTTTCTTGAAGAGTGCACGGGCCTTGATGGAGTTGTTCAAGAACGAAATCAGCGGCGTATTCGCCGACTCGTACAGGTTGTCGATACCGAGGTAATCTTCAACCTTTTCGATACCGGGCTCCAGCACACCAACGGTGCGCTTCTTCTCATCAACCTCGAAATCGACCTCGGGGATGAGCTTTTTGGCAAGGCTAGCGAATTCGGTAAACCAACGGTTCGCCTCACCCGATGATGGGCCCGAAATGATGAGCGGCGTGCGAGCCTCGTCAATCAGAATCGAGTCAACTTCGTCAACGACAGCAAAGTAGTGGCCACGCTGGACCATGTCGCTTGCCTGCCACGCCATGTTGTCGCGCAGGTAGTCAAAACCAAATTCGTTGTTCGTTCCATAGGTGATGTCCGCGGCATACTGCTCGCGACGTTCCACTGGAGTCTGACCGGAGACAATGCATCCGGTGGTCATCCCGAGGGCGCGGAATACGCGGCCCATCAGCTCTGACTGGTAGCTAGCCAAGTAGTCGTTGACCGTAATGACGTGCACACCTTGCGCGGCGATCGCGTTCAGGTAAGCCGCGAGCGTCGCGACTAGGGTCTTGCCCTCACCGGTCTTCATCTCAGCAATGTTGCCGAGATGCAGTGCAGCACCGCCCATGAGTTGAACCTCAAAGTGACGCATGCCAAGCGTGCGGCTCGCTGCTTCTCGAACCGCAGCGAAGGCCTCCGGGAGGAGGTCGTCAAGTGACTCCCCTGCGGCATAGCGCTCGCGCAACTCCGTGGTCTCGTGCTTGAGCTCATCGTCAGTCAGCGTCTTGAAGTCTTCTTCAAGGTGATCAACCGCGTGCGCATAGCCTTTCAAGCGTCGAAGAAGCCGACCCTCGCCCACACGAAGTGCGCGTTCTAAAACATTCGCCACCGAATACTCCCATTCTTGTCGGACGGGTCCGACACTGGCCCTGCTCGACGAAGCGCAATCTTTTTAGACGCTTACGTCACGGTAACGCGGTGCGTGCATTCAGCGCACGGCCGCGTTACCGGTTCGTAATCGTATCAAGTTCACACCAAGAACTTGGTGTGCTTAGCCGTTGGCGACCTTACGCTTGCGCGAACGACCCCCATCGGCGACCTCATCGGCCTGCTCTTCAAGACCAATAACACCGTAGTCCCACCCCTTACGACGGTAAACAACGCTGGGGCGATCCGTCTGGCTATCCACAAAGAGGAAGAAGTCGTGACCGACCAACTCCATGTGGTCAAGTGCCTCTTCAACAGTCATGTGACTAGAAGGGAACACCTTGCGTCGGATAACAACGGGCGAGTAATCGTCGTCGCCAGGTTCCGGTTCGGCCGTCTGTACCGGCACTGATCCAGTGGAAACGCTCTCAATTACTTCGGGGCTTGCTGGAGTGATATCAACAACGGCGAACCCACCAGCACTTGCCTCACGCAGAGACGTAGGGCGGTGATTCCCCCGATGCACTTTCTTGCGGTCGCGAGATTGGCGGATGCGCTCAATGAGCTTTGACATCGCCAGATCGAAGGCAACATATTTATCCGAACCAGCAGATTCCGCTCGAACAAGCGGTCCTGGTCCGATCAACGTCAACTCAACACGATCGTCGCCACTAGACCCATTAGTTTCGTGGTGGCGGCTTACCTTGATCTCGAAAGCAATCGCCTTATCAGCGAGATGATCTACCTTCTCAGACTTTTCGATCGCATACTCACGGAAACGATCCGTGACTCCTACATTGCGTCCGTTGACGGTGATTTCCACGGCGACCTCCTAGCCATCATGCGCGGCCACCCCGTGAGGCAGCTTTTATTGTGCGCCCTTTTCCTTACCGTAGCCCTCGCTGCTGGCAATGTCACGAGCCGCACCGGTTCTAGGAGTGAACCCGATGGTTACGGCTGCAATGACCGTTCCTCCGGCCGCGGAAATTGCCCGCATTGCCTCGTCAATCGTGGCGCCTGTCGTTAGTACGTCATCCACGATGATGACTCTCGTTGCTCCAAGCCAGCGTGTCGCCGCGAAAACACCATGTACATTGATGGCCCGCTGAGACGCGTTAAGAAGCTTTTGGCTGCCAGTTTCCTTCGCGACTCTCAGTGCTCGCACATGACTTATTCCCGACGCCCGAAGGACCGCTGCTATCGGGTGGTAGCCCCGCGTTCGAAAGGCGCGCTTACTCGTGGGTACCGCAACGATCTGAATCGGACCGCCAGCTTTCTCGTTCACCGCGCTGAGATCGTCAAGCGCCATCCGAAGCGCGACAAGGAGGGCCCGAGAAAGTGGACGCGCTTGGTCAGTGCGGTGATGATTCTTGAAGGCAAGCAACACTCGGCGAACCGTGCCCTCATAGCGCAGCGCTGCATAGACACGAACGTGTTGCGGGGTCGACTGAATTGTGGGGGCAGCGATAAGGCTGCGAGCGCACTCCGCACACAGTGCGCGGTCATAGCTCTGGCATCCGGCGCACTCGACTGGCATGAGCACAGCCCAGGCGTCTCTGACTGATTCGCGTGCACTCGCCACCATCTTGCGCAGCGTTTTTTCGATGTTGTTGTCTGAGGACGTCATTCTCCGAGCTTGCAGCCGCACCGTCCCGAACGCAGAGCACCCCGTGGTGTTGGTGGAGAGACGCTACTGCTGTACAGCCATGAAGGAGGCGTCGAGTCCAGTGCGCACCCATTCTTGGCTGCCCTGAGGGCGCCACACCTCCCCGTCAGCAATGAGCCTGAGCGCGTCGGTGTTGGTTCCGCTGCTCACGAGTTGTCGAGCGCCGTCGACATCCCCGAGGCTCTCAGTCGGCCCGCCAAGGCTGAACGCGGTAATGGCAACAGAATCGTCGTGTGTCGAAAGCGTTGCCACCGAGCTCGAACCCACCCAGCTCGCATCAATCGGCGTGCCCGCCCGAGCCGGCAACACGGTAGGTTCCACAATTTGGACGGGCACATTGCCCTGCTGCCTCACGATCCCGTACACGAGCAACTGGGGCCCAGATGGCGAGGAGAGGTACACCAGCAGTCGCGCACCGTCGCGGGAAACATCCAGCGACACTATTTCTGAATCTGATGGCAATGATGACTGAATCGGATGCTCGGTGCCGTCTACCCCGAAAGTCGACAGCGATGCGGCGTTTGAGCGCTGCGCCGACCAAATGAACCGGAACGGGTCGAGCGATGGTGCGGCCAACCCCGAACGACTGTCAACAATGCGGGGAGAGACTCCAACCGAAGCGAAGTAGGCCGCACCGTCTCCCGCGCGGTACGCAACGGACAGACGGTCTGCCGACAGTGCTGCAGCCGTTGCCCCCGAGTCAGCAACAACAGCGCTCAGCTCATTTATTTCTGTCAAGCCGTCACTCGTATTGAACCCAAACTCGGTGGCGGTTCCGACCACAAGCGGTCCAGCGGATCCTGGTTCGATGACGGCAGCATTCTGGCCAGAACTCGTACTTTGCAGTTCTCGGCCATCAACAGTGAGCACCACAATCGGTGTGTGAAGCGTCGCCGCCAATTGCTGTCGCATACGTTCGCGCGAAACCGTGTCAGCAGAAAGTACTTCTGAACTGAGATCAACGACGGAGCGACCGCTTGTGAGACTGCTCGTTGTGCTCAGAGTCGTTGCTGCCGGGAACGCCGTCAGCACAACCCCCTGTTGCAACCACGGAGAATCAGCCGCGAGAAGAGCTTGGATTGCGCGCGCCTGCGAAGACTGGCGCACCGCAAACCAGCGCAAATCAGGAATCAGATAAGCAAAACTGGGATCGAAGTAGTAGAGCACTTGCTGCTCAAAACTGACTTCAAAGCCATTGCTTGAGAGCACAATTCCTGGGGGTGCCGACGCGATGCGCCATTCGCCATTCCGACGCTCAAAGTCAAAAGTCAACGTCTGTGCTGCCGGCGAGCGCAACTCTGCGAACACACCTCGCTCGTCAATCACTGCTTGAGCCGAGAAGGAATACGTGAGCGCATTCTCTTCGAGCGCTGGCGCGATTGTCGGAAGCTTGTCACGCTCGCGAATGGTAGCGCTCGCCGCAGGATTCCAGGCATCACTCATTTCGCTAGTCAAGAATTCTCGCGCAACCGAATAGTCACGACTGGGAGCGCGAACCGCATTCATGAAGTCGGTAAGGATTTGCTCTTGCGTCGAACCCGCAACGGGACCCTCGGCCACGATTTCGAATCGTCCATCAATCTGCTCATCGATGAGCGGGCCAGCTTCGACCTCGCTCGACGTAGGCACGCCAACACAGCCACTCAGCGCGGCGATAGCTACGCTCGCAATAATGAGGAGGTTCAGTCGCGATGTGTTAACCATCCGTAGCCTCCAAACTTGGTACATCGTCGCTTGGGGGAAGCTCAAGAGGCGACGAATGCAGTTCGGAGCCTCGGGCGCGCGGCAGAGTCAGCCGGAAGCATGAGCCGTTGTCTCCATCCGACCATACCTCGAGCCAACCATCGTGCAACACCGCATCCTCGAGAGCGATTGCTAGACCGAGCCCTGTTCCGCCGGTGGTCCGCTGCCGCGAAGGGTCCGCACGCCAGAAGCGGTCGAACACGCGCTCAAGCGCTGCAGCGCTCATCCCTACGCCATAGTCACGCACTGCAATCGCAACGGCGTCCTGATCGCTGTCGACCCAAATAACAATCGGCAGACCATCACCGTGGTCAATGGCGTTGCTGACGAGATTCTGAAGGATGCGACGGATGCGACGAGGATCAACGTCTGCCTCAAAATAGCCACCAGGCGCCACCAGACGCAGCTCTGAGCCCTTGCTGGCTGCTAGCGAAGTGAGACTCTCAATCGCGTCCTCTGCGAGCCTCACGAGGTTCGTTGGCTCGGTCTCCATATCGACAGCACCCGCGTCATAGCGGCTCATCTCAAGAAGGTCAGCCAGCAGGAGTTCGAATCGCTCGACCTGAGTGTGCAGCAATTCCGCAGTGCGTGCCGTTGCGGGGGGGAAGCTTTCGCGCTGATCGTAGAGAACATCACCAGCGAGCCGGATTGTGGTGAGCGGAGTGCGCAACTCATGCGAAACATCCGACACAAATCGTTGCTGCACTTGAGACAGCGCTGCCAGCCGGGTGATCTGCTTTTGCATGCTCGTTGCCATGCCATTGAAGGAACGCGCCAAAGTGGCGATCACATCGTCGCCGTGCACCGGAATTCGCACCTCGAGTTCGCCTGCTGCCAACCGTTGGCTGGTTTCGGCCGCCAACCTCACCGGCGCAACCACGAGACGGACCACGAGATAAGTTACCGCTCCGATAAGGGCGAGCAGGGCGAAACCACCCAGCCCAAGAGTGCGCTGAACGACAACGAGAGTCTCTTGAGTGTCGCTGATGTCATAGACGAGGTACAGCTCGTATTGCGCACCGCGAATGTCGAGGGTCGAGCCGACAATGAGGCCAGGGTGAATCGTGCCATCCGTCGGCTGGGTGAGAGCAACAGACTGCCAATACGTGCGCTGTTCGGTCGACTCAGCAACGGTGTCGCGAAGTTCTTCGGAAATTTCGACGTACGAGGCCAATCCCTGCGACTGAACGTCTGTTGGCACGCGAGCGCCATCTTGGTTCGGGCTGCGCAGGATTGCATAGCTCGTGCCTCCCGTGCTCGAGGCAACACTCTCGATGACTCGAGCCGCGTCCCCCATCATTCCGTCGAGGTCTTCGAGACCAAGACCGTCATCTGCCGCATCAAAAACCTGCTGACCGGCCAGCGTGGCATTGGCAGAGGTTCGGGTGAGTTGCTCACGGCTCGCATCAAACAGGTTCGCGCCAACACTCAACGACATGTAGCCAGCAATGACCGCAACCGCAACCGAAGAAAGCAGCACTGTAATCGCAACAGTGCGCAACTGGAGCGACGAGCGCCAGAGTGCAGCGAGCCGCTGCACTAACTCGCGCCAGTCGAAATAGCGCATCCTTGTTACGCGCTGCTGCCGGCGCGGTAACCAACGCCGCGAACCGTCATAACAATCTTGGGGTTGTCAGGATCTTCTTCAACCTTCGCGCGCAATCGCTGCACGTGAACGTTGACAAGACGAGTGTCTGCCTTGTAGTGGTAGCCCCACACTTGCTCAAGCAGCATTTCGCGAGTGAATACCTGCTCCGGCTTCATCGCCAAGGCAAGGAGCAACTCAAATTCGAGCGGTGTGAGATTGATTTTGGTGTCACCACGGCGAACCTCGTGACCCGTGACATCCAGCTCAAGGTCACCGACCGTCAGAGTGCCGGTGGCCGCATCGCTCGCGGGACGCAACCGAGTGCGTACCCGAGCAACAAGCTCCTTCGGGTTAAACGGCTTGACGACATAGTCGTCTGCACCGCTCTCGAGCCCCTTCACCACATCAGCAGTGTCGCTCTTTGCTGTAAGCATGATGATCGGAACACCCGATTCTTCACGGATGCGCGCGCAAATCTCGATGCCGTCCATGCCTGGCAACATCAAGTCGAGCAAGACAAGATCAGGGGCTGCTGATTTAAATGCATCGAGAGCTAAGGCGCCATCTTGACAAAAAAATGGTTCATAACCTTCGGTGCGTAGAACGATTCCGATCATTTCTGCCAGGGCAGTGTCGTCATCGACTACAAGAATTCGCGGGTTCACGTGTCCTCGGTACTTTCTAGCTCTCGGGCTAACAGAGTGAGAAGCTTTCGCATAAGAGTAGTCGAGTGTGAAAGCATGAGTGCGATTCAATTGGCACAGTTGGTTAATCAAAGGTGAGACGTGAGCAATAACAGTCCGTGGCAATCGCCAGATAGCAGCGCAAATAACAGCGAGTCCGGTCTCTACGCCCCACCAGAACCTGCCGCGACACCTCCGCAGTACGGCACTCCCGCGCCTGGGTGGACTCCCCCGCCGAAGCCCGGCCTCATCCCACTGCGGCCCATGACGCTTGGCACAGTCCTCTCGGCATCCCTGATGGTGTTGCGTCGCAACCCGCGCCCCATCTTCGGTCTGTCGTTGGCCATCATGGGCATCGTCACTGTCGCTTCCCTCATTCTGGTGGGGATCATTACTTTCTCCGGCCTAGAACGAACCCTCAGCGCAAGCGACGTGGATGCGGCAACCATCGAAGCCGGGGCAACAGCGAGCGTTATCCTCGCCGCGCTTTTCGCCGTCGCGCTGTCACTCATCGGCGGTTCGATACTTCAGGGCATCGTCTCCCTCGAGGTTGCTCGCGGTGCCGTCGGCGAGAAATTGCGGTTGCGCGGACTCTGGGCTGCGGCGAAGGGGCGCCTGTGGGCACTCATTGGCTGGTCTGCCCTAGTCGCCGTAGCGACCTTCATCGGCATCGTCGCGCTTGCTCTTGTCGCCGCACTCTTCTTCGCCATCGGCGGCACTGCCGGAACCATATTCGGGGTGCTCGCCGTGATTGGCGGAATAGTTATCGGTCTTATCGTCATGGCCTGGCTTGGCACTTCTCTCGCGCTCGTCCCCAGCGCCCTCATGATCGAACGCCTGACTCTCGGTCGCGCGATACGCCGCTCGTGGTCGCTCGTGTCTGGCAGCTTCTGGCGCACCTTCGGCATCCTCGCCCTCATTCTGGTGATTGTGCAAACGGTGTCGAGCGTCGTGACAGCACCGCTGAGCTTTATCGGTGGACTTGGCGTAAGTCTCCTCAACCCCACCGGCAATGAAGAGGCCGCAATGGCGTCGTTTATCGGCCTCTATGTCGTGACCATGATTCTCTCCGTTGCTATCGGCGCCGTCACGATCATCATCCAGTCGGCGGCACCTGCACTGCTCTACATTGATTTGCGGATGCGCAAAGAGGGGTTCGACTTGGAACTCACTCGCTTCGTCGAAGCTCGTCAGACAGGGGACAATTCCGTGCCAGACCCTTACCTCACCTTCGACAGCACAGCAGCGCACTCAACTGAGCCGTCACCGCACACGGCTCCATGACGCTAGCGACACTCTCGTCAACCGCGCCCGCAGCGCTGCCAGAGTGGCTTGCGCGCGCGGTCTTTAGTGAGGTTCCGGTCAACCCCGACTCGGAACAGGCAACCGAGTGGCTCATCAATGAGCTATCGAAGGCGCCATATCAGGCCGCCAAGCCAACGCTGTTCGACCGCATCTCTAAAGCTTTTAGCGACTGGCTTGCTTCACTGACGATCGGTAGTGGCGATGGAATCCCCATCGTCGTGTTCGTTGTGCTCATTGCGTTGGTCACAATCGCGATAGTGGCAGCGGTAATCGTCTACGGTCTTCCCCGGCTCAACCGCAAGAGTCAACACCATGACATCCTGTTCGGTGAAACCGATCGACGAACAGCAGCTCAGCTTCGGGATGCGGCCGAAAAGGCTGCAGCACGAGAAGATTTTGAGAGTGCGATTGCCGATATGTTTCGCGCCATTGCGCGCGGACTCTCAGAACGCACCCTCGTCACGATGACACCAGGCACCACCGCTCATGGTTTTGCGATCCGGGCCGCGAAAGTTCTCCCCGATTGCGCTAACGAACTTGCCAGCTGTGCCAACATTTTTGACCTAGTCCGTTACATGCGTAAGCCAGCAACGCGAGAACAATACGTACAACTTCGCGACCTCGAGCTTCGAGTGCGCGCCGCAAAGCCCCTGCTCAGCGAGGCGGCACTGTGAGCGCCCCCACGATCGTGACACCGCGCCTTCGCACCACTGTGAGGCGTGCCCTTTTTTGGATCATCGCAGCGCTATTTCTCCTGAGCGTGGCGGTCATTAGCCTGAACTTGGCAGGCACAGCAGCCGAAGGGCCTCAGCTCGACCCCACCAGTCCTCGCGAATCAGGAACCAAAGCGCTTACCGAAGTCCTGCGGCAACAGGGAGTCGACGTCATCGTCACCGAAAGCCTCGACGACACTCGTGACGCGCTCGCCACCACCGACGAGAGCACTCTCTTCTTCTCCAACTTTGAGGGATACCTCACCGACGCGCAGACCGTCGAGGCATCTACGATTGCAACGACCGTCATTCTGGCCGAGCCCGGAGTTGCTGCACTGCTCGCTATCGCACCCGAAGTTGCCAACGCTGGAACCCGAGTTGGCACAGTATCGGCAGAGTGCGCGCTACCGATTGCCTCGAAAGCCCCCGAGATTACGGCCGGCCCATCTAGTCTTCGTGTCATCGAGCCTGAGGCCAAAGCGACGGGCTGCTACGGGAACGACGACCGCGGCTACGGACTCATCTCTGTTGACCGAGGAAACACCCAATTGGTGCTGCTCGGTGCAACCACAGCGCTGACCAACGGTGGCATCACAGCGGCAGATAACGCCGCTTTCGCGCTGCGACTTCTCGGCCAACACGACACCCTCGTTTGGTACACGCCCAGCTTCGCGGATCTTTCCTCCACGAGCGGTGCCAAAACCTTTGACGAACTCGCCCCAGACTGGGTGCTGCCCGTCGTGTGGCTCACGGCGGTGACGCTCCTCACGGCTGCACTGTGGCGAGGACGCAGATTCGGTCCGCTCGTCATCGAAAAATTGCCCGTCACCGTGCGCTCTAGCGAAACCATGCAGGGCAGGGCTCGCCTCTACGAAAAAACGGCGGCACGGCTCCATACCCTCGACGCGCTGCGCATCGGCTCCATCCGCCGACTTGCTTCGCTGTGCGGAATGGCGAGCACCGCATCCGTCGATGACGTCATCAATCGAGTCGCGACACTTATCGACCAGCCCGCTGCCCCACTGCGAGGGCTCCTTATCGACATTGCCCCCACCAACGACAGCGACCTACTTGACCTATCGGATGAACTGCTCGCGCTCGAACAGCGCGTCGAGTCTGCCGTCCGCCCCACTTAGCACCCTTCCACTCCGAACACTCAGCACCATCAAGCCAAAGATAGAGAAGAATCGAGATATGACTGACGAGCAACTGCGGCACGCATTCACTCAACTCCGCACGGAAGTGGGCAAGGCTGTAGTCGGCCAAGATGCCGCGGTGACCGGGCTCACGATTGCTCTACTGACTGGCGGTCATGTGCTGCTCGAGGGCGTGCCCGGTGTCGCCAAGACTCTGCTGGTTCGTACGCTTAGTCGTGCGCTCCAGCTCGACACCAAGCGCGTGCAGTTCACCCCAGATCTCATGCCTGGTGATGTCACCGGCTCACTCGTTTATGACTCCAAGTCTGGTGAATTTGAGTTTCGCAAGGGGCCAGTGTTCACCAACATCCTCCTGGCAGACGAGATCAACCGAACGCCACCCAAGACACAATCTTCCCTGCTTGAAGCAATGGAAGAACGGCAAGTTTCTGTAGACGGCCAAACTCTGAAGCTGCCAGTGCCGTTCATGGTTGCCGCAACCATGAACCCCATTGAGTACGAAGGCACCTACACGCTTCCCGAAGCGCAACTCGACCGCTTCCTGCTCAAGCTCGTGCTCGACCTCCCAGAACGAGATACCGAAATTGAGGTACTCACGCGCCACGCTGCGGGATTCAACCCTCGTGACCTTGCTGCGGCTGGTGTCACTCCGGTGCTCGATGCTGCGATGCTTGCTGCTGCCCAAGCTGCCGTCTCTCAGGTTGGCGCGAGCCCCGACGTCATCGCGTACGCCGTCGACCTTGCCCGCGCCACACGACAAAGCCCCTCAGTGAAGCTCGGAGTGAGTCCGCGTGGCGCAATCGCACTGATCTCCGCCGCGAAAGCGTGGGCCTGGCTGACCGGCGCAGACGCAATCACGCCAGACCACATCCAGAGCATGGTGCTTCCGGTACTCCGCCACCGCATCCAGCTTCGCCCAGAAGCCGAACTTGAAGGCGTCTCCGCCGATGTCATCCTGCGGTCGATCGTGCAGCAAGTGCAGGTACCGATCTAACGATGGCTCTTTCTGGATGGTTCGTTGCCCTTGTGGCGCTCGGTATCGTACCGATCGTCATCACTGGCGAACCCGTCGTGTTAGTGCTGTGGCTCGTGTTTGCGATCGCTGTCGGCCTCATCGACATGGCGTTTGCCGTATCGGTGCGCTCGCTGCGATTCGACCGCACATCTCCGGATCGACTTCGCCTCGGCGAAACGACAAGCGCAACCCTGCGAATCACCAACCCCTCTCGTCGGCGACTTCGCGCAGTAGTTCGTGACGGCTGGCAGCCATCCGCCGGAGCACAGAGCAACCGTGCACGCTTGTCAGTGCCGGGGCGTGAGCGTCGCGAACTCACGACCGTGCTCACTCCACTGCGCCGCGGAACCCGAGAGGCGGCGCACGTGACCGTGCGTTCCTACGGACCGCTCCGCCTCATCGCGCGCCAGACAACGGTCATTGTGCCCGGTTCATTCACCGTGCTGCCGCCATTCAATTCCCGCAAACACCTGCCGTCGCGCTTGGCACGCTTGCGCGAACTCGACGGTGCCACGAGTGTCATGATTCGTGGCCAGGGCACCGAGTTCGACAGTCTGCGTGACTACGTTCGGGGAGACGATGTGCGCTCCATCGACTGGCGTGCCACCGCGAGGCGATCCGAACTGGTAGTCAGAACCTGGCGCCCCGAGCGTGACCGTCGAGTAGTCATCGTGGTCGACAGCGGCCGCACCTCTGCTGCCCGCATCGATGACGAGCCACGCATCGACACCGCGTTCGAATCTGCCCTGCTGCTAGCAGCTCTCGCTTCTAGCGCCGGCGACCACGTCGACTTCATCATCTATGACCGCCGAGTACGCGCCCGCGTTCAGGGAGCCACCGGCCCCGACCTGCTGTCAAAAATGGTCACCGGTATGGCACCGGTGCAACCGGAACTCATCGAAATGGACTGGAACTCGGTGCCAGGCCTCGTGCGCCAAGCTACCTCTCAGCGCGCTCTCGTTGTGCTCGCCACCACAGCAGAGTCCCCCGGCGCGAGCCGCGGATTGCTCGCGATGCTCCCCCAGCTCACCACCAAGCACACCGTTGTGGTGGCATCCGTTGCTGACCCCACGATTCTGGATGCTACGCGCGACCGTTCGAACCGTGACGCTGTTTATCAGGCCGCTGCTGCAGAGCGCGCGCTCCTCGACCAGTCACGAGTGGCCACTGCGATCACCCAACTCGGAGCATCCGTCGTCTCACAACGCCCCTCTGATTTGCCACTGGCGCTTGCCGACCACTACATCGCTTTGAAGGCTGCTGGAAAGCTCTAGTTTGCGACGATGTGGGTGGCGCCAGCGTCGAATTCGCTGAGGTCGCCCGTGTTTCCTGCACGTGCACTGCGCCCACCGAGAATCCACTGGTATGCCAAGAATCCACCGAGTGCGATAGTGCCGATACCGATCTTGATCGGCCACGGCCAGTCCTGACGCGTGACGTATCCCTCGATGATGCCCGAGACAAGTAGGGCAAGGATTAGTCCGACGACGATGGTAAATAGCGCACGCCCGTCTTGCGCGAGAGCTTGAGCTCGCGTGCGGGCACCGGGGGCGACCCACGACCAGAAGATCATTACCCCCGTGGCGCCAGCGACGAAGATCGCGTAGAGCTCTAGTTGTCCGTGCGGTGCGATGTAGAGAAAAAATACATCGAGGCGGTCGAATTCATTCATGATCGCCGCGGTGAATCCGAGTTGCTGGGCGGTGTTGAACAACAAATAGGGGACGTAGACCCCCACAATTCCGAAGGCAATCGACTGCGCCGCGATCCACGCGTTGTTGGTCCACACGAATCCCGTGAATGACCCACCAGAGAACTCCGAGTAGTAGCCGACGAAGTCATCGCGGGCGAGGGCCTCGCGTTCGGCCGGGCTGCCAAAATTGGCGAGCACTTGGGGGTTCGAAATTGCCCACCACGCAAAGAGAAACCCCACAAGGAATGTGGCAGCGGCGAGCAGCAGTGACATCCACCGCACTCGATAGAGCGCAGCCGGAAGCTGCACGACAAAGAACTGCGGCAATTGGCTGAGGAGGTTCGCCGAAGCTCCCGTGAAGCGCAGGCGGGCACGGCTCAACGTCAGCGACAAGCGATCTGCCTGCGCAGACTGGCCGGTACTCGTCTTCATCGCCGAAAGATTCGTGGCGCCCGACTGGTACAGGTCGATGAGTTCATCGACTTCCGCGCCCGAAAGTCGGCGCTGTGAGCCCAATTGGGCAAGGCGATCCCAGTCTTCGCGGTGCGCGGCTGAGTACGAGTCGAGATCCATCTGCTTAAATGATGTCATGTCCGGCACACAAATGAGCAACACTCTCGCCTATGAGGATGAACCCGACGAGTTGATCACCGGTGAAGCGGTGGCGTTGGAGCTTCGTTCAGCAAGTTTTGTGTTGCGTGCTGCCGGGTCGATCATCGATTTCTTGGCCTACGGACTTGCGCTCATTGGGTTGCTCCTCGGAACCTTTGCGTTCGCGACGAATGCCGGCCTCGACACCGCGATCGGTCAAGCGCTCACAGTAAGTTCGCTAGTGATTTGTCTTGTTGTTCTTCCCACCGCCGTTGAGACTCTTAGCCGAGGAAAATCCTTGGGCAAACTCGCGATCGGCGCACGCATTGTTCGCAACGATGGTGGAGCGATCGGGTTTCGCCACGCCTTCATCCGCGCTCTCATCGGTTTTCTTGAAATCTTCATGACCGCTGGCGGCCTCGCCGCTGTCGTCGGTTTGCTCAATACTCGAGCGCAGCGCCTCGGAGATCTCGTTGCTGGCACCTACAGCCAGTACGAGCGAGTGAAAAAGTTTGCCAATCCTGTCGTGCAACTTCCTGGGCAACTCGCTGAGTGGGCGCGCACGGCCGATGTGGCCAAGATGCCGGATGGACTCGCCAGACGAATCTCGCACTTCCTTGTCGCCGCAGACGGCTACACCGCGGCAACTCGACAGCGGCACGCCACCAACCTTGCCAACGAGGCTGCAGCGTTCGTGTCACCGCTGCCATCGGTTGAAGCTGAACCCTTTCTCTCAGCTGTCAGCGCTCTGCGGCGTGAGCGTGAATCGGTAGCGCTTGCCGGTGAAAAGGATCGGCTCACCACACTTGAGCCAGCGCTCACGAGCGTGCCGCGTGGATTTCCGAGCAACCGGGGTTAGGCGCGAATGATCGCGAGAGCTCGATCGCGAATATTTTCGAGCTGCTCTTTCGATGCGGCTTCAACATTTAATCGCAGCAAAGGCTCCGTATTCGAGGCGCGCACGTTGAACCACCAGAACGGCTCTGCACCCTTCGTGACTCCCGTCACTGTGAGGCCATCAAGCTCATCAAACTCTGCCTCGCTAGCAAACGCAGCACGGATACGTGCCGTAGCCGCGGGAACATCAGCGACAACCGAGTTGATCTCACCACTGTTGGCATAGGGAGAATAGCGCTCCGAGAGCACCGAAAGGGGCTGCGGTTGCGAACCAAATTCTGCGAGTAAGTGCATTGCGGCGAGCATCCCGTTATCGGCGCCCCAGAAATCGCGGAAATAGTAATGGGCAGAATGTTCGCCGCCGAAAATCGCCCCCGTCGCCGCCATCTGATCCTTGATGAGCGAGTGACCGACATTGGTGCGCACCGGGATAGCACCCGCCGCAGTGATTGTCTCCGGGACGATGTTCGAAGTGATGAGGTTGTGGATCACAAAAATGTCACCGTCGGGCTGCGAGGCCCGCACCCGCTGAATTTCGCGCAGAGCAACCACTGCCGCTACTGCGCTCGGGCTCATAGCCTCGCCGCGCTCGTCGACCACGAAGCATCGGTCAGCGTCGCCATCGAAGGCAAGCCCCACATCTGCGCCGTGTTCGATTACGGCTTTCTGGAGATCGACAATGTTCGCCGGCTCAAGCGGGTTCGCCTCATGGTTAGGAAAGGTGCCATCGAGTTCGAAATACATCGGGATGATCTCAATCGGAAGTTCCGGGAGTCCCGCCGCCGTTGAGAGCACCGCAGGCACCGTCATTCCGCCCATGCCGTTGCCGGCATCTACGACAACGCGGATGGGCCGAATGCTGCGCAGATCGACAAGCTCCCGCAAATAGCCTGCATAGCCGCCCAGAACATCAACCTCACGCTGAGAACCTAGGACCGCGACCGCATCGATTCCTGATTCAAGGTAGGACTGCGCGCGATCACGAATCGCTTTGAGCCCCGTATTGAAACTGATGCCCTGAGCACCCGCCCGACTGAATTTGATGCCGTTGTAAGTTGCCGGATTGTGGCTAGCGGTGAACATTGCGGCAGGCGCATTTAACGAACCGGATGCGAAATAGGTTTCGTCCGTCGAGCAGAGCCCGATCAGCACAACATTGCCTCCGCGAGCGCGAGCGCCCGCCGAGAAGGCCGCCGCGAACCCTGGCGAGGAATCTCGCATGTCGTGGCCGACGATAATTTCGCTGCCTGCAGCATCCACTTCATCGACAAATGCAGCGCCGAGCGCTTCGACTACGTCGTCGGTGAGTTGCGAGCCAACAAGACCGCGAACGTCGTAGGCCTTGATGAAAGGGGTGAGGTCAATCGGACTAGCTTTACTCATGCCCTAAAACTACATGGCGAACGACCTGCCAGCCCTGCGGCACAGAGAGTCGATCGCCATGACGAGCGCACAAATCGTAGCTGTGTGGCTCTGCTGTGTAACTGAGCGGTCCAAGCACCGCCATTGAATCCGCATAGACATACGTGAGAGTGGCCTCGGCTTCTTCATTGCAGGAGACCTTGCTACACGGGCGCTGAATCATTGTGGTCCCTAGCCTACGACTGTGCACCCACAGGAGGGCAACTGCGGCCCGTAGAATGGTCTCGTGGCTAGATCATCGAAGCGAGAGCAAACGCGCTCTGTGCGTGGCAACTGGCGAGATCGCCATGGCCGCGGCATCCGCGCTGCCGTCACCGGGCCACACCTACCGCTGTTGCGCAGTCGCCACGGCAACTTCGAGCTCACGGTCGCTTCTGCCGCTCAGTTTTTGAAAGAAATGTGGCCAGAAGAACTCGCCAATGCGCGCTTCGAAGTTGGCCTCATGCCCGGCACCAGCCCAGAGGGCACAAAGGTCGCACGTTGGAAAGTGGTTGCCGATGAGCACCGCATTATTCTGTTTCGTCTCCCCATTGAGCGCATGGTGCGCTTGCACCGTGACGACGAGCTACACCGACGGATGCTGATCGAAAGTTGCGTATTCCGTGCCGTAGCTGAATACCTCGGCAAAGAACCATGGGAACTAGCGCCCAACCGTTTTCGACACTTCTAGCCGTCGACCGCTGAGAAGCCCCTACGGGAATACGGTCAGTGGGGAGGATCCCGGAGTTTGCGGGTCAATCGCATACGCCGCGATGAACCCGTCCTCCGCTTGCGTAACGCTGACATGAACCGGAGAGCTGTGTTCAAGCGTGTACGTCGTTCCGTTGGACACGGGAACGCGCAACGTTAGTCCGGCCTCAATCGCGAGTTCCTTAGCAACACCGTCAGCGGAGGTGAGCGTCAGGTTCACCACATCGTCGCCAGGATTCACAATGTTGAGCAGCGCATCCACCCCTGCAGCAACCGTGAACTGAGTGTCATCATCGAGGGCCGGGCTCGCTGAGAACCAAGCAAAATCTGTTGCCGTGACGGCCCCGCCAGACAACACAGCAGAAGTGGTTCGCGCAGAGGCCACAACCGGAACGTCAGACTCAATCTGCAACGAATAGGACCCCGTTTCGAGCTCTTCAAGCGGAATATCCGTGACAACGCCCGCGCTCAGATCGAGGCTGAAATTAATGGGGTCTCGGGCGTCATCTGCCGGCGTCAACGTCGCGGAAATAGTTGCAGGTTCTTCACCGGGAACGAAAACTCGAACGGCGGCGATGACATCGTCACCCTGCGCGACTGTGCCAAGCAACGCCTGAACTGCCTCAAGATCTGTGATGACAATTCCCGGCACGACTACGGATCGCGACGGCGGCTGCGTCGGGCCCAGAATGTCTACGCCGCCCGGATCAAGCCCGCGAACGATCGACTGTTGAAGTTCCGCCGTTATTTGGCCGCCCGTGCTTGTGACATGAACTACCGGGGACAAAACACCGGGAGCAAAACCCGCCAAAGAAAGCACGCGCTGCCCGTTGGGAGGAACCACAATTCCGGCAGTTCCCGCCGCAGAAACAAGCCCACGCTCGTCGAAAATTTCCAAGGTAACCGTTGCAGCAACTTCGGTCGGGTTTGTGAGCGCAATCAGAGTGGTGCGACCTGTCGTTGTCGCTCCACCGACAAGCCAGCTATCTCCACCGACCGCGCGGCACCCTGCGGCAGCAAAACCGACATAGTCACCGACGTTCACGTACTGAGACTGCGCGCCACTCAGCCGCACCAAACTTTGCGGATCCTGCGCATCAGGGGCAGCACTGAGAACTAGCGGTGCAGCAATTGCTTCGCCTGTTTCCGCATCCGAAGCGGTGATGCGTGCTTGGTCCACTGCGCCAGAACTCGATGAGAATCGCGTGACAGCCTGACCAAGAGTGAACACTGACGATGCCGCGGCGCCAGACTCGTCAGACAACCGCAAAAGCGGGCCAGGACACGTGAGCTGCTGTGCAGTAGGAACGGGAACTACTCGAGCACTCGGCGGAGAGGTACTCACTGTTGGAAGGTCGATGAAGGTCGCCCCAAGCACGACAGCAGCTGCCGTAGCGATACCGACAATGCCCACAATTACGCGCGCTCCGACAAGAGCTGCAGCTTTTGCCGATACCGGTCGCCGCGTGCTCGACTCCGGTTCGGCAGCTCCCGTCAGCTCCGAATCATCGTCAAACTCGCTGCCCGTGGGCTGCTCAGGCAGGGCTGCTGCCTCGTCGTGGGTGGGATCTGTGCCGGTCATTCGCTCGCCTCAATCACGGTCACAGCGCTCTCTGCCTTCGCCGCACGCAGCCGTCGACGACGCGTTGTCGGGATTGCCAACAGCAAAGTGAGCGTGAAAATCACTGCCTGGCCGGCAAGAATCGCTTGCCCAAGTTGAGTGCCGACGTTGCTCGGCCCGATGGCGCTCGTCACGTCGCTTACGTCCGGATAGTGCCAGAGATAGCCCTGGTCGGTACTACCGATGGGGTTGAGAAGACTGTTGCCGTCGAGGGCTTCAATAATGCGTTGACGAGTTGGCGCATCATCCTGACTGGACTCAGGAGTGAGCACAATGAACGCAATCTGAAGATCCGTGAGCCCGCCCGCCACATCAAAGCCGCTGCGTGAGGCGATATTGCCCGCCAGAGTCGCGGTCTGCTTCGCTTCAGCGGAAAGCGCGGTGCTCGTCGCTGCGACCGTCGACTGCTCATCAAGACCGGAACCGCGACCACGATGGACATCTACCGCGATCGTTGAATCGGAGGTGACTGTGATCTGGAGTGTTCCCAGCCCATCGTGCTGAGTCGACTCTGCCGCAACGAATGCGGGGAGGAGGCGGCCGTTGCTTACCGAGACAGTCGCGGCTCCGGATGCCAAAACCCACAACGGTGCTGCTGCAAGCACGAAGACCCCGACCAAGGCAACCAACGCCGGGAGCGCCGCATGTCGTTCGAGGCTTTCAACGGCAACCACGACGGCACCACACAATCCCAACCAGTAAAGGCTGAGGGCCGCACCCGCCCACACCACAACCGACGATTCACCCGTCGAACTCACGGAAACGTGAGAGACGGCGACGGCAGTCACAAAACCTAAGAGCGCCAATGAGAGGGCCGGAATCGCTCGACGACTTCCCGGAACAAACAAACTCATTACCGCGAGCACCGCGAACGGTGACAACAGTGCCGCAACGAGCACCGGACCGTACTGGCCATTCAGCCCAAGGGTCTCAAGTAACGGGCTCCAGCCGTTAGCGCCGGGAACGATGCTGCCAAGCGCCAGCTGCCAGCCGGTGGATGCCACGCGAGCCACGGGTACGCCAGGATCCGCAAAAATTGCCAACAGTGTGCCCCGCGAAACCTGCTGGACGACGAGCGGAGCAAACAGCGCGGCGGCAGGAATCACAATCCACAACAGGCGGTGCGATGCCTTGGGCCGGGCAATGATCCACGCCACGAGGGCGATCAGTAGTGCAGGGATGAGGCTAGGTGCCGACGCAGCGATCACAGCGAACAGAAGCGCGGCGATCGCCGACATCGCCCAATTGTGCGCGGCTCGAAGCACGGTGAGCACAAGCCACGGAAGCAGCAAGTGCACGAGGACGGCCCCCAGTTGCCCCTCGCCGAGAGAGATCAAGAAACTGGGCGCCAGCGTCCAGGCCACGGCCGCAAGGGTCGGTGCCCACGTTCGTTCCGAAATGGATGCAGCACAGAGCCACGCAGCAAGGGCAGCAAGCGGGAGCGCCACTAGATACAGCACAACGATGCTGAAGGATGGATTCCAAAAAGTCAGTGACCCCATCACGGCGAGAACAACGGCAAAGGGATCAGCCGCAACAACCTGCTGCGCCAAATCGTTCCAGCCGTAACCGACATGGGACCAGAGTTCTGCCGGGCTTGATGAGAGCGGAAGCAGCCCTCCCCCGGTCAGAGCCGGAACGTCGACAAAGCGGGAAAAGCTGATGACGCCCGCGACAGCAGCGAGCAAAACAACCCAGGCGCCTCCATTACCGAAGAATTTGGGGCGAGCGACTTCGAAAGCGGCATCTGGCGCATCGCCGCTGCGTTCGTGAGCGCGCAGCTCGCGAAGCTCGGCCCACGTGATTCGGAGCGGATCGACCGCGCCAAAACTGAGACGCTTATTGCGCTTGAGGTTGCGTCTGGCGGCGACAACACCACCACCATCAAAGATTGCCGCAAATGCGGCAGCCAATTCACCGGCAACCGCAGTGGGCCGTTTTCCGACAAGGTGCCCGAGCGAGCGCATGATTGCCAACGGCAGGAGGGTGAGCCAGTGCAATGGCACCGCGAATCCTGGGGCATAAACCAAACGGCGGTGCAGTTGGGCAAAGCGCTGAACCCGATTGTGGGCAGCGGCCGAAACTGACCGTTTTCCGAAAAGCTCGGGGCCTCCGGCGCTGGCGACGCGGGCATCAGCGACGGCGATTACCCGATGACCGGCCAGTCGAGCGCGAACACAAAAATCGAGCGCGGCATCCACCGATGGCAGTTGGGGATCGAAGCCGCCAAGCGCTGTCCAGACTTGCCGCCGGACAAGCATTCCGGCGGCTGCTACGCCCAAAGTATCTGTTTGCACATCGTGCTGAGCTTGGTCGAGCTCATCACTGACGAGGCCGAGCGAACGTCCGAGCGGTGTAAGCGATTCGCCGAAGTTTGAGATGACCGCAGGATCGTCCCAGCGAACGAGTTTTGGCCCGGCCACGGCTACCGATGGGGCAATTTCAACAGCGCCAAGGAGGGCGCGGAGAGCATTGGGTTCTGGAGCACTGTCATGGCTCAGCAACCAGAGCCACTCGTTTTCTGCTGCTTGAGGCGCAGCAGATTGCAGCGCTTGGGCGATTGCTCCGCCAAAGGTGCGCCTACCGTGAGCGTCTGCGATCTGCGCTGGTGCAGACTCAACCATGATCGACAACGACTCGTCGCTGGAGTCTGCATCAACCGCAATGACCGAATCGGGTCGCCGAGTTTGCGCCGCAATCGCGGCTAGCGTTCGTGGCAGATATTTGGCGCCGTTTCTGGCGACGATGACTGCTGTGACTCTCGGCTGCATTTGTTTGAGACTATGCGTCGACGGCACTCAATCCGACTCGACTCGCTGCGCTCGAGCGAGTCTGAGAGTTGCCCTCAACGAAAGCTGCGTAATTAACTGGCGCGTTTGCGCAGTTTGCGACGTTCGCGCTCGGAAAGCCCGCCCCAAATACCGAAACGCTCGTCATTTTCGAGAGCATATTCCAAGCACTGAGTGCGTACTTCGCAGGAAGAACAGATCTTCTTCGCGTCCCGCGTGGACCCACCCTTTTCCGGGAAGAACGCTTCAGGATCAGTTTGAGCACAGAGCGAGTCTGTCTGCCACGAAAGTGCATTGCCGTCTTCGTCGGTGAGCGGTTGCCGCACACCAGGGACCCCGAGTCGAACGGGGTCAACGAACCAGTCGTCAGGAACTCCCGAGCGGTATCCGCTGTTGCCCATCTGGTCTCTCTCCCCTCCGCTTTCAATGCTTCGCATCAAATCGCGTTACATAATTACACCGGTGTAGTTCCCGAGAGTCAAGTCGCAGATCATAATTGCCTCGACCAGAACTTAAGGGTTATGGCGCGCCGTGAGTTCAGTTAACTCAGCAAAGCGAGATCGTGATCGACCATAGTCGCCACGATTTCCTCAAACTTCACCGTTGGAGACCAACCTAGAATCTTCCGAGCCTTGCTCGCATCCCCCAGTTGGAGGGCGGCATCCCCCGAACGCAGCAGTGTGCCAGAAACACTAACTCGGTCTTGCCAATTATCGACACCAGCACGATCGAACGCAGCAATCACGAAGTCACGAACGGAATGAGAAACACCGGTCGCGATCACAAAGTCATCCGGTTCAGGATGTTGCGCTGCTCTCATTAGCGCATCCGCATAGTCGGGAGCCCAACCCCAATCCCGTTGTGCATCCATGTTTCCGAGTTCTAACGTCTCTTGCAGTCCCGCCGAAATTCGGGCCGCGGCAGCCGTTATCTTGCGGGTGACAAACGCCTCAGGGCGACGCGGAGATTCATGGTTGTACAGGATCACTGAGGAAGCAGCCACGCCAGCGGTGCGATAGGCGCCCACAAGGCCGTGTGAGTACGCCTTAGCCGCCCCATAGGGACTTGTGGGGCGTATTGCCGTCTGTTCGTTTTGAGGCGATTCTGTTGGCGCACCGAAGATCTCAGCACTCGACGCCTGAACGAAACGGATGTCGGTATTGCCGCGATCGTGAATTAGCTTCACCGCCGCCAACATTTCGGCGACCACCGAACCATTCAATCGCGCAGTAAGCGCCGGATTCTGCCACGACTGATATACCGAACTCAGGGCAGCAAGGTTGTAAATCTCGTGCGGTTCGATGTCCGCAATGAGTTGAGCAATGGCGCTGTCAGTGCCGAGATCCAGTTCGTGAGCAACAACTCCGCTGGTGACGACCTCATCGGCATCACGTGTGACGCCGTGCACCTCGTAGCCTTGCGCAAGCAGGAGCTCGGCAAGGTACGAACCATCCTGGCCAGTGACTCCCGTGATCAGTGCCAGTGTCATTTGAGTCCGGCAAGCGCTTTCTGCTCCGCTACGTCAGCGTCAACCATCATCGCGATGAGCTCCGGAAACTTGACCGTAGGCTCCCAACCCAATTTGGCTTTGGCTTTTGCTGAGTCGCCAACGAGCAGATCGACCTCGGCGGGGCGCATGAATCGCGCATCCAGCTCGACATAGTTTGTCCAGTCATCGATTCCTACAGCGGCAAAGGCGTGGTCGAGAAGCGCACGGATGCTCTGAGTTTCGCCAGTCGAAATGACATAGTCGTCTGGCTCATCCTGCTGAAGCATCAACCACATTGCTTCGACATAATCTCCCGCGAACCCCCAGTCGCGCTGGGCGTCAAGGTTGCCGAGGGTGATCTTGTCTTGCAGACCCAACGAAATGCGGGCAACGGCGCGGCTGACTTTGCGAGTGACAAATTCTGGGCCACGGCGCGGCGACTCGTGGTTGAAGAGCACACCAGACGAGGCGTGCATCCCGTACGACTCGCGGTAGTTGATGGTCATGTAGTGGCCGTAGACCTTGGCAACGCCGTAGGGCGAGCGCGGCCACAGGAGCGTGTCTTCGTTTTGCGGCACGGTTTGAACCTTGCCAAACATTTCGGAGCTCGATGCCTGGTAGAACCGCACATCTTGACCAGTGGCCGCCATGTGAAGCCGCACTGCCTCGAGAGCATTGAGCACTCCCATGCCCGTAACTTCACTGGTGAGGTGTGCGTTCTCCCACGAGTAGGCGACGAAGGAGATCGCGCCCAAATTGTAGAACTCATCGGGCTTGGCGACGCTCATCGCACGCATGAGGCTCGACAAGTCGGTGAGGTCACCGGTCAAAATTTCGACATCCGGGATGAGCTGCTCAAGCAATTCGCGCTTCGGGTTGTTCTGCCCCCGCATTAGGCCGAAAACTTTGTACCCTTTCGAGAGAAGCAACTCTGCAAGATAGAGCCCATCTTGGCCGGTGATACCTGTGATGAATGCGCGCTTCATAGTTGTCTCTCTTGCTTGCTAGCGGCCGGCTGTTCCCGGGTTCTGAGCCGATATCTCGGCGGATGCAACGCTACTGGAACTTGAGCATCTGTGCAGAGCCCGATTGCGTCCGCGGCATTGAAGCCTAGGACTCAGTCTGGCTGTCTTTCGTCCTCGTCGTTGCCACGACAAAGGAGCCCGCCTTGACCCTTAATCGCCAGACGAAGAGCGCTTGAGTACACACCGATACCGTTTCGCCGATAGCTAACCCCCAAGCGCCGCCGGCGGCTCCATAGGTTGCGCTAAGCACGAGAATGGCGGGAACGCCGACTGCTGCAGCGAGCAGCACGCTCAGCATGAATTGTCGTCGTGCGCCCATTCCGACAAGTGTGATGCGACCAAGCGACGTGCCGAGTGCGATACCCAGGGTTGCTACCCCAAGACCGAGGGCAGTGGCCTCATTGATTGCGACTTCCGCACCGAAGAGCACCTCAGAGAGCCAAGGACCAAGAAGAGCAAAGGCGGTGAGGCCAGAAAGCCCAAGGCCAGCATGCACGATCAATGAACGGCGGATGCGGCGACCAAACTCTGCATCACCCTCTTCAACAACCCACCCTTGAAGCGCATTGCCTAACGCCGAAACGGAATACTGTCCTATGCGATACAACTTGTCGCCCGAAACATACGCAGCAGCCTGGGCGCTTGCCGCGGTAGCTCCGACGAAGGTGACGGCAAGAGAGTTGTACGCTCCCCCGGCAACCTCGGTGGTTACGGCCGAGCGATTGGCACAAAACACTTCGCGAATAGCGGCGCCATCTCGACGGCGCAGTTCAGCTATCCCTGCCGTGCGCAGAGCAAAAAGGCCAACACTGACGACAGACGCAAGAACAAGGAGAACCGGATACCAGAGCACATCGCCAGCATTCAACACGATCACGGCAGCGATGATCGTGGCAACGATGCGAGGCGATATCTCATAGATCGCGATCAAACTTGCGCGCCCGAGCCCGATCATGAACCAGGCACTCGATAATCCGGTCAAGCTCATCGCGACCGCCATCACCGCGGCATCCACCCGATAGTCGCTTGGGGATACAGCGGCAGCGATAGCGCCCGCGAGTACGGCACTGGGCAACCACACAAGCAATCGCGCCTGCACACTCGTCGCTAATATTCGGGGCCGGATGCTCGGCTCAGCAAGCGCAATCAGCGGAGGCCCTACCGTGTTGAATCCGAGCGCAACAATGAGCGCGAAGAAGCCACCGCTGGACTGCCCAACGGCTATCGCAAGCCACGCATCAGCCCCAGCGACCCTCGCCAGAATCGGCAAGAACAAAAAAGGGGTAATCAACGATAGGAACGGCAGCCCCGCAAAGCCGAGGATGCGTTTGACGAACATACGTCGAGGTTACTGCGTTGACTAGCCGATCCAGTCGATGCCATTCCAGCCGCGACCGACAATGAACGAGGTCTTCCAGCCTCCGCGGCCATTGCCCGCGTACACGCGCAGTAAACCGTCAGAGAAGCGGGCGACGATATCGGGATTGTCATCGCCATCAAAGTCGCCTGATGCGGTTATCGCGGTTGCCTTGCCCCAGCCATTGCCGATCTTTACCGGCGATTTCCAGACCATGGTGCTCGTTCCCCCGTACAGCAGGAGGTCGCCATTCGATGCACGCGCGACAAGATCGGTATACCCGTCACTATCAAAGTCGCCGATGTTGAAGATCGCCGTCATCGTTCCCCACCCGCGACCGATTTGAGTGCCAGCGTCAAAAGTTCCATCAGGTTGACCGAGGAATCTCATCATGACGCCGCCGGAAGTGACCGCAAGTAGGTCGGGTATTCCATTGCCGCTCGGATCGCCTGCGGCGATCAACGTCTCGTATGCGTCCCAGCCGTCGCCCAAGTTGGTTGCGTCGCCGAAAGTACCGTCTGCGCCGATGGAGTAGCGCGACAACGCACCGGACTCGTCACGTGCAAGCAGATCGGGCGAGCCAGTTCTCGAAAGATCACCGATAGCAACGAGCGCGGTGGAATCGGGAAAGTCCTGGCCCGTATTCACCATTCCACGCCAGCCGCCCGCGCCATTTGTGGGATAAAGCAGAACGCGACCGCCGCTAGTTTGCGCGACGAGGTCCGCGTTGGTGTCAATGTTGAAATCGCCAAACCCCGGAGGGGCCATGTAGGCGTCGCCTGCCGAGGCACCCGGACCAGTAATCAGATCGAAATCGGACCAGTCCCCAGGAACAGTCTTGCTACCGAGCCAGCCACCGCGGCCGTTGCCAAGATAAACCAGGATGGAACCGGAGGAAGTACGAGCGAAAACGTCTGCCTTCGAGTCGTGATTGTAGTCTCCAGCTGCGAAAATTGATGTGAGCTTCGACCAGTTGTAGCCGATCTTGTAGGTGCTCTTGAAGCTTCCGGAACCGTTGCCCGTGTAAATCCGAAGGTCGCCCCGGCTGTCCCTCGCGATGACGTCGCTCTTCTTGTCCCCATCAAAGTCACCAGCAACGAAAACTTGGTCTAGCGAGCTCCACCCGCGACCGATCTGCTTAGGCGCGGCGAACGAGCCTCGCCCGGTTCCGCCGAAGAGCCACAAGCCTCCGGCGCTGTCGATCGCCATGAGATCCGACCATTCATTTCCGTCAAAGCGGTCGGCGCTGAATACTCGAACATAGTCACCCCAATTTCCAGGGACCTCTGTCCGGGCCTTCCAACCGACGACACCGTCAGTCGGGTAAAGCCACATCGTTCCCGAGCCATCAATCGCGAGTACATCTCTGTGTCCATCGCCATCGACATCGCCCGCAGTGATCACTGAGCTCATGGACGACCAACCAGAACCGATGCCTTCAGCTTTCGCTATCTGACCCTTGGAGTTCGGTTGGAAAATTGACAGCGATCCCGATGCGGTGCGCGCGAGCAAGTGCGAACCGGTGTCGGTCGAGACGATCGTCGGCTCTACAGAACTGCCGAACCAGTTGGAGTAGTACCACCAGAAATTTCGGTTCCCGTAGGACGAGCAGGAGTCACCAACTCCACCCAAGTTGGCCAGCGCTGCGGCGTTGGGGCGATATGGGGTGTAGTTGTACAACGCCGCTGTTGCATAGTTGACAATATTTACTGAGCTGCTGCCACACGAGGTATTCGGGTGGTACTGAATCTGGTGCACTCCGGGCTGCTTCGCAAATGCCGCGGCCTTGTAGGCCTTCAGCTGTCGTGCCCCTAAATAAACTTGGTTGCCGAACCCGAGAGCATATTCGGCGCACGGTGCAGTATCGGGGCATGCCATGCCCATTGCCCGGTCAAGGGCCGCTTCACCCGGCGCCCGGCTGGAGACCAAGCCCTGTTCCTTTTGTAAAGTAACGAGAATTACTTTCGCGCTAATTCCACAAGCTACCTGTGCGCGATAAATGATGTCAGCAGCACTGAGGGTTCCCCCGGTGAACGCTTCACAGATGAGGTTTCCCGTCGTCTGCGATACATCCTTCGCGCGGCTGCTTACCGGAGCAGTAAGGACATTCAAACAGCGACCGTTGATGCACGTGCCAATTTTGGAATTCAGGAAAGCCTGAATCTCGTTTTTGGTCATCGCTTGACCGTCATAAAACAGGGCGTCGCTGATAATGTTTCCGGCGCTGAATTCAGAACCCGTAACGGCACTCGCCGGAGCGGGAGATGGCGCGACAATGAGTGTGCCAGCTAGCGCAAAACCTGCAAGAGCTGCGGCAAGCATTTTCAATCTGGTGCGGCTGTTGCCCATCGCGATTGTCCCCCTACTGAACTGCCCAGTGCTAAGAAACACTAGACGTATCTCTAAACACTACGTTCCCTGACGCTCCTCCGCATCAGGATTGGCAATCTCCACCCCCGTTTTGGGCGCGAAAACTACTGGATTGTCGCCACATAGAGGGTTCCTTCGCCACGAAAACGCACCCTCCGCTCATGCTCAGTGATGAACGTAGCCTCTCCGCGCTTGAGCACCGTGGCGTTCTCTTCACCGTCAAGGGTGAAGTCCCCATCCACACAAACAGCGATTGCGGCGCCAACCAATTCCACAGTCTGATCACCCGTGAGTACGAGCAATTGGAAATCACGCACCGGTGGCTGGAAGACCTGAGCGGTCGACCCCAACGCTCGTGCGGGCAAATAGGGCACCGGGCTCGCCGAGAAATCAAGCACGCTCAGCAACTCGCGCACATCGACGTGCTTCGGAGTGAGACCGCCGCGCAATACGTTGTCGGAGGATGCCATCAATTCGATTCCCAAGCCCCCTAGATAGGCGTGGATGTTGCCAGCCGCCAAAAACAGGGCCTCGCCCTTCGCCAGAGTGACATGGTTGAGCATCAACGCGATAAGTACCCCTGCATCCCCGGGGTAATGCCCAGCGAGGGTGCGGACAAGCGCAAATTCTTCCCCGGCATCATCGGCGAGCGCGCTCACCAGTTTCACGAGCTCCGGCAAAGGGTCCCCCGCCGAGATCAGCCACTCGAACATCGCGCGCATATCGGTGTCGTCGCGAGCGAAAGCCAACCACTCGGTAAACAGAGCCGGCCTGGGGTTGGCGGTTGCGGCATCCAACTCAGCTAGTCGTTCAATGGATGCTCGGGTGTCGGCCATTGATCGAAAGCCGCACAGCGCCTCGAAGGTATCGCTTACTGCGACGATGAGTTCTGGCTTAGCGGAAGCATCTTTGTAGTTGCGGTGCCCCGCTGTGAGGGGAATGCCCTCAGCGTTCTCCCTGGCGAACCCCTCGACGGCTTGCTCAGGGGTGGGGTGTGCCTGCAGGGAGAGCGGCGCTCCAGCGGCAAGCACTTTCAGAAGGAACGGGAGCCGACTGTGACCGTAACCAAGGATGCGGGCAGCGTCCTGCTGGATCCACTCATTGAGATCTGTCGCTCCATCTGTCTGAGTTGGATCGACGATGACGCTCGGGCTCCCCGGATGCGCACCAAACCAGAGTTCAGCCTCAGGCTTTCCTGTCGGTTCCGTGCCCAATAGCGCGGATATTTCGCCAGCTGAACCCCACGCGTAATCACGGGGCGTGTTAGTGATGCCTACAAACATTCAGTCCACTCTTCTCTCAGCATTAGCCCAAAGTACCAACCGTCTAGAAGCGACGTGTACTCACGCTTTAGGATCACAGTGATTTCGATAAGCAATGGAGCGACGACTATGTCATTTGAGACCCTCAGCAGCGACTTCTACGGTTATGAGAATGCGCTGACCGATCAGGAAAAAGACACCATCCTGAAGCTGCGCGCATTTCTCGATAAAGAGGTGCGCCCGATTGCGAACGATCTGTGGGCAAAGGCCGAGTTCTTCGACCGCGACGTAGTCGTCAAGGGACTCGCTGACCTCGGGCTCTTCGGACTCCCCTGGGCTGAAACCCAGCAGTTCCCGAACTCTGCCGTGTTCCGCGGCTGGGTCGCCCTCGAACTGGCCCGCGTCGATGCCAGCGCTGCGACGCTCGTTGGCATGCAGAACGGCCTTGTCATGGGCTCCATCGGGGTCGCTGGTTCACAAGAGCAGCGCGACGAGTGGCTGCCCAAGTTCGCTTCCGGGGAGTTGCTCGGCGCCTTCGGACTCACCGAACCACTCTCGGGTTCCGACACTGCCCAAGGACTCCAGACCGTCGCCAAGCGTGACGGTGACAACTGGATCATCAACGGTGCGAAGCGCTGGATCGGCAACGGCTCCATCAGCGACGTCACCATCATTTGGGCTCGCGACGAAGCCGACAACCAGGTCAAGGGATTCATCGTTCCCACGAGCACCCCCGGCTATTCAGCGACGCGGATCGAGAACAAGCAAGCTCTGCGCATCGTGCAGAATGCTGACATTGTGCTCGAGAACGTTGTTGTTCCCGAAGCTAACCGTCTGCAGAAGTCCACATCATTCCGCGACACTGCCGCCGTGCTTCGACTCACTCGGGCCGAAGTCGCCTGGGCCGCCGTCGGAAACTCGATCGGCGCTTACGAAGCCGCCGTCAAGTACACCGGGGAGCGCATCCAATTCGGCAAGCCCATCAGTAGCCACCAGCTTGTTCAAGAACACCTCGCCAAGAGCCTCGGCAACATCACGGCATCCATCGGCATGGTTACCCGAGTTTCTGAGATGCTCGATGAGGGCACCCAAAAAGATGAGCACGCCGCGTTGGCTAAGGAATACACGGCCAGCCGGATGCGCGAGACCGTCGCTTGGTGCCGTGAAGTGCTCGGCGGCAATGGCATCGTTCTCGATTACGGCGTAATGCGTCACTTCGCGGATGCCGAAGCGATCTATTCGTATGAAGGAACTCGTGAAATGAATACGCTCATCGTGGGCCGTGCGATCACAGGTAAGGCAGCATTCGTCTAATCTTGCGTAATGCGACTGATTGAGCACCCACGGGCGCGGCCCTGGTACCTCGTTCTCTCGCTCTTGATTCTGTTCGGCGGAGATGCTTGGCGATTCTCTGTCGGCTGGGTGGTTTTCGGTGCCGTGGCAATTGCGATTGCCACGGCATCCGCAGTGATTCTGGTTCAGGCTCGGCACCGCTGGAGTATTGGCGGGCTGCCCTACCCCTTTGTTGTGTTCATGGCGTTGGCGACAGTGTCACTGGCCTGGTCGCAGTATCCGGCCGCGAGCGCCCTCGGTCTGCTGACGACTTGGCTCACGGTTCTGGGCGCACTAGCGCTGGCGATTAGCTTCACGTGGCAACAGTTGCTCGACGGGCTCGCTCGAGTACTGCGCATCTTGATCGCCGCATCACTCGTTTTCGAACTGATCATTGCGACAATAGTTCGCGGTCCGATCCTGCCGTGGACTGCTCAACCAGAAGTCGCGGTGCCCGGCTACGACACTATTCCGAAAATGCTCTACTGGTCGCGCAACGAGCTCTTCGAGACTTTCGATCAGGGGCGCATTCAGGGCATCGTTGGCAATGCCAACCATCTCGGATTTTTGGCTCTTCTTGGCCTGATTGCTTTTGCGATCCAATGGGCCACCGGGAGCGTGAGCAGGCGGTGGTCAATTTCGTGGATCGTGCTGGCCGCAGTCACTCTCTTCTTTACGCGTTCCGCGACGGTGACGGTGGCGCTAGCCGCTGTCGCCATCACTGCAGTGGGGTTATTCGTCATCCGTAGCCGTGGCAGTGAGCGTGGACGCCGCTGGAGCGCTGTGGGGTTTGTGGCTGTTGCTGGCGTCGGCGCCGCGGTTGGCTTCGCACTGCGGGGCACCATTTTCGAGTTGCTCGGCAAGAGCAGCGACCTCACCGGCCGCTCCGAGATCTGGCAAACGGTCATCGGGCTTGCCGAGCAACGTCCAGTGTTTGGTTGGGGCTGGATCAGCTTTTGGATGCCCTGGACCGAGCCATTCAAGGGGCTTGTTATTCGCAACGGTGTTGTTCAGGTTCAAGCTCATGACACGTGGCTTGATGTCTGGCTTCAACTAGGAATTGTGGGTGTCGTGGTCTTCGGCGCGCTCGTGGCTTCAGCCTTGCTGCGAGCTTGGCTTCTTGCCGTGGATCGCCCACGCACGATGCCCGGAGTAACAGATCCATATTCTGCGCTCACTTTCTTGCCCATTTTGATAATGGTCGCTCTGGTCGTGCAAAGCATCCCCGAGAGCCGGCTGATCGGCGAATACGCTCTCGCGATGCTCGTGATCATTGCGGTCAAGACGAAACGGCCCGACTGGACGGTCAGCATCACATGATTCAGCCTCCGCCCCGCTACCGAGCGATCATCGACACGGGCGCAACAGTGCTCGGTTCCGCTCGAGTGTCTTCGGTTCTCTCAACGGCGACAGTTGGTACAGCACTGTGCGCGTTTGCTCTTCGCAACACAATTGGCGGGCCAGGGCTGCTCGCCATTCTGGTCGTTCTTGTCTTGTTCGTCGGCGCATCGCTAGCAGCGCAGTGGGGCAACATCGGTTGGCGCGCACTCGTTCCGATTTCGTTGATGGTATTCACGCTGTGGTCCTGGCTCACGATCTTCTGGAGCCAATACCAGTGGGCATCCCTAGCAGCGCTGAGCTACCTGCTTGTATTCACAGTGCTGGGGATCTATATCGCTCTGGTGCGCGACACCATCCAGATTGTTCGCACTTTTGGGGATGTGATGCGGTTCGTTTTGGTCGTATCGATTGCTTTAGAGATCTTGACGGGACTTGTCTTTGATACCTCATTCAAGGCCCTGGCAATCGCTGGCAACCTCGGCATTGCGGAGCCAATCCAGGGCATCTTTGGCTCACGAAACCAACTGGGCGTCATCGCTGTCATTGCCCTAATCACGTTCGCAACCGAGCTGCGCACCAAGTCCCTCCAGCGCGGCTACGCTATCGGCTCACTTGTGCTCGCCGGTGTTGTGCTTGCTCTCTCCCAATCTCCCCTTGCCTTTGGTACTGCATTGGTCGTCTTGGCCGCTAGCGCCGCTCTCTATGCACTGCGCCGGGTTCCTTCCGGGCGACGCCGGTATTGGCAGTTCGTTTTGATCGGATTCGTTGCCGCTGGTGCGATCATCAGTTGGCTATCACGAGTCGCCATCGTTGCCTCATTTGATGCGAGCGGCGATCTCACCTATCGCTTGCGGGTGTGGCGTCAACTCTGGGACCTCGGTGAGGTACATCGCCTCGAAGGGTGGGGCTGGATCGGCGCGTGGAATGCTGATCTTGCACCGTTTACAGCGTTCGGAAACTTCGGGAGTCGCGTCCCTGGCTCGGCACACAACGCTTACCTCGACGTCTGGTTCCAACTGGGCTTGGTTGGCTTCCTAATTTTTATTGGACTCCTGGGGCTCGCCTTTATGCGCTCGTGGCTGCTGGCGTCACGTCGCCGCAGTGTCGTTTACGCGTGGCCCGCTTTGGTTCTCTTGACGCTCATCCTCAGTGCGAGCGCCGAAAGCTCGTTACTGATCGAGTTTGGATGGCTGACCTTTGTCGTGTGCTGTGTCAAGGCCGCGCGAGAGCTGAGCTGGAGAAATGCGCTCGACGCAAAGCCCACATCGATGGTCTAACCAAGGCACCCTAGATTAGCGAGGCTGCTTCTCGGTGACCAGCGAGCCTCTCCGGCGAACGACTACCCGTTTAGTGCTCGCCAGAGCGCTCCGGATAGAAGTCGCGAGTACTCCACGGTGATGTGGTGCGAGTCCCGATAGACAAGCGTCGAGCCAACAATGGTTCCGCATTCTGCTCGGTAACAGAAGTAGTCGGTCAGGTCGACATAGGTGGCACCAATCATCGCGGTAGCATCGCGATCAGCGACCGCAAACGTCTCGTCGAT
The DNA here is from genome assembly GCF_056619605.1 of Rhodoglobus sp. G.S.4. Lineage (NCBI taxonomy): Bacteria > Bacillati > Actinomycetota > Actinomycetes > Micrococcales > Microbacteriaceae > Rhodoglobus > Rhodoglobus sp. G.S.4. Next base: position 2,084,297 of record NZ_CM152748.1, read on the forward strand.
GGCATCCGCTTCGGCGATTGAGCACTCATCAGCAGACTTCAGGTTCTTGTCTAGGCAGAGTGCGGGAGTCGCCTCAAAGCGGGGCGTGTCTGCAATAACCGCTATCGCAATGGTCGGGTCTATCTGTGCGCGCAATTCGCTATACCCTTCAGCCCACATTGTGGGGGTGACCGGTTTTCCGTTGAGCGCCGTGTACCTACTGAGGTTGGAAATGACGAGCAAGTCTGGCTTCATCTCATTTATTTGACCAACTGCTGCGTCGCGCCATTCGTCGCAAGCCGAGTAGCGAACGTTGCGGAGCAGCAAATCGACAAGAACAGAGGGGCATGACGACTTGGTGAAGCTCCATAGCGAGAATTCGTTTACGACGGCGGCTTGCTCTAAGGCAGGAAACCATTGTGCAGCGTGGGAGTCTCCGAAGAGTACGACCGTGGCGCTGCTGCCTGCCACGTCTCCAAACTCACACCTCTGAGGCACGGTGTCGGATGCTGAAAGGTGGCAGCCGTCAGAATAGATTACGGGCACGCTCTCGCTGGCCGTAGCGAGTGATGGCTCGAGATTCGATGGAACGTAAGACGTGAAGTTCGGGCCCAATGTCGCTTCTGATACGGGGCGAGCTTCGACCCCGGAATCGGTCGGCCGGAGGCTGACGAGAAAAAGTGACGACAGCGCAAGCGCTGCCACTGAGACCGACGCCCCGAGCGTATAGGCGAGGGTGCGTCGTGAAGAAACACTCGTTTGTACCTTGCTGCGGATGAAGGGCTTCTCCACGAATCGATACATCACCCAGCCCGCTGGCACCGAGAGCAGACCAACGATCAGCAAGGATGCGTCGAGTTGTTCCGGCTTAATCCAGTCAATGTTTTGCGTAAACACTAGAAGCGGCCAATGAACGAGATACAGCGAGTACGAAATCGTGCCCAAGAATTGGAAAATTCTCAGCCGTAGAAGGCTCAGAGGACCGAGAGCGCCAGCTCGCTCCCCAAAAGCAATCAGACAAGCCGCACCGAGCACGGGTACAAGCGCCGCAACACCGGGAAAAGGCGTTCCCTCTCCATAGGTAACCGCAGAAACTATGATCAGCGCCAACCCCAGCCAAGAAAGGACTGCCGCGAAAGCCGGGCGGAGCAACGTGAGTTGACCGTAAACGAGCGCGATCAGTGCGCCAGTGCCGAGCTCCCAGGCACGAGAGGGCAGCGAGAAGAAGGCCCACGGTCCGCTCAGGTCAACAAGAGTCACGCTCAGGGCAAGCGAGACGATAACGAGGAGCGTCACCAACGCTATGCGCACGCGGAGAGATTTGGTGACTTTCCAGATCAGAAATAAGGCTAGTGGCCAAAGTAGGTAGAACTGTTCTTCGACCCCAAGAGACCAATAGTGCTGAAAAGGAGATGGAGCTGTTTCAGCGAGATAATCGGTTCCTCTAATCGCGAAAACAAAATTGGGAACATAGAAAACCGTCGCGATCGCATCCTGAACTGATGACTTCACAAGCTCGGTCGGCAACACCGCGAGAGCTCCGAGCACAGTAAGTCCAGCTACGGTCAAAGCCGCGGGAAGAATTCGTCGCGCTCGCCGGGCGTAAAAGCGAGCAAACCTGATCCGCGCCGTACTGGCTAGTTCGTAAATCAAATGGTTCGTTATTAAAAATCCAGAAATAACGAAAAAGACGTCGACACCGACGAATCCACCCGGCACCGGAAGTCCTGCGTGATACAGCAGCACCAATAGCACGGCGATGGCCCGCAAACCATGAATGTCAGCGCGAAAACCAGCGCGCACGAATGACCCCCCGGTCGCGGTAGCTGATTTCATTTCATGCAACTTTCGTTTAGCGCAGTCATTCGGCGCTCGCGTGCGGGTTTCTGCGAGCCACAGGTGTTTTTGCATATGCGCATAACCCGCCCGTGTTGGCCCATGCGGGCAACAGACGATTGCGCGCAAGGCGCCGCGCGAAAATGTTGTTCGAACTGCCAATGTCGCCCTGAGGGATTTTACAGAACCCTTCGCTGAGAAGGGGCAAAGACTTGGGATCAGAATGTCTGTGCGGATCTGACCCTACGTTAGCGAACGCGACTCAAAGTATTGCCGCGACTGCCATGCGGAATTGACAATGTCCTCGACAGAGTAGCGAGCGCTCCACCCTGTCAACTCGCGGATGCTGTCCACGACACCAACGACTGCTGCCGGATCTCCTGGACGACGATCGAGAACCGTCGCCACAAGATCGCTGTGGGAAACCTGCAGGATTGCGTCCACCATCTGTCGCACTGTTGTGCCGACGCCGGTGCCGATATTGAGAACGGTGTTGCCCGGCTGCACTGGCAGAGCGTCGAGCACCGCTAGATGCGCTTCTGCAACGTCACTGACGTGCACATAGTCTCGAACGCACGTGCCATCGAGAGTGTCATAGTCGTCGCCAAAGATTAGCGGCGGTTTGCCAGCGGCAATTTGTTCGAAGCAGATCGGGATGAGATTGAGCGCTTGAGTGTCGCCGAGTTCTGGGCTGCCAGCACCCCCGACGTTGAAGTAGCGGAGGCTTGCGGCACGGAGGGGCCATGCCCGTGCTGTGGCGCTGATCAGCTGTTCGCCGACGAGCTTTGTCGCGCCGTAGGGGTTGATGGGATCAGTCGGTGACTTCTCATCGATTGCACCCGAGGCGTCTCCATACACTGCGGCGGAGGAGGAGAAAACGAGGCGATTTACCCCTGCCGATTCCATAGCGAGAAGTACCTGAGCCACGCTTGCGACATTTTGGGCGTAGTACCACGCAGGCTTGCGCAGCGACTGCAGTACCTGCTTTTGACCAGCGAAATGAATCACCGCATCGATTTTCTGACTGCGCATGATTTCTGCGAGCTCGCCAGCACAATCCGTAGCGAGGTCTAATTCGACGACAGGAATGGTCGGAACGCGATCCTTCGTGCCGGTGACAAGGTCATCGACGATAACGACAACGTCGCCACGTGCCTCAAGCAATCGGGATGTATGGGCGCCGATATACCCGGTTCCGCCGGTGACGAGTACTCGCATCTTGACAGTCTAAGAGAATCGTCAGGTCTGCCCTACGACAACCCCCTGCCCGATCCGCAGACTAGGTGGCTAGGAAAGGACGAAGTGCAGCAGCAGAGCGAGCACCATCGTGAAACTCAGCAACGAAGCTCAGACCATCAGCAGCTAGGTCTTGATAGCGCTTTCGGTCATTCAGAACTCGACGGATCGTGTCCTCAAGTTGGTCCGGCTCTGTATGAACGATGGGCAAGTCTCGCCCAGTTTCGCTCCGCACGAACCGAGCAACCTGCGGGTCAACATAGGAAACTACCACGCAACCCGACGCCATTCCCTCGCAGGCAGCTACCCCATAGTTTCCCGTGCCGACTGCATCAACGAGAACATCTGCATCGGCAAAAATCGCAGGAATCTCAGAGTTGGGCAAGCCAGCGATTCTGCGATATGAGATCAGACCCTCGCCATCTAATTTGGACAGAGCAGCATCGATCAAGTCCGAGCGTTTGATGACTTCTCGACTCGGAGCATGAACAACAACCGGCACCTCTCGCACCAACGGAACGTGTGCACTCGACCATTCACTGGTGTCGATAGCAACAGGCAACCACGTGGCCTCAGGCTGCTCAATCATTAACGCCGGCGTAGAGACAAACGTGGGAACCCCTAATTCACTAAGGAGCGTCTGGTTGCTGCGCGCGACCTGTTCCATTGACGACACCTGATTGGGCTCCATCACATGAAAAGGAGAGAAAGGATGCGCGGCCGCGTGACGACTGGGAAGGCGCACTTCACTCCCATGGCTGATCATTCCGACTCGAATGCCACGCTCCTGAAGAGCTGCCACTTCGCGACGAAGGTCACCCTCAAATAGGGATCCAAAGATTGGCCGCGATGCCTCAATGAGCACGTGAGTCGTTCCGCTAACGATGCTGGCAAAGTGCTTCTTCTGCCAGCGACTCGATGCCCTCGAGACAGTGAGCGGGACAGTGAAATCGGAGCTAAAGCGTGCGGGTGCTCGCAACAACATCAGGTTCGCAGCGACGACGCCCGGAAGCGATTCGGCGGCTCTCGCCCATCTGTAGCCTTGGCCCGCAAAATTTGCTTGGGCAATGTAGAGGCGCACCTCTCCGCCTACAGTGCGCGGAACAGGAGGCACGTCTCTCGGTGTGTACCGAAAACGTTTGGCACGCAGCCGGCCCGAGATCCGTTCGGGAAGAACATCGCGAAGAGCGACGAGAGTACGAAGCAGCTGACGTTTCATTACTCGCCATCATGCCAGAACCTCAGCTAGCATCCGTAGAGTTCCTTCTGGATTTGACTCAGTTTTCACTCGCGCCTCTCTTTCAGTGGGATTCCTAGGAGACTCAGGACGACGCGATAGGATTCGTGCATCAAGTTTCCCCAATTCAGATACTCCGGAGATCTATGACTGTGCCCCGCGGCTTTGTACACGACACCGCAGATGTCGCCGACAGCGCGCTCATCTCAGAGGGATCAAAAGTTTGGCACTACGCACAAGTCCGCGAGCACGCCCAACTCGGTGAGAATTGCATCGTAGGTCGAGGCGCATACGTCGGCACCGGGGTCGAAGTTGGCCCGAACTGCAAAATCCAGAACTACGCTCTCGTCTATGAGCCGGCCAAGCTCGCCGCTGGCGTGTTCATCGGCCCAGCAGTCGTTCTGACCAACGACCACTTTCCGCGCGCTATCAACGCGGATGGCACCCCCAAGTCGGCGGATGATTGGCACCCTGTCGGGGTCGACATCCGCGAGGGAGCATCCATCGGCGCTAACGCAACGTGCATCGCACCGTTGGTAATCGGGCGTTGGGCGCTAGTAGGCGCCGGTTCCGTCGTCGTCAAGGACGTGCCCGAATTCGCGCTCGTCGTTGGCAGCCCCGCTAAACGAGTCGGCTGGGTCGGCACTGCCGGGCATCCGCTAAAAGAGACAGCTCCTGGGGAATGGACTTGCCCGATAACCGACGCGAAATATCGCGAAATAGCTACAGACCAATTGATTGAGGTGCAGAGTAAGTGATTCCCGCAGCCAGGCCAGAAATCGGCCAAGAAGAACGCGATGCCGTTGACCGCGTAATGCGGTCAGGAATGCTTGCGCAGGGCCCAGAGGTTGCCGCGTTCGAGACTGAGTTCTCGGCAATCGTCGGCGGCGCACACTCCGTCGCCGTCAACTCGGGGACTTCCGCGCTTCATATGGCGTTCGTCGCTGCCGGAATTGGTCGAGGCGACGAAGTTATCGTTCCCTCGTTCAGTTTCGCGGCGACCGCGAACGCCGTTGCACTTGCCGGCGCGACCCCCGTCTTCGTCGACATCGAGAAGGACTACTTTTCCATTGATCCCGCCGCAGTTGAAGCCGCGATCACGCCACAGACCCGGGCAATCATGCCTGTTCACCTTTACGGACATCCGGCCCTCATGGTCGAGCTCACGGCTATCGCGAAGAAGCACGATCTGCTCGTCTTTGAGGATGCCGCTCAAGCACACGCCGCATCGGTCAATGGAATCCCGGTCGGCAACTGGGGAATCGCTGGTTCTTTCTCGTTCTACCCCACCAAGAACATGACTTCGGGCGAGGGCGGGATGATCACAACCTCGTCCGACGAGCTGGCTCGTATGGCGCGCGTTCTGCGCAACCAGGGCATGGAACGTCGTTACGAGAATGAGGTCGTCGGCTTCAACACCCGCATGACGGATATTCACGCCGCAATTGGGCGAGTCCAGCTCGGAAAACTTGCCGGCTGGACCGAGCAGCGTCAAGACAACGCTCAGTTCTTCAACGAGAACCTCTGCGGTGTTGTCACACCCCCAACTGCCGATGGCTCAGTTCACGTGTACCACCAGTACACGATCCGCGTGGTCGATCACGACCGCGATGCATTCGCGGAGGCACTCGCCGCTCGCGGAATTGGCACGGGCGTGTACTACCCAACACCGATCCACCGTCTGCCCTCGTTCAAGCTCGAACTCGACCTTCCTGTTACTGAAGAGGTCGCTACTCAAGCGCTCTCGTTGCCCGTCTACCCCTCGCTCACTCAGCAGGAACGTGACACCATCGTCGAGGCAGTAAACGACGTCGCAAAGGCAGGCAGCTAAATGACATTACGCGCAGGCGTTCTCGGCCTCGGAGTAATGGGCCGCCACCACAGCCGGGTTCTGAACGAACTAGAAGGCGTTGAGTTTCAGGGGGTCTATGACCCATCACCGGCAGTGGCCGATCAGATAGAAGGAAAGCCGGTTGTCCGTGATCTCGAGAAATTCCTCGACATGGGTTTCGACTACTGCGTTGTTGCAGCGCCAACCATTTATCACCTCGATATCGGCCGCACGCTTGCCGAGCGAGGCATCCACGCGCTGATCGAAAAGCCTGTGGCGTCGACAACAGCAGATGCAATTGCTCTGCGCGATCTCTTTGCTAATGCGGGACTCATTGGCGGCGTAGGCCACATCGAGCGTTACAACCCCGCACTGCAGTCAGCCAGGCAGCGAATCGAAGACGGACTGATCGGCGAGATCTATCAGGTCGCTACGCGCCGTCAAGGCCCGTTCCCTGGTCGCATCGCGGATGTTGGCGTGATCAAGGATCTCGCGAGCCACGATATCGACCTCACCGCTTGGGTAACTCAGCAAGAGTTCGTTACTGTCAACGCCCGCACGGCATTCCGCAGTGGACGCGAACACGAGGACATGCTCGTCGCTGTCGGCACCCTCAGCGATGGCACGATCACGAGTCACACGGTGAACTGGTTAACGCCGTTTAAGGAACGCACAACGATCATCACCGGTGAGAAGGGCGCGCTCGTTGCCGACACTCTCACTGCAGATCTGACTCATTACCAAAACGGTGTGATTCAAAACACGTGGGATGACATTTCTCGTTTCCGCGGTGTCAGCGAAGGAGACGTCACCCGTTTCGCGCTCGACAAGAAGGAACCGCTTCGGGCGGAACACGAAGCCTTCCGCGACGCCGTCATAACCGGCAATGTCGAAGGAATCGTTACTCTCGCAGAGGGTACAAACGTTGTGAAGATCGCCGAAGACATGGCTCTCGACGGACAGAACTACCGCATCCAGTAGTGTGCGCTGCAGCCCTTTAGCGTCAACAGAAAAGTTGTCGAGGGCGAGTGTCATCCATTGATCTAGTCCCAGGAGCCCATGAAAGATTCAAAGTCAGCGCTGGTAATTGTCTTTTCAGAAGCGCGCAATGATCCTCGAGTTCGCCACCAAATCACTTGGCTAGCTGAGGACGGATGGTCCGTAGACACCATCGGATGGGGCGGGCGGCCCTCTGAAGAAGTCAACAAGCACTTTGATCTGCTTCCACAACGTGCGTGGGTAGGAACAAAGTGGGGATCTGCTTTTGTTTACGCTCTTTTCCCATTGCGCTATTTGTTCCGCGTGCTCACCAGCGATCGGATTCCGCTCGAAGCAAGACGCCGCCTGCGCAACGGAAAATATGACTTGGTAGTGTTCGACGATTTCGACTTCCTTCCGATCATCCGCGATCCGGCGATCTTCTCGAAAGCCACGATGAAGGCGCACGTTCACCTAGACATCCACGAGTACCGCGGCCGCTCAAAACCGCTCACAACCGCATGGCGCTATCTCACAAGACGGTTCTACGTATGGCAGCGAGCGATGATAGGCGACCTTCGGATCGATTCGAGAAGTACTGTCGCTTCGCGGATTGCAGATCTGTATTCAAGGGATTTCGCCATTGATACTCCCGCAATCGTCCGAAATTGTCCTCCATACGAGAGCCAGAATCCCAGTGCTCTCGAATCAGGACGAGTGCGCTTGGTCTACCACGGACTCGCGAGCGCTAGTCGAGGATTAGCGGAAATGATCGAAGCCATGGAGCGGCTCGACGAGCGTTTCACGCTAACGTTCATGCTTACCGGCAACGAGGCCTTTCAGAAGAAGCTGCGCGCCTTGGCAGCACCTCTCGGCGCACGGGTGAATTTTGTGCCTCCAGTTCCTATGCCCGCTATCGCCGCGGAGATCAACAAATATGATCTCGAGATTATGTTCTTCAAACCCGTGACGAAGAACTTGGAGTTCGCTCTACCCAACAAGCTCTTTGAAGCCGTGCAAGGCCGGTTGGGTTTGGTGATCGGTCGAAGCCCGATGATGGTTGAGGTCGTCGAAGAATTCGACAACGGTATCGTCGTCGACGGCTGGAGCGTGGATTCACTAGTTTCGAGCCTCAATTCGCTTACCCAAGAGGAAGTCGTGAGGCTCAAGCAAAAGTCACATGACGCGGCTCTCCAACTCAGTGCTGAATCTGAAGGAAAGGCTTTCCTCAAGCCAATCCGCGGTAGCCAATCGAATTGAGCTTGGCCCTGCTTGGAGCAGGGCGCTTGCCATCGAAGGACGAATTAGTCCCGGCGTTCACGTTCATCGTCTTCGGGCGATGGAGTTTTCGAATCCCGCTTCTCGACGGAGAGCAACGCGACCTTCCGTGCCAATTCGGTGAGGTCGTTCTCAGTGCGCCGAAACCGTCGATACGTCGTCGCGATAAAGCCTAGGAAAACAAGCACGGTGATGTAAAGAAGTAGGTCCGCACCTCGGCCTACGCCAACTGAACGCGCAGCGTAGGTCCATAGCTGCGGGAAGAAGACTGATGAAGTTGCCGCTGCCATGAATACGACCAGCATGATCCGCTGGATAGCCTGGTGACGTGCCCCTCCGCCGCGAAACATGAAGTATCCGGCGACAAGAATTGTCACCGCAGCAAGAATTTGGAAAACAATGGTCATTTGGTCACCTAAACATGATCTCTACGAGAATATTGACTGAGTTGAGAAGGGATTGCCCCTTCTTCTTTGAATAATCTGTGTAAACGATATGGGTGGGAAACTCCGCCCAACGGGCCCGGCACGAGCTGATTTGATCAATCAATTCTGACGCATGGGCCATGCGGTTCTGCGTGAGGTAGATTCGAGAGAGAAGATCACGGCCGATAACTCTCAGCCCGTTGTGAGCATCCGTGAGCTCCATTCCGCTCGTCGCCCTCGTATATGCGGCCGCGGCACGAAGCACCGATCGCTTTGCTCGACTCATCGAGGTTCGGTCATCTAAAAATCGCGAGCCGATTACAACATCCAGCTCGTCTGCGTGTAATTTCTCAATCATAGAAACCGCATCGGAAACCTGATGTTGTCCATCAGCGTCGAACGTAACGACTTCCGTCATCGCTGGATCGGACAAAGCAAACTCAAATCCCGTTTGCAGACTTGCCCCCTGCCCCAAGTTGATGGGGTGGACAACAACGGTGGCCCCAGCAGCTCTCGCGGCGTCTGCTGAGTCGTCTGATGAACCATCATCTACGCACACGATATGTGCGAATGACTGCTTGAGGTCGTCAATCACGGAGCCGATCATGCTGCCCTCGTTGTACATTGGCACAACAATCCAAGTTCGACCCATGACGTCCAGTCTGACACAATGCAAATCACAAATTCCACGCTGCGCGGGCCGCGCCATCGATACAGCGCAATGGCTGAGCTCACACTGTGCGAGTTTCGGCGCAAGCGACAGGATGACCGTGCGACCTCGGGTTCACGAACCTCCCTCAACAAGCACTTTTGCCGGTTGATCAGCCCCGTAGAATCGAAGGTAAGCTGAGAACTTTGTGGTGCTTGGAGCGAAAGTAAATCACGATCGACGACAATCAAGAGACGGCTCGATGTAAGTGGATGCGGGCAATGACGTCAGCATCAAAACCGTTGACACCATTGCGGCAGCAGCTGGTCACTTAACCCGCCACACCATCGACGAACTTGTGAATACGGAATACTTATGAATTTCAAAGCGCTAATAGCCACGTACCGCGAGGTGCTGAGCTTGCTACCGAGCTCTGCCCGCCGATTCCTCGTTAGATATTCGGTCGGACTCGCACTACTGTCAGTGGTCGACGCGGCTGCTCTTGCGCTGCTAGCGCTCGCGATCGCACCGCTCGCATCTGGCAGTCCTCTGACCCTTCCGGTGATCGGGCCAGTCGAAGGTGCAGGCGTGCTCGCCCTCTTCGGCACCATCTGCTTGCTGATTATTGGCAAGAGCGCGGGAACGTTGGGAATGATGTGGCGCGCAACTCGACGTTTCGCCACCTACGAGCTCGAGCTGGGTTCACGCCTTTTTGACAGCTATCTCGAATCAAACTGGGTAGACCGGCTCAAGCGCAACTCCGCGGATATCGTCCGTCTCACAGACAGCAGTGTGAGCACCACTGTCTCAGGGTTTATTCTTCCGGCCACCACACTTGTCGGCGAGTTTCTCAGTTTCGTCATGGTCGTTACCGTCCTCGCAATCGCCCAGCCCATGGTTGCGATAATCGCCATCATCTATCTGGGGTTACTCGGTGCCGCTTTATTCTTCTGGGTAACTAAGCGCGCACGCGAGGCTGGCCTCGTGGCTCTTCGTTTTTCGTTGAGGAGCTCCCGTCTGATAACTGAAATGGTCGGCGCCCTTAAAGAGGTCAGCCTGAGGAACAAGACTGCAGAGGCCGCTGCCGTTGTACGAGGTAACCGATCACGATCGACCAAAGCACGGTCGAACTCACAATTCTTGGGCCAGGTACCTCGCTTCGCCCTTGACTCCGGGATTGTTGGAGGATTCGCGCTGGTCGGTATCGCTGGATATCTCACCGGCGGAATGGTGGGTGCGACGACCGCGGTCGCGCTTTTCGGCCTCGCCGGCTTTCGGCTCGCGCCCTCAATCGTGCGTTTTCAATCGGTTGTGACACAGGTGTCCGTGAGCCATCCGCATGCGCACGCAGTCGTGACTGAAATTGAGAGATCAGAATTGCACCGACGGTTGAAAGCGAACATTACGCAACGCAAACTCCCCGAGAACCCGCGCGAGATTCGTTTCGAAAATGTCTCGTTTCAGTACAATGATGATGCCCCGATGGCGGTAGCGGGCGTCACTCTATCGATTCCTTTTGGATCCACAGTTGCGTTCGTTGGCTCGTCTGGGGCGGGTAAGTCGACTCTTATCGATCTCATCCTGGGACTGCTAGAACCCACGTCTGGTGACATCTATATCGACGACATCTCATTAACCGAAGCAGCCGTGGACTGGCGAAACAGCATTGGGTATGTACCGCAAGACGTTTCCCTTTTCGATGCAAGCGCACTTCAAAATGTTGCCTTGACATGGACAAATGACGCGGACGCGGATCGCGCCCGCGTTGCACTTGATCAGGCTCAAATGCTTTCGATAATTGAGAGCCGTGAAAACGGAATCTACTCTCGTATTGGCGAGCGCGGTTTGGCCCTCTCAGGCGGGCAACGTCAACGACTTGGAATAGCACGCGCCTTATACTCCGATCCGCTGGTACTCGTCATGGACGAAGCAACTAGCGCACTCGACACGGCGACGGAGGCTGCAGTCACGGATGCTATCCGTCGGCTCAAAGGATCCATGACGATTATCACCGTTGCTCACCGACTCGCGACGGTGAAAGAGTCAGACATAATCTTCTTCATGAAAGACGGCCAAGTCGGCGCACAAGGGACTTTTAGTGAACTCGTCGCCTCGGTGCCCGATTTCGCGAATCAGGCCCGACTCGCTGGCCTCGGAGGCGATCAAGCTGATCCCGCTTCCTAGCAAGCGCAAACTCTAGTTCGATACGCAGCTCTGCCTATAATGAGACCAATGCCGAAACCCTCCCCAGCCCGCCCCAGCACCGAGCCTCACCTTCTTTACGTAGCTTGGGGATATCCGCCCTCCCGAGGCGCCGGGATGTATCGCGCACTCGCTACAGCCAATGCTTTCGCTCAAAATGGCTGGAGAGTTACCGTCCTCACCGCGACTCGTGACACCTTCGAGCGCTTAACCGGGAGCGACCCCGACTCGGAGGCGTCGATTGATCCTCGTGTGAATGTGGTCCGGATTCCATTTGACCCACAACGCGGGGAGCCCGACATCTCCCGGTGGAGTCGCTGGCGACTTTTTTCGCCACTTCTCTGGAACTATCTTCGGTGGAAATGGGCGGGCCTAAAGTTTCCTGAGCCTAGCTACGCAAGCTGGCTTCGTCCTCTTGTACACGCAGCCGTGGATATTCATCTAAACGACAGCGTGGATCTTGTCTTGGGGACTTCAAATCCCAATGTGGACTTCATGCCGGGCTATGCGCTGCACCGTCGCTTTGGAATCCCTTACGTCATGGATCATCGAGACACTTGGCACCTCAATGTGTACTCGGGACGACATATCGGAAGTCGAAGATCTAGGCGTCTTGAGAAAAAGCTCTTCGCGCTGAGTTCTGAAGCATGGTTTGTCAATGGGGCGATTCGGGATTGGCACGCGAAAACGTATCCAGAACGATCAGACTCGTTTCACGTCGTCGCGAACGGATACGATCCAAGCTTCCTTGATCAAACGCGGTCACGGTTGCCGAGCGATCAAGGGCTCGTATTCGGCTTCCTCGGCACCACGTATGGCCCAATGCCGCTCCGCGAGACTTTGGACGCTTGGGTTCAAGCTCGAGCTTCGTCAGAATTGGTAGGTCGGTCCCAGCTCGTTTTTCGCGGCAGGTTGGGCCATTTTGCAGAACCAGATTCGGCTGTTGCTGCGCTATTCGAAGAGTATGCGGACGCAGGCGTGAAATACGAAGGCCCCGTCAGCAAGACAAACATCTCCGAGGTCTACAAGAGCTTTGACGTACTGATGCTAATTCTTGGACGCAGCAAATATGTGACTAGCGGAAAGGTCTTTGAATATGCGGCAACAGGTTTGCCGATCGTTTCCGCACATCATCCTGAGACCGCAGCCTCAGAGATTCTCTCCGGGTATCCCGGTTGGTATCCAATCGAGAACGTCACGGTCGCCGATATCACCACCGCTATTCTCGATGCCGCAGATGCTGCAGTCCACATGAAAGAACACGACTTCATCGCGAATCAAAATTGGGCTCGACACCTCGCACGAGACGAACAGCTACTGCCCCGAGTGGCCGAGCTTGCATCGTTGGTTCGGGGAGGCTCACAGTGACCGTGACGCCAGACTCTCAACGAATCGTTGTACTGATTGGTTCGGGGTTCGAATCGTCTCGTAACTCAGCTGTCGCTGGAGAGCCATCGATACTGGAAAAGTTGCTCGATGATTCACCGGACGAAACGGAGCTATCCGTCATTTCGTTCGGGCTGAGGTCGGATGTCATCAACGGGGCGCAACATGTGCGCTTGATGAGATCTGACTACGGTCGGCTTGATCGTTTTTTTGATCGACTTGGGCTTTTTAATTTGCGCGGGAAGCTGGCGGAGTACTCAATTGGCCGCTTGCTCAACTCAATTAGTCCAACAGATCAGGGGAGAGTTTTCTGGAGGACCGTGCGGCGCAATGTCGAAGCACTCCAACTCTTAACCAACTCTGACATTGCGATCGCGGCAGACATCCACAGCACCCGAACAGCATGGTTTGCGGTGAAGAAGAAGTGGGTAGGTCGAGCTCTCTACGACCACAGGGCAACCTCTTTAGGATCCTTCACCTCTAGCGAGACGGCGAGCCCTGAATGAGACCCGATACTGGAGTCACTGTGAGACGGGTTCAATTTATCCTGGCGTTGACAGTGTCATTCCTCAATGGGGATTTTGCGGGGGCCCCCACGCTCTCGACTCGTGTGAATAGTGGTAAGAGGTGAAGCGCTCAAAATGACTCAGACAAAGAGAGCATTGATCGCAGTAATGTCTCACATTTCGAGTGACCCACGCGTTCTCCGCCAGATTGAATGGCTGCAGGACGATGGCTGGGTCGTCGATACTTTGGGGCTAGGAGAGCGACCCCCAGGGGCCCGTGAGCACTTTTCGCTGAAGGCTGAACCATCATGGATAAGTACACGCTTTGGTACTGCAGTAATTTACGGGCTGCTGTCCCATACTCAAAAATTTCGGCTTCTCACAGCGGCACGAATCCCATTGGCACTTCGACGCATCGTGCGAAACGGAAACTACGATCTGGTCATACTCAACGACCGACATTTTGTCCCCTGGGCGGTCGACAGTAGAACTTTTGGCCGCGCGGAGACGCTCGCCCATATTCATCTCGACCTTCACGAGTATTTTCCTGAGAAACTGGGCCGCAATACACTCTGGCTTCGTGCATCAGCGCCATATTATGAATGGGCTCGTGCGCTTATTGGCCACGAGAGATTCACTTCGCGATCGACCGTCAGCTCTGGAATAGCATTGCAATACGCTCGCGAACTCGGTATTGAGCCTCCGACAGTCGTGAGAAATATTCCCGAGTTTTCTGCGCTTGCTCCCTCGCCCACACTGCCCGGGACAGTTCGGATGATCCATCATGGAATCACCAACAAGAGACGCGGACTGTGGGAGATCGTTGATGCCATTCGACTTGTCGACGATCGTTTCGTCATGACATTCATGATGATGCACGATGATGCGCTACTCCAGGAGCTCAAGGAATACGCTGCAGATCTGGGAGATAGAGTTCTCTTCCGGCAACCAGTGCCGACGGCCAAAATTGCCGAATGCATCAATGAGTATGACCTTGAGATCATGTTCTTCCCGCCAACGACCCGAAATCTCGAATGGGTTCTGCCCAACAAACTATTTGAGGCGATCCAAGGCCGACTGGGAGTCGTAATTGGCGAAAGTGCAATGATGGTTGAGATCGTTAGTGAATTCGGCAATGGTGCCGTAGCACCCGAATGGACCGTTGAGTCACTCGCAGAGACACTGTCAAATCTGTCAAGTGCACAAATTGAAGCGATGAAGTGGGCCTCACACAGCGCGGCATCACAGCTCAATGCCAGTGTAGAGAGCACTAAATTCCGTTCACTCGTCGAACTTCCTCGTACAGACTCGTGACTCCGCGCAGGGCGATCATCGCCACCCGCGTCTTCGAGCCGGAAGGAGCAGCAGCTGCGTACCGGCTCGGTAACCTCGCGCGCTCACTCGATGCCGCCGGATTTGAAACCAAGGTCTTGACCACCCAGGCTCCAGGAGCCACTCGCAGCACAGACAGGATCCGGCGATGGCCGGTGCTACGTGACAAGAACGGCGTCGTTCGTGGCTACCTGCAATATCTGAGTTTTGATGTGCCCCTCTTTTTCCGGCTCCTGCTATCCCGGCGCGTTGACGTTGTAATCGCAGAGCCTCCCCCCACTACGGGAATGGCAACTCGCTTGGCATGCTGGGTGCGCCGCACCCCTTACTTCTACTACTCCGCAGATGTGACCACCGCTGTAGTAAAGAAACTCGGGGTGCACCCCCTCGTGCTTTCAGCGGTGTCGACGATGGAGCGCCTCACGCTCAGCGGAGCGCGGGGTGTGCTCGCGATCTCTGAAGACATCCGGCATGAAGTCGTCGCGCTTGGCGCCGAACGGGCGAGGGTCACGGTAGTCGGCACCGGGGTCGATACCTCAGTGTTCTCTCCTGATGGCCCGCGGAAGACCGAAAAGTCACCGTATTTCATCTACGCCGGCACGATGTCGGAAGTTCACGGAGCCTCAGTTTTCGTGGACGCGTTCGAAAGAGTCTGCCGAGAGCATCCCACCGTGACTCTAAAGATGTTCGGAGGCGGCTCAGAGCTCGAAGCAATCAAGACACGGTCACGCGCATTCGCGGATCGAGTCACGTTTCATGACGCAGTAGAAGCCGCCGAGATCTCAGCGTGGCTTCGAGGGTCGACCGCGATCCTAGCCTCGCTACGACCAGGCCAGGGCTATGACTTCGCTTTCGCGACCAAGGCTCTCGCCGGGCTAAGTTGCGGCGTTCCCGTGATCTATTCAGGAGCGGGTCCCCTCAACGAACTCGTCACAGAGAACCACTTGGGCTGGGCGACAAACTGGGAAGCCACGCAGGTCGCTGACGCGATGTTAGATGCACTGTCTACACCGCGCCAGCATCCGGATAGGCGGCTCTCCGAGTGGGTTGAGGCCAACTATTCATTGCGCTCCGTAGCTGATCATGCCGCGACGGCGATCGCACTCTCCCTAGATCAGGGGTGAAAAAGGTCCTCAAAAACTGCAGCTGAGAATCGTCCGTCGTGTACTTTGGCGACGAATGCCGCACCTGCGCGAGCGGTCTCACGGGACCCTTCCCGATTGTGGATGACTCCCAGAAGAACCTCTTCGAGATCTTCCACCGTCGACTCCACGATCGGCAACGACTCCCCCGTCGACTCCCTGACTCTGGCCCGGTTCTCATCCGTAATGTGGCCAACGACTACCCGACCCGCCGCCATCGCCTCGCACGCAGCGACTCCATACGACCCGAGCCGAAACTGATCGAGCACAATGTCTGCGCTCCGATAGACGTCAGGCATCTGTGCAGACGGCACACCGTTAACCCGCCGATATTCGATAACGCCTCTCTCGTGCATCCGCTGGAGAATGGGATCAATAAGCTCAGATCCTTTGACCGCACCCTTGCTGGGGGCGTGGGCGACAACCGGAACTGCACGATCAAGCGGCTCAGACGTCACACTCCACCGCGCAGCATCAACGACGACAGGAAGCCAACGCGCGACGGGAACATCAGCCAAGAGATCTGGCGTAGAGACGAGTACCGGAAGTGCCAACTCGTCGAGAATCTGACGATTAGTTCTGGCGAGTTTTTCAAGTTTGGGCGCAACGCCGGCGAGGGAATCCGCGAACGGAGAATTCGGCACAAGTTCACGATGGCGACTCGGCAACCGGATGTCTGTTCCATGACAGAGCATCGTAACGGTGAGGCCGCGCGCCTGGAGCCTTCGAACTTGAGAAGTGACCGATTCGTCGAGAACGGCACCGAATGGCTGCTGTTCCGCCTCAATGATGACGTGAGTAAAGTTCTTAACCACCCAGTCAAACTGGCGGCGCTGCCAGCGTCTCGATGCCGCGTAGAAACCTAAAGGGACAGCGCTGTCAGCCTGATACCGAAAATCGGCCTTTCGCTGGTAGACCATATTTGATGCTTGGGCGCCGTCGATGTAGCGGTCTATGGCGCGAGCCCACTCCCATCCTTGACCTGCATAGTTCGCCGGAGCAATGTATACGCGAATCGCGCCAATAGGCGGTGTCGGAAGTTCAGGCAGGTCACGGGGGTCGAACCGAAACTCGCCTGGAAGCAAACGACCGAGCAGCGGTTCGGGAATAACACGCAGAACTTTACCCGCAACCCACTTGATCTCTTTGATCATCTCGCCACCTTTCGTGCATCCTTAGGTTATCGTTCTCGACTCCCCCTAGTTCCGTGTACACCAACTGTGAAGCCATCGCACAAGAGCCACCTCTGGCGCTAAGGGCAACTAGACTTAACCTCCCTGCGCTTGACGCCTTGCGCAGCCCTCGACAGAAGGACTCTCCCCAGTGAAAATCGCAGTTGTCGCCCTCGGTAAGATCGGCCTCCCTCTGGCCGTTCAGTTTGCCTCGAAGGGTCACGACGTCGTGGGCGTCGACATTAACGCCGAGTTCGTCGACCGCATCAATAAGGGCATCGAACCCTTCCCCGGCGAAGCTCACTTGCAGGAGCTCCTGAGCGAGCTAGTTCCAGCAGGAAAGCTCCGAGCGACTACTGACTACGCGGACGCGATTCCCGGCGCCGATGCCGTTGTACTCGTCGTGCCGTTGTTCGTCGACAACGATGCGAAACCAGACTTCGGCTGGATGGATGTTGCCACGCGCTCGCTCGGCGAGCACCTCACTCCCGGAACGCTAGTCTCCTATGAAACAACGCTTCCTGTCGGCACTACCCGCAATCGTTGGAAGCCGTTGCTCGAAGAGGTTTCGGGCCTTACGGAGGGGAAGGACTTTCACCTTGTCTTCTCCCCCGAGCGCGTCCTAACCGGGCGTGTCTTCGAGGACCTCCGCAAGTACCCCAAGCTCGTTGGTGGTTTGTCACCCGAAGGCGCGAAGCAGGCTACCGACTTCTACAACGCTGTACTCGATTTCGACGAGCGCCCCGATTTGGCCCGCGAAAATGGTGTCTGGGATCTCGGCTCTGCAGAGGCATCAGAACTCGCAAAGCTGGCCGAGACCACGTACCGCGACGTCAACATCGGTCTTGCCAACCAGTTCGCTCGCTTTGCCGGTCAAAACGGCATCGACATCTACGCCGTGATTGAAGCCACAAACTCACAACCCTTCAGCCACATTCATCAACCGGGAATCGCCGTCGGCGGTCACTGCATTCCGGTCTACCCACGCCTCTACCTGTGGAACGATCCTGACGCCACCATCGTTCGGGCTGCACGCGAAGCAAACGCCGGAATGCCGGAGTACACCATTGGGCTGCTCGAGGGCGCACACGGCGACGTTGCCGGCGCCCGCGTTGTAGTACTCGGTGCTGCGTACCGCGGTGAAGTCAAAGAGACCGCGTTCTCAGGAGTCTTCGCAACCGTGGATGCTCTTACAAGCCGCGGCGCAACAGTTCTTGTGCACGACCCGCTCTACACCGACGAAGAACTGACCAAGCTTGGCTTTGCGCCGTACCACTACGGGGAGCCTGTTGATGCGGTCGTCGTGCAGGCCGACCACAAGGAATACCGGACTCTCAGCGCTGCGCAGCTGCCCGGCATTCGCACATTCGTCGACGGACGCCGCGTGAGTAGTGCCGATCAGTGGTCTGGAGTAACGTACCGCGTTATCGGGAAACCGACACCGTAGCTTTTTCGCCGATCTTCGGCTCAGCCACTACCGCCGCTGAAAGTGACATTTCGCGCGCCAAGATAACGACCAATCCGGCAAAGGCCAGCGAGCCGATTGCCCACACCACCATCGGTGCAGGTGCGCCGGGCCAGAACCACTCAGCGCCCGCGTTGAGGTTCCATCCCGGAACGTCGTTTCCCGTTACATACCGGCGCATATTCATGTGAAGAGCCACAAGGTTTGCGGCGCTCAATGCGAAAACAACCGCGATTGTTTGAACGCGGCCCAGTGAAAACTGTTTGCGTCCCGCCTGCAGAACTAATATTCCGCCCATCAACACTATGAGCGGAAGAATGTAACGAGGCTGCACTTGCTCCCCCACCTTGTCACCGCCCTGAGTGAGAACGTACGTAGGCAAGGCGAGAAGAACAAACCCAACCCCGGCAATGACAAAAGCCTTGCGCCACGTCAATACGGCCAGCCCGGCGAACCCGACCCCCACAAAAGTAGCGATACCGAAGAAAGTAACCGACGCAGGAATAGGAGTATCGAGCCAACCGAGCGCCCAGCCTCCAAACACACCAGTCCACAGCGACGGCACGTTGAGAAGGTTGTACGCGAGCAGACCGAAGCCAGCGAGATTATCCAAAGCGGAGGAAGCCTGATCGGAAGCGGGTGCAGCGTCTTGCCCCCCAAACCCACCAGTCCCCGCCGCAGTTTGACGTGCTGCCAAGAAGAATGCTGCCGAAACAATGAACATCACTGCGGGAAGCACCGAGCGCAACCAGAATTGTCGTCTGTTTTCGAACGCCACAATCGCCGCTACACCGAGCGCTCCCACTACGTAGAGAGCCGAGTCGCCCCGGGACCCTGCCGCCATCAGCACGGAAATCACGACGAGCACTCCGGATGCGACAAGCACCAACCGATTTCGAGCTTCATAGAAACTCAACAGAGCTAGCCACGCTGAACCGACCCCAGCCACCGCCCACCCGCTGGGGTTATTCGACGCCAACAAGAACACACCCAACGGCATCGTCGTAATTAGCCAACCCCAAACAAGAGCCGGCCGACGAGTGATAGGCAGGAGCAAGTACAGCGCTGTTGTAATCCCGACGAACAAAGCAACGTTAAATAGTCGCATCGCCATCACCGAGAAGTGCTCGTCATCGCTGACGAAAATACTCATAGCGGCGTAGTAAACCGGCGGGTAAGCCCCCACAAAGTTTCCGCGCTTCGTCTCGACGAGAGTTTCGCTGTCGAAATCGAGACGATTTTGACACGCTGCGCTCTCCTCGCTGTAGAACGCGTAACAAGGAGAACTCAGAACCGCCTGCGGCACCATCCGAGTCGAGTCCGCTGAACCTGGCGCACAGTAAGCGTCATCGCCCGTCGCGCACCAAATACTGACCAAGTGATAGTCATCATCGGGCGCTGCACCCATCGGAGATGCGAACGCCCAAGCGGAAAGGGCAAGCAACGCCAAAACCGGAGCTAAGTAAATGACGCGAAAACGGTGGAGAAATCGAGTACGCGCGGACGCGACAACAGATTCAGAGCGGCCGGGTAGCATCCGTACAGGCTATCTCAGAGAGCGCGAACGCTGGGGTCGCCGTGCAGAATGGTCTGCCCCGAGAGCATCAGTCAAGGCTGGAGCTGTCGTTCGGTGTAAGGGAAGCAACACGACGAGCGCCGCAGTAAAGCAGAGCGAGCCAACCAGCCACACCACATTGGGCGTGATGGCCAACGCCCACCACCACTCGCGGCCCGCATCAAGGTTCGGACTTAGTGCATCGATTCCGGTGACGTAGCGGCGGATGTTGAGGTACAGCGCGATGAACTGAGCGCCAGACAATGCGGCAACAATTGCCCACACTTGCACTCGGGAGATGTGCACAAACTGGCCTCGTGCGGTGAAGAACACGGCGCCCACGAAGACAATGATCAAAGGCAACAAGTATCGAGGCTGATAGTCATCACCGACGTCTTTTCCGGCGAGCACGAGAAGCGCAACGGGAATCATGGCAAGCGCTACAGCCCCCAGCGCCACAACGAGAGTCTTTCTCCCCGAAGATGCGCGTGCAGCAACAAAACCTGCCCCGATAAGCGCGGCAACACCGCTCACCCACACGATCGCGGGCATCGACGTATCGAGCCATCCCAGACCCCACGACTGCCCAAAGATGCCCGTCCAAATCGACGGAACCTCCGTGAGGTTATAAGCGATTCGGGGCAGGATGACGCCCAGCCCCAGCTGCTCATCCACTCCGCTCGTTACGGCATCCGCTGATCGTGAAGCACGGAACAAGAGTGCACAAATGACAAAGCCGGCAACCGGCAGCAACGATGAAAGCCAGAAACGTCGAGTGTTGCGTGCCACAAGGAACACAGCAGCAAAGACCGCAACCACGAAGAGGACAGTCGCATCACTACGAGAACCGGATGCCATGACCGCCGAAAGCAGGAAGAGTGCGCCAAGAGCTATCCGCTTTCGCCCGTTCGCTTCGTAGAAGCCAAGCAGGGCGAGCCACCCGTAGCCGACGCCCATAAGAGCCCACGAGCTTGGGTTGGTTGACGAGAGCACGAATAGTCCGAGGGGGACTGTCGTGAGCGCCCATTGCCAGACCACAATTTGCCGACGGTTGACTGGCAGAAGCAGGTAGAGCGCGACGCCCAGTCCCACGAATAGTGCGATATTGATGAGGCGCATTATCAGAACGGAAGCATGAACATCCGGCCCAACAAAGACGCTCATGGCACCGTAATAGACAACAGGGTAGCCGCCAGCAAAATTGCCCCGCGCAGTCTCTTTGGTGGGACCCGCCGCGAAATCGATGCGGTCTTGACAGCCGGCGCTCTTGTCGGCGTCGTAGGCGAAGCAGGCAGGATCGCCCACTGCAGGGGGAACAAGTCTTGTGCCCGAGTCTCCGCTGGACGCACAGTAGTCGGCGTTACCGGTCGCGCACCAAATACTGGTCAGGTGAAAATCGTCATCGGGACTTGAGCCAACGGGCGAAGACAGCGCCCACGCCGCAAGAGCAACGAACACCAATAAGGGCGCCACAAGCAGCCCGATTCGACGGTCTGACCGTGAGAGAACGGAACGCAGGCCAGTCAACATTGCTCAAAGCTAACGGCAGTAAACTTTGAGATTGCTGTGAACGAGAGCTATCGCCGCACCCGGGCGACCGCTTTGTCTACCGTCGCCTTCACACCCGTATGGCGCAAGTGATGCCAGGCCATCCGGAGATCATGGCGCAGACCATAAGGTTTGCGCACTTTTCGGCCAAGCGTGACGCCACGACGACGCGTTGCAGCGTGGTCTGCGGCGTGCTGCGGGTTGGCAACAAAATTCACCAAGGGCGCGAGCGTGCGCTCCCAGTAGAAGTCCTCACGAACCCGAGCGACGTTCTGCTTGCACTCGGCAATGAACGCTTCGTCGTAGAGAACACGGTCGAGGGCTGCGGCGAGAGCATCCGCGTCTTGGGCAGGCACGGTGAGCCCCAACCCCTCGGTTTCAATCAGGTCAGCAAAGCTGTCACCCTCGGTAACCACCATCGGCAAGCCAGCCCACAGGTAGTCGAGGATGCGCGTGCGGAACGAGAACGTCGTCTCGATATGCGACATGTGAGTGCTCACGCCGGCATCCGCTTCGGTCAGGTAGTTCTGGCGGTCGGCATAGTCGACCCACTCCTCGTTGAAGAACACCGAGGTGTTGAGGGCACCAAGTTCGCTCGCAAGATCGTGCGATTCGCGCACGATACCCATCTGGTCGACTCCCGGATGCCGGGTGCCGAGAAAGTAGAGCTTGGCCGTATCGCGAGTTTCAGCCAGTTTCGCAACGGCGCGGATCAGAGTCTTAGGGTCGAACCAGCTGTAGACGCCGCCGCCCCAAATCATGAGCTTGTCGTCGGCGTTGATGCCAGGCAGAACAGCCTTGAGGGTGTCGCGCTCGTGGGCGGGTGGTGTGTGCTCGAGCCCGAATGGCACGACACTCAGGAGACCTTCGAGATGCGGATCGTTCTCGTAGGTGGTGGGACTGAGGCGCCCGAGGGCGGCCATCTGGCCGAAGTAAAAGAGGCGCTGCCGTTCGGAGGCGCACATGAAGAAGTCACCGAGCGCGAGTTGCTCGTTGAGCACCTCAGTGGCCGTCGTGACGCGAAGCTCCCACGTGGCCCTCGCGAGCTCGCGGCCCTGCTCAAGCATCTCGAGGTGCATGGGGTCATAAATGTCGACCACGGTGATCTTGTCTGTCGTGCGCAACACCTCGAACTGACGCATCGCGTGCCCTTGGAACACAACGACATCGCACCACTGCTCAAGCTTCGCAAAGGCGTCGTTCTCCCCCGGCGTCACAAGCGTGAGCTCAAAAGGAGCATCCACCGTCTGCAGCTTGGTGGTCGTCATGAGCGTGACCTCGTTGCCCGCTTCGGCGAGCGCGAGAGCCATATTCCACGAGCGAATCGCGGGCCCGGCCATCCGGGGACCAATCGGGTCTCCCGTGATGATCAGTACTCGAGTCACTTCGCCGCCGCCAACAGTCCTTCGAGGTAGACGCCATAGCCGCTCTTGACGAGAGGTGCTGCGAGGGTGGCGAGCTGGTCATCCGATATCCAGCCGGCACGCCACGCGATCTCTTCGATGCAGCCGATCTTGTAGCCCTGGCGGTCTTCGATGACGCGCACAAACTCGGTGGCCTGCACCATGGACTCAAACGTTCCCGTGTCGAGCCAGGCGGTGCCACGGTCGAGTACGTTGACCTGGAGCTGACCACGATTAAGGTAGTGCTCGTTGATGGTCGAGATTTCGAGTTCGCCACGCGCGCTCGGCGTGATCGACTTGGCAATTTCGATGACCGAGTTGTCGTAGAAGTAGAGTCCGGGAACGGCGTAGTTGCTCTTCGGCTCGAGGGGCTTCTCTTCGATCGACTGGACGATGAAATTCTCGTCAAACTCGACAACGCCGTAGGCCCGCGGATTGCGCACGTGGTACGCGAAAATGAGCGAACCATCGACGTCATTGTGCTTGCGCAGGTTCGATCCGAGCCCCACACCGTGAAAAATGTTGTCGCCAAGAACGAGAGCGACCTTCTCGTCACCGATGAACTCTTCACCAATGATGAACGCCTGCGCGAGTCCATCCGGTGACGGCTGCACGGCATACGTGAGCTCGATGCCGAGTTCACTGCCATCGCCAAGCAGACGCTGGAACTGCGGCTGGTCATCCGGTGTCGTAATGATCAAAATTTCGCGGATGCCCGCGCTCATGAGAGTCGACAAGGGGTAGTAGACCATGGGCTTGTCGTAGATGGGCATGAGCTGCTTGGAGATGCCCTTGGTGATGGGCCAGAGGCGCGTTCCGCTGCCGCCGGCCAGGATGATTCCGCGCATTAGTTGCGTTCCTTTCGGTTCGCCTCGTAGTACTCCTTCACGGCAGCGTACAACGGCAGGGAGCCATCGGCGAGGCGCTCGGAAAGAGTGGGCGCAATTTTGTCTTTGGGTGAGAGAACTAGGTCACCAAGTTCGGGAGGGAAGACCAAACCGATCTCAGGGTCGAGCACGTTGATGTCGTGTTCGGCTCCGGGCTTGTACACGTCGCTCACCAAGTAAGTGAGGGTGGCGTCATCGGTGAGCGCAATGAAGGCATGGCCAAGACCCTCAGCGACATAAACGGCACGACGGTCGACGGTGTCGAGAATGACAGAGTCCCACTGGCCAAACGTCGGCGAACCCTCACGGATATCGATAACGAAATCGATGCCGCGGCCGTGCGTGACCGTGACATATTTGCCTTGCCCTGGAGGAACATCCGCATAGTGGATGCCCCGCACAACGCCGCGCTTCGAGACCGACGTATTGGCCTGCCGAAGGTCGAGCGGGTGCCCCACTACCTCTTCGAGCTTGTCGAAGCGGTACCACTCCAAGAAAACGCCGCGGTCGTCAGCGAATTGTTTAGGGGTGATTTCGTAGGAATCAGGCACCGAGAGTTCACGTATCTGCACACCCGGAATCCTACCCGGCGAGGCTTGGAACTCAGTTCAGCGCTCCGCTGCGGGCAATCCGGTGACGTATGAGCTAGACACGAATCTGTCGAACCCGCGTGATATCCGCGCCGACTCAGTCCACGGGTTGCAGAACGTCGCGCACAGCATCGAGCGGGCCACGAGAGTACCGACCGTAGCTACCGGCGAAGAGGGCACGCGTCACTGCAGGAATCCGTCGCATCCGCTTCTCGGGTAGGGCATTTCGCATACGTTCATGCTCCAACTTGGCGAGCGCGCGGTTCACTTTGTCGTCGCTCACCCGGGAGCCGAGTCGCTGTAGCCGATCGACCAGTACCGAGATGTTGGTCTCGAGACGAGCGTTTCTCGCGCGACGCGGTTCCATCATTCGCCCAAATTTGCCGGCAAGCGTCAATTTCGTCGCGCCGATTTGGTTCGCTCCGTGCTGACGGTAGTCAATGGTTGGCTGCTCAATGAAGTCGGTCGAGGCGACAGCGGCCGCAATCACGCCAAGCCATTCATCGTGCACCCACGACGGAGGAAATGGCGCGGCATATTCCACGAGGCTGCGACGAAAGACTGTGCAGGCGCCCGTAACCAGATTGCGGCGAAGTAATACCGAAAATGCGTCACCGGCATGGATGCTCGCCGCCTCGACTGCGTTCACTCCCAGCGCCTCGGCGAGAGTGTGACCGAGCGGCTCCCCCGCGGCATCAACGAGTCGAGCATCACTGTGCAGAAGGGCGACAGTCGGATGCGCTGCGAACTGCTCCCCAAAGAGCGCGAGGCGCCCCGCATGCCAGAGGTCATCCTGATCGCTCAAGGCGATGAAGTCACCGGTGCAAGCCCGAATAGCCTGCTCAAAGTTCTTGGTTACGCCCAGTGGCGGAATGTTTTCGAACACCGTGAGTTCAACGGCGGGATAGCGGGCCGCAACTTCGCGAACGTGGGCGATCGTGTCGTCGCTAGAGGCGTCATCCGACACGACAAGTTGCGTCGGCGCCGGCACTTGCTCAAGGATGCTGACAAGTTGTTCCCGGATGTAGGTTGCGCCGTTGTGAGTGCAGAGGGCCACCGAGATGGACGGGGTGGGCTCTGTTGCGCTCATTGCTCCAGCCTACGGCTCGCACCCGGCGGTATTGCGCAACGCCAAGCCAACTATCATTGTGGAGTTATGCCTGCCGATTCCACCCCAGGGGTGCTCCCCCGCGTCGCAGTGCTGCTGGCGACCCACAACGGTCGCCGCTGGCTTCCCGAACAGCTCGAGAGTGTGTTTGCTCAGCAGGGCGTGGATGTCGAAGTGTTCGCGCGAGACGACGCATCAACGGATGGCACTGCCGAATGGCTTGCCGAATGTGCCGCCTCAGAGCCACGCCTCACAATCATCCCCAGCGACGGCGCTTCTGGCAGTGCCGCCGCCAACTTTTACCGCCTCATTCAGCTCGTTCCCGCTGATCGCGAGTATTACGCATTCTCTGATCAGGATGACATTTGGGTACCGACCAAACTTGCTTCCCATGTACGGCTGAGCGCCGCTTTGGGGGTCGATGGTGTCTCGTCAAACGTGACGTCATTCACGCCAGACGGCGGACAGAGTCTGGTGAAGAAAGACTTTCCCCAGCGCCGCTTCGATTATTTGCTTGAGAGCCCGGGTCCTGGCTCGACTTTCCTCATGTCCAATCGTCTTGTTGCCTTGGCGCGGGACTATTTGGACTCTCCAGAAACGACGAAACCACCTCAGTATCACGACTGGTTGCTCTATGTCTTGGCGAGGGCACACGGCTGGACGTGGCACATCGATGCGGTGCCGACCGTCGAATACCGTCAACACGACGCCAATGTCATGGGCGCCAATGTGGGGGCACGCTCCGCCCTGTCACGGCTCTCGTTGGTTCGCGAACAGTGGCACCGCGGTCAAGCACGGCTCTTGACGCGCGTCGCGCTCAGCGTTGCCGACGATGAACACCGCCCCGAATTGCTCCGGATGCGCGACCTCGTCGAACACCGAAACCTCCGAGCCCGATTCGCTCTGGCTCGCCGCGCGTCACAACTCAGGCGACGCCCAAGAGATCAGTGGATAATTGCGCTGTTGATCGGCGCTGGTGTCTGGTGAACAAACTGTCTGTCGCACACAACGAAAGTAACTCTATGAAGATTCTCGTCGTCGGCGGTAGTGGCTTTATCGGCACTCGCCTTCTTGAAACCTTGAGCGAACAGGGTCACAAGTTCACGAACTTCGACCGCCACATTTCGACTCGCTTTCCAGAACAGTCCATTGCCGGCGATGTTCGTTCGGCAGAAGAGCTCACCGCAGCGAGCGCCGGTCACGACGCAATCATCAACCTTGCTGCCGAACACCGTGACGATGTGACCCCGTTGAGCCTCTACACCGAGGTAAATGTCGGTGGCGCACATGCTCTCGTCGCCGCAGCAGAAGCCAATGGCATCAATCGCATCGTTTTTACGAGCACGGTCGCGCTGTACGGACTCGACAAGAACAATGCTGCCGAAGATTCCGTGCCGGAGCCGTTCAACGAATACGGCCGCTCCAAGTTAGCCGCCGAAGTCGTCTTTAGCGCTTGGGCGAACGCGGATGCCTCACGTTCGTTGGCAATTGTTCGCCCGTCTGTGGTGTTCGGAGAAGGCAACCGCGGCAACGTCTACAATCTCGCCAAGCAGGTTTCTTCTGGACGATTCATCATGGTCGGCAAGGGCGAGAACAAAAAGTCGATGGCCTACGTCGGCAACATCGTTGGGTACATTGCGAGTCGCCTTGATGCCCCCGCCGGAATCGAGATCCGTAACTTTGCTGACAAACCTGACCTCTCGACCAAGGATCTCATCTCGATTCTTCGCGATGAGATGAATGTTCATGC
Source organism: Rhodoglobus sp. G.S.4 (assembly GCF_056619605.1). Taxonomy (NCBI): domain Bacteria; kingdom Bacillati; phylum Actinomycetota; class Actinomycetes; order Micrococcales; family Microbacteriaceae; genus Rhodoglobus; species Rhodoglobus sp. G.S.4. The sequence goes on from NZ_CM152748.1 coordinate 2,111,792, forward strand.
TGCTAGCGGTCTGCGGTTGCCATTGGGGCTGGGGATAGCGGCTGGCTACGTTTTCGATGCTGCCGCTAAAATCACCCGACGCACTTTTCCGATTAGTGCGGTGCGCATTCGCAAGTTTGCCGCGGATACAACCGTGAATACTGACCGACTACGCGACTCCGGCTACACGGCTACCTATAGCTTGCAGGAAGCTCTCAAACGAACCCTCGCGTCTGAGTTTCCGGCCACCGGCGCCTCGACTCACAACTCCAGCTCACCGCGTAACAACGACAGGAACCCCTCATGAAAATTCTCGTGACCGGCGGTGCCGGATTCATCGGCTCCAATTTTGTTCGTCGCACAATCGAAGATGCCTACCCCGGTCTCGAGGGTGCCGATGTTGTCGTTCTCGATGCTTTGACCTACTCGGGCAACCGTGCGAATCTCGCTCCTGTTGCTGATTCCCCTCGCTTCACGTTCGTCGAAGGCGACATCCGCGATGCTGACCTGCTCGACGGGATCCTTGGCGACATCGATGCGATTGTGCATTTCGCCGCCGAATCCCATGTTGACCGTTCGGTACGCGATGCGAGCGCTTTCGTCGAAACCAACGTTCTTGGCACCCAACGACTGCTCGATGCAGCACTACGAGCCAAAACTCCCCGTTTCGTTCACGTCTCCACTGATGAGGTTTACGGGTCGATTGCCGAGGGCTCGTGGGATGAACAGCGGCCGCTCGAGCCCAACTCGCCATACTCCGCGTCGAAGGCAGGTAGCGATCTTCTCGCGCGCAGCTACTTCCGCACTCACGGAATGAACCTCTCGATCACACGATGCTCGAACAACTATGGGCCCTATCACTTTCCCGAGAAACTGATTCCGCTGTTCGTCACCAATCTCATTGACGGCAAGCACGTTCCCCTCTATGGCGAAGGCAACAACATCCGCGACTGGCTCCACGTTGACGACCACTGCCGCGGAATCGCGCTCGTAGTCACGGGTGGCCGCGCAGGAGAGATCTACAATATCGGCGGCGGCACCGAGCTCACCAATAAAGAACTCACCCAAATGCTCCTCGATCACACCGGAACCGACTGGTCGTCTGTCGACCGCGTCGAGGACCGGCTCGGTCACGACCTCCGCTACAGCGTCGACATTTCCAAGATCAGCGCTGAGCTCGGTTATGCCCCTCAGGTTCCGTTCGAGAAGGGCCTCGCAGACGTAGTGCAGTGGTACCGGGACAACCGCGAGTGGTGGGAACCGCTCAAGGAAAAGGCCGCCCTGTGACCCGGATTGCCGTTGTCGGTGCCGGCGGGATGCTCGGCACTGACCTCATGCACGCTCTGAGTGGCCGCGACGCCACTGCTCTGACGCGCAATGAGCTCGACATTACCGACCGCGAAGCCGCCCTCGAAGTTCTGAGCGGTTACGACGTGATCGTCAACACCTCTGCTTACACCCGAGTGGATGATGCAGAAACCGACGAAGAGAACGCCAACGCCGTGAACGCGGTTGGCCCTCATAACCTCGCCATCGCCGCCGCACAGCACGGGTCACGACTTGTGCAGCTCTCGACGGACTACGTCTTCGACGGCACCGCTACTGAGCCTTATGCAGAAGATTCGCCGCGGCATCCAGTGTCAGCGTATGGCCGCACAAAGGCGGCTGGTGAGCTGCTGGCCCTTGAGCACAATCCTGGGCGAACCACCATTGTGCGCACCGCCTGGCTGTATGGAACGAAGGGCTCAAGCTTTCCCCGAACGATGCTGAAGCTGGCAGCGGATCGCGAGACACTCGACGTCGTGAATGATCAGCATGGTCAGCCGACGTGGACCGGCGATCTCGCCGCTCAGCTTGTGACCCTCATCGATGCCGGAACGCCTGCTGGCATCTTCCACGGCACCAACTCTGGTCGCGCTTCGTGGTTCGATCTTGCGCAGGCAGTTTTCGTTTGTGCCGGGCTTGATCCTGATAGGGTCAAGCCGACCGACAGTTCAGCTTTCCAACGGCCTGCGCCGCGACCAAGCTTTTCTGTTCTTGGCCACCAGGCATGGCTCGACGCGGGGATTGAGCCGATGCGCGATTGGAAACAGGCTCTTCAAGCCGCCTTTGATTCAGGAGCATTGACTGCAGAATGACCACTCTCCGCGTCATCATCGACGAGATGCTCTCGCCTACTCATGGCAGTGTCGCCCGATATTCAGAAGAGTTGACGCGGGGACTTATTGCCAGCGCACCGAGCAATTGCTTTGTTGAGGGCTTCGTCTCTGCCTCGACCGAAGAGGAATATGCCCTCATCGAGGCGCGTCTGCCCAACCTTGCGAAGCTTCACAAGAGTGCCCTGAGCCGTCGCGAACTTCGCGCATCGTGGCAACACGGGTTCACGAAGGTCCCGGGCAGCGGCATGCTTCATGCGCCAAGCTTGCTTGCACCGCTTCGTCGTCATGATCGCCTCAATCGCGGTGATCAGATCGTCGTTACCGTGCATGACACGGTGGCCTGGACGCGGCCAGAGTCGATCGGGAGCCGTCAGGCCGGCTGGAGTCGCGCGATGCTCAAGCGCGCAGAAAAGTATGCCGATGCGATCGTTGTCCCCAGCCACACGGTTGCGCAACAACTCGAGGGCATCGCCAATTTTGGCGACCGCGTACGGGTCATTAGCGGCGCCGCAAGCACTAGCCTCCGGGTGCCAGATAACGTCGAAGAACGCGCAGCAGAGCTTGAACTTCCAGAGCGATTCTTGCTCGCCATCGGCGGCCTCGAACCGCATCGGGGAATGGATCACCTGATCCGCGCCCTTCGCGACCTCGATGACGACGTCGTCCTGCTGATGGTGGGGCCAGAGCCCGAGGATGAGGCTGTCGCGGCCTTCGTCGAGGCAGAGGGCGTCAGCGCGGAGCGCGTTCGCTGCCTAGGCACTCTCAGCAACGAGGATCTTTCCGTTGCCTTCGACCACGCGTCCGTATTTGTGTATCCGAACCTTGATGTCGGGTTCGGAATGCCTGTGCTTGAGGCACTCTCGTTCGGAATTCCTGTTGTGCACTCCGATGCGCCCGCGCTGGTAGAAATCGCGGCCGATGCTGGAGTTGTCGTCGAACGTGAACCGGCCGAGGGTTACGGCGAAGCACTCGCCGAAGGTATCGGTCGAGTGCTGAACGATGCTGCCTTCGCCGAACGCTTGTTTTACGCCGGTCAGGATCGTGCTCGCGCCTTCAACTGGCGTATGTCTGCTGAGAAGGTGTGGCAGCTCCACGCTGACCTCTAACCGCCCGCTCGGTGCCACTAGCGCCGTTAGGTTCCCGTCGCGCCGCTTGCGAGCGCCGATCAGTGCGCGTGCGAGCTATTCGGTGTTCTCGTCGACGACCGTGGATACTGTCGCCGCAGCAACGAGCTCACGGACGTAGTCAAAGTCCGGGTTCTCCGGGACGATATCGTTCGCTGGCACCAACTCCAGCGATCCGATGGGAAGCGCTCGTGTCTTCGAGGCAAGATTGACGAAGTAGCCCAAGCTCCCCTGCGGTATGTCAGTCGTCACAACTTTCGAGCTTGCCGCGGCTATCGCTTGCACCTTCGTCAGCACGTTCGCGGGGGTGAACTGCTCGATAACGGCCTGCTGAAGTTGGCGCTGCCGTTCCATGCGGTCGTAATCAGTAGTGTCGTGCCTCGATCGTGCATACCAGAGTGCGTGATAGCCATCCATTACTTGCACGCCAGCCGGAATCCACTCTGCGACAATCGTAAATTCAGCATCCGCGTGAATTGGCACAGCCTCTTCGGCATTGATCGTCACACCGCCGAGCGAGTCAATGAGATCTGAGAAGCCCTGCATATCGATGAGGGCGTAGTACTGGATGCCGAGTCCGGTGATTCCTTCAACCGCGTCACGCATGGCTTCGATTCCCGGCGAGCTGCCGTTTGCCGCAGCATCCGGGTAAAGATCGGGGGTGTTCAGCTCGACTTCGGTGTAGATCGAATTGAGAAGACAAACGTCGACGTCACAGCCGTAGGCGCCATAGCCATCGGGATACTTGTCAGCGAGCGGAGATCCGGCAACAAAAGGGGTGAGTTCCATGTTGCGGGGCAGGCCAATTATTATGGCTTCTCCGGTTTCGGCATCAATACTGGCAACGCTGATGCTGTCGGGGCGCAATCCATCACGATCAACTCCGGCGTCTCCACCAAGGAGCAAAATGTTGTAGCGCCCGTCAATAGGTTCTTTGGTTGGTGCCGCGATGAACACGTCGCTGAGGAACGAGTTAGCGGTAGTCGCTACGTAGGCGCCGTATCCTGCCGTGCCAGCCACAACGACTAAAACAATGGCGCTGAATGCCGCAACAGCGGAGCGACCACCGGGTGTAGCCCGACCAAGGTTCGCGAGAGACCACGCGTTGACAGTGAGGATGAGCCACAGCACTGCATAGAACGCCAGAATGAGCGCGATCGCCCAGAGACCGAGCGTGCTGCTACCCACGGTGAATATGACGGCCGGTGCAACGAGCGAGAGCACCACACCGATAACGACGAGGAGCAGGAAAACGAAACTAGCGACGACGCCGAAGCGACCGAGCTTTCGGTTTCCGGCAAGAAGTTGAGCAGTACCGGGGATGAGCACGTTGAGCCCGAGCAGCCACCATGCTCGCTTTGTCATCGTCTCCGGCGAACCGTCGGCCGGTTGACGGAGGGAGCTTGCTGCGCTCACAGGCTCGCGTTCAGTGCAGCGTTCTTGTCGTCAACAAGGGCTTCGAGCTGTGCGGCGTAGTCGGCAAGCTTCGTGGTGAGTTCAGCATCACCCGAACCGAGAATCCGTGCAGCCAAAATTCCCGCATTGCGAGCTCCGCCGATCGATACGGTAGCCACAGGAATACCCGCAGGCATTTGCACGATCGACAACAGCGAATCCATGCCATCGAGTCGTGAAAGCGGAACAGGAACCCCAATAACGGGAAGAGTTGTTACGGAGGCAAGCATTCCGGGCAAATGTGCTGCGCCGCCCGCGCCAGCAATGATGACTCGAATTCCGCGACCAGCTGCTTCTTTGCCGAAAGCGATCATCTTCTCGGGGCTGCGATGCGCTGAAACCACACTAACTTCGTGGTCGATTCCAAAATCGTTCAGCGCAACGGATGCTTCGACCATGACGTTCCAGTCAGAGTCTGATCCCATTACGACGGCTACTTGCGGTTGAGTCACGGAACCCATGGTAGGTGTCAATCCTTCAGAATTGCTGCTGCGGCACGCGCACGGTACACCACGTCATCGAGGTCGTCACCGCTCACATTCACGTGACCAACCTTGCGCCCAGGGCGAGGCGCTTTGCCATATTCGTGAAACTTGGCTGTCGGTTGATTCGCGAATGCTGCGGGGTAGCGCTCCGCAATGGTTCCGGATGTCGGTCCCCCGAGCACGTTGATCATGACGGTCCACGGCGAGCGCGCATCGGTCGCACCGAGAGGCAGATCGAGCACTGCACGCAAGTGTTGTTCGAATTGGCTCGTGACCGCACCATCCATCGTCCAATGCCCGCTGTTGTGGGGCCGCATCGCAAGTTCATTGATCAAGAGGCGACCGTCAGACGTTTCGAAGAGTTCAACCGCGAGCACTCCCGTTACGCCCAGTTCGTCGGCGACGGTGCGAGCGATGGTTGCCGCCTCCGCAGAGAGCGGCGCGGCGAGCGACGGTGCCGGCGCAATGACTTCGGCACAGACGCCGTCTTGCTGAATCGACTCGACCAACGGCCACAGTGCGATTTCACCGCTTGGGCTCCTCGCCGCCAATTGCGCAAGCTCTCGCGTAAAGGACACGAGTTCTTCGGCCAAGAGTGGATTACCCGCCGCGAACCAATCAGCAACATCGCTCGAAGCTGAAACGACACGAACGCCTTTGCCGTCGTAGCCGCCTCGAGGAGTCTTGACGATCACCCGCCCGCCGTTGTTGCTCAGAAACTCGTCGAGTTCAGCCGGTGTCGCTACGCTCGCCCACTCGGGAACGGGAAGTCCAAGTCGGGTCAGTTCTTGGCGCATCAGAATTTTGTCTTGCGCAACCGCGAGCGGTGTTGGTCCCGGATGCACGGCGATTCCGGCCTCAATAAGCTGAGCCAGCACATCCTGGGGTACGTGCTCGTGATCGAAAGTAATGACGTCGACGTCTCGCGCAAATGCGAGAACGGTCTCAGCATCCGTGTAGTCACCGACAGCAGTTGCCGCCAACTTGGCTGACATTCCGTCGCTCTCAGCGAGCACACGAAGCTCGATACCGAGCTCGATTGCGCGCGGGATCATCATTCTGGCCAGTTGGCCTCCGCCAATTACGCCCACGATCGGTGGCACTAGTGACTCCTGCACTGTCTAAGATGATGCCCAGCTTTGGGCCTAGCTTGGCAGGTTAGACTTCCAACCGCCCTGCCCCATTCTTGTCTACTGCGGAGATCACATGCGAAAGCTGCTCGGCCAATTCCTACGTTTCGGCGTAGTGGGGCTCGGCGGGCTTGTGATCGATGTCGCAGTATTCAATCTGTTGCGGCTCACAATTCTCTCACCCGATGTGCTTCATGAGGGACCCGTGATCGCCAAGGTGATCTCCACGACCCTCGCGATCGGGGCCAACTGGGTCGGCAATCGACGCTGGACTTTCGCCACTGCTGGTCGAACTGGCGCAGCTCGTGAGGGCGTCGAGTTTGCCCTTGTCAGCGTCGCCGGTATGGCAATCGGTGTGCTCTGTCTCTGGGTCTCCCACTATGTCCTCGGATTCACCTCGCTACTCGCCGACAACATCTCCACGAATGTCGTCGGGCTCGCGCTCGGTGCTTTCTTCCGATTCGCGCTGTACCGTTTGTGGGTCTTTAGCCCCAGTCGTGGCGTACTGACTGCCGAGCACACCGCTGTCACTGCTGCCGTTCACGCCGCCACTAGGACTGCGGATGCCGCGGCAGACGCTGCGCTAGGGGCGACCGAGCGCACGATAGGTCCAGCCGGCTTCACGCCACTGCACCGGGTTCAGACAGTTTCGACCGTCGAGGATCGCACGCACCGAAACGACTGAGCCGAGCTCGTTTGGATCGATGTCGCGGTACTCGCGCCATTCGGTGAGCACAAGAACGACATCCGCGTCTCGCGTTGCTTCAGCTGCGGTAGAGACATAGTCGAGCTCCGGGCGCAGACGCCGTGAGGTTTCAATGGCCTGCGGGTCTGTTGCCCGAACGTACGCACCTAACTCCGCGAGACGCGCAGCAACATCGAGCGCTGGGGAATCTCTCACGTCATCGGAGTCGGGCTTAAACGCAAGACCAAGGACCGCGATTTTTGCGCCTTCGATGGTTCCGCCAAGCACCTCACGACACAGATCGACCATGCGCTCTCGTCGACGAAGGTTGATCGCATCGACTTCGCCGAGAAAGTTCAAAGCATCACCCGCCCCGAGTTCGGAAGCGCGCGCCATGAATCCACGAATATCTTTGGGAAGGCAGCCTCCACCGAAACCAAGACCGGCATTCAAGAAACGACGACCGATGCGCTGGTCATAACCAATCGCATCCGCGAGCTGAGTGACGTCAGCTCCCGTGACCTCCGCTACCTCCGCCATCGCGTTGATGAAGGAGATCTTGGTTGCCAAAAATGCATTGGCCGCGACCTTCACGAGCTCGGAAGTGGCGAAGTCAGTTACCACTCGAGGGATGTCTTGAGCGAGCACCGTGGCGTAAACCTCGTCAAGAATGGCGACAGAATGGTCGTCCCCTGGGCGAATCCCGTACACAAGGCGGTCGGGGCTAATGGTGTCTTTCACGGCGTAGCCCTCCCGCAGAAACTCTGGGTTCCAGGCCAAGTGGGCGCCTACGGCCTCGACACGAGCAGCAAGACGCTCAGCGGTTCCTACCGGCACGGTCGACTTTCCAACAACGACATCGCCGGGAGAAAGATGGGCGATGATCGCATCGAAGGCCGACTCCACCGCGGTGAGATCGACCGCATTGGAATCCTCCTGTTGAGGGGTACCCACCGCGATGAAGTGCACCCGCGCTCCATTCGCACGGCTCAGATCAGTCGTGAATGCGAGCTTGCCCGTTGCGAGGGTTTCGCCTAAAAGTTCTGGCAAGCCCGGTTCGTAGAACGGCGCCTGTGCCGATGCCAAGAGATCGACTTTCGCCTGGTCGATGTCAATTCCCACAACATCGTGGCCAAGTTTTGCGAGCGAGGATGCATGAACGGCTCCGAGGTAGCCGCATCCGATTACTGAGATCTTCACGTTGCGCACCCTATCTGATCAGAGTTGATAGAAAGTAGCGCGGTGCGGAAACACGATCGATAATGTGCGTTGTCAGTGGACGTGCAGGCTAGCGAGTGCCCCACACTGTCGTTTCGTCTGAAGCGTGAGATTCGTCTCGCTGGCGCCGCATCGAGACAACATTCTGGTTGTTCTCCATAAGGTCGTGCAGCGCCGCTTGGGTGATCGCTACCGACGGGATGTCGCGCAGGGTGACCGGATAGTCATGACCGGCGTTGATCAGAAGATCACCGCTGCCGAACATCCGCTGCACCCAATTTTGGCGCACCGTCACGTCATAACCACGGCTATGAAGCAGCTCTTGCCTGACGCGAACGAATACTCCACTTGAGAGCACTACTCGTCGCGTCGTGATTGTGTAGTTTCGCGCTAGCCACCCAAAGAATGGCAAAAACCACGCGACAACAATCAGCAACAAGCCGGCCGTGAGCAAGGCAAGATTCTGCCAATCCTCGGCGAAACTGCCGAAAAAGTAGCCGAGTGCTCCCGCCGTGGCAACCAAAACAATGCCGGGAAAGATGAGCGCTCGCGCGTGAGAACGCACACGGGCAACAATTGCCTCACGTTGAACGCTCACAGTCTCATTAGGCATAGGTCATTCATACCGCAGGTGGGTGATGTCCCCAGCCGCGACGTGCTGCAAGCGGCCGTTCGCATCATCCATCACGACCAATTGTCCGCGGTCATCGATCGTCTCGGCCGTTCCGAAAATGCGCTCACCGCCGGGAAGCTCCACTCTCACTCGACGCCCAATGGTTCCGCACTCTGCCCGCGCCGCATCCGCAATTCCGCTTCGAACCGCATCGAGACCACCATCGCTAAATCGTTTGTAGAGTTCGACAAGTTCGCTGAGATAGCTGCTGAGCGCCAGATCAACTCCGGGATCAACGCCCTCGATCAGCAACGATGTCGAGACGGATGTCGGCAGCTCAGCGGGCTCAATCGTGAGGTTCAGCCCTGCCCCAACGATCACACCTGAGCCTCCCGCGACAAGTTCAGAGAGCAGGCCAGACACCTTCAGTGACTCAATCTGAACGTCGTTAGGCCATTTAAGGGTGACTTTGCGATCGTTGACGAGGCTGCGTACTGCCCGCGCCATGGCCAGGCCGCCAATGAGCGGCATCCACGCTAATGATTCGATGGAGGCTCGTTCTGGAGCGAATAGCACGGAGACGGCCAATGTTTTTCCCGGTGGCGCGATCCATTCCCGTCCCAACCGGCCGCGGCCCGCGGTCTGGTTCGTCGTGACCAGCGCAGAAAAGTGCTGTGCGGTGGAGTTAGCGGCCCGCGCCATCAATTCGTGGTTGGTTGATCCGACCTCATCGAGGTGCTCAAGCAGCGGGAGAACGGCGGAGCTTAGAGGGAGTTGCATCGCTTCAGCGTAGAGGCAGCGCTCTGTCTCTAGTGTTTCCTCAATGAAACGGGCCTCAAACTTGTGGGTTCCGCCAACCACACAAGCGGTGGATGGGTGGGTAAAGTGACACAGTGACCGAAGACAATACGACTCCAGACATGTTCACGACCGCCGGCCGGATCGCCGATCTCAAGAACCGCTATCACGAAGCCGTGACCGCCAGCGGTGACGCGGCAATCGAAAAGCAGCACGCTAAGGGCAAGATGACCGCCCGCGAGCGCATCGAACAGTTGCTCGATCACGGTTCGTTTGTCGAACTCGATGAGTTTGTTCGCCACCGCACTCACGCCTTCGGTATGGAAAAGAAGCGCCCGTATGGCGACGCTGTTGTGACCGGTACCGGCACGATTCACGGTCGCCAGGTTGCTGTTTACGCGCAAGACTTCACCATCTTTGGTGGCTCGCTCGGCGAGGTTGCTGGCGAGAAGATCATCAAAGTGATGGATCACGCCATGAAGACGGGTGTTCCGATCATCGGCATGCTCGATTCTGGCGGAGCCCGCATTCAGGAGGGCGTCGTAGCCCTGGGCAAGTATGGCGAGATTTTCCGCCGTAACACTCAAGCTTCTGGTGTCATCCCGCAGATCTCCATCATCATGGGCCCGGCGGCTGGTGGAGCGGTCTACTCCCCCGCGCTTACCGATTTTGTGATCATGGTCGACAAGACAAGCCAAATGTTCGTCACCGGCCCCGACGTCATCAAGACAGTCACCGGCGAAGACGTCGGAATGGAAGAGCTGGGCGGAGCGCTCACGCACAACAAGGTTTCGGGCGTTGCTCACTACCTCGCGAGCGACGAAGAGGATGCTCTCGATTACGCTCGCACTCTCATCGGCTTCTTGCCAGACAACAACATGTCTGACGCTCCCCTTTACGAGAGCGAAGTGGAGTTGGAGATTACGGATGAGGATCGCAAGCTCAACACGATCATCCCCGACAGCCCTAACCAGCCGTATGACGTGAAAACGATCATTGAGCACATCGTTGACAACGGCGATTTTCTCGAAACTCAGCCGCTGTTCGCGCCAAACATCGTTGTCGGCTTCGGTCGCGTCGAGGGCCGCTCGGTCGGTATCGTCGCTAACCAGCCACAGGCGATGGCAGGAACCCTCAACATTGAGGCTGGCGAGAAAGCAGCACGTTTCGTGCGCTTCTGCGATTCGTTCAGCATTCCGATCCTCACCCTCGTCGATGTTCCCGGCTACCTACCGGGCACTGATCAGGAATGGACCGGTGTCATTCGTCGTGGCGCCAAGCTTCTCTACGCTTACGCCGAAGCAACCGTGCCCCTCGTGACCGTCATCACGCGTAAGGCCTATGGCGGGGCATACATCGTCATGGGATCCAAGCAGTTGGGCGCTGACCTCAACTACGCGTGGCCGACCGCTGAGATCGCCGTCATGGGCGGCCAAGGCGCCGTCAATATCCTTTACCGCGGCGAGATCAAAGCAGCAGAGGCCGCTGGCGAGGATGTCGCCGCAGTTCGTACCCGCTTGGCAAACGAGTACACCTACAACGTGGCAAGCCCGTTCTTGGCTGCTGAGAGGGGCGAGCTCGATGGAGTCATTGAGCCTGCTGCAACTCGAGTGCAAGTCGTGAAGGCGCTCCGCGCTCTCCGCACGAAGCGCGCAAGCATGCCCCCCAAGAAACACGGAAACATTCCACTGTGATGGGGAGGCACGCGCAAGACGAGCCCGCCGACATCCGCATCGTCTCGACCAACGTCACACCAGAAGAAGTCGCGGCGGTCACTGCGGTTGTACGCGCAGCACTGGTTGAGTCTGCCGAGCACGCCGGTGGGGATGAGACAGCTCCCATTTCAGCGTGGGCGCGTAGCCAACGCCCCATTCGCGCCCCGCTTCATCCGGGCCCCGGCGTGTGGAACGCGAGCGCTCGACGTTAAACCTTTTGCGGATGGCACAACAGGACTTTTCGCGGTCGTACCCCAATTGCACGATGCGGAATTCGTTGAAAACCACAGAAATACAGTGATTTCCACACGATTCTGAAAATATTGTCCCCCGAGGGTCCCCCAAAGAACCGACTTTGCTCGTCACTTTCTTGATGCAGAATATTAAGTGCTAGGTGTCTCTCCATAGGAGTTACACCGCCAAAGGTTAGCCGACTAGGGTAAGCGGGCTAATTCTTTGGGGGCGGGTCAGGACGGTATTCGGGTTATCGTCCTGACCCGGGTTCTAGCGAAGAGCCGGAGAAGTGCTTCTGATAGCCACTCCGGCTCTTCCGCCTTTAACGGTGGTTTGAGTCAGCCAGCAGCGTCTGCGTGAGCAGCGCCCGCATTGGCAGCGTCGACGCGAGGAATCTCGAGCCAAATGTCGACGACGTCTTCTTCGAGGGAGTCTTGGCCAAGGGCGCTCGACTCTCCATCGCCGCTGCTGTGCAGTCCGACGACCGTCACCGCGACGTCTGAACCCTCAGGAACCGTGCGAGCAATGACTTTGTCTGCGCTCGTAGATTGGATGGCCAGAGCGAGCCTGTTAAGAACTCGATCGAGATCGGCGTCAGAGAGATCGTCGATGCCGCCCTCATCGAGCAGCGTCACAGTGGCCCCGCGACGGCGCGCAATCATCACCTGATCGCGCACAGCGTCGTTCAGAAGCTTGCGACCGCGGATCTCATCGCGAATGGCACCCTCGAGGTTGAGGCACTCTCGGCGCTCCTCCTCTGAGAGATTTCCGTTGGTCTCCTGGATTCGTTCCAACATTGCCAATGCCATACTGCCGGTCTGTTCCAGCCGGAACTGCCGCTCATGAACGTGCGCGTCTTGAGCCGCCTGCCAATCAGTTGCTTCCTGTTCGGCAAGGACAAAACGTTGAGCATCTTTGGATGCCTTAGCGAGGCCACTGCTCAGCACGTGCGAGACGGCAACCCACGAGGCGCTCCCGACGATTCCGAGGCTGAACAGCCCTGCCGGTCCAACGGGACCAAGGCTAAAGGTGTGCGCGACTAAGAATCCGATCCCCAACCAAGCGAAAGTGTGACGGCCTCGCGTGGAGGTAATCGTCAGCAACGTTCCGCTCGCTGCTACGTACCAGGTTGCATACCCGGTGCCGCCCTCACGGGCGAAATCGAGCTCGTTGGCGACAAGAAGAGTGATGGCGACGACGATCGCAAAGTTGAATGTCGCCATCCAAATGGGCATCCGAAGCGGACCAAAGGGAAGAAGACTGATGATCGTTGCGGCGCCATACAGTGCCATCGCGACAAAGATGGGGCCAGGTCGATCAGGAATGTCGATCGTGTAGAGCGCCAAGAGGATGTGGTACGCGGAGAACAGCCCCGCCATACCGACGATCAAGTAGCGCGGTACTCCAATGTTCACAGGACACCCTCTTCGCCGATGTCGTCCGGGGTAAGGATTTCGTCGCTTTCGTTGCCATGCGGCCACTGAATACAGACTTCGGTGCCAGCACCAGGCACCGACGCTACCGCCGTGCGACCGCCAGCGTTCGCGACGCGCTCCACTATGGAGACGCGCACCCCTAGGCGCTCTTGAGGCACATGATCGAGGTCGAACCCCCGGCCAGTGTCTGTGACGACAACCTGAATACCATTACCCTCAAGTCCACGAACTTCAACACTGCGCTGGACATCTGCGCCACCAGCGTGCTGCAGACTGTTGACCATTGCTTGGACGGCTGCGGAATGGACGGCTTCTGCTGCAACAGCCGGCAACGATCTGGCACCAACGCTTCGAATCGAGAATTGGAAGTTCGACGCGAGCAATTCAGCCGAGGTGACGACTCGTTGAGCAAGCTCCGTCGCCTGCACTGTCGATACATCATCGGGAGACGTCGACGCTGCCTCTTTCAAATGGCCGATGGCATTGCCTGCCATGACCGCGCCAAGGCGTTGGGCTTCTGGCACGTATGCCCGGGCAGCGGAGATCAGTGTGGTCAGTACGCTATCGTGCACGATCGAATCGACCTGAACTCGTTCGACCTCAGTAGCGTGTTGCCGCACCGCGTTTCCATAGCGGGACAGAGCTGTCGCTTGCGCGTTGTCGACGTTGGATGCCGCCTGGCGCAGCATCGTGACGATGATCATGATTGCGCTACCCAAAATGAGTGCATAGAACGCTTCAAGCACTGCCAACTGCCATGGAGCTGCGCCACCGACGGGAAGAAGACGAACGACAAGGTAGACGAACGGCGCAGCGAAAAGATAGACGGTAGCGAGCACACGCCCAAATGCGATCGCTGCCATGGCGGTCGCGACGGTGATGAGATAGTTGAGCCAGTGAATGCCGCTAAAAATCTCGACGCCGGGTAGAACGGTAAATGGCCAACTCAGCAAGGCAAGGAAGTACACCACCGCGAATGTGCCGTGCGCTTGGCGAACCCAACGATTGGCGAATGACACGATGACCACAATGATCAACAAGCCGAACAGTGCGGGAACAACGATCGACAACCACCACGGTTGCGCCTCCCGCGCCTGACTCAATAGCCAGGGCACAGTTTGCGCGCCGAAAACTAGCCCGATCACGGCAACCGAGCGCGAAATTACCCGCTCAACCTGCTTGCGGCTGATCGGATTACGTGGCTGCTTTGCCGACGGTGGTTGGCGTGCAGCGGAGAGGCTAGTGGCCATCGCCGCCTTCGGAATCCAGACCTGGCAGGATTCCGTCTTCGACAGCACGACGCAAAAGATCGACCTTGGTGGGAGCTGGGCGACCGACTTCGACGTACTTGACGCGGATGCGGTCAAGATATTCGCGCGCAGTCGAGTAGCCAATTCCGAGCTGCTGTGCGGCGAGCTTGAGCGGTAGGCCCGAGGCGTAGAGGTGGAGAATTTCTCGTTCACGGCGACCTAGCTGGGCCTTCGAGAAGTCGCGGTCTGCGTCGATGGCAGTTGCCCACTCAAGGTTGTTCAATACTTCGCCGCGCGCAACGGTTGCTGCCGCGGCGAGCACTGTCTTGGTGGCGGAAGACTTCGGGATAACTCCGGCGGCGCCAGCGGCGAGTGCCTCACGAACGCTTGCGACGCGGTCAGCAATGCTGTGCACGAGCACGGCAGAGCCGGTAGCTTGAACGTTCTTGACGTTATCGGTGACAGTCGATCCATCGCCGAGCGACAGGTCGAGCACGACAACGTCGACTTCGCGACCATTGAGTCCCTCAACGAGTTCCCTCACCGTCGCGGCGGCAAGAACAAAGTCATAACCGTCGTCGATGAAAGCAGCTTTAAGCCCGAGCCGAACGGATTCGTGGTCGTCGACTACAGCGACGGCAATATTGCGTTTGGCGCTGTCATTGGGCGCTTCGGTCCCGGATGGTTCGGTCTGGGCCATGTGGCGTCCTCCTGAGTTTCTGTCCCCCATAGTAGTCGGGTTACGACGAAATCATGCGTGAACGACGCCAACACGCGTTCAGTCGCGGGTAAACGTTCCGACGGCTTCAACGTGGTGCGTATGGGGGAAGAGATCGAACGCCCGCACGGTGCTGAGGCTATAGCCCTGCTCGGCAAAGAATGCAACATCCCGAGCGAACGCAACGGGGTCACACGCCACGTAGACCACTTGAGCGGGCTTGGCTGCTCCAACTAACTCAACCACTTCGCATCCGGCGCCAGAGCGCGGGGGGTCAAGAATAATCGTGGCTCGCTCGAGCCGCGATTGCTCACTACTGGTCGCGTTCCTGACCAGCTGACGAAGCCAACGATCGACGCGTCCCGTCTCTGCGTGAGCGCCCAACCATTCCGAGAGATTCTTTGCGGCGTGATCGGTAGCAGTGGACTCGGCCTCAACCGTGGTGATCTTGGTCGCGGAACCAAACTTGTCTCCGACCGCAGCGGCGAACAAACCAACACCACCATAGAGATCCAAGTTGGATGCCGCTGGGTCAAACAGTTCTGGGTCAATGGCGTCTTGCACGGCAGCGGACAACACTTGGGCTGCACCATGGTGCACTTGCCAGAAACCCGAGTCGAGCAGCGTGAATTCGCGCTCTCCCACGATTTCGGTAATGACTTGTGGCTTTTGCTTGCCCATGATGAGGCGCACTCCACCGCTACTCGGGTTGAGCACATCAACGCGATCGAAGCCCGAAAAGTTTTGGCTGAGCGGGGCCCCTGCGGAGAGTTCGGGGGTTGCTAGCGGAAGGTCGGCAACGGAAACGACGCGATGAGAGCGCGCCGCGAACGGGCCAACATTGCCGTGTTCGTCAACGTGAAGGCTCACGCGGGTGCGCCATCCGAGCCCGTTGCGTTCGTCGTCGCCTGACACTGCTTCGACGATGGGCGCCAGCGTGAGCTTGGCCATCCGTTCGAGTGATTCGCCAAGAATTTGAGCCTTGAGGGCGCGCTGGTGGCTGAGCTCTATATGCCCAAATTCGGCGCCACCGGCGCGGTTGTCTGGATCGCGGTCAACACTGGCCGCCGACCACACGTGTTCTCTGCGGTGTTCACTCGCGGTGACAACCTTCACCGTTTCGGCGCGCCAAAACGACTTCTTCTTGTCGTCGGTCACACGCACAAGTACGCGTTCACCGGGGATCGCGTCGGAAACAAAAACGACACGACCATCGTGACGCGCAACACCGACACCCCCGTGCGCAATGTTGGTAACGTCTACTTCGATCATTCGGCCAAGCCATTCACCCATCCCTTGAGCATAGGAGCCTTGTGCGCCTTTATCTTGCGTCTACCTCTCCAGCACGGCTCGCAACACTGCGCGCCGCCGGTGTTGACCCGGTACTTTTGGCTTCCGGAGTAGATGAAGAAGCAGTTGCGGCTGCGGCGCCTGGCCCCCTCGATGGCCCCGCCCTTGTTGACTTGTTGGCGAGAGCGAAGGCTGAGGCAGTCACCGATTCGCGCATCAATGGTGAACCGATTGATGGCTTCATTCTTGGTGGAGATTCTGCGTTTGAATTAGATGGCGAATTATTTGGAAAGCCGCACGAGCCTGAAATCGCTAAGCAACGGTGGCTCGCTCAACGGGGAAAGACCGGAACCTTGCACTCGGGGCATTGGCTCATTGATCACCGCGGTGGCGAAATTCGCGGCGCAACCGGCGCCGTCTCGAGCGCGCGCGTCACCTTTGCTTCCAATATCAGCGACGCTGAGATTGATGCCTACGTCGCTACAGGCGAACCGTTGAAGGTCGCTGGAGCATTCACGATCGATAGCCTGGGCGCAGCATTTATCACCAGCATTGAGGGCGATCCTCATGCGGTTGTTGGGCTCTCGGTTTCTCTTCTCCGTCAGCTCTTGCGCGAATTTGATGCGCAATGGACCGATCTCTGGAACATGGAGCGCCCCGGTCTGTAGGCATCCACAGTGCTTGCGTCCTATTTTTGTGTGCAATACCTCAAGGCTTCGGCCGTAACCCCCTTAAGCTAGGTAACTATGGCTCGAATTACGAAGGTACTCATCGCCAACCGCGGGGAGATCGCCGTTCGCGTTATCCGCGCAGCTAAAGACAGCGGCATCGCTTCGGTTGCGGTCTATGCAGACCAAGATCGGGATGCTCGGCACGTCAAGCTCGCCGATGAGGCGTATGCACTCGATGGCGCGACGAGCGCGGAGACGTATCTCGTAATTGACAAGATTTTGTCGATCGCCCGCCGCTCGGGTGCTGATGCGATTCACCCCGGTTATGGCTTTTTGGCTGAGAACGCCGAATTCGCTCGCGCCGTGATCGATGCCGGCATTATGTGGATCGGCCCATCACCCGAAGCCATCGAGAAGCTTGGCGACAAAGTTTCTGCTCGCCACATCGCTGAGAAGGTCGGAGCTCCACTGGCTCCCGGAACGCTCAACCCGGTTTCTGGTGCAGCCGAAGTGCTGGATTTCGTTGATCTTCACGGTCTTCCGGTTGCGATCAAAGCTGCTTTCGGCGGCGGTGGCCGTGGCCTCAAGGTTGCGCGCACTCGCGAGGAAATCCCCGAGCTTTTCGATTCCGCCACCCGCGAGGCTGTTGCCGCGTTTGGTCGCGGTGAGTGCTTCGTTGAGAAGTATCTCGACCAGCCCCGCCACGTTGAAACGCAGTGCTTGGCGGACGCTCACGGCAACGTCGTCGTAATTTCCACCCGTGACTGCTCGTTGCAGCGCCGTCACCAGAAGCTCGTAGAAGAGGCCCCGGCGCCATTCTTGAGCGACGAGCAAAACAAGGCTCTCTATGAGTCCTCTAAGGCCATTCTGCGCGAAGTCGGCTACCTCGGTGCCGGCACGTGTGAATTCTTGGTCGCCAAGGACGGCACCATCTCGTTCCTTGAGGTCAACACCCGTCTTCAGGTCGAGCACCCCGTTTCTGAAGAAGTCACGGGCATCGACCTCGTGCGTGAACAGTTCCGCATCGCTGAGGGCGGCGTACTCGATTACGACGACCCCATCCCTCGCGGCCACTCTTTCGAGTTCCGCATCAACGGTGAGGATGCCGGACTCAACTTCATGCCCTCACCCGGCCCCGTGCACGTTCTCCGAGTCCCTGGCGGCCCCGGCATCCGTGTCGATAGCGGTGTCACGACCGGCGATGAGATCAGTGGTGCATTTGACTCGTTGCTCGCCAAGCTCATCGTCACCGGTTCCAGCCGCGAGGATGCCCTCGAGCGCTCACGTCGAGCCCTTGACGAGTTTGAGGTTGCCGGGCTTCCCACGGTGCTGCCGTTCCACCGCAAGATCGTTCGCGATCCGGCGTTTACCAGCAACCCGTTCACGATTTACACCCGGTGGATCGAAACCGAATTCGACAACGACATCGAACCGTGGACTGGCTCACTCGGTGAACCAACTGTTGCTGCGGCACGCCACAACGTTGTCGTTGAAGTTGCCGGCAAGCGCATCGAAGTGAATTTACCCTCGAAACTAGTTCCCAGCACCACGACGGGTGCCACACTCTCCGCCGCACCCAAACGTCGCGCTGCCTCTGCCGTGAACACCATCACCGGTGACTCGGTGAAGGCGCCGATGCAGGCAACCATCGTGAAGGTTGCGGTTGCTGAAGGAGACAAGGTCGTCAAGGGCGACCTGATCTTGGTGCTTGAAGCGATGAAGATGGAACAGCCGCTTGTCGCACACAAGGATGGCGTCGTTACTTCTGTCAACGCGAGCGTTGGCCTGACGGTATCGTCTGGCCACTTGCTGCTGAACATTGCTGACTAAGCAAAACGAGTGGTGGACCCTAGGAGATTTGAACTCCTGACCTCCTCGATGCGAACGAGGCGCGCTACCAACTGCGCCAAGGGCCCGTACTGCTGAAGCAACAATATCACTCAGCGTCAGGCGCGAGAGACGGAAGTGAGTTGCGCTAGCTAGCTCGACGGCGACGCGCGAGTGCGGCGTCCAGATCGGGCGCGCTCCCATCGATGTCGACGATTCCCATGCCCGCGAAACGGCTCGGGGCCGGCGCTGCAGCAATATCGGTTGGCTTCTCAGCTAGCCGCGTGGCATCCCTCGCGAGCTCTGTCTCTCGAGTCGCTGCCGCCATCGCAGCAGAATTAGCGCGCAATGCATGTTCGGCCGACTCTGCGGCCTTGCGCAACTCAGTATCAATATCAGCAGCGTGACGTGCCGCAGCCAACGCTGCTGCTGGGGCATTGCTTCGCGTCAAGTACATCGGCTTGGGAACCGGAACCGGAGTCCAGCTAACTTTTGATGCTGGCTGTTCAATGGGGGCATCCGACGAGAGCACGATACGACGCCGCGGAGCCGCAGCGCGGGCAGCCGGAGCCGCATTTTCGCGGCGAGCGCGTGAGCGTTCTGCGAGTCGCGAAAGCATCGCGCTTGCGCTGATACCTGAGACAGTCGCGGTAGCGAGCACCAGCCACGCACCAGAGACGATCGCACCGCCAGCCGTCACAATCATCAGGAGCTGCACAGCCGCCACAACAATGCTTGCGAGAAGCACGAGTGCGGTAAATGCGCGAGTACGGCGAAGTCGTCTCGTCGACAGGGCGAGTGCTTCTTCTCGAGTCGGTGGCTTTACTGCGCGACCCACAGCTACCGGACCTTGGAGCGCACGAACCCTAGAGAGTTCAGCAGCACGACGGGCGACAGCCTCGGCACGCACCTCTTCTGGCACCTCAGCGGTCTGAGCAAGCACGCGAATCGTCTGCTGAAGGCGAACCGCATTGCGCTCGGTCGCGAGGTACTCACGGTTCTTAAACCAATTGGGAATCAAGTACACCAGCCAGAGCCCTGCTGCGAGCGCGATCATCACGCCGCCGCCGATGCTGGTGAATTCCATGGCTATACGCTACGAGCATCCGAGCAAGACTCGCTGTCGGCACGCGGCAGTGAAATCAAAAGATGCTGAGAATCACCCTCGCTGGGCGCGGAGATCCGTAGCAGGCACGTTCGGCGGGACCCCAAAATCGCTGCCGTTAGCGGCGCGGAGGCAACAGCGGGTTGGCAGCGCGCGTGCGATCCGCGGTGGGAATATGTGCATCCTGTTCAGGAGCATCGCCTGCCCGCCAGCGACGCAAGACTCCCTGCGGCACCTCTTCGACAGTGAGCGCGAAACAGAAGTGATCGCGCCAATCTCCATCGATATGGATGAAGCGTCGCCGCAGTCCTTCGTAGCGAAAACCGAGCTTCTCCACGACACGTAGACTCGGCGCATTTTCGGGCCGAATGCAGATCTCCATGCGGTGCAGGCCAAGTTGGAAGAAACAGTAGTCAGTAGCCAATGCCACCGCGGTCGGCGTGAGCCCTTTGCCCGCAAAGCGCTCAGAAACCCAATAGCCGATCGTTGCCGACGCGAGAGAACCATAAGTGATCGATGACACGTTCAGTTGACCAGCAACCTCACCCGCTTGCTCAATCACAAATGGCAAGCCTGCGCCAGAACGAGACTGCTGAAGCAGACCCCGGATGCTCGACTTCACATCAAAGCTGACCGGCCCAACGGGACTGGTCGCCTCCCACTGGCGAAGCCACCCCCGGTTATCGCGGAGCTCTCTCTCCAACGCGCGTGCATCTCGAACCCTGATAGGCCGAATGCTGATCTCTCCGTCGCTGAGCGTCGGAATGCCAAACGCCATGAACTAGTCCAGGGTCGCGCTGAACTGTTTGAGCCACGGGCGCAGATCAGGGCCTAGGTCTTCGCGCTCAACAGCGAGTTGCACAATTGCCTTGATGTAGTCGAGGCGGTCACCGGTGTCGTAACGACGTCCGCGGAACACGACACCATAGACGCCTCCGGCAATGTCGCTTTCGGCCATCTCTTGCAGAGCATCCGTCAACTGAATTTCCCCGCCCTTGCCGGGGTCAGTGCGCTCAAGGATGTCAAAGATTTCGGGGCGAAGAACGTAACGACCAATGATGGCGAGGTTCGAGAGAGCGGAACCCTGGACTGGCTTTTCTACGAGGCCTGTAATGCGCACAACGTCGTCGTCGTCTGTCGGCTCGACCGTGGCGATGCCGTACATGTGGCTCTGTGCCGGGTCGACTTCCATGAGGGCGATTACTGTCGCGTTGCGACCGTCTTGCTCTTCCAGCATTCGGGAGAGAAGAACGTCGCGCTCATCAATGAGGTCGTCACCGAGGAGCACAGCGAATGGCTCGTTCCCGACATGCATTTTTGCCCGAAGGATGGCGTGGCCAAGACCGCGCGGATCACCCTGACGCACATAGTGCATGTCAGCGAGGTCATTTGAGAACTCAACTTTGGAAAGACGATCGGTGTCGCCCTTCTGCTCAAGAGTTGCCTCAAGCTCCGTCATCCGGTCGAAGTGATTCTCCAGGGCATTCTTGTTTCGCCCCGTGATCATCAGTACGTCAGTCAGGCCAGCTGCGACAGCTTCCTCGACGACATATTGGATAGCCGGCTTATCAACAACCGGCAGCATCTCCTTCGGCATAGCCTTAGTCGCCGGAAGAAATCGTGTGCCCAGACCTGCAGCAGGAATAACCGCTTTAGTAATCTTCTTAGCCATAGGTACAGCGTACTGGGACAGTCTCGTAGAATGGTTGCATGACCGACGACGTCAGTCACGATAAACGTGCACTTAGGGCCGAATTACGCGAACGCCGCCGCATCTGTACCGCCAAAGAGCGGGAAGAATCTGAAGCGGGTGTGACCGCGAACCTTATCGAACTCGCAACACGTCTCGGCTCAACCTCGGTCGCCGCCTACCTGTCTACGACAGACGAACCCCAAACTCGCGGATTTCTCCGTTGGGCCTGCGAACACGACATTCGCGTTCTGCTCCCCATTTCCCGCGCTGACGGCCTCCTCGATTGGGCACCCTATGACGGTGAAGAAGAAGACGAAGACCTCATCGGCATGCCAGCGCCCACCAGCGAAGTACTGGGCCCGATTGCTATCAACGATGTCGACCTCATCATCGTGCCCGCTGCATCCGTGGATCGCACTGGGATGCGCATGGGCTGGGGCCGCGGCTACTTCGATAAAACTCTCGGCTCCATGGAGACCAAACCTCCCATCTATGCCGTGATCTTCGAGAGCGAATATGTCGACGCCGTCCCCACGGAACTTCACGACCAACCAGTCAATGGCATAGTTACTCCCTCGGGAATTGTGACCATTACCGATCACAACTAAGGATCTAGTGCCTACCTATTCATACCGCTGTACCGAGTGCGACAACGCTTTCGATATTCAGCAGTCGTTCACTGACGAGTCCCTCACGGTGTGCCCCACCTGCCAAGGCAAGCTGCGCAAAGTATTCTCCGCAATCGGCGTGACATTTAACGGCTCAGGCTTTTACCGCAACGATTCGCGAGCCACGAAGAGTTCAAGCGACTCCAGCTCGAGCTCATCTGGCTCGTCTGGCTCGGCTGGCTCGTCTGGCTCGGTTGGCTCGGTTGGCTCGTCGACGAGTTCGTCATCCGAGTCCAAGAAATTGGGCTCTGCGGCCGCAGGAACATCCACCTCGAGTTCTTCGACGTCAGGTTCGTCGAACTCCTCTTCCTCGTCATCTTCTTCTGCTCAGGCCTCCACAGCGTCATAGTTGACGTATCCCCACGAGAAGGAGCAACAATGTTAAGCGGATTCAAAACATTCATTTTGCGTGGCAATGTCATCGATCTCGCAGTCGCGGTGGTCATTGGCGCCGCGTTCACCGCAGTCGTCAACACCATCGTCGAGGCCGTCTTTAACCCGCTGATCGGCGCACTCTTCAATGCTGCGACACTCTCCACGGCACTCCCCGTTGCGATTCCGACCGCTGGCGGCGAAGGTGCCGTCATCTACTTCGGTGCGGTAATCGCAGCGCTCATCCAGTTCTTGCTCGTGGCGGTCGTCGTGTACTTCGCGATTGTTGCCCCCATGAACTACGCCAACAAGCTGGCTGCCGCTCGCAAGCCGGTGGTCATCGAACCAGAAGCTGGCCCCACCGAGGCAGAGCTACTTCTTCAGATTCGCGACCTTCTTGCGAAGCAGAACAACAGCTAACACCCACCTCGAGTAGCCCGCGAGTTTTCGACGGGCGGCAAGGCACTACCCCCAATGCGGAGGTTTGTCGCCCTTGAGCCGCTCGTCGTTTTCGTGAGCCAGATGACGCTCGGGTTCTGACGTCGGATGCGGATCGGAGCCCTCCGGCGGAGTGGTCATCACACGGCGACGTTTCTTCGGAATCCGCCCTTGCGCAGGCGCAGGATCACTTGTGAGCTCAACATCAGACTCGACGTCGGGGTCGTCGTGCTGCTCGCTCCGACGTGAGCTATCAGTGCCACCCACGAGTTACTGCTGGGGACGTATCGTGGGGATGATCGTGATGGGCTCAGTTGTGGGAGCAGGCTCAGCCCCGAGCATCCGGGCCACCTTGTCTGCGACCTGATCGGGGTCACTGAAGAGCTCAAAGGCGTGTACTCGCAAGTAGTGCCAGCCGAGGCGGCGCAAGAGTTCAGGGCGCAACCGCAGTGACTCTCGCAGGCTCGACTCATGCACCATGGCATCGGTCTCGATGGTTCCGCAGCGGCCGCCGCGAGAGGCAACAAGTCCGAGCTTGGCGCGGTGGCCGAGTGCAACACGGAGACCGCGCGCCTCAAGCCGGCGAGCGAGATCAACGAGCATCGGATCGCTGTCGTCTGGAACCGGAACTTCGGCGTAGCGGGCATCCACTTCGTCGAGCACTTCGGCCAGAGCGACGGCACCATGTTTCATGCGACCATCATCGAGATCTTCCGAACGGAACGACGTCACGATTTCGAGCGAGCGACGAGCACGAGTCATGGCGACTGCAAGCAAGCGCTCTCCCCCGGGCTCGCCGAGCGAACCGAAATCAGAGAGAACGCGACCGTGTGGCGTGCGGCCGTATCCGATAGAGAAAATAACCCGGTCGCGGCTTTGGGCCACAGCCTGGTCGATTGTGGTGACAGTAAACGGTTCTGCTCGATCGCCGATGATGACGTCGAGCAGTTCTGGCCGACGCCGGCTCACAGCATCCAACACTGACTGCATGACCCGCACTGAGTGCAACGGGCTTGCTGTGATGACCATGAGCGACTCTTGTGGCCGCTTCGTGGCGTGGTCAAGGACGAGTTCGACTACGCGCGAAACTTCGGCGTCAGGGCTTTCGACTGCACCAGAATCGGGGTCGGGCATACCGACACCATCCTTGACGTAGCTGACAGCAAGACTGCCGTGCCCCAAGAAGCTTCCGGCCCACGGCAACGACTCAATCTGGCCGCCGTAGAAACGACGGTTGACGAGCTCGGCGAGTTCTTCACCGCCAGGACGGTAGCTGCGAGTCAAGGTGAGAGTCGGCAACAGTACGCTCAAGCGAGCGAAAGCCGAGTCTTCAACCAAGGCTTCTCGCACCTCATCATCAACGGGTGGCGGTGCGTCAGCGGTGACATCGCGAACGGCGATCTCAAACGGTGTCGGCGACTGGATGACAGGGTCGCCAACAACGACAACCTGCTTCGAGCGGCGGATTGCGCCTGCCGCTTCGGCAACCGTCATCGCGCCGGCGTCAACCAGAAAAACGGTGTCGAAGGGCATCGTGTCGACGACGGAGTCGATCTCGTATGGCGACGCAAGCCAGACGGGGGCAATGGTGCGTGAAAGGTGCGGTGCCGACGTTTGAACGTCGAACGAGGTGAGCCGCTCTTTGGAAAGAGCGCGCTTGAGAGCACTTGCTTCGTCTGGCCAGTCGACGAGCCCAATTTTCCAGTTTTCGGCAATTTGCCAAGAGAGTTGCTTGGCGTTTGCGGAGGCGTGCGCTTCATCGACGAGGCGGAAGTCAGCTTCGAGACGGTCAACAACCGACGTGTTGGCATTGAGCAGCGCACGGTCGGCTTCGAGCATGGAGTCGAGTGCAGATTTCCACCACGACAGTTCAAGTTCAGCCGCTACTTGGTCCTCGGGAACGTGGCGCTTGGCCAGGTCATCGATGAGGGGGTTGAGCTTCAGCTCGCGAAGGCTTCCCATGAGCACAGTGCGCTCTTGCAGATTGTTGAGCACATCAGACTCAGCGGCGAGCGACGCAACCTTGTCAATGAGGAAGGGAATGGGCAAGCTCGCCAGATTCACGTGAGAGTCGGCGATTCCGAGCGGGATGTCGAGGGTCGCCAGATCTTCTGACACCTGCTGGTATGAGCGCTGAACTTCGCCAATGCCCACCGGAACGGCGGGGCTTGCGCCTTCCGCGACAAAACGATGCCACAGCACACGCTGCTTTTGGATGCGAATGAGCGCGGCATGCATGTCATTCACACGAACGCCCGGGCGAACATATTCGAGGGCGAGCTTCTTGAGGCGGCGACGGTTGGCACTCGTCATGTCGGGGAAATCGCGGCGCGGTGCTGTTGCGGCGATAAGTTCGGTGATCGCGCGATCAAATACTGTCGGCACAAAACGGTCGAGGGTTTCCCTCAGATCGACGAGAAGACGCAAGTAGACGCCCAACTCTTCGATGCTCTGGAACGGTCGCATACGTGTATTCGACACAAGTCGGTTCGCGACCCCGAGCAGTTCTGACAACTGAGAATTAACGCGCTTGGCAACCTCGTGGGCCTTAAGCGCTTCCCCGCCATTGGCGAACTGTGCGCCGTACCACGGTGAATCGCCTGGCCCATATTTGAACTCACCGAGCTTGGCTGCGGCAATGATTACGCCGGTGGCCGAACTGCGATCCTTCGCGAGCTTCTCGACGGCTTCTCGCGAGAGTCGAGCGGTCGTCGATGGCGGGTTGGGCAGCAGCGCGAGGCGGCTCAGCTCTGCGACACAATCGAGAACGGAGACACCGAGTACGTCATCGGCGATCGACATTGACCCGCGGTAGTCGAGCATGATCTTGCGAAGACGCAGCAGCGCGTCATCCACATCTTCAATTTGTGGTCGTGACGCCTTTTCACTGCGTGAGATAGAGCGGATGATGTCGCGGCGCAGCGTGCGCGGGGCGACAGCGAGTCCCGGCAAGCCAATGTCACCGAAACGGTCAGCTATGGAGTGCAGCGAAGCGCGCCGCGGCGTGACGACGAGCACGCGCTTATTTTGGGCAACAAGTGCGCCAACAGCGTTGACAATCGTTTGGGTTCCCCCTGTGCCGGGAAGCGTGCGAACGACAACAGAGTTGCCAGCTTCGATCTGAGCAATCACGTTCTCTTGTTCAGCATCGGCGTCGAGCAGCAAGTTATCGGTCTGCGGCGAGCGCTCATCTGCCGACAGAGCAGGAACCGGAGCGTAACCCTCCTTGATGGTCCACGCAGCCGCGGTGTTTCCTGCAAGGGCATCGAGAATCGGATGCTGCAGCTCGGCGGCATCGTCAGCAAGGCCCGGCGCAACATCCGCAAAGGACGACACAACGAGGCGAGGACTCACCCCGAAGTTTGGCAAGTGCGAAGTGAGGCCGCGCAGTCGATCGATCACCGGGTTCGGCTTGAACGTACCGTCAGCATCCGTCAGAGCAACAAAAGATTCAGCATCCAGACGCAAGTGGAACTGGTCATCAAGGGCGCGCGCAAGTTCCGGATTGAGATAGGCGGCACCACGCAGCTTCAACTCAAAGTCACGACCGTGACGACGAATAGCGAGCGGTCGAAGCAGTACGGGGGCGCAATACTCAACGTCGTCGTGGTTCCAGCGAGCAATTCCAATTCCCAAATGAACGGAGTCGATTCCGCGGGCCGTAGCCAGCTCAAGACCCTTCGCAGCCACCGCGCCAGCGGCGACCTTGGCGGAGCGCAACGCAACATCATCACGAATAAGGCTCGACAGCAGAGTGCGCTTGCCGGTAATGAACTGGGCGAGCCCACCCGGGTGAGTCGTAGACAACTCAACTCGAGTGCGAGGGGAATCCACAAAATGCAGGAGCGGTGACTGACCGCCTAACTCTGACAATTGCGAACGCCAGTGCGTCCACGTGGGCTCTGCAACGTTTCCGGCCATGATGTTCGGCTCACCAAAACTCAGCGTATGAGGCGCTGTTACCTGAATGTGGGGATGTGAGTGCTCATTTTGCGCGTCGTCAACGGACTCGTCAACCGAATCTGGGTCGACCGAGAAATCATCTGAAACTTTATCTGCACGCCACACACCGCCACCTTAAGCGTCTAACTGCAATAAATGGTGCAACAACCACGAGTTTCGTCAGACTCACTGCCCGCCCGCGCCCCCAGTTCTCGCGGCACACAGCCGTAGAATACGAGCCATGGAGCCCGTAGCCCTCCCCCTGGTGGCCCTCACTGCTGCCTCCGAACTTGCGCGCGGAACCACGATCGCTGTCGTCGCACTGCTCGTTCTTGTGCTGGGGTTGGGAATTGGCGCATTCATTGTCTTGTTCCGCCGCGGCGGCGATCGCGGCATCCGCGGTTCGACTTCACAATCGGAGTTGGATGCCCGCGCTGCCGCACTTCTCGTCACGTTGGATGACCGGGTTCGTGACGCCGAAAACGAAGTCGGTTTTGCCATTGCCCAGTTTGGTGTCGCCGATACCCATGAGTTCGGCGCTGCCCTCGCGGAAGCGCGGCTCACTCTGACTGAAGCTTTTCGGCTTGGCCAACAACGAGACACCGCAGCGAAAGATGCCGAACAGCTGCGCCGTCGAACCACGCTGCAGATGATCGCGCTGTGCGATCGCGCCCTCACAAGTCTCGACCGCTTCGAGAACGCGTTCGCGCAACGGCGACGCACCGAAGTGGATGCGGGACACACCGCCCAACAGCTAAGTGCGCAATTGAGGGCACTGCGCGATCGCCTCTCGCACGATCAGCAGAAACTCACTGAGGCCGCTGAGCACTACGTGGCGGCAGTACTTGCCGCACCACAGGAGCAGCTCGCTCGCGCTGACGCACTACTGACTCACGCCGAGCGCGAGTTGGAGGAGGTGTCAGCAGAGATCAGCCCGACCGGCGTAAATGCCGTCGCGGACCTGCTGCAGGCAGTAGCGGCCGGCCTGCACCGTGCCGGCCAACACCTGACGGCATCCGAATTCTCACTGAGAGAACTCGGCACTGCGGATGCTGCGGTCAAACAACTGCGAGAAACGAACTCTAATGACCTAAGCGAGGCGCGAGCGGCACGAGAACTCGCCCCGGATCCAGACACGGGTGCCATCATTCTTGCGGCGATTGCCGCCGTGGAGCGCTCGTTAGCGGTAACGGCGGACGAGCACGGTGTCGCGTGCGATCCATTCCGCCAACTTGCGGTGTTGAGTGATGATGCGGAGCAGTTAGATGCTGCACTGGCGACAGCGCGCAATCAGCAACAAAGGCTTGATCACGCGCGCGCCGCATATCAAGGGACGCTCGTCGCGGCGAAGAGCCAGATCAGCGTCGTACGAGACCTGATCGGCCGGGGTGGAGCAAGCGCGAGTGCACGCACCCGACTAGCGGAGGCAGAGCGCCAGCTGATGATCGCTGAAGCCGAGACAGATCCTGTGGAGGCCTTAGATGCCATCCGTAGATCGGTAACTCATGCTCGAGATGCTGACGCTCTCGCCCGCTACTAGAGACAGGGATTAGTCGATCGTGCGCCGACAAACCCTGAACTAGCTACCAGCTGCTAGCTAGTAGCTACACGTGGTGAGCGTGACTACGCGTTGTCGACGATGGCGAAACTTACCGCGCCATTCTCGCCAACCTCAGCATCAAGTGTCTTGTCACTGAGAGCGATAGCCGCGTTTTCTTCCAGGAAAACCTTCGCGCCTTCGGCCTCTACGACCGCATCGCCAGCCTCAGGGGCAGCAACTACAGCAACGGTGAGGTTGGGGGCACCAGGCTCCCCATTGATACGGAGACCAGAGGCCTCAGTGTTGGGATCTTGTTCAACAATCGTCTTGACGACCGTGGTGGCTGTTTCGGTGAGGGTGAGCATATGTTCGTCCTTCCAGGTTCAGCGAATTGAACAATCCACGATCCTCTAGTCAGCAGCACACATCAACCGTGAGCGCCGATTCTGAGGCAACTCCCATACCCCGTGGATGGCGCAGTCAGGTGCGCCTCGATTCGACAGTCGCCCGTGTATCGCGTGCGACGCTGGCTGTTGCACCCGGTAGAATTACTAGTGGAGTGCCGGGAAGTCTGGTCGGCGATTGTGTCGGCGACCCCGCTGACGAACCTCAACGTCTGGAATTTTGTGACCACATCCACGAAGAAGCCGAGCCCCCGCACGCGAGTACGTCGGTGGGTGACCATGGAGACCACCAGTGGAATTCTGCTGATGGTTGCCGCCGCGATCGCCCTCATCTGGGCGAACTCCCCCTGGCGCGAAGGCTACGCAGCACTCGCAGAGACCGTTGTCGGACCCGCTGCGCTACACCTCGACCTCTCTCTTGCTACCTGGGCCGCTGACGGCCTACTCGCCATCTTCTTCTTCGTAGTGGGCGTTGAACTCAAGCAAGAACTTATTGCTGGCAGCCTGCGCAAACCTCGCGAAGCTGCTGTTCCCGTGTTCGCTGCAATCGGCGGGATGCTCTTCCCCGCGTTACTCTTCACGCTCGTGGTTCTCACCATGGGTGACTCATCCGCACTCGGCGGCTGGGCGATTCCGACAGCGACAGACATTGCGTTTGCGCTAGCCGTTCTGGCGATCTTCGGTCGCGGGCTCCCGCGCGCGCTCCGCACCTTCCTGCTCACAATGGCCGTTGTCGACGACCTCCTCGCGATCATCATCATCGCCCTCTTCTACACCGAGAGCATCGACCTGCTGTCGCTCATGTTCTCCCTCATCGCGATCGTGCTATTCGGACTCGTAGTTCGCTCACGCAAGCCGCGCTGGTGGCTGCTGATTCCTCTCGCGCTCGTGGCCTGGGCCTTCATGCACGACTCTGGCGTGCACGCGACAATTGCCGGCGTTGTGCTCGGTTTCACCGTTCCTGCCAAACTCGTACACGGCGAGAAGGAAACGCGAACACACGCGTTCGACGATGCGGTTCGCCCCACCTCATCCGGAATCGCGCTTCCTGTCTTCGCCTTCTTTGCTGCCGGTGTTTCTTTGGGAGGCGACGAAAGCGTCACAGACGTGCTCGTGCAGCCCGTTGTCCCAGCGATTATTATCGGTCTGGTTGCAGGAAAGATCATTGGAGTGTTGGGAACAACCGCCCTCATCACCAAGGTCACCAAGTTCCGCTTGGCTGACTCGATCGGACTTCGTGACCTGCTGCCGATTGGCTTCCTGACCGGTATCGGCTTCACCGTGTCCTTGCTCATCTCCGAGCTCTCGTTCCCCGACAGTGAGCACACCACCGGTGCCAAACTCGCGATCCTCATCGGCACAGGCATTGCCGCGATCCTTGCCGCCATCAGCCTGCGCTGGGACTCTCGCCTCGCCCGCAAACGCGACATGAACGAAGACGGCATCCCCGACAAGAACAAAAAACTCATCGAGGATGCAGACTAGCGAGAAAGCTACACCGCACCGTCGAGAGGAATCACCGTGTCCGACCCACTGAGCCAACACACCGACTACGGCCAGTTGCCACTCAACGACACCGACGTGCTCGACAACCCCCTCGACCAGTTCCGATTGTGGCTATCGAACGCGAGTGAATCGAACGTGTACGAGCCAAACGCAATGGTGCTTTCAACTGTGGATGCCGACGGCTCCCCCAGCGCCCGCACCGTGCTGCTGCGCGCCATCGACGATGCCGGGTTTGAGTTCTTCACGAACTACAGCTCCATCAAGGGCCGCGCGCTGCTGGCAAACGCTGCCGCAGCTCTTGTGTTCCCGTGGTATTCGATCCACCGGCAAGTGCTCGTGCAAGGAACTGCTCGACCCATTGCCGCAGCGCTATCAGACAACTACTTCGCCACGCGACCGCGAGGCAGTCAAATCGCGGCGCACGCCAGCGAACAATCGCAACCCATCGCATCCCGAGCGCTGCTTGAACAGCGCGTTACCGAGCTTGAGGCCGAGTTTGACGGCAGCGAGGTGCCACGCCCGGATGACTGGGGCGGCTTTGTTGTAGAACCTCACACGATCGAGTTCTGGCAGGGCCGCAGTTCGCGGTTGCACGATCGCGTTCGATTCGTGCGTGCAGAGTCTGGCGAATGGGAGCGGATGCGGCTCCAGCCGTAGCGTCGCCAGAACCGCAACGCTATAGGCACCGTGCGAAACCCTGCGACAGTTGCGGCTCGTGCCGTGCGGCAGGCATCCGCTCATCGTCCCGTTTGTTAACGCCAAAAGAGGGACACAACTGCGATAACAGTCGTGCCCCTCCCGAGGTTGTGGGCTTTACTCAGCCGGTACGGATCCCCGTGCCGACATTGCGTAGCCCGACTCGCCGTGGACTGCGAGGTCGATGCCGGCGATTTCTTCTTCAGAAGTAACGCGGAATCCAATGGTCTTCTGAATGGCGGTTCCGATCAACCAGGACATTCCGAAGGAGAAGATTGCTACGGCGAGCACGCTGATCGTCTGAACGACAAGCTGTCCGGCATCTCCACCGACGAAGAGTCCAGTGTCGGTTGCGAAGAAGCCGAGGTAGACGGTTCCGATGACTCCAGCAACAAGGTGGAGTCCAACAACGTCGAGCGAGTCGTCGAAGCCCAAGTTGTACTTGAGTTCAATAGCGAGAGCACACACGGCACCGGCGACAGCACCAAGAACCAGCGCCCAACCCGGTGTCAGGTTTGCACAGGCCGGGGTGATGGCAACGAGTCCAGCAACAGCACCCGAAACGGCGCCCACTGCTGTGGCCTTACCGGTGCGGAGCTTCTCGACAACGATCCAACCGAGAATTGCAGCGGCAGGTGCTGCAAGAGTGTTGAAGACGATCAGTCCCGCTTCGTCAGGCGTACCGGCGGCCCCAGCGTTGAATCCGAACCAGCCGAACCAGAGCAGTGCTGCACCGATAAGAACCAGAGGAACGTTGTGAGGCTGGGTGATGTTCTTGTTGAAACCAACGCGCTTGCCGAGAACCAGGGCGAGACCAAGAGCGGCAGCACCAGCGTTGATGTGGACCGCAGTACCACCCGCGAAGTCGATCACTGCTGGCAGACCACCGAGCGTGTCTCCGAGGTTCTGGATCCAGCCACCGCCCCATACCCACGCGGCGACGGGGAAGTAGACGAGCGTTGCCCACACACCGGTGTAGATCATCCACGGTCCGAAGCGTGCACGGTCGGCGATGGCACCCGAGATCAGTGCGGTGGTGATGATGGCGAAGGTTCCACCGAATGCAACAAACAGGAGGTCAGCGCCAGCGACACCCTCTTGCCCAAAGTTGCTGAAGGGGTTGCCCGAGAATGACCAGATCGAACCATCGATCGAGCTCATGTTCGCGCCGATGAGGATCCAGAGAACGGCCACGAGGCCGAGAGCTCCGAAGCTCATCATCATCATGCTGACTACTGACTTCTCTTTTACGAGTCCACCGTAAAAGAATGCCAAACCGGGGGTCATGAGCAGTACTAATGCAGTGCTAATGAGTACCCATACGACTGTATCCATCTCAACCTCTTTCGCTTTGTGCGCCCTGTGCACACGTAATGCTGTGGCGGATGTCGATGGGTGTCGGGTCATTCCACGCCCACCGTCCCGCACGACAAAGCATTCCGTCTTAGCGTTTCGTCTGGCCCACAGTTATGTTTCGCGCACGTAAAACGTGTGGTGCGGGTGTTACAGAAACGTTTCGCGCACCCTGAGGTGTTCGGTGAATCCGGTGTCAGATTTGGCTCTGGTGCGCTTCGGTGTTGAGAATTTCGCCGTTCGCGGACCAACTTTCCCAGCCCCTACCGAGAGAACGTAGAGTTGGCGCATGCCCGAAACTACGCCCACGAATGCGCCCGAGCCAGCGACGCCACCAAAGCAGCCTTCGGCGGTCAAGACTCGCATCCGCCAGCTAACGACACCGTGGTGGCGGCTGGTCTGGCTCATCGGCGGTCTTATCTGGGCTGTGGTCTTCAACGTGATCTATGTCACCACCGGCGCAACGCAGGAATGGTTGGGTGTCGCCTCAGTCATCCCCATCGCGGCACTGCTCGTTGATGTCTTACGCATTGAACGGCTCGAGCGTGCTGCCGAGCAGAAACGTAAAGCGAAGCTCAGGCCCTAGGGAACTACGAACGCACTGGCGGCAGGGGATGGTTCTCCGCCCCCTGCCGCCATATTCTCTTACTGCGGCTCTGTCCATTTCTGGCTCGAGCCCGAGAAGCAGTCCCACAGATGCAACTTCGTACCGTTGGCGGTTGCAGCACCTATCAGGTCGAGGCATTTCCCCGAAGCGGGGTTTCGAAACTGCGCCTGGGTCGTGTGTTCCCAGACTTGCGATTGAACAGCCTCGCAATCCCAGAGATGGGCCAGCGTGCCGTTAGTCCCTCCCCCTGCCACAAGGTCGAGGCACTTACCTAAGGCGCTGAGCTTGTTGTTCTGAAAGCTCCACTGTTGTGCAGCAACAGACGCACAATTCCACACCTGTACTGAAGTTCCGTTGGCGCTACTGCCTCCGGCCACATCCATGCACTGGCCATCTTTCCCGACGATGTTGCCGTTACCTCGTGTGGAGCTCCCCATGTACACGAAGTCCCAGTTTTTCAGCTGGGGGACCGTGAAGCTCACGTACGCACCCCCAGAATCGCTTCCGCTCGTGAACGCAAGCGAGGTTGAACGACCGCCATCCCGGTCCGGGCTCGCGAGGTTGATGCTCGGCGGTACCGGTTTGTCGCCCAAATAGTACTTGACGGGGAGATTTGAGAGTGTCGGGGCTCTTGCGGCTGGCTCTCTCCAGTTCGAATCGTTGCCCTTCAGGTTTATGAGATGGATGACGTCGACCCCATTGTTGCGCATCACGTTTGTCCAGATTGTGTTGGCGCCGCCGTTGTTGCTGGTGGCCTGCCCCGTGACGACTACCTGATTATCGATCTTTTTCAACGTAGGTCCGTAAAAGAGGTTCTCGTATCCTGTGATTACGTCGTAGTAGGACTTCATCCATGATTGGAGCCCGAGATCCATCTGCTTCGAATGGTCTAGGAAATATGGCGCAACCAACATTTGGTTTCCCTGACCCATCTCAATATGGCTCGCGCCATTGGCCGTCAACGCCGCGTCGGTTAGTTGAACCGACGGAGTATTGAAGGTTCCGAGAGTCATACTGTCGAGGTTGACAAAGCCAGTATCGGACGATTCGACGGAGATTTTAATTGTGTGAGAGCCGACGCTCAAGTACGCCGGGATCCCTGCCTCGCTACTCCAAGAATCCCAGGATGGCGTGCTCGGTAGTTTCAACTTGCCGATATTCACTCCATCAACGGTCACGGTTCTCGTAGCTGTCGACGCGGTTGCACCCGCCCACGTGGGAACGATTCCGTAGCGGCGTGACTCCGGTGCGGTGACGGTGAAGGTGACCGAGTCCCCTATCTCTCCGAAACCCTCTATAAACCCCGTGCCGCTATAACCGGTGTGATTGTTGTTGGCCGTCACCCCTACCTTCGTGGTCGCCGACTCCGCTTCACTTTTGGCTCCAGTGTTGCTCCCATAGTTAACGTAGGCGGCGACGACAGCACCTTTGCCTCCGGATGCTGCGCGCTGGCCGTCGAGATATGTCTGAACAGACGAATACGTCTCATGATCACCCCAAAGTTCCGTATACAGGTAGTCGCTAGCCGAACCAGCCAAGGCATCTGAGCCAAAGCCATCCACTGCATTGAACCCCACCGCTTTGTTGGTCTCAGATTTCGTTGCGGCGACGAGGTCCGAGAATCCTTGCGGCAAGTCGACCGCATTGCCACTCGCATCGTTCATTCCGCCGTCGGACGCGCCTCCCCAGTTCCCGAGTTGATCGATGTGAGTTCCATCAAATCCGAAAGTGTTGATCTGGTCGGCGTACTGACCGGTGATGTGATCTTTCCAACCAGCATTCGCGGGGTTCATGATCCACAAGGTTGTGTCAGGTCGGTTGGGAAGCATCTGGAATTTCCAGTCAGTGCCGTCAGAACGATATTTGAGCCTCCAGTCGCTGCTCACACCATTCTCGGCAAAACCTTCCAGCGCGGCGTAGCTCATCGAGTAAGGCAAAGCCGCGATATTCGCTGAATGGCTTGCGTTGATCAATCCCGACACCGTGGATGGTGCGATGACATCGCCGTTCCATGCCGTCCATGTCGATACGACGTTGCCCGAACTGTCCCGCTCGATCGGCGCTTCGTGCCGCCACATCCAGTCGTAAAACTGCAGTGAGTTCACGTGGTACTTCCGAGCCAGTTCGTTGACGGCGGCTTGCTGTTGAGCCGGTGTGAGCGAACTTGCGTAGCTTTCTAGGTACCCGGTCCTCGGGAAGCGGGTCCAGTCGCTGGATACGTCAATCGCCGTTTCCAACGCGGTGGTTCCTGCATCAATGTGAACCATGTAACCGGTGAAGTCCTGCGTTGGAGGGGTCACCGCCCAGTTCACCGACCCGGAGCCTGAAGTCTGAACGGTGGAGGACTGAACCACTATTCCAAGATGGACGAGCGAGAACGTAACGGGGCCACTTCCCGAGACCTCAGCAGTGATGACGGCCTGTTCTCCCGGCGCGTATCGAGCTTTGTCCGTCCACGCATCGGTAACAGTCGCGGCGGAAGCACTAGTGAGGGGTAACACGATTGAGGCGCTGGCGAGCGCGGCACAAAGTGCAGCGGCGGCGGCGAATCTGAACCGCTTCCGCTGTCGTAGACTCAACATCGATTGGTTCCTTTCGACGGACGACGATCGGAATGACCGACGTCTCGGGGCTGCCCGACTGTGTGTCGGGCCCGGCGCCACGCTCATTCCACTGGCCGTGTCGCCGGGATCAACCGCAAATTTCAGCGGCTAAACTCTCGTATTCGCACCGTCGCACACGGCTGGCCTCTTCGTGCGCTGCGGATGACGCAACGATGGTTGGTCATGAGATCCTTCCCGTGCGGCTGGCTTGACTACTTGTCGAGGACGTATTTCTGGATCGCGAGTACGGCAGCACCGCGACACCATTCAGTGTTGTCGCCGGAAGTGGCGACGAGGTCGATCGCGGATGCGCGCGCATTGCGGTGGCCATTGATGCCTTCCTGGATCGCCGCCGACGCAACGTCTACAAGGCGAACACCCTCGCCACCAAGGATGATCCGCTGCGGCATCGTGAGGTTCGCGATCGCAGCCAACAGTGTTCCTAGCCCGGCTCCGGCCTCGTCGATTATTCGCCGTGCGGCCGGCTCTCCGGCCTCCGCGAGGTCCAGTGCTTGGTCGTACGTCACTTCCCGGCCTATTACGGCGGAAACATTGCGAACGATAGCGCCCTGTTCAAGCACACTCTTCGCACAACCGCGGTGCCCGGCAGGACAGACTGGACCAAACGGGTCCAGCGGCCAGTGGCCTACCAATCCGATTCCAGAATCGACACTAGTAACGATTTCGTTGTGGATAACGACCCCGTATCCGATGCCGGCGCCCAGGGTGAGCACGGCGAAGTTCTGCAGTCCTTTGCCTGCACCAAACCAGCGCTCGTACTCGGTGAAGGCTACGAGGTCGTTGTCAATGACCGTGGGAAAGCCGGTTGCGTCCTCGACGAGGGCCCGGATGGAGACGTCGGTCCATTCCAAGAATGGGGCACTCTCGACGATTCCGTCGGCGCCTACCAAGCCGCCCAAGCCGATGCCAATAGCGGTCACCGATGGCACGCGGGCGGCAAGGGTCTGGACCAGATCAGCAATTACCGCGATCACCGCAGAGGGATCGCGCGACGTGAGCTTCGCTGAGCGTTGGTGAAGCACGCTCGCCCTGAGGTCTGTCACCACTGCGAGGACCTCTGTCGAAGTGATTTTCATCCCAATGAAATTTCGCGACCGAGCAACGACGTCAAGCAGGGTCGAGGGTCGGCCTGCGCGTCCGTCAGCGCGTTCTCCGACCTCGACTAGGAGCCCACCGTCGATTAGCGGCGTGCTCAGGCGGGTTAGCGAACCCGGGGACATGTCGAGTCGGCGAGCAATATCGCTGCGAGAAATCGGGCCGTTAATGAGCACTTGAAGAGCGACAGATAATGACGCTCCGCCGTCTCTGGTCCACGATTGATCCTCAATAGTCACGAAGACCCTCTCTTTATCGGCGGACCGTCTCACCATAGCGCCTATTCCTTTTGCAAGGGAAGTAAGTAGGGCTCAAAACTTGTTAAATGACAACAATTGACACGGCATTACTTTTGCCGTAGAACTAATTCGCAAGCACATACCCGGCTCTGCCCTGAGTCAGAATGTAAACATCAATGAGGAGAACTGCAATGAAGCGTTCCAAAGTCATCGCGGTGACAGCTGTCGCCGCGACCATCGCCCTCGTAATGGCGGGTTGCTCGTCAGCGCCCGAGTCCGAAGGCACTGCCGACGAGCCCGTGACCATTACTTTCTGGGGCGCGTACGGCAACGGCGGCAACTCTGCACAAGCAGACGTGCTCAACGACACTCTGATCCCGTCGTTTGAAGAAGCGAACCCGGGCATTACGGTCGAATACGTCGACGTACCGTATGACGACCTACTCAAGAAGCTCACCACGAGCGCGGCAGGCGATGAATTGCCCGACCTCGTGCGTGCCGATCTGGGATGGGTTCCCAAGTTCGCCGACCTCGGTGTGCTCGTACCCCTCTCGGACGAAATGGACAACTTCCAGGAACTCGCTGACGCAACATTCCCCGGCGTCCTTTCAACCAACCTCTACGACGGCAAGTACTACGGGCTCCCGCTAGATACCAACACCCGCGTGCTCATCACTAGCCAAGAAGCTCTCGACGCACAGGGACTCGACGCTCCACCCGCAACCTTCGACGAGTTCGTCGCAGCAGCAGATGCACTTACTGATTCGGGTGTCCAAGTGTTCGCCGATGGTGGCTTGGGTGCATGGAACATCTCGCCATGGATCTGGTCGGGCGGCGGCGCTGTCACCGACGACAAGGTCACGACGTCGACTGGCTACCTCGACAACGACAAGTCAGTGGCAGCAGTGCAGATGCTCGTGGATCTTTACAAAGACGGCCAAATCTCTAACGGCATCATCGGCAACGCCGGCGCAACGTCGACATCAGAAGGCCTTCCCGGAGGAAACTACGCAAACATCCTCGACGGACCGTGGATGAACGGTATCTGGAGCGAGCAGTTCCCCGACTTCACCCCCATTTATGCGCCAATGCCCGCCGGAGACGGTGGGTCGGTCAGCGTCGTTGGCGGCGAGGACATCGTTCTCACCTCGACGTCCGAGCATAAAAAAGCAGCCATGAAGTTCATCGAATTCACTCAGTCAGAAGAATTCCAGATGGCGCTTGTTCCGACAGGACAGCTGACGGTCATCAAGGCTCTGGGTGACAAGCAGGTCGAGTTACTGCCGTACCTTGCTCTGTTCACGGACCAGCTCGCAACCGCCAAAGCGCGAGTGGCAATCCCCCAGGGGTCTGAGGTTGACACCATCCTCAACCAAGCACTCGTTCCCGCCTTTGAAGGATCTGTAACGGTGAAGGACGCGCTAACTGGCGCCGCCGCGGAGATCGACGCAATTTTGGCAGGAAATTAGCTTCGTGTCTGTACTCTCAACCGGCGAAAGCCTGAGCGCTGGCGTGGCGGAGGTCCTCTCCGTCACGCCAGCACCACCCAAAAAACGGCGCCGGCGCTCTAAAGGCCGAGCAGTCCTCGCTGCAACGCCCTACCTATTCCTCGCGCCCGGATTCATCCTCTTTGCTGTCACCGTGCTCTATCCCACGGTCCAGGCATTCCAGATGAGTTTCTTCGACTGGAAAATCGTCGGGTCTGCGGCCAGCGAATTCCTCGGACTAGACAACTATGCGAAAGCATTCGCTGACGATCATTTCTGGCTCGCTCTGAGCAACAGCGGAATCTACATGGTGCTCACCGTGGCACCGCAGATCATCATTGGCCTCGCGATCGCGCTTCTTATTCAGAAGAAGAGTCCAACTCAGCCCCTTTTCCGCGTGCTCTTCTACCTGCCCGTGGTGACCAGTTGGGTTGTCGTCTCGTTCCTCTTCAAATTTCTCTTCTCCGATGACGGACTTATTAACTTCGCGCTCGGCGACCTGCTTCAGATCACCAACGGTGACACTGCATGGTTAGCCGACCGGTGGACAGCCCTCATCGCAATCTGCGCCCTTGGCGTCTGGAAAGGTATCGGCTGGTCGATGATGATCTTCCTCGCAGCCCTCCAAGGCGTGCCCCAAACGCTTGTCGAAGCAGCGACCATGGATGGCACAAACCGATGGCAACGATTCAAGGTCGTCACCGTTCCCGCGATCTGGCCCGCGCTGCTCTTCGTCACTGTCATGCTCGTGATTGGTGGCTTCAATGTCTTCGTATCCGTGTATCTGATAACGGGTGGCGGGCCAGCGGGGCGCACCGACGTGCTCCTCACCTACATGTACGAACAGGCGTTCAATAACCTGGACTTCGGATACGGATCGGCAATCGCCGTCATCCTGACCGTGCTTGTCTTCGCTCTCTCCGTCGTTCAGATGAGGGTCTTCCGCGATCGCAATGGAGGAGGTGCGCTGTGAGAACACGACGCTTCGCAGCCGGAAATGCGGTCCGGATTCTCGTACTGTCAGTCGGGGCGATCATCATGATCATCCCGTTCATCTACATGCTCTCGACCTCGTTCAAGGAGCAGACATACGTCTTCACCAACCCACCGCAGTTCATCCCCGACCCCGCAACCACGGCGAACTACGAGCAGGCAATCGAATCGTCGGACTTCGTCAGATACTTCATGAATTCGCTGATAGTTGCGGTCATTTCGACCGCACTTTCGCTGCTTGTTAGCTCGATGATGGCCTACGCCTTCGCGCGATTCCGGTTTCGTTTCAAAGAAACTCTGTTCCGGGTTCTCCTACTCGGGTTGATGATCCCGGCGATCATGCTGATCATTCCGCAGTTCATCCTTGCCAAGAATCTGCACCTGTTGGATTCGCTCGTGGGGTTGATCGTGTTTTACGTCGCCGGCTCTCTCGCCCTGAATACGTTCCTCCTCCGGGGGTTCTTCGAATCTATCCCGGCAGAACTTGATCAAGCGATGCAGGTCGACGGAGCCAACGCTTGGCTGCGCTACTGGAAGCTCGCTCTACCCCTAGCCAAACCCGGCCTTGCTACAGCGACGATCTTCACCTTCCTGGCGTGTTGGGACGAGTTCACCATCGCGCTCACCCTCACTAACTCACCAGAGAATCGAACATTACCGATTGCGATACAACTCTTTGCCGGTCAGGGGAACAACGCCGTGCAGTGGGGACTCGTATTCGCGGCATCAATGATCGCGATCGTGCCGGTGATCATCGTCTTCCTCGTATTCCAACGCTATTTCGTGCAGGGCCTCACATCAGGAGCAGTAAAAGGATGATCGAACTCCTTCCCACCAAGTCAACCTTTACCCCGGGAGAGCTCGTCGAGATCGAGATCAGAGGAGATGCGCCTCGAGGAAAAATGAGCGTCTGGTACCTCGGGGATTCCGTGCTGGAACTCGACTACGACGGGTCAACCACAATCGCACTCCCCGGACTCGGTATTGGGTCCTACGGAATCGAGCTCAGCGACGGAACGTCCACAGTGCGGAGCGCTGTACAGGTGGCGGAGCAGAGTGCAGCGCGTCTTCGCTACGGCTTCGTCGTGGACTACTCCCCGAACCGAGACCTGACCGGTGTCTCTGATACCGTGCGTCGACTCCACCTCACCGGAGTCCAGTTCTACGACTGGGCATACAGGCACGCAGAGCTCATGGGCGGAGGCGAGAACTACACGGATGCCCTCGCGCAGCCGATCTCGCTCGCAACCGTTCGAGAACTAGTCCAGGTCGTACAGCAGGCAGGAGCGAAAGCCCTTGGGTACGCCGCCGTCTACGCGGTAGGGCCGGATGAATGGCCGGCCTGGCAACATCAAGCATTGCTGAATGGCTCGCAAGCACCCTACGGTTTGGGAGACTTCCTGTTCCTCGTCGACCCAGCCGCACCGGACTGGCTGGAACACTTCGTCGGCGACCTCACCGCAGCTGTCGATTCGGTCGGCTTCGACGGATTCCACCTCGACCAATACGGTTACCCGAAAATGGCACGACGCCCTGATGGTGACATCGTTGACGTGGCCCAATCATTCACCACGATGATCGATACGGTGCGGAGCGGACTTCCCGAAGCCACGCTCGTATTCAACAACGTCAACGACTTCCCGACGTGGAGCACAGGCTCGTCGCCGCAAGACGCCGTCTATATCGAAGTCTGGTCTCCCCAAGAAACACTGGGCTCTCTAGCGTCAGTGGTCACGCGTGCACGAACGGTGGCCGGATCAAAACCGATCGTCATCGCGGCCTATCAGCACGTCTATGACTCCGCGCCAACTGCGGAATCCGATCGAGCAACCGCGCTGACGATGGCTGCCCTCTACTCCCACGGCGCCACCCATCTGCTCGCCGGCGAGGCCGACCGAATCCTCGTTGACCCCTACTATGTGCGCAACCACACCGTCGAACCCTCAACTGCAGAGCTCCTGAAACGGTGGTACGACTTCCTCGTCGAGCACGATGAGCTGCTGCTCGACACCTCAATCGTCGATGTCACCGGTGCGACCGTGGGTGCATACAACGATGACACGGATGTCACTTTCGAGTCCGCGATCGTGGGCGAAACTGGCCTGCCGGGCGAGATCTGGCGACGAGTCACCGAATCCAATGGTCGCCGGATCATCCATCTCATCAATCTGGTCGGCCAGGTCGACTCTCTATGGGACGCGCCCCGCAATCCGACCGCCGACGTCGGCGCTGGCCGAGCAAAGATCCGTCGAATCCCCGGCTGCGTGCCACGAGTGCAGGTCGCCGACCCAGACGGACTTGGACGATTGATCGATGTGGAGGTTACGGTCGACGGCGAATTCGCCTTCGCTGTGCTCCCGCCCTTGGCCGTATGGCAGCTCGTGCTGATTGATCCCACGAGCAGACAGGGCGAAGACAATGACAATCGTTGAGAAGACGAACACTGTTTTAGTTCCTAACGCCGAATGGTGGCGCAGTGCCGTTGTTTATCAGGTGTACCCGAGGAGTTTCGCCGATAGCAACGGCGATGGGATCGGAGATCTCCCGGGAATCCGCAGTCGCCTAGATTATCTCCAAGATCTCGGAGTCGACGTCATCTGGCTCTCTCCGATCTACTCGTCACCCCACGACGACAACGGCTACGACATCAGTGACTATCAGGCAATCGACCCAGTATTTGGCACGATGCAAGATTTCGACGATCTACTCGCAGACATCCATTCGCGCGGGATGAAGCTCGTAATGGACCTCGTCGTCAATCACACCTCCGACGAACATTCATGGTTTATAGATAGCTCATCCTCACGCGAAAGTCCGAAGCGCGACTGGTACATATGGCGGGACAAGCCGAACAACTGGGAGTCGTTCTTTTCTGGATCTGCTTGGC
Organism: Rhodoglobus sp. G.S.4; assembly: GCF_056619605.1. Taxonomy (NCBI): domain Bacteria; kingdom Bacillati; phylum Actinomycetota; class Actinomycetes; order Micrococcales; family Microbacteriaceae; genus Rhodoglobus; species Rhodoglobus sp. G.S.4. Next base: position 2,154,228 of record NZ_CM152748.1, read on the forward strand.
AATGGCACGAGGAAACCGAGCAGCACTTCCTTCATCTCTTCTCGAAGAAGCAACCAGACCTCAACTGGGAGAATCGAGAGGTTCGCGAAGCGATCTACTCGATGATGCGCTGGTGGCTCGACCGTGGGGTCGACGGTTTCCGCATGGACGTGATCAATCTGATCTCCAAGGAACCGGGCCTGCCTGATGGCGTATCGCATCCCGGTTCACGCTTCGGTGACGGCTTCCCGCATTTTAGCTACGGACCACATATTCACGAGTACCTCCAAGAGATGCACGAGTCAGTATTTAGCGGGCGGCCCCAGGCGTATCTCACTGTCGGAGAGATGCCCGGAGTCACCGTTGATCAGGCTCAACGTTTCACCGATTCATCCCGCGGTGAAGTCAACATGGTTTTTCAGTTCGAACACGTCGGTCTCGACCACGGGCCAACCGGCAAGTGGGAAGGACGCCCGCTCGACCTCGTCGAACTTAAAGCGTCGATGGAGAAGTGGCAAATCGGGCTCGGAGAGGTTGGCTGGAACAGTCTCTACTGGAACAACCACGATCAGCCACGGGCGGTAAGCCGTTTCGGTGACGACGGCGAGTATCGCGAAAAGTCCGCACAAGCGCTTGGTGCGGTACTGCATCTGCAACGCGGAACGCCGTACATCTATCAGGGCGAAGAGCTCGGCATGACCAACGTTGCCGGGCTGAACATCGGCGACGTTCGTGATATCGAATCACTCAACTACTACTCTGAAGCAGTTGCTTCGGGAACACCTCCCGACGTGGCGATCGCCTCGATCCAGCGAATCGGCAGGGACAACGCTCGGACGCCGATGCAGTGGAGCTCCGCCGGAGGCTTTACCACGGGTGATCCATGGATCGCGATGAATCCCAACACGGTGTCGGTGAACGCAGAGTCGCAGGTGGGAGTTGAGTCATCGGTCTATGAGTTTTATCGTTCCCTCATCGCGCTGCGCCACGCTGATCCTGTTGTTGTTCACGGCAATTTTCGACTTCTCGAGCCGCTTCATCCTTCACTTTTTGTCTACGAAAGATTCTGGGATGGGGTTACGCTCACTGTCGCAGCAAACCTGAGCGGGGACAACGTCGATCACAATGTCGTCGGCGAGTGGGTCCTCGGAAATTACGACGAGAGCATGGGCCTTCTTCGGCCGTGGGAGGTCCGAGTGCTGCGAGTGAATCACGGCCCACACGACGATATCGGTTAGTTCGAGCATCCTTATCGGAAATCTCTAGTACCGGTTGCCGCGCTCAGTTCGCGAAGACCAGGCGACAAATCAGATCCGAACCAAGGTGCTCTGCTTCTTCTCGACGCTCAGCGGCACTCATCCCGAGATCACGACAGATCCGGCGGTGTCGGCGCTCGAGTCGGCGCCTAGTTCTTCACATCCTTGAGCGCTGAGCCGTCCCCGTACTTACTCGCAGAGATCACGCTGAGTTTCCCGTTGGATTCCAAGACGACGCTTCGAATGTCCGCTAGGTCACCCGCTCCGCTTTCCCGGATCGCCTGATGCACTTCAGACTCGGTAAGGCGGGCGCGCCTTAGTGCCTGGTGGCGGACCGTCCCGTCGCTAAACAGCAGCACTGGGGTGGAGGTGACCACGCCTCGGGCACGCGGCCACCTAGATGTAGCCCACGCAACAATGAACTGAAGAACAGCAAGAAGTGCGAACGCTGCGGCGCCCTCCGACCATGACACATCCGTGTTCGACAAGACTGTCGCCAAGATGGAGCCGAGCGCGACCGTCACGACAAAGTCAAAGATATTGAGCTGTGACAGGGTGCGTTTGCCCGAGATACGTAAGACGATGATGAGAGTGGCGTATCCCGCTGTTCCCGCAAGCGCGATACGGATGAGGTCAGACCACGAATCGAACCACATGATGTGTCACCTTTTCCCCTGACGGCAGCGCAACGCTCCTCTGCGTCACACCATAGTTGGGTCATCCTGCTACTGGTTCTTGAACTCGCCCAAAGTAGGAACCATGATCCGCGACCGATTCACAACCGCATGGGCTTGCTGCGCTTACCTGCGTTCGCCGCTAGCAATCGCGTTTAGGATGCGCAGCCTTCGAACCTCAACAAGTTCCACGCTGTCGAGTCGGTGCGGTACATACGTCGGCAGACCAGTGGGCAGTGGCGACGACAGGAACCGTCGAACGGCAACCAGAAGCGGACATACGGTTTGCTAACAACGCCTTCTTGACTATTTGATATATGTCTAATAAGTGCCATACTGGGACCATGCCTAAAGCTCTCCCGGTCTTGGATGATGTGTCGCCGATCTGCTGCGCGCCGCTGTCATCAACTCCGGACTTTCCCCTAGATGATGCGGTGCGTCTCGCGGTGCGATTGAAGGCACTGGCTGATCCTGCGCGTCTTCGGCTCATCGCGTTTATGCTCAACCAGCCCAACAAGGAAGCCTGCACTTGCGACCTAGCACCGGCCGTTGGGCTTTCGGAACCGACGGTTAGCCATCATCTAAAGACGCTGGAGAAGGCCGGACTTGTCTCAAAGGAGCGCCGGGGTATGAACGTGCAGTACGCGGTCGAATCCAAGGCGATCCGGGCCCTCGGCGTCGCTATCCATGTGGACGCGCCCGCCAACTTCGCCCCCCCGACCTGTTCTACCTAAGCGAGAAAGAGAACCTCATGCCCACGATCCATATTTACGAAGCTGCCCTCTGCTGCGACACCGGAGTGTGCGGTGCCGACATCGACCAGTCACTCGTGACCGTTACCGCAGACGTTCGCAGCCTTCAAGAACTGGGCGCAGACATTACGCGCCATAACCTGGCCAACGACCCCACGGCGTTCACAGACGATGAAACGGTGCGCGCATTCATGCACACCGTCGGGTCGAAGGGACTGCCGCTGACCGTCGTCGATGGAGTCACCGTTGCCACCGGCGCATATCCCACTAAAGAGGCGCTGCACGACCTTGCCGGCCTCGGCACCCCTGCCACGACATCCGCTGAGCGTCTCGACCTCGGGCTCACCCAGAAGACGGCCGGCGGCTGCTGCGGTGGAACTGGATGTTGCTGAGTCGACCGTGAAGTTTCTCGAAGATCCACCCAGATTCCTCTTCTTTACCGGCAAGGGAGGCGTCGGCAAAACCTCGGTCGCCTGCGCGACCGCGCTCGAGATCGCTGCCCGCGGCAAGCAAGTTCTGCTGGTGAGCACCGACCCCGCATCCAATATCGGTCGTGTACCACCGAGATCGCCCGCCAGATCGGTGACAGCCTCACGTTCGTTACGCCGCTGATGCGCCTGCAGGATCCGGCGCAGACAAAGGTCATCCTCGTCACCCTGGCAGAAACAACCCCCGTACTCGAAGCCGAAGGGCTACAGCAGGACCTGGAACGTGCGGGCATTCACCCATGGGGCTGGGTAGTCAACAATTCGATCGCTGCCACGCACCCGGTGTCGCCGTTTTTGCGCAAGCGGGCCGCGAACGAAGTCGAACAGATCGCCCGCGTGCGTGCGCTCAGCCCACGGATCGCGCTCGTGCCGCTGCTCGCCGAAGAGCCGATCGGTGAGGTGAAGCTCTCCAGATTGACGCAGCGTGCTCACCAGCCTGTCTAGACCGCAGTCGCACTCGTACGCCGAGCCAGCATGCGTCGCACAAATTTTTCCGTCTCGATGAACCCCAGCAGGGTCGATGCGGCTAGTGCACACCCCACTCACTCGCTGAGGGTGAGCGGCACAAGCCCCAGCACGCCCGCGCTGACCGGCCAGGTCATCACGAGCCACTGCAACCCGAGCGAGCCGAGGGCGGTCGCGATGAGAAACGGGTTGCTGAATGGGCTGATGGTGAAGAGCGAGCGGCGCTCGGTGCGCGCGCTGCCCGATTGGAAGAAACTCATGAGAACGAACACCGTCATCGTGATGGTGCGTACGTGCTCGATTTCATAGCCCGCGGCGAGCGCCATTTGGAAGGTGATGAGCAGCACGGTCGCCATCCAACTCGCCGACATCACGGTGCGCACCCACAGTTCGCGGGACAGGATACCCTCGCGCGCGGCCCGCGGAGGTCGCCGCGGCTCGTCCCCCTCCGCAGGCTCAAACGCGAGCGCAACGTCTTGTAGGCCACTCGTAACAACGTTAATCCACAACACCTGCACGGGTATCAAGAGCAACGGCTGCTCAAAAAAGAAGCTGATGGCGACGGCGAGCATGATGCCAAATCCGGTCGACAGCAAGAAGAAGGTAGCTTTGCGGATCGCCGAGAACACGATGCGCCCCTGCCGCACCGCCTCGACAACGGTGGCGAAGCGGTCATCGGTGAGCACGACATCTGCGGCCTCGCGCGCCACGTCCGTGCCCGATTCGCCCATCGCGACGCCGATCGCGGCCGCCTTGAGCGCGGGCGCGTCGTTCACGCCGTCGCCCGTTACAGCAACCGTGTCGCCATTGGCCTGCAGCGCCTGCACGACGCGCAGCTTGTCTGAGGGTGAGACCCGCGCCACCACTCCGGCGTGAGCGACACGTTCGGCTAGCGCTGCGTCGTTGAGGTCGTCGAGTTCGTCGCCCGTAATCACGTTGTCGTAGTCGGCGATGCCGAGCCGACGCGCGATTGTGGTGGCGGTCAACGGGTGGTCGCCGGTCACCATAATGACGCGCATCCCTGCTCCGACACAGAGTGAAATCGACTCGAGGACCTCCTCACGCGGCGGGTCGGTGAGCGCAACGAGCCCGAGCAACTGCAAGCCGGCGGGGTGCGGCAGCTCCGGCCCTGACAGCTCGTTGTCGGCCACCGTACGGCAGGCGATTGCCAGTACCCGGTAACCGTCGCCGGCCAGTTGATCGTGTGCATCCTGCACTCGCTGGCGCGCGGCAGCGTCGAGGGTACTCCCCCCCCAGCTTCTGAGCTGCACATCGATAGCACCAGTTCGGACGCACCCTTCACATAGAGCATGAGCGCGGCATCGTCGCCGTGCCCGCCACGGCGCAGTGACTGCGAGTAGCGGTTTTGCGGCTCGTACGGGAGTCGGGCCACTTGGTCGGGTAGGTCGTCATCATCGCTCGTCCCCCCGAGCGAGCGCGCAAGCACGGCGAGCGCCACGTCGACAGCGTCACCGATGAAGCCACTCTCATTATCACCGTGCGGGTGCGCCTCGTTGACGAGGGCGCCGGCCATGACGATCTCGCGCAGCACGCCGCTCGGCTGGTGAGGCAGGGTCGACACGTCGATTGCATCGCCGCCGGGTATCCACACGCGCTCGGCGGTGAGCCGGTTTTCGGTGAGCGTTCCCGTTTTGTCACTCGCGATCACGGTTGTCGAGCCCAACGTTTCAGCGGCGGGCAGCGTGCGCACAATCGCATCCTGGGCTGCCATTCGACGCACACCGATCGCCAGCGCGACGGTCATCACTACCGGCAAAGCTTCAGGAATCGTCGCGACGGCCATGGCGATCGCTGACAGGAATACTGTTTCGAGGTTTTCCCCCAGCAACAGGCCGGTGATGACCACAGCGACAGCGACAGCGGCCACGAAAATTCCGATACGGCGCTCGAGGCGGCGGATACTCTGCTGCAGCGGCGTGCGCTCCGAGCTGGTCTGTACGAGCTCGTTAATGCGCCCCAACTCGGTATAGCGGCCCGTTGCCACGACAACACCGCGGCCGCGACCGAACGTGACAAAGGTGCCACTGTAAAGCATCCCGTGACGGTCGCCCATTGCGGCATGCTCGGAAACGGGCGCGGAAGTCTTGTGCACCTGCTCTGACTCGCCGGTCAGCATCGACTCGTCGACCTGCAGGGCATGAGCCTCGATGACGCGCACGTCGGCGGCCACCTGCTCGCCACTCTCGAGCGCGACAACATCGCCCGGCACGAGGTCGACCGCGGGAAGCCGGATGATGTGGCCGTCACGCACAGCGCGTGCAGCGGGCACCGTGAGCGAGGCAAGCGCACGCATCTCGCGCTCGGCGTGCGTCTCTTCCCAGAACCCAATCGACGCGTTCAGCACGAGCACGATGAGAATCGCCGTGGCGTCAACCCAGTCCTGCAGCAACAGTGCAACTGTCGCCGCAACCAACAGAATTGCGATAAGTGGCGACCGAAATTGTCGCGCTGCCACCACCCACGGGGGCGTCGGCTTGCGCACTTCCAGCTGGTTCGGCCCAACCCTAGCGCGGCGCGCGTCGGCCTCGGCCGTCGTCAGCCCGTGCGAGCTCGAATCAAGCTGTGTGAAGGCCCCCTCGGGGCGAGCGCATACCACGGTGTCTCCGGCTCGCCTGTTGTCATGCCACCACGCCACCGCGGCTGGGGTTTTCCACAGCCGAAAACAGTATCGTTTGCGTATGACTTCGCTTGCAGGATCCTCCATTCTTGTCGTTGGCGCCTCAGGGGGCCTTGGCTCCGCGATCGCTCGAATTTTGGCTGCTGAAGGCGCCATCCTGACCCTCCACGGGCGATCAGAAGAAAAAGTGCGCGCCCGGGCCGTGCCAGGAACATTCGTGAAATCTGATCTTCGCGATTCCGGCTCTGGCGTCGAACTTATCAGTGCCGCCCTAGGCGCCCATGGGCAGCTCGATGGTGTCATCAACGCGGCCGGAGTAGTAGCCTTTGGTCCGGCATCTCACGCCGACGACGAGACAATGGATGCGCTCTTCACCGTAAACGCGCTTGGGCCGATGCGCCTGCTCCGTGCAGCACGCCCCGCCCTGCTCGAGTCAGCGGCAGCGAAGCGCGACCCATTCTTTCTTACCCTGAGCGGCATCGTCAGCGAATCCCCTACAGCGAACATGGCCGCCTACTCCGCATCCAAAGCGGCACTCGCCGCGTTCGGGCAGGCAGCGGGCCGCGAACTGCGCCGCGACGGCATCCGGCTCCTTGACGCCCGACCCGGCCACACCGAGACGGGGCTCGCCACTAGGCCGGTCGCTGGCACCGCGCCCACCATGCCCACCGGCTTCGACCCCGCCGATGTTGCTCGCCGCATCGTTGACGCAATCGTTGCCGGAGAGAAGGACCTACCGAGCGGAGCTTTCACACCGCAGTCCGCAGCCTGATCTGCTGCGAAGCTCACTAGTCGATCGGGATGCGCTCGTCATAGATCGCTGCCTGGCGGTCACCTAACCTGCGATGAACAGCTCCCAGAGGATCGCTAGGAAGATCACGGTGAAGATCGCCGGGGTGACGAACTTCACGATCGTCGTCCACCATGCGGTCTGGATGATCTGCTGCACGAGCCGGGACGGACTCTCGATCTGCGCCAGATCGACCGCCACGGCTTTCGCTTCGCTGGCGGCCGTGTACTGAGCGATGGAGCCAAGAATTCCCGAGGCGAGTAGGATTCCCGCCGCCGCTATTCGCACGGCCACCGGGCTGCCATCGAATCCGTCTAGAGCAAGCGCGGTAATGACAACAGTAAGCAGGAAGGTTGGCGCAAATTGCGCCATTACGATGTGCAACCGTGCTCCCGACCAGAGGCCGAGCAGATCTTTTTCATTCACCCTCTCGACTATACCTAAGCGAAAGCAGTCGGCCCGGCATCCCGCACGCTGCCATGGTCCCAACCGGCTCCGTTGCGGGCGTGGTCTCGACCTGGTGAGCGTGTTCCGCACCTCAGCCCGCGCGTGAGGCTAGCACCCGAATTTCCCCCAGCCACGCCGCGGCGCGCGACGGACTAGGTTGCTACCGGAGTAGGGTCGCCGCGTGCCCTTCCTACGCTCTCGCGTCGTTCTGTTTCTTGCGTTCGCGTTCACGCTCATGGCTGACCCTGTATCCTCGGTCGCCTACGCGGTCGAAGCGGCGCTCCGGGCGCTGGATGGTCGGCTCGACCTGCTCGTCGCGACGATGGGGCTCGTGGTGTCGATCATCGCGCTCGTTGTCCTGAACTACCGGGCTCTGATCGCCCGCTATCCGGATGGCGGTGGAGCATCGGCTGCCATCGGTGAAGCCTTCGGTGACGGCTGGTCGTTTCTGCCAGTTGGCTCGCTCGTGGTCGACTTCGTACTGACCATCGCGATTAGCGTCTCGGCAGCCGCATCGGCCGTCATTGCCTACTTTCCCGTGCTTGCGCCGTGGCGCTTGCTGATTGCCCTCGCGCTTGTGGCCGTTGTTGGCGGGTTGTCCCTGTTCGGAAATCTTGGGCGAATCCTGTTCGCGCTGATGACGGTGAGCTTCGTCGCGGTGGCAGCGTCGGTGCTCCTGTTCAGTGTTGTTGCCGCGCCACTCGATTCGGCAGTCCTCGACGATTCGGCAGCTGCCGACCCGAACGCGCTTGCGGGCGCTGTCGCCGTCATACTGGCTTTTCCCGTCGCGATGGCGCTCGCGACCGGTGTCGAGGCTCCCTCGACGGCGATTGCGCAGCTCGGCGGACTCGATTCTGATGGTCGCCGCTGGTTCGGGCAACTCACACTGTGGCTCACTCTCGGCATCGTTGGCGTACTCACGCTCACCTTCGCAGTGCAAGCGACACGGCTTGGCATCAGCATCCCCGACGAGGGGTCGACTCTCATTGCCGACTTTGCCCGGCACGTCGCCCCGGCCCCGCTGTTTGGACTCTTCCAGCTCATGACCGCGCTGCTACTGCTCGCCGCGGCAAGTTCTTCCTTTCAGGCGGGCCCGGGGCTACTGAAAGCGCTCGCGGTGCATCCTTCGGGCACGAACGCCGTGGGCATTCTGCCTGCGGCATTGGGGAGTGTGAATCGGCGCCACACCCCATATTGGGGTCTCGTACTCTTCACCGCTCTCTCGATGGTCGTCCTCGCTGCCACCGGCGCTGACGACCAGCGGCTCGTACTGTTCTACGCGGTGGCTGTATTTTTGAGCTTCCTCTCCGGCTTGCTAGCGATGGCTCGGTTCACACATCTGGCCCGCCAGCACAAACGCTTCGTCCTCAACGTGATCGGCGCGGCCATTGTGGCGTTCACGCTTATCGTCAACCTTGCCCGCGGGTGGCCCCTCGTGAGCCTCGCGGCTGCAGCGCTCATAGCAGCCACACTGTGGGCGCTATGGGTGCGCGCGGGCCGCCCAGAGGGCATCCGATCGATCGAATCCCTTCGAAAACAGGATGGGGATGGTCGCGATGCATCGGAACTCTAACGCCGATATCTGAAGACCGCCGAGCAGACCGTGATGTCGTTGGCGCCAGCACACAGTCGTTGCGAGAGTTTGATCAGGTCAAGTTTGTTTCTGAGCTGCACGAGGACGAGTCACAACCGCCAGCGCCAGCCCGCCAATTAGCGCGAGGCCCTGTGCGACAACTGCTATTACCTTGTCGGGATACCACACGGGTTCGTAGATCACCGGGAACCCGATTGCGCTCAAATCCAATGGAACATATACCGATGCCACCAGTAGTGCGAGGCCGCCCGCCGCAATCACTGCCACGACCAGCCCAGTCCACCACCGATATACCACCAGAATCAGGACGGCCGCGAGGATGTTCACTACACCTTGGATGCGGAACAGGGCACCCTGACTGACTAGTGAGCCGACGATGGCATCGAAGGGAGACGCGAGGACGAAGTGCACGTAGGCGTTAACCAAAAGCGCTAGTGCAATCCAGATTCGTGCCGCAATGATGAAAATTTTCATGTCCTTGCTCTCTCTCGATAACTTTCTGGAAATGCTGAAGCCGGCGGGGAGCGATTCGTTCGCTCCCCGCCGGCGTCATTCACAGAGTGGTTTTACTGAATACCCTTGTTGGCTGCGATTCCGCCAGCGAGTGCCGTTGCCGTCATCGGCATGTGGCCTGCAGCTTCCTTCAACAGCGAGAAGTAGGCAGGGTCACCGGCGATGTTCGCGTCAATCGCTGCAACGAGCGACGTGGCGTGCATCTCAAGCTCAGCCTGTACGGCTTCGGCCGGCAGTTCAGGAACAACAGAGTTGATCAGCTGGCCGAACGATACCGCGTAGCCACCCAGGTCTGACATGGCCTGTTCGATGCCAGCCTCGTCTCCCGTTGCCTTTGCGACCGCGTAGTTCACGAAGAACGGGATGTGCGAGCGCCATGAATCAAGGAAAGGCTGCTCAGCGTCCGGGTAGGCCGAGCCTACGAGGGCTGCGATCTCAACCGAGTTGCTGTCGAGGGTTTCAACTGCTGCAGCGACGTCTGCCGTCGTGAGGTCGCCACCATCGGCTAGTGCCTGGTCAATGGCTGCACCGGCGAGGTAGACGTGGTCGGCGAGCAGTGCGGTTAGCGTTGCACGCAACGTCGAGCCGTCGCTGTTTACCGTGTCAGTGACCGCTGAAGAGGTCATGTCGTCGGTAGTGGCGGGCGACTCTGCTGCAGCTGAGCAGCCCGAGAGTGCTAGTACCGCGGCGAGTCCGAGACCGGTGATTGCTGTGATTTTACGCATTGTTTCTTCTCCTTGATGATGGTGTGTTGTGTCGTACGGATTGTTACGGTTCGACCGTGACGCTTGCGTTCATGGTCAAGTGCGGTTGGCAGTAGTAGAAGTACTCGCCGGGTTCGTCGAAGGTGTAAGAGAACGTGTCGCCCTCCTGACCCTTCGGCGCTAGATCGTGGTCAAAGAGGCCGTCGGGTGTCTGCGTACCGCGGAGACCCGTTGATTCGTTTACATCGCCCCAGGCTCCGGAGGTCACGGTGTGGCCGATCGTCTCGCCGTTCTGCCAGGTAACCGTGGTGCCAACCTTGACGGTGAGGTCTTTCGGCATGAACTTCAGGCCGATAGTCGTAACGACGTTTTCGCCGGCTTCGGCAGACTGCTCGGTGCCACTTGTCGCTGACGGCATCGTTGGGGACGGTTGCGAACCTGCGCATCCTGAAAGCGCGACGAGAAGTGCTGGCAAGATGAGCGCACCTGCGAGGGTGGCTTTCGGTGCCCGAAGTGTTCTGGTGAGTGACATGTAGATGATTCGGCGCCCTGCGCGAAGTGGTTTGGTATCAATTTTTGGGCGCAGAAAAACTGACCTCGAGAGGGGTGCCCGAAGGCACAACGCCGCTCGGCGCGCTGCTCAGGCCCACGCCGCTGTACGAATTCGCCGCACGGGCTGGCCGACGACGTTAGGCACTAAGGGTTCTGCGACGCACGTTTGACCCGGGATCGGGTCCGGATCGATGACTGGTCCCGATCCGAGGCCGAAGCTGCGGCCTCGGGCAGGTCGGCGTCGTTCGTCTGATACTGGTTCATTGTGCTCGCTGGCAGCAACCAGTGGAAGGTCAGGCGCTCGTCCTACCGGCGGACGTCCGGCATCGTTTCGGTGACGCGAAGTCCAATCGGGGCGCCGATGTGGCTGAAGGAGATTACCTTCTTCGGGCGAAACTACGGGAATTTTCACCGTCGCCCCCCCGTAACGAAACCCGAATGCGCAAAATAGCTTGCGCTATACTATAGTGGGATGAGACCTGCCGCCCGATCCGAGGCGTTCGCAGATATAAAGGACTATCCTCCGGGAGAGTTGAGCAAAGGAGCTCCATGCACGTACAAGACGTCGCGGCGCCCTCGTCAGCACAGCTGACAGGCAAAGCCAGCAAAACCGAGCGTAAGCACCTTCGCGCCCTCAGCTGGGGCCACGCCCTCGAATGGTACGACTGGGCGATCTTCGGGCTACTCTCTTCGTACCTTGGGGCCGCTTTCTTCCCCGCAGACAGCGCGCTCGCATCGACGCTGAATGCACTCGCCGTCTTCGCCGTTGGATTCATCGCTCGCCCCATTGGCGGCGTCATCTTCGGGTCTATCGCCGACAGAGCCGGCCGCCGCAAGATCATGATCTTCGCCATCACAGCCGTTGCCTTTGGCAGCTTTGTCATCGGCGTCTTGCCGGGGTATGAGACCATCGGTGTCGCCGCGCCGGTCATAGTCGTCGCCATGCGTCTGCTGCAGGGTCTGTCTGCCGGCGTTGAGGCACCCCTTGGCACCGCCTACGCACTCGAACTGGTTCCGAACCGTCCCGGTTATGTCTCCGGCTTCTTCGGATTCTTCAACAACCTCGGAAACTTGCTCGCACCACTGTCGATCTTTTTCCTCACGCAGCTGCTCGTGGGTGACAACCTCGCAGAGTGGGGCTGGCGCATTCCGTTCATCATCGGCGGTCTCTTCGGTCTCATCGTGTTGTGGCTGCGCACCACGCTGCCTGAGACGCTCAACATCGACGGCGCACGCGAAGCGAAGGTTGTGAAGAAGCAGCTCCCCTCGGTATGGGGCGACGTGCGCAAGTACTGGCTGAGCGTTTTGGCGACCGTCTTCATCGTCGGTGCCATTCAGGCCTATAACTACACGTGGATCGCCGGTCTGCCCAACCTCGCGCGCGCTGCTTTCCAGGAAGACCCCGCCGCTGTTTTCGGTATCACCACCGGCTTCGGAGTCTTCATGACTCTTGGCGCACTGTTCCTCAGCAAGTATCTTGACCGCTTCCCGATGTCGAAGGTATTCGTCGTTGCTCGCGTCCTGGCAATTCCGACGATCTTCCTGTCATTGCTCTACACACAGCCCGGCATCGGAACTTTCGCAGGGGTTATGTTCGGCGGCGCAATCGTGTTGCTTCTCAACATGACGATCTTCGTCACGGTCTCGAACTCGCTACTGCCCCAACACATTCGCGGCACGGGCCTCGGCCTCGGTTACGGCGTAGGCGTTGCGCTATTCGGTGGCACCGCTTCGTATCTTTTGCTGTGGACGCAGGGCGAGGGCACGTTCTGGATGTTCCCGATATACATCGCCACCCTGTGCGCCATTAGCGTGGTTCTGTACCTCGCAGCGAAGAAGCGCAACGGCATCTTCGTCGGTAAGTAGGCGAACTCTCTGCGCGGTACCGTCGGCGACGTCGGCGGTACCGCGCAGAGGTTCCCCACCGATACAGGCACCCTAGAAAGAACGGAACCATGGAACGCTTCATCATCGACACTGATCCCGGCATCGACGACGCCGGCGCACTTTTCTGGGCACTCGCAACGGACGAGTTCCATGTCGAGGCGCTCACCACCGTCTTCGGGAACGTGAACGTTCAGAAGGCAACCGCCAACGCACGTAAGATCACGCACCTGTCGGGTCGCCCGGACCTGCCGATTTGGGTTGGTGCTCCCCGCCCTCTCGTAGGCGAGCCAAATTTCGCCGAGCACATTCACCGCCCCAGCGGAGTTGGGTACTGGGAATACCCCGATCCAGCTCCCGGCGCTGATGGCCCCACCGAGGCCGTGCAGAAGATGATCGAGCTCGTCATGTCGAACCCGGGCGAGATCAGCATCATGGCGCTCGCACCGCTCACGAACGTCGCTCTCGCGATCTCGTTGGAGCCGAAGTTTGCTGAGAACGTTCGCCGGATCATCTATATGGGTGGAGCAGCTCTCACATGGGGAAATGCCTCTCCTGTTGCCAGCGCGAACATCTTCAACGATCCCGAAGCTGCCGAAATCGTCATCCAATCTGGAGCGAAGCTCACACAGGTCGGTCTCGACGTGTGCCGCAAATTCTCGGTTACTCCTGAACGGGTCGAGAAGCTCTGGACATCGGGTTCGCCCATGGGCCGGGCCCTGTGCGAGATGATCGGCTATCCTGACCGCCACCAGGACACCACTGAGATGCCCGAGTGGAAGATCGAAGGCATGCACCTGAACGATGTTCCGTGTGTTGCATACGCCATCAACCCCGACTGGTTCCAAATGCGCCATCTGCGCGTCGATGTCGAACTCGACGGCAAGCACACCCGCGGACAGACGGTCGTCCAGATGGTTGACCGCTGGGGCGGAGTCCCCAATGTCGATGTGTTGCTGGACATTGACGCGGCAGCTGTTGCAGACGCGCTCGTCGAGTCCGTCACCGCTTTCGGAACCAAGCACTAGAGCGACGGACGGCTGCACACTCTGAGCGCAGCCAGCAGCACAAGCCTTCGGCCGTGGATTTTAGACACGGTCGAAGGCTTCGTCTTTCTCCCGGACACTTAGAAAGGTACGACTGTGACTCAAGAACTTCTTGCTTCAGACGCGGAACTCATCGATGCCGCCGCCGCACTCCTGTCACGGGTGCATGATCCTGGCGCGGTTCGAGTTGCCGCCGCTGCACGTGGCGTCTCGGGAGCCGTGTATCTCGGCGTGAGTCTCGCCACCCCGCGCGTCAAGGTGTGCGCAGAAAGCAGCGCGGTCGCCAACGCGAAAATTGGCGGCGAGGAAGCCATCACCACGATCGTTTCTGTCGGACTCAGGGGTGACGATGTTCCGCACGTCATCAATCCGTGCGGGGTGTGCCGTGAACTGATCCCGAAATTTGGTCAGGATCTACGCGTCCTCGTCGACACTGGGGACGGTGTCGTCGCCGCAGCGGAACCCATCGAACTCCTGCCCATGCCGTGGATACGCGCTCGCTCCTACGACGATTAAAGAAGCAATAAGAAGGCCCCCTGAACTCAGCTCGAGTTCAGGGGGCCTTCTCGTTGTTTTCTAGCGCCAAGGAAGGGGGCTGCGCAGGGCTTCGCCGATCATTCGCAGAACGCCGTCAAAGTTCATGTCCACCACAACGCGGTGCAGGGGTCGCGTCTCATCCTCGACGGGGTGTACACCGGCCAAGTAGCGGTCCCCCGTCGCTGGATCTTGGAACGTCTGCAACGGGCGCTGCACGGATGCCGTGATCAGATCAGGTCGCAGAAGGGCAGCGACGGCCATGCTGTCGTTGATACCCATGACGCGCTCGTCCCCTGGTTGTGGGTACGAGCGGCTGTAAAATCCTGCGTAGTCCGCACTGATCTTCGTGATCAGGTTGGCGGGTGCGTAGCCCGTCGACTCTGCGATCTCGAGGAAGAAGTTCTCGGGAACGAGAGCCTGGCGCGTGACATAGGGGCCGCACCATGTCACATCACCCTCGTGAGCGGCGACAGATTCAGCGGCGTCGATGTCAAACGTCACGTTGGGATCACGCGACACTCGGAAGCGGCGATCAGCCCACGGTTCGGTGTCGCGGTAAAGCGCGGGCCCCAGCGTGCCAACGATCACGGTGCTGCGTAGCATCTTCAGCAGATCAGGTTCACTCTCTAACGCGCGAGCAAGGTTCGTCTGCGGGCCAATGGCGAGATAGTCGATCTCACCGGGATGCTGGCGCACAAGTTCGAGCACTACGTCAACACCGCTGGGCTCGGTCGCAACGGAGACCGCGGGGCGCAAACCGGTGTTCCCGAACCCGTCTTCGCCGTGAATGCCCGGGTTCAGGCGCAGCTCCTGCTTAACGGGAACATCGCTTCCGCGGTAGACCGGAACGTCACTGCGCCCGCAGGTGTCGAGCACGTATCGCGCATTGTCTGCCGCACGTTCGCCCGTGCAGTTTCCGAAGACGCTGACCACCGCAAGGATCTCCACGTCGGGTTCCGCTGCAAGCAGCATGATCGCCAGTGCGTCGTCTACACCCGTATCGGTGTCGATAATCACTTTTCTCTTCGTCATGATTCCTAACTTTCCGCTGCGTCTGCGCAGCAGGTTGTGAGCGTGGGGCCTTACGGTGCGCTGAGTCCAACGCTCGCGAATGCCGCTTGCGCGCGCGCTTCGGTGAGCGTCGCCGCGAATGCCAGGGCAGATGCAGGTGCAGAAACGCCAACGCCGATCGCGAAGCGACCGTATGACTGCAGCGCGTGCGGAATCGGAGCCACCACGTGCGCACCTGTCACGGAGCGCAACTCGGATACCTGCTGGATGGCAATATCTGCACGACCGTCGACCACGGCTTCAGCGGTGAGACCTGCGGGAAAGTGCACGGCACGCTCGTCGATAATGTCGAGCAGGTTACGTTCGCGCAGCACTTTCATGAAATGAATACCGCTGGCGCCAGAGAGCGTGTACGCGACTCGAAAGTCGCAAAGATACTGAAGAAATTCCTCTTCGGTATCTGAAGCAGGCGCCCGTGTGTCAGTTAGCCGCGCGAACCCGACGGCCGAGACTGCGATGTCAGAAACGGTTTCCTCATCGAGAATGCCCTGAGCTGCTAGGTCATGCGCGGAAGCCGAAACGCCCAGAAACAAATCAGGACGCTCGCCGCCAGCGATCTTGTCGAGCAGCACAGTGGTCGGCTCAAACGTTGCCACGACGCGATCACCCGTAGCGGCTTCGAACGCTGGAATAAGTTCTTCAACGAGCGGCTGTCGAACGACGAGTCCGCTGTATAGCGTGATCATGCTTTGGGCTCCTGAGGGGGCTGAGGCTGCAGGGCAGCGAGGTGTTGCGTCGTTAGGGGTGCGGTGCGCATCCCTGATGTGAGGAAGAAGATTTGCGCGGTGTGTTCGAGTTCTTCGAGCGCATCCAACGCCGAGTCGAGGTCAGCGCCGGCAATCACTGGCCCGTGGTTGCGCAACAACAGCGCGTGCGAGCGCGTGGCAGCTCGCTGGACGGCACGGGTCGCTGCCTTATCGCCTGGCGCAAAGTACGGTAGGACCTGCAGTGGCGCAACGCGCATTCCGTAGTACGCGGTGAGCGGTGGCAGCGCGTCATCTTGGTCAAGATCAGCCAGGCAGGATAGCGCAGCAGCGTGCACCGAGTGCGTATGCACGATTGCGTGCGCCGACGGTCGAGCCCGAAGAACGGCAACGTGCAAAAACGCCTCTTTTGTCGGTGGAGGACCTTCGAGATGACGACCCTCACCATCGAGCACAGATAGATCGGTGCTCGAGACATCGGCCATGCTCACACCTGTTGGGGTCACCAAAATGCGATCTCCTTCGCGTACCGCCAGATTGCCCGTACGACCATGAGTGAGCCCGCGCCTGTGGATAGAGTGTGCCACGCGTTCGACAGTTTTACGTAGGTCAGTCATCGCTTGCATCTCCCACAACGGAGGTGAACATGTCGATGTCACCAAAGTTTCCTGACTTCAGCACGAGGTGCACGCCATGGGTCACGTCATGAATCCAGGGCGCACCTACGGCAGCCTCATCCCCCACAACAGCAACCGTGGTTCCGAGTTCACGGATCACTGCGCCCGACGTCTCACCACCTGCGACGAGCATGCGCTGAACCCCACGGCACGCCAGTCCGTGGGCGACGATTCCTGCCACTTGTTCGTACAGCTCACCGGCCTCTGGCAGTTCGTCATTGCGTTCTTCGTCCGAGCTTGACGAGTAAATCAGCGCGGAGATTTCTGCGGGCTGTTTATCCCACCACGTCAACGCTGCCTCAGCCAGTTCCAATGCCGTCTGGCCTGGTTCTGCAATGACGCGGTGCGAGGGTCCACCAGATGTCTGAAACGCGGCAATCTGCTCAAGAGTCCGTCGCGAACAACTTCCAGCGATGATCGCGGTGCGTCCGGCGGGCGGTGCGGAAATTGTGCGGCCGGATGCGAACTGACGTCCGGCAATTGCACCGATGAGACCGGCAGACCCGGCGGTCAGCACTGCGGTGTCTACAGCTTCGGCGATTGCCGCGAGATCGGCGGCGTCAACGGCATCTGCGATCACGTGTGCAATACCTGCGCTCTCGGCTGCGGTGATCGTGGCGCGTGCTACAGCCGCTCCAGCATGCACTGCAGAAAGCGGCAGCGTTGTGACAGTGCCCTGCACCTGCGGAGTGAGCAGGCTCACGAGGTTCGAGTCTCGCATCGGCGTGATCGGATGGTGCGCCATGTGCGTCTCATGCAACGGAACGTTAAAGACGTACAGATTTCCGTCACTCACGGTGCGCCCGTGGATGGGGGCCGCAGGGGTCGTCACCACCGTCGACACTCCCAGAGCCTGGGCGAGCGCCTCAGTGACGGGCCCGATGTTCCCCTCATCCGTTGAATCGAACGTCGAGCAGTACTTGAAGTAAAAGCGCGTGGCGCCAGCGTCCTGCAACGTACGTAGCGCCACCAGGCTCGTCGCTACGGCGTCAGCCACCGGGATCGAGCGGGTCTTCAGGCCAGTCACGATGGCGTCAGCATCTCCCGTGACGGGAGTTTCTGCATTGAGGGTAAGCAGCGTTCGCAGGCCCTCGCGGCTGAGGGCCGCAGCCACATCGGTTGCACCCGTCACATCATCAGCAATGACGCCAATCATCGTGGTGATCCCTCGATCACGGCGCGCAAGCGCGAAGCGGCAACACTCGGACCGTCGAGGACAGGCACGGTGATATGGTCACGCAGCACCTCGGCCGCGGGAGCGAGTGAATACTGAGCGAGCACGACCACGTCGTAGGGCTCGCTCGCCGCAGAAATAGCGGCGCCCAGGTGGGCGGCTAGCTCGGCAACGGCGAGAGGTTTGGCCGCGGCGGGCACCACGATGGGGTGGATGGAGGTCGCCGCGCCTGCAGCTGCAAAGACAGCTTTGAGGCGCGCGGTGCTGTCTTCAGCCGCTGACTCCAGTGACGCGACGAGGAGAACGCTCGCGGGCGAGAGCGCTACGGTGTCTTCGAAAAGCGGTCCGTCCGCGGAAAACACGGCAACACCGTCGGTTGCGGGGTCACGGTAGTCGGCGCGCACGCCGTATTGGGAGCACGTCAGCAAGATACCGTCCGCCCCGCCAGCGAGGGCGGACTCGATCAGAACGTCCATGCGAGCAGCGAGTGGTGCGGTCATCTCCCCTTGCTGCTTCAGATCGGAAAGCAGATGGTCGTCAAGAAGATTCCACACCGTGCTGTTCGGAATTGCCGCGCTCACCGCGGCTGCTGCCGGTGCAATGGCCAGCGTTGTCGCACTAATCAGGGCGATTTTCACGGCGTTCACTGGGTAATCCTTTCGATCCAGTTGAGGCCTTCGTCAGTGTCGCCGACGGGACCATACTCGCAACCAACCCATCCGGAGTAGCCGCTGGCGGCAATCCGTGCAAGCACCTGCTCGTACGCAATTTCCCCTGTTCCGGGCTCGCCTCGGCCGGGATTATCCGCAATCTGTACGTGCTTGACCAGTGGGGCAAGCCGCTCGAACCGCTCGATCACGTTGCCGCGGTCGGCCTGTGCGTGATAGACGTCGAACAGCACGCCCACGGTGCCAGGGTCAACGGCTTCAGCTACTGCGGCCGCCGTCTCCATCGAAGCCAAGCCGTAGGTTGGCTGCTCGCGCTTGTTGATCGCTTCGAGCACGATGTGAACGCCAGCCGCGCGAGCCTGCGCTGCAGCCCAGCCAATGTTGGTGACGTATGTCGCAAAGGCGAACTCCGGGTCCACTTCCGCGGGACGCAGGCCAGCCATCACGTGGACGATGGGGTTGCCGAGCACATCTGCGTAGTGGAGTGCCCGCTCGACGCCCTCACGAAATACGGTCTGAGCGGATGGCACATACGCTGTGCCCATGGCGGTAGCGGAACCCGCAGGACCACCGGGGGTGTTGATCAGCGCCTGCGTGAGGCCGGCGTTATCGAGCAACTCTCGCACGCGCGCAGCAGGGAGCTCGTAGGGGGATGCAAATTCAACCCCCGTGAAACCTGCAGCCGCAGCCGCGTCGAATCGTGCTTCGAAGGGCAGCTCGGTGTACATCCATTTGAGGTTGGCTGCCAGCCGGAGCTGCCCGCCCGATGTCTGGATGATCATGCTACGTCTTCTCGGTATGCCGGATTCACAACGAACTGCGCATCGCCCCCCGCGAGAACGCTGATCACGTTGGCTGCGGCCATACGACCAGACTCGCCACGCGCTTCACGGGTTGCGCCCGCGACGTGGGTCGTGGCGAGGATGCCAGGCGTGTGAAGAAGCGCACTGTCTGCAGGCAGGGGTTCCTGCTCGAACACGTCCAGAGCTGCGCCGCCAATCACACCGGCGCGAACAGCGTCGACAACGGCCGCTTCATCAACAATGCCGCCACGAGCCGTGTTAACCAGAACCGCGTCGTTCTTCATGGAACGCAAGCGCTCCGCATTGATGAGGTTTCGCGTCGAGTCATCGAGGAACAGATGCAGCGTCACGAAATCGGCCTGCGAAAGAACGTCGTCAAGCTCCGCACGGGCAATATTGTGTTCTGAAGCGAATTCGTCGTCGAAGTACGGGTCATAGGCGATGACCTTCATGCCGAAACCTGCGGCAATCGTGGCCACGGCCTTGCCGATGGATCCGAGACCCAACACTCCCAACGTCGCGCCACGGAGCTCGCGGCCCGAGAGCTGCTGCCAGGTCCCTGCTCTCAGGTTGGTGACGTTCTCGGGAACACGACGGGCAACACCCAACATGAGTGCGAAAACGTGTTCGGCAACGGCCTGACGATTAGCGCCCGCCGTGACACAGACTGGAACACCCTGAATCGTTGCTGCTTCGACGTCAACGCTGTCGTACCCGACACCCGTTCGTACGACGATCTGCAGGTTCGGAGCGCTGGCAAGATCGTTCGCTGTCAGCGGCTGAGTTCCCGCGATGATGGCGCGCGTTGAGGCCAAGATCGCACGACGGTCTACCTCAGAATAGGCAGCAAGGTTCGGCTCGTGGCGCGTCGTCAGACCGGCACCACGCAGCAGTGTGTCTACCTCGTCGCCCGGGTTGAGGAACGCGGTAGTGATTATGACATCGTGGGACGTGGTGTTTTCGCTCACCAGATTCCTCCTTGGTACTCAGAGGCGGTGAATGCACCGCCGTGATACTGGGGGGCAGGAACGTCAAGGTCGACGTCCTGCGCGTGCTCCGCCGCATTGTCTTGCGGGGTGAATCCGATAGCAGCCCAACCGGCCTGCGCATCCCACCAGCCATCGGCGTTTGCCGAGACACCATAAACAACCTGGCATCCCACAGGACCGTTTTCAATCGCGCAGCGAGTCAGCTCAATGCCATCTCGCCAGCTCAACCACAGCGCAAGCTGGCGCACATCTTCGGGCTCGGGACGGAACGTTCCGATGCGCAATAACACCGATTCCACTCCCCACTTGTCGTAGTACAGGCTCGCCAGTGCCTCGCCAAACGCTTTCGAAACGCCGTAGTACGAGTCTGGGCGAATCGAAGCGCTCTCGTCGAGACGTTCGGAGGCGGGGTGAAACCCGATGATGTGGTTGGAACTGGCAAACACGATACGGCGCACTCCCGCGCGGCGCGATGCCTCGTAGACGTTGTATGTGCCGTCAATGTTGGCTTCGCGGATGCGTTCGAATGACGCTTCGTCTGCGACAGCTCCAAGGTGCACGATCACGTCGATGCCTTGGGCAGCCGCGGTCAGGGCCTCCAGGTCGCTGAGGTCACCGACGACGACCTCTTCGTGTGCGAAGAGGTGTTCGACCGGTTCGCTGCGCACGTATAGGACCACGCGTTCATAGTTCCCCGCGAGTCCTTCTCGGATCACGCGGCCCATGCGGCCAGCGCCTCCTGTATAGAGGACGGAAGTCATGATTGTCCTTTCATCCGGCGTCGGCGCAGCCGATGCTGCGGTCCGCCTCGGGGCTCAGTGCGTCGGCAAAGAAACTGATCTGGGCGCGCTGTTCTCGCAGGCGCTGCACCTCACCATCGATAATTCTGAGGCCGACATCATGGCCGGGCAGCAGAGTCGCGCTCGTGTCGGTCAGAAGCGAACGCAAGCGATCGATTGTGCGAACGCTCGCGTCTTCGTCCATGGTGGAGTCAACGTGCGCAGTGGCCAGCTCGTGAATGTTTTTCACTGAGTCCCCCGAAAAAATGAGGGACTGCTCAGCGCGCTCAGTGAAGAATGCCAGGTGATGAGGCGTGTGACCGGGGGCGGCAATCGCGTGGATTCCTGGCAGCACTTCTTGCCCCGGCCGCATCCGTTCGACACGCTCGGTACGGCGCATGAGCTCTTGCACATGCAGGTCAGGGATGAACTTGGTTCCTGCTGGCTGCTCTGCCGCCCATGCCAGTTCCTGCTCGCCCACCCAGGTGACGGCGTTCTGGAACATCGTAAAGTTTGCGACGTGATCCCAGTGCATATGGGTCAGCAATACGTCCGTGATGTCTGCCGCGGTCAGACCCAGACGTTCGAGCGACTCGTGAATCAGAGGAATGTAGGCGGGCTGCCCCGCATCGACCAGTACACGGCGTGTGCCATCGTCTAGGAGCCAGAGGCTGCTCCAGCCAAAGGCGCCGTGCGAGCTGGACTTGCCGGGAAACCCTTCAACGAGAGGGTGAGCGGTATACCGCGCCGCGGCCTGCTTCATCTGCTCCATCGCATCTCCTTCCAATACTATTGACTATAGTATTGGATTCTCACTGGTTTGTCCATGAGCGCTGCCGCCGACTTAGCTCCCCAAAAGTCGCTCCGTAGCACCGAGAACGTGCAGGCGCATCGCTTCTGCCGCACTGTCCGCATCGCCCGCCACGATCGCATCGAAGATCGCACCGTGCTCGGGCGCTGCCTGACGTGCTCCCGTGCGACCAAACTTGGAAAAGAGTCGGAACCGCTGAATCTGGCCGCTGAGCGCCGCGTACGCGAGTGCCAAGAACTGGTTACCCGACTGTTCCGCGATCAGCGTGTGAAACTGGTTGTCCGATCGCCAATACAGGTCAAAACCTTCGGTCTCCATGTCAGCCGCATCCGCTGACTGTTCGAACTCGTTCAGGCTCTCACGCAACGCGGCAAGAAACTCAGGCGTGATTCGCAACGCGGCGCAGTAGGCGAGACGGGGCTCCAGCACAAGACGCGCTTCCTTCAGCTGCTCGACTTCGGCGCGCGTCATCATTGGTGCGACGCGGTACCCACGAAGCGCCTCACGCTGAACAAGGCCCGTGTACTCCAAGCGCGCGAGCGCCTCACGCAGCGGCGTCTGACTGACATCGAGCTCGCGAGAGAGTGCGCCAATGTTCAGACTCTCGCCCGCTCCGCGCTCCCCCGACATGAACTGATGTAGCAACACGTCGTACATTTGATCTGCGATCGGTTTTCTCGCTGACTTGCGCTCGGCCATTAGCTCTCCCATGCGTCGACACCCTCAATCAGGTTTGAGCCTACCGCCCGCGCGCTGCGGCCCCCTGACTAACGGTCCAACACGACGGCGATGTGTTCAAAGTCCACGCGCCGAATCTATCGACCAGTAGCCGTGTGGACACGCTCCTCGGCGTTTGCGGGCTTTACGTGTCGACCGGCTCCTTTGCGCCGCCTCGGTCCTCGCACCGGGTTGGGCCCGAAGCTTGCTGAGAACGCGGCCGTCCAGGAACTTCGTCAACGTCTGACAACCTTCGCGCCAGGGACTCAGAGAGCAGAATGCTCAGTTCTTTATCGAGCCAAGAGAGTTTCGAAACGCTCGATTTCGGCGTTCTGAGACGACGAACGAAGCGCAATGGACGCCATAGAATCTGGCTCGAGTTTGCCGTCAGAGTTTTCTAAGAGTGGGCAAAAGGTGGGCAAAAACGGATTTTTCATGGTCTGACCACAGAACAAATACCTGGTCAGAAGGCAAAAAAGGCTGTGCCCCTGGAGGGATTCGAACCCTCGCCACGGCACTATGAGAAAAAGGCGGATGCCCAAAAGCCTCGGGAATTCAGCGTTCTAGAGTGACAATAGCCACGGAGGATCTGTGTTGTTTACCCACGGTTGTGGGCAAAATGTGGGCAAACTGCATTGGTCTGCTGCACGAGTAGGTGACAGTTTCTAGTCACGCAGCCAGTGTGGCAGGCGTGTTCATAATGGCCTCGAATTCGATCGGGGTCAACCGTTCCAGTCGGGGCTGTCGGCACCGCCGGTGGTAAGTCCGCTCGATCAAGGTTACGACCGAGATGCGCAGTTGCTCGGGGGAGGTCCAGGATCGGCGGCCCAAGACGTTCTCGAGAAAGAAGCTCTCCATCGCGGCGCTGTCGCCGCATGAGGCGACTCGGCCCATCGATCCGACACTTCGATGGCGGGTGAGCGCGCGAAGGAACTTCCTGCTTCGAAATTGGGATCAAAAGTCACGACCGAGCGGGGCCGGCGTTCGCGAACTTTAGCTTCCACGGTCGCATACCCAGAGTCTAGCCACGAGCCGAGAGATCCCACGTGAACTACGTCTGCCGCTGGAGCTGGAAGTAGCGGAGAGGGATCCCATTGAATCGCGAACTCGTAGGTGGCTGAGCCGGTGGAATCGATCGTCGCGAAAGCTTTCGATGTCAGATCAGCGGTGATCGAACTGCGAGTGACCTCGACGCCTGCTCTCGATAGTTGGTGTGCAATGAGGCGGCCGCCTTCGTCAACACCAAATTGGGAGTGGAATGTAGTAGACATTCCGAGTCGCGCGACTCCGACAGCAACATTAAGCGGGCTGCCGCCAAGGTAAGAATCCACTCGCATTTCATGTTCTACAACGTCGATGAGCGCCTCACCAATACTCAGGATGTGAGTCATCGCGAGAGGCGGTTCGCTGTGACCCCGCCGTTGCCGGTCACAGTAATCGCATCCCCCAATTGAGTGATCGCCGCTGCCAATACTCCACTTTCACTTGATAGCTCCAGTACGGGCCCATCGAGAATGATGCGAACTTCCGCTCCGGTGTCGGGCTGTTGCCAGGAGTTAGTGCCGACTGTGAGCGTCAACAGTTCATCGCCTCGCTCAATCCTCGCCACAAGAACTTCCCCCGAGGAAATCTGGAGCGCAATGCCTCCGCTCCAGTCGATGTCAGCCGAGTGTCCTCTGATCAGGTCTCCAGTAGCCACCACGTCGCGATACTTTTTGAGGCCAGCGTGCGGTGTGGCCACAAGGACATTGCCTATGAGCGATAGCGTGTGGGGCACACTATGAGCACTCGCCCATCCCGCCAGCTTGTCTTCAACATGACGCAACCAGAATGTCAAACTGGGCTTACCTTCTTCGTCACGGAAGAACGATGGGGCGTAATAGCTCTCGCCATAGCTTAGACGCCCCCACGAATCTGCAGTAAAGATGCCGTTTTCGTAGGAGCCAACGCCATACGCAACGTAGTGGAGCACGTCATCGTCCCAGACAGAACTGACCAAGACATGGCGCCCGTCCAGTTCAAAGAGCTGAGGGCATTCCCACAGTGCGCCCGTCCAGACAGGTTCGCGCTCGTTGGTTGAGCGCTGGGCCGCGATCCCGTTGTAGCTCCAACTCACCAGATCCTGAGACGAGTACGAGAGGGCCGTTGCCGTGCCATCCGCAAGTCCGGCGCCGATCCACATTGTCCACCCTCCAGCATCCTGGAATACGTAGGGATCCCGGTACGCAATGATGTCTAAATCTGCGGGCGGTTCGACAACGACAGGTCCCTTAGTCCAATTGGCCCAGGACTCATCATCGGGAGTGGCGGTACGGACTCGCCCGATTCCGATGTTCGGCTGAACAACAGACGTGTAAAAGATCGTGCTCGCGCCGGCTTCATCGGTTACGAGCGAGCCGGTCCAAATTCCGTCATCGCCATCGCCTGGAACAATCGCTAACGGAAGCTCGTCAAACGAGAACAGGTCTGGGGACGTGGCGTGGCCCCAGTGGCAGTTCGGCGCCCAGAAGACACTGTCTGGAACGAACTGGTAGAAGAGGTGGTATTGGCCATCGCGAAAGGTGATTCCGTGAGGGTCATTGATCCAGCCCGCTTCAGCAGTGAAGTGAAACTGAGGGCGCATCAGGCATCCGCCTTTCCTGCATCGAAACGGGCTCGGATGTCGCGGGCCTGCGCGATATTTCCCGCCTCCCAGTCGTTGATCTCGAGCTGGCGCTGGGCGCGCATGTCGTCCCGGGCCTTTGTGAAGCGCTCCATTCGTGCTGCGGCCGCAGCCCGCGCGGCCGTTTGGTCAGCAGTGAGTGCGGGCAGAGCCGCTTCGATCATCCGCTCAACCGGACGCAACGGAAGTCGCTCCCCGACCGGAGGGACCGTCAAGAGCGGCGAAGGCAGTGTCTGGTACCAATAGGCAGTGGACGACCAGTCATCAGAAAGATGGTTGCCATGCCCATGCTCGAATGTCACCTTGATGCGCTTCTCAAAACGAATCGGATCGACCACATGGAAGCGGTAGCTGTGATGGAAGCCGGGGACGTCTTCTTCGTGAACGATCGTGCCGTTGAACTGGAAGGCGTTCCGTTGCATCCCCCACGCATGCCCGAAGTAGTCCTCCATCCCTGTTCCGTGAAGGCTGGGGGGCCAGGTGTCATCGTCAATGAAAATCATGTCGTCGCCCTCGCCCCACCACGAGCCCTGAAAATGTCGTACGGCGAGATTGCACCCCACGTAGTGCCCGCGTCCCTCTGTCTCGAGCGCAACGTAGTTATCAGCACCGTTCAGATTCGGCACCGTCGTTTCGATGCTGTTTGTCTGAAGGTCGGGCGCCCAGCCACTGTTGGGAAGGGCCCGTCGCCAGTGAGCGTGGAAGTACACAGTGTCTTCGGGGAGCCGCTCCGGCGTGAGTTCGTAGTCGATGTAGAAGTACTGGAGATACGGGATATCGTTCTGGTTCTCGACCACGATGCGCGCCCGGCTTCCGAACGGCATCCGGAAGTAGCTATTGAACGCGGCGCTTCCACCGAAAGTGTGTAGCTCAGGCTCCTTCGCGGAAACAGAGAGAGGCAGCGAGTCATAGCTGCCCGAAAGCGAGTTCATCAGGCCGAAGAAGTCGCCGAGAGGTGCGATCACGCTCGGAGTCTCCTGCTCGTCCCAGTAGATTTTGAACACAATCTTTCGGTAGTAGTCAGGGTCGACCACTTCCCAACTGACACCAAGAGCATTGTGGATCTCGAGCATGGGCACGCCAACGACCGCTGGATCGATCTGACCGGGGCCTGGATTGATGCGGCACGACTGGGTCATCCATATATGGGTAATGAAACCTGGGCCTTCGAGGTCGGCCAGTATGCGTTCTTCCCCTGGCATGATCAGCCAGTTATCACGGTTGCGACCAGTTTGGTCAAAGCTCGACGCGCGAGCGCTTCGGGCAGTGCGTGCGCGGGTGAGATCGCCGAGCATGCCGGCGGGAGTGTAATCGGTCACCATTGTCCTAACTTTTCGATTCGCGCAAACGGCGAAGCCTGTCGAAAGCGCATCGAAACGTTTGCGCATCCCGATAGTAGGGGCGAGAGGCTCTCTTCGCAACCAACCCAGCCTTTAATTGGAGATTGGCGGAGAAAGCGCCGTCGTGTACATTTGCGCAAAGCGGTGCAAAAAACTGCCGCATCGACGGAGGAGGAGTGCCCATGGCCTCAATGGTGGAAGTTGCTCGAATTGCAGGAGTCTCAATCTCCACTGTCTCGCATGTGCTCAACGGCACCCGGAATGTCGAGCCTGCAACCCGTGCCCGCGTAGTCGCAGCAATCGAAAAGACTGGATACCGGCAAGACGCTCTGGCCCGAGCGATGCGGCGGTCGAAAACTGACAGCATCGGCCTCGTTGTTTCTGATGCCGGGGAGCCGGCCTTCGCCGACATGGTTCATGGGGTCGAGGAAGCGGCGGCAGAACGCGGTCTAACACTCGTGCTCGCCAACTCTGCCGAGAATGCCGTGCGACAACGCCGTGCTGTGCACACTCTCCTAGATCGAAGAGTCGACGGATTAATCCTGGCCTGCGCCGCCGAGCCTGACACCGAGCTTATGGCTTCACTTCAGACCGAGAAGACACCCATCGTGCTACTCGACCGTCTGTTTTCAGAACTCCCTTTCGATCAGGTCGGAGCGGACAATCGGGACTCTATGCGGCGACTGATTCAGCACATGATCAGCGCAGGGCACGGCAAGTTTGCAGTAATTGCGGGAGATACTCGCGTGCCAACATTGCGTGAGCGACTCGACGGCTTCACCGAATCCGTAATGCTGGCCGGGCTCAACGGCGACGACCAAGTAGTTCTCACTGGCACGGATGCGCAAGCAACACGAGATGCTGTTCGGATGCTGCCAGCGAGTGGCGTGACGGCCGTGATCGCAACGAGCACAGTGTTGGCAACGCTTGCGCTTGAAGAGCTGAGCGCTAGCGGGATCCGAATCCCCCAGGACATCGCTTTTGCAACGTTTGACGGATTCAACCACCCCGATCTCTTCGAGCCCCGTATCACTACCGTGCGTCAACCCGCGTTCGACATGGGGTTTGCCGCTGTGGGGCTGCTCGCTGATCGACTCGCTGCTCCAGAACCTAGCGCGCGCACGGTTCGGCTGCAACAAAAACTAGAACTACGAGATTCGACAGAAAGTTACATTCAGGGAGCCTCTTCGTAAGGCCACTTGACACCGCCCGCAAGAGCGAATACTTTCAGACAAACGTTTTTCTACAAACGTTTCGACACAGCCTAATCTCATCGAAGGAGATGAACGTGCACAACTCACCACGCAATACCCTGCTGCGGCGTATAGCTGCTGGCGTGCTGGCCACCTCAACCGCGCTGGCTCTCACCGCCTGCGGAACAGACGGCGACAACGCTTCGGACGGAACCATCGAGATCACTCTCTCGATGCAAAACCCGGACGTGAAGACTGCCGACCCTGCCACCTGGGCGATCATCGAAGCATTCGAAGAGGCGAACCCAGATATCTCTGTAGCCGTGACCGGAGAAGCCGTTGCTGAACACCTCCAGAAACTGTCCATCGCCGCACAGAGCGACACTCTTCCTGACATTTTTTGGGTCTACAAGTCGACCGCAGTCGAGATGGAAAAGGCAGGCAAGCTACTCGACCTGCGCCCCGTACTCGACGAACTAGACCTCACCGACAAGTTCCCCGCGAGCACGGTGTCAAACTTCTCAACCGATGACGTCATCTTCGGAGTGCCCTACCAAGGGCTCCTCACTGGCCTCTGGTTCAACAAGCAAGTGCTTGCGGATAATGGCCTTGAACTCCCTGTGACGTTCGATGAACTCGTCGCTGTTGCGAAGGCGCTCAACGCCAAGGGCATTACAACGATATCCAACGGAGCCAACCAGTCGTCATTCAGTGTCTGGAGTTTTCTCGTCGACCTCAATCGCTTCGGATACGAAGACAAAATTGACGGCATCCTCGCGGGCACCGAGAAATATGACAACCCCGACTTCCTTCGCCTCTACGAGAACATTGCCGAGCTTCGTGATGCTGGCGCGTTTGCCTCCAACGTCTCAACTCAGACCTACCAGCAGGCAGTTGACCAGTTCACGAGCGGCAACGCAGCGATGCTCGACGCCGGTGTGTGGGCGTCGAGCGCCATTCAGGATGCCGGGATAGACGCCGGTTTTTGGGCCGGACCCCAATTCGACGACGGTGTTGGCGAACAGAACATCGTCATGAACGTCGCCTCAGCACCGTTCTCAGTCGCGGCAACCGTTGCCAAAGACGAGGCCAGGCTGGCCGCAGTAAAGAAATTCATCGCGTTCTACTACAGCGATGACGCCCAGCAGTTGCTCGTAGACAACGGCCAGCCCCCAGTAACGACCTACATTCCTCAGGTTGATGAAGCTGAGCAGCCCGCCCTTAAGGCAGCATTGGACACTGCAACAGCCGATGGTGTGACAAGCCCTGAGACCCAACCGGATCTCATCGTCTCGACCCCTATCGCCAACGCTATGTACGACAGCATCTATGGCGTTATCCAAGATCAGCTCACCCCGAAGCAAGCACTTGAACTAGTGCAAAAAGCATTCGACGCTGAATAGCGTGATCGAGCCCGGCGCTCATCACGCCGGGCTCGCCCCTAACCAATATACCCACCCGTCACCGCAAGAGGAGCGTCCCGTGATCTGGATTAGTTCGCGTTGGAAGATCATCGCGATGGTCGCGCCGGCGCTCGCGATGGTTTCACTGTTCATCGTCTATCCGGTGCTCTACTCAATGGGCTTCAGCCTCACCAAATTCCAAGGCTTTGGAGAACCCGAGTTCATCGGGTTCGACAACTACGCAACGCTGGGTGCGGACCCTTTCTTCTGGCAAGCGCTGCAAAACACTCTCATCATCCTGTGCGTAAGCATCGTGCTCCTCGTTCCGCTGTCATTCGGACTCGCGCTGCTGCTGCGTGTGCGCATCCCTGGCGGATCAGGGTTGCGTGCACTGGTCTTCGGCCCCGCAATCATCGCGCCGATTCTGATCGGACTGATCTGGGTCTTCATTCTCGATCCCAAGATCGGGCTTCTAAATCGCCTGCTGGCCGCGCTCGGAATCAATCCGGTGCAGTGGATTGGTGGCGACACCCTCACCCCCTACGCCGTCTCCCTCGTGTTCATTTGGAGCAGCGTCGGCTTCGCAATGACCATCTTCTACGCCGGGCTTCAAGTGCTGCCTAACGATGTGATGGAAGCGAGCGCCTTGGATGGAGCTCGGGGATGGCAACAGCTCGCTTGGGTCACAATCCCGATGATGCGCGAGACGTTCGCCATCGTGACGATCCTTCTCATTACCAATGTCTTCAAGATCTTTGAACTCGTTTACGTCCTGACCGGCGGCGGGCCTGTTCACCGTTCCGAGACTCTCGTCAGCTACATGTACTTCATCACCTTCACCAACCAGCAGTACGGGCTCGGCATGGCAATCGCAGTGATCGTTACGGTGCTTGGCGCGGTAGTGTCCGCCGCCTACTTGCTGCTCTCCCGCGAAAGGAAGACAGCATGAACGCCCTACGCCGACTGAGCGGCTGGCGACTCGTCGCAGCGATTGCCGCCTACCTCATCACGTTCCTCATCATCCTGCCGCTGCTCTGGATCGCCCTACTCTCGTTCCAACCAAGCGAAAACATCCTGAGTGATCCGTTCTCGTTCGACTCGCTAACAATCCAGAACTACGTCAACGCGATCACTTCCTTGCCACTGCTGAGGATGTACGGCAATACGATTCTCATCGGTGTCATCTCGGTCACGATCGGTGCCGGAGTTTCGTTCATGGCGGCATTTGCGTTCACTCGAATGATCTTCCGCCGCAAGCGTGTGCAATCGAGCCTTCGGTTTTACGTGCTCGCTGGACTGGCGGTGCCGGTGTACATCCTTCTCTTCCCGGTGTACCGCCTCGACCTAGCGCTCGGAGTTTTCGGGACGTATGCCGCGCTAATTCTTCCGTACATTGCGGTGTCGATTCCCTTCAACACCTTGCTTCTCACGGGTTTCCTCCGAGAGTTCCCCACGGAGATCGAGGAGGCTGCCATCCTTGACGGCGCAGGCCTGTGGCGCTTGTGCACCTCAGTGGTGCTTCCCCTCATGCGCCCAGTGATCGCAACCATCCTCATCTTCAACGTCGTCTACGTCTTCAATGAGTTTCCGTTCGCGTCGATCCTGATCAATGATCCTGATCTCGTGACCGTCTCTCTTGCAGTGTCGAGATTCCAGGGTCAGTTCACTGTCGACTACGGCGGGATGATGGCGTCGGCAACGCTAGTACTGTTGCCGCAATTGATCATCTACGCCATCTTCCAACGTCAGGTGATTGCTGGGCTGACTGCAGGTGCTGTCAAGAGCTAGGGGCGCGAAACTGTGCGCACAAGACGTGCGTAGCCTGACCGTCATTCTCAAGATTCTTGTCGTCGAGGACGATGTCGCCATGGCACGCTCGTTCAGCACGGCCCAGAAAACGACGGCTGCGCGGTAACTCTGGTGATCAACGGAATAGATGCCCTGATCGCCACCGCGAACGAAAACTTCTCGGCTGCCGCGATTGATGTCATGTTACCCGAACTGACCGGGTTCGAGATCTGCGGCCCTTGCGCCAGGAGGGCAACTCGCTTCAAGTGCAGCAGACCCGAACTGTTACCGATGCCCTGAGACATAACAAAATATCTGTGCCCCACCAGGACATCGGCGGCAGTTCACACCCCCCACTCTTTCCCGGTCTCCCATTGCGACGGCTTTACTAAGGGACGAGCCTCATACGCGTCACGGCCGGGCGTTCGCTCAGCCAGGAATGGTTTCCGCAGACGCCGTTACTGGCCGACTTGCCGACTTGCCGCGCAGATTGTGACGGACCCTAGGGCTGCGCTATAGCGGAAGGCTGTAGCGCGTTCGTCGCGAAGTGTTGCCAGCCCACCCTTTTGCTCGATGCCGCAAAAAGCTTCGCTCCACGGCGCTGCGGTCGCGGCAGTCCATCCTTTCCAGCCCGGGCGGTCGCCCGCCTCCAGAACCGTCGCGCTCACCAGCTGGCCTGACCCCGCGATTCGGCGCATCCCCGCGTGAAGACATAACCGATACCGTGAGCAGTCTCAATCCACTAGGCGCCGACAGAAGGTGTGGCCCTAAACGCATTAACTTTCGTATCGACGACAACTTCGGCCTCGCTTCCAGAATCGAGGATCGTATTTCGAACTGACTCGGAATCGACCTTGACTGCCGTAACGACCAAGCTGTCCGAAGCCTCAGTCGTCAGCAAAGCGTTTACCTGAGCTTCGAAGGCGGAATTACTCGACTCGGCGTGAACGTCCACTGCCACTATGTGATTGCTGGAGACGTAGTTGGAGCTCCCCGCCATTAACCGGATGATGACCGGCGTCGCACCAGCCGGGCGGATGCTCTCAGAGTCGATGACCTCGGAG
This sequence comes from Rhodoglobus sp. G.S.4, assembly GCF_056619605.1. Taxonomy (NCBI): domain Bacteria; kingdom Bacillati; phylum Actinomycetota; class Actinomycetes; order Micrococcales; family Microbacteriaceae; genus Rhodoglobus; species Rhodoglobus sp. G.S.4. The sequence goes on from NZ_CM152748.1 coordinate 2,186,390, forward strand.
AAGTGGTTACCGATGACCGAATTGTTGCTACCGCTGACACAAAGGAGCCCAATGAGATCATCTAGGCCGTTATCGACGCCCAAGAAAGGCGTCCAAGGTTCAAGATCGCGCAGAAAGTGATTCGAAGCCACAAGATTCTCCGAGCTATTCGCTCCGAGAACCACCATCCCAGGGTAGAACGAATGCAGGCGGTTATTAGTGACGCTTGAACGCGTGACTCCGTTGAGATAGACGCTACTCGCCCCCCGTGGAAAGATGTTGTTGGCTGTGATCAACAGCCCGCCATGATTCTCGGCGTAGATCGAGTGGCCGGTGAAGCCTGCTCCGATGAGGTTGTCAGTGATCTTCGAAGCCTGCCCCCACCCACGCAGCTCGATGCAACTGCCACATTCAGCAATGAAGTTGTCATGAATGGAAAGCGCGTCAGCGTTGTGGATAGTGAGAGCGTGCTCGAGGTAGACGAACCCCATGCCGTTGACGCGGAACGAGTCATTGGCATTCGCGACATAGATGCCGGTTTTGCCGTTTATATAGGTGTTCTCTGGATGCAGGTCCGAGCCGTCCGGAGTGAAATGCAACCCGTCGATGCAGAAATCAGAGAATTCAACCGCGCTGATCCGCGGGCTCCCACTGCGCTCAATGTAGAAGGCTGCGCCTGCGGACTCTTCGTCATCCTTGTCGAGATGAATTTCCACAAGAATGCGACTGCCCCCGGGCCACAACTCGTGCAAGCCGAGAGACTTGTCTTGGGGAGTATTGAACCGGATGCTCGAAGACGTGAAGCCGTGACCCGAGCCCTGGATCCTGAGGAAGCTGATGTCGATCAGAACCTGTGTGCGGAGGTGATAGTCCCCAGGTGGAAAGTAGATCACCGCGCCCGGCTTTCCGCCTTTGTTCTCATCGGTGGCTACCTGTCGGCTCTTGATATCAGCGATGATGCTGTTAAGCACCTCGCCGATGTCCTCGGCCGGGTTACCGACGGGCCACTTAGTCACATCGTAGTAGTTTGCGCTTGACATAGATTTTCTCCTTTGTGGCGTAATCAGGCTGCAGCTAGTTGCGAAATGATCTCGGCCAGGCTCGGCAGATCAGCGCCGGGCCGGGAGACTGTAACGGCCGCAGCAAGGGCTGCTTTCCCTCCGACGTCCTCGAGCTGTTGCTGGGAAATCGGATGCCCATCCCAGCCACCGCTTCTGAATACGAGGGCCCAAATCAGAGCTGCCATAAAAGAATCGCCAGCGCCCACAGTGTCCACGACTACCGTCTTGACTGGCGGGATAATAATGCGATTCGCACCGCTCGCAAGACACGCACCCCTGCTTCCTAGCGTGATCCCGGCCACGGTCACCCCTCCATCAATAAGGAGATCGAGTACATAGTTGACGGATTTTTCCGGGAAGAAGAACTCGGCGTCCTCATCACTTAGTTTTGTGATGTGGCTGGAGAAGGCGAGCGCCTCGAAAAGTTTGTGGGACTTTCGTGAGTCTCGGACGAGGCTCGGTCGAACGTTCGGATCGAACGTGATCAGCGCTCCCGCTGCACCGCCTCGTCGGACGATGTCGTTTGTGACATCAGAACCCGGCTCGAGGAACGCCCCTAGCGAACCTGCGTGAATAACCTTCGGTGCCCCGAGTTCACCGAGGTTGACGGGGTCCCAGCTCAACGCAAATTCGTAGGTTGCCGATCCGTCATCTGCGACGGTGGCTATCGCTTTCGATGTCGGCGCATTCGTCAAGGAATCTGGGGTGATAATCACCCCGGATTCACCGAGGTGCTTTCGGATTAGCTCCCCGTCTTCGTCGTTCCCAATAGCGGAGTGCAAACGAGTAGCAACATTCAGACGAGAGAGTCCGAGCGCCACGTTCGCGGGCGATCCTCCCGTATAGCGACTAACACGGCCGAGGTCGACAACTTCGTCGATGAGCGCTTCCCCTACTACTAGCGCGCCGCCATTCACGACGGAACTCGTTCTTCCAACATTTCTGAATGGCTCGTCAATACGATCGTCAGCCGGCCATCGACCCAGTGAACAGGCTGCGGGTCGCTGATCTCTCCGACCCAACCGCCATTTTCGTCGTCGTTGCGGAATGAAAGAATTTGCCACTGTCCCTCACGATCCTGAACCAGCCGTCCAACATAAAGTCGCTCGTCGGTGAGTCGGTACGCATCTGCCAGATGGAATGGCCCTGTCAGAGAGTCGGCAGGAAACGCCCAAATACCTCCGACGGGATCTTCCGCATGGCGTTCGTGCGACAGTTCGGAGGCAAGGCAAGAGAATATTCCCACTGGCGTGCCGTCAACAACGACAGTCTGAACCACTTCGATGTGTCCAAATCCGGCGCCTGGCTCGGACAGCGGAGGCTGAACAGTCCAGTGGGTGAGGTCCGGTGAGGTTGCGTGCCCGATGACTCCGCGGTTATCGGGATCGCCGTGGTTGGCGCGCGCAGTGATCAGCATGTGCCAGTCGCGCCGATCGCGGAATACCCACGGGTCGCGCCAAGCCTGGTCAGGCCAAATTCTCGTGTCCGCGGTTTCATAGTAACGGGCGTCCGGTTCAAGAATCTGTCTCTCGGGTTCTCGGCGCCAAGTGAAAAGATCGTCGGAGACGACGGAGCTGATCCGTTGGTTGAGTCCACCTTCGGCACGACTGACCGCCGTATAGAACATTCGCCACTTGCCGTTGTCGCCACGCACTACTGACCCCGTCCACGTTGAGAGGTCATCGAAGGCCGGGGAATCATCCGGAATGACCGCATCGGCGTGCTCGATCCACGTCGTGAGATCTGTGGAAGTCGCGTGTCCGATGGTGGCACGCCAGTGCCGTCGGTCGGGGTCAAGGAGAGCTCGGGACGCCTTTAAAAAGAAGAGATGGTAGCGGTCGCCATCATCGGCAATCCAGAAGTCCCACACCCAGGACGAGGCCAGTCGAAGCATTTTATGTAACCTTTCAGTTGTCTCGTGGTGTGCCGACTGATCCTCGGATGACCAGTGGGCAGTCGAGGCGTGTGGGGGTGTCGGCGAGGAGCTTATATTCGTCGTCTCCGTGAAGCAGGTGCACGAGAGTGTCGACGGCCCAAGCGCCCATTTCGTAGTGAGGGAGCGCCACAGTGGTCAGGCCAGGGAACAGGTTGGCCGCGATGAGTTCCTGGTTGTCGAAACCGACGATCGAGAGGTCGTGCGGGATGTCCAGACCCAGTTCATTCGCGGCCCGGTAGGCACCCATTGCCATCCGATCGTTGTAACAGAAAAGGGCGGTTGGCCGGTCGTGTCTCGCTAGGAGTTCTCGAGCAATCTCGTAACCAGGAAGGGTTTCTGACGGTGCTTGAACGATCAGTTGTTCATCGATCGGAATGTCGTGCTGTCGCAACACCTCCTTGTAGCCGACCAGACGTTCGTGCGCAGCCGGCACATCGTCGTCGTTATTGAGAAAGCCGATGCGTCGGTGACCGGCCTCGACAAGGTGCGTGACGGCGGCGATCGCGCCCCCCACCTCGTCAGGCACTACTGCCGGCACAATGCCTGCCTTGTCGGTCGAGTCGATCAGGACGGCAGGCAGACCCTTCAGGTTTGGAGGGAGGGATACTTGACGGTGATACATCGTCGCGTAGAGGACGGCATCCACTTGCCGGTCAATCAGCGCCTGAACGTCATCTCTGTGTGAATCGCCGGATTCGCGCTCAGTGTTGATGATGACCAGGGTCAGGTCATGTTCGCGCGCCGCATTCTGGGCGCCAAGAATAATCCTGCCCGCGTGAGGAGTGGTTGCGATCTCTTCGCTCAGCAGGCCGATGAGCCCTGACCTGTTGGTTCGGAGCGCTTGCGCCATCCGGTTCGGGCCATAGCCAAGTGTTTTCGCTGCTTCGCGGACACGAGCTCGTGTGTCTGCGGCGACCCGCATTTGAGGGGTGTCGTTCAGGACGTGGGACACCGTAGTAACCGAAACTCCAGCCATTTCGGCGACATCTCGAATCCCGACATTTCTCACTGCCACAGTTCTTCTTCTTCCTCTAGATGCGCGAGTCCACTCGTCGTAGCGACCAGCGCCGCTGCCACCATTAGGTCTGAAGCGGCTTCTTGTCGGGTGCGCGCCGAGTAAGTCCGCTGAGCGGAGTTTGTAGTCTCCAGAATTCCATCGGAGGTCTGATTTCGTTCCATGGCGCGACCGTTCATCCTTTCACTGCACCGAGAGTGAGGCCCGCGACGATATGACGCTGCAGTGCGAGAGTGAGCAGGATAACGGGGATTGAGTAGATCGCAGCAAGCGCGGTCATCCCTCCCCAGTCGAGTCCAAACTGCGTTTGGAAGTTCGCGATCACGATAGGCGTTGTCTGCGCACGAACAGAGGTGAGTAGGAGCGAGAAAAGGAACTCGTTCCATGACGCAAGGAAGGCGAAGATCGCCGTGACTGCAAGGCCGCCGGAGACTACCGGGATTACGACTCGCCACAATGCTCCCAGACGTGATGCTCCATCAACCCGAGCCGCTTCTTCGAGCTCACCAGGGACGGCTTCGAAGAAGCTCGCCATTAGCCAGATCGAGAGGGGAAGCGAGAGGGTGGTGTGCGCGATAGCAAGGCCCAGAGATGTGTCGCTGATTCCGAGAACGCGCATCGTCTCTATGAGCGGGGCTCCCACTGCGATCGTGGGCACCATCCGTGTTACTAGCGCTGCCATGACGAAGACCTGCCCGCTTGGTGTGCGATACCGTGTGATCGCATAGGCCGCGGGTACCGCGAGCACGAGGGAGAACGCCGTGCTCAAGACAGCGGTCACGGTGCTGTTAATCAGCGCCGGAACTACCCCGTCCTTGCTGAGCGCTGTCACATAGTTCTCTAGTGTCCAGACCGAGGGCAACACAGAGGGCGGCACAGCGATCGCATCGAGCGGCGTCTTGAACGAAGTGAACAGAAGATAAAGGAAAGGGAACGCATAGATCACAAGAACTACTGCGAGTGCGCTCCACAGGATCAGCCGTGATGAACGTCGGTTAGTTTCGATGCCAATCATTTGTCACTCCCTGGGCGCCAGATTGCGTATATCGCCGCGGTGGCAATCACGAGCATTGCAACAAGATAGATAGTGCCCATAGCACTCGCGAGGCCAGGGTCGCCGTAGCGAGTCATGGTTCGGTAGACCAGAAGGCTCAACGTCGTTGTGCTCTCCTGTGGTCCACCGTTGGTTTGAATGAGGATGATGTCGAAAGCGCGAGCCGCATCAATTCCCCGAACAATGAGCGCTACAGCAATTACAGGTCGAAGCAGAGGGATAATGATGCGGAAGAGCATGGTGGAAAAGCGAGCACCATCCAATTTCGCCGCTTCAATTACGTCACCCGGCACGTTCTGCAGGCCCGCGAAAAGCACGAGGGTAATGAACGAGGTAGTAAGCCAGACGTCAGGCAGTGCCACCGAGAACAATGCAATGTTCGGGTCGCTTAGCCATCCGATTTGACTACTCGTTTGGAGGATTCCCGCTTGGCGAAGAAGTTCGTTGATAATCCCGAAGTTGTCAATAAGCAGGAAACGCCACAGCAGCCCGGCGACGACGGGCGCGATCATGAGCGGATACATAAAGATAGTGCGGAATACCGCGGATCGGCTTCCGAGCGACGCAAAAATAAGCGCTACAGCCAACCCAATTGCAAACTCAAGGGCAACGACGATAACGGTGTAGACGATCGTGCGGAATGCTGCGCCCTGGAACGCCGTTGAAGCGAACGCGGCGGCAAAGTTATCGAACCCCACAAAGATTCGGGGTCCTCCGGAAATGGGCGAGATCTCATAGAAACCGTTGGAGACGAATCTAATAAGAGGCCACAGCACGAATGCTGCGAGAAAAGCGGCGGCCGGTGCCATCAGTAGCAAGGCGAACCGTCGGTCGGTGAGGCGCACGAGAGTGAATCCTTTGAACGAGTCGGATGGCGGGGCAGCCCGCAATTACACAGACTGCCCCAGATTGCAGTGCGAGTTACTGGATGATTGCTTCGATCTGCATCTTGGCATCTTTCAACAGGGCAGCGTTGTCAGCGCCAGGTTCAACAGCCTTCTGGAGCATCGGCGTGAGCACAGTGTTCACAATCTCCTGCCATTTCGGCGTCGCGGGCCTCGCGAACGTCGCGGGCGAGTTGAGTGTCTCGAGGATTGCTGGGTAGTTTTCTCGACCCTCGACGTTAGCCTGCGATTCGAAGGCAGAAATTCGCGAGACAAGTCCCAACGATGTGTCCACTGACAACTCGTTATTCTCATAGGCGAAGGCAATGAAGTCCTTCGCTTCCTGCTGCTTGGTGGTCGCTGTCGGAACGGAGAGATACCAGGCACCCGGTACGCCTGCGACACCGCCCGGGCCGGCGATCATTGGTGCGGCACCAATGTTTCCCTTGACGGCGGCATCATCAGGAGTCTGCGTGTATGCGTGACCCCAGAACCGCATCATCGCCAGATTGCCCTGGTAGAAGAGGTTCTGCGCTCCTGCCCAGTCGAGCTGCGAAGCACCAGGGGGGGCGTAGGGAAGCAGGCTCGTATAGAAGTCGAGCGCTTCGAGGTGCTCAGCACTGTCGATGGTCACATCGCCGCTGGATGGGTCAAGCACCATCTGAGTCTCGCCAGCTTGCGACACAGTCGCAAGCCATTCAGTCTCCACCGCGCCCTTGACATCTGTACCGTAGAGATCAATCTGTCCGTCATCATCGGTGTCGCGAGTGAAGAACTTCGCAACATCGGTGTACTGGTCCCATGTCGTCGGCGCGGCGAGTGGGTAGCCGAACTCAGCTTCGAAGTCTGTCTTGTTCTTCTCATCGTTGAAGAGATCAGTGCGGTAATAGAGGATCTCGGAGTTGGTGAAGATCGGCATCCCTACGTAGATGCCTCCCACTTGCGCCTCTGACACAAGTCCGGGGAAGAGGTCTGACGTGACATCGTCAGTGAACAGGTCATCAAGAGGTGCGACACCCTCCGCGAATGCGCTCAGCCAGATCGCATCAAGCGCGGCAATATCGAACGAGACGCTGCCCGAACCAAGTTCCGTCTGGATGCGGTCATACAGTCCGTCGTATGGCAGTTCAACGAGCTTGATAGTCGTTCCAGTCTCTTCCTTGTACAAGTCGGCGATTGGCTGGAGCTCTGCAAGGCCGCCACCTTCGACAAGGACTGTCAGTTCGTCAGAGGAACTTCCGTTGGTTCCGCCACCGACGCCACACCCCGAGAGTGCGAGTGCCGTGACCGACAGTACAGCCGTTCCGAGTAATGCGGCACGAGTACCGCGCATATTGCGAAGCTTCATTACTTCGACTCCGTTCTTTGGTAGCAGTATTGCTACGCACTGTGATTGAGATCACCATAGCGATGATCAAACGTTTTGGCAAAACGTCTTGGCACGAGTTTCCCCTACGGGCCTTTCGGAGTCAACGCCAAAAATTGCCAAACAGATAAAAGGGCGCACCGAGTCTTGACCCGCCGACGGTCCCGCCCTACTATCGAGCAACTCACGAATGCCAAAACCTTTTTGCAATTCACTCAATGTTGAGGGAGCTCCATGAACAAATTCGAACCTGAGCCTGCGCACGCGAGCATGTCGCTGTCACGTCGAGGATTCCTTATTGCGGGATCGACGGCGGCTATTACTGTGTGGCTGACCACGCACGAAAAAACGGCCACGGCGGCTCCCACACCGGCGGCCACCACATCAGTCGAGCACACCCATAGCACGTTGCTTGGTGTGCTCTAAATTTTTGCCCACCCCATCCACATTTCAGCAGAGAGGCCACTATGCCTTCGACCATCTACGACGTAACTACTTGGACTATCCCAGGGCTTCCCGGCACCACCGCCTATACCGACATCGGTGCGGTCGTGAACAGCATCATCGCTGACATCAAGGCGAACCAACCGACCCAAGCTTCCAAGCCTGGAGCAGTTGTCTACATCCCGCCGGGCGACTACTCGCTCAAGACCCGAATTGTTATCGATATCAGCTATTTGCAAATCAAGGGCTCCGGCCATGGATTCACTTCATCAAGCATCCGATACAACGCCGGGAGTACCGCGAGCTGGTTCGAAGTCTGGCCGGGCGGTAGCCGCATCAAGGTCGAGAACACCGACGGCAACTCTGAGGCGATCTTAATCAACCGTGGAGGTTCACCAAGGCTGAGCTCGATCGAGCTAATCGACTTCTGTCTAGACGGGCTGTCGTTCAGCCCCAATCAGAACAGCTACCTTAACGGAAAGATCGGAATCCGCTCAACGAGCGACACAGACTCGTTGCGCATCGCGGGGATGGGGATGGTCTACCTTCAACGCGGCCTCGTTATCACTGGAGCCGACGCACTATCCGTCACTGGAAACTTCATCGCTGAATGCGGCAATTGCATTGAACTCATCGGATCAGGGCAAGCCTGCCTGGTCAATGACAACTTAATCGGAGCCGGGTTCGTCGGGTTCTCCATCTATGCGGAGAACCACTTTGGTCTGCTGATCTCAGGAAACAACATCTTTCCGCGCGGTAAGAGTTCGGTTCATCTCAAAGCCTGCTCAAACTCCAGCATTACAGCCAACCGGCTACATGCCTTCTATTCGGGAATGATTCAGTTCGAAAGCGGCTGCACGAACAATTTGGTGGCATCGAATCACTTCCTTCGACAGCGAGAATCGTTTCCGCCATTCCAAGCCAACAATAATGGTTTAGACGACTTGTTTGGTCTGGTCCATATCAACGGCAGCGGCAATACGGTCGCGAGCAACCACTTCAGCTTCGACGTGGCTGCTGCGTACGTTCAGCCTCTCGGGACGACACCGACGATCGTTTTAGTTAAGTCAGGAGCAAACAACTTCGTCGCCACCAACCACACCATCGCAAACATAGGCGTGAAAACTGTGGTGCTCGACGGCAGCACTGTAAACACTAAGGTGCTCGACTGCGGGTCCGCAGGCGAGTTTCAAGCCCTCGCCGGATCCTCCTACGGTTTCCGCGCGACACCGTAGCTCCCCCTCCCCCTCCCCTCTGATTCCGTTTGATTGTCAAAGGAGATAATCATGGCTCGCCATTCGCCCCCCACTCGCTCCAGATTTGCCATTGCCGCCGCCGCGGCGATAGCGGTGTCATTCGGACTGCTGCTAACGCCGCCGGCTTCCACTGCAGAGGCGGGTTCACCGCTCGACTACCCCGAGTCCCCGTACGCGGCAACTGACTACAACGAAACGTTCCGCGGGCAGTTCCACTTCAGCCCTCAGAGTGGTTTCATGAACGACATCAATGCCCCGCTTTACTACCGGGGCACCTACCACCTTTTTTTCCAGCACAACCCACACGGCCTCACTTGGGACACTATGCACTGGGGGCACGCCACAAGTCCCGATCTAGTGCATTGGACGCAAAAGCCAATCGCGCTCGAGCCTGGAGTCCATGCCGGCAATCTCTGGTCGGGGGCCGGCTGGGTCGATGTGAACAATGTGACTGGGCTCAAAACGGGCAACGACGATCCGATACTACTGTTTACCAACACCGAAGGCGTAAGCATCGCCTACTCCACCGATGGCGCAAAGTCATTCCAAATGTACAACGGCGGCGCCAAAGTAGTAAGTGACCTACAAGAGAGCCGCGACCCAAAGATTCAGTGGGACGCGGCCAACAACCAGTGGGTGATGGTCACGTTCCGCGCGGGAACCGGGGCAGTGTTCTACACATCAACAAACCTTTTGAACTGGGCTTACCGTTCCACCTTCACCGCGGAATGGTTCGTCGAATGCCCCGATCTTTACCTGCTTAATGTCGATGGCGGAGCATCTCAGAAATGGGTGCTACAAGACGCAAGCGGCGAGTACGTGATCGGTTCCCTAAGTTCAGCGGGCAACTTCACTTCGGACTGGGCGACGCCACAAAACATGGAGTGGGGCAAGTCGGACGCAGCATTTGCACCATCAGTCTGGTACGCCCCACAAACCTTCAACCAACTTCCCGATGGGCGAGTGGTCCAGCTAGGCTGGCAGCCGAGCAATGCTGGCGTGACGTGGACTGGGAACGCATCATTCCCCGTTGAACTTGGACTGACGACCTATCCAGAGGGAATACGTCTAACACGCAACCCAGTGGATGAGATCGCAACAATCCGCACGTCGACCCAGACTTGGGGCAGCCGAACGATAACTACCGATCCAGCCAGTGATCCGTTGAGCGGAATTTCAGCCGACACCTACGAATTAAACGCCACCTTCTCCGTCAGCGATGCGACCGCAACCGAGTTCGGATTCCGATTACACACCCGGAATGACGGAACGAGTGACCGCACCGTTGCGTATACCACCGCGACGCAGCAACTTTATGGGATGTCGCTACCACCCATCTCGAACGAGGTGACAATGCAACTGTTGGTTGACCGTGGGCAGCTAGAGGTCTTTGGCAATGGCGGAAAAATGGTGTTCAGCGACAACGTCTCATTCGATTCGTCAGCAGGAAGCCTTGGGCTCGAACTGTACGCGATCGGAGGTTCAGTCACGCTTACCTCACTGGAGTTCTCCCCTATATCATCCGCCTGGGCACCTGCGCCTCAAGGAATCGCACCCGCGGGGGCGATCACCTCAACCGGACACCAAAACATGTGCATCGACCGGGATGTAGCCAGCGGCAAAGCACAGCTATGGAATTGTCTTGGCAACGCCAACCAAACGTGGACACTCGACAGCTACGGTCAGCTCACAACCGACGGCTTCTGCTTGCGAGTGCCACAAGGGCAAAACGTGAACATGACACTTGTGTCGATCGCAGCATGTTCCGGGGCTCCGAATCAGAAATGGCGACAAGGCAACTTCGGATCGTTGATCAATCTAGCGTCTGGCAAGTGCCTCGACGTTCCCGAAGCCGACTTCAGCAACGCTCGACAGCTTCAGATCTACGACTGCGTAGGTAGCCGAAACCAGAGTTGGGTGGGGCCGACATACACGACGGCGGTCGGCTCCATCGCTTGGAACACGTCCAACTCGTGCGTCGATCTGGATGTCGCGAGCGGCGAGGTCCAGATATGGTCGTGCAACGGGTTGGCCAACCAAATCTGGAGTCTTGAGCGAGACGGAACGCTCAACAACACGGAAGTCTGCATGCAGCTTTCTCCTTCTTCACTGGGAAACGGCGCGCTTGTCTCCGCGGCCACGTGCTCGCCGACGGCCGCCAACCAGCAATGGAGCCGTTTCGCGAACGGACAACTCCGCAACGTGGCCGCCGGTCGTTGCTTGGATCTTGACTCCGGTAATCTGACCAACGGGCGACAGCTCATCGTGTGGGATTGCGTGGGCGGCCCAAACCAGACATGGGTCGGACCCGCGTGACGTCGGCAGTGCAGAAGCTTCGGAGTGATCAGCGAAGCTTGGACCAACTTCACAGATCACAGACCATACGAGCCTCACCGACAGGTGTTCTAGTCGATGAAGCATCACCCTGATAGCGGCAAGCTTCAGGATGGTGAACACCCTTATCATGCCGGAGCAGGATCGCACTCGCGAGTTTGGCCTCATGAGAGCGATGGATACGGACAGCGGCAATGACTTCGGCCTTTTCTTCAGCCTTCAATTGGTCTTCGTAGCCTCGAAATTTTTTCGTCCAGCGTACTGCCCGAACACTGCTCCATGCCCTCCGTTCGAAAGTCTGCTGGATTGGGTTCGGCGCACGGGAATTCCGCCACCGTCGCGGGAATCGAGGCACGTCTGGGCCAGTATGTGCGGGTACAGGTGATTCGAAATCGAGCCCGACGACCGGTCGTCATACGCTCGACGCAACGGCCTCAGAAAGGGCTTCGACGATCGTCCAACGCGGGTCTGTACTTTGTATGAACTGTGATCAAACCGTGGGCAAAACCGCAGAGACCATTGTCAATGCTCCTCAGTTGTGGGCACACGCGATTCAAAAACCGCGGGATTGCGGATAAATATTGGCGCTGATCAGCACTTTTACATTGTGCCCCTGGAGGGATTCGAACCCCCAACCTGCTCCTTAGGACGGAGTTGCTCTTCCGTTGAGCTACAGAGGCTGGCGCTACGAGTGTAGTCGAGTCAGGCACTCGGATGCCGAAGGCGACCGGCCCGGACTCAGTGCGATTCGCTGGTCGGCTCGCCAGCGAGCTCAGGGATCGGCCACTTCAGCGGATTGAGGTCTGGTTCGAGCCACTGCTCGCGACCCGAAGCAATCCGCCCGGCAGAATAGAAATGCTTGATGATCGACTTACCGAACAGCTCAGGCGCCGCATCAACATCTCCTACCGAGGAGATGAGCTCGAACCAGGCTCGCGTGAGGGTGACGTGGAACGCATCCGGCTTGCCAGCCCGAACAGCGAGCGCCTTTATCCCGATAGTGAGCAGTTCAAGCCCATCAGCCTTGCCGTAGTGGCGAGCGAGGCCCCACGCTACACGGACATGGTTTTCATGAGAAAACTCTGCGGGAGAAATCTTGCCAGCCTCAAAGGCGGCAACGAGTTCGGTGTTGTTCATAGGCGCACATTCACCGCGCACTCCAAGCGGATGCTACTGCCCAGGTGGGTAAAGGAACGCCTCAACATCAACAGAAGCAAGCGTGCGCTGGCTGTAGACGCGGTTCACGTAGTTGTACTCTTCGAGCAAAACAGTGCCGTCGGCATTTACTGCCTTGACGTAAGCGACGTGGTTATCCCAACCGAACCAGGCAACAGAACCGACCACGGGGGTGGCGCTGACTGTCCAGCCGTGGGCATCCCAAGCGGCCTTCCACTGCGATGCGTTTCCGCCGTTCGGAGTCAGGTCAGCCCACGCCCAACGGAAGGGTGCCGAGAACGAACCGACATCGCGGTTCAGACGCCACGCCACAAAGTCGGTGCACTGGCGGTAGTAGTAGTTGAGAGGAGACAGGTTGTAGCCCGCTGTCGCCCACGGGTAATCGTCGCCCAACGCTCGAGCGCCCGATGCTGCGTAAACCGCGTTGGCCGAAGCAAGTGCGGTTTGCTGACGGATGAGAGCCAAATCTTCAGGCGAGGTCGCCTCGAATTGGTCGCGCTTCAGCTCAGGAAGAGTGAGGTCTGCGCTGACAGTAAGCGACTGGACGCTTACCGTGGCAGCATCTGAAACCTCGGCAGAAGCGACAACCGAACCCTCATCAGCAAAGAGGCCACTCTCTGCGTAAGCCGGCAACCCTGCGACCGCAAAAAGCCCGCCGATGACAACCATTGACGCCATAGCTCGCACGGGGTTGCGGCGAGCGCGCTTTGGCGAACCGGTACGTGGTCGCGCCACCGCACGATTCGCAGCTTTCGCTACGGGGCTGGACGCAGCAACGTTTGAGCGCACCACAGCATCGGGAGCAATCGGAATCTCGGGCACGACCGCTGGCGCCTGGATGACTGCCGAAATCTGCGGCGCCTTTTCCACTGTTGGCTGTGCACTCGGAGATTTTGCTACCGCCGTGTGCTTCGCGGCAGCCGCGTCACGGGCAGCACGCGCTTCGCGTCGCGAAAGAAATACTGGTGCATTGCTGTCGGCTTCTCCCGCGGGGACGCCGAGAGCATCCGAGCTATCAGAGGGCAAGCGCGACAAACGAAAACCTAACAGTTAAGAGAAATCGAGACAGATCTAGGGAAAGTCTCGGGCTACGGGAATAATCACAACAGCATAACAGTTATGCGGCTGGAGCCAAATATTCTTCCCAATCTGGGAGTGCCCTTTCAATTCCCCTCACAAGCCACGCGCTCGTGTGTGGTGGGCGCGGCTTAATCAGCAGGCGCCACTTCATCTCAGCAGGGGTGCGATTGCTCTTGATGTTATTGCAGCGCAGGCAACACGCCACCAAGTTTTCCCACGAGTCTTCGCCCCCTCGCGACCGCGGCATTATGTGGTCAATGGTGTTCGCCGAGCCGCCGCAATAGCCACAGCGGTGGCCATCTCGGCGCAAAACTCCCCGACGGGACACTGGCAGTCTTCTCGCAGAAGGAATGCGCACATAATTTCGCAGGATGATCACCGACGGGCGATCCCATGATCCGCTTGAACCCCACACCGGATGCTCCGAATCGGCAGCAATGATCGTCGCCTTCTGATTCAACACGAGCACAATCGCTCGCTTGAAAGACACGACCGCAAGCGGCTCGTAGCCGGCGTTCAATACCAAAGTACGCATTGTCATCCTCTCGAAAGAGCCTGCACGGCTTGCAGGCAATCGACTTCCTTGAGGCTCAGCGAATGGGAGGCAGAAAACAAAAAGGCACCGTCGAAAGACGATGCCTAGTGATTCAGCGCGCGAAAACTGCCGCGCACAATACTGCTGTGTCGTATGTAGAAGTGGGCACGCGCGTCCACGGTTTGGACGCTGCACCTACTCAACATGCGATTCTCCGGTTCATTCGTGAACTCCAAGAGCTACAGGCTAACCCAATTTTTGGCACCTTTTGCACGGAGGCGCGCCGCACAGAATGACAAGACGGTTACGTCTTGGTAAACACGAGATTCAGAGAACTAGACGCGCGGCTTCTCAACGAAAATATGAACGGCAACCTCGTTTGGCAGTTCGAGCCCCTCACCAAATCCTTCGACGGTGACCGCAACATAGGAGTCGGCGGCAGAGAACGTTGCCGTCTTGCCTGGCATCACGCCGGCATTGAACAATTGCTGCAACAGTTCTGGTTCGAACTGCACAGGCTCCCCGAGTCGACGGATGAGCCCCGAAACTGGTGCAGTTGTCTCCGCAACCAAATCAACGATGTTCACCATTCCCGCACTGAAAGAGGGAGCAGCGACGCCACCCAACTCTTCAAGGCCGGGGATCGGATTGCCGTAGGGCGACTCAGTGGGGTGATCAAGCATTTCGATGAGCTTGCGCTCAACCTGCTCGCTCATCACATGTTCCCAGCGGCACGCCTCATCGTGAACCAGAGCCCAATCGAGCCCAATAACGTCAGCGAGCAGTCGCTCAGCGAGACGGTGCTTGCGCATCACGTGCGTGGCACGGCGGCGGCCTTCCGCAGTAAATTCGAGGTGACGGTCGCCTTCAACAACGACAAGGCCGTCACGTTCCATGCGGCCGATAGTTTGCGAAACGGTTGGCCCAGAGTGGCCGAGCCGTTCAGAGATGCGTGCCCGCAACGGAACGATGTTCTCTTCTTCAAGGTCAAGAATCGTGCGCAGGTACATCTCGGTGGTGTCAACGAGATCGGTCATGAAATAAGACTAGCCCGAATGGGCCAATAGAATCGGACGCATGGCAAGCCTGACGATTCCCAATGACCTCCTTCCCGCCGATGGACGATTCGGATGCGGCCCATCCAAGGTGCGCCCAGAACAGATCGAATATCTTGCGTCAGCCGCCCACACAATCCTCGGCACCTCTCACCGTCAGGCACCCGTTCGCGACCTCGTCGGCCGCGTACGTGCGGGGCTTGGCGACCTGTTCCAGATTCCTGACGGCTACGAAGTTGTCCTCGGAAATGGTGGCTCGACCGCCTTCTGGGATGCCGCAGCCTTCGCCCTCATCGAACGTCGCAGCGCCCACCTTTCCTTCGGAGAGTTCGGGTCAAAGTTTGCGAAAGCGGCCGCAGCACCCCACCTCGAATCGCCTCATGTCGTGAACGCCCCGGGCGGGTCGTTCGCTGAACTCGACGAAATCAATGGCGCCGATGTGTTCGCGTATCCCCACAACGAGACCTCAACCGGCGTTATGGCTCCTGTTCGCCGCTTTGATGACAGCAGCGTGCTCACCGTTGTTGATGCCACGAGTGCTGCAGGCGGCATCCAGTTTGATGCCAGTCAGGCTGATGTCTATTACTTCGCACCGCAAAAAAACTTTGCGTCGGACGGCGGGCTGTGGTTTGCCCTCTTCTCGCCCGCTGCGATCGAACGCGTCGAGCGTATCGCTGCTTCGGGTCGCTACATTCCCGAGTTCTTGTCGATCAAGAATGCGGTCGACAATTCACGCCTCAACCAGACGCTGAACACCCCGGCACTCAGTACTTTGCTACTTCTCGAGAACCAGATCGATTGGATCAACGGCAACGGCGGCCTTGCATGGGCAGATGCTCGCACCCGTGAATCCTCGTCAGTTCTGTATGACTGGGCTTCGGCAAGCGACGTTGCCACACCCTTCGTCATCAACCCGGAGCACCGCTCGCAGGTTGTTGTCACGATCGATTTCGATGATGCCATCGATGCTTCGGCAATCGACAAGACGCTGCGAGCCAACGGCATTGTTGACACCAACCCGTATCGCAAACTCGGTCGCAACCAGCTGCGCGTTGCCACCTTCGTTGCGATCGAACCGGATGACGTACGCAAGTTGGTCTCATCGATCGACTTTGTGATCGCCAATAGCCACTAGCCTGAAACCGTGCGCATCTGGCTCAAAGATTCGGAACGACGGCCCGACCCCCAGCCGGTCGAGACTGACGACCGCAAGGCGATGCTCGTTGGCATTGTCGCGTGGGCCATTGCTCTTGCCGTTTTGTTGCTCTTTATCGAGCCATTGAATGCTGCCGGTAACCTGTGGTGGTTGTGGACAGCGGTCGCAGGACTCGTGCTTGGGCTAATCGGACTCGTCTACACGCACGTCAGGCGTGGCAAGGGTTCACGCTAGGCGCGAAGTGCTACTCGTCATCGTCTAGATCGTCGTCGTCATCGAGGGCGTCGTCGTCGTCAGACTCTTCGTCATCATCCGAATCGTCGTCGTCGTCATCATCGTCCGATTCGTCGTCGTCATCATCGCTCGAATCGTCGAGGTCGTCGACGCTCACGCCGTCGTGGTCTCCGCCACGAAATGCACCAGTGTCGTAATCGTCGTCGTCTTCGTCGTCAGCCACATCGTCGATATCGACACCATCTAGATCGCCACCGTGTAAGACGGCGGAGTCAAAATCGTCGTCTTCGTCTTCGTCGTCGTCAAGGTCGTCGTCACCGACGACTTCGTCCGACTCCGCCTTCTCTGCACCTGCGGCATCCGTTGCTGCTTGCGCAGCCTTGTAGTCAGCAAGTCGTTCAGACCACGGAACCCAGTCTGGCGAAAGCAGTGCGCCTTCGGCCGGCATGAGCTCTGCTTCGAGAACCGTTGGCTCAGCGCCCTCTACGTGGGCGATGCTGACGGTCCAATTCCAGCCCGGATAGCCTGGCATGGCCGAGGCAAAGATCACCGAGACGGTGCCTTCGCTTTCGACCTGCTCACCGACGAGTGCACCAATCGACGCATCGTTAGTGATCTCGAGGAGTGCCCCTCGAGCAAGCTTTTCGTACTGGCTATTAGGCATCTAGTTCGTCCGCTACCTTTCGCAGCATTGAAGCAATTTTGGCGCCGTGCGCCTTGTCTGGGTAACGACCCCGCTTGAGACCAGAACCGATGCCGTCCATGAGCTTGACCAAATCTTCAATGATCACGGCCATATCATCGGCTGGTTTGCGATTGAGCTTGCTCATGCTCGCAGGAGCATCCATGACGCGCACGGAGAGCGCCTGAGCACCCTTCTTGCCGTCAGCAATGCCGAACTCGAGGCGCGTACCCGCCTTTACCCCTGTCGTGCCCGCAGGCAGCGCAGAGGCATGCAAGAAGACCTCTTGGCCTTCATCACTCATGATGAAGCCAAAACCCTTCTCGTCATCGTAAAACTTAACCTTGCCGGTGGGCATGGGCATGCTCCTTCGTATCGTGACTCAAGCTTAGAACGTAAACGGGCGCGTATCCTTGTCAACGTGACAAATCATTCAACTGAACGCGACCTTCGTATCGAGCGTGTGCTCGCCTACCTCGTCGCCATCTCGATCGCACTCGCCGTGATTAGCTTTGTCGCCGTAGTTGTTGCCACCGCAGCTGGTCTCAGCGATTTCGACACAGGTGCGTGGCCCGCAGTCATCACTATGCCCTACTTTGCTCTCCCGTTGGGCGTGGTTTTCATCATCACCCTCCTGGTGCTGAATGGGCGCCGCCGCCAACGCGAATATAGGAATGGCCACAATTAGCGACGCTGCTCTTCTGCTCGCTGCTCAACTGCGCGCACTAGACGATAGTCAACTCCTTCACTTGCTGCGCTCGCGCGTTGTTCGCAGCAACTCTGTCAGCGACTTCTTTGACCTCGCGGATGCCCTGCAGCAGACGACGTCACTAGAGCGGGTTCTTCGCACTCTTGACCGCCCAACCTTGGCGACAATCGCGGTTATTGCCGATACGACTTCGCTGACGGCGGAAGATGTTGCGGCTGCCCTCGGCAGCTTCGGCACCGACCCCGTTGCTGTGCAGTCACGCTTGGATCGCCTAGTTGAGCATGCGTTGCTAATTTTCCGGGGCGGTCGCTACAGCGCCCCAGACGGCGTTATCGACCATCTCGCTGGGTGGCCGTTCGATGATCTGCCTTCTACTGGCGAGTTGCTCGATACAGCTCCCCCGTCGACGCTCACTTCTGTTGAACCGTCTGAGCGTGCCTCCCTCGATCGCATTGCGGCCGAGAACGCGTTCTCCACCACTAATGAGGTAACCGAGCTTCTCAACCAGCTTCGCAGTTCTCCTGTGCGTGATCTTGCCCGCGGCGGAGTATCGCTGCCTGACTCAAAGCGCCTCGCCGTATCAATGTCTGTGCCGCTTGAGAAAGTTGCCGGGCTAGTCGATATTGCCGAGCGTGCCGGTCTGGTCGCAACAACCAACGCTCAATGGATGCCCACCGCTAACGCCACCGAGTGGATGTCGCGCTCGGCAGATCAGCGCTGGCTACAGCTTGCTGAAGCGTGGCATCAGGGTGTGCCAAAGGAGATCCGCACCATCTTGGCCGACCGCACTCACAGCTTCTGGGGTGACGGAGTCGAAGCGTATGTTCGCTGGTTGTTTCCTGCCGGCGTGGAGTGGATGCTCGAAAAAGTGCGGCGCTACAGCCGTGATGCACAATTACTTGGCGTGACGGCGGAGAGGCTCCCGAGCACGGCAGGCATTGCGCTTCTCACTCAAACCCCGGCCGATGCTGCAGCCGCGATGGCTGTACTGTTTCCGAACGAAGTGCACCACGTGTATGTGCAGCCCGATCTCACTGTTATTTCGCCGGGGCCCCTTGCGCCGCAGCTTGATGCGCGCTTGCGCACTATTGCCGATGTCGAAACTCGAGCTTTGGCATCCACGTATCGGATTTCCCCGTCGAGCCTTCATCACGCGATGACTCTGGGCGAAACGCTCGAAGGAATGCGCGAATTCTTGGCCGAGATTTCGTTGACCGGTGTTCCGCAACCGGTCGAATACTTGCTCGCTGAGGCAGCGTCACGGCATGGGCTGGTTCGGGTTGGTGTTCACGGGTCTGTCGGCAGCTACGTCACCTCACCAGACAGGTTGTTGCTGCAGTCGATCGCTGTTGACCCCAACTTTGGTCTGTTTGGGTTGCGACATGAGGCCGACCGTTTGGTCTCGCGTTTTGGTGTCGAGCAGCTGTTTTGGGCTCTCAGCGACGCCCGGTATCCGGTCGCGGCAGAAGACAGCACTGGCAAGATTTTGTCGCTTCGGCGTGATCAGGTGAGCGATGTGAACGAGGCAGAAGCTCAGGATCCGCAGCCGCAGCAATTGTTGGCGAAGCTTCGCAACGGCCAAGGTGGCGCTACGGGCGATGAGGATCAGGCCTGGCTGTCTCGACAGATCGAGGTCGCTATTCGCAACAAGCTGTTGCTCAAGGTCACAGTGAAAATGCCGGACGGTCGAGAGGTTGTGTATACCCTCGAACCGTCAACGGTGGCAGCGGGGCGCATGCGCGGTCTCGACCGTGGGGCAGACATCGAGCGCACCCTGCCGCTGTCGAGCATCATCGGGGTTGAGGCAACGACCGAACGCTAAGCTTGCGGGCGTAGGCTAGGTCGGATGAACACAGCACCCGACGGACCTCTCATCGTGCAGTCTGACCGCACGGTTTTGCTTGAGGTAGCGCACCCTCTTGCAGAAGACGCACGTCACGATTTGGCTGTCTTTGCTGAGCTAGAGCGCGCGCCAGAACACATCCATACCTATCGCATTACGCGATTGGGGCTCTGGAATGCGCGCGCCGCTGGCCATGATGCTGATGCCATGTTGGAGACCCTCGAGAAGTATTCGAAGTTTCCGATTCCGCAGAGTGTCAGCGTTGATATCGCTGAGACTGTTGGGCGCTATGGTCGTCTGGTCATCAACCGCGACGATGACGGCGCTCTCACTCTGACGGCAATTGATCCCGCTGTTTTGCGCGAAATTACGCGCGGCAAAAAGGTTGCGAGTCTCTTGTTCGAGCGTCGCGGCGAGCACACTTTTGTCGTGCAGCCGTGGGCTCGTGGTCAGCTCAAGCAAGAACTTTTGAAGTTGGGCTGGCCAGCAGAAGACCACGCTGGTTACACGCCCGGCACTCCCCACGAGATGGAGTTGGATGCTGCGGGCTGGGGCCTGCGCGAGTACCAGCAGCACGCCATCGACAATTTCTTCCACCACGGTTCTGGCGTTGTTGTCTTGCCCTGTGGTGCCGGCAAAACGCTCGTGGGTTTGGGCGCCATGGCCCAAAGCAAGACCACAACCCTGATTTTGGTCACAAATACGGTTTCGGCGCGACAGTGGCGTGCCGAAATTTTGAAGCGAACGACTCTCACGGAAGAGGAAGTTGGTGAGTATTCGGGCCAGGTGAAAGAGATTTTGCCTGTGACGATTGCGACTTACCAAATTCTCACCGCGAAGCGTAAGGGTGAGTATGCCCACCTTGCGCTGTTGGATGCTCTCGACTGGGGTCTTGTCATTTATGACGAGGTCCATTTGCTTCCCGCCCCCGTCTTCAAGCTGACGGCCGACCTGCAGGCACGACGCCGCCTCGGCCTCACCGCCACTCTTGTTCGCGAAGACGGTCGCGAAGGTGACGTGTTCTCCCTCATCGGCCCCAAGCGCTTTGATGCGCCGTGGAAAGAGATCGAGGCTCAAGGCTTCATCTCTCCCGCTAGTTGCTTCGAGGTTCGCGTAGATCTTCCGGAGAACCAGCGTCTCGAATATGCGGCATCCGCTGACGACGAGCGATACCGACTTGCTGCAACGGCCCCAGCAAAGACCGAGGTTGTGCGGGCGCTGGTAAAGAAGCACGCCGGCGAACGCATTCTCGTGATCGGGCAATACCTCGATCAGATTGACGATCTCGCCGAACAGCTGAATGCGCCCCAACTGACCGGCGCTACGTCCGTTGTGGAACGTGAACGCCTCTACCAAGAATTTCGCGAAGGCATCACGAAGATATTGGTCGTCTCCAAAGTCGCCAACTTCTCTGTTGATCTACCCGAAGCGACTGTTGCCATCCAAGTCAGTGGCTCCTTTGGCTCCCGGCAAGAAGAAGCCCAGCGCCTTGGCCGCCTCTTGCGCCCCAAGGAGAGTGGCCTGCCCGCCAACTTCTACACGCTCGTTGCGCGCGACACTGTCGACCAGGACTTCGCGCAGAACCGCCAGCGGTTCCTCGCCGAGCAGGGTTACAGCTACACGATTCTGGATGCCGCCGACCTGACGTAAGCCACGTTTCAGGCTTTTGCTTGGCGAGTCGTGAGCAATTCGCGGATGAGCCCAACGCCAGCACAGAGGAGCAACGCCACAACACTCAGTGCCATAAGGGACATGGCCGCTAGGCCGACGCTCACGGGCCACATCGGGGTCATCCCGTCAACGCTTCCCCACCCGGTGCTGTTCGAGTGCGCATAATTTGCGATGAACGCGGTTGCGAGAAACGACAATGCCCCAACACCAAATGCGATTAGTGTGCACCGAACTAGTCGTGTCATCACGCGTCTCCCCTCACCTGAAATCCCGTATGCCCACCCTATGCTTAAAATTAATTAATACTCAAGGAAAGTTTGAGTGAACAACGCGCCGACACGCCTATGCTCATCAGCCAACGTTCAGGAAACACGCAGATACTAAGGGCATGGCTGACGGACCCAAGATTCTGATTGTTGACGACGAACCCAACATTCGCGACCTACTCACTACGAGCCTGCGCTTCGCAGGATTTGCGGTGCGTGCGGTAGGGAGCGGGGCACAAACGATCTCGGCGGTTCTTGAAGAAGAACCCGACCTCATCATCCTCGACGTGATGTTGCCCGATATGAACGGGTTCGGGGTAACTAAGCGCTTGCGCGCCTCTGGGTACACCTCCCCTATCCTCTTTCTCACGGCAAAAGATGACACAGAAGACAAGATCACCGGCCTCACCGTCGGTGGCGATGACTATGTCACCAAGCCATTCAGTCTCGACGAGATCGTTGCCCGCATCAAAGCAATTCTTCGCCGCACCATGGCAGACGATGAAGAGACCATCATCCGTGCCGGTGACCTCACCATGGACCAGGACACCCACGAAGTAAGCATCGGCAGCGAGCAGATCGAACTCAGCCCCACCGAGTTCAAGCTGTTGCGCTATCTCATGCTGAACCCCAACCGCGTGCTCTCGAAGGCTCAAATTCTCGACCACGTCTGGGAATACGACTTCAACGGCGACGCCGGCATTGTTGAGAGCTACATTTCCTACCTCCGTCGCAAGCTCGACATTCACACCGAAGAGCCGCTCATCCAGACGAAGCGTGGCTTTGGTTACATGCTGAAGGCTGCAAAGGTCTGACCTAGTCAGGTGGCCGGTTCGACACGAAAACGTTGTCGAGCTGGCCATAACTGTTTCCCGATTCCCAGCCACGCGAGGTAGCGTTCACAATCATGCAGGAGAACATCCCAGACGCGTGGAGCCGCATCTCGCTTCGCACGAAAGTCACCGGAGTGACGGTGCTTCTGTTGACCATGGGGCTCCTCGTCGCCGGCGTCGGCACTGCCGCCGTATTACGCGACTACCTGCTGCAGCAAACTGACGAAAAAATTAGCGCAGCAGCCGACGGACTTGATGGCCGCATCCAGTACACCGGAACAGCACGCGACCCCCAGTGCAGTGTCTCTCGACTGCCAAACGATCTCTACTTTGCAGTGCTCAATCATGACGGCAGCATGCGCTGCAACAGTCGTGAAGAGGATGCCGCCCGCCCCGTGCTTGAGGGTCTCACGATTGCTGTTGCCAGCCAGCAAACTTCGGCATTTACCCTGCCAAGCACCTCTATCGGAGGGCAGTGGCGAGTCATTGCCTACCCCGCTGCCAGCACTATCGGCATCGATTTTGTGACCATCGTGATCGCCCGAGATTTGGGCGACTCAAACGCCATCGTCGCCCGCTATGCCGCGATCTTTCTGTTCTTCGGACTCACAGTGGTGATTGTCGGTGGCGCCCTGACACGTCTCCTTGTTACCTCCACGTTTTCCCCTCTGCGCGAAGTGGAAGCGACCGCTGCCCGTTTTGCCGACGGAGACTTCGACCAACGACTATCCGGCGCGACTCCCAATACTGAAGTGGGGCGGCTCAATCGTTCCCTCAACTCGATGCTTGGACGAATCGATCGTGCCTTTGCTGATCGCGCGCGCACCATTGACCAGATGCGCCGCTTTGTCGGCGACGCCAGCCATGAACTGCGCACTCCCCTTGTGACGGTGCGCGGCTATGCGGAGCTGTACCGCATGGGCGCGATTACCAAGCCCGACGATGTTCTGCAGGCAATGGAACGCATCGAAAAGGAAGCCATCCGCATGGGTGGGCTCGTAGAAGACCTGCTCGAGTTGGCCCGCATCGATGAAACCAAGCCGCTGCAACTCACCGAGGTCGATCTTTTGCCGCTCGCAAACGACGCTGCAATGGATGCTCGTGCCTCCGCTGGCCGTGTCGTGAATGTCATCAACACTCACCCCACCATTAGCGCTCACCCCGTGGTTAAGCCAGACCCGGATTCTGCCGCTGACGCCGACACCGCAACCAAGGCGATTACGTTGCCGGAGAGTTCCCACCCGCAACCGAGTACGCCACCGCGCGGGGTTGCCGCACTGGCAACAGGTCCCATCGCCGCTGCCGGCGCTCGGCTCTCCCGCCTTGCCTCACGCAAAAAATCAGTTGCGGTGGCCAAAGCTGCGGCTCGAATCACCCAAATCTCTGCACCGCCAGCGAAGGATCTTCACGCCGTTGTCATGGCTGAAGAAAACAAGATTCGCCAAGTGCTCACCAACCTTGTGACCAACGCCCTGCGTTTCGCTTCTCCCGATACTCCCGTCGAGATCGGTGTCGGGGTTGACCGCGAACGACAGCTCGCGGTGCTTTCCGTCATCGACCACGGCGAGGGCATTCCCGAACAGATTCGCGACAAAGTTTTTGAACGGTTCTGGCGCGCCGACAGCTCACGAAACCGTGACACTGGTGGCAGCGGCCTTGGCCTCGCCATCGTCTCGGCAATCGTGCACGCCCACAAAGGCACCGTGCAAGCGCTTGAGACCCCCGGAGGCGGCGCAACCTTCCGCGTTGAACTTCCTCTCCTCCCCAGCGAACCTGACGCGCCTGAGGCAACCGAAGAGGATTAGGCTGCGCGAGCACCGGTACCGAAATCTACCGTTGAGCCATGACTCGATACCAAGTAGATAGCGATGCCGTTCTCAGCGCGACTGGAGCGGTACAGAACTCCATCAGCAGAATTCAGGCCGAAGTTTCTGGACTGCACGGCCAACTCACCAACCTTCAGGGTTCCTGGACCGGGCAGGCAGCGACTGCCTTCTCGACCGTCGTTACTGATTGGAAGGCAACTCAGCAGCGCGTTGAAGAGAACCTCGCTGCGATCAATCACGCGCTCACTCAGGCTGGCCAGCAGTATGCGGAGATCGAGGCAGCTAATGCTCGCCTCTTTGCACGCTAGCGCGTGAGGGCCTAAAGGACACTGAAGAAGCCCGCTCGGCCGCGCTGACGCCCCTGTGCGGGCGAGTTGCGGCTGGGTTGCGGCCGTTAACGCCAGAATGGGCGCCTCCCGAAGGAGACGCCCATTCTGTTTACTGCGGTGGGACTACGTTTAGCGGCGGGACTTAGAAGTCCATGCCACCTGACGGGTCGCCCATCGGAGCGGGGTTCTTCTCTGGCTTGTCAGCAACAACAGCTTCAGTCGTAAGGAAGAGTCCAGCGATCGACGATGCGTTGAGCAGAGCCGAGCGGGTTACCTTTACCGGGTCGTTGATACCTGCAGCGAGCATGTCGACGTATTCGCCGGTTGCCGCGTTGAGGCCGTGACCAATGGGGAGGTTGCGGACCTTGTCAGCAACAACACCTGGCTCCATGCCTGCGTTGAGTGCGATCTGCTTGAGCGGTGCGTCAATAGCAACGCGAACGATGTTCGCTCCGGTTGCTTCGTCGCCGACCAAGTCAGCCATTGCCTGGCTGTCGAACGCGATCTTGCCAGCCTGAATCAGGGCAACGCCACCACCGGCGACGATTCCCTCTTCAACAGCTGCCTTTGCGTTACGGACTGCGTCCTCAATGCGGTGCTTGCGCTCCTTGAGTTCAACCTCAGTTGCGGCACCTGCCTTGATTACTGCAACGCCACCGGCGAGCTTGGCGAGACGCTCCTGGAGCTTCTCACGGTCGTAGTCGCTGTCGGTGTTGTCGATCTCGGCACGGATCTGCTTGACGCGACCTGCGATTGCCTCTTCGTCACCCGCACCTTCGATGATCGTGGTCTCGTCCTTGGTGATAACGACCTTGCGGGCGCGACCGAGGAGTTCGAGCGTTGCGTTCTCGAGCTTGAGGCCAACCTCTTCTGAGATGACCTGTCCACCGGTGAGGATTGCAATGTCAGCGAGCTGAGCCTTGCGACGGTCACCAAAACCGGGAGCCTTGACGGCAACCGACTTGAAGATGCCGCGGATCTTGTTCACAACGAGAGTTGCGAGGGCTTCTCCGTCAACGTCTTCAGCAATGATGAGCAACTGCTTGCCGCTCTGGATTACCTTGTCGACGATGGGGAGCAGATCCTTGATGTTCGAGATCTTGCCGTTGACGATAAGAACGTAGGGGTCTTCGAAGACCGCTTCCTGGCGCTCCTGGTCAGTGACGAAGTATGCCGACAGGAATCCCTTGTCGAAGCGCATACCTTCGGTGAGCTCAAGCTCGGTGCCGAACGTGTTCGACTCCTCAACGGTGACAACACCTTCCTTGCCGACCTTGTCGATCGCCTCAGCGATAAGTGCACCGATCTCGGGGTCACCAGCAGAAATTGATGCGGTAGCCGCGATCTCTTCCTTGGTTTCGATCTCCTTGGCGCTCGCAATGAGTGCCTCAATGACCGAGTTGGTGGCCTTTTCGATTCCGCGCTTGAGGCTGATGGGGTCTGCACCCGCAGCAACGTTGCGGAGGCCTTCGCGTACGAGTGCCTGTGCAAGAACAACAGAAGTAGTCGTACCGTCTCCGGCAACGTCATCCGTCTTCTTTGCTACCTCTTTGACGAGCTCAGCACCGATCTTCTCGAACGGGTCGTCGAGCTCGATCTCCTTGGCGATGGATACACCGTCGTTCGTGATGGTGGGAGCGCCCCACTTCTTCTCGAGAACAACGTTGCGACCGCGCGGGCCGAGTGTGACCTTTACGGCGTCAGCGAGAATGTTCAGGCCGCGCTCAAGGCCGCGACGGGCCTCTTCGTTAAAAGCAATGATCTTTGCCATGTGTGTTTCTCGTCCCTCCCGGACGTCGTACAAGCGAATAAGTTGGCACTCGAACTATGCGAGTGCCAAGGTCAAAATTAGCACTCGACAGGGGCGAGTGCAAGACAGCCCAGCGCACTCGACAGGGGCGAGTGCAAGACAGCCCAGCGCACTCGACAGGGGCGAGTGCAAGACAGCCCAGCGCACTCGACAGGGGCGAGTGCGCGTGTTCCGGGTGTGGTCGTGTGGTGTGGGGGTTGGCTGCTTATTGTCCGGCGGTGAGGTAGTCGGTTCCGAGCACGATGGTGAGTTGTGCTGCGGGGAAGACGTCGGCTTCGATGAGTCGTATTTCGCCGATTCCGAGGGCGTTGATGAGGCCGGCGGCTACGTCTTCGTCGTCGGGGTTGCTGTAGTAGACGTAGGTGTCTTCGATGTCGCGTTGGGAGGCTGGTGCGGCGCTGCCCATGGGCCAGCCGACGGCGGTGAGTTCGTCGAGGAGGCTGGTTTGTACTCCGGTTTCGGGGGTTCCGTTGAGGATGTCGATGGTGAGTGCTCGTGCGGGGTCGATGGTTGTGGGGTCGGTGAGGGGTTCGACTGTTTCTATGGGTTCTGGGGTGGCTGCGGGTTCTTCTGGTGAGGCGAAGAGGGGGATTCCGAGGTCGTCGTCGAGGTATTGACTGAGGGCGAAGAGGCCGCCGAAGACGAGGATTCCGGTTGCGAGTAGGGCCCAGGCGAGCCCGATCCAGCCGCCTCCGCGTCGTTTGGGTCCGCGGTGTGCGCCTACGCGTTCGATGTCGTCGGGCTGTTCGTCGAATCGATCTTTCGGGTAACTAGCCATTGATTAGTCTGTCAATTCTTCGTTGTGGTGGTGTGTTGTGCGCACTGTGCGGTTGCGCATCCGGTTGTCTCGGTTGCGTCGTAGTCGCGAGACGAGCATGGGGTCGTAGGTGACGGCTGCTGGTGCGTCGATTACGGCGTTGAGCATTTGATAGTAGCGCGCGCTTGATACGTGGAACAGGCTGCTGATGGCTTCTTCTTTTGCCCCGACGTGGCGGGTCCATTCGCGTTCGAAGTCGAGAATCTGGGTCGCATTTTCGGGTAGCCCGTTGGAGGCGTGTGTTGTTGTTTCGGGTTCTGACATGACGACCTCCAATATTGTGGCAATTCTAGGGCGCGCAACCTTTGGGATTGCCTAACGACGCGGCTTGCTCGGTCAATCAGGGGCGGTCGAGGTTAGGATGTCCTTAGTACCCGATGTCTCCGATTGGTCTTCATGCGCTTACGACTTTTCGCCACTGCTGTGGTGGTGTCTTGTGTTGCGCTTGTGGTGAGCGGTTGTTCGATCTCGACGGTTGCGGAGCAGCCGATGGTTACGGTCACTGCTGATGCGAGTTCTCCTTTGTCTCAGTTGACAGTGTTGGATGATGCGAAGGATTACAGCGGGTTGGTGCGCGCGGCTCTTCCGACGGCGGGTATTTCTGCTCCTGATTCTGCGCCGGAGCAGTCCTTGCCGACGACCGTGATGTCACATGATCTGAGTGGTGATGTCTCGGTGACGGTTTCGTCGGCCGACCGCGTTATTGCGATGGATATTTCGGGGTCGATTGCGGCGACGGTTGCCGGTTTGGGTTTGCTTGATTCTTTGGTGGCGCGCGATATTTCTACGACGTTTGATGAGGCTGCTGCGTTGCCGGTAATCACGTCGAGTGCCCATACGGTCAATAGCGAAGCGATTTTGGCGATGCGCCCAGATCTGATTGTGACGGATGGTTCGATTGGTCCGATCGATGTGGTGTTGCAGTTGCGGGATGCTGGCATTGCTGTGGTGTTTGTGGAGACTGATCCCTCGGTGAATGGGGTTGCTGAGTTGGCGCG
The DNA here is from genome assembly GCF_056619605.1 of Rhodoglobus sp. G.S.4. NCBI lineage: Bacteria > Bacillati > Actinomycetota > Actinomycetes > Micrococcales > Microbacteriaceae > Rhodoglobus > Rhodoglobus sp. G.S.4. The sequence goes on from NZ_CM152748.1 coordinate 2,214,739, forward strand.
TCAAACTGCAGCCACGTTGGGGGTTCCGGCTGCGGGAGTGGCGCTCGGTGAGCAGTTGGCTGCGGAAATTCAGGCGAAGATTACGGAGATCGCGGGCATTGTTCCGCGCGGTGATCGCTTGCGCATGGTGTTTCTTTATTTGCGGGGAACGTCAGGTGTTTATTACCTGTTTGGTCAGGAGTCTGGTTCAGATGTCTTGATCAATGCTCTTGGCGGGGTGGATGTTGCTGCCGAGATCGGTCTCGAAGGTATGCGTCCGATGACGGATGAGGCGATGGTTGCGGCGAATCCGGATCTCATTCTGGTGATGACCAATGGCCTCGACAGTGTTGGCGGCGTAAGCGGCTTACTTGAGGCTCGCCCGGCGGTCGCGCTGACGGAGGCTGGCAAAAATCAGCGCTTTGTCGAGATGGATGATGGCGAGATTTTGAGCTTCGGCCCACGCACGGTCATGGTGCTTGATGCGCTCGCGCGTGCCATTTATGCACCTGGCTCTGGTTCGTAGTTAGGGGCGTTGGCGCGGCGAACGTTTGGTTCCGCGCCACCGGGTGACGAAAAAGACGATGCCTGCAGCTGCCGCGGCAGCGACGACCGCCAATGCCACGACGGTGTTCCGTTCTCGCGGGGTGACGCTCGCTTGGGGCGTTGGCATGCAGTTGGTCGTCGCGCTAAACGTAACCGTGATGGGGTCGAGTTTTTCACCAGCGGGGTAGGTGCCGAACGCGGCAGACCCTGCCTCTGTGAGCGTCACGGATGCGGCGGATAATTGTGCGGTGCCGTTATCGACTGCGACGGTGGATGTGTCAATGGTTGCGAATTCCACGCCGGACTGGTCGACGGGCGTCCCGTCTTGAGTGGTTCCACTAACGTCGAAGACGAGCTTTGCGCTGGTGGTGCCGTCGAACTGCAGTTCGAGCGCGTCGAGCGTGGTGTCGAGAATTCCGTCGTGGCCGGTGAATCGCAGGGTGCCGTCAAAGACGAGGGTGCCACGGCCCGCGTCGAGTTGGCCTGCACCTTCGCTCCAACCAAAGTTGGGGGTGTCATAGGTGGCACCGTCGCTCACCGCCCATTCGCCGTTCGCGATGGTGCCGCTGATGTACGACCGAAGCGACTCTTTGACACCCCAGGTGATGGCGGCATCCGATATTTGGCAGGTGGAGTCGTCGGCGGCGAGGTTCACGTCAGTTGTCGCCGACCGTGTGCCGGTGCGGGTATCTGGCGCATCCAATTCTGTGGCGTTGCTTGTCATGGGGGTAATGGCAATAGCGACGGCAGTGATAATGAGCGCTGCGGGGCCGAGAACGCAGACGTTGAGGCCACGCATTACTGGGCTGTGCGGTACATCGATTGATGCATGATGGTGGCTTCTTCATAGAGCTCACCGAATGATTCGAAACCAAATTTGGCGTAGAGCGGCACGATGTATTCCTGGGCGTGGAGCAGCATTGCTTCGCCGCTGAAGTCGCCAATGATCCGCTTCATGATGATCTGCGCTAAGCCTTCACCACGACGATCTTCGCGTACAACAACACGCCCAATGACGCGGTGGCCATCTAGGTATTCTGCGGTCTCGTTGTAGAGAACACGGATGTAGGCAGCGACACCGTGGTCGTCGGCGATCCAGTAATGAGCCGTTGCGTCTTCTTGGTCGCGGTTGTCGAGTTCTTCTTCGTCGACTTTTTGCTCAACAAAAAACACGTCTGTGCGCAGTTTCATGATCGAGTAGAGCTCGGTTGTTGTTAATTCGCCCCAAGACTTGGCGATCACGGAATCATTAGGCACAACCACGAGTTTAATGTACTGGGCAGCGAAAGCTGACGAACTAAGGAGACCACCATGACCTACAAGGTGAATAAGACAGAAGAAGAGTGGCGCGAAGAGCTCGGCCTCAAGTACTCGGTGTTGCGTGAAGCCGGCACTGATCGTCCATGGTCTGGTGCTCTTCTTGACGAAAAGCGTGAGGGCACCTACCGCTGTGGCGCCTGCAGCGCTGAACTCTTTAAGAGTGGCACCAAGTTTGACTCCGGTTCAGGGTGGCCCAGTTTCTATGAGGCGATCAACCCGGATGCTGTTGAACTGCGCGAAGATCGCTCCTTGGGCATGGTTCGCACCGAGGTTGTGTGCGCAACCTGTGGTTCACACTTGGGTCATCTCTTTGATGACGCGCACCAAACCCCAACGGGTGACCGTTTCTGCTTGAACTCGAGCTCACTGGAATTCGAAGAAGACAACTAGCTAGACAGCTTCTTTTTTGGCGGTCGCTGACTCGAAAGTGAAGCGATCGCTACGGCGATGAGGGTGAGCACCACACCGATTACGGTGGTCGGTGCCACCCCATCGCTGTCTGTTGGCACGAAGATTTCTAGTGCTAGTGCGCCCATCAACTGCCCCGCGATGGATCCGAGTGCGAAGAACAGGACCCCGGTGATAGGTACGAGCACTGCAGCGACGGCAATGAAGATCACGCCGATTGCTCCCCCGATGTAGAGCGTTGGGTCGGTCGGAAACTCGTGTTGCCACCCACCAAAGAATCCGAACGTGATTGTCGCGATAGCGAGGGTTGATGTTCCGACGACAAAGTTGACGTAGGTGGCGGTGAGTGGCGAACGGGTCACGTGACGCACATGACCGTTGATGGCTTGTTGCCAGCCGATGCCGAATCCGGCAACAAGCGGCAGAAACACGAGCAAGAAGGGTCCGTCGAGTCGCAAATCAGAGAGCCCAGAAAAAATTACGGCACCAACTGCGAGGGCGGATGCCGCGACTCGCAATGCGGTGACTGGTCTCTTTTGTAGGCTGCCGATCCCCACTCGGTCGATGACGGCGGAACTAATTGTTTGGCTAGCCACGACCGCAACAGTGAAGAGCGCAACGCCGAGGGCGGTCGCCGCGAGGCCCTGAGTCAGGACGAAGAATGCTCCAAACGCACCACCGGTGAGGTACCACCAGGGCAGTCTTTTGCTGGAAACTTCGGTACGGAGGGTGCGAAATCCAGCGCGGGCGGTTGGCACGAACGGCACGATGAGCGTGAGGATGATGAGGCCCGATCCAAAAGAAATCAGGGCTGCGAGGGTTGAGTCGTGAAGCTCAACCGCAAGTTCTCCATTGATGCGACTTTGAGCTGAAACGAGGGCGCCAGCAGCGACTGCAGCGAAAATTCCGGCCAGTGCACGACGCCGACTTTGCGGATTGGTTGGGAGCATAGGTGTAGTCATGTCTAAAATAGGACGTTGGTCCAAGCCTCCTTAGCTCAGCTGGCTAGAGCACCGCTCTTGTAAAGCGGGGGTCGTCGGTTCGAATCCGACAGGAGGCCCAGCAAAGATGTCGAAGGCCGTCGGGGTTATTTAAACCCTAGCGGCCTTCGACATCGCTGTTTAACGGCGACTCTTGTTTCGTAGCAACTCTTGTTTCGCCGCGACTCCATTTCGCGGTTACGACGAGAACAGTGCCAGCGGCAGGGCACGCGAAGGGCGGGATTCGCTCAGCGCTCTACGACACTGCTTGTTTGAATACCGCTGCTGCATCGGCAAGAGATCGCAGATGTTCGGGAATTTCACGGCCCTTAGCCTTCATCGACTGCGCCCAGAGCCTCCCGGCACGGTACGAGGATCGCACGAGCGGGCCGGCGAGCACTCCGAGGAATCCGATATCTTCTGCTTCTGCCTTGATATCGATGAATTCTTCTGGTCGCACCCAGCGGGCTACTGGCAAATGGCGAGCTGTTGGTCGCAAATATTGGGTGACGGTGATGATGTCGGTGCCCGCGTCATGAAGATCATGCAGGGCTTGACTGATCTCGGCCCGCTCTTCGCCCATCCCCAAGATGAGGTTTGACTTGGTAATCATTCCCGCATTACGAGCTTGGGTGAGAACGTCCAGCGATCGTTCGTAGCGAAATGCTGGGCGGATGCGCTTAAAGATCCGCGGCACGGTTTCTACATTGTGGGCAAAGACTTCCGGGCTTGCCGAGAAGATTTCGCCGAGATAGTCCGGATTTCCCGAAAAGTCGGTAGCGAGAATTTCTACGCCAGTTCCGGGAGCGCGGGTATGGATCTGTCGGACGGTCTCGGCGTGCAGCCACGCGCCCTCATCCGGGAGATCGTCTCGAGCCACCCCGGTCACAGTTGCGTAGCGAAGCTTCATTTCGACGACAGATTCGGCGACGCGACGAGGTTCATCTGTGTCGTAGTCGGCGGGTTTTCCCGTGTCGATCTGGCAAAAATCGCATCGCCGAGTGCACTGTGCACCGCCGATCAAGAACGTTGCCTCTCGGTCTTCCCAGCACTCGAAAATGTTGGGGCAGGCTGCTTCTTGGCAGACCGTGTGGAGGTTTTCACTTTTCACCAGTTCTTGAAGCTGCCGATACTCGGGACCCATTCTGGCTGTCGTTTTGATCCACTCGGGCTTGCGCTCGATCGGAGTCTCAGCGTTGCGGACTTCGAGGCGAAGCATCTTGCGGCCGGACGGTGCGGCGCTCACGATTGCACCAGCTCCCACATGTCAGAAAACTTGGCTTGAATGAGCTCAACGATGTCTCCCGGTTGCACTGTGCGCCCCAATTCTCGAGAGATCGAGGTGACGCCAGCATCGCGGATGCCGCACGCGACGATGTGTTCGTAGGCATCGAACTCATTTGAACAGTTCAGGGCAAATCCGTGCATGGTCACTCCGTCGGCAACGCGGATTCCGATGGCAGCGATTTTGTCTTCGATTGCGCCAGTGGTCACCCACACCCCCGAGCGGTGCTGCACCTGATGCCCGGCAACACCGAGTTCGGCGAGCACCTCGATGAGAAAGCCTTCGAGCCGTCGAACATAGGCGACGACGTCGACCGGATCGGGCAATCGCAGGATCGGGTAGCCGATCAGTTGCCCGGGACCGTGCCAGGTGATTTTGCCCCCACGGTCAGTGTCGATGACGGGAGTGCCGTCATCGGGGCGTTCACTTAGCTCTGTGCGTTTGCCCGCCGTATACACGGACGGGTGCTCAAGCAGAATGAGAGTATCGGTGCGCTGGCCCGAGACAACAGCGGCGTGCACGGCACGTTGCAGGTCTAGGGCCGTCAAATACGGCACGGAGTTGGCGCTTAGCCCCGCGACGACAAAGTCGACCACGTCAGAAGTATAGGCGTCGACGTTCAGAACTCGGACGCAACCATCCACATCGCCCGGTTCCAGGCTTCGGCCTCACGGCCATGCCCGCCATCCCGGCCATCCCGGCCATCCTCATTGCAGGCAAAACTCGTTGCCTTCGGGGTCTCTCATCATGATTGCGAATTCGTTAAACGGCCCCCACGCTCCCTCGAGTACCTGCTCTACTGAGGCACCGAGAGACACGAGGCGTGCGCACTCGACCTCGACCAAAACTCGGCGAGGGCATCCGGATTTTCAGCATGAACGGAAATGTTAGAGATCCTGGCGGTCATGCGAAGAGGATAGCTCCAGAGGGCGACCCGATGTGAGAGCTACGTGGGATCGACCATCACTTTGAGGGCCGTGCGCTCATCCATGGCGGTGTAGCCATCAGGGGTCTGTTCGAGCTTCACGGTCTGGTCGAAGACAAGGCCGGGGTTCACCGTTCCTTCGAGCACGGCGGGCAGCAGTTGTTCGATGTAGGCGCGGGCGGGAGCAACACCACCGGTGAGAGTGACGTTCTTGCCGAAGAGACTGCGGCGGCCAACGGGGGCTTCCTCATACTGAGGAACCCCCACTCGACTGATCACTCCGCCAGCACGAACGACGCCGAGGGCCTGCTTGTAGGCGGGCATGAAGCCGACAGCCTCGAGTACAGCGTGGCTTCCTGTGCCGCCAGTGAGTTCGCGCACCTGAGCGATTCCCTCCTCGCCTCGCTCAGCCACGACATCCGTCGCACCAAACTGGATGCCGAGATCGGTGCGTGCCTTGTGGCGACCCATGAGGATGATGCGCTCGGCCCCCATTTGCTTGGCCGAGAGAACGGCGAGGAGACCGACCGCGCCATCGCCGATCACTGTGACGGTCTGACCAGGCGAAACGCGAGCCTTGTAGGCGGCGTGCCACCCCGTGGCGTAGACGTCGGAGAGCGTGAGGAGACCGGCATACTGCGACTCATCAATGGTGCCAGGCACCTTCACGAGAGTGCCGTCGGCGTAGGGCACGCGCACTGCTTCAGCCTGGCCACCCGTGATTCCACCGTTGCCCCAGTAGCCACCGTGGATGCACGAGGTCTGCAGCCCCTCGAGACAGAACTCGCAGGTTCCATCGGAGTACGCGAATGGGGCGATGACAAAGTCGCCAACCGAGAGAGTAGCCACTTCTTTACCGACTTCTTCGATAACGCCGATGAATTCGTGGCCGATCGGCAGAGCATCCACATCCGCCGGCATGGAATGGAAGGGGTGGAGGTCACTGCCGCAGACGCACGCGCGCGTGATGCGCACAACGGCGTCAGTGCTCTCGATGAGCCTGGGGTCGGGGGCGGTGATTACGCGGACATCGCCCGCGCCATAAATATAAGTAGCTCGCATGGGTCTATTCAACGCCCGAGTCGCGCCCAGCAACGAATCAGGGTTTATTCAGCGACGAGGAGTAGCTGAGATTCTTGACACCAAAAAGTATTGACATGACACCATAGTGGTGTCACTCTGATGCTATGGAGCTGGGACAGTACATTAACGACCTTCAGCGTCAGCTCGTGGATGCCGCAGAGAACGGCAGCGACGAAACTCGCGTCGTCGCCGAACGCCTCGTCACCAAGCTGGACTCCGCTGCACGGCTCGTTCTGCTCGACGTACTGTCTGCCGCTGCCGGCGAAATCACGCGCGATCTCGCCCCCAGCTCGGTTGACGTTCGCCTGCGCGGTCGCGAGGTCGACTTCGTCGTCGCCCACGCGCCCACCGAAGACGATGACCACGGCATCACCGCCGCCGCAATCGACTTTGATGACGCGAGCACTTCACGCACCACACTTCGCCTCCCCGATGCCCTCAAAGCACGAGTAGACGAAGCTGCTGCTATTGACGGAGTCTCCGTCAACACCTGGTTGGTCCGCGCTATCGCGGCCGCCGCTCAACCCATCCATCAGACGCCACCGCAGCCGCCCGGGCAACCGCAGCGGCCGAAGACGCCGCAACGACCCTCCGCAATAGGCGACTCCTTCGCTGGCTGGGTGCGCTAAGCCGCCCACCCCAGCACATCCATCAACCCCGCGCAGCCGCGAGGTCTCTCCACCACGCCCACAGAAAGGCGCCAGCATGCCCACCTTCACCACCCCGATCCCCATCGATCTCGCGATTAACGCAAAAGTCGGCACCATCGACATTGTCGCAAGCGAGCGCGAAGACACCATCGTGACGATCACTCCCACCGATGCAGGTAGAGAAAGCGATCGACGGGCCGCAGAAAATACCACTGTGGACTTCGACAACAACCGCGTCACTATCACCACTCCACGCCCCCGATTCAGCCTCGTTGGGCCAAGCGAGTCCGTAGATGTGAAAGTTGAGTTGCCGGTAGATTCGCGGTTCACTGGAGAAATCGCGCTCGGCGACGTGCACACCGTCGGACGCCTCGGTGCAACGCGCATCAAGAGCGCGATGGGCGCAGTCAACCTCGATACCACCGGTGACCTATGGCTTCGCTTGTCCCACGGCGGCACCACCATCGGAACCGTCGAAGGTGATGCCGAACTCACCGTCGACAACGGCCAGATGCGCATCGGAACCATCACCGGAGATGCCACGCTCAAAGCCTCACACGGCAACATCCGCCTGGGAGAAATCAGTGGCGCCCTCGAAGCCAAACTCTCCTACGGCGATCTCGAGATCAACAAAGCCCTCGCCTCCGTAACGGCAAAAACGGCATACGGCAGCATCACCCTCGACGAAGTATCGAGCGGCACCATCGATGCCAGCAGCTCCCTCGGGCAAATCCGAATCGGAATCGAGAAAGGCGTCGCCGCGTGGCTCGACCTCGTCTCCAAAACAGGCCGAGTGCATAACGAGCTCGAGCCCGGCAGCGGGCCGGAAGACTACGAGCAGTCGGTCTCCGTGCGCGCACGAGCCCAGGTTGGCGATATCCGGATTCGGCGGGCCACGATGTAGTCGACCGAACGTCAGTGGCCTTTACTAGCATCAACCCATGGTCAGCTTCGCCGACAAGCCCATCCTCGATGTGACAATCGCTGAGTGGACGACCTTTCTCGAAGGAGCGCCCTCGCCAGACGGAGTGCGGCTCAAGTTGCGCAAGAAACTCTCTAAAGCCACAGGGATGACCTGGTCAGAAGCGCTCGATGTTGCCCTCTGCTTCGGCTGGATCGACGGCCAAAGCGCACGTCTCGACGACGACTTCACGCTGCAAGCTTTCACTCCGCGCCGCAAGAACAGCCCCTGGTCGCAAATCAATCGCGACCACGTCGCTCGTCTCATTGATGCCGGCCAGATGCGCCCCGGTGGTCTCGCAGAGATCGAACGGGCCAAAGCCGATGGACGCTGGGATGCCGCCTACAGCCAGAAGAACATGATGACTCCCCCAGACCTGCAAGCTGCGCTCGACGCTAACCCCGCGTCGGCGGAGTTCCACGCCAGCCTCACGAGGAGCGTGCGCTTTCAGATCTACGCGCGCGTGACTGCGGTCAAGACACCCGCTGTGCGAGCCGCGCGCATCCGCGACATTGTCGAGAAGGGCGCTCGGGGCGAGCATCACTACGCGCAGCCCAAGCCACGGAAATCACCACCAAACTCACCTTCTGCTCCGCAGTCGAACTAGGCCGATAGCGTCGGCAGAACGACCTCGACTGCGAGCCCGATACCGGACTGGTTGTTGAGACGTATCTCGCCCCCAGCCACTGCAACGATCCCCGCAACAATCGAGAGCCCAAGCCCGGCGCCTGAGCCTCCCAGGGATTCTTCCGCGCGCGAAAAACGGTGGAACGCGTTCGACACAAACACTTCGTCCATGCCTCCAGCGTTGTCGCTGACTCGAAGCACTACGTGGGCTGCACTCCGGGCAAGAGAGATCTCAATCAGCCCCACCTCTCCCATCGCCGCGAGCGAGTTTCCGATGAGGTTGTCACACACGCGCCCGAAGTCGGCGACACTCACCGAAACCAGTTCTGCATCAACAAGGCCCTCGACATCGTATTCAACTCGGATGTTGCGCCCTGCCACACGCACGCGACCTCGGTCAGCGGCATCCGCCAATTCCTCCGAAAGCGCCCCCACATGTGAACTACCCGGAACAACCTGAGCATCAATACGAGACAGCTCAAGCATTGACGTCGCGAGAGCAGTCAGGCGCGCGAGAGTGCGTTGGGCTGCCGCTACATCCGCCTGCATCTGAGGCAACGAGGATGCCTCGCGCTGCGCCAGTTCAAGTTGGGTGTGAACGATAGCAAGTGGTGTTCGAAACTCGTGGCTCGCATCCGACACAATATTTCGTTCGCGCTCGGCCGAAGCGCGCAACTGGACAATCAACTCGTTGAGGGTGTTGGCTAGTTCGGATATCTCGTCTTGTGCCAGGCCAACCGGCAGCAGCTCGTCACTACGTAAGTGCACGAGTTCAGCCGCGCTGCGTCGGAGACGTGCGACTGGTGCGAGCGCTGCGGATCCGATCAGCCACGAGGCTGCTCCGAACGCAATATTGATACCCGCGATGCTCGCGACGAGGAGCAGCGCCACCTGATTGAGCACGCTCGCTTGCGCATCATTGCGGGTCGCACTCACGACGCTGAACGTTCCCGAAGTGGTTTCGACAGGACTTACGCGCACCAAAAAAGATTCGCTTCCGATGGTAAGCGGCGTTGTCTCGCTTGAGCCCTCGAGCACTGACGGGAGCAGCACACTGAGCGAGCTTGGCAAAGTATCGAGCACGGTTTCTCCGCCGGGAGCCACAATCGCGACCAGTTGGTCAGCACCGGGAGGGTCGATGTCTTCGGCGGGATCCTCCCCCAACGCCACCAGATAGGGTGCTTCTACATTGTCGAGCACTCGCTGCTGCCCATCGGTGACTATGCGATGCACTTGGGCAAAAATGACAATGCCAGCGACTAGGGAAATAAGGATCGCAATTATCAAACTTCCGCCCGTGATCCGGGCGCGAATAGTGAGTCGCGAGAAATTCACGAGACGGCTTCGCTGAGTTGAAAACCTAGCCCCCGCATTGCGACAATTCGGACTGGCGACTCCACGGCATCCAACTTCTTGCGTACATAGCGAACGTATTGGTCAACGATATTCGGGTCGATGTAGGCGGCGGAACCCCACACCACGTCGATGATCTCAGCGCGAGACAGCACCCGGTCGCGATTGACGGCTAAGAGCCGCAGCAGGTCAAACTCAGTGCGACTCAACCGCAGAGGAGCGCCTCCAGCGTTAATCTCGTGACGCGTGAAATCTATGCGTAAGCCTCCGATGTCGAGTCGCGACGATCCCAGTTGATCGCGACGCAGCAGAGCACGCAAGCGGGCAGCCAGTTCAGCGAACTCAAACGGCTTGGTGAGGTAGTCATCCGCCCCAGAGTCGAGGCCCCGCACACGATCGTCAAGAGCATCCCGTGCGGTGAGCAACAGAATGGCGACACCGGTGGCTTCTTCGCGAAGCCGACGACACAATTCAAAGCCCGACATCCCCGGAAGCATGATGTCGAGAACAGCCGCGTCGAAGCGGATGTCACGGCTCAATGTGATCGCCTCGATGCCATTAGAGGCGACGTTGACCGCGTAACCCTCCGACTGAAGGCCGCGCGCCAGCAGCGCCGCAAGTTCAGGCTCATCGTCGACAATCAGGATGCGTGGGACCACGCGGTCAACAGTACGGTGCATCGGATAGTTGGAACTATGCCGCCACAGTAACGACGTGCGCAGAAAGAGCTTCGGCCTCGCGGCGCTGACGACCAATCTTCACGCCGAGGTAGGCCGCGACCGCAACGATGATCGCCAAGAAGGCGACACTCGTCGCAGTCGTTCCAATGCCTAATCCGCCGTCTTGCGGGCTCTGCGACAACAGGTCACCAATCGACGCCCCAAGCGGGCGGGTAAGGATGTACGCCGCCCAGAAGCAGAACACTACATTCACGTTGAAGGCATAGCGGGCAATCACGATCACGCCGATGAGTGCTGCGAACAGGATCACGCCAACGAGGTAGCCAAGCCCAAATCCTTCCGTGATGAGGTCGCCAGCGGCAGTACCCAGTGCGAATGTGAACAGGATCGCTATCCAATAGAACGCTTCACGGCGGCGCGTAAAGATGGTGTGGATGGAGAGCGTGCGCTCCCGTGTAAACCAGATTCCGAAAGTCACCGCGAGGAGGACGCTGAAGAACAGCGTGCTCGCCCAAAGCTCAACGCCGAAGACATCAGTGAGGGTGTCAGTGACGAGCGTGCCGACAACGCTGATGAGCACCACTGCAGTCCAGTAAATCCCGGAGGTGTAGCGCTTCGTCATGAACTGCCCGATGAGAGCGGCAACCAGCAACGCCCCCATAATCCAGGTGGTAAAGGTCAGGCCAAGCCCAACATCAACGTTGAGATAGTCGGCGAAAGTTTCGCCAGTCGTGGTCGAAAGAATTTTGATCACCCAAAAGGCGAACGTGATCTCAGGCACCCTGTTCAACAGGATGGTGCGGGTGTGGTGGGAAAGGGTCTCAGTCATGAGCCCTAGAATTTCGTTCGCCGCTGAAGGTTCGCCCTCGAATCCAACTCTTTTCTGTGAGCGTTCTTTCAGAAAGCGAATCTCGCGGAGACCTACTGCCTCAGTTGCGCAATCCGCCGATCGAGGTGCTGCTGTTCGGCCCCGTTGGTGGCAAGTTCGCGGGCACGCGCGAAAGCCGGAGCCGCGGCATCCACATCACCCGCACGCAGCAGCAGCTCCGCTTTCGTTGACCAGTACAAGTGATAATTCTCGAGACCGGTCACGGTGTCGAGAAGCCGCAGTCCGGCATCCGGGCCATCAGCCATCGACACGGCGACCGCCCGATTGAGCGCAACAACGGGAGAACTGCCGGTCATGGTCAGCAGCACAGAATAGGCGGATGCGATGGCCGGCCAGTCGGTATCGGCGGCGGTGCGCGCGGTGGCATGGTGGCGCGCGATGACCGCTTGGGTTTGGAAGGGCCCTGGCTGCAGCCGACCGAGGGCACTGTGCAGGAGCCCGTTGGCTTGCTCAATCAGCTCGCCGTCCCAGCGGGTGCGATCTTGCTGTTCGAGCAGGATGAGTTCGTCGCCGCGAAAGCGGGTGTCGTGGCGGGCGCGAGCGTAGAGCTCTAGCGCCAACAGGCCTTCTACTTCAGCGTTGCCGGGGAGGACTTCGCGAGTGGTGATCGTGAGGCGAATCGCTTCTTCCACGAGGTCAACGCGGCCACCGGTTGCACTCCCCCGCGAGAGGTAGCCCTCGTTGAAAATCAGGTAGAGAACGGTGAGCAGCGCATCCACTCGCAGCGTGAGGTCTTCGGGGATAGTCAGCGGGATGCCGGCGTCGCGAATCTTGCGTTTCGCCCGCACGATTCTCTGGGCAAGAGTCTGCTCGGGCACCAAGAATGCGGCCGCGATCTCGGCGGTCGTGAGTCCGCCAGTCAGGCGCAGAGTCAATGCCACTTGAGCCTCGCGACTGAGCGCCGGGTGGCAACAGAGCAACAGCAGTCGCAGGTGTTCGTCGCCCGAATAGTGAGCGTCATCAATCATCTCGGGTGGCACCTCCTCGCTGTCGTTACCGCCGTAGCCGGTGCTGTGGCTAGAGCGCACCAAATCGGGGGCTGCCCGAGCTAGCCGTCGCGCTGTCGCAGCGTCGCGTCGTACTCCGTCGACCGCGCGATTGCGTGCGACCGTATAGAGCCACGCAGCAGGGTTGTCAGGAACGCTGCCCCAGTTCAGCGCTTCAACGAGCGCATCCTGCACAGCTTCATCGGCCGCATCGAGGCCAAAGCGATGCGTGAGAAGAGCGAGCACGTGCCCACTCTCCTCACGCGCCAGGCGGGTGACCGCCTCTGAGTTATCAGGCACGCTAGGAGGGCACCACCGGGCGAACCTCGAGCGAGCCGGCCGGAATCGGAACCTCGGCAGCGAGCGCAAGCGCCTCATCCAGGTCTTCGGCTTCCACAATGTAGAAGCCGCCGAAGTGCTCCTTGGTTTCAGCAAACGGGCCATCGACGATTGTGTCGCCGGCACCATACGCCCGACGAATAGTGGTCGCGGTCTCAACACCCTGCAGCTGATCGGCGGCGATATAGTGGCCGCCATCAATGAGCTTCTGGTTGTAGGCCATCCACGGCGCCATCATTGCGTCGAAGGCGTCTGTACCCGGTTCTGGGCCATCAAACGGTTCTGAATGAATCAGGATCATGTACTGCATGTTTTTCTCCCTAACCGATCTGTGAAGTGTGGCCAAAAAGGCCAATAACGACGGACATGACGATGAGAACTGCAAGCTGATGACCCATATTGATCGCAAACAGCGTCGGGGACTTCTTCTCAAAAAGATACTCGACAGCATTACGCGACGCGGTAAACCCGAGCCAGCTAACGGATGCCACAGCCAGCGTGACGGTCAGGAACGAGCCACCCAACGAGCATTCCCGCGGCGGTGGCGATTGCGATCGCCAGCACATTCAGCATCATCATGTCCTTTCGGGGCCGGAATTTCTTGCCCTTCACTGACATGACGCAGCGCACGTGCCGAATCGACACGTGCGCTGGAAAAACTTTCTGCAATCGTCAGGACTTCCTCTTCCTCGACCTCCGCGCATCCGAACCCCTCTACTACGGGCATCCGGGCACGCAAAAACGGGACCCGTAACCGTTGCTAAGGAATTACGAGGCAAGAGACGTGAGAACAGCATCGCTGAGGTAGACGGTTGCACCGTTGACGATGGTCAGCTGCGAATTGTTCAACGCTGGTACCGCAAGCGAAAGCATTGAGGCGTGCTCGTACACCTTCGGCTAACCAACACTCCTCTGCACGACACTCCGCTGTATGACACAAAAGGTGCCCCTGGTCGTATGACCGGGGGCACCTTTTGTTGTGCGCTAGAAGAACCTACGGGGTAGGTGTCGGCGTCGGGGTCGGAGTCGAGTTGGCGTTGAAGTCATCGCCCGCCGCCTGAATAACGAAGGCCTGGAAAGCAGCGAGGTCGTTTACTGCACCCTCATACTTGAGCCCGTTGACAAGAACCGTTGGGGTTCCCGTGACCTGAGGCACGTCAGTGTTAGGAAGCGGACCCGACAGAGCGCGAGCCGTTGAGTTCTTTACCCACGACTTGAACGTCTCATCTTGAATGCACTCGCTAATCGCTGGAACGCTGTCAGCTCCTATTGTGTCGAGCAACGCGATCAGGTCGTCGTCGCTCAGGCCGGAGGTGTTCTCTGCTGGTTGGACTTCCTCAGAAAGCAGCAGCTTGTGGTACGCGTAGAAGTCGTTTGGCGAAGAATCGGCAACACACGCGACAGCATTTACTGCACGGGATGAGTACCGCTGCCCCTGAGAGAATCGGTCAAGAATCGTGATGGGGTGGACTTCAAGAGTTGCCGCGCCGTTGTCGACAAGACCTTCGATGTACTCTGCGTTTGTCTGCTCAAACGAGCCACAAATCGGGCACAGGTAGTCGACATACATCTGGATATCGAGCACGCCTGAACCTTCATCGGGAACGCTAGCGATGGGCTCAGCATCCGCGTCGAGGGCATCAGTCGGGGTAGCAATGAAGCCTTGATTGAGTTGGATACCGTCGCTGGCAAAGTTCTTGGGGCCAGGACCAGCGGGCTGGTTCGAGTTCACGAGCACGAGGGCGATAACGGCAACGATCGCGATGAGTGCGAGGCCTACACCGCCCTGAAGGAACAGCCGAGTGCGGCGATCCTTCTTCTTTTGTTCGTCGCGCTGAACGCGAGCCTTTTCACGTGCTGCTTCGCGTCGCTCATTCTTGCTGAGTCGGCCGTCGCCGGAATTGCCGTTGCTCAATCGAACCTCATCTGCCGTGTATTTCGCTGTGGCGAGCGCCAGAAATGGCGGCGCACCCGTCGAATTCTAGGAGAAATCTCTGGGAATTGCCCAACTGGATCCTGAGACTCACCCTGTGAGCGCCCACATAACCCGGTAACGCGACCCCCAAAAGAGTGCAATAATGACCCAACGTGGTTTCGACCACCGTCCATTCACTAAGGATCGTCCGGCACGTACCTGCCGGTGAAGGAGAAAAATACAACAATGGCGTCTGTAACTTTTGACAACGCAACCCGCCTCTACCCCGGATCAACAGTCCCGGCTGTAGACAAGCTCAATCTTCACGTTGAAGATGGCGAGTTCCTCGTACTTGTCGGCCCATCGGGTTGCGGTAAGTCCACTAGCCTTCGCATGCTCGCCGGCCTCGAAGAGGTTAATGACGGCAGCATCCTCATCGGAGACCGTGACGTCACTGATGTTCCTCCGAAGGACCGTGACATCGCCATGGTCTTCCAGAACTACGCTCTCTACCCGCACATGACGGTTGCCGAGAACATGGGCTTCGCGCTCAAGATCGCCGGCATCAATAAGGAAGAGCGTGCAGCCCGCGTACTTGAGGCAGCAAAGTTGCTTGACCTTGAGCCTTACCTGAGCCGCAAGCCCAAGGCACTCTCGGGTGGTCAGCGCCAACGTGTTGCTATGGGTCGCGCTATCGTTCGCCAGCCTCAGGTGTTCCTCATGGACGAACCGCTCTCGAACTTGGACGCCAAGTTGCGCGTTCAGACTCGTACGCAGATCGCTAGCCTTCAGCGTCGACTCGGAGTCACCACGGTTTACGTGACTCACGACCAGACTGAAGCACTCACCATGGGTGATCGCATCGCAGTTCTCAAGGATGGCCTCCTCCAGCAGGTTGGTACTCCTCGTGACCTCTATGAAGCACCACAGAACATTTTCGTTGCTGGCTTCATCGGCAGCCCCGCGATGAACCTGTTCAGCGTCGACATCGTCGATGGTGGCCTTCAGTTCGGCGATGCAGTTGTACACGTTGACAGCGAGACCCTCGGCGAGACTGACGCTAAGACCGTCACCATCGGCGTCCGGCCAGAAGACGTCATTGTTTCGACGACAGGCAGCGGCCTTCCGGTTGATGTTGACCTCGTTGAAGAACTCGGCGCCGACGGTTACCTCTATGGTCACGCAGAGATCAAGGGTGAGCGAGTCGACATCGTTGCTCGCGTTGACGGCCGTTCACACCCGAACGCCGGCGACAAGGTCTTCCTGACCCCTGAGCCGCACCACGTTCACGTCTTCGACACCGAGTCAGGCCTGCGCTTGACTAAGAAGCCTGTGGTAGCGAGCTAGTTCCGCTTTACGATCGAGCCCGTCAACGTCGAACTGTGTTCGGATGCGTTGACGGGCTCGTTTCAGCTTAAGGAAACGTGAATGTCTGGTTCAGTCAACATCACCTCGGCCACCGCCGATCCCGCTCTGCTCGATCTTCCGTGGGAGTTGCCGCTAGAGCTATGGCCGGATGATGCAATCGCCACCCTCCCCAAGGGCATCTCTCGACACTTGGTGCGGTTCGCGAACCTCTCGGGGTACATCGTTGCCATCAAAGAGACATCGAGCGAGCTGGCCAAACGCGAGTACGACATGTTGCGCACTCTGCAGAAGCTCGATGTTCCGTGCGTTGACCCCCTTGCGATCATCACCAACCGCACGGCAAGCGACGGCGAAGAACTCAAGTCGGTGCTTGTCACTCGCCACTTGCGCTTTTCGCTCCCCTACCGTGCCGTTTACTCCCAGAGTCTGCGCCCTGAGACCGCTCGTCGTTTGGTTGATGCGCTGGCAGTGCTGCTGGTTCGTCTTCACATCGTCGGTTTCTTCTGGGGCGATGTCTCACTCTCCAACACGCTCTTCCGTCGGGATGCCGGCGCCTTCGCCGCCTACCTCGTGGATGCTGAAACCGGTCAGCTGTACGACCGGCTTTCGAACGGTCAACGTGAGAACGACCTCGAGATCGGTCGAGTGAATATCGCGGGCGAACTCTTCGATTTGCAGGCAGGTGGTCGGCTCGAGGAAGACATTGATCCGATCGAGATCAGCAACGGAATTGTCGCGCAGTACCGCACACTGTGGCAGGAGCTCACTGGCTCGGAGCGATTCGACCACTCTGAGCGTTGGCGCATCAACCAGCGCGTCGAACGACTCAACGCGCTGGGCTTCGATATCGAAGAACTTGCCATCAAAACCGAAGATTCGGGAACTCGAGTGCGCATCCAGCCCAAGGTTGTGGACGCCGGTCACCATTCACGTCGTCTCTTGCGTCTGACGGGTCTTGATGCCCAAGAAAACCAAGCGCGCCGTTTGCTGAACGATATGGATTCGTACCGTGCAGCATTCGATAAGCAGGACATGGACGAAGAGATGCTGGCACATGAGTGGGCCGCGCGAGTCTTTGAGCCCGTGATCCGTGCTATTCCTAAGTCCCTACGGGGAAAGCTCGAACCTGCTGAAATTTTTCACCAACTGCTCGATCACCGTCGTCAGCTCGCCCAAGATTCAGGTCACGACATCCCACTGGCTGAAGCTGTGGGTAGCTACGTCGAAAACGTGCTGCAGTTCCGACGTGACGAAGCAACGATGATCAACCCTCCAACGGGGGCATTCACTTCGCCCATCTCCATTGCCGTCACCGCAGGGGCCGATGAGGACGATGATGACGACGAAGGCGATAGCGAGGATTGGCGCCTCAAGGTCTAGCCGGGCTTAACCACGACTACGAAAGTAGCTGCTCAAGACCGCGCCCTGTCACGTGTTCAAAGACAAGGTTCGTTTCGGTGTGAGAAACAGCCGGATGACTCGCCAGATAGGTGAGCATAAAGTCACGCAACTCGGCTGCGCTGTGAGCGGCAACGTGCAGCAGGTAATCGTCCGCGCCGCCCGTGTGGAAGAAGGCGAGCACACCTGGCCAGTAGGGCGCCGCGCTGCGAAATGCGTCCACATCTTCTCGCACGTGCTTGACGAGCTTGATCGAGATGAGCGCCTGCACACTCATTCCGAGCTTGGCGACATCAATATCGGCGTGAAAGCCACGCAAGTATCCGTCCTCGTGCAGTCGGCGCAGTCGCTGCGACACTGTGGATTCAGCAACGCCGACCCGTGCCGCGAGTGCCGAGCCCGACATGCGGGCGTTGGTGGCCAAGCTGGCCAAAATCGCCCGATCTATCGAGTCGATCGGCAAAGATTTTTGCTCAGTCACGGTGTCCTCCTTGACCGCAGCTTATGCGAATAACGTCACAATCCGTGAAGAAGCTGCATCGGTAGTTGATTTGTGTCGAATTTTCTGCTGATATCAGAGGATGCTGCCTCACGACATTCGTCTCGAAACCCTTGCTGTTCACGCGGGACTGGAGGGCGTACACGAAAGTGGCCAACACGTTCCCTCCATCGACCTCTCGACCACCAACCCGCTACCCAGCGTTGAGGTCGGCGGAGATTCCTATGAGAACCTCGCCACCGGAAACCCCATCATCGATGGTCATTCCGCTGTCTACCAGCGCCTGTGGCAGCCGGGGGTTGCGCGCTTCGAAGACAGCCTTGCTGCATTGGAGGGCGCGGAGGCCGCCGTGGCGTATGCCAGCGGAATGGCTGCACTCGCTGCAGTACTCATCTCCATTGCCTCCGCTGGCCGCCCCCACGTTGTTGGAGTTCGCCCCCTGTACGGCGGAACCGACCACGTGCTCGACAATGGGCTACTCGGAACGACCGTCACTTGGGCTGATGCTGACTCTATAGCGGATGCCATCCAGGCCGACACCGGACTTGTTGTTATCGAGTCCCCCGCCAACCCCACGCTTGAGTTGGTCGACATCAAGAAGATTGTTGCGGCAGCCGGCACCGTTCCTGTGCTCGTTGACAATACGTTCGCGACTCCAGTGCTCCAGCGTCCCCTCGAGCTCGGTGCCGCAATGGTGCTTCACAGCGCCACCAAGTACCTCGGTGGCCACGGTGACGTCATGGGTGGCGTTATCGCAACAAGCGAGGAACATGCCAAGAGCTTGCGCAACGTTCGCGCCCTCACCGGCGGTGTGCTCCACCCCTTCGCCGCATACCTTCTTCACCGGGGACTTCGCACCCTCCCACTTCGCGTTCGCGCGCAGCAGGAGACTGCCGGAGAACTCGCTCGTCGTCTAGACGGACATCCGGCTCTCGCCCGCGTTCTCTACCCCGGACTCCCCGGTCAAGATCCTGCCGGCCTCATCGGGACTCAGTCGGCAGGCGCTGGCTCGCTCATCGCTCTTGATCTCGCTGGCGGTTACGATGCTGCCGCTAAGTTCACGGAGTCGGTGAAGCTCATCACCCACGCGGTGTCGCTTGGGGGAATCGATACTCTCGTGCAGCATCCGGCATCGCTCACCCACCGCCCGGTCGCTTCTGAAGCGAAGCCGGGTGCGGGGATTGTGCGCATCTCGATCGGCCTTGAACACATCGAGGATCTCATGAACGACATCACCGCCGCCCTCGACGCTGTGACAGGCAAGTAGCCAGGCACACTCGCCTCGCGCAACGCGAAGAGCCGCTGTTCCCGAGGGAACAGCGGCTCTTCTGCGTGGAGGCTGAACTACTTTTTCTTGCGTGCCGCTGCGCGCAGTTTCGAGATTTCGTAGAGCGTGACACTTGCCGCGATACCCGCGTTGAGCGACTCGGTCGCTGCGCTAATCGGGATCGAAACGATCGCATCGCAGTTTTCGGTGACGAGGCGCGACAGGCCCTTGCCTTCGCTACCAACAACGATCAGCACGGGCTCTTTGGCCAGTGGCAATGACGGAAGTGAAACGTCGCCATCACCGTCGAGGCCGAGCACGAAGACGCCGCGCTTCTTGTATTCCTTGATCATTTGCGTGAGGTTGTTTGCCATGGCGACAGGGGTGCGAGCAGCAGCCCCCGCTGACGTCTTCCAGGCGGATGCTGTCATTCCCACGGAACGACGCTGAGGAACGATGACACCTTGGCCACCAAACGCGGCAACCGATCGCACGATCGCGCCGAGGTTGCGCGGGTCGGTAATTCCGTCCAAGGCAACGAGTAGCGGAACTTGCCCGCGCGACTCAACCTTGTCGAGCAGTTCCATGGGGTGCGCGTACTCGTACGGTGGCACTTTGAGGGCGAAGCCCTGGTGCACTGCATCGAAACCCGCGAGGCGGTCGAGTTCTGGACGCATCACTTCGAGCACGGCGAGGTTGCGTGCTGTTGCCAACTTCAGAATCTCTTTGACGCGGTCATCGTATTCGATGCGCGCTGCCATGTAGAGAGTGTGTGCAGGGATCTTGGCTCGCAGTGCTTCGAGCACCGAGTTGCGGCCGGTAACCATCTCAGATTCGTCCGCAGACTTTGCTACCCGCGACCGGCCGGGTTGACTCGGACGCTGTTGGCCGCCCTCAGAGGGCTTGCCACCATTGCGGCGAGTTCCGCCAGCGGCCTCGTAGCGCTCGGCCGCAGCCTTGCGCTTGCCTGCGGGGTGGTACGGACGATCTTCTGCTTTGGGGGTGGGCTTGCGACCTTCGAGAGCTTGACGTCCCTGGCCTCCCGAGCCGACTTGGGGGCCTTTGCGGCCCTTGCGTACCGCTCCTGCGCGGGGTGTGTTAGCTGGGTTTTTCACGAGTGTTGCTCCTGTCGGAAGCGCCGATTATTCACGGCAAGCTCCAATGCGATCCGGTCGAGTCATCCTCTACAGTGATTCCCGCCGCTGATAGTTCATCACGGATTCGGTCCGCTACAGCAAAATCCTTTGCCGAGCGGGCCGTATTGCGATCCTCGATGAGCTTCTCAACCAGTGCTGACAGTGCAGCAACGGCTGGTTCTGAACGATCAGAACCCCATCGTGGATCTAGTGGGTTGATACCCAAGACCTGTGCCATAGCGACCACTTGTGATCGCGCGGTGGCGACTGCCGCGAGATCTCCATCGTCGAGCGCGGCATTGCCTGCTCGAATTGTATCGTGAACAACGGCAAGTGCCTGCGGCACAGCAAGATCGTCATCCATAGCTTCGCCAAAGGCGTCGGGTACCTCATTGGTATTAGCAACATCGAATCGCGTGTCTCGCAGTCGACGTGCCGCGCGTTCGATGAATACTTCAAGGCGCTCGAATGCCGCTTCGGCCTCATCGAGCGAACCATCTGTGTAATCAATTGTCGAGCGGTAGTGGGCAGCCCCAAGAAGGTAGCGGACCACAATCGGTCGTGCCGCATCCAAGAGATCACGTGCAAAAACGGAGTTGCCAAGAGACTTCGACATCTTCTGGCCGTTCACGTTGACCATGCCGTTGTGCACCCAGTGCTTGGCAAAGTCATCGCCAGCAGCGGTTGACTGCGCAAGTTCGTTTTCATGATGGGGGAAGCGCAAATCAAGCCCACCGCCATGGATGTCGAACGCACCGCCCAAATAGCGGCGAGACATGGCAGAGCACTCGATGTGCCAACCCGGGCGCCCGCTGCCCCAGGGTGACGACCATGAGGCAGACTCTGGCTCGGTTGGTTTGCTGCCCTTCCAGAGCGCGAAGTCACGAGGATCACGCTTGGAACGAGGATCAGCGTCGGCGGCGGCAACCATGTCGTCGAGTTTCTGACGCGTCAACTCACCGTAAGTAGGCCACGACTGGGTGTCAAAGTAGACATCCCCTGAGTCATCCGCGGCGGCGTACGCATGGCCGCGCTCAATGAGGGTGTTGATCAACTCGCGCATTTCCGAGATGTTGGCGGTGGCACGAGGCTCATAGGTTGGTGGCAGAATGCCGAGTTCGTTGTAACCAGCGGTGAACTCGAGCTCAATGCGGTAAGCCAAGGCCCACCACTGTTCGGTCGAGCCAGCTGTTGAGGCATCCACTGCCTGATTCAAAATCTTGTCATCGATGTCGGTGACATTGCGCACCAGGGTGACGTCGAGGCCGCGGTAAGTGAGCCAGCGGCGCCAGATGTCGTAGACGAGCGCGGAACGAAGGTGACCGATGTGCGGGGCAGCCTGAACGGTAGGGCCGCACACGTAGATACCTACTTTGCCCGGCTCACGGGGTTCGAGGTCGACGAGGCTGGCACTCCGAGTGTCATACAGGCGAATAGTCACTGACCAAGTTTAGCGACCACTGCTGGGTATTACACGGTTAGCGGCTAGCGCGGGGCGAGAGAGCCCCGCGCTGCAGACAATTACTTTGTGTAGGTGTAGAAACCGCGCCCCGATGCGACTCCGAGGTATCCCTTGTCGATGTACTCGGTCTTGAGCCACTCGGCGAATTTCTTCGTTTTGTCATCGCCGTTAGACATGATGTTGTACGGAGTCATGAGCCCGATGACGTCAAAGATCTGGAACGGCCCCATCGGCGCACCGGTCGCAATGCGCCAGGTATTGTCGACGTCTGCCGGCTCGGCGTAGCCGTCTGCCGCAAGTTCTGCGGCAGCGTTGAGGAAAGGAACGAGCAGCGAGTTGAGGACGTAACCGGCCTTCTCCTTGTGGATGGGAATCGGCACCATCCCGATCTCGGAAGCGAATTCGACGATGGTGTCAAAAACTGCCGGATCGGTGTCGCTGGTACCCATGACCTCTGCGGTGTTGAACTTCCAAATCTGGTTGGCAAAGTGCAGGGCCAAGAACTTGCCAGGACGACCGGTGGAGTCCTTCATATCGCTTGGCAGCAGGGTGGAAGAGTTTGTCGCAAAAATCGTGTGCTCGGGAGCGAGCTTTCCCAGCTCGGAATAGGTTGACTTTTTCAGCTCAAGAATTTCGGGAATCGCTTCAATGACGAGATCGGCGTCCTTGACCGCGTCCGCGAGATCCGAAGAGAACCGTACTCGCCCCAACGCTTCTTGTGCCTTACCGTCTTCAGCCCCAGTGACCTTGTCCTCAACATAGGCATCAACGAGGCCAGCGAAGCGGGAGCGCGCCTTCTCCAATGTCTCGTCATTGATGTCGTAGGCAACGACGGTGAAACCGCTGAAGGCGGTCTGGAATGCGATCTGTGAACCGAGCACACCCGTGCCGAGAATCGTCACGCTCTTAATGCTTGTCATTGTGTCCTTTTTCTCCAGTCCGTCGGTCTGAACCGTTCAGGCCCGCAACTGCGTCTAAACCAAACCATACGCTTCGGTTCTTAGCGTTGGCTTAGTGCACTTTCGTTCGAGTTACCACGATCCGTCGCCACCTACACCGCGAACACTAGTCCCCACGAAACGCAAAAAGGGCCGCACCATAATGGCGCGACCCTTCTTCGAAATCGATTATTCGACTGTAGTGAGCAGCTCTACTAACTCGTCGAGCACGGCATCCGCGCCTTCATCATCCGACGCGATCGTCACTGACTCGCCCTGAGCTACGCCGAGCGAGATTACTGCAAGGATGCTGGCCGCGTTTACGGCCTTGTCGCCCTTAGCAACAGTAATGGCGAAGCCGCTCTTGCTGACCGCCTGGGTGAAGAGCGCAGCGGGGCGGGCGTGCAACCCGGAGGGCGAAACGATGGTGGTTGTGCGTTCTGGCATGGTGTCCTCTTTCGAAACGTGGTGACTAGTTGCGGGCACGCACGAGAGCAGTTGCGATTGCCGCCACACCCTCGCCGCGCCCTGTGAAACCAAGTGCATCGGTTGTTGTGCCGGCAACGCTGACGGTCGCGCCAAGAATACCGCTCAAAAGAGCCTCAGCCTCAACTCGGCGACGAGACACTATGGGGTGATTACCGATGATCTGAACCGACACATTGACCACTTCGAAGCCAGCATCGTGCAGCAAGCGCAGTGCTTCGCGCAAGAAAACTTCTCCGTGCGCCTCAGCAAATTGGGGATCGCTAGTACCGAAAACGCTGCCGAGGTCACCAAGGTTGGCAGCGGAGAGGAGCGCATCACACATGGCATGAGAGACAACATCTCCATCACTGTGCCCACGCAGGCCGACCTCATCTGGCCAGTGCAAACCGGCGAGCCAGAGCGGCTTGGTTTCATCATAGGCATGCACGTCAGTGCCGGTACCGACACGAATGTCTGTTGAAGCCGGCGTCATGAACAGTTGCTCGGCCCGACGCAGTTCCCACGCCGTCGTGATCTTAAACGACAAATGATCTCCTGCAATAACGGATACTGAATGCCCTGCGGCCGCGAATACGGCTGCGTCGTCAGTGAACTCTCCAGCTGCCGCAATATGTGCAGCGACGAGTTGCTCTCTCGGGAACCCTTGCGGTGTTTGAACTGCGGTGAGTTCAGAGCGGTCAACAGTTTCGACAATTTGGCCAATACCGTCGATACGTTTAATGGTGTCGGTGACGGGAAGCCCGGGCACAACACCGGCACCCGAACTGCGCACAGCGGCAACAACCGAATCGAAAATGGTGCTGGGGGTCAACGGGCGCGCTGCATCATGCACGAGCACGACATCCACGGAAGGCTGCACGTGCGTCAGAGCAGCAACAACTGACGCTTGGCGGGTGGCGCCGCCGACAATGACGGTGAATGCGCGGCCATCGAATTCGGGAACGTCTCTCACTAGCTGCTCGGCAATTTCAACGAACGACGAGGGCACTGTCACGATCACTTGAGCTAGCTCTGCCATGGCAAAGACAGCGTCAAGCGCGCGGCTGAGGTTAGGGCGGCCAGCGAGCGGAACGAACGCTTTAGGTTCGCTTCGACCGAGGCGAGTGCCACTCCCAGCCCCTACGACAATTACAGCAATGCGGGGTTCAATAGTTGTGCTCATATGCGAGACAGCAAGCGCCCTAAAAACTTAGGAAGCAAGAACCTCGTCGAGCACAAGCGAAGCCTTTTCTTCGTCAGTCTTCTCAGCAAGAGCAAGCTCTGAGATGAGAATCTGGCGGGCCTTAGCAAGCATGCGCTTCTCTCCTGCAGAGAGACCACGATCTTGGTCACGGCGCCACAGGTCGCGAACAACCTCAGAAACCTTGATGACGTCGCCGGAAGCGAGCTTCTCAAGGTTTGCCTTGTAGCGGCGCGACCAGTTGGTCGGCTCTTCAGTGAACGGTGCGCGAAGCACCTCGAAGACAGCGTCAAGACCCTCGCGACCAATTACGTCGCGAACGCCCACGAGATCAACATTCTCAGCGGGCACTTCGATGGTGAGATCACCCTGCGTTACGTTGAGCTTGAGATAAACCTTCTCTTCGCCCTTAATGGTGCGCTTCTTCACCTCGGTGATGGTTGCAGCACCGTGATGGGGATAAACGACAGTCTCGCCGACCTCAAACAACATGAATAGTGGTCCTCTCGAAGAAAACCCAGTTTATCACAGTAAACACGTGGTAAGGGTGGCCTAACTAAACCACTCAGCGCAGCTATCGATAGTATGGCTGTGTGACAGTACGCACTCGCGCAGCACGCGCCGCAGCATCCGCCCTTATCGCCGGCGCTCTCCTTGTGGGCACCGCAGGTTGTTCGTTCATTACGCCAACCGCCACGCTCAATCACTACGACCCCAGCGACGGCATCGGTGCCTCCGTTGGCGAGCTCAAAGTTCGCAACGTGTTGGCTATCAGCAATGATGACAACTCCGCCGTGAGCATCATGGTGACCATCATCAACACGAGCTCATCAAGCGGCAGCCTCCACCTGCAGTACGAAACAGCCGACGGTAAACTCGCCGATATTTCCAAGCCGCTCTCAGGCAACGAGGTCAAGAGCTACGGCACCGAGGTTGACGGCGACACGATCATCATCACCGATGCTGGCGTCATGGCCGGCCAGCTCATGCCGATCTACTTTCAGTACGGCAACGACAGCGGAACCCAGCTTCTCATTCCCGTGATCGCTGGGGACAACGAGATCTATTCCGACCTCGCCCCCGCAAGCTCACTCGGCGAATAGATCAACCGACGTCGCTCGCCTAGTCCTCGAAGCGGTAGCCGAGCCCACGAACAGTAACCAGCATTGTGGGCGCCGACGGGGTTTTCTCGATCTTCGAACGGATGCGCTTAATGTGCACATCGAGTGTCTTGGTGTCGCCGAAATAGTCAGCACCCCACACACGATCAATCAGCTGACCTCGCGTAAGCACTCGACCGCCATTGCGCAGCAACAGTTCAAGAAGCTCAAACTCCTTTAGCGGCATGCTGACGTCGTGTCCGTCGACAGTGACCGTGTGACGTTCCACATCCATCCGCACTCCCCCAGCTTCGAGAATGGATTCGTGCTCATCAACGTCTTCGGTGCGACGGCGAAGCACGGCGCGGATGCGAGCCAAAAGCTCGCGGGTGGAATAAGGCTTCGTGACGTAGTCGTCCGCTCCGAGTTCGAGGCCGACCACGATGTCCACTTCGCTGTCTTTTGCCGTGAGCATGATGATGGGCACATTAGAGCGGGTGCGGATTTCTCGACACACTTCCGTTCCCGAGAGAGCAGGGAGCATCAAGTCAAGAAGCACAACGTCTGCACCGTTGCGGTCGAACTCGGTGAGGGCAGCTAGCCCGTCCTCAGCAATTGTCGTTTCGTAGCCTTCACGCTCCAGGAGAAACGCTAGGGGTTCGCTGAGCGATGACTCATCTTCGACAATCAGAATTCGGGTCATGATTTTTCTCCTGTTGAGTGAACTACGTCGTGGTCGATTTCGGGCAATCGAATAGTGAAAGTTGAACCTTGGCCGACTTGTGACCACACGCGGATGTCTCCACCGTGGTTTTGGACAACATGTTTGGCAATACTGAGCCCGAGCCCGCTGCCACCCGTGTGCCTGCTGCGTGCTGGATCGCTGCGATAGAAACGTTCAAACACTCTGTCGAGCTCATCTTCGGGAATCCCCAGACCTTGGTCGGTGACTGAAATCTCGATGGCACCCTCTTTGCGGCGCACCCCGATCCCGACTCGAGTGTTCTCCGGCGAGTACTGCACGGCATTCGAGATGAGGTTGTCGAGGGCAAGAACGAGGAGGGTTTCGTCACCAAATACTTCGACGCCGCTTTCTCCGCCACTGATAAGAGAAACGCGGCTGAGGTCGGCGACAACACGATTCTGATCGATCGCGACCGAGACGACGTGATCGATGTCTACGGACTCGGCCTCTGCAAGCCCGTCAGCGGACTGCAATCGCGAGAGCTCAATGATCTCTTGCGTGATGCGTGCAAGCCGCTGAGATTCCTTCGTGAGCCTCTTGGCAAAACGAGTGACCTGCTCCGGCTCGTCTGATGCGCTGACGAGAGCCTCTGCGAGCAATCCGACGGCACCGATCGGCGTTTTGAGCTCGTGGCTGATGTTCGCCACAAAGTCTCGCCGCACATTATCGAGGCGGTACGACTCGGTGCGGTCTTCGGCCAACAAGAGGACGTACCGCGTGCCGAGCCGAGCAACACGAACAAAGAGATAAATGTTTGCATCACCAAATGGACCCCGCGATAGGTGCACTTCTTGAGCAATTGGCTCACCGGTGCGCCGCACTTGATCAACATATTCAACAAGCTCTGGATGCACGAGCGCGTGGTTCCACACCAAACCGTAGGTCAGCGCGGCGTGCGATGCCTTCATGATGTTGTTTGACGGGTCGAGCACGATTCCCGCGGATTCCAGCGCATCAATGACCTGATCGACGCCATCCGGCACCGCGGAAGACACCACGTGGGCAGCCCGCTGACCGCGTCGCGCGGCCGCATAAATGATGAAGGACATACCTCCGCCGAGAAATACCCCAAAAGCGAGGGCGGCCGGCACGAGCCACGCAGAGTCCATAGCGACTAGATTAGTTACATCTGGAGCATTCACTTGCCGCGAGTTCGCGACGAGTGCTCACTTCAGATAAAGTTCAGGCCGCCAACACCTGTTGTTAACCTAACGCGGGCAGGGTGGCCTAAGCCGTGCGGGCTTCGTCATGCCCGTATCGAAGGGACGTAGATAGCGTGCGCGAAGTATTTCAGCAAGAACTACGCGAGGTGCAAGACCGCCTTGTCGAAATTGCCAGCCTGGTGGCGGTCTCAATTGAGAACGCCACTAAAGCATTTAATGAATCAGATGTCTCACTCGCCGAAACGGTGATCGCAGATGACGATGAAATTGATGTTGCAGCGGCAGAACTCGACGAGCTGGCGATTAACATCCTCGCTCGTCAACAACCAGTCGCCCGCGACTTGAGAATTGTGGTGAGCGCTTTGCGCATCAGCGCATCACTTGAGCGCATGGGTGACATGGCCGAGCACATCGCTCAGCTAGCGCGGTACCGATTCCCCGACAAGGTGGTGCCCAAGTCTTTGCGTGGCACATTCGCCGAACTCGGTGCACTCGACGTTGCGGTTGCCAAAAAACTCGTCGAGCTGCTCAAGCATGAAGATGTGCGCATTGCCGAAGAGATTCGCAATGACGACGACAAGATCGACGCTCTGCACTTGAGCGTGTTCGACAAGGTGCTCGGCGAGACCTGGAAGGGCGCAGCGGTCGATACCGTTGATGCCACTCTGGCTTCGCGTTACCACGAGCGTTTCGCAGACCACGCGGTCTCGATTGCCAAAAAGGTGCAGTACCTCGCCACAGGCGACTGGGTGCCGACAGACGACTAACGTCGCCTCACAACGCTAGAAGCCCCGACGAGATTCGATCTCGTCGGGGCTTCTTGCGTTGGAGCTAGTGGCAGTGAATTACTTGGCTACTTCTTGCCCTGCGACGCAACAGCTGCCGCTCCGGCAGCCGCCGCCTCCGGGTCGAGATAGTAGGCGGGTTTGATTGGCATGAAGTTGTCGTCGAGTTCGTAAACCAACGGAATTCCGGTGGGAATGTTGAGGCTAGCGATGTCGTCATCCGAGATGCCGTCGAGGTGCTTCACTAGCGCGCGCAGCGAGTTGCCGTGGGCGGTAACGAGCACTGTCTTGCCTGCTGCGAGATCCTTGGTGATGTCGGATTCCCAGTAGGGCAGCATGCGGTCGATAACGATCTTGAGGCTTTCGGTGCGAGGAACCTCACCATCGATGCCCTCGTAGCGACGCTCGTGCACTTGGCTGTATTCAGCGTCGTCTGCGAGCTCGGGTGGCGGTACGTCAAAGCTGCGGCGCCAGGTCATGAACTTTTCTTCGCCAAACTCTTCAAGGGTCTGGGCTTTGTCTTTGCCCTGAAGCGCGCCGTAGTGGCGCTCGTTGAGTCGCCATGAGCGCTTAACGGGAAGCCAGTCGAGGTCTGCAACCTCAAGGGCAATGTTTGCGGTGTGGATCGCTCGCTTCAACAGCGATGTGTAGAGCACGTCTGGCTGCTTGTCGAACGCGGCAATCATTTCGCCGGCGCGGTTAGCTTCGCCTCGACCTTGATCGGTGAGCCCGACATCCACCCATCCGGTGAAAAGGTTCTTCTGGTTCCATTCGGAGTTGCCGTGGCGCAACAAAATCAGGGTGTGAGTCATGCGTCAAGCGTACCGAGAATCGAGGGATGCCGCTGCTAGCGCTTGACCGCTCCGAGGCGGGGAAGGCGCGGAACGTTGGCTTCGGCTCCAGCGTCAGAAGGCACGATTACTTCTTGCGCTGCCGAAATTTCGCCGACGTCGGAGGCTACAGCGAGCGTTTCTGCGGCATCCACTCCCCGTTTGATCGTGGCGAGTGCAATGGGTCCGAGCTCAAAGTGGCGGGCAGCTGCGGTGACGGTGCCTACAGTCTTCTCGCCAAGCATGACATCGGCGCCAGCTTCGGGCAACGCACCCTCTGAACCGTCGAGGTGCAGCATGACAAGGCGGCGAGGAGGATGACCAAGATTGTGCACCTTGGCGACGGTCTCTTGGCCCCGATAGCACCCCTTATTGAGGTGCACTGCAGAGCGCATCCAATCAAGTTCGTGCGGAATGCTGCGCTCGTCGACGTCTGTGCTGAATCGTGGTCGCCAGGCGGCGATGCGCAGGGCTTCCAATGCGAGAGAACCGGCGGCAGCGAACTGGCCCAAATCGGTGCCGGCGGCAACGAGGGATTCGCGGTAGTTCCACTGGGCTGCAGGATGATTCTCGGCCCGAGAGTATTGGTGCCCTCCACGGGAAACGCTCGCCCACGGGTCGTTCCACACCAAGCTGATGCCATTCGACTCCGCAACGGGAATGGCGAGGTCGCCGAAACTTCCGATGGTCATAAAGTCAGCGCTGCGGTCGGCGATCTCGACACGAAGCATGAAACGCATACGGTCGAGCCACTTGGCGAGTGCTTCACCTTCAGACCCGTCGACGAGTAACCACAGAGTTTCCGAATCATCGACGACCCGCATAGCGTGTTCGATGCGGCCGTTGGGGTTCAGTAGCAGTGTTTCGGCACTCTCCCCCGCGGCAAGGCCGGTGAGAGATTGAGTAGTGAGGGAATCGAGCCAAGTCAGCCGGTCTGGACCGGTGATCGTGATAACGGCGCGATCGGCTAACTCGACAACAGACTCACCAGCGGCGAGCGCACGCTGCTCGCCAAACGGATTGCCATAGTGCTCAGGTGGTTCTCCCACAGCACCGGGCCGGGAAGTGAAAGTACTATTCGACACGAGTGAGCCGTCCTGATGCGTGGTTGCGAAGGTCTTGACCGTGGGCTGCGATATCCCACGCCCATAGTAGGTGAGCATCCACGAGCCCATAGAGGCGCGTCGCTGCCGTGTATTCCTTGGCGCTCTCGGTTCGCATGACCGCATCTGTCGCCAAATCGATGCGCGGACCAGCGACTTCGCCAATATAAATCTCGCTAATGCCGCTGGGATGCACGATCGACACTTCGATCTCGAAGCCGCCTGTCGGGGTGCGCAAGGTTTCGACTTGCTCAGCTGTTGTGAACGGCTGCGCGCCGACTGCGGGGAGAAGACCCGGGCCCGGATCACCGTCTGTCGCACCGCGACGCAATCGCCAGTAACCGGTTTCGGTTACGAAGGGAGTGTGATTCTCATCGAGCAGCCACGTGTACGAGTTGTAGTTGAGATGGGGAAGGCCATCCTGCGTAAAGCTGATGCGCTGGCCAAACTCGACGCTGCGCGTCTCATCCCCAATAGCGTAATCGACGACACCAGTGCCCTCCCACAGGCCAATAAGCCAGGAAAGTGGGGCAAGTTCGGCTGTGCCGGAGGTGTCTAGCTCGATCACAATTCGGCGCGGTTAGCGCTGGCCGCGAAACAGGTTGTAGACCACGACGACCGACACGTAGCCGATCGACAGCGTCGCGAGACCGAGAAGGCCGACGAAGAAGAGCTCAAGTGCGAGAAGCATGTACTAATCCTATCTCTGTGCAGCGCATCCGCACTAAATGAGGGCGAAAATCGCTGTAGCGGCGGCGACTATTGCCAGCGCGCCGACCATGCTGGCCGTTGCCCGGGCAACGAAACGTTCTTTGCGCTGAATGGCGATCTGAATCACAAACGTCAGCACAACGGCACCGGCCAGAGTGATTGCCAACCAAGTGATCCGCATGTGTGGCGCCGCAACAGCGCCGATGATGATCGCACCGGTAAGGCTCAATACCCACACCGGAACTACGCTCCACTTTAGCCAACTCATACCTCTATCGTATCTAGCTCGCGCTGATCGCCACGCGTTCAGCGGCAGGTAGATCGGTGGGTAGAATACTTTTTACGCAGTGGGGAGGCCATATATGGCACACATCTTGATGCTTAGCTCTGCGCCCGATGCTGAACCATTACCCGCCCTGGGTTTGCTCAGCCATACGGTCGAAGTAGTAGTCGCTGCGCCCGCAACTCTCGTCGCTGCTCCGACAACTGATGTGATTATCGTCGACGCGACCACCAATCTTGCCGCCGCCAAAGGCCTCTGCAACGTGTTGTACTCCGGCGGAATCGCCTGCCCGTTGTTCGTTGTCGTAACTGATGGTGGCATTGCCGCCGTCAACAGCCAGTGGCACATCGATGACCTTTTCGTTGTCGGCGCTGGACCAGCTGAAGTGGATGCGCGCATCCGTCTGGCAATGGCCCGCCGAGAAGGAGAGAGTTCGGCATCAAAGATCCGAGCATCCGGAATCGTCATTGACGAGGCCAGTTACTCGGCCAAAGCCAAAGACCGCTCCCTCGACCTCACTTTCAAAGAGTTCGAGCTTCTGCGTTTTCTCGCCTCGCACCCCTCGCACGTCTTCACTCGTGAACAGCTCTTGAGCGAAGTCTGGGGCTACGACTACTTCGGAGGAACCCGAACAGTTGATGTGCACGTGCGTCGCTTGCGCGCCAAGCTCGGCGACCTCGAATCGCTCATCGGCACCGTACGGAATGTCGGCTATTGCTTCAACATTGCTGAAGAAACCGAGAAGCCGACCAACACGGTCGCTGCAGCGGTAACAACAGTGGCGAGCGACGCTTCAGACGCAACGGTGGAAACCAGCGAACAGCACTCGATCGCCGTCTAGGGCCTGCGCGCTCCGGCAGACTGAGGAACACGGGCGGCGAGTTAATCAGTTGTTCACGACTGCGTGGCAGGATGATCCAATGGAAAACGACAGTGCGATAGCCGACCCAAGCTCTGCTACCGATTCGCTCGACGAATACGATGACGACGAATCGTCGAGCGTCGACGACGGCACACTGATCCCCGAGCGCTACCTAGATCGCGAACTGAGCTGGCTCGCGTTCAACCAGCGCGTGCTCGAACTGGCAGAAGACGAAACCCTGCCCCTGCTCGAGCGCGCTAACTTCTTAGCCATCTTCGCGAGCAATCTTGACGAGTTCTTCATGGTTCGGGTTGCTGGCCTCAAACGCCGCATCGTGACGGGGCTTGCCGTTCCCACAAATACGGGTCGCGCTCCCGTCGAGGTGCTCGACGAACTCAGCCTCGCCGCGCACGCACTGCAAGAACGTCACGCCGCCGAATTTCTCACTAGCGTGAAGCCTGCACTCGATGCCGAGGGCATTCATATCGAAACGTGGGCCGATCTGGACCCAGAAGATCGCGAGCGCGTTCACGAGATCTTCTCCAACCAGATTTTCCCCGTGCTTATGCCGCTGGCTGTCGACCCCGCGCATCCCTTCCCCTACATTTCCGGGCTCTCTCTGAACCTGTCTATCCGGGTACGGAATCCCAAGACGCAAAAAGAAGAATTCGCACGCCTGAAAGTTCCAAGCGTTCTGCCGCGCTTTATTCAATTGCCGGATGACGGCAGCGATCAGCTGCGTTACATCCCTCTTGAAGATTTGATCTCCAACCACTTGGGCGCGCTATTCCCTGGCATGGAGATTTTGGCGCACCACGAATTTCGGGTGACGCGCAACGAAGACGTGAACGTTGACGAAGACGAGTCAGAGAACCTCATCAAGTCGCTCGAGAAGCAGATTTTGAATCGTCGCTTTGGCCCGCCCATTCGCCTGGAAATTACCGACGACATGGATGACGTCACGCTTGGTCTGCTCGTGCGCGAGCTCAAGATCACCGAGCAAGAGGTGTATCGACTGCCAGCGCCCTTGAACCTGAGCGGCCTCTTCCAGCTGACCCGTATCGACCGCCCTGCGTTGAAGTATCCACGCCATGTGCCCATTACGAGCCCAAGCCTGATGCCGACGGAGGGCAACGAGAGCGCAGACATTTTCCGTGCGATCGCTCGCAAGGACATCCTGCTTCACCACCCCTATGAGTCGTTCTCCACGAGTGTTCAAGCATTCTTGGAGCAAGCGGCAGCCGATCCTGATGTTCTGGCCATCAAGCAGACGCTGTATCGCACGAGCGGTGATAGCCCGATCGTTGAAGCACTGATTGATGCCGCCGAAGCAGGCAAAGCTGTTCTCGCTCTTGTCGAGATCAAAGCACGCTTCGATGAGACCGCCAACATCTCGTGGGCACGCAAGCTTGAAAAAGCGGGAGTGCACGTTGTTTATGGGCTCGTGGGCCTCAAGACGCACTGCAAGCTCGCGCTTGTCGTGCGCCAAGAAGAAGGCAAACTGCGCCACTACGCCCACATCGGAACCGGAAACTACAACCCCAAAACCAGCCGCCTCTATGAAGACCTCGGGCTACTGACTGCCGATGATCAAGTCGGCAAAGACCTCACGAGACTCTTCAACGAGCTATCCGGCTACGCGATCGAGAAGAAGTTCAAGCGTTTACTCGTAGCCCCCCGTCACTTGCGCAAGGGACTGATCAAGCAAATTGAGGCCGAAGCGTCGAACGCACGAGCTGGACTGCCGTCTGGCATCCGAATCAAGCTGAATTCGATGGTGGATGAAGCGATCATCGACGCTCTCTACCGGGCAAGTAATGCCGGGGTTCCGATCGATATCGTCGTGCGCGGCATTTGCTCGCTTCGCGCCGGCGTTCCCGGGCTCAGCGAGAACATTCGAGTGCGTTCAGTATTGGGGCGCTACCTTGAGCACTCGCGCGTTTTCTTGTTCCATAACGCCGGTGATCCACAGGTCTACATTGGCAGTTCAGACATGATGCACCGCAACCTCGACCGCCGCGTCGAAGCGCTGGTGCGCATCGTTGAGCCAGAACACATCGTAGAACTCGAAGACATCTTTGACCTCGCTGTCGACGAAACAACGGCATCATGGTGGCTCGATTCTGAAGGAAATTGGGTGCGTCACGGCCGGTCGGAGAACGGTGAACCCCTCAACGACCTACAGAATGTTCTTATGAAGCGAATCACGCAGCGCAAACGAGGCGGAGCTCGCCGGTGACCGCGGCGACAACACCAGTCCTCGCCGCAGGCATTGTGTGCTGGCGAGTAGTCGACGGTAAGCCCCGTGTGCTGCTCGTGCACCGCACGGTGCACAAAGATGTTTCGCTACCCAAAGGCAAGCTTGATCCCGGTGAGACGCTGCCTGAGACTGCGGTTCGCGAAATTTTTGAAGAGACCGGCCTTCGCGTAGATCTGGGTGCACCCCTCGGTCACGTTCACTACAAGCTCGGCAACGGACGCGACAAGTACGTGCACTATTGGTCGGCCGAAGTGAACGACCACGACCTTGAACGCGCCAAGTTCACCGCGAACGACGAGATCTCGTCACTCGAATGGCTATCGCTCTCGAAGGCCCGCAAGAAGGTCAGCTACACCCACGATGTGGATGTGCTCGATCGCTTTGCCGCCCGCTATGAAGCGGGTAGTGCGCGCACGTTCGCGATGATTGCGGTTCGCCACGGTAAAGCCGTGCCCGGAGAGACCTGGGACGGGCCGGATGCCACCCGCCCGCTCATGCACCGCGGAATCGATCAGGCCGCCATCATCGCTGGTGGAATCGCGGCCTTCGCCCCGGAACGCATCCTGAGCAGCACAGCGGCCCGGTGTCTCGCGACGATTACTCCGCTTGCCGAACGCACCGAACTTGCGATCAAGTCCACAGACGACCTCAGCCAGGATTCCTACGCTGGCAACGGACAGGCCGTCACGGCTCTCGTCGACAAGCGGCTCAAGAAGCAGCAGACTACGGTGCTGTGCAGCCACGGGCCCGTGCTGCCGCAAATTGTCAGTGCACTAGCCAATGCCTCAAATACGAAACCGGATGCGGGACTGCGCGCCGCCGCCATGCTGAGCACTGGCGACTTCTCAGTGCTGCACTTTGCTCGAGATAGCAAAAAGCTGCGGCTCGTAGCCGTAGAAACCCACCAATCCTGACGCTCACACCCTAATTTCGAGGCGAGAACACCAAGTCAGGTGAACTGACGGTAAATTCGATCCCAATTCGCGAGAGAATGGCGTGCACGCCAGTTTCTTGAAGGGACCCCTGTGAAGTTCAGCCGCCTCGGTACCGCCAGCATCATCGCGATGGCCAGTGCACTCACGCTTACCGCGTGCGTTCCCGCTGCATCTATCGACCCATCGGAGCTGTCTGGCACCATCATCGGGGCTGGAGCTTCCTCACAGCAGTCGGCGCAAGAGGCGTGGGTTCGCGGATTCCAGCTCGCCAATGTGCACGCCACGATCGAATATGACCCCATTGGCTCGGGTGGCGGGCGAGACACCTTCGTTGGTGGTGGCGCCGTATTTGCTGCCTCCGATCGCGCATTCACGATCGATGAAATTGAAGAAGAAGAGTTCGTTTCGTGTGTTCCCGGCACGGGCATCCTCGAAATTCCTGCCTATATCTCGCCAATTGCCATCATCTTCAACCTCGATGGTGTCGAATCTCTCGACCTTGACGCGGCCACGATCGCCGCTATCTTCACGCAAGAAATTGATCGCTGGGATGACCCGGCAATCGCCAACCAAAACCCGAACGCTGAGCTACCGAACCAGCGGATCACGGCGGTTCACCGCGCCGACGACTCTGGCACGACAGCGAACTTCACAAGCTATCTGGCCGAAGCAGCACCAGACACTTGGGAGGTTGGATCGATCGAAAAGTGGCCACTTGAGTTCGGTGGAGAAGCCGCACCGCAGACATCCGGTGTCGTGGATGCCGTCACCAATGGAACCGGAACGATCGGCTACGCCGACGCCTCACGCGCCGGAGACCTCGGAACCGTTGCCGTCAAGGTTGGCGACGAGTACGTGCCCTATTCCCCCGAAGCCGCAGCAGCCATCGTTGACGTCTCGCCATTCGGCGAAGGCCGTGGTGCCACCGACTTCGCGGTAGAAATTGATCGAGCATCCACTGCTGCCGGCGTCTATCCTGTCGTGCTCATCAGCTACCTGATCGCCTGCAACGAATACATCAACGATGAAGACGTTGATGTCATTCGGGGCTACCTCGAATACGTCATAAGCCCAGAAGGTCAGCAAGCAGCAGCAGCCGGTGCAGGTTCGGCACCGATCTCGCAACGACTCTTCGATAAGGCCAACGCTGCGGTGGCAGCAATCAGCTAGCAACCCAGCGTTTCGGTTTCGTGTTGAAGCCGCGTTTACCTGCTGTTTACCTAACAAGGTAATGGTGGTCACTTGCGCTGCTTAGGTTTTCTATTTGGGTCGCACCGACCTGAAACCTGTAATCAACATCCCGAAGGGAAAACTGTGAACTTCAAGCGTCTTGGCACCATCGGTGCCATTGCTATCGCAGGAACCATCCTCCTCTCCTCATGTGCAGCTGCAACAGACAGCGGCACCGATGAAGGAACCGCATCAGACCTCACCGGCACCCTCGTTGGCGCCGGCGCATCGTCGCAGCAGTCAGCCCAAGAGGCCTGGGTTGCTGGCTTCCAGACGGCAAACCAGAACGTCACTGTTGAGTACGACCCCATCGGTTCCGGCGGTGGACGCGACACGTTCATCGGTGGCGGAAGCCAATTCGCTGGATCCGACCGTGCATTCAAGGACGAGGAAATCTCCGAAGACAACTTCGCATCCTGCGTACCCGGCACCGGCATCCTTGAGATCCCTGCCTACATCTCGCCCATTGCGATCATCTTCAACCTCGACGGTGTTGACTCGCTCAACCTCGACGCTGACACGATCGCCGGCATCTTCAACGGCTCGATCACCAACTGGAACGATGCAGCAATCGTTTCGCAGAATGACGGCGTAGAGCTGCCCGACCTCGGCATCACCGCCGTGCACCGTGCAGACGACTCGGGAACGACCGCGAACTTCACCGACTACCTGTCGGCTGCTGCTCCCTCGGTCTGGACCGTCGGTTCGATCGAGACCTGGCCAACCGAGTTCGGTGGCGAGGGTGCACCTCAGACCTCAGGGCTCGTTGACGCAGTAACCAACGGAACCGGAACCATCGGCTACGCCGACGCATCGCGCGCCGGAGACCTGGGAACCGTTGCCGTCAAGGTTGGCGACGAGTACGTTCCGTACTCGCCAGAAGCGGCAGCAGCAATCGTTGACGCCTCGCCGTTCGCAGAAGGTCGTGGAGACACTGACCTCGCTGTAAACCTCGACCGCGCATCCGACGCCTCTGGTGTCTACCCGGTAGTCCTCATTAGCTACCTGATCGCGTGCAACGAATACACCTCGAGCGACAGCGTCGACCTGGTCAAGGGCTACCTGTCCTACATCATCAGCGACGAGGGACAGAGCACCGCAGCAGACGCTG
The DNA here is from genome assembly GCF_056619605.1 of Rhodoglobus sp. G.S.4. NCBI lineage: Bacteria > Bacillati > Actinomycetota > Actinomycetes > Micrococcales > Microbacteriaceae > Rhodoglobus > Rhodoglobus sp. G.S.4. The sequence goes on from NZ_CM152748.1 coordinate 2,252,520, forward strand.
CTGGCTCGGCCCCAATCTCCGCCAGCTTGTTTGAAAAAGCACAGGCTGCGGTAGACGCAATCAAGTAACACTCTGAGTCTGCTTCGACCCCGTTGCTACTGGCAGCGGGGTCGGGCAGACTTTCCTCTGGGCGGTGTAGTTATGCCGCCCAGAAACCAGCATGATCCAGCACCAACCAGTCACAACGCAGCACACCAAGCCAGGGATAAGGGATACTCGACACATGACCTCGACCGCGGCCGCTCGTATCCGCGCGAAGCAGCGCCCAGGAGATCGCCTCTTCTCGGGCACCTCACTCACCGCTGGCGCGCTCATCCTCGCGATCCTCGCAGCCGTCGCTGCCTTCCTCGTAATTCAGGGAATCCCGGGTATTGTCGCTGACCCCGAAGAAACCACCCTGCTTGAGGGCACCAACTTCTGGGCCTACGTTGGCCCCTTAGTCTTCGGAACCCTGTGGTCTGCTGCCCTTGCGCTGATCATGGCTGTTCCCATCGCAATCGGCATCGCGCTGTTCATCTCGCACTATGCGCCCCGCCCGCTCGCGGCAACCCTCGGCTACATCATCGACTTGCTTGCCGCAGTACCCTCAGTGGTTTTCGGCCTGTGGGGTGCCAACGTTCTTGCCGTCGGAGTTCAGCCGTTTTACGCGTGGCTCGCCGAAAACTTCAGCTGGATCCCCCTCTTCGCTGGGCCCGCCTCAGGAACGGGCCGCACCCTCCTCACCGCATCAATCGTGCTCGCCGTCATGGTGTTGCCGATCATCACCGCAATCTGCCGCGAAGTCTTCCTGCAAACTCCAGTGCTGCATGAAGAAGCGGCGCTCGCCCTCGGTGCCACGCGCTGGGAAATGATCAAAGTAGCGGTACTCCCCTTCGGCCGCGCCGGCATCGTCTCTGGTGCCATGCTCGGTCTCGGCCGCGCACTCGGCGAAACAATGGCTGTCGCCATGGTGCTCTCGGCATCGAACGTGATCACGTTCGATGTGATCAGCTCCATCAACCCCTCAACGATTGCCGCCAACATCGCGCTGAGCTTTCCTGAGGCCTACGGTCTCAACGTCAACGTGCTCATCGCAACCGGCCTCATCCTCTTCGCTATTACCCTGATCGTCAACACAATCGCGCGCTACATCGTCAACCGCCGCAAGGAATTCTCGGGAGCGAACTGATGACCACAACAACGCCAGCGCGCCCCATTGAGAACGCCTATTCTGCAGGCCAGCTACCCCGCTGGGCACCCATAGTGATGCTCATCAGCAGCCTCGCCACCTTCGTCATCATCTTCATGTTTGTGCAAGCCGGACAACCTGCGAGCGAATTCAACATCGTTGGTGCCCTGCTCTTCGGTGTGCTGCTCTACGCGATTGTGCTCACCACCGTCTCACGACTCGTAGAAGGCCACCGTCGCGCGACCGACCGGCTCGTAACCACCCTCGTGACGCTCGCCTTCGTCATCGCACTGTTGCCGCTGATTTCGCTAATCTTCACCGTTGTCGTGAACGGTTCGGCGCGGTTCGACATCGACTTCTTCACGCTCTCGTTGCGTAACGTTGTTGGTGAAGGTGGCGGTGCACTCCACGCCATCATCGGCACCCTACAGATGACCCTCGCCGCAACAATCATCTCCGTGCCGATCGGCCTGATGGCCTCCATCTACCTCGTCGAGTACGGTCGTGGCCGCCTCGCGCAAGCCATTACCTTCTTCGTGGATGTCATGACTGGCATCCCCTCGATCGTTGCCGGTCTCTTCGCCTACTCGCTCATCGTGTTGTTCTTCGGCCCTGGAGTTCGCGTCGGAATAGCCGGAGCCGTTGCCCTCTCTGTGCTCATGATCCCAGTCGTCGTGCGCTCGAGCGAAGAAATGCTGCGACTTGTTCCCAACGAACTGCGCGAAGCCGCTTTTGCACTCGGTGTCCCTAAGTGGTTGACGGTCATGAAAGTTGTGCTGCCGACATCCATTGCGGGAATTACGACCGGTGTGATGCTCTCCATCGCCCGCGTGATCGGCGAAACCGCACCGCTTCTGATTGCTGCGGGCTTCACCAACAACTTCAACTACTCACTATTCAGCGACCGCATGCAGAGCCTGCCCGTATTCGTCTACAGTTCCTACATTTCGCAGGGTACAGACGCCCAGGCCTACATCGATCGGGCGTGGGCCGGAGCGCTCACCCTCATCCTGATCGTGATGGCACTCAACCTCCTGGCACGCATCATCGCCAAGATCTTCGCCCCCAAGACCGGTCGATAACCGAAGGAAACCCTAATTCGTGTCTAAGCGCATCGAAGTCAATGATCTCGACGTCTACTACAGCAAGTTTCGCGCTGTGGAAGGGGTCTCGCTCACGATCGAGCCCCGCACCGTGACCGCCCTGATCGGCCCATCCGGTTGCGGCAAGTCCACCTTTCTGCGCACCCTAAACCGAATGCACGAGGTTATTCCTGGCGCCTACGTTGACGGTGAAGTGCTGATCGATGGCAACAACCTCTATGCCCCTGGCGTCGACCCGGTAAGCGTGCGCCGTCAAGTTGGCATGGTATTCCAGCGCCCCAACCCCTTCCCCACGATGTCGATTCGCGACAACGTGCTTGCCGGTGTCAAGCTCAACAACACCCGCATCAGCAAGAGCGACGCTGATGACCTCGCCGAACAATCACTGATCGGCGCGAACCTGTGGCAGGAAGTCAAAGAGCGACTAGACAAGCCCGGTTCGTCACTCTCGGGTGGACAGCAGCAGCGACTTTGCATCGCTCGCGCTATCGCAGTGAAGCCCGATGTTGTTCTGATGGATGAGCCGTGCTCGGCCCTCGACCCCATCTCCACCCTGGCCATTGAGGACCTCATCGAAGAACTCAAACAGGATTACACGATCGTGATCGTGACGCACAACATGCAACAGGCATCACGCGTCTCCGACCGCACCGCTTTCTTCAACATCGCGGGAACTGGCCACCCAGGCAAGCTCATCGAATACGACGACACCACCACGATCTTTTCGAACCCCAGCATCCAGTCGACTGAAGATTACGTCTCGGGCAAGTTCGGCTAAGGAGCCGCCTGACCGCAAGTTCGCTTCGCAGAAAAAGCCCCCGCGCCTGATGGCCGGGGGCTTTTCGCGTTGACGCAAAAGGTGGTGGTTGCTACGCGCTCTCGAAGACGACGATGGGCTGGGTAGTCGGGGCATCCGATCCGCCCTTGGGCTCGATCGTCACACCGACGACATCGCCGGGAGCCATCTCGCCGTCAAGAACACGCCACGTTGTCCCGCTTTCGGCAGCATCCATGAGGCCAGCCGGACGGGCACCAACACTGTCGATGTACCAGAGTTCGTACACCTGGTCAGCAGGGAGCGTCTCTAGGCCATCTACGATGACTGCCGACAACGCGAGCTCTTTCGACCACACAAAAGTGGCAGTAGCCCCACCGGTGACCGTAGAAACCAGACGTTGCGAATCACTCGCCGCATTGATAGCGGCAAGCTGGTCAGCCTGTTGGGCCGCAAAGCTCGTTTCTTGGAGGGTTCCGCGATTGATGGAGTCCGCAACAACACCCCCGGCAACGATAAGCGCGACGGCGGCAGCAACGGCCGCTAGAGCCGTTGCTGGCCGTGTGAACCACCGTGCCTGAGCTTTAGTCTCAGCGCGAGTTGCCGAAGGCATCGCGCCCATCACGTCAGCGTCAGTAGTGGCTGGCGCCGCGACGGTGGCAACGGATGCTAGCGGCGTGACCGGCGCAGAAGTATCCGCTGCGGCATCCACCGTGTCGATCTCACGAGGCAGCTGCGACGTCTGGGCAATCATTGCCATGAGACTCGACTTGAGGGCAGGAGGCGGCGTAACAGGGTCGATAGCCATGCCGAGAGCCACTGCGGTGTCCGAGAGTTCTGTAGTTTCGGTGCGGGTTTCGTCGGAAGCAGCGAGGTGCTTCTCGAAGGCTTCGCGCTCTTCTGGGCTCAGCGCGTTGAGGGCGTAGGCGCCAGACTGGGCCGCGAGATCGTCGTTGCGGTCGTTCATGATGCCACCCCCATTTCGTCGCGCAAGCGGATCATTCCATCACGTAGTCGGGTTTTGACTGTGCCGACAGGAACCCTAAGCATGGTCGCCACCTCACTGTGGCTATAGCCGCCGTAATACGCAAGGGAAACAGCTTGGCGCTGGAGTTCAGTCAGTCGGGACATGGCCTTCTCTACCCTTTCGTGTTCGAGTCGGACTTCTATGGTTTCTGAGACGTGATCGTAGTCCGGGTTGTGATCACGGATGCCGATGCGAACGTCACGGTCGCGGGACGACTGCGATGCACGCACACGGTCAACAGTTCGGCGGTGAGCCATCGTGAGAATCCAGCTCACCGCTGCGCCCTTATTCGAATCGAATCGGGTTGCGGTTTGCCAAATCTCCAAGAAAATTTCTTGCGTCACTTCTTCAGACTGCGAGTGGTCGCGCAGGAGCCTCTTGACGAGTCCAAAGACTCGGGGGGCCAGCTGGTCGTAGAGCTCACTAAATGCGGCTTGGTCACCAGTGGCAACACGCTCGAGCAAGTCTTGCGGGGTCGAGACAGAAGCTCCCGGGTCTTCAGGAAACGCGCTGACATCAGCTTCACGAGACATAACTACCAGCATGACAGGTTCCTCTGCTCCTTCATCGCAGTTTGATAGGTTCAGCGCGAAATTTCAGGCAGTGGATGCGCAATCAACGATGGTTTTCGTTGATTGCTTTCACTGGTGAGTGATTCGGCGCCCTCTGCCAAGTGGATTGGTCGGTGCAGAAACTGGATGAGCGCTGGCCGCAATTAGGCAGCCGGAGTGCCTAGTGGCGGCGAAGAACTGTCTCGGGGCGCGAAAAAGCCGAGCCACAGAAAACGCCTCACGACGCGAGGCCGCTCTAAGCGGCTAATATTGGAGCCCGGGGTTACTGTGGCCCGGCAGATAAAGTTTAGCAAAGTGCTTCCTGTGTGCGCTCTCAGCCCGCGACAGATTTTGGCGATAATCACGCTATCCGCCAAGCCGTGCGGCGCGTCTCACCGCCGCCCGGAACGAGGTCTTAGCGCTGAGGTAGCCGCATGCTTGTTTCCGGCTTGTGCGGATTCCGTGACAAATAGATTGCAATACCAACGTTTTCAGCATTTTTTAGTGATTTTACGGGCCATTTGTGCAACTATCAGTCATCCCCGCAGCGTAGCGGGACCGACCGCGTGAGTGTCGAGAATGCTAGGAGAACCTCTGATGAAGCCCAAGCCGCTACCCGCCGACCCTATGATTCGTGAGCTGGTTCGCCGTGCGCAGAATTCCACTATGAATCGACGCACTTTGCTTTCTGGCGCCGCTGTCGGCGCGACCGGTCTCGCCCTCGCGGCCTGTTCGACCGGATCTGAGGAACTCACCGCAGCTCCCGACACGAGTGCCACTAACAAGAAGATTCGCTGGGACAACTGGGCGCTGTATGTAGACGTCGATGACGCTGGCGGCTATCCCACGATCGAAGCCTTTGAAGCCCAGACCGGCATCAATGTCGAATACACCGAAGCGGTCGACGACAACAACACCTACTACGCCAAGGTGAAAGACCAACTCTCACTCGGCAAAGACATTGGGGCAGATGCTGTCTGTCTTACCGACTGGATGGTCGCTCGGTTAATCCGCTTTGGCTACACCCAGAAGCTCGACCGCGCGAATATGCCGAATGTGGCCAACCTCATACCGTCACTGCAGGACGTCGACTTCGATCCCGGCCGCGAACACAGCGTGCCTTGGCAGGGCGGTTTCGCCGGCATCGCGTGGAACAAGGAACAACTGCCCAACGGGATCAAATCCGTTCAGGACCTCTGGAAACCTGAGCTTAAGGGTCGCGTCGGTGTGTTATCCGAGATGCGCGACACGATGGGCCTGATCATGCTCGATCAGGGTGTTGATATCTCTGGAAAGTGGGGCGATGAGGAGTTCAACGCCGCAATCGATGAGTTTACAAAGCAGGTGTCTGACGGTCAGATTCGCAATATTAAGGGCAACGCCTACAAAGAGGATCTCGTCAACGAGGACACGCTCGCCGCGATCGTGTGGTCGGGTGACATTGTTCAGCTGAATGCCGAAAACGGTGACAAGTGGGACTTCATCGTTCCTGATGCTGGCGGAACCCTGTGGAACGACAATTTCATGGTGCCGATCGGTAGTGGCGCGAAGTCAAACGTCGAAGAGATGATCAACTACTACTACGACCCCGCAGTCGCAGCGGAAGTCGCAGCGTACGTGAACTACATCACTCCTGTAGTCGGTGCTAAAGAAGCAGCAGCAGCCATTGATCCTGAACTTGCTAACAACAATCTCATTTTCCCGGATGAGGAAACGCTTTCGAAGGCTTTTGTGTTCCGCGGGCTCGATAACTCAGAAGAACAGAAGTACAACACCGCATTCCAGAGCGTGCTCCTCGGCGCAGCGTGATGGGGATAGATACTTTCGCCGAGAGCGGTGCAGACCTTGAATTGGTGGGGATTCACAAACGCTTCCCTGGCTTTACCGCAATCGACGACCTCAATCTGACTATCCCCGCCGGGTCATTCTTTGCCCTGCTCGGCCCATCCGGTTGCGGCAAGACGACAACTTTGCGGCTCGTGGCCGGTCTTGAGGCCCCGAGCGCTGGTCGAATCCTTATCGGTGGCAAAGATGTGACCAACCAGAAGTCGTTCCAACGCCCGGTCAACACCGTGTTTCAAAGCTATGCCCTGTTCCCGCATATGACCGTGTTGGAGAACGTCGCTTTCGGGCTGCGTCGCCGCAAGATGACTGACCCGCTGGACAAGGCGCACGAGGTACTACGTCTCGTGGAACTTGATCATCTAGCGAGTCGCCGACCCCAGCAACTTTCGGGTGGGCAGCAGCAGCGGGTTGCGCTGGCTCGCGCTATCGTCAACCGTCCGGCGTTGCTTCTTCTTGATGAACCGCTGGGTGCTCTCGACCTCAAACTGCGTCGCCAGATGCAACTCGAACTCAAAACTATTCAAGAGGATGTCGGCCTCACCTTCCTGCATGTCACTCACGATCAGGAGGAGGCTATGACGATGGCCGACACTATCGCGGTGATGAACAAGGGTCGTATTGAGCAAATGGGCGCCCCGCAGGAGCTCTATGAACTGCCGAGAACTTCGTTTGTCGCAAACTTTCTTGGCCAGTCGAATCTGTTCACTGGCCCTGTCGTCGGCACAACCAGCACCAGTCTCTCGGTCGACGTAGCTGGGCAGACGGTCATCGTGCCCATCGACCGCGCGCATCGCACCACGGGCGAGATCACGATCGGTGTTCGCCCCGAGAAGTTGACGCTGCACAGCAGAGAACCCGCCCACAACGCCGATGTTAATGTGATGGGCCCCGGTCGAGTGATTGATGTCTCGTTCAGCGGTGTGAGCACGCAATACTTGGTCGATATTCCGGGCGCGGGCAACCTCATCGTTTTCGCGCAGAACACAACATTCGGTTCGGATGTTCGGGAAGACGACAAGGTGTGGGTCAGTTGGGCCATCGGCCACGGTTTCGGTCTCGATGACGAACCGGCGGATGCGCCGCGATTCGCCCCCGATCTCGACACTCGCACGATCGCTGCGCAGCACCGACTAGAAGGCGCATAGCGATGGCTTTCGCGGCGTTCTCTTCATCGACTGCTCCCGCCGCAGCTGATACTTCTCGCAAGAAGAGCCCGATAGCGCTGCTACTCCTGCTCCCCGGCATCCTCTATCTTGTTCTCTTCTTTCTGACGCCACTGTTATCGCTTTTGCTGACGTCGTTAAAAGCGCCGGCAGAGTTCGGCGACTTCGGTGAATTTAGTTACGCATTCCGCTGGGAGAACTACGTTGACGTCGTCACCACTTACTGGCCGCACATTATTCGTTCGTTCGGCTATGCAATAACCGCCACGTTCTTCGCTCTGATTATCAGCTACCCGCTGGCGTACTTTATTGGAGTTAAAGCTAGGCGCTGGCCTCTGTTGCAGAGCCTCGCTCTGGTGTTGATTATCGCGCCATTTTTTATCAGCTTTCTGCTGCGTACCCTAGCTTGGAAGCAGCTTTTCTCCGACGAGTCATTCCTCGTAACGTCCCTCAAAGCCATGTCGCTGCTTGCGCCAGACGCCCACGTCACCGGAACCGCATTCTCGGTAATTTTCGGCCTCACCTATAATTTCATCCCGTTCATGACACTGCCGCTGTACACGACGCTGGAGAGGCTCGATGTGCGCTACCTCGAAGCTGGTAGTGATCTTTACGCCAGCCCATTCCACGTATTTCGCAAGGTAACTATTCCGCTCTCCATGCCAGGCATCGTGGCGGGAACCTTGCTGACGTTCATCCCGGCCGCGGGCGACTACATTAACGCGAGTCGAGAGTTTCTTGGTGGCACCGGCACCCAGATGATCGGCAATGTGATCGAGGCGAACTTTCTGGTGCTGCAGAACTACCCCGCGGGAGCAGCTCTCTCCATCATTCTGATGACAGCAATTCTGGTAATCGTCAGCATCTATGTGAAGAAATCCGGAACGGAGGAGCTTCTGTGAAACTCTCCATCGGCAAATGGGTACTCCCCGTTTACACAGCGCTTGCGCTGCTGATTTTGATGATTCCGATCGGCTACACCTTCGTCTATAGCTTCAACGATTCACTGAAATCGAACATCACGTGGCGTGGTTTCACCTTCGACAAATGGCTCAACGTCTGCAATGTGCAGAATGGTGCTGTTTGTGAGGCCTTCGGCAACAGCATCTTCATCGCGGTGGTGTCGACGGTGGTGGCAACCACGCTCGGCACGATGATCGCCATCGCGATGGTGCGTTACCGGTTCAAGTTCCGCTCGCAGTTGAGCTTATTCCTCTTTCTGCCGATGGCTACGCCAGAGGTCGTACTGGGCGCGGGACTCGCGGCGCAGTTTCTGTCGATCGGTGTTCCCAAGGACATGACGACGATCATCCTCGCCCACACGATGTTCAGCATCAGCTTTGTGGTGGTTGCCGTGAAGGCCCGCGTCGCAACCTTGGATCCGGCTCTTGAAGAGGCCGGTCGAGACCTTTACGGGTCAGCGCTTCAAGTATTTATGCGCATCACGTTCCCGTTGTTACTTCCCGGAATCCTTGCTGCAGCCTTGCTGTCGTTCGCGTTGTCATTCGATGACTTCATCATCACGAACTTCAACTCAGGCAATGTGACCACGTTCCCGAAGTACATCTGGGTTTCAGCGGCTCGAGGCATTCCCGCTGAGGCAAATGTCGTTGCTTCAGCCGTGTTCATTCTGGCGCTGGTCATTGTGGTGACCGTGCAGGTGTCTGGCGCTGCCCGCGCCAAACGTCTCGCCAAGATGAACTAGGTCTCGCAAGCTAGTCGAGGGTTGCTGCCCGAAACAGTTTGGCGCAGGTCGCGAACTCCTCCGCTGTGAGCGAGTAGCGGTGGGCCCGAGTCGTGAGCTCGCTTGCGCGTTCAGGGTTCAGTAATTCTTGGTCATCTGCGATGCTGCCGGCCCCGGATGCCAAAATGCGGCTGAAGGATGCAGCCCGATCGAGAGCAACACCAAAATCTCCGCGAAAGACTCCGCGCAAGATTTGGTCGGCTAAGTCTTTAATCTCTTTCGGCCCTGTGGGATTCACTGCGCCAGTTACAGCAGCATCAATGGTGGGGAGCGTGTCAATGCCGCGCTGAAAGAGAAGGCTCGTTCCCACAGCATCCTGCTGGATGACGGCCCGCAAGAGGTAGATACGCCAAAGAGCGCCAGGGAGACTGCCGGGGCTTGAGCGAGACCACAACTCGGCGAGCGCATCGATGCCATGTTCGTCGGTGTAGGCGATAATTCGGTCGAGCACGGCAGGATCATCCGTGTCGCGTGCACCATCAACCATCGCGTGGGCTGTATCGTGGGCTGCGCGCATTATTTGGGCGGGATCTTGTCCGCCCTCAAATGTGTCAAACTTATCTGTCGAGTACTGCGTGGGCTTATGGAAATTTTCTGCCATAACCTCACGGTACGCTTAACATGTAGGGCCTGTAGCTCAGTTGGTAGAGCATCGGACTTTTAATCCGCGGGTCCCGGGTTCGAGTCCCGGCGGGCCCACATTTTTCTTCGCCTTCGAGGCAGCGTGTTGCGATTGTTCTCCGTCCTCGAGAGCATGCCGCGATTAGGCTCCTGAGCATGGAATTGTGGGACGCCGACGGAACGAACTATCTCAGCATCGAGCCGATGGCGTACCAGTTCGAGGACGTACGTGTTGATCCTTACGACGCCAACTGGCTGCTGATCGACGGGCGCGCGCGTTGGGGTTCCGAGGAGTGGAACTTTCTCGAGCCCTGCTTGCTCGTGGATGAGGCACGCAACCTGGGCACGTGGTTTACGCGTGCCGCTAACGGGCTTGTTGCGCCGATCGAGCTAGTCGGCGCAAGCGCGCTAGAGCCCACCATTTCTCACGTCGAACCAAACCTCGGATTCGGCCTCGTGAGCTTCGCCCCCTCTGCCGTCGTGCTGCGCGTGTTCCTCTGGCTTGAGTCACAACCTCCGAGCGTGACGAGCGACATGGAATTCTTTATGGACCTCACACTCTCGCCGAGTGAGCTTAAGCGCGCGGTTGCAGCGTGGGCGTCGGAACTCGCGGAGTTTCCGTCGCGTTCGTAGCTGTTGCAGCGAGATACACCCGAGATTGAAACAACCTCGTTCACGACATCGGATCGTACTGAAATTCCCGTAGCTCTTGAGCGCACCGGCAGGCGGTCGCAATTTTTGCCGCCCACGCGACGGCGTCGTCGCGGCTTGCCAGTTCGAGCACGGTGAACCCTCCCTTGAGGTTCTTCGACTGCGGATAGAGCTCAGCGCGCACTTCGCCGCCACCAGTCACGCTGACCGCTGCGACATCCTCATTGATACCACCGCCGAAAACGTAGACGCCGGCGTCCTTTGCCTCTTGAACGACCGCTCGCGCGTCATCCGCCACTTGGGGCAAGTCGTCATCGGAGACGATCATTGCCTCGCTGGGAAAAGAGATCAGAAATTTCGTCATTGCGCGGCTCCTTCGCATGGTCTGGCGTGTGCTGTGAGCCGAGCGTACGCCGCTCAGCATCCGACCGAAAGCGCGAGTTAGAGTTGCTCGTGGCTGCCGAGAAAGTTGTGTAGTCGCACCAAGCAAAGGAGCCCACCATGTCATCCACTCCCCTTCGTATCGCTGTCACTGGCGGAAACGGCAAGCTCGGCCGCGCCACTGTTGCCGGTCTGCGTGCTGCCGGCCACACAGTGACGGTGCTCGATATGGCTGGCCCTGACCGCAACGAGTTCACCTACGTTGACCTCACCGACTACGGCCAGGTAGTGGATGCTCTCGCCGGCATCAACGATCGTCACGAGGGTCTGGATGCTGTTGCTCACCTCGGTGCGATCCCCGCGCCCGGCCTCTGGTCTGACGCTGCCACTTTCCACAACAACATGAATGCAACGTTCAACGTATTTCAGGCGTGCAAGCGCCTCGGCATCAAGACAATTGCGTACGCGTCGAGTGAGACAGTACTGGGTTTGCCGTTCGAGACTCCCCCTCCCTATATCCCGCTCGATGAGGAGTGCGAAACTCGTCCGGAGTCGACCTATTCGATGGTCAAGCACCTCGAAGAGCAGATGGCGCAAAAATTTGTGCGCTGGGATCCCACACTGAGCATCACAGCGCTGCGCTTTTCGAATGTGATGAACCCGGCCGACTACGAGAAGTTCCCTAGCTTCGATGCGGATGCCCGGCAGCGGTCCTGGAACCTGTGGGGCTACATCGATGCCCGCGACGGCGCCAACGCCATCCGTTTGGCGCTGGAAACCTCCCGCCCCGGCTACGAGGTCTTCAATATCTTTGCGAGCGACACCGTCATGACGCGTTCCAACGCCGAGCTCGTTGCCGAGGTATTCCCTGACGTTGAGATCCGCGGCGAGCTCGGCGTCAACACGTCGTTGACGTCGATCGCCAAGGCCGAGCGGTTACTCGGCTGGGTGCCGCAGCATAGCTGGCGAGACTAGCTCAGAGATCGCAAGTCGCGCGGGCGTGCACCACTAGAAGCGGACGCTGCTCTGCAATCAGAAGCCAGCAGTTAACGACGTGAGGAATGAAATCGCGGTGGCCCCTGCCGCGATAGCGATACCGAGTGACCACGCCAATCGGACTAAGTAGGCTTGGTTGTCTTTCCGCTCGAGCTCGAAGAAGCGATCGAGGTAAGTGGGATCGATCGAGAGGTCTGCGGTCGGGTGCCACGTTCGAATTTCCGTCGCTGCATCGATAATTCGCGCAAGCGCGTCCGGATCGAGCACGGTCCTGCGGCGCTTCAGCCAACGCGGCAATCGGCGGGCATCCATGATGGTCACGTCTGCAGGACGCTGCCGAAATGTGAACGATGCCGGTTCGACAATCGCCAACACCGGATACACATCAACAGGAAATCCGGTGGCTCGCGTCAATAGCTTCGCTGCCCGTTTAGCCTCGTGGCGGGAGTTACGAAGGTGGTCCGTTTTCTGACCGGCCACCATAAGCATCCGCTCCCCTACCCAGATCTTTTTACCCCGATGGCGTTTGGTGTTGATCGTGAAAACTCCGGCCGGGCCGATGACCACGTGATCAATATCGCTCGCGCCCGTACCCACCGGGACCGCATGCAACACAGTCCACTCCGGCCCAAGTCGCGAAAGAAGCTCGCCGACTTTCAGCTCCCCGAGCGCCCCGGCGAACCAGCTCTGGGCATCCTCGTGAACGGGTCGGGTGCCAAAAACTCGCCGAAGCGTGCTGCGCGGCTCCATCGTGGCCTGAACGCGAAACAGTTCTTCGATAACCGAGTACGCCGCCGGGCGATCGATCAAATCATCTGCCTCCTCGAGCGGTGAAACGAGCGGCACAGTGTGAACTTCTTCAGTCATTCTTCCCCAAGGCACGCTCCCCGAGCGCACTAGTCGAGAGTATCTCGCTTGCGAGGGCTGACGCCTCCCCCAACAAGGGCTACGCGAGCCGAAGCATCCGCCGTTCCCACAGCGAGACCGTGTACCCCAGCACGCACGGAGACCCCCAAACCGGGCCACAAACCGCGGTGCGACCTGCCGAAACCCTTGTACCGGGCCGCAACTTGCCGCAGGATGTTCACCTCGCATCCATGTTCAAGTGTTGGACTACCTTTATGACCGGCTACGTGTCGCAATACCCTCGACCCGACCATTTCGTGTTGCATCTCAGCGACACTCACTTCTTGGCGGGCGATGGGCGACTCTACGACATCCTCGACAGTGAAGCTAAGCTTCGTCAGCTGTTCGCTGAGTTGGAAGCATCCGGTTCTCGACCCGAAGCAATCGTCTTTACTGGTGACCTCGCCGACAAGGGCGAAGCGGAGGCCTACCGCGCCCTACGCGACATTGTTGAGCCTGCCGCTGAGCGTCTTGGCGCGCAAGTCGTTTGGGTGATGGGCAACCACGATGATCGCGCGACCTTCAGTACCGCCCTGCTCGACGATGTCGCCACCACTGACCCGATCGACAGCGTCATCACCGTAAACGGGCTGCGCATCATCTCTCTCGACTCCACCGTCATCGGCCACCACTACGGCCAGGTGACGGATGCCCAACTGCTGTGGCTGCACAATGTGCTTGCCACTCCGGCACCCCACGGAACGATCCTCGCGATGCACCACCCGCCGGTACCCACCGTGCTGGATCTGTCGGTCACCGTTGAGCTTCGTGCCCAAAAGGAACTCGCCGCAGTGATTCGCGGCAGCGACATCCGCAGCATCATTGCTGGCCACTTGCACTACTCGACCACAGCCATGTTCGCGGGCATTCCCGTGTCGGTCGCGTCAGCTACCTGCTACACGCAAGACCTCAACGTGCCCACGGGCGGGACCCGCGGCCGCGATGGCGCCCAATCATTCAACCTTGTGCACGTCTATGACGACACCGTCATGCACTCGGTGGTGCCACTCGGTGATTACGGCAGCCTCTCACACGTCACAGCAGACGAGACTGCCGCGATTCTTGAGAAAGAGAACATCACCATTGGCCCGGCGGTCAATGAGCACATCAAACCGGTCGCCATCGCTGCTGCCGTCTCTGCCTAGCGGACCTCACACGCACCCGTGCCGCACGCTGGCACGAGGCGCAGGCGCACGCGCACGCGCACGCGCAAACCTATTGCAGACCGGCGGTAACGCTACTCCGCTTCGGGAAGCTCCCAGGGCGCCGCGATGGGGTAATACTCGTCAAGGAACGTGCGCACAGCAGCCGCACGGTCTTCCGCTGATACCTCCGGAAAGCTGCTGTCATTCAGGCAGAAAAAGTCACTCGACCGTTTGCGGAGCAGCGACCGCATCTTGCGCAAACCCTCAAGCGATGTCGTATCAACATACTTGACCTTGGCATCCGCCTGAATCATCGCCTTGCCGCTCAACAGCGCGTAGTAGTGGTACAGCGAATTGGTCACTGAAACGTCAGTGGCTTGGCGGAAAGCACTCGCACTGGTGCGCTTGAAATCCTCCGGGAATTCCTGCTCCAACTCCTTCAAAACCGAAACCCGCAAGGGCGTTGCAGCATGCTCGAGATGACGCGTTATGGTCGCGCCAAACTTCTGCTGCAATAGTCGACGATTCACCCGCGCCGCATTCTCAAAGCCGGAACGCTCGACACTGCTCTCCCCCAGACCAATACGGGTGCGCGCCTCAATAAATTTCGACACCCCACCGGGCGTGAAGAAAGCCGACGGGCTCACCGAACGACCAAAGAACATGTCGTCATTCGAATACAAAAAGTGCTCACTGAGGCCCGGGATGTTGTGCAGCTGGCTCTCCACGGCATGCGAATTGTGGGTAGGCAGATCGTCGTGGTTAGCGAAAAAGTCTTCGCTGCGCATCAACGTGACCCGCGGATGCTCGGCCAACCATGCCGGACGAGGCGAGTCAGTCGCAATATAGATATTGCGAATCCACGGTGCGAACAAGTGCACCGAACGCAGAGCGTATTTCAGCTCATCCAACTGCCTAAAGCGTGCCTCGGAGTCGTCACCCTCACCAACAACAAAGTTCGCCATGCGGGCAGCGCGAGCTTTTTGCCACTCCAACTCGGCGCCGTCAACCCACGAAAACACAATGTCGATATCAAATTGAATATCGCTGGCAAGCGGATCGAACATTCCCCGCAGCGTCGGCCACGACTGGCCGTAAAATTCGACAGTGTCGTCGATTGCTTCGCTGCGCGGCACCCACCGACGCATCAACGCATTCGGGTTAGGGGCTACTACTTCGTCACGAACGTATTCCCACAGTTCAAGGCGCACACCGAATGGCGCATCGAATCGGAGACGGCCCGCCGGCT
Source organism: Rhodoglobus sp. G.S.4 (assembly GCF_056619605.1). Taxonomy (NCBI): domain Bacteria; kingdom Bacillati; phylum Actinomycetota; class Actinomycetes; order Micrococcales; family Microbacteriaceae; genus Rhodoglobus; species Rhodoglobus sp. G.S.4. The sequence continues at coordinate 2,267,845 of NZ_CM152748.1, forward strand.
CAACCCTCGGACGAAACAGCATCATCGCTTTCGCCTTAATGGCAGACACCAGAACGCCACCCGCCACGAGAACAGGACTGTCACGGGCATCCGATGCCACCGGCTTGCCGTTCTCTTTAATGCGGGCCGGCTTCACATAAAATGGTTCATTTTGGCACGCGGAAACTAAAGCAAATCCGAGCGCTTTGCGGTCTTTCCAATCGACTGCCAACACAGGTGTTTCGCCGTCACCGCGCACCAACAAAAACTTGATGCCCGCATCATCGAGCACACCGCGAAGAAACAGGAGATCGTGGCGCACCGCTTCCCGCGGTGTCAAAGTGTCATTACTCAGAGCCAAAAGCCCGTCGTGCAAAACAACATCATCGCGGTCAACAACCGCGGGAGAAGAAACATGATCAATCATGGGGGCCCCTTCGTGAAAGCGTGAGTGAGCTGCCCAGCGACCGAAGTGCCGTTAGCTTTTCTCAGAATAGCCTGACCCACTGAGAATCGGCCGGATTGCGCCCCGCGTGCTAGCTCAAGAGCGGCATCCTTACCGTGAAACACACACTGTGTCATTGAGTCATACTCGGTAGAGTTGAGCTACCCACCAAGGAGGCATCATGACCGACTTCTCCCTTCTCTGGGGAATCATCCCGATTCTCGCGGTCGTTGCGTATCTCGCACTAATTGTCGTTGCGCTCATGCAAGTCTTCAACTCGACAATGCCGACTAATACCAAACTGCTCTGGTTGATCGTCATTCTCATCGCACCATTTATCGGATCACTCATTTGGTTCGCTATCGGGCGAAACTCGGCACTGCTCTAGCGCTACCAGAAATGCCGCTCTAGACAATGAATCCCTCGGGAGCTGCGCCCAACAGTTCTCTCGTGTGCACGATGTGAGCGAACTCGTCATGAAGGTTCACTCCGGTTATGCGGGAGAGTTCATCGGCGGTGACTTCTTCGCCATACGGTCCGACGCGATCGAAAGTATGGGTGGCATCCAACACGAACGTCACCTCATAACCGAGATTGCCACCGACCCTCGCAGTGGTTTCGCAGCAGTGGTTTGTGGTGATGCCGCAGATTGCGATCGAGTTGATTCCGGATGCTTGCAGCCACGAGTCGAGATCAGGGCTGCCATGAAAGCTAGAGTTCACTGATTTCGACACAATCAGGTCGGGAGTGCCCGACAGTACATCCTTGAACTCATTACCCTGCGAGCTCGGATGCAGGGGTGATTCAGGATCGGCGGAATCGTGGCGAACATACACAATGGGCCAGCCTTCGCGACGCCAGTGACCAATCAGCATGCCAATATTTGATTCGCAGTCGGGGTTGTTGCGATCGCCCCAATAGTCGGAATCGTCGAAGCCTCGTTGAACATCCACCACTATCAGTGCTGTAGCCATCGCGGCCTCCTCGCCGTAACCGTCGCTACCGAACTAGCCGACGCTTACCCCAAATAGTAAACCTAGGAGATAGGTTGCCGCAGCGGCACCATAACCAATCGCTAGTTGGCGCAGCGCCCGCTTCAGCGGCGAAGCACCCGAGAGCAGCCCGACGATAGCGCCAGTAATGAGAAGCGCGATACCGACGAGGCCGCTGGCGATGAAGACAGCAGTGAGCCCTTCAGCACCAAAGAGGTACGGCAGCACTGGGATGACCGCACCAGAGGCAAAGAACATGAAGCTGGATGCGGATGCTCCGACGGCCGACCCGATGGGATTGTGCGCAGAAGTATCGCGCTCGGCCTGCTTTTCTGGGCCGGCTAACACTTCAGCAGCGTGCACGTCAGCGTCTTGCTCGCTCATTCCGCGAGCGCGGTAAACGAGGGCCAACTCGTTTTCGTCGACGTCGAGGTGAGAAACCGAATCGGTCGCAATGGGTCCATGGGCGGCAGCATTCTCGAGTTCGAGTTGCGACCGAACAGAGACGTATTCGCCTGCCGCCATTGAGAGCGCACCGGCGAGGAGCCCGGCAACACCAGAAAGCAACACGATCGAGTTGGGCAATCCTGCCGCACTCATACCGAGCACGAGGGCGAGGTTGGAGACGAGCCCATCGTTGGCTCCGAACACGGCGGCGCGGAACGTACCCGAGAGACGTTGGCGGCCACGCGTCGCGAGAGCGCGCACCACTTCCTCGTGCACCGCTTCGTCGGCGGCCATCGAGTCTGTTGCGTCAGCATCATCCATATACGGCGATCGGGATTCTGCCCGCTGCGCAAGCGCGAGCACAAAGACTGAACCAAATCGCCGAGCCAAGAGGCCAAGCAGTCGGGTGCGCGGGTCTGTCGCCAGTGGACGACCAGCATGCTCGCCAAGCAAGGTTAGCCAGTGATCTTCGTGACGTTTTTCTGCCGCAGCAAGTGCCAACAGAATCTCGCGCTCTTCGCCGGTGCGACGGGATGCAAGATCACGGTAGACGGCGGCTTCGGCACGTTCGGCCGCAAGATAGCGTCGCCAGCGCCGAACCTCGCGAGGGGTGGGGGTGCGCGTCATGCGGAGTACTCGATTCCCCAGGTAGCCGAGAACTCGACCCCCGGCTCAAGCCAGAGGAGCCCACGGCCAGTGTTGAACGCGTTCGGCGCTGCCGTCATCGGCTCAATCGCGACAACCTGGCCGACACCCGCAAGGGTCGGAAAGTTGCGCGGAGTAAAGAGCTGCACGAAATCGAACTTCTCATCGACAGTGACCCGAAGCTCGCGGCCATCCGGTGCGGTGAGACGAGCTGCGACACCGTCAACAACCTCAATGCCGGCGAACGCAGTATCCAGATCTAGTTCGCCAATCAGGCGTCCACCCCTCAGGTCAAATTCGGTACCGGCCACAGCAACTTCAGCGGTGGGGATGAGGCGCTCATTCGACTCGAAGCGAGTGGCGGCGCTCATTGTGAGTGTGAGCTGCGCGATCGGGGTCTCACCGAGCTTGAAGAACGGATGAGCACCGAGCGCATAAGGAGCTGCGGCATCCGACAGATTGGTGGCGGTGTGAGTGACGCGCAAGCCGCTCTCGGTCAGTTTGTAGCGCACCGTCGTCCGGACGTGAAACGAGTACCCGTGCTGCGGAAAAATGGTCGCGGCCAGGGTGACCGACTCTGGTGTGCGTTCGACAAGCGTGTAACCGGTGTTGCGGAGCAGACCATGAATGGCGTTGTTGCGGTCGCCCTCAGTGATATCGAGTTGCTGAACCTCACCATCGAGCATCCAGCGACCATCTTCAACGCGGTTCGGCCACGGAACCAACACGATGCCATCAGCGAAGGGAGGCATCGCCGATTCGGCGTACGATTCCACCAGTTCAACGTCACCGATGCTGAACTCCCGCAACGATGCCGCTAGTTCGGTGATGGTCGCCCGCGCCTCTCCCTGCTCAGTGGCGCGAGTGATGATGTACTGGGTTCCGGTAGGCGCAATCACCGCACTAGCCTACCGGCGCAATGCACTCACGAAAGAAGCACCCATGTCAGATATTCGCGACGACGTACTTTACGACTTCGAGGCCGTCTTCGGCCACCCCGCCACTGGCGTGTGGTCAGCCCCCGGTCGCCTCACCCTCCTCGGCACCGCCGATAGTCCAGAGACGGATGCCGAACTGGCCATCGCGATCAATCGCCGCACCGTGCTCGCCGCCGGGCTTCGCTCCGACCGTACCGTACGCATCGCGAGCGCCCTCGTTGATGAGCTCGTCACGATCGAGCTCGACGAGTTGGCCTCGACCGAGGTTCAGGGCTGGAGTCGTATCGCGCTGGGTATCGTGCAGGAGGCACTGACGGCATCCGCGGACGCTGATTCATTGAGCGGCGTGGACGTGTTCATCGACACCACGGTGCCCATTGGCGCCGGATTGGGTTCCTCGGCCGCGCTGGAGGCCGCGATCGCGCTGGCCCTGACTGACCTGTGGAACCTGAGCAAAGACGTCTCCCACTTGCCAGAGCACCCCGAAATTGCGGCGTGCGTGTTTGCGCTCGACGACCACGCCCTCGTGCGGTTAGAGCGCGAGACTCGGCCAGAGCTCCTCCCCCTCGACTGGACGACGGCCGGGCTCGAACTACTCGTCATCGACACTGATGCCCCAACGGCGGACGCCCTCGAGACGGTGACAGCGGATGACGAGGTACGCCGAACCTTGCACACCATCACAGAGAATCAGCGGGTTCGTGACGCAGCGCTCGCCATTCGCGATGAAACACCGCGGCTTCTTGGCGCTCTGCTCGACGCCTCGCACGCGAGCCTGCGCGACGACTACGGCATCTCAACCACCGAAGTTGACCTCGCCGTCGAAACAGCTCTCACCGCCGGTGCTTTGGGCGCGCGGATGCTCGGTCGTCCGTTCAGCGGAGTTGCTGTCGCCCTCGTCGACACCGATACGGCATCCCGGGTGCGAGTAGCTCTCGATGGAGCTTTCGCCGAGCACGCAATGGGGCAACCCACCGTGGAGGCGTTCTCGCCGTCGCAGGGTGCCCTGCGCGATCGTTAGCCGTTGATCTTGAATACAACGGCGATCGCGAGGCCGATCGCGACAATCGTGCCGGCCCAGACCCACACTTGAGCCCAAGGAAAACGGCGCTTACGTGGAGTGCGGGGGGTCACTCGCTGTGGCCTCGGCGGCCGTTCTGCGCTCACCGCTACAGCCGTTCAGCCGCGTCGACGACGTTCTTGACGAGCATCGCGCGAGTCATCGGACCAACCCCGCCTGGCATTGGTGAGAGGAATCCTGCGACCTCTGCCACGCCGGGATCAACATCTCCAACGAGTCGGCCCTTGCCTGTTTTATCGTTGATGACGCGAGTGATTCCGACGTCGAGCACTGCCGCCCCTGGCTTGATCCACTCGGGGCGGATAAGCCCAGCAGAGCCGACAGCAGCTATCACGATGTCGCCTTGGCGAACGTGGGTTTCGAGTTGGGTCGTGCGGGAATGGGTGAGGGTGACAGTGGCATCCAGACCCTTGCGGGTGAGAACGAGGCCAAGGGGCCGCCCGACCGTGAGACCTCTACCGACAACAACGACGTGCTTGCCGGAGATGGGCACGTTGTACCGCTCCAGCATTTCGACAATTCCGGCTGGGGTACATGGCAGCGGGGAGTCGAGTTTCGTGCCGACACCTAGAACGAGGCGACCCAGGTTTGTCGGGTGCAGTCCATCCGCATCTTTGGCCGGGTCCATGAGTTCGAGCATCGCGTTCTCATCGAGACCGGCAGGCAGCGGCAACTGAATAATGTAACCAGTGACAGCAGGGTTTTCGTTCAGGGCAATGATGGCATCCCGAACTTCATCAGCGGATGCTGTGGCTGGCAAATCGACTCGAATAGATTCGATGCCAATTTCGGCGCAGTCGCGGTGCTTACCGGCAACGTAGGAACGGGATCCCGGGTCGTCACCAACGAGCAGGGTGCCGAGGCCCGGGGTGATGCCACGGGCTTTGAGGGCGTCGACGCGAACACGCAGTTCGTTTTTCACTGCGGTTGCCGTGGCAACACCATCAAGTTTCACTGCGGTCATCATTTTCCATTCACGTTGGGCCACACGCTCGAGTGGCCGCTTCTACACACTGCTCTGTCTATTAAACGCTAAAGAGCTCGTCGCCAGGTTCACTCGGCAACGAGCTCTCTAGTTGTTCCTGTCCGGGCCTGTTCGGGCCCGGTTAGTCCTGGTGGTGCTGCTTATGCCCAGCTGCCTGGGCTTTCGAGTCCTTCATAGAGCGGGAAGGCATCGGCGAGCGCGCGGGCGCGAACCTGCAGTGCGGCGATGTCGGCTCCGGGCTTGAGGGTTTCGGCAATGATGTCGGCTACCTCGGTGAATTCGGCGTCACCGAATCCGCGGGTAGCAAGCGCTGGCGTTCCGATGCGGAGCCCTGAAGTCACCATCGGTGGGCGCGGGTCAGCGGGAACAGCGTTGCGGTTGACGGTGATGTCGACGGAGTGCAGCAGATCTTCGGCTTCTTGACCGTTGAGCTCTGACTTGCGCAGGTCGACGAGCACGAGGTGCACGTCGGTGCCTCCCGTGAGTACGTCGATGCCGAGCTCTGTCATGTCGTCGCGAACTAGACGCTCAGCGAGAAGCTTGGCTCCACGAAGGGTGCGCTCTTGGCGATCCTTGAACTCGGGCGTTGCCGCGAGCATGAACGCGGTCGCCTTGGCGGCGATGACGTGCATGAGGGGTCCACCCTGTTGTCCGGGGAACACATTGGAGTTGATCTTCTTGGCGATGTCGACGTTGTTCGTGAGGATGAAGCCCGAACGTGGCCCACCGATCGTCTTGTGCACTGTCGACGAGACGACATCCGCAAAAGGAACGGGATTCGGGTGCAGGCCGGCAGCAACGAGCCCCGCGAAGTGAGCCATGTCGACCCAGAGCACTGCTCCGACCTCATCGGCGATCGAACGAAACTCGGCAAAGTCGAGCTGACGCGAGTATGCCGACCAGCCAGCGATGATCACGTGCGGCTGAACTTCGATGGCCTTGGCGCGAACGTCGGCCATGTCGAGAACGCCGGTCTCTTCGTTTACTCCATAGGCGTGCGCTTCGTAGAGCTTGCCAGAGAAGTTGAGGCGCATACCGTGCGTGAGGTGCCCGCCATGGTCGAGAGAGAGCCCGAGAATGCGGTCGCCGGGCTTAGCAATAGCGGAGAGCACTGCGGCGTTGGCCGATGCTCCCGAGTGCGGCTGAACGTTGGCGAATGCAGAACCGAACAGGCTCTTAGCGCGCTCGATGGCGAGTTTTTCGGCAATATCCACAAATTCGCAACCGCCGTAGTAGCGGCGTCCCGGATAACCCTCTGCGTACTTGTTGGTGAGAACCGAGCCCTGTGCTTCAAGAACGGCACGCGGAACAAAGTTCTCGCTCGCAATCATCTCGAGGGTGTTGCGCTGGCGACCGAGCTCTTGAGCGAGCACTGCAGCGATCTCGGGGTCTACCTCAGACAGAGGAGAAAGGAATGTTGACACAGATGAGCTCCTTGCGACTTGGGTGGATACGTCAAATCTACCGGGTGCTGGTCAACGTCGCGAGAACCTGCAAGAATTAGTCTTAGTTAGTTAGGATCCCTGACAAACCCCTCGCCGATCGGAACTCAATGACGACTGCCCCCGTGATGCCCGCCCCCGTACACTTCAGCGCCGGAGCAGGCCACTGTGCCCTCACTGACACCACGGTCATCCATGCCACCGGCAGCGCACAGCCCGTCGCCGAATACTTAGCCGAACTGCTTCGTCCGGCAACAGGATTCCGCCTTCCCGTTGCCACCGCAGCCACCGCAGAAACTCTGGACTCCCCGACAATCGAGCTCACCATCGGCGACACCGCGCAGCCGACACCGGGTTACCTCCTCAGCGTCACCGAAACGCGAATCGAATTGCGAGCGGATGACGCCGCTCAACTTTTTGCAGGAGTTCAGTCGCTGCGCCAGTTGCTTCCGCACGCGATCGAACACCACACGGTGCAGGATGTCGCCTGGCTCGTGCCGTGCGTCGACATTAGTGATTACCCTCGCTTCTCCTATCGCGGCGCGATGCTCGACGTTGCGAGACACTTCTTCGATGTGACCGCCGTCAAGCGCTACCTCGACCGGATGGCGCTGCTCAAGCTTAACGTGCTGCACTTGCATCTGACCGATGATCAGGGCTGGCGCATCCACATCGACTCGTGGCCGAATCTGACAGGCCTCGGCGCAACCACGGCCGTCGGCGGCGGGGTTGGCGGTTTCTATACCAAGGCCGACTACACCGAGATTGTTGAGTATGCGGCATCCCGCTACATCACTGTCGTGCCCGAAATTGATGTGCCCGGCCACACCAATGCGGCCCTGTCTGCCTACCCCGAACTTAATTGCGACGATGTTGCGCCTGCGCCGTACAGCGGTATCGAAGTGGGATTCAGCTCCTTGTGCATTGAGAAGGAACTGACGTATCAATTTCTGGATGACGTATTTCGTGAGATTAGCGAGCTAACCCCGGGCCGGTACCTTCACCTCGGTGGTGACGAATCACTCGCGACAAGCGACGAAGACTATCTCGAGTTCATCCAGCGCGCGACGGCGATTGCGGCAAGCCATGGCAAGACTCTGATCGGCTGGCACGAGATGGGGCGCAGCCGCGATTTGCCCGCCGGAACCGTTGGTCAGTATTGGAGCTACGTCACCCCTTGCGATGATGCCGACAAACGGGTGGCCTCCTTCATCGAGCAGGGCGGCCAGATAATCATGTCCCCCGCAGATGCCATCTACCTCGATATGAAATATGCGGGTGACGAAAAGCTGGGCTTGGAATGGGCTGACGGGCCGACCACTCTCCACGATGCCTACAACTGGGACCCAGCAGCCATCACCAGCGGGGTGACAGATGAGCACATCCTCGGCATCGAAGCACCACTCTGGACCGAGACAATCGACAATGTGCGCGATCTGGAATATATGGTCTTTCCGCGCATTATCGCCGCCGCCGAAATTGCGTGGTCGCCACGCTCCGCGCACGACTGGGCCGATTTCACTCGCCGTCTGGCAGACTGGTCGCCGCGGCTCGATGCCGCAGAGATCACCTACAACCGCGTCAATGAAGTGAGCTGGCCGAAGTGAGCTGGCCTGGAATGAGCAGCACATCGTGAACGACCACGTCATCCATTCGGCGCAGCTAGTTACCGGCAGCGAGATCGTCGACGATGGTTGGGTGGCGTGGCAGAACGACACGATAGTCGCGATTGGCGCTGGCGATGAATGGCGAGCCAACACGACAAACGAGACAACAGTCACGGATGCCGCCGGCAACTTTCTCACTGCCGGTTTCGTTGACATTCACTGTCACGGCGGCAACGGCGCAGCGTTCGATGCTGGCCCAGACGCCATTCGCACCGCTCTCCGTGCGCACCGGGCCAAGGGCACAACCCGCTCCGTAATCTCACTCGTGAGCGGAGACCATGCGAGCCTCGTTCGAAACTTGGCGACAATCGCGGAACTTGCCGCCAGCGATCCTCTGGTACTGGGCAGTCACTTGGAGGGCCCATTCCTCAACCACTCGTTCAAGGGAGCCCACAGCCCTGACGCGCTGCGCAACCCCACCGCCAGCGAGATTGACGAACTGCTTGCTGCCGCCAATGGCACGCTGCGACAAATCACTCTCGCCCCCGAACTCGACGGGGCAATGGAGGCCATCTCCCAGCTGAGCGCCGCCGGTGTAACCGTTGCGATCGGCCACACCTCAGCCGATTACGACCAGACGCTCGCCGCGATCGATGCCGGGGCGCGACTGCTCACCCACACGTTCAACGCCATGCATGGCATCCACCACCGCGAGCCTGGGCCCATTACGGCGGCGATCAGTCGAGAATCCGTGGTTCTTGAGGTCATCAATGACGGCGTGCACGTGCATCCCGATGTCGTAAAGATGTTGTTTGCGTCGGCACCAGGGCGCGTCGCGCTTGTTACCGACGCCATGGCTGCGGCGTGTTCCCAGGACGGGCAGTACCGGCTGGGGTCGCTCGACGTCACCGTCACGAATGGGGTCGCTCGACTCAGCAATGGCGGCTCAATCGCTGGATCTACGCTGACGATGGATGCCGCGGTGCGTCGAGCTGTAAACGAAGTTGGGCTAACTCTGCCGCAGGCTGCTGCCGCGGCTTCCGCTGTGCCGGCGAGGGCTATTGGGCGCTCCGGCGATCTGGGCACTCTGGCTCCCGGATTTGCCGCCGACGCCGTGCTGCTCGATGCCGACCTTAGGGTGCAGGCGGTGTGGGCTGCTGGTCACGAACTGCCGCAGTCCGAGCACTCCGACGCCTAAGGAGTTCTCCTCCGACGATCGCGAACACCACGGCAACGCCGAGAATGGCGGCGTCGACGTAGGGCAGCGAGATTACGCCGTACTGATCGAGCAGAATGCCGCCGAGGAGTGCGCCGCCGCCGATACCAATGTTGAACGAGGTGGTGAGGTAGGCCGAGCCGACGTCGCGCATGCGGGGTGAGGCCAATTGCAGGAGTCGGGTCTGCATCATGGCGGGGACTCCGCCGAAGGCGATGCCCCAGACGGCGATGACGGTGAACATGATTGCGGGTTGCGCCGGGAACATTCCGAGCAGTGCTGCACAGATCGCGACGAGCGCAACGGTGACGGGGATGATGCTGCGGGGGAAGCGATCAACGAGGAGCCCGGCTAGTGCAAGACCGACAGCACCAGAGGCACCAAAAATGAGCAGCACACCGGCGACAGCGCCGCCCTCGATCCCGGCGGGACCAATCAGATAGGGAACGATGTAGGTGTAGAAGAGGTTGTGGCCGAGCATTGCCAGAGCAACCAAAATGCACACGTAGATCACGCCGGGCACTGAGCGGTCTTTGCGCAAGGGAATCGAAATTTCGCCAGTGGCGAGAGGCTGCTGGTGATCAACGGGAGGCAGAATCCGCACGACCATGATCGTGAGCGCCAAAATGATGATCGCGATTACGACGAAGGCGAGTCTCCAGCCGAGGGCGTGGCCGAGAGCGGTTCCCACAGGCACACCGAGCACGAAGGCTGCGGTGGCTCCGGCGCTCGTGACGGCAACAGCTCGCCCGACCTGATGCGGGGGGACGAGGTGTGCCGAGTAGGCCCCTACGACAGCCCAGAACAGTCCGTGCGACAGCCCGCCGATAATTCGGGCGATAACCAGAACGGCATAGTTCGGGGCGGCAGCTGCCAGAAGGTTTCCGACTACAAAAACCAACAACACCACAATGACAAGCTTCTTGCGGGGCTGATTTCGAGTGAGCGCGGCAAGCGGTGCGGTGGAGATCACGACAGTGGCCGCAAAGATCGTGATGAGCAACCCGACTTGCGACTCAGAAACCGAGAGCTCAGAAGCAATCTCCGGCAACAAACCGGTCGGCAACCACTCGCTAGTGACCGAGGTAAAGATCAGCGCTGAGAGGGTAAAGAGACCCGCCCACGGAAACGCTTGAGAAGTGGCGGATGCTGGTGACGTGCGTGGCGTGCTCATATCTGCCTAAGCCTATCGCTGGCACCGGTACGCTAATTCTGTGACCACCTCAACGCACTGGATAGTAACTCTCACTTGTGACGACAAGCCCGGCATCGTTCACGCCATCAGTGGGGCCATTGTTGACGCCGGTGGCAACATCACCGAATCCCAGCAATTCTCCAGCGGCGACACCGGCCGCTTCTTCATGAGACTCCAAGTGGAATCGGATGCTTCGCGCCACGATTTCGAGACAGCCCTCGCACCCGTGACCGAGCGGTACGCGATGGAATGGCAACTCGATGTTGTGGGGCGCCCCCTGCGCACTCTTGTTCTGGCATCCAAGGCTGGACACTGCGTCAATGACCTTCTTTACCGTCAGCGTGCAGGTCAACTAGCGGTCGATCTTCCGCTCATCATGAGCAACCACCCTGATCTGGGTTCTCTTGCCGAGTTTTACAAAGTGCCGTTCGAGTCACACGCAGTGACGACGCCCGGCCAGAAGTTGGCGTTCGAAGATCGCATCCTCGAGGTAGTCGAACAGCACGACATCGAACTCGTGGTGCTTGCCCGCTACATGCAGATCCTCTCCCCCGAGCTGTGCGAACAGTTGAGCGGCAAGATCATCAACATCCACCACTCGTTCCTGCCCGGCTTCAAGGGCGCAAACCCTTACAAACAAGCGCACGCTCGCGGCGTGAAGCTCATCGGCGCCACCGCCCACTTCGTGACGAGTGACCTCGACGAGGGACCCATCATTGAGCAGAACGTGGTGCGCGTCGATCACGCCAGCACCTCAAGCGAACTGGTCTCGATCGGTCAAGACGAAGAGAGCCGCACCCTCACGCAAGCAGTGAAGTGGTTTGCCGAAGACCGCGTACTGCTCGACGGGGCGCGCACAATCATCTTCCGCTAACCTTCCGTGTCAAGCATTTCGAGCAGTCGATTAGTCGTGCGCCAGTTGCGCACCGTCATCCGCTTCGACAGTCGGTTACTGCGCAGCCGATCGATTCGCGACTTCGCCGAATCGACGACCGTGCGCGAGAAGTAGAGCGCATCCGGCCCCGGTGCGATTGAGTCGACGTTGTCATTGAGCTCTGGCAACTGCTCCATCGCTTCCGCAGCAGTGAACGGTCGCTTGAGAAAAAGCACATCTCCCAATAACTCTGACGAGCCGTGATTGGCCGGGGCTGCCGCGATCGTTGCGGCGAGTTCATCCCGCGACCGCACCACGGTAATAATCTCTGTCTCAAAACTCTCGAACAGCATCCGTTCGATAGTCACTTCAAGTTCCGCGCTGCTCCCCGAATTGCAGGCAAACAAGACATTGCCACTCTGAATAAAAGTTCGAACGCCCTCAAAACCAGCAGCACTAAAACAATCGATCAACGACTTCATGCTGATCACATTTTTGCCGCCGACGTTAATACCGCGAAGCAGTGCCACATACTTTGTCATTGCCTAGTGCAGCCGTTCCCAATCGAGGCGGTTCTCCCACGAATAGCGATAATACTCAGCGAACTTCAACTCGGATGCCGCAGCCTCATCCACAATCACGGTAACAGTGGAGTGCAACTGAATTGCCGACCCCGGAAGGCTCGCCGTTACCGGACCCTCAACAGCCCCCGCGAGCGCTGCAGCCTTCGCCTCACCAAACGCCAACAACACCAGGTGCCGAGCGCGCTGGATCGTACCGAGCCCCTGAGTGACACAGTGTGTAGGAACATCATCGGGAGAATCGAAAAAGCGCGCGTTATCGAGACGGGTCTGTTTCGTCAGCGTCTTCACACGAGTAAGCGAGGCAAAGGACGACCCCGGCTCGTTGAACCCAATATGGCCCGTCGAACCGATGCCCAAAATCTGTAAATCGACACCACCCGCTGCCACAATCGCCCGCTCATAATCGTCACCCGCAGTCTCGATAGGCCCGCTCTCAGCCGGCACCTGCACGAGCGCGGGCGTCAACCCGAGCGGCTCAACCACTTCGCGCGTGATTACCGAGCGGTAGCTTTCGGGATGCCCAGCAGGCAATCCAACATATTCATCGAGAGCAAACCCCCGCACAGCAGACAGATCAAGACCGCGAGCCGCGAGAGCAGACCACGTCGTCAAGGGCGTCGATCCCGTCGCTAAGCCGAGGACGGCATCCGGAGTCCGCCGCACGAGCGCCTCAATCAGATCTGCGGCAACCTCGCCTGCCGCCTGCTTCGAGTCAACAATTACTACTTCTGCCAATTCGCTACCTTCTCGCTACTCACCATTGCAGCACCGACCGCCGCGGCAGGGAACCCCTGCGGCAACCCGTGCACCCGTCCACTCAACCCGATGGAGGCGAGGAACGCTGAACTTTTCTCCCAACGCGCAAGCACTGCACGCACATCATCAAGCAAATCGGTGAGCGTACTCACCCCGCCGCCAAGCACAACCGAATCCACATCAATCGTCAAAACGAGCATGCGCACGGCGGAAGCCACGCTCTCGACCAGTCGAGTGCGAACAGCGATCGCTGCAGAATCCCCGGATGCCGCAGCCTCAAAGAGGGCCGTTGTCGGCTGATCAGAGTCAGTGGGCCACATGCGCGCCACGCCCGACCCTGATGCTGCAGTTTCGAGGCACCCGCGCTGACCACACCGACACTCGAGCCCATTCGGATCAATCGGCACATGTCCGATCTCGCCCGCAGCACCGCGAGAACCACGCCACAATTTTCCGCCAAGCACGAGACCAGCGGCGAGACCGGTACCCAAGTTGAGGAACGCCATTGAGTGACTCGAATCAGTCTCCAAGAGATGAAATGCGCCGAGCGCTGCAGCGTTGACATCGTTATCGATGCTCACACTGCGTCCAAGTCGCGAATCCAGTTCTGCTCCAAGGTCGAGACCATCAATGGCCAGATTCACCGCGTGCGAGACACGACCATCCACCACGGTTCCCGGAATGCCAATTCCAATGCTCGTGAAATCAATCATGCTCACCCCCACACGACTGGCCAACTCCTCGAGCGCCAGAACAGTGGATGCGACGAGCGCGTCAGGCCCGATACCGGAACGAACCCGAACTTGCCCGGCAATCGCTCCCTGTTCGTCGATCGCGACGGCATCCGTTTTGGTTCCGCCGATATCGACACCGACTTTGTAGAGCCCAGTCACCCCTTCACCGCCCCCGAAACGAGACCGCTCGTCATCCGACCCTGAACGATCAAGAAAAAGACGATGACGGGGATCGCCATCAAGGTTGAGCCGGCCATGATCGCCGCCCAGTTAGTGGTGCCGTTTGCGATTTGGAACGTGCGCAACCACACCGGAAGGGTCATCATCTCTGGTCGAGAGTTCACGACAAGGGCGAGCAAGAACTCGTTCCACGCCTGGATGAATCCGAAGACACCGGTAGCGACGAGGCCCGGCGCGAGCAACGGCAGAGTGATTCTCCAAAAGGCTCCCGACCTGGAGAGCCCATCGATCATTGCTGCCTCTTCAAGCTCGACAGGAACCCCGTTTACGAAGCCCCGCAAAGTCCAGATAGTGAAGGGCAAGACCGTAGCAACATACACAATCGTGAGACCCATGATCGTGTTGAGGAGCGACCAGCTATCAAGAACTCGATAGGTCGACACGATCATCGCCTCTGCCGGAATCATCTGCACGATCAAGATTGTCAGAATGAAGCCCTTACGACTTTTGAACCGAAAACGAGTGACCGCAAGCGACGCCAAGAACGCGAAAACGAGCGCAATGATCACAGTCGACACCGTTACGACAACAGAATTGCCCAGAGCCGGCATGAACTGCGAACGCGTCGTATCAAACAACACCGTTTCGTAGTTGCGCAGCGTGAAATTCTCTGGCCAAAAGTTAACCTCAGAGCCGAGGATCTCGTTATTGGGCTGAAATGAGGTTTGCACCATCCAATAGACGGGAAAGATCGAGAACGCAGTGACGACCGCCGCAATCGCGCTCAAGACAACCTTGGTGACTCGCCGCGAGACCACACCGGCGCGAACGGGGGCTTTCGCCCGTGGCTTCGCTGCTGGCGTCGCCCGTGATGCTGTTGAGACACTCACAGCTCTTCCTCCTTGATGCTCTGGCGGACGTAGTAGAACGAAATCGCGGTAAT
Source organism: Rhodoglobus sp. G.S.4 (assembly GCF_056619605.1). Lineage (NCBI taxonomy): Bacteria > Bacillati > Actinomycetota > Actinomycetes > Micrococcales > Microbacteriaceae > Rhodoglobus > Rhodoglobus sp. G.S.4. The sequence goes on from NZ_CM152748.1 coordinate 2,282,888, forward strand.
GACGATTACGGTGATGACCGCAATCGCACCACCGGTGCCGTACTCCCCAGTTCCGAGCGAGTTTTGGTAGATGTAGACGCCCAAAGTGGACGTCTGTTCTTTGATGCCGCCGATTCCCTGCAGAGCGAAAATCTGAGTGAAGACTCGAAGATCCCAAATGATTTGCAGGATGAAAACCACAAGGAAGATGGAACGCAGGTACGGGAAAATGATTAGCCTGAAGCGCTGCACGGGCCCCGCGCCATCCAACTGTGAGGCCTCAAGAACCTCGTCGGGCACCTGCGTTAGTCCGGCATACACCGTGAACACCACGAACGGGATTGCTCCCCAGATCACGATGAGCGCCGCCACGAAAAAGAAACTGAGTGGCTCGATCAGCCACGAATGACCGATGTAGTCGAGACCAAACCAGTGAGTGAGAACGTAATTCACCACTCCATAACCGGTGTCGAACATCCACCCCCACACAATGGTGGCGGTCAAGGCTGGCATAGCCCAGGCCAGAAGCAGCCCGATGGAGAGAATAAGCCGCATGACCTTGCCGAGGGCCGACATCAATAGGGCAATGAGGGTGCCCATGACCATGGTGCTGACAACACACACCGCAGCAAAGGCAAAGCTGCGGAACATGACCAACCAAAATGCCTGATCGGTCAGGACCTCAACGTAGTTGTCGAATCCTATGAATGGTGACGGTGCGCCAAACACCTGCGCGCGCCCGAACTCCTGAAACGACATGATCACGAGTTGGATCAGCGGCCAGCCGATCACGGCAGCGAGAACGGCCGTCGCCGGAATGAGCAAAGAGTAGGGGGTGAACTGCGCGCGTGGCTTCTTTACCGCACGCTGACTGCCCGGCTGCGATGGAACAACGAGGCGATCGCCGTCGACATCGCCCGGAGCGACATCAAGGGTGGGGTTCGGTGACATAAGAGCTCCCGGATATTATTGGACTGTGCCTCGAACCTTTTCCTAGGGCGATGGCAACGAAATGGGTGCTCGACCCGGTCATGCGCGACCGAGCCGAGCACCCTTTTGCTAGAGCCTCTGCCGTTTCCGGCAGGGCTGGCTAACCGTTGAGAATGCTGTCAATCTTCGCGTCGAGATCCTTTGCGAGTGATGACACATCGCCACCCTGAGCAATCTGAACAAAGAAGTCGGTCAGTGCACCCGAAGCTTCAACGTCTGCCCACTTGGGCGATGCTGGTGTCAGTCGGGCGGCACCGGCGGCTTCAGAGATTGCCATAGCTACCTCATCAGTTCCGAGGGTGTCTGCCAGCGATAGCTTTGCTGGCACGAGCCCATTGGCGCCGTAGATTGACTGGAACTCGTCGCTCAGAATGATCGCCAAAGCCTTCTTGGCGAGTTCGGGGTGCGCTGAATTCGCCGAAACGGCAATGTTCGATCCACCGGCAAAGACCTGCGCTGCGCCACCGTCTTTACCTGGCATTGCATAGACGCCAAGGTTTGCTTCCTCATCGGGGCAACCGGGGGTCTCGGCGTCGAGAGGAGCCAAAATCGACCACTTCACCCAGCTCGGAGCCGACAGCTGCAACGTCGTTCCCTCACAGAAACCAACCTGCGGGTTGGTTTCATTGGCGTCCTTGGGAGCGCGCGACGCCTTCGTCATAACCTCTTGAACCTGCTCAAGGCCAGCGATGGATTCGGCTGACGAGAACTGCGACTTCCAGTTGCCGCCATCGAACGTGGCAACTTCGCCGCCGTTCTCCCAGATGAAGGGAAGAGCGTTGTACCAGTCTTGACCTGGCCACCAGATTCCGGATGCACCCGGATTGGCTTCGGCCAGTGCTTCACCATTGCTGACGTACTCGTCGAGTGTTGTCGGAACGCTGAGACCGGCTGCAGCCAGAGCATCCTTCTTATAGAAGACAAGTCGCGACCCCGAGTAGAGCGGAGCAGCGTAGAACTTGCCATCGTACGAACCGGCCTCAACGAAACCGGGAAGGAGATCGTCGCCGCCCAAAGCGTCATAGTCACCCGTGATGTCGAGGAATGCGCCCGCCGATGTGAATGCTGCTGCTTGAGTGTTGCCGACCTCAACGAGGTCGGGGCTATCACTGCCAGAAAGATTCGTCGTGAGAAGGTCAACGAGACCGCCCCACGCCTGTTCTTCGATAGTGAGAGTAGAACCGGGATTCTCCGACTCGAAAGTATCAATCAAGTAGTCACGGGCCTCTTGGGGCGTATCCGTTCCCACCAACCACACGCGCAAATCGGCGGTGGCGTCTTCGCCGCTGCCGCTGTCACCCGCTGAACAACTTGCCAGCGTCAACGCTGCCACGACGCCAAGCGCCGCGATGCTGAGTTTCCTCACTATGTTTCCTTTCCTAGGGCGATGGTGCCAGCGGACAACTGGACACCTCGTGGTGCATAGAGTCCGACTATGAGACTCCGAGTTGCGCGGAGAGAACCATGACGGCTGCGCCGCGCATGACAATGTCCTCTCCGAGCGCTGTCATCCGTACGGTGAGATCGCCGTGGAATTTGGCCATCGTTCGCGCGCGGAGTGTCTCGACGGTGGCTTCTTTAAGCGCACCCTCAAGCAGTGAGGTCGGTCCGCTCAACACAATCTCCGAGAGATTGAGAGCGCCGACGACAGGGGCGAGCGCAATGCCGAGGCGTTGCCCTGCTTCTGCCAAAACTGTGTTCCGAGCTTCATCATCGGATGCCGTCTCCAGAGCCGCATCGAGTCGCGGTGCCGCCAACCAGGTCTCCAAACACCCGGTCTTGCCACACGCACATTCCATGCCGTCATCGGTGCCGACAACAACGTGCCCGATCTCGCCGGCAGCGAAGGTGCTGCCAAAGAGAGGGATGCCGCCGAGGAGCAGTCCGGCGCCGACACCGTGGCCAACTTTGACGAGCATCATGTCGCTTGCCGCGCTGCCGAAGCTGTGTTCGGCGAGCGCCGCGACGTTGGCGTCGTTGGCAACGACGACGGGGAGACCGAATTGTTCGGTGAGCATGCTTTGCAACGGCAGGTCGTTCCAGCCGAGGTTGGGGGCGCTCAGCACAACACCGGCGAGGTCGACTATTCCGGGTGATCCGACACCGATACCGAGCACGGGGCGCGTAACGTGGGCGAGCAATGCCTCAACGAGCGAAATAACTTTGGCCGTGGCATCCGCCCCGCTGCTGTCGGCGAGGGGAATTTCGTGACGGTGCAGGATGGCGCCGTGGAGGTCCATGACGGCACCACGGAAGGTGCTGTAGTCGCTGAGGTCTATGCCGACGATGTCGAATGCTTCAGAGTTGAGCTCGAGCATTGTTGCTGGCTTGCCTGGTCGGCTGCCTTCACGTTGCCCAGTTTCGATGATGAGCCCGTCGACGATGAGTTCGGCGACTAGGTCGGAGATGGTCACACGAGTGAGTCCGGTCTCGCGAGAGATGTCTGCGCGGCTGAGTTCACCTTGCCGGTAGAGGGTCTGGATCACGAGCGATCGGTTGTGATTTCGCGCGTGCTCCGGCAGCACTTTTGCCGTTGGCCGTAGTGCTTTTCCGTTCGTGAACCCCATTGTCATGTTTGTTAGTAAACTTTACGAACTAAAGATCCGCAACCCTCGCGACAGAATTGTTATCAATCGCTCGCGCGAACGCGAACACACCTCTCAGAAGAACACCAGCCTCTCAACAGGCTTGCTCGGGCATACTGAACTCTCGACGATCTCTGGGAGCCCCATGCGAAGCCTCACCGACAACAAGACCGCCGCCGCACTCTTTGCCGGTGTCACGCTGGTGGGAGCGCTCTCCGCGTGCTCCTCCCCCGCCACAGGAACAGACGCTTCCGTTACCGAAGGCGCAACCCCCGCGACCAACGGTGACTACGCCGACGGCACCTACACCGAAACCGGCGACTACACTTCACCGAATGGTGCCGAGCAAGTCGAGGTCACCCTCACGCTTGCCAGCAACGTCATCACCGACGTAACCGTTGTCGGATTCGGCGAGAGCCCCAACTCCAAGCAATTCCAGGGCGAATTCATCGGGGGCATCGCAGATGAAGTTGTCGGCAAAAACATCGACGAACTCTCCGTAGATAAAGTAGCGGGGTCGTCGCTTACGAGCGGTGGCTTCAACAATGCGGTCGAGGCAATCAAGGCAGACGCCCTCGCCGAGTAAACAGTTCGATGCCATCGGCGCGCCCTGGCAGATCGATACGACCCAGCCGCTGAACGCTGAGGTCGAAACGGCCGTGCACGCACGCATCGACCGCTTCGACCGCACCTATTCGCGCTTTCGTGACGATTCTCTCGTCAGCACAATCGCGCGCACTCCCGGCAACTACCCTTTTCCCGCGGATGCACCACCGCTGTTTGAGCTCTACCGTCGGCTTTACGACGCCACCAACGGGGCAATGAGTCCCCTCGTCGGACGGGCGCTCGAAGAACTCGGCTACGACCGCACCTACTCCCTACGACCCACCGCAACACGCACCCGCATTCCCGAATGGAACGAAGCCCTCAACTGGAACGGCACCGAACTCACTACCCTCACCCCCGCCGTGCTTGACGTCGGCGCGGCAGGCAAGGGCTATCTCGTGGATCTCGTCGCCGCTGAACTGCGCGAACACGGCATCAGCGCCTCGACGGTGGATGCGAGTGGAGACATCCTGCACCGCGGCGAGACGCCACTCCGGGTCGCGCTTGAGCATCCACTCGACACCAGCAAAGCCATCGGCGTAGTGTCGATACAGAATCAAGCAATTTGCGCGTCAGCCCCGAACCGGCGAGCGTGGGCGGGGCTCCACCACATCCTTGATGCCCGCACAGGCCAGCCGACCGATCGGGTTATTGCTACGTGGGCCATTGCCGCCACAGCGCTAGAGGCCGACGGGCTTGCAACCGCACTGTTCTTCGCCGAACCGAAAACTTTGGCCCACGAGTTCGACTTCCACTGGGTGCGGATGTTGTCAAACGGACGAGTAGATTACTCGCCAAACCTCAACGGAGAATTGTTCTTATGAAACGTTGGCTCGATCACACTCTCGGCGCCATTGCGATGTACAAAATCGTGGTCATGTCCCTCGTGGTCATCGCAGTGGCCGGTATCGCGCTGTCGTTCTTCGATCTTGTCTCCCCTGACCCGTTCGCTCTGCTTGCCAGCCTGCCCGTCGCCGTCGCCTTCAGCTACGGCGCGAGCTGGATTGGCGCCAGAATCGTGCGGCAACGAGCTCATATCGAATCGTCGCTAATCACCGGGTTACTTGTCTTCTTCATCATGGCGCCGAGTCTTGAACCGGCTGGTCTGGTGGGAATAGCGCTCGCGTCGACCATCGCCGGCGCATCCAAATTTCTCATCGCATTCCGTGGGCGCCATATCTTTAACCCCGCAGCGATTGGCGCCTACGTTTTCATCTTTGCCCCACTGGGATTCCCCACCTGGTGGGTCGGCACACCACTGCTTCAACCTCTCATCGTTGTTGCCGCGTTTCTGATTCTGTATCGCACTCAGCGGCTTGATTTGGGACTCGTGTTCGTCGTCATCGCGGCAAGTATTCGCATAGGCCTCACGCTCGCGGGCGGCGGAACAATCATTGACGCGCTCAGCTTCACCTTCGCGTCGTCTCAACTCATTTTCTTTGTCGGATTCATGCTGAGCGAACCCCTCACCCTGCCGCCACGACGGTGGCAACGACTCAGCCTTGCCGTGCTCGTGGCCCTGCTTTTCGCCATCCCGTTCTCGATCGGCCCGCTCTACAGCGACCCGCTGCTTGCCCTCCTCATCGGCAATCTCGTTGCGTTTTTCTTCACCCAGCGCCGCACCATCCGGATGACGCTCACTGAGACCGAACAGATCGCCCCAGGCACGTGGGAACTCACCTTTGCCCCGCACCGCCCCATTACGTTCCGTGCCGGTCAATACATCGAGTTGTCTCTTCCGCACGCCAGAGCAGATTTCCGTGGGGTTCGCCGCTACTTCACTATTTCGTCTGCTCCGGATGCCGGGGCGACGCTGTCTGTCACTTTCACCGCACCAGAAAATGCGAGCAGCTTCAAGGCTGCACTCCTCGGCCTCCCGCGGGGATCACAAATCAACGCAACCGGAATTTGGGGAGACTTTGTCTTGCCCCGGGATACTGCCGAACCCCTCCTTCTCGTCGCTGGCGGCATAGGAATAACTCCCTTCGCGAGCCAGCTTGCCCACGCTCATCGTCAAGACGAAGGCCGTGATGTCGTCGTCGTGTATGCCTCGTCACAGATCGGGCAACTGCCGTTTGCGCAATTGCTGACCGAGGTGGGAGTGCGTGTTCTGGTCTTTGGACCCCAAGCAGCCACTGCACTTCCCACCGGGTGGGAGCACGGCGGGCCCGGACGCGTCAACGGGGCAACCCTCGCAAAACTTGTTCCCGATTTGAGCGATCGCCGCGTCTACCTTTCCGGCCCGCCAGCCCTCGTGAATGATCTCAAGGCTGCGTTGCGCGGCAACGCCGCCCGGCGCATCCACACTGACTATTTCTCGGGGTATTAGCGAGCCGACGTCACGCTCTTACTCGTCGCTGTTCGGGTGGCAGGCATCTCACGTTTGAGGCCGAGCGCGCGCAAGGCGTTGAGAATCGTCACCAGATCCACCACCTCTTGTAGTCCCGCTCCGACCACAGCGGGTAGCGCCCCTGTCATAGCGAACAGCATGAGGCCGATGCTGATAGCAATACCAATCCAGATGCTCTGCAGCGCAATGTGCACCGTGCGCTGGCTGACTTCGATTGCCGAAACGACCCGGTAAAGGTCATCGACCAGAAGCACGACGTCGGCCGATTCACTCGCCGCAGTCGACCCTTTCGCTCCCATTGCGATTCCCACATCGGCGGCGCCGAGCACGGGCGCGTCATTCACGCCGTCGCCCACCATTACGACGGGGCGAGGACTCGTCGCCTGCACGATGCGCACTTTGTCGTGCGGCAAGCACTCGGCATGCAGTTCGCTGATCTGCAGCTCGTCTGCGACTTTGCGCGCCGTTTGCTCTACATCGCCGGTGAGCATCAACGTGTTCTGGATGCCCAGCGCCCGCAGTTCGGTCAGAGTACGCGCTGCTTCCGGCCGCACGGCATCGCGCAGAATGATCGCCCCCGCATATTCCTGATCGATCCCGATATAGACCGCCGCTTCACCGCTCTGCAATTCCACGCGCGTGAGCCCGGGAGCGTGTCCTGCAACAAACGCTGGTTTGCCGACGGTAATAACGCTCGACCCGATGCGCGCTTGCACTCCATGCGTGGCGACCTCGCGAGCATCCACAACCTCCGCTAGAGCGAGCCCCCGCTCCTTTGCGGCGTCGACAAGGGATGCCGCAAGCACGTGCGAAGAATACTGCTCGGCTGCTGCTACCAGGGCGAGCAGTTCGTCGGCACTTAACGTGCCCGCCGGACGCACCTCTACGACAACAGGATGACCGCTCGTGAGGGTGCCAGTTTTGTCAAAGACAACCGTTTTTGCCCGGGACAGAATCTCGAGCGTTCCGGCATTTTTCACCACGACGCCATAGGTCGACGCGCTCGACATCCCCGCCATGAATGCAACGGGGGCAGCGATCAGCAGCGGGCACGGCGTCGCCACCACGAGAACTTCGGCGAACCGGACGGGGTCGCCCGAGATCCACCACGCGATCGCACCCAAGGCAATCGATACGAGAGTGAAGGGCACGGCGTACCGATCGGCAAGACGCACGATCGGCGCTTTGCTTTGCGTCGCTTCGGTGACGAGTTCGACGATTCGCTGATATTGGCTGTCGGATGCCCGTGCGCTCGCCTGCACCGTGACAGCTTCTCGCCCATTCACCGATCCGCTCAAGAGCACATCGCCTGCGACCTTGTCGACGGGCATGCTCTCGCCCGTCAACGATGACTCATCGACGGAAGTGGTGGCAGAAACGAGCACAGCATCCACTGGCACAATCTCTGAGGGGCGAACGACGAGTCGGTCGCCCACCTCGACCTCAGTGGCAGCAATGTCGATGATGTCGCCTGACTCAGTCACCTGGTGTGCTGTCTGAGGCACCCGGTTCAGTAACGCGTTGAGTTCTCGCTTCGCCCGCCCCGCCGCAAAGTCTTCGAGCGCTTCCCCGCCCGTGAGCATCAGTACGATGACGAGACTCGCCCAATACTCGCCGACAACTGCTGTCGCCACGATCGCCGTGACCGCGAGCACATCGAGACCAAACTGCCCACGCATGAACTTTCGAACCATGAAAACTGCCTCGCGAGCAGCAATCACAAGTGCGTAGAGGGAAAGCAGCCACGGAACGATGCCGGATGCTGGAGTCCAGTTAAGCGCGAGTCCCACCACGCCGACCACGACTGTGAGCGCGACGAGCGGGTAGCGGCGCACTGCCGCGCGAATAGTTGGCATGCCCTCGTTGTACTCTCATTCGCCGCATTCGGCCAGCGAGCACAGCCTGCCCTTAGCGGTGACGGCTGAGGGGCGCCCTCCTCAGAAGACCGCTAGACGGCGACTGACTCAGACGAGCCGGTGCGAGGCTCATCCCCAGAAATCTTTGCGGCTAGCACCCCGACGAGGGTCGCGACCTTGCCTGGGCTCTCCCAGTACTGCGCTGAATCTCCCTTGACGTGGATGAGAACAACCGAAGGATCGGTCTCGCCGCCCTCGAACCACACATCGGTAAACGTGTTCCAGAGTTCCGCCTTCTTCGCCTGATCACGAACGACCTCAGCTGAGCCTGCGAGCGAGAGCCACTGCGAGGAGCCGGAATATGAAACGTTGACGTGCGGGTGTGCCTCAAGCTGCTGCACAGCATCCGCATTCTCGGAGGCAAGGAACCAGCAGTCTCCGTTGAAGTCCGCTTCCTGCACTGTCATCGGGTGACTGTGCAGGGCGCCGCCAGCTTCGGCCGTGGTCAGCATCGCGATTCGCGTGCTCTTCATGATGGATCGGATGGCGTCGAGTTGGTCTGCTGTTGCATGGTCGTGAGATGACATGGTGTCTCCAATTCGTCCACGGTTGCGCAATTGTGCTGCCCTTCGACCGTATGCAGCGAGTCTCCACGCCACCCGAGTGCTAGCCGAACGTTGAATGAGAGCGCGAGTTGCTATCGCGCATCGCCACTCCCGTGAAACAGGGGCAGTTAGCCGTTCTTGTTGCCCTTGTCGTCCTTCTTGTCGTCTTTGTTGCCCTTGTCGTCTTTGCCGTTGCCGTTGTCGTTCGACGGTTCCGCGGTGGGTGTCGGAGCAGGCAACGCCGCAGTTAGGTCTGCGCGCACAAGATCGAGTGAGGCTTGAATTCGAGCACTCCGCTCAGCCCCAATGGCACCGGTCGAGGTGTTTTCATTCAATTGCTCTTGGAGCACATCGAGGGCGACCAACGCCGCAGCGGGATCACCCGCCGCGGCCGCATCAGTCACGTCCGCCACCGATGATTGCAACAGCGATGCCGCATCGAGATCAAATTCTGGCGACGTTGGCGCGCACGCGCTCAATGACACGGTGAGCAGAACTGCCGCGCATGCAGCAGCGATCCGAGGGGTCCGGAACGTTAAGAGATTCATGGCTCCACACTCTCTTGAAGCTGTTGAAGATGGGTTCCCAATGGCCCTGGAACCGCCGGATAGTTAGGGGATTGCGGATCTGACTGGGTAGCCGGTTGATTCTGGGTATTCGACCACGCGACCGCTCCTACAGTCAGCACAAGAACGATAGCCGCGACGATACTGAAGGCCTTGACGCTTTCACGCTTGAGCCTAAACTTTCGTTTCGGCGGCGCCGCTGCAGAGGAGGAGGTGGCTGCCGGTGACGTCGATGGCGAAGAAACCGAGGTGGGCGAACTCGCCGGCACCGCCCAGGCCTCTGTCGCTTGAGTATCGACGCGGGTATATGCCTTGGTAGCTGCGAGCTCTGTGGCTGCGAGCTCCGCGGTTTCGAGCTCTGTTGCCTCATTCGCCTCATCTCGAGGCGGAACGAGCGAACGGGTCGGCACCACTTCGATCGTGTGCACGCCCTCCATCGAGAAGGCAAGCGCCCGCAGTACAACCGCGACGTCCATCGGAAGCGGACGCTGCTCAGCATCCAGAGCCGTCATGTTCACGAGCACGTCTCGCCACTCTGAGGTGAGAGCATCCGAAACCCGTGGTGACGTGTTCAGTCGTGCAGCGATCGTCTCGATTGCGGTTCCCGGAAAGGCGTCTTCGCCCGTCAACGCTTCGTGCAAAACGAGACCGAGCGAATAGACATCGGATGGCCCCAACGCTTCACTACCTCGCGCTTGCTCAGGGCTGAGGTAACTCGCGCTACCGATGATGGTTCCCGTCGACGTCATTTTGGCGCCGTCAACAAGTCGAGCGATGCCGAAATCTGCAAGCTTTGAATGAAACTGGCGGTCAGGAAGTTCTGAACTCGCCAGCAAGATATTGGCGGGTTTGACATCCCGGTGCACGATTCCCCGAGCGTGCATGTAGTGGAGCGCTTCGGCAATGTCGGCGCCGAGATGCGCGACCAGTTGCGCCGGCAAGGGCGCTGTCATCACTTCACGCAGGTTGGGCCCATCCACGAACTCCATGACAAGAAACACGCGATCTGCGACGTCAGTCGGCTCCGTTACCGCGTCGAAAAGGGTCACTAAGGCGTGATGATTGAGAGCCGCGAGAGTCTCGACCTCGTTGCGCTGTCTGCGGAACTCATCCGGATCGGCCATTCCTGGCAGCATCAGCTTGAGCGCAACTTCTCGGGGAAGAGATTCGTCGAGGGCGCGGTAAACCGAAGCCATTCCACCGCGACCGATCAGCTCTGTGATGCGATAGCGGCCGCCGATCACCGTGTCGATGAGCGCGTCATCCGACTGCGAGGATGAGCGAGAACGTTTGACTGTTGGCACGCGAACCCCCTTAGTTGTGCTCGGGAGAGCTTAGACCAGTTCTCTGGGACGCTAGCGATGGTGGACGCCAGCTCCCGCCAGCACGGCCGTATAACCTTCGCGGTAGCTCGGGTAAGTGAACGAGAAGCCCGTGGCTCTCAGAAGATCATTGCGGCACCGCTTGCCTTGCCCCCGGCCATCACTCGTTACGTCAGCGCTCAGCGGCGGCACCGGGCGGCTGATGCTGCGAGCCAAGAATTCGATGATCTCGCGTTGATCGCTTGGCTCATCGTCCACTCCGATGTAGAGGCTGTCGGGTGATGTCGTCATGGTGGCAAGGTGCACGATAGCTGCTGCGGCATCATCGCGATGAATCAGATTGGTGAACCGCGGCGTTGGCGACATCGTTTCGCTGCCCTCGCGAATGCGGTCAATCTGCCGCGTGCGACCGGGGCCATAGATTCCCGACAGTCGCAGAATGGTGGAGTTCTCGACGCTCTCGGCCAGCAGCAATTCGGCTTCGCGCAAGACGGATGCTGTGCCCGAGACCGGGTCGGCCGGCGTCGACTCATCGACCCAAGAACCATCCTCGATGCCGTAGACGGCGGTTGAGGAGACGTAGATCACTCTCGGCGCAACCGCACAGTCTGCTCGAATCGCGGCGGCAATGTTGCGCACGCTTTCGACGTAGGTGGCACGATAGCCGTCTGGCGTTCGCGCATCCGGGCTCACCGCAATCATGACCACGCTGGTGTCTGAGGGCAGCGTCGGAACCTGCACGGACAGGTCAACTGATTGCCCAGTGATCTCCGGGGGCAGTTTTTCAACCGAACGTCGCAATCCCATGACCGGATGCCCCAACGCCGCAAATCGAAGACCGGCCTCTGTACCGAGGTCGCCGCATCCTGCTAGAACAATGGTCATTGATGTCTCCTTACGCCGCACCGATTGGCGCGCTCTCCAGCCCTGAGCGAGCGGGCGGAGAAGTCGCGGCTGAGGTCAAGCGTATCCAGAGAGACCTGTGTTTTTTCTTCCCTTGGAGTTAAACGAAAGAGCCCGGAAGCGGAAGCTTCCGGGCTCTTCATGAACAAGCTGACCTCAGTGAGGTGCAGCAACCCACGCGAGTCGCGCTAGCGCGACGGGCAGGTTACGCCAAGCGCGTTGCGAGGTTCTTGTCGAGCGTGTCGAGGAACTCTTCGGTGGTTTCCCACTTCTGGTCCGGTCCGACGAGCAGTGCGAGGTCCTTGGTCATGTGACCGCCCTCTACCGACTTGATGACAACGTCTTCCAGGGTCGAAGCGAACTCGATGAGCTCCTGGTTGTTGTCGAGCACACCGCGGTGAGCCAGTCCACGGGTCCACGCGTAGATCGAAGCGATCGGGTTAGTGGAGGTGGGCTTGCCCTGCTGGTGCTGGCGGTAATGACGAGTCACTGTTCCGTGAGCTGCCTCTGCTTCAACAACCTTTCCGTCTGGCGTAGCCAGAACGGACGTCATGAGGCCGAGCGAGCCGAAGCCTTGAGCTACGGTGTCGGACTGTACGTCGCCGTCATAGTTCTTGCAGGCCCAGACGTAGCCGCCCTCCCACTTCATGGCCGAAGCGACCATGTCGTCGATGAGGCGGTGCTCATAGGTGAGGCCGGCAGCTTCGAACTTGTCCTTGAACTCGGTCTGGAAGATCTCCTCGAAGATGTCCTTGAAGCGACCGTCGTAGGCCTTGAGGATCGTGTTCTTCGTCGAGAGGTACACGGGGTAGTTGCGCGTGAGGCCGTAGTTGAGGCTGGCACGAGCGAAGTCAACGATCGAGTCATCGAGGTTGTACTGAACCTGAGCGATTCCATCGCCCGGGGAGTCGTAGACCTCAAACTTCATGGGCTCTGAACCATCTTCGGGAGCGAACTCGACGGTCAGCTTTCCCTTGCCCTTGAAGCGGAAGTCAGTGGCACGGTACTGGTCGCCGAAGGCGTGACGGCCGATGATGATCGGCTTGTTCCAGCCCGGAACGAGACGCGGGATGTTCGAGATGATGATGGGCTCGCGGAAGATAACGCCACCAAGGATGTTGCGGATGGTGCCGTTAGGGCTGCGCCACATCTTCTTGAGGCCGAATTCTTCAACGCGGGCTTCGTCGGGGGTAATGGTTGCGCACTTTACGCCAACACCATGCTTTTGGATGGCGTGAGCCGCATCAATGGTGATCTGGTCGTCGGTGGCGTCGCGGCTTTCAATGCCGAGGTCGTAGTACTCGAGGTTGACGTCAACGTAGGGATGGATCAGGGTTTCCTTGATCCGGTGCCAAATAATGCGCGTCATTTCGTCGCCGTCGAGTTCGACGACGGTGCCTTCTACCTTGATCTTGGACAAGCTTTGCTCCTTAGTTAGTGGCCTCTACCAGCTTACTCTTTTTCTTAAGTATCTCGACATCGAGATACCTTGGCGCATCTGTCTACCGCGGGTTAGCCTGTATCTATGGGTGAGCTACGACTTGAAGAATTATCGGCAAACACCATTGTTGCCGCCAACAATCTCTCGCTACGTCGCGGTCAAGAGCAATTCGTCACGCCGCCCTCGTACGCGATTGCGGATGCTTTCATCGATCCGCTGACGTCGTGGCCCCGAGTCGTTCTTGACGGAGACAAGGTCGTTGGGTTCATTCGCGGCAACTTCGACCCCAACGCTTCGCAAGAAGAATTTCGCAGCTGCATCTGGCGGGTTAGCGTCTCCGGTGATGCTCAGGGCGAAGGCGTTGGCCGGTTTGCGGTGAAGGCTCTCGCCGAAGAGGCTCGCAGTCGTGGCTTCGATCGAGTCACGGCAATTTGGGAAGAGGGCGATGACGGCCCCGAAAAGTTCTTCCTCAAGGTCGGCTTTACGGTCGTTGGAGAAACCCAATATGGCGAAAAGCTGGGCGAGTACACCCTCTAGACCCCTCGTAGTGCCCGCGTAGTGCTTTCGCGGACGTGGCACCGCATAGTCGGCAGCGCCCAACATCAGGAAGCGATCTCGTGAACACCCTCAACGACGACTTCGTGAGCCGTGTGCTTGCGGTAGTCGAGGCAATTCCTGAGGGTCGCGTGATGACCTATGGCGATGTTGCGGCGACAATCGGCTCCCGCGCGGCGCGCGGCGTTGGCACCGTGATGGCCCGCTACGGTTCAAACGTGGCGTGGTGGCGCGTGATTCGTTCGGGCGGGCATCCGCTGATCGCTCATGAGGACCGCGCGCTCGAACACTATGAGTCCGAATCAACACCGCTCAGCTGGATGCCAGACGGCAGCTATCGCATTGACCTGCGGCTGGCACGCTTCCGGCCCTAGCCGCCGCCCTCCCCTCTGGGGTGCGGCGACTAGGGTTCACTGCGAAAGCGCTCTACACGAGCGAGTCACGCCAGGCCGCGTGCAACTGCGCGAAGCGCCCAGTTCCGGAGATCAGATCCTGTGGAGTGCCATCTTCGACGATGCGGCCATGCTCCATGACGAGAACACGGTCAGCGATCGCCACCGTCGAGAGGCGGTGGGCGATGATGATGGCCGTGCGATCGGAGAGCAGCGTCTGGAGGCCAGCCTGCACGAGACGCTCACTCGGAATATCAAGTGAAGCCGTTGCCTCATCCAGAATCAACACCACCGGGTCAGCAATGAACGCTCGCGCGAACGACAACAGTTGTCGTTGCCCGGCGCTCACTCGCCCACCACGCTTATTCACGTCAGTCTCATAACCGTTGGGTAGCGCTTCGATGAACTCGTGAGCACCAACCGCTTTAGCGGCCTTGATGATCTCTTCTCGAGTGGCATCGGGCTTGCCGAGGGCAATATTGTCTGCAACGTTTCCCGAGAACAGATACGCCTCTTGCGTGACCATCACGATCGCGCGGCGCAGATCTTTGGGGTGCAGTTTGCGCAGATCAACACCGTCGAGAGAAACGGTGCCCTCGCTGGGGTCGTAGAAACGTGAAATCAGCTTGGCAAGGGTCGACTTTCCCGCACCAGTGGTTCCCACCATGGCCACCGTTTGACCGGCGGGAAGCTCAAGATCGAACTTGGGCAGAATCACCTTGTCGGAGTTATAGGCAAACTCAACACCGTCGAACTTCACGGTTCCGCTTGCCTTACGCAAATCAATCGGAGTCGTGGGGTCAGCAACGCTCGGCTGCTCTTCAAGAACACCAGAGATCTTCTCGAGCGCGGCCGCGGCCGACTGGTACGAGTTGTAGAACATCGCCATCTCTTGGGCCGGTGCAAAGAATTGCCGCGCATAGAGCAGCGCCCCAAGCAGGGCACCAATCGCGAGCTCACCCGTCGAGACGCGCAAGCCACCGATCAGCAGGATCATTGCCAGAGCAACGTTTCCGATGAGAACCAGACCCGGATCGAAAATTCCGAACAGTTGGATGACGCGGGCATTGGCATCCCGATAGTTCTCCACCAACCCACCGAAGTGTTCCCGGTTGCGCTCCTCCTTGCGGAAGGCCTTCACCGCACGAATGCCTGTCATCGTCTCAACAAACTGCACGATGAGTTTGGCTGAGGCCGTACGGGTTTCGCGGAAGTGCAATTGCGAACGCAACTGGAACCAGCGGGTGAGGAAGGCGAGCGGGATGAGGGCGCAGAACAACACGACACCACTCACCCAGTCGAGGGAGAACATCGCAATCGCAATGAACACCATGTACAGCGCACCCTGCACGAGCTGATTGATTCCCGAATCGAGCAGTTCGCGAATCGCATCGAGATCGCTCGTCTGTCGCGCAATGATGCGCCCAGAGGTGTAGCTTTCGTGAAACTCAAGGCTCAATCGCTGAGTGTGCAGGAACACTCGCTTGCGCAGATCGAAAAGGATCGCTTGGCTCACGCGTGCACTCAACACGGTGTACCAGGCGATCATCGTCGCGCCGGCGATACCCGTTATCAAGTAAGCCGCAACAGTGAGAACCAGCGGCACGCTGTTGCCATCAATGAGAGCAGGAAGGGCACGGTCAATGCCGAAAGCGATGAGTGCCGGGCCAGCTACCTGCGCTGCCGTGCTGACGACGACAACAGCCATCGTCAGAATGACGCGGGCGCGCAGCGGCGAGATCAACGATCCGAGTAGTCGAAGTGAGCGCTGCCGAATCTGGCGGCTCTCGTCTTTCGTGTAGTCGTTGCGCTCTTCTCCAGAGGTACCGAGAACACTCATGAGCGCACCTCCTGCTCTTCCTCTTCAAGACTGGATATGACGTACCGATAGTGACTGCTGGTCGCCAGCAGGTCTGAGTGTTTTCCGACCGCGGTGACTTTGCCATCTTCGAGAAGAGCGACGCGGTCGGCGAGCATGACGGTTGACGGCCGGTGGGCAACAATGAGTCCGGTTGTTGAGCTCAATACGCGGCGGAGTGCCGCTTCGACAAGCGCTTCGGTATCGACGTCGAGTGCCGATAGCGGATCGTCGAGCACAAGCACTGCTGGTTGCGCGGCCACAGCTCTGGCCAGTGCGAGGCGTTGACGTTGGCCTCCCGAGAGACTCAGCCCTTCCTCGCCGACCAGCGTGTCTAGCCCTGCTGGCAGGTTGTAGACGAAGTCCGCCTGCGCAATGTCGAGTGCAGACCGCAATTCTTCTTCTGTCGAGTCAGGGCGGCCCATCAGCACGTTTTCTCGCACACTCGATGAGAAGAGTGTTGCGTCTTCGAAAGCCATCGCTAGGTGGCGGCGAAGCTCAACGAGGGTGAGGTTGCGGATGTCGACTCCGTCGATGGTGATCGCGCCCTCGGTGACATCGTAGAGACGAGTGGTCAACGCCGTAATGGTCGACTTGCCTGAACCTGTCAGCCCGACGAGGGCCATCGTCTCCCCCGGTTCGATACGGAGATTGATCCCGTTGATGAGGTCGGGAACGTTCGCCGGCGAATCGGGGTACCGGAAGTGCACGTTCGTGAATTCGAGCAATCCCTTGCTCTCCGTGATCGTTTCGGGATTCTCGGGGTCGGTGATGGGATTCTCCGAATCCATCACTTCGAAGAAGCGGTCGGCAGCCGTGCGAGTATCGAAGGTCATCGACAGCAGGAAGCCGATCGACTCCACAGGAAAACGCAAGACGGTCGCTGTGGCAAAGAAAGCGACCAAGTCGCCGGCAGAGATGTTGCCCTGCACGACAAGCCACACGCCGCCAAGCAAACCAAGCGCAAACATCACGTCGGGAACAAGAAGCAACCACAGCCAGATACCCGCGATCGCGCGCGCCTTTTCAATCTCGGTGCCACGCAGACTCTCGGCCTGCGCCGAGAAACCAGTCAGCGCGTGATTGCCCCGCCCAAAGGCCTTCAATACACGGATGCCGTGCACTGACTCCTCCACAGCGGTAGCCAAGTCACCGGTTTGGTCTTGACTACGGCGAGCCACGATCGAGTACTTCTTTTCGAAGACGTAACCGTAAATCCACAGCGGAATTGACGTGACAATGAAGATGACGCCAAGCACCCACGAAATGTTGACCAGGAAGATGAGCCCGACGATGATCGTGAGCACGTTAACCACGAGCAGCACGAGGCCGAACGAAAGCCAGCGACGGATGAGGTTGAGATCGCTCACAGCGCGCGACAGCAGTTGTCCACTCGGCCACCGGTCGTGGAAGCTCACCGGCAGATGCTGCAGCGTCATGTAGAGGGTGTTGCGCATTCGGGCTTCAACGTGCGTTCCCGGCGTAAGCACGAAGAATCGACGCAGGGCGATCATGATCGCTTCGACAATTCCCAGCCCCAAGACAATGAGGAACGCGGGCCAAATCTGCGAAGAGTCCCCCGATTGCAGCGGACCGTCAACGAGCGAACGCAACACCTGCGGAATGAGCAACGCGACAATGCCCGCAGCAAGAGCAGCACTCATCCCCAAATAAATGTGCGGCATCGCCGGTTTGACATAGGGGTAAAGTCGGCGGATTGCCGCAAAGGTGCCGACGCCTTGTGAGCGCTCGGGCTTGACTGACTGTTGTGACACCGTGGTTCCTTGACGAGAAGGGATCGCCGCGCAGGGCGATCATGATTACTGCGGGTCGCGTCGGTTGCGACCGTGAACCGCTGCGATTGTCGGGGTCGACGCTAAGCAGACAGCTTTTTAGGATATGCCTGCCGCAGCGTATTCACAATCGTCAAACCACGATTTTCTGAAATTGGCTCAAATCAGCGAATGCGCACCGACAGGCACGTGACGCAGCCTTCCATTTTCTCAAACTCAGAAACGTCAACTGTGACAACGCGGTACCCGAGATTTTCGATGAGTGCCGCAGTCTTGGGTGCTGACGACGACATGAGCACAGCATCATCCGACAGCACAACAACAGCGGCACCTTCAGCTTCGGGAACTGCCAAGAAGCGATCGTAAAGGTCAACATTGTCGACCAGGGCGGGGAAACCGATCACCGTTCCATCAGGCAGAGCAGTGACACCACTCTTCAGATGAAGAACCTTCTCCACGGGAACAGCGATCACCGTGTAGCCAAGAGGAGTAACAAGAGCACGAAGCTGACGGATGCCCTCAGCATTCGTTCGCCCACCGCGACCGACGTACACGGTAGATCCGACCTTGAGCACGTCACCACCATCGAGCGTGCCAGGCGAAGTGATCTCGTGCAGTTCGAGAGGCAAAGCGGAAACGCTTGCCCGCACTGCGTCAATCTCGGCCTGACGGCTTTCAGCGCCGGGGCTTGTGAGCACTGCGACATCTCCGAAGATCACCACAGTGTCTTCAATGAAGACAGAATCGGCGAGCTCATCGGCAGCGGCTACCTCGATTGTCTCGAAACCGTTGGCCCGAAGAGCCTCAACATAGCCCTCCCACTGGGTGTCAGCGAGGTCAGCATCGACCGGAACCCGGTCAAGGTGCGTCAGTTCGCCCTCGGCCATGCGCGAAGACGGTGCGCGAACCAGAGCGATCAACTGAGTCGGCTGAACGGCAGTCACAGTGAAGGCGTTCCAGACCCGGCGGCCCACCGTGATCGCGGCAATGATAGTGACGACAACGAAGATCAGGTTCGTGCCGATCAACGTCGCGAGAATGAACGTAAATGCTTCAGCATTCAGTTCTGCTCCCGTCGCAATGATGCCGAGGGCAGTGCCAGCAACCGCCGAGACGACACCAAGCACGAGGCCAACAACGGCTGCCGTGAACCAATAACGGTGAATCGCCAAGGCTGAAACAAGCGAATACAACACGAAAAGCACCAGTGCCATCGGCAAGAAGTACTCAGCAATAGCTGGCAGATTCGTTGCCGATGCCCCATTCGCCGTGAAGAACGCCAAACCTGTTGCCAAGTAGACGGTGCCAGCGACGGCAATTCCTGAAACAAAAGCTGCGCCGAAGCGCCGACCAACACTAATCATGGTCCCCAACATATCGGTGAAATTATATGGATTTGCCCTACGCGAAGTTCGCCCCGCTTAGTGGAAGAAGTGACGCTCACCCGTGAAGTACATCGTGACGCCAGCTTCGATCGCAGCAGCAATCACTTCTTCGTCCCGAATCGATCCGCCCGGCTGAACAACCGCACGAACACCAGCATCAAGAAGCAACTGCAAACCGTCGGCAAAAGGGAAGAACGCGTCACTCGCCGCAACCGAACCCTTGGCACGATCACCGGCACGCGAAATTGCCAACTGGCACGAGTCAACCCGGTTAACCTGGCCCATACCCACACCAACGGATGCTCCGCCATCAGCCAACAAAATCGCGTTCGATTTCACAGCACGCACCGCTCGCCACGCAAACTCAAGATCGGCGATGGTCGCGGCATCAGCGGGGTCGCCTGCCGCAAGCGTCCACGTCGAAGGCGCAGCGAAGTGGTTATCGAGTTCTTGCACAAGCATTCCGCCCGAAATCTGGCGAAGCTCACTGCCCTCACGCGCATAACCCTCAGGCAATTGCAGCAAGCGCAGATTCTTCTTCGCCTGCAAGATCTCTAACGCTTCAGGTTCGAAACCAGGAGCAACAACAACCTCGGTGAAAATCGGCGAAATCGATTCTGCGGCCGCCTTCGTGATGATGCCATTTGCGGCAATAACTCCGCCATAGGCCGAGATGGGGTCGCAGGCGTGCGCCAAAACGTGAGCTTCTGCGATGGTCGCCGCAGTGGCGATTCCACACGGGTTAGCGTGCTTGATGACCGCGACGGCGGGAGTCTCGTGGTCGTAGGCGGCGCGCAGAGCGGCGTCGGCATCCACGTAGTTGTTGTATGACATTTCTTTGCCACCAAGCTGGGTAGCCTGGGCGATTCCGCTGGAGCGAGCAATGCCATAGAGGCCCGCCTGCTGGTGCGAATTTTCGCCGTAGCGCAGTACCGCGAGCTGGTCGGCAGCAACATCGATGTGCGTCGGGAAGGTAGGGGCGGATGCCGCGGCATCCGATTCGCCGAGCAGTGCGCCGGTCAGGAACCACTGCGAAACGGCGGTGTCATAGGCAGCAGTGTGGGCGAAGGCCTGCGATGCGAGTGCATATCGCTGTGCAAAAGTCGTGCCGTCGCCAGCAGCGGCCGCAATGATTTCGTTGTAACTGTCTGGGCTCGTGACGATGGCAACATTGGCGTGGTTTTTGGCCGAGGCACGCACCATGGCAGGGCCGCCGATGTCGATCTGCTCGACAATGTCGGCGGGAGCGGCCCCCGATGCAACGGTCTCGACGAAGGGGTACAGGTTCACGACGACGAGGTCGAATGCCTTGATGCCGAGTTCTTCGAGTTGAGCTTCGTGCGACTCAAGTCGGAGGTCAGCAAGGATGCCGGCATGCACGGCAGGGTGCAGGGTTTTTACGCGGCCATCGAGCGACTCGGGAAATCCGGTGACACTCGAGACCTCGGTGACTTCGTGGCCAGCAGCGGCGATCGTCTTGGCGGTCGACCCGGTCGAGACCAGCTCTACGCCGGCGGCTGCGAGCGCACCAGCAAGCTCAAGGAGCCCTGACTTGTCGCTCACCGAAATGAGGGCACGTCGGATCGGAACGATGTCTCGTTCGCGGAAATCGGCTGGGTTGTGGCTTGGGCCGCTCATAGGATTCAGAGTTCCTTTAGGTTGATGCGATTGTGAGCAATGTCTTCGATCGTCTGCACGAGGAGGCGGCGCTCGACCGGCTTAATCCGCGCGTGCAGGTGCTCTTCGGTGTCTCCCGGTTCGATTGCTACGCGCTCTTGCACGATGATCGGACCGCTATCGACACCGTTGTCGACCTTGATAACGCTGGCACCAGTCTGAGTAGCCCCGGCAGTGAGAGCATCCCGAACCGCATGAGCGCCAGGGAACTCGGGCAGATAGGCCGGGTGCGTGTTGATGATGTTTGGCGACAGCGCCTCGACAACGCGCGGCGGAAGCAGCTTCATGAAACCGCTCAGCACCACAAGGTCGGCATTCCACAATTGGATCTGCTCGAGCAGTTCATCGCCCCACTCTTCGCGACTAGCGAAGCTCGACATGGGCACGGTAAAGGTGGGGATGCCGTAATGCTCGGCATGATCGAGACCGTCGGCTGCGCGGTCGGCGCCCACCGCGAGGACGCGGGCGGGAAAATCGGCGCTTTCGGCCGCTTCGAGCAGGGCTGCGAGGTTAGACCCGCCCCCTGAGATCAAGACAACGAGTGTGAGCACAGACCCAGCCTAGCGTTGCGTGAAGCCGTCATCTGCCCGCTCCGGGCGAGCAGAAGTCAACAATCCGAGACCGGCAGCCACCGAGAACTCCACGAAGGCCCACGCCGAGACGATCCACGGCTGAGGGCCGACCTCGATGAGTCGCCCCGGCCCGGCAGAACCTGCCGAAGCCCACACGAGTAGCCCGATGATCGTCGCGGCTGTTGCCCCGATACCGAGCGCAACAATCGCCAGCTCGCGTCGACGAAGTTCGCCAGCGATGCGGGGGCCGAGAACAGCTGCCACCAAGAAACCGACGACGACGGGAGCGAGCAGCCCTACGTAACCAAAGGAGAAATCTCCCGTAGGTAATGCGCCGAACACCGGGATTGCCGGAATCGGCCCCAGAGCAGTCGCCAGTGGCGAGACGGTTGAGCCTGCGCCGATCGCGAAGCCGGGACCTACGAGCCATGACGTAGCCCAAAGCACAATGTTGGGTAGCAGCGCGATTTGCCCCAGAGTCACCGCAACTCCACCAAGCACTTCGGTATGCAGGGCTTCATACAGACTGATGATTTCGGCATACGACGTGATGATCGCCAGCATGGTCGCGATGGAGGCAAGAGTCAGTAGCCCGGCCGCTGCGATCGCCCCACCTCGCAGCGAAGTAGCCAACACGGTGCGAACAGTTATGGGCCAGCCAAGAACCCAACGGCGTAAGGGGCCGACGGCGCGGCTCTTAGTAGTAACGACCTGGCTGCCGATGAAGAGTCCAACCGCGAACACCAGTGTTGGCAGCAGCGTGCCCTGCCAGAGCGAAGGATTGGCAACGGGATGCTGCGCCGAGAGGGTGACCACGAGCGACGCAAGCCCAAACGTGACGAGGGACGAAAGAGTGCCGAGTAGTGCGTGCGAGGTCTCCGCAACGCGGCGACCGGCACGAACTCCCAAAAGTACGGTGAGCAGCGAAAAACCTAACAACGCCATCGTGATTGTGACGGGGGTACTAGCTTCGGCGAAACCCAGCGATTGCGACACTGTCGGGTCCAAGACCACTGTGATATCGACTCCGTGGCCAACCAGCCAGATGTCGACGGCTCCACGCCAGAACACAGTCCAGTCGATTGAAAGACCGTAGTGGATGCCCCACAGGAGCG
This sequence comes from Rhodoglobus sp. G.S.4, assembly GCF_056619605.1. Lineage (NCBI taxonomy): Bacteria > Bacillati > Actinomycetota > Actinomycetes > Micrococcales > Microbacteriaceae > Rhodoglobus > Rhodoglobus sp. G.S.4. The sequence goes on from NZ_CM152748.1 coordinate 2,305,438, forward strand.
TCAGCGGAACCAGCGGTATCGCAATACCAATGGCGGCCACCAAGAGCGCCTCAAAGGCGGCGAAAAGGAGTGTGAGCTGGCGATTCATGTCGAACGTGAGCGTACCCGCACTCTCCGCGGCCGTGGTTGCGGCCTACCGCAAATACGCGATCTGTCAGGGAGCAATTGTCTCGCCCCACTGACGACTAAGGGCAGCTCGCGACTGGCAACCAGACTCACGACTCGGAACGGCTCGCCCAACCAACAACGGCCAGCCGCCTGTGGGGACGACTAGCCGTTGTTGTAGTGCGTGAGGTGTGTGCGCCTAGAAGACGATCCACACCCAATCGTTGCGACTCGTCGAGCCAGTCACATTGTCACCGGCTGGCATAAAGTCGGCCTTCACTTGGTGCAGCCCGCGATCGAGTTTCGGTAGCTTCACCGTCACCTTTCCGTTGTCGGCTTCCCCCAGCTTGACAGTGTCGACCTTCTTGCCGTCAACAGTGATCTTGACGGTTCCAGTGGGAGCCGCCTCCTCACCTGTTGCTACTCGGATGCTCGCACTGACCGTGTTCCACGAGAATGCGATGTGACGGCTCACCGACAGGCTAACGCTCGAGCTGTAATTGATCATCACAGCTTCAGAGGTCGCACTGGCACTCGGCACATCCTTCTTGCTCGTGGTGACAACGACAGTGATCGCCTTGCCCTCATCCGCTTTCGTGACCGTGTACTTGCGCTTGTCAGCACCAGCAATTGCGGTACCGTCTGCCTGCCACTGGTAGCTGAACTTCAGTCCGTCAACATCCCACTCGCCCGGATTCGCGGTGAGCTTTTTGCCAACGATGGGCTTGCCGGTGATCGACGGCAGCACGGTGTTTACCGGAGTACCGGGAACAACATCCTCTTGAGTAACTACCTCAAGTGCTGTCACCGCACCGGTGTCGCCGTAGCTGATGAGACCGAGGTAGCTCGTGAAGGGCGCGAGGCCTTCCCACGATGCCGTGTACGTCGCCGGTTCACCCTGCACGCCCGAGAGCACTGCCGGGGTCAATCCGAGTGGCGCACCAGCTCCAGGGACCACCGCGAAGGTCCGGACGTCGAACGCTGTCGATGGGTTCGCGGCATAGACCGAAGCGATCACCAGGTAGTTTCCCGGGGTCGGATCAGCAAGGTTCACTCGCTCATCCGCATCGCCTGTGGCCGACTGCCAGCCCGCGATCGGTGTTCCCGCATCGTTGAGCAGGTACACGATTAGGTCGAGGTCGGCCGTGTCATCGATGGAGTCGAGATCGAAGCGCGCATAGGTCGTACCCTCCGGCACGATCATTGTGTACTCGAACTCATCACCGCTGGAACCCGAACCCGAGTGCTCGGTTTCGACTCCCGTTGGGTCTTCATAGAAGACTCCAGCAGTCAGCCCGGTCGAGGTCAGCGGGATGTCGCCGGTTCCACCAGGAGTGACGGTGATGTCAACGGCGCCGTACGTTCCGGTTCCGCTAGCTGACGACGGTGCCTCGATCGTGACGGGGCGCACTGCGATGGGGCTGTGCGCGACTGTGTCGCCGCTGGTCCACGTAAGCGAGCCAGTGGTGAACTGGTCGAGCGGAGCATCCGTTCGGCTGAATGTCACTTCGTAGCTCTGAGTTTCACCGGCAGCACCGAAGGTCAGTGTTGATGGTGAGACGGTTGCGTCGATTCCCGGTACTGAGATTGATGCTTCGAAGGTGCCCGCCTGAGTGGAGGTCACGGTACGAGTAATCGTCTCTGGTGCCGTCAATGAACCGATACCAATCGATGCCAGGTTGAGATTGCTGGGATCAATCGCGACGACCGAGGGGTCGAGCACGTCGTAGCCGGCGCCCTCGATGTAGGACAGCCAATCGCCGATTCCGTTCAGGTAGAGCAGGCCAGGTTCAAAGAACTTGGTCGGATCAATGTGGCCAGCGCCCTGAGTGAACGGATCGGTGACGGGGTTGCCGTCCCCATCAACCGTGTCGTAGGCGGTAGTCATGAACGCTGACTTGATTTCCGCTGGTGTCGCGTTGGGACGCTCGCCGAGGTAGAGCGCGGCGAGACCGGCCACATGGGGTGATGACATCGACGTACCAGACAGGAGCTGGAAGGTCGGTTCTGCACCTTCAGCATTAGCACCGGCGGCGAGGATTCCCACGCCGGGTGCCGAGATGTCTGGCTTGACGATGTCGCTGCCGTCAGCCTCGACCGGTCCGCGTGACGAGAAGCCAGCGACCTGTGGTGTCGGCGGCTGGTACGCCGTTTCGTTGCCCGGCGTGAAGGTTGCCGTTGCACCCTCAGTTGCCGCATAGGCGATCACTTGATCGTGGTAGCGAGCATCCAAGTGCACTGTGGGGATCACGTGGGTGTCGAGGTCTGTCGAGCTCGGCGTGACGTTTACCAGGATCGCGCCAATACCGCCGGCGCGTGCAACCTCTGCTGACTTATCGACGCGGGCAATTACGCCGCGTTCGCAGACTACGATTTTTCCGGTGACGAGCGCCGGGTCGAGGGTGTCTGGCATGCAGAGATTGGGATCAACCGCACCGGCGAGAGCGACAGCCGCCGCATTGACGAGTTCACCCGTCAACGGTTCAGCTGCAGGGTCGAGGTCGACCGTGATGGAGGCACCCGCAAATTCTTGGCCATCGCCGAGGGTGACGGTGGCTTCGTAGTTGGGGATGGTGCTGGCAGCAACCGTGGTGATCCACGGCGCTGCGTTGTCGAGTGTTGAGGCGCCTGGGCCGTCGTTGCCTGCAGAAGCAGCAACAAAGACACCGGCAGCGGCAGCACCCAAGAATGCTTGGTCGGTCGGCGATACGGTGCTGCTGGCAGCTCCTCCACCGATTGAGTAGTTGATCACGTCAACGCCATCGGCAACAGCCTGGTCAATTGCGGCCAGTAGGTCAGTGGATGCACAACCGTCGTCGGTCGTTGCGACCGGGTCTGGTCCGCTCCAGCAAACTTTGTAGGCGGCGATTTTGGCTGCCGGAGCGACGCCGGAGAAGTATCCAAGCGCGTTTCCGCCAACGGTGGCGTCAACTTCGAGGTTTCCTGCTGCGGTGCTCGCCGTGTGGGATCCGTGGCCATCTCCGTCTCGAGGAGACACGTATTCTCCAACGCTGGCGTCACCGAGGTTGCCCGCGCCGAAACCATCGACGAAGTAACGCGCGCTGATTACTTTTGTGGTGCAGTCATCGGCGGTGAATTGTTCGCCTTCGATGCACGCTCCGACAAAGGTTTGGCCATCGGCCTTCGCAAAGACGGTTGCGTCACCGTCGCGGTAGGGCGCCGCCCCCGGTGAGGTTCCGAGCGGGTCGCCAGCGAACGCGGGGTTCTCAGGGGCGAAGCCGGTGTCGAGAACACCAACAACGATGCCTTCTCCCGCAGTTTCTGCGCCGCCGATGGATGCCCACAGCCCGTCGGCGCCTTCCAGCCCGAGGAATTCAGTGGAGCGCTGCGCTGCCGTGATCTTCTTGAGTTCATCGGGCACGATCGAGGCTACAAGCTTGTTTGATGAGAGCTCGACAGCCTGAGCGGCTGTGAGGTCTGCAGCGAAGCCGTTAGTGGCAAGCGTGTAGGAGTATTCGATGTCGGCACCGACTGAGGCTGCGACATCGTCCTGTGTCTCTTGCAAGTATTCGGTGTAGTCCTGCACGACTTGTCGGCGGGGATTGAGCTGCTCACCGTCGGGTGGAGTTGTCGCGTCAAAACCGCGAACCCCGCCGTCGTAGGTTGCTGCAGCCTGATCCACCATGGTGACGATGTAACGTCCGGGGGTGAATTCAGTTTGGCCGCCGCCACCAATGGATGCTGGTGCAGCTGTGGCGCCGAGTGCGGCGCCCGTAACCAGGGAAGTGGCGACGAGTGTTGTCGCGGCCACCGCCGATATGACTCTTCGAATGCTCACGAATGTTCCTATTCTTCGCTGAATGGGACTACTAATTTGGTCATGCGTTGTCGGCGGTCGGGCACTCGCCAATTGCCACTATAGGGGCGGTCTACCCCTTTATAGGGGGCCCCTGTTACCCCATCGTTATCAAAACGTGACACATTGTCCACTCTTTGGGGGACGAGGAACGAGTCGTCTCTGGTAATTGAGGCGAAAGAATGCTGTCGCAGAAAACCGCCATCATCCATCGAGGATGACTCATAATGGGATTATGAAGTCCGCGCCGATTTACGTTGAAATCGATATCGCCGCAGACATCGACACCGTCTGGCAACTCACCCAAGACACCGACGCTCATGCTCGCTGGGATTTGCGCTTCAGCCGCATCGCCCCTACCGAAACGCTGGATAGTGATGGCTACCGTTTTCGCTACGAACGCCGGATGCCCTTCCATACGATCGTGGGCGCGGGCACCACACGAGGTGAGATCACCAGACCAGACGGCACGCGCACCTCCGCTCTGAAATTCACCACCACGGATCGCCTCTCGCCGCTTGGCGACGGCCGCGGATACTGGCGCTATGTGCCCATCCCCGGCGGCACGCGCTTCATCACCGGCTACGACTACCAACCGGCCTGGGGCAGCTTTTTCGACCGCATCCTCATCAGGCCCGTCGTTGGCTGGCTCACCGCGTGGAGCTTCGACAGCCTGCGCCTGTGGGCCGAAAGCGACATCGAACCGCACTCACCCTTTGCCTTCTGGAAGCCCGGTCGTCCACAGGCTCGGCACTGTCGCCGCAGCCCACGACGCGGTCACGCCATGGATGATGCCCCCGCGACCCTCAACACTTTGGAGACACCGTGACTTCGATGTTCGCAACCGTTCTTGGCGATGACTTTGATCGGCTGCACCCGATGCTCCAGAAGCGCTTTGGAGTCGGACTTGAGGCGAGCTACGGGGTTGTTGGCACGGGCACCATGTCGAGCATCCGTCGTGGACCGTGGTGGACGGTTCCGTTCTTGTGGATCGGGTGGTTTCGCAACATCCTGACGCCAGATATCGGCGACAACGTTGCCTTTCGCATCGAGAACTATCCCTACCGTGACCCGTTTGGCCGCGAAACTGTCACTTTCGTGCGCGAGTACTCGGTGCGGAGGAAGCCAACGCGTTTCGACGCGACAATGGTCCTCAACACCGCCGGCGACCGCATAGTTGACTACTTGGGCACGCATCAACACTTGGCCGTCGATCTCGACCTTGCTGTCACTGAAAATGGTTCCCTGCATTTGAGGTCGGATGCCCAACGCTTCTATGAGGGCCCGTTCGCGTTCCGCTTTCCCATGCTCTTCAGCGGTCGCGCCGACCTGACGGAGTCATTCGACGATGAGACTAACGAGTTCGTGATCTCTCTCGAAGTGCGCAACCGCCTGTGGGGGTTCCTCTTCGGCTACTCGGGTCGCTTCACGTGCGAGTTTCCGGAGGCCGCTGACGCCCCGCAGCGGCTCAAGCCCGTGAGGCACGAACACCGCGAGTAGCGCCAAAAACGACAAGCGCCGCTCGTCACGAAGACGAGCGGCGCTTGATCGTAGCGAAGAGTGCTTGCTACAGCTTCTGAAATCTACAGAGTTTCGAGAATTTCGCGCATGAGCTTGGCAGCTTCGGACGGCGTCTTGCCGACCTTCACACCGGCAGCTTCTAGAGCTTCTTGCTTTGCCTGAGCGGTTCCGGCTGAGCCAGAAACGATCGCACCGGCGTGGCCCATGGTCTTACCTTCGGGGGCTGTGAAGCCAGCAACGTAGCCGACTACGGGCTTCGTGACGTGAGCCTTGATGTACTCAGCGGCACGCTCTTCAGCGTCTCCACCGATCTCACCAATCATGACGATGGCCTTGGTCTCGGGGTCAGCCTCGAACGCTTCAAGAGCGTCGATGTGCGTGGTGCCGATGATGGGGTCGCCACCGATACCGATTGCGGTCGAGAATCCGAGATCACGGAGTTCGTACATCATTTGGTACGTGAGCGTTCCCGACTTGGAGACGAGACCGATCGGGCCCTTGCCGGTGATGTTCGCTGGCGTGATGCCGACGAGTGCTTCACCTGGTGTGATGATTCCGGGGCAGTTCGGACCAATAATGCGGGTCTTGTTGCCCTTCTCCTGCGCGTAAGCCCAGAACTCGGCCGAGTCACCGACGGGAACACCCTCGGTGATGATGACGAGCAGTGGGATCTCAGCGTCGATAGCTTCGACAACGGCATCTTTGGTGAAGGCCGGAGGAACAAAAGCGATCGAAACATCCGCTCCCGTCTTCTCCATTGCTTCAGCAACAGTGCCGAATACGGGCAGCTCAACGTCACCATGAACGACTGTGGTGCCAGCCTTGCGGGCGTTGACACCGCCAACGACCTGGGTGCCAGCGGCGAGCATGAGAGCGGTGTGCTTGGTGCCCTCACCGCCGGTGATGCCCTGGACGATGACTTTGGAATCCTTGTTGAGGAAAATTGACATGCTCGGTTCCTTACTTCGCGGCGTTGGCGAGTTCGGCAGCCTTGGCGGCGCCCTCGTCCATAGAGGCGGCTAGTGTCACGAGGGGGTGGTTCGCTTCAGCGAGAATGGCGCGACCTTCCTCGACCTTGTTTCCGTCGAGACGGACAACGAGAGGCTTGTTTGCTGAGCTGCCGAGTTCTGCGAGCGCGCCCACGATTCCCTTAGCAACAGCGTCACAGGCGGTGATTCCACCGAAGACGTTGACGAACACGCTCTTGACCTGAGGGTCGTTGAGGATAACGTCGAGCCCGGCAGCCATAACTTCTGCGGATGCTCCGCCACCGATGTCGAGGAAGTTGGCTGGCTTCACATTTCCGTGGTTTTCGCCAGCGTAGGCAACAACATCCAGCGTCGACATGACGAGGCCGGCACCGTTACCGATGACACCAACTTCACCATCGAGCTTGACGTAGTTGAGGCCGTTAGCCTTCGCCTTCGCCTCGAGGGGGTTGGCTGCCGCTGCATCTTCGAGCGATGCGTGCTTGGGGTGACGGAAGTCAGCGTTCTCGTCGAGCGATACCTTGCCGTCGAGAGCAACGATGTCGCCGTCTTCGGTGATGACGAGGGGGTTGACCTCAACGAGAGTTGCGTCTTCGCCCTTGTACACGTCGTAGAGCTTCACGAAGACAGGGGCGACCTTGTCAACGAGCTCGGCCGGGAAGTTCGCAGCCTTCGCGATTTCGGTGGCCTTAGCGAGGTCAATGCCCGTGAGCGGGTTGATCTCGATCTTGGCGAGAGCTTCTGGACGCTCAACAGCAAGAACCTCAATCTCCACACCGCCCTCTACGCTGCACAGCGAAAGGTACGAGCGGTTTGCTCGGTCGAGCAACACAGAGAAGTAGAACTCTTGCGCGATGCGGGCGCCAGCGGCAACCATGACTCGCTTGACCGTGTGGCCGTTGATGTCGAGACCAAGGATCTGCTCAGCTGCAGCGAAAGCATCATCAGCGTTGTGAACAACCTTGACACCACCTGCTTTGCCGCGACCGCCGGTCTTGACTTGAGCCTTGACGACAACGGTTCCACCGATTTTTTCGGCTGCTGCTTTGGCTTCTTCTGGGGTGTCGGCAATCAGGCCGGCAAGTACTGGTACGCCATAGGACTCAAATACGTCTCTGGCCTGGTACTCAAATAGATCCACGCTGCTCATTCCAATCCGCGCGTAATGGTGAGTGGGGAAGGCGGCGAATCGGTGCCAAATTGGTCGGCTCCATGAGTCGCACGCCAATGGAAAAGCTTACCGTGCCTAAGGTTGTACGTTTTCCGATAGCGGGCTGTAGAGAGCGAAAGATCGGCGAATATTGTGGTTCGGCACTCCTAAACTGGCCGTGTGCCCACATCCGACCCCCTCAGAATTGCGGATGTCTCTGCCGACGTCGCCCTGTTGGCCGGTGGCGGCACGGCCATTCTGTTGCAAATCGCGCACCCTGCTGTTGGTCGTGCGGTGGCTGAGCACAGCGACTTTGCGCGGCGCCCCTTGGATCGCCTCAACGGCACCCTCACGTATCTCTATGTCACGGTGTATGGCACGCCGGAGGAGGCTGCCGAGGTTGCGCGGCGGGTGGGTGCGGCTCATCGTCCGGTGCGGTCGGAGAGTTACGATGCCCGCGATCCCGCTCTGCAACTCTGGGTAGCTGCCACGCTCTATGACACGGCAATGCGGGTTCGTGAAGCCGTTTTTGGTCCGCTGCGCGAGGAAGATGCCGAAGCTCTACTCGCTGACTACGCGGTGATTGCGACTGCGCTCGGGGTTCCGCGTGCGCTGTGGCCTGCCGACCGGCCGGCATTCGCCCGCTACTGGAACGAGAGCCTGGCCTCGTTGAGCGTCACGGACGCGAGCCGAGGAGTCGCCGAACAGTTGCTGCATCCGACTGGTGGGCCGTGGTGGTTACGGTCATCGATGCCCCTCGTGCGCGTACTCACGGCCGGGTTTCTCAGTGCCGAGCTGCGCGATGCCTATGCGCTCCCCCACAGCCAGAAACGTTTCGACCGGATCATGCGGGTCTCCCGTACCGTGTATCCGCGTCTCCCGCAGTGGGTGAGGTTCGCGGCGCAACGGCGCTACCTCGCTCAGTTCCGGCGTTCAACCGCTAACGGTGCTGCCGCACTCTAGGCGAGAACGAACTCCACCGTTCCGCTAGCGATGTCGGCGGTCACGAGCCGTGCTCGCACCGTCGAGCCGGCCGAGACTGTGCCCTCAATGCGGGCGGTAATAACCGGATCTGCGATCTGGATGATGCCGCCACCAGCGCGCTCCGAAACGACCGTTGCATCAAACTCGTCTCCCACTCGCGCGCTCAAGAGTGCTGCCTCTATGGCATTGACCGAGGAACGATCCAACTGCGAGGCTAGTGAGCTTGTGCGCGCCATGATCTTGGGTAGTTCTGGGAGAGCTTTGCGCACCCACTTGGGCACACGGCGGTCAGAGATGATGGCTTCACAGGCGACGAGCACGAAACGATCGACGAGGCGGCGTAGCGGTGCCGTCGCGTGGGCATACGGTGCGGCGACCGCAGCTTGAATGGTTTCTTCGGGGTGTTCGCCGTCGAATACCGTGTACCCGGCTCCCCTGAAGAGTGATGTGGCGGCATGAATCGCGGCGAGCGCACGGGGATCGCTGTGGTCAAGGGCGCGCAGATACTCGCCATAGTTCTGGTTCTCGGGCCATGGGCATCCAAGACTGGCAACTTGGCGGCGAAACTGGTCGAGCGTTTCAGTGTCGGGTGCTGGCATTGTGCGCAAGATTCCCACGTTGCCTTCGAGCATGATGCGCGCGGCTTCCATGCCCGTCATGAGGGACACGTGAGCGTTGTACTGCTCGACGGGCAGCGGGCTGCGCCGCTCAAGAACATACGTGCCATCAACGAGCATTACTTCTTCGTCTGGACGGTTGAGACTTGCCCCGCCCCGCTCACGCTCGAGCTCGGCGCGCAGCCGGCCGAATTCGGGCAGCAACGATAGTGACTCATCAGCGAGTTCATTGTCGAGCAGATCTTGTACTTCGTCATAGTTGTATTGGCGACGGTTTCGTACGCGGGCACGCACCAGAGTTGTCGCGGTGACCTCACCCCTAGCATCCAAGTCAAAGGTCCAGACGAATGCTGGTCGTGTGGCACCGGCGAGCAACGACGCAGCGTTTTCGCTGATCACTGTGGGATGCAGCGGAATCCGGCCATCCGGCGCATACAGGGTTTGTCCACGCTTTCGAGCCTCCGCATCCACCGCCGAACCCGGCCACACAAAAGCGGGGACCTCGGCAATCGCATACAGCACCCGCAGTGTCTCGCCCGTGCGCTCGAGATAGAGCGCCTGATCAAGATCGGTCGCACCCTCTGGATCGATCGTGGCGAAGGGAATGTCGGTCAGATCAAGTTCTGGTGGCTCATACGCTGCGACGGCAGCCTCAGCCGCTTCTTCGACTTCAGCACTGAACCCGGTCGGCAGTGTGAGTTCTACCCGAACCTGCACGAGCGCTGCGGCAAGCGCGTCATCGGTGTCGTGCGGTCGAACGCGCGGAACGACAAGCCGCACTTCTCCGTGCGCCATGGTGCCCGAATAGTCGTGACTTTCGGAATCAAAGTTTCTCAATGGGAGCAATCTTGATCAGCAGACGCTTCCGTCCGGCGGTATCGAATTGAACATCGGCGATGCTCTTCGGGCCGTTGCCGGTCACCTGATTTACCGTGCCATCACCGAAATCAGTGTGACGGATGCGGTCGCCAGCCGCCAGAGTGAGATCACCATTGTCGCGAACCGTTGCTGTAATCGCATTGGCCCACTCGGTCTTTGCGCGCGGCGGTGCCGGAGGCAATCCACCAGACGCCGCTTCGCGAAGCGAGCTGGACCATGAGCCTCCGCCGCCGCCGTTGCCACGCCGCGCGTTGAGCGCCCGAGATTGGGGTCCGCCTCGTGAGTTCGACATGCCCGGAGACTGTTTCCACTCGATAAGGTCGGCCGGAATTTCTTGCAGGAAGCGACTCGGCATCGCAACGTTGACCTCGCCAAACTGGGCGCGGGTCATCGCAAGCGAAAGGAAGAGCCTCTTGCGCGCTCGTGTAATTCCGACATAGAAAAGTCGACGTTCCTCTGCTGGGCCGCCTGGCTCATTCGCCGACATGCGGTGCGGGAGGAGATCTTCTTCAACGCCGGTCAAGAATACGGCGTCGTATTCGAGTCCCTTTGCGGTGTGCAGCGTCATGAGGGAAACGGTTCCGCTGGAATCGTCGAGGTCATCGGCCGCGGCGACAAGTGAGACCTCGGTGAGGAAGTCCAGAAGAGTTCCGTCGGGATTGTTCTTTCCGAACTCCTTCGTGACCGCGATCAACTCATCGACGTTCTCGGCGCGAGCCTCATCCTGCGGGTCTAGCGATGCGCGCAACGCGCGAACATAGCCTGAACGATCCAAGAGTTCATTAAGGATGTCGGCAGGCTTAGCCGTTTCGACCTTCGCCATAACGTCATCAAGAAGTCGGGCAAGGTCAATAATTGCTTTCGTTACCTTCGGGCCGAGCCCTAGTTCGGCGGCATTGCGCATCGCATCCCGCAGGGTTACGCCCCGGTCATCCGCCCACGCCTGCAGCGCGGCTTCGGTCGCCGGACCAATGCCGCGCTTCGGGGTATTCATGATTCGACGCAGCGCCAGCGGATCTGCCGGGTTCGCGACCGCAATCAGGTAACCAAACGCATCTTTGATTTCCGCACGCTCGTAGAACTTCGTTCCGCCGAGCACCCGGTACGGCAGAGCTGCCCGGATGAAGATCTCTTCAAGGGCACGCGTCTGCGAGTTGGTGCGATAGAAGACCGCGACGTCTTTGTACGCAACGCCTTCGTCGTGCAGCTTCTGAATCTCATCCGCAATGAATTGCGCTTCATCATGACCCGAATAACCGGTGAAGCCGACAATCTTGTCGCCCTCACCGATCGTCGTGAAGAGCTTCTTGTCTTTGCGATCGAAGTTGTTCGAGATCACCGCATTGGCGGCATCCAAAATCGTCTGCGTCGAGCGATAGTTCTGTTCAAGCAGAATCACTGTCGAGCGGGGAAAGTCTCGCTCGAATTCAACAATGTTGCGGATGTCGGCTCCGCGGAACGCATAAATGGACTGGTCGCTGTCGCCGACCACGGTCAGCGACGCGGCCTCCGCTTCAGCGCCGGTGCTGCTGCCCTGCACGAGCATGCCCTGCGACGATTCAAACTGTTCAGGGGCTGGTGGTCTCGTGAGCTCGCGAATCAGCGAGTACTGAGCGTGGTTGGTGTCCTGATATTCGTCGACCAGGATGTGCTTGAAGCGGCGCTGGTAGGTGGCCGCGATGTGAGGAAACGCCCTAAACAGGTACACGGTTTGGCCAATGAGGTCGTCAAAGTCGAAAGCGTTGGCGTCGCTGAGTCCACGCGTGTAGCGCCGGAAGACTTCAAGGAACTTCTTCTCCGCCGGGTCGCTCATGTTGGCATCGCGAGCAAAACCGTCAACGTCGGTTAGCTCATTTTTGAGCTGAGAGATGCGGTTCGCCGCCTTGCTGACCGTCAACCCATACATGTCGGCGTCGAGCTCTTTGAGGATCCGCTTGAGCAGGGCCTTGCTGTCGGCAGAGTCGTAAATGGTGAAGTTTTTGGAGAACCCGAATGCTTCAGCTTCCCGACGCAAAATGCGCACGCAGGCGGAGTGGAAGGTGGAAATCCACATTCCCTCGGCGGTGTTGCCCACAATTGCCGCGACACGTTCGCGCATCTCGGCCGCAGCCTTGTTGGTAAAGGTGATCGCCAGAATCTGGCTCGGCCAGGCCTCTCTCGAGCGCAGCAGCCCCGCAATTCGGCGAGTGAGCACGCTCGTTTTTCCCGAGCCGGCGCCGGCAACAATCAGCAACGAGGGGCCACGATATTCGACCGCTTCACGCTGACGAGGGTTGAGCCCATCAAGCAGCGGGTCACGAACGGAATCGCCGTCTGCAGAACGGCCAGGGTCAGAGGGGTCAAAAACTGTCGTCATGGCTCCTCGACTCTACCCGCGCGCGGTGACGGCGAGGTCGGGTTGGTCGGCGAATACTCCGTCGAGACCGGAATCCATGAGGGTGCGGAACTCGCCGCGCCAGTCGCCAAACTTCTCGGGCTGTTTGCTTGAGCGATAGTTCTTCGGCAGAAAACGGTTCTCGGCTCGCAGAGTCCAACAAAATACGAGGAGCCCCGCGCTGTGAGCTCGCGAAACTAAGTCATTAGTCCCGGTGAGGTTTCCGGTGAGGTCCTTGGTCATGAGCATCTTCTTGTCGACACTGATTCCGTCAACCTCGCTCGCCAGCTGGGCTAGCCCGTCAGCAGTCAAGTGCTCGGCATAGTTGCGCGCTTGAGCTCCAAAACGCGCAATCAAGTCCGATGGCGCTCCACTACTTTCGAGCAAGAACACGAGCTTGCCGGGAATGCCTCGATCGCGGATGCGGTGCAGAACGCTCTGTTCGAATGATTCGATGATCAGGTTGTCTGCTGTCGCCCACTCGCTCACCTCTCTGGCGAAGAGTTCGTCGAGCGGCAGGCCAATCGACTCAAAGTAGCTCGCATGCTTGATCTCGGCCACGACTCGCAGTTGGCGTCGCTGTGCTTCGGGGTGCTGTTTCACAATTTCCAGCAGATCGCTCAGCCGCAGGATCGGTTCGGTGTCGTTGTACGCGACGTTCGCTGGGCGAATCTCCGGCAGGCGTTCGCGGGCGCGCAGGGTGGCGAGTTCGGCCCACGTGAAATCCTCGGTAAACCAGCCCGTCATCACTGTGCCATCGATCGTCTTTGACGTTCGGCGATCCGCAAACTCCGGATGATCAGCGACGTTGGTCGTTCCCGAGATCTCGTTCTCGTGCCGCAACACCAGCACGCCGTCACGGGTCGCGACAATGTCAGGCTCTACGGCATCCGCTCCCAGGGTGAATGCGAGATCGTAGGCGGCTCTGGTGTGTTCTGGGCGGTAGCCGCTGGCTCCGCGATGCCCGATCACAAGGGGGCTGGTGGTGGTGCTCATCGAGTCAAGAATATGCCGAAGTGCACCTGCGACTAATATTTAGGTATGCCCGAATGCGCGTCGTGCTCTGCACCAGTGCGGCCGGAGTGGAAGTTCTGTGTCTATTGCGGTGAACCCACCTCGGCAGATGCAGTGCGCCCTGCCCCGATTGTGGCCCCTCGCACTAATCCCGTCGCGATCCTCGCTCTCGCCCTGGCAGTGATTGGTGGGGCTCCGGCCCTAATCTTTGGGCACGTGGCGATCCGGCAGATTCGTGAGACCGGCGAGCGTGGACTGCTGATCGCTCGCATCGCTACCGTTCTCGGTTACGTCTGGCTTGTCGTCTGGGGCATCGTGTTGTACTCCCTGCTCACCAATGGCCGCTAGCGTTTCGGGAGCAACGGAGGGTTGGGAACCCGCCAGGCGCCTCCCACTGAAGTGGGGTCGCTATAACGACCGCTACTTTGTTGGCCTCGTGTTGATCATTGCCGGCGCACTGCACCTCCAGGGAGCCAACAACTACACCCTGATCATCCTGCTCATCGGCACAACGTCAACGGCGGTGGGCTGGTCGATTATGCCGTCGAGAGGATGGCGACGGATGATCGTGGTGCTGCCCACGATTACCCAAATCTGGCTCATGCTTACTGGCCCGATGTCGATGTGGACACTCACGATCCCTGTGCTGTGTTGGTTGATCGTTCGGCATCGGCCCCTTGTGTCGTATCTGGCTCTGGCTCTCCCCATTGCCAACGGCATCATCCTTCCTCGGTTCTATCAGGAGTACTCCTCCATGCCTGAGGCGCTCGCAATCTCGGCGGTGGTCGTCGTTGCTGCCGCGTGGCTCGCCCGAGCGATCGCTCACAGCGCAGCATCGCGGCGTTGAAACCCGGCATTTCTCAGCAAATTCCGGTAGTTTTATCGTGTGTCACTAACGTGTGACGCCACACCAAACAGAGGAATCATGGCACTCAATAACCCCGCTTTCTCCCGCGATGCTGCGTTTAGCTCGCGCGGCGGAGTCGCCGTAGCGAACCAGGTATCCAACCAGCAGCTCAACGACATGTACAACCAGGAGTCGGCCCCCGCCTCCAGTGATGTCATGACCGTTGAAGACACGATTGCCAAGACCGTTGGAGCCTTCGCGCTCCTGCTCGTCGGTGCAGCTATCGGCTGGATCGCCGACATGCCGCTGCTCTGGATCGGCGCCGGGCTCGTGGGCTTCGTACTCGCCCTCATCAACATCTTTAAGAAGCAGCCATCTGGCGCACTCGTGCTCGCGTACTCCGCGGTTGAGGGTGTCTTCGTCGGCGGCATCTCGCGTTACTACGAAACGGCCTTCGGCGGTGTAGTCACTCAGGCGGTGGTCGCCACCATCATCGTGGTCGGTGTAACGCTGGCTCTCTTCGCTAGCGGCAAGATTCGCGCATCAAAGAAGGCCACGAAAGTCTTCATGATCGCGCTTATCGGCTACGTGATCTTCACACTACTCAATGTTGTGTTGATGGCGACGGGCGTCGTTCAAAGCACGCAAGGCCTGCGCGACTTCAGCTTCATGGGCATTCCGCTCGGTGCCATCATCGGGGTACTAGTCGTGATCATGGCGGCGTACTCGCTTGTGCTCGACTTCGACCTCATCCAGCGTGGTGTCGCCAACCGCGTTCCCCGTGCCTACGGGTGGAAGGGTGCTTTCGGCATCATGGTCACCGTGATCTGGCTGTACCTCGAACTGCTGCGCTTCTTCTCGATCCTTCGCGACTAGCGCCACACAAGGGAGCAACGATAAGGTCCCGTCATTCCGGAATTAGCCGGAGTGACGGAGCCTTTCCATGTCGCTACGCCATCTGGCACACATCCCCAAGAGCGAATACCTCTCAGCGAGCACTTCTTAGATCGAATCGCGTGGCCAATGTGCAGAGTTGAGATCGATCCGAATACGCGTCGCTCAGCAGCCCGCGGTCGATTCATGAGCAATCATGGCCATGCAAGAAAGGGTTCCGATCCCTTAAGTTGTGTATCCAACCTTTTCTTCGAGTGAGCTCGAAAGCGGAGCGGACGCGGCAAAAGTATCCGCGGAACACCCCATTCGACCCCCATGCTTCAATCCCTTGAGCAACGTGGCGGAACTACCTAATCTCGGGATCAACACGCCATATCTGAAAAGTGCCTCCACACCAAGATCCTGGAACGAATGCGAGCGTTATCGAACTCCCAGCGCGAACGTTAGACCATCCTGTGTAACTTCTCCCCGCGACAAATATCAATGGAACGTTGTAACACGTTGCGCGAATCCGCACCTGTCCACTTGACGCAGCGTGGCATGTTATTCTCGCTGAGGAATTCCCGCTATAGACCGGTTCGTTACAATCAATGTACGGTGCCGCGCTTGCTGACTCGACGGGGTAAAGAGGCGCAACCCCG
This sequence comes from Rhodoglobus sp. G.S.4, assembly GCF_056619605.1. Lineage (NCBI taxonomy): Bacteria > Bacillati > Actinomycetota > Actinomycetes > Micrococcales > Microbacteriaceae > Rhodoglobus > Rhodoglobus sp. G.S.4. The sequence goes on from NZ_CM152748.1 coordinate 2,321,270, forward strand.
CCCAGCACTCCCAAAGTTAGCGCTGAAAACAATGCTACGACCCAGCGCGTTCTTGACCCAGCGTTGGTTTGTGTTTCGTTTGCCAGAATGTTCAATCTCGTCCTCCTTGAAGTTGTCTACTCAATTTCAAGATATTCGATTTAAATTCATTTTGCAAAAATGGAGGGTACCCCCCTCTCAAAAACCGCCGATCATTGCGCTTCGGCACCTCACCAGACCTAGATCGAGTCCTTCACGCGAGTCGCGTTCCGACGAGTTGCACATGCGCAAAGAGAACATCGGCTTTCCCTGCGCAACCCACGCACACCCTAAAAACCGTCTAAGTTCAAGCGTTCAACCCGAGCGGGCTATTCCCACTCAATCGTTCCTGGGGGCTTCGACGTGACGTCGAGAACCACGCGGTTCACGCCATCCACCTCATTGGTGATGCGGTTAGAAATCTTCGCGAGCACGTCATACGGCAACCGAGTCCAGTCGGCGGTCATCGCATCCTCAGATGAGACCGGGCGCAACACGATTGGGTGACCGTAGGTGCGACCATCGCCCTGCACTCCCACCGAACGAACATCGGCGAGAAGCACGACCGGGCACTGCCAGATCGTGTCATCGAGGCCAGCAGCGGTCAGCTCGGCGCGCGCAATCGCGTCGGCCTTGCGCAGTAGTTCAAGACGCTCGAAAGTGACTTCACCGATAATGCGGATGCCGAGACCGGGGCCAGGGAATGGCTGGCGGCCAACAATGACCTCCGGCAATCCCAGCTCGCGACCGATCGCGCGGACCTCATCCTTGAACAGTGTGCGCAGTGGCTCGACCAGGTCGAACTGCAAATCTTCGGGGAGCCCACCAACGTTGTGGTGGCTCTTAATGTTGGCGGTTCCGGTTCCTCCGCCACTTTCGACGACATCCGGGTACAGAGTTCCCTGCACGAGGAACTTCACGGTCTCGTCGCTGCCCTGTGTTTCGAGCACGAGTGCCTCAGCAGCATTCTCGAAGCTGCGAATGAACTCGCGGCCGATGATCTTGCGCTTCGTCTCGGGGTCAGTGACTCCGGCGAGAGCATCCATGAACTGGTCAACAGCATCGACGGTGACAAGGCGCACACCGGTCGAGGCGACGTAGTCCTCTTCGACTTGGCGGCGCTCATCCTGACGCAGCAAGCCGTGGTCAACGAAGATGCAGACAAGTTGATCGCCAACAGCCTCGTGCACAATCGCGGCAGCGACAGCAGAGTCAACTCCACCCGAAAGGCCACAAATGACGCGTGCCGAACCTACCTGCTCACGGATGCGCGCGACCTGCTCAGCGATCACATTTCCGCTGTTCCAGTCAGCAGGGATCCCCGCAGCATCGTGCAAGAAGTTCTCAAGCACGCTCTGGCCGAATTCGGAATGCTTCACCTCAGGGTGCCACTGCACTCCATAAAGTCCGCGCTCCTTGCTCGCGAACGCGGCAACCGGGGTCGCTTCGCTACTGGCAAGAACATCAAAACCGGCTGGCGCTTCCGTCACAGCGTCGCCGTGGCTCATCCAGACCGTCTGCTTGTTCGGCTGCTCGCCCAAGAGTGAACCGCCGTCGCCCTGAACCGTCATGTCGGTGGCGCCATATTCACGCAACCCGGTCTTGGCGACGGTGCCGCCGAGCTGACGGGCCATAACCTGAAAGCCATAGCAAATACCGAAGACAGGAATGCCGAGCTGCAGGATGCCCGGGTCGAGGTCGGGCGAACCCGGCTCATAGACACTCGACGGTCCACCGCTCAGCACGATGCCGGCCGGATTCTTGGCGGCGATCTCTGCCGCAGTGATGGTGTGAGGAACAATCTCGCTATACACGTTCGCCTCGCGCACGCGACGTGCGATCAGCTGGGCGTACTGCGCGCCGAAGTCAACAACGAGAACGGGGCGAGCGTTCGTGTCTGCGGAAGTGGCCGAGGAATCGGTCATGCGGAAGCCTTTGCGGAGTCAGCGCCCGCCGCTTTCACGGCTGCAGCGGATTCAATACGGGCAAGTTTCGCTTCAACGAAACGAGGAACCTGGCGCTCAAGAAAGAACGACAGAAGCGGAATAACACCACCAAGGGCGATGTACAAGAACCGCAAGAACGAGAAACGCGACAGGCGCCAGAGCACAAAGTCAGCGGCAACATAAAAGACGTAAAGCCAGCCGTGAACAATCAGGATGATCGTCGACACGTTGATGCCCTGCACCAACTCTTTCGGCGTGAGTGTGACAAACCCTGCCGGGCCGTTCAGCTCGATGTCTCCACCGAGCCCATAACGGAACACCATCATGAGGCAGAGCACAAGCAAGAAGCTGCCAGTAATGATCGACGAGACCTTGTAGAAAGACAGGGTGCGACGAATGCGCGGAAAATCAGAAAGCCGGGGACCAAGAGCCATAGCTCTAGTCTACGGCCGCGTCGGGCTCCAACTCTTCGCGCTCTTCTTCCCACACATCTCGCACGAGGCGGTACCACAGGAAGACGGCGAAGCCAGCGAAGACAACCCACTCGACGGCATAGAACACGTTGAGCAGATTGAGGGAAACCTCTGTCGACGGTGGCGGTGAATCGATGGCCTCGAGCCCGGCGGGTGCGTCAAAACTGACGACGTAGCCACCATAGGTTCCCGCCGGAACGTCCTCCCACAGATTGACCAGCTCCGACACCGCGAGGGCGCTGCACACTCCCGACTCGAAATCGGACTGTTGCGGTGACTCGGTTGGCAGCAGACGGCCGGTGAACGTCGACTGAGGCGACGAAGCCTCCAGTTGAGCAATGGCGGATGCCGCAGCATCCAGAGAAGGAGCCCACCCGAGCGCGATAGCGATGCTTGCCCCACTCTGCTCAACGCCATGACCTACGACCCAGTAACCCATACCGGCGGTGTTGCGCCGTTCCGAAAGCACCACGTAGTCGCCAGCCACGAGCTCTGCACTGAAGCTCACCGATTGACCGGTCGTGGCCGACGCCAAAGGATCTTGAGCCTTCGCCACTGAATCGAGGGCGACAAGGCTCTCACTCTGTTGCTCGGTGATCTCGCCGCCTTCAAGGCTCCGGCTGAGCTGCCACTGGCCAAGCGCGGCGAAACTAGACGCTATGACCAGCGCGAGCACGAGAGCACCAATCCAGCGCGGGCGACGTGCAATCTGCCACATCGTTGCTGGCGCTACCGGCGCAGCCGCCACTGGTGTCGTGCCTTGTGCTCCTGGCGCAGAATCCGTCGTACTCACTCGCTAACGATATCTGGTGCTTCGAGCCTCACCCGATCAGCCGACTCATCATCTGGCTGCTTCTGGCTCGCAAGTTCCGCCTCAACCCGCTGGAGATAGCGCTCGACTTCAACCGTTGTCTTCGCGGAGTCCCACCCCAATACATTCGCCATGAGCTCTGCCGCGACCGGGGCCGCCGACACGCCACGGTCCCATGCCTCAATCGATATACGAGTGCGACGAGCCAACACGTCGTCGAGGTGGAGCGCACCCTCGTGGCTGGCCGCATAAACAACTTCGGCCGCAATGTAGTCATCGGCGCCCGGGAGTGCCTCTGCCAGTTTCGGGTTGCTACGAACAAGTTCGAGCACTTCAGTGGCGAGCACTCCGTACCGATTGAGAAGGTGCTCAACGCGAGAGCGGTGAAGACCAAAGGTGCGGGCGAGAGTGGAGCGTTTGTTCCACGCAGCCCGATACCCTTCAGCGCCGAGCAGCGCGACATCTTCGGTGATGCTCGGGGAGATCCTGCCATCGAGCGCATCCACCGCGGCATCCACGGCATCCTTCGCCATGATTCGATAGGTCGTCCATTTACCGCCAGCGACAACAACGAGCCCTGGAACGCTGTGAGTCACGATGTGCTCGCGGCTGAGCTTGGAGGTCAGGTCTGACTCTCCCGCGAGCAGAGGCCGCAATCCGGCAAATACACCCTCGACGTCGTCGCGAGTCAGCGGCACGGCGAGCACTTTGTTGACGCGTTCAAGTAAATAGTCGATGTCGGCTGCGGTAGCCGCCGGGTGCGCTTTGTCAAGATCCCAGTCGGTGTCTGTCGTTCCGATGAGCCAGTGCCGGCCCCACGGAATGACGAAAAGAACGCTCTTTTCCGTGCGCAGCAGTAGGCCGAGTTTCGACTGGAACCGATCGCGAGGCACGACCAAGTGAACGCCTTTAGACGCCCTCACTCTGAACTGTCCACGCTCACCGACCATTCCTTGAGTGTCATCAGTCCACACGCCGGTCGCATTCACCACCTGCTTAGCGCGGATCTCAAACTTCTCGCCGGTCTCAAGATCGTGCGCCATGACTCCGACTACGCGCTCGCCGACTTTCACGAAATTCTCGACCCGAACTCGGTTCGCCACGTGGGCGCCATAGAAGCTTGCGGTGCGCGCGAGCGTTGAGACATATCGTGCGTCGTCGACTTGGGCATCGTAATAAGTGAGCCCGCCGCGGAAGGCATCCGAGCGCAGGCTCGGTGCCGCTCGTAACATTTGCTGTCGTGTCAGGTGCCGGTGATGCGGAACGCCGGGAGGTCGTCCCCCGGAGTAACTGAGGATGTCGTACAGCAACATTCCCGCACCGATATATAGCCGCTCGAAGATCGGCTTCGTCACGGGATAGAGAAAACGCACCGGGCGCACGAGATGAGGTGCAATCCGTTGCAAGAGCAATCCGCGTTCCTTGAGAGCTTCGCGAACGAGTCGAAAGTCGAGCTGCTCCAAATAGCGGATGCCGCCGTGCACTAACTTCGACGATCGACTTGACGTGCCAGAAGCCCAGTCGCGGGCCTCAACCATGCCGACGTTCAACCCGCGCGTCGCAGCATCCAGCGCACTGCCCGTGCCGACGATGCCGCCACCGATCACGAGAATGTCGAGTTCGTTTTCACGAAGCGCGGCGATTGCACTCGCGCGCTGTTCTGCGCTCAGTGCTGCTGTCTGGGATTTCGCTTGGGGTTTAGCCATTCATAAATCCTCTTGCGTGCGGCTGATCTCTGGCTGTGAACGTGTTGCCGCAGCGCTCACCGTGACTGCGCGTTACAGGGTGTTGTAGGGAGCCACAACGACGTCGACCCGCTGGAACTCTTTCAGGTCGGAGTAGCCAGTTGTTGCCATTGAGCGACGCAGGGCACCAATCAGGTTGGACTGGCCATTCGGGTGCGACGACGGTCCGTTGAGGATTTCGGCGAGAGGCGCGAGCTGGCCAACCTCGACACGATTGCCGCGAGGGAGCTCGGAGTGGTGCGCTTCTTGACCCCAGTGGTATCCGCCACCCGGGGCATCCGTAGCGCGCGCAAGTGTGCTGCCAAGCATGACGGCATCGGCACCGACCGCAATTGCTTTCACAATGTCGCCGCTTGTGCCGAGTCCGCCATCGGCGATCACGTGAACGTAGCGGCCGCCGGACTCATCCATGTAGTCGCGGCGTGCACCAGCAACGTCGGCGACTGCGGTTGCCATGGGAGCGTGGATGCCCAGGCTTGAGCGTGTGGTGCTTGCCGCACCGCCGCCGAAGCCGACGAGCACTCCGGCAGCACCGGTGCGCATGAGGTGGAGTGCTGCGGTGTAGCTAGCTGCACCACCGACGATGACGGGAACATCGAGTTCGTAAATGAACTCTTTAAGGTTGAGTGGTTCGCTTGACTTAGATACGTGCTCAGCGCTCACGGTCGTGCCGCGGATGACGAACAGGTCGACGCCAGCATCAAGAACTGTCTGGTGGAGTTCTTTCGTGCGCTGTGGGCTGAGTGCTCCAGCGACGGGCACTCCGGCTTCACGGATTTCGGCGAGACGCTGAGTGACGAGTTCTGGTTTGATCGGCTCGGCGTAGAGCTGCTGCATGCGCGCCGTTGCCTGATCGGCCGGCAGATGACGGATCTCTTCGAGCACTGGCTCGGGGTTCTCATAACGGGTCCAGAGACCTTCGAGGTCGAGCACTCCAAGCCCGCCGAGCTTGCCCATCGTGATCGCGGTCGCTGGCGATACAACGGAGTCCATGGGAGCCGCGATAACGGGGATATCAAAGGTGTAGGCGTCAATCGTCCAGCTCACCGACACATCACGAGGATCACGCGTTCGGCGCGACGGCACGATAGCGATGTCATCAAAGGAGTAGACGCGGCGAGCGCGCTTGGCGCGGCCAATCTCGAAATCATTCACTGCTCTAGCCTACCCGGCCAGCGATTGACAGCCATTGAACAAACGTTTAGTTTATTAAACATGCGTTCAAGAGTCGATGATTCCACCACCAAAGCGCGCATCCGCGACGCCGCGATTCGACTCATCGGGCAGAACGGGTTCGCCGCGACAAGCGCCCGCGCTGTCGCGACTGAAGCAGGAGTGAGTGCCGGCCTCGTCATCCACCACTTTGGAAGCATGCGTGAGCTCAAAGCCGCGTGCGATGACTTCATCATCGGCGAGGTCACCCACCGCAAAGCCGGTCTCGGCGAAGGAGACATCAGTGCGGCAGTCAGCGAGTGGTACGCCGACCTCCCCAAATTCGAGCCGTGGCTCAACTATCTAGGCCGCCTCTTCACCGACGATTCTGCCGCCGGGGCAGACCTTTTCGACCGCTTCGTCGCCATGTCCCACACCATGCTCCTTGAGGGAGTTGCCAGCGGAGCCGTCACGCCAAGCGCCGACGAACACGCCCGCGCCATACTGCTCGTCACCCACAGCCTCTCGACTCTCACGCTGCAAAGTCACATCGCCCGCAGTCTCGGCAGCGGCCAACTCAGTCTCGACAGTCTTAGCCGCATGGGCAATGCTGCCCTCGAGCTCTATACCCACGGGATCTACACCGACAGCACGGCCCTTGATGCGTCCCGCGCCGCTTCGCACGCCGCCTCGCAAGCCGCATCACCGCCACCGCGACACGTGCATGATCCGGATGCGGATCCTCCGGCCAGCGAGGCTCCCTCCAGCACGCACACCCCCTCAACGACTCCCTCCTAGGAAGGACCGGGCTCCGCCCCACCCATGACTTACGCGATAGAAACTCAGGCACTCACCAAGCGTTACGGCAAAAACACTGCCCTCGACGGTGTGGATCTCGCCGTAGAAACCGGCAGCGTGTTCGGCATGATCGGCCCCAATGGTGCCGGCAAGACGACCGCGATGCGGCTACTGCTCGACATCATTCGCCCCACCTCCGGCAGCGCAACCGTGCTCGGCCAGTCCCCCATCGCTGGCGGTGCTGCATTGCGCCGCGACATCGGATTCCTCCCGGGCGAACTTCTCCTCGAGGGCCGCGTCACTGGTCGCTCACTGCTCAAGCACTACGCCGAAATCAGCGGCCGCGTTGCGCCAGACCGCATCGACTCGCTCGCTGAACGGCTGGGGCTCGACCTCACCCGCCACGTGCGGACCCTTTCCAAAGGCAACAAGCAAAAGCTCGGCCTCGTGCAGGCGTTCATGCATGAGCCCAAGCTGCTCGTGCTCGACGAACCAACGAGCGGTCTCGATCCGCTCGTGCAACAAGAATTCCTCTCGATGGTGCGCGAAGCCCAACACAAAGGCCAAACCGTGTTCCTCAGCTCTCACGTCTTGAGCGAAATCCAGAACGCTGCCGATCAAGTCGCGGTGCTCCGCAACGGCACCGTGGTGAAAGTTGGTGACGTCGCCAGCCTGCGAGCGAGCGCCATCCGTCGTGTCGTCATCGACTTCACGGATACCGCAACCGACGACATCCGCACCGCCTTGCTAGCCCTGCCGCAACTCGACAACCTCACCGTCGCTGATGGCGAGCTGATTCAGGTCACTGGCACCGTCGAGGGACACATCGACGCTCTCGTCAAGGCCATCGCCCCCTTCCACGTGGTCGACCTGCGGGTGGAAGAGCAAGATCTCGAATCGTCGGTTATCGACCTCTACTCGAATGAGGCAAACAAATGAGCGAGAACATGACCCGCAGTATTTTGCCCCTCACGCGCCGCAACCTTGCGGACTCGTGGCGAGGGCTACTGGGCTGGACGGCAGGAATCACGGGAGCGATATTTCTGTACGTGCCGCTGTACTCCTCGTTCTCGGGCGACAACGCGGGCTTTGACGAAGTAATCAAATCCCTCCCCGAAGGCCTAGCGAGCACTCTCGGCTTCGAAGACCTCACAAGCGGAGCTGGCTACGTGCAGGCGACATTCCTTGGCCTGATCGGATTCGTCCTCTTCACCATCGCTGCCACGCTCTGGAGCTCGGCGGCGATTGCGGGCGACGAAGAATCCGGTTCGCTCGAACTCACCCTTGCCCACAGTGTCTCCCGTGTGCAGATCATGGTCGAGCGCAGTCTCGGTGTCATCCTTCGACTGCTGTGGCTCAGTGTCGTTTCGGCGCTACTAATTCTCGCGCTCAACGACTCGTCCGGGATTGACCTTGAGCCTGTCCATGTGATCGGCGGATGCTTGGCGCTGTTCGGCTTGGGAGTGCTCGCGGCCAGCTGTGGCCTCGCCGTTGGCGCCATCACGGGCCGTCGGAGTTTTGCCTCTGCGGCGGCAGCCGGAATCGCCCTGCTCGGGTACATCCTCAACTCACTCGGCAACCAAAGCGCAGACGTCGAATGGCTGCACAACCTCTCGCCGTACCACTGGGCGTTCGGTAACTCTCCACTGAGCGAGGGAGCCGACTGGGGCTCCCTCGGGCTCATCTTCGGCATCTCCGCCGTCGTGCTCGTGCTCGGCGGAGTCGTCTTCAACCGCCGCGACGTCTCCGCCTAGCGGAGCGCGCTGAGGTTCTAGCGACGGTAGTTCGGTGCCTCAACAACCATCTGGATGTCGTGGGGATGCGATTCTTTCAGTCCGGCGGCAGTGATCCGCACGAACTTGCCCTTCGTTTGCAGCTGATCGACAGTGCGGGCACCCGTGTAGAACATCGACTGGCGGAGGCCGCCGAGCAACTGGTACATCACCGTGGAGACGGGGCCGCGATAGGGGACCTGGCCTTCGATGCCCTCGGGGATCAGCTGGTCGTCGGAAGGAACATCCGCTTGGAAGTAACGGTCACGCGAGTACGAGGTCTTCTTGCCTCGTGTTTGCATCGCACCGAGTGAACCCATGCCGCGATAGCTCTTGAACTGTTTTCCATTAAGGAAGATGAGATCACCAGGGCTCTCATCGGTACCAGCAAGCAGAGAACCAAGCATGACAGTGTCTGCCCCGGCTACGAGTGCCTTGGCAATATCTCCGGAGTACTGAAGGCCACCGTCGGCGATCACCGGGATTCCGGCTGGTCGAGCGGCCAACGATGCCTCGTAGACGGCCGTAACCTGTGGAACCCCGACACCAGCAACAACGCGGGTAGTGCAGATCGAGCCGGGCCCGACACCAACCTTCACGGCATCGACACCCGCGTCGATAAGTGCCTGCGCTCCGGAACGTGTAGCGACGTTGCCGCCGATCACGTCAATAGCGTCGAAGGAGGAATCAGCTTTCATCCGTCGGACTATGTCGATGACTCCAGCTGACTCACCATTTGCGGTGTCAACAACAATCACATCGACGCCGGCATCGCGGAGTCGCTCAGCACGTTCCCACGCATCACCGAAGAAACCGATGGCTGCGCCAACTCGAAGTCGACCTTCGTCATCTTTTGTCGCGTTGGGGTACTGGTCGGTCTTCTCAAAGTCTTTGACAGTAATGAGGCCGATGAGCTTGCCGCTGTCGTCAACGAGCGGCAGCTTCTCAATCTTGTGCTGATTGAGGAGTGCAATAGCGCCGTCGCGGTCGATACCGACCGGTGCGGTAATGAGGGGCATCACCGTCATAACATCGCGCACCAGCGTTGAGTCCATGTTCTCTGGTTCGATGAAGCGCATGTCGCGGTTGGTGACGATTCCCACGAGGGTTCCGTCCTCCTCGATAACGGGTACTCCCGAAATTCGGAACTGACCGCACAAAGCATCAACTTCCGCAAGGGTGGCTTGTTGCGTAGTTGTTACCGGATTGGTAATCATGCCGGATTCGCTGCGCTTGACCTTGTCAACGAAGGCGGCCTGATCGTCGATCGAAAGGTTGCGGTGAAGCACTCCGAGGCCACCATTTCGGGCCATCGCGATCGCCATTCTGGCCTCGGTGACGGTGTCCATTGCCGACGAAATGAGGGGCGAAGACAGCCGAATCCTGCGGGTAAGACGTGAACTGGTGTCAGCATCGCTCGGAATCACATCGGTGTGACCGGGTAAGAGCATCACGTCGTCGTAGGTGAGTCCGACAAAGCCGAAGGGGTCAGGCTGTTCCATGTTAAATATTCCTTGCACCAGGAGCGTGAAACCGGCGATCTTGTGTTAAATCTGCGGCCAATCAATATTAACGGGTTTCCTGCGAGAACATTCCCCCGCATAATGGCTTCACCGCTTTGTACCTGACAAGCATTTGTATGTCAGACACAATCGGCCGGTGTCTTCAATGCCGTAGACACGTCAGAACCCGCGGGATTCTTGATCCCGGCTGGGTCCCTTCCTGGAGGTCCTGTGAACACAGCGGAATATCGCCGCACGCGGCGGAAAAATCGACGGGGAGTGCTCGTCGCACTCATCGTTGCTCTTTCCGCTGCCTTCTCTCTGATGGCCATGCCCGCCATGGCCGACGAGGTTAACGTCGACGAATACGACAACAGCATTATCGGTAACGTCAAACTCGAAAGTGTGCCTCTCGAAGGTGTGCTGCTCACCATCTCTGGTGGTGGCTACGAGGTTGAAGTTGAGACTGATGCTGATGGTCAATGGAAAGTTGGCGTACCCGACGGTGACGAGTTCAGCGTCACGCTAGATGAATCGACACTGCCAGACGGCATCGCAGTGATTGATGAGACTGGTGCAGACGACACCCCGAACGTTAAAGAAGCGATGATCGGCCCGAGTGGCTCTACAGTCATGAACTTCTTTATCGGGCGCGGTGAACGCAACGTCACCAGCTTCTTCGACCAGTTCGTCGAGCGCATTGTCAATGGCCTCAACTTCGGGCTCATGCTCGGACTTGCCGCAATTGGCATCTCGCTCGTCTACGGAACTACAGGTCTCTCCAACTTCGCTCACGCAGAAATGGTGACGTTTGGCGCGGTGATGGCACTGATTGTGTCGGTCGACCTTGGTCAACCCGTCTGGTTTGCCATACCGATAGCGGTGTTATTGAGCGCCGGCTTTGGCTGGGCGCTCGACGCGGGTCTCTGGAAACCGTTGCGCAAGAAGGGCGTAGGAATCGTCCAGCTGATGATTGTCTCCATCGGCCTCTCGCTGGCACTTCGCTACACTTTCCAGTACTTCCGCGGTGGCGGAACCGAGCAACTGCCCGGTTCTGACTCCCCAGACATCCCCCTCTTCGGATCGGTGTCGCTCAGCCAGACCAACATGATCAGCATGGTTGTCAGCATCGTCGTGATCTGCATCTTCGCGTGGTGGTTGGTGAAGACCAAGATTGGTAAAGCAACTCGGGCCGTCTCCGACAACCCGTCGTTGGCAGCCGCATCCGGTATCGATGTCGACCAGGTTGTTCGGGTCGTGTGGATCTTGGCAGCAGCAATGGCCGGTCTCGCTGGCGTGCTGTGGGCTTACTTCCGACCAGGAATCCGCTGGGACATGGGTGCGCAGATCCTGCTGCTCGTATTCGCGGCGGTCACCCTCGGTGGACTTGGCACAGCGTTCGGTGCGCTGGTTGGTTCGATCATCGTCGGAATCCTCGTTGAGACCTCGAGCCTCTTCATTCCATCCGACCTGAAGTATGTGGGTGCCCTAGTCGTGCTCATCGTCATCTTGTTGTTCAGACCTCAGGGCATCCTGGGTCGAAAAGAGAGAATAGGTTAGGGGCCGCTCATGGATATTCTGCAAATTCTCTCCAACACCGGGTCATCACTGATTGCACCAGCAACCATCGGATACGCCCTCGCGGCACTCGGTCTTGCTATGCACTTCGGTTTCACCGGACTGCTCAACATGGGTATGGCGGCCTTCATGGCCATCGGCGCCTATGGCTACGCGATCTCAATCCTCACCTTTGGTTTCCCGTGGTGGGGAGGCATGCTCGTCGGTGTCGGTGGCTCGCTCATTTTCGCCCTCATCCTCGGAATCCCCACGCTGCGTTTGCGCGGTGACTACCTCGCGATCGTGACCATTGCTGCTGCTGAAGTTGTGCGTCTGTTGTTCCTGACCACAACTTTCGACAAGTACACCGGCTCGGCCGATGGACTCAGCGGTTACCACGCCAGTTTCCGAGCGTTCAACCCGATCCCCGATGGCACCTACGGCTTCGGTCCGTGGGTGTACAACGCGAACGGCTGGTGGGTGCGCATCTTCGGGATCGTCATCCTTGCTCTCGCAGCACTCATCCTGTGGTCAGTCATGCGCAGCCCCTGGGGCCGCGTCATTAAGGGAATCCGTGAAGATGAAGACGCCGTGCGCGCCCTCGGAAAGAACGTGTTCTCCTACAAGCTGCAGTCGCTCATGCTCGGTGGTGTCTTCGGTGCAATGGGTGGAATCATTTACGCCCTCCCTGCCTCGGTGAACCCCGGTGTTTATGTGACGTCGCTGACGTTCTTCGTTTACACCGCACTACTGCTCGGTGGTGCTGCCACAATCTTCGGACCAATTATTGGTTCGGTGATCTTCTGGGGCGTTCAAACCCTGCTCAGCAACCTGCTTCCCGCTCTGGTCAACATCGGCGTGCTGCCGTTCATGACCACAACGCAGTCGCAGACGGTGCGTTTCATCCTTGTGGGTGTGGCGCTGATGTTGCTCGTGATCTATCGACCACAGGGCATCCTCGGCAATAAGAAGGAGCTGACCTTTGTCAAATAACGACACACCGGCTGCACCGGTACAACGCGCAAAGACGACGGGGCTCCACAAGGGCGATATCGCTCCCGGAGTAGCCAAGGTCGATCCGATCATCATTGCCGATGGAGTTCGTCGCACATTCGGTGGCCTCACCGCGGTCAACGTTGACCACATTGAGATCCCCCGCAACGCGATTACGGCCTTGATCGGTCCGAACGGTGCCGGCAAAACGACACTCTTCAACCTCTTGACGGGATTCGACAAGCCGGACGAAGGCAAGTGGACGTTCAACGGTCACGCTCTCGCCGGAATGGGCGCGCACAGGGTTGCTCGACTCGGCCAAGTGCGCACATTCCAACTCACGAAAGCTCTCGGGCTCTTGACCGTTCTCGAGAACATGAAGCTCGGCGCGAAGGATCAGATCGGGGAAAACATTTTCCGCGGCATGATCCCTCGGCTCTGGCGCAAGCAAGAAGCTGAAATCGAGGCACGCGCTGAGGTGCTGCTCAAGAAATTTAAGCTCGATGCAAAGTCATCAGACTTCGCGGCCAGTCTGTCAGGCGGGCAGCGCAAGCTACTCGAAATGGCTCGCGCCCTGATGAGTGAACCGACTCTCGTGATGCTCGATGAGCCGATGGCTGGGGTGAACCCCGCTCTGACCGAGTCACTGCTTGATCACATCCTCGACTTGAAAGAAGAGGGCATGACTGTGCTCTTCGTCGAGCACGACATGCACATGGTTCGGCACATTGCCGACTGGGTCATCGTGATGGCGGAAGGTCGGGTTGTTGCTGAAGGCCCGCCAGACGAGGTTATGAAGAATCAGGCCGTCATCGACGCTTACTTGGGATCGCACCAAGATGTGGACCTCGGTGTTGTCACCGGTCGCATCGAAGGCGAGCTCAACACGGCAGCAGTCGATATGGCAGCAGAGGTTGAAGAACTCGACTCCAAGATCGCCAAGCGCAAGGAGCCCCGCAAGTGAACGCAATTCCCACCGAGAATGCGGTAGTCCATGTCAAGGACCTCACCGCGGGCTACCTTCCCGGAGTCAACATTCTCAACGACTGCAACCTGGTCGCTAACCCGGGCGAGCTCATTGGAATCATCGGACCAAACGGTGCCGGTAAGTCAACGCTGCTCAAGTCCATTTTTGGTCAAGTGCAGGTGCGTGGTGGTTCAATCACGCTCAACGGCGATGACATCACTGGGCTCAAGGCGAACAAGCTCGTGTCGCGCGGTGTTGGTTTTGTTCCACAGAACAACAACGTGTTCCCCAGTCTGACGATCGAAGAGAACCTCCAGATGGGGCTCTACCAAAACCCGAAGATCTATGACGAGCGTCTCGAGTTCGTCACCAGCATCTTCAGCGAACTGAAATCGCGCCTCAAACAGCGCGCTGGTTCGTTGTCGGGTGGTGAGCGTCAGATGGTCGCAATGTCTCGCGCCCTCATGATGGACCCGCACGTGCTTCTGCTCGATGAGCCATCCGCTGGCCTCTCGCCCGTGAAGCAAGACGAAGCGTTCATCCGGGTTTCAGAAATCAACAAGGCTGGTGTTACGACCATCATGGTGGAGCAGAATGCACGACGCTGTCTCCAGATCTGTGACCGCGGCTACGTTCTTGACCAGGGCAAGGATGCTTACGAAGGCACCGGGCGTGAACTCTTGAACGATCCCAAAGTGATCGGGCTGTACCTCGGTACGCTCGGCACCTAAGCACTCTCGCTCACATAAAAGGGCCCCGCTCAGATTCGTCTAAGCGGGGCCCTTTTGTGCGTCCGCGCAGAGAGTTGGCACCGACGAATCAGGCCGCTCACCGAGAAGGTCACTCGTCACAGCGCTGGATGCCGCTGTGAGGGGTCGTTTCGGCCCAAACCATCCAGAGGCACCTGCGTGACTCGTTAGGCGTTGAGAGCGCGAACTGATGGCGTTTCAGGTTCCCTACAGAACCAGGGCCATCCGTGAATTTGCTTCAGCATCGCTCGGGGCAGACCGGCCCCGGCACCCGTCAGGCGTGTTAGTCGAGGCGTAAGCGCACGAAAAAGGCCCCAACCCTAAACGGGTTGGGGCCTTTCGCTTAGCGATGCTTAGCGGCTATTAGCCGTTGTATGCGCTGTACGTGTTGTCATCACCGTACTGGTAGATACCAACCTTGGCCTCGGTGGGGTCACCGAGTTCATCGAAGGAGATCGGACCAGAGATGCCGTCGTAGTCAGCTACGCCGCCACCGTTGATGATTTCTGCACAGTCGGCGAAGGTGGTGCACTTTTCGCCGTTACCTGAACCGCCTGATACTTCCTGCAGCTTCTCTGCGATTGCTGCGGAGTCGGTTGAACCGGCTGCGAGCGATGCGAGAGCAAGCAAGATGACCGAGTCATAGGACTCAGCTGCATAGCTGAATTCTGTGAGCTCGGGCTGGCCAGACTCAACCCAGAAGTCGTTGACTGCCGACGTAAAGTCAGCAATCGTGTCGACGCTCAGGCCGGGCAAGGTTCCCTTGGCGCCCGTGAGGGTACCAGGAGCCAGCTCGTCACCGAAGTTGGCGAGGTTGCCGTCTACGAAGTAGAGGTTCTCGGCCGGGAAGCTGCTGACAATGCTCGGAAGCATGGTCGAAACTTCTTCGAAGGTGATCAGTGCGATTGCGTCAGGGTCAGATGCAAGAACTTCTGAAATCTGAGCATCGAACGTGGTGTCACCGGTGTTGTAAGTGGGCTGTGAAACAACTTCACCACCGGCAGCTTCGAACGCTTCCTGCGTGAACTTGGCAAGGCCAGTTCCGTACGAGTCGTTGAGAACGATCATGCCGAGGGTCTCGTGACCGTCAGCAGCGATCAGGTTACCGAGAACCTCACCCTGAAGCACGTCGGAAGGAGCGGTACGGAAGTACAGACCCTTGTCGTCGTACGTCGTGAATGCGGCCGAGGTGTTTGCCGGCGAGAACTGAATAACTCCAGCGCCAACAACCTGGTCAATGAACTGAAGTGAAACACCCGAGGATGCTGCACCAAGAATTGCGGAAACATCTTCATTGAGCAGACGAGGGATTTCAGTCTCGTATGCCTTGTTGTCGGTGTCACCGGAGTCGCCCTGGATCAGGTCGATCTGGATGCCTGCATCTGCCTCGTTAACCTGAGCAGCTGCGTACTCGGTTCCTGCGATCTCGGGCGGGCCGAGGAATGCGAGGTTACCGGTTACCGGGAGTGCCGTTCCGAGTTTCAAGCTGAGGTCGCCACCACCGTTGCCGGAAGGAGTTTCCCCTCCGTCAGTTGCACAGCCAGCCAATACCAGTGCGCTTGCACCGACGATTGCGAGACCGCTCAACAGGGTCCGCTTGGACCGTGATGGGGAGGCCGTAGCCTTCGCGAATACGCTCATGTTGCTCCTTGCGTTTCGAATGTGTTCAGGAATCAAATGTGGCACTGCGGTGTCGCCACACAGTCAAGCTATGCCCACTCGGGACGTCTGCACAATACGTCTGTACTACAGCCTTGTAACACTCTTAAGAATCGTTACCATACGTAGACTCTTCAGAAACGCAGATGTTACTCAGTTAATCCGGGTGTACACGTTGTCGCTACCGTACTGGTAAATACCAATGATCGCGTCCTGAGGATCGCCATTGTCACTGAGGGTTATCGGGCCCGAAACACCGTCGTAATCTACGGTTCCGCCATCGAGGATAATCTTTGCAGCATCCGCAAAATTGGTCACGACCTCACCGTCACCAACACCACCCGAGACTCCTTGCATTTTGCTCGAGATAGCTTTTCCGCTTGTCTTTTGCGCCGCCAAAGCGGCGAGGCTCGCCAAGATCACCGCGTCATAGCTCTCCGCGGCGTAGCTGAAGTCTTTCAAGCTCGGGTTGATCTCCAGGAGCCTGTCAGTGAAATCAGAAATCGTCGAAATTTCTAAGCCCGGATGCGTGACGATCGACCCTGTCAGGCTTCCTGCAGCAAATCCCGAGCCGCGCTCCCCCAACGACAGTCCGCTAAAGAAGAGTTGATCGCCCGAGTAGCCGGCCGCGATGAACGCCTTGGCAATCTTCTCGGCCTGAGTGGTTCCCAGAATTGCTACGGCATCCGGCTTTGCGGCAATGGCATCAGCGATTTGATCGTCGAGGCCCGTTGCCTTGTCGTCGATAGTCTCTTCGACAATGACTTCGCCACCACCGCGCTGGAAGGTTTCACCGACTGCGCGAGGCAGCAGAGGTCCGCACAACGCATCTTCGGAGAGAATCGCGATCGAGCCGTCAACGCGGTCAGCCATTTCGGCGCCGAGAGCAGAACCTTCGAGCGCGCACGATGGCGATGTTCGCCAGTACAACATGCTGTCGTCATAATTCGAGAAATCAGGAGAATCGTTCGCTGGCGAAATCTCGACGACGCCCGCGCCAGTGATCTTGTCGATCACCTTTTTGGAGACTCCATTCGACAGGCCACCAATAATCACGGTTGCTCTTACCGCAAGCAACTCAGTGGCAGCATCTTCTGCAGTCGTGCCTGTTGAGTCGCCTGAGTCCTGCGTCTCGACGGTTACCGTGAGGTTGGCGTTGGCATCATTGACGTCCTGGGCCGCCAACGCAATCGCAGCCGAAACGGCGGGGGCAAACTTTTTGAGTGACCCGGTCTCGGGAACGAGAGCACCAATGGTGAGGGTCAAATCTTTGGGCGCGATGGGCTCCGGTGGGGCTTCTTCAGCCGAGCATCCGCTGAGAACAAGAACTGCGGCGAGAACGCCAGCAACTGCTGTGAACCCGCGACGGGTCCGCAGCGATACGCGTGATCCACGGTCTATGGATGTCATCACAGTCGCTCCTATCTACCGCTCGAAACAGAAAGCAGCATTGTTACGGTAGTGGGCAAATCGCGAAACACGAACTCAGCAAAGCCAATTCGCGGCCAAAAAGTGCCCCCAATCCGGGCGGCACTCGTTCTATCCGACGATCGATCCCGCCGTGAACACGAACTTATTTTCGCCGTTGTAGGTGTATTTTCCCCAGTATCCGGGCTCAATGTTTCCGTCTGGCGTGAAGTTGACCGTTCCCGAGACACCGTCATAGTCGATGTCATTTGTTGTTTTCAGGACCTGTAAACACTCAGCGAAACTCAGGCACTTCACTCCGCCCTTTGAGACGTCATAGAGGGAACCAGCAACCTGCTCCCCCGCGTCATCCTGGGCAACGATCGCCGCGAGAGCAGCCAACATAGTGGCGTCATAGGACTCCATTGCATAGCGGTAGCTCGTGAGTTTCGAATTGGTTGCCTTAAGCGTCGCGATGAACGTCTTCGATGGCTGCGCACCCTCGATGACCCCCCGCACCCCTTTCAGCGTGCCGTTCGTGAACGATTGCGAATAGTCACCAGTGTTCAGTGACGTAAGCCAGAGCTTCGAACCCTTATACCCAGCGGCCACAAGTTTTGCGATAGCGGCCTTGGTTGCCTTGACGGCGTCATACGTCGACCCGACAACAACAAAATCGGGCTTCGCTTTCTTAAGGTTGGCAACGATCGAATCAAAGTTGGTGGTTGAGCTGGTGAAAACTTCGTCGGCTACGAGTTCATTGCCGTACTCGGCGAGGGCAGTGACGAACGTGTCATGAAGCGCAATACCCTCGTCATCCGCGACATAAACAAATGCGATGCGCTGAGTTGTTTCCCCGCCGGCAAGGGCTTCTGCGAGCGCATAACCCTGCTGGTCGTAGGCCGGTATCGTGCGGAAGAAGTAGCCATCGTCGAAAACATCGCCCAGGCTCGAGAAGGTGGCAGCGGGAGAAATCACCGGAATCTTAGCTTCGATTGCGAGAGGGATAGCCCTTTGCGCGAGAGCCGACGACGACGGCCCGATGACCACATCAACCTTCTTAGACACCAGTGTCTTAAACGATGACTCGAGCTTTGTGGTCTTTGCCTCACCCGAGTCTGCACTCACAATCTCAACGGGGGCACCGTTTACTCCGCCAGCCGCGTTGATCTCCTTGACTGCAGCAGCCACCCCCGCCGCTTGCGCAGCAGCGAGAAAGGAGAATGTTCCACTCGTCGGAAAGATGGTACCCACTCGCAGCACGCCATCACCCGCAGGAGTTACAACCGGGGTCGGAGTAGGTGACACTGCTGCCGAAACCACCGGAGTGGGCGTCGGTGCAGGTGAACTGCACGCTGCAAGAGCGACGGCAACGGTTGCCGCAACGATTAGACGTCGAATTGCACGAAACCTCGTCATTGACTTACCTCTCTCGGCACCGCGACCTTCGGGCGATCACGCACCTTCACAGGAATACTACGGTGCGCCAGGAGCTTCGGCTGGCGAACCAAGCCGAGTACGTGACGAGTGACGGAAGAGATCGAAGGTGAGGATAGCCAACGCCACCCACACAATGGCGAATCCCAACCAGCGTTCCGGCGGCATAGCCTCGTGGAAGATGAAGACGCCAACCACAAGCTGCAGTATTGGCGCCAAGTACTGGGCGAGGCCCATGTAGGTGAGCGGCAGACGGCGGGCGGCGGCAGCAAAAAGGATCAACGGGATCGCGGTGATGGCGCCAAGACACAGCGTCAAAACCGTGTGGCTAGTGCTAACGGAGCCAAGCGAAAGAGTGCCGTTGGCGTCCAATACAAACAGAACTATTATGGCGATTGGCGTCAAGAATGCTGTTTCGACTGCTAGCCCACCCAGCGCATCCGCCTTCGGTCCAACGCTCTTCTTTACGAGTCCATAGATACCGAAGCTGAAGGCCAGAGCCAAAGCGATCCAGGGGAATTTTCCGTAACCGATCGCCAGCACAAGAACAGCGAGCGCACTGATGCCAATCGCGACCCACTGTAGAGGGCGGAGTCGTTCTCGAAGAATGATGACGCCAAGCAATACGGTCACGATGGGGTTCGTGAAGTAGCCAAGCGATGCTTCAACGATGTGGCCGTTGAGGCTTGCATAAACGTAGACAAGCCAGTTCACGACAACGAAAGCGCCGCCCAAACCCAGAGTCCAGAAAGTTCGACGATCGCGCACAATCACCATCACCCGCGCATAGCCACGCGTGACGAGCAAAAGTGCAGCACAGAAAACGAGTGAGAGAACAATCCGCCAGGCCACAATCTCGATGGCGCCTGAGTCCTTGAGGAAGAAAAACGCGATGGGCATCGCGCCCCACAGTATGTAGGCGGATACCGCAAAACCGAGGCCGCTCGGTGATACGCGGTCAGTAGCGTGAGAAGTCGGGGGCACCGTTAAATTCTAGGGCTGCGCCGGCTGCACCACTGACATCCGCCCAACACAAAAGCCCAAGGCAATTGCCTTGGGCTTGAGTGATGCCGAACAGCGAAGTTCGGCGATGATTTGCGCTTCGCCTTAGCGAACGACCACAGCAAGAACGTCGCGAGCCGACAGCACGAGCAGGTCGTCTCCGCCGTACTTCACTTCGGTCCCGCCGTACTTGGAGTAAATAACCTTGTCGCCTACGGCGATGTCAAGCGGCACGCGGTTTCCGTTGTCGTCGATACGACCGGGACCTACGGCGACTACTTCACCCTCTTGGGGCTTCTCTTTCGCAGTGTCAGGAATGACGAGCCCAGACGCGGTGGTCTGTTCTGCATCGACCTGCTTGATAACAATGCGATCTTCGAGCGGCTTAATGGACACCGACACGTGTGACCTCTTTCTCAAGTTCTTGGGTTGGCACACTCCCTGTGGGAGTGCCAGATCAACTATACGGCTTGGTTGGCACTCGATCAACGTGAGTGCCAATACAGATGCGGATACGGTTAGAGAATGAATCAGAGCGAATTGCGCGAGCTACTTTCAGCCGAAGGCCTCCGCCTGCTCGACTCACTTCCCGCTTGGCAATCGAGCGACGAAATTGTACGCACTGTCGGCGAACTGCGAAAAGCTGGCCACAGCGCCGGCCTCGTCGCCGCCGTGCTCAGCCAGTCCAAATTGCGGGCAAAAGCGGCGAACAAGTTCGGCCCATTTGCCGAACGGATGCTCTTTACCGAAGCCGGCCTCGAACAAGCAACTCGACTTCCTGTTGCGGCGCTCCACGCCGGCCGCTTCAGTAACGCCAATGTGAAGTGGGTCGCCGATCTCGGCTGCGGAATCGGCGCAGACGCCCTCGCGCTCGCAGGCCTCGGCCTCACCGTCACGGCTGTCGAGTTGGACGAAACCACCGCAGCGCTCGCGAGCTTCAATCTAGCTCCCTGGAGCAACGCTCACGTCGTTCACGGCGATGCAGAATCGGCAGATCTCTCAGGGATCGACGGCATCTACCTCGACCCAGCGCGGCGGGATGCTCGCGTTCGCCTGACCAATCCGGCGGACTGGACACCATCACTCGATTTCGCTTTCAGTCTTGCCGAGCGCTATCCCACCGGAATCAAGCTCGGCCCCGGCATCGATCGCGATCTCATTCCCGAAAATGCTGAAGCCCAGTGGATCTCAGTCGGCCGTGAAGTCGTAGAGCTCGGGCTGTGGTTCGGTGCAGTCGCTCGCGACGGCATCCGTCGCTCCGCACTGGTCATCGGTGAACACGGCACCGCCGAAATGACGGCAGCCTCCGACAGCGCAGATGAAGCCACGGGAGAATTAGGGCAGTTTCTTTATGAACCAGATGGGGCAGTCATCCGGGCGAGGCTTATCGGAGATCTCACCAGACAGCTGAACGGACGGATGCTCGACACGTCGATTGCGTACTTCAGTGCAGACGCAGCAGTGGCCTCGCCATTCGCAACCTGTTTCGAGATTGTCGCTGACTTCGCACTCGATAAGCGCTCACTCAAGAAGGAACTCGCTTCCCGCAAGATTGGCACTCTAGAAATCAAAAAGCGCGGGGTCGATATCGACCCCGCGACTTTCCGAACATCGCTCTCACTGAAGGGTGAGCACAGTGCAACGCTGATTCTTACGCGCGTGGCAGGCAAGCGTCGGGCGCTACTAGCTCGCCGCGTTGTTTCGCCTGCGTAGCGGGCTGGTGGCTGCTAGAAATCGCGGCGGAAGCTGGGACCCATCTGGCTGATGCCTGCAGTAAATAGCAGGAATGCGCCAATAATAATGATTCCGGTGATCAAGCCGATCGCGACGCTAATGTATCCGGTGATCAAGCCCGTGAGCCAGAAAGGACGCGACTGAGGTTGCTTCTTCTGCGCCATGTGGCCCATGACTACCGCTGCAACGCCCGGCAAGAAACCAAAAGCGACGAACGACAGCAGGATGCCCGAGATTCCGGTAACCATCGAGGCGATGGAGAGCCCCTGTGGGGGACCGGCCGGAACCGGGGTGAATGGTGCCTGACCCGGAGTAGCTGCACTCTCGTAGCCGGGGATCGGGGTACCGCTTGGCGCGGAGTACGGATCGTTCGACGTCGCGGGAGTGTCGTTGGGCGTGACGGGAGGCACCGGCGGGGTCGAGGGAGCTGACGTCGCCGATGCCGGAGTGGCCGCAGCAGCACTTGTCGCCGACACTGCGGACTTTGCCGGTGCCGGTGCCGCTGCTGACTTCGGTGCTGCGCTGGTGGGGGCGACTGGCGCTGGAACGGCAGCCTTCTCCGTTGCGGGTTTCGCAGCATCCATCTTCGCTGTGGGGGTGGCCTTTGGCGCAGTGCCCTTAGCCGCGGCAGTCTTGGTGGTGGAAGTCTTAGCCGCGGCAGTCTTGGTGGGGGAAGCCTTGGCAGGGGAAGTCTTGGTGGTGGAAGCCTTGGCAACTGAAGCCTTGGCAACTGAAGTCTTAGTGGGGGAAGCCTTCGCTGCAGGTGTGGACTTCGCTGCGGCCGGCGAGGCGGTCGTCTTCTTCGTTGCCGCAGGCTTCTTGGCTGACGGAGTCGCCTTTGCCTTGGGCGCGCTTGATGCCGCAGGAATAGCGGGAGTGGGGATCGACGGCGTCGAGCCGTCTGAGTTGTTAGTAGCCATTCGGCCACTTTAGCAAGCGAACATCAACATTTTCCCGTTAACAATTCGCGTTAACGCCGAAGGGCCCGCACACCTGTGCAGGCCCTTCGAACAGGAAAAATCTAGTACGAGGTTACGGCTCCGCCGAGTGCCAACGATCCGATGATGATCGCGCCAAAAATAATGGCTCCCAGTAGACCGAGGTAGCCCAGGACAAGTCCGATGATGGCGAGCACGTTGCCCTGTTCGCCAGTCTTTTTGATCTGGCTTAGTGCGATGTGACCAGTGATGATGCCGATGAGGCTAAGCCACAGAATCGAGGTCACGAGGGACACGATGGAGAGTACGTTCCACTTGGCAACCGGCGCGCCTGTTGGCGTCGAGGCGTAAGGCGTGGGTTCTGACATGACGGAATGCTCCTTAGTAGATGAAACCGAAAGCGGCGCGACCATATTGTCAGCCTGAAAGAACGCTGTCAATGTGTCTGGGTTCGAGCCTAGCGCGAAACTACGCCTGAATTTGGGTGACAGGAAGAGTCGAGTCCGCACTGAAGCTCAGCGTCGACGGTTGTTTACCTGCCATTACCAATTGGGCACCTAACGCTGCGATCATCGCGCCGTTGTCGGTGCACAACGACAGCGGCGGAATCCTGAGTTGGATGTTGGCAGCGTCGCACCGCTCCTGAGCGAGTTCCCGCACCCGGGCATTCGCAACAACCCCGCCACCGAGAAGCAGGCGAGGCACCCCTCGATCAACGCACGCCGCGACTGCCTTGGTCAGCAGGACGTCAACGACTGCCTCTCGAAAGCTAGCGGCAACATCCGCGATCGAGAATTCTGTTCCCGCATCTTGCTCGCGCTCCACCCACCGGGCAACAGCGGTCTTGAGACCCGAAAAGGAGAAGTCGTAGCGATGCCGCTCCAGATCCTTGGCATGACTGAGGCCTCGAGGAAAGCGAATCGCACGGGGATCTCCCCCGGCAGCAACCCGGTCAATCTGTGGCCCGCCCGGATACGGCAATCCCAGCAGTCTCGCTACTTTGTCAAAGGCTTCGCCTGCCGCATCATCGATTGTCTCGCCGAGCAGTTCGACATCGGAAACGAGATCACGCACATGCAGCAACGAGGTGTGTCCACCCGAAACGAGTAGCGCAATTGTCGGAAGGTCGATCTCGGTTCCGTCATCACGCAGCACATCCGCTCCGACATGACCGACGAGATGGTTGACGGCATAGAGCGGCTTGTCGGTCGCGACCGCAAGTGCCTTCGCTGCAGCAACTCCGACCATGAGCGCACCCGCCAACCCTGGACCGCTCGTGACGGCAATGGCGTCGACTTCGTGGAGCTCCACTCCCGCGGCGGCGAGCGCCTGCTCGAGCGCTGGCTGCATCGCCTCAAGGTGCGCGCGTGCAGCAACTTCGGGAACGACGCCGCCATAGCGTGCGTGCTCGTCCATGGAGGAAGAAATCACATTGGCCAGCAACCGATTTCCTCGAACAATGCCAATACCGGTCTCATCACAACTGGTTTCGATTCCCAGCACGAGCGGTTCCGTCGTGTTCATCGGCAGGCTGCGCGTGCTCGGAGCCTCGCGATACTCCGAGCGGGAGCTATCCCCTCCAGACAACTCAGTCATCTGCCGACCGCCGGGGAAAGTTTCGGCTCAGGAATAGTCAGTCGCATCACGATCGCATCAACGCCATCAGGCTGGTAGTAGTGAGGCCGCACAGCGATCCGTTCAAAACCGAGCGAATCATAAAGGCGTTGGGCGGCAGGGTTGTCGTCACGCACCTCCAAGAAGAGCTCACTTGCCCCGCGATCGCGAGCCTCAACCATGAGCGCGTGCATCAGGGCACGACCGATACCGTGGCGTCGAGCATCCGGTGCGACAGCAATAGTTTGGATGTCCGCCTGCCCGGAACGGAACGGCGCACGCAATCCTGCATAGGCCGTCACTTGCGTGGGATCCCCTACCGGGTGTGCGACAAGGTAATAGCCGTGGTTGTCGACAATCTCTGCCGCCATCATGTCTCTCGACCACGCGTCATTGGCGAACTCGCTCGACTCGATAATCATGATGGCGTCAAGGTCGTCTGGGGTAGCGCGGCGCAATTGCCAGCTCATGCGGTTACTCGTTTCGGTCCTGCGGAAAGACTGATGTCAGGCGAGCGCAAGTAGAGCGCTTCGTGGCCGGCGAACTCGCGTCCGTTTGCCTTCAGTAGTTGCGCCAGTTGAGCCAGTTGTGCTGCGTGTACTGGTGCTGCTTCGTGCACGGCATAACGTTCATAGTGCGGCACATGATCGGCCAATTCGGCGGCAGGGGCCAGCGCTGGGCCAGCGACGCGGATCGGCAACCCCGCGTCATCCGTTCCCGCATAGGTCGACCAGTAGAACTCTTTGCGCCTCGCGTCAGTGGCGATGAGAGTTGGTGCGGTTTCGCCGAGCGCGATGGCATCGTGGGTGACCACCGGGTAAAGCGGGAGACCGGCCCCAAACGCGAAAGCGCGGGCTGCGACGATTCCCACGCGGAGCCCCGTGAAAGGACCGGGGCCCATCCCCGCGACGACACCGGTTAGGTCGGTTACCGAGAGCCCGGCATCGGCGAGGCAACTATAAACAAAATCGCCGATGACTTCGGCGTGTTTGCGGGTGTCTGCAGAGTCGCACGCGGACCGGACCACGCCGGTCGCATCGACGATGGCAACGCTGGTGCCCGCTGATGTATCAATTGCTAAGAACATCAAGCCACCCCATTTCTGCCCACTTGGCACCATGACCGGTCACGGTGACGGTGCGTGGTTCAACAGCTTCTTCGGAAAAGTCGTCGCCAGCGTCGCGTTCACGACTGGCTGTGGGCGCGGTGCCTGCTGTGGGCTCGGTACCTGCACCGGTTGGGCGAACAATGTCTACGTTCAACCACGATGGGCTGACCCCATCGAGCAACCCTGCGCCCCATTCGACGACGACAATGGATGCTTCAAAATCAATGTCGAGGTCATCGAGCTCGACCGCACTACCCAGTCGGTAGGCATCAACGTGTACGAGCGGCGCTAGGTCGGCTGCTGCATCAGGATTAGAGGCCACTTCGCCTGCTTCGAGCCTCGGGTGCGTGCGTGCAAGAACAAAAGTGGGGCTCGTTACGGTGCCGCGGATGCCTAACGTCTCACCTATCGCTCGAGTGAGGGTCGTCTTTCCAGCACCGAGTTCGCCGTTGAGGAGAACAAGGTCTCCGGCTCTCAGTTGCCCGGCGATCGCTGCCCCTAGTTCAGCCATCCGTTCGGGGGAATCAATTGTTAGCGTTGTCACTGCTCGTACCTGCGCACCACACGCTGCCCGATGCGCGTCACAATTTCGTAATTAATGGTGCCAGCCGCTGTCGCCCAGTCCTCGGCGCTGGGCACCGTAGTCGGCGCTCCGTCCGAACTCGAGATGGAGCTACCGAACACCACGGCCCGATCGCCGACGGCAACCGGGGTGTCTCCCATATTGACCACGATTTGATCCATCGCTACTCGCCCAGCGATGTGGCCGGTTACCCCATTGATGGAGACGGGGCCGCGATTGGATGCCTGGCGCGGAATGCCATCGCCATAGCCCAGGGCCACTAGGGCCAAGTTGGTATCGGTCTCGCAGCGGAAATCGAATCCATACGAGACACCTTCACCTGCGGCAGCCCGTTTCACCGACACGACAGGGGCGCTGAGGGTCATCGCTGGCACCAGACCGAGAGCTGCGGCATCCACGTCGTTGGCTGGGGTCAGTCCGTACGTGCTGATTCCGAACCTCACAAGAGTGAAGCGGGCGTGCGGGTACTTGATTGCGCCCTCAGATGCCGCCAAGTGATGAAATTCGGGTCGTAATCCAACCGATTCTGCTAGGGCAATGGCGGCTGAAAAATGTTCTATCTGTTTGGTGTCGTTTGCGGTGCCCGCGTTCGCAAGATGGCTCCAGATGCCCCGGACTTGGATGCGACCGGCCAGCTCGTGGGCAACCGCCTCCTCAAAAAATTGCTGCCAGTCGCCGAGAGCCGCACCATTGCGATGCAAACCGGTATCGACTTTGAGGTGCACGTTGGCTGTTCCGGATGCCGAGGCAACTTCTGTGAGCTGTGCGGTGCTACTGATCCCGAGTTCGATGTTCTTGCGGATCGCTTCGCTGAAAGCGGCCCCAGGCTGATGCAACCATGCAAGGAGCGGGGCATCAATACCGGCGTCTCGGAGAGCGAACGCTTCGGTCAGGTCCGCTACCCCGAGCCAGTCTGCACCGCCGGCGAGCGCTGCTCGTGCGCTCTCAACGGCGCCATGGCCGTACCCATTCGCCTTCACTACTGCCATGACTTTGGCGGGGGCAACGAGCGCGCGTAGGACTTGCATGTTGTGGCTGATCGCGGCGGCACTGATGGTTGCGAGGCGTAGATCAGTCATGGTGCGCCTCCGCGACAACGTAGGCGATCGCGATGCCGGCATCGTGGCTCATCGAGAGGTGCACGGAAGTGATTCCTCGGCGCTCGGCAATTGTCTTTGTGGAGTTGAGCAGTTCAAAGGACGGATTCCCTAGGTGATCTGAGACGACACGCATGTCGTGCCAGGTGACACCGGTTGAATCGCCCAACGCCTTTATGAGCGCTTCCTTGGCGGCGAAGCGGCCGGCTAGCGAGCGCAGCGGGCGAGCCACGCCATCCTTGAGCTGTTCGCTCTCAGAGAACAGGCGAGAGGTGAGGGTCGGCGTGCGCTGCAAAGCACGCTCGAAGCGTGCGATGTCAACGATGTCCACACCGATCCCCACAATCACGGTGAGACCTATTCGACGGTGACAGACTTCGCGAGGTTGCGAGGCTGGTCGACGTCGAGTCCCTTCGCTGCTGAAAGCTCCATACCAAAAATGTGCAACGGGATGACGGCTAGCAACGGCTCAAAGAACGAACCCGCTAGCGGAATCGGGATGACCTCATCGGCGAACGGCAACACCGCGGCGTCACCCTTTTCAGCGATAGCAATAACGCGGGCACCACGAGCACGGATCTCCTGAATGTTGGAGACAACCTTCTTGTGCAGCGAATTGGGGTCACGCGGGCTCGGAACAATTACGAAGACAACCTGACCGGGCTCGATGAGCGCGATCGGACCGTGCTTCAACTCTCCAGCAGCGAAGCCCTCGGCGTGAATGTAGGCCAGTTCCTTGAGCTTGAGGGCACCCTCGAGCGCGATCGGATAACCCACGTGGCGGCCGAGGAAAAGAACCGACTGAGTGTCTGTCATCCAGTGTGCCAACTGCTTGATCGACTGTGAAGTGACCAAAACCTCAGAGATCTTGTCTGGTACGGCCTGCAACTCGGCAACATTTTCACGAATCGCTTCCTCGCTGAGCGTTCCGCGAACACCCGCGATGTGCAGTCCAATGAGGTACAGCGCCGTCACCTGAGCGACGAACGCCTTTGTGGATGCCACAGCGACCTCGGGGCCAGCATGCGTGTAGACGACAGCATGCGACTCGCGGGGAATCGTTGCGCCGTGCGTGTTGCACACCGAAACGACTTTTGCCCCGGATTCCATGGCGAACTTCACTGCCATGAGGGTGTCCATGGTCTCGCCAGACTGGCTGATCGAGATAACCAACGTGCGATCGGTGAGAATCGGGTTTCGGTAGCGGAACTCGTGCGCGAGCTCAACGTCGACGGGAACGCGCGACCACGCCTCAATGGCGTACTTGCCGAGCATTCCGGCATAGGCAGCGGTTCCGCATGCGATAACAACAATGCGGTCGATGTTGGCGATAACGTCATCACCAAGCGGCTCAAATTCGGTGAGCTTAACAAGCCCATCCTGAACACGGCCCAGAATTGTGTTGGCTACGGCATCAGGCTCTTCGCTGATTTCCTTAGCCATGAAGCTAGACCAGCCGCCCTTCTCTGATGCCGAAGCATCCCAAGCGATATCGAACTCTTCGACCTCAACACGGTTGCCATCGAAGTCAATAACGTCAACAGAGTCCGGACGAATCGTAACAATCTGGTCCTGGCCAATAGCGACGGCACGACGCGTGAACTCAACGAACGCTGCAACGTCTGAGCCGAGGAAGTTTTCACCATCACCCAAGCCGATGACCAACGGTGAGTTGCGACGAGCGCCGACAACAACGCCAGGCTGGTCCTCATGAACGGCGAGAAGAGTGAACGCTCCCTCTAGGCGAGCAACAACCCCACGCAGCGCCGCAGTGAGGTCGCCAGTCTTCTCGTATTCGCGACCGACGAGAATTGCTGCAACCTCAGTGTCAGTTTCGCTGGCAAAGGTTTCACCCTCGGCAAGCAGCTCGTTCTTCAGCTCAGAGAAGTTTTCGATGATGCCGTTGTGAATAAGCGCGAGCTTCGAATCGCGGCTCAAATGCGGGTGCGCATTGACGTCCGTCGGGCCACCGTGGGTAGCCCACCGGGTGTGCCCGATGCCCGTGGCACCGTTGCCGAGAGGGGCTTCGGCTAGGTCATCCAGCAGCATCTGAAGCTTGCCAGCACGCTTGCGCGTACCCAGCACCCCCGCGTCGTCAATAATGGCGACACCTGCGGAGTCATAGCCCCGATATTCGAGACGTTTGAGACCGCCGAGGAGAACCTCAAGGCTTTTTTCGTTACCGACGTAACCGACAATTCCACACATGGAAACGAGTTTAGTTGCCCAAGCTGGGTATCCGCGCGCAGATAGGATGAACCCGATGCACGAACATAGCTCCGCACACGGTCAAATCTCTCCTTTTCTCGAAATCGATCGGAGCGATTGGAGCGAGCTCGCGCCAAAAATGAAAGTGCCCCTCACACAAACGGAACTCATTGAGCTCCGCGGGCTCGGAGATGAACTCGACCTCACCGAGGTCTCGGAGGTCTACCTCCCCCTTAGCCGTCTGCTCAATCTTTATGCAGAAAATGCTCAGAGGCTCCACGCCGCAACCACTCAGTTCTTGGGCGCATCCACCACCCGAACGCCCTTCGTGATCGGCGTTGCCGGATCAGTAGCCGTGGGAAAATCCACCATTGCCCGACTGTTGCGCGAACTGCTCTCCCGTTGGGATGGAACGCCCAGGGTCGAACTGATCACAACCGATGGCTTCCTTCATCCGAACGCCGAGCTCGAACGCCGCGGCATCTTGGAGCGAAAAGGGTTTCCCGAAAGCTACGACCGCCGTGCCCTGCTTCGCTTCGTCAGCAAGATCAAAGCGGGCGAGCCAGAAGTACGAGCACCGTTTTACTCCCACCTCGCCTACGACATCATCCCCGATGCGGGTGTCGTAGTCCGCAAACCAGACGTACTCATCGTCGAGGGGCTCAACGTCCTACAACCCCCAACACCGGGCAAAAAACTCGCCGTCAGCGACCTCTTCGACTTCACGATCTATGTGGATGCCCGCACGAGCGACATCGCCCGCTGGTACGAGGAGCGCTTCCTTCGTCTCCAGCGCGGAGCGTTCAGCAATCCGCGCTCGTACTTTCACCGCTTCGCGGACCTCAGCGAAAGCGCAGCCCGGGCACGCGCGCAACAGGTATGGAAGCTCACAAACGAGCCAAACCTTATCCAGAACGTTTTGCCTACCCGGCCGCGCGCATCACTGATTTTGCGCAAGGATGCGAATCACGCGGTGTCGAAAGTGCTGCTGCGCAAGACCTAATAAGGCCGCGCGGTAACTACGAACATCATTGCGCTAGCGCGGCAACTCGCAGTATTTCGCAGGTCAATCGTGACTAGGCGCCGAGTTGAGCACGCACGACCGCGGCAAGTCGCTCCGCCATTTGTTGAGCGATCTCTTGGTGCTCTGCTTCTACCATCACACGAACCATCGGTTCGGTTCCCGAAGCGCGAAGCAAGACTCGGCCGGTATCGCCCAACTCGGCCTCAACCTCAGCAACGGCGTCGGCGATTACGGTGTCTGATCCCAGCGAATGATGATCAACGCCTCGAACATTTTCGAGCACCTGAGGGTAAACGGTCATCACCGAAGCCAATTCGGCAAGCGTCTTACCCGTTCGCTCCATCTCAGCAACAAGGTGCAATCCGGTTAGGATGCCGTCACCGGTCGTCGCAAACTTAGTCATGATGACGTGCCCAGATTGTTCACCACCAAGCGATAGGCCGTGCTCACCGAGTGCTTCAAGCACATAGCGATCGCCGACCTTAGTTTCGAGCATCGTGATATTGTGCTCGGCCATGGCACGACGAAGCCCCAAATTGCTCATTACTGTAGCAACCAGTGTGCGGTCATGAAGCACACCGCGCTCAGCCATCGATACGGCCAGAATCGCCATGATCTGATCGCCATCGACGACCTTGCCATCTTTGTCGACGGCGAGGCAGCGGTCGGCGTCGCCGTCGTGAGCGATTCCGATATCGGCACCGTGTGAGAGCACCGCTGCAGCAAGATTGTCTAGGTGAGTTGACCCAACTCCGTCATTGATATTGATGCCATCGGGGTCAGCACCAATGACGGTGACTTTGGCACCGGCATCCGTGAATACCTGTGGCGAAACTCCTGATGCCGCACCATGAGCGCAGTCGAGCACTACATGGATGCCGCCGAGTTGGTTGGGGAGTGTCGACAGCAGGTGCACGACATAGCGGTCTTCAGCATCGGCGAACCGCCGGATGCGACCCACTTCTATGCCTGTGGGCGCGAGGCTCGGGGCTGCAAGCGCTGCTTCGATTCGGTCTTCGACCTCGTCGGGAAGTTTTGTGCCGCCCTGACCAAAGAATTTGATTCCGTTGTCTGGGGCGGGATTATGCGACGCGGAGATCATGACTCCGAGGTCGGCTTTGAAATCGGCAACGAGGAACGCTGCTGCCGGGGTGGGAATTACTCCGGCGTCGAAGACATCGACACCTGAGCTCGCGAGCCCCGCGGATACTGCGGCAGAAATGAATTCGCCGGATACGCGGGGGTCGCGTGCAACAACTGCAACCGGTCGGCGGCCTGAAGCGCGCCGACCATCAGCAACCCGGCCTTGGCCCAGAACGACTGCTGCCGACTGAGCCAAGCCGAGCGCAAGCTCGACAGTAAGATCGCTATTCGCGAGTCCGCGAACGCCATCTGTACCAAAAAGACGTGCCATACGTTGCCGCTAGCAGGGAAAGCGGATTAACGCTTCGAGAACTGCGGAGCCTTGCGGGCCTTCTTGAGTCCAGCCTTCTTACGCTCCTTGACGCGAGCGTCACGGGTAAGGAAGCCAGCCTTCTTGAGGATCGCACGGTTGTTCTCTTCGTCGATCAAGTTGAGCGAACGAGAGATACCCAAACGCAGCGCGCCGGCCTGGCCGGAAGGGCCACCACCGGTGATGCGTGCGATTACGTCGTAACCACCGAGCAGGTCAAGGACCTTGAACGGGTCGTTAATGAGCTGCTGGTGAAGCTTGTTGGGGAAGTACTCGGCGAGCTCACGGCCGTTGACCGTGATGGTGCCCGAACCGGGAACGAGGCGCACGCGGGCAATTGCCTGCTTGCGACGTCCAACGGCTGCACCGGGAACGGTGAGTACGGGGCGAGGCGCAGCAGGCGCCTCGGTTGCTGCCGATTCAGTCGTGTACGACTCGGGAGCACCCTCGGTGATTGAATCTTCGATCTTGGCCACAGTAATAAGTCCTTAAGTCTTGGCTACGTAAAGCGCGGGCGCTACTGAGCGACCTGGGTGAGGGTGTACGGAGTTGGCTGCTGAGCAGCGTGAGGGTGCTCAGTGCCTGCGTAGACCTTCAGCTTGGAGAGCTGAGCGCGACCGAGGGAGTTCTTGGGGAGCATTCCACGGACTGCCTTTTCGACGGCGCGCGTAGGGTGCTTCTCCAGCATCTCGGAGTACGTGGTGGCCGTGAGTCCGCCCGGGTAACCGGAGTGGCGGTAGGCCTTCTTCTTTGCGAGCTTGGAGCCGGTGAGGGCAACCTTCTCAGCGTTGATGATGATGACAAAGTCACCCATGTCCATGTGAGGAGCAAAGGTTGCCTTGTGCTTTCCACGGAGCAAGATGGCTGCGTGGCTGGCGAGACGGCCGAGAACGATGTCGGCGGCGTCGATGATGACCCATTCCCGCTTGACGTCGTCGGGCTTGGGCGAATATGTACGCGTCACAATAGTGCTGCTTTCATTGATCGAGTGAGGTGTTCGTGAATCCCGCTCCGATGGTTGTTTCAGAAGAAACAATTCAGGTGGAGGGCTCATGATCGGATGCCGCGCTCTTATAGCGCAGACACCAAGGGTCAACAATAGCGGAACTTTGGCTACGCAGCAAACACTCCGCTGACGCTAGTCCATCGGATCACGGTGCGATCGGGTGAGTTCTGCGCGTGCCGCCAGACCCTCGTCCGGTGGATAGCCGACCTCGACGAGCGTGAGTCCTTTCGCCGGCATGACCTTGTACTCGCTCCCCTTCGATCGTTCATCACGAATCTCGAACGGACGAGCAACATCAAGCTTGCCCTGGCCAACGAAAACGCCAGCACCAACAAGCGATCGCACCATGCTGTGGCAAAACGCGTCAGCACGCACCTCGGCAACGATAATTCCTTCTTCATTGCGTCGCCAACTGAAATGTTCAAGCCACCGGACCGTTGACGCACCCTCGCGCGGCTTACAATATGCCGCCCAGTCGTGGAGCCCCAGTAGTTCCTTTGCCGCAGTGTTCATGGCATCGACATCGAGCGTCGCGGGATACCACACCGTGTGGTTTCGATAGCGCGGGTCCCGCGGCGACTCATTGTCAGCGATGCGGTACTCGTACCGACGCCACAGCGGAGAAAAACGTGCGTCGAAGCCTTCAGCGGCAATCTCAGAGCTCGAGACATGGATATCAGCTTCGAGCCCGGCGATTCCGTTGATACGCCGGGCCAACGATGCTGGCCCGTCATAACGCTTTCCGCCCATATTCCCCCGACGTGGCCGATCAAGGCTGCGGAGCTGGGCATCAGTCAGATCAAGGTGAGCGACCTGCCCGCTCGCGTGCACCCCGGCATCCGTTCGACCGGCAACGACGAGGGAGGGGATCACCCCGAAGCGGCGAAAGATCACGCCGAGTGCGTCTTCAATTGTGCCCTGAACGGTGCGGAGAACTGGCTGCTTTCCCCACCCAAAAAAGTTTGTGCCGTCGTACGAAATATCGAGTCGCAGACGGGTCATCTGAGGATCAAGAACGTCACCATTGTCGGTGTGAGCAATCGGCTGATCCATTAGTCAATCCTATTTCACGAAGAAAACCCCGGCCCGCACGAGGCGGAACCGGGGTTTTCTCTAACGAAGAAAGTTACTTCTCTTCTGCAGTCTCTGCAGCAGCGTCCTCAGCAGGAGCCTCAACGGCTACGTCTTCGGTTGCGACTTCTTCGACGGGAGCTTCCTCAACGGCGGGCTCTTCTGCAGCAGCCTTGGGCTCAGCCTTGGCGGCGGCCTTCGGCGACTTCTTCTTCGGTGTAACGGGCTCAAGAACGAGCTCCATCTGAACCATCGATGCGTTGTCTCCCTTGCGGAAACCAAGCTTCGTGATGCGGGTGTAGCCACCATCGCGGTTCTCAACCTGCGGTGCAATGACCGTGAAGAGTTCGTGGATGACAGTCTTGTCGCCGATGATTCCGAGCGCGCGGCGACGGTTGTGCAGGTCACCCTTCTTCGCGAACGTGATCAGGCGCTCAGCAACGGGACGCAGGCGCTTGGCACGCATTTCCGTTGTCTTGATGCTCTTGTGAGTGAACAGGGCTGCTGCCAAGTTGGCGAGCATGTGGCGCTCGTGCGCCGGTCCACCGCCGAGACGCGGGCCCTTAGTAGGTGTAGGCATTTTCTAATTCTCCAGTGTCAAAGGTTCGAGCCAGTGGCTCAAGCGTTGGTCTCGTCGTCGGCGTATCCGCCGTAGAAGTGCGCGCTGTCGAATCCGGGAACGCTGTCTTTCAACGACAGTCCCATTTCGACAAGCTTGTCGCGTACTTCGTCAACCGACTTCTGACCGAAGTTGCGGATGTTCATGAGCTGGGTCTCCGACAGAGCCACCAGTTCACTTACGGTGTTGATGCCTTCGCGCTTGAGACAGTTGTAGCTGCGCACCGAAAGATCAAGATCTTCGATCGGCATGCTGAGCTCGGTCGAAAGCACGGCGTCAACCGGTGCTGGACCAATCTCAATACCCTCAGCTGCAGTGTTGAGCTCGCGAGCGAGTCCAAACAGCTCGGTCAAGGTACGACCGGCTGACGCGATGGCGTCACGTGGGGTGATTGCCGACTTAGTTTCGACATCAACAACGAGACGGTCAAAGTCAGTGCGCTCACCGGCACGAGTTGCCTCGACACGGTAAGTGACCTTGAGTACTGGCGAGTAAATCGAGTCGACCGGAATTTGGCCGGCTTCGCTAAATTCGCTGCGGTTCTGCGTTGCGGTGACGTAACCACGGCCACGCTCGATCGTCAGCTCAAGTTCAAACTTGGCCTTGTCATTGAGCGTTGCGATGACGAGTTCAGGGTTGTGAATCTCTACACCGGCAGGCGCAGAAATGTCAGCAGCCGTGACCTCACCAGCGCCCTGCTTGCGCAGGTAAGCGGTGATGGGTTCGTCGTGCTCGCTGGAAACGACGAGGTTCTTGATGTTGAGGATGACCTCGGTGACATCTTCTTTAACACCGGCGACGGTGCTGAACTCGTGGAGTACGCCGTCAATACGGATGCTGGTGACAGCTGCTCCGGGGATCGACGAAAGAAGGGTACGACGGATGGAGTTTCCGAGGGTGTAACCGAAACCGGGCTCAAGCGGTTCGATAACGAACCGTGAACGGAATTCGGAGATGTTCTCCTCAGCAAGGGTGGGACGCTGTGCAATGAGCACTGGTGATTCCTTTCGGCAAAGTGTCCGCTATATGACACTTGTGGGCGACGGGTGGCTGGCCCGACGTTGTATTGAGTTGTGCGCTGGAGCGGTGAGCGAGGGCCACAACGGGCCCTCGCCACGACGCCAGCACTAGCTAGTTACCTAGCTAGTACGGCGTGAAACTAAACGCGACGACGCTTGGGCGGACGGCAACCGTTGTGCGTCTGCGGTGTTACGTCGTTGATCGAACCCACTTCGAGGCCAGCAGCCTGCAGCGAACGGATCGCAGTTTCGCGACCTGAACCCGGTCCCTTGACGAAAACGTCTACCTTCTTGACACCGTGCTCCTGAGCCTGGCGCGCAGCCGACTCAGCGGACATCTGTGCTGCATAAGGGGTCGACTTGCGCGAGCCCTTGAAGCCGACGACACCTGACGATGACCAGGCAAGTACTGCACCGGTGGGGTCAGTGATGGTGACGATGGTGTTGTTGAAGGTTGACTTGATGTGAGCCTGGCCCACTGCAACATTCTTCTTTTCTTTACGACGCGGCTTACGAGCGGCCGATTTTGGTGCTGCCATTGTTTTCTCCTAAAACTTTGATGGCGACGACGCTGGGAATGAACCCAGGGTCTATCGGGCCTTCTTCTTGCCGGCTACGGTGCGCTTCGGGCCCTTGCGGGTACGAGCGTTGGTCTTCGTGCGCTGTCCGTGAACGGGCAGTCCCTTGCGGTGACGGATACCCTGGTAGCTGCCGATTTCAACCTTGCGGCGAATGTCTGCTGCGACCTCACGGCGAAGGTCACCTTCTACTTGGAAGTTTCCTTCGATGTAGTCACGAAGGGCGATGAGCTGGTCATCGGTGAGATCGTGAACGCGGATTTCTCCGCTGATTTGTGTGTCGGCGAGGGTTTTGAGTGCCCTCGTGCGGCCAACACCGTAAATGTAAGTCAGTGCGACCTCTACACGCTTGTCGCGTGGGATGTCGACGCCGGCTAGACGTGCCATAGTGGCTTCTCCTGTTAGTGAGTGGAGGTCTGTAGCAGCACCTGTGCACCGGCCTCCAACCGGTGGTGTCCCTGCTTCTCGCTCTCGTAAGTTGCAGATCTGGTGTTGCTATTTAGCTGTATTTAGTTGTGTGCCGCGACGATTTCTCGTCGCGCGCGGTGCGATCTGTTCGCGGAACCTTAGCCCTGGCGTTGCTTGTGACGCGGGTTCGACTTGCAGATAATCATGACGCGACCGTTGCGGCGAATAACGCGGCAGTGGTCACACATGGGCTTGACGCTGGGTGCTACCTTCATAGTTTTTCCTTGTGAATCGCTGTCGTCGTTCCACTTGTCCTGCAAAGGAACAGTGGACGTTACTTTCCAGCGCTCGTTACTTGTAGCGGTAGGTGATCCGGCCGCGAGTCAGGTCATACGGGCTCAACTCGACAACCACACGGTCTTCCGGAAGGATTCGAATGTAGTTCTGTCGCATTTTGCCGGAGATATGAGCAAGCACTACGTGGCCGTTACTTAGCTCAACACGAAACATCGCGTTGGGCAGAGCTTCAACTACTGCTCCTTCAATCTCAATGACACCGTCTTTTTTGGCCATAGCCTCTTCGTCGCTATAAGTGGAGTTCGCTGGTCTGCGTGGATTGTGGTGAGTGACTTTCGAAAAAATCTAGGCACGAAAAAATAGGCCTGAAACACCAAAGATCAAGCCTACGCTAATCCCGGGCGTTTCGCCAAGCTGGGGCTAAGATTGCGCCTTCACAGTTTCAACGGCATCCCCATAAAGCGGATCCCCCTCGTGCAAGTCCATAACCTTCGCCACGAAATCCTCGGCGGAAAGCGATGCGCGCAGCTCCAGCATCCTCACGCTCTCAGGATCGCCGGCGACATCAAACTGAAGCGCTGCACCCACGGCACGCAATAATGCGCTTGGTCTGGTGCCCGCTGCGGCAAGCACTGCCGCGGGGCTGATGAAGCGTTCGTTGCGCGAAAGCTTTCGTAGTGGGCTACGCCCAACTCGTTCTGGAGTATCCGGCAAGTATTGATTACCGAACCGTCGGATGCAGGTGCTCACGTACGCCGCATGGTCGGCGGCATCGAACCCATGCTTTGCGATAAGCATTTGGCTGGTCTCAGCCAGAACGGCGTCGACTTCGGCAGCGACCTCAGCGATCGCCATCGCCGCAACCAGGGTTTCCGCCCCTCGGACATGGCCATGGTAGGCGAGCGTCGCATGACCCGTATTCACCGTGAAGAGTTTCCGCTCGATGTACGGCTCAAGATCGGTCACGAAATGAACGTCGGCAATCTCCGGAACACTGTCGCCGAATGGTCCGCTTTCGATGGCCCACTCAAAGAAGTCTTCAACGGTAACGTCAAGCCCTGCCGCTGGGTCCTGCGCTGGCACGATGCGGTCGACAGCAGTGTTGGCGAAGATTGCCTTGGCGGCCAAGATCTCCGCGTTGACAGAAACAGCAATTTCAGCCCGCAGGATGTTCGTTGCATAGAGCGCGTTCTCACATGCCAACACGTGCAATGGTGCTCGGTCTGCCGATCGCGCCTCGATTGCTTGTGCGATGAGCGGCGCTACGAACTTGAGAATGTTGGGACCAACAGCCGTGGTGACCATGGCGGCGGTGGCGATCTCCTCGACCACGGCTGCTTCATGGGTTGCACTGTTGAGTGCCCGAAAGTTATCGACGGTCCACGTGTGGGGCTCTGCGCCAACTTCGTGGACTTGATAGCTGTCAGCCGAGGCGAGGCGGTCGATGAGTTCTGCCGCGACATCCGCGAACACAATCTCGTAGCCCGCTTTGTGCAAAATCAATCCGACAAAGCCGCGACCGATGTTTCCTGCTCCAAAGTGAACGGCCTTCATGCGTTGTTCAATTCGCTGAGCAGCGAGAGGAGCTCTTCTTTGCTCGAGGCGTCGATGAGCTTCTGCACTTCATCGTTGTCGCTAAAGATTGTGGCAACAGCGGCGAGGGTGTCCATGTGGCCACCGTCTTTTCCAGCGATGCCGACAACGAAGCGAACCTCGTTGCCATCCCAATCGATGGGATCCGCGTACCGCACGAACGAGAGCGCAGACGACAAGATCGTGTCCTTGCCCTCGTTCGTGCCGTGCGGAATGGCTAGGAAGTTGCCCATGAAGGTTGAAGTCAACTCTTCACGGGCCTTCATGAAGCCAAGGTACTCGGGCGTTACCGCACCAGCAGCGATGAGAATCTCGGCCGCCTCAGCGATCGCTTCCTCTTTAGTGCGGGCGGTGCCAGCCGCTGTGATCTGGTCTAGCTCGAGTACCTTGCTCATGATGTCTCCTGTTACTTGCCAACCATGTTTACGACTTCATCGTATTTCGGACTGTTCATGAAGTTATCAACAGAAACATGGATTGCGCCGGGAACCTTCTGCTGAGCGCGTTCCGTGAGCTTGTCCTGAGTGATGACGAGGTCCTCAGTGCCATCAAGGTTCGCGATCGCCTTATTCGTGACGTTGACGCCTTCGATGCCAGCCTTAGCGAACTTGTTGCGCAGAACTGTCGCGCCCATGGCGCTCGAACCCATACCGGCGTCGCAAGCGAAGACCACATTCTGGATCTTCGTAGCGGTAGCCGTTCCGGCAGCGGCACCAGCAGCTGCGCCGGTTCCGAGCAGGTCGCCTACCGAGCTGTCGCGACCCTTGTTGGCAGCGTTCTTAGCAACGGCTGCAGCAAGTGCATCGTCGCCGTTAGCCATTGCCTCGAGGTCACGCTTGCGACCGGCACGGATGATGACGGCAGCGACGGCAAACGACACTGCAGCCGAGAAGACAACCGACAGCAGAACGCCAACGATGCTTCCCGGAGGCGTCTGTGCAATGACCGCGATGATCGATCCCGGGGATGCCGGAGCACGCAGACCGGACTGGAAGATGACGTTCGTAAGAACACCAGTAGCTCCACCAGCGATCGCCGCAACAACGAGAAGCGGCTTAGCCAGTACGTAGGGGAAGTAGATCTCGTGAATACCGCCAACGAACTGAATCAGGATCGCGCCGGGAGCGCTCGCGCGCAGCAGACCGACACCGAAAACAACGAAGGCAAGCAGGATCCCGAGGCCGGGGCCAGGGTTTGCTTCGATGAGGAAGAGGATCGACTGTCCCTTGTCCAGCGACTCAGCGGTACCGAGCGGCGTAAAGACACCGTGGTTGATCGCGTTGTTGAGGAAGAGGATCTTACCCGGCTCAACGAAGATGCTCGCGAGCGGCAGCAGGCTGTTGTCAACGAGGAAGCCAATGATGCCTTCGAGCCCCTTGCTAATCGCGGTAACGATCGGCGCAATCAGGAAGAACGAGGCAATCGCAAGCAACATAGCCACAATCCCGGCGGAGAAATTGTCGACGAGCATTTCGAAGCCGGGACGAATCTTTCCCGCCCACAGCGCGTCAATCTTCTTCATGACCCAAGCCGAGCTGGGACCAACCAGCATCGCACCGAGGAACATCGGAATGCCGGCACCGACGATGACGCCGACGGTAGCGATCGTTGCGACAACTCCACCTCGGGTGCCGTAGACCATGCGTCCACCGGTGTTAGCGATCAACAGAGGGAGTAAGTAGACGATCATCGGCCCGACAAGACCGGTGTTCGTTACTTCAGGATCGAGACTCCAACCACCGAGCTGTTG
The DNA here is from genome assembly GCF_056619605.1 of Rhodoglobus sp. G.S.4. Classification (NCBI taxonomy): domain Bacteria; kingdom Bacillati; phylum Actinomycetota; class Actinomycetes; order Micrococcales; family Microbacteriaceae; genus Rhodoglobus; species Rhodoglobus sp. G.S.4. The sequence goes on from NZ_CM152748.1 coordinate 2,361,358, forward strand.
AACCCAAACCGGGTCGATGCCGAGCAGCGGCAGCCAACCAGTCTGAATGAATAGTGCGGTGATGAAGCCCCAGGCGATGAATGCCGCAATATTGGGCATCACCATTCCACTGACGAAGGTTCCAAACTTCTGGACTCCTACGCGTGCACCGCCTGTCGAGGCGGTCGTAGACGACGTTGTCATTTTTTACTCCGATATCTGTGATGTTGGGATACTGCGAGGGAAGCGACCGAACACGACTAGCTTTCGTCGTGATCGGTACTGAGAATTTCGGTGAGTTCCGCAATGATCGCGTCGGCGCCTTCGCCGTCTGCCGCAATTGTGACTTCGTCACCGTGGCTGACGCCGAGCGAAATGACGCTCAAAATGCTGGCAGCGTTGACTGACTTGTCACCCTTTGAAATGGTGACGGCAATCCCGGATGCTGCGGCCGCTTGCGCAAAGAGCGACGCCGGACGGGCGTGAAGCCCATGCGATGACGCAACCTGAAGAGTATTTTCAGCCATGATTTCTGCTTTCTGTTGTTGCGTGAGGGAGAGAATCGAGCAGGTCGAGCGCAATGTCAGCGCCCGCGGCAGTGAAACTCAGCATGGGTAGCTGCAGCGCAGTCGCGCCGATTAGTTCTGCTGCGGCTTTCGCTTGCTCAAAGAAGTCAGTGACGTGCGCACTCACCAAGACGACATCCACCGAAGTCAACGGCATGCTCAAAGCCGAGACGCTAGCCGGAATGAAAGTGTGTTTGATGCCGCGGACGGCCGCTTGATTGCGAAGAGCATGCGCCAAGAAAGTACTTGATGCACCTGCACCGCACACAACCAGCACTGATGACATGTTGTCGCCTCCTTGCGAGCACCACTCGAACTCTTTCCAGTCTCTATGGTGGCGTGAAGACGTAGGACAGCTCCAATAGAGAACATTCCGCACCCGCGGAAGCGTTCATACGGGAGAATGGTTACCTGATGCTCGATAACCATGCACGACTAATCGAACACCTCGCCCAGGCCGAGGGTTGGGTGACTGCGGCCGAACTCGCAGACAAGCTCGGCGTGACCACCCGCAGCGTTCGCAGCTACGTCACCGCGGTTAAGTCGTCGGCGCTCCCCCTCGAAGTCATCGAGTCATCGACAGCCGGCTACCGTCTGCACCGCGATAACTATGCGGAATTTCTCAAGAGTGCATCCAATCGGGACACCGAACGACCTCGAGATCGCCAATACCACCTCGTTCGACGGCTTGGTGATGCCCCTGAGGGCATCGACATCCATGCTCTGGCAGATAGTTTCTTTGTGAGTGAGTCGACGATCGAGGCGGATCTCCGCAAGATCAAGACGGTCGTTACCGAAGAGGGTCTCTCGCTCATCCGACGCGGTGCCTTAGTAGTGTTGTCGGGCACTGAGCCAAATCTGAGACGACTTCTGAGCAAGATGTTCCGCCACGAAGACACTCAAGGTTTCTTAGAGCTTGCAAGTATTCAGCGCGAATTTGAGTCATCAGACCTTCGTGCCTTCAAAACCTCACTGCTCGACCTTCTCGACGCCCACGGCTATTTCGTAAATGAGTACGGCATTAATCATGTGCTGCTTCACGTAGCCATTGCCGCAGATCGAACCTCACCAGCGAGCCCGGCACTTGCCGATGCGGCACCTGAGTTCACCAACGAGCTCGGAGCCCTGATCGCGGCACATTTCTCCGTGAATCTCGCTCGTGATGAACTCAACGAAATAGAGATCCTTCTCACTACGCGGGTGATTACCCGCGGCACGGATGCAAGCTCAACTTCCGATGTCGATCTCGAAGAACTCATCACTCGGATTCGCCGAACCGTGCACCATGTGGGCGAGGAGTACCTTGTCGACCTCGACGACGACGACTTCATCATGCGATTGTCACTTCACGTTCGCAACCTAATCTTGCGCGCTCAAGACCTCTCGTATTCGCGAAATCCAATGACTCGGTCGATCAAGACCAGTTATCCCATGATTTACGAGTTGGCGGTCTTTATCGCGGCGGAAGTCCAACGCAGCGAGCGAATCACGATCCACGATGACGAGATCTCGTATATCGCCCTTCACGTCGGATCACATTTGGAGCGACAGGCCAAGCGCGAGGTCCGACTGACGGCGGCGCTCGTCTGCCCCAACTATCACGACCTTCACGTCATCCTTCGTGAACGAATCGAGACTGTTCTTGGAGACGAGCTTCAACTCCGCATCGTGATCACTCGCACCGACGTGGATCTCGCCGAGCTGTCTACCGATCTCGTGCTCACGACTATCGACCTCCGCTCGTTCGCCGACAACGTTGTGCTCATTCAGCCGTTCCTGACAGAAACGGATGTCGACAGCATCCGAAAGACCATCGGGCGGGTGCGCAGGTTGCGTCGTCGTCGCGCCCTCACCGATGAGCTTCTCCGTTTCTTTGATCCGGCGCTATTCCTGCGAAATTTCAGTGCCCCAAGCGAAGAGGCCATGATCGAAGCGCTCGGAAACCGGATGATCGAAGCTGGCGTCATAGAACGCGACTACATCACGGGAGCCATCGAACGAGAACGGATGTCGTCAACTGCATTCACGGACGCTCTCGCGGTTCCGCACGCGATGACGATGAACGCCCATCGAACCGCAATCAGTATCGTCATCAACGAGACACCAATGCAGTGGGGCGAGAACCGCGTGAATGTGATCGCGTTGATCGCGTTTAGCGCCGCCGGCCGAACAACTTTCCAAACAGTGTTCGACCAGTTCGTGACAGTATTTTCGGATCGCGATTATGTGCAGCAGCTCGTCAGAAAGGCCGTCGACTTTCCAACGTTTATTGACGAACTAGTGCGCGGTATCGAGAACTAGGCGGTTTCGAGAACTAGGCGGTTTCGAGAACTAGAGAGACGAGGAGTCTGTCGCGACGATTCCGCGCTCAATGAGAGCGTCGGTGATGCGTGCAGTGACGGCATCGATCTCACCAAGTGCATCGATCGTGACGAGCACGTCGCGAGCGGCATATACCTTGATCAGCGGCGCGGTCTGCTCGCTGTAGACCTCAAGACGATGACGAACGACAGCTTCGGTATCGTCGCTGCGGCCCTGTTCAAGCGCACGTTTACGCAGTCGATCGACAACGACCTCTGGGTCTGCTTCAAGCTCAACGACGACGTCGAGGGCAGCACCATGGCTAGCCAAGAATGCGTCAAGCTCACGGACCTGGTCGGTCGTTCGCGGGTAGCCATCGAGCAAGAAACCGTCTTGCGCATCGGCCTCTTCGAGTCGGCTACGGATGAGCTCGTTTGTGAGGGAATCAGGGACGTTATCGCCGGCATCCATGAATGCCTTCGCTTTGGTTCCCAGTTCGGTGCCATTCTTCACATTGCTGCGAAAAATGTCACCGGTGGAAATTGCAGGGATTCCATAAATTTCAGCGAGACGCGCTGCTTGCGTGCCCTTGCCCGCGCCGGGTGGGCCAATCAATAGGAGTCGTGTCAACGCAACAAACCTTCGTAATGGCGCTGCTGCAACTGCGAATCGATTTGCTTGACGGTCTCAAGACCGACACCAACGATAATCAGGATGCTTGCTCCGCCGAATGGGAAATTTTGGTTGGCCCCGATGACGACGAACGCGATCAACGGAATCATTGCCACTAGGCCCAAGTAGAGCGAGCCAGGCAAAGTAACGCGAGTCAAAACGTAGTCGAGGTATTCTGCGGTCGGTCGACCAGCGCGAATACCGGGGATGAAGCCGCCGTACTTCTTCATGTTGTCGGCAACTTCTTCGGGGTTGAATGTAATAGCAACGTAGAAGTAGGTAAAGCCTACGATCAGCAGGAAGTAACCGATCATGTAGATCGGGCTATCGCCGGATACCAGGTTGTTCTGGATCCAGACGACCCATGCTGCAGAGGTCTCACCAGCTTGTGGCTGGTTGAAGTTTGCGATCAATGCTGGCAGGTACAACAGCGAGGAGGCGAAGATCACGGGGATCACGCCGGCCATGTTGACCTTGATCGGAATGTACGTGTTGTTGCCGCCGTAGGTGCGTCGGCCGACCATGCGCTTTGCATACTGAACGGGAATGCGTCGCTGCGATTGTTCAACAAACACGACTGCGCCCATGATGAGGATGCCCATCAGCAGCACGAGAACGAAGATTTCGATTCCGCTGCTGACGTAGATGCCCCAGAGCGCGCTCGGGAAGGTTGCAGCGATCGAGGTGAAGATCAGCAACGACATTCCGTTACCGATTCCACGTTCGGTGACCAATTCACCCATCCACATAATGAGGCCGGTGCCGGCGGTCATCGTGATGACCATGAGCAGGATGGCGTACCACGCGTCGTTGGTGATCAGTTGGCTACATTCAGCAACACCGGCTGACTGGAAGAGTGCGCCACTTCTGGCAACCGTGATCAGCGTCGTTGACTGAAGGATTGCGAGAGCAATGGTGAGGTAACGCGTGTACTGGGTCAGTGTTGACTGGCCAGACTGACCCTCTTTGTGAAGAGTCTCGAAGTGTGGGATTACCACACGCAGTAGTTGCACGATGATCGATGCCGTGATGTACGGCATGATTCCGAGCGCAAATACGGAAAGTTGAAGGAGCGCCCCACCACTGAAGAGGTTGATGAGGTCATACAGTCCGCCACTGGACGAGTTAGCTGCAAGACACAGCTGAACATTGCCAAAGTCGACGAACGGCGCTGGGATGAAGGAGCCAAGCCTAAACAGCGCAATGATGCCTAGTGTGAACCCGATCTTCCTGCGAAGGTCAGGCGTGCGAACAATCCGCGCGACAGCTTTAAACACAAGGCCTCCGATTATCTATGTACTGCGGGCGAATGGGGAACCCCTATGCGGGATTCCCCACCCATCCTGTCTGCTTTGGTCACCGGTGTGACCAGCGCGACACTAACGTCTCGCGCAGTGACAGTTACTGAACCGAACCGCCGGCCGCAACAATCTTCTGCTCTGCTGAGCCAGAGACTTTGTCAACTGCAACATTCAGCTTAACCGCAATATCACCCTGACCAAGAACCTTGACCTTTTCGTTCTTGCGAACGGCGCCCTTGGACACGAGATCAGCGATGGTTACATCGCCACCCTTGGGGTAAAGTTCCGCGAGCTTCTCAAGGTTTACAACCTGGTATTCAACGCGGAACGGGTTCTTGAATCCGCGCAGCTTAGGTGCACGCATTACGAAGTTGATGTTTCCACCTTCGAAACCAACACGCATGTTGTAGCGCGCCTTGGTTCCCTTGGTTCCACGGCCCGCGGTCTTACCCTTGGAGCCTTCACCACGGCCGACTCGCATGCGGTCTTTCTTAGCACCGGCAGCGGGACGGAGGTGGTGCATCTTCAGAACCTGCGGGCGACTTGCCACATCGTCACTCGACGCCGTCTTAGCGGTCGAGGACTTTGCAGCAGGAGCCTTGGTTGCAGCCTTCGCAGGTGCAGCCTTAGCTGTCGTTGCCTTCGCAGGTGCAGCCTTCTTGGTGGCAGCAGCCTTGGGGGCTGCGGCCTTCTTTGGAGTTTCTTTCTCGTCAGCCATTAGTCAATCTCCTCGACCTTGACAAGGTGAGCAACCGTGTTGACGTAACCACGGTTCTGCGAGTTGTCCTCGCGCACAACAACGGATCCGATGCGCTTGAGCCCGAGGCTCCGCAGCGTGTCGCGTTGGTTCTGCTTCTCACTAATTTTGGACTTGATCTGGGTTACCTTCAGGCGACCAGCCATCAGACACCTGCCTTAGCTTCAGCCTCGGCGCGCAGCAAGCGTGCCGGGATAACGTGTTCTGCATCGAGGCCACGACGAGCGGCTACCGAGCGAGGCTCTTCGAGCTGCTTGAGTGCTGCGACCGTAGCGTGAACGATGTTGATCGTGTTCGAGGAACCGAGCGACTTGCTGAGAACGTCGTGAATTCCGGCGCACTCGAGTACGGCGCGAACGGGACCACCGGCGATAACACCGGTACCAGCGGATGCGGGACGCAGCAGAACTACGCCTGCAGCAGCCTCGCCCTGGACCGAGTGAGGAATCGATGCGGCGACGCGAGGAACGCGGAAGAAGTTCTTCTTCGCCTCTTCAACACCCTTAGAAATCGCGAGAGGAACCTCGCGAGCCTTGCCGTAACCGACACCAACCATGCCATTTCCGTCACCGACGACGACGAGCGCGGTGAAGCTAAAGCGACGACCACCCTTGACGACCTTCGATACACGGTTGATGGTGACGACGCGCTCCAGGAACTGGTTCTTGTCGTTGTCGCGGCTGTTGTTTCCGCCACGGCCACCACGGTCGGGGCCACGCTCACGGCCGCCACGACGAGCCTCGCGAGGCTCGCTTGTGACGTCGGTTGCTGGGGCGTCTACGACGACCTCAGGTACGGAGATGGCGCTAGTCGCCTCAGCGGCCACGGCCTGCTCCTTGTTAGTTGTCTTGTTGTCCACGTTGTCGCTCACAGGTTCAATCCACCCTCTCGCGCTCCGTCGGCGACAGCTGCAACGCGACCTGCGTAGCGGCTTCCACCACGATCAAATACGACAGCGTCAACGCCGGCATCCTTGGCGCGCGCGGCGACCATTTCACCGATCTTGCGTGCCTTAGCGGTCTTGTCGCCGTCAAACGTACGCATGTCCGACTCCATGGTCGAAGCTGAGGCTACGGTGACTCCCTTGGAGTCATCCACAACCTGAACGAATACGTGACGCGCTGAACGCGTAACCACGAGACGGGGGCGCACCTCAGTGCCCACGACCTTCTTGCGGAGACGTGCGTGCCTGCGGCCCTTAGCGGCCGACTTGCTCTTACCTCTGGTTCCGAGAGCCATGTCTACTTACCACTCTTTCCGGCCTTGCGACGAACAACTTCGCCGGCGTAGCGCACACCCTTGCCCTTGTAAGGCTCTGGCTTGCGCAATTTACGAATGTTGGCTGCTACTTCGCCAACCGCCTGCTTGTCGATGCCGCTGACAACTAGTTTGTTGTTTCCCTCGACCGCGAAGCTAATGCCTGCGGGCGGGTCAACGGTGATCGAGTGTGAGTACCCGAGAGCAAACTCAACTGAGCTGCCCTTTGCCGTAACACGGTAACCAGTACCAACAACCTCAAGGCCCTTGGTGTAACCGTCGGTGACACCAACGATCTGGTTAGCGATCAGCGTACGGGTGAGGCCGTGAAGCGAACGCGATTCGCGCTCGTCGTTGGGACGGGTTACGAGAACCTGGCCCTCTTCAAGCGCTACAGCGATGGGAGCCTTGACGGTGAGCGCGAGCTCACCCTTCGGGCCCTTTACCGCGACGTTTTGTCCATCGATGGTGATTGTGACACCAGCGGGGACATCAATAGGAAGTCTTCCGATTCGTGACATTTTGAGTTACCACACGTAAGCGAGGACTTCCCCACCTACGCCCTTCTTAGTCGCCTCTTTGTCGGTCAGAAGACCAGAGGAGGTGGACAAAATTGCCACGCCGAGTCCGCCAAGAACCTTGGGGATTTCGGTTGAGCGAGCGTATACACGAAGGCCAGGCTTCGAAACGCGCTTGATTCCCTTGATGGAACGCTCGCGAGTGGGGCTGTACTTGAGTTCGATCGTGAGGGTCTGGCCCACGCGAGCGTCCTCGGTGCTGAAGCTGAGGATGTATCCCTCTGCTTTGAGCATTTCAGCCAGGCGCGACTTCAGCTTGCTGTTAGGCATTGAAACGCTGTCGTGGTGCGCCGAATTGGCGTTGCGCAGTCTGGTCAGCATGTCAGCGACCGGATCTGTCATTGTCATTATGTTGTTTCCTGTCTCAACTGGTTTCGGCATCCGTTACACGAAGGCCGACCTGGTCGATTGGTGATACTTGGTTAGTTAGATGCGTTCTCTGCTGAACGGAACGGGAATCCGAGTGCCTTCAACAGCGCACGGCCCTCTTCGTTGTTCTTTGCAGTGGTAACGATTGTGATGTCGAAACCACGAACGCGGTCAATCTTGTCCTGATCGATCTCGTGGAACATTGACTGCTCCGTGAGGCCGAACGTGTAGTTACCGTTGCCATCGAACTGCTTGTCCGAGAGGCCGCGGAAGTCGCGGATACGGGGAAGAGCAAGCGAGATCAGGCGGTCAAGGAACTCCCAAGCGCGGTCACCACGAAGGGTAACGTGTGCGCCAATGGGCTGTCCTTCACGAAGCTTGAACTGAGCGATCGACTTGCGTGCGCTAGTTACATACGGCTTCTGACCGGTGATCGCAGTGAGGTCCTTGACGGCCCCATCGATGATCTTTCCATCGCGAGCAGCTTCACCGACACCAGTGTTCACGACGACCTTAACGATCCCCGGAATCTGGTGCACGTTGGTGAATCCAAGATCCTTCTTGAGCTGCGCCGCAATTTCAGTGCGGTACTTCTGCTTAAGGCGCGGCTGGATTTTGCCAGCTGCAGGTGCAGTCGTCGTCATTAGTCTGCGTCCTTCTCGGTTGCCTTCTCGGCATCCTTCGTCGAAGCCTTGGGCTCAGCCTTAGCTGCCTTCGACTTCTTGGTCTCTACGCGGCGCGACTTCTTGAAGAAGCGCTCGCGTGTGGTCTTTCCACGGTCATCGGTGCCAACAGTGAAGCCAACACGAGCCGGGAGCTTGGTCTCGGGGTCAACGAGAGCAATGTTGGACACGTGAATCGGTGCCTCCATCGTCTCGATACCACCGGTCTTGGTGCCACGCTGAGTCTGACCAACCTTGACGTGCTTGGTGACGAAGTTGACACCCTCCACGACGACGCGGTCTTTTCCAGCGATTACACGGATAACGCGACCCTGCTTGCCGCGGCTTCCGCCACGTTCTTCGGTCGGGCCGCTGATGACCTGTACGAGGTCACCCTTGCGAATCTTTGCCATAACTACAGCACCTCCGGTGCGAGAGAGATGATCTTCATGAACTTCTTGTCACGAAGTTCACGGCCGACCGGTCCGAAGATACGAGTACCGCGGGGGTCTCCACCCTCAGACTTAAGGATTACGGCTGCGTTCTCATCAAACTTGATGTATGAACCGTCTGAACGACGAGTCTGCTTGATGACGCGAACGATGACGGCCTTGACGACCTCACCCTTCTTGACGTTTCCGCCAGGAATCGCGTCTTTTACGGTTGCCACAATGACATCGCCGAGACCGGCGTAACGACGGCCTGAGCCACCGAGAACGCGAATCGTGAGGAGCTCCTTGGCGCCGGTGTTATCGGCAACCTTTACTCGGGATTCCTGCTGAAGCATTACTTAGCCTTTTCGAGGATCTCGACCAGACGCCAGCGCTTCGTGGCGCTGAGCGGACGGGTCTCGCTGATTAGAACGGAGTCACCGACGCCGGCCACATTGGCCTCGTCGTGAACCTTCACCTTGGAGTTACGGCGGATGACCTTGCCGTACAACGGGTGCTTTACGCGGTCTTCAACGATGACAACGATGGTCTTGTCCATCTTGTCGCTCGTTACGATTCCGCGACGGGTCTTACGGTACCCACGAGCGACCTCGGCGGTCTCCGCGGTCTTCTTGTCTTCAACTTTGGCCATGACTACGCCTCCTTCGTCTCGTCAGTGGCGTCTGCTGCGGTTTCATCCGCTGCGACTGCCTTCTTGGTGCTGCGCTTCTTGGTCTCCTTGGCAGGAGCCTCGATAGCAGCAGGAGTTGCACGGATGCCCAGCTCGCGCTCACGGATAACCGTGTAGATGCGAGCGATGTCGCGCTTGACAGCGCGAATACGTCCGTGGCTTTCCAGTTGACCGGTTGCGGCCTGGAAACGAAGGTTGAAAAGTTCTTCCTTCGCCTTCTTCAGCTCGTCAATCAATCGTTCGTCTTCAAAAGTGTCTAGCTCGACTGGGGCTAGCTCCTTGGATCCGATCGCCATTATGCGTCGCCCTCCTCGCGCTTGATGATGCGTGCCTTGAGGGGCAGCTTGTGAATAGCACGAGTGAGTGCTTCGCGCGCAGTCGTCTCGTCCACGCCGCTGAGCTCAAAGAGCACGCGACCTGGCTTGACGTTGGCGACCCACCACTCGGGCGAACCCTTACCGGAACCCATGCGGGTTTCGGCGGGCTTTTTGGTGAGCGGGCGGTCGGGGTAGATGTTAATCCACACCTTTCCACCACGCTTGATGTGACGCGTCATAGCGATACGAGCTGCCTCAATTTGGCGGTTCGTTACGTATGCCGGCGTCAGAGCCTGAATTCCGTACTCGCCGAACGACACCGTGGTTCCACCGGTAGCGTGGCCGCTACGGGAGGGGTGGTGCTGCTTGCGGTACTTGACCTTACGCGGAATCAACATTGTTATGCCTCAACTCCTGCTGCAACCGGTGCGTCGGCCTTGGGGGCTTCTGCCTTGGGTGCTTCAGCTTTCGGTGCGGACGAAGGGCCACCGGTGCGACGACCGCCACGGTCGCCACCATCGCGACGCTCTGGACGCGACGACTTCTGGTTAGCCTGCTCGCGAGCGAGCTCCTTGTTGGTGATGTCGCCCTTGTAGACCCACACCTTGACACCGATACGACCGAACGTGGTCTTAGCCTCGTAGAAGCCGTAGTCGATGTTTGCGCGCAGCGTGTGCAGCGGAACGCGTCCTTCGCGGTAGTACTCTGAGCGGCTCATTTCTGCGCCACCCAAACGACCCGATACCTGGATGCGAACACCCTTGACCGAACCAACGCGCTGGGCGCCCTGAAGACCCTTGCGCATTGCACGACGGAAAGCGACACGAGCAGCGAGCTGCTCGGCGATTCCCTGTGCAACGAGCTGAGCTTCAGCCTCGGGGTTCTTGACCTCGAGGATGTTCAGCTGAATCTGCTTACCGGAGAGCTTTTCGAGCTCTCCACGAATACGCTCTGCCTCGGCGCCGCGGCGACCGATCACAATGCCCGGACGGGCAGTGTGAATGTCTACGCGAACGCGGTCACGGGTGCGCTCGATTTCAATGCGAGCAACACCTGCGCGGTCGAGGTTCGACTTGAGCAGATTGCGGATTTTTACATCCTCTGCAACGTAGTCGCTGTAACGCTGACCCGGCTTGGTGCTGTCAGAGAACCAACGCGACACGTGGTCGGTGGTGATTCCTAGACGGAAACCGTAGGGGTTTACCTTCTGTCCCATTACTTCTTCCCTGCCTTGTCGGCCTTGGCTTCAACGACGTGGTCTGGCGTGGCCAGAACAATCGTGATGTGGCTGGTGCGCTTCAAAATCTGGAACGCACGGCCCTGGGCACGCGGCTGGAAACGCTTCAACGTGGCTCCATCATCGACAAACGCCTTCGAGATGATCAGATCCTGCTCGTCCAAGTAGCTGTTTGCTGCATCTGCCTTGACTCGCGCGTTGGCGATTGCAGACGCAACAAGCTTGTACACCGGCTCGCTAGCACCCTGAGGTGCGAACTTCAAAATAGCCAATGCTTCCTGTGCTTGCTTGCCGCGGATCATGTTGACAACGCGACGAGCCTTCATAGGGGTCACGCGGATGTGACGCACACGTGCGATCGACTCCACCATTTCTCTACCTCCTACGCCACCGCGTTAGCGGCGACGACCCTTCTTGTCGTCCTTCACGTGTCCGCGGAAGGTACGTGTCGGCGAGAACTCGCCGAGCTTGTGACCAACCATGGTTTCCGTGATGAATACCGGAATGTGCTTGCGACCATCGTGAACCGCGATCGTGTGACCCAGCATTGCTGGAACGATCATTGAGCGGCGCGACCAGGTCTTGATTACGTTCTTGCTCTTGGCTTCGTTCGCCTTGACAACCTTTTGTAGGAGGTGGTCGTCGACGAAGGGGCCCTTCTTCAGACTGCGTGGCATCTTCTGACTCTCCTACTACTTGCGCTTCTTGCCGACATTGCGGCGGCGAACGATGAGCTTGTCACTGGGCAGTTTGCGCTTACGAGTGCGCCCCTCTGCCTGGCCCCAAGGGGAAACGGGGTGACGTCCACCGGACGTCTTACCCTCACCACCACCGTGGGGGTGGTCGACGGGGTTCATGGCGACACCACGCACTGTTGGGCGGACACCCTTCCAGCGCATACGGCCGGCCTTACCCCAGTTGATGTTCGACTGCTCGGCATTGCCGACCTCGCCGATCGTTGCACGGCAACGAACGTCAACGTTGCGGATTTCTCCGGAAGGCAAACGCAGCTGCGCGTAGGGGCCTTCTTTTGCAACGAGTCGAACAGATGCACCAGCGGAGCGGGCCATCTTGGCGCCACCACCGGGGCGAAGCTCGATCATGTGAATGACCGTACCCACGGGGATGTTCTTCATCGGCAGGTTGTTGCCTGGCTTGATGTCAGCACCGGCACCCGACTCGATGATGTCGCCCTGCTTGAGCTTGTTAGGCGCAATGATGTAGCGCTTTGTGCCATCAACAAAGTGAAGCAGTGCGATACGTGCGGTGCGGTTGGGGTCGTACTCGATCTCGGCAACGCGGGCGTTTACGCCGTCTTTGTCGTTGCGCTTGAAGTCGATGACGCGGTACTGGCGCTTGTGGCCACCACCAACGTGACGGCTCGTGATGCGACCTGCGTTGTTGCGGCCACCAGTCTTCGGCAGAGGGCGCAGAAGCGACTTCTCTGGGGTCGAACGGGTGATCTCAGCAAAGTCTGCAACCGAGGATCCACGACGACCAGGCGTCGTGGGCTTGTACTTGCGAATAGCCATTAGTTTCTCCTTGGTCCCTAGCCGACAGCGGTGAAGATGTCGATGGAACCGGACTTGAGCGTGACGATGGCGCGCTTGGTGTCCTTGCGCTTGCCCATACCGAAACGGGTACGACGGGTCTTGCCCGTGCGGTTCAACGTGTTGACCGAATCGACCTTGACGCTGAAGATCTTCTCAATAGCGAGCTTGATCTCGGTCTTGTTCGCACGGGGGTCTACCTCGAAGGTGTACTTACCCATGTCGATCAGGTTGTAGCTCTTCTCGGAAACCACGGGAGCGATGATGATGTCGCGTGGGTCCTTGTACGTGACGGTCATGCGCTGACCTCTTCCTTGTTCGAAGACTTGGTGTTGAACGCAACGAACGCGTCGAAAGCGCCCTTGCTGAACACGATGTCGTCGCTGACGACGACGTCGTAGGCGTTGAGCTGGTCGTAGGACAAAACGTGAACCGAGTCGAGGTTACGAATGCTCTTGAGGCTGATCGCATCTTCGCGCTGAAGCACGACGAGAACGTTCTTGCTCGGAGCGATGCTCGTGAGCAGTGCCGAAACAGTCTTCGTCGAAGGCTTGTTGTCTACGGACAGAGCGTCGATGACGTGAATGCGCTCACCGCGAGCCCGGTCGGACAATGTGCCGCGAAGTGCTGCAGCAATCATCTTCTTGGGGGTGCGCTGTGAGTAATCACGCGGGTGTGGACCGTGAACGATTCCACCACCCTTCATCTGAGGAGCACGGATCGAGCCCTGACGAGCGCGACCGGTTCCCTTCTGCTTGAACGGCTTGCGACCTGAACCCGAAACTTCACCGCGACGCAGGGTGTTGTGCGTACCCTGACGTGCTGCTGCGCGCTGAGCGACAACAACTTGGTGGATGAGGGGAACGTTGGTCTGCACGTCGAAGATTTCGGCGGGAAGCTCAACAGAGTCGACCTTCTTGCCCTTGGCGTCGATGACGTCGATGGAGGTAGCCATGTGTACTACGCCCCCTTCACTGCGTTGCGGACGAAGACGATGCGACCGCGAGCTCCGGGAACGGCGCCCTTGATGAGCACGAGTCCCTTCTCAAGGTCGATCGCGTGGACGGCGAGGTTCATAACCGTTACACGGTCACCACCCATACGACCGGCCATGCGCATGCCCTTGAAGACACGGCTGGGGGTCGACGAGGCACCAATGGAACCAGGCTTGCGGTGGTTGCGGTGCGAACCGTGGCTCGCAGATACACCCTTGAAGTTGTGACGCTTCATAACACCGGCGAAACCCTTACCCTTGCTCGTGCCGACAACGTCGACCTTCGAGCCTGGGGTGAAGATGTCGACCGCGAGCTCCTGACCAACGGTGTACTCCGCGGCGTCAGGGGTGCGAATCTCGGTGATGTGACGGCGAGGCGTAACGCCAGCCTTGTCGAAGTGACCGGTGAGCGGCTTGTTGACCTTACGAGGGTCAATCTGGCCGTACGCGATCTGAACTGCACTGTATCCATCAACCTCGGGCGTACGCAGCTGCGTAACAACGTTCGGGGTGATTTCGACAACAGTCACGGGAACGAGCTTGTTGTTCTCGTCCCAAACCTGAGTCATACCGAGCTTCTTGCCCAGCAGACCCTTAGTCGTCTTAGTTATAGACATTATTTTCCTTATCGGCTCTGTCGCTCAATAACTGCGCGAGCTAAAGCTTGATCTCGATGTTGACGTCGGCCGGCAGGTCGAGACGCATAAGCGAATCCACAGCCTTGGGCGTCGGGTCGATGATGTCGATGAGCCGCTTGTGGGTGCGCTTCTCGAAGTGCTCGCGGCTGTCCTTGTACTTGTGGGGAGAACGGATGACCGCAATCACGTTCTTCTCGGTGGGCAGAGGCACTGGGCCTACTACCGTGGCACCCGCGCGGGTAACCGTGTCAACAATTTTGCGTGCCGACGAGTCGATGACCTCGTGGTCGTACGACTTAAGTCGAATGCGGATCTTTTGTCCCGCCATGACTGGCTCTCTTCCCTTAGTACTTTGGCTGCACTGCGTGCACCTGGGCTGTTCGACGCCGGATGTTGCCACCCGAAGACGCTCAGCACTTCTGCTTTCGCACCACTATTTATCTGTCAAGTTCTTGCTGTCGCTGCTCGTAGTACCAACTCGCGTAAATGCGAGGAGAATGTGCTGGCTAGCCGGCACACACTTTCCCCGCAAATCATCTTTCTCAAGACGATGTTCTCTTTCGAGAGGTTGTGGGGAGTTGGTTAAGCTTGGTTCTGCTCCCCGCGGCCTAGCTACTACACCTTGCATGACTCACGCTCTGCGTAAGGCACACCTTGTGGAACTATGCACTGCCTGGGAGTGATTCGCACACACGAGGTGGCGAAATGTTGAACTAGAAGAGTCTGTCACATCCGGGCATTTGCTGCAACCCGGGCGTGTCGGAATTGTGCACCTATTTAGTGAGGGCGCTTCACCAGCTCGTGCACGCCATCCACAAAGATGCTCGCGACCAGCGGAACACCGGGACGATAGGCCAAATGACGATAGTTCGGAGCATCCAGAATTTGAGCATTTGCGCGGGCACCCAACGCCAAATGCCCGACATCGTCGAGGCGCAAAGAACGGGCACCTCCCATCGTAGCCGCCGTAACCGCCTCGAGAGATGTCATCCCCATGTCTCGCACCGCGAGCGCTATACAGAACGGGATGGATGACGTGAAACTGGAACCCGGATTGCAATCACTGGCCAGAGCAACCGTCACTCCGGCGTCAAGGAGACGCCGCGCATCCACAAAGGGGTGCTTCGTTGAGAACTCCACCCCGGGCAGCACTCCAGCCACTGTGTTGCTGCCAGCGAGCGCATCAACATCAGCATCGCTGAGATACGTGCAGTGGTCGACACTTGCCGCCCCCAACTCAACGGCAAGCTGCACAGCGCCGGACTCACCAAGCTGTGCGCCATGAAGTCGTGCACCAAGCCCACGCGCCTGCCCAGCGCCGATGATGGTGCGCGTCTCTTCTTCAGTGAAGGCCCCGTTGTCACAGAACACGTCGATCCAACGTGAATACGGCGCACAAGCATTGAGCATCTCCCCAACGACCAGCCGCACGTAAGCGGCACGATCATCAGCAAACTCCGTAGGCACAACGTGAGCTCCCAAGAACGTTGTCTCCGACGTGAGCGTAGAGGCGAGACGCAACATCCGCGCCTCATCGTGCACGCTCAAACCATAACCACTCTTGATCTCTGCCGTCGTTGTCCCCTGACGGCGCATCTCTGCAACCAACTTCGCCGCATTCGCGAAAAGCTCGGCGTCACTGGCGTCACGGGACAGCGCAACAGTGCGACGAATCCCGCCAGCCTCATAGCGGCGCCCCGCCATCCGCGCCTCAAACTCGTCCGAACGATCCCCGGCAAACATCAAGTGACTATGACTATCGACGAAACCCGGCAGCACGCACCCGCCCTCGGCATCGACCCGGACATCCGCAGTTGGTGCCGCTGCAGACGCGCCCCACCACGCAACGCGACCATTCTCAAAAACGATCGCAGCATCGGTCAACTCTGGCCGCTCAACGTCATGAGTCAGCAGAACGCCAATGTTGTCAATCACTGTGCTGCGCGGTGCAGCGTTAGGGAGCGGGATGCCGGTGGTCGCGGTCATCGCAACGCAACGCCCGAAATCGCCTCAAGAACACAGAGCGCGACCAAACGCACCGTTCGTTCATCTGCCGAGTCGGAAGCGGCATCCACTTCAACGAGGTCAATCGATGAGACCGCAGAGTGAGCGCCCGCGATTCGAGCCGCAGCGCGCAACTCAATCGCCGAAATACCCCCAGGAACCGATGCTGGGCACGCCGGAGCTACAGCGCGATCGCACACATCCACATCAAAGTCGACATGGATCGGGCCACCACCGGCCCCAGCAATTTCTAGCGCCTGAGCCATCACATCTTCCATAGACCGCACCCGCAGTTCATCACGCGTGATTACCGTAATACCGGCATCGCGAGCACGCTCGGCATACGCGAGCGAGTTCGCCAAAGGCTCGATGCCGATTTGAACAACACGACGCCCATCAAGGCCAGCCTCCAGCAAACGCCGCACAGGAGAACCATTGGTGGTGCCATCGCGCAAATCATAGTGAGCGTCAAGAGTGATGAGACCAGCAGTATCAACAGCATCACCCCACCGCCCCAGCGCCGTCGGCACAGTCGTCGCATTGTCGCCCCCCAACGCGATTACGAAGTCTGCCCGCAACGCCGCGACCGCATCGATCGCCCCCTGCTCGTTGAGATCCGGCTCGCGCACATTACCCACATCCACGATGCGGAGCTCAGTCAGCGCTGCATAGCGACACAACAGTTCACGCACCGCAGCAGGAGTCGTATGCGCCTGCGTCGGCGAGAGTGACGTGCGCGACGTCGGCATACCAATGAGCGCGACATCCGCCCACTCTTCATCAACCGGCGAAGGCCAGCCCCCCGCACGCGGCCAGAGCGGATCAGAGTTGAGCATTGTCACCTTCCGTCATCGGGATGCGCACGCCAAGATTGTCAGCGACAGCAATGGCTTCATCGTAGCCAGCATCGACGTGACGGATAACGCCCATTCCCGGATCGTTCGTCAGCACCCTTTCGAGTTTCTGTGCTGCGAGTTCTGTCCCGTCAGCAACCGTCACCTGGCCAGCGTGAATCGATCGACCAATACCGACTCCACCTCCGTGATGGATCGACACCCACGTGGCACCAGACGAGGTGTTAACAAGCGCGTTCAATAACGGCCAGTCGGCAATCGCATCCGAGCCGTCCTTCATAGCTTCCGTCTCGCGATACGGCGACGCGACCGAACCACTATCGAGGTGGTCACGCCCGATAGCGAGAGGCGCCGCCAATTCACCAGAAGACACCATCTCGTTAAACAGAAGTCCCGCCTTGTCTCGCTCGCCATAACCCAACCAGCAGATACGCGCAGGGAGTCCCTGGAATTTCACCCTCTCCCCCGCCAGCTTGATCCAGCGAGCCAACGATTCGTTTTCCGGGAAGAGCTTGAGAATCGCCTGATCCGTCTTGTGGATGTCACTGGCTTCGCCACTGAGCGCCGCCCAACGGAACGGGCCCTTGCCCTCAGCGAAGAGGGGACGAATATAGGCAGGCACAAAACCTGGAAAGGCAAACGCGTTCGCGTAACCCGCCGCGAGCGCTTCAGTGCGGAGATTGTTGCCGTAGTCGAACACTTCGGCTCCTTGCTGCTGGAAGCCGACCATTCCCTCGACATGGATGGCCATTGACTCCCGCGAGCGCTGCGCGAAGCCCGGATCACGGCGAGCATCCTCCCAGTCAGTGAAATCGACGCCGAGCGGAAGATAGGCGAGTGGGTCGTGAGCGCTCGTCTGGTCGGTCACGATATCGATGGGCGCACCCATGGCAAGGAGCTCGGGCACCGCCGCCGCCGCATTCGCGAGAACACCGATCGACAACGGTTTCTTGGCATCGCGGGCAGCAACCGCCAGCTCCACCGCGTGAGCGAGTGACTTCGCCTCCACATCGAGGTATCCATGATCAATGCGACGCGTGATGCGGCTCTGATCAACATCGATACAGATAGCAACACCATCGTTCATGGTTACCGCGAGGGGCTGAGCGCCACCCATGCCTCCGAGGCCAGCAGTGAGAGTAATCGTGCCAGCCAAAGTTCCACCGAATCGTTTCGCCGCGACCGCCGAGAACGTTTCATAAGTTCCCTGCAGGATGCCTTGCGTGCCGATGTAGATCCAAGACCCCGCCGTCATCTGGCCGTACATTGTGAGCCCCAACTGCTCAAGGCGGCGGAACTCATCCCAGTTCGCCCAATCGCCAACCAGATTCGAGTTAGCGAGAAGAACTCGAGGCGCCCACTCATGCGTCTGCATGACGCCAACCGGCTTTCCCGACTGAACGAGCAGAGTCTCATCGCCTTTGAGGGTCGTGAGCGAACGAATGATGGCGTGATAGCTTGGCCAGTCGCGCGCCGCCTTACCGGTGCCCCCATACACAACGAGATCTTCAGGATGCTCGGCAACCTCAGGATCGAGATTGTTCTGCAGCATGCGCAATGCGCCCTCCTGCTGCCAACCCAAAGTATTGAGAGTGCTTCCACGGTGTGCGGTAATCATGACTGCTCCTAATGACGGTCGAGGCTAGTGAAGCGTGGTGACGGATCTGGCGGCTTCCAGCAGCGCGCCGGACTGAACAAGCTCAACGCTCGCGGCGATATCCGGCGCCAAATACCGGTCTGGCCCAGCACCGGGAACGTGCTCGCGAATCGCAGCAATCACTGACGCCGAAACTGGCGATGGTGTCTCTCCCCGCATCTCAATTCCGCGGGCGGCGGTGAGGAGCTCGATGGCAATGACTCGCGAGAGACCGTCAATGCTTCGGCGCAACTTGAGACCAGCACTCCAGCCCATCGACACGTGATCTTCCTGCATCGCACTCGTCGGAATCGAATCGACGGATGCCGGTGCCGCCAGCCTCTTCAACTCACTCACGATTCCCGCCTGGGTGTACTGCGCAATCATGTGGCCGGAATCAACACCGGGGTCGCCAGCGAGGAAGGCGTTGAGTCCGCCATTACGGTTGCTGTCGAGAAAGCGGTCGGTGCGACGTTCGCTCATGCTCGCGACATCCGCGGTCACGATCGCAAGAAAATCTAGGGCGTAGCCGACAGGGGCACCATGGAAGTTTCCGTTGGACTCCAGCCGGCCATCGAGAGTGACTACAGGGTTGTCTATTGCGCTTGCTAGTTCACGATTCGCGACCACCGTGGTGTGCTCGACGGTGTCGCGGGCTGCACCGTGAACTTGGGGTGCGCACCGCAGCGAATACGCATCTTGCACTCTCGTGAAGCCGGTGCTGGCGTGCGCTGCAATAGTTCCGGAACCTGCGAGCACGGAACGCATGTTGGCTGCGGACTGCGCTTGGCCCGGGTGTGGTCGCAGTTGTTGAAGATCCTCGGCAAACACGCGATCGGTGCCAGCAAGCCCCTCAACGCTGAGTGCGGCAGCAAGGTCGGCGGTCGTCAGCAAGGTCTGCAGATCCGTGATCGCGAGAGAGAGCATCCCGAGCATCCCATCGGTGCCGTTGATGAGCGCGAGCCCTTCTTTCTCGTGCAAGACAACTGGCTCAATTCCTGCGGCGCGCAACGCGGCCGATGCCGGCAGGAGTTCGCCAGCAACCCGCACGTCTCCTTCGCCCATGGCAGCCAGCGCACAGTGCGCGAGCGGCGCAAGATCCCCGGAGCAACCGAGACTGCCGTACTCCCCCACAATTGGCGTGATGCCGGCATTGAGTATCGCAGCATAGGTTTCGGCCACCACTGGTCGGACTCCTGTGCGGCCGGTCGCCATCGTCGAGAGGCGCAGCAGCATTGTTCCGCGCACGACCTCGGCGTCAATTTCTGCACCGGAGCTTGCTGCATGACTGCGAACCAGTGATCTCTGCAACTGCAGGCGCTGCTCTGGCGCGATGTGTTTTGTCGCAAGAGCCCCAAAGCCTGTCGAGACACCGTAATGGGGTCTCACGTCGTCAGCCAGCGCGTCAATCACAGCGCGGGATGCAGTGATCGCCTCGTAGGCAGCGGGATCTAGCTGCACGGGTGCCCCGTGTCGGGCCACCGCAACAACATCTTGGATGCTCAAAGGTCCTACGCCGATGGTGATGGCCATGTCTGGGTCAAGAATCATGCTCCCAGTGAACGCCTATCGACCATCCACCGCGAGAGCAAAACGCGATATGGTGTCTGAGATCTCAGACAGGAGTGTTATGCCCGAAATCCCTGCAGCCCGAAACACCATGGCCGTACTGAAATACTTCGCATCCCGACCGGGCCCCGTCCAGGCATCGAGCCTCGCGCGCGAACTAGAGCTGCCCCGCTCATCCGTGTATCAGTTGCTCGCCGTCATGATCGACGAAGGCTTCGTCGTTCACTATCCCGAGGATCGCACCTACGGTCTCAGCGCCCTCGTCTCCGACATAGGCACTTCGGCATTGCGCAGCGAACGCCTGTCGCGTTTGGCCACCGCACTCATGCAGAGCCTCGCAAACCAAGCGCCGATCCCCGTCGTCGCCCACCTCGCCGTTCTCAGCGGCGCCGAAGTCAGCTATGCGGCTCGAGTGCAGGGGTCTCGCGCACCAACGACCGTATCTTCCGTAGGAGTCCGACTCCCAGCGCACCTCACCGCAACCGGTCGCGCAATGCTCGCCCAACTCACGTCATCTCAGGTGCGCGCAATTTACCCTTCACGCGCGTCGCTGACACGACGCCAAGCTGTGGGGCCCCAAACTCTGGCTGAGCTCAGCCAACTGCTAACGACAACTCGCGAGCGTGGCTGGGCAGTAGAAGTCGGTGACGTTGCTGTCGACTACGCATCCGTCGGTGCCGCAGCCTTTGACCGAAACGGCTACCCCTCAGCGGCCATTGGACTCACCTTCAGAGCGGATGCCGTCGACGAGCGCTGGGACGAACTCGGTGCTGCAACCGTGGCAACTGCGCGCGCACTCACCGCGCGTCTTACGGGCCGAACTGGCTAAACGACGGCACTAGTCACTCGTTAAACGACGAAGGGCCGAGCCTTTCGGCTCGACCCTCAGTCGCAATTAGTGCTGGAGTTACGCCAGAACCTTGGTTACCTTACCGGCACCTACGGTACGTCCACCCTCACGGATGGCGAAGCCGAGGCCCTCTTCCATGGCGATGGGCTGAATAAGCTCAACGGTCATGTCAGTGGTGTCGCCAGGCATAACCATCTCGGTGCCCTCAGGCAACGTGATGACGCCGGTGACGTCGGTGGTGCGGAAGTAGAACTGCGGGCGGTAGTTCGCGTAGAACGGGTTGTGACGCCCACCCTCATCCTTTGACAGGATGTATGCGGTTCCCTCGAAGTTCGTGTGAGGTGTAACGGAACCAGGCTTAACAACAACCTGTCCACGCTCTACATCTTCACGCTTGGTTCCACGAAGAAGCAGACCACAGTTCTCGCCAGCCCATGCTTCATCGAGCTGCTTGTGGAACATCTCGATACCAGTGACCGTGGTCTTCTGGGTCGGACGGATTCCAACAATCTCAACGTCAGAGTTGATCGACAGCGTTCCACGCTCGGCGCGGCCCGTAACAACGGTTCCACGACCAGTGATCGTGAAGACGTCCTCAACCGGCATCAAGAACGGCTTGTCCTTGTCGCGGATGGGGTCAGGAACATTCTCGTCAACAGCGTCCATGAGGTCGAGGATGGACTGGGTCCACTTCTCGTCACCCTCAAGTGCCTTGAGGCCCGATACGCGAACAACAGGAGCGTTGTCGCCATCGAATCCCTGGCTGGAGAGAAGTTCACGAACCTCGAGCTCAACGAGCTCAAGGATCTCTTCGTCATCAACCATGTCGGACTTGTTGAGTGCGACCATCAGGTACGGCACGCCGACCTGCTTGGCGAGCAGTACGTGCTCGCGAGTCTGAGCCATCGGTCCGTCGGTCGCTGCAACCACGAGGATTGCACCGTCCATCTGAGCTGCACCGGTGATCATGTTCTTGATGTAGTCAGCGTGGCCCGGAGCGTCTACGTGTGCGTAGTGGCGCTTGGTGGTCTCGTACTCAACGTGCGAGATGTTGATCGTGATGCCGCGCTGACGCTCTTCCGGAGCCGAGTCAATCGACGAGAAGTCACGCTGAACGTTGGTCGCCGAAGGGAACTTGTCTGCAAGTACCTTCGAGATCGCTGCGGTGAGCGTGGTCTTTCCGTGGTCGACGTGACCGATGGTTCCGATGTTTACGTGCGGCTTGGTCCGCTCGAACTTGGCCTTAGCCACTGTGGGTCCTCCTCAGGACTCGGTTGCTCTGCACTCGACGACTTTTCACTGCCGAATGTTTCGCAAGTTGGTGTGTATCTATGTTAGTTGCGCGCTGGTAGTGCGGCGATTACTCGCCCTTGTTCTTTTGAATAATCTCGTCAGCTACCGCACGGGGAACCTCAGAGTAACTGTCGAACGTCATCGAGTACACCGCGCGACCCGAGGTCTTCGACCTCAAGTCACCGACGTAACCGAACATTTCCGACAGCGGTACGTGGGCGCGAACAACCTTTACGCCGGTCGCGTCCTCCATGGACTGGATCTGTCCGCGGCGACTGTTTAGGTCACCGATGACGTCTCCCATGTACTCCTCGGGAGTACGAACCTCGACCGCCATGAGCGGCTCGAGGAGAACTGGGTCAGCCTTGCGCGCTGCCTCTTTGAATGCCATCGTTCCCGCGATCTTGAACGCCATTTCTGACGAGTCAACATCGTGAGCAGCACCATCGAGGATAATTCCCTTGACGCCGACCATCGGGAATCCTGCGAGGACTCCGACACCCATTGACGCCTGGAAGCCCTGATCGATCGATCCGATGTATTCACGAGGAATACGGCCACCGGTGACCTTGTTCACGAATTCGTAAACGGTGTCGCCGGAAACTTCCATCGGCTCGAGCGAAATCTGGACCTTTGCGAACTGACCCGATCCACCCGTCTGCTTCTTGTGGGTGTAGTCGTGCTTGTCCACAATGCGACGGATCGTTTCGCGGTACGCAACCTGCGGCTTACCAACGTTGGCTTCAACGTTGAATTCGCGCTTCATGCGGTCTACGAGGATGTCGAGGTGAAGTTCACCCATTCCCTTGATAACCGTCTGGCCAGTTTCCTGGTTCTGTTCGGTACGGAACGTGGGGTCTTCTTCAGCAAGCTTCTGAATGGCGAGACCAAGCTTTTCTTGGTCAGCCTTCGTCTTCGGCTCGATCGCAACCTCAATAACGGGCTCCGGGAACGTCATCGACTCAAGAACAACTTGGTCGTTCAGGTCACACAGGGTGTCACCGGTCGTCGTGTCCTTGAGGCCGATAACGGCGTAGATGTGTCCAGCGGTAACGCTGTCGACAGGGATTTCCTTGTTGGCAGCCATCTGGAAGATCTTCCCGATGCGCTCCTTCTTGCCCTTGGTGGAGTTAGCAACAGCTCCACCAGAGTCAAGGTGTCCCGAGTACACGCGAATGTACGTGAGGCGACCGAAGAAGGGGTGCACTGCAACCTTGAAGGCCAGAGCCGAGAACGGCTCCGAGGAGTCAGGCTTGCGGATGACGATCTTGTCTTCATCGCGGGGGTCGCGTGCTTCCATGGGAGGCACGTCAACCGGCGAAGGAAGGTAGTCGATAACGGCGTCAAGCATGGGCTGAACGCCACGGTTCTTGAATGCAGAACCACAGAGAACGGGGTAGATCTCGCTGTTGACTGTCAGCTTGCGAATCGCAGCCTTGATCTCAGGAACAGTGATCTCTTCGCCGGCGAAGTAGCGCTCCATGATGGCGTCATCAGTCTCAGCAACAACCTCGAGGAGAGCGGTGCGGTATTCCGCAGCCTTCTCCTTGAGGTCTTCTGGGATCTCTTCGATGGCGTACTTTGAGCCCATCTCGACGTCACCCTTGGAGTCTCCACGCCACGTCAGTGCGCGCATTTCAACGAGGTCAACAACACCCTCGAACGCAGATTCGAGTCCGATAGGGAGCTGAAGAACGAGGGGGCGAGCGCCGAGGCGCTTCACGATGGTGTCTACGGTGTAGTAGAAGTCCGCGCCCATCTTGTCCATCTTGTTGACGAAGCAGATGCGGGGAACGTCGTACTTGTCGGCCTGGCGCCAAACAGTCTCCGACTGCGGTTCTACACCCTCTTTACCGTCGAACACGGCAACGGCACCGTCGAGAACGCGGAGCGAACGCTCCACCTCAACCGTGAAGTCAACGTGGCCGGGGGTGTCGATGATGTTGATCTGGTTCTTGTTCCAGAAACAGGTAACAGCAGCAGACGTGATCGTGATGCCACGCTCTTGCTCCTGCTCCATCCAGTCAGTAGTCGACGCACCATCGTGAGTTTCACCAATTTTGTGGTTTACACCCGTGTAGTAAAGGATGCGCTCAGTCGTTGTGGTCTTGCCAGCATCGATGTGAGCCATGATGCCAATGTTGCGGACCTTAGTCAGGTCGGTGAGCACGTCCTGTGCCACAGGTTCCTCCGAAAGTTTGATTGAAAAGAAAGAATCTCAATAGTGAAGCGAGTCAGACAAAGCCTGACTCGCTTCACTACGAGCAGCTACTACCAGCGGTAGTGAGCGAATGCCTTGTTCGATTCGGCCATCTTGTGGGTGTCTTCACGACGCTTTACAGCGGCGCCGAGTCCATTCGATGCGTCCAGAATTTCATTGGTGAGACGCTCAGTCATCGTCTTTTCACGACGACCCTTTGCGTAGCTCGTGAGCCAACGCAATGCAAGAGTGTTTGCTCGGTGCGACTTGACCTCAACAGGAACCTGGTAGGTCGAGCCACCGACACGACGCGACTTGACCTCAAGGGTCGGACGCACGTTATCGAGTGCCTTCTTGAGCGTGACAACGGCGTCTTGGCCGGTCTTCTCTGTAACGCCTGCGAGTGCGCCGTAAACGATGCGCTCTGCGAGGCCCTTCTTGCCATCAAGAAGGATCTTGTTGACAAGCTGGCTGACAATGGGGGCGCCGTAAACCGGATCCGCGACTACGGGACGCTTTGGTGCTGGTCCTTTACGAGGCATTACTTCTTATCCTTCTTCGCGCCGTAGAGGCTACGAGCCTGCTTACGGTTCTTAACGGCTTGGGTGTCGAGCGCTCCGCGAACGATCTTGTAGCGAACACCGGGGAGGTCCTTTACACGACCACCACGGATGAGCACCATCGAGTGCTCTTGAAGGTTGTGACCTTCTCCGGGAATGTACGCGGTGACCTCGGTGCCGTTGGAAAGCTTGACACGAGCAACCTTGCGGAGAGCCGAGTTCGGCTTCTTCGGGGTTGTTGTGTAGACACGCGTGCAAACGCCGCGCTGCTGCGGGTTGGACTTAAGGGCGGGAGCCTTGGTCTTAACGACCTTCGGCGAGCGTCCCTTACGCACCAACTGCTGAATGGTGGGCACTAAATTACTCCTTGATTTTGCTGCACGGTGACAGCGTCATGATGGTTAGCATTCGAAGCTCTTCTCAGAACTTCGAGTTCATCTGGACCCACGCCCCAGCCGAACTGATCGGATGGTTTGCGAATATGCCGTGGGGGTCAGCCAGAAGACTGAACCCTGTGGTGTGAAGTGACTCACGCATGAACCCCGCAATAGCGGTTTGGGCCGATGGCACGGTTCAAGCGCACGACAAAGCGCACACCTCAGAAAGAATAGCCCCCCGGACCGGCCGGGGTCAAATGGTCACAGCGCGCACGCAGCAAGCAAAACTTCCTGATGACTGCGCAATCGCGACTAGTGCTGAGCTGCAGATTTCTCTGCGACCTCTGCTTCCCACTGCGCGCGGGTTTCACGGTTGCGCTCGGTCACCTTGCGGCCGCGCTTGGCGACTAGTGCACCGGTCCACAATGCGACTTCGCGTGCGATCAATCCGCCAGCAATCACTCGCGGATCAATGAGTGCGAGGGCGAAGAGCAACTGAGCCTGCTCTGGAGTGTTCTGGATGACGCCGTTAGCGAGTAGAAGCACTCCAACCGTGCCGAAATAGACGACTAGTCCAACAATGATGCTGGCGAACACGTGAGCTGCCCAGCCCGCACGGTTCACGAGGAGGGCAATAATGATCGACCCGAGAGCGAAGAACGCAATGGGCACGTAAAACGCAGGTTGCTGCACGAACCCGATATCCACTCGACCTGCCTGTACGGCGTTAACAATCGCAACGGCGATCGCGAAGACGATGGCGAAAACCAGGGTGGAAACGAGGGCGATGAACACACCAAAGCCGCGGTTGCCTGCCGCCTTGGGCGGTGTCGGCGCGGTTACGTAAACAACGCGCGGTTCGCCGGATGCCGAAGTGCTCGTGGCGCCAGCGGCACTCGTAACGTTGGGCTCAGCCTCGGTGACGATCTCGGGCTCATACTCAACCACTGGTTCTGCTAACGGTTCGGCTTCGGCCTCGACCGTCGCGTCGTCGTAGACAGGGTCAGCAGATGCAGCAGATGAGTCGACAGCAGGCTCTACAAGCGGCGTGGCCGTCGTTGCTGTTGCTTCGTCGGTGGCCGTCTCGTCAACGACTACGGCATCCTCAATGTTGTCGTGGTTCAGATCGGAAGAACCACGCTCTACAGATGGATCGGTCATGACTGTTGCCTCCTCGTGCCAGCGACTGATGAGCCTAGTCTACTGAGCGAAGGTTCAAAAATGAGGAGAACGCCACGACTGAGTGCATCGTGGCGTTCTCGAGTCTCATCTGCGTCTAGTTGACGTTGGTTCCTTCACCGGTGGAAACAATCGTGGTCGGGCCATCAAGCAGCACATAGACGGCGCCGCTAATTGTCATCTCCCACGTCGTCAGGGTGCTGTCAGCCTCGACCGAAACATTCGCGACGGAAAATGATCTATCGGCAGACTGGACACTCTCGAGGAATGTGTGAATGGCGGAGTAGGAGCCAGCGATCTGGATGTCAACACCAATAGCTACTAGACCCGGCACTGAGGGCACCGACTGTGAAGCGGATGCTACATCAGGAGCGGGAGCAGGGGTCGCGGCATCCGTTTCAGCAGTGCCAGCTTCGTCGCCTTCAGCAGGCACGACCGGCGCAGCTTCCTCCTCGGGTGCTAGCGCATCCGCAGCGCTGACATAGCTGATTTTCACCAGCGTAACGCCAGCTGCTGCGGCTAGGGAGCCGAGTTTGCTTGCGAAGACCGACGTTTCGTGGCCGGTCGGAATTGACCGTTGCACTTCTGCCAAGTCTGCAAACAACGTGTCCGAGTTCTCGGACAGTTCTTTCAAATCAGCAAGCTCGTTCTTCTTTAGCGAGTTCTGCAGCTCAACGCTGGCGATCTCTTCGTTTGCGCTATCGGCAGCCGCGAGCGCGGGCGCTACTCCGGCGGCATAGCCCGCCAGCAGGATCACAATGACCGCGACGGCACCGATCAGACTCCACATTCGTGTCAATGTCATGAGCCGTTCTCCTCTTCATTCGTGCCAACCTCCGGAGCGGGAGTTTCGCTGGGAGCGGGAGTTTCGCTGGGTGCGGGTGTTTCTGTCGGCGCCGGAGCAGCCTCTTCCTCTGACTCGGCTTCTTCGCCTTCTGGCACGAAACCGTCGAAGCGATGAAGGAGCGCGTCGCGACTGATCAAAACTGCTACTTGACCGGTGTAATACCCCGCCTCGTCCCATTCTGCCGAGACAACCGAAATGTCAGCAACGCCGGGAACGTCAACTCCTGAGCGAACCCAAACATCAAGTTGCGCGAGCGTCGGGGCGAGAATTCGGATGTTGAACATTGCCATACGTTCCGGGTCTAGCGGTGAGACAGACTCCCCGTATCCCAGAAGCGGAGTGGCGGTTTCGAAATCGTAGGCACCAATCGCCATGCCGGAGGAAAGCTTGCCGCCCAGACCACTCACAATAGTTCTGACCGAAATCTCGGTAGATGTCGCGAAAATTCGAGCACTCGTGCTCGATTGGAGCTTCTGGTTCGCCGTGCGTACCTCGGTGTACTCGCCCTGTTGTTGGGTGAGTGAGAGCGTGGTCGCTCGAGCGTTATCTAGGGCGAGAACACGTTGCAGAGAGACTAGGTTCGCGCCACCCGCCGCAAGAATGGCGACTCCTAGCGCGATGATGGCGACAAAAATTGCTCGCCCTCTGGCACGATTGGCTGCCTTACGTTGGCCGACCTCTGGTGGCAAAAGCCTGACATGGGGTGGGTACGCAATCGCGACCTTCACCTCACGACGTGCTGCTGGTTTCTTGTCGCTCATGCTGATACCCCCGTGACCAATCCAAGTGCGAGAGACATATCTTGAGCGTCACCCGTGCCACGAAGGCCACGAGCCACAGTCACCAGCGAGAACGGATCAGGCTGCGTCGCCGGTACTTTGGTGAATTCGGAGACTGTCTCAACAAGACCGAGCAGGCGCGAACCGCCCCCGCTCATAACGATGCGATCGATTGCGCGGTTACTTCTCGCGTTCTGGAAGTACTGCATCGTGGCACGAATGGCCAAGAGTGTTTCGTTGACGAGTTCGAATGATACTTCGAGTGCTGGGCGCTGCTCTGGCGTTGCGCGCGCGGCAACAACACCAACCGAGCGTTTGATCGCTTCGGCATCACGCGTCGAGATGTCCATGCGCTGCGAAATTCCCTTGGTGATGTCGGCTCCTCCGCTGGGGAGAAGACGCACAAAGTGAGGTACGTGGCCATCGAGGGCGACGAGCGTAGTGGTAGCGGCACCGATGTGAACCAAAAGAGTTGTGAGGTTCGCTGACTCCGGCCCCGAGAAAAGTCTCGTGAGCGCGAAGGGTGAGAGATCGACGTTCTCCGGGTGGACGCCAGCAGCAACCGCCGCGTTCACGTTCACTAGGACAGGAGCCTTGATCGCAGCGACGAGCATTCCCGAGAGCATCGGGCCGTTTTCGCCCTCTGCCTCTGCGGCGGGGTAGAAGTCGAGGAGGGCCTCGGTCGCTGGCACGGGAAGAAGATCCTGCACTTGGAACGGAAGCGATTCGCGCACCTGGTTGAGTGGTAGTCGGGGAACTTTGATGTCACGCGCGAGCACCTTGGAGTTGCCGACTCCCAAAACGACTTCCTTCGTACGGATGCCAGTCTGTGTCCACAGTTTGCGGATGGCTGCGGTTACGGTCGCAGAGTCAATTACCTCTCCGGCACGCACGGCACCTTCGGGCAGCGGGACTTCACCAAAGCGAAGAATCGTTGGTCGTGGTTGTTGTGGATTCTCGACCTCGACAGCACGAATGGCTGTCGTGCCGATGTCCAGCCCTACTAGTTTCTTTCCCATATATCCCCCCGGTGACGATCAGCTAAGACCGCTCGCCACCATATATCCGTTCCAAATTTGTGATCCGAAAGCAATTCCCAACCATGCTCCCGCTATCATCCACGGCCCGAACGGAATTGCGGTGCGACGACGCGCCCGTCCGATCAGCAGCAGCACAACAGCGAAGACGCCGCCAAACAAGAATGCGGCGAATGCGCCAACCGCAAGCACACCCCAACCGAGCCAACCCAAGTAGAGGCCAAGAACGGCGGACAACTTCACATCGCCCATTCCCATCCCCCGTGGAGAGATAAGCGCCACAATGAAGTAGAAGACGAAGAGCGCTGCCGCACCGGCTAGGGCACCGAGGAGAGCACCCCAATTGCCGGTACCTACGCTCGCGAGAGCCAAGAGCGCAACTCCGACCAGAATCGACGGCAGCACGATCTTGTTTGGCAGTGTTTGAGTATCGAGATCGATCAGCGTCAAGGCGATCGAGATCGCCGCCAAATAGAGAAAGGCCGGCAAGGTCCAGATCAGGTTCGTCTCAGCGCCAACTACTGCCGCGATGACACCAAAAGTAATTGCCGTGCTCGCTTCGACGAGCGGATAGCGAGCAGAGATCGGCTCACCGCAGTCTCGGCACTTTCCGCGCAGCAACAGCCATCCCCAGACGGGAATGTTGTCGTACCAGCGAATAGCGTGCTCGCATTTCGGGCACGCGCTCGGCGGTGTCGAAATCTTTTCGCCCCGTGGCACGCGCCACACTACGACGTTCACGAACGAGCCGACGGCTAAT
Source organism: Rhodoglobus sp. G.S.4 (assembly GCF_056619605.1). NCBI lineage: Bacteria > Bacillati > Actinomycetota > Actinomycetes > Micrococcales > Microbacteriaceae > Rhodoglobus > Rhodoglobus sp. G.S.4. Next base: position 2,391,603 of record NZ_CM152748.1, read on the forward strand.
CCAAGAAGCACCGCAAAGATAACGAGTAAAAAAGTTGCGGTCATCAGAGCTTGGCACCCGTTGAGGCGAACGCTGGCGAAACTTCAATCCACACGTTGACGCCATACGTTGTGGTCACCGGGGACAAGAACTTCGGAGGCGCTGTGTAACGCAGTCGCGTGTCATAGACGTAGTCCTTCGAGTATCCGCCGCTTCCCGAGCGCACGATTCCACGGAACTTCTGCGCAATTGCTCCGTTTACCGTCAGCGTTCCTCGCCCGTTACCCACACCGGGGTTCTGCACGGCGAACGTGTGCCCGACGGACAGGATCGCGGCATCGATGTGACGACTGCTGTCGTTGAGCACGGTCTGGTAGCTGCTACGAGCCGGGTTCCAAACCCACACAGCGTCGTTTCCGACGAGACCCAAAACATCCTCTTGCGGGTCGTTGTACCGAATGTTTCCCGTTATATACACGTAGTGCTCGGCGGAGAGAGTTGTCTGCCCACTGAGCGTGCCCTTGACGAAGAGGTCACCAGACCGACATCCGTATGAGCTGCTGGATGCGGACTCATTGTGAGTCGGGTAGCCAATGCCATTTCCGTTGCTCTGGCCGTCTGCACCCTCACACTTAAGACCGGAGGGACGATCATTGTTTTTGGTTCCCGAGTAGTTGGGGTCGGTGGAGACCGCGGGAACATCTTGCACGTAGATGACGTTGCTCGGCGGCAATGTGAATGTGTCGCCGGAGCTGCCAGTGATTCGGGAAACGTTGCCGCACTCTGACGGGGTGCTTCCGCCTGTCGCGGGCGAGCCCGTGATCCGAGTTTTCTTTGTCCACGGCGAGTGAACCGTGATGGTTCCGTTCGAGTTCAGGGTGATCTCGGTTGGCCCGGTGTAGAGGCAACCAGGACGAGGAACACCGTTGGTGACTAGATCTGATCGCGTTTCCCGAAGGTGCTGAGAGTTCGTAGCAGGCATTCCAATTACCGGGCTGAAAGCCGGTGAATTCGGTACGCCAAAAGTTTGTCCGCTGCAGCTGTAGCCGCGCGAGTCTCGGGGGTTGTACCGAAGCCCACTTGACGGCGCGTAGCTCGTCGTTACAGCACCGAGGAACGTCGCGTTACAGATCCGGATGGTGTCGTTGGAGTGGGCTGGACCGTCGACGACGTCGTTGCTACCGAAGGCAATCTCGCCGCAGTTTCCTGAGATGCCGCTGCGGCCATCCCACCAGTATTTAACGCACGAGCTTGATTCGCCCGAGAATGCCGGATCCTGAATTTCGTAGTCAGTGAAGTAGAGGAAGTCGATGAAGCCAGACTGCCGAAGGTCGGCCACGATGGTGCGAGTTTCTGCGCCGACTTTTCCTGTCGAACGCACACGAATGACGCCGCTGCCCGCATAGTCGGAGTTGTCAACTTCGTAGCGGAATGATGAAGCTCCGGCTCCGCCAGGAATGGGCACCCAGGGCTGACCCGCTGCGACATTGAAAGCAGGATTTGCATTCGCCCCGGTCGGCAGTCGCACGTCACTACCGGCAGAAAATGTCGCTGCCGGGTTTCCGTATTGCACATAGGAGGTGTCTTCTGAGAGCCGGCTCTGGTAATCCTCTACGCCCGCGTATGCCGCAGCGAGCGATGCCGACCATTGTTGCGTCGAAGCAGCCTGCCGGAACCCTCCAGTGGCGAAGGCCACGGCGCTAGTGACGAGCAGTCCCAGCACCACGGTAATGCCGATCACCATGGGCAGAGCGGCACCGCGTTCTCCGGCGATGCGAGCGCGCAATAATCGGATCATCGGTTGATTCCAATCCTAGAGAGACCGAGGTTCGGGATACCTACGGTATTTTCCAGACTTGCTGTTTTCGCACGTCCGGTCGGGTCAGTTTGTACGGTCATCGACACCTTGACAGCCGCCACCTGTCGACGCTGCGCCAGGGTGAGAGTTCCGCCAGAAGGGACAAGTTCGACGTTTTGGTCATTAAAGAATCGGAAGACCGGGGTCGTTCCGACCGCAATTTGGCGAACTACTGTCCGTTCGGATGCCACTGTTGGCTCAAAAGTGAAATAGCCAGACGTCAAGAGGCGGGCACTCCAACGCCGCTCAACGAGGGTGCGGTCGGCAGTAATCACGAACTCGACCTTGACGGGCTGGGGGTTCGCCGCATCCGTATCCAGGTAGGCCTGCAGCACGACGTGTTCTGCGCCTGCGTAGCTAAACACGGGATCGTTGAGCGTTGAACTAGCCACAGGGTTTTCAGTTCCCGAACGAATGACTCGCGTGAGCTCATTCATCGCGATAGTCGCGCCAGCAGTGTTCGACGTCGCGGAACGCTCGCTCGCAAAGGTGGTAGTAAACGTGATGAAGATGGTCATCACCATGGCCAAGAGCATTCCCATGAGAGCGATCGTGACGATGAGCTCACTCAGGGTGACTCCGGCGTCTTCACGACGGACTCGCGAAACATGAGCGAGCAGCGCTGTGCGAAATTTGTTCATTATGGTGCCACCCGGGGATCAACAGTCACTATTCCCGGAATGGCGGCGGTGCCACCAACAACGGGAGAATTGGCCTCACTAGACCCAAGATTCGTCCAGCCGCTGCCGCTGGCTTTTTGCATCTGCCACGTGCCGTACGGAAGTGCGATGTGAGTTGTGTCAGAAGCCAGCGAGTCGAAGGTCAATACATTGCTCGTGGTGCAGCCAGGATCGGCACTCCCCAATACCGGGTTGGTTGAAATCGCCCGAAGAACCTTCCCCGATAGGCCGTTCACAGCTACGAGCCCCATCGGAACAGTCAGATCGACGGTGTCCCCCGGATTCGCTGCGACCGGAACAGGGGTTGGCGAGCGATAGATGGTCCCTGCCACGTCGACCTCTGGCCACAGTACGGGGTTCGGTGATGCGCAATACGGCGCAGTGCTCGTCGTGTCTTCGGGTTTCGCGACATATTTTCCGGCATAGCCGATGTAGCCCGATCGCCACGGGAACAGGTCAACATCGCGAGAAAGGTTCGCGTTGCTGGCGCTGCTCAAATGAACCCCATAGGAACTACTAAAGGAGGTGGTCAAGTCCTTAGGAATCTGGATCTTGGCAGGAACCGGGTCAGAAATGTACTTCACTCGGAACTTCGCTGCTTTGTCGTAGTTGAAAGAGACTGAGCTGGCGGTGCCGGCGACGACCTGCGTGAGCTTGGTTGGCGCAGTAATCTGACCGGCATCCGTGATGTACCCGGAGCGTGAAACTTTGACGTTGTAATTACCCGGCGCCACCTTCAGGATGTAGCTGCATCCCTGAGCATCAGTTGCCGGTGGCGACACGGAAAGGTTTTGGGCACCGTTGGCGGGGGACGCCGGAGTGGCAGTCACTTGCACTCCCGCAGCACCTCCACCGGAGCCACTAATTACCGAAACCAGAATGGTTCCGAGCGCCGGGTCGTTAATTCGATCATCCGGAGCTAGGAGGGTGTCAAAGCGAACGGGCTGAGTGCCCTGGCGCATGTTCGGCCACGTCACGGCGATGTTGATGCGCTTGTACTGAAGGGTTCCGCCGCCGGTGCCACACGATGCCGAAGTGTTGCTCGACGACACCCACTGCGTGGAACGGGTCACGGTGAAGACATCGCCGTTGAGAGTCTTCGTGTAGGTGTCATCAAAGAGTGTGAAAACGTCGCCAGCATCTCGAGCCAAGTCAATTTCTTGAGAGGCGAGGTTTGCTGCAACGACGCGAGAACGGTTATCGCGGGTAACGCTGAGAACCGTGGTGAGTGTGTGAAGCACGCCAAGCGAAACAATTGCGAAGATCATCATCGCGACGAGTACTTCTAGAAGGCTCATTCCTGCGTCGGAGCTACGAAGACGCTGTAGAACCTGATGCATGATGAGCCCTTTCGTACGGGTTTAAGGGTTTCGGGTGAAACGGGAGAGAAGGGTTCTCTCGTGAGAGCGATCACTCCCGAGGTGTGAAAACGGGGCGCCGCCGCTTGGCGACGCCCCGTTCACGGTCTAGCTACGGGTTACGGTGTGTCACCCGAGAAAACGGTCGTACCGTTCGAGCTGGTGTACGTCCAGGTTTCATCGACGTAGTCCAAGTGCGAGAAGACGAGAATGTACGAGGTGGCAGTGGGCGTGACGCTGTCGAGCACAACTCGCGGAGTTGGCTTGTAGCCGTTGTCCTTGAGACCAGTTTCGTCAAGACCAGTAAACGAACCGTTGTTGCTCACCGCGAAGGTCTCAGCCGCGATAACCGAGTTAGCGATATCTGACTTAACCTGCGATTCCCAAGCGCCCTGGCGCTGGTTGAGGAAGAACGGGATGGCGATCGCGGCAAGGATGCCGATGATCAGAACAACAACGAGGAGCTCAACAAGAGTGAAGCCCTTCTGGTCGTTCTCGAGGTCGTTGCGCTTGGTGCGCAGTGCTTCATGCATACGAGTAATCATTTGGATTTCCTGTCTGTGGTTCGGATCTTGGACAGGGGCCCCCAGAAAAATGAGCTTCTCAGCCCCCCACAGAAATACTCTCAACATGTGCACCGGCTGAGAATCCCACAAACGGGGGTGAACTGGCGGAATTACGACCCCAGTGCGAGGGGGTAAACGCGAGTCGTGCCGGAATAGTCAGTCATCAGACGTGATATTGCAGGGCATGGTGCGCCCCTGCCACCCGCGCTAAAGCCAGACGGGGACGCTGCGGCTCGGGCCACATCGTCCCCGCCTGGGGCTGCTAGGTGTTACTTGATCTGGTCGAAGATGGCGAAGATAGGGAGGTACAGCGCGATCACCATCACGCCAACGATCGCGCCGATAACGCCGATCATAAGGGGCTCAATGAGAGCCGTGAGCTGCTCAGTGGTCTTTTGTACTTCGTCGTCGTAGAAATCAGCAATCTTAGAAAGCATGACTTCCATCGAACCGGCATCTTCACCGACCGCGACCATCTGCGTCACCATCGAGGGGAAGACACTTTCGCGGGCTAGCGGAGCTGACACCGACTGACCTGAACGCACGGAGTCCGCTACACGCTTAAGCGCTTCTTCAATCACGTAGTTGCCGGAGGTTTCTCCAACGATCGACAGCGCTTGAAGAATAGGTACGCCGGCGCCCAACATTGTTCCGAAGTTACGAGTGAATCGTGAAATCGAAACCTTGCGGAACAATGGCCCGAACACGGGCATCCGAAGCTTCCAGGGGTCGAGGAACTTGCGCACACGCTCAGTGTGCTTATTCTTGCGCCACCATGCGGCAAAAATTACTCCAGCAACGACAAGAATCGGCGCCACAAACTTCATTCCATCTGACATCCACACCAAGATCTGGGTCAGCAAAGGAAGTTCGCCACCGAGGTCAGCGAACATTTGCTGGAACACCGGAACGATGAAGATAAGCATGCCAACGACAGCGGCGATCGCCATGATCAAAACGACAACAGGATAGGTGAGCGCGGACTTAATCGTTCCGCGAAGCTTTACTTCTCCCTCAAAGTTGTTCGCGATTGACTCGAGAGCGTTGTCAAGGAATCCGCCAGTCTCACCAGCGCGAACCAAATGAATCATGATCGGCGGAAAGACTGTGCCGTGCTTGGCAAACGCGTCGGAGAGCGTTCCACCAGTCTCGACGTCCTGACGAATCTCGCTCAGAGCCTTCGCGAGAGTCGGGTTTTCCGTCTGCTCCGAGAGGATTACGAGAGCGCGAATGAGGGAGAGGCCCGACGAGATCATCGTCGACATCTGCCGGCTCATCACGGCGAGGTCATCGAGACCAACACCCTTCTGCAGAAAGCCGAGGTTGATCTCCATGTTGAGACCGGTGCCAGAACCCGCCTCGGTGACAGAGATCGGGCTGATCTCCATCGAGCGAAGCCGCATCAGAACCTGATTCTCATTCAGAGCATCAATGCGACCCTTAACGACCTTGCCCGACTGATCGCGGGCCTTGTACTCAAAGGACTTCGTCGTCGCAGCAGTAGAAGCCATTAGTTCGGTACTCCTGTTGCGCTATCGCCCATCAATCGGTTCATTCCCTCAGGATCGTGAGCCTTAGCCATTGCTGCTTCTTCAGTAATGGCGCCAGACTTCGCGAGGCCAGCAAGGTGCTGGTCCATGGTGTGCATACCGCCGCTACGGCCGGCCTGCATCGCCGACGGAATCTGGTAGATCTTTCCCTCACGGATGAGGTTTCCGATAGCAGGAGTCATCGTGAGCACCTCAGTGGCCACCACACGACCCTTGCCACTTGCGCGCCTAACTAGCGTCTGGCAGATAATGCCCTGCAGTACAGCCGCGAGCTGAGTGCGAACTTGCCCCTGTTGGTGCGGCGGGAAGACGTCAATGATGCGGTCAACAGTTTGCGCGGCATCCTGAGTGTGCAGTGTGGCAAACACAAGGTGGCCAGTCTCTGCGGCGGTCAGTGCAATCGAGATCGTTTCTAGGTCCCGAAGCTCACCGATCAGGATGACGTCGGGGTCTTGACGAAGAACGTGCTTGAGCGCCGCCGTGAACGAGTGCGTGTCGCGGCCGACCTCACGCTGGTTGACCAGCGACTTCTGGTTGCCGTGCAAGAACTCAATCGGATCTTCCACCGTCACGATGTGGTCAGCGCGAGTGCGGTTCACCAAATCGATGAGAGCAGCGAGCGTTGTCGACTTGCCAGAACCGGTTGGACCCGTCACGAGTACAAGGCCACGAGGAAGAGTCGCGAACTGCGAAACGGACTCCTGGATACCCAAATCCTTCAACTGCTTGATCTCAGTCGGAATGATTCGGAAAGCAGCGCCCATGTTGCCGCGGTCCATGTAGAAGTTCACCCGGAAACGGGCAGCCTCAGAAAGCTCAAATGCGAAGTCAAGCTCGAGAGCCTCAAGGAACTGGGCCTCCTGCTTCTCATCGAGAATGCTGAAGAGTGCGTTTCGGGTGCGATCCTTGTCCCACTCGGCTGAACCCTCAAGCTGCTGAAGGCCACCATCAACGCGAATCATCGGCACCGCACCGGAAGCAATGTGGAGGTCAGAGGCGCCCGTGTAGACGACCTCCTTTAGCGCGTCGAGAAGTTCTGGGTTTGACCCTTCCTTCGCGGTCAACTCCATCTCGGGGCGCAGATCGCGCTCTTGCTCAACGATCTTCGGAACCGAGAGCAGCTGAGACTCACGCGGAGCCGCCGCTTGCTCGGCACCGAAGCCGCTCGTGAAGGTCAAAAGACCCTCGGTCACGCCGGGAGGCGGGAAACTAGTGAAATCTTCCGTCGGCGCATCAGAGCTCGACACATCGAGGAGTCGCGTTGCCGCATCTTCCGCAGGCGCAGCGGCTGGCGCTGGCTCCTCGGCGGCCGGGGGCGCGGCGAATGTTTGAGCGGCGGCTGCCGGAGCATCCGATGCTTCAGAATCTGATGCGTCAGAAAAATACGGAACTTCGGCGGCCGTAGCCGACGGCGCTGGAGGCGGAGTGGGAATGGAAGCACCCGCTGCTGACGTAGCGGCAGAGGTCTGAGACATTGCTCCTGCTGCAGCCTGACGGAACAGCTCATCAAGAGAATCGATTGACGTCACGGGCTCAGATGCCATGCGGCGCGCGCGACGCCCACCCTCAGCGGCGTCCGCAGAGGGTGCGGATGCTGCTGGCTCGGCCGGAGCTGCAGGTGGCGGTGTTGGAGCGGCAGCTGCCGGAGCCGCCGGTGGGGCGGATGCTGGAGTCGGTCCTGGCACACTCGCTGGCTCATTGCTGTTGATCGAGCCAGAAGGCGGTGGAATTGTCGGAAGCGGTGAGGCCGGCACGGTCGCTGCCGAAGCCGCGGGTGCAGCGCCAGTCTGCGCCCACTCCGGGAACGGAGTCGACGACGCCTGCGGGTTGCTCGGCCCGGGAACACTCGTTCCCGCAGCCGGAGGTGGAGAGTTCGTGGGAACACTCTGCCCAGAAGGCGCACTCTTCCCCTTCGGTGTGAACAAACTTTCGTCTACCGATTGCGACGGGATGTCGTAAATCCGCTTAGCCATAATTCCCCCAGATACTTCGTCTTATGCGACGACGCGCAAAATCTCTTCGATGGACGTCAAGCCCAGTTGAGCCTTAGCCCAACCATCCATGCGCAGAGTGCGCATCCCCTGCTCGATCGCGACGCGGCTGATCTCCGCGCTAGATGAACGAGCAACGGCGAGACGTTCAATCTCTTCAGACACTGCCATCACTTCGTGCAGTGCAATTCGACCGCGGTATCCCGTCTTGGAACACACAGTGCACCCGACAGGTGCGTACAAAGTCGGCATCGGACCTTCTGGGTTGAAGCCGACCTTCAAGTTAACGAGATCCTGCGGGTTGTGAGCTGCAGGCTGCTTGCACCGATCGCAAAGGCGTCGGGCAAGTCGCTGAGCGACAACACAGTCAATTGCGGAACCAACCAAGAATGGCTCAATGTCCATCTCAATCAGTCGCGTGATAGCGGCTGGTGCGCCGTTGGTGTGAAGCGTGCTCAACACAAGGTGACCGGTGAGTGCGGCTTCGATCGCAATCTGCGCCGTCTCTTGGTCTCGGATCTCACCGATGAGAACAACATCCGGGTCAGAACGCAGAATTGAGCGCAGCGCACTAGCGAATGTGAGCCCAGCTTTAGGGTTGACCTGCACCTGGTTGATGCCAGCCATGCGGTACTCCACCGGGTCTTCAACCGTGATGACGTTGATCTCGGGACGCGCAACAGCGTTAAGCGTTGTGTAAAGCGTCGTCGACTTACCAGAACCCGTTGGCCCGGTAACGAGGATCATTCCGTAGGGCTTCGTGTACGCCTCTTTGTAAATCTTGGCGTTGTGCTCAAGCAGGTAGAGCTGGCTCAGGTCGAGTGTCGTGTTCGAGTTGTCGAGGATTCGCATAACGACTTTTTCGCCGTAGACGGTCGGCAACGTTGCCACGCGAAGGTCAATCTTCTTTTGACCGTGGATGACCGAGATGCGGCCGTCTTGAGGCTTGCGACGCTCAGCAATGTCCATTTCGGCCATAATCTTGAGGCGCGAGATCACGCCGTTCTGGATCTGGCGGGGTGCACGCTGCATTTCGTGCAGAACACCATCGATGCGGTAGCGAACACCAAGGTCGTGCTCGCCGGGTTCGATGTGAATATCGGATGCCTTGTCTTGGATGCCCTGGCTAATCAGCAGGTTCACAAAACGAACAATGGGGGCGTCGTCTTCTGTCGGCTCGTTGTTCGAAGCGAGGGCAACATCTGTGGACGTTGCCTCTTGCTCAAGCTCGCTACTGAGGCTCGAAAGCTCGCCATCGGCACGGTGGAAACGATCGAGAGCTGTCTGAAGGTCGCTGCGCTCAGCAACCACGACACGGATTTGGCGTCCGGTAGCCGAACGGATGTCATCTAGGGCGAAAATGTTGCCAGGGTCGACCATGGCCAACACGAGGTATCCCTCGGAGAACGCAATGGGCAGAACCTCATGGCGACGGCAGATTGCCGCCGGTGCGAGAGCGACCGCTTGGTGGTCTACAGCGAAGTCAACAAGCTCGACAAACGGAACTCCTGCTTGCGCAGCACGCGCCGATGCGAGTTGCGCCGGCGAAATTGTTCCGCTGTCGAGTAGATTTCTGACGAGTGCTTCTTCATCAGAATGTGAAGTGCCCACAGAATCGATGCTCTCAATCGGCATCATTCCACGAAGAATCAATACTTCAGCAAGTGTTGTCACGCGTGCCTCCCCCCAAGGTCCTAGCAGAGTCCCACGCTAATCGAGACACATCAGCACCACTAGTCCCACATGCGAGGGGTAGTCAAGACGTTTCAGGAAGCCCATTCGCCGCGAGTCGCAGCATTGATTACCAAATTCGTGTTTTTTTCGACGTAAGCAGCCAATCGAGGCAACGCACACTCGTTGATCACGTCGGCGATGTCTTGACTCTGGCGGTGAGCGCGTTCGCTGACGGTCGAACGCGCTTCGTCGATGCACGAACGGCACGGCAGAGTGGCACGTCCGCCTACTCCAGTGCAGTGACGATCTTCATGGAGAGCAACAGCGAGCTGCATCGATACAAGCTCGAGCGTCTCAACGAGGGAATGTACAAGGTCGTGCGGCCAGTGTCCACGCCGATCGAACGCGGCGAATTCGGATGCCCGGCAGTTCACGCATCCCGCGGCAGTGCCCGCCTCGGGGCTGCGCCATTCGGAAACCAGGCGGTACCAGCGCTGAAGTGAACACTCAATGAGATCGTTAACCGCGTGACGATTCACAAGCCCTTCGCCCCCTTGATAGTTACGACTAGTCGATGGTCGCACCGCGGGGCTCATTGTGGCAGTCGTCACTATGAATGACACCCGTTTGGGGGACAGACAGAAAGTTCCGGTACGGTTGTCGTAGGCAGGTGCGAATCTGTGACACTAGCTAGTTCACCCTGATCCGAACGGGGACCTGATTGACAACGCAGGATAATGTTCAGCGCACTTATCGCGTAGGACACGTGGATGACCACGAGACAGTGCAACTGGGCTTCGCCTCCCTACTTTCGCAGTGCCCGGACATCACTCTCGTTGAATCAGTTTCACGCGTGAGCGAGCTCAGTTCACTCGCTGATGGCCTCGACTTGGTCGTGCTCGACATACGCCTCTCTGACGGCAGCACTGTTGAGTCGAACGTCGCGTGGCTACGCGAGCAGGGAGTCAACGTTCTCGTTTTCACCGCAGCAGACAATGCTGGTGAGGTGCGGGCGGCATCCCGGGCCGGGGTCTTGGGCATCATGCGAAAGTCTGAATCCCGAGACGTGATTGTGGATGCAGTGCGTGAAGCCGCCCGCGGAAACCCGGTAGTCACCACCGACTGGGCTGCAGCCCTTGACTCCGACCCTGAACTCGCAGCTGCCGGACTGAGTCCCAAAGAACAAGAAGTACTGGCTCACTACGCCTCTGGGGACAAATCGATCGCTGTCGCTCATCGCGCTGGTCTCTCGTCGAGCACGGTCGCAGAATATGTGCGCCGCATCCGCCACAAGTACGCCATGGTCGGTCGCCCGGCCCACACCAAGGTTGACCTCTACAAACGCGCCGTCGAAGACGGCATCCTTCCCCCACCGAACTCGTGACTTACGTCTCGTGAAGTCGCCATTGTCACGCCAGCCGATAACTGCCAGCGCAGAACTCGGTGTGGTTCGCGTTATGAGCGCGGTACTGGCCGCAACCACGATGCTTTTTCTCGCATTGACGGTTGGTTCGCTCACGGATCAGAAACCGTTCGTCGTTGAGCACTGGCAGACCGTGGCCGCGATGACAGTTTTTGGGTTGCCGGTGTTGATGGCGGCAGCGTCACCATGGAGTTCACTCCGCGTTCTCCGTGCGATGCACGGCACTTATGCGCTTCTCTTTACCGCCGTTGTGCTGAGCTGGATCCCCGCCTTCATCAACGGCCCCATGCCCGCCGAGATGGCACCCTGGACCGTAGGCATGACTGCTCTCGCGACTGTTCCCGCTGCAATCGCTTGGCGCCCGACGATCACGTGGACCTTTCTCATTGCAAGCTCGCTCGTCATTGCCCCCATTCGAATCATCGCTGACGGTGGTGCCGACGTTTCTCTCGCCTTTCAGTTCGCGTTCTTCACCATTACGGTGTGCGCGGTGTTCACCGCGGTAGCCACTGTCGCGATTCGCGCCGGCCGAGACGTGGACGTGGCAACCGCTGCGGCGCGGGCATCATCAATGCGTGCCGCAGCGTTGACCGCACGCGCCGAAGAACAAGCTCATCTCGATGCGCTCGTTCATGACGAAGTAATTGCCACCATCTTCGCTGCGGCAGGCGCCGGGAGAAGCGATTCGGAGTCGACGCGGACACAGGCCGCGCGCACGATCGAACGACTGAGCGAGCTTCACGAGGCCACAGCCAACGTTCCCGAACTCATCCACTCTGACCACCTCGTGCAGGGGCTGGCAACCTCCATCGCAGAGACGACGGATGCCGCAGAATTTACCGTGACCGGCGTGCGACATCCCCCGATCCCGTCGTCAATTGCCAGCGCGCTCATTGAAGCGACAGTCGAGGCACTGCGCAATAGTGTCGTGCATGCTGCACTTGGCTCGGCACTCGTCACTCGCACCGTCGCGCTTCAGCTGAGCGATGACCGCGTTGACGTCTCGATCACCGATGACGGGCGTGGATTTGATGCTACCCAGGTGCCGAAGAATCGCCTCGGCATTATGGTGAGCATCTTGGGCAGAGTCAATGCGCTACCTGGTGCAAGTGCAACAGTGTGGTCGCAGCCGGGCGAAGGTACTCGAGTGAGCGTCGGGTGGCACGGATGAAGCCCTATGCGGGCATTCCGCAACGGCTAGAACTACCCGAACTGACCGGTCGTGGAGCCCATCTGCTGATTTGGATCTACTACGCCACAATGTCGACGCTCGCCGTGCTCTCTCTCGACGATGTGCACTCCCCCACAATCGTCTATCTTTCCGTGGTCGTCTTCGGCGCGATCTGGTTCGCACTCACTCAAGACACGAGCGAACGAGTCAGTGTTCGAGTGTGCGTGTTCGTTATCTCGGCCAGCGTCTTCACCACGGTGCTCTCGTCGTGGAATGCGATCAACGGCGGTTTCTCGCAGTGGTATGTCGGTGCGGGGGCGCTCGTCATGTTCTATCTCAGTCTTCGCGGTCGTGATTTGCTCGCGTGGGCCGGTTTCGCCGCTATTGGAGCGGCCGCTATCATCTGGGGCCTGACCACCGATGATCGTTTGCTTGAATCAATTCTCTTGGTAGCCCGCCAAGCGCCGATCGTTCTGGTCGGCTCCCTCTTTGCCTACGGCATGAAGAGAACCAGTAAGAGGCTAGAAAACGTGCACGACGCCGACACCGCTCGGGTAGCGGCCGAGGCTGCGGCCCTCGCCCGAACCGCAGAACGTTCACGTCGTCTCGCAGCGCTCGATGCGGCGGTTGGTCCTCACTTGCAACGCATCGCTGATGGTTCCCCGCTGAGCGATGACGACCGGCAGGAACTCCTCGTCGCAGAAGCACGACTCCGTGACAGCCTGCGTGCCCGCCAGCTGGACTTACCGGAAATCGTTGCGGCCGTTCAACGCGCTCGACGACGTGGTGTTGTCGTGCTACTGCTCGACGATCGTTACCCTCTGGCACTCCCCGCCGGGGCACTATCGCGCGTCATCGATGCGTCGGTTCGGATGCTCGACAATGCGAGCGACGGCACAGTCACCATTCGCCTGCTTCCCGCCGGCCGGCAACTTCTCGCAACTCTCGTGGCTGACGGCCATGAGTATTCCAGAGCCGAACTGCCAAGCGCTCTCGCAGATACCGACGCCTCAGAGCCAGTAACCCGCAACTGGTAGCGATAGCGGTAGCGGTAGCGGTAGCGGTAGCGGTAGCGGTAGCGGTAGCGGGTAGCCAAGAGCGGGAAGCGCGAAACCGCTACAACACCGAAAACGACGAAGGGCCCCTCGTCGCGATGACGAGGGGCCCTTCGGTGGTATCACCCGCAGGTGACTCCGAGACTACTTAGTTGTAGGTTCCCGGTGTTGAGTCATTTGAGCTGAAGCTGTCGAAGTCGACGAAGCTCAAGTCGCTCTCGCTGAGGCTTGCGTCATCAGCGAAGATGCGGTTGGGGTAACGTTCGGCTTTCGCCTCTTCCGTTGCCTCGACCGATACATCGCGGTAGCGCGGCAATCCCGTACCAGCCGGGATGAGCTTACCGATGATGACGTTCTCCTTGAGTCCCATGAGCGGGTCAGACTTGCCTTCCATGGCCGCCTGCGTAAGAACGCGGGTGGTCTCCTGGAACGACGCGGCCGACAGCCACGACTCGGTTGCCAGTGAAGCCTTGGTGATACCCAAGATCTCCTGACGCGCGGATGCCGTTGCCTTGCCCTCGGTGAGTACCGACCGGTTGAGGTCGTTGTACTTCGAACGATCAACAAGCTCACCAGGAAGCAGACCGGTGTCACCGTGGTCAACAACAGTCACCTTGCGGAGCATCTGACGAACGATGACCTCAATGTGCTTGTCGTGAATCGGTACACCCTGCGAACGGTAAACGCCCTGAACACCATCAACAAGGTGCTGCTGAACGGCACGGACACCGCGGACTCGAAGAACTTCCTTCGGGTCAACGTTTCCGACGTGCAGCTGCTTGCCGAGTTCTACGTGCTCGCCATCCTCGATGAGGAGGGTTGCGCGACGCAGGATCGGGTAAGCGATGGGCTCGTCGCCATTGTCTGGCGTGAGGATCAGCTTGCGACTGCGGTCGGTGTCTTCAATCGTGACGCGACCAGCGGCTTCTGCGATGGGGCTTGCACCCTTAGGGGTACGAGCTTCGAAGAGTTCCGTAACGCGGGGAAGACCCTGCGTAATGTCGTCTGCCGAAGCAACACCACCGGTGTGGAAGGTACGCATGGTCAGCTGGGTACCGGGCTCACCGATCGACTGTGCGGCGATAATTCCGACAGCCTCACCGATGTCAACGAGGAGACCAGTTGCGAGCGAGCGGCCGTAGCAGACTGCACACACACCAACAGCGGACTCACACGTGAGCACCGAGCGAACCTTGATGCTGTGAACTCCAGCAGCAACCAGCTTCTCGAGCAGAACGTCTCCGACGTCGGCGCCAGCCGAGGCTACAACTACGCCCTTGTCGTTGGTGGCGTCAGCAGCGAGGCTGCGTGCGTAGACCGAGTTCTCAACGTTGTCGTCGAGGATCCACTTGCCATCAGCGTTCTGAGCTGCGATCGGCATGTCGAGTCCCTTGCCGGTGCCACAGTCGTTTTCACGAATGATGACATCCTGCGACACGTCAACGAGTCGACGCGTGAGGTATCCCGAGTCTGCGGTGCGCAGTGCGGTGTCAGCCAGTCCCTTACGGGCACCGTGAGTCGAGATGAAGTACTCGGCTACGGTCAGGCCTTCCTTGTAGGAGTGAACGATCGGGCGAGGAATGATCTCACCCTTCGGGTTCGATACCAGTCCACGCATACCGGCGATCTGACGAACCTGCATCCAGTTACCACGAGCACCAGACGACACCATGCGGTTGATGTTGTTGTCAGTGCGGAAGTTTGACTGCATGGCAGTTGCCACTTCTGCGGTTGCCTTGTTCCAGATCTCGATGAGCTCCTGACGACGCTCAGCGTCGGTCGTGAGTCCCTTCTCGAACTGGCCCTGAACCTTGGAAGCCAACTTCTCGTAGCGACCGATGATCTCGGGCTTGTTCGGCGGGGTCACGATGTCAGACAGCGCAACGGTTACACCGGAACGAGTAGCCCAGTGGAAACCAGCATCCTTGATCGCGTCTAGAGCCGCAGCTACATCTACCTTCACGTACCGCTCAGCGAGGTCGTTGACGATGGCCGAAATCTGGCCCTTGTCAGCGAGTGCCTCAATGTACGGGTAGTCCTTCGGAAGCGCCTCGTTGAAGAGGGCACGACCGAGGGTCGTCTCCATGAGCTTGGACTGACCCTGTACGAAGCCCTCAGGGGCATCTTCTTCAGAGAGGTACACGTTGTCGAGACGCAGACGCACCTTGGCGTTGAGATCAAGCGAGTGCTGATCGAACGCGAAGATCGCTTCAGCAACCGACGAGAACGCACGGCCTTCCCCAGCAACGCCTTCCTTGAGCGTGGTCAGGTGGTGCAGTCCGATGATCATGTCCTGTGTTGGCAGGGTCACCGGGCGACCGTCAGACGGCTTGAGGATGTTGTTGCTTGCGAGCATGAGGATGCGAGCTTCAGCTTGCGCTTCCACCGACAGCGGGAGGTGAACAGCCATCTGGTCACCGTCGAAGTCAGCGTTGAATGCAGCACAGACGAGGGGGTGAAGCTGGATAGCTTTACCTTCAACGAGCTGAGGTTCGAATGCCTGGATGCCCAAACGGTGCAGGGTTGGTGCACGGTTCAGCAGAACTGGACGCTCGCGGATGATCTCTTCGAGTACGTCCCAGACCTGCGGACGTGCACGCTCAACCATGCGCTTAGCGCTCTTGATGTTCTGCGCGTGGCTCAAGTCGATAAGGCGCTTGATAACAAACGGCTTGAACAGCTCGAGAGCCATCTGCTTCGGGAGACCACACTGGTGCAGCTTGAGCTGCGGTCCAACAATAATCACCGAACGACCGGAGTAGTCAACGCGCTTTCCGAGCAGGTTCTGGCGGAAACGACCCTGCTTACCCTTGAGCATGTCGCTCAAGGACTTGAGGGCACGGTTACCAGTACCGGTGACGGGGCGGCCACGACGACCGTTGTCGAACAGTGCGTCAACGGCTTCCTGAAGCATGCGCTTCTCGTTGTTGACGATGATCTCGGGAGCACCGAGGTCAAGGAGGCGACGCAGACGGTTGTTGCGGTTGATCACACGACGGTAGAGGTCGTTGAGGTCAGAGGTCGCGAAGCGGCCACCATCCAACTGGACCATCGGGCGAAGCTCCGGAGGAATAACCGGAACAACGTCGAGCACCATTGCGGCCGGCGAGTTGCCGGTCTGCAGGAACGAGTTGACTACACGCAGGCGCTTGATGGCGCGGATCTTCTTCTGACCCTTGCCGTTAGCGATCTGGTCGTGCAGTTCAACGCTCTCGAGTGCAAGGTCGAATGCCTGAAGGCGCTTCTTGATTGCCTCGGCTCCCATGAATGCCTCGAAGTAGCTTCCGAAACGATCCTGCAGTTCCTGGAAGACGGAATCCTCAGGCTTGAGGTCACCAATCTTGAGGCTGCGGAAGTCATCCCAGACACGCTCGAGCTGTGAGATCTGCTCGTCGATCGACTTGCGCAACTGAGACATCTCTTTCTCAGCTGCATCCTTGACGCGACGCTTCTGGTCGGCCTTGGCACCCTCTTCTTCTAGGGCGGCGAGGTCTTCCTCGAACTTGGTCAAGCGCTCGGCAATGCGGGAATCGCGCTGACCTTCAAGCGTCTTGATTTCGAGACGGATCTCGTTCTCAAGCGCAGGCATGTCAGCGTGACGGCCCTCTTCGTCGACCGAAATGATCATGTAGGCAGCGAAGTAGATGACCTTTTCGAGGTCCTTCGGTGCCATGTCAAGCAGGTAACCGAGACGGCTCGGAACACCCTTGAAGTACCAGATGTGAGTAACCGGAGCAGCAAGCTCAATGTGACCCATGCGCTCGCGGCGCACAGCCGACTTGGTTACTTCAACACCACAGCGCTCACAAACGATGCCCTTAAAGCGGACACGCTTGTACTTGCCACAGGAGCACTCCCAGTCACGGGAAGGACCGAAGATCTGTTCGCCGAACAGACCATCCTTCTCCGGCTTAAGTGTGCGGTAGTTAATGGTCTCTGGCTTTTTAACCTCACCATGCGACCAGCGACGAATGTCGTCGGCGGTAGCGAGACCGATTTTGATTTCATCAAACGCGTGAACGTCGAGCAATTTATCTTCTCTCTTCGAAAGTTCTGCAGTCGGTTTCGGTCTGGTTAAATCTCGTCAACAGACGAGGACTCGAACCGGGCTGAAATATTGATGCCCAACTCTTCGGCGGCGCGGAAGGCTTCGTCATCCGTGTCGCGAAGGTTGACCGTTGAGCCGTCGGCCGAAAGAACTTCGACGTTGAGGCACAGCGACTGCATTTCCTTGATAAGAACCTTGAAGCTCTCGGGGATACCGGGCTCCTGAATGTTCTCGCCCTTAACGATGGCTTCGTACACCTTGACGCGACCGAGGATGTCGTCCGACTTGATCGTCAGAAGCTCCTGCAACGCGTAGGCGGCACCGTAAGCCTCGAGCGCCCACACTTCCATCTCACCGAAGCGCTGTCCACCGAACTGAGCCTTACCACCGAGTGGCTGCTGAGTAATCATGGAGTACGGACCGGTTGAACGAGCGTGGATCTTGTCGTCAACGAGGTGGTGCAGCTTGAGGATGTACATGTAACCGACCGAAACGGGAGCCGGGAACGGCTCGCCAGAACGACCATCGAACAACGGGGTCTTACCCGAAGAGTCGATGAGACGAACGCCGTCACGAGTAGGAGTCGTTGAGTCAAGAAGACCCGCGATTTCCTCTTCGTAAGCACCGTCGAATACGGGGGTAGCAACCTTGGTGCCTGGCTCAGCCTTGTAGGCCTCCGCTGGCAGGTTCTTAGCCCACTCCGGGTTGCCTTCAACTTCCCAACCCTGCTTCGCAACCCAACCGAGGTGAGTTTCGAGTACCTGACCGAAGTTCATTCGGCCGGGGATACCAAGCGGGTTCAGGATGATGTCAACCGGGGTTCCATCAGCCAAGAACGGCATGTCTTCGACAGGCAGAATCTTGGAGATAACACCCTTGTTGCCGTGACGACCAGCGAGCTTGTCACCTTCGGTGATCTTGCGCTTCTGGGCGATGTACACAACAACACGCTGGTTGACGCCAGAGCCAAGCTCGTCATCGTTGTCTGCGGAGAATTCCTTGACAGCGATGATCGTTCCCTGCTCACCGTGGGGAACCTTCAGCGAGGTGTCGCGAACTTCGCGGCTCTTCTCGTTGAAGATGGCACGGAGCAGTCGCTCTTCAGCCGAAAGCTCAGTCTCACCCTTAGGCGTGACCTTGCCGACGAGGATGTCGCCTGGGCGAACCTCAGCACCGATACGGATGATTCCACGCTCGTCGAGGTCAGCCAAGAGTTCTGGGCTGACGTTCGGCAGATCGCGCGTGATCTCTTCTTTACCGAGCTTGGTGTCGCGAGCATCCACTTCGTATTCTTCGATGTGGATCGACGACAGTACGTCATCCTTGACCAAGTTCTGGCTCAAGATGATGGCGTCCTCGAAGTTGTGACCCTCCCACGGCATGAATGCCACGAGGAGGTTCTTTCCGAGGGCAAGCTCGCCGTTTTCGGTTGCGGGACCATCAGCGATGACCTGACCGACTTCGACGCGCTCTCCAGCACTGACGATAACGCGGTGGTTGTAGCTCGTGCCCTGGTTAGAGCGGTTGAACTTGCGCAGGAAGTAATCCTGCGTTCCACCCTCATCAAGCTGAACAACAACGATGTCTGCAGAAACCTCAGAGACAACACCGGGCTTGAGGGCAGTGACAACGTCACCGGAGTCAATGGCGGCGAAGGCTTCCATACCGGTTCCGACAAGCGGGCTCTCGCTGCGCAGCAGCGGGACAGCCTGACGCTGCATGTTGGCACCCATGAGTGCGCGGTTTGCATCGTCGTGCTCGAGGAAGGGGATGATCGAGGTCGCTACCGACACCATCTGGCGCGGCGAGACATCCATGTAGGCAATGTCTTCAACGGGAACGAGGTCAACCTCGCCACCCTTCTTACGCGCAAGCACGCGAGGCTCAGCGAACCTCATGTCCTTCGTGAGCGGTGCGTTTGCCTGCGCGACGATGTAGTCATCTTCATCGCTGGCAGTGAGGTAATCGATCGTGGTCGAAACAACACCGTCAATGAGGCGACGGTACGGGGTCTCGATGAAACCGAAGGCGTTAATACGTGCGAACGATGCGAGCGAACCAATCAGACCAATGTTGGGGCCTTCAGGAGTCTCAATCGGGCACATACGGCCGTAGTGAGAGGGGTGAACGTCTCGAACTTCAACACCAGCGCGTTCACGGCTCAAACCACCCGGGCCCAGCGCCGAAAGGCGACGCTTGTGGGTCAGGCCCGCGAGCGGGTTGTTTTGGTCCATGAACTGCGAGAGCTGCGAAGTACCGAAGAACTCCTTGATCGCAGCGACGACGGGGCGCACGTTGATCAGGGTCTGCGGGGTGATCGCTTCGATGTCCTGCGTTGTCATGCGCTCGCGAACAACACGCTCCATACGGCTGAGGCCGGTACGAACCTGGTTCTGGATGAGCTCACCAACAGCGCGGATGCGACGGTTGCCGAAGTGGTCGATGTCGTCAATGTCGAGACGAACGTTGACCTTCTTGCCATCGCGGACGCCCTTGACACTGGCTACTCCGCTGTCACTAACCGAGACACTGGGTGCCGAGTTGTCGTGAAGAGAAACCATGTACTTGATGGTCGCGATGATGTCTTCAACGGTGAGCACCGACTCTTTAATGTCAGTGTCGAGACCGAGCTTGCGGTTGATCTTGTAACGACCAACCTTCGCGAGGTCGTAGCGCTTGGAGTTGAAGTAGAAGTTGTCAAGAAGCGCGCGTGCGGCTTCAGCAGCAACCTGCTCGCCTGGACGAAGCTTGCGGTAGATGTCCTTGAGCGCTTCTTCCTTGGTGAGGATGTTGTCTTTCTCCAAGGTGGCTTCGATCGATGGGAAGCCCTTGAATTCTTCAAGGATTTCTTCGCTCGAGAGGCCGAGGGCCTTCAGGAAGACCGTGACCGACTGCTTGCGCTTGCGGTCGATGCGAACGCCGACCTGGTCGCGCTTGTCGATCTCGAATTCAAGCCAAGCACCACGGCTCGGGATGATGCGAGCCGAGTAGATGTCCTTGTCGGACAGCTTCTCGGGCTGGCGGTCGAAGTACACACCAGGCGAACGGACGAGCTGCGAAACTACTACGCGCTCGGTTCCGTTGATGATGAAGGTACCGCGAGCGGTCATGAGCGGGAAGTCGCCCATGAACACGGTCTGAGTCTTGATCTCACCGGTGAGGTGGTTCATGAACTCGGCGTTGACATACAGGGGAGCAGCAAAAGTCTTGCCGCGCTCCTTGCACTCATCGATGGAGTACTTGGGCTCTTCGAGCTCAGGCTCCGTAAACGACAACTGCATCGTCTCGCCGAGGTCTTCGATCGGTGAAATCTCTTCAAAGATTTCATCGAGACCACTACGAGTTGGCAGATCGGTACGACCAGCGGCAACACCGTCAGTTACACGGTTCTTCCAGATGTCGTTTCCGACCAGCCAATCAAAGCTCTCGGTCTGCAACGCGAGCAGATCGGGAACCGTTAGCGTGTCAGTGATTTTTGCGAAAGAAAGCCGCGAAGCTGAGCGGCCGTTTTTCGGGGACTTATTGGTGGACGCATCGCGCGCAGCAGCCAAGGAACAACCTCCGTGAACCCCGTCGGGTTCGTCTGTCAAGATAATTGACGGTCGGTAATGAAATGCTCACCAGAAACACCCCGCCGCTATACTCGGGGCACCCAGCTGTCCGCAATATGACTGCTTAATTTGTCTGGGAGCGCAAGGATCTACTATAAGCCGGTTTGCCGCGCCGTGTCCACCCGATTCTTGACCAAATTCACGATTTCGGCTAGGGGTTTGCTGTGAGTCCCGAATTACGCTTCTTGGCGGCCAGCGCTCCGAATGCTTCCCAGATCAAACGGTGGGCATTATTCACCGTGATATCGGCGTGGTCATAGGCCGGGGCGACCTCCATGACATCGAAACCAACGACATCCATTTCGAGCACAATTTGGCGGATGATACGCAGTAGATCAATGGGAGCGAAGCCACCGGGCTCTGGCGTTCCTGTTGCCGGCGCGAAACCAGGGTCGAGTACATCGATGTCGATCGAAATATAAACCTTGGATGCCCGAGCCTTCGCCGCAGCAATGATGTCGGGAATGACGGCCTTGACGCCGCGCTCCCAAAACTCTTGCATCATGAAGTGCTTGAGACCGTTGTCGCGCATCCACTTCTGATCTTCTTCGCCAGGCCAATAGCCACGCAGCCCGACCTGCAAAAAGTTGGGGCCAGGAATCGCACCAGACTCAATGAGTCGGCGCATGGGCGTTCCGTGGCTGGCGAGGTTGCCCTCAAGAATGTTTGCGGTGTCGGCGTGCGCGTCGAAATGGATCATCACGACATTGCCGAAACCGTGATGCTCGGCGACCGCAGTCGCTGCCGGCCAGGTGATTGAGTGATCCCCTCCGATGATGAACGGCACGATGCCTCGACTCGCCACTTGCGAGACGCGCTCGTGGATGGCCGCCTTCGATAGCTCCCACATACCGTGACTCGTAATGGCATCCCCATAGTCGACAACATCGAGATGGTCGAAGATCTCAACACCGAGATCGAGATGATAGGTGCCGGGGTCATAGGCGCTAGCCCGCAACGCCCGTGGCCCGAAGCGTGCACCAGGGCGGTTAGTGGTGCTGTCATCCCACGGTGCACCCACCACGGCGACATCGGGCATCCACGCATCGAGCTCTTCAGGCTCGCTCAGCATCGGCCGCATGCCAAAAGTTGCGGGGCCAACATAGGACTGGGCGTTCAGCTGTGCTTGCAGGTGAGGAGGAAGCTCACGGTTCTTATCGGCCATGCTTCACCGTAGCGTTCACCGCCGAGCCTCACGAAGAGGCGGCACCGACGACAACAAGACTGTGGCAAAGTCAATGACATGGCCGAGCATCCGACAATCACCTTGAAACTCAGCGGCCACCTTGCCGAGATTGCCCCCGACCGGTGGATTGACGGCTCCTACACACTTACCGTTGATGGCACCCCGCAGTCACACGTGAACATGGACGACCCCACCCAGCTGTTCTTTGAATACGTGCAGCGCATGGGGCACGTCATTGACCAACTCACCGAATCAGGGGCCCCCATCACCGCGGTGCACCTCGGCGGCGGCGCATTGACGCTCCCCCGCTATGTTGAGGCCACCCGCCCCGGCTCACGCCAACAGGTCGTTGAGTTGGAATCGGATCTCGTCGACTTTGTGCGCACGGAACTTCCCTGGTCAAAGCAGGCATCCATCCGTGTGCGCCATGGTGATGCGCGTGAAGTGCTCGCGAAGTTCCCGCCTGGCTTGCGCGGTGCCGTCGACCTGCTCGTGGTCGATATCTTTAGTGGCGCCCGCACCCCGGCCCATGTCACCAGTCTCGAGTTCTACACAGAAGCCACGACTTTGCTTGCACCCGAGGGAGTGATCGTTGTGAATGTCGCCGACGGCCCAGGGCTTGCGTTTGCGCGAAGCCAGGCGGCGACCCTCAAGCACACCGTTGGTCATGTGGCTGCGCTCGCTGAGACTCAAATTCTCAAAGGCCGACGTTTCGGCAATATCGTGCTCATGGGTTCACCTTCTGCACTCCCCCTGAATTGGATGCCGCGGCTCTTGGCCGGCGGACCGCACCCCTCAAAGGTGATTGCGGGGGTTGAGCTGCTCGACTTTATTGGCAGTTCTCCGGTCGTAACCGACCAAACTGCGGTCAAATCACCCCCTCCGGCAAAAAGTATTTTTCAGGTCAAGCCCGGCCGTAGGTAGACCGTTCCACCCCTCTAAGGATCTTGTACCCCAGTTTATTTAAGACTTTCGGGGTACAAATCTGTCCCCCCAATTGCCTATTTCCGACAACTTTCGCGCAAAATCGGGGTATTTCGTACCCCAAATAGAAATGGCTAGTCCCCCATCATGCGGACTAGAATTGCCCCCCATTACTGGGGACTGTCCTCCATAGTGAGGACAGGTAGATTCGATTCAGAAGTTGAACGCGAGCCCCGAAGCTTGCGCAGGAACCCGAAACCAGCACACAGCTTCTTGAATCCCGATAACCCGAACCTCAATCACTCCCGGTCAGCATCGCTGCGCCGCGAAAGGAAATCATGAACAAGCTCGTTAAAGGCTCCATCGCAGGCGCAGCAGGAATCGCATTGCTCCTCGGTGGCGCGGGAACACTCGCAACCTGGAACTCCGCAGTAACGGTCAGCGCACCGGGCAGCATCACCGCAGGAACGCTCGACATCGTCGCAGCAACAGGTGCGACGGACGGCTGGAAGCTCGGCTCCGCAGCAACCGTTGCCTCACCTGCTGGCTTCAAGATCGTTCCCGGCGACACCGTCACCTACACGAAGACCTTCAACGTCACCGCAACCGGCGACAACCTCACCGCAGGAATCGCCCTCGGCACGCTCGCAATCGCACCGGTCAACTCGGCAACCGCTGCAGACACCGCCCTTGCAGCAGCGCTCACCAAGTCGGCAACCTTCACCGTCAATGGTGCGACCGCGACGAGCATCAGCCCGGCCGCTGGTACACAGCCGGTAGTTGTGACCGTCACGATCACGTACCCGAAGAGCACAACCGCTGGTGCCGAGAATGGCTCGAAGACCGGCGCTGTTTCGCTCAGCAACTTCAGCATCACGCTCACACAGAACTAGTTTTACCCGGCTGGGTGTGCGCCCTGAGGGACGCACACCCAGCAGTTTTCCTTGCTTCACTCTCATCTAGATTTCACCTGAAAGGCGGTGCACCATGAACTCTTCACCAGTTCGCGGATTGCGCCGTCTTGACGTGATTAACGGCCGCAAGAAGAGCCGCTCCACTTCGCCGCTCACCCGACTGGGCGCTGGCGCATTCGGCATCGTCAAGGCTGCAGCAATTCTTGCGATTACCGTCTCCCTGGGCCTCGTCGGCACCGGCGGCACCTACGCCTACTTGAACTCCTCAGTAACCGCAGCCCCCGGATCGACCATCAGCGCAGGCACCGCCGCCCTGACCGTCGGCTCACAAACCCTCAACTGGACTGCACTTGCCCCTGGCAAGTCAGTTACCGGAACTTTCACAATCACCAACACCGGTGACGTTCCCCTCACACTTTCTGCGACAATCGCAGCAACCATGACTCCCGCTGCGACCGCAAATCCCTTCACCATCACGGTGGCCAACGGCGCCTGCCCCGCCTCGGTTGCTCCTTCCGGAACTCTCAACAGCACGATCGCCGCTGGCGCGACAACGAGCGCGTGTCTCGTGGTGACTCTTCCTGCGAACGCACCCGCGACAGCACAGTCCGCAAGTGCAGCAATCGTGGCAACGATCGCCGGAGTTCAGCCATGATTCGCCACACAGCGGGCACAGCATCCGCCGAAGGCCGTGGCATGAAGCGTTCAACTCGCATGTCGTTGATTGCCGGCGTTGCGGTGTTCCTCACTCTGGTCTCTGGCGTGAGCTTTGCGGCCTGGACAGCCTCGTCCTCAAAAAATGCAACAGCGACGGCCGGTGCGGTCTCGGTGACGACAGCAGTTGCTTCAGGCGCCGCCACGATTACCGCCTTCGGCCCTTTTACCTACACCTCAACGAATCAAACCGTGACCAAGCCAATAACCGTGCGCAACACCGGCTCGGTTGAAGCGTCGGTGAGCAGCATCACGATCACCCGTTCGGGCACGCTTGCCGGCAACCAGATCGCCGTCAAGTTCTGGGCTGGCACGAGCGCCGCCTGCGCCGCAACGACCCCGGTCGTCTCAACGACGCTCAGTGGCGGAACAGTATCGCTGACAACCTTGAACATGACGGTGGCTTCTACCGGATCAGCATTCTTGTGCGCCTCCACCAGCTTCACCGGCAGCATGACTACCCAGGCCGGAAAGTCGACGAGCGCAACATTTGCGGTTAACACCACCGCCGGAACCAACTGGAATGCGACCGACTCCCTCGCCGCAGCAAGCCGCACCTTCGCGCAGGTTATCTTTATCACTACCGTTCCTAACGCGCCGACCAACACCCAGTGTGTTAACGAGCGGGACCAGAACGTGATTACGATCTCGTGGAGCACCCCGAGCGGGTTTACGACACCCAACGGCGGCTACAACGTCTATTGGCAGGGCAGCTACCTCGCGAACACCTCATCGAACTCCATGGGTCTGCAGGGTAGCGGTGTAACGGGAAACCTCACGGTTCGAGCAGTCGCATCAGACGGAACGGAGTCCGCGGACTCAGCCAATATCCCCGTTGAACCTCGTTCATATAACTGGTGGGGACAGGGCTCGGGGCTCTCATGCGGATAGCAACCCGCCGGACATCCGGACTAGCGATTCTGGTGGCACTAAGCGCGATGCTTGGTGCCACACCTGCAAGTGCTGCCAGTGGTGCCGGGGTGGTTGAAGTTAGCGATGACGGCGTCAACTTTTCACGCATCTACTCGGCCGCAGTCTTTGACAACATTGCCCGGCTGAGCCCAGGCGATAGTCAGTCCGAGACGATCTACGTTCGCAACACGGGCACTGTCGACGGCTACTTGCGCATCACCATGCGCGAGGTGAACTTCTCCGACCAGCACTACGGAAACGCGCTGAACCTGACCACGAGCACTCCAGCGATAGCCGGCACAGCGAAAGCGATCAGTTCAGCGAATCCGTGCCAGGTTGTTCACGAGGGCACCGTTCTTGCGCCGGGCGAAATCGTCCCGGTTACGGCAACGCTGGCTTTGGGAAACCTCAGTGGCACCGACGGTCAAGGGGCAACCGCATCCCTCTCACTGCGATTTGCACTCTCAGACACAACACCGGGTGCCTTGCCCCTCACTCAGTGCGACAGCACAGGCACAACGGTTCCGCTGACCCCGACGAGCCCTGGCGCATCAGACCCCCGCGCACCGGCAGGCACGCTATCTGGCGCTCTCATCGTGCCCGCTCCGAGCCCAAGCCCGACACCTGCCTCACAACCCGACGGAGCAACGGATGACGGAGCACTGCCCGCCCTGCCGTCAACTTTTAGTCTCGACCCCAATACGTGGCGGCTCTACGAGGAGTACCTTGTACTCATTCTGGTGCTGGCAGCAATGATCGGTGCCGGGATCTCATGGTTCGTCGGTCGGCGCTCACGAAAGGACACGGAAGATGCCTGAGCTCACCGCGCGAGCCAACGCTCGTAAGACAGAACGGGCAGAAGAAGAGAAGCCAAAAAGCTTGCTCTACTACCTCGGTGTTGGCATCAGTGCTGGCCTCTTCGGACTCGTGCTGTTGGTTGGAGCACTCGTCATAGTGATTCCGAATCTCGCCGGGGCCCTTCCACTTACCGTGCTTACGAGCTCGATGGAACCGGGTCTTCCTCCGGGAACACTCATCGTCGTCAAGCCCATCGACACCAATGACATTGAGATGGGTGATGTCATCACCTACCAAATCGAGTCTGGCAAGCCAGGTGTCATCACTCACCGCGTCTCCGGCATCACAAATTCAAGCGATGGAGGCCGCACCTTTACCCTCAAGGGCGACAACAATGACGTCGCCGACGAACTTCAAGTGCTGCCCATTCAAGTGCAGGGCAAGCTCTGGTACAGCGTTCCGTGGATCGGAAACGTGAGTAACTTTGTGAATGGCGAAGGCAAAACGTGGCTCGTTCCCCTCATCGCGGTTGCACTCTTTATCTACGCCGGATTCATGATCATGAGCGGATCGATCTCTAGCATCCGCAAGCGCAAGCGCCGCCGTGCTCGTGCCGAACGCGAAGCCGAGCGCGAAGCATCCATCGACGCTGTGACTGCAGCGGATGCCGTAGAGCCTGTCGACAATCGTGTGCGGTTGGGCTGACCCACGTCGATTAGCCTCAATAGGTGGCCGATCTTTCCCGAGTGCGCGTGTGGGCTGACGCGCTCATCCGACTTCATCTGACTGACGAGTGGCAGTTCACCTTCGATAACGCCAAAACGCGTGCCGGCCTCTGCAACTACACCCACAAGCGCATTTCGGTCTCAAAATACTTGGCCGCCCGCTATGAGGATGATGAGATCCACCAGGTCTTGCTTCACGAGATTGCTCATGCCATGGCAGGGTCGGGAGCCGGCCACGGAGCCCGCTGGAAGGCTGTAGCCAAGGAACTCGGCTACGAAGGAAAACGACTTCACAGCGGAGCGATAGCCGACGAGTTCGCACCATGGGTAGGTTCATGCCCCGCGGGCCACCAGCATTACCGGTACCGCCAACCCACGCGGGTGCTCGCGTGTGGTCTCTGCGCACGCAAATTCTCTAGCGCCAACCGCATCGAATGGGTGCACCGCACCGTCTCCCGTAACCGGCGATAATGGTTAGGTGCAACATCCCGATACTTCTGCTCTCGCCGGCGGCACACGCACCACCGGCACCTCCACCCCCGCTGGCGCTACTGGCCAATGGTTCACGTCAAGCACGTCACGACAGTGGTGGTTCGACTCGGGCTCGCGAGCCCTCGACTTTGCCTACACTGGCGCAATGGGCAACAACCCGGACTGGGAAAAGTTGCACACCCCCAGTGACCTTGCCACCTGGCTTGACGAACGTTTTGACGCTTCGGATGGCACCGTCAGCGAGCGCGACCTGACCGACGCCACCGGACTGCGTCACGCAATCGCAACTATTGCTACCGCGTTAAGCGTGAACGAGACTCCTGATCCTCAACAGATCGACGTCATCAATCTCTTTGCCGCGACACCGGATGTTCCGCCGCGACTTGCGGGAGGTGGAATGAAGGCTGGCCGAACCACTGTTCGCACCGGGCAAGCACTCTCGACAATGGCCCGCGAAGCCGTCTTCCTGTTCGGTAAAGAACAACATGAACGAATTCGTGAATGCGCAGCCGACGATTGCGCTCTCGTCTTCTACGACGAATCGCGTTCCAATAACCGCCGCTGGTGCTCGATGCAACGCTGCGGCAACCGCGCAAAAGTGCGCAGCCACCGTGCCCGAAATGCGGCACGCTAACTGCGCACAATGCGAGGTTCCGGCCTAACGACGGTTCACGTTCACGATCGAACGCAGGGTCGCTAACGGGATACGGTCAGTTGTCGATTAGTCGACGAACTGAACCTCTTTCCAGAACGTGACGTAGTTGGAGAAGTCCTTGCCAACCCGCTCGGCAGCACCCGGAAGAATATCGGGGTAGCTGAAGGCGCGATCCTGGAACTTCTGGCCGTTGGCGCTAACGGTGAAGTACTGGCAGTCACCCTTCCACGGGCAGTGGTACGGGGTTGGGCTCTTTTCCAACAGTTCATGGTTCACACTGGCCGGCGGAAAGTACCAGTTGCCCTCAATCTTGAGGAGATCTTCCTTCGGTGCTTCTGCGATGACGGTGCCGCCAATTACTGCCTTCATACTGTCCTCCATTGAGTCGGTGTTGGTGATTCAGTGTCTGGTGAATCCAACGCTCGAGGAACAAGCGTCATTCCCGAACCAGTTCCCCACTGTGCCGAATGATGGCAAAACTAGCTGCAGCGTTGCTGACAATTGCGGCATCCAGTAATTCGCGTCCGGCATCCTGAATGAGCTGCTGGCCAGCGGTGCTCGCCGACAAGAGGTGATTGTGGGCAGGCTTCAAGGTCGTAAAGGCAGCGACGGCGGATGCTGCTTCCGGAGAAATGTAATCAATGCCAGCGTCGGCGAGGGCATCGATGATCGCTCCGGCGGCCAGGAGGTCGTCGACGGTGAAGCCTCCATCGGCGTCGCCAGCGGCGATGACAGCGACGGTGAACCGGTCACCTTTGAGTTCTTGTTGCGCAATGACCCAGTCGGCGACAGCTGTTGCTGCCCCGGTTCCGGCGCGGAGAATCGAGAACGATTCGGGCAGCTCGGGAACGGGCGTCGAGCCGTCGGCAAGAGCATCCGCCCACACCACAACATCGGCGCCGGCACTCAGCTCGAGCGCCTGACGGCGGCCAAAGCCAAAACGGACCTGATACTGGGGTTGGGTGCGGGGATCGTTCACTCAACGAGGTTAAAGCCAGAGCGGGCGGCAAGCATGTTTGGTTACCGAATGTGACACCAGAAACACCGTTGCTACGCGGCAGAGCTGCCCGGGACTACAGCGATCTTGCCCGCCCCGTGGGCCGAGGCGATCTGGTCGATGGCCGCAGCAACGCCATCGAGGCCCACGACGCGCTCGATGGCGGGAGTGATCTGCCCCGAAGCGAGGAGCTGCGCGAGGAAGGTGAGATCCTCTGGCGTTGGGCTGGCCGTGAACTGGTGGAAAGTGGCATCCGCTCGCTTAAACGCAAAACCCATGCGCATGAGATGGAATACCGGGCCAACCCACCGATTTTTCATCGGACCGCTGACCCCAACGAAGCGGGCACCTGGCGCCAAAATGCTGCGCACTTCGGCGGCACTCCGGTTGCCCATGATGTCGAAGACAACGTCATACTGACTGTCGTCAGCACTGTAATCTTCGGTCTCGTAATTGATGACGCGTGTTGCTCCGAGCGCTTGCGCTTGCTCGGCGTTGCGGCCGCTACACACAGCGGTAATCTCCGCCGCCCCGAGTAAACGCGCGATCTGGACCGCGAAAGTGCCCACTCCGCCCGCTGCCCCATTGATGAGCACGCGGTCGCCAGGCTTCACTGCCCCGTGGGTGCGTAAGCCCTGCAGTGCCGTCAGCCCGGCCACCGGAGTCGCGCCCGCCGCCACAAAGTCGACCCCCTTCGGCAGTTTCACGAAATTCTTGGCTGTGCCAATGGCAAATTCTGCAAAAGCCCCACCCGAAGCTTCACCGAAAACGGCATCGCCGACCGCAAAATCTGCGACACCGTCACCGACCGCAACGACAACGCCCGCAACATCCGCCCCCGGGGTCTGTCGCTTCGGGGTGCGCAACCCCATCACCAAACGCACAAACAGCGGCGTGCCACTGAGGATGCGCCAATCAAGGGCGTTGGCAGAAGACCCAAGCACCCGCACAAGAAACTTGCCTGGTGCCGCCGAGGGCGTCGGTATCGTCTCGATCGAGAGAACATCTGTACCGCCGTACTGCCGCGCCATAACAGCAGTCATGGTCGCTGGAACGGTTGACGACGAGGTTGACGGCGCGGGTGACGGCGCGGTCGTTGGCACCGGATGCGCGTTGCCCGAGTTGTGCGAGGAATCATTCGAATCTGGGCTTGCGGGCTGAGAAATAGACATCATGGCTCCTGCCGAATCGATGCGTTCAGTGTACTTTCAGGGCCCACCGGCACAACAGGCAGGCTACACCGGGGGCTGGATTGGTGGGCGACTGGATAGGCGAGACCACTGGATAGGCGAGACCAGTGGATTCGTGAGAGCAGTGACTAGTGAGACCAGTGGATTCGTGAGAGCAGTGGATTCCTGACTCAGACGAGCGCAAAATAGGAGCATGCGTGTTCTCCTGAAGCTCGTACTCGATTGCGACCCCGATGATGCGTGGCGCGCCATCCGCAGCCCCCACGTTTTTCGCGAGGTTTCTGCCCCTCTCACCCAGTTCACGTCGCTTGAGGTTGGCGGGTTTCCTGAGCTGTGGCAGCCGGGCGAGCATCCGGTGCGCATGTCTGCTTTCGGGTTGTGCCCCGTTGGTCAGCAAGTGATCGACGTGTCGTACCCGCAGATGCCTGATGGTGTTCGCGTGATGCGCGACAGTGGGCGAGGCCTCAGTGGTCCTCTCGCTCTCGTCGATCAGTGGGAACACTCCATGGCAATCAGTCACGCTCCCGGGGGCAAAACTCTCTACCGCGATCAACTGATTTTTAGCGCTGGTGTGCTTACTCCCCTGCTGTGGCCGCTCTATTGGGCGTTTTGGCAGTGGCGTGGGGCAGCGCTTCAGCGTCTTGCTCCGACATGGGGTTGGGGCACAACAAGGCGAACTAATCTGAGTCTTTAGGTTGGCCGTTGTGGCTTCAGCCGTCGGCTCGTGAGCCGAATCGTGGGCGCGAAAGGACAACGCGGTGCCTCGACTGCGGCGGAGTAATACAACAGGGCGCGGCTATTCGCGCGTGCGATCAGGGCGAGGCTTCAGCTATCGCGACCCGGATGGTGCAACGGTTACCGAAGCCGCCCTCAAGGCGCGCTTCGGGGCGTTGGGTATCCCGCCAGCGTGGACTGATGTGTGGATCTGCCCCTACGAGAATGGTCACGTGCTGGCCACCGGTTTCGATGAAGCTGGCCGGCGGCAGTACATCTATCACCCGGCCTGGCGTGAGCGTCAAGATCGTGTGAAGTTCGATCGTGCCCTTGAGCTTGCGGCCGTGCTTCCCGCCGCTCGCGGTGTTGTTACTCGCACGCTGCGCTCAAGCGAAGACCCTCACCTTCGCACTCTTGCGGCAGCATTTCGGATGCTCGACACCGGCTCGTTGCGTGTCGGCAGCGAACGCTACGCCGAAGAGCACGGCAGCCACGGCCTCTCCACTTTGCTGTGCGATCACGTCACCGTGGTTGGCGACCGCGTGCAACTCTGCTTTCCCGCCAAAAGCGGCCAACAGTGGGAGAGCGAAATTGTGGATGCTGACCTCGCCGAGTTCATCCGGCGGCGCCTGCGCAGCGCTCCAGACGCGTCAGTGCTGTCGTGGCGAGAAGGCCGCGAGCGCCGGTCGCTGACCGCGGCCGACATCAACGACTATGTTCGCGAGCGCACAGGCGGCGACTTCACGGCCAAGGACTTTCGCACGCTTCGTGGCACTGTTGCTGCGGCATCAAGTTTGGCGGTGAGCCTAGCGGTAAGCACTGCAGAAGGCGGCCCGAAGCAGAGCCAGCGGGCACGCTCGCGGGCGATTCGGGAAGCAATGGAGGCAGCCGCTGAGGTGCTCGGCAATACCCCCGCGATCGCCAAGAAGAGTTACGTCGACCCCCGCATCGTCGACCTCTTCTCGGCGGGCGAGACCATCGACCCGCAGCGACTCACCTCTGCCGAAAGTGAAGTGCGCGAGCTGCTGACCCGCAAGGCCTAGGCAAGGCGGCCACGCATGGCGAGACCAAAACACAAGGGAGAACAACACCAAGCTCGCTGTCGGCTGCGCGAGATAACCTGAAACCATGACCGCACTTCAGGTAGCCGACTGGCGCCGCCGCAACTTTGCTCTCTACGCCGCCCTCCGCGAGAACCCGGATGCCGCGAGCGCCCACGCCGACTGGCGTGCGGGACGAGATGAGATGTTTGCCACGCATCCAGCTTCGCCGCTGTTGCCTGGGGACCTGCGCGACTTTAAGGGGCTGCCGTTTGAGGCGTACGATCCCGACTGGCGTTTCGAGGCATCCATTGTTCCGGGCGACGGTCGTCGCATGGACGTCGAGACGGGAACGGATGGCGTAGTGCCGTTTGACCTGCTCGGCACGGTCGAGATCGACCAGGTCGG
The DNA here is from genome assembly GCF_056619605.1 of Rhodoglobus sp. G.S.4. Taxonomy (NCBI): domain Bacteria; kingdom Bacillati; phylum Actinomycetota; class Actinomycetes; order Micrococcales; family Microbacteriaceae; genus Rhodoglobus; species Rhodoglobus sp. G.S.4. The sequence goes on from NZ_CM152748.1 coordinate 2,424,236, forward strand.
CACGCTCGATGTGTGGCGTCTTGCCTCGTACGGCGGCGGCATTTTCATCCCCGTGAAGGATGCGCTCTCTCGCGTTAAGGGCGGAACCTACGGCGGTGGCCGCTATCTCCTCGACACCGTGAAGGGTGCCGACCTTGGAGCGGGCAGCACGCCAGAGTCACTCGTGCTCGACTTCAACTTTGCCTACAACCCGTCCTGCGCTTACGACCCCGCGTGGGCGTGCCCGCTCGCGCAGGCTGGCAACACTCTGGCTGTGCAAGTGCCGGTAGGTGAGCGCTACTAGGGGCATAACTGCTAGGGTTGCAGTACTTGCGAAACAATTATGTTTCCCTGCGTCGTAGAACGCTTCCCTCTTCTCGTCCACGTCAATCAGAAACGTGTGGCTCGTAGATAACTTTCTCCGGCGGACTGGAGTCATCCGCGCCGAACGAAAGTTCGAGATCTGACCTGTGTGCCGCACCCGTGCGAAACGCCTGATTGGGTCGGTGTAGATCAGCTCAGTGCCGTTCCTCGTGAACTGCGACTGAGCTTTCTGAACCTGTGCGCCTCCGGTGTAACGCCCATCTGTTACTTATGCCTGAAAGGCACCATTACTTTGACTGATCACACTTTTAGCTCGCTCGGCGTACCAGCCGCGCTTGTTGCTGCACTTGAGGCCGACGGCAAGACGTCGCCCTTCCCCATTCAAGTTGACACGCTTCCCGACACCCTCGGTGGTCGCGACGTGCTCGGCCGTGGAAAGACTGGCTCGGGCAAGACCCTCGCTTTCGCTCTTCCCATGGTTGCTCGTCTCGGCGGCAAGCTCGCCGGTGGCAAGCGCCGCCCGGGTCGCCCGCTCGGACTCGTCCTTGCACCAACCCGTGAACTCGCAACGCAGATCTCTGCTGTTATCGAGCCTCTCGCTGCCGCGTATGGCCTCAACACCACCACGATCTTCGGTGGCGTAAGCCAAAACCGCCAGGTTGCGGCCCTCAAGGCTGGCGTCGACATCGTTGTTGCCTGCCCCGGTCGCCTCGAAGACCTCATGAAGCAGGGCTTCGTGAACCTCGACGCCATCGAGATCACCGTGCTTGACGAGGCCGACCACATGGCCGACCTTGGCTTCCTGCCCGTTGTGACCCGCATCCTCGACAAGACCCCGAGCAATGGACAGCGTTTGCTGTTCAGTGCCACCCTCGACAACGGTGTAGACAAGCTGGTTCGCCGCTTCCTCCACAACGAGGTACTGCACTCGGTTGACGAAGCAACCTCGCACGTCTCGGCCATGACCCACCACGTCTTCGAGACCGAAAGTGTCGAATCGAAGCGCGTTCTTGTTGAGAAGCTCGCTTCGGGTACCGGCCGCCGCATCCTCTTCATGCGCACCAAGCACCACGCCAAGAAGCTTGCGCGCCAACTCATCGACGCCGGCATCCCCGCGGTTGACCTGCACGGAAACCTCTCGCAGGTTGCCCGTGACCGTAACCTCGCCGCCTTCTCCGCCGGTGACGTCAAGGTGCTTGTCGCCACCGACGTTGCAGCGCGAGGCGTGCACGTGGACAACATTGAGCTGGTCATCCACGTTGACCCGCCAGCAGAACACAAGGCATACCTGCACCGCAGTGGCCGTACCGCTCGTGCCGGAGAAGAAGGCGACGTCGTGACGATCGTTCTTCCGACCCAGCGCAAAGACACCGCAGCACTGTTGCGTAAGGCCGCCATCACGGTGACCCCGCAGCACGTGAACGCAAAGTCGGATGCCGTAACCGCGCTTGTCGGAGAGGTCGCGGAATACGTGACCCCCGCTCCTCGCGCAGCAGCACCCGTTCGTGGCCAGTCACAAGGTGGACGCTCGCAGGGCGCAAATGCCCAGCGCAAGCGTGTTCGTCGTGATGACAATGGCGGCGGCCGCGATGGTGGCCGTGACGGCGCTCGCGAAGGTGCCCGTGGTGGCGCTCGTGAGGGTGCCCGCGGTGGCGCTCGTGGCGGACAGTCGCGTGACGGACAGGGTCGCGATGGCCAGGCTCGTGACGGACAGGCTCGTGACGGACAGTCGCGCGGCGGCAACGCTGGAAACGGCGGCCGTGGCGGTCAGCAGCGCAACGATCGTCAGGGTTCAGGCCGCGGCGCAGTCGTAGCTGGTGCCGGTGCTGGAGAACAGCGTTCAACTCACCAGCCACGTCAGCAGCAATCCGACGCCCCTACGCGTCCGCGCGGTGGCAAAGGCCGCGCGCAGGCCGGAGGCGGACCCGTTCGCGTAGGCCAGGTAGTGCGACCCAACCGTCGCGCATCCAGCAGCGGACGCTAAGTCCTCTCGCTACTTAGCGCTAGTCGCTAGTCGCTAGCAACACAGCTTTACCGTCTCAGGGCGGCGAGTTTTCCCCAGCACTGATGGGCGGAGACTCGTCGCCCTGAGGTGTTTAACGGGGTGCCTGTGGCGAGGTGCTGCGGGTTTCGCGGGGTGAGTTTCGCGGTGCGGGTTTCGCGGCTCGTGCTGGCGCAACCTGTCCTTGCGTGGCTGCCGCTGCCGCTGGCGCAACGTGTAGTGGCGCAACTTGAGTTCGCAGCGGCGCCCCTTCGGAAATTCAGGAGATTTCGTATCGCCGCTTGGCTGCTCGCCGATAAAGGCCCGGCATTGCGGGCATCCGCGCTCGACGGCGTTTCTGGCCGGCCGAGTTTTCCTGAGTTTCCGAAGGGGCCACGCCTTGGGGCAACGCCTCTAGGCAACACGGTGGGGCTGGCGGCAGCAGCACACAGCGCGAGCCAACGGCAGCAGCGCGCAGCAGTTGCGCGCCCTGGGGAACGCCGCGGGAGCGGGCGAGCAGTTACGGCAGTACGCCGACCGAGGCGAGCGCTGCGCGCAGTAGTGACCCGCGGCCGCCCTCCATGTCGGCGGTAACCGCTTCGGATGCCGCTTCAGCTGGGCTGAGCCAGGTCAGTTCGAGAGCATCCTGGCGCGGTTCGCAGGTACCGGTGACCGGGACAACGTAGGCCATCGAGACAGCGTGCTGGCGAACATCCGTGTACTGACTGTCGCTTGGCCACGGGAAATATTCGGCGACGGTGAATGGTGTCGGGCTTGCGGGGAGCAGCGGGAAGGCCATCGGGCCGAGGTCTTTTTCGAGGTGGCGGAAAAGTGCGTCGCGCAGGCTCTCGCCGAACATCACTCGGCCAGAGACGAGGGTGCGAGTGATCTCGCCATCATTGCCGCGAACGAGTGTGCCGACCTCGGTGACGCGACCGAGCCCATCCACGCGCACAGGAACAGCCTCAACATAGAGAAGCGGGAGTCGTCTGCGGGTCTCCGCAAGTTCCTCATCTGATAGCCAAGCAGAGTTGGGGTCTGGTGTGCCGACGGAGCTCATGCTCCATTGTCACCCATAGTGCGCGGTTATCGTGCGCGCGGCGGGACACTGGATGCCAACCAGTGTCTCCGTCGCACGTCAACTTAGCCGAGCAGGTCTTTCATTTTCTTGGCAATCAGCTCGGTTGCGCGGCGGGGAGAGAACCGCGAGAAACGGTCCATGAACTTGGCGTCACCGCCGATGACGACCCGGAAAGCACCCTTCTGTAGGCCGTCAATGATCTGTTGGCCCGCATCCGCTGGGCTCGTCGTTGTGTATTCCTTGCCCGAATCAGCACCCTGAATTTCCGGCATTTCTACGCCGGAGTTTGCCGTGATGTTGGTGCCAACACCGCCAGGGAAGACGATCGTGACGGCGAGGTTCGTTCCCAGGCTCTCTGAATACAGAGCCTCGGTGAACAGCTTCACTGCGGCCTTGCTGGCGCCATAGGCGGCTTGGCCGGGAACCGGAAGGAACCCACCCATGCTCGACACGTTCAGAACGGCAGCCTCGGGTCGCTTCATGAGGGTGGGCAGGAATGCCTTCGTCATGTTCACGACGCCCCAAAAGTTCACGTTGAACACCCGCTCCATGGTGTCGAAGTCGAGTTCAGCCAGTTTCACGAATGGCTGGATGATCCCCGCGACGTTCAGCACACCATCAACCTGCCCGTGGGCCGCGATAACTTCGCCGGGCAGGGCGAGCACCGCTTGGCGGTCGGTCACATTGAGGGCGTGGGTCGTGAGCTGGGCGGATGCTGCGCCTGCCAGTTTCGCCGTCTCAGCAAGCCCTGGCTCGTTGAGGTCGACCGCCGCCACTCGGGCACCACGGGCGAGGAGTCCGAGCACCACCTCTCGACCCATTCCATTGCCACCACCGGTAACAACAAAAACTTTGTTTTCTGGCTGCATGATTCGGCTCCTTCGCCTTCGGGCTGTCAAGTGCAGTCTAGGGACCCACCTCAGCCTCAGCGGCGCCCCGTAGGCTTTGCTACATGCAGATTGATTCCTCAGCAGTGCTCTGGTCGGCTCCTGAACGTGAACGAGCCGGGCGTCCGCTGCTCGTGCTGTTGCACGGATATGGCTCCCACGAGGGCGATCTGTTTGCAATGGCACCCGGGCTTCCGCTCGAACCGGTGATTGCTTCACTGCGGGCGCCGATCCCCGAAAACGGCGGCTTTTCGTGGTTCCCCATCAATCTCAGTGGTGACGGTCGCCACAATGTTGAACTCGTGGATGACGCAGCCCGAGCCGTGCTTTCCTGGCTCGATGATCAGCAATTCACGAGTGTCAGCCTCCTCGGTTTCTCGCAGGGTGCCGCCATGGCGCTTCAACTTTTGCGGCTCGCCCCGGAGCGTTTCACCTGCGCCGTGGCACTCTCTGGCTTTGTGGTGAGTGCCGAGCACTCCGGAGATGCGGCACTCACGAGCATCCGACCGCCCGTGTTTTGGGGCCGCGGCACCGACGATGCGGTTATTCCGGCGGTGAACATTGAGCGCACCGAGGAGTGGCTTGTTGATCACACTCGCGCGGAGTCGCACATCTATGAGGGGCTCGCGCATTCGATCTCGACTGACGAGTTGAACGATCTGGTGAGTTTTCTGCACACTCACGCGTAGTGTGCCCGAACGCGTGTGGCGCGATGCCTTCGGCGAACTCTGCCGACGCCTTCGGCGAAACCCGTAGTGCGCTGTCAGCGGTTGCGACGAAGATAGAACAATGAGCGATGTGCTCGGCAAGTTTTCGCCCGCCACCCGAGAGTGGTTTGAGGGCGCGTTCGATGCTGCCACCCCGGCGCAGCTCGGCGCGTGGGATGCCGTCTCCTCCGGAGCGAATGCGCTCGTCGTTGCCCCCACCGGTTCCGGCAAGACTCTTGCCGCCTTCCTGTGGGCGATCGACCAACTCGCCTCGAGCCCTCCCCCGGCCAACCCGAAACAGCGCACTCGCGTTCTCTACATTTCTCCGCTCAAGGCTCTCGGCGTTGACGTTGAGCGCAACCTTCGCGCACCGCTCGTCGGCGTCACCCAAACCGCTCGGCGGCTCGGGCTCGGCGAGACCGACATCACCGTGGGAGTGCGCTCGGGAGACACCACTGCGCAAGACCGCCGCCTGCTTGCCCGGCTTCCTCCCGACATCCTCATCACGACTCCCGAGTCGCTGTATTTGATGCTCACCTCGGCGGCCCGCGAGACCCTCAAGAACGTCGACACGGTCATCATCGATGAAGTGCACGCCGTTGCCGCTACCAAGCGTGGCGCGCACCTTGCGCTGTCGCTGGAGCGGCTGGATGCTCTGCTCGCGAAACCCGTACAGCGCATCGGCCTCTCCGCCACAGTGCGTCCCATCGAAGAGGTTGCTCGGTTCTTGGGCGGACGCGCCCCCGTGACGATCGTGCACCCGCCGTCGGCGAAAACGTTCGAGTTGAGCGTGATAGTACCGGTGCCGGATATGACGATTCCGGGCACTGTTGCTTCGGCGCGCGACACCGCGGCGGGAGGCTCCGGCCACGATGACGAGGCGACCCCCGAGTCGACAGGTTCGCTGTGGCCGCACGTCGAGGAGCGCATCGTCGACGCGATTCTCGACCACCGTTCGACAATCGTCTTTGCGAACTCGCGGCGGCTTGCCGAACGCCTCACTGCACGGCTCAACGAGATCTACGACGAGCGGATGAGCGACGGCACGGTTGACGGTGTCGAGGCCATCACGCGATCCCAAGCCAGTGCGGATGCCGCCGCCTACGCCGCCCCGCAGCAACCGTGGAAGCCGCCCGCCCAGATGATGGCGCAGGGCGGATCCACTATGGGCGCTGCCCCGCTGCTCGCGCGTGCGCATCACGGCTCGGTCAGCAAAGACCAGCGTGCGATCATCGAAGACGACCTCAAGACGGGTGTGCTGCGCTGCGTCGTCGCCACGAGTTCGCTTGAGCTCGGTATCGACATGGGTGCCGTCGACCTCGTGATCCAGGTCGAGTCGCCGCCATCGGTCGCGAGTGGGCTTCAGCGCATTGGGCGAGCCGGGCATCAGGTCGGGGAAATCTCTAAAGGCCTACTTTTTCCGAAGCATCGCACCGACCTCATCCACACGTCCGTTGCGGTGGAGCGGATGCGGAGCGGCCAGATCGAAGCCCTCTCCGTTCCGACAAACCCGCTCGACGTGCTGGCGCAGCAAACCGTCGCCGCCGTCGCCCTCGACGAGATTGATATTGAGGACTGGTTCGACACCGTGCGTCGCAGCGCGCCCTTCTCGACCCTGCCGCGCAGTGCCTTCGACGCGACCCTCGACCTACTGAGTGGCCTCTACCCGAGCGACGAGTTTTCCGAACTGCGGCCCCGCGTGGTCTGGGATCGCGTCGCGGGAACCCTCAGCGGTCGCCCCGGCGCTCAACGCCTCGCCGTCACCTCGGGCGGCACCATTCCCGACCGCGGCCTCTTCGGTGTCTTCATGATCGGCGGCGAAGCCGGAGCGCCCGGCCGCCGCGTTGGTGAACTCGACGAAGAGATGGTCTACGAATCCCGTGTCGGCGATGTTTTCGCTCTCGGCACTACCAGCTGGCGCATCGAAGACATCACCCACGATCAAGTGCTCGTCTCCCCCGCCTTCGGGCAACCCGGTCGCGTGCCGTTCTGGAAGGGCGATGGCCTAGGCCGCCCGGCCGAGCTGGGCGAAGCTATCGGGGCGTTCACGAAAGAAATTGCGACGGCATCCGCTGACGATGCGCGCGCTCGGGCCGAGTCGATCGGGCTCGACGAGCATGCCGTGAGCAACCTGCTCGCCCTCGTCACCGAGCAGAAGTCGGCGACGGGGCACGTGCCGAGCGACACCACCCTTGTCGTCGAACGCTTCCGCGATGAACTGGGCGACTGGCGTGTGATCTTGCATTCCCCGTACGGCATGCCCGTGCACGCGCCCTGGGCGTTGGCGATTACGGCGCGCATTCGCGAACAGCTGGGAGTGGATGGCGCAGCCATGGCCGGTGACGATGGCATCGTCGTGCGCATTCCCGACACCGATGCCGCGCCGCCCGGTGCCGACCTCTTTGTTTTCGACGCTGACGAGCTCGAACAGATCGTCACGGAAGAAGTGGGCGGCTCCGCGCTGTTCGCCGCACGCTTTAGGGAGTGCGCCGCTCGCGCCCTGCTGCTACCGCGCCGCGACTCCGGCAAGCGTTCGCCGCTGTGGCAACAACGCCAGCGAGCCTCGCAACTGTTGGATGTTGCGCGCAAATACCCGAGCTTCCCCATCGTGCTTGAGACCGTGCGCGAAGTGCTGCAGGACGTGTACGACCTGCCGGCGCTGACGGCGTTGACGAAGCGCATCGCAAGCCGCGGCATCCGCGTGATGGAGACCGAGACGGAGGTGCCGTCGCCGTTCGCGCGCAGCCTGCTGTTCGGCTATATGGCCGCTTTCGTATACGAGGGTGATTCGCCGCTGGCCGAGCGTCGCGCTGCTGCCCTCTCGCTCGACCCGGCGCTGCTCGCCGAGCTTCTCGGTCGTGCCGAACTGCGCGAACTGCTCGACCCCGACGTGATCGCCCAGACCGAGAACGAGCTGCAGCGACTGGTGCCAGAGCGGCACGCTCGGGATGCTGAGGGCATCGTCGATCTGCTGCGCGTGCTTGGCCCGCAAACCGTTGCCGAGATCGAGGCGCGCTCGCTCGTGACCGGCACCGCCCTCGCCACCGACTTGGCCGGGCTCGCGAAAGCGAACCGCGTGCTCGAAGTCACCATTGCGGGCGAACGCCGCTGGGCCGGCATCGAAGACTCTGCACGACTGCGGGATGCCCTCGGGGTTCCGCTGCCCATTGGTGTGCCCGCCGCGTTCATCGAACCCGTCGATGATCCCGTCGGCGACCTCGTGAGTCGCTACGCCCGCACCCATGGACCCTTCACACTCGCGGATGCCGCAGCCCGCTTCGGCCTCGGAACTGCTGTCGTGCAGGACACCCTGCGTCGCCTCGCGGCCGATCGCCGTGTTGTCGATGGCGAGTTCCGCCCCGGCGCTACCGGCACCGAGTGGTGTTCGGTGGATGTGCTGCGTCGCCTGCGCAGTCGCTCACTCGCTGCGCTGCGGCAAGAGGTCGAGCCGGTGTCCCACGCGACGCTTGGTCGGTTCCTGCCCGCGTGGCAACACGTTTCCGCTGCCGGTGACTCGTTGCGCGGCATTGATGGCTTGGCACAGGTGATCGACCAACTGGCGGGATACTCAGCCCCAGCATCCGCGTGGGAGAACTTCATTCTGAGTGCCCGCATTCGCGACTATTCGCCCGCCTGGCTCGACGAGCTGACGACATCGGGCGAAGTGGTGTGGGCCGGGCAGGGTGCGCTGGCGCGCAGCGATGGCTGGATTAGTTTGCACCCCGCGGCGACCGCTGCGCTGACGTTGCCGGAGCCGGACCGCGATGGGCTGAGCGAGTTGCAGCAGAGCATTCTCGATGCGCTGGCCGGTGGCGGTGCGTTCTTCTTCAGGCAGCTGTCGAATCAGGTGGGCAGCACGGATGACAAGGTGCTGCTGAAGGAATTGTGGGATCTGGTGTGGCGGTCGCTCATCACGAATGACAGCTTTGCGCCGCTGCGCGCGCATCTCGGCGGCACGGCGCGGGCCACTCGGGCTCCTCGTCCAGCGCGGGCTCGGGCCTATCGCGGTCGCGTCTCGACGGTGGCGCAGGCGGGGCCGCCGAGTGCGTCCGGCCGGTGGGCGCTGCTCGAGACGGCCGAAGGAGAGACGACGGTGCGCGCCAAGTCGACCGCCGAATTGATGCTCGAACGGCACGCTGTCGTCACGCGCGGCGCGGTCGTGAGCGAAGGCATCCGTGGTGGTTTCGCCCTGACGTACCGCGTACTGAGCGGCTTCGAAGAGACCGGGCGTGCGCGCCGCGGCTACTTCATTGAGGGGCTCGGTGCTGCCCAGTTTGCGACCGGCGCGACTGTCGATCGCCTTCGTGGTTTCACTCGGGATCCGGATGCTGCGCCCCAACTTGTGGCGATCACTCTTGCTGCGACCGACCCCGCGAACCCCTACGGGGCTGCTCTTGGGTGGCCGGGGCTGGGTGGCGCGGATTCTGGGGGTGAGAGTGGTGACGCCGCTGCCGCTGGCGCGGCTGCTGCTGGCAAGGCCAGTTCTGGCGCTGGGGCGGTTGGCGACGACAGCTCGGAAGCGTGGGCTGCGACCTCGGCATCCGTGGCGGCATCGGCATCGGCAACCGCATCCGCATCCGCAAAGCCCGTTGCTGACTCCCCTAAGAAGCATCGCCCCGGCCGCAAGGCGGGTGCGATCGTCGTGATGGTCGATGGGCATCTTGCGCTCTACCTAGAGCGTGGTGGCAAGTCGTTGCTCGCGTTCGATCTCGAACCCGCCGTCGTGGATGCCGCAACTCGCTCGCTCACGAGCACCTTGCGCGGAACGCTGCCGAAGCTGCGCATCGAGAAGGTCAACGGCGATTTCGCCGTCGGCACCCCGGTGGGCAAGGCACTCGTGGAGGCTGGGTTTGTCGCAACACCGCAGGGGTTGAGGCTTCGTGCCTGAGGGTGATTCCGTCTATAAGGCGGCCGCGAAACTGCGGGCAGCGCTCGACCAGCAAGTGCTCACCCGCACCGACTTTCGAGTGCCCGCCTTTGCGACGCTCGACCTCAGCGGCAACACCGTCACGAGCGTGGTGCCGCGCGGCAAGCACCTGCTGATTCGGGTGGGCGAGCACACCATCCACAGCCACCTCAAGATGGAAGGCGTCTGGCAGATTTACGGCGCCGGCGAACGGTGGCGCAAGCCGTCCTACTTGGCTCGCGGAGTGTTGAGCACGGCGACGAAGACCGCGGTAGGTTTCGAACTGGGGCTGCTTGAAGTGGTGCCCACGGCATCCGAAGACAGCATTGTGGGTCACCTGGGCCCTGACCTTCTGGGGCCCGACTGGGATACCGAGCTCGCGCTAACAAACCTGCTGTCGGACCCAGCGCGGCCGGTAGCACTCGCCCTGCTCGACCAACGGAATTTGGCGGGCCTCGGCAATGTGTATGCGAACGAGTTGAGCTTTTTGCGCGGATTCCGCCCCGGTACACCGATCGGTGAGGTCACCGACCCGAAACGCCTGGTGGCGCTCGCACACAAGGCGATCACGGTGAACAAGGATCGCCCCATCCGCAACCTCACTGGCCTGCCGCGGGGAAAACCGCGCTACTGGGTTCATGGCCGCCGCGGTGATGCCTGCCTGCGCTGCGGCACCCGCATCGAGTCGGCGCAGCTCGGCACTGGCCCCACGGATACGCGCTTCACGTGGTGGTGCCCGAGCTGCCAGAAGTGACGTCGCTCAGCGGCGGGCAGTGTCGCACTCCGCGCAGCCTGGTCTCGCCAATAGGCTGAAGCGAGCAGGTTGATTCTGCTGCAAAAGCCAACCGGGAGCCCATGTGGGTACCCGCGAGAGAGATCATCCGTGAAGAAACAGATCAACGTCGTCGGTGCCGTTATCGTGCGCGAAGGTCTCATCCTGTGCGCCCAACGCGGACCTGGTGGAGCTTTGCCCGGGATGTGGGAGTTCCCGGGCGGCAAAATCGAAGCAGGTGAGACTCCTCACGATGCTCTCGTAAGGGAGATAAGCGAAGAGCTGGAGTGCGGGGTGGCCGTGGGTGAGCTGATCACGACCACGACTCACGAGTACGACTTCGGCATCGTGGCGCTAACTACGTTCTACTGCGAGCTGCTCGCCAGGACGCCGGTGCTAACTGAGCATGCGGAAGTTCGGTGGCTTGCGCCTGCCGACCTGAATTCGGTCGAATGGGCGCCTGCCGACATCCCGGCGGTCGAGCTGATCATCAACGCGACTGCCTGAGTGTCAGCCCGTCCGGCCGAGCCAACAGCCTTACTGATTCGCTTCCTGATGTACTTACCGAAATCGTCTCTAGCCCCCGCGACCCTCACCACCGATATGCTCGCCACATGGAAGAAGAAGCATCCTCGCAAACGCCGATCTATTTCGATCCATACTTAGACGACGAAGACGAAGCGCTTGCTGAAGTAGCGGAAGCACTAATCGCCCTCGACCCGACGGGCGCGAGGTGGGCAGCCGTTCTGCGGCATACCTACGACATGATTTACAACGGGCAAGAAACTGGTCGGTACCAGTGGAACGACCTCATGAAAACCGAGAAAACGCACTTCGGAACGCTCTTCGAAATCAACGCGCAGCGTGAATTTCGATTTGAAGGTGGCGACAAGACCGACTATAAAATTTCTGGCCACCAAGTTGATGCAAAATGGAGCCAATCCGACGGCGGTTGGATGCTACCCCCAGAAGTGTTTGAACAGCTCGCCCTTGTTGCGACAGCAAGTGACTCTGATGGCATATGGTCCCTCGGCTTGGTCCGAGTCACGCCTGAGAATCGACGCGAAAAATCAAACCGAGATATGAAGACTCAGCTCAATAAACGCGGTCGGGACGCGATTCGCTGGCTTTGGCGAAATGAGCCTCTTCCTCCGAACGTTCTACTGGCCCTCGATGCCGTTCAAGTAGCGCACATCTTCGATCATAAAAGTGGAACGCAGAGAACTCACCGGCTCTTCAGAGCAGCAGAGGGAATGATCGTACATCGCAGCACCGTGGCAACAGTCAGCATGCAGATGGACCCACAGAAGCGCGTGCGCTATAGCGGGGGCTCACGCGACGCACTTCAGCCTGAGGGCATCGTAATTCTCAGCGGTAAGTACCACGCAGGCACGGCTAACGATCTTGGTGTCCCCGTGCCGGGGCCGCTTGAGTACATAGCGGTGCGTGTCGTTCCTTCTGAAAACGACGAAGGCGCGATTATGAGCGGATCGAGGTGGCGCAGAGCGACTGCTACCGACCCTGTAGTCTCAGCGCCGCTCGTCCCGGAGCGCGGCACCCGCGATAAGTGGACCTAGGCGACGATTTTCAGATTGCTCGCTACTTTTCCAGCCCCGAGAGCATTTCGAATTGAGACGCCGATTCCGGCCGCAACCGGCGGAGGGAAAGCGTTGCCAATCTGCCGATAGGTCGAAGTTTTAAGCCCGGCGAACTTCCACTCCTCGTCAAACCCTTGCACAAGCGCAACCATCTGGTTGGTTAGACGCGGAGTGTGATCCAGCGGGTGGTCAGACGATGGCGCTTCGTTTGCAATTCCTTTGCCATCCACACCCAATGCGAGCCAAGCTTGCTTTGCACGAGTCGGGCCAAGATCAGCTCCACCGTGCTTCTTGGAACCACCAACTACAGTGGGCCCGATTCCATCGGCCCGCGTAGCCCAAAGGTCGGCACCGGACCAGCCGTTGGCGCTCATCAAGGGATGGAGCGTCTTACCCACGACTGCCCGACGGCCTATAGGGCTGGGCCATTCAAAATTCTCTATCCGTCCGCCTCTAAACGCCACGAGAATAAATCTCGGCCTCAGCTGCGGCACCCCAAATTCTGAACTGAAAAGCAACTGCCATGAGGCTTGGTAGCCCATTCGGTGAAGCTGGGAAAGAATTGAGTCACGGTAAGGAGCAAACCGAGCTGAAGCTAGTCCTCGCACATTCTCAAGCATTACAGCGCTGGGCTTCGCCTCGTCGACGAGTCTCAAGGCTTCTGGGAACAGGTCTCGTTCGTCCGCAGCTCCAAGCTGTTTGCCAGCCATGCTAAACGGAGGACAAGGAACCCCACCCGCGAGCAGGTCAATACCGCGATATTTCATGCCACTGACTTCTCGGACATCGCCTTCCTGAACCATCCATCCAGGGCGGTTCAGGCGAAGCGTTGCAGCCGCGTCACGGTCAATCTCTACCGCGAGCTCATGAACAAATCCAGCCTTCTCAAGCCCGGAGGACTGCCCACCTGCGCCCGCGCAAATCTCGAGGACGCTAAGGCTCGAAGACGACATCAATTTCTCCATGGTGTGTTTTGCGACCCTCGACTTCAGGTCCATCATCAGGCTACCTTGCGGTGAGCGTCTGACATTGTTCGACCGGCTTCCAACCGAATATCAATCCGTAGTCCCCCGTGATCGATATCTCACGTCGACCCGTCGTAGCCGCATGGTCAGAATCGGCTGCCAGATCTGTTCCATCCTCGCGGCTGAAAGCCTGTCCCTATTATTGAGCGGCAGCGCAAGAAGGATCCGGCTGAAAAGAAGAATCTCAACGAGAATTTCTCAAGGGAGATTGACTAAGATGAGAAGGTTATCGGAATAAGGGACTCAGCATGGAATATGGCTCGAAGCTCAACGTCGACGCCCGCCAAGAATTTGTGGACTCTGCTAAGAGACTCGGCAAAAACGAGAGCGACTACCCGAACTTGCTTCAAGCCTACGCAACGACGCAACAAGCAATAGCGAACGCTCGGGCGCATCTCGCTGCAGCGAAGCTAGACAGTTGCGTAGATGTTCTCGGCCTGGGTTCAATGGGGCGGTTTGAGATGTCCGAGCAGTCTGATCTGGACTACCTGCTCATCTGCAACAGCGTTGAAACCCATGATCACAGTCAAGATCTATCGGATGCGGATCATTTGCGATCTGTCGTGGTGCCGGGTGTCGAGCTTGAGAAACCGGGATCAACAGGATTATTCGGCAACTGGATCGCGGCCACGGACCTCTACGAGGTAATTGGGTTAGATGCCGACACTAATCCCAAACATTCACGTCGTGTCCTCGTTCTCGAGGAATCCGTCTCGTTGCTACAACCTTCCCTACACGAGGATCTATTGCGCACAATGGTGAGTCGATACGTAGAAGCTTTGCCATTAGGGCAGTCGAGCGTGCCCAGATTTTTAGTTAATGATCTTGCTCGATACTGGCGTCAACTAACTGTTGATTACCAGGCAAAATCTGAGTCCGGCGACCCAAGTACGCTAAGGCGGCTTAAACTTATTGGTCCGAGAAAATTCACTTATGCTTCGTCCGTCATTCCGCTATTGACGCTCGAACTACGTGACCTAGACTACGAACAGATCGTCGATCGTCTTGTCGATGTGTTTAAGACTCCCCCAACTCTTCGCTTCCTCAACGAACTCGAGTATCTTAGAGATAACGAGGGCGCCGACTCAGCGGTCGAAGAAGGGCTGAAGGCACTCAAAACTATCGACAACTTCAATGGGCTTCTTTCGAATCAAGTTTGGCGGGAAAAGGTTCAACAAGCATCTTCAAGGGTGGAAGCCGAAGAGCTAGACGAGTTCAAAGAGGCGAGAGAGTTAGCTCGCAGCCTACAAGTTTCGTTTGAAGCATTGTTCTTTTCAGAAGCTCTAGAAAAGTTGACAAGAAAGTATCTGGTTTTCTAATGGCATATCAAAATGCTTTGGCAGAGTGGCCAGTTGGAGGCAGCGAGGATTGCATCGACTGCGGCTTTGGCCTTTGGCTGCCCATTCTTGGGATGACAGAATCCTCGATAGGCCTTTATAGCGATGCACGCTTTCCAGGTCGGTGCATCCTCAGCATGCGTAATCATTTCGATCACATTACAGATGTTCCTCCATTAAGTTTGATGACCTTCATGGAAGAATTGCAGTTCAGCGTCGATGCCATCAAAGCTGCTACCGGGGCGAAGCGAGTAAACGTCGCAATTTTGGGAAATGCCGAAAGCCACGTTCACGCGCATCTCATCCCTCGCCGCCCTGAAGACGAGCCGAAGCCCAAAAAAGCACCTTGGGAGGACACACGCGTTAAGGACAAACTCCCAATTGCACAGGAATCAAGTCTCGTGACAGCTATCCGCGATGCACTTGAGATATCGCTCGCCGCGAGCGCCAAGCCTGTCAGAGCTCCGCTAAATCGGCCTTCCTCGCGAACCTCAACATCGAGAAATGCGAACATAACGTTATTCGACCTTCTTGCTGAACACTAGTTGAATAGTTCAGATTGTTTTCGCGGTTGAATAGACAATCGAGCATGCAAAGTTTCGTCGATCTGTGCGCTGGCGCCGGCGGGCTTTCTTTGGGGCTGCAAAACGCCGGCTTCGTACCGCTGCTGGTTGCCGAATCTGACACGGATTCGCGTGCAACCCTGCGGGCAAATACCACTTGGCAAGTCGTATCTGAACTCAACGCTGAAACGATGGGGAAGCCCGAAATAAGCATCATCGCAGGCAATCTTTCGAGTACGGGAATCGGCGCCGCGGGTGCCGCGCTTCGCTTGAAAGACCGCGTCGACTACGTGAACGCCATCGAGTTGATTCGGTCAGTGCAGCCAAAAGCCGCCTTACTCATAAATGTGGGCAGTTTACTGGGCCAACGATTTACAGGCTTCCGGAGAGAATTAGAATCAACCCTAATCAATCTTGACTATCAGGTAATTTGGAGAACGATAGATAGCGCTGATTTTGGACTCGCACAATCACGGAAGCGCGTTGTGCTTCTGGCGCTTAAGGCGGGATCTTTTTCGCGCTTTGAATGGCCCTTGGGCACCCCTCGAATACAGAACGTGGGCGAGGCGCTTCTTCCGCTAATGGCAGAGAACGGCTGGCCGGGAGCAGTGCAGTGGGCCAAATTCGCCTCGGACCTTGCCCCGACTATCGTCGGCGGCTCCAAGCTTCACGGCGGCGCTGACCTCGGCCCAACCGGAACAAAGAAAATTTGGTATTCGCTCGGTGTTGACCCGCGAGGAATTGCTGATTCTGCCCCTAGCGCTGATACCCCGGCGAGGGCGATGCCGCGACTTACAAACCGAATGTTAGCCACGCTGCAGGGCTTTCCGGAGCAGTGGCACTTCGAAGGCAGAAAGACATCGGTATACCGACAAATTGCGCGCGACTTTCCTCCGGCCATTGCAGAAGCGATCGGCGTCGAAGTTCTCAATGCACTCGTCAACAAGAGTGCCGACCATCACCGCGAGTAGCGCAATCAAGCCACCACCGCGGACGCACAACGGTGATCTGACAGAACGATCGTGCGTCAGCTCTTGGACAACTTTCCCACCACGGAACTTGAATTTACCCCGATAACCTGCATCGGCATATGCTAAATGAAAATCCACGCCGATCTGCGACTGCTAATTAGCCGGGGCGCGGCTTGATTTCTTTCGCAGCTGGCGACCACCAGAAAGTCAGCACCCCCTGCCACACTAGCCACGTGACAGATACCCGCACTGAGGCCCTGACCGTTCTTCGCACGCTTGTGGGCAATGAGACTGCCGATTTTCATGAGGGACAGTTTGAGGCGATTGAGACGCTCGTCGATGGGCGCCGCCGGGCGCTCGTGGTGCAGCGCACCGGGTGGGGAAAGTCCGCCGTCTACTTCGTCTCTACGCTGCTCATGCGCCGGCGAGGGGCGGGCCCTACCGTGCTCGTGTCGCCACTGCTCGCGCTGATGCGTGATCAGATTGCCGCGGCATCCCGCGCCGGAGTTCGGGCCGTCGCCATCAACTCCACCAACCCGCACGAATGGGCTGAGGTTCAGCAGCAGCTCGCCAACGACGAAGTCGATGTGCTGCTCGTCTCGCCCGAACGCCTCAACAACCCCAGCTTTCGCGACAACCAACTGCCCGCCCTGATCAACCGCATCGGGATGCTCGTCGTCGACGAAGCGCACTGCATCAGCGACTGGGGCCACGACTTTCGCCCCGACTACCGCCGCCTGCGCGAACTCATCGCCACCATGCCCGCCGGCGTACCCGTGCTCGCCACCACCGCCACCGCCAACTCTCGCGTCGTCGCCGACATCGCCGCGCAGCTCGAAGGCGGCGCGACAGGTGGTGCAGCCGGCGGCAACGACGGCGCTACCGCCATCGAAAGCTCCGCGAGCGCCACCGAGAGCACAGCCGCGGCAGGCACCGAAGTCGTCACCATCCGCGGGCCGCTCGCGCGAGCATCCCTGCGCCTGGGCGTACTGAAATTGCCGGATGCCCGCGCCCGCCTCGGCTGGCTGCTGAGTCACCTCGCCGAACTGCCCGGCAGCGGCATCATCTACACGCTCACCGTGTCGGCCGCCGAAGACACCGCGCGACTGCTGCGCGACAGCGGCATGGACGTGCGCGCCTACACCGGCAAAACCGACCCGCAAGAACGCGAAGAGTCCGAACAGGCGCTCAAGAACAACACCGTCAAAGCGCTCGTCGCCACCAGCGCCCTCGGCATGGGATTCGACAAGCCCGACCTCGGCTTCGTCATCCACCTCGGTGCGCCCTCCTCCCCCGTCGCCTACTACCAACAGGTCGGCCGCGCCGGGCGTGCCACCGACAACGCCGACGTGCTGCTGATGCCCGGGCCCGAAGACCGCGACATTTGGGAATACTTCGCCACCTCATCCATGCCCGACCAAGCCAATGCCGAACTCGTGATCTCCGAGCTCAGCGCCGCCGCCAACGCTGGGGCCGGGCCCGTCTCCACCCCCGCGCTCGAAGCGCGCGTAAACCTGCGCCGCAGCCCCCTCGAACTCCTGCTCAAAGTGTTGGATGTCGACGGTTCCGTCGCCCGTGTGCAAGGCGGCTGGACCGCCACCGGCCAGCCCTGGAGCTACGACGCCGAACGCTACGCCGGAGTCACCGCCGCCCGCCGCGCCGAACAACAAAACATGCTCGACTACGAACAACTCCCCGCCGGCACTGAAGGCTGCCGCATGGAATTTCTGCAACGCGCCCTCGACGACGACACCGCCACCCCCTGCGGCCGCTGCGACAACTGCGCCGGCATCTGGTACCCCACCGACATCACCACGGATGCCACCAGCCGTGCCACCGCCACCCTCGACAAAGTCGGCGTACCCATCGAACCCCGCGCCCAATGGCCCACCGGAGCCGACAAAGTTGGCGTGCCCGTGCGCGGACGCATCACCCCCGACCAACGCGCCAGCGAAGGCCGCGCCCTCGCCCGCCTCACCGACCTCGGCTGGGGCGGCACCCTGCGCACCCTCTTCGCCCCCGGCACCCCCGACGCACCCGCAAGCCCCGCGCTCGTGGCAGCCTGCGTCCGCGTGCTCGCCGATTGGGGCTGGGATGAGCGCCCCGTCGCCGTGGTTTCGATGCCGTCACGCAGCCGACCACAACTCGTGGCATCCGTCGCCGAAGCCCTCGCCAGCGCCGGCAAACTGCCCTACCTCGGAACGCTCAGCCACACCGGTGGCGGGCCCACCGGCGAACCCGGCGGTAACAGCGCCTACCGGCTCGCGAGCGTGTGGGGACAATTCGAGTGGGCCGGTGGCAACGGTGCAGCCGGAAGCGCCGAGGGCTACACCGAGGGCACCGCATCAGCCGCAGGCAACCCGCTACCCCACGGCCCCATCCTGCTCGTCGATGACCTCGTCGACTCCCGCTGGACCCTCACGATCGCCGCGAAAGCACTCCGCGAAGCCGGGGCGGATGCGGTACTGCCGTTCGCGCTAGCCCTGCGCGGGTAGCTCCCAGCAAAAAATCGTGTCGGTGCGCCGGCAAAAAGCTACTCTGGAAGCTATCGCAACGCTGCCGCCGCAGCGCGATCAGATGTCGCCATCGATACACAGGGGCAGTTTGCGGATCGCCTCGACGACAGCTGATGCTACAACCCATGCGGATCGATCCTCGCCAAACTCTTCTCTGGCCTCCGCAAATGCCGCTATCGCTCCATGCCGCGTGTGCTCAACGATCGCAACCGCTTGTTCGGTGGGCACCTTCAGACGGCGGCCCACTTTCACTAGGTCGGCAGTTGACACCGTGTCAGATCGATATTTGCCGTTGACGCTCATCGGAAGCAGAACAACTTCGTCGTCCGCACGATGTGGCGCGTACGTGGCCAGGTCATAAAGCGGAGCCAGCGCCACAGTTTCGTTTTCCAGGAGGAGCGAGTAGTTCTTAGCATGAGCATCTGTGCCGCCGACGACGACGTTAAAAACAAACGCTTTGAAGAACTCCACAGAGGCTTCATACCGGTCCGAGGCAATCGGGAACAATTCCGTCAGGCGGGCAAAATCTCCCACTCCTGGCCCGCCCTCCGTGCGCTGGTATTTTTTGGCCGGAGTAGCCCCCAGTGCCTGGCACAAGTCCTCTTGATGGAGTCGGCGCCATCGTCCGCCAGAAATAGCTCTGTCGTATCGCTTGGATACAAAGGTGCTCACGTTCCCGAAGTTCCGAACATAGCTCTCCGAAACATTCAGGCCTAATGTTCGGGCTGCAGTCATCGTCAGCTGTTCGATGACATCGATGTCTTTCATGTCGCCAGCGTTTGGCTTGAAGATGTGTGTCGTCGGAGTCGCGTCGTCAGGCAATCCCCACCGCCCGGGAGCCAGCTCGTGTAGCGCGATCTTTGGTTGGGCCCCTGCCAAGCTGAATCGCCCATCCGCGCGCTTTATCGGCTTGCCGTCGCGATACTCACTTATTGTCTCGTTCAGTTTTTCTTCTACTTGCTGGTCACTTAGCTCAGCAACTCTGTTCCGCGTGCCTACGGCATCAGTCGAATTAGCTCCTTTGGGCATGAACTGAAGCGCTCCGGCAACATCCCTTCCGACATGTTCGAGCATCGCAAAGGGGCTCGCAGCCGACACGGAGTACGTACTTGCGATCGCTGCAAGTGCTTGGGCATTGTCGGGGAGCAGCCCTTGGAGAAACGGTAAAACCACGCGGTTCTTGTGCTCTTTTACTTCGACTGGCATTGACATCGAGAGTGGCGTCGGATTGGCGCGTGCCGCATAAGACTCGTCGTATGAGAATGTTAGTGCGCCATTGGACGTCATCTGAGCGGTCCCGGCGAGGTCGCCGTCCAGATAGACGTCAAGCTGTCGGTTTGGCATGGCCGCCCTCGTTTCGCATTCGGGTCTCCGAGCGCGTTAGCGGCTGGAGTTCTACTTCGTAACCAAGGGCTTGAAGCACATCGAGAACTTTGCTCGCCTCAACCGTAGATTTGCCGCGCTCGAAGTCCATGAGCCATTTTCGAGAGACGAATGCTCGTTCGGCGAGCTGCTGCTGGCTTAGCCCCTTTTCGGCGCGGAGCTGCTTCACGCGCGCGCCCATTGCCCGTACATTTTTCATTGATTGCCCCTTGCCAGCACACGGCGGGTGTGTCACCGTACGGTTCTATTATTGCTGGGTCACCGTACGGTGTCAATGCTAAATGTCACCGTACACAGACATCAAAGAATGATCTCGTACGGTGACATTTGTGCTGCACGGAATTCACGCGCCACACGTTGGCAACGACATGGCTGCATCGTGAAATGCATGGGGACGGAGCAGACGGAATCGTGGTGAGCGGAAACACAGCGGCGGCTCTGCACGGAATCGGAGACCTCCTCCCCACCTCCTATGTATTCACTTCGCCCGCCCGTCGACAGTCGCAACGCCCCGAGATCCGATTCAAGCGAAGGCTCCTCGCCGCCGACCAGATCACTCTCGTAGCCGGGATTCCGACCACTGGAGTTGAGTGAACGATCGCAGACCTGGTGCACGACAAAGAAGACCTGAGCCTAGTCGGGGATCTCGTTGGTGACGCGCTGCGTTCCGGCACCATTCAACTGGATTTTCTTGCAGTCCTACTCAGCCCCTTCGCCGCACGAAATGGACTTCCCAAAGACGACGGACTCGCGCTACTGAGGAAACTGCTAGAGCTCGGTCACGTCGATGTTGCATCCCAGATCAAGCGAATGGCTTCAAACCCAGCGTGGCTCTCAGCGACCTCCCCCGCCGACGTAACAGCGCCATCCGAAGCACTCGCAGAGGCGATCGAAAGTTCGCAACGCCTCACATCCGACGACGACATACGATCCGTGCAAGCACTCGTGAAAGATGTCAACTCGCTGCAGCGTCTCGCGACGCAGAGCCAGGCCCCCGATGCAGACTGAAGACTCTCCGCACCCCAACGGACGCGGCGTCCAGACAGCAATAGAAAGTGCCGCCAAGCGAGACGTGCGAGCCAAGACGGTCGGTGTCGGTGATCTGATCCGACAAGCGACGTTTGACCGATTCCTCTACAGAGTGTTTTCCGTTCAGCCGCCCAAGTTCGTACTCAAGGGCGGCCCCGGGATGCTCGCTTGGCCTCTCTGACTGTTGGATGACTTCCCAACCGCGTCAGCCGCCGAGGAACGAGTCCAAGCGATGCTCAACCCGATATTGGACGAAACAGTTGCGAACGGCTGGTGGGAGCCAGACGCTGGGATCTGGATGAAGTCACACTGAGCTCATCTGCGCAA
Source organism: Rhodoglobus sp. G.S.4 (assembly GCF_056619605.1). Taxonomy (NCBI): domain Bacteria; kingdom Bacillati; phylum Actinomycetota; class Actinomycetes; order Micrococcales; family Microbacteriaceae; genus Rhodoglobus; species Rhodoglobus sp. G.S.4. The sequence continues at coordinate 2,445,622 of NZ_CM152748.1, forward strand.
CCTGTCATTAATTAATGGCCGCGAAGCAGGTGCAGAAGCCGTGCTCCCCTTCGCACTCGCGCTTCGCTGTTAGCTCCCCACAATAAATTGTGCCGCCTGTCCGGCAAAAAGCTACTCTGGAAGCTATCGCAACGCTGCCGTTGCAGCGCGATCGGAGGTCGCCACAGTGTCAGATTCCTACACCAAGCCCCACAATTTCGCCCTCGGCGCGTTCCTCTCCGTGCTAGCAATACCCCTCGCAATCGCCGCAGCAACCTTCGTCGGCCTGCTGGGAACAGGCATCGCGGCCGCCGTCGCCGCCGTCGGGATGTTTGCGGCATTTCAACTCTTCGCCCTAGGCTCCCATGGCCCAGTCAGTCGAGGCAGCGACTTTCTCTTCACCCTCATCGTTGGCGCCATCGCCACCACCCTCGGAGCCCTCTCGGGACTACTCACTGACGCCTACAGTTCCTACGTTGCCGGCGGCGGCACCAGCGGCATCCTCGAAAACCTACTCGCCGGGCGCATCGACCTCCCCTTCCCCAGCCGCCCAGAAGAGATTGCGGTCCCCCTCACCATCACCGCTGTCCTCGCCGTACTCGCGATCGTCATGAATGCGGCCAAAGCCCTCGCTGTTCACCGCGACAACATCATGGCCAAAGCCAACACCGTCACAAGAACAGCCACCAGCCACCTAGAGACATCACGAACCGCGCTGACATCATCCGCCAAGAACTCAGCCAACGCCGCGAACCAATTCGCCAACCACGTCATGACCATCAATTCCTCGTCCCCTGGCATCGTGCTCAACGGCAAACCACTCGAACAACTGCAATCCAAGACACACCTGTGGCGCGACCTGCGCGAGAAGATCTACAAAGCAATCCGGGGTTAGGAACAGCCCCGCACAACACAGCACGCTGGCCCAAAAGCCAGAACCCTGCCGTCAGCAGCAGTTCGCACCGAGAGGTGTATTCGGAGAAATACTTAGCTATTCTAGGGAGTATCGAAAAGGTGCTCGGTGAGAGATTCCCGCCGCACCCGCAGAGGTGATCAGCGTGTCAGGAATGTACACAAACCCCGGCCCCGGAAACTACGCGACCGCCAAAGGGCGCATGTTCGAAGCCCAAGCCCAAGCCGCGAGCGCCCACATCGGCGGCAACATCCTGCCCCGACCAGAACGCCCCTACAGCTACACCCGCGGAATACTATTCTCGCTACTCACCATTCCCATCGCTGCAGCACTCGTTGCCACCTTCGGACTCAACTCCCCCGCCGCCGCCGTAGCCACCACCCCCATCGCCATGATCGCCGCCTACAGACTCTTCGGCTACGGATCCGGGCGCACCCCCGTCACCGGGCGAGACTTTCTTGCGGCAACCGGAATCGGTGCCATCACGTTCATCATCGCGATCATCATCAGCCACCCCTATAGCCTGTACCTCTCCTACCTTTACGCGGACGGAGCCGGAAGCATCCTGAGCCCAGCATTCGTCACCTACCTCTCAACACGGCTCAATGAAAACCCCGGACAGATCATCATCCCCATAGCCCTCGTGACCGTAGTCGCTGCGGTGATCGTGTTCAGAAGGGCACGAGCCGCCCGCACCCAAGCAACGCCAACGCCGACGCCAACGCCGTAGTTGTCTGAACTGGATCACACACCCATCAGGGGTTCGTCAGGTCTCCGAACTACACAGTAAGAAGGAACCCGACGCGCATCACCAGCGCACTTCACCCCAGGAGACACCATGGCGATCATCCGCTACACCGGCATCTACAACGCCGACGGGGGAATCTGGGGCGAAACCCGCTACGTCATTGGACACCTCCTCGGCATCACCGCCTGCTCCTTCTGCGACATCACCCACTCGCCGATTCGCCGCAAACCCGAATGGGATGCCATGGTCACCCGCCTCGGAGTGCCCTTCGATGTGCGACACCGCAACGAAATCACCCCGGCCGAAATCGAACACGTCACCACCACCGGGCTGCCCGTTGTGCTCGCCCACCACGACGATGGCAGCATTGCCACCGTCCTTACCGATAGCGAACTGGATGCCGTCGCCGGATCGGTCGCCGATTTCGCGCTAGCACTAACCAAGGCATCATCCACCAGTTGACTTTCCGGCGTCCACAGCGTGTAATGGAGATACCCCTTAGGGGTATCCACGTGAAAGGAACGCCATGCCCGGCTACGACGACAACAAAGAGCAGCTGCTGAAACGGCTGCGCCGCGCTGAAGGTCAAGTTCGCGGCATCCACCGCATGGTCGAAGAAGACACCTACTGCATCGACGTGCTCACTCAGGTGTCGGCCGCAACCAAGGCTCTCGAGTCCGTCGCGCTCGCCCTGCTCGACGACCACCTCAATCACTGCGTTGCCGAAGCCAGCCGCGAAGGCGGAGCTGTCGCCGACGAAAAGCTTCGCGAAGCGAGTGCCGCCATTGCGCGCCTCGTTCGTTTCTAACAACAACTTTCGCCCGCGCCTCGCGCCTGCGACAACCGAAGGAGAAACATGTCTCACACCGCTGACTACCTGGTCGAAGGAATGACCTGCAACCACTGCGTCTCTAGCGTCACCGAAGAACTCACCGAAGTGGATGGCGTGACCGAAGTCACCGTCGACCTCGTCTCTGGGCTCCCCTCCACCGTCTCGGTCACCTCCGATGCTCCCCTTGACGACGCAACTGTCGGCGCCGCAATCGAGGAGGCAGGCTACACGCTCGTGAAGAGCCTCTGATGGCCAGCGACCCGCTCACCTCGAGCAACGCGCAATCCCTCAGCGAGGCTTCGGCCATCAACACCGTCAACCTTCTGGATGTCGAACTCGACATCACCGGAATGACCTGCTCCTCCTGCGCGAACCGCATCGAGCGCAAGCTCAACAAGCTCCCGGGCGTCGAGGCGACCGTGAACTACGCGACCGAAAAGGCTCGCGTGCGCGCCCCAGAAGGCACCGACCCGCAACAGTTCCTCGAAACGGTGAAGGCTGCGGGGTATAGCGCCGTCATCCCCGTCCCGATTTCTGAAACACCGGATGCCGACACCGCACCAGCTGGCAATGACCGTGCTCAACAGCTGCTGCACCGCCTGCTCATCTCGACCGCGCTCACGGTGCCCGTCGTGCTGCTGTCGATGATCCCCGCCCTGCAGTTCACCTACTGGCAGTGGCTCGCGCTCACCCTCGCCGCACCGGTTGCCGTGTGGGGTGCGTGGCCGTTCCACCGTGCGGCCGCCGTCAACGCTCGTCACGGTGCCGCGACCATGGACACCCTCATCAGCCTGGGCATCATTGCCGCCTTCGGCTGGTCGCTCTACGCCCTCTTCTTCGGTGGTGCTGGCGAGGCCGGCATGCACATGACGATGACGTTCTTCGGAACCCCGCATGGTGGATCAAGCGAGATCTACCTTGAGGTTGCTGCCGCCGTTACCGTGTTCATCCTGCTGGGCAAGTACATTGAAGCCCGTGCGAGCCGCGAATCAGGAGCCGCTTTGCGCGCCCTGCTGGAGCTTGGCGCGAAAGATGCCACCGTGCTGCGCGGCGGCATCGAAGAACGCATCGCCGTCTCTGCACTCGCTGTCGGCGACCAGGTTGTCGTGCGCCCCGGCGAAAAGATCGCCAGCGATGCGCTCGTCCTCGAAGGCAACTCTGCCGTCGATGCGAGCATGCTCACGGGCGAATCCGTCCCCGTCGAAGTCGGCCCAGACGATCGCGTCACCGGTGCCACCCTCAACGTCGGCGGACGACTCCTCATCGAAATCACCCGCGTCGGCCGCGACACCGAACTGGCCCGCCTCGGTCGCCTCGTCGAAGAAGCCCAAACCGGCAAAGCCGACATCCAGCGTCTCGCCGACCGTGTTTCGGCAATCTTCGTTCCGGTCGTTCTCGGCCTCGCCGTCGTTGCTTTCGTCGGGTGGATGCTCGTCGGCGGGCCAATCGAACTCGCCTTCACGGCTGCCGTCACCACGCTCGTCATCGCGTGCCCGTGCGCCCTCGGCCTCGCAACCCCGACCGCCCTTCTCGTCGGAACGGGTCGCGGATCGCAACTCGGCATCCTCATCAGCGGACCCCAAGTTCTCGAACGCACCCGCACTGTTGACACGATCGTGCTCGACAAAACCGGAACCGTCACGACGGGCGAAATGCGCCTCAGCTCGCTTGAGGTACTCGAGGGCGAAAACGACGAGCTCGTGCTGGCCCGGGCCGCCGCCGTTGAGGCTGGCTCCGAGCATCCGGTTGGCCGCGCGGTTGTTGCCGCCGCCCACCAGCGCGGCCTCACGCTGCCGAGCGCCACCGACTTCGCCGCCCATGCGGGCACCGGCGTTCAGGCCACCGTAGACGACACTGTGGTGTTCGTCGGCAAGCCGTCGTGGCTCGCCACCGACAATCAACAAACAGTGTCGGATGCCGCCCTCACCCTGGTCAAGAATGCTGAAGCTGCCGGGTCGACCGCAATGGTCATCGCGTGGGGCGGTCAGGCGCGGGGTGTGCTGGTTGTCGGCGACACCATCAAGGCAAGCAGTGCGGACGCCGTCGCCGAGTTCATCCGCCTCGGCCTGCGCCCTGTGTTGCTCACGGGTGACAACGCTGGCGCCGCAGCATCCGTCGCCGCCACGGTCGGTATCACTGATGTGCACGCCGGCATCACTCCGCAGGGCAAGCTCGAGGTCATCCGCCAACTTCAGGCCGAGGGACGTGTCGTCGCGATGGTAGGTGACGGGGTCAATGACTCTGCCGCGCTTGCCGCCGCCGACCTCGGAATCGCGATGGGTGGGGGAACGGATGCCGCAATCGCCGCCAGCGACATCACGGTTGTCAGCGGTAACCTGCTCGTCGTCGCCGACGCCGTGCGCCTCGCAAAGCGCACGCTCGGGATCATTCGCGGCAACCTGTTCTGGGCTTTCGCCTACAACGTTGCGGCCTTGCCTATCGCAATGCTCGGTTTGCTCAACCCGCTCATTGCGGGCGCAGCAATGGCCTTCTCGTCAGTGTTCGTCGTGATGAACAGTCTGCGCTTGCGTGGCTTCAAGGGCAGCGTATAAGAGACCGAGACCGAGACCGGTCAAATGGCGTAGATTCGCTCGGCGTTGCCTGAGAACAATGCCACCTGCTCGTGGGGCGCATAGCCTCCGATGAGCGAACGGTAGGCGTGAATCAGGTCGGTGTACGAGCTGAACAGGCGGTCGAGCGGCCAGTTGGAGCCAAACACGGTGCGGTCGACACCAAAAAGCTCAATCGACGTCTCGACCCAGGGCCGAATTGAGTCAATCGTCCACTGCTGGTCTACCATCCCCAGCCCAGAGATCTTGATGAACGTATTGGGTTGAGCCGCAATCGCCGCCATCTCGCGTTTCCAGAACGCGAAGTAGTCGTCGCCGCGTTGGCGCGGAAAACCGCAATGATCGATGCAGAGAACCGTCTCGGGGGCGGCTGCTGCAAGGTCGGCAACTTTGCCGTACGACTCTGGCAGACAATCTATCGACGCAACGAGACCGCGCACACCTAGCGTCTGAATGCCGTGACGGTAGCGCTCGTCCACCAAGTAGTCGCCGTGAGAAAAGTCGCGGATGCCACGAAAACCCCCGAATTGTGAATGGCGATCGAGCTGCTCTTCCAGATCGTCAGCTCTGAGATCCGTGTGCGCAATGATGCCGTGAGGAGCACCGGTGCGGGCGAACGCTTCACTCAGCCACTGCGTCTCGACGACAGGGTCTTTGCTTCCCAACGCCGCCTGCACATGGATGACTTTGCTGACGTTGTTGAAGCGAGACTCGGCAAGAAAGTCTTCGGGGCGATACTGGCGTGACTTGACCGCATCGATGTTGCCAATCACCGGATGATCGAGCTCGGGGTCTAACCAGGAATACTCCAGCGTGGGGTGCCCCAGGTCATAGAAATGCACATGGGTGTCGACGAAGGCTAAATCGGTCACAGGCTGAACTCCATTCGCGGCGCGACAGTGCGCCGTACGGGTAGATGGTCGAGCTAATCGATAAAGAGGCCGCCATCGACGTCGATGACTTCGCCATTGACAAACGCGGCACCATCGGAGGCGAGAAAGCGCACGACGTGGGCGACCTCATCCGGGGTTCCCATGCGACCGACGGGTACTCGGTCGATCATGCTTTTAGAGGGCAAAGCCCCCATCATGTCGGTTTCAATCATGCTTGGTGCGACCGCGTTTGAGGTGATGCCGTTGCTTCGTTCGGCGTTAGCGATCGACTTGGCGAGACACATCATGGCCGCCTTGGAGGCCGCATAGGCACCACCGGTGCTGAACCCGCCATTTTTTCCCGCCGAGGATCCCACATTGATGATGCGACCGAAGCCTGCTTCTCGCATTCCTGGCAGCACTCGCTTGCTCAATAAAAACGCGCTCGTAAGGTTGACGGCGAGAGTGCGATTCCACACTTCGAGGCTGGTGTCATCGATGCGACCGGGCGCCAAAACGCCGGCATTGTTGACGAGAACGGTTGGTATGCCCAGTTCATCTTCAACGCGGGTTACCGCATCGTTGACTGCTGTTTCATCTGACACATCGCAAGCAATGCTGAGGGCACCGTTGGCGAACTCACCGGTTCCGGTGAGATCGAACGCCGCAACGGTGTAGCCATCGCTGATGAGCGCCGCAGCGATTGCAGCGCCAAGACCTCTCGCTGCGCCGGTCACGATGGCAACTCTGCTCGACATGACACCCTTCCGGAATTTGGTAACGATTCCAGACTCCGTTCTCGAGCCTATCGCCAGAGCCTCACCTGCTGCAATAGAGCGAGACCTCTGCCGCCGTGCCGTCGCAACGCGGTGCGGTTATTCCTCAGGAAATGGGCGACGAGTGTAGAACTCGGTGAACTCTTCACAGCGCCCTTCACTATCGAAACGAAGAAGAAACACGTTGTCGTAAATACGCACGATCGGCCCGCCAGCCACCTCACGATAAGACGAAGCTCCCCGCGCAACAACGACAGCCCCGTCAACCGCAACAGGGTGATAGCGGGCGTCAAAGGTTCCCGGGGCGTCCCGAGATGACTCGACCTCGGAACCATCGCCAGCACCGTCATCAGCCTCGTCGTCTACCCACGACGCCACAACGGCATCCCGCCCCCGAATCGGCTCGTCGTGAGGGTGGTAACGGTAGGCGATATCGTCACTAAATAGAGCACCAATATCCGCAGGATCATAGGAAACCCACGCGGCAACATAGTCGTCGAGCCAACGCTGAGCGCTCTCATAATTCATGGGCACACGCTACTCCCGGTGCACGACCCCCGCAACGGTCGCTGTACGATTCGCTTCAGTTATTCAGCATCATCCTTGCGCGTTCGGATGGCAATCGCGGCCGCCCTATCGGTCGCTAGGCGCCGCGCCAAAATCAGATTTCGGGCGGTGTCTCGAAGCGGCAACTGCACAGTATCCTCGGCAGGCACTCCCGCGAGCAACTGTCGCAGGCGAGTGAATTCGGCATCCACTTCGACACCAGCAACAATCGCGAGGTTGCTGATGTACAGCCAGATGAGGAGAGCGAGAGCTCCGCCGAGCCACCCATAGACGCGATCGTAGTTCGCAATCGTCGAAACATAGAAGCCGAAAGCTGCGGTAGCGAGCCCCCACGTGGAGATCGCAAACACGGCGCCGGTGCTCACCCACCGTATCCGTTCGTGACGAATATTGGGGGTGTAATAGTAGAGCACCGCGATGATGAGAGTGAGGATGCCGCCAAGCACCGGCCAACGCCCGTACGACCAGATCGCAACCCAGGGTTCGCCAACACCGAACTCCTCTCCGATGGCGGTCGCCACATTGGTGGTTGTGAGTAGGAGCACCGCGACCGCAGAAAATGCTACGAGCAAAAAGCCAGACAGGATCAGCATGAGTCCACGAAACTTCACGAAACGGCGACCCTCTTGCACCTCATACACACTGTTCGATGCGCGACCGAAGGCGGTGGCATAACTCGACATCGACCACACGCTGAGGGCGATACCGACACCTAACGCAAAGCCGGGACTGCCAATTGAGAAGAGCTGAATTAGCGGCTCATTGAGAGCCTCGACGGTGTCCTGTTGCAGCACCTCTCTCGCCAGATCCAGCACCGTATCCACGGCCCGCTCTTTGCCCTGCCCCAGCGCGAATGCCGATACCACTGTCAACGCGGCCGGGAAGATCGCGAGAGCTGCAAAGAACGCGAGGGTCGCAGCGGAGTCGATGCCCCGGTGCCGCATAAAGCCGTGATACGCGCGCCGAAACACGTAACGCCATTCGCGGCGAACCTGAGCGAGAGTGCTGAGGTACCCAGTTATGCGGGTGACACCTTTCGCATCAGCACCTGACTCATTCACGTTCATCCCGCCAGCTTAAACGAAACCTTCTCATAGCCGCGTGACGGGCTTACTATCTTTTCAGTAGCCGCCGCGCTCCGCGACGACATGAGTTTTCAGGAGCCTCCTATGAGCGCCATCACTCCCTGTCTGTGGTTCGATCATTCCGCCGAAGAGGCGGCGGCGTTCTACCTTGATGCCTTTCCTCGCGGCGTGATCCACAACACAACGTATTACCCCACTGAGGGTCTTGCCGACTTTCAGAAGGAGTTAGCCGGGGAGGTTCTGACGGTAGATTTCGAGATCGCGGGCCAGCTCTTGTTGGCATTAAACGCTGGCGACCTCTTCACTTTTACCCCCGCAATCTCATTCATGGTGAACTTTGATCCGTCAGGTGATCCGGGTGCACGCGACAACCTTGACGCGCTGTGGGAGAAGCTCATTGACGGCGGTAGTGCCCTCATGCCGTTAGCTGAGTACCCCTTTAGCGCACGGTATGGCTGGTTGCGAGACAAGTTTGGGGTGAACTGGCAACTGATGATGACCGACCCTGCTGGCGAACCGCGACCCATGATCATCCCCTCGCTGTTGTTTGGCGGTTCGGCCCAAAATCGCGCCCACGAAGCTACCGAGTATTACCTGTCGGTATTTGGCGACGCGAAGATGGGCACTGATTTGAGGTACACCGAACAGACGGGGCCGGCAACCCCCGGCTCAGTGAACTTCTCAGATTTTCGTCTGCGAGATCAGTGGTTTGTGGCGATGGACGCCGGGGGCGAACAAGAATCCACCTTCACCGAGGCAGTGTCGTTTGTGGTTCCGTGTTCAGATCAGGCCGAGATTGACCGCTATTGGGCTGCGCTCTCGGCGGTTCCCGAAGCGGAAGCGTGCGGTTGGTGCAAAGACCAGTTTGGGGTGAGTTGGCAGATCACCCCCGACAACATGGGCGAGCTCATGAAACGTCCGAATGCATTCGATCACATGATGGTGATGAAAAAGATCGAGATCGATAAATTTTAGGCTCCGGCAGCGACCGTGCGATGAGCATGCTCCCCACAACTAAACTCCAGACCATGCGTGAACCAGGGTTTTCGATACGACGGACGGATGCTGCCGACTGGCGCGAGGTTCGTGATCTGCGGTTGGAGATGCTGGCGGATACCCCCATTGGTTTTGCCGAGCACCTCGAGGATGCTCTCAGCGCTACGGAAGCGGAGTGGCAGCGGCGCGCTGTTCGCGGACAGAACTCGTTGAGCATCGCCGTCGCAGCAATCACCACCGACGGCAGGTGGATCGGCACGATGGGCTGCTATATCCCTGACGCCAAAACGGGCCCGCTTCTCGTGGGGGTGTACGTCACACCCGATTTTCGCGGCCGGAAAGCTGGCGTGACAGATGCCCTGCTCGCCTCTATCGAAGAGTGGGCTTCCCGCTACGGCAGCACCCTCACGCTCGGTGTGCACGAAGACAACGCTCGCGCTCGTACCGCCTACGAAAATCGCGGCTTCACCCTGACTCGGCACACGGTTCCGTACATTCTTGACAAGTCGCGGCGCGAACTCGAGATGATCAAGCAGCTGTAGCGCGCGATACCGGTCCGGTCGTCGAACAGCTAGTGGGCGAGCGGCGGAGTGCGCGGTGGCGAGACCCGACGGTGCGACACCGCCTCGTAGGCGGCGCCGATGCGCAGCAGGTCGAGGTCGGAGTACGCGGCACCGGCGAACGTGATTCCCACGGGCATCCGGATGTCGTCCATGAGCCCCATCGGAACAGTGACGGTCGGTACACCCAGGTGTCGAATCGCGAGGTTGCCGTTCGCGACCCAGACACCGTTTCGCCAGCCGGCTTCTGCCGTGGCAGGGTTCGTGCCCATATCGGCGGCGCCCACGTCGGCGACCGCGGGAAAGGCGACCGCGTGGAGCTCGTTGGCGCGCATCCATTCTTCGAGGTCGATGCGACGCGTTTCTTCGAGACCGCGCACGCCCGCTTCCAGTTCGGGGATGTCGGTGAAGTGGTCGTACGGGTGGTCGCGAACCTGGGTCGGGTACACGGCGATGTCGTCTTCGAAACCGTCGTAGCGGTCATGCGGGGCGCCGGGCACACTCGGGAAAATCGTGCTGCCGTCAATACCGACGATCGTGTCAAAGTTCGGGTCGCCGTTGGCCTGCAAAAAATCTTCCCACGCCCACGCCGAGAGGTCGACGATCTCGCGCTTGAGAAACTCTGGGCTCACCAAACCGCGGGTTGCGATCGTGGGTGCCCCCGCGCGATCGGCTTCGTAGTTCGAGACGGCCGGGAAGTCGACATCCACCACCGTCGCACCGGCGGCTTCGAGATCACGACGCGCTTGCTCAAACAGGGTGAGGATGCTCGGGCGGGTGTTGATCGCGGTTCCTGTCGGGCCGCCGACTCCGCGCGTGCCCGAGCCCGCCTCCGTGTCGCGGTTGATGTACATCCGGGGAACGCCGAAGCGCTTGCCCACCAACGGCAGCTCCACTGCCTCAGCCGCCAATGACAAGTATGTCTCCGGCCGCAGGCTCGACGCCGCCGGAATCTCGACCCACGGCTGCGAGCGCCAAAAATCACCCCGAGTGTCATCGTCGTCGAACACGATGACGTCAAGCACGGCGAGAAGGTCGGCCATGGTGCGCGTGTGCGGCACGACGACATCCATCGTGGGAACCAGGGGCCAGTTGCCGCGCACCGAGATGACTCCTCGCGAGGGCGTGTAGGCGCAGAGTGCGTTATTGGACGCCGGTGCCCGCCCGCTCGACCAGGTTTCTTCCGCGAGACCGAAGGCGGCAAAACTGGCGGCCGTTGCGGTGCCTGATCCGTTCGATGAGCCCGAACCATACGCCGCCGTGAGGAACTCAGCGTTATAGGGGCTCTCGGCGCGACCGTAGACGCCAGGCTGCATTCCGCCATTGGCCATCGGCGGCATGTTGGTGAGGCCGAGGCAAATCGCACCGGCTTGGCGCAGTGCACCAATAGTGGCGGCATCGCGCATCGCCCTCAGCTCAGAGAACGCTGGGCTGCCAGCCGCCGCTGTCAGTCCACGATGCAGGTAACTGTCCTTCGCCGTGTACGGGATGCCGTCGAGCGGTCCTCGCAGTGAGCCGGCGGAGCGCCGGGCATCCGATTCCCGCGCTTCGGCGAGCGCTTCAGGATTCGGCACAACGACGGCATTGAGCAGCGGCCCGTTGCGGTCGTAGCGATCGATGCGCGCGAGGTAGGCGGTGACGAGTTCTTCGCTTGTGAGGGTTCCGTCGGCGAGCGCCGCCTGCAGCTCGGCAATGGAGGCGTCGACAACTTCGAAGTCACTCATACGATCAACCTTTCCGCACTCGCAACGACACCGACGCGTGAGCTTGTCTCCGTGAGCGACAGTTTCGGCTGCTGCTGCGTGATGCAGTGGATGCCACCGCCGCGGGCGAAGATCTCGCGAGAGTCGACCATCTGCACGGTGCGGCCAGGATAGGCTTCGGCCAGAATTTCGGCAGCGCGAGCATCCGCCGTCTCGTCGGCAAAGCCGCACCCGATAACGCCACCGTTGACGACGAGGTGATTGACGTAGCTGTAGTCGACGAAGCCGTGATCGTCGCGCAGGATGCTGGGCGCAGGTAGCTCGACAATTTCGAAGGCTCGACCGGCGGCATCGCGTTGGCCTTCAAGAGCCTCTCGAATCTGGGCCATAACCTCGTGGTCCGGATGCTCGGGGTTGGGTTGGGCGTGCAGCAGCACGCGCCCCGGCGACGCGATTGTCGCCACGATATCGACGTGGCCGTTGGTGCCAAAGTCGTCGTAGTCGCGGGTGAGACCGCGCGGCAGCCAGACAGCATGAGTTGCCCCGATCGTGCGCAGCATTTCACTCTCAACGCGGGCGCGATTAGCGAGCGGATTACGGCGCGGGTCGAGTTGCACCGTGTCAGTCAGCAGAACAGTGCCTTCGCCATCGACGTGCAGTCCGCCGCCCTCCGCAACGAGCAGCGAGCTGACAAGCTCGGCACTAGCAGCCTCCGCGACAACGCGCGCAATCTTGGCCGACTGCTCCCATTCTGCCCACTCGGGAGCACCCCAGCCGTTGAAGATCCAGTCAATAGCGCCGAGTACTCCCGGCCGCTCATCGTCGACAACGAAGGTGGGCCCGATGTCGCGCATCCAGAACTCGTCGAGCGGTGCTTCGAGCAGCTCAATGCTGCTGGCGAGCATCCGTCGGGCACGAAGCATTTCGGTCGGGTCGACGACCATCGAGACCGGCTCGAACTGGGCGACGACGTTGGCCACATCAGCCCAAGCGGCATAACCGAGTTCGCGTTCGGTGTCGGTCGCGCCGAGGGTTTCGCCGACGCGCGGGAACGCCATCCAGGTGCGCTCGTGCTCGGCAGTTTCGGATGGCATTCTCCAGCTCATGGCTAGCCTTTCGAGGATTCGATAATGGATGCCGCGAGCCGCTGTCCCACGCGAATGGCACCGTCAACGTGTTGGTACCCTTCAGCCGCAAGGTCGCTTGAACCGAACTGAATCGGCCCGACCGGCTCAAGCTGCAGCGCTCCATACCGGGTGAGGCCGCCGAGGTCGAAGCTCGCCGCATAAGCACCGCGAGTCCACTCTTCGGAGGCCCAGTCGCTTTCGTAATACACGGCCGGGGTGAGTGCTTCGTCGCCGTAGTAGGTGGCGAGCGATTCGAGGATGCGCTGCTTGCGTTCGGCAGGGTCGAGGGTGAACAGTTCGTCGGCCTTCTCCCCCGACACAAACCCCACGAGGGTGCCGCGATCTTCGCCGTGGTTGGTGTTGTCGTACGCCTCGTGCACGATTTGGTACGGGCTGAAGGCTGTACCGGAGAGCCCGGCCGCGCGCCAGAACGGAGTCGCATAGGTCGCGTGAACCTTGATCACGAGACCGAGGGACGAGTGCTGCTGCATTTGTTGACGCAGGCGTGGAAGCGCGGGAACGTAGTCGATGCGGTCGTAGAGGTTCGGTGGCACGGCAACAATTACGTGGTCGGCACGCACCGTGAGATCGTCACTCGTGACGGTCGCGCCAGTCGCATCCCACTCGATCGTGCGGACGGGCTGCGAAAGCCGCACCACATCAGCGCCCAGAGCTTCGGCCATCCGCAGCGGAACCTGCTGAAGGCCACCCACCACGCGCTTGTCGAGAATGAAGTCAGCATCCACCAGGTTACTGAAGCTGCCAGCGCTGGCCGCCATGAGTAACGCCTGCAACAGCGAGAACGAATGAGCGGGCTTGGTGAGCATCGCCTCGGCAACGAACAGGGCAATATTGTCGATCGCTTCGGCATCCGTGCTCTGGCCTTCGAGCCACGCGCGGTATGAGATGCGGTCGAATTCTGCGGCCCGCGGATGCTCCCACGGAGCTTCAAGGTCGAGCTCAGCCACGAGGGCATCGAGCACCGAAATCAATCGGGTAATCTCGGCTTCGGTCGCGGCCCCCGCCGGAAAGATGTCTCCCGTAAAGCGGCGAGCCACGCCGTCGCTCGACACGTAAACGCTTTCGCCTTCGCGATACCGCTCGTAGGTTTCTAGGCCGAGTTCGGCGAGTGTTTCGATGAGCGCTGTCTGGTCGGGGGAAACCCACTGACCGCCGATCTCGAACATTTGACCTTCTACGAAGTCAGTCCAGAGTCGCCCGCCAATCCGGTCGCGTGCTTCGAGCACGATGACACTCTTGCCGGTGCGGACGAGCGCTCGCGCTGCCGTGAGCCCGGTGGCGCCTGCTCCGACGATGACGACGTCTCGGGTAATGGTGTTCATAGGCTCCATTATTTACCACCTGTTCAATAAGAGTCAAGAACGGCTACACTGCGAGGATGGCAGCCGGCACAACTCGACGACGAAACGCCACCGAGCGAGCATCCGAAATCCGCGACGCGGCACAGGCCATCGCCCTGACTCGTGGCCTCGCCGCAATCTCGCTGCGCAACCTCGCCGCCTATTGCGGAGTCACCGCACCCCTCATCACGCACTACGAGCCCAGCATGGAATCCCTAGTCGCCTCGACCTTCGCGTCGATTGCGGAGAAGGAAATTGCCGAAGTCGAGCGTCACGCTCTCGCGCCCGCCGAACCGCTCGATCAGATTCGCGCGCTCATTGAGGCCATCGCAGATCCCGCACGGGATAACGTCGGCGAAGTCTGGACCGATGCGTGGAGTCTCGGCCGTCGCAACGAGCCGCTCGCCGAAGCTGCCCGTCAGTCGATGGATTCCTGGCACGCGCTCGCGATCGGCATCATCCGTGCGGGTCAGAATGCCGGCCAGTTCGCCACCGTGAGCCCCGAGCGTGCTGCGCTCGTGCTTTTCGCTCTCGTGGATGCTACTTCCGCCTACCAACTCGTGAACTTCCGCAGCCGTGAGACCCGCGAGTCCCTCGTGCGCGAAACCCTGGAGGACATGCTCGACATGTCGCTGGGCTAATTGCGCGCAGCCCGTTATCTGCGAAAGTGCCGAATGCATCGAAAGATTCCTTGCAGGACATACCGAGTCCCGCTTAAGCTAGGGGCACGGAGGGGAGTAGTCCCCGCGAAGCTCATCGTCATTACGGTCGTGTCATCACGGCCCGGTGCAGCTAGGGTCTGAAAAGGCTCGACGAGACCTCCAGAATTTCTACATTCTGGAGTTGTTTCATGAACGTTCCCCTCTGGGCTTGGCTCGCCGTTGTCGGCGTCATTCTCGTGATGCTCGCCATTGACCTGATCGCCCATCGCACCGCCCACGTCATTGGCGTTCGCGAAGCTGCAGCGTGGTCCGTCGTCTGGGTAGCTTCCGGCGTCACCTTCGGTGGCATCATCTGGTGGCTATTTGGCGCCGAGTTTGGCCAGCAGTACTTCGCGGGCTTCGTCATTGAGAAGTCTCTCGCCGTCGACAACGTGTTTGTCTGGGCCATCATTTTCACGGCCTTCGCCGTACCACCCCAGTTTCAGCACCGGGTGCTGTTTCTCGGAGTTATCGGCGCTCTCGTTTTCCGCGGCATTTTCATCGCGGCCGGCGCAGCACTGCTCAGCAGCTTCGCGTGGGTGCTGTACGTGTTCGGGGCCTTCTTGGTATTCACGGGCATCCAGATGCTGCGCAAACGCCACGAGCACTACGACCCGGAGAAGTCTGTTGTGCTCAAGATCTTCCGTCGCCGCGTACCCATGACAGATGCCTTCTACGGCCAGAAACTTGTCGTGCGCAAGGCAGGTGTACTGCTTGCCACCCCGCTGCTAGCCGTGCTGGTGCTCGTCGAGATCACTGACATTGTGTTTGCCGTCGACTCGATCCCGGCCATCTTCGCCGTAACCGACGAAGCCTTCCTCGTGTTCACCGCCAACGCATTCGCGATCTTAGGTCTGCGCGCGATGTACTTTCTGCTCGCTGACCTCATGCACCGCTTCATCTACCTGAAGATCGGGCTTGCTCTCTTGCTCGTCTGGGTCGGCATCAAGATGCTCCTCCTCGACGTGTACTACATCTCCACGACCGTGTCGCTCGGCGTGATCTTCCTCATCTTGGCAACCTCCATCGGTGCCAGCCTGTGGGTTACCCGCGGACAACCACGCCACGCGATCGAGACCCCCGCGGGTGCCGGATTCCGGATGGCGACCGACGACGAACTCGCCGAGGTCGATATGCCGCGGTCAACGCAGTCGCGCACTCGCGTGAGTTAGCGGTCGTGCGTGATCGTGCGCCGGCAACAACCCGCAGTTCTCGGGCATCCGTCACAAGGTCGCTACAGCGATCAGAGCGGAGTCGGGATGATCTGGTGAACGAAACGAGCTTCGGTGAGGATGCGGCGGCGGGCGAATACCCAATGCCCGTCTTCGCGAACGTAGTCGTCGTCGTATCGAATCAAGAAGTTGTGAGAGAGATCAAACGGCAGTCGTTCATTCTGATGAAAGTCTTCGTAAATGTGGTGGGCAATGCAGTAAACCTCGCCTGATGCTCGATCGCCATCAACGTTTATCTGCTGGGTCGTTACTGAGTGCAATGTCTTCTTGTAGCGCTTGAGCTGATCCTCGGGAATGCGGAGCACATCGTCATAACCCCGGGGGAGAGATGATCCGCTTTCGAAAACTACATCACGGGAGAAGAGTGATCGCCAGGCCTCAACATCGTTCTTGTCGAGGGCCATCGCATAGCGATGGGAAAGATCTCGGACGGCGAGTTCGTCGAGCAAAGTCTCAAAGGAGCTCACGGCACCACCTTCATTTGATTTTTGCTTAGCAGCAACTTGTTCGGACTTTTGCACCCTAGCAGCCGAGTTTTGGTCGACGCGTGAATGCCACGATCAACGTACTCACACTGGTGATCGTTCTATCCCTCTGAGCATTCCGCACACACAAAAAAGCCCCGCATTCACTAGGAATGCGGGGCTTTTCTTTGGCGGTACCGGTGGGATTTGAACCCTAATTCGAGCCTTTTGACTACGCGGCTACCCCTCTACTTCCCCTTGTTTACGGGCTTTTTCAATCACGTCAGCACGACTGAAACAGGGTGATTTTCTGCCAAGTGTTGCCAAATTGTTGCCACGTCGAGGGCATAAGTAATGCCCCCGGTTCTCATGGTTCCGAGGGCATTACAGGTTAGGCGCTGGTCAGGTCTCAGTCGTCCAAGGTGGCGACTCGCTGACCATCGTTTCCGGTAGTGGCTGCACAGCCCACCGGATGACGTTAACGCCGGTCTATGCGGCCTTACGCCGGTAGCCGTCGAGGATCACACGCTCAGCAATGCTGAAGCCCTCGAAGACTGTTTTGCGGGTCTGGTAGTCGTCAATGGAAACAGTGATCGTGCCGTCAGGATTAGCCGACAGTCGAGCTGTTGCCGAGACGATGACGGCGGCAATAGCGGCGTTAGGTTCGTCGGCAGTGAAGCCAAGTTCCCGCGTGTACGCTTTCACCATTTCCGAGACGATGACCAGGTGCCTCCCGGCGAGGGTGACGAACTCGCTGTCGGCACCCCTGTCGAGGAAGTCGGCCACGTCTTGACCTGTGACAACCATGACTAGACCGTGATGCCGGTGAGCTTGATTACCGCGTCATCGTTCAGCGCGGCCACGTCGTATCGGGCTACTACGCGGATGGCTTGCTGGTCGTAGTCGCCATAGGTCTGGTCGAGGATCTTGACCGAAGGGGCCAAGTCTCGAGCTACGACGATCTGGGAAAAGTCGACCAGAGCCATGTTCCCGGTGTTCGGCGTTCCGGTCGTGTCTGTCAGGTGGTTGGTTACGACTACCGGCTTACCAAACAGACTGTATGAACCGGCCTTAGTTGGGTCGGGCTGAAGCACGTACTGGTTGGAGCCAGACGCGGCGGTCTTGATTTTGCGTAGGGCGATGAACTCGCGGGAAGTCATTACCCACTTCAGCGCGTCAGGGTTGACGTTCGCACCGAGGGCGAGCGCTTCAGCGTCGAGCAACTTGTCGAGGGTGAGCGCGCCCACAGCGGCCATAGTCTGCCCGGCGTAGACAAACAATCCTTTGGGCATGGTGACGCCGTCGCCGGTAAGTCCCATGAACTGCCGGTCGAGGGTGTCAGCAACGTCTTTGACCAGACGTTCCTTCAGCGCCACGTCGAGGGCGATGACGGACTGACGGGCAAGCTCATTACTGAAGCGGGTGAGAGTCTTTACGCTCTTCATGGTCGACGGCATGAGGGTGATTTCGTCGAACGTGGGGTCAATCTCTGGCGTGATCTGCGCGTTTTCGGCAAACCATGCCGGGGCGGTTGCAGCTCCCAGCTTAGGAAGGCGTACAGGGCCAGCGGTGTCGATGATTCGTGGGCCTGCTGCGAGGAAGACTGAAGCTGCCTCGAGTGGCTTGACCAGGATTGACTGGACCTGTTCTGCGGTGAGTTCTGATGCGTTGGCGGTTGATACGGCCATGGGATTCTCCAAACGAATTGAGTGTGTTCGTTTGGGTGCCAGACCCACTAACGCGAAATACCCCCCAGGGGTACCTCTATTCTACCCTCTAGAGTGAGTTTGTAGCAAGCATTGTATGCACAGCGTTTCGCGCTGACTCACGGCCCCGCTAGGCTCAACGAATGAAGTACACTGCGATCGCCGTGCTACTGCTCGTACTGAGCGGGTGCGCGTCCACTACTCCTCAGGCACAGCCTGAAACTCAGACGACACCACCAACGGAATCAGCGAATAGCGCTGCGTGCGAAGAGTTCGCTGCATTGACAATTGAAGTTGGCGAAGATGCTGTAGGGGACAACGCCCTCGAGGATCTGGCGGATATCACTGTGCGCTTTGATGAGGTTGCGTTACGTGCGGACGGCGAAGTGCGCTCGCGCATTCTCAAACTTATCGACGAGCTGCCTGACTCTCCGCACATGATCGCTTGGATGGATAACCGTGACGTCTACTCGGCGACTGTCCTAGCCGTTAGCCGAGCTTGCGAAGCAGAGGGTTATCCAATCCAAGTCGCCACCCTTGTTGCAGCTGGCTAACGCTAACTCGCGTTTGACCGGAGCACCCCGGCAAGGCTGAAGCTGTCAGCGGCCACCGTCGCGCCCTGCCCAATATCGCCGGTTGGCTTGCGACTGCCAAGGTGCGGCTTAGCTGTCAGTAGTCCGTCGATAGCAGCGGCGAGGCTTTCGGTATCGCTCAGGTGGCCCTCATCGAACGGTAGGTCGGTAGCGTCGGCCAGTCGACCCGTCGCGGTCACCAATGCGGTGTGGAGTTGCTTGGCGAGGTCGTCGGCTTGCTGTGCACGCTGACGGTACTTCCCGTTCTCTTTGCGGAGGTCTTCGACGTACTCCCGGGGGAACGTCTCAGGTGTTTCCTCTTCAGGTGTAACGGGTGTTACAGGTGTTACAGGTGCCAAGTCTGCGCCGGGTGCGTCTTCGTGATCCGGGTCGGTAATCGGCTCGGTCGTAGTGTCAGTCATCAGTTGCCCTTCTCTATTTCGAATCGTCGTGCGGTTGCGTATGTCTGGCCATCGTGCCCACGTATGCGGTACGTGGTGCCGACTAGGTCAGGGTCCATCGGGTTAGCGATTACTTCGACAACGTCGAGGAAACGGATCACTGAAGAGCCAGCAATGGGAAGCGACAGGATCAGCTTTTGAAGGGCGAACACCTGACCGGCTGCGGCCACGTCTCGCACGTTCACGTTGTTCATTCGGATGCGACTCTTACCTGTGTAGACCGGGGTGATAGTTGTTTCGTACTGCGCGGTACTTTCGTTCAATACCTCTGTTTCCCGGCCTACCGTCACCGTGGTCGTCATGAGCTTTTCGGCCTCGCGCCGGCCTGCCAGTGTTGCCTGTTCTGCGGTCATTTCCTTTTCCTTTTCTCGGTCAGTACGGGACGTTGCACGCACTCGCAACCTTTGTGATGTTGCATCGCGTGATCCTTCGGCCAGACGCGGCCTTCGCGCCACCACCAGCGGCACAACTGGCAGGGGTCGGCATCCATCTGCCTAACCCATCCCTCGATACCTTTGGAGATTTTCACTGCGTCTGAGTAGGCGCTCACAGCGGCATCTAAGGGCGCATTGAGAGAGAAGCGGGTTAGTCGCGCAGTGATGTCTTCACCAGCGTCAGCGGCCACCAGAAGAGTCGTCATGCCCTTCTCTAACGTGGACTGTTTGTAGACCTTGGGCAGTACCCCTGTAGGGGCGTAAACGGTGCCAGATAGTCGCGTCAGCTCCACCGATAGCGACAGGTCAGCGAGGGCGGCGGCGCGGCCATTGGATTGGAGAATGAGTGCGGAGGCTAACTGCACGAACTGCGGTTTAGTGATCCGGCCCAGCCCATACGCACGAAACGCCTGCATGACCTTTTCGCTCGTTGCTTCCCGTATTCGGGTCAGCGATTTTTGGTAGCTCAACTGTCCACCAGGAACGCGGACAGGTCAGCACCGCTCGAGGTGAGGGCGGCGGCTCTTTGTGCCTGCATGATCTGGTCAATCTGTGAGGGTGTGTATCCCATCGGGTTAGCGAGCACAGCGGCCAGCGGTACGCCGATACCGGCGAGCTTCGCGGCGGCATCTGCGGTCTGACCGGGTGTGCGTGTTTCGGGGGATGCCCAAACAGTCTCGAAGTCGCGGCTGTTGTTGCCGGTGCGGACCTTCTCAATGAGGTCGGCCACCTTTGCCCAGCTTCGCCCGTAGGTGCGTTGCTTACCAATGACTTTGGCCACTAGGGAAGCTTCAGCGGAGCGGATAGCGTCAGCGCTTGGCGGCTGGTCGCCGTTCAATCCAAGGTAGTGAGGTGGCAGGCCAGAGACAGCCCCAATCTGCTGTGTGATGACTGCCGACAGGTCGCCGTAACCATCTAGGCGTGAGCCGTCGAACTGACCGAATTTTGTTTCGGGACTCTCTGACTGCCAGACGCGGCCCAGCTCGTCACTGAACGGATTGACCGGGTTTCCGTCGTCGTCCTCGATAATCTCTAAGCCAGTGACCCAGCGGCGAGGTCGTGCGTAGTACTCACTGGATACCATCGCGTCGCTCATGACCTTTGCCAGTCCGTCGGTCAGGTCGAGAATGTCGCCCATCTCGCTGGACCCGCTGAAGTCGAGCAAACGCGCACGGTTAACAATCGGCACGACAGGCACCTCGAGCAGTGGGTTAGGGATGACCTCAGTAACACGTAGGGCATTCTCGTTCCCGGCGTAGCGGGTGATCTGTTCAGGCTCATAAACGACGGCGTAGTGAGTCTTCCCGTCGTCCCATTTCTTCAGGGCGGCACGCACAGCACCAGTTGCCGGGTCGTAGACGGCGGTCATCTGTTTCGCGCTCTCAACGGTCACACGCGGCGATTCAGGGCCAGACCAAACGATGACAAAGGAACGGCCATAAGTGAGACTGTCGACGTGTGCCAGGTGCGCCAGAGCTTCGAGGTCGTTGGCCTGCCATATGCGCCACAGGTCATCGTCGGCGGTGTCTTCACCTATTGCCCTGAAGCCGGTAACTTGCATACGTTCGGCCACTGAGTTGATGAGGAGCTTGGGGAAGTTCACGCTCAGCACGCGGAGCTTGTTGGCGAGGGCTTCCTGAGACTTAGGCGACAGGAACGCTGCCGGTTGCCGTCCCTCGAAGTACTTGTCGAGCCGGGAAAGTTCCGGCTGTGATTCGTCGAGTTGCGCGGTAAGGGTGTCGAGCATTTCTTTAGTGGTCATGCTGTTCTTCTTTCTGTTAGTTATCGGAAACTGACGACGCGGCTGGACTTCTTGCGTGAGTGCCAAGCGGCACGATCAAAGGCCACAATCGCGGCCACAGCTCCATCGATCTTTCGTGGTGAGTTTCTTTTATCCTTCGCAACTAGCGCACCGATAGCGGTCTGAACGGCCACAGTTTGCGAGACGTGAAGGGACAGGGTTTCGTCGCCGTCGTGGGTCATCGACCCATCCATGACGGCGGCATAAAGTCGATCTGTTGCCGGTCCCATCCGGTTACGAAAGCCGGTGTTGTACTCGACAACTTTTCGTTCACCGTGACGCTTCGCCCAGTCCTCAATCTCAGACCGCCAGCCCCAGGGATCACAGGCAAGCTCTACGACGTCGTAACGGTTGAAAGCGTCATCGACTGCCTCAGTGACGTCGGCACGCGGCACCCGCCAGCCTGCGGTGTCTGGTTTGTTCCAGATCTTGATAGGCACGATGAAGCCGTCGAGGGTGCACGCTACTAACGCGGTCGAGTCGCCAGACGCGGACCCGTCAAAGCCAAGGGTCAGCCGTTCACCATCCTCGAGTGTGCGGTCGACGGCTTGCTTATCCCACGCACCGAACGGGAGCCATGAGTCATGCGAGCCGGTCCAAATTCCCAGACGGTAACGCCTAAACGCGGCTTCTCGAGTCGTCTTGACCGTCGAGCGGAAAGCATCGATATGGAGGAAGTCACCGAGCGCTGGGTTAGCTATTGCCCAGGCTTCCTCGTCATCGATACGGCAACCATCGGGGGCGGCCCATTCGCGGAAAACGAAACTAGGGTCGGCGTTCTCTCTGCCGTACTTCACTAAATCCCACATAACGGATTCTTGAGAATCTGAGGGGGTCGAAATGGCCAGCGTCAAAGACTCTGAACGCTTACCCGCTGCACTCGTCACGGCTTCCCAAACCTCCCGGGTCACCACATGTAGCTCGTCAACGATTTGCAGCGTAGGGTCGTAACCCTGAAGCGCGGACTCAGTCGCCGGTAACGCCAGAAACACTCCACCATTCCAAGGTGTCTCGATTCTGTCCTTGAAAATATGGGCACGCTCAGCTAGCCGGTCGTCGAGTTCGATCATTCGCTTAGCTGCATTGAAAACGTGCTTAGCCTGCATCTCAGTCGATGCAACAACTAGAACTTGCGGTGACTCAATCTCGTCAGCGAACAGGCCATAAAGTCCCAGCACAGCGGCCAGCCCCGTCTTGCCATTGCCTCGAGGGATCGACAGCAACGATTGCCGAGGTCGTGGCCTATCGGTCGGATACAAAGCCTCAACAACCTCGAGCTGCCAGTCACGCAACCTGAACGGTTCACGCGCACCCTCACCCTTCGGCACCCGTAGGAAGTCCGTGCTGAAGTCCCTAACACGCTCCCATCCACGCACCGGATAGTCGCTCCAAGACAGCTCTGAAGCTGTTATCTGCGCCTTAGGCCCGGGGCGATTCAAAGGGTCTCCGAGTGAGTCAGAAAGTTTGCCATCACCCGGGGGGGCTTTGGGGGGTCGAGTGGGTTAAGAGGGCTGGTTGTCTCTGTGCTGCCCGGTGCACCCTTGGCGCTGTTGCATGACCGACACAGCACGTCAACATCTTTGAGGCTCTTAGCTGGCCACCTGAGATGGTCGCCTGTGAGGTCTTCTTTGCTGCCACAGTCTGAGCACCAGGGCTGAAGGCGGCGAGCCTGTTTGCTGAGGCGTGCCCATGAGCTTGTGTATCCGCGTTGTTGTTTGGTGCGCTTCAGTGGTTGCTCGGGGCGGTGTTCAGTACAGCGTGAGCCTTCGCACGGTTCACCACACACGACGCAGAGTTTCATGGTCACAGGATCACTGCCGTTCGTTTGATGGGAGTAAGCACGCGGTCATCGACTAGAGCGCGGATAGCTTCGATGTGTTCACACTCGAATTCGTCTTCATCGGTGAGGCAGTCGCACTCCCAGTCACGGCGGTTGTTCCAGCGCACGCGGTGGTTGTCGACGTTGGCGAGGATGCCGGGGTCTTTAGCTCGGATGCCCAGTACTCGCAGAATCTTGATATTCACAACATCCCCTTACGCGGCTACGGTTTCCCGCGCCTGTTCTGCTTTGGTGTGCTTCTTGATGCAAGGCAACGGGCCACCGCAAGGAACGCAATAGCCGAGGTCATCCTGCGGAATCTGAGCCACTGCCCAACCTTTAGAAGACTCAACTTCACCGGTGCTTTGGTTTACTGTTTCCGTTGAATCTGAACCTTCGTTACTACGTGCCTTTCCTTGCCTTGCCTTGCCTGTCCTCTCCTGTGTTGTCCCCCGGGACTCGTCCCCGGGATCGTCCCCGGGACTATGAGAGAAGGAAGGGTCAGCGGTGTCGGTGCGCTTGGCTGCTCGTTGCCGGGTCTTCTTCTCACGGTCGGCACGCCTGGCGTTCTCCAGCACCTCGAGGTCGTGCCTACTTGTCTGCGTCGCGGCGTAGTCATTGATGACCCACGCGCTATCGGTCGAGGTCCAAAGGTCAGCGGTGACGAACGCTGCTGGAGCGCTACTGGGAAAGCTAGGAATGAGGGCCAGGTCGGTGGCCTCAAGTACGCCGTCGGTACGGTTCGACACACTCCACAGGGTCGCCATGACGAACGCTCTGAAGTGAGCGTCAGACAGCCGACTAATGCGCCGGTCCATTAGGTAACGTTCGGGCAGTCGAGCGTCGGTCATTACTCACACCCTCTCCCTTGCGATGCACGAAAGGATGCTTCGAAGTTTTTGTACCCGGTGAGCCGTTTGGCCATGTTGCGATACATGGCGCGGTCGGCAGGATGGGTGCGGCTGAACGCGATTTCGAGACAGTCTGTCGAGGTTAAATAGCGGAGGGACTTCACGCGGTCATTGGGGAGATGCACGACTAGGTCGAGGTCGTCGGTGTCCATTACTCCCCCTCAGCGTCGTGAGCGGCTTCAATCAAGTCCAGGGCGAGCGCTCGGGTTTCGTCGGGGGTTAGGTGTTCTTCGCGTGCGTCGAGGTAGACGATCTTGCGGCCACCGATAACAACAACATGGTGAATGGCCATTACTTCACCGCCGTCAGGATGTAGTCGGCGCGGTTGAGGCTTCCGCCTACGGTGTGCTGGTCCCCGTTGCAGAGTGTTTGCATGTCGAGGTCGTTGGGGCTTGCGGTGTGCCCGTTCCAGTCGATGACAGGGCGAACGGTTACAGTTGCTAGTGTCTTCATGATTCGTTCCTTACTTGATCGTTGGGTTTCTGAATCAATGCCGTCAGCGGGATTGCAGTCCTTGCTGGCGGCTTTTTCTTTGCGCTGGGTCATATGGTTCCCCCGTATCGGATCGCCATGACTTCATTACTTGTGGCTGACTCGGGATAACAGTTCGGGTTGAGCACTTCCCATGCTCGGAAACGTTCGACCTGTTCAGGTTCCCAATCGGTCTCTTCGGACCCCAGGCATGCGGATGACATAAAAGCGCCTAGGTCCAACTCGAATCGCTCCATCGTTGTTTCGAACATTTAGACGGCCTCCAATGCGGTGCCGAATCTGGCGCTGTTCTCGATCCACTCGATGACTTCCGATTCGACGTAGATAACCGTCTTCGGTGTCGGCTTCCGGTAGCGCGGTCCCTTGCCGGTAAATCTGAGTTGCGCGAGTGCACCTTTGCTCATGCCTGGGATTAGCTCGACCACTTGGTCAGGGCTGAGATACTTCGTCATTCAACTCTCCTTCTTGGTGTACGACTTCACACCATGATGACTCACACTGGTAAAGATTGCAAGTCGACACTCATTTGGATAGTCTTTGTCCATGACTGAAAGTAAGCGGCGCTATTTCGAAACAGGCGACGAAGCTTTTGCGGCGATGCTTAGAGAAGCGCGTGAGCGCAAGGCGATGACGCAGGAAGACCTTGCGACCTTCATGGTGCGCAAAGGCTATGACTTCCACCAACAAACGATTTACAAGATCGAAAGCAACCGGCGGAAAGTAACGGTAGGAGAAGCGATCTGCCTCGCGGAGGCCGTCGATGTGCCTGTCGAGACGCTTACCAACAGGGCACCAGACTCCCCCGAATCTCGAGCTTTCGAGGTCAAGAGGACTGGCCGGGAGTTCGCAGAGTTTCTTTTCGACCTTCGAGCGACCATGACTGTCGGCAAGTTCTTGCGGCTCGATTATTTGCGCGCTGTGCGCGACTACGCCCAAGCGCCAACTGCGTACGCTCACGCACCGGATGGCGAGAAGGTCGCCATAACACGGGCATTCGAAGCGTTAGCCATCTTCCCCGGAATGGCTGACTACACAGTCGCTTGGCACGAACTGCTCGAAAATCCCGAAGCGCGAGCAGTACTCAAATCCGTTGGCTGGGACCCTGACGAAGTAGACGAGAGTGAATGGATCTAACCAATGGGCAGCGTTCACGCCTACGATTCGGCCACTGGCAAACGGTACCGAGTCCTTTATCGCAAGCCAGACCACGGCCAAGGGCAGAAGCGCGGCTTCAAAACTAAGCGGGATGCTGAGCTGTTTCTAGCGTCGGTCGAGGTGTCGAAAGCTAAGGGTGAGTTCGTCGATGCGAGCGCGGCACGGTCCACGGTCGACGTGCTCGGTGTGGAGTGGCTGAAGAATCAGACGCACTTGAAACCGTCGTCGTTTCGGCCTGTCGAGATTGCTTGGCGGCTGTACGTTCGGCCTGAGTGGGGGAAGCGTGCGGTCGGTGATATTCGGCACAGTCAGGTGCAAGCATGGGTCAGCCAGATAAGTGCCGATAAGGGCGCTACGACGGTTCTACGTGCCTACGGTGTGCTGGCGGCAATTCTTGATGCTGCGCTGAAAGATAGACGCATTAGCGCTAACCCGGCGCGTGGGGTAAACCTGCCAAGGAAGACAGGAAAGAAGCGCGTGTACCTGTCCCATGCCCAGGTGCAAGCTCTTGCGGATAACGCCAAGGATCACGGCACACTGATTTTCTTTCTCGCTTATACGGGCCTCAGGTGGGGTGAAGCTACCGGGCTTCGGGTGCGTGACCTTGACGCGCTCAGGCGGCGCGTAGTGGTCAGTGAGAACGCGGTGAACGTCGGCGGCAAGATCATTGTGGGCACGCCAAAGAGTCACACTGCTAGAAGTGTTCCTTACCCGTCTTTTCTGTCTGAGCCGTTGGCGCGTGAGTGCGAGGGCAAAGACCGCGCTGCGTTGTTGTTCGGGAACGGTGTCAATCATGTGCGCCTGCCAGACTCCCGGCGCGGATGGTTCGTG
Source organism: Rhodoglobus sp. G.S.4 (assembly GCF_056619605.1). Lineage (NCBI taxonomy): Bacteria > Bacillati > Actinomycetota > Actinomycetes > Micrococcales > Microbacteriaceae > Rhodoglobus > Rhodoglobus sp. G.S.4. The sequence continues at coordinate 2,472,290 of NZ_CM152748.1, forward strand.
GGAGCTGTAGTGAAGTCCCAGGCGGCAGACAAAACTTTCGAGCGGGTCACGGTGCACGATCTGCGGCACACTGCTGCGAGCCTGTCGATTAGTGCCGGTGCGAATGTTAAGGCGGTTCAGCGGATGCTCGGTCATGCGTCAGCGGCCATGACTTTGGACACCTACGCGGACCTGTTCGAGGATGATTTAGACGACGTTGCGACAGCGTTGGATCAGGCTAGAACTTCTGCAAGTGTTGCCAATTTGTTGCCAAATGGCGATATTGGGAAGCGGAAAACCCCCTAACTTCCTTATGTTTACTGGGAAGTAGGGGGTTTTTCTGTGGCGGTACCGGTGGGATTTGAACCCACGGTGCGCTTTCACGCACACAACTTTTCGAGAGTTGCACCTTCGGCCGCTCGGACACGGTACCGGGAGAGAGTTTAGTACAGATAACGGGGGCGTGCGTTCACGCGTTTTTGCGCATCCAGTTGAGCGTGTGGGTCAGAAGCGCCAATCCGATACAGATCGCGCCAAGCTGCATTAGCCCGGGAGCGATGGCGATCGCCACTTGTGCCCAGTCAATGCCGGAGGACGAGGAGCTACCGAATCGGTAGTAGACGGCATACACCCAGGCTTGGATTCCGCCGCCAAGCACCATGCCGACACCACCGATGACCCAGAGCACATAAATCCAAGGGCTGCGAGCGAGGCTTTTACCGCGGGTAACCGGGGTCGATTCGGCGAGCGCGCCCGCATCATCCACATAGTGCGATTGCGGAGTTGGACCCCACTGCTGTTCGAGTCCGAGCCCAGCTCCAAGAGGGCTGGCTGGCTGCTCAGAGGGGTGCGCAGTTGTTGCCGCTGGCGATGCTGCCCGTTCTGGCGCCGATGCCTGGTTGCCTCCAGCGGCCACGGTTCTGGCGGGGCGCGCAAATTGCACATCGGCAGCATTGTCGCGAAGGGAGTCGACGGTGCGCGCAGCCCGCACCGCGTCGGCGTGCGCTCCCTGGCCACCTTCGGCGTAACCGCGTTGGAAGGCTGGGTCGAATCGAGGATCAATTTTCTTGTCAGTGGCCACGGTGCTCCCTTGTTCGTGTTCCATCGTAGGCACGAACCCCCAATAAGTCGCGCATTCCTCATACAATGTCCCCGTGTTAGAGCATCGGATGGCCGGTTGCTAATGCAGCTCGCCCAGCGTAGGTTCAGCTTCGAGAGAACAACTAGCCGGCGCCATACCCCCGGGGGTATGCTCGACTAATGAGCACCGCCACCACACACCACCCCCGCCGCATCCTCGTTATCGGTGGAGTTGCCGCCGGAATGTCCTTCGCCACCCGCATGCGCCGTCGCGACGAGCACGCCGAAATCATCATCTTCGAACGCAGCGGTCACGTCTCTTTCGCCAACTGCGGCCTCGCCTACTACCTCGGTGGTGTCATCACCGAACGCGACAACCTGCTACTGCAGACCCCCGCGAGCCTCGGCAGCCGCTTCGGCCTCGACGTGCGCGTGAACCACGAAGCCACCGCAATCGACCCCGCCGGCCACACCATCACGGTGCACAACAGCGCCGACAACACCACAACCACCGAGCACTTCGATGAACTCGTCATCGCCACAGGCGCCAGTGCAACTCTCCCCGCAATCCCCGGCAGCGACCGGATGCTCGTGCTCCGCAATATCGAAGATGTTGACGCCCTCCACTCTTCCCTCGGTGAGCTCGACCCCACGACCGCGAACGTCGTCGTCTTGGGTGCGGGTTACATCGGCATCGAGATGGCCGAAAACCTCGCCAAGCGCGGCCTCAAGGTCACTCTTGTGCAGCGCCCCGCCCACGTGCTCGCTACCCTCGACGCCGAAATGGTCACCCCGGTGGAAACCCACTTGCGTGAGAATGGCGTCGACCTCCGGCTCGGCACCGAAGCAGTTGCGGTGCATGACTCAAGCGTCCAACTCAGTGATGGCTCTAGTGTCGCGGCAGACGTTGTCGTCGCGGCCGTCGGTGTGCGACCGGACAACGTGCTTGCCGTTCACGCCGGCCTCGCCGTTGGCGCTGCTGGCGGCATCCGCGTCACTGCTGGCTACCAGACGAGTGCACCCCACATTTATGCGGTCGGCGACGTTGCAGAGAAGGTCGGTGCGATCAGCGGCGAACATGAACTCATCGCCCTTGCCGGCCCCGCAAACCGAGACGGTCGCTACCTTGCCGACACCCTCGCCGGCGATCACGTGCACTCCAAGCCGGCTCTCGGCACCGCCATTGTCGGCGTCTTCGATCTCACCGCGGCAAGCCTCGGCTCCACCGAGCGCGCACTTCGCGCAGCAGACCGCAACATCCGCGTCATCCACACCCACCCGGTGTCGCACGCTGGCTACTACCCCGGCGCAGAATCACTCTCACTCAAGCTCATCGTTGACGCAGACACCGACCTCATCCTCGGGGCCCAAGCAGTGGGACGCGATGGCGTTGATAAGCGAATGGATGTTCTTGCCACCGCCGCAAGCGCGGGGCTCACCGCCAGCTCCCTCGCTGACCTCGAGCTCGCCTACGCGCCGCAGTACGGCTCAGCGAAAGACCCGATCAACCACCTCGGCTACGTCGCCAAGAATCTGCGCGACGGGCTGAGTGCCTCAATCCAGTGGCACGAAATCGATGCCGAGCGTGACGCAGGCAGCCTACTGGTGGATGTTCGAACCCCCGCCGAATTCGGGCGAGGCGCCATCCCCCTCGCCGTCAACATTCCTCTCGACGATCTGCGCAGCCGCCTCAGTGAGCTCGGCGATCACCGCGTGATCGTGCACTGCCAGGTCGGACAGCGCGGCCACACCGCCGTGCGCATTCTCGCCCAGCACGGTTATGACGCCGTCAACCTCGATGGTGGCTACCGCACTTGGGCCGCCGCCACCGCCTAGTTTTCCCCACAACCAACCGAGTAACCCTTAAGGATCGAACCATGAACACCGTTACCACCCAAACACTTTCCGAACTTGCCAACCCCGTCATCATCGATGTGCGTGAACCCTACGAATACGTCTCAGGGCATGCACCGACAGCAGCAAGTATTCCGTTAGGAGAACTTGTTGCCCGCGTTGAAGAACTCGACCGCGATGACACCGTCTACGTCATCTGCGAAAGTGGTGGACGCAGCGCGCAGGCCGTCGAATGGCTCAGCACTCAAGGCTTCGATGCCGTCAACGTCGAGGGCGGCACCTCGGCCTGGCGCAACTCCGGCTTGCCCGTCAAGAAAGAGAGCTAGCCATGACAAGCACCATCACTCGTGACGAGGTCGAGCCGCCAACCGGACACGATCCCGAAGCGATGCGCAAAGTCATGAACCGACTCAAGCGCGCCGAAGGACAACTGCGGGCCCTCATCGAATCAATGGGACCAGAGTCCAACTGCAAAGACGTCGTCACCCAGCTGGCAGCCGTGAGTAAAGCGCTCGACCGCGCCGGATACATGATCATCGCCAACGCATTGCAATCCTGCGCCGTCGACGATAAGGATGGCGAAGGCAGCCACGACGGAATGACCTCAGACGACATCGAGAAACTCTTTCTCAGCCTGGCCTAACAGCACGGCACGGCGCTCCTGAACTCACAGAACCGAGCGAGTGCCCCGCGGTGTCAGTCGCCGCGCCTAGGGTTGAAGCATGGCCCGAGCTGTAAGTAATTTTCGCTGCACTGAGTGCGGCTGGTCGAGCATCAAATGGGTTGGCCGCTGCGGTGAATGCCAGCAGTGGGGCACCGTGGTCGAAGCTGGTGCCGCCACCGGAATCACGAAGCGAGTGGCCACCGTTGCGGTGTCCGACGCCAGCGGCGCACGATCAATCACCGAGATCGGTGCCGAATCCGTCGCGCACTGGCCAAGCGGCATCAACGAGTTCGATCGCGTGCTCGGCGGAGGTGTCGTTCCCGGCGCTGCCATACTGCTGAGCGGCGAACCCGGCGTCGGCAAATCTACCCTTCTGCTCGAAGTGGCCTCCCGGGCGGCAGCATCCGGTCAACGCGTGCTCTACGTGACGGCCGAAGAGTCTGTCAGTCAAGTCCGTCTGCGTGCCGAACGCACTAACGCGCTTCACCCCTCACTGTTCCTTGCCGCAGAAACCGACCTCGGTACCATCATCGGCCAGATCGATCACGTCAAACCGCAACTGGTGATCGTCGACTCCGTGCAAACAGTCGCCTCCGCCGCCACCGAAGGCATTGCCGGTGGCCCCTCGCAAGTTCGCGAAGTCGCCTCCACCCTCATCCGGGTCAGCAAAGACCGCAACCTGCCCGTTCTCCTCGTCGGCCACGTCACCAAAGACGGCACCATCGCCGGCCCCCGCCTGCTGGAACACCTAGTGGATGTCGTTCTGCAGTTCGAAGGCGACCGCCAGACCGCCCTTCGCTTCGTTCGCGCGCACAAAAACCGTTTCGGCTCAACCGAAGAAGTGGGTTGCTTCGAAATGACCGGCGAAGGCATCGCCGAAGTCTCCGACCCCAGTGGCCTCTTCCTTTCTCACGCTCGCCAACCCGTGAGCGGCACCTGCGTCACCATCGCCTTAGAGGGCAGACGCGCCCTACCCGTCGAAGTCCAAGCGCTCATCGTGAAGTCGCAAGCTCCGCAACCACGACGCGTCGTCAACGGAGTCGATGCCTCACGAGTTGCGATGCTGCTCGCGGTGCTCGAGCGGCGAGCGGGAATCCCCCTCTCCGGATTCGACGTCTACGTCTCCACTGTTGGCGGCATCCGTGTCACAGAACCGGGAGCCGACCTCGCCATCGCGTTAGCTATTGCCAGCGCCTACAAAGACAAAGCGTTTGCTCCAGCAATGGCCGTCGTTGGCGAGATCAGCCTTGCCGGTGAAATTCGGCCAGCCTCGTCAGCTAAGCAACGACTTGCTGAAGCGGCCAGACTTGGCTTCGGCACCGTGATCGACTCTGAAGCTCTCCATGTGCGCGAAGCCCTACGCCTTGCCTTCGCCGGGGCGACCGAAGAGCGCGTGCAGATCCCCGAGTTCTAAGAAAACCATTCACGCCACTCCCCCAGCACGCAGCAACGGCGGCCCATCCGAGGATGAGCCGCCGTTGCGACGCTAGGTGATGAACTGTTGGTTAGCCGAACAGGGTCCAGAGACCCCAGTCCTCTACGCGCCAGCTGATCCAGCCGTTCTCGCGCTGCAAGCTCACCAGAATCGAGTCACGCTGACCGTTAGATGGCTTCACTGCGCGACACGTGAATGTCTCGCCGATCAGTACCGGTGGAGTGGTTGGACAGTCAAGCTCAATGTTTGCGCCCAACGCTGCAGCCTGCGCCTGGACCGAGTTCTCGATCTGCGTACTGAAGGTTTGAGGAATAAGGGAAATAACCAGTCCAGGAAGAACCAGCATTCCGATTACCAGCGAAACCACTGTTCCCGACCAGGTAGCGATCGGAGCGATTCCCTTACCGGTCTCACGCATCGTGCGGATGCCGCGAATAACCAGATAAACCGGTGCAGTCAAGAAAGCCCACGCAGCATTCGCTGGACGTTCGTGACCCCATACCTGCAGTAGGAGGTTGTCGTAGGCGGCAAGACCAAGAACGACTACGTACGGTGCGATCCACACGACGAGCAGCAGCGGCAAGTTATTGCCGAGGCCCGCAAACGCGATCAAGAACATGCTTGTCAGAAGCTGCACAAGAGGCAGGATTGCGATAAGCCACACAGCCGCGTTGTAGGTGCGGTGTTGGCGAATCTCGCGCGCTGGTGCTTCTTCTTCTTCAGCGTAGGCGCTGAGGGTGGATGCGCCAGGCATCGTGTTCGCGTGGGCAGTTGCCGACTTGGGGAGCAGCTGAGGCTCTTCCGTGCGGTTCTCGTCGACAGGCGCTTCAAGTTCGCGCAGTGTCATCGCGAGCAGAGGCTGAGCGCTCAGTTCGTCATGAACTGGTGCCGTCTCTGGCTCCGGCTCACTGCGAGTCTCGGTGACGAGGTACTCACCATTGACGTTGCGCTCCCGATCACGCTGTTCACGTCGCGACGGAAGTTCATCCGCGTCGTCGTCGTAGTCGTCATCGGCGAAGGCCAGTTTGGTGCTTGGCTGCACGACAATAGGGGCACGAGCATCTGAGGTGTGTTCAGTCCAGGCTTGGGCATCCCACCAGCGCAACTGGGGTAAACCCAAGGGGTCTGGGTACCATCCCGCTGGCACACCGAAACTGTTGTCTTCCACGTTGAACAGAGTAACCGTCACAGACGACTGATAGAAAGCCCTGTTTATAACATTGATGTTCGGCCCTAGCTGTATGTAACCCGAAAGAGTGCCGAAATGGGCCCAAAATGGACCAATTTGGGGCCATTGCCCCCTGAACTGGGACGTCTACCTCAGATCGGCAAACACCAGAAAGTTAACGCAGCTGTGACACAGTCGCGTCGGCAATCACGAAAGTGTTAGCGCATCCACGATGTCATCGGGCGAAGCCTGCATGGTGTGAGGCCCAGCAACATCAAACCAGACAGATTCAATCACGCCGCGATTGGTCTCGAGGAAACCCAGCAGGTCCTCCGCTTGGTAAGCAACGACCTGATGGTCGGATTCTTCAGGAAGCATCGCGACATACGTCTCTACCGACGAGAACAGCAACAGCATGTACTTGTCGGCCTCCCCGCGTCGGAAAACACGCACTTGGGCTGCGTCGTCTTCGCGGTCGCTGAGCATTGGCACGATCACGCGGTCGTTCCGGAGCGCCAAAGCGACCGCGAGCGGGTCGCCAGTCTCTAGCGCCTGCGCGAGCATGGGCGAACTGAATTCGGCGCTCTGCGCCGTTGAGGATGAAGAATCCATGACTAATCCTGGCTAGTTCAACAAGAACTGCTTGGTGCTTTCTGAAGAAATGTCCCCAACGGAGACTTCGAGGTGATAGCTCGCACCGCCGGCCGAAACCACGGGACGATCCGACTCACACGTGTCGGTGGCGGACCGGGTGCGATCCCATTCGATCGAGCTGGATTGAACGGGAACACCCGGTTGCAGGATAACCGTTGTCGCTTCGCCACCGGTCTGGCAGTGCTTGGAGTTCCAAATTTCATCACTGCCACTAGTGATAACAAATTCTTGGATGTCGCTGCCCGCGTCAACAACGCACGGTTCCGTCATGGTGCTCTTGAGGGAGAACGACAACTGAGGCTTTTGACCCTCGGCATAGCTCGTAGCATCGGTGATCGCTTCAAGCGTGAGCTTGGCTGGGTCACAAATCATTGAACCAGTGGAATCGGTGGCGGCGGGAGTGTTCGACTCTGCCGCTGTAGTCTCACCTGGCCCGTTGGCGGGATCAGTTGACGCCTTAGGGCCGAAGACGATCAGCAAGATGATTACGATCACGGCAAGGAGCCCCAGCCCGAGGATCAAGCGTCGGCGCCAGTAGACGCTGCTTGACTGCGGGCCGACCGGATTCCGAAACGTCGACATACGGTAAGGCTAAACGTCTCGGGCCGCTAAAGGCGCTTCAGCATGCGCGTGTTGCCGAGGGTATTGGGTTTCACACGGGAAAGATCAAGGAATTCGGCAACTCCCTCGTCGGGAGACAGCGACAGTTGGGCAAAAACGGCCGGATCAACAAGCTCTTCGATGACGGGCTCAAAACCGTGGCGGGTAAAGAAAGCGGTCTCAAACGTCAGGCAGAACAGCCGTTCGAGGCCAAGAGTGTAAGCATCACGCTCGATCTGATCGAGCAGTGCGTGGCCGACCCCACGACCAAGCCACTCGGATGCGACAGCCAACGTTCGCACTTCGGCTAAGTCTTGCCACATCACGTGCAGCGCCCCGCATCCGATCACCTGGCCCTCAGGAGTCACTGCAACGCGAAACTCTTGCACCGCTTCATAGAAGACGACGAGGTCTTTGCCGAGCAGGATCCGTTCGTTGACGAGCGGTTCAACGAGAGACTGAATTGCCCGAACGTCGGCGGTAGTCGCGGGGCGAACGCTGAAGGTGGTCACGGAATAAAGGTACCGCTGCTGGCAACCAATTCTCCGCGTTAACGACGAAGTGGCTGGGCCGACACCTTTCGGTGTGGCCCAGCCACTTTTCGCTAGGGGTGAGGTTTAGGCCTCGACCTCAGCTGGTTCCTTTTCGGGGAGACCAGGCTGGCGGCTGGTAGTGAACACGAACTGGCTGTCAACGAAGTCAACGTGCACGTGGTCGCCGGCATTGAGTTCGCCGTGCAGGATTTTCTCACTCAGAGCGTCTTCAACTTCGTGCTGCACTGCGCGGCGGAGCGGTCGCGCACCGAGGGCGGGGTCGAACCCGACTTCGATGAGGCGCTCCTTGGCGGGAACAGTGAGCTCGACGGTGAGGTCGCGATCCATCATGCGCTCGGAGAGTCGCTTGATGAAGAGGTCGACGATCTGCAACAGCTCTGGCTTGCTGAGCTGCGGGAACACGATCGTCTCATCAACACGGTTGAGGAACTCTGGCTTGAAGTGCTTCTTGAGCTCTTCAACCACCTTGCCACGCATGCGGTCGTAGCTTGTTGCCGAGTCACCCTCCACCTGGAAGCCCATCGGGCCAGCGGTGATGTCCTTGGTACCCAGGTTGGTGGTCATGATGATGACAGTGTTCTTGAAGTCGATCACGCGACCCTGGCCGTCGGTCAAGCGACCCTCTTCGAGGATCTGCAGGAGCGAGTTGAAGATGTCGGGGTGAGCTTTCTCGATCTCATCGAAGAGCACAACACTGAATGGCTTGCGGCGCACCTTCTCGGTGAGCTGGCCACCCTCTTCGAATCCTACGAATCCGGGAGGCGCACCGAACAGGCGCGAAACGGTGTGCTTTTCGCCGTATTCACTCATATCGAGCGAGATCATGGCCGACTCGTCGTCGAACAAGAACTCGGCAAGGGCCTTAGCAAGTTCGGTCTTACCGACACCGGTCGGACCGGCGAAGATGAACGAACCACTTGGGCGGTTGGGGTCCTTGAGGCCAGCACGCGTGCGGCGAATGGTCTTGGAGAGAACCGAGATGGCTTCTTCTTGACCAATGACACGCATGTGGAGTGCCTTCTCCATGAAGATGAGTCGGCTGGACTCTTCTTCAGTGAGCTTGAAGACGGGGATGCCGGTTGCTGCTGCCAGAACTTCGGCAATCAGACCTTCATCCACAATTCCACTCGCGCCAACGTCGCCCGACTTCCACTGCTTCTCAAGGCGAAGACGCTCGCCGAGGAGCTTCTTCTCTTCGTCGCGCAGGCTAGCGGCCTTCTCGAAGTCTTGGTCTTCGATAGCGCCCTCTTTTTGGCCACGAACTTCGGCGATCTTGTCGTCGAATTCTCGCAGCTCAGGGGGTGCGGAAAGGATGGAGAGACGCAGACGTGCGCCCGCTTCATCCAGAAGGTCAATGGCCTTGTCTGGCAGGAACCGGTCAGACACATAACGGTCGGCAAGGTTTGCTGCAGCAACAATGGCGCCGTCGGTGATGGACACCTTGTGGAAGGACTCGTAGCGGTCGCGGAGCCCCTTCAGGATGTTGATGGTGTGCGGAAGGTTAGGTTCGTGAACCTGAACCGACTGGAAGCGACGCTCTAGGGCGGCATCCTTCTCGAAGTGCTTGCGGTACTCGTCGAGAGTCGTTGCACCAATCGTCTGGAGCTCGCCACGAGCAAGCAGCGGCTTGAGGATCGAGGCAGCGTCGATTGCGCCCTCAGCGGCACCAGCACCAACGAGGGTGTGGATTTCGTCAATGAAGACGATGATGTCGCCGCGGGTGCGGATCTCCTTGGTGACCTTCTTGAGGCGCTCTTCGAAGTCACCGCGGTAGCGGCTACCAGCGATGAGCGAACCGAGGTCGAGCGAGTAAAGCTGCTTGTCTTTCAGAGTCTCGGGTACGTCACCGTTAACGATGGCGATCGCGAGTCCCTCAACAACCGCGGTCTTACCCACGCCGGGTTCACCGATAAGGACAGGGTTGTTCTTGCTGCGACGGGAGAGGATCTGCATAACACGTTCCATCTCCTTCTCGCGGCCGATTACGGGGTCGAGCTTGCCGTCGCGAGCCGCCTGAGTGAGGTTGCGGCCGAACTGGTCAAGAACCTGCGAACCCTTATCGGGAGTCGCATCGTTGCCACCAACAGCGACAGCCTCTTTGCCCTGGAAGCTTCCGAGGAGCTGGATGACCTGCTGACGAACCTTGTTGAGGTCAGCGCCGAGCTTCACGAGAACCTGGGCAGCAACGCCTTCGCCCTCACGGATGAGGCCCAACAGGATGTGCTCTGTGCCGATGTAGTTGTGGCCGAGCTGCAGCGCTTCGCGCAGGCTCAGCTCGAGTACCTTCTTGGCACGCGGCGTGAAGGGGATGTGACCGGTCGGCTGCTGCTGACCCTGGCCAATAATGTCTTGCACCTGCTCGCGCACGGAGTCGAGTGAAATACCCAGCGACTCGAGTGCCTTAGCGGCAACTCCCTCGCCCTCATGAATGAGGCCAAGCAAAATGTGCTCTGTGCCGATGTAGTTGTGGTTGAGCATCTTGGCCTCTTCTTGGGCCAAAACGACTACACGACGGGCGCGGTCGGTAAATCTCTCAAACATCTCTTCACTCCTTTGATACCGCTACGAATTCGGTACCGATGTAAAGAGACTAACCAGTGAAATCGTGAAATAGTCCGGTGTTCGCCCTAGGCGTGACTGTGCTGGGCTACTGCTCACGAATGCACGCGCCGGGGCCGGGGCTGATCCACGAACATCACTCGCACTCACTTAGAAGTCAGGGATGCACTGTCCAGCGGCAGCGCCATCCAGCAGCGTGACGCCGCTCGCCTGCACCGCGTCAAAGAGTGCTTGATCGTCGTCTGTCTTCTGGACGGTTCCCTCGCAGGTTGAGGTGTGGAAGTAGAACTCTCGGTCGAATGAGAAGTATCGGAAGTCCATCCCCGCGAGCTGAGAAGTGAGTGCGGCAGCAGCGACAATCGCAGGCCAATCCTCCTCGCGGTACTCGCTGGAGATAATCTCCACCCCGCGACCCTGCAGCGCCGTTTCGTCGTCGGACCAACGCACTCCTCCGCCCTCGAAGTCGCTAGTGTCACCACTCGAGTTGGAGGGGAGCCACGCATTTATGAGCAACGGGAAGAACCTACTGATCCCCTCGCTGAGGTCCACCACTTCACGCGGTGGGAGCGAACCTGACGATTGCAGTCCAGGGAAGGACCAGAGCTCAAAACTTTGCCTGCCGGCACGCGAGAGCGCATCGCCCGGGTTTCCCTCAACGGGCGAAAGTGCTGCGAGCGCGTCGTAATTGTCAGAGAGGTGGTGCAGCAGTTGAAGCGGATGCATATTGGACGGAGCCGAGAGCACCCGCAGGTAGCCAACATCGCCGAGGTTGGTCACTTGGAGGTCCATCCTCACATCGAGTTCCATAGCGGCGGTGATTTCACGCCAGTACCGATAGTTCTCCACGACGGTGTCACGAGGAAGGCCGAGGCCCGACACCGTGAAGCCACCGTCATCGTCACCGGGAAGCCGAATGCTGAACGAGACTGGCAACCCAGGCCCGTTGCCGTTGCCGTCGAACTGATTCAGCATCGCCGCGACGGTGCCCAGCCGATCAGCCGCGAATGCCTCGCTCACTCCGACCTCAATCGTCGCGTAGCTCTCCCACAAGCTATCGGGGGTTGCCACCCACGACACTTCGCCCACTCCCGGAATCGTTCTGATCTGAGCCAGACTGTGGAGGAAATCGCGCTGCTGCGACTCCGAGAATCCTTCGATGCGGAGATCGGATTCTGCACCACCGTCAACGGTGCATCCCCCTAGCACTGGTGCGAGCAGAGCGACAGCGGCCAGAGCGTTCACGATCCGCCGAGTAAAAGTCATGATTCAACCTTACGTTTCGGGCCCGCGAAATAGCTCCGAATCACGAGGACTGATCTCGGTTTAAGAGTACGTTTCGCGATGCAACCCAGCCTTCCCCCAAACATGGCTCTCTGGGTCCTGGCCAAAGTTAATCATTCTGTAACGTTATATAGAGGGCGTTTGGCCATAAGGTGTCGTTATGCAGGACGCACCGCACGAATCCGCCACCCTTGACGAACTCACGCGCGCGCTCGATCTCCACATGCTGCGCATCCTCGTTGCCATTCACGAAACCGGCAGCGTTTCAGCCGCGGCCCGTCGCCTCGGATTCAGCCAGCCCGCGATCACCCAACAGCTCAAGCGCAGCGAAGCCCGCCTGAACATCGCCCTAGTTGCTCGCACCCCGCGCGGCATGGAACTCACCGAAGCCGGCGCCCTTCTTGCCCGCCACGCGCCCCGCATCGACGCCGCCATCACTGCCGCCGCCAGCGAACTCACCGCGCACCTCGGTCTCGACCGCGGCGCCGTTCGCCTCGCCGCATTCCCCGCCGCCGTCGCCAGCATCATCGCGCCACTGCTCTCGCGTCTCGATCGAGAGTTTCCGGGCATCCACGTCGAATTCAGCGAAGCAGCACCGGATGCCGCCCTCAAAGCTGTTGCCGATGGTCGCGCCGATATCGCCCTCGACTACCGCTACGCGAGCGACCACACCATCACATCAAGCTCACACACGAGCGCCGAAGGGCTGCGCTCGCGCTTCTTGCTCTCCGAGAACGTGCTCGCTATCGTGCCTCGGGCCACCGCCGATCAGCTCGGGGCGTCAGCGAGTGTCGCAGCGCTTCTTCCGTTTACGTGGATCGGTGGCCCGGCAACGTGCACCGCGCAACTCGTCACCGTCGCGACCGCCCTCGGCGAGAAACCCACCCTGCGGCACGATGTCACGACAGCTGGCGCGGCGCTTGCGCTCGTGGCATCCGGAATCGGCGTGACGTTCCTCTCAGAACTCGCCTTGGCCACCACAGCCCTGCCCGACGGCGTCGTCGCCCTCGATTTACAACCCAAACTTCGTCGACGCATCTATGCGACAACGCTCGACGACTCAGCCGACACTCCCAGCATCGCAGTGGCACTCCGGCTGCTCGCCATGCGAGAAGTGGCCCGGAAAACCAGCAGTGATCGCGCGGCACTGTCACAGCACTCGCACCTCCAACGCGCGAAATTTTCATCCGCACCCTTCACCCCTCCTGTAACGCTCACCGAAAGGCACGAACTTCGCATGAGATCTACTAACTCCACCCTGGCCAAGGGGGCTCGGGCCTCCACCGTCGCCGTCGCCGCCTCGGCCCTCTTGCTCGCGGGCTGCGCCACCTCGAACGCACCCACCGGCGATGGCAACATTGACACCATCACGGTTGCCCTGCCTGGGTCTCTCTCAAGCCTCTACGTTGGCGCCGAGAGCGGCATCCTCAACTACTACATTGCCTCCATCACTCAAGAAGGCCTGGTCTCGATCGACGCTGACGGGGCCCTACAGCCTGGCCTTGCCGAATCGTGGGACCAGCCGGATGACGTGACTTACGTTTACGAACTGCGCGACGATGCGATGTTCCAAGACGGCACCCCGGTCACCGCCGATGACGTCGTGTTCAGCCTCGAGCAGGCGCGCGACGAAACCAGCTCGCCCGGTCTCTCGTACTACTTGGGTGGCGTGGAGAGCGTCGAAAAGACCGGCGATCTCGAAGTCACCGTGACCCTCTCGGCCCCCGATGCAGCATTCGCCGCCAACATGAGCACGGGTGGCGCTGCCTTCATCACCTCGCAAAAGTTCTGGGAAGAGAACAACGGCGAAGTCGGCACGAGCAGCGCTCTGCTTCTCGGATCAGGGCCATACAAGGTCACCGAGTTTGTTCCCGACTCCCACGTGAACTTCGAACGCGTAGACACCTGGTGGGGCGACCTCCCCGAAGTGAAGAACATCAACGTGAAGTTCATTCCGGATGAGGGAACTCGCCTTCTTGCCGCCCAGTCTGGCGACATCGACGTGGCCTTCAACGTTCCGCTCGCGCAGTCGACCCAGTGGGAAGACCTCAACAACATGCGCGTCGACTACGTCAACGACCTCTCTTACGTCGGCATGTACTTCAACACCGCGCTCGAGCCGTTCAACGACCCGAAGGTGCGCGAAGCGTTCGCCCACAGTGTTGACCGCACCACGATCGTCGACAAGTTGCTGCGCGGTCATGGCGAAGTAGCCACCGCAATTGCTACACCCGAATCCCTCGGAAGCGTCTACAGCGCTGACGATGCTCGCGACCTGCTCTCGACCATCCCGCAGTACCCGTTCGACCTCGACGCGGCCGCCGCAGCACTCGCGGCCTCCGATCACCCGGATGGCTTCGAGACCGACATCCTGTTCCCCTCCACTGGGCCACAACTCGGCACCGCCGCTCAGTCGCTCGCCGAGAACCTCTCCAAGATCGGCATCACGCTGAACGTGCGCGAAGTTCCGATCGAGGAATGGCTTGCGAGCCTCGAACAAGACAGCAGCTACGGCGTTGGCCTCATGTGGTACTTCTCCACACTGGGTGACCCCGCCGAAGTCTCGACCTACATGCTCGGCGACTACAACATCTCGAACTACGAGAACCCCGAAGTTCTCTCGCTGTTCGAACGTGTCGGCGCCGAAACCGACCAGGCTGCCCGCATCGATCTCCTCATCGAGGCCGAAACGCTGCAGGCAGAAGACATCATCAGCGTTCCGCTCTGGTGGGGACAATCCGCAACCGCGTTCTCGAACGACATCGACATGAGCAACTACAGCTCATTCGCGTTCATTTCGTCGTGGCCGACCCTGCTCACTCCCGCTGGATAATCTGTGACAACCACCCCGATTGCACGCGCATCACACGCTCGGTCCTTGGGCCGCATGCTTGTGGCGCGCGTGCTCGGCACCATCGGCATCCTGCTGGTGCTCTCCATCATCGTGTTCTCGATGCTGCATCTCGCCCCCGGCGACATCGTCAAGAACCTGCTCGGCAATCGGCCATCATCTCCGGATGCTGTGGCGGCGATCCGCGCGCAATACAATCTCGATCAGCCGCTCTATATGCAGTACCTGATCTGGTTGGGCAATACCCTCACCGGTGACTTTGGGCAGTCCATTCGTCTGCAAGATTCGGTGTCGAATGTGATTGGCTCGCGCCTTGGCATCACGGCTGCGCTCAGTGGACTCGCGTTCCTCCTTGCTGTGATCGTCGCCGTTCCGCTCGGCGTGCAAAGCGCTGTTCGTTCGGGAAGCTGGATCGACCGTTTCGCCACCGGCTTCGGCATCGTCGGCCTCAGCGCCCCCACGTTCGCCGTCGGCCTCCTCCTTCTCTATGTCTTCGCTTTCTACCTGCCGATCTTTCCTGTCTATGGGTCGGGCGACGGTGGCCTCGACACTCTCTGGCACCTCGTGCTGCCCGCCATCACTCTGGCGCTCGGACTTGGCGCGATCATCCTCAAGCTCACCCGCACGGCCATGCTGCGCGAACTCGAAAGTGACTATGTAACCTTTGGTCGTGCGCGCGGGTTGCCCGACCGCCAAGTGCATATGATCGCGCTGCGCAACGCCGCCATCCCCATCGTGACCGGCGCGAGCCTTGTGTTGACGTTCCTCGTCGGCGGCACAGTGCTGGCCGAAACGACCTTCGCCCTGCCAGGACTCGGCACTCTGTTGCAAGGCTCCGTGCTGTTCAAGGACATCGCCGTCGTGCAAGCCCTCACCCTGTTGGTGGCCGTGACGATTGCGATCATCGCGCTACTGGCCGACCTTGCCTACATCTTCCTCGACCCCCGCATCCGCGCTAAGGAGAGTGCTCAGTGAGCAGCACCGAAGCTATCGTCTTAGCGAAACTTCCGCGGTCGCGCCGTCGGCATCCGGTCGCCGTGTGGTTGTCGCTCGCCCTACTCGGAGTCGTCGCCTTCTTGGTGCTCTTCGGCAATCTGATTGCCCCGGATGCCACAGCCCAGTCGATCCTCGATTCGCTCCTGCCCCCTGGCAGTCCTGGTCACCTTCTCGGCACCGACGAACTCGGTCGTGACGTGCTTGCTCTGACGATCGCGGGAGCAGCATCCGCTCTCGTTGGTCCGGTGTGCGTGGCACTCGGGTCGATGATTCTTGGCATTCTGCTCGGTACGGTTGCGGGTTACTTGCGTGGCCCCATCGACTTCATCATCGGGCGCTGGACCGACCTTCTCTTCTCACTTCCGCTGCTGCTGGCGGCGATCGTGGTCGCTGGCGTCTTCGGCGCTGGCTACTGGATGACCGTGCTGCTGCTGATCTTGCTGTTCTCGCCCTCGGACATCCGCATTGTGCGCGCCGGGGTTATGGAACAGGCCGCGCGACCCTTCGTGGAGGCAGCCCAAATGCTGTCGCTCTCGAAGACGCGCATCATGTTCACGCAGGTGCTGCCGAACGTGTGGTCGTTGATCATCACCAACTCGATGCTCAACGTAGCGTTTGCTCTTGTCGCCTTCTCGTCGCTGTCGTTCTTGGGTGTTGGTGTTGCGCCGGGCACGGCCGATTGGGGCCGTCAGCTCACGGATGGTCGCGCGATCATGATTGACAATCCGGCGGCTGTTCTTATTCCCGCTCTGCTCATCATCGGCGTTGCCTCAGCGGCAAACCTTGTCGGTGACTGGCTTGGCCAAAACTTGACTCGAACGGGACGCTCATGACCGACACCGACGTAGCTGACACTGCCGCTGCAGCCAGGAACAGTCGCAGTACCACCGCCCAAGTGACCGTCACTGGGCTCACGATCGACGGGCCAGCCGGTGTCGTTGTCGCGCCCTTCGATTTCTCCATCGCCCCGGGCGAAACTCTCGCCCTCATCGGCGAATCCGGCTCCGGCAAGACCCTCTCCGCCAAAGCTATCGCCGGGCTTTTGCCTGCCGTCTTCACCGCACGCGGCACCATTGCGCTGTCGAGCGCGACGATTGAGCTGCCATCAACGGATGCCGTCTGGCGAGCCACTCGTGGTCGCCGCATTTCTCTGCTGCTGCAAGATCCGTTCACGAGCCTGAGCCCGGTGCACCGCTGCGGCACCCAAATCGGGATCACGATCGATGCCGCGAGCGCGACCCGTCTCAGCCGCGAGGAACGCACCGCCCGCATCACGCAAAGCCTCGCCGAGGTGAACCTGCCCGCGGATGTCGCCCGCGCCTACCCGCACGAACTCTCCGGTGGAATGCGTCAACGGGTTGCCATCGCGGCGGCCCTCGCCACTGACCCCGAACTGCTCATTGCTGACGAGCCAACCACGGCTCTCGATGCAAGCAACCAGGGTGAGATTCTCGACCTGCTTCGCGGTCTGCAAGAGAAGCGCGGCATGGCCGCATTGCTCATCTCGCACGACCTCGGAATGGTCCGCGGGCGTGCGGAGCACGTGCTCGTGATGCGCCACGGCGACATTGTGGAGCGCGGTGTCACGAGCTCCGTGCTCAATGCGCCAAGCCACCCGTACACTCGGGCGCTGATCGAAGCCGACCCCTCGTTGACCGACCGCTCGGCTGGGGTCGTGCGTGCGGCATCCGGTGCAGCTACTGACGGCGATGCAGCGCAAACGGCCGATCTCGTTGTTGCCATCGACATCACCAAGAGCTTCGGCGATAAGGCCGTGCTGCATGGGGTGAGCGTGACCGTTGGCCGCGGCGAGACTGTGGGCATTGTCGGCGAGAGCGGTTCGGGCAAGACCACAATCGCGCGCTGTGTTGCCGGACTCGAACGAGAAACCAGCGGTGTGATCGAGTTCGATGGTGTCGCTCTCGCACCGGGCCGTGATTCACGGACACCCCAGCAAATGCAGATCGTCTTCCAAGACCCGTATTCGTCGCTAAACCCGATGATCAGTGTTGGTCGGTCGTTGAAGCTGGCGTTGCGAGTGGCGGGACGTCCGGCATCCGACCTCAATGGGCTTCTGCAGTTGGTTGAGCTGCCCGCCGACTTTGCGAGCAAACGCCCAGCCGAACTTTCGGGAGGCCAACGGCAGCGCGTGGCGATTGCCCGCGCGCTCGCTGTGCAACCGCAACTTCTGATTTGTGACGAATCAGTGTCGGCGCTCGACGTCTCGGTGCAGAAACAGATTCTCGATCTGCTGGCCAAGCTGCGCGCCGATCTCGGGCTCTCGATCCTGTTCATTTCCCACGATCTCGCTGTCGTACGTCAGCTTGCCGACCGGGTCTATGTGCTGCGCAATGGCGAAGTTGTCGAGTCCGGCCGGTGCCACGAAGTGCTCAACACCCCGACTCATCCCTACACTCAGGCGCTCGTTGCCGCGTCCATTCACGAAGCACCCACTCACTGATATCGATGCCACAAGCTGTCGAAATCGTCTCGAAAGGATCCCGTGGAACTCTCCACTTCCGCCCCTGATTCGCCAACCGCTGCGAGTTCTGAAACCGTTAAGCGGCTAGCGCCAGCCGACCTGCCCAAGCACCTCATCCACGCTCTCGGCGCCGACCGCGCCGCCCAGTGGCAACGTGACCGCGAACCGTACAACCCCCAAGTGTGGATGCTCGACTCCCCTGCAGGCAGTGCCGCCGCCCTCACCTCGGGTCGCCCGAATACTCGCTACACGAAGCTCGTTGACCTCTGGGTTGGCGCCGCTCCCGCTGACGCGGCGGACAGGCACGCGGCGAACGTGCACGCGCCCGGCCGCACGCTCCTCAACCAGGTCATCGCTGCTTCGGTTGCTCGCGGTGACGCTTGCCTCAAATGGCAGCTCCCCGCGGATTCCGACTTTCCCGGTTTCGCTCACGATCTCGGCTTCACCGAATTGCGCGACCCTATTTCCTCTGCTGATGGCACGCAGGGGGTTCGTGGTTTTGTGCTGTGGCATGATGCGTGGCCGCACGATCAATTGCGCTATTACGGCCAGACGACGATGTTCACGTGTGGTGCTGTCGCCGCGATGACGGCCCTCAGCCATCTCGGCCTTGAACCGTTTGCTGACACGGAAGACGAGGATGCCCGCGAGCGCGAACTTGCCTTCTGGCGTGCGGCCACCAATTTTCCGGCCTGTGAACCTCTCGGTCTGGCTGTTGCGGTGCACGATGTGATCGCTCAGGCCGCGACCGGCATCACCCTCGAACTGCACCTCGACACGACCGAACCGACGCTGCTCGAAACGTATGAGGGCGAAGAGCGCGCATTTCGGGAGCAGTTGCAGGCACAGTCTCGGGCCGAGGCCGCGAGCCGCGGCATCCGGCAGCACACGGCCCCGCTATCGATCGAGCAGATCACTGCGCGGGTGGCGGGCGGCGAACTCGCAATCCTGTTGATTGAAGAAGAGCCCATGCACGATGCGTCTACCCCGCACTGGGTCGTTGCCCACTCGGTAAAGGGCGACACCGTGCTGCTCAATGATCCGTGGATCACTGCCGAGCAGGGCGAGACATGGGTCGATTCTCACGATCTACCGGTGTCGCTGGCGGTGCTCGACCAGATGATCGCGTTTGGTGACCCGGCTTATCGCGGAGTGATTTTTGTGGCACGCTAGCTCTCAGCGACGTGACGATCGGGTGAGGAGTCGCCGTGAGCAACCCTGAAGAGAACCCCGCCGAGGTGGTGTGTGAAACGCAGCACGGGGTCGGCGTGCAACTGCTTGCGCCGCGCGAAGTACCGCTCGGCGGTCCGCGTGCCATGAATGTGCGACGCACTCTTCCCCAACGGTCCCGTTCGCTCATCGGTGGTTGGTGTTTCGTCGACCACTATGGGCCAGAGTCCACGCGGATGCACGTGCCGCCGCATCCCCACACGGGATTGCAGACCGTGAGTTGGCTTTTTGCCGGCGACATCGAGCACCGCGATAGCGTCGGCAGTCTCGCGACCGTTCGGCCGGGAGAGTTGAATCTCATGACGGCAGGTCGCGGCATTTCGCATTCGGAGGTCTCGCCCGCCGAGCCGACCCTGCTGCACGGGGCCCAGCTGTGGGTTGCACTCCCCGACGCGCACCGCGACACCGCCCCCACTTTTGAAAATTTCGCACCAACCCCCTTCGATCATCAGGGGGCCAGCGTCAGTGTGTTTATCGGTGAACTTGCCGGGGTCTCCTCACCGGCGCACGTCTTCTCTCCCCTGCTGGGCGCACAGCTCAACATCCCGGCTGGCACCACCATCACGCTTTCCGTCAACGCGGGATTCGAACACGGTGTGCTCGTGGATGCCGGAGACGTGACTGTCGCCAGCGTGCAGACCCCCACCGATCACCTCGCCTATCTCGCTCCCGGCCCCACCAAGTTAACGATCACTGCAGCGACGGATGCCCGGCTCTTGCTTCTGGGTGGCGAACCGCTCGGCGAAGCCATCATCATGTGGTGGAACTTCATCGGGCGCAGCCACGACGAGATCGTCGACTTCCGTGCGCAGTGGCAGGCTGACGTGATTGCTGGCGGCAACCCCGCTGGACGTTTCGGCACCGTCGAGAACTTTGACGGGCACCCGCTACCGGCACCAGAACTACCGACGATCAGACTGAA
This sequence comes from Rhodoglobus sp. G.S.4, assembly GCF_056619605.1. Taxonomy (NCBI): domain Bacteria; kingdom Bacillati; phylum Actinomycetota; class Actinomycetes; order Micrococcales; family Microbacteriaceae; genus Rhodoglobus; species Rhodoglobus sp. G.S.4. The sequence continues at coordinate 2,492,599 of NZ_CM152748.1, forward strand.
ACCGCGCGACTAGTTCTGGGCGACTACTTCTGGGCGATTAGACCGCGGTCACTCGAAGGACGAGTGCTTCGTCGGGGTGCAGAATCGGCAGCGGGAGGCCCACCGATGCGAGTGCCGCACCCGACAGAACGACTTCGCCATCGGGCCACCACGCTGGTACGGTACCGGGGTAGGTTGCCGCCGCCGCGCCAACATCAACGGCACTGACGCGGTAGCTGCGGTGCGCTTCGAGACCGGGCAGACGCTGGGCGGTCGGGACGGCATCCGCGGGCGTCGTGAGGCACGTAATCCAATAAACAGCTTCGGTCACGTGACCGGCGGCATCTTCCGCGAGGATGCCCGTCACAACGGGTTCGGCCACTGCGAGTTCACCGCGAACGACCCGGCCCGAGTGGATGAGATCGCGTAGCGAACGATAGGCGCCTGCCCACACTCGGAGGGCATCCCGCTCTTTAGCGGTTGTGGCGGTGAGGTCCCACTCGATTCCCGAATGCCCCATGAGGGCGGTCGCGAGACGGAAGCCGAGAGACAGCGAACGCCCCGAGGTGTGCGCTGGCGAAGAGCCGACGTGTGAGCCTAGGTATTCGAACGGCACAAGCAGGTTCGTCCAGCGCATGATCGAGAAACGGTCGTGCGCATCGTTGGTATCGGATGGCCAGACGCGCTGCACGCGCTCGAGCACTCCGGCATCCACCCGGGCACCCCCCGAGGCGCACGACTCGATTTCGACGTGCGGGTACCGCTCGCGCAGATCGTCCATCAGGCGATAGGTCGCGGCAACATGACGGTGCACCGAGCCGCCGAGCAGGTCGCGATTCATGTCCCACTTCAGGTAGCTGATTGCATACTCATCGAGAAGGGCGCTGATAGCGTCGCGCACATGGGCGAAGGCGGCAGGGTTGTCGAGGTCGAGCACGAACTGATCGCGCCACGACTTCGGCAGCGGGCGGTCGTCGTCGCGAAGGATCCACTCCGGATGCTCGCGCGCAAGATCCGAGTCGAGAGACACCATTTCGGGCTCGACCCAGAGGCCAAACTGCATCCCGCTGGCTGTCACCCGATCAACGAGTGGAGCGAGACCCTCGGGAGATGCCGTGGCGTCCACCGTCCAGTCGCCGAGGGCACGCTTGTCGTCGGTGCGGTTGGTCATCCAGCCATCATCGAGAACGAAGCGTTCAACACCAACGTCGGCAGCAGCATCGGCGAGCGCCGCCAACTGCTCAAGGTTGTGGTCAAAGTAGACGGCTTCCCACGTGTTGAGGGTGAGCGGTCGCGGTGACGATGGGTGCGCGGGCAGGGCACGGAACCACTCGTGGAACCGGTCGCTCAGTCCGTCGAGTCCCGCATCCGACCAGGCCGCGTAGGCCCACGGTGACTCGTAGGTCTCGCCGGTTGCCAGCCGCACTTCGCCGGGGGCAAGAAGCTCAGCGGCGCCCACGGTCGTAACGCCGAGCGCTGTGCGGTCAATCCACACGCTCGCGTCGCCACTCGTGCCGAGGTGCATCGCCCAGACCTCGCCGTGGCGAAAGCCGAAACCGGGTGTGCCCGTCACCGTGAGGTAGGAGTCGTCGTGACCACGGCGACCGTGACGCGACTCACGCAACCAGGTTCCGTAGTCAATGGCGGAGCGCTGAGGTTGGCGTTCGGCCGCCCAGATTCCGCTGAAGTCGAGTCGCTCACGCGCAACGGGCGCGAGCGGAAGAATGGCGGCCAACGACGAGAGCTCGAAAGTCTCGGTGGCGATGTTGGTGAGGTGCGAGCGGCTGCGCAGCACTCCGGAGGCAGCCAACTCAAAGGTGATCGTCAAACGCAGGGCCACAGCATCCGCCTCGACATCGCTCGAGTCAACGAGCGTGACCGTGATTCGCCCAGACTCCGGATGCGCGATGCTCTCGGTCCGCAGCGCAGGCCGACGTACTCGCGCACGGCTGGCATCTGCCCGCTGGTCGTGGCGACCTTCAAGCCCCGGCAACCCGGTCCAGCCTTCGGCGAGCACGGGAACGATGCTCAGCCGGAAGGGTTCGTCGATGGAACTCGGCCCGACGGCACGTTCGCGTGAATCAGCGAGTGCTGCGAGTTGGGCAGGGTCAAGTTCTCCGAGGTCTGCACCCCAGTGCGTGATCGACGGCACGCCCGTGCCGCGAGCATCCAGCACGAAGCTGGTGCCCGCGGCACGGAGGTGAACGATGTCGTTCGTGTTATTCGTTGACGGCAATCGCGGCAGCCTTCATGGCGTCAATTGTCTTCTGCTGACCGTTGGTCAGGGCCTCCGAGAGGGTGCCCGAACCGGAGATTGCGGCGGAGAATCCGTCAGCAACATCCGTGTAGGTCTGCGTCATGGTCGGGCCCCACGTGAAGTTGGGGTTGACCTCGGCGCCAGCAGCAGCGAACACGTCATAAATGTTCTGTCCGCCGTAGAAGTCCAGGCCTTCGGAGAATGCGGGCAGGTCGCCACCAGTCTTCGTTGCCGGGTAGATGTTTGCCGTCTTGTTCATGCTCGACAGTGCCTCTGGGTCAGTGTTCAACCAGAGTGCGAACTGTGCAGCCTCGTAGGGGTGCTCGCTTCCCTTGAGAACTGCTGTGCTCGATCCGCCCCAGTTGCCGGCAGCTGATTCGCCTTCGTTCCACTGCGGCATCTGAGTTACAGCCCAGTTGCCTGCGGTGTCAGGAGCGCCACTCGTGATGGTGTTTGCTCCCCAGACTGCGGAAACCCAGCTCCAGACGTCGCCCGAGTTGTAGCCGTTGTTCCACTCATCGGTCCACGGCGGGAGAACAGCAACGAGGTCCTGGTCGATCAGGTTCTGCCAGTACTCGGCAACCTTGATCGATTCGGGCGAGTCGAGAGTTACATTCCACGCTTCACCGTCGTTCTCGAACCACTGGCCATCAGCCTGCCAGACGAGACCAGCGAACGCGTTGATGTCGCTCTGCGAGAAGTTGGTGATGTAGCCACCCTCTGCGCGAACAGCCTTGGCTGCCTCTTCGAACTCTGCCCAGGTGGTCGGGATCGCAATTCCGGCGTTCTCGAACAGGTCAGCGCGGTAGAACAGACCCTCGGGGCCGGTGTCCTGCGGCACTGCGTACACAGCGTTCTCTTCACCGAAAGTGACCTGGCTCCAGGTCCAGTCGATGAACTGGTCTTGAGCATCCAGCACTCCGGCACAGTCGGCGATGTTGACGACGCCGTCTTGCACGCGGAAGTTGGGCAGTGCGTCGTACTCGATCTGGCCGAGGTCAGGAGCGTTGCCTGCTTCAATCTGGTTGAAGAAGTTGTTGTACGTTCCGCCGTTACCGTTTGGTCCGGTCTGAACTTCAACCTGGATGTCGGGGTTCTTCTCGTTCCAGATAGCGACGGCGTCTTCCATGCCGGGCAACCAAGTGGTGAAGCTCAGGGTTACGGGTCCATCTGATGGGGCGCACGCGGCGGCGTCAGTGCCGCCGTCTGTGCCTGCTCCGGTTGAGCATGCTGAGAGTGCGAGCGCGGAAACGAGCACCAATGCTCCTCCAGCGCGAGCTATGCGATTAGCCATGCGATTACCTTCCTTGTGATTGTGATTGTGATTGTGGTGCGGGGTTTCCCTCGGGGTAAGCCGAGTGGTCGAGAGGGCGACTACTTGATTGCGCCCGTTCCTAGTCCGCTGCGCCAGAAGCGCTGCAGACTGAGGAAAGCGATGATGAGCGGGATGATCGACAGCAGTGCACCGATGATCACGTACGCCCGAATTTCGGGGATCTGGCTGACTTGGCTATTCCAGATGTAGAGGCCAAGCGTGACGGGGAACAGTTTCTCGTCCCGCAGCATGATGAGCGGGAGGAAGAAGTTGTTCCAGATCGTGACGAACTGGAAGAGGAAGATCGTGACCATTGCTGGCGTCATCAGTCGAGTGGCAACCGTGAAGAAGGTGCGGACCTCGCCCGAGCCGTCAATACGGGCAGCTTCAACAAGCTCATCCGGCACGCTCGAGGTCGCATAGATGCGAGCGAGGTAAACACCGAACGGGCTCACGATGCTGGGCAGGAACACCGACCAGAACGTGTTGGTTGCGCCGACCTGGCTGAAGACCAAGAACAGCGGAAGCGCTAGGGCTGTTGCGGGAACCAGCACGCCACCGAGCACAACGTTGAAGAGCGTTTCGCGGCCACGGAAGCTGTACTTCGCCAGCGCGTAGCCCATCATCGTTGCAAAGAGTGTTGCGATGGCAGCACCCGCGCCGGCGTAAAGCACGCTGTTGAGCATCCAGCGGAAGAAGACGCCGTCGCGATAGGCCGCTAGGTTGCCGATGTTCTCGATGAGGTTGAAGTCAGCGAACCAGAGCGGTGCGCTCGTTGTGAAGTCAGCGCGGTCTTTCGTTGCGGCCACAAAGAGCCACCAGATCGGCACCAAGAAATAGAAGGTGCAGATGGCCATCACGAGCATGGCGCCCGCGCGGGAGAAGAGGCTTTCGCGAGGACCGTTGTGCTTCTTCACGGAAGTTGTCGTGGTACTCATCAGTCAGCCTTTCGCTGGGTGAACTTGAGCACGGTGAACGAGAGCGCGAAAGTGAAGAGCGCGAGCACGACCGAGAAAGCGGCAGCGAGGTTCACATTCGGCACCGATGCTGTCGAGTAGATAAGCAAGTTGGGGGTGAAGGTGCTGGTCACGGCCGAGGTGAAGCTCTTGAACACTTGAGGTTCAGCGAGCAGTTGCAGTGTTCCGATGATGGAGAAGATGGCGGTGAGCGTAATCGCCGGGGTGATTAGCGGGATTTTGATCGACCAGGCGATGCGCGCCTGAGAAGCTCCGTCGAGGCGAGCGGCCTCATAGATTTCGCTGGGGATCGCGAGCAATGCCGAGTAGATGATGATCATGTTGTAGCCCACGAACACCCACGTCACGACGTTAGCGATGGCCCACAGCACGAGGTCGGCGCCGAGGAAGTTGATTTCGCTCGTGATCGCAGTGAACGGCGACAGCTTGGGCGAGTAAAGGAAGCCCCACATGACCGCCGCGATAACACCGGGAACGGCATACGGTGCGAAGAACGCGAGGCGGAAGAAGCGCTTGCCCCTGACGAGTGGGGAGTCCAGCAGCAGTGCGAGCAGCAACGCGAGGCCGAGCATGATCGGCACCTGCACGACACCGAAGGTGAGCACTCGAAGAATGGATGACCAGAAAGCGTCATCCTGGAACACTCGGGCGTACTGCACGAAGCCACCAAACACCTCCGTGGGCTTTCCGAACGTGCCTTCGCGTTCAACCGTCAGCAGCGACTGATAGATCGCGACCAGGATCGGCAAGATGTAGAACAGGCCGAACAGCACCGAGAACGGGGCGATAAAGAACAGCACCGCTCCACGGTTCTTCGTGGCCTTGGTGGCGCGGCGAACCTTTTTCGTCACCGCCCTCTTTGATGGTGCGGGCGTGGCAATGTCTGTAGTCATCGCGTTGCTCCTTCTTCGACAGTCAGGCGGATGACGCGAACGCCACCAGCGGGAACGGTCACCGAACCTGTGACCATAGTTTCCGTCAACAATTCTGTGCCGTCGGCGGGGAAAGAGATCTCGTGAGCGCTGTGGTTAATCACAAAGCGGAACCGATCCGTATCGTTCGATCGCGTGACCACTTCGACTCCAGCAGGAAGATCAAGCTGCTCGACTCCAGCCTCGTTGAGAGCGCGGCCCATCAGGTCAGCAAAACTGGGCTCGTCGAGCGCGGTAGCCACATACCAGGCAGTTCCCGCGCCGAAGCTGTTGCGAGTGATGGCCGGCCCACCGGGCACCGGGCCGCTGGCAAACTCGGCTACGACATCCGCTGTGGTTGGGCGCACATGTTCGGCCCAGGTTGCCGCACGGCCGCCGTCGTTGAGCACAAGCTCGGTGTGGGGCGTGACGGGAAAGAACTGTTCGGTCCACGCACCGATGAGGGCGGGGAACGCACCGGGAGGGGTCTCGCCGGTTGGATCGAGTCGGATGCCGTCAGTCTCATCAACGATGCCAGAGAAGAACGTGACGACAGCCACGCCACCGGCCTCCACGAATCCCGTAATGACGTCGACACTGGTGTCGTCGACGAGATACAGGGCAGGAACAACAACAAGTGTGTAGCCGTCAAGCGGAGCTCCGGGAGCGACAACATCAACGGTGACTCCGTTGGCGCGCAGCGCTTCGTAGGCGGCGTGCACTTGATCGAGGTAGCGCACATCGTGTGAGGGCTGCGAGTCGCCTTCGGCGGCCCACCACGCTTCCCAACTGAAAACAAGTGCGACTGATGCCTCGACCCGAGTGCCCGCGAGAGACTCGAGCGCGTGGAGTTTCGCACCCAGGTCGAGGGTCTCACGCCAAATCGAAGTGTCAGTGCCGGCGTGAGGAAGAAGCGCCGAATGAAATTTCTCGGCACCGTGTCGTGACGCACGCCACTGGAAGAAGCAGACAGTATCTGCACCCCTGGCAACATGAGTCAACGTATTGCGCAACATCTCGCCCGGCTGTTTGGCGAGGTTGTGGGGCTGCCAGCTCACTGCGCTGCTGGCCTGCTCCATGAGAATCCAGGGCTCACCCTGCGCGAGTCCGCGAGTGAGGTCGGCTGCAAACGACAGTTCACTTACCGGATGCGGCAGTCGGTGATCGAGGTAGTGGTCGTTAGCGATGACATCCATGTCGCTCGCCCACTGCCAGTAGTTTTGGCTGCGGATGTGAGCGGTGACCATAAAGTTTGTGGTGACGGGAATCGTGCTGACCGATCGGAGCAGCGCTGCTTCACCCCGGTAGTAGTCGAGCAGTACATCCGAACTGAAGCGAGCAAAGTCGACTCGTTGGGCTGGGTTTGCGGAGGAGAGTGTTGCTCTCGGGGGCAGAACCTGTCGCCACTCGCTGTAGCGCTGGCTCCAAAATGCGGTGCCCCACGCAACGTTGAGCGCCTCAATCGTTGAGTAGCGGGCCTGAAGCCATTCGCGGAACGCGGCCGCGGAAGTATCGCAGTAGCAGTAGGCGTTGTGGCATCCGAGTTCATTAGAAACGTGCCAGAGGGCGAGCGCGGGGTGCGAGCTATACCGTTCAGCCACCTTGGCCACGAGACCGAGAGCTGCTGTTCGAAACTCGGGTGAGCTGGGGCACCAGCCTTGACGGCCGCCCGGCCAGCGTCGCGTGCCGTCGGCTGCGGTGGGCAAAATATCGGGATGAGCGGTGGTGAGCCACGCGGGAGGCGATGAGGTTCCTGTGCCCAAATTGACGCGGATGCCGGCAGAGTGCAGCAGATCCATGATCGTGTCGAGGCGACCGAAACTGTACTGTCCCTGTCGCGGCTCAATCTCGGCCCAGCCGAAGATGTTGATCGCTACGAGGGTGACCCCAGCCTCCTGCATGAGGGCGATGTCCTGATGCCAGATTTCTTCTGACCACTGCTCGGGGTTGTAGTCACAACCGAGCACTAGGGAATCGGGTGACCAGCTCGCGACGCGATCTGCGCGGGGTGTGGTCACTCGTGCCTCCTTTGGCCTCTGACTCGACTGCTTGTGCAGCGGGTCTTTTTTCTGCGGACGCTCTCTGTGAACGTGCACAGAACGCGACCCCAAAGAATCTCGATGATTTTCTGGGAGCGTGCACAGACTAAGCGAGGACGGATCGAAGTGTCAAGCTTTCGGCGTGTCTGTGAACGTGAACAGCCCCGGAATGGCGGGCGAACGCCGACGCCAGTGAGCGCTAGCATGGAGGCATGGCAAGACTGGGTACCCGACCGCGTCGCGCGACAATCTTCGATGTCGCAGCGGAGGCGAACGTTTCACGCGGCACCGTCTCCCGCATGCTCAACGGAGAACCCTACGTTTCAGATTCTGCCCGCGAAGCAATCGAGAAAGCCATCGCCAAAGTTGGTTATGTGCGCAACATGGCCGCACGAAACCTGGCAACACAACGATCCAAAGCCATTGCGCTCATCGTGCACGAGCCCCACTCCGTCTTCCTCGAAGACCCCAACATCGGTGCAATTCTGCTCGGCACCAACGAACGACTCTCCGAAGCGGACTATCAACTCGTGTGCCTCATCATCGGCTCCGACCGCGACAGCACCCGCATCGCCGACTACCTTCGAGGCGGCTTCGTTGACGGCGCCGTCATCGTCTCCGCTCGCGAACACGATCCCATCGCCGATGCCATCGCGCACATCGGCCTCCCCGCCGTGTTCGTCGGCCACCCCGAAAGTGCCCCCCACATGAACTACGTCGGCATCGACAACCGCAGCGCAGCTCGAGATATCACTCGAGAACTCTTAGCAACGGGCCGCAAGCGGGTCGGCATGATCGCCGCCGCCCTCGACCGTGACTCCGGTAGCGAACGCCTCGCTGGCTTTCGGGATGCCATGGGTGCCGCTTTCGACGAAAGTTTGGTTGTCGACTTCCCGCTCTACTCGCGCACGAGTGGCGTTGAGGGAATGAAGGCTCTTCTCGCGCGGGCTGGTGACATTGATGGTGTCTTCGCGGCATCCGATGCCGTCGCTGCTGGCGCAATGGATGTGCTTCGCGAGAGTGGCCGCACGGTGCCGGGCGACGTCGGGATCGTGGGCTTTGACGACAGCGATTGGGCCATGCGCTGCCAGCCGCAATTGTCGACAGTGCGTCAGCCAGCCGACCTCCTCGGCCGCGAGGCTGCCTCGATGGTGCTCGACCTCGTCAATGGCGTGACACCAGAAACTGTTGGGCGTATCTTGCCAACCAAAATCAAGTTGCGCGGCTCGATCTAAGAGCGGCTCGGCCTACACACCGTTCGACTCAAGCGGGGTCAAGCTCCATAAGCTCAGGACAGGGGCGACGCGTCGACGCGAGCGGCGGCCTTGGCACGCTCTTCTGCTTCGATCTTGGCGTAGCTGTTTCGTTCTGTGCGGTCGGAGCGAAGGATCGCTGCCATGACAATCCAAAAGATTCCGCCAACGGCAAGCGTCGGGATGACGGAGAAGATCGCGTTCGACCAGAATTCTTGAGGCACCTGTTCAGCCTAACCGTTGACGAAGGTGACGATGGCGATGAGGATCACAAGTCCCACCAGAGTCACAGTCATGATGAGGCGGGAGGATTTGCGGTCCACTACTGCGCTTTCACAAGAACGCCGACGATTCCTGTGACCACCATAAAGATACCGACGCCACCAACCAGCACCCACAGCGCAATGCGCATCGGTGTGATCGTCGACTTTTTTGGCGCAGCAGCACCATCTGGGGTCACAGCGTTGTCTGGCGTCACAGCGTTGTTTGGCGTCACAGCGTTGTTTGGCGTCACAGGCTTCTCAGATTCAGTCATCGCTGCTACTTCACCAACGGGAACAGGATGGTTTCGCGGATGCCGAGGCCGGTAATAGCCATCAGCAGGCGGTCGACGCCGACACCGATTCCACCGGTCGGCGGCATGCCGTGCTCGAGCGCGCGGATGAAGTCTTCGTCGAGGCGCATGGCTTCAACATCACCCTGGCTGGCAAGGAGTGCCTGTTCCACGAAACGTTCGCGCTGAATCACGGGATCAACGAGCTCGGAATAGCCGGTCGCCAATTCGAAGCCACGAACGTAGAGGTCCCACTTCTCGACGACACCTTCGATGGTGCGGTGGTCCCGCACGAGCGGGCTCGTGTCGACGGGGAAGTCCATGACGAAGGTCGGGCGGTCGAGGCCCGGCTTCACGTAGTGCTCCCACAGCTCTTCAACGTACTTGCCGTGGGTGGGCTGGGTGACCGCGATGCCGACGGCATCCGCCAGCACCTTCAGTTCGTCAGTGGGAGTCTGCGGCGTGACGCTCAGGCCGGCTGCTTCGTTGAGGGAGTCATACATCGAGATGCGTGCCCACTCGCCGCCGAGGTCGTACTCGGTGCCATCGGAGAGCGTGACGAGTGTCGAGCCGGTGACCGCAAGGGCGGAGTTCTGAACGAGCTCCTGCGTGAGGTCTGCCATCTGGTTGTAGTCGCCGTAAGCCTGGTAGGCCTCGACCATCGCGAACTCGGGCGAGTGCGTGGAGTCAGCACCCTCGTTGCGGAAGTTGCGGTTGATCTCGAAGGCGCGCTCGATGCCACCAACGACGGCACGCTTCAAGAACAGTTCGGGAGCGATGCGCAGGTACAGCTCGGTGTCGAACGCGTTGGAGTGCGTGACGAAGGGGCGAGCAGACGCTCCACCGTGCATCGTCTGCAGCATCGGCGTTTCGACTTCGAGGTAGTCGTGCGCGGCGAATGTGGCGCGCAGGCTCGCGTTGACCTTGGCACGAGCGCGCACCGTGAAGCGGGCTTGGTCGCGAACAATGAGGTCAAGGTAGCGGCTACGAACACGCTGTTCGTCGCTCAACTCGGAGTGAAGGTTGGGCAGGGGAAGCACGGCCTTGGCGGCGATCTTCCATTCCTTGACCATGACGGACAACTCACCGCGACGGCTGGAGATGACCTCGCCGTTGACGAAGAGGTGATCACCGAGGTCGACAAGGTCTTTCCACTGCGCGAGCGACTCTTCGCCAATTTCTCCGAGAGAGACCATGACCTGGATTCGCTGGCCATCGCCGGCCTGCAACGAGGCGAAGCATAGCTTGCCGGTGTTGCGCAAGTGCACAATGCGCCCAGCAAGACCAACAATGTCACCGGTGGTGGCATCCGTTTCAAGGTCGGGGTACTTTGCGCGCACTGCGGGAATGCTTGTGGTGATTGCGACACCTACGGGGTAGGCCTCTGCCCCAGAATCGATGAGTCGCTGACGCTTCTCAAGCCGAACAGCTTTCTGTTCAGAAACTTCGGCTTCGGTAGGGTCAGGAGCGTTTGCGGCGTCATTCACGCCCTCAATCGTAGCGGGGATGCGGCTGCGGCGCCGCGCCCCGAACTCCGCCGGAAAACTAGCCGACGTAGAGGCTTGAGTTGTCGATCAGTCGAGTGTCACCAACGCGGGCCGCAACGATTGCGGTTGCTGGACCGCGGAAGCCATCGGGCACCGGCATGAACGTCTCAGTGTCGACGACCGTGAAGTAATCGAGCTCAGCCCGCGACTCCCCCATGAGTGCACCCTGCGCTGCAGCGATGACAGCATCAAGGCCGCTATCGGCGGCCGAGGTCGCAGCCTTCAGCGCGGTCGACAGGATCGTTGCTGCCTCACGCTGGCTGGCATCCAAGAACTGGTTGCGGCTCGACAGCGCAAGGCCATCTTCTTCACGAACAGTCTCAATGATTTCGAGACGAACCGGGATGTTGAGGTCGGTGATCATGCGGCGAACCAGAAACAGCTGTTGGGCATCCTTCTGGCCGAAGGTCACAAACTGCGGTGCGGTGATCGCGAGCAACTTTGCTACCACGGTAAGCACGCCATCGAAATGGCCGGGGCGCGTTTTGCCCTCGAATATGGTGCCGATCTGGCCTGCGGAAATCGTCGTGGAGGTCGGCCCCTTCGGGTACATCTCCTCAACACTGGGCGCGAAGACGTAGGGCACGCCAAGCTCGCCCAGGATGTCGAGATCTTCATCCATGGTGCGCGGATATTTGTCGAGGTCTTCGCTGGCACCGAACTGCGTCGGGTTTACGAAGATCGACACAATCCGAACATCCGCGAGCTCTGCCGAGCGCTCTACATGAGCAACATGACCGGCATGAAGCGCACCCAAAGTCGGGGTCAACGCGATCGTGTGGCCAGCCGCACGTTCGTGCGCGACAACATCGCGCATACCGGCGACGGTCTCAATAACTTGGGGGCGGGGGTGTGAGCTCACGAGGGATCCTCCTGTGAATGGGGCCTCGAATCGGGGTCGAACGAGGAAAGGTCGATCGTAGTCGCAGTTGCACCGGCAAGCGCACTTTCGACTGATGACCGCAACAGCGGGCCGAGCACGCGGGCGGGATTCTCCACACCAACGTCCTTCAACAAATCGAGGGACTGCCCCACAATCGCTGCCGAAAAACTTGTTGCCGTGCTGACCGCTTCAGCCCACGCTGCACGCTCGCTTTCGGCAATGACAATGGGCTCAGCGCCCATCTCAACAACGAGCGCCTGAGCAATCGGCAGCACCGGGGTTGGCGCACTCACGGCGCAATACGTTTCGTGGAGGCGGGTGAGGTCAAGGCTGGTTCCCGTGAATACCATTGCGGGATGCACGGCCAACGGAATTGCGCCGGCAGCCAATGCCGCCGACAGCGCGCCGTAGCCAAGCCCCGGTGCCGTATGCAGCACAAGTTGCCCTGGCTGCCAGACTCCAGCAGCAGCAAGGCCCCGCGAAAATGGTTCGATTTCCGTCTCAGGAATCGCCAAGATGACGAGCTCACTTCTTTCGACGAGAGTGGGGATGTCGAGCACGGGAACGTCAGGCAAGATCGCGCTCGCGCGTTCGAGGTTACGTTCGGAGGTCGCCGCAATTCCGACGATGGCGTGGCCAGCACCCGCGAGGGCAGCGCCGAGGATCGGGCCGACTTTACCCGCACCGATGATGCCGATACCGAGTCGACCTGCTGCCTTAGCCACTAGCTCTCTTCTCCAGACGCGGGTGCGCTGACCATACCGTCATTGCTGCGCCAGCGATGGCTCGTATCAACATTGGCTGCGTTCACTGCCGCACGGGAAACTTCATCGAAGAACTCGATGACATCCGCGCGATCGAGTGCACCGATGGTGGCCGTGATGGGTCCGGCGACAGTGTGCACGCGCAATTCTGCGAGCCCCATCCGGCGCAGCAGTGGGCCCTCACTCATGCTGACGCTCTGCATACGCGCTTGAGGAACCAGCACAAGTGAACGCCAGATTGCTCCCTTACGCAGGGCTACGGCATCCGAGATCATGGTGAAGCCGTTGCGACGCCACGAGAACCAGCGCAACACCGCTGCCCGCTTGGGCGAGGTGACGTAGGCATCGTCGTGGGCACCAGCGGCAAGCCCCGCTTCAAGAAGTTCGCGAGACGCATCATCCGCGAGGCTCGGCAACACAAGCTGCAGTACGCGGTGAACATCAGCCATATCGCCAACGGGCAGAAGTGTGGTTTTTGCCACTTCCCCGCTCGAACTAGACGCTTGCGAGGCCGTATTGATCTTGATCTCCCACCACCCGGCCGGGCGCCACAGGATCGGCTGCGAAACCTCAACAGCGTGAATGCGCCCCGGCGGCAGGGTTTCGTTGGTGGTCGACAGCAGACCGTAGCCGACCCGGATGCCGTCACTCGTCGATGCGATCGAATACCGCAATGACTTCGTAATCCGAGAGAACAGATAGCCGGCAAGTCCAAGCACACCGGGAAGGAACGCAATTAGCCACAGGTATTCCCCCGTGATCGAGATCATCACGATGATGCCGATCGCCACAAGAACCGCAATAATCGTCGCTTCACTCAGCACAACGGAACCGATAAGTCGCGGCAGCCGAATGCGCACGATCGACTCGGGTGGTGCGGCATCCGGGTCAAGTTCTGGGGCAATGAACTCATTGACACGCTTCTCGATGAGACCACGATGCTCGCCGTGGCTGGCGTTCTCACCCGCTGCTGTAGGGGCAGCAGCAGCTTCGGCAGCACGCGTTCCTGAAGCAAGTTGCAGGATGGCGCGGCGCAAGTCATCGGCCCCACGGGAACTCAAGTAGGCGAGCTCAACATTCGCATCTTGACCGGCAACATTCACTTCGAGCTTTGCCGCTCCGAAGAGGCGCGCAAAGAGTGGGCGCGAAATATTGATGCCCTGAATACGGTCGAGCCGACCTCGACGGTTCGTGCGGAACAGGATGCCGCTGCGCACCTCAACAAGCTCATCGGTGATGCGGAAGGTATTCATCCGCCACGAGAAATAGAACCCGAGCACAGCGAGAACGAGAACGGCAAGAACAATAAGCACTGCCGGAACCAAGAAACCAGAATCGGCGAGTCGGGTGAACGGGTCGAACTCATTGCGACTGTTGAAAAGGGTGTCAATGAAGAAATCGCGAGCGTTGACAACGATCACACCAATGACGGCAATGAGGGCAATGCCACCGCGAAGTAGCGGGGTGGCCGGGTGAAGTCGGTGCCACTCACCATCGGCGAGACGCTGCACTTCGACCGGCAATTGCGCGACGGGCCCTGAGGCAGGCACTGCGTCGCTAGGTGCCTTGGGACCGGTGTAGGGACCGGCATTGGGCACTGCGTCGGCCGAAAACTCGTCGTCGCTGAGCTCGGTCACAGTCCGGCCCTGCGGCTCTCGGCCAGCGCAACGAGTGTGTCTCTCAACTCCTCGGCGTCCTGCTCGGGCAATCCAGGAATAACAACACCGGTGGATGCCGCAGCGGTCACAAACTTGAGTTCGCTCAAACCAACAGCGCGATCGAGTGGGCCGCGGTTGATATCAACGAGCTGCATGCGGCCGTAGGGAACCGCAACGACACGTCTGAACATCAAGCCGCGCCGAAATACGAGGTCATCATCACGCAGCATGTAGCCGATGGCGCGCACGCGTCGTGGCGTAAGAAGGATGTTGATGAGGAAGATAACGCCAAGCGAAATGGGGATCGCGGCAAACCATTGGATGCCCGTCACAAAGGTGGGGATCGAGGTTGCTGCTGACACTATGAGCCCAAAAATGATGAGTCCGACAACTTCAACAACGATGTACTTTCGCGAAACTCCGCGCCACTCAGTGTCAGGTAGGTCCAGTCGCTCGGTCACGCTGCTCCTTGGGGATCCATCGGATTCTTCGACGACGAGTCTTCGTCATCGGGCGGGAGCGTGCACAAATGTTCGGCAACGAGTCCCGCGATCAGTAACCCTATCGCGGCGCCAGAAACGACAAAACTTACGGTAATAGAGCTCGCGCCCGGCGAGACTGTGCGGCTCAGCAGGTACACCGCAATCGCCACAGCACCACCTCCGAGCAGTGCGCCCGAGAAACTCGACGCCTTGGCCAACACCACCACGCGCAGAGCATAAAAGGGATTCACCCGCTGGCGGCGCAATCCGCGAGAGGAACGGTAGATGGGAACAGCGAGCACGACGACAACAACGGCGATGACAACAACGGAAATCGCCAGCGAGAGTGATGGGATGACAATCGGGCGACCGGATGCCGTCAACAGCACCTCAAGCAACCATCCGGCAGCAGCTCCTACCGCCGCCAGCATGATCAAATGCAGTGGCGAAGTGCGGCTCACCACAGCGGCTCCGCCTCAAACTCTGTCGCGTCATTCTCAATCCCCGCGAGCAACTCTGAAGCGCGACCGAGACCCGGCAGCGCGGCCTCGGGGTCGAGTTGCAGCCACGGCACAAGCACAAACGCGCGCTCCGCAGCGCGCGGATGCGGAATTGTCAGCACTTCGTCGTCGATCAGCAAGTGGGCGAACGTCACGATGTCGATATCGAGAGTGCGGTCACCCCAACGCTCATCGCGCACGCGACCATGCTCGGTTTCGATGCGCTGCAACTGTTCGAGCAAGGCATGGGGCTCCAGCGCGCTTCGCGCCAACACGACAGCGTTGAGGTACGGCGGTGCCGAGTGGTCGACGCCGGCTACCTTCAGCGCCGGGGTTTGCACGACGCTGGATGCGGCATCCACTGAGACGCCGTCGATGCGAGAGATGGCATGAACGGCATCGCGCAGAGTCGACTCGCGGTTGCCCAAGTTGCTGCCGAGGGCAAGTACGAGGGGCAACTCGACTCGAAGTCGTTGCTGCCGAATCACGAGAGTTGTTGCGGCTCTGCGCTGAAGCCGGCGGTGTGTGCTTGAGCTGCGCGGTGCCGAGTGATGGTGACCGAAACATCATCGAATGGCACGGTGATTGGCGCTGAAGGCTTGTGGATGGTGATCTTGGTACTCACCGCTGCATCGTGGGCAAGCACAATGGTGGCAACACGTTCCGCTACCGTCTCGATGAGATCGACGGGGTTGGTTTCGACGGCAGAGACAATTTGCTCCGCCAGCTCGCCATAGTGGATGGTCTTGCTCAGGGCATCGGTTCGTGCAGCGACCGACAGGTCTAGGTACACCGTCGCATCCACAATAAAGACCTGGCCGGTGCGACGTTCATGGTCAAAGACGCCGTGGAAGGCGGTGGCGCGCAGCCCAGTGAGGGTGATTTCGTCCAGTGCGGGGTTCATTATTTTTTGCCCTTCTGCATCGCCGTATAGACAGCGAGTGCGACCTGTGTTGACGGTACATCGTGCACCCGAACGCCCCAAGCGTTAGCTTGCGCCGCTGCCGAACTGATCACTGCGGTCGCGAGGTCGCGATCGCTAATGGTGGCGTCTTTCGGGAGAAGTTTGCCGAGAAATCGTTTGCGCGATGCTCCAATCAGTAGTGGGTAGCAGAGCGACGAGAGTTCATCGAGTCTGGCCAGCAGTTGCCAATTGTGGCGCGCGGTTTTCGCAAAGCCAAGCCCGGGATCGAGCACTACGCGGTCGGGGTTTACGCCCCACACCATCATCTCGGCAAGACGGTCCTTGAGCTCGGTGCGCACATCGGTGACGACATCGTCGTAGTGCGCAAGGTTCGCCATTTCGGTGCTGTGGCCCCGCCAATGCATGGCGATGTAGAGCAGATCGGTCGCGGCAACGGTGCGATACATTTCGGGGTCGGCAAGTCCACCAGAAACGTCGTTGATGATGGATGCTCCCGCCTTCGCTGCGGCCATCGCAGTTTCGGCGTTCATGGTGTCAATGCTCACCGTCACGCCTTCAGCCACGAGCGCTTTGATCACGGGAATTACCCGCTGTTGCTCTTGGGCTGGCGGCACCCGATCAGCGCCAGGTCGTGTCGATTCTCCGCCGACATCCACGATGTCTGCACCCTGCTCGCGAAGCTCTATGCCGTGCTCTATGGCACGATCAACGTGTTCGAACTGCCCGCCGTCGCTAAACGAGTCTGGGGTCACATTGAGAATGCCCATTACCCGAGGAACGGGCACTTGGGGCCTTCTACGCATCGCCGCCTCGGCCGATGAGCGCCATTACTTCTGCCCGTTCGATCGGGTCGCTCAGCACTCCACGTGAGGCGAGGGTGACCGTTGTACTGGCGGTTTGGCGTGATCCGCGGGCAGAAACACAACCGTGGGCGGCATCGATGACGACGAGAACACCGCGCGGCGATAGCCCTTCGTCAATGGCGTCAGCGATTTCTTCGGTGAGTCGCTCTTGAAGTTGAGCGCGAGCCGAAATGGTCTCCACGACGCGGGCCAGATTGCCGAGGCCGATGATTCGCTCATCGGGCACGTAGGCAATGTGAGCTACACCGAGAAACGGCAGCAAATGGTGCTCGCACATTGACCGGAACTCGAGGTCTCGCAGCACCACAAGCTCACCGGTTTGGTCAGCATTGGCCGTGAACTCAATGCTGCCAGCCAGATGATCGACAGCGTTGACCTTGTTGCCGGCGAAGAACTCGGAGTACGCCTCGGCGACCCGGCGAGGCGTGGCGGTAAGGCCAGCTCGCGAGGGGTCCTCGCCGACGGCAGCAAGAATTTCGGCTACCGCAGCTTCGATGCGTGCGACGTCGATTGACATTGTGCGCCTAGGCGGTCGCGACGCCCGGCGACTTGCGTGGCCGTGGCTTGCGTGCCGGCTGTGACGGTGTGCTGTCGTCGCCCTCTGCTGCTTCGGCGGTCTCGGCGCGCTTCTTGGGCACCTTGATGGGAGGCAGTTGAGAGACGGGGCGGGCGTCGCTCGAGAGCCACTGTGGGCGCTCGGGAAGCTTCGCGATGCCCTTGAAGATCTTCTCGAGTTCTACATGGTCGAGAGTTTCTTTTTCGAGGAGTTCCCGAGCGAGCTTGTCGAGCACCTTGCGGTTTTCATTGAGCATCTGCCAAGCCTCATCGTGCGCTTGATCAATGAGCACGCGCACTTCCTCATCAATAATCTTGGCAAGCTCATCGGAATATTCACGCGTAGCGCCCATGTCGCGACCCATGAAGGGTTCGCTCGATCCGGTGCCCAACTTCACGGAGCCGATTCTGGCACTCATGCCATATTCGGTGACCATTCGACGAGCAATCGAGGTTGCTTTTTCAATGTCATTGGATGCCCCGGTGGTCGGGTCGTGGAAGACAATTTCTTCGGCAACGCGGCCGCCCATCGCGTAGGCGAGTTGATCGAGCAATTCGTTGCGCGTGACCGAGTACTTGTCTTCGAGCGGCATCACCATCGTGTAGCCGAGCGCCCGACCGCGAGGGAGGATCGTGATCTTCGTCACGGGGTCGGTGTTGCGCATCGATGCTGCCGCCACTGCGTGTCCACCTTCGTGGTACGCCGTGATGAGCTTCTCTTTGTCGTTCATGAGGCGCGAACGACGCTGCGGTCCGGCCATCACACGGTCTACGGCCTCGTCGAGGGCGCGGTTGTCGATGAGCTGTGCATTGGAGCGAGCCGTCAGCAGTGCCGCTTCGTTGAGCACGTTTGCGAGGTCAGCACCGGTGAATCCGGGAGTCTTGCGAGCAAGAACCTCAAGGTCGACGCCTTCCGCCATGGGCTTGCCCTTGCCGTGCACCTCAAGAATCTGCTTGCGGCCCTGCATGTCAGGAGCATCCACCCCAATCTGACGGTCGAAACGACCAGGGCGAAGGAGCGCGGGGTCGAGAACGTCAGGGCGGTTGGTGGCAGCGATCAGAATGACGTTGGTCTTCACATCGAAGCCGTCCATTTCAACCAACAGTTGGTTGAGGGTCTGCTCGCGCTCGTCGTTACCACCACCGATGCCGGCGCCACGGTGACGACCAACAGCATCAATCTCATCGATGAAGATGATGGCTGGAGAGTTCTGCTTGGCCTGATCGAAGAGGTCGCGAACGCGGCTTGCACCGACGCCCACAAACATTTCTACGAAGTCAGAACCAGAGATCGTGTAGAAGGGCACGCCAGCTTCGCCCGCGGTGGCCTTGGCCAACAGGGTCTTACCGGTTCCGGGAGGGCCGTACAGCAGTACGCCCTTCGGGATGCGGGCACCAACAGCCAAGAACTTGGCTGGCTCTTTCAAGAAATCTTTGATCTCTTCAAGCTCTTCGATCGCTTCGTCAGCACCAGCGACATCCGCAAAGGTGGTCTGTGGAGTGTCTTTACCGACAAGCTTCGCCTTCGACTTGCCGAACTGCATGACCTTGCCGCCGCCGCCCTGCATGCGGCTGAAAATGAAGAAGAAGATGATGCCGATGATGAGGAATGGCAGCATGATCGACAAGAACGACATGAAGAAGTTTTCTTGCGGAACCTGGTCGTTGAACTTCTTGACGTCTGCGCCATTAACGGCTGAAACGATCTCGGTGCCACGGGGCGCTACATAGTAGAACTGCACCTTGGTTCCGTTGTCGCCAGCGGCCTTCGAGAGTTCAAGATCAACGCGTTGTTCGCCGTCAATGATCGTGGCAGACGTGACCGTCGAACCTTCGAGCAAGCTGAGGCCCTCTTGAGTGGTTACCTCTTTGTAGCCCTCACCAAGCAGCAAGCTCGCTGCGATGGAGACTGCGGCGATGCCGATGATGATGTACGGAACCGGGCCGCGAAAAATGCGCTTAAAATCCATGATGTTCCGGGCCGTGAGACCCAGTACCTCTCTCTGAAGAAACGTGCTGCAAGGTTACCGTTACTGCGCTGCAAGACGACTGCGTGTTTTCCCTCGGCGTAATGCGTTGCGAGGTTCGGCGAAGGCAAAACCAGCGAGCGGTGGATGCCGCGAGCGCCGACTCTGTGAGTCTCAGTGGCTTTCAGTGGTCACGGTGAAGGTTTGAACGAGCGGCGGCAGCTCGGGGCCCATCAGAATGTGGCACTTGATTCGGCCTCGTTCGCCGTCGATGGTCCAGTTGGTTACCGCGGGAGTGTCGCTGAGTTCGCGCGGCACTTCCTTCAGCGGCGCCCCGGTGAGCGGACCAACGTCGGCAATGGCTTTAGCGATACCGGCGATGCGCTCTTCCCACGGAACATCGAGGGCAAGATTCACCGCGACGAGCTGGTCAGCAGTCGACGTGCGACCGTCACGCACGAGGCGATCGAAAATGTCGCGCGCCGCGAGTGTCTCCGGCCATGCCGGAGCTGGCGTGTTCAGTTCGCCATACGCATTCAGTGCAGCCTGGAGTGCCTGAGTTGCCGGAATCGAGGATGCCGCAAAGGTGCCATTCTCGAACGCAACAATGCCAAGCCCCGTCGGCGCGTGCCAACGCATGTGAGCGCTCGCACCCGGGTAGCCGCCAGAGTGCGAAATGATCTTCGTCGTGCCCTCATCGATAAACAGACCGTAGCCATAGCCGTGAGCTGTCGGCTCCGAGAACTCGGCAACCTTCGACATGTTGCCCGGCACCGCACGCTGAATCTGCTGAAGTTCGCGGCGGCTGGCGGCAGACAAGGGTCCGGCTGAGATGTCCTCTGGATCGAGGGCGCCAGCGAGCCACAGCGACCAACGCACAAGGTCAGTGGCGTTAGAAAACAAACCACCCATAGAAGAAAAGACTCCGGGCCCGGTGAACGGCTGAACTTGCCACTGCCCATTCGCGAGCCGGTAGCCGAGGGCGACATCGGCATCCGGATCTTCTTCGAAGCGGGTCGAGGTGAGGCCAAGCGGTTCGAGAATTTCGGCAGCGACAGCCTCGATGTATGAACGACCCGTGATCTCGGCGATCACTTCACCGAGCAGGGCGTAGCCGAGATTCGAGTACTCAAAGCGGGTGCCTGGCGTGCTCGAATAGCGGATGCCCGCCGCCATGAACTCGTCGAGTTCGGCCCGCGTCATCTCCTCCAGGCGGTCGCCAACCGGGTTATCGGTCGGGAACCCCGCCGACATCGTCATGAGCTGACGCACGCTCGGAGTGACAGGAGCAGCTGCGGGCTCGAGCGCGGTGAAGGCCGGAACGAAATCAGTGATCGGCGCATCCAGATTCAGCTGGCCGCGGTCGCGCAACATGAGCAGCAGCGTGCACGTGAAGCTCTTAGTGCACGACGCGATGCGGAACACCGTGTCACGATCGGGAGCAGCGTCCTCGCCGAGAACCTTCTCGCCGTAGCCGCCCTCCAACACGATGCCATCCGGACCAAAGACCGCAAAAAACGATCCCGGAGCCTTCTGCTCGGTCACCCGATTCTCAAACAGACCAACAATTTCGTCGGTCGCCTGATCGATTGCTGCCTTCGCCCTCATTCAGCGAGCCCTACGCGTAGACGTGGGGTGCGAGCACTGCAACGCCGCGCAGGTTGCGATACTTCTCGGCATAGTCGAGTCCATAACCCACAACGAACGCGTTGGGGATGTCGAAACCGACGTAACGCACATCTACTTCAACCTTGGCGGCATCCGGCTTACGCAGCAGCGTGCAGATCTCCACCGAGGCAGCGCCACGGCTGCGGAGGTTGCCAAGCAACCACGAGAGGGTAAGACCCGAGTCGATGATGTCTTCAACGATGAGCACCTTGCGGCCCTCAAGGTCGCTGTCGAGGTCTTTGAGAATACGAACGACACCCGAGGACTGGGTGCCGGCGCCATACGAGGAGACGGCCATCCAGTCCATTTCGAGCGGCAGGCTGAGTTCACGCGCGAGGTCAGCCATCACCATGACAGCGCCGCGCAGCACACCGACAAGCAACAGCTTTTCGCCCGCATAGTCTTCCTCGATCTGACGCGCCATCACGGCGATCTTCTCGTGGATCTCTTCCTGGGTCAGAAGGACCTCGCTGAGGTCTCCTTCGACATCGCTAAACTGCATCGCGTTCCTCACTGTGGGCCGAAAAGTGGAGAAGGTTCTCTCGTCGTTCAACCCTAACGCCGGGAACGTCTATCGGTCCCTGCCCTCTCCAGTCGGTGACGAGGCGCGCGATCTCCAGCGTGTGGGTGCGACTCAGCGAGACATGGAACTCGCTCGCGACCGCCAACCTAATTAAACGCTGGCGGAGCGCAGCCGGATTCGCGGCGAGAGCGCGCACAGGTAGTGAGATTCCGGCCTCCGAAATGTCGGCCAAATCTTCGGCCATTTCTTCCGCAAAGTGATCGAGAGCTTGCGCATCTTCACGAGCCTGGTCAGCCGTTCGCGCCAATGCTTCGCGGATGCCGGGCCCCAGTTCGCTTTCGAGCAGCGGCAATATTGTCTGCCGAACCCTCACTCGCGTGTAGGACGTATCGAGGTTGTGCGGGTCATTCCACGCCACAATTTCGGAATCTGTGCAGAACTGAACGGTCATGGTTCGCGGCACGGCCAGCAGCGGGCGCAAGTACTGACCGGTGTCGCTAGCCATTCCTTTGAGGCTGCCGGCACCACTGCCGCGGGCGAGACCGAGCAGCACCGTTTCGGCCTGATCGTCGAGGGTGTGGCCGAGCAGCACGCGGATCGCACCATGCTCGGCGGCGGCATCGGCGAGCGCCGCGTAGCGCGCGTCACGGGCGGCAGACTCTGGGCCTCCGGCGTCACCGACGAGAACCGAGCGGATGTCGACGGGGTCAAGCCCGAGGTCGCGTGCCTGCTGGGCGGCGGCGGCTGCGACATCCGCTGACCCTTCTTGAAGGTTGTGATTCACGATCACGGCACCGGCTCGCACGCCAGCCTTGGACGCCTCGAAGGCCGTCGCCGCCGCAAGCGCAAGCGAGTCAGGGCCACCACTCAGTGCAACAAGTACGAGCGGCAGAGATCCGGGCGAAACCGGGGCGCTGACAACCGCAGAACTGTTGCGCGGCAGAACTTTCAGTTCGGGCAGCGCGGCAAGCGCAGTGCGCACGGCACGACGAACATCAGCAATTGCGGGGGTAAGCCGGGGACGACGTTCGGAGTGCATCCAGTAACGTTATTGCAGCAACCCCACATTTTTCTTAGGAGCAGCTACATGGCCGCATACGACGTTGTCGTTGAGATTCCGCGCGGAAGCCGGAACAAGTACGAAGTAGACCACGAAACTGGTCGTGTTTATCTCGACCGCTACCTCTTCACCACCTTCGCCTACCCCACCGACTACGGCTTCTTCGAGAACACTCTCGGCCTCGACGGTGACCCCGTAGATGCTCTGATTCTGCTCGACGCTCCCACGTTCCCCGGTGTCGGCATCTCGGTTCGCCCCGTTGCCGTGCTCAACATGAGCGACGACGGCGGCATCGACTCCAAGGTCATCTGCGTTCAGGCGAAAGACCCGCGCTGGTCGCACATTCAGGACCTGGGCGATGTTCCAGAGTTCACGCGCAAAGAGATCGAGCACTTCTTCGAGCACTACAAAGACCTCGAGCCCGGCAAGTGGGTCAAGATCGACGGTTGGGGCGACGCAGCAGAAGCTGACGCGATCGTTCTCGCCGGCTTCGAGAAGCTCAAGGCCGAAGGCCACTAGGTTTCGAAACCCGGTTTCACCGCTGCTTCGGCGGCACATCGGGTCGCGAGCGCTGAGCGTGCGCGGCCCGTTAACGTTCAATGGCGGATGCTCTCGAGCATCCGCCATTGGCGTTTAACGGTGAAGCGGGCGGGCCCGAACCGTGCTGAGGTTAGCCGAGGCGGATGCCCTGACCAGACATGAACGAGACCGGATCTGTAGTGTTCCAGCCGCCGGGGCGAACCTCGAAGTGGAGGTGGCATCCGGTGGAGTTTCCGGTGGAACCCACCTTGGCGATCTTCGTACCGACTGCCACATTTTGGCCGTAGGAGACGAGGATGCCGCCTGCGACGATGTGACCGTAGGCGGTGCGCAATCCGTTGGCGTGTTCGATGATGATGTAGTTTCCGTAGCCACCGTTCCAGCCGTAGCCCGCATAGACGACGGTTCCACTCGATGCCGAGTAGATCGGGGCGCCACAACCGGCACCGAGGTCAACGCCCTTGTGGAAGCTGGAACCATAGTTTGCGCTATAGCCATACGTGGAAGTGATGTAGCCACCGGCCGGGCGAACCCACCCGCTGAGGCTGATCTCGCCCGCATCGATGTTCGGAACTTGCGCTGCAGCCTCTGCTGCTGCCTGCGCCGCGGCACGTGCGGCTTCACGCACACGCACACCAGCCAAGTAACTAGCTTCGGTCGCTTGACGCGCGGAAGTCAGGGCGGCGAGCTGAGCGTCAAACTCGATCTTGCGCTCCTGCTGCTCAGCGAGAGCGGCCGCGGCGGCCAGAGCGGCCTCCTGGGCCTCAGCGAAAGCCTTCTCAGCAGCGATCTTCAGCACTTCAAGCTCAGTGCGCGCAACCTCAGCCGCATCACTCAGGGACTGCGCCGTGTTTCGCGCCTGAACGGCACGATCAAAGAGAGCGGATGTCTGCTGCGAAATTTTCGACGACATGCCTAAGTTGTAGAGCAGTGCGTCCGCATCCTGCGAATTCGTGAGCAGGTTGGTGGTTACGTCGCCACCACCGGCACGCACGAGCCGCGCGGCAAGCTCACCGATTCGCTTCTCAGCTTCATCAGCTTCAGTGCTTGCGGCATCCGCCTGCTGTTGCAAAGCTTCTGTTTGGGCTGCCTTGGCCTGGTACTTGGTGTCGGCCTCTTGCCAGATGTTGCCCTTTTCTTCGGCATCTTTCTGGGCGGCGACGGCTTGTGACTCCAGCTGAACGAGCGCAGCCTTGATGCGGGCAACGACCTTCTTGGTTGCAGCCTCGTTGTTGCGGGCGTCGGTGACGTCACTCCATGTTGGGTAGTCAGTAGCTGCCGTGGCCTTGCTGGGGTCGCCATAGAGCGCGCCTCCGAGTACAAGACTGAGAACGGCAGTGAAACCGACTACTCGAAAAACTAGTGCGCGCAGCGTGAGCTGTGCTGCGGTCCCCCGACTCGCATGCGTGGCGTTCATTGTTCCCCTCAACATGTTGTGCGCGGACTAATGGCCATTAGTCACAGCAATAACATTGACCACACTAACAACAGGCGGCTCAAAAGTCTCAACCTTTCCATGAATGTAGTATTTGTTGACCTCAGAGTCGAGTACATTTAAGCCTGTTGGAAAAACGCGGTTTTCGCGAGATATCAAATAGCTTGCTTCTCAGTTTGGTAAATCACGAAAGTCACCGTATGCTTTTCCCTCGGTAGCTAAGAAGTTCTGTGACTTCTCGGCCCCATCGTTTAGTGGCCTAGGACACCGCCCTTTCACGGCGGCAGCACGGGTTCGAATCCCGTTGGGGTCACCAGACAAAACACAGAATTAAATAGCTAGGCCCTGTAGCGCAGTTGGTTAGCGCGCCGCCCTGTCACGGCGGAGGTCGCCGGTTCAAGTCCGGTCAGGGTCGCAAAACAGAATGCCTCTTCGAAAGGAGGGGCTTTTTGTGTAGTAGGGGGAAGCCCTTGCGAGTAAGAGGAAACTCTTACGGCTCTGTAGCTCAGTTGGTAGAGCGCACGACTGAAAATCGTGAGGTCACGGGATCGACGCCCGTCGGAGCCACTTGACCCTTTCCCGGGCTTCTACTGGGCGAGGGTCATTTTTTTGCCCTTTCCGGGGCCTGCTTCCGGCTCGCGTCCTCCTCTCGGCGCTCTCGCGCTCTCGCGCTCTCGCGCTTAAGCAGTTACAGGCAGCACGCCTTCGGAAACTCAGGAGATTCGAGCGCTCCCTGCGCCCTGACCCGCCAAATAGTTGGGATCACGCCGCTATCTGATTGGCTTTTCCTGAATTTCCAGAGGTGACAGCCCGCTATCCTTGCTCCCTGCCGCAGGACAGGACGGCCAAACCGTCTGCAATCACGCCGTCCCGCCCCAAGGTCGGCGACCTGCTCACGGGTGCTTTCCAAGGCGCCAGAGCACCGGACGGGTCAAAGATCAACCAGGCTTTTCTCTCAGGACTCGCGGGCATGTCGCCGGTTACCCTTCAGAAAAAGCTGTCGGGCAATGCGCCCACTTCGGTGAACGATCTCGCCCTTATCGCCGGCGCGATACCCGGCACAGACGCTGGGGCGATCATTGAGACGGCAGTAGCGCAGCATGGGGGTTACGAGCGACTCCTAAGTGACTCAGTGTCGGCACCGGCAGCAACGGCAACCGATCAGATCTCTTCCCAAGACAGAGCGCAGCACTAGCTCGTATTGGCCTCCAGGCCAAGCGTGTCTTTCGATGGAAATTCAGGAGATGCGAGCGTACGGGCGCCTCGAATCGTCGACTAGCGGGGGTCGAATCGCCCCGGGGAACGTTTTTCCTGAGTTTCCGAAGGTGCGCGAGCGATTCGCGGACCACCGCTGTCTTTGGCGCGCCTCTAAGCCAGAGAAGCGGAGCTTTTTCGGGGCGAAGCAAGGAGCGCTTCGAGCGGCATGATCGCGGCACCGAGAGCGACGGTGTCACCGCCAAAATGACACGCGTGAAGCGAGAATTGTCCGCCCGGGCGCACGAGGGCTTCAGCTCGCGTTGCGTCCTCAACCCGAGTGGCCACCTTTTCCATGAGCCGTAGGCCCACCCAGCCTCCGACAATCACGCGCTCAGGATTGGTGAGGTTGACGAGCCCGCCCAGCGCAGAGCCGAGCGTCTCGATAAGTTCGTCGACGACCCCAACGGCGATCGGATCGGTCGATTCGAGAAGTTGACCGACAGCGCGCCAGCCAGACCCCTCAAAGATGCCACCAGCTTCGCGCCATAACTCGAGAATCGCATCCGCACCGAGGTACGCCTCAACACATCCGCGGCCACCGCAGCGACAGAGGCGCCCGTCGCGGACAATCTTCACGTGACCCCACTCGCCAGCACTGCTGTTGAGGCCGCGGGCAAGTTCACCATTCGACACAATTGCGAGCCCGACACCGCGACCAAGCAACACCACAAGTGCTTCATTCACACCACGGGCCGCCCCATCCCACAATTCGGCCATTGCTTGGGTCTTAGCGCCGTTCTCGGCAAAGACTGGAATGTCGTGAGAGACGAGATCAGCGACAGGGATAGGCGACCAACCAAGGCTCTGGGCGTACAGAACCTGGCGGCCCTCAGCATCCGACTCCACAATTCCTGGCAGCCCGAGCCCGATGCCGACCATGCGGTCCCACGCCGCTGCATTCCGCTCACGCAAAGCGTTGAGCGCTTCATCAAGATCGGCAGCGATCGCCTCAATGGGCTCACCCTCACGGCCGCCGCGAAATTCACGATCAATGCGCGTCATCGATAGATCAAACAATTCGACCGCGACACCACGCTCGCCAACATCCGCGCCCAGAAAATAGGCCCCGCTTGGGTTGGGGGCCAACAAAGTTACAGGTCGCCCACCGCTCGAGGCTACTGAGCCGGCCTCCATGACGAGCCCCTCCGAAATGAGCTCGGAGATCAGATTGGTGACCGAAGCGACCGACAGTCCAGACTCGCGCGCGATGGCCGCACGCGACGTCTCTCCCGTGAGAATCACACTGCGCAGCGCCTGCGAGCGATTACGTTGACGCACATCACTCACCGTTGCCGGCGCCGAAGTTGTGAGTGCGATACGCCCGGTCATAAATCCAGACCCTACCAAGTCTTGTCGCCTCCCGACGGGTAGATCCTCGATACGGTTGTTTCGGCGGTGGCGATGATGCGGATGCCGCGGGCAGCCTGCTCGACGCGTACGGCAGCATCCCGACCTTCGTCGTCGACCACGTGGGCGCCAGAGGAGCCCACCATCTCGTACTCGAGCCAGTCCCCCTCGGAGAGATCGACGACCAGTTCTTCAGCGATTC
This sequence comes from Rhodoglobus sp. G.S.4, assembly GCF_056619605.1. Taxonomy (NCBI): domain Bacteria; kingdom Bacillati; phylum Actinomycetota; class Actinomycetes; order Micrococcales; family Microbacteriaceae; genus Rhodoglobus; species Rhodoglobus sp. G.S.4. Next base: position 2,520,059 of record NZ_CM152748.1, read on the forward strand.
CGTAGGCACGACCATCCGTCTGCTCAAAGGGATTTGCGGGATTGCCGCCCTCAATAGCCCAGCGCAACGGCACAGAGTCATCACTTCGGATCGCGTCGACACCGCCTGTCACAGCAATCGAATAGGACTCGCCAGATCCTCGATAGCCATAGCCCCACACGGGAACAACGACCGGCCGTGACGCAAGAAGAGCGGAAACAACGTCAGGCTGCCACTGGCAGTTCTCAATCCTCATCGCATCAAGCAAGTCACTAAAGACAGTCTTCGCTTCGGCAGTGGTTATTGCTGAAGGGTCACCAATGCTGGCAACGACACGGTCCCAGCCTTCTGGCGCAATAATCGACGCAGCCGAAGTGCGGGTGTCGATCTTTTTCCAGGGCCAAAAGTTCCAGCCGATACTGTGCGACTCGTAGAGGCGGAATGCCGCATACAACCACTCGAGGGTGTTCTCGCCTCCTTCGCCCATGTAAATGGGTAGCCCGAGACGATCCCGAACCTCAAGGAACGCGGAGATTGATTCGGTGTCTGGCGAAGACCAGTACTTATGAAATTGGAGCAGCGAATTGTCGTCCCACACCTCGGTGAAAATGTCCCAGTTCGTGGCCCAGTGCGCACCCTCATAAACGATGAGATGGTCGGGGTCGATCGCGCGGATCTCGCGGGTGAGGTCGCGATACAGGTCAGTGAGTGCATCCGCGTAGGTGTGCTGCCACTCGTTTGGCAGCGGTTCGTTGAGCAGGTCGTATCCCATCACGACCGTCTCGTGGCGATAGCGTGTCGCAAGATCTTGCCATAACCGCACCGTGAGCTCTCGATAGCGCGGCTCCATGAACAACTCAGGTAGATTGTTCGGCGAATCATCAATGTTGGTGCCCGTCTGACCGCCCGGCGCACCATGCAAATCGAGCATCACCCACAGCTTATGTTTACGGCACCACTCGATGAGCCGGTCGATCATCGCGTATCCAGCTTCGATCGGTTGACCGTGCTCATCCTGAATCGCGCGCGAATTGATCGGCAACCGCACGTGGTCGAAACCGGATGCCGCAATGAGCGCGATGTCAGCCTCAGCAATAAAGTTCGCCCGAAAGCCCTCCCAGAATCGCTCCGCTCCCGCAGCTCCCAGGAGGCGCTCTGTTAGCCGCTCGATTTCCCGAGGAGACTCCGCACCAGGACCGAACTTCCACATGTAGCCCTCTGGCAGCATCCAGTTGCCCAGCCCCACCCCGCGAAGAAGCAACTCGCGGCCTGAGCCATCGACAAGCCGAGCATCCTTCGCACGTACAAATCCTTCAAAGGATGCGGGACGGGGTTCGAACGCCGACGTGGCGAGCGTGAGATCAGTCATGGGTTTCTTTCGTTACTTAAGACCGGAGAGGGCAAAGCCCTGGATGACGTAGCGCTGGAAGACGATGAAGACGATGAGGATCGGTATGACCATCACCGACGCCGCGGCCATTTGCAGCGAGGGGTTCACGGCGAGCTGCTGGTTGAGGAGGGCTAATCCGACAGACAGCGTGTACAGCTTCTGATCAGACGCAATGATGAGTGGCCACAAGAAGCTGTTCCAACCCGAAATAAATGTCAGAACGATTTGCACCGCGAGGATCGGCTTCGACATGGGCAGCACGATCTGCCAGAACGTGCGGAACTCCCCAGCACCGTCGAGGCGCGCGGCCTCGAGCATCTCCGTGGGAATCGTGGTCATGAATTGTCGGAACAGGAAGATCGCAAATCCGCTCACCAACGTCGGGAGGGCTATGCCGAGCAGGGTGTTGGTGAGCTTCATGCCGTTGAGGATCAAATAGGTCGGAATCATCGTGACTTGGATCGGGATCATCATCGTCGCGAGGACGAGAAAGAACATCCACTTGCGACCTCGGAAATCGAACTTTGCGAACGCGTACCCGGCCATCGCCATGAACATCAAACCGATGAATCCGATCAGAACGACCAGGATGGTGTTGACGAGGTAGCGTCCGAAATCCAGCTCAGTGAAGAGCATCTGGAACCACTCAAGAGTCGGCGCCTGAGGCAGGATCGTTGGTGGAAACGTCACCGATTCTCGCTGCGGTTTGAACGCTGTCGTGAGCATCCACAAAAAAGGGAACGCCGTTATCAGGGCGCCAATCCCCAGCGCGATACCGATCGTTACGGTGAGCGCGCGTCTCCGCTTGGCGTGAGTGCGATCAGTAGTCATCGTCGGCCCGTCTCACTCGCAATTGGATGAGTGTAATCACGGCGATGATCGCGAACAGCACGATCGAACCGGCGCTGGCATACCCGAACTGGTTGAGCCGGAATCCCTCCTTGTAGAGAAAAATCGACGCAGAGGTGGTGGCACCGAGCGGCCCACCGTCGGTGAGCACGAAAGGCTCGTCGAAAAACTGGAGCCACGCAATAGTGGTGGTGACGCTCACGAAGAAAATCGCAAAGCGCATGAGGGGGATCACTATCGAGAACGTCTTCTTCCATTCTCCAGCCCCATCGAGCGATGCCGCTTCTAGGTACTCCTTCGGTACGCCCTGGAGTGCGGCAAGGAAGATGATGATGTTGAGCCCGGTTCCGCGCCAGATTGCGACAAGTGCCACAGAGAACTTTGCCAAGATCGGGTCTGACAACCACTGCACCTGGGGAACTCCTACGAGTGAGAACAGGTAGTTGAGGAGTCCGAATTGCGTGTTGTAGAGGTAACCCCAGACAAGCGAAATCGCGACGATGGCGGTGATTGCTGGGATGAAATAGAACGCACGGAGCGATCGGAAAAATCTGCTCTGGCTGTGGTTCAGCAGTAACGCGACACCGAGTGACAGGATCACGATGGCCGGCACCCCGAACACTGCGAACAGACCAGTGTTGCCGATGGCCTGCCAGAAGTCTGGGTCTGCAAAAAGCTTTGTGTAGTTGTCGATGCCAATGAACTCGACGTTGTTCCAGTCGGCAAACGCCGAGATATTCATGTTTGTCGTGCTGATAACCGCGGCGACAAGGATCGGGAAGATCCCGAAGGTGATGAGGAGGAGCATTGCGGGCGACACGAACAGGTAGGGAGTAAGGCGATTGCGCACCGTGCCGTCCTTCCTGTTCGTGTCGCGTCGCGACGCCGAGATTGTTAGTGAGGGGTGTTACTTGCTAGTTAATCGTGAGACCAGCGGTTGTGGAGTAGAGGCCGTCAAGTGACGACTTCGTGTCCGCTCCCGTGAGCGCGATCGCGTTGAGAGCATTCAGCAGCTCGGTTCCCACTGCGCCATCCCAATTTGAGACGAGCGGAAGAACCTTGGCCGTCTTGAGCTGGTCGGTGTAGACCTGCACGTTGGGGTCGCTGTTCAGGTCCCCATCTTCAAGCGCGGATGACACGGTCGGCAGTTCACCAGTCATGCTGTACCACTCCAGCTGCTGCTCTGGCTGCGAAACGTACTCGAGAAGATCGAGCGAGGTTTCCTTCTGATCGGTGTTGAACCACACACCGAGGTTCGAGCCGGCGAACAGCGAGATGGAGCCACCGTCGCCTGCAGGCAGCGGGCTTGCTTGCCACTTGCCGTCGAGCTCTGGAGCCGAATCCGCGATTCCTCTGCCGAGGTAGGGTCCACTCACGAGCATCGGTGCAACACCGGAGATAAAGCCCTGAGTCTGATCGAAGTCGCCATTCACTGGCACACTTCCGTCTGCGTAGAGCCCGGTGTAGACGTCGACAGCTTTCTGGAACTCAGGAGTATCGAAGTTGACGTTTCCGTCAGCGTCGATGACCTCGCCGCCCATGCTCCAGGTCATCTCGATCGGCAGCGGTGCATCCCACTGAGGAATGTAGTAGCCGTACTGGTCGTCGCCGCGTGCCGCGAGAGTCTTAGCGTCAGCGCGTAGTTCGTCCCACGTGGCCGGGGGTGCGTCAATGCCAGCTTCCGAGAGGATGTCGGTACGAGTGAAGAGCACTCGGGTATCGCTGGTCCAAGGGACGCTCACGATCTCTCCGCCGACCGAAGTCGCTGTGCCAGACACTCCTGCGGGGAAGTTCGCGGGGTCAATGCCGGGGTGGTTAGCGATTTCGTCGTCGAGGGGCAGGAGGGCTCCGGCATCCGCGAAGGTTCGCAGCTTCGAAAGTCCAATCTGGAGGATGTCAGGCCCGGACCCGGACGCGACAGCCGTGGTGAGTTTTTCGTCGATCGAATCCCACGGTATCGCTACGACCTCTACCTCGATGCCGCTGTCAGCGACAAGCATCTCGAAGTTTGCACCCGAATCGCCCATTACCCAGACGGTGAGTGGACCTTCAGCGTCGCCGCTTCCGGCTGCGGATGTTGTCGAGCACGCGCTCATGCCTATTGTGAGCCCCACTGCCGCAACGGCGGCGACAACGGAGGTTGCTGTTCTCTTCATTGAGATTCCTTCTTCTCGTATTTTGGTGTGCTGTGCAGTGGTGCATGGGCGAGTCATCCAGACTCGCACCATCCGCGTCAGGCTGTTGTGTACGCCACGACTTCCTGATGCTCTGTGATGAGGCGCCGATACCAGTGCGCGCTCAATTTCGGGATCCGCTCCTGGGTGCGGTAGTCGACCCATACAAGGCCGAAACGTTTGCTATAGCCTTCCGCCCACTCGAAATTGTCGAGGAACGACCACGCGTAGTAGCCGCGAAGATCAACACCAGCTGCGATCGCCTCGGCGGCCGCGCCGAGGTAACCGCGCAGGTAGGCAATTCGCTCGGTATCAACGACGTCGCCGTTGGGGTCCACATAGTCTTCGTAACTCGCTCCGTTCTCGGTGACGAAGAGCGGAACGCTAGTGAACTCGCGCGAGACCCTGGTCAAGACTGCGGTGAGCGATTCGGGGATGACCGACCATCCGAACGATGTCGTTGCCGGTTCGGCTGGCATTTCGGCGACGCCGAATGGTGCCGTTTCGTCATGAGACGCGATCACTCGCTGGTAGTGATTGATGCCAGCGAAGTCGGTGGGTGTGGAGATGATCTCAAGATCGCCCTCCTGCACTACATCGCTCAGCCCCCGGCTGCCCAGGGTGTCCCACACGGCATCCGAGTAAGCACCAAGGTAGACGGGGTCAAGGAAGACGCGGTTGCTCGAGGCGTCAAGGCGTACGACTGCTGCCGCGTCATCCGGCGAATCGCTCGCGGGAATGATGTCGGTCACGATATTGGTGATGCCGACGGATGCGCTGGGCATCGCCACTCTGATCCCAGCGACTGCGAGCCCATGGGCGAGGTTGAGGTGGTGCGCGGCGTGAATCGCAGCCCGATAGTCGGTGCGGCCGGGAGCGTGCGCGCCATTTCCGTAGCCGAGGAAGGCACTGCACCATGGCTCATTGAGCGTCAACCAGTCAGTAGCAAGGTCGCCAAGCGCTTCGACAGTTCTTGTAGCAAACTCTGCGAAGCGGTACGCGGTGCTACGTACAGGCCAGCCGCCCTCATCCTCGAGAGGCTGAGGCAGGTCCCAGTGGTAAAGAGTAACTAGCGCTCGGATGCCGCGTTCCGCAAGCCCGTTCAGAACGTCGCGGTAGAACGCGACGGCGATTTCATTCAACTCACCGCATCCGCTTGGCTGGAGGCGTGACCACGAAACGGAGAGCCGATAGTCGGTAACGCCGAGACTCTTCAATAGGTCGAGGTCTGCTTGCCAACGGTGGTAGTGGTCACACGCAATGTCACCCGTATCCCCATGCAAACTGAGGCCTGGCGTGTGCGAGAAGGTGTCCCAGATGCTCGGTCCACGACCGCCTTCGAATGCAGCGCCCTCGATTTGGTATGCCGCTGTCGCGAGCCCCCATCGGAAGTCTGTTGGGAAGGTGCCGAGGGTCTCGAGGGAAGGCTCAGCCGTGAGCCGTGCGGAGGGAGAGGTCTCGGTCATCGGTGATCGCATTCGGGTTGACGGTTCAGTGACTCTGGCTTATTTCAATACTTACTATAACCAGTGTCAAAACTATGTCAAGAGCAATTTCGGATGAAGTGCGACGAATTGATTACCTCCAGAGCAACTAACCTTCCCCGCGCGCACGCCTGCATGACGCAAGCATGCACTGCAGCTATCGCGTCGCCACCCGAAAAGTTGTTGCACGCCCGTGGCCCGACGTTGAGCCCAGTCATCAATTACCGCTGGCGTTGGGAACGTGACTGATTCGTCCACGGCTCAGGAGTCACTTGGCCCTGAGTTAATTTCTGGATGCTGTCGTCACCACGAGCCGAAGCTTGACTCAGAGCATCCGCAATTTGGCTACCCGCCGCATGGCCAAGAAAGACCACTTCACGGTCACTAGAAATGGTGGATGCCGCCCCAACCACGCTCCCCTGAAGCAGTCTGCCTGCAGCGCTCAGGCCGGACATGAGCGAGTGAGAGATAACCGAGTGGTGGGCACCCCCTGATGGCCCCAGCAACGAACGTCACGGAAATTCAGGAAATCCTCAAAGATCCGTGCGGCGATGCCCTAGTAGTCAGGGTTGGCATTGCTGCAAGACGAGGTTTTCCTGAGTTTCCGAAGGGTGCAGGCAGCGAACGGCTGAACACGAGGCACTGCTCAAGCTGAGGAAATTGGCAGAACGGCAACAGCACGCACGCGGGGTGCGGACGTCAACGACTATGCGCAGGTGCGTGAGTAAGCTCAAATCCACCGGCAGCACGCACGCTGCCGCACACCGCGAGCAGCAGGAGGAGTCAGCGCCATGAGCGTCATCCTCGAAATGCTCGGAATGCTTATTGGCGCCACTGTCTTTGGGCAGCCGGTCAACGACAGAGGGCGCGACCGTCGCCTCTTGGCCGAAAATAAAGTGCGCTGCGCGATAAGGGCGGCGGATGCTCGCGTTCTCAACATCGGCACCGAGTGGAGCATCGGTGTGTGCGAAATCACCAACCGTCACCTGAAGTTCGTCCCCAGCATCGGAATCGTGGGAGATCGGGACATTCCCGTGTACGAACTTCAGCCCTCTCCAGACGGGCCAAGCTTCGGAGTTACTGTGCCGTGGGGCACGTCCGCACACTTTGTCATTTCTACGCAAGGTGGAGACTTGGCGTGGGCTTTTCCGGAATACATTACCGACGACATACTCAACCTTCTCCTGCCTGACGCTGAAATAACCGGGCAACACAGCGACTAGTGGTCGGCACCATGGCTGATGCCGTATGCGAAAATTCGAAGGTGACTGACAACGAGGCAGAGCCGACCGTCGACTCGCTTGCCGACGACGAAACGCGCATCCCGTGGCTCACGATCGCGATAGTCACTCAAGCGATTGCTGTCGCGTGGAGCCTCGTGCCCGGTGCGGCGTCAGGAGCTTCCCTCGTCGCTGCGAGCATCTTCAATCTCGGCCTTCTGTTACTGCTCAAGCGAGGACAAACCTGGGCGAGCAAAGCGTTTCTCACACTCAGCATCTGGGGACTCGTCGTCCGGGGGCTCGGAGTTTTTGTGATGCGCTATCTGCCGAACGATGACTTTCAGATCGACTGGGCAAATATCTGTCTTACCGTGATTGCCGTTTATGCGGTGCTCAAAGTTCCGCCGCGCCCCCACGCTGCACCCGAGTAGCCGCACGCCGCACGCCGCACGCCGCGCGAAAACTACGGCGTCGCCACCTCGAAGGTGTTGCACGCCTGGGGGCCACCATTGAGTCCGGTCGTAAACCACTGCTGACGTTTGTCGCTTGACCCATGCGTCCACGTCTCTGGAGTTACCTGGCCCTGAGTTGACTCTTGGATGCGGTCGTCGCCAACAGCCGAAGCTGCACTCAGAGCATCTGCAATTTGGGCGTCCGTCACAGGGTCAAGAAAGACCACCCCGTCGTCGTTAGTGATCGTGGATGCCGCACCCACCCAGGCGCCCGCGAAACAGTCCGCCTGCAGCTCAAGCCGCACCGAATCTGAGGACGGGCCCGTGTTCTGACGGTCGAGGCCATCCATGATTCCGGTGGAGTTCTGAATGTGGTGCCCCCACTCATGCGCAATGACATACATCTCGGCGAGTGGCCCACCCGTGGAACCAAAGCGGCTGCGCAGGTCATCGTAGAAAGCAGTATCAACGTAGATGGTCTCATCTGGTGGGCAATAGAACGGACCACTCGCGCTCGTTGCACCGCCGCATCCGGTGTTCACTTGACCGGTGAAGAGCACGACGTTAGTGGTGCGGTACCCCTCGATCTGCCCCTCCCAGTAGGTATCGAGCGAATCTGCCGCTCCGGCGATGCGGCAATCGATGCTGCTGTTCGCCGCTTCAGCCGTTGTGCATTCGGCAAGTGGCTGTCCTGGTTGCTCTTGCCCACCGGTCGTTCCGCCGCCCACAAGCCCTGTTAGATCAACGCCGAGTAACTGAGACGCAATAATCAGGCCAATAACAAGCAAACTGCCGCCGCCACCTACGGCAATTCCGGTGTTGCGCCCGCGTCGCGAGACCTTGTTTGGGTTGATGCGGGCGTCGTCGTTGAACGTCATAGAGAGAATTTACTACCAGCCGCGACGTCGTATCCTGAGTTTTTGCAGGTAACGTCAGAGAATGCCCCTCAGCCGCTCCGGACTCCTGTGGGGACTCGTAGGAGTGATCGCGTTCTCGTTCACTCTCCCCTTCACCCGCGTGGCCGTTGGCGGCCTATCCCCCCTACTTATCGGGTCTGGCCGAGCGGTGATCGCTGCCCTCCTAGCCATTGCCGCGCTCGCCATCACCCATCAGCGGCTGCCAACAGGGCGGCAGTGGGTCCGCTTGCTTGCCGTCGCCGGCGGCATTGTTGTCGGCTTCCCTTTGCTCACGTCGTATGCCTTGGTCACGGCACCTGCGAGCCACGGGGCGGTCGTCATTGCGCTGTTGCCCGCCGCTACAGCGGTGCTGGCGGTTATTCGTGCGGGAGAGCGACCGCCACTGTCCTTCTGGATGCTTGCCGCAATCGGCGCCGTGGCCGCTCTTGGATTCGCCTCGATTCAGGGTGGCGGGTTCGGTCAACTCGGGCTTTCTGATCTACTCCTCTTCGGTGCCGTCGTTGCAGCAGCGATTGGGTACGCCGAAGGCGGCCTCCTCGCGCGTGAACTCGGTGCCTGGCAGACGGTGTCTTGGGCGCTTGTCGTAGCGGCGCCATTCATGATTCCGCTCGCGGTATTCTCAGCAATCCAAGAGCCGCCGACTGCCGAGCCAATCGAGTGGGCCGCGTTTGGATATCTGGCCGTAGTGAGCATGTTTCTCGGCTTCTTCGCTTGGTACCACGGGCTCGCCATTGGGCCAATGGCGCAAGTCAGCCAAGTGCAACTCGTACAACCGGTGTTGAGCATCACCTGGGCAGCTCTGATCCTGGGGGAAGAACTCACCATTCCAACAGTCATCGGAGGAGCTATCGTGATTCTCTGCGCAGGAGTCGCGGTTCGCATCCGTCTTGATCGGAGTGCCCTGCTAACCTCTGCTCGTGACTCACGGCGCTGACGACGATCCACGAGCAAAGCACTTTGCTGCCCTGCTTGCTGCCGCGCAGGCCGGAGCCGGATGGGGCTCCACGACCCTCTGGATCGAGTATTCGCCAGCCGTGACAGCCTTCCTCACCGCGCGCGGCTCGCGCGAACCAGAAGACCTCACTAGCGAGGTGTTTCTTGACGTATTCGAGCGGTTGCCGCAGTTCGTTGGCAACGAATCGCAATTCCGTTCTTTCGTATTTTCGGTTGCGTATCGACGTCTCGTCGATGAATTTCGAAAACGTGCGCGGCGAGGAGAGAGTGTGGAGTGGAACGCGGACCACGACTCGAATAGCGCACCCAGTGCGGAGGAAGAAGTGCTTAACCGCTTGCAAGACGACACGACACTCTCACTGCTTAACTCGCTCCCCACGGATCAGCGCGATGTGATGGTGTTGCGCATAGTCGCGGACCTGACAGTGGCCCAGATTGCCACTGTGATCGGCAAACGCCCCGGGGCTGTCAAAGCACTGCAACGACGCGCTCTTGAACGATTGAGAAAGAAAGTTTCCCCAACCCGTATCCCTGCGAGGCTCTCGAGCGATGGCGTGAAGTGAGATGAGAAACAAACGAATTTCCGACAGGGTCGCGCAGGCGGTTCTGTCTGGACGCGCGCCGGAATCGCGGTCCGATCTGACATCGCTCGCAAACTCGATCGCCGAGTTTCGCGAAGCGGCCTACGAATCGACTGCCCGGCCGTCTGAAGAGTTGATGGTGCGGCTAGGCCTTACCAAAGCTCCGTCTGGATCATCTCACCATGATTCGCTACTGATAATCGGGGCGAGTAAGAGGGGGAGAACAATGTTTTCATGGATTGCAGGCTTGGGGATAGCCTCGAAAATCGCGCTCGGCGCGACAGTGGCAGTTGCCGCAACGGCGGGGGCCGGAGCGGGAGGAATTCTGCCAAGCGGAGCGCAAGACGCGTTTGACTCAGTGATATCCACAGTTGTCAGTGAAACCAACGACGGTGACGAATCGACCGAAGATTCCACCACGACACCAGAGTCTGAACCGGCGGAAGAAACCGAAGTGACTGAAGAAGTCGAGGGGCCTGAAGAAGCCGAAGCGACTGAGCACCCCGATAACTTCGGTGGATGGGTCTCCGAGCGCGCTCAGGATCCAGACAAGGTCGGCCGCACTTTCGGCGCTGAGACGTCCGAGGCAGCACACGAAAAGAGTAAGAAGTCCGAATCCGATTCACCCAGCGGCGATCACAACGAGTCAGAAGAGGCTGACAGTGACAGCGGCGAGGGTGGAAGCCACGGCAAGTCGGAAAACAAGCAGGGCGGCAAGTCGAAACCGTAGCCGCGCTTGCAGGGATCGAGTGGATGCCGTCGCGTACAGACTCCAGCCAGAAGTAGTCGACGACTTTTAGTTCAGAGCCGGGCTCTATGGCATCCGCTCCTCCGCTAACCTTGAGGTATGACCTTCATCTCCGTAATCACCGTTCTCGGCAAGGCAGTGCTCGTCGCGATGGGTGCGATCGTTGCACTCACGGGCATCATTCTGCTCGTGAACCTAGCCGCTCCGAGCCTGCTCGCCGGCTTCACGCACTAGACACTTCACGTCTTCGGGCGCGCTAGCTGAGCGACTCCCACATCTCAGCGATTCTTCGGTCAACTCCGCCTCAGGAGTTCTAGGCTTACAGCCAACCCAAGGAGAACGTCATGCGTGAATCCAGAGACGTAGTCAGGCAGATAACGGTTGCCGCGAGCGCGACCTTTGCCCTCATCGGAGCATTCGTAGGTTCGGGTGCTGCAGGTGGAACCCCGATTCAGGATGCTGCGGGCGGTGCGCTCAGCGCGGACGCCACAGTCATCGCTCCCGCCGGCTCAGCATTCGGCATCTGGAGCATCATCTATTTAGGACTCGTCGCCTACGCCGTCTGGCAAATGCTGCCCAAACAGACGACCGCAGAATTGCATCGCCGCGTTGGTTACTGGGTCGCCGCATCCCTCGTGCTCAATGCCGCCTGGATTCTCTCTATCCAGTACGGACTACTCGCCCTCAGCGTTCCCGTGATCATCCTGCTGTTGATTGTTCTCATTCAGGCGTACTTGATCACCGTCAAACTGCCAGCTGCCGGCGCTATCGATGCGATCATCACTGACGGCACGATTGGCCTCTACCTCGGCTGGGTGTGTGTCGCGACTGCAGCCAACATCACCGCGTGGCTGGTCGCTATCGGGTTCACTGGCTTCGGCATCCCCGAAGATGTGTGGGGCGTTGCGATCGTTTTCGTCGCCGGTGCCGTGGGCATCGCGCTTGCCGCGCGTGGTCGGGCACACTTTTCGCCAGCCCTCTCGCTGAGCTGGGGCCTTGCCTGGGTGGCCGTTGGCCGCCTCACGGGAGACCTCATCTCGGGCCCCACCGCCACCGCCGCGATCGTGGCTGTTGTTGCAGTGCTCGCGAGTGCCGCCGTTTTCACCATCGCCCGACTGCGCACTGAACAGACCGCATAGTGAACGACAGTCGCGCCTCACGCAAACGCTGGTTAGGGCTCCTCTTCATCAGCATCGCGGTCGCGCTGATTATCGTCGACTCCACGATCGTCAACGTCGCCATCCCTTCCGTTGTTGAAGATCTCGACCTGAACTCAACACAGGTGCAGTGGGTTCAGGAAAGCTACACTCTCGTCTTCGCTGCGCTGCTCCTCGTATTTGGTACCCTTGCGGACCGCTACGGCCGCCGCCGCGTTTTGCTTATCGGTGTCGCGATCTTCGCGCTCTCCTCCATCCTCGCCGCTACTGCTGCGACTGGCGAGCTACTCATCGCATCGCGCCTGGTGCAAGGCGTCGGTGGAGCAATGATCCTGCCAGCCTCCCTCTCCACTATCAATGCAACCTTCCGCGGGCGTGAACGCGCCATCGCCTTTGCCGTCTGGGGTTCCACGATTGGGGGAATGGCGGCAGTTGGCCCCCTGCTCGGCGGCTGGCTCACCACCTACTATTCTTGGCGCTGGGCTTTTGGAATCAACGTTCCTCTCGGCGTGATCATCGTCATCGGCGTCCTCATTTTCACTATCGAATCTAAGGAGGCATCAGCACAGCGGCGAGTGGATGTTGTCGGCGCCGCGCTCTCCGTCGTGCTGTTCGCGTCGCTCGTTTTCGCTCTCATCGAAGGCCGTAGCTACGGCTGGTTCTTCAGCGACACACCACCCGATTTTTGGACGCTAGATATCTCGCCCATCCCGTTTGCGTTCGCCCTTGCCGTGATTTCGGGCATCATTTTCGTACGCTGGGGTTTTGCGCGCGAACGGGCAGGCAAGTCCACGATGCTGGCCTTCGGTCTGCTGCGAATTGCTTCCTTCCGCAATGGAAACATTGCCGCGATGATCGTCTCGCTTGGCGAGTTCGGCATCATCCTGTCACTGCCGCTGTGGCTGCAGAATGTGCTCGGATATGACGCACTGCAGACCGGTTTCGTGATCCTCGCACTTGCTATCGGTTCGTTCGTCGCGAGTGGATTCGCGGGAGCCTTCGGCAACAAAGTCACCCCCGTCACTATTGTGCGTTTCGGTATCGGCGCCGAAATCGTTGGCGTACTCATCGTCGCGTTCGGTCTCAGTCCGGATGCCGCCTGGTGGCAGATCGCCCCCGGCCTCTTCGTTTATGGTTTCGGTGTCGGCCTCGCCACCGCCCAACTCACCAGCGTTGTGCTCAAGGATGTTCCCCTCAGCCAGTCCGGCCAAGGATCAGGAACCCAGAGCACTGCACGCCAAATCGGTTCAGCCCTCGGTATTGCCATCCTCGGCACGGTTCTCTTCGCGAGCCTCGGCTCCGGCCTCGATGCCAAGCTCGCCGACCGCGCCGAGATCCCCACCGAAACCCGAACCCAAATCGTGAACCTCGTTGTCGACTCCGCCGGCACCGGCATTAGTGCCCTCGATGCTCAGTCTCCGGATGTCGCAGCCGACGCCCGCCAAGCCTTCACCGACTCGACACGGTATGCCGCCTTCGCGGCTGCCGGTTTTCTGGCGATCGGATTCCTCGCCAGCCTCCGTCTCGACGGCTCACGCCGCGGCGATGACGACACCGAGGGCTCGGGTTCTCGCCCCGGCGAAAGCCAATCCGCAGAGTCATCCGACAGTCCAGTGCACGAATAGCGCGACGCAAAGCGGCAATGCCGCAACGCCGCAAAAAGCCTGCCGCCCCACACAGCGTGGGGCGGCAGGCTTTTTTGAGCAGCGCTGCTAGCGGCGCTTCTTCTGCTTCAGATCCTTCTCATGTACGGGCTCTTCGCCAGAAGCGCGACGCTCGGCGTAGTAGTCGCGAGCCTCATTCTGACGAACAGCCTCAGCACCTGACGCGATCGGCGCACGCACCAACTCGTCGGTCAGGCCGAACGCGGCCACGAGATCCAGTGCCTGCGGGCGCAAACGCGGCAGCAGGCGATCATCGATGTAGTCGGTGATGGCCTGAGCGCGGTTCGTGGAAATGCGACCGTGCATGAGGTACCAGGCGAGGTTCTTCTCGATGAGTGAGAAGCCGAAGAGGTCACGCAGCCAGGTCATGACCTGAGCAGTGTCTTTGTCTTCGATCTTCTCGAGGGCTCGAGTGAACGCCTCCCACTGGAGCAGTTCAGCATGGGCGTAGGCCGTCAGGATGAGCTGATTCTGGTGACTGTTGAAGAGAGCGGCGGCCTCAGCCTGCGGAAGTTTGGTTGCCGCGCGCAGCTTGCCCGCGACATCCGCCACCATCGTTTCAACACGGTCGGTGAGCAGCTGACGCTGCGAATCGGTATCGCGCACGTAACCGATCGAGCGAGCGGTTGAGCCAAAGTCCACGACGTTCTGCGCGAAGCGGCGAAGACCCGAGCGATTGACGGCAGCCTCGTTGACCTGATCCACCACGAAATGGGCCATGGCACCAGCATCCGCGCCAGCAAACTTGCGGGAGTAGTCGGTGAGCAGTCGTTTGGCGACCAACTGAAGCAGCACGTTGTTGTCGCCCTCGAAGGTGGCGTAAACATCCATGTCAGCGCGCATCTGGGTGAGCCGGTTCTCGGCCATGAAGCCAGACCCGCCACAGGCCTCGCGAGCCTCTTGCAGCGTGTCGAGCGCAGCCCACGTGCTGAGGGGCTTGAGCGCTGCGGCGATAGTTTCGAGATCTTGGCGGTCAGACTCGCTATCGGTGCGGCCCGAGAACACTCCATCGAACTTCTCGAGGAACTCCTCATGCGCAAACGACATTGCATAGGTCTGAGCCAACCGCGGCAAAAGGCGCCGTTGGTGACGCTGGTAGTCCAGAATCACTTCTTCGTTCGTGTTGCTGGATGCCGTGAACTGTCGACGCTCCGAGCCGTACTTGATCGCGATCGTGAGGGCCAGTTTGCTCGCAAGCACTGCGGCACCATCGAGCGAAACGCGGCCCTGAACGAGCGTTCCGAGCATCGTGAAGAAGCGACGGCCTGGGCTGTCAATGTCGGAGGTGTAGTCGCCGTTCTCGTCAACGTTGCCGTAGCGGTTGAGCAGGTTGATGCGGGGAACACGAACGTGGTCGAACGCGAGTCGGCCGTTGTCGATACCGTTCAGACCACCCTTGAGGCCATCATCTTCACCCGAAATACCGGGGAGGAAACCGTTGTCGTCGCGCAGCGGAACGTAGAACGCGTGCACGCCGTGGTTGACATCCTTGGTGATGAGCTGAGCGAAGACCGTAGCCGCTTTGCCGTGAAGCGCAGCGTTGCCCAGGTAGTCCTTCCACGCCGCGCGGAACGGGGTGTTGATGACGAACTCATCGGTGTCGGGGTCGTAGGTCGCAGTGGTGGCGATGCTCGCGACATCCGATCCGTGACCGATCTCGGTCATCGCAAAGGCACCGGGCGTCGTCAGGTTCATGATGTCGGGGAGCCACTTGTCGTGGTGTTCCTTGGTGCCGAGGTGGAGAACTGCGGCCCCGAAAAGGCCCCACTGAACGCCAGACTTAATCTGCAGCGAAGGGTCAGCGAGCACTACCTCTTCGAAGGCGGCAATGTTTGCACCGTGGTCGTCGTTGCCACCGAGCTCTGCCGGAAAAGCGCGCTGGATGGCGCCGTTGTCGACAAGGATCGACATTTGGCTCAGCACACGCTCGCGGTGGTCGGCCATCGAGAGTCCGTTGACCTGATGCAACTCAGGGTTAGTCATGAGCGCGCGCGACTCTTTGCGCGCCTTCGCCCACTTTCCGAGCAAGTATTCGCTCAACCATTCAACGTTGATGGCGGGAACCTCGGAGGAGGTTTCGGAAGGTGTGGTGGCATCGTCGGGCGCAGCGATGGGGTGGCTCGGCGCCGTATCGGCGGCCGTGTTGTGAACCTGGGTCATGGCTATCTCGATTCCTAAAAGTTCGGTAATTAAACGCTACGACCGGTGTGCGTTGGCGCAAAGTGGGTCGTGCACCGTCAACGAAGCGGATGCCACACCCGCCGCATCCCTTTGTAAGAAACGGCAAAACAGCTGCGGTTGCGTTGTGGGAATCATTGTTCAGGTGACGTTGTTGGCCTCCGTGAAAGGATGTAACTATGTCGACTATCACTCTCACCTCAGAAGACTTTGGCCAGACGGTCACCAAAGAAGGAATCACGCTCGTAGATTTTTGGGCCGAATGGTGCGGCCCCTGTAAGCAATTCGGGCCCATCTTTGAGACCGCAAGCGAAACCCACCCCGACATCACGTTCGGAAAAGTAGATACCGAAGCCCAGCAGGAACTTGCTGGCGCGGCAGGAATCACCTCGATCCCTACCCTCATGGCATTTCGTGACGGCGTGCTTGTGTTCTCCCAGCCCGGCGCACTTCCTGCCCCCGCCCTCGAGCAGGTCATCGAGGGTGTCAAGAACCTCGACATGGTTGAGGTTCACAAGCAGGTTGCTGAGCAGCAGGCTGCAGCAGAAGCTGGCGAAGCGCCAGCAACCGCTGCTAGCTAGTTAGCTGACAGACAAGCAACTCCCGCAGACCACAAAGGGCCCGCCGACGAATTCGTCGGCGGGCCCTTTTCTGTGCGCTCTCTGCTTGCTCGCGCGGCGAGGAATTACTTCAGCGCGGCAGCGATTGCCTCCACAAAGCTGTCAATACCCCACGGCAGCGAGAGTGCCGTGGGCGGCGAGACCGAGGCGACGAGCGATGCGCCGTTGACGGCGACGAGTCCACCATTGGCAACGGCGGGGATGCTCTGCGCGTAGGGCTGGGCGGCGAAAGCGTCGCCCACTTCTTGAGTCTCGGCGTAGGCGATGAGCAGATCGCTGTCCAACTCATCGAGCTTCTCGTAGCTGAGCGTGTAGAAGAACGTGGAGTCACCGTTGGAGAGAGCGTCGACGGCGGGGGCATTCTTTAGGCCGAGGTCGAGGAGGAACTCGACCCGCGGGTCGGCGGGCTTGTAGACGTAGAAGGTTCCGCCTACGTCGAAGGTTGCCGCAACGGTCTTGCCTTCGAACTCAGGATGCTCGGCTGCCTTCTCGGCGACGAGAGCGTCGATGTTGGTGAGAACCTCATCCGCTGCAGCTGTCTTTCCCAGAGCGGTTCCCGTGGTGCTGATCACGTCACGCCACGGGGTCGACCACGGCAGTTCGGGGTAAGCGACAACCGGCGCGATCTCGCTGAGCAGGTCGTACTGTTCCTCGGTGATTCCCGAGTACGTTGCGAGGATCAGATCGGGGGCAGCTTCGGCAATCTGTTCGTAGGCGGGAGCATCCGTGGTGGCGGGGAAGATCAGTGGGGTCCCTGCTCCCAGCTCGGTGAGAGCATCCGCCGCCCACGGCAGAACGCCGTTCTCGTCGCCACCGTAGTTCTGCGCCTCCATACCGACGGGTACGACACCAAGCGCGAGCACAGCGTCACCACTTCCCCAACCCAGAGTGAGAACACGCTGCGGTTCGCTCTCGATGACGGTTTCGCCGAAAGCGTGTTCGACCGTGACGGGGAAAGCATCGGATGCTGCGGGGGCACCGGAGTCGCCTTCGGGTGTTGAGGCGGCGCAACCACTCAGCGCGATGAGGGCAGCGGTGGCCGCAGCGAAGGCGGCGAGGCGTGGACGGCGTGACATTGATCTCCTAGGCAAGATGTGGGTTGAAAACACTCGTGCAGCCATTTCCGGCGCTTAGTAAGGATAGGCTTGCCTTACCCAATTGCGCAAGACGGGACCGTCGCAATGAGCGAAGCAACGGCGAACAGATGCGCTGCAATGCGACCCGGCTAGGCCCGACCGACAGGAATCACCATCGGCGAGTGCGACACCGGGTCGGCAATGATTTGCGCCTCGAGCCCAAATGCTTGGCGCATCCGCTCGGCGGTCACGACCTCGTCGGGCGACCCCTCGGCGAGAATTTGCCCCTCGCCCATCAGCACCATGTGATCGGCATAGCGCGCGGCCAGATTCAGTTCGTGCAAGACCATCACGATCGTCGTTCCGCGTTCACGGTTGAGGCCTGCAAGCACATCAAGCGCATCAAGCTGGTGGCGTACATCCAGGAAAGTGGTGGGTTCGTCGAGCAACAGAATGTCGGGATCTTGGCTCAACGCCATCGCAATCCAGACGCGCTGGCGCTGCCCTCCCGAGAGTTCCTCGATGCGCCGCGACGCCAACTGGGCTGTGTCGGTTGCGGTCAACGCCTGTTCCACTGCCACTTCATCCGCAGCCGACCATTGCTGAAACCAGCCCTGATGCGGGTAACGCCCGCGCGCCACTAGGTCACGAACGGTGATGCCTTCCGGTGCGATCGGCGACTGCGGCAGAATTCCCACAACACGAGCGACCTCCTTAGACGGCACCGAGTGGATGTCTCGCCCGTCGAGCAATACGCGCCCCGATGCCGGTCGCAGCAGTCGTGACAGTCCGCGCAGCAGTGTCGACTTGCCACACGCATTGGCACCGACAATCACGGTCACCATCCCGTCTGGAATCGCCAAGCTCACGTTCGACACAATGTCGCGCCCGCCATAGTTCAGAGTCACATTGTCGGCGCGAAGTTCGTGTGCAGGCCGCTTCGAATCAGAATCGCCGGGTTGGAGGTGAGCGTGGTCAGGGGCGTCTGCGTTGGTCACGATGTACGTCCTTCACGGTTGGTAGTGGAGATAAGCCACAGCAGGTAAGGGGCACCGATGAGACCGGTGACGATACCGGCCGGCACTTGGGTTCCGGTAGCAAAGGCATGTTGCGCGACAAAGTCAGCACCGAGGACAAGTACCACGGCCACGAGGGCACTCGGCACGAGGGCGAGAGTGCCGCCGCCGATCATCCGTCGGGCGATGGGGGCCGAGACGAACGCGACAAACGCGAGCGGCCCTACTAGAGCGGTGGCGATCGCGACGAGGGCAACGGCAACGATGATGAGCGCGAGCCGCGATCGCTGCACTGAGACACCAAGGCTTGCAGCAAGATCATCGCCGAGCTGTAACATCCGGAGCTTCGATGCAAGCCCAGCGACGGCGGGCAACAGCACAACGAGACTGACGGCCATGATGACGATGTCGCCCCAGCTTGCACCGCCGAGCCCACCCACCATCCACACGAGAGCTTGCTGCGCGTCGCGCACGTCGCCGCGGGTGATGAGGTATCCGAGCACCGCCTGGGCCATGAAGGCAATGCCAACGCCGATGAGAACGAAGCGCATGCCGTTCATACCGGAGCGCCACGACAAGAGGTAGATGGCGAATGCCACGACGAGGGCCCCAACCAGGGCCGACATCGAGACTGCTAGGCCGGTTGCCCCGAATACGAGCAGGCTCAACACGGCGGCGACGCTCGCCCCGCCGCTGATACCGATGATGTCAGGGCTGGCGAGGGCGTTGCGGAGCAGGCTCTGAAAGAGTCCCCCGGCAAGCCCGAAGGCGACACCCACGAGAATGGCCAGTACCACTCGCGGCAGACGCAGCTTGACGACGATGAAGCGATCGGACGTCGTGCCGCCACCGAAGAGAGTGGCCAGGAGGTCTGGCAGCGAGAGCGTATATGCCCCAACCGCAATACTCACAAGGGTAAGCGCGACGGCGACGAGGGCTAGGCCGATGACGATGCGCAGGGTGCGCGGCGGCATTAGCTCTAGGGCAATCGGGGAGCGGACTTTCAGCACGCCGCTCATAGCCCAGCCAACTTCACGCGGCGCACAAGCGCGATCATTACGGGAGCCCCGATCACGGCAACTACCAAGCCGGCTTCAAGCTCAGCGGGAGCAACGATGAGGCGACCCACGATGTCTGCGATAAGCAACAGTGCAGGCCCGAGAACGGCGGAGACCGCAATGATCCACCGGTAGTCGGGGCCCGTGAATGGGCGCACGACATGAGGCACAACGAGCCCGACGAAAACGATAGGCCCGGCAAGAGCGGTTGCAGATCCGCAAAGCAAGACGACCGCTCCTGCCGCGATGGCGCGCGACAGATAGATGCGCTGACCGAGGCCGCGGGCCAGGTCATCTCCGAGGGCAACGAGGTTGAGCATCCGCCCCGAAATTGCGGCGAGAATGAGCCCTCCGATGACAAAGCCAATCGTGAGGCGCACGGCTTCGAGGTCGCGGCTGGCAAGCGACCCGACCGACCAGAACCGAAAGGTGTTGAGAGTGTCGGTATCGGAAATGAGGATGAGCGAGATCACGGAGGTTATGCCAGCGGTGACGGCGGTTCCCGCGAGCACAAGCTTTACCGGGGTTGCGCCCTCTCGGCCCAAGGAGCCAATCGCGTAAACAGTGCTCGCGGCAATTGCTGCGCCGGCGAACGCAAACCAGATATACCCGGTGGGGTTTCTGATTGACAGCACGCTGATCGCAAAAACGACGGCGAGTGAGGCGCCCGCGTTGACGCCGAGGAGGCCTGGGTCGGCGAGCGGGTTGCGGGTCACCCCCTGCATGACCGCTCCGGCGACTCCGAGCGAGAGCCCGGCGAGCAGGCCGACGATGGTCCGCGGCAATCGCAATTCACGAATCACGAGCTGGTCGTTGTTGCCAACCTCAGGATCGAAGAGCGCTTGCCAAATTTGGGAGAACTCGACACCGCGAGCGCCAAGCGCGAGACTCAGCACGAGCACAATTGCGAGTAGCCCCACGGCTGCGCCGAGGGTGATCCAACGCTGGGGGCGGAGGCTCAGCGTCGTGCGCGGAGCCGAAACGGTCTGTGTCATGTCGGGTGCGGGTGTAGTGGTGTGGGTTACTGCGCTTCGGACTTGCCAAGACGCCAGTACCCCATGAACGCGACCTGCTTGCGGTCAACACCGGTCTCGCTCACAAGAAAACGGCGCAGCAGTTTGATGACGCACGCTTCGGCGGCAAGCCAAGCATAGAAGTGCTTTCCGGATGCTTCGCCCGGCGAATCCCAGAGCAGTTCCGTATCGACGTCGATATCACCGAGTGGTTGCGAGGCTGGCGTGAGTGCGGGCAACACGAGTGAGGCGTTGGCTTGCGTCCACGCCCGGACGGCGGGGTCGAGCGCTGAGCCTGCGGCCTGCTCTCCCCGCGGAAGCCAGGTGACGTGGCAATTGCTCGGCAGATTCAGTGGTGGCCGGTCTGCGGCATCCGGAATCTCGATGAAGGCGTGAGCCTCAACGCTGGGGTCGAGGCGCTCGAGGATGCTGCAGATGGCAGGCGCGGACGTTTCGTCTCCGGCGAGGAGCACGGTGCGGGCGGGGCCGGGATGCCAGTCGATGCCGATCCTTGATTGGATGCTCGCCGCGTCGGGCCCGACGATGATGACTTCGTCGCCCACCGCTGCGTTCGCTAGCCACTGCCCAGCGGGGCCGTTGGCACCGTGGAAGACCATGTCGACATCGATCTCACGGAGCGCGGGTCGCACAGCACGAATCGTGTAGGTGCGGAACGGGTTGCGGGCCTCATCAGGAAGCGCACGCCAACGGGCGTACCACGTGCCCTCGGCGATGGTCTGCGCATCGTTGGCACCGATGTCGCTCAGGCCGATGCCCGGAAGCGGGAAGACGATCTTGATTCGCTGGTCGAAACCGTCAGTTCCGAAGGTCTCAAACTCAGTGCCAGTGAAGGTGACGCGCCTAAAGCGAGGCGAAAGTTCACGGATGCTTTCCACTCGTGCAGCGAAGGGTCGATAGCCCGGGCGGGCGTCCTTCGCAATGTCACGTTCTAAGGTAAGCATTGCCTAAGTATGGCACACCTAACCTCGGACGAAAAGGTTAGTGCTCGGGCGGTCCGTCATAGGGTGCATCGTCGTCCGAGTAGAACGGAATGTCGTTTTCGTCGCCGGGAACTGACACTGCCGGAGCTACCGATGGACGAGCAGCAGAGCGTGAAGCAGCAGGTCGTGACGGCGCAGGCCGAGAAGCAGCATGACGCGATTGACGAGCGGTCGCCGTAGCAGGCGCTGCCGCAAATGCTGGAGCCGCGTCATCCGTCGCAGTGCCACTGGGCGTCTCAACCGGCTCCCCCGAAACAACCGCGAGTACGGCAGCTCCATAGGTCTCGAGCTTTTTCTCGCCGACTCCGCTGATCTCCGAAAGCTCGGCCAACGACTCGGGTCTGGTCACGGCAATGCCGCGCAGCGTGGCATCCGCGAACACGACGTAGGCGGGCACGCCGTTATCGCGCGCAACCCCCGAACGCCACGTGCGCAGATTCTCGAACAGGTCGGTGGCAGAGTCGGGCAAATCGGTCATAACCTTGCGCTTCGCCGCACCGCCCGCTGCACCGGAACCGCGAGCCTTGCGAGGCGCTTCCTTGCGCAGTTTCACGGTGCGCCCGCCGCTCAGCACCGACGCGCTTTCGGGGGTGATCGCGAGCGTGCCGTACTCCCCCTGCACCGCTAACAACGATTGCGCGAGCAGCTGCCGCACTACCGAACGCCAGTCTTGCTCCGAGACATCCGAACCAATACCGAAGGTGGCCAGATCGTCGTGACGTTGCTGCGTAACCCGCGGCGTGGTCTTGCCGATGAGGATGTCGACCAGGTGCCCAGCCCCAAACTTTTGGTTGCGCTCGCGCTCCAGTCGCACGATGGTGGACATTAGCTTCTGGGCCGCGACCGTGCCATCCCACGACTCGGGCGGAGACAGGCACGTGTCGCAGTTGCCGCACGCCGTCGATTCTTGACCGAAGTAGCCGAGCAACTGCACGCGGCGGCACTCCACGGTTTCGCAGAGCGCGAGCATCGCATCGAGGTGCGCGCTCAAGTTGCGACGGTGGGCCAGGTCGCCACCCGACTGATCGATCATGCGGCGCTGCTGCATGACATCCTGCAAGCCGTAAGCGAGCCATGCCGTCGCAGGCAGTCCATCACGACCGGCACGACCTGTTTCTTGGTAGTAGCCCTCAACGCTCTTGGGCAGGTCGAGGTGCGCGACAAAACGCACGTCGGGCTTGTCGATGCCCATGCCGAACGCGATCGTGGCCACCATCACCATGCCCTCTTCGCGCAAGAAACGACTCTGGTTGCTTGCCCGAATCTTGGAGTCGAGACCCGCGTGATACGGCAGCGCCGGGATGCCGTTCTCGACCAGGAACTGCGCCGTCTTCTCGACCGAGGCCCGCGATAGGCAATACACAATTCCAGCGTCGCCCGAGTGCTCGGTGTTCAACAGGGTCAGCAACTGCTGCAACGGCTGCGCCTTCGCCTCAATGCGGTACTGGATGTTGGGCCGGTCAAAACTAGAAACGTACTGCGTTGCGTCAGTGAGCTTGAGTCGCTGGGCGATCTCTTTGCGAGTGGCTTCGGTCGCGGTCGCGGTCAGGGCAATTCGCGGAACATCAGGCCATAGGTCATGCAGCACGTCGAGCTGCAGGTAGTCGGGGCGAAAGTCGTGGCCCCACTGCGACACACAGTGCGCCTCGTCGATGGCGAAGAGCCCGATCTGACCCTGCTTGAGGAGTGACACAGTGGACGAGACGCGGAGGCGTTCGGGCGCGAGGTAGAGCAGATCCAACTCACCAGCCCGGTACGCGTTTTCGACGCGCGTGCGCTCGTCGGCGGACTGGGTGGAGTTGAGAAACTCCGCACGCGCGCCGACGGCTGCGAGAGCATCCACTTGGTCTTGCATCAATGCAATCAGGGGCGAAATGACAACGCCGGTGCCTTCGCGAACAAGCGCAGGAATTTGGTAGCACAGCGACTTGCCGCCACCGGTGGGCATGAGCACGAGGGCATCACGACCCTGCACGATGGTGTCGATGATTTCGCCTTGCTGCCCCCGGAACGAGTCGTAACCGAACGTGGACTCAAGAACAGACTGGGCAGACACCATGCCGAGAAGTCTAGGCGCAGCCACTACCATTGGTATGATTCATCCCCATAGCGACAGGCACCATGTTCACCGTATTTCTCGGGCTTTCTAGCGCGCTCACGTTCGGTGCCGCTGACTTCTTCGGCGGTATGGCAGCCAAGCGAATTAGCCCGATTCTGGCTACTGCAGTGGGAGCCGTTGCGGGCCTTGCCGTGTTGCTCCTCATCTTCCCGTTCGTCTCGAACGTGTGGTCGACAGAGGCCGTGATCTACGGCGCCATCGCCGGCGTCAATAGCGCGGTGGCGATCGGTCTGCTCTATGCCTGCCTCGCGATCGGGCCCATGAGCATCCTGTCTCCTGTGACCGCGGTCATGTCGGCAATCGTGCCAGTGACCGTCGGTCTGCTGCGCGGAGAATCGCTCGGGGCGTTTGGTTTCGTCGCGATTCCTGTCGCGCTCATCGCCGTCGTGCTTGTGGGATTCGTTCCCGAAAAAGATGCCGTGCGACCGAGCACCAAAGCACTGCTCATGGCGGTTGGTGCGGGCACCGCCATTGGGATGTTTTTTGTGATTCTGGATGCCGCCCCCGACAACTCTGGCATCATCCCGGTTCTCGGCAACCGCGTCGTCAACGCGCTCGTCATGTTCACGCTGTTCTTTGTGATGGCGGCGTTGGCTAAGCGCCGCCGAGCCGGAGCGCCAGCTCCGGGCCGCTCGTCACTCTGGCGCCGCGGCATCTATTTCGCGATGGTCGGCGGCACTCTCGACGTAATCGCCAACATGGCGATCATCACGGGAGTTCGCATCGGCGACCTTTCGGTCATTGCCGTACTGACTGCGCTCTACCCGGCAGGCACTGTGCTGCTTGCGGCGATCGTGTTGCGCGAGCGAATCGCGCCCCTGCAATATGTCGGTATTGCGTTGGGTATCACCGCGAGCGTATTGCTTGTGGTGGGCGGCTAGAGCACTATCCCTTCGTCGAACCAGCGAGCAGTCCGCGCACGAAGTAGCGCTGCAGCGCAAAGAACACGATGAGCGGCACGAGGATCGAGATGAAGGCGCCTGCGGTAAGCAGGTTCCAGTCTTGACCGCGGCTACCGGTGATCTCTGCCAAGAGTTTCGTCATCGGCGCGACTCTTCCATCGGCAAACACGAGCGCCACGAGGAGGTCGTTCCAGACCCACAGGAACTGGAAGATCGCAAAGGAGGCGATCGCCGGCATGGTGAGCGGGAGAACGATGCGGAAGAAGACTTGACCGTGGCCCGCGCCATCCACTCTGGCTGCTTCAATCAGCTCGGAAGGAATCTCGGAGACGAAGTTGTGCAGTAGGAAGATCGCCAACGGCAGCGCAAAGATCGTGTGCGCAATCCACACCTGCGAATACGAGTTAGAGGCGTTGAGGCTCGAGAACAGCTCGATGTCGCCGATCGATAGCCCACGAGAGAAGAGACTCAGCAGCGGAACTAGCGCCATCTGCAGGGGAACGATCTGTAGTGCGAAGACTCCGATGAACATCCAGTTGCGACCAGGAAATTTTATCCAAGCGAATGCGTAGGCTGCCAGGCTCGCAATGACGAGCGGGAAAATCGTGGCTGGCAACGTGATGGCGATCGAGTTGATAAACGCGCCAGCAAGGTTCAGCGTGCTGTTTCCGGCCGCCAACACCTCGGTGTAGTTGTTGAGTGTGAAGCCAGGGTTTTGGAAGATCGTCCACCAGCCGTTACGCAGAATTTCCTCCGGCGGGCGCAGCGAGGAGACGAAGAGTCCGAACGTGGGAGTTGTCCACAGCACCGCGATCACGAGAGCCGCGATCGTGGCACCTCGGCTCGTGAGGCGCTTCTTGGTGCGCTTGGCTGCTCCCATTTTTTCGCCACGAGCCAGTTGCTTCTCGGTCTTCTTGCCGAGTGGAAGCTTCGCGGGCACTGTCGCGGTCATCGGATCTCCCTCTGCTTGGCAATCTGTCTCGCGTTATACACGACAATCGGCAGCACCATCACGAACAGCACGACCGCGAAGGCGGCAGACCTGCCCACCTCGAAGCCTTGCCACTGCGAGTACATTTCGTTGGCGATAACGCTGGTCTCGTTCGCTCCGGCAGTCATGGTGCGCACAATGTCGAAGACTTTCAGTGAGGCAATCGAGATCGTGGTGAGCACAACAACAAGGGAGCTGCGGATGCCCGGCACTGTCACATTGATGAAACTCTGCCACGCGTTCGTTCCGTCAAGCTCCGCGGCCTCCAGTTGCTCGGCGGGAACACCCTTGATCGCGGCCGACAGGATCACCATGGCGAAACCGGTCTGAATCCAAATCAGCACGACGATGAGAAAGAAAGTGTTCCATGGGGAATTCGAGATCCAGTCGACCGGTTGCCCGCCCATCCAGACCACAATCTGGTTGAGTAGCCCGATTTGCTCTTGGTCGGCCGGGCGCACCGCGTACACGAAGCGCCAGATGATGCTCGCGCCGACGAACGAGATGGCCATCGGCATGAAGACGAGCACTTTGAAGATCTTCTCGCCGCGCGACTTGTCGATGAAGACGGCATAGGCGAGACCGAAAATGGTCGAAACCGTGGGAACGATCAAGACCCACACGACCGTGTTAAGAACGGTGCGGATGCCGGTGTCTTGAGTGAAGATCCAGATGAAGTTTTCGAGGCCCACGAATCGCGTTCCGCGGCTATTCATGAAGGCCTGAATCGTGGTCTGGATGGTCGGGTAGATGAGGCCAATCGCGAGCAAGAAAAACGCCGGACTCATGAAGCCAATGAGCTGGAAGAGGTAGCCCGCGCCCTGCTTCGAGCGGTAATCGAGGATGAAGAAGAGCCCGCCGAAAACGGCTGCTGCTCCCGCCGCCCAGTACACAGACCCAAGGGCCAAGAAGATGAGTGTCGGGATCAGCACGCAGGCGGCGGCACGGATGATCGTGTACCTACGGCCACTGCGTGGGGCGATCTCAATGAAGAAAATCAGCAGGGCGATCACCGCGAAGAATGCCAAAAGCACAAGCGGTATTTGAGCGAGCGCGGGGAGCGTGGAAATCCACGCAAGAAAAGCTGACATTAGCGACCTTTCGAGTGCATCACTGGACTCTTCACTTCACAGGCAGTACTGCTGTTTCGACTCTACCGAGGAGTGGGCACGAGCGGGAGAAAAGAGAGCGTGGGCTGGAAGCTAAAATTTCCAGCCCACGCTCATCGTTAGACGGTGCTACTCAGATGGCCATGAGGCATCGATAGTCGACAGCACCTCTTCAGTTGACTTGCCGTTGACCCAGTCGACCATTCCGGTCCAGAACGATCCAGCACCAACAACACCCGGCATGAGGTCGGATGCATCGAAGCGGAACGTAGTGTCGGGGTCCTGCAGAATCGTGATGGCCTGCTGCAGGATGGGGCTGCTTGCGCTGGCAGGGTCAAGGCCATTGTTAGCGCTAATGACACCACCCAACTTCACTCGAGAGTTAGCCCACTCAGCGCTCGACAGGTATTCCTGCACGGCGATCGTGTCTTCGTCGTTCGAGAAGGCACCCACGATTTCGCCACCACCGGTGACAGCATTGCCGCCGGCTTCAACGGAAGGAGTGACGAAGGCCCAGATGTCAGCATCCGGTCCCACCGAGGCGTTTCCGTTCTTGGGGTCCTGAATGAACCCATCGAAGAAGGATGCCTGGTGGTGGAGTGCACACGTGCCGTCGCCGAGGGCGCGAGCGGGGTCACCAAACGGCGTGGAGTTGATCGACTTCACGTCGCCGAATCCCGCGTTCACGAATTCAGGGTTCAAGAGGATGTCGCCAACGGAGTCGAACGCCGAAACGATCGCAGGATCGCTGAACGGGATCTCGTGAGAAACCCACTTGTCGTAGGTTTCTGGTCCGGCCTCGCGAAGCACGAGGTCTTCTACCCAGTCGGTTCCTGGCCAGCCTGTTGCGGCATCCGAACCGAATCCGGCACACCACGGTGCCATACCGGTCTTGTCCGCGATGGTCTGGGTGAGCGCGAGAAGTTCATCCCACGTCTCCGGCACTTCTACGCCCCAGTCTGTGAAGTCTGACGGCGAATACCAGACGAAGCCCTTGACGCTGGCCATGAGGGGCGCACCGTAGAGGGTGTCGCCTGTGGTGGCATACGCGGCCCAGTCTGCTGACCAGAATTCGTCGACATTGGCCTGGACGCCTTCAGGTGCCGGTTGGATGTAGTCGCGTGATGCGAGGTCAGCGAGAAGACCTGGCTGCGGGAAGATCGCTAGGTCGGGTGCGTTGCCACCCTGAGCACGGATGCTGATCTGAGCTTCAAACTCTTTGCTCGATTCGTACTGAATGTCGATGTCATTCGCTTCTTCCCAGTCAGCCCAGGATTCTTCGAGAAGTTCAGCTTCGGTGTCTGCGATCGTGCCGTAGATGGTAACGACGCCATCCGCATCACCCGAGTCGCCAGGGCCACCTGTGCCACCAGATCCTGATGCGCAACCGGTGAGAACCATACCTGCGATGCCGAGAGTGGCAATCGGAAGTAGGGCTCGTCGATAGTGGTGGGAAATCATACAAATCCTCCTCGTCGAGGTTTTGCCCGCAAGCCGAGCAGCATGCGGGGGAACAACTGCAGCTCTGAACCTGCCCCATCAGAGTGACAAAACCTCCAGAGAGCGTGTTCATTTATCACGCTAGGCCACCCCGAGAGGGTTCTGCAAGCGCTTACGGTTCAGATTCATCGACCGAAACCGGAATGAGACATTAGGCGATGCGGACTCGGCAATTGGGGCCCTCTTCTAGGCAAAGTTGAGTATTCACGAGTGCGGGTGTTCACTGGATTCATGGAACAAGGACTAGTAATTGACTGGACTCAGATGCCGACCTACAACACCATCATGGCGGTGGCTGCCGGAGCGGGCCTGATCAGCCTTGTCTTGTTCGCGCGAAGGCTCATGGCGGGGACCGAGGTTGAGTTCCGCGGCTACGCTGTCAATTTTGGGGTGCTTGGTCTGATCCTGACGATCACCGGCGCCCATATGACGCTCACGTGGCCGTTCGCCGCGTATTTCCCGTTCGACAACATCATCTTCGGGGAGCCAAGCCTCGCGTTTGGAGTTCTCCTGCTGGCCGCCAGCTTCGTGCTCTGGCGTCGCGCCGACGCATTTGAAGAATCAGCGGATGCCGCACGCTCCGTTGCCAAAACCGCGCAACCGCTCGGCGTGCTCATCTTCGGTCTCGGACTTTCGCTTATCGCAATTGCCTTCGCGGGAATCATCTTCCAGCTCTTCGCTGCTCCGCCGGAGGAACCCATCTCTGGCGCTTTCGCCGAATGGCCGTGGGTTGAGGCAATTTTCATGTCAGGGCTCTTTGGCCTCGTCGGTGTCGGAGCGCTGCTCTTCCCCTTCGCCACCCGCGTTTTTGCTGTGCGCAGTACGCCCACCAAGGTGCAGTGGGTCGCAGGAGTTGCACTAGCCCTCGGCGGCGTCGCATTCCTGCTCTTCGGCGCTCTCAACTTCTTTACCCACATCGGTCTTATCGTCAACACGATGGGCTAACACGAAAGTCGCCGCTTTAGGCGATGCGACTGCCGCGGCTCAACTTGGCTGCTGGAGTTCGCGTTCGCGCCAACGCTCCCGCGAGCAGTGCACTGGCAAGCACTAGGTGAGTCGCGAGCCCCACTGCCCAACCGGGAGTCGTGGACTCGATAACGGTCCGCGGGTTTGAGTACGGCGATGACTGATCAACCTGCCCTACGACGCACTCGGACCCCCCGTAACCGTCAGCCTGAGACAGCTGCGCCAGTCGAACCGAGAACTTGAAGTAGCCGAAGAGATCCGTCGGTTGATCGTCCGAGTCATACGTTGTTGGCACGGCATCCGCCAAGATCACATAGGGGTTGGCGGCGAGTGCTCCCCAGAAGAGATCAAATCGGGGCGTTTGGTATTCGTACTCTTCTGGCGTCGAACACGATGTCGGAACGCCCTTGGAGTCGTATTCGAGGGCGTAGCTCGACACCGTAGTGACGGTGGTTTGTAGTGCGAGACCGCCAAGCGTAAAGGCAATAAGCGTGCCGACGCTGAGGGCGGCAACGACAAGGTAGGTCACGACGATCGAAAACAGTGGTCGATTCATGAGTCCGGAAAGACCAACACCAACTGCAGCGACGACGCCGAGCTCAATCGCCAAAACAATGATCGAGACCAGAATTGTATTTGCGGAGAGCTGCCCGACAATCGCGGCGTAGATCAGAAACGGCACCGCGGCGACCAAGAAGGCGAGCGCGGTAATCCACGCGGAGAGAAATTTGCCCATGATCAGTTGACCGGTCGTGATGAGCGTCACTTGAGTGGTGGCAAGAGTTCCGGCATCCCGGTCGCCATTGATGGCATTGCCGCTGAGAGCTGGGGCCACGAGCGTGCCGAGCAGCAGCACAAAGTAGATGATCGTGGAGTACACGCCACCGCCACCGCCGCTCGTGCTCCCGAACCCGTTGAGGGCGAAGGAGAGCAACACGGTGACGACAAGAATCAGTGCGACAAATACCGCGAGCAGGATGTACCAGCTCACGGTGCGCACCCGCTGGCGCAGTTCTAGCGAAAGAATTACCCCGACTCCGGAGAAGAATGCGCTCATGTGGTTTCTCCCGAGCTCAGGTCGATAAAGGCATGTTCGAGGTCACCAACGGCGGGAGCGAAGGTACTGATCTCAACACCGGCGCCGACCAAGCGTGCTAGCAGAACGGATGCCTCGGCTTCCCCCTCAAGGGCAACGATGAGTTCCGTGCGATCGGTCGCAATCGCGGCGTCATCGATGCCGTCGGCGATGAGCGCCGCACGCAGGGCCACGACGTCGCTCGAGCGGATACGCCACGGCCGAGCACTGGCGCGACTGCGCGCAAGCGCCTCGGCTGATGCCGTCACCCCTTGGGAGATATAGACGGCGCCATCAGCCATCTCGTCGAGTTCGGAGAGCACGTGGCTGGAGACTAGGAGCGTCTTGCCTTCAGAAGCGAGGCGCCTCACGAGGGTTCGTAGGCTGGCGCGCGCTACCGGGTCGAGTCCCGATGCTGGTTCATCAAGCAACAACACATCGGGTTCGTGCACAAGAGCGCGAGCCAAACTGAGTCGCTGCTTTTGCCCGCGCGAAAGCACCCGGGTGGGGCTATCTGCGAGCTCGGGAAGGTCAACCAGAGTGATCAGCTCTGCCGCACGCGTTGCAGCGGCAGGTTTATCCATCGCGTACATGCGTGCCGTGTAGATGAGGGTGTCGCGAACGCTGAGGCTAGGCCACGAGCCGAGCACGTCGGGCATCCATCCCAGTCGCGCGCGTACCGCTGCCGTCTCGGTCACAGGATCATGACCAGAGATGCGAATGCTGCCGGCATCCGGTTGCAAGAGCGACGCCAACATGAGCATGAGCGTTGTCTTGCCCGAACCGTTGGGGCCGATCAGCCCCGTTACGGTACCCGGCTTGGCAATGAAGCTGGCGTCACGCACGGCATGAACCGTGCCGAATGAGCGACCAACGCCTTCGACAACGATGCCGGTCGGCGCTGACTCTGTGAGCGCAGGATCGCGAGGGCCTGGCGGGATAGGTGATGCCTCAACTGACGTCATGCAACTGAGCATAACTTACAGAAAGGCACCCCGCTCGACCCCAAGGGGGAGCGGCTGGCTAGATATAGATCGCGGGATCGGTGTAGTTGAAGTTGTCTTTTGAGACCTTCGTGCCGCGCTTGGGGCGCGCTACCGCAGGAGCACCGACGAGCAGGGAGTCGGCGGGTGCGCTCGAGACTACGACTGCTCCAGCCCCCACTACCGAGCCTGAGCCGACAGTAATGTCGCCGAGAACTGCGGCACCAGCCCCAACAACGATGTCGTTGCCGAGGGTTGGATGCCGTTTGCCTCCGTGGGAGCTTGTGCCGCCAAGAGTGACACCGTGATAAATCAAAACGTCATCGCCAACGATCGCGGTCTCTCCAATAACAACACCGGAACCGTGGTCAATGATTACCCGGCGACCGATTTGGGCCGCAGGGTGAATTTCCACACCGGTCAAGAAGCGAACGAACTGAGAAACCACGCGGGCAAGGAAAAACGCCCGCGCGGTCCACAACCAGTGAGTGAAGCGGTAACCCCAGATCGCATGCATCCCTGAGTAGGTTAGCCAAATCTCGAAAGAGCCCCGAGCTGCAGGGTCGCGCTGGCGCACAGCAGCAATATCTTCACGGGTTCGAGGAAACAATAGGGCTATCCGTCTGTTGGGATGGTCGGTGATTGAGCTAGCGAGACGCGCTATTAGTCGACGAGGTCTTCGTACAGCAGAGTCGAGAGGTAGCGCTCACCGAAGCTCGCGATGATCACGACAATCGTCTTGCCCGCGTTCTCGGGGCGCTTAGCCAATTCGAGGGCCGCGTGAACGGTCGCTCCGGAGGAGATTCCAGCGAGGATGCCCTCTTCTGCGGCAAGGCGACGAGCCATCGTCACCGACTGGGTGATGTTGACGTCAAGAACCTCGTCGTACACATCGCGGTCGAGAATCTCGGGTACAAAGTTGGCGCCGATTCCCTGAATTTTGTGGGGGCCAGGTGCTCCGCCGTTGAGGATGGCAGATTCTTCAGGCTCAACAGCAACAACCTTGATTTCGGGGTTCTGCTCCTTGAGGTAGCCACCAGCACCAGTGATTGTTCCGCCGGTTCCGATGCCAGCGACGAAGATGTCGACTGCACCATCGGTGTCAGCCCAAATCTCGGGGCCAGTGGTCGCGCGGTGAATGGCGGGGTTCGCTGCGTTAGCGAACTGCTGGGCCGCAACGGCACCCTCAGTGTTCGCCACAATTTCGGCTGCCTTCTCCACAGCGCCGCGCATGCCCTCCCCTGCTGGAGTCAAGACGAGTTCTGCACCGAACGCACGAAGCAGCATCCGGCGCTCCTTGCTCATGCTCTCTGGCATGGTGAGCACAACGCGGTATCCGCGAGCCGCACCAACCATTGCCAAAGCAATTCCGGTGTTTCCGCTTGTGCCCTCAACGATGGTTCCGCCTGGCTTCAGTGCGCCGGCTTTCTCGGCAGCGTCAATGATGGCAACGCCGATACGGTCCTTCACGCTGGCGGAAGGGTTCTGGAACTCGAGCTTGGCCAACACCGTTGCGCCAGCGCCCTCTGTTACAGCGTTGAGCTGAACCAGAGGGGTGTTCCCGACGAGTTCGGTGACGTTTTTGTAGATACGACTTGCCATGATTCAGGGGTTCCTTCGCAGGTAGGAGATCGATGGGAGCTTGCTCACCATAGTTACTAGCACTCAGCAGGCCAAATTTATTTCATCAAACTGAGTAACCAACGAAAAGAGGGCCCCGCAGTGCGGGGCCCTCTTCGCGTTATTCGCTTAGTTGCGAGGTGCTCTCTAGAAGACGAGCACCAGTCGCGGCCAGCTCGAGCTGGACTCCACAGTGTCGTTACCGGAGTATTCGACCCAGATGAAGTGAACACCACGGCTCAACTTCGGCAGCTTCACCGAGTTCTTGCCCTTGTTGCCGACCTCGGTTGTCGCCACAGCGGTGCGACCGTCATACACAGTCACGTCGCCCGCCGTAGTGCCATCCTTGCCGACCGTCACTTTCGTGTCGACCGTGATCGAACGGTTGCCCCACACCAACCAGCTTGAAGGACTCGCGCTGACTTTCGACGAGATCTTCTCTACTGATTGTGAGGCGGAGACAGCCACACCATCCGAGTAACCGTCCTTGCTGGCCGTGACTTGCACGCTCAGTTCGGTGCCGATGTCCTCAGCGGTGATGCGGTAGCGGCTGTCTGTTGCACCAGCGATTGGTGCACCATCTCGCAGCCACTGGTAGCTGTAGTCAACAGACCGCACGCTCCAGTTGCCGTGAACAGCCTTGACTGTCTTACCAACTTCGACCTTTCCACGGATGCTCGGAGCCTTCGTGTTCTCGATGGCCTCGGCAGTCGTGGTGACCTCGATCGGCACCGCAATTGCGGTTTCCGTTCCGGGGATCATCACGGTGAGCGCGAGCGCGCCTGCTGGTGTGCCGGCCGGAATCGTGACAGTCACGCTGGCGCGACCCTGCTCATCCGTGGTGTCGACGATGGTGCGGTCGATCGTTGCCGAACCGAGCACAGTGCCGTCAACCGAAACCTCGACCGTGGTGGCGCCTGAGCCGCCGCGGCTGAAGGTGAGCGACGACAGATCGAGCGTGACGGCATCACCGGGGTTGTAGCCGTCAGCATCCGGAGCCGATACAACAACACCAATGGCACGCTGTTCGAGCGGAGGCGAAGCCACCGTGTTCTCTTCGAAGTAGTCGACCATGGCCTGCAGGTCGACGCGTCCACTGTCGGCACGGTTCGTTCCCGCTGCGAGAGTGGCGAAGTTGTCGCCGCCCGCTGCGAGGAAGGAGTTAGCAACAATCTTGTAGCTTGCTGCGGCATCCACTGCGACACCGTTGAGGTACATCGCCGTTATCCGCTCACCCTGCGCTGCGGTGGGGTCGTACGCGTAGGTCAACCCTTCCGAAACTCCAAGCTTGAGGAACGGGCGCTGGGCACCGGCCGGCTGCCACTGCTCTTCAAGAACCATTTTGATCTGGGCTCCTGTCAGCGACATGGTCGTGAGCGTGTTGGCGAAAGGCTGCACGTTCGCGGCCTCACGGTACGTCACGTTTCCGTCCGGATCGCCAGCGCCTGAGGACTCGTAGACGAGGTCAGTACGCAAACCACCCGGGTTCATGAACGCAACCTCTGCGCCCAACTCGGATGCTGCCCAGAGCTGAACATCAGCAACAAAGTTGCCAAGTGTTGACTCTCCACCGCGGTTCTCCGGGAACGTTGTTGTGCCTGCAGGGTTCTGCACCGCACGGAACATGCTGTCGGAGATTTCACCAACCTTGACCGAGCCAAGAACGTTGGCGAGCGCAGCGGCCTCATCAACGATCGCCTGCACGGCTGTGTCTGGCTCGAAGCCCGCGATCGGAAGCACCTCGGCGCTGAAGGAGATGATCTCCTGCGTTGCCGGATCAACCGTCAGGTCGAAGTGACCGTAATTGGCACCGTACTGTCCAGCCGAAACGACCAAACGTGGGCGGTCCATGCCTGCCACTGCAACCTCGTGATCGTACGCGAGGTGAGTGTGACCGGAAACGATCGCGTCAACCTTCGGGCTCAGGTCCGTGACGATCTGACCAAAGGCCGAGTCGTCGGTCGAGGACGAGATATCCGTGGTGGCGGCACCCTCGTGCACAAGCAGAACGAGAACATCGGCTTCACCATTGGCGTCGTTACCGTCGGTGAGGTAGTCGGCTACCCGATCCACCTCGCTGACGATTCCGCGAACCTCAAGCGAAGCGATGCCAGCGGGGCTGACCAACTCGTTGAGGTCTTCGGTAACGGCACCGATGAATCCAACGGTCACTCCATCGAACTCCTGCAGGAAGAACTCGTCATAGGCCGGAGCATTTGTTGCCCGGTCGTAGAGGTTCGCTGCAAGGTAGGGCCAGTCGGCGGCATCCAAGATGCGGTCGTCAACATCTGCGCGACCCTGATCGAATTCGTGGTTACCGAAGGAGCTCGTGTCGAGTCCGATTTCGTTGAGCACGTCAATCGTGGGCTGGTCGTTCTGAATGAACGACGTGAACGTGGATGCACCAATGAAGTCACCAGCACCGACAAACGTAGTGTTGGGGTTCAGAGCTTCCCAGTAGTTCACCATTCCACCGAGCTGAGCTGCGCCAGGGATGCCGCGATCAGCTTCAATGCGGCCGTGGAAGTCGTTCGTCGTGAGGATCTCGATCTCGACCGGTGCAGCCTCGGTACTGAGACCAATGCTGATCGGGTCGTGGTCACTGGAACGGAACACGGTGCCCGCTTCGGTAGCCGCATAGGCGTAACCGCGGTCAGACCATTCAGGCGAGTTGATGTTCCAGACAGCAGCATCCGTCACGTGGTCGGCGAGCGACGGCGAGACGATGATATGGTCAAGCGATCCCAGTTCACCGTCGAACGTGTAGGTGTACTGGTCATCGGTCATGGCCGCGAGAGTGTCAACATAACCCGCCGAAGTGAAGACCTGAATGGGGTCTTCTTCGGAGTAGGCGTTGAAGTCGCCAACGAGCACTACCTGGTCGCTCTTGGCTGGGTCAGCGGAGATCGAGTCAACGAGGTCCTTGACGGCGTTAGCCTGCTCAACACGCTCAATGTTGAAGAATCCCTGACCATCGCTTGGCTCGGTTCCCGAACCACCCTTCGACTTGAAGTGGTTAGCGATCACCGTGACGAGTTCGCCGTTCGACTCAAAGGTTTGAGCGATCGGCTCACGCGCGATGTCCCACACCGTCTCATCAACGGCAGTGAAGCTTTCGCCAACGGGAGTGGCTGCTGCTGGCTTGAAGATGATCGCGTTCGTGATGAAGTCAGTGATCGCTGCATCGTTGAGCGCTGCTGGCGTACGAACGTAATCCCAGGTTCCCTCACCGGCGGCCGCATTGAGCGCACCGACGAGATCCATGAGCGCTTCGTCGAGGTCTCCACCGAGCTTGACCGAGTTCTCGATCTCCATGAGACCAACAACATCAGCATCGAGCGAGTTGATGGCGGCAACAATCTTCGACTGCTGGATAGCGAACTCTTCAGCGGTGTCTGCGCCACGAGCATCCGAGTCTTCACTCGTCAGCGTCGTGAAGTAGTTGTAGACGTTGAAGGCCGAAACCTTGAAGTCTCCGCCAACTACGGGAGCCGACGCTTCGCGGGGGTTCGTCGACGTGAACGTTGGACGGTATTCCGCCGGGCTCGCATCGTTGATCGCGATAGTCGGCTGCAAACGCCAGTCGTCGAAGCCATAGCTCAGAATGTAAGGGTTTGCCGGGAACTCAACGGTGTCACCGTTGCGTACAACAGTGTCAGCCGAGAAGTAGGGCTGCTCACCGGGGTGCGACCCGTTCGAGATTTGGATGCTGTAGCCGTCATCGAGGAAGATTCGGCTGGCACGGTTTGCTGCAGCGATCGCGGTGGCGGCAGCTCCGGCATCCGTGGTTTCGGTGCTCTTGACGGCAAGCTCTTCTGGGCTGAGCCAGAGGGTACCGAAGTTGTAGAGCTGGTGGCTCGAGCTGACGAGGTAGTCACCGGTAGGGGCGACGAGCATCGACTCAAGAGGTTCACGGTTGTCTCCGACAACACTGGAGTCAAGCGCCGTTGCTTGAATCAGGTCAGCGGGGTCGAGGTCAGCTGCTGCGGTCACCAATTCGACGGTTGCTGGCGTTGAGCCGGCACCGATCTGGGTTTGACCGAAACGTTCGTCAACGGGGCCGGTTGCTGTGACCTTGTCACCAATAGCGACTGCCGGGTTGAGGTTATTGAGGTAGAGGAAGATTCCGTCTGACGCGCCGGGAGTGGCGTCGCTAGCCCCACCCGATCCTGGAGTCTGGATGACAATTCCGCGGTAGCCGGAAGCTCCGCGATAGTCGGCTGTGACAATACCCTCAACGGTGACGGAAACGCCGACCATTGTGCTAGATGCTGAAGTGCCTTGGACATCGGCAATCGTCGCCGTTGCATCGGCTGCGAATGCGGCCGGAGCGGTAAGCGTGGCCAGAGCGATAGCGCAGGAGGTGGCAATTGCCCCTACCGAGAATCGCGTTGACCTGCTGCGTTGATAGTGCATAACGGGCAGTCCCCTCGAGAATTGTGAAATCTGCGGTCTACCCCCTTAACAGGGGTACCTGAGACCATAGCCCTGCTCACAGCCCATTCCAAGGGTTTAAATCAAATGCTCATGTGCGCGTAACCCGTTGTTCTTGTGCACTTTTAGACACCGTCCTGCTGAACTTCAGATCAGTCTCTTGCCGCTCAGCCGAGCCCGACTGGGGGTCGCCAAGTGCAACCGGCAGGTCAGCAGCCTCAGTGCGCAGTCGACCGAGCGAACGCATGAGCGCGCGCTGCCAGCGAACGGGAGATGCGACCAAAGAGGTCAAGGCTCGCCTGTCCCGGCCAGTTTTCTGGCAACGCCGAGTCCGGCAATCCCGGATCCAAATAGGGGACGACTCGCCACTGGTCGAGCGCCTGAATGTAGCGAGCGAAAGCCTCAGCATCACTCGCGGCCGGACCTACCTGCGCCGAGTGTTGAGCAAGGAAACGTTCATGGAGCTCACGCAAACGATCCAAGTCCCACCACTGAGCCGCGGCATCCGCCAATGAGCGCTCAGCTTCAGGAGCCCCCGCAATGAACAGCGTTGCGCACTCGCTCAGTTCAAGATCGTTAAGGATCTCCGACACCTCATCCTTGAGGTGGGCAGGGCAAATCCAGAGACCGGTAGCAACCGTTCCGCATCCAATCCAACCGAGACGACGCCGCAGCTGGTGGCGGGCATCTCGGCGCGACTCAGGGATGGAAAACGAGATCAGGCACCACGGGTCATTCTCGCGTTGCTGGCGGAAATTGAAGATGCGACGGTCGCCGCTTTCCAACATGGGGACGGCATCCGCATTGACTCGATAACCCTGTTGGCCGTTGACCATTTCGGGCACAAGAAGGCCCTTTGATTTCACTCGTGCGATGGCACTGCGAGCGCCATTCGCAGGCACTCCCAACGCCTCGAGGACGTGCACGAGTTGCGCCGACGAGATCCAGCCACCGAGCTGTCGCAGCTGCGAGCCAACAAAGGTGCGCAGCAGTGAGGTGGCGCTTCCGGGGCGGGAGTCGAAGTCATCCAGAATCATGGGCGGCTACTTGGTGAGCTGTGCGTGAATGGCGTCGATGCCCAGCTGCACTTCGGCGAAAGTCGTAGTGAGCGGCGACAACCCTAGACGAATGCCGCTTGGTCGCCGGAAGTCAGGAATGATCCCCTGTTTCCACAGTTCGGCATTTACGGTCGCGAAGCTCTCGTGGTCAATTGTGACGTGGCTGCCCCGTTCGGCGGCGTCGCGCGGGGAGCTCACTGTGACGCCGAGGGGCACGAGTAGCTCGTCGACAAGTGCGAGGGCGTACTCAGTGAGAGCGATCGACTTGGCACGGATCGCCGGAATGCCCGCTTCTTCGATGAGCCCGAGCATGTCTTGCATCGCGAGCGAACCGACGACCGATGGCGTGCCGCTGATGAAGCGACGGATGCCCTGATGCGGCGCATAGCCCGGCCCCATTTCGAAGGGGTTGTTGCTGCCCATCCAGCCTTGGATCGGTTGCGTCATCGCCTCGATGTGCTCGGCGCGCACGTAGCCGAAAGCTGGTGAACCCGGGCCTCCGTTGAGGTATTTGTAGGTGCATCCGGCAGCAAGATCGACGCCCCACTTGTCCAGTTCGGTTTCGACGACGCCGGCGGAGTGGCAGAGGTCCCAGAGCACAAGTGCTCCCGCCTCGTGGGCGAGGGCGGTGATGCCGGGCATATCGGCGAGGTAGCCGGAGCGGTAGGCGACGTGACTGATGACGACGAGGGCCGTGTTCTCGTTGAGAGCGGCCTTCACTTCGTCGGCGGTGACTCCCCCGTCACTCGCAGGGTCGATCCAGCGCAGCGTCTTGCCGAGTTCGGCGGCGATGCCTTCGACCAGGTAGCGGTCGGTCGGGAAGTTGCCGGTGTCGATCACGATCTCGTTGCGCTCGGGGCGCGCCGTGAGGCCAGCGCGGATCAGTTTGTAGAGCACGACTGTCGTTGAGTCGCCGATGAAGGTTTGGCCTGGCGCAGCACCGAGAGTGGCAGCGCCGAGGCGGTCACCGAGCGTTAGGGGCAGGTTGTACCACGACTCATCCCAGCCGCGGATGAGGCGTCCGCCCCACTGCTCGTCGACGAATTCGGCGAGACGGGCCGCACTCGCCGTTGTCGGTCGTCCAAGCGAGTTGCCGTCGAGGTACGCGCGCACCTCAGCCGACCGCACAAACTTCGCAGGGTACTCCTTCAGCGGGTCAGCGGCATCGAGTACTTCGGCAGCCTGAATGCTGGTGTCGGTCATAGGTCGTTCCTCCACGTGATCGGGATGGGGGTCGTTGCGGTGGGGACGGCATCGTCGACATCGCGAGCGGAGCGCGCGCGGGTCGCACTCTCCGCAAAGCTGGGGTGGAGCAGTTCGTGAGCGCTGACGACGGTGGCTGTCATCAACCACGACGCCAAATCAGTGTTGGCCAGAGGAACCGTCGGCAAGTAACTAACGGTGCTGCCGAAACTGGGGAGACACAGCGAACGCAACAGGGCGTCGTAGCGCACCCCGGCATCCTGCAGTGCTGTTAATTCACGCTGGTTGAGACCGGGTGGCAAGTCGCCATTGCCCAGGTCTGTTCCATAGCGCACGGTGCCGCCAGCGGTGTGGAAGCGGTGCAGATTATCGCTCGCACGCTCGAAGTCTGGGCCGCGCTGACCATAGCCGTGGATGTCGAGGGTGCTGATCCACGAGTGGCGCCCGGCCAAAAACCGGGAGTTTGGTTGCGCCATCTCGTCGATCAGGGCGTCACTGAGTTTCTCTGTCCACGGCGTGTGCGCCAGCCGGTCAACACCGGCAGCAAAAGCTCGCTGTGCTTGGCCAGCTCCCTGCGCATGGGCGACAACTTCTGCCGCCCGACTGTGAGCGTATTCGACCATGGCATGCAGAGTGTCATCGTCAATGACGGCGCCGTCTTCCGCATTCAACGCAACCTTCACGAGGGTTGCCCCCGCCGCCAACTGTTGCGCGACGGCGAGCATTGCTTCCTCGCCCGTTGAGACTTCAGCGACAGCGAGTGTCGCAGCCCACGCCCGGTTCGCCGGGTAAGCGTGAGGCGCCGTAATGAACGCCCCCGCATAGTTGAGGGCAGGAACCGCATCATCAGAGGACCACTCGTGAAGCCGATCAGGGTGCCCGCCCAAGTCGTCAACAGCAGCGAGACCGCCGGCGATGAGAGCGCGCGGCTCCGTCAATCCGAGGTGCACGTGCGAGTCGCGAAAGCCCGGAAGCAGCACTCCCGGAAGACGGACTGCGGTGGGAATCGGGGCATCCGCTATTGCTCGGATGCCGTGGGAGCTGACACGAACTGTTGCGGGACCGTGCCATTCACGCAGCCAGAAGCCATCGACGGCGTAATCGACGGTGAGGGCGGAGTCGGGCGCTGATTCCGGTCCCGCATCTGAAGTTGGAACTGGGTTCGGTTGTTCGGTCACGAGCGGCCGATCTCGGTGCGCACGGCGAAGAGTTCGGGAAAGAAGGTGAGGTCGAGGGCCTTCTGAAGAAAGCCGACGCCGCTCGATCCGCCCGTACCGCGCTTCATGCCGATAATGCGCATGACGGTTTTCATGTGACGGAAGCGCCAGAGTTGGAAGTTGTCTTCGAGGTCGACGAACTCTTCGCACGCTTCGTAGGCGAGCCAGTGTTCGCTCTCGTTGTCGTAGATGTGGCGGAAGGTATCGATCAGTTCATCGTTTTGCTCGTAGCCACGAGTGACGTCGCGATTGAGTACCACGTCAGGAATGTCATAGCCGTGGCGACTGAGGTAGCGCAAGAACTCGTCGTAAACGCTCGGCTCCGCGAGTAGCTTGCTCAGCAAAGCGTGGGCTTCAGGATGCGCTTCGAAGACTTTCAGCATTCCCGCGTTTTTGTTGCCAAGCAGAAATTCCACCGCGCGGTACTGATATGACTGGAATCCGGA
This sequence comes from Rhodoglobus sp. G.S.4, assembly GCF_056619605.1. Classification (NCBI taxonomy): domain Bacteria; kingdom Bacillati; phylum Actinomycetota; class Actinomycetes; order Micrococcales; family Microbacteriaceae; genus Rhodoglobus; species Rhodoglobus sp. G.S.4. Next base: position 2,561,213 of record NZ_CM152748.1, read on the forward strand.
GGAGCTACCAAGGTAGTCACGGAACTGCGAATACTCACTCGGAGTCAGAGTCGCGAGCACCGACCACTGCTCGGTGAGGGTGCGTTGGATGTGCTTGACGCGGGCAATGCGCTTGAGCGCAATAGAGAGGTTGTCGTTCGCGATCAGGTCGCGGGCAGAAGTGAGTTCGTGGATCACGAGCTTGAGCCACAACTCGGTGGTCTGATGCTGGATGATGAACAACATCTCGTCGTGGTGCTCGGGGGTGCTCTGCGGAGTCTGCGCACTCAGCAACGTATCGAGCTCTAGGTATGAGCCGTACGACATCCGCTCGCTAAAGTCGGTAACTATCTCGTCTTCAAGGGCGCGTTCGTTGTGAGTATCCGACATGACGACACCCTATTGCACTTTTGCGACGGCCGCCACACTTCTGTTCGCGTGTTTCTGCGCAACTACTCTGCACTAGTGCATGTGAAGTCTCCCGCAGTTGCCACTCCGACGCCGAGATCTTCGTATCGGATAATGGCCAAGTGATCATCGACGACTTCCTGACCAGCCTTGCCACACTCCCGGCTTCACCCGTCCGCGAGTCCTATCTCTCCTTTGTTACGGCGGGCGGGTCGGATGTGCTCAAGCGCGATGGTGGGCCCGAGCATGTGACGGCATCCTGTTTCGTCTTCTCGCCTGACTTCGAGCGCGTGCTGTTGTGCTTTCACCGCAAAGGACAGTTTTGGGTGCAGTTCGGTGGCCACATTGAGCCGCAGGATGCGTCCGTCGCGGATGCCGCACTACGCGAAGCTCGTGAGGAGTCGGGCATCACTGACCTCACCCTCCGCTCTGACTCGATCGTTGATCTTGACCGGCACGAACTGCACGGCGGCTTCGCGTGCGCCGCTCATTGGGATGTGGGCTTCGTTGCCGTCGCCGCGCCAGATGTAGATTTCGCGGCCAGTGAAGAAAGCGAAGACGTGCGCTGGTTCCCCACCAACGCGCTGCCCGCCGCGGTGCCCGACAACTTTCCGGCGCGCCTGGCCGCAGTGACGACATTGCGAGCCACACGACAGGCTGATCCGACAACAGCTGTGGCCGCGGTGACTGAAAGCGACATCAAGTGATGACTGACAACCGGGCCATGCAGTCGATCGCAAGAGAGACGATGGATGTCGCGCGCCAGAATATCCGCGCCAGCCAAACCCGCGTGTTGTGCGGCGAAGACACCTTCAGCTCGGTATCCGGGCACGAATACACCACAGCCGACGGCATCATCCGAGCCGAAGAGATCATCACGATTGACCTGAGCCCCGAGCGGGACGGCTTCAGGGGTGACTTTGCACGCACGATCATCGTGGAGAACAGTTCGGCCATCGAGGATGCGCGGATTGCTGCGCGCGACGATTGGAGGGCTGGTGTGCTCGCCGAAGCACAGCTGCATAGCGACTTGATCGAACAGCGGAGCGCAGATCGCATTTACCGAGAGAAGGGAAACGCTGCACGGATCGGCGACACTGCTCTCTTTACGTTCGCGCCTCACATCCGTCGCCCCGGAGGTGCTGATGGCTTCAAGCACGAGAACACTTACTACTTCACGAACGACCGGCTCGTGGAGCTATAGCGTCGCTGTCGGTTTCGGCTTCGGCTTCGGCTTCGGCTTCGGCACGTTGAGCCGCACGTCGCTTGCGCTTCTCGTTCGCTGTCGAGAGAGCTTTGCGGGCGAGAGCATTTGCTTTGGCGCTAGCCTTCTTCGCAGGCTCAAACTCGGTGCCGAGTAACGCAAGCCCTCCGATAGCAACCAGAGAACCGGGGCCCGGCAGTGGGATGAGCACCACACCGAGCGCGACGGTTGTGCCGCCCACGACGCCAACGGTGGTGCGATAAACGCGGTTCACCGTGGGGTTCTTGCGGATCGCTTCGCGCGTTCCATGCGCAGCCGAACTGGCTGCATGCCCCAGCACTGAACCCGCTCGTGCGGCAGGCGATGGCTTCTCGTTCATGATGCGATTCTACGAGAGTGCCATAGCTCAAGAAACGAGACGGCTCGCAGCGAGCCGATTGAGCGAAACGTTCTGCTCAGCGGCCTCGATCACTAACTGTCGGTGCGACTCAGGGGTGACACGCACCATAAATTTGCCTGAGTACGTGCGGTCTGCAATCGCGGGGGGTGGAATCTCACCGGTTTCGAGCATGTCGTCAATCACACCTTGGGCCAAGTCTCTAATGCCTGCAAAGGCGCCCTCCGAGAGGTCGTCGACCCAGGACAGAGATGGCATTTCTGCCACTGTTCCTACGAATGCTTCGTCTTCTGGAGACCATCGCACGCGGTAGGTGTAGTGCTCCGCACGTGAAATGCTCACAGCTTTTCTCCCTCCAATTTCGCAATCGCGGCTAGGACTTGCTTCACCTGATATGGCTTTGCTTTGCCATGGTCGTTCTGAATATTGACGCGCGGATCACCGTGCCACAGCATCCGATACACGCGGTGCGATGTGCCGACCTGCCGTGCCTCGCCGAAGTACTGATCGCAGACTTTTGCAAGATCTGCGAACCGCACCCCTTTCGGAGAGCGCCTCATTTGAGCTAACAACTTCTCTGTACTCGTCACGGTACTTGATATCACTATTGATACTACAGACTACGGAACTTTTCCACACCCCACGAATGCAGAAAACCCCGGCTGCCGACCACATGAGTGGGGCATCCGGGGCTTTCGTGTGCTCGAGTGAGCGGTCTGCTTGTTAGAGCGCAGCCAGCTTGTCGACGAACGAATCACCAGGCGCTACGTCGACCGACTCTGCATCGATCTCGGCGCGGCCGAGGAGTTCGTCCATCTTGCGACGACGGTTGCGCGGGATGAGCGTGACAACGGTTCCAGCCTTGCCTGCGCGACCGGTACGGCCAGCGCGGTGCAGGTACGTCTTGTACTCCTCAGGAGCATCGGCCTGAATAACGAGGCTGATGTCATCCACGTGGATGCCGCGGGCTGCAACGTCTGTCGCGACGAGCACGTTGACCTTGCCACTCGTAAGCATCTGCAGGTTGCGGGTACGACGCGACTGGTTGAGGTCACCGTGAAGGCTCGTCGCCGGGGTTCCCCCCATGCTCAAGAATTCGGCCATCTCTTCAGCAAACGCACGCGTGCGGGTGAAAACGAGAGTCTTGCCCGTACCAGCGGAAAGCTGCTTGATGATCGCACGCTTGTCGCGCTGTTCGATGAGCAGAACCTTGTGGTCGATCGTGGAAGAAGCCTGGTCTTCGCCAGCAACCTCGTGCACGGCCGGGTCAACAAGGAATTCCTTGACGAGAGTGGCAACACCCTTGTCGAGGGTTGCCGAGAACAGCAGCTTCTGGCCGCCCTCGCTGGTTTCACGCAGGATGCGCTGAACGGGCTCGAGGAACCCGAGGTCGCACATGTGGTCTGCTTCGTCGAGAACAGTGACCTTCACCTGGCTGAGGTCGAGACGACCCTGCTCGATGAGGTCTTCAACACGGCCGGGGGTCGCGATGATGACATCGACGCCACGGGTGAGGGCTGCAACCTGCTTGTACTGAGGAACGCCACCCACGATGGTCGTGGTGAACAGGCCAACACTGCGAGCGATGGGCTGAATGGTGCGATCGATCTGCTGAGCAAGCTCACGAGTCGGAGCGAGGATGAGGGCGCGCGGCTTGCGGCCCATCTGACGATCCTTGCCACCATTGTTTTCCATGAGGCGCTCAACGAGGGGCGCACCGAAAGCAATGGTCTTGCCCGATCCGGTTTTTCCGCGGCCAAGAACATCCTTGCCGGCGAGAACGTCTGGAATGGTTGCTGCCTGGATGGGGAACGGCGACTCTGCACCCATGGATGCGAGCTGACGCGAAATGTTCGAGCCGATACCCAGGTCGATGAAGGACTTGCCTTCAACATCGCTGGCAGTAACGGTCTTGGCTACGAGACGCTCAAGAACAACATCTTCTTGCTGCGAGTGCGACGACTTGCCATCGCGGGCCGGGTAGTACGAGCTTTCGCGCGGCTCGGAACGCTGCGGGCGGTCGTTGCGGTCGTTGTACGACGGACGCGAGCCACGGTCAGGACGGTCGCTGTAGGAGGGACGCTCTGAACGCTGGGGGCGCTCGTTGTAGGCGGGGCGCTCAGTGCGCTGGGCACGATCGTTGTACGACGGACGCTCGCTGCGACCAGCAGAGGCGCCACGGTCGGGACGGTCGCCGTAAGACGGGCGCTCGCTGCGCTCGGGACGCTCAGTGCGGTCGTTGCGGTCGCTGTACGACGGACGCTCAGTGCGACCAGAGTTGTTGCGATCGTTGTAGGAGGGACGCGAGCCACGGTCGGGGCGGTCACCATACGAGGGACGCTCGCTGCGGCCGCCGGCATTGCGGTCGTTGTAAGACGGACGCTCGTTGCGGCCAGAGCTGTTGCGATCGTTGTAGGAGGGACGCTCGCTGCGGCCAGCAGATGCACCGCGGTCGGGACGGTCACCATACGAGGGACGCTCTGAACGACCGGCGTAGCCGCCACGTTCGGGGCGCGAATCACGCTGTGGGCGCTCGTTGCGGTCGCCGTGGGACGGGCGGCCTCCACGCTCGGGACGGTCACCGTAGGAAGGACGATCGCTGCTGCGCTGTGGGCGGTCGCCATATGCTCCGCGTTCGTTGCGCTGCGGGCGGTCACCGTAGGAGGGACGATCGTTGCGGTCGCCGTTTTCGGGGCGTCCACCACGGGCAGGCTTTTCGCGGGGAGTCCAGTCGGGGCGACGTTCGTCGCGGCCGCCACGGGCTCCACCAGTGTTGCGGTCCCCGGTACGTGCAGCGCGGTCGTCGGCACTCCAGCGACGCTTGGGCGCTTCGCCCTGGTCTGGGCGGAATCCGCGGTGGCCTTCGCTGCGTGCTCCGCCGCCGCCCTTAGGGGCAGACTTGAAGTTTTTTCCGCCACGGCCGGTGGCAGGTTTATTGAAATTAGGCATAGTTCTTTCCGGGTTATTCGTAGATGGAACACATCTAGTGCGTGGAGTACGCGCGCACGCTAACGCTCACCAATTTAATTTGGTAGACGCTGATTAGGCATCTTCCAACTAGCTTGAGCGTTCGTGCACTGCACTTCTGAACCCGGGCAGTCTTTGACCGAGGCCGTCACATACATTCGTGTGATTGTCATCAGCTGGATTGGCTGACAAACCGGCCCGCAAGACTTACAAACCCATACGCGAGATTTCGCGCTGTCTTGAGCCGACTTATCTACATTACTTCATTGCGCTCTCGATAGCGAGGATCGATTGGAGGCTCCGCGCTATTTGAGGCGCGAGTTCACCGCGAATTGCAACGCGAAGGTGTCCTTTAGCAGACACGCGAAATTCATGACAGAATCTCCATTTCCCCCAGATCAGCCTAGGCCATCTGAGGAAAATGGATTAGCCAGAAACCTTAGCCGGTGGCACCCACTGCGCTAGTTTCGCGACCAGCCTTTTTGGCGGCGCGACGACTCTTGCGATCTGTACCAGCGGCCTTGCGGTCTTCGCGACGTTCCTTGGCACCTTCAACGAGGTAGTAGAGAACCGGAAGCACGACCAACGTGAGGAGTGTCGACGAGACCAGGCCACCGATCACGATGATCGCGAGCGGCTGCGAAATGAATCCGCCTTCACCCGTGAGGCCAATACCGAGAGGAAGCAGAGCGAAAATTGTCGCCGCGGCCGTCATCAGGATCGGGCGAAGTCGACGAGACGAGCCCTCAATGATGGCTTCGCGAGCGCGCATACCCTTCACTCGGTACTGGTTGATGAGGTCGACAAGCACGATCGCGTTCGTCACGACAATACCGATCAGCATGAGCACACCAATCAACGATGCAACACCGAGAGGGATGCCAGAGATGACCTGGAGCGCAATCGCACCGGTCGCCGCGAAGGGTACCGAGACGAGCAAGAGCAGTGGCTGACGCAAGCTCTTGAAGGTCGCAACCATCACAACGTAGACGATCAGAATCGCGATCAGGAGGGCAAGTCCGAGCTGCTGGAACGCATCCGTCTGTTCCGTGGCAACACCACCCAGTGATGCCGAAGCACCAGCAGGCAGATCAGCTTCATCAACAGCGGCAGCAACCAGAGCGGATGCCGTTCCCACGTCGTCACTGCCCGGTGTCACGCTGAGAGTCGCACTGCGCACTCCCTTAACCGAGGTGATGCTCGCTGGCCCGTCTTCGACATCGACGGTCGCGACATCGGTGAGCGGAACAAGACCGGCGGCACTCGGAATCTGGAAGTCGCGCAACTCTTGAATGGTGACGGGCGCGATCTCGTTCAGGATGTAGATCGACAGAGTCGATTCGTCGATGACGGCGCTGCCGACAGCGCTGGGGTTCATCGCACCGGCAACAATTCCGCCGACAGCAATTTCACTGAGTCCGAGGGCTGCAGCCTTGTCACGATCTACCGTGATCGAGATGAAGGGCTGCTGTTCCGAGAGGTTGCTTGTTGCTTCGGCAACGACATCGAGGTCGCGCACCTGCTCGAGCAGGGCATCCGATGCTTCACGCAGTTCGGCATCGCTCGTTGCGGTGATGTTGATCTCGATGTCACTCGAGGCGTACCCGCTGGATGCCGAAGCAAGAGTTACTTCGCCGGCGTCGTCGATTTTGGCGACAGCATCACGCACAGCTGCTTGAAGCTCGACCTGGTCGACTTCAGGGTCTGTGGTGAGCGAGAAGGTGCTCGCACCGCCGCTCGAGAATGCTGCCCGCAACGATCCGCCACTTGAACCGATGGATAGTTGCACGGTCTCGACTCCGTCGAGGTCGATGAGCACCTCTTCGACCTTCTTCGCTGCTTCGTCGCGCGCTTCAAGGCTTGCACCGAGCGGCAACGTCTGGCTGACGGTGAGAGTGTTTTGGCCGCTGTCACCGATGAAGTTGGTCTTCATGAAAGGGATGAGGGCAACGGTTCCGCCCAGCAGGAGAACGGCAACAAGAAGAGTCGCAACGGGGCGCTTGAGCGTCCAATTGATTACGGGGAGGTACCCGCGCTGCAACGCGGTTATCTTCTCCGCCTGAGGCATGCTGACGGCATGAGCGTGCTCGACGGCTTCCTCGGTGTGACGCGGTGCCACCTTGTTTCCGAGGAACCAGTAGGCGAGCACCGGAACGATCGTGAGTGAAACGAAGAGTGATGCCGCGAGAGCAATTGCCGTCGTCAGAGCGAACGGGCGGAACAGTTCGCCCGTGATGTCTCCGACGAGCGCGAGCGGCAAGAACACAGCGATCGTGGTCACGGTGGATGCCGTGATCGCTCCCGCAACTTCCTTGACGGCAGTCTGGATGGCTTGCAGTTTTGGCTCGCCCATCGACACATGGCGCTTGATGTTCTCAATGACCACAATCGAGTCATCCACCACACGACCAATGGAGATGGTGAGCGCACCGAGCGTGATGATGTTGAGCGTGTAGCCCGAGACCTGCATTCCAATGAAGGTGATGAGCACGGATGCCGGGATCGAGATTGCGGTAACTAGTGTCGAGCGGATCGACAGCAGGAACACCAAAATGATGATCACGGCGAAGACGAGCCCGAGGAGGCCTTCGGTCGTGAGGCTATTGATTGACTCTTGAATAAAGGGAGCCTGGTCAAAGACCACCGTGAACGTGGTGTTGCTCCCGAGAGCACTTTCGAGTTCGGGGATGAGGTCGTTTACGGCTTGCGATACCGCAACCGTGTTGCCTGCCGGGCTCTTGGTGATGGCGATCGTGAGCGCGTCTTGACCATCGACTCGCGAGATTCCAGTCTGGGGATCATCAATCACCTCGACCTGAGAAACATCTGCGAGAGTCACGACTTCGGTGTTCGTACCGCCGAGCAGCGGAAGAGCAGCGATCGCATCGGTTGAAATGATGCGGTTTCCGGCCTGAACGGTGAGGGTCTGGCCGTCTTCGGTAATCTCACCGGCCGGTAAGAGAACGCCGTTATCGTCGAGGGCCGAGCGAATGTCTGCGTTGGTTAGTCCATTCGCAAAGAGCTTCTCGGCATCGGGAGTGATGACCACACGTTGCGTTGAGGTGCCAAGCAGACTGGCATCACTGACGCCATCCAGCTTGTTGAGTTCAACGAGCGTTGATGCTTCGAGCTTGCGAGACAGTTCTTTGGCATCGAGGTCGCTCGAGACAGCAATCTGAACGACGGGCAGGTCGGTGAAGTTGAACGTGAAGACCTGAGTGGTGGCAGAGTCAGGCAACTGGCCTGAGATGCGGTTGATTGCGAGCTGGATTTTCTGCTCGGCGGTGGCGATGTTGGTGCCGTAGTCGAACGACGCGGAGATGTTCGAGAAGTTGGAGTTCGATGTTGCCGTGGTCGATTCGAGACCGGGCACTCCCTGAATCGCGGCCTCGATGGGCGCGGAGACATCCTTATCGACGACGGCGGGTGAAGCACCCGGGTAGGTCGAGATGATGAAGATCTGCGGCAGCGAGAGCGATGGGATGAGCTCTTGCTTGAGCGACGTCAGCGCCACCCCACCGAAAATTCCGATGACGATGGTGACGAGCGCAATGAGGGCTCGGTTGCGCAAAGAGAATACGGAGAGCAGATGCACGAGGAGACTTTCGTTGCTGTGGGTCGCGGACGCGTCGGTTCACACACGGCCGACCATTTTCACGGGCAACCACATGCTGGTTCAGTCAATTCTCTCAGCACGTTAGGTATTCCGCGTACTCTCGCGAGATTACTTGTGGACTAAACGACGTTGGCGAGTTCGCTACTCGCCGGCGAGAACGGATGCCGCATCACTGTCGACCAGGCGGCGGCCAGTGCCGAGACACCCTGTTCCAGTTCTGCAGAGTTTCCACTGAAGGGAATGCGCAGGAATCTCTCAAAGGCCCCGTCCATGCCGAAGCGTGGTCCGGCAGCAATCACGAGCCCTTCGTTGCGGGCCGCCAAAACGAGTTGAGAGCTCACAGGTTGGCCGAGCCCAACCCAGGCGGTCATTCCACCCGGGGTGTGGGGCACTTGCCAGGACGGCAGTTGCTCGGCGAGGAGGGAGGAGAGGTGCTCGCGACCGGCGCGCAGTGACGTGCGTCGGGCATCCAGAATTGACGGGAAATCTTTGAGAACGTTGGTGACGACAAGTTGCTCAAGCAGTGGGGTTCCGAGGTCACCAGCAGAGCGTGCGCGAACGAGTTGGCGAATGGTGGCGTGGTCGGCGCGGATCCAGCCGGTGCGCAAACCACCCCACACCGTCTTGCCGACCGACCCCACCGAGATCGCATTGCCATGAGCAGCGAATGGCAGTCGGTTGCCGGTGCCATCGAGGTTGAGCTCAGCCATCGTCTCGTCAGCGATCACGGCAGTGCCGTGGCGTGCGGCAAGCGAGAGCAGCTTTCCGCGAAGTTCATCGGGCATCGATTGCCCGGTGGGGTTGTGAAAGTCGGGCATCAAGTAGGCCAGCGACGGGCTGGTGCGCTGGATGGCCTGCTCGACGGCGAGCGCATCCCACCCCGTCTCGGTCGAGACACCAACGGGAACGAGGCGAGCACCGGCAGCACGGAGCGCATCGAGGGCGTGCGGGTAGCTCGGATTCTCCATGAGCGCGCGGTCACCGCGAGACATGAGGGTGCGGGAGATGAGCGCGATCGCGTGCTGGGCGCCAAGGGTGACCATGATCTGGTCGGGACTCGTCGGCAGACCGCGGTCGGCATAGCGCTGCGCGATGGCCTCCCGCAACACCGGAATTCCCACCGGATCGAAACCAGACTCGCCCAGATAGGCGGGAAGCTGTTCGGCTGCGAGGCGAGACGCGGCAATCACTTCGGGCGCCGCCGACATAGTGGATTTGCTGAAATCTAGCATCTGCGGGGCTGCAGCATCGGGGATCAGCGACGATCGGTGCGGTAGCTGCGCAACACTTCCCGAACCACGCGTGCTCTCGACGTAGCCGCCCTCGCGCAGCGACGAGTACGCCGCCGTCACCGTGGTGCGGCTCACCCCGAGAGCGAGCGCCAACTCCCGCTCAGCAGGAAGTCGCGTTGAGGTCAGGATGCGGCCATCCATGACAAGGAGACGGATGCGGTCGGCAACAGCCACATAAGCCGAAGTGGATGCTGCGGACCTCCATTCGCCCATCATCACAACCAATGCACGCGCAGAAAGGCTATTCATGAGGCCAGAGTAGCCGAATTGGCCTCTTGTTCAGAGTCCAATCGCGTAATTGGATATGTTTATGACTCCTCGCCTCATCATGGCTCGCCGTGTGCTCCAACTCGCCTTCGGGCTCTTCTTGTACGGCTTCGCCATTGCGCTCATGATCCGCGCCGAAATCGGAGTCGCACCCTGGGATGTTCTCGGCCAAGGTGTCTCGCTCACCACCGGCATTCCCTTTGGCTTCGTCACCAACATCATTGGGCTAATCGTGCTGCTGCTGTGGATCCCTATTCGCCAGAAACCCGGAATCGGCACCGTCTTCAACGTTGCCCTCGTCGGCCCGAGTGCTCAAATCGGGCTCTGGATACTGCCCGATGTTGAGGGGCTCCTCCCCCGCATCCTGCTCTTCGTCGCTGGCTTGCTGCTCCTCGGCATCGCAACCGGCCTCTATCTGGGTGCGCGATTCGGGCCAGGGCCCCGCGATGGCCTCATGACGGGCATCCACCGCAAATATGGTGGCAAGATTTGGGTTGTTCGCAGCAGCATCGAACTAGTGGTGCTCACCATCGGTGCCGTCCTAGGGGGAAACCTGGGCTGGGGCACGCTCGCATTCGCGCTGCTGATTGGCCCGATCGTGCACTTTACGATCCCCCGGCTGATGGTGCGTGCTGCGATCAGTCCCACTGCGGAGACGGCGGCCGAGGCCGCTATTCGCTGAACTGCGCCGGAACGTAGACATCCTGAACACGGTCATTGAGTGCCGTGTGGTCATTGCGCGTGTAGATGCCGCAGGCATTAGTGATGCAATCGGCATCCTCACCGAGGGGGTCGCCCAGTTCCAGGTAGGCGGTGAAAGTGCCGGCAGAACTGTCATCAAAACTGCGAGCGCCGAAGAGACGCCACGCCCAATCGGCGTTGATCCAATTGCTGGGAGCCCACTGCACGGTGCCTGCTGCAACGTCTTCTTGCTGCTGACTGGGGACACCGCCAATGCAGGGGCCTGGTTTTTCGGCGGCGCTTGTGGGGATGACGCACACAGCAACATAAACGCCCTGCGAACCGTCATAGCCGGTACCGGTCACGACTACCCGTTCTCCGCGCACGAGAGCCTCAGTGTCGATCGGCTCACCGTCCTCACCGGCAACGCTGAGAGTGCGCGTTCGCCCATCGTCGCCCTTGGCCGTTACGGAGAGCGGCCACTGCTCATCCGTCTGCTGCTGATTCGATTGACCAGCACTCTCGTGCGTAAGGATCGGCACCACAATTATGGCGATCGGCACGAGAAGCACCAGAACAACAACCAGTACGATCCACGGCCACAAGCGGCGACGTGACGCAGTGCGGGGCATGGAGCAAGTCTAGGGCCGCAACACCCCACGGCGAGGTGCCGTTTTGTCATAAGGTGACAGTGCGAGCCAACCGCCACGGACCACCGAAAGGGCACGCGATGATTCGGGACCTTGTTGCTGTTGCGATTGGTGGCGCGCTCGGCACGGGAATGCGTTTCGCTCTCGATCTCGCCTTTATGACGAGTGACGATCTTTTCCCGGTGTCTACACTCATCGCAAACATCATTGGCAGCTTTGTGCTTGCCTTCATCGTGGCAGCGATGTGGCGCCCTTCGCCGTCATGGGCACGCGCTGGGCTCGGTGCCGGGATGCTTGGCTCATTCACGACGTTCTCGGCGCTCGCTGTCGCCGCAGTGCACCTCCTCGGTGTCGACCAGTGGATCCTTGCTGTCATCTACATCGCCGCGACAATGGTTCTCGGTTTGGCCGCAGCAGCTTTCGGGCTGTGGCTTGGCACTCGTCGAGCGCCCTTCAACGATGACGACTCTCGTGCGCCTGTTGTGAGTGAACCTATGCAGGCGGACTTGGTGAACGAGTGACCTCCGGGGTAGTTGTCGCAATCCTTGGCGCGGGTGCCGCCGGGGCAGTCTTGCGCTATCTCACATCTCGCGCCTTCGCCTCGAACACAACTTTCCCCTGGGCCGTGCTCACCGTGAACGTAGTTGGCTCGGCGCTCGGTGGACTTCTCGCCGGCCTCGCGCACGTCGGCACCATCGACCCAAACCTTGAGGTTGTGCTCCTCACTGGACTCTGCGGCGGACTCACCACCTTCAGCACTCTCAGCGTTGAGACGATGCAATTCATCACAATGAAGCGGGTTCGCACCGCACTCCTCAGCATTGCGGCCAACCTCATCGTTGGTATCGGTGCTGCAGCAGCAACCTACTTTTGGCTCATCGCTCTCGCCACCGAGCGCTAGGCTCTGACCGCTCCCACTTTGCGCTACTAGGCAGCTGCGCGAATCAGATCGTCCGCGCTGCGTCAACGAAAGCGCGAATCAGGGCAGGGTCTTTCACTCCACGACGTGATTCGACACCGCTTGAGACATCAACACCGGTCGGATGCGCGGCTCGAACCAATTCCACGACGTTGATCGGCGTCAATCCGCCCGCAAGGACCCACGATCTTGGCAGGTCGCCGCCCTCAAGCAAGCCGGGGTCGAAAGTGGCTCCACCTCCGGGCGTGACGGCATCGATCAGCAGCCGGTCGTCTGACTGCAGTTCGCCGGTGCCGCTGAGCTTGCGGTACTCATCGATCGAGATCGCCCGAATGGCGCCAAAGCCCTCGGCACGAAGACGATCGAAATCGGCAACGGTCTCGTCGCCGTGCAGCTGCACGGTTGCGAGGCGAGCGCTGCTCGCGGTCCGCAGCACGCTTTCGATGGGCTGATTGCGAAAGACTCCCACGGTTTCGATCGATGACGGCAACTCAGCGGCGAGTGAACGCGCATGCTCGGCAGTGACGAAGCGTGGGCTGCCTGGCGCAAATACGAAGCCGATAGCGTCGGCTCTGCTCTCAGCTACCGCGGCGGTGGCATCCTCGGTAGAGATCCCGCAAATCTTTACAAATAGTTGACTCATCTGATTGATGCTCCCGGGGACGCGAGAACGAGGGCGGCAGACTCGTGACCGCCGACGCAGGCTTCGTGCAGGCCACGAGTCGCGAGATAGGCAATCAGAAATCCCGCAGCAAAGGCGTCGCCGGCACCCGTGAGGTCGCGAATCTCCTGCACGATCGGCACCGAAACCTCAACTCGCTCGCCGTGGGGTCGGTGCACGACGGTGGGATCGGCGCCCGCTTTGGTGACCACGATGGTGTCCGGAAGCCGAGCGGCGTGAGGGCCGAGCTCGCCGTCAACGACCAAACCCAGAAACGCCGTTTCGCTCCTATTTCCCACAAGAAAGTCAGGGCGAAGATCAGCCATCAACTCAAGAAACGGTTCGACCCCGAATTGGGCGAGCATCCCCGTGGAAGCGACATCGATGGACACCAGAATTCCCCTCGCCTTGGCACGACGGATCACGTCGACTGTGGTCTCGCCAACCGGACTGCCGTTGAAGGAGTACGCCGAGACGTGCAGAAGCTCAAGCCCATCAAGCCACTCATCAGGCACCTCATCGAGCAGCGTCGCCGCTCCCCGGTTCGGCAGCATGCTGCGCTCGCCATCCTGATCAATCAGAATGACGATAGTTCCGGTAGCCCCTGCGCGCTGCACACGCACATCAACGCCCTCAGCCTCGAGGTCGCGAACCAGCGAGTCCCCGAGATTGTCATCACCAACGCACCCGATGAATCGGGTTGGGGCGAGCCGTGCGGCAAAGCTGGCAACATTCGCCCCGCTGCCGCCCCGAGTGTGAAAAATTTCGACATCCGTATCTGTGCCATGCCTGAGTGGTTCCGACAACCAAACAACGACGTCTTCGACGAGATCTCCGAGGATTCCCAACACGATTGCTCCCTGCCCCTAGCGGGTCAGCGCCGCGGCAACGAGCCCGCCGAGAGCAACGTTGCCTCGATAGACCTCGACATTGACATCCAGGCTCACGCCGTGGGTATCCCTCTGAATGAAGTCGAGCAAGAACGGTGTCGATGCATTGCCACTAATGCCCTGCTTGTCGGCCTCAGCCCACGCCCGCGCAAGGATGTCGTCAAGTTGCTCTGGCGGCAGTTGCTTGTCGGCGGCAACGGGGTTAGCCAGCAGCACAGACTGCGGCAGCCCGAGTTCGTCGCGTGCCGTGACAATCGCAGCAGCCTCCTCGGGGGTGTCAACCGAGTAGCCGATCGTGAATCCTGAGTCAGTGACGTAGAAGCCCGGATACTTCGTCGTTCCATAGCCGATGACGGGGATGTTGAGGGTCTCGAAGCGTTCGAGCGTTGCGGGGATATCAAGAATTGATTTCACCCCGGCGCTGATGACCAGTATCGGAATCTGGGCCAGTGTCGTCATGTCCGCGGACTCATCGAAAGTCTCGGAGGCTCCGTGATGCACCCCGCCGAGGCCGCCGGTCGAGAACACCTTCACTCCCGCGTGATGGGCGAGAAATGCCGTCGCTGCCACAGTGGTGCCGCCGTGTTTGCCGAGTGCACGCACGACTGGCAGGTCGCGCAGGCTCACTTTGGCAATGTCATCCGAGTTCGACAGAGTCGTGATCTGCTCCGTGCTGAGTCCTACCGTTGGTACGCCGTTATAGACACCAATCGTCGCCGGAGTGACTCCCTGCGCGCGAAGGCTGGCTTCGGCTTCCAACGCGACCTCAAGATTGCGCGGTCGAGGGAGTCCGTGAGTGAAGATCGTGGACTCGAGAGCGACAACAGGACGATTCTCACGAACCGCATCCTGAACTTCTTGGGCGACATGGATGACGGGTTCAGACATAGTCGATCACTTTCTTCACAGATGCTCTTCGCTGATGCACGGATGGAGGCTCGCCTCACTCCCCACCGTAACGAGTCATTGCGTTTTAGCGGCCGTTTTTCATTGCCTGAATTTTGCTGAGCGTAGCGATGACCTGTCTGGCGATCATCCGCCCCGCCCGGTTCGCCCCAATTGTGGATGCTTGAGGTCCGTACCCGGCAAAGAAGACGCGAGGATCTTTCCAGGCAACGCCTTGCCCGACAGAGACCCCGCCCTCTTTCTCGCGAAGCTTGAGGGGCGCGAGGTGACGCAATTCTGGGCGGAATCCTGTCGACCAGATGATGGCATCCGCTTGTTGGAAGGCGCCGTCTTTCCACCGCACCCCGTCTGGCTCGATGCTGGAGAACATGGGGCGCGGGGTCAGCACACCGCGTTCGATACCGGCTTGGATACGACGGGTGCGCGGAACGCCGGTGCCACTAACAATGCTGGGAAGCGCTCGTCCCGCCCGGGCCGCTTCGTCTTGCATCTGTACTGCTTCTTTGCGAGCTTCAAGGTTGAGCCCGCCGTCTTCAAGAAAATCGATGGGGCGGCGACTGACCCACGTCAGGTTCTTGGCAACATTTTCGAGCTCAAGCAAGAAGCCGATTGCCGAGGTTCCCCCTCCAACAACAACAACGCTCTGATCGGTGAACTCTCGGGCGCTCTTGTACTCGCTCGTGTGGAGGTGGCGACCGTCGAATGACTTGAGGCCCGGGTACCAGGGGATGAACGGAGCACCCCACGTGCCGGTCGCGTTCACAACGGTCGTGGTCGTGACCGATTTCGTTTCTTCGCCGTCGAGGACGAAGGTGACTCGCAAGTGCTCGCCCTCGTTTTCGACAGAGATGACGTCAGCGTCGCGAACCACTTGGAAGTCGTAGTGCTTTTCGTATTCGCGGTAATAGTCTGCGACAACCTTTTTTGCTGGCATGTGTTTGTCAGCGGTCTCGAAACTCAAACCCAACTCGTCAAAGCCCGGAAGATCGTTGATGCGGTGGGCCGAACCAATGCGCAATGCTTCCCACCGAAACTGCCACGCACCACCCGTGTTTGGGCCGCGGTCGAGCAACACAAAGTCGTTACCCGGGTCTAGCCCGAGCCGACGCAAGTAGTAGGCAACAGAGAGGCCTGCCTGACCTGCACCGATGACGACGACTGAAGTGTCGGTTTCGAGAGTGGATGTCACGCGCTAACGTTACCCGCCACCGGGCCACCTGTGCATAGACCACGAAGAGATAGGTAACCGTCGTGCTAAACTGTGGGTTAGTTTTCATCCATCCCTGTTCGCTCGTTCGCTGGCCACCGTCAGTGCACCGGGACAGAAGTATGAGGGGGTCTCGCATGGGACGCGGCCGTCAGAAGGCAAAGCACACCAAGGTTGCTCGGGATTTGAAGTACTTCAGCCCAGACACAAACTATGGCGCGCTTGCCCGAGAATTAAGTGGGTCAGAGAGTTCAGCTCCTGTCTCCGAAGATAGTGAAAAGTGGCCTGAGTATTCAGCTGGAGCTTCCTCCAGCGATGAATACGATGTCGAAGATGACGAAGACGACGAGGAAACTCGAAGCGCCTAACAACATCCTTTGCCACACACGAAACTTCACGATAAACGCAGTTTCACCACAAAAGTCGAACGCCTAACCCCTCGAGGGCCGGGCGTTCGACTTTTTGTGCGTGGGCTTTCGGCTAAAACGCCACCAATTCTTTTGCCTTCGCCACAATCGCCTCAACGGAGGGCAACCATGCCTCTTCCAGCACACCGGCATAGGGCACAGGTGAGTCGGGGCTGGAGAGCAGCGACGGCGGAGCATCCAGAAGCGTGAAGTGTTGTGTAGTCATGCGGGAGACCAATGATGCGCCCCAACTGCCGTCTTGCGGGGATTCCTGAACCACCAATAGCCGCGAAGTTTTCGCCAGTGAACGAGCAACCGCGTCATCATCGAACGGAATCAGCGTTCGAGGATCAATAACTTCAGCCGCGATGCCAACCGCGGCG
This sequence comes from Rhodoglobus sp. G.S.4, assembly GCF_056619605.1. NCBI lineage: Bacteria > Bacillati > Actinomycetota > Actinomycetes > Micrococcales > Microbacteriaceae > Rhodoglobus > Rhodoglobus sp. G.S.4. Next base: position 2,578,047 of record NZ_CM152748.1, read on the forward strand.
AGCGCCTCGGCCGCCTCGACAGAACGGTGCCGCATCTGCTGGGTCGCAACAATAGTGATGTCCTTACCGGCACGGACGACGGATGCCACCCCCAGCGGAAGAACCGCTGCGTCTCCCGTTGGCACCGAGCCTTTCAGCGAGAAGAGCCCCTTGTGCTCGAAGAAGAGCACCGGGTCGTTGTCGCGAATAGAGCCACGCAACAGTCCGTAAAGGTCTTCTACTGTCGACGGAACCACGATCTTGAGGCCCGGAACGTTGAGGAACCAGTTCTCGCCAGCCTGAGAATGTTGAGCCGCGAAACCAGTACCGGCACCGTTTGCCATTCTGATGGTCAGCGGCACGGTGACTTGGCCACCCGTCATATAGCGGTGCTTAGCGACCTGATTAACGATCTGGTCGTAGCAAACCCCCGCAAAGTCGGCGAACATGATTTCGGCCACCGGGCGAAGTCCCATGATCGCGGCACCAAGAGCGGCTCCGACAATTGCCTGCTCTGAAATCGGGGTATCGCGCACGCGGCGCGGACCAAACTCTTCGAACAGCCCAGCAGCGGTTTTGAACGCGCCACCGGCCGCACCGATGTCTTCACCGATCATGAACACGTCGGGATCTTCGCGCATCTCGTCAGCAATGGCGCGCGCGATGACTTGGCGATAGTTGAGGGTGTCGCTCATGAGTAGATGTGCTCCATTCCGGCAGAAAGTTCGGGTTCTGGCCAGGTAAGGGCGAGATCGCGGGCAGCTTCGACATCGGCGTGAGCCGTGCGCTCCACTGCGGCAGCAGCATCCGCTCCACCAGTCGCTTCAATGGCATTTCGCAATTGCACAATCGGGTCGCGCGCGAACCACGACTTCACTTCGTCTTCTGGGCGATACTTCGCGGGGTCGCTTCGCGAGTGTCCGTTGTGGCGATAGGTATCGGCCTCGATTAGTGTCGGGCCTTCGCCGGCACGCGCACGCTCGACGGCGGTCTTGGTTGCCGAGCGCATGGCAATCACGTCGTTGCCATCGACGAAGACGCCGGGCATTCCGTAGGACGCTGCACGATCGCTCAAGCGATCAATGGGGGTCGTTGATGCCACGGTCGAGTATTCGCCGTACTGATTGTTCTCGATCACGAAGATGGCGGGCAGCTTCCAAATGGATGCCAGGTTGAGCGACTCGTGGAATGCGCCAATGTTTGTTGATCCGTCACCGAAGAAGGCGACGCTCACCTCGGAGGTCCCGCGATAGCTCGCTGCCAGCGCTGCGCCCACCGTTGTCGGGAGATGGCCGCCGACGATCGCGTTCGATCCCAGCGCACCAACGGAAACGTCGGCAAGATGCATGGAGCCGCCTTTGCCTCCACACAACCCACCCGCACGCCCCAAAATTTCTCCAAAGGCGCGGTCTAGAGGGGCGCCCATAGCGAGCACGGCTCCGTGGCCGCGATAGGTGCACGTCATGGTGTCGCCTGGGCTCAGCGCACTGCACACACCCACCGTCACCGCTTCCTGCCCCTGGCACAGGTGGGTGCTTCCGCGCACCAAATTCTGACTGAATAGCCCCATGATTTCGTCTTCGAAGAAACGAATCTCATACATGGAACGCAACAGCTCAAGGGCGTCTGCGGGCATCGGATCGGCAAGCGTGGGGCTCACGGAATGATAGGTCATGGGTTTAAACTTTCTACTTCTGTCGCGGCGGACCGCAACTGTCTGTGGTTCGGAATCCTGTGGGCAGATGGGTTTCTGCACCGGCATCGCCAGAAAGTTGAGCAAGCACAAGCTCAGCTGCTGTGCGCCCAATCAAGGCCGGGTCACGCGAAATGGTGCTGATTGCAGGGGTAAGAAACTCTGACAGCGCAACGTCATCGCACGTCACGAGGCTGACATCCGCGGGGATGCTGAGCGAGAGTTCGCGCAGCGCGCGGAGTACCCCCACGAGAATCTGGTTGCTTCCCGCGATGAGAGCGGTAGGAGCATCCGACGCTGTCATGAGTTCTTTAGTGGCGTTGTAGCCGTGCTCAGCGCTGAAGTCACCCATGCGAATCGTTGAGGTGATATTCGGATGCTCGCCAGCAACTCTTGCGAGAGTCTCGGCTCGTTCCCGCGACGGGCGCACTTGCGAGCTGCCATTCACGAGGGCAATGGATTGGTGCCCCAGAGAAATCAGGTGCTCGACAGCAGCACGGATGCCGGTGGCATGGTCGCTGAGCACGGCAGCGGCTGAGGTTGCTGCGATCTCACGGTCAATGAGCGTGATGGGATAGTGCGCCGATTCCAGTGCCTTATTGAGCGCTTCATCAGTCTCATCGCTGACCGAAATCAGCAGCCCATCAATGCGCCGTTGCTCCATCGACCTCAATTGTTCGAGCGCGAGACCAGGTTCGTTGAATGAGTTGGCGACCAGCATCGAATATCCGCGCTGACGAAGCACCCGCTCAGCGCCCATCGCGATCTGTGCCAACAGTGGGTTGCCAATGTCGGCGGCAACGAACCCGATCGTGAAGCTCTCGCCAGTGCGCAGGCTTTGCGCCAACGCGTCCGGCTGAAAACCCAGCTCCTCGATCGCAGCGAGAACGCGTTCGCGCATCTTGTCGCTGACATCAGGATGATCGGAGATCACTCGAGAAACCGACGAGATAGCGACGCCAGCACGCTCAGCCACTTCACGCATACCTGCTCGGCGAAGTGGCGGCGTTGACCGACGCTCGTTAGCGCCTCGCCGGTTTCCAGAGTGATCGTTCATGTTCTTGTCCACCTAGTCTTTCGAGACCCGATACTGGTCGATGTAGTCCCAGTTCAGATCCCAGCCCAGCCCCGGGCGATCGCTCAGGGTCAGGGTGCCGTTGTTGAGTTTTGGCCTGTTAGTGATCATGTTCCACCAGAACGGGTCGCGATCGGGGTGGAAACACTCGGCGATTGTGCCGTGAGGCTGGCTCGCCAGCAAGTGCGTAGACACCTGCGGTTCTTCATGGTGCCCCATTTGCACGTCGTAGGAGGTGGCGATCGCGGCGGTTCGCAACCATGCGGTCGGTCCGCCTGACCACGACGAGTCAAAGTTGCACACGTCGATTGCTCCGGTCTCCATGAGGTCGCGGCATCCGCTTGCACTGAATTCGGTTTGGCCAGCACAGACTGGGACTGAGCCCTGATAGCGCACGTCGCGCATCGACCGTTTATCGTTGTGCCACTCCACGGGCTCTTCGAACCAGCGGATGTTGAGGTCAGCAATCCGACGACTCAGGTCGACAGCGACGGCAGGTTTGTATCCCTGATTGGCGTCGATGCAGATGATGAAGTCATCGCCAGCGGCCTCGCGGGCTGCGGTGATGCGTGCCGCGTCTTCTGCCGCGCTGAGCCCACCAACTTTGAATTTCACGCCGGCGAGGCCGAGCTCCTGATAGTTGTGCATTTCGTCGGCAATGCTTCCGAGGGGTTCGCCGTAGTAACCACCGATGGCGATCATCGGTAGCTCATTGCGATACCCACCCCACAGTTTCCAGAGGGGCATTTTTAGGGCTTTACCTACGGCATCCCAGATGGCGGTGTTTACTGCGGCGAGGGCGACGAGACCGAGCCGGCGGTCACGGAGAATATCGAAGGTCACTTTGTACCCGGAATCCCACAGGCGCTCGATGGCCATTGCATCTTGGCCGATCAGCGTTGGCGCGAGTTCTTCGTGAATGATGCGATCGATGTCAAACATCGTCTCGTGTTCATCCCCGGTATAGGCCTCTCCAATGATCCCCGCATCGGTATGAACCCTGGTCACAATGGTTGCGCGATGAGTCATGTGGTAGTGGCTACCGCGAAACTCTCGGGCAAGCGGTGCGACCATGGGGATCGTCTCGATGCGGGTTATCGTCAGGCCGTGCGCTTGTGGATCCAGCGGATCGCGTTCAGCGTGAACTCGTTGATCATGCATATTCTGTGAACTCCGTTATTCGCCCACCACGCGTGTGGTGAGGGTGATGGCTCGGTCTCGTCGTCAATCGCAGTTAGCCGCGTTGCTGCTTTTCGAGGTTGTCGAGGAAGCCAGCCAGGTCACCCGAGATCATCGTCTGGGTGAGGTTCGTCCAAGAAGCAGACTGCGCAGCACCGTTGAACTGGTTCTGAGCAACATCGACGCCGCCGACGGCATCAACGATGTCGAGAATCTGGCCTGCGCCAGTGCTCCCGGTCACGCCAACAACATCAACGTCGGTGCGGTTCGGAAACTGGCTTGCTTCCTTCAGCAGAATGGTTTGACCCTCAGCGGATGCCATGGTCTCGATGAGCTTCAGAGCAGCCTCGGGATTCGCCGACTTTGCGCTAACTCCGTACATCAAGACCGGGTTGAAGAACTGACCCTGAAGGGTTGTTCCGGCAACCTTGGGTGCGTTGAAGACTCCATAGGCGTCGGTACCGAGTTTGTCGTCCCACACCTTCCAGTTGATTGCGTTAGAAACAAGCCCTGGGACCATCGCGACCTTGCCTGCAGCAAAGTCTGCTTCGACATCCGTGAACTTCTTGCCGGCGTAGTCGTCGTTCCAGCAGTCAGCGTTGTAGGAGTCGAGCAGTGGCTGCAACGATTCCAGGAAGCGGTCGTCGTTGAGGGCGATGTCTCCCGAGCGAACAGCGTTCACGTCGTCGGTGGAGAAGAACTGCGGGGAGAGTGACGACCAGGCCCACCAGAGGATGAACGAGTCGCTTCCCGACATTCCGATCGGGGAGATACCTTCGGCCTTGAAGGCGTCACACGTTGCGAGCATGTCGTCCCACGTTGCCGGTGGCGTTTCGGGGTCGAGCCCAACCTGCTCAAAGAGCGCCTTGTTGTAGTACCAAACGACGCCCTGGGCGCCAACCGGAACGCCCGCGAATACGGAGTCGTCGGCGACATCCTTGACGGTGGCGGACCATCCACTGAGAAGATCAGCGTCGGCGAATTGGTCTTTGCTGAGGTCGGCTACCGAGCTGAACAGTGACTCAAAGTTGGCACCGGGCAGCATTTCGACAACGTCGCCCAGTTTTCCTGCTCGAGCCTTTGTTGTTGCGGATGCCAAGAACTGATCGAAGGGAACTCGATCCTGTTCTGCCTCGATTCCGTTTTGTTCTGTGAACAGCGCAATGATGTCGTTCATTGCCTTGCCTTGGCCCTGAGTTGTGTCAGCGTCTCCGCTGGTGAGAAGGGTGATGGGGCCGTCGGCCGACCCTGTGCTGTCGCCACCGGCGCAGCCTGCGAGCAGTGCGCCGACACCGATTGCCGCAGCAATCGAGAGCCCACGTCGTTTCGTAAATATCTGTGACACTGGTCTTACCTCCATAGTGTGATTGTGATGTGCTTCCTTGCCCACCTTGGGGTCGTGCGGGGATGGTCTTGCGATCAACCCATGGGGTAGGGGGCGGTCTGAGATTCAGTCCTTGACCGCCCCCGATATGGCCCCTGCTTGCAGCCATCTCTGTCCTACGACAAAGAGCAATAACACCGGGGCAGTGCCCACGAGCATGGCGGCCGCCGTGAGCGGTCCCCCGGTGCGGAACTGTGACGAAAACTGCGCGATCGCAACAGCGACAGTTGGCGTGTCCCCTGAGGGAAGCAACAGCAGAGCAAGTAGCAGCTCACTCCACTGCAAGAAGCACGTGAGGATGAATGCGGTTGCTAGAGCGGGACGAGCCATGGGCAGTGCAATGGAGACGAATTGCCGGATCGGGCCAGCGCCATCCACATCTCCCGCTTCGAAAACTTCAGACGGCAATTGTGAGAAGAACGAGCGCATGAAGACGGTTGCCCATGCCGAGAACATGACCCCGTAAACGACTCCAAGCCAGACGAGCGAGTCGAGCATTCCCCACACTTGGAGGAGTTCGAACATGGGGATGACGAGGGCTGCAGCAGGCAGGAACATTGCCCCGGTCGTCAATGCAATGGTGAGCCGGCGGCCCATGAATTGATAGCGCGCTAGGGCGAATCCGGTGCAGGCAGCGAGGGCGACCGCGAGTGTTGCCCCGACCCCGACGGTGATCGTGGAGTGCAGGATTGCTTGAGCCATCCCGCCGGTGACCCACACGGTAGTCAGGTTCTCGAAGGTCCAGGTGCCGCCGAAGTTGGCCGGTTCACCCACGTATTCCGCGGTGGGCTTGAGTGCTACCCGCACCACCCACAGGATCGGGCCAAGTACGACGACGAGAGCGACGGCGACAATAACGGTCTCGAACCAGTTGTTTTTCTTCATGACTAGTTCCACTCCTCCGTCTTGCGGATGCGTCGCATTCCCGCCTGGATGAGCACAATTAGCGCGATAAACACGAGGCTGACAACGGCGATCGCGGCTCCGCGCCCCAGCGTTGATCCCTGATTGAGCGTGGCATAGATCGCATAGTCGAGAGTGGTTGATGCCACACCGGGGCCGCCCTGGGTGAGCCCATAGATCCAGGGGAAGAATCCGGTGACCGTGGAGATCGTGAGCAGCAGGATCCAGAAACGCGTGATGGGCCGAAGCGCCGGGCGGTAGATGTGCCAGATCATCTGCCAGCGGTTCACGCCGTCGAGTTGAGCGGCTTCAATGAAGCTTGGGGAGATTGCGGCGAGCCCGGTGGAGTAAAACAGAACTCCACTTCCGAGTGTTGCCCAGCCGATCACGACCACAACGGTAATGAGCACAAAGTTGGGGTCGGTGAACCAGCCGGGAGCAAGAAATCCCAGTCCCGCCGCGCGAAGGCCGGAGTTGACCGGGCCTTCGTCGGCGAGAACGATGCGAAAGACACCACCGACGATGATGGGTGGGAGCATCGCGGGAATGTAAAGGATCGCGCGAATGGTTGAAGCAGCCTTCATAGGAAAGACCGCGATGGCCATCACGAAGGGCACAAGCACCCAAACCACGACGCCGCCAACGAGGAGGAGGTTGTTGAGGAGGATGCGGTAGAAATCTGGCCAGGTTGCCAAGAAGATGAAGTTGTCGAGCCCGACGTTGATGGGCTCGGAGAGGCCGTCGTATTGAGTCGTGGAGTAATAGAGGACAGCGCAAAGGGGCCAGAAGATGAACGCCAAGATGAGCAGCAGTTGGGGCAGGACGAAAGCTTGACCGGGGCTGGTCACTTTCGATCGGGTGCGCGTCTTTGCTGCCATTCGTGGATTTCCTCGGGAGTTCGCAATTGGGCTTTCGTTGAGAGCGTAAGTTGGTTACATTCGTCCTGTCAACGTTTCTGGAAAGGTTACCGGTTTTGATGAACCTCTTCTCGCATCCTCTCGCCACACCGTCGTGGGAGATGGAACAAGCTGCCCCGATGCGGCTCCATACGCGCTCACTGTGGAGCGTCCCGACAGAGCACGAAGTAGGCGCCCCGGCTGAGCGAATCATTCACCAGCGGGCGATTTTTACGAACAAACCAGCGACCTTTAACCGCCTCTCGGTGGCCCAAGCTCCCGGCTATCACAAGTGTGCGAGCGGTCAAGAAATCGATGCTGCCCTCGACGTAGTGGTCTTCACTGCCGACGGCGAAAACGAGTGGCGTGAAGTAGGCCACTTGCGGTCCACCGCCGAAGAGGTTCTCGCGAATGGAGCCAGCCTTGACCTCGGCGGGCTCGAAGCCAGCTCCCTCGTAGCTCAAGTGCGGCGCGCAGCGACCGATGAATGGTGGCCGGGCTGGAACCTTGCGTCCACCGGCATGATTCTCGAGGGTGAAACCAACAACCAGTGGGAACCTGACAACGAAGGCAGCCTCACCGTTGCTGCAATCGACCTCACCGGCCAATCGGCCGGCGTCAGCGCGCGAACAACTCAGACCGAATTGCGATTCACGACAGACCACCTGCAGGTCGGCTTTCGCCTCACCTCCCCCGCCTGGTCGTACCTCGCTCTCGATGCTGATGGCGACGGAAAGACCCACGTCAACCTGCTGCAGATGCCCCGCTCGATGGACATCGTGCGCAGCGGCGTTTACCCCTCCGGCGTCTATCCAGTGCTGCGCGACCAAAACGCCGAATACCTTGCTCAGGGGCCGCGATTCACGGCAATCGGCGGCCTCATGCCGCTCGGTTTTCTGCACACTGACTACGTCGGCACCACCACGGTGAACGGGTCAACAGTGCGCTATGAGTTCGTGAGTGACGCCGCATCTCAGCGTTACGTTCTTGAGTTCACCGTCGAAGCAGACCGCATCCGGATGCACGTCGAACGCACCAGCGACACCGAACGCCGCGCCTGGACCAGCTCTGCTTGGCACGTCGCTACGAACAATCGCGTGACTCCATCGTGCGCGCTCGGCCCGCTCGCCTACCGTGGCGAAACCGGGCTCCTCACCGGCGCTGTCGCGTGGCATTTTCCGCGCCACGGCACCCTCAATATTTCGGCGAGCGACGGTGCCCAGTGGAGAAGCGACTCGGTGCGCCCCCTCGACACCAACACGCTTGAACTCAAGGTGGGCGAGATCGCCACCGACTTTGGCGACTACATTCTCCCGGCCGGCAAGCACACGGCAGACATTGAGTTGATCGTAGAGACGCCTGCGCTCGCAACGCTGGCCGAAGACACTCCTGATGCGATTCGCCGGATGCTCGAACGTCACACCCTCACGGCGTTACCGTTCCGCGGCGACACCGCCACCTACTCAAACAATGGTGCCTCGATGCACTGCACGACATCCCTGGCCGATGTCTCCGTCATCGCCGAGCAGCTCGTCGAGACCACCTCCCTGCCCGCAATGGAATGGGTTGGTCGTTCCCTGCAGCGCTGGCTCGACGGCGCACCCAGTTACGGAAGTGGCACCACCTCGCACGGCGACCACCGCCTCGACGACGAGTACGTGCACATGAGCGGCAACACCCTCGGTGCTGCCGCCCGCTTTGCGGCGTGGGAAAAGTCCGGTGATTGGTTTGCTCGCAACCGCACCGTGCTCATTCGTGAACTTGAAGGGATGCTCGCACGCGATGTTGACGGTGACGGCCTAGTCGAGTCAACCCTGCGCATCGGCAATAGTGGCGACCACCAGTGGAGCACTTGCTGGGCAGACGTGCTGTCGTTTGGTTGGAAAGATGCGTGGGCCAACGCTGTGGTCTTCGAAACGTGGACCCTCTGGATCCCGGTGCTCGAAGCACAGGGAGAGAACGAGCTTGCGGCACGAATCGCAGAAAGCCGCAGCAAACTTCAGAGTGTGTACTTCGACACCTTCTACAACCCCGAAACCGGAATTATTGCCGGCTGGCGTTCGAAAGATGGCACCCTGCACGACTACGGCTTCTCACAACTCAACGGCATGGCCTGCATGACAGAGCTGCTGCCCGTCGATAAGGCTCGTGGCGTGATGGAAGCCCTCGTCGCCGCCTGGGAATCAATCGGGCTCGATGACTTTCGCAACGGCATCCCTCTCAACATCTGGCGCATTCCGGAATACGACATCGGTGGCGTGGTGTTCGGCCTGCCGATGGGCAGCTACCAGCAGGGTGGGTATTCCCACCACGGCGCGCGCGTCATCGTCGATGCGCTCGAACGTGTCGGGCTCGCCGAGAAGTCGGCCCAGGTGTTGGAAGACCTCGCGACAACAATTGCTGATGACACCTCGTTCGGCGGGCTTGGCTCCGGCAACGACTGGCGAATGAAAGACGGCACCCCCAGCGGTTATGAAGGCCAGCTTGTTGAAGGCTTCAGCGTTCTCGCTTCGGCACTCAGTCGCTATCGCGTCACCAACTAGCGGGCCCACCCGCTAACCTGCTCACCTACTAACCCGTCAACCGGTCAGGCATCCGGAGGAGTTCAATGAAGAAGATCCGCGTCTCAGTAATTGGTGCAGGCTCGTGGGCGGTTGCTGCCCACCTGCCCTCCCTGAAGTCTCGTGACGATGTTGAACTGGTTGGCGTGTGCCGGTCGAATCTGGATGCCGCCGAACGCATCCGAGACACCTTTGGCTTTGAGTTTGCCTCGGCCGACTATCGCGACGTTCTCGCCCCTGGGGTGGATGCCGTTATTGTCGCGTCACCGTCATCGCTGCACCATGAGCATGCTGCCGCCGCGCTGCGGTCTGGCGCGCATGTTTTGTGCGAGAAGCCGATGACGATTGCGTCGGCGGAGGCGTGGGATCTGGTGGAGATTGCCCGTGAGCACGACCGCGAGCTGTTGATCGCGTTTGGTTGGAACTTCATGGCGATGATCCGCAACGCAAAGGAGATGATCGCCCGGGTGGGCATCGGAGCTTTGGAGCATGTCACCGTGCACATGTCGTCGAGCACTCGCGAACTACTGAGCGGCACAGGCTCTTATCCCGATTCGGCCCCGGATTCTGTGCCCCAGACCGCGACGTGGACTGACCCGCTTGTTTCGGGTGGGGGCTACGGTCAAGCACAATTGAGTCATGCCCTCGGGCTGACCCTCGCCTTGTTTCCCGACCGCATTGTTGCGGCATCCGCCCAGATGTTTGGTGCCGCGACGACCCCGGTCGAGCTGCACGATGCGGCAGTGCTGAACTTTGAGAGTGGGGCGATTGGAGTGCTCTCGGGGGCTTCGGCTCACGCGGGGGCGTGGAAAGATAAGCACGATTTGCAGGTGCGCGCGGTCGGCAGCGAGGGGCAGGCCATGGTTGATGTTCTGCGCGAAGAGGCCTGGATTTATCGGCCAGACAGCGGAGAACATCGCCTCGATCTTTCGCCGGGCGATGGTGCGTATCAGGCAGAAGGTCCAGCCAACGCGCTCATCGAGATAGCCCTCGGGCGCGGAGACAACCCCGCCCCCGGAACGCTTGGCGCCCTCACTGCAGAGGCGCTCGAACTTGTTTACCGAAGTGCCGCCCAGGGCGGGAGCATCGCCCGATGAGCATCCCCACAATTGCGCGCATCGACGCCTACCCCCTGCCGTACCGCGAAACCAACGACCACGACAGCACCCGCTACAGCTGCCTTGTGCGAGTCGAGGATGCCGCTGGCACTGTCGGCTGGGGCGAGGCCGCCACGATCGTGCGCGAGGCTGCAAGCGCGACTGCCGTTCTGGTTCGGGGTTTTGCTGCCGCACTCGCGGGCACCCCGGCGAACCCGGAGTCGGCGAGCGCAACAATGACGGCTCATGCGTGGTGGCACGGCGGTGCGGGGATTGCGAGCTTTGCGGTGTCGGCGATTGATATGGCGCTGTGGGATCTGGTCGGCCGTCGTGAGGGAACCAATCTGGCGGTGCTTCTCGGGGCGGTCTCCGATGCGAGCCTCGACACGATCATCACCTGCCATGCCTCTGTGGAAGATCTGGGCGAGATGACTGCTGAGATGGCTGAGTGGGTGGCGCATCGCGGAGCATCCGGAATCAAAATTGCGTTTGGCAAAACGGGAGCCTCACGTTTGGGCGTGGAACTGGAACGCGATATTGCCTTCATGACTGCGCTTCGCGGTGCGCTGGGCGATGACACCCCCGTCATGATCGATGTGGGTCCCCGCGTTGGCTGGAATGTCGAGCAAGCTCAGGCACGCATCGATACCCTCGCCCCGCTTGGTCTCGCGTGGCTTGAGGAACCGCTCGGGGCTCGAAACCCTGAGGGGTACCGTCAGCTTCACGACAATGCCCGCGGCGTGCTCATTGCCTACGGCGAGCGCGAGTGGAATGTCACCGGGGTGCAGGAGATAGTGAGCACAGGAACGGTGGATGTCGTCGGCATGGATCCGGGGCGCATCGATGGCGTGAGTGGTTTTCGAGCTGCGGCCGCGCTGTGTGGCGCTGCCGGGGTCAAGGCGAATGCTCATGCTTTTGCTGGACCTTTGGTCTACGCCTCATCGCTCGCATTGTCATTAGCGAGTGAGGCGTGCTCCGAGTTCGAGCTTGCTCCGACCCGTAACGAACTGTACGACTTTGTTGGTGCGCCAGAACTTCATTCGAGCGCTGGGCGGCTCTCCGCCCTCACCGAACCCGGTTTGGGTATTGCTGTCGATGGGGATCGTGTTCGCGCCGCGAGCGCGGCATCCGGGTTGTGACCTTAGGCCTAGCGGCTCCAGCTCACGAGTGTCGGCACAACATCTTCGGCGAATCGTTCGTAGTCGTCTGCTGAGTTGTAGGCGTGGGCTGCGAGGCGCAGGTAGCCGGTGCCGCGCCAGTTGGTGATCTGGGTTTCGAATCCGAGTTCGTCGGTGATGCGTTGACGTACGTCGTTTGCTTGGGGGCCGGTTGACCCCAGTGACCCTGGCAGGCGCAGCAGGCGCATTCCGGGGGCGGGCATTCCGACGGCTACGCGTGATTCTTCACCCGATGCCGCATCGAGCGCATCAGCAACTACCTCGGTGGAGTAGTCGAGCAACGACTCGATGTAGGCCCGGATGGCATCCCAACCGATTCGATCCTCGAGACCTGTAATCGCATCTACCGTAGCGAGGTAGGGCGTGTAGTCGAGGGTTCCTTGATGGTCGAAGCGTGAAGGAAACGGCTCGTCCATTCCCCACGAGTCGATAACGGGATACAGGTTCTTAGCGAACCCCTTCTCAGCAACGAGCACTGCGGTTCCTCGAAAACCGCACGCAAACTTGTGCAAATTTCCCACCCAAGCGGATGCCGCGACACCCTCTGCTGGGCGGTTCTTCACGCCGGGGGCGTGGGCTGCATCCACGAGCAGCGGAACTCCGTGCTTGGCGGCGAGTTCTGCGAGGGGCGCCACCGGAAACTCGCGTGCCGTTGAGGAACTTGAGGCGTCAATGACGAGACCAGCTGGTTTCTTGGCGAGGGCTTTGCCGAGCTTGGCGAGCACCTCATCCGCTGACGCATCCAGTTCGATGGGCACGGTGCGCACTTTTGCGCCGCGCTCGCGCGCTTCGCGCTTCGCCGAAAATGCGACGGCACCGTAGGTGTGGTCGGTGACGAGAATCTCGTCGCCAGCACTCAACCCGAGAGCGCGAATGGATGCTGTCATTCCGGCACTGGCGTTGGGCACGAAACCGAAGTGCTCGGCATCCACACCAATGAAGTCGGCTAGGTCCGCTCGGGCCTGCGCAACGCGCGCAGGGGCGGCCATGAACCAGCGTTGGGGGGCGCCTTCGGCCTCTTGCAGGTAGGCCATGCGGCGCAGCTGAGCAAAAACGGGCACCGCACCGAAAGAGCCGTGGTTGATGTGGCGCCAGCGCGTGTTGAGGCTCCAGAGCGCGGCAGCCGGCGACCCGTCTCGCGCCTCTAGTGGCTCGGGGCGGCTCAGCTCTTCCGGCTGCGCGGGCTCAGCGGATCCAACGGGCTCAGCGTCAATAGGGGTTTCGACGTCAGCGGTGGTTTCGACGTCAGCGATGGTTTCGACGTCAACCGAAGTTTCGGGCTTCTTAGGTGCCATAGTGCCCATTCAACCCCACGGCACCAGCGATTCACACTCTTTGCGTTCGGGCGCGGCGACGACGGAGCAATCCTGTGGTGATTGCGACGCCGAGAAGCAGCATCACGCCGCCGCCTGCCTCGGCAAGAGTGGGGACCTCGCCCAAAACTATCCACGCGGTGACCATCCCGACGATTGGCACGAGCATTGTGAACGGCACTACGGCAGATGCGGAATGACGCGCGAGCAAGGTATTCCAGATTCCGTAACCCACGAGGCTCGCAAGCCAAGCCGTATACGCCGTCGACAGCAGTTGCGGAACTGTGAGGTGAGTGAGGGCGAAGCCCACAGCATTCGCACCGTTGAGTGCAAGGGCGAGCAGCACCATGGGCACGGGAACCACAAGCGCCGACCAGACAGTGAGTGACAGTCCTGCCAGCCGTGACGGCGTTGCGCCATCTCGCCCGATTCGACGGGCAATGACATTGCCGATTGCCCAAGAGGCGGCTGCGGCAATCGTCACCATAAAGGCCAGCGCTGGCGTGTCTACCCCGCGCCCGCTACCGACGACGACGAGGCCGAATGCTCCGAGGCTCACCCCGACGAGTTGGCTGCGAGTGGGGATTTCGTGCAGTGCGAGCGCCGCAAATACCACGGTGAGAACGACCTGTGCTTGTAGAACGAGCGAGGCTAAGCCCGCAGGCATACCGATCGCGAGCGCCGTGTAGAGAAGGCCAAACTGGCCAAGGCTCATGAAGAGTCCGACGAGCACAACGTCGCGAAAGCGTGCTGTTGGTCGCGGCACGAAGAAGATGGCGGGCACAATGACGGCGGCGAAACGGATAGCGACGAAGAGTGCAGGCGGCATGTCTTCAAGCCCGAGGTCAATGACCACAAAGTTCAGCCCCCAGATAATGGCGACAAGAACAGCAGCAAGCGCGGAACGAAGGGGCATGGTTCGAGTCTGCTTCTCTCAACCATGTAACACCAGCGCACGATTTTGCATGTTACCCAGTGGGTTTGTTACATAATGGCGTAATGATCGATCTCGCTGCCGTCGACGCTCTGATTGCCGTCTCCCGCACGGGGACGGTGCACGCGGCTGCCGCCGGTCTTGGCATTACTCCCTCTGCGGTGTCACAACAAATCAAGCGCCTTGAGCGCGACCTTGGCGCACGATTGCTCGATCGTGAGGGTCGCGGGGTCGTACTCACCGCTGCGGGGCGCCGCGTTGTGGATGAAGGCGGGACACTCCGCGAACGTGTCGAAGAGCTCCGTTCGCGGTTGCATGACGCAGGTGCGCGCCCTGCGGGAACCCTCAAGCTTGGGGCCTTCTCTACCGCGGTACGTGGGATGTTGCCGGCGCTCCTCGCGCAGGTCAACGCCGACTACCCGGAGCTTCGCGTTACTGTAACCGAACTCGAACCGTGGGATGCGATCGCTGCCGTTGCCGCTGGCACCCTCGACCTTGCGCTTGTGCACCATTGGGAAGGCGTAGGGATGACGCTTCCCCCGAGCCTCTGCAGCGAAGAATTGTTTCGCGACGTCGCTGACGTTCTAGTTCACAAAGATGATCCGCTCACTCTCAACGCGTTCGTGACACCGGGGGATGTGCGGGATCACACCTGGGCGTGTACGCCGGATGGCACCATTTGTTACGAGTGGTTTTGCCACATGTATCGCGGTGATCCCCACCCGCCACGCATCGACTATCGCTGCTTAGAGTTCGCTTCTCAAGTGGAACTCGTTGCGGCAGGCGTCGCTGTTGCTCTCGTGCCTCGACTCGGGCGCGGACGCCTTCCTGATGGTGTTGTGGCGATCCCGCTGCGCGAACCTGTGCCCACTCGACCGATCTCGCTCATCTGGCGAGCGACGATGACAGAGGCACCTGCCGTGCGCGCGATCCACACACTACTGAGGGCGCCCGCAATCGCGGAAAACGTCTAACAAACGGCTAGCGGGCGAAGCTTCCGCTCAGTCGCACAGCGCCACCGTTGACACCCTTGGCGCCCTGTTCGAAGCCCGAAAGATCATGGGCGGCCATCGAAACACGACCAACTTCCCACGAGGGGATGCCGTCGGCGGTCAGGGCGGCGATCGTTGCGTCGGCGGCGTCTGCAGCCACAATCGCGATCATGCCGATGCCGAGGTTCCAGGTTCCTTCAGCACTCTCGAGGCTGGATCCAGCCAGGTCAGAGAGCACCCGGAAAACGGCGGGCGGCGACCAGGTCGAACGTTCAACTTCGACCCACGAACCGACAGGAAGCACGCGAGCAAGGTTGGCGGCGATTCCGCCACCGGTGACATGACTGAGCGAGTGCACGGCACCCGGCTGCGCATCGAGCAGGTTAAGCAGCGGCATTGTGTAGAGGCGGGTGGGCTCGAGGAGCACTTCACCCACGACTCCACCGAGCTCGTCAAGACGGTCGGTGTAGCTGATCTTGTTGTTGGCCAAAATGTGGCGCACGAGAGAGAAACCGTTGGAGTGGATGCCGGATGATTCCATCGCGATCACGACATCGCCATCCGCAACAAGGTGCGGGCCCAGCTGGGCATCCGCTTCAACAACGCCAGTGGCAGCACCGGCAACGTCGTAGTCGTCTGGACCAAGAAGGCCGGGGTGTTCTGCTGTTTCGCCGCCCACCAGCGCAGTGCCGGTAGCCGAGCATCCACGCGCAATACCGGCAACGATGTCGGCGATACGAGACGGTACAACTTTGCCGCACGCAATGTAGTCGGTCATGAAAAGAGGCTTCGCACCAACAACAATGATGTCGTCAACGACCATGCCCACGAGGTCCTGACCGATGGTGTCGTGCTTATCGATCGCCTGAGCGATTGCGACCTTCGTGCCAACGCCATCCGTTGATGTCGCCATCAGGGGGTGCTTGTAATCCTTGAGGAACGCAACGTCATAGAGACCAGCGAATCCGCCGAATCCTCCGACCACATTGGGCCCATGAGTGGCACTGACGGCCGCCTTCATGAGTTCGACGGCACGGTCACCAGCGGCGGTATCAACACCGGCTGCGGCATAACTGGAGGAAGAGTTCTCGGTCACGGCTCAAGCGTACCGGCAGCTCGCACCCGCCCGCCCGCCCGCCCAGCTGAAAGCAGTCTCTCTAGGGTGTGAGAAACTAGACCGTACTCACACCGGGTACGGTCTCTTCGACCTCAGGGAGCCACGCGAAAGCATGTGCGGCATTGTCGGTATCGTCTCTTCTCAGCCCGTCAACCAGCAGGTCTATGACGCACTGTTGCTATTGCAACACCGCGGCCAAGACTCCACAGGGATAGCCACTGCCGACGGCAGCACCCTGCACTTGCAGAAAGCCAACGGCCAAGTTCGTGAGGCCTACCGCACTCGCGACATGCGCAACCTTGTCGGAACCTCCGGCCTCGGTCACGTGCGCTACGCCACCAAAGGCAATGCCTTTAACGAGAATGAAGCCCAGCCGTTCTACGTGAACGCGCCCTACGGCATCATCCTTGTTCACAACGGCAACCTCACCAATACGCAGCAGCTCACTGACGAACTATTCCGCATTGACCGCCGCCACCTCAACACCACGAGTGACACTGAACTGCTCGTCAACGTGTTGGCTAATGAACTTCAAGAGCAGGTTTCGGGCAACGACCTCGATCCCGAGCAGGTCTTCACCGCTATCTCCCGCGTGCACGACCGCGTCGAGGGCTCCTATGCCGCGATCGCCCTGATCGCTGGTCACGGCTTGCTCGCCTTCCGCGACCCGTACGGCATCCGCCCGCTCGTTTTGGGTCGCCGCCAGACCGGACTTGTCGGAAACGAATGGATCGTGGCATCCGAATCTCTCGTACTCGAGAGTGCTGGCTACGAACTGGTTCGGGATGTTGCCCCCGGTGAAGCAATCTTCATCACGCCCGATGGCGAAATGTTCTCCAAGCAGTGCGCCAAAGCACCGGTGCTGATTCCGTGTTCGTTCGAATACGTTTACCTCGCGCGCCCCGACTCGATCATGAACGGCATCTCCGTTTATGAAGCTCGACTGCGTTTGGGCAACAAGCTGGCAGACACCATTGCCAAGTACACCCCCATGGGCGACATCGACGTTGTCATGCCGATTCCTGACTCCTCACGGCCGGCTGCCATGCAGGTGGCGCAGAAGCTCGGTGTTGAATACCGCGAAGGTTTTTACAAGAACCGCTACGTTGGCCGCACCTTCATCATGCCCGGCCAGGCCGAACGCAAGAAGAGCGTCAAGCAGAAGCTGAACGCGATGAGCAGCGAATTTAAGGGCAAGAACATTTTGATCGTGGATGACTCGATCGTGCGCGGGACCACCTCTAAGGAGATCGTGCAGATGGCTCGCGAAGCCGGCGCCAACAAGGTCACCTTCACGTCAGCAGCACCGCCCGTGCGCTTCCCACACGTCTATGGCATCAACATGCCGAGCCGCGCCGAGCTCATCGGTCACGGTCGCAAGATTCCCGAAATCGCGATGGAACTCGGCGCCGATGCCCTCATCTACCAAGAGGTAGCCGACATGCAGGCTGCGATCATCGAAGGCTCAGACGTAACGGCGCTCGAAATGAGCTGCTTCACCGGTGAGTACATCTCCGGCAACATCACGCCCGAGTACCTCGACTGGCTCGAGAAAAGCCAACTGAGCTAGCTAGGCTGCGGCACAAACTGCCCTGAGGTAGACACCCGCTGAGCTAGTTCTCGAGAGTGCCTTCGTAGGATTCTGGCTCGACTGTTTCGTGTTCGACGGTCGCTGCGCGCGAGCGACGAATCGAGGCGCGGTCGAGCGCGAGGGCAACAAGGGCGCCCACCGCTACGCCGGCCGGAATTCCGAACAGGCTGAAGTAGCCAAAGAGTGCGCCAAACCCGACATTGGGGTCGACGGGGAATGACATGGTGAGGATGAACGTCACGATCGCACCGACGCCACCGCCGATGATGAGGAAGGGGCCGTACTTGGGGGCGCGTCGAATCAGAACGTCACCCGATTCGACAGCACTAACGAGCGCAGGCTCGCGCACTTCGGTCACCCCAGGCAGCTGCTCAACGGCATGCTCAGGCTGCTGCGGTTCGGATGCCGCGGGCTCGTGTTCTGGCGTAATACTCACGGCACTATTCTCTCCCACACAACTGGGAGGTATTCGCTGAGGTCGGCACGCGACCCCGAGGCACTGATATCGCCGGAGTCGAGGGCTTCGGCCCACTCTCGTGTTCCCGTGGCTAGGGCAATCCAGGTTTCGGCATTCATTTCGACCACGTTGGGCGGGGTGCCACGCGTGTGGTTGGGGCCTTCGATCGCTTGAACCGCGCCGTATGGGGGAACCCGCACCTCGACGGAGTTGCCTTCGGCATCGCGCCCGAGAACTTGCAGGAGATATCTCACTGCGGTGGCGGTCGCATCGCGATCTGCTCTACCGTCTTTGACCATTCGGATGCTTGCTTCGCCAGCAATTGCGGCAATCTTCAGCTGTGCCATACCTAAACGCTAGCAAGGAACACTGAACGCTTGGTTAGGCTGTGCTTGTGCGAATTCTTGTTCTTGGATCCGGTGCCCGCGAGCACGCCATAGTTACGTCTCTTCTCAGTGAGGAGGAGGCGCACGAAATCACGGCTGCGCCCGGCAACGCCGGCATTGCGGCTGTTGTTGAAACTGTCGCGCTCGACCCGACTCGGGGAAGCGTTGTTACCGAATACGCCCTCGACAATGACATCGAACTCGTCATCATCGGGCCAGAGGCTCCTCTCGTTGAGGGCGTCGCTGATGATCTTCGCCGCCGAGGCATTGCCGTGTTCGGCCCGGGCAAGGCTGCCGCAGCCCTTGAAGGCAGCAAGACTTTTGCGAAGCGCATCATGGATGCCGCCAATGTCCCTACCGGCCGCGCCCACCGCGCCGGCTCGATCGATGAAGCCATTGAGGCTCTCGACGAATTCGGTGCTCCTTATGTCGTGAAGGCTGACGGCCTCGCTGCCGGCAAGGGCGTTCTCGTTACCGGCGAGCGCAATGCGGCCGTCGATCATGCCAAGCATTGGCTCACCTATGGCAGCGTGCTCGTTGAGGAGTATCTCGCTGGCGAAGAGGTTTCCCTCTTCTTATTGAGCGATGGCCACAGCGTTGTTCCGCTGTCTCCCGCGCAGGATTACAAGCGTGCTTATGACGGCGACGACGGACCAAATACGGGCGGCATGGGCGCGTATTCTCCGCTCAACTGGCTCCCCGAGGGCTTCGTTGATGAAGTGATTGACACCATTGCACTGCCCACGATCCGTCAGCTCGCTGAGGAGCAAACACCCTTCATCGGGCTGCTCTACTGCGGCCTCATTGTCACCAAGGACGGCATCCGCGTTATTGAGTTCAACGCTCGCTTCGGTGACCCCGAGACGCAGGTTGTTCTGCCCCGTTTGGTCACCCCGCTCAGCTCGCTGCTTTACGCCGCAGCAACTGGCGGCCTTGCCGACCACGCAGCGCCCGTCTTCAGCGACGACGTTACTGTGACGGTTGTGCTCGCGAGCGAGGGCTACCCCGAGAACCCCAAGATCGGTCGCCCGATTATCGGGTTGGATGCCGCACTCGCCGTTCCCGGAATCACCATCGCCCACGCTGCGACCGCCAAAAAGGGTGACGAGTTTGTCGCCACCGGCGGACGCGTGCTCAGCGTTGTCGCGACCGGCGAGACCTTCGCCGTCGCCCGCGAACGTGCCTACGAAGCTCTCGGACACATTCACCTCGAGGGCTCACACTTCCGCAGCGATATCGCTTTGCGCGTCGCGAAGTGAGTGACGCTGTGAACGATGCGGCTGGGGCGGATGCTGCTGCGGTGAGCGCCTGGACGCTAACGTATTCCGGCAAAGTTCGTGACCTGTATGTGCGCGCCGACGAGCCACAGCTTGTGCTCATGGTTGCCAGTGATCGGGTGAGTGCGTTTGACCATGTGCTGGAGCCGGGCATCCCGAGCAAGGGCGCTTTGCTGACGCAACTGAGCAAGTGGTGGTTCGAGCAGTTGGCTGATATGCCGAACCATTTGGCGGATGCTGCTGCTGTGGAGGCTCCCGCTGAACTGGCTGACCGGTCGATGATTGTGAAGCGGCTCGAGATGTATCCGGTGGAGTGTGTCGTTCGCGGCTACCTGTCGGGCAGTGGCTGGTTGGAGTATCAGGAATCACAAAGCGTGTGCGGCATTGCGCTGCCTGCTGGTTTGAGCGATGGCGACCGCTTGCCCGAACCGATTTACACTCCGGCGTGGAAAGCGCCGATGGGTGAGCACGACGAGAACATCAGCTTTGAGCGCACCATTGAACTCGTGGGTTCGGAGGTTGCGACTGCGCTTCGGGATGCTTCGCTCGACATTTTTGCGCGGGCTTCAGCTATCGCTGAGACGCGTGGGGTGATTCTCGCTGACACCAAGTTCGAATTCGGGGCCGACCCGGAGACCGGTGCTCTCGTGCTGGCCGACGAAGTTCTGACGAGCGACTCAAGTCGCTACTGGGATGCCGAACTCTACGCCGCCGGAGGACCTGGTCGTCTGGCGAGCTTTGACAAGCAGATCGTGCGCAACTGGCTTTCCGCCCACTGGGACAAGCAGGGCGTTCCGCCCGAGCTGCCCACCGACATCGTGGAGCAGACCGCTGCGCGGTATCGCGAGCTGATTGAGCGGCTTACGGCGTAGTCGACTCAGCGCGGCAGATGTAAGACACTGCCCTTAATGACTCTCCTCACAGGTTTTCCACAACGCCTACCAGCTGTTTACCGTCCGTGGTAAGTTTTGTCTATCACGATCAGCCCGCTCGCCTTTCGGCTCGGGCTGATTTTCTTTAACTAGGGAAGCTCGTGGCTAAATACACAAAGAAGTGGCTCTCGATCGACGGTCAGCTCGACAAACTCGAGTCTCATGGTGTCACTATTCTGGATCGGCAGGCGGGGTATCAGTTGCTCAGCGCGGTGGGCTATTACCGCGTCACGGGCTATCTGTATCCGCTTCGCGAATCCGAGAGTTACGTGGATGAACACGGCCGTCCACGAGTGCGCGTTCTCAACGAATACCGGACCGGCACGACACTCGAGTACGCCGCTGAGTTGATTAACTTTGATCGCGAGCTTCGCATGCTGGTGCTTGACGGCATCGAACGGATCGAAATCTCCCTGAGAACCCGTCTCGCTTATACGCTCGGGCGCAACTCCGCATTCGCCCATCTAGATCCCACCTGTTTCGTAAGCTCATTCACTGAACCAAAGGTTGACCAGGCAGCGGGAGCGCCCTTGCTCAGTCCGCACCAAGAATGGTTAGAAAAAGTCGACGAGCGTCGCGCGGACTCCCGCGAAGCGTTCGTGGCGCATTTCCGTGAAAACTACAACGACACAATGCCCATCTGGGCGCTCACGGAGATTCTCGAGTTGGGGCAAGTCAATCGTCTATACAACGGCCTCAACAATTCGATCGCCACCGAGATAGCCGACTACTACAAAGTCCCAACTAAGAAAATGATGCACAGCTGGATTTCGAGCCTCAACTACGTGCGCAACCTGTCGGCGCACCATGCTCGGCTCTTCAATCGCAAACTCGTCGCGGCACCCGCTCGCCCGAGTCGCGTTCAAGTGCCGTTGCTCGGGCACATGAAAGACCAAGATTCAGCCAAGCAGACTTTCGGCATCTACAACGCCTTGGCAGTCATGACGTATCTCCTGCGCACCGTGGATGCCAATAGCGGATGGGCCGAACGCCTTGTAAATTTGATCGATTCGTTTCCAACAGAGAACCAGCTCGGGGTTGAGTCGATGGGATTCCCAGAAGCTTGGTTTGCGCTGTCACTTTGGGAGCCTGAAGGTGAGCCACTCATGCCGCTCAATTAGGAAGTAATCTTCAGCTATGGGTCGGCTGCTCCGACTCGCTGATCGGGGGATCATGAACCGGGCAACGTGGATCGAAGGCTTTGTGCTGATTGGCGGCGCGATCCTTAGTCGTCGTACTGCTGAACGGTCGCGAGGCACAGGACAGCCGTAGCCTGTGAGATGGGTCAACGTACTAGTGCACTCCATAGTGCCCCCGGAATTACGAGTTGTGAACGGACCATTCCCCCAACCTCGGGGACTCTAGTTGTAGCCGTAGGTGAAGAGCCCGGCGTAGCGGAACCAGTCGCCCAACAGCGGGGTGTGGAGCCGAACATCCACATGCTGCTGTCCGTCTGCCCACGATTCGTCGACCGTAACGGTGGCAAGCGCGGGAATGCGGAGGCGGAGGCCAGCCAGATGCAGCCACTGGCGATCGGAGCGCAACTGCATGCGGCCATCGGTGACGGTGAGTGTCATGCGCACTTCGTAGCCACCGCGTCGCCCCAAGAAGTCGTGCAGGTGACCGTCGACAACGCGCATCATGTCCTGCAGCGGACGATCGCGGCCCGGAAAGTGGAAGGTGCGCACCGCGCCGAGACCACCATCCGCGGTCGGGGTGTTGACGACATCGAAGGGTACGTTGCGCGCGTACTCCGGGAAGAGGATGCGCTGCCACGCCATAAACGCCAGCACCGGTTTCAGGATGCGCAGCGGCGACCCCGCCACGTCGAAGACTCCGCTGCCAACGCCGACTCGTTGCCCGCCGTCGAAGTAGGGGCGAAGCTCGGGGGCCAGCAGGTCGAGTTCAGCGCCGAGCACGCGCCGGTAGACCGACTCGTTCACGATTGCGCCTGTTGACGGCTGGGGTTCGACCACCCGCTCATCATTACATGGACACACACCCTCGAGCCTCAGACTGGGGGCCGAGCACCAAGTTTTCAGGCTCTGGGGAAAACCCCGGTCAACGGGCACCTCGCCAACGATCGACAAGGCAACGCCGCTTGAGTGATTAATGCTCTACTCTCGCCCTATGGTCAATTCGACGGATGTGACTAGTCGGGGCAATAATCGACCGCCGATTCCTTGGCGTGCGATCACCATCGCAGTCGCCGCACTATCGCTCTCCGGATGCGCGATCTTCGATCCCCAGAGCGTCCTCACCCTTGGCGACGTAATGGACTCCCAATACGATGCTCCTGATGTCACGACTGACGTTGCCGAGATTACGGACACGGCCTGCGGCTCCGGGCTCGACTGCGTGGAGGCGTACAGCACCGCGGAGGCTGACTACTTTCGGTTTGACACTCGACAGGGTGCTGAAGAATACGGAGCCACTCTCGAGGATGGCTTTGTCATCAACTTCATCGTGATGGATTTTGAGGGCAAGGATGCCTCGGTCGAGCACCAGCTGTGGGCGATGCAGGCCGTGGCCGGGACCTGGAACGATTATGAGGGCGAGTTCCCTGATCGTTAGCGCCAAGCATCCACGGCGTCGACCCTAGGAAAATTGGCCTGAGGAAAGAGTTGCCGCCGGGCGACTACTGCGGCGGTGAAACACGTGCAGCACCACGCCAACCAGCACAGCAACGACGACCGCGACCGCTAGCGGCGGCACCACAATTTCTGGCAGCGTCGCCGCTTGGCGAAACACTTCAAATCCGGCGCTGGCCATCTCCCGAAGATCATGCGCGTACACCCGGCTCCCGGCGGCATAGCTGATCGCTGTCGCCACGGCCGGCACGATCCAGAGCAACCCGAAGCTCACCAGCACCGCAATTACACGCCCCACCGAGCGGATGCCACACCATCCCACCGCAAGCCCGACCAGTATCGCTGGTACCCAACGCAGCACGCTGGCCGCCCAGCGCCGGAAATCGTCAATCGCCCCATACTGCTGGTTGGTGAGCGGATGCAGGATCTCCCCCAACCACGGCGCCAACGCAACTGCGGCCATCGCGTAGCCGATCAGTGCGCCCGCGCGAGGAGCGCGGGCGATCAACCAAAACACCGCAATTCCCACCAGCATCGCAAGCACGGCAACGCCAGTGACAGCCGCAAGATAGAACGTCGCCTCGCGCCGCTCTTGAAGCCCGCCCTGTACGACAACGTAGGCCTGAACGATCGCGCCCAGTTGCACCACGATGAGCGAAAGGAACATCACCAGAACTCCGCGCCGCGGCATCCGGGATCGCAACAGGCGTGCGAGAAGCCCCGCGACCGCAGCTCCAACCACCATCAGCCCGATCTCTGTGGTCAACGCATATTGGCTAAATGGCAGCAGCACGAGCGGCATTTCATCAGGCGCAACCTCGACCACCCACAGGTTTTGCAACGGCAATCGCAGTCCCTGAAGTAGCCACGGCAGCAGCCCAACCACAGCCGCGCCCACACCGAGGAGGGCGCTCATCCACACGGTCACAGAACGATGAGCGGATGCCTCGCCTGCCAGCTCCGCGGGATGCTCTACCTCCGCAGCATTCGTCACTGTGTCGGTCTGCTCGGCAGGAATCTCGCTCGTGTTGTCGTCCACAGCGGCCAGTCTATGAACGTGGGCCGCAAGAGGGAAGAGTATCAGTGAGAAATATTCGACACAGCTTTAGGCTCCTAATCGCCCTCAGGCCGAAGCTTTCGCGTCCATTGCGCAGCTGAAGCGACTGCGATAGGCGCTGGGAGTCATCCCCAGTTTGCGCGCGAAGTTCTGACGCAAAACAGCCGCAGAACCGAACCCGCTCTCCCACGCCACTTGCTCAAGCCCGAGTGACGTCTCTTCGAGAAGCCGTTGCGCGTGGAGCAGTCGCTGCCGCCCAAGCCAGGCCGCGGGCGTGGTGCCGAGATCCGTTTTGAAACGCCGCGCGAAGGTGCGAGGAGACATCTGGGCCCGACGCGCGAGCTCCTCGACGGGAAGCTCATCGCGCAGGTTCTGCAGCATCCATTCGGTCACAGCGGCGAATGATTCGGATTGAACAACCGGCAACGGCTTGTCGATGAACTGCGCTTGGCCACCGTCGCGCTGCGGAGCGATCACCATGCGGCGTGCGATGCGATTCGTGATTTCCGCCCCGAGCTCTTGCCGAAAGAGGTGCAAGCAGGCGTCGATCCCCGCTGCCGTTCCCGCGCTCGTGATGATGCGGTCATCCTGCACATAAAGCACGTCGGGGTCGACGTCGATCTTGGGGTACATGTCAGCAAAGGTCTGCGCGTACATCCAGTGCGTCGTTGCACGGCGCCCATCGAGCAATCCGGATGCCGCCAGGGTGAACGAGCCGCTACAGATGGCCAGCACCCAGGCCCCGCGAGCGACCGCCCGTTCGAGCGCTGCGGAGATTCGGGCATCCACCGTGCCCCACGTGGCACGCGGAACGGGAGTGAGCACGATCACGTCGGCGTCATCAGCGAAGGAGAGGTCGTCTTCGACGTTCATCGTGTAGCCGATGCTGCTGCGGATAGCACCGGGTTCGGGCGTGAGCACTCGAAAGTCGAATGATTGGATGCCGTCATCGGTGCGGTCAAGGCCGAACGCTTCGCAGGCCAGTCCGAACTCAAACGGGGTGAATCCGTCTTGCACGATGACCGCGACGCGTTCCATGAGGTCCTCTACTTTTCGTTGAATCCACCATTCTCAAAGTTGGCAGTATTCATTCGATAGGTGGCACACCTGCCACTTTTGGCAGGTTTTACTCGATCATAGTGTTTATGCCATGTTCAGTGCAATCATTATCGCCACCGTCTCCGTTATCGCCATCGTGGGAACCCTCCGCGAACTTCCTCAAGGAGGTCACCGCAGAATCCCTACCGACTGGACACGCCTGCCCTAGCGCGCGAACTGATCCAACTCGGTCACCTTCACGCCCTCGCACTGATTGCCCCCGCCGAACCGCGCATTTTCTCAGGGAGGAATAGTGCCCACCTCCCGATGTTGGACTTGATACGACCAACAGAAAGAGATCTGCTGTGAACTTGTTTTCCCCCACGACCCTCGGTGAGCTACGCCTCAGCAACCGCTTAGTAATGGCGCCACTCACTCGCACCCGATCAGGAAAAGCCGGCGTTCCGGGCCCGATGGTCGCCGAGCACTACGCCCAGCGAGCCTCGCTCGGTCTGATTGTGTCCGAGGGCACCTACCCAAGCCACGCCGGGCAGGGTTTCCCCGGCCAGCCCGGTCTGGTCACGCCCGAACAGCTCGAGGTGTGGAAGCACGTTACCGCCGGAGTTCACGCGGAAGGCGGCCAGATCGTCGCGCAAGTAATGCACGCCGGGCGGGTGAGCCACGAGAGCACCAACGGCGGATACACCGTGGTCGGCCCCAGCGCGATCGCGATCAACGGCCAAACCCGCCCCTACGACGGCAAGCAGCCCTACCCGGTGCCGCACGCACTCACCGAGAGTGAACTCGCAGGCGTGGTCGACGAATTTGTGACAGCCTCACGCAACGCTATCGAGGCGGGCTTCGATGGCGTGGAGCTTCACTCCGCAAACGGATACCTTCTGCACGAATTTCTCTCCCCCGCCTCCAACCAGCGCGACGACCAGTACGGCGGTTCCCCCGAGAATCGCGCTCGCTTCGTGATCGAGGTCGTGACGGCGGTGGCGGATGCAATCGGTGCCGGCCGTGTTGGCCTGCGCATTTCCCCTGAGCACAACATCCAAGACGCACTGGAAACGGATAGCGCCGATGCGCTCGCAACCTACGGCGCCCTGGTCGACGCCCTCTCCCCGCTCGGCATTGCCTACCTCAGCGTGTTGCACGCCGAACCCACCGGTTCTTTCGCTCAAGAGCTGCGTGCCCGCTTCGGCGGACCGGTGCTGCTCAACAGTGGCTTCGCGCAGATGACGACTCGTGATGAGGCCCTCAGCCTGGTTCGCGACGGTCACGCCGAGGGCGTTGTCGTGGGCCGTCCGGCTATCGCAAACCCTGACTTGGCCTATCGCTGGCAGGAAAACCTACCGCTGAACAGCCCCGATGCTTCAACTTTCTACGGCGGAGGGCCCGAAGGCTACACCGACTACCCGACCTTCGAGCCAAGCTAACGCGGCGGCCGCGCGACCGGCAGCGCGGCCGGCCGCGAATCACGTTAATGGAGTCTGGATGACACCTAGTCGCGCAAATGTACCAGCCGCGTGTTACATTGAATGTACTTCACCACTAGTACATTTATTGTTCATGGAGCCCCCTCAATGCCCGATTTCGTCGTTCTCATCTGGTTCAGTTTCCGCTCCTTAATCATCGGGCTGGCGCTGGCAGTTGTGTGGTGGCTGGCACAGGGGCGCAAAAGCCAGCTACCCACCGGGCTCACCGCTGCGGTCACGGCGACAGCGGCTTCACTGGCCCTGGCCTGCATCCTTTACCTGAATGCGGCTATCGGATTTTCCGTACTCCGACCTCCGCTGTCGGAGCAACTTCCGCCATGGGTGTTCGAGATGCGCATCCTGTGGGCTCTCGCGGTGGGAACCCTCGCCGTCGCACTCCTCGCCATCCCTATCGGCGCTCACGCCCCGCGTGGTCACGCAAGCCTCACGCGGCGAACACCGTTCAGCTTCGGCCGGCGGAGGTGGTTCGCTGGCCTCACCGCAATTGTCGGTGCGATCGTCACGATTTCTGTGCTGGCGGGCATTGCATCCGAACCAGACGAAGAAGGCCATTGGCGGAACTACACCGTGGATGCCGGAAGCTCTATTTCATTCGGAACTTCCATTTACGGGTGGTATTACTCGATTCCCGCCTTGATACTGCTCACCACCCTCATTGCGGTCACGATCGTCGTTCTTTGGCTCATCGCCCGGCCTTCGCTCACCATCGACCACGACAATGATGTGCGAATACGTCAGCTCAGAACACGAAACACCTTGGCGGTCGCAAGCGGGGCACTCCTGATCCACCTCGGTTCGATATTCACGTCGCTGTCGTCGACAGCATCGCTGCGAGGAGGAGCAGCCATTGGCGATAGCGGCTGGGGCTCTTGGACGACCCCCTTTGCCGCTATACAGCCAGCTCTCTTGCTGCTCGGCCTGGGTATCTCCGCGCTCGGCTATGCATTCTGGTTCGGCGTGCTGCTTTCCGCGCTTTTCAGCCGTCGCGCCAGCATCGCCACGGTTCGATCATGATGATTAGCCTGGCGGGGTCATCCCCCGCCGTCGACCAAATTCGGGACCAAATTCGAGGCCTCATAGCCGCCGGAACTCTGGCAGCGGGCGAGCGGATCCCCTCAGTTCGTCAGCTCGCAAAAGATCTCGGCGTTGCTCCAGGGACCGTCGCAAAAGCCTACAAAGCTCTCGAAACCGAGGGGCACTTACGCACCCACACCGGAGGTGGAACCCGCGTTAGCGCAACGGCGGCGGCCACCCCTCTCGCCGTAGTCGAAGCTGCCCGCATCCTTGCCGACACCAGCATTCGCGGCGGCGTTGACCTCGAAGAGACCACACGAGTACTGCGTGCTATCTGGGCCTCGCAGCGCAAAGGCGACTAAGCCCCATTCGTCACCGTGCGGGCGCCGGGCGCAAGGCCGTGAATTTGTCAGTTTCACTTGACAAATGTTCCATGTCAAATGAAACTGACAACATGGAATCAGGGAACTTAGGCGATCACCTCCGCAGCGCGGATGCCGCGACCGGACTACGCGCAGTCGGCGCGCTTCACCGCCTCGCTGAACGCGTGGAGGCGACGCATGTTGCGCAGGCGAGGCGTGAAGGCTGGTCCTGGGAGCAGATCGGCGATGCTCTCGGCGTAACCCGTCAATCCGTCCACACGAAATACGGAAAGCAGGGAAACAATGTTTGAGAAATTTGCGCAATCCGCGAGAACCAGCGTTGAGGATGCCCGGAGTGAAGCCGCCCTCCGCGGCGACCGACGCATCGGCACTGATCATCTCCTCCTCGCGCTTCTCCGCGAAAAGGATCTCGCTCAGGCAGTTGGCGTTGACGCAGAAACCGCCGCTGATGCAGCCGATCGCCTCGACCGGAGCGCCTTACTTTCGATCGGCGTCGAGCTCGGCACATTCCAGCCGGCTGCCGAAGCGGCATCCTCACAACGAATCCCGATGACCGCCGGCGCTAAGACCGTGCTCCGGCACACTCTTGCATTCGCCGCCGCCGAAAAAGCGCGAACGATCACCTCGCGGCACATGCTTCTCGCGCTCCTCGACCGCGAAGAACCCGATTCGGCCGCGGCACTCTTTTCTGCACTCTCCGTTGACCGACAAGCAGTGCGCGATAACCTGAGCGAAGCTCGGTAATTCGACTAGGCCTACGCCTTCACGTTGCGTGCTAGCGGCTGAACGGATCCAAGCCGGTCGCCTTCACCGACAGCGCCCACAGTTGTTCCGCCGCGGCAGGGTCAATCGCCCACCCTTTCGCCCCACCGACGCTCATGTCGGCGTGGTCATCTGCAACGACGCCCTTGATGGAGCAGTCTTCGCAGTACGCGCCACCACGGTCGGCGAGCTCGAGAGCGGTGGCCGCCCAGAGCCCGGTTGATGCACCTTGGGCCGGGGTCTTGAACATCGGGTTGGGGTTACCCTCTTCATCGATCCACTGGCGGGCTAGCAACTCCTCGCGGGGCATATTCCGCTGCAGCTCAGTCATGATGCCACCGGGGTGCACCGAGAACGCGTGGATGCCGCGGCCGGCAAGACGAGCGTCCAGCGCAACGGCGAGCAGGGCATCCGCTGACTTTGACTGACCGTAAGCAACCCAAGGGTCGTAGGGGGTGGTCTCGAAGTTCACATCGTCGAAGAGCACGGGCGAACGCCAGTGACCCACCGACGAGTACGAGACGATACGGGCACCATCCTGAAGCAGCGGCTCGAGGCCAGCGACGAGAGCAAAATGCCCGAGCAGGTTGGTTCCGAACTGCATCTCCCACCCCTGAGGGGTCTGCTGTTCTGGCGTGGCCATGACTCCGGCAGCGTTGATCATCAGGTCAACGGCAGTGCCAGCGTCGCGCATCCGTTCAGTGAAGGCGGCAACAGAATCAAGATCGCCAAGGTCCATCGGCTCAATCTGAACACCGGCGATACCGGCAAGCGCGTCGGCGGCTTTCTCGGGGCGACGGGCCGGAACGATCACGGAGACACCGGCTTCGGCGAGCGCCTTCACGGTCTCGTAGCCAAGCCCTGAATAGCCACCGGTGACAACGGCGGTCTTGCCGGCGAGGTCGAATCCGGCGATCACTTCGGATG
The DNA here is from genome assembly GCF_056619605.1 of Rhodoglobus sp. G.S.4. Classification (NCBI taxonomy): domain Bacteria; kingdom Bacillati; phylum Actinomycetota; class Actinomycetes; order Micrococcales; family Microbacteriaceae; genus Rhodoglobus; species Rhodoglobus sp. G.S.4. The sequence goes on from NZ_CM152748.1 coordinate 2,608,265, forward strand.
CCGTGCTGCGGTAGCCGAAGTTCGATTCGAGGGGCTGTTGGCGGGCTGTCATTTCTTCGAGGGAGATCATGCTTAGGACTCTAAGAGTTGGAGTGCACTCTAGGTCAAGCCGTGCGGTGGACTCCCAGAAAACGATGCGCTCGACCACCAAACGAGTCCGGGAAGCGAGAAAGCCCGGGCCGACCGAAGTCGACCCGGGCTCGATCCCTGGTGCTAGTTCACGCGAAGGCTATTAGCCCTTGGTGACCTCGTAATACAGCGGGACTGAGTCCCAACCGAACTTCACATTGCTAACGGTTTCTGCGTACACACCGGTCGCGTTGGAGTACCACAGCGGGATGCTGGGCAGGTCCTTCAACAGAACTTCCTGAGCGTCCTGATAGAGCGCCGTTGCGTCATCAACTGTCTGAGCTGCAGCGCCCTCCTTGAGGAGGCCGTCGAACTCAGAGCTGCTGTAGCCCTCATAGTTGGAGCCAGCACCGGTCTGGTAAAGCGGTGCGAGGAAGTTGTACAGCGACGGGTAGTCCGCCTGCCATCCGGCGCGAGTTGCACCGGTCAAGGTGCCAGCGACGCGATCTTCAAGCGACGACTTGAAGTCGGGGTAGGACTTGCCAATCGCCTCAATACCCAGGGTGTTCTTGATGCTGTTAGCTACAGCGTCAACCCATCCTTGGTGGCCACCGTCTGCGTTGTAGGCGATGTCGAACGTGCTGTCGCCGAACGGCGAGATTGCGTCGGCTTCCGCCCACAGCTTCTGCGCTTCGTCAGGGTTGTAGCTCAGTACATCGGCACCCTCAAGCGAGCTTGAGTAGCCGTCGATGACCGGGGAAGTGAAGTCGGTCGCCGGTGTGCGGGTTCCCTGGAAGATCACGTCAGTGATCTCGTCACGGTTGATCGACATCGAGATTGCCGCACGACGCAGCTTTCCTTCCTCGCCACTGAAGTGGTCGAGGTAGTAAGGAATGTTGAATGCCTGGAAGATGGCAGCCGGCTGGTTGATAGCGCGGTCACCGAACTCATCCTCGAAAATGCCGAAAGCACTATCGGGGACAGCATCGAGAACATCAAGGTTTCCACCAAGCACATCCGCATAGGCAGCATCCTGTGAGGTGTAGAACTTGAACGTGACTCCACCGTTGGCCGGCTTACGAACACCCTCGTAGTCGGGGTTAGTGACGAGCGCGATCTGCTCGTCGTGCTGCCACGCGTCATCACCGTCCATCATGTACGGACCGTTGCCGATGGGGTTCTCCCCGAAGGCTTCCAAGTCATCAAAGGCGACTGACGGAAGCGGCATGAATGCCGTATAGCCGAGACGCAACGGCCAGTCAGCTTCAGGAGCAACAAGAGTGACATCAAACGTCAGGTCGTCAACGACGCTGAGTCCGGTCAGTTCCGAGTCTGCTTCGTAGCTGAAGCCCTCGATGTCATCGAAGAAGTACGACGATGCCTGCGCGTTGCTGAACGTCGCGCCATACGTCCACGCATCCACGAACGAGTTCGCGGTTACTGCTTCACCATTGGTGAATGTCCACCCGTCATTGAGCGTGACCGTCCAGTGTTGGCCGTCTTCCGATTCGATCGACTTCGCAACATCATTGCGGATGCTTCCGTCTGCCTCATACGAAACCAGACCCGCGTAGATGGACGTCAGGATCTTTCCACCACCGGTCTCGGTGGTGCCGACGGTGATCAGCGGACCAAGCGGCTCGCTTCCGTTGGTGGTGATGATCTGGTTGACGTCGCCCGAGTCTCCACCATCGCTGCTAGCGCAGCCGGCGAGAGTGAGCGAGACCGCCGAGGCGAGCGCGACAGCGCCCAGCCCGAAACGTGATGTCTTCATGCTTCCTCCTGTGCAGTGAGCGCCTACGGTGCCGGCAGTGAGCGGCTCCGGGCGTTGGAATTACTTTAGGGCCCTGAAACTGTGACCTAACGTAAAGTGTAATAATGTTATCTCGTTGTTAGGTTAGATTACCTAGTTGCCTTACAAACAATTTACAAAACCGACACATGGCCTACCATTACTTTTAGACAAATTCCGCAAAGATTCGCGACAAAGGCACTCAGCCACACTGAGCACAGAAAGAAGTAGAGACGATGACGAGCGCGCCAATCCTCATGTTTTCGAGCACGATGTCCGCCGACATGCGACACGTAATCACCCACGAGGTGCACGACCCATTCCTCTACATTGAGGTTGATGGAAAGCGGTACACCGCCATCAAGTCTCTCGAAGCGGCCCGGATGCGCGACGTCGACAGCATGACCGTGTTCCCGCTTGAAGAACTCGGTTTCGATGACTTCCGCGCCGCTGGACAGGGCCCCGACCTCGCCGAGCTCAACTGTTTGGTTGAGGCATGCGTTCGCACCGGCGCGACGAGCGCCAGCGTTCCGTCCACCTTCCCGCTCGGCGTCGCCGATCACCTCCGTGCCGCTGGCATCGAACTGAACGTCGACAACCACCTCTTCGAAATGCGCCGCCGCGTGAAGTCACCCGCCGAGCTGGCCGGCATGCGCCGCGCTCAGATCGCTGCCGAGGCAGGCGTTGCCCACGTCGCTACCCAGATGGAAGCCGCGACGATCGGCGCCGATGGCGGATTGCTCATCGACGGCAAGCCGCTCACCTGCGAAGACCTGAAGACGGGCATCCGCGCCGCCTTCTTGCGCAACGGCTGCGAAGACGCCGGCCTCATCGTGGCTCACGGCGAGCAGACCTGCATCGGCCATCACGCTGGCTCGGGCCAGATCTTCGAGGGCGAGCCCGTCACGGTCGACATCTGCCCCCGCGACACCGAGTCCGGTGGAAACTCAGACATGACGCGCACCTTCGTCAAAGGCGAAGTCAACGACGAGCTCGCTACCTACTGGCGCATCGTCAAGGAAGCATTCGATAATACGCTCGCAGCCATCCGCCCCGGCCTTCCGGTCGCCGAACTGCACCGCATCTCGTGTGAGCCCATCAGCAACGCTGGCTTCCCCACGCAGCTCACCAAGAAGCCCGGTGAGGTTCTCACCGAGGGCTACTTCCACAGCCTCGGCCACGGAATCGGCCTCGAAGTTCACGAAGCTCCCGGCCTCGGCCAGAACGACGCCGTGCTCGTTGCCGGTGACGTCATCGCGATCGAGCCCGGCTGCTACCGCCAGGGTTTCGGCGGCGTGCGTCTCGAAGACATCGTTCTCGTGACCGAAGATGGTGCCGAGTTGATCACCGACTACCCTTACGAACTCGCCCCCGTCGCGATTTCGCGAGGAGTCTAAAGTGCGCGACCCCCGTATTGATGCCGCTCGCGAGCAGAGCATCCGCGAATGGCAGGAATTCTGTCGCTTTCCCTCGGTGGCTGGCGATCGTGTTGCAATCGAAGCTGCCGCCGACTGGTTGGAGCAGAAACTCCGCCGCCTCAGCGAGCGCGTCGAACGCATCGAGATTCCCGAATACGGGCCGGTCGTTGTCGCCTACTTCCCCGGAGCGAGCGCCAAAACGCTCATGCTCTACAACCACTATGACGTGCAACCCGCCGGCGACCTCGAGCAGTGGACTTCAGGCCCGTTCGACTCCGAAATTCGCGACGGTGCCATGTGGGGCCGTGGTGCCTGCGATGACAAAGCGGATGTCACGAGTCGCCTCCGCGCGCTCGAACTCTTCATCGAGGATCACCCCGGCGGTCTGCCCTACAGCATGATCTACCTCGCCGACCCGTGTGAGGAGATCGGTAGCCCCGGCCTCGAAACAGTGTTGGCCGAGAACGCCGAACGACTGAGTTCCGACGCCGTGCTGTGGGAAAGCTACCTTCGCGAAGATGATGGGCGCCCTGCGGTTGGTTTCGGATGCCGTGGCGGCATGGAGATCAGCCTGAGCCTGAACATCTTGGCCTCCGATCAGCACCCCTCGTATTCGCAGATACTGCGGTCCGCACCGCTCGAGTTGATGCGGGCGATCACGTCTCTCGTCACCGAGGACGGGCTCATCGCTGTTCCCGGTTTCACGGATTCTGCGTTGCGTCCGGATGCCGCAGCGAAGGCGCGCACGCAGGAGCTTTCGCTGCCCGGCGACGCTATCAGCCTCCCCGGCATTAGCCCCCTCAAGGACCTGCCGGAGGCAGAGCTCAAGGAGCGCTTCATCTTCGCTCCCTCGATGAGCCTCTCGGGTTTTGACCTTGACCCGAGCGTACGGCAGACCGTTCCGGCGAATGCCGCAGCGCGGGTACGCTTCGGGCTCATTCCTGGCATGGATCCGCACGCGTGCTTCGAGACAGTGAAGTCGTTCCTCGGCGACACCGCGCCCGATATTCAGGTCGAACTCATCCGCACGATGCAGCCAGCGTTCTCACCGGTAGATACTCCGTTTGCCGTGTCTGTTCTTGAGGCTGCAACGAAAGCTTTCGAGGCAGAACCCGTCATCTACGATGTGATGACTGGTTCCGGTCCCGGAGCATTTTTCCTTGAGCATCTTGGGGCTCCGCTGATCTCGCCCACCGGAACTTTGCGACCGGAGGGAAACATGCACGGCTACAACGAACACGGCTACCTCGAGGACTACCTCACCCACATCCAGTTCACGCTCGAACTGTTGCAGAACCTCGAAGCGAATGGGTTCGCAGAGCATGGCTGAGTCGACCCCAGACAGCGAAGCAACCACAATCATCGATCTGCTCGTGCAGAGCACGCCACAGGTCGAACTCGACAGAGTGGACTTGCAGCTAATCCGTCACTTGCACGAGGACTCAAGCATTTCGCTTCGCAGCTTGGGGGCGATGGTCGGGATGTCGGCGCCCAGCGTCGGTGAGCGCGTCGCCCGCCTCGAACGCACGGGTGTCATCCGCCGACGCAGCATTGAGATGGACTGGTCGGCTATGGGCCGACCGATGCTCGTCGTGATCCCGATTAAGATCACCTCCGATGCCAAGATGCTCACCGTCATTGAGGCTCTGCAGTCAATTCCCTCTCTCACCGAAATCCTCATCCTCAGTGGCACCTACGACATGATGGCGCGCTTCCGCCTTAGGGATCACGCCGAGCTGCAGACCCTTCTGCTTGAGAAGTTGGGCGCAGTCCCTGGGCTCCAACGTGTGGAAGCGATGATCAGTCTCGGCCGGGTCAACGACACCTCGCCGCTCACTCACATTCTTGGCATTGACGAATAACCGCTTCTACAGAAAGTAACTCCGTGCGCATTGATGATTCGTGGCGAGAACTCGCCGCTCCCGATTTTTCCCTCTACGCGGGGCTCGATCCCGAGCGTCGAATCATGATGATGGGTGCCGACCCTTTTGCGCCAGACAAGTGTCTGCCCGACCACGTCATTGACGCCACCAAGCAAGCGCTCGATGACGGCAAGACTCACTACTCGCTCGACAATGGCTACGCCGAACCCCGACTCAAAACCGCTCTCGTCAACAAACTTCGCGACTTCAACGGGATGCAGATCGACCCCGAAACGGAGTTGATGGTTGGGCCAAGCTCAGCCTTCACCCTCTTCCTCTCAATTCGCATCTGCATCCGACCCGGTCAGGGCGACGAAGTGCTCGTGACGAGCCCCGGCTTCGCCGAGAACATTAACGACATCCACCAGATGGGTGCGGTGTGCGTGCAGGTTCCGACCTACGAAGAAGATGGCTTCGCCCTGCGGATGGATGAATTCCGCTCGCGCATCACGGACCGCACTCGCGCCATCGTGATCACTAACCCCAACAACCCCACCGGAACCGTCTACACGCGCGAGAACCTCATGGAGCTTGCAGCGCTGGCTGAAGAGTTCGATCTCGGAGTGATCGTTGACCAGGACTTCGAGCGCCAGGTGTACGACGGAGCCGAGTACGTGAACTTCGCGACTCTGCCCGGAATGCGCGAACGCACCCTCACCGTGTTTGGCACCTCGAAAGACCTCGGGCTCACCGGGTTCCGCGTGGGCTACCTTGTTGCTCCAGCCGAGATTATGCCGATACTCAAGATCGCGACCTTCAACTACGTCGGCCCGACCAATACGTTCGCTCAATACGGCGTTGCGGCAGCCTACGAGAACCCCGCCTACACCGACGAGTGGTTCACGATTTATGACCAGCGCCGGCACGCCATCTTCGATGCGCTCCAGGGCATCCCGGGCGTAGGCGTAACGATGCCGGCCGGTGGTTTCTATCACTGGGTCAACATCTCCGAGCTCGGCACGTCGCTCGAAGTCGTCAAGCACCTCGTGGATACCCAGCAGCTCGGCGTCTCGCCCGGAAACTGGTTCGGCAACGTCGGCGAAGGCTACATCCGCGTCATGTACGGCTCGAACGGTCGTGATGAAGTCTTCCGGGAAGGCGTCGCGCGCTTGGCCGCTGGGCTCCGCGAGTTCGCCGAACTCACAGGTGTGAGCGCAGCCGTTTAGGCTCGCATCCCCCGTTGCAACGCGGGGGTTGCCCTTTACTTAGAGGGGCACCCCTGAGTTCGCGATGGTTTCATCGAGGCGATCCATTGTCTTGGCGCAGAACCAATAACCGCCAGCAAAGAGGTACTCGAAAACAACCCCGTCGCTTTGCGTCAACTGACTATAGAGGTCGCCACCACGATACGCAGTAATGGTGTATCCCTGCTCAAGCAGCTGATCTTGCTGCGCAGCGGCCTGATCCGGCGTGATGGGCGAGTAGCCGAAGAGCTCCCCCACGGCGTAGCCATTCGAAGTGAGGCACAAGAGCCCGCCATTGTCGACAAACATAGCGTTTCCGACGGACGACCCGTACATCTCCGCTTCGCTACGAGTTTTGTCGACGTATCTCGTAGTGCTTTCCGCATCCTGCAATGGAAGAGCACTCTCCATTTGAGCGAGAGTGTCCGCATCCACAAGCTGACTGCACTCAGTCGCGAGCTCAACCGGAGCTTCGGAGGGCTCTGGATCTGCGGTCGGAGTCGCAGCAACCGATGATGGAGCCTCACTGTTAGCCGGAGCTTCGGAGGGGCCACATCCAGCGAGAGTGAGAGCCAGCAACGACGCAACAATGAGACGGGGAATCACGGATAGTGAGTTCATGTCATTAGTGTAGCCTCACCTGCCCATTCTCCCGCGAAGCGCTTGCTTCGTGGAGGAATATCAGCAAACCCTGCAAGGTTGTACGGGACATGACCGACCTGCTTGCTCCCGACACTGCCATGGGCGCTGTGACGCTCAGCGTCGCGAACCTCGACGCCCTCACAGCGTATTACCGGGATGCCGTGGCTCTGACGGTGCTCAGCGAGTCCTCCGACACAGTCGTTCTCGGTCGCGGCACCACGCCCGTCGTGATCCTCAAGCATTCGCCTGCGCTCAAGCATGCGAGCCCGCGCGATGCCGGACTCTTCCACACGGCCATCCTGTTCGATACTGAAGAGGCGCTGGCGGCATCCGTGTACTCGGTGGCGACTCGCTACCCGAAGACGTTCACGGGCAGCGCCGACCACCTGGTCAGCAAAGCCTTCTACTTCACCGATCCCGAAGGCAACGGTGTCGAACTGTATTGGGATCGCGACCGCACCCAGTGGAGCTGGACTCACGGCACCGTCGAAATGGGGACCCTCTTTCTTGACCCCAACGGGTTCCTCCAAGAGAACCTCACGGAGGCAGCCGTCGAGCAGCCCGTTATTGGCGGCGCCCGCGTCGGCCACGTGCACCTCCAAGTTGGCGATATCACCACCGCCCGCGAGTTCTACGTCAACCAGCTCGGTTTCGAAGCGACCACAGAAATCCCCGGAAGCGCCGTCTTCGTCAGCGCCGGTGGCTACCACCACCACATGGCCATGAACACGTGGAACTCCAGCGGCGCTGGTCCGCGGTTGCCAGCACTCGGACTCGCCAAAGTCGACATTGCGGTGCCGAGCGCCGACGACCTCGGCGCGCTGAGCGAACGGATGACGCACCACGGCATCCCGCTACGAAACGATGGCGAGACCGTCAGTTTCGATGACCCCTGGGCCAACACCATTCGCGTGAGCACCGCGGCGAAATAGGGCAACGGCTCACGCCAAAAATAGTGCTTGCCAATGCCCGAATCGAGGCGCACACTATCTCCCATGGACGCCGATCCTGTAACAACGAATCCGGAACACTATTCAGTGGTGTTCGAGAATGACCGCGTACGAGTGCTTGAGTACACCGATGCGGCCGGCGACAAGACGACACCGCACGAGCATCCTGACAGCCTGATGATCACCCTCAGTAACTTTCGCCGCCGCCTCCACGCTGGCGAAGGTCATCGTGATGTTGAGTTGGCATCGGGAGCAGCCGTCTGGCTCCCCGCGCAACGTCATGCCGGCGAAAACATTGGTGACACCCCCACCCACGTAATGTTTGTGGAACTGAAGGATGCCGGCCCTCGCAGCGAGGAAACCAGCGAGGCAAAACCAGGCGAATGGATCGGCCCGGCCTAACACCACCGGAACAGCTCGGCCTTTCAGCCGCTCGGCCTCGCCTCAGGCGCTCAGCCGTTCAGCCGTTCAGCCGTTCCGCTAGGTGCGCGCCCTACCCTCCGAGAAGTTCGTCGATCTCGCGGATGATCGGCCACGCGCACTCTTCTGAGTTGGAGAGCACAACAACGTCGAGATCCGCTTCAAGATAGTGACGAACGATTCCGGATGCTCCCGGCCCCACACCATCAGCAAAGTAGCTGCGCACAGTGCCGTCTTCATTCATATCGAACTCAAGACCAAAGCCGTACCAGGTCTCTTCGTCGTACTGCACTTGCGGGGTGAGGAACTCCTCCGTGAATTCTGCGTTGAGGAGCTCACCAGCGCGAACGGCCTGAATGAAGCGGATGAGATCGGCCGCCGTCACGTGAGCCCCACCATCGGGAAGACCGATCGGGGGCATGCTGTACACGTTCGAAACCCAGCGCCCGTCGATGAAATCCCAGCCCTCAGCAACTCGCGGTGCGGCATCCCGACGGTCATAGAAACCAGAATCGATCATGCCTGCCGGCGTGAAGACGTCGTCAAAAATCAGCTGACGGTAGTTCTCTTCGGTGACCTTCTCGAGGGCGAGGCCGGCGAGCACGTAGCCGGCGTTGCTGTACACGCACTCAACTCCAGGTGCGGCCAGCGATTCTTTGTTGATGAACAACGGCAACTGATCAGCCGGTTCCATGATCGTGTAACTGGGGAACTCCGACCACAGTTCGGCGTAGGTTTCACCCTCTTCTTCATCCACGTCATCCGCGATACCACTCGTGTGGGTGAGAACATGCAGCAGCGTGACGGCTGGGTCGATTTGCGATTCGGCCAGGTCAACATAGTGATGGATGGAAGTTTCGAGGTCGAGCTCACCCTTCGACGCCTGCTGTAGGACGGCAATGCTGGTGAAGAGCTTCGTGATGGAGCTCGAATCGAAACGGGTGTCTGCCGTGTTCGGCACATCCCACCGGTGGCTTGCCTTGCCCATCACGGCTTCAAAAATTGTGGCATTGCCTCGCTTGATCAAGACCGTGCCAGAGAAGTCGTTTTGCTCAAGAAATTCATTGAGCTCGGTGGTGTCCATACGGTGAGCCTACCGAGAACTTCTGTGTCATTCGTGGAATAAACATCGACTGGGGTTAGTTGCTGAGTGACATGACTACTTCACTTCTTGAACACCCCAGCTTCACCACCGGCACTTGGCAGATCGATGCTGCTCACTCGACGGTTTCCTTCACCGTCAAGCACCTCATGATCAGCAAGGTCCGTGGAACTTTCGATGGCTTCTCTGGCACCATCGTCACTTCCGAAACGCCCGCCGCCAACTCGGTGACGGCAGAGATCGACATGTCGACGATCAACACCAACCAGGCTGACCGCGATGGCCACCTGCGCACCAACGACTTCTTTAACGTGGAGCAGTTCCCCACTGCAACGTTCACCTCAACTTCGGTGGCCATCGTCGGCGACGACATCACCATCGAGGGCGACCTCACGTTGCGCGGTGTCACCAAGCCCGTAACCCTGAAGGGCGAGTTCGGCGGAATCGCTACAAACCCCTACGGCCAGACGATTGCCGCGGCAAGCGCCAGCACCGTCATCAACCGCACCGACTTCGGCGTCAATTACAACGCTGCACTCGAAACTGGCGGCGTTCTTCTCGGCGAGAACATCACCCTCAACTTCGACCTTCAGGCTGCACTTCAGCAGTAAGCAAAACCACCCGAACAACTGATGAGGCCTCTCTGCGCACCGCGCGGAGAGGCCTTTGTCATGACGTGCCAGCCGCAGTATCGAGCAACACTTTCTCGGCTGCGGCAACGGCGGCGCTCCGCCACACCACAAGTGCGGCCGCTGTAACGATAAGAACGAGAATTCCGGCACCCCACGCGAGTCCCGCGTAGCCGACCATTGCCAGAATCGGCCCGGCAAAGCCTCCACCGAGTGCCCCGGCGAGACTCATGATGGTGTCGCTGCGGCCCTGAACGCGCAATTTAGTTTTTCCCGTCGCAAGGTCAGCAACGAGTGCAGACCCGCCAACGGTCGACGCGCTCCAGCCGAGGCCCAGTAAGACGAGTCCGACAGTGACAGCCGCGTTGCTCAGTTGACCCAGTGCGACCACAAGAACGGCGGCAGCAAAGAACGCTTGACCGATGAGGATCGTCGGGATGCGACCGAAATGGTCGCTCGCCCATCCGAAGACCGGCGACAGCGCATACATTCCCGCAATGTGAAGACTGATGGTGAAGCCGATGATCGTGAGGCTCGCTCCCTGGTGGCTGAGGTGAACAGGCGTCATGGCCATGATCGAGACCATCACCGCATGGCTGATCGCGATGGCAGCGACAGCGAAGACGATCGGGCCGCGTCCGCGAACTATTCCGGCATCCGCCGCAGCAGCAGGTTCAACCGGGCGTTGGCCGGCGAGCGTCAACGGATCGGGCCGCAACACCACAAGATAGAGCACCATCGCGGCCAGTTGCGCCGCAATCGCGAACACAAACGATCCCGTATTGGTTGGCAGCGACAACCACTGCGCAACGGCCTCGCCTGGTCCAATGAGGTTCGGGCCGGCAACAGCACCGATAGTCGTTGACCAGACCACGAGTGAGAGGTCACGACCGCGGTGTTCGGGAGCCGCAACATCCGTCGCCGCAAAGCGCGCCTGCAAGCCGACCGCCGTACCGACGCCGAGCATTGCAAAGCCAAGAATGAGTAGCGGGAAGAATGCGACACCAATTGCGATCACGGTGATGAGCGAGCCGCCTGCCGCAACACCGGCACCGAGTGCCAGTGCCGGTCGGCGACCCCAGCGGGCGGCGAGCCGAGCGAGCGGAATCGAAACAAGCGCTGCACCGAGCGTGCTGGATGTCGCAGCCGCCCCCGAGAGCGTCTCGCCGCCCAAATCGGCGGCCAGAATTGCGCCAACGGCGACGGTAGCGCCCAGCCCCAACCCGGCAAGCACTTGGCCGGCAACCAGGGTTCTGACGATGCGAGATTGCACTGCGCGGTCAATGTCCATGGGTACAGTCTGGCGCACCACTGGCCTCCGCTAGACTGGGAGTAATCCGCCCGCGCGAAATCATGGAGTGATTCGGTGCCAATAATCGTTGTCGAGGTAATGCCTAAGGCTGAAATCCTCGATCCTCAGGGCAAGGCTGTAGCCGGCGCCCTCGTCCGTCTCGACAAGAACGAGTTCAGTGCGGTGCGCATCGGTAAGCGTTTTGAGCTCACCGTTGAGGGACCGATCACTGACGAGTTGCTAGCTGAGGCCCGCGAGATCGCTAACGATCTTCTGGCCAACACGGTGATCGAAGATGTTATTTATGTCGGCGAGGCTCGTCCCGCCAACGACGCTCAGGGCGCATAGTGCGCGTCGGAGTCATCACCTTTCCGGGCTCGCTCGACGACCGTGACGCGCAGCGTGCGGTCAAGCTGGGTGGCGGTGAGCCGGTAGCCCTGTGGCACGGCGACCACGACCTCAAAAACGTGGATGCCATCGTTCTGCCCGGCGGGTTCAGCTACGGCGACTACCTCCGTGCCGGCGCAATCGCAGCCCACTCGCCCATCATGAGCGAAGTCATCACGGCCGCTAATGCCGGAATGCCCGTTCTGGGCATCTGCAACGGGTTCCAGATCTTGGTGGAGTCCCACCTTCTTCCCGGTGGCCTTGTGCGCAACGACCACGGCGACTTTGTGTGCCGCGACCAGAAGCTGCGCGTCGAAAACGTCAACACGGCCTGGAGCAACGGCTTCAGAGAGGACGAAGAGATCATCATCCCGTTGAAGAACGGCGAGGGTGGCTACATCGCCGACCAAGACACTCTTGATCGTCTTGAGGGTGAAGGCCAGGTGGTGTTCCGCTACCTCGAGGTCAACCCCAACGGTTCGGCGAATGACATTGCCGGCATCTCAAATGCGCGAGGCAACGTTGTTGGTTTGATGCCGCATCCCGAGCACGCTACCGAGCCTGGCTTTGGGCCAGACACTCGTGCTGCGATGCGGTCGGGCACTGACGGCCTCACGTTCTTCACGAGCGCCATCAGCTCGTTGATGGCCAACGCCTAAGGCTGGCGGCTTCTTCACAATGTTTGCGACCCCCAAGTCACTTTTCCGCGTGCTCGCTTTTGCTGAAGCGGTTACCTGGACGTTGCTCATTACCGGCCTCGTTTTGCGCGCCACAATGGGGCTGGATGTCGCGGTGTCGATCGGTGGAGCCATTCACGGTTTCGTCTTCCTGGCCTACGGTGCCACGGCCGTGTTGTTGACGGTGAACCAGCGCTGGAGCGTCGGCGCCGCCGTTCTCACTATCGGTAGTGCTGTTATTCCGTATGCCACGATCCCCGTTGAGTTGTGGCTTGCCCGCACGGGTCGCCTTGCTGGCGAGTGGCGCACCGAAGCCTCCGACCACCCGCGTGATGCTGGCTGGGTCGACCGCACGATGCGCTGGGCCCTCAACCACCCGGTTCTGCTTGCCAGCGTGATCGTTGCGGCGGTCGTTGTGCTTTATGTCGTGCTCATCACCCTCGGCCCTCCCGGCGGCGGCGAGTAACGAGTCGCGCTCGGCGCGCGGCACCCCGGTTCGGAGCACCCGACTACAGCAAGAAGAACCCGATCACTCCCGGGTTGCGGGCGTGCACGATCACCAGAAATACAACCGCATCAAACAGTAGGTGCACGCTCAGCACATACACGAGCGACTTCGTGGTCGAGAAGATCCAGCCCTGCAGCAGGGCGAACGGGATTGTCAGCAGAGGGCCCCACGACTGGTAGCCGAGTTCCCACAGGAACGACACGAAGATCACCATCTGCAGCAGGTTCGCCTGCCAGACCGGGAAGTGCCTCCGGAAGAGCACGAAAACGGTGAGGATGAAGAACAGCTCGTCCCACGTGCCGACAGCATTCACGCCCACGAAGAGTCGACCGATCTCATCTGCCGCGGTGACCGCAGGCCAGTTGAGGTACACGCCGCTCGTGATGAAGTAGAACGGCAGGATGAGCCAGCCCAAGAAGAGCACGAGGAACAGGTAGCCCCACTGAACACGGTTCCACGGCCATCCGCCCCGCCACGGAAAGCGGATGACGCGATCCTTGAACACAAAGCGTGACAGTGCGTAGGGCACGGCTACGGCCGCCGACAGCACGAACCCCATGAGAAAGAAGTTGCCCCAGCTAATGTCGGCGGCCACCGAAATGGTGGAGACGATGACCATGCCTGTGGCGATAAGGAACAGGTCTTTTGCGAGACCCTCGCTGAGCTTGCGACTGTCAGTGAACCAGGCGGCAGCGAGCGCCACCGCCACAACGACGTAGCCGAGCAGCGGCAAACGCAACGAGAACATGAGCACCGCTGATCCACTCAGCAGCGCTGCGGGAATCAGACCCCAACTGCGTGAGCTGAGGGGCGGCGAACTGACAGCGCTGTCGAGGGCAGGCATCGTGAAAGGTTCCTAATCGTTGATGACGCGCTTGTCGGTGGAAGCCTGAGCCTCTTCGGCATCGGTCTCTTCTGGCCCGACCAAGTTCTCGGGAATGTTCTCCTGAACGGGAATGGCTCCCGTGAACTCTTGGCGACGGGCCTCTGCTTCAGCGCTTCCGCTGAACAGCCCGCGCTCCTGAGGATCAATGGAGGCACGACCGCGCGGTCGGGCTTCGTTCTCCACCATGAGCACGCGCGTGCGAGGCAGGGCTGCGGGGTTCTTCTGCTGCAACCAGCCGACCATCTCTTCGCGAACGAGAGTGCGGAGATCCCACTGCGCGCCAGAGTCTGCGGCACTGATCAGTACGCGTACGCGCACGAAGCCACCCGTGGCATCCACGACTTGGATGTTGGCGGTGCGGCCATCCCACAGGTCGGAGTCAGCAACGATCTTTTTGAGCTGCGCGCGCATTTGGTCGATATTGACGTGCCAGTCGAGATCGAAGTTGATCTCACCAAGAAGTTCGGTTGCATTGCGGGTCCAGTTCTGGAACGGCGTTGTCGTGAAGTAGGTGGATGGCAGCACGAGGCGGCGCTGGTCCCAAATGCTCACAACAATGTAGGTGAGGGTGATCTCTTCGATGCGACCCCATTCGCCGTCGGCAATGACAACATCATCCACTCGGATGGCGTCGCTGAAGGCGAGCTGCATTCCGGCAAAAACGTTGGCGAGAGCCGATTGAGCGGCGATGCCGGCAACGACGCTGACGAGGCCAGCGGAGGCCAGAACGCTCGCGCCGAGAGCTTCAGCACCTGGCAGGGTCAACAGAATGGCCCCGATTGTGACGATGATGATGACGGCGGCAAGCACTCGACGAATCAGTTGAACCTGAGTGCGGATGCGGCGGGCGGCCCGGTTATCCGGAACGTCGGTGGGGTAGCGGGTGAGCGTGCGATTGAGCAGCAGGTTGATTACGGCGATGAGCAACCAACCGCTCGTGGCGATCACCACGACGAGAATCACCCCATCGATGACGCCGCGCAGGCCCTCAAGGGGAAGAGTGATCGAGATCGCCGCCCACACGGCGAGGAGTGCCATGAGCACGCGCAAACGCTGCCGAACCGGCGCGAGCGTTTGATATACCCCCGGCCGAAGCCGTGCGATACCTCGCACAATGAGAGAGATCACCCCGACGGCAATGACGACCGCGACAAGCGCAATCAGTACAGCTACGGCGAGACCCAGCCACGATACCCATTCAAACACTCGAGTGATTTCCTTTCATTGGCGTCGCCCCAGCCTACGGGCACTTACCTTGATGACCTCTGCCGTGATTAACTGGGACGAATCGAGAGGGGTGCAATGAGCGAGGCAGCAACTCACAGTGCACGACGCAGCTCTCTGCGCCGGTGGACCGCGACCATTCGCGAATCGATCGCCACGGAGTTGTGGCCGTTGCCAACTCTGTTCATCATCATCGCGGTTGCACTGGGCATAGCGCTGCCTCTTCTGGATCGCGCCGTTGACTCGTCTCTTTCTCCCGCGTTTGAGCGTGTGCTCTTTGCTGGCGGGCCTGAGGCAGCGCGAGCGGTACTCTCTGCCGTTGCTAGCTCGCTGATCACTGCAACCTCGCTGACCTTCTCCCTGACCGTTGTTGCATTGCAGTTGGCCAGCAGCCAGGCCTCCCCACGCGTGCTGCGCACCTTCCTCAAAGACCCGACAGTGCATTGGACGCTCGCCGTGTTTGTCGGGACTTTCGCTTACTCCCTGACAGTGCTGCGCACTATTCAGGATGGCTCCGACACGTTCGACCCCGTTGTGCCTCGACTGGCCGTCACCCTTGCATCCTTATTGACTCTCGCTAGCGTTGTCATGCTCGTGCTGTTCTTGGCGCATCTCGCCCGGCAACTGCGCATTGAAACCACGATGCGTCAGGTCTATTTGGAGACCAGCAGCACGATCAACCTAGTGGCGTCCACTATGGCGGTCGGTCGCACAGAGCTTCCCCAGTGGCCACCAGATGAACGCATCGAGTTCAGCTTGGCTACACGGTCGGGGTTCATCCGTTCCACCGATCGTTCGCGGCTGCTCACGACAGCGATCAAGTACGACATTGTGGTGCGCGAAGAGCACACCGTCGGGCACCATGTCGTCAGCAAAACTCCCGTAGCTCGGTGGTGGCCGCGTGACCCGATGCAGCATCTGGATGACGAAGAGCGCGATACCATCAGCCGTGCGATCGCGGGCGCTGTTGACCTCGCCTATGAGCGCACGGCCAGCCAGGATATCGGTTTTGGCATCCGGCAACTCGTCGACATTACTGCACGCGCGCTGTCGCCAGGGGTCAATGACCCGACGACCGCGGTGCACACGCTTGGCCACATTTCGGCGACGCTCTGCTCGCTGGCTGAGTTGCCCATCCAATCGATGGGACTCACCGATGAAGACGATCTCGTGCGGGTCATCATCAAGCCCCACGATTTCGTGAGCCTGCTCGACATCGCCCTGACCCAACCGCGCCGGTATGGCGCGAGCGACCCCGGAGTAGTGGAGCGCCTGTTCCAGCTGCTGCAAGAGGTGGGCTACCGGGCGCAACGAACCGACCAGACGGCGGCCGTGCTTCAACAGATTGAGCGACTCGAAGCCTCCGTTGCTGCGGAAACGTATGACGCGGTGGAGCGCGAACGATTCGTCAGATTTGCCGAGGCCGCTCGCGCTGCGGCCACGGAACACCGCTGGGTGTAAAAGGCTCACGGTCGGGTGTGCCGAAGTCGCCTCGACTATTATTTCCCCATGCCGCCGACCTCCTCTTCACGCCCCGATGCTTACGGAGCAGAGCGGGTACTGATTTTGTCAGCCGGGGTGGGATCGGGTCATAACAGCGCGGCGGCGGCAGTGCGCCAAGCCTGTGCCACACGCACCGATATCGTTGAAGTGGAGGTGCTCGACGTGTTACAGATAAGCAGCGCTCTCTACCGCGACGTGCTGGCGAAAGGCTACTTTGTACTCGCGAAGGGTTTGCCCTGGCTCCTCGAGTGGGCTTACGACGTCAGCGACGCACCGTTTTGGCGCCGCGGACCGATCGACCCGTGGACGCAGGCAAACTCTCTTCCCGTGATCCGCGCGATCAAACGCTTCCAGCCAACCGCGATCGTGAGCACCCACTTTCTTCCGGCCCAACTGATGGCAACACTGCTGATGCGTGGCGTGATCGATGCCAAGACAGCGGTTGTCACGACTGATTATGATCCCCAAGGCCTGTGGATGACCAGCGCGTTTCACTCTTTCAATGTGGCTCGAGAGGAAGGAAGGGTAGAACTGACAGCGCTCGGCTTACCGCCAGACCGCATCGCAGCCACCGGCATCCCGATTGCAACGCACCCGGATGTCGCGCCCGACCGTATCGCCCACGACACCCCCAATATCTTGATTTCCGCTGGCGCAGCGGGCGGAGATTATGCCATCGCCGCAGTGCGGCAGACACTTCATCTGCGCTCTCCGTTCACGGCCACGGTCGTGTGCGGGCACAACGACGAGACTCGCACGAGCATCGAGCAACTAGTAGGGGCTGACGATCGCTACCGTGTGCTGGGGTTTACGACAGAGATGCCATCATTGCTGCAGAGCGCTGACCTCTTCGTCGGAAAACCGGGCGGATTAACAGCGTCCGAATGCATGGCGGCAGGTTTGCCCATGGTGCTGGTGAACCCCATCCCGGGCCAAGAAGTTCGCAACGGTGACTACCTGATGGAACAGGGTGCTGCTGTTCGTTGCAACGACGTCACCACCCTCGGCTGGAAGATCGACCAGATCTTGCGCGAACCTGATCGCCTCCAGCGGATGCAAGCTGCAGCGAAGAGCACCGGCCGACCGGATGCCGCGGCAGACGTTCTCACTGGCCTGCTTGATGGCCCGGCCCGGCCGATCGTCGTGACTCGCGCTGCTCAAAAATCTATTCTTGCCGCCAGCGAACGACAAATGGTGGCGAGCGATCTCAGGGGAGCGTCCGCCCTAGTTCGACTGACTGATCTCACAGACAACAGCACGGTGGCACTCCTGAAAGCAGATGAGCTGGAAGACCTGCAGAAGCGGTACGCGTCTTCTGGTGGAGACCTAGTGCTGAGACCCGACAAGACGCTCGCCTCAGTGCGCTGGGAGGGCCGCCGACTCATTCGGGCAGTGCTCCGCAACGACGATGCGCTGCGTGTTCGCATCGACGCCCTTCCGCAGGGGCAGGCACAGTCGCGGGCGTAATCGCAGCCGCAGTCGCAAGCCGCAATCTGTAATCCACTAGGCTGCAGCGGGCCGCAACGGCACTGCTCCGGTCCACTGCGAGGGGCTGTGTTGAGCAGCGATCAGCGCCCAATCGCCCGCTCGCGGGTGCCACTGCCGGGTGCTCGGATCACGCTGAAACGTCGGCCTCGCATCCAACGCAATCTGCACGGTCGTGCTCGCCCCGCGCTGCACAGTCACTTTCTGAAAACCCACTAGCTGGGCTACGGGATGCCCGGCCGACAGATCGGCGGCGTAGAGCTGCACGACAGAAGAACCGTCGCGATCGCCCGTATTGGTCACGAGAACGCGAGCGGTGCCGCCCACGTCAGCAAACGTGTGGTCCAGTAGCTCGTGGGTCATCGTCGTGTAGCCCAACCCGAAACCGAATGGGAACGCGGGAGCAAAGCCCTGGCCATCAAGGTGTCGCTGGCCCCACTTATCGTCGTAGACAACCGCCTTTGCTGTGCTGTCGAACGGCGGCAAATGTGCCGCATCGCTCGGTATAACAAACGGCAAGCGCCCTCCGGGTTCGGTGTCTCCCGTGAGCACGCTCGCGAGAGCATGCCCGCCCTCCATGCCGCCGTACCAGGCGAGGACAAGCGCAGGAACGCGATCCCGCCACTCGTCGGTCAGGATCGCGCTGCCACCGATCAGCACCACAACGGTGCGCGGATTCGCTGCGGTAACGGCACGGATGAGACTCACATCGGAAGGACGAAGTTCGAGCGAGCTCCGATCGCCGCCACGCACGAAGCGTGCCGCCACGTGCGCAAGCCCAATCAAGAGGTGGCGAGACAATCCGGAGTTGAACGCGCGGCCCAATATCCCGACGTCGACTCCCCCTGTAACGACCGACTCACCCTCGTCGTGCTGGTCGAGGCCCACGACAACGACAACAGATTCTGCCTGCGCCGCGAGCTCGGCAGCAGCGCTCTCGTTCTTGCCTGTGTCAGTCGTGATCTGCGCCTCCGGGAACGCTTCGCGCAATCCTTGCAGCGGCGAAACGGTGGATGGTGGCCGAACGCGAGAGGAGCCATGATCGCCGAGATTCGGTTCGTCAGCGAGGCGGCCGATGACGGCAAGCCGCCGCGTGCCGGAAGACAAGGGAAGCAGCGGCGCCTCGCCGACGGCATCGTTCTTGAGCAGCACGATCGACTCTGCAGCGGCTTGGAGGGCAAGGGCTCGATGTGCGGCAGAGGCGATGACGGCCACATTCGGCTCCTGCTGCTCGCGCGTTGCCGCGTGAAGGATGCTGGTCCGCAGAATGCGGTGCGCCGACTGCAGCACGGTCGCACGGTCAAGCTCGCCACGGCGCAGTGCGGCAGGCAGCGCGCGCGCTCGCAACATCCGTAGCGGCATCTCGACGTCCATTCCGGCCTGCAGACTCACAACCGCATCGTGAGTTCCGAACACCCAGTCGCTTGTCACGAACCCGGTAAAACCCCATTCGTCTCGCAGCACATCTGTGAGCAGGGCACGATTGACATCCATATATTCGCCGCGCACTTGGTTATAGGCACTCATCACGGAGTCGGCTCCGGCATCCACCACCGCTTTGAAATGGGGCAAATACACCTCATGCAGCGCGTGGTCGTCGACGGCGACGTCGACCTCGAAACGCTCGTTCTCCATCGAGTTGAGCGCGAAATGTTTCACACACGCCATCGTATGGACCCGAACACCGCGAGTGAGGGCCGAGCCCATCTGCCCGACCAGCACCGGATCTTCGCCGTAACACTCCTGCGCGCGACCCCAAGCGGGATGCCGCAACAAGTTCACACACACCGAAGCAGAGTAGTTGGCGCCCCGCGCGCGGGTCTCGGCACCGATCACCACCCCGACTCGCTCCTCCAGAGCCGGATCCCAGGTTGCTGCTCGCGCCATCGTCACCGGGAACGCTGTAGCGGCACCGATCACGACACCACGAGCACCGTCGCTGAAGCGGATGCCCGGGATGCCGAGCCGCGACACCGCACCGGCCACGAAGGGTCGTCGCCCGAGAAGTGCGGGGATGAAGGGCAGGAGGCGTCGCGGAGAGTCTCCGTCGAGCAAACCGAGGAGTTCTTTGTCGGTTAGCAGGCCAATGAGTTGGTCTGAGGCGGCATCCGCATCGATCTCACCTACGCGAACAGCGTGCACCGCGTCGTCGAATGCGTGAACTGAGGCTTTCATCGCGACCGGCACGGCGTGGTCACTGATCGCCCCACCACCGACGCTCGGCACGATGCCGTTCGCATTCTCCATGATTCGAAGTCTGCACCCTCTAGCTGTGCTCTCGCAAAATCTGAGTGGCATAGTCAGCCGCGCAGACTAGGCTTCTGACGTGGAAGACACTTACGAACTCGAACTCCGTAGCGTTCCTTTCGAGCACGCTGACTCGGTGATGCTGCGTTCTGCGCAACGAGCTGAGCTCACGGCTCGCTACGGAACAGAAGACAGCGAGCCAGGCATCAAGCCCAACTCGGACTCGGTTGTCGTCTTCTTGATCGCCTACGTTGATGGTGTTCCGGCCGGCTGTGGCGGGCTCCGCGAGCTCGATAACGGCAATTTCGAAGTGAAGCGGATGTACGTCACTCCCGCTCAGCGTGGCACCGGTATCGCGATCGCTGTGCTCAAGGGGCTCGAGGAGTGGGCTCGCGCTCAGTCGGCCGCTGAACTCGTTCTCGAGACGGGAACCGCGCAGCCTGACGCCATGCGTTTTTATGAGCGCGAGGGCTACACCCGCGTCGAGAACTTCGATGCCTACGTGGGCGAGCCGCTCAGCGTCTGTTACTCAAAGGCGCTCTAGCTCGCCGAATACGGAACGTCGATCGCCGGGCTACGCGCGCGTCGCGCTCTAAGCTTATTCAGTGCTCGCTCTCGTTGCTCTCTCCGTTGCGGTCGGAGCACTCTCACAACGAATAACAGGAATGGGCTTTGCCCTTGTCGCATCGCCCCTTGTGGTGATCCTGCTTGGTCCTTTTGATGGCGTGCTCGTCGTCAACCTGTGTGGCGTCGTTTCTTCGCTACTGATTATCCCGCGAGTGTGGCGACACATTGAGTGGCGCACGCTGGCGTGGCTTGCGATCCCCGCATTGGTCGCGATCGTTCCTGGTTCGCTCTTGGTGACGCGTCTTCCCGGCGCTGTCATGCAGCTTGGTGTTGGGGTGCTGGTGATTGTTGCCCTCACGGCGACTTTGCTCATCAGGCGCGCGGAACATGTTGTTCCGGCGCGGCCAGCAGCAATTGTGGCGGGAGCGGCATCCGGATTCATGAACACTGCTGCGGGCGTTGGCGGTCCAGCGCTCAGTATCTATGCGGTGATTATGCGGTGGCCGCAAGTGAACTTTGCCGCGACACTACAGCCCTATTTTGTGATTGTTGGCACGGCGTCGCTTGCGACTAAAGCCGTTTTCTCTGGCGGACAACTTCCTGACTTGGACGCTGTGAGCTGGATCATCATCGTGGGTGCATTGCTGGTAGGGCTCGCCCTGGGCGAAGTACTCAACCGCCATGTGAGCCACGGAGTCGCGCGGACCGCAGTCATCATCGTCGCCTACGTTGGCGGCACGGTTGCTGTAATCGATGGGGCCCTCGGCCTCGCATCCTAGCCAGAGCACACCACTCGAACGGCGATTCGCGCTCGGCATCACGCCGTGGGTGCAGCCCTAACGAACGGATGCCCGGCCCCCAACTTTCGGGGACCGGGCATCCGGAGTTCGGCAGTTCGCTAGCGCGAGCAGCTCTACTTCTTGCTAAGCGGTGCTAGTTGGCTGGACCAACTCCGACGGGGTCGGCTTCTTCGTTGGGTGTGTCGCCATTGCCGGGAACGGTCTTGCGGAGCGTGGCGCCGAGTTCGGCATCCACGCTGCCCCAGTACCAGTAGAAACGCTCGAGGATTTCGGGAACGGTGATGCCGCGGCCCTGGCCGGTGAGGGTTTCAATGAAGCGAGCCTTCGACTCTGCGGAGAAGACATCGCGGTAGAGCGTGCCTGCCTGGCCGAAGTCGTCATCTTCAGAGTGCAGGGTTTGCGCACTGCGCATGAGTTCGCCGTCGCTTGCCCAGCCGCCTTCGCCGGCAAGCTCGGGCTGAGCTGCTGGACCACCGAAGGAGTTGGGCGTGTAGGTGCGATCGGCGGCATCACCGATCTTGTAGTTCATGGCGCCTTCGTGCTGGTAGTTGCGCGATTCGGAGGCGTGCGGCTGGTTGACGGGGAGCTGGTTGTAGTTGGCTCCGATGCGGTTGCGCTGGGCATCCGGGTAGGAGAACACACGCGCCATCAGCATCTTGTCTGGGCTGATGTCGGTGCCGGGAACCATATTCGACGGCGAGAACGCTGACTGTTCGATCTGCGCGAAGAAGCTTTCCGGGTTGCGGTTGAGCGTGAAGTGGCCGACCGGAATCAGCGGGTAGTCCTTGTGCGACCAGGTCTTGGTCATGTCGAACGGGTTGAAGCGGTAGGTCTTTGCTTCTTCGTAGGGCATGATCTGAACGGAAACGTCCCAGGTGGGGTAGTCGCCGTTGGCGATGGAGTCGAAGAGGTCGCGACGGTAGTAGTCGGCGTCCTCACCAGCGATGCGCTCGGCATCCGCGGCTTCCATCAGTTCGACGCCCTGGCGCGAGTGGAAGTGGTACTGCACCCAGAAGCGTTCGCCTTCGGCGTTGATCCACTGGTAGGTGTGCGATCCGTAACCATTGATGTGGCGCCATGACTTGCTGAGGCCACGGTCACCCATGAGGTAGGTGACCTGGTGGGCGCTTTCGGGCGAGAGGGTCCAGAAGTCCCACTGCATGTCGCCGTTGCGCAGGCCGGAGTCGCCCATGCGCTTCTGCGAGTGGATGAAGTCGGGGAACTTCATGGCGTCGCGGAGGAAGAAGATGGGGGTGTTGTTTCCGACGATGTCGTAGTTGCCCTCGGTGCTGTAGAAACGCAGTGCGAATCCACGAACGTCGCGCCAGGTATCTGGGGAACCCTGCTCACCGGCTACGGACGAGAACCGCAGAATGGTTTCGCTTGTTGCGCCCTTCTGGAAGACGGCAGCTTTGGTGTACTTCGATACGTCTTCGGTGACGACGAATTCTCCAAATGCTCCACCACCCTTGGCGTGGGGGTTGCGCTCCGGCACACGCTCACGGTTGAACGAGGCAAGCTTCTCGACCAGAAAGCGGTCGTGAAGTGCGGTTACGCCATCGGGACCCGTGGTGAGCGAATGTTCGTCGCTCGCAATGGGTGCGCCGGCCTGGGTTGTCGTGGGTTCAGTCACGATGTCTCCTTTGTGTGGGTGGGATTATTCAGCACGTTCTGGCAATCGGGGCAGACGCCCCAGAAGTTCACTTCGGCGGTGTGCACGGCGAAGCCGCCCGCGTCGGAGGGAGCGAGGCACGGCGCGTGGCCAACAACACAGTCC
This sequence comes from Rhodoglobus sp. G.S.4, assembly GCF_056619605.1. Lineage (NCBI taxonomy): Bacteria > Bacillati > Actinomycetota > Actinomycetes > Micrococcales > Microbacteriaceae > Rhodoglobus > Rhodoglobus sp. G.S.4. The sequence continues at coordinate 2,631,745 of NZ_CM152748.1, forward strand.
ACGTCGCGCACAGCGCTGCATTCGGTGCACACGATGTGGTGATGGTTGTCGCCGATACGACGCTCATAAAGGGCGGATGACCCTGCCGGTTCGATCTTTCGCAGCAAGCCCGCCGTCGTCAGCGCCGCCAGCACTCCGTACATCGCTTGGAGGGAGGTGCCGGGCACACTCGGAAGCACAGCGCTGAACACCGTGTCGGCATTGGAATGCGGGATATCGGTGAGGGCGCTCAGCACAGCGATGCGGGGCTCAGTCACTTTCAGACCGGCCTCTCGCAGAGTGTCGGCGAGCGCCGCATCCGTCACTGTTTCCATGGTTAAGACGGTATCAGTTGTTTTGAATAATTCAAGACAACTTGCAGTGAATTTTTACCCCAGTCGCCTCAACACGCCCCAACGGATGCCGTTGCCTCACCGATGCGCGTCGCCGTTCTGCGGCACCGAACTGCACGCACTCCCGTGCCCGCAAAACGATCCCTGAGCGGACGCCCGCGCGCAGCAACGCATCCCCTCCTTCACCCCAAACAAATGATTGCTTATCCGTGCATTTATTGATGCTAGAATAAGCGTGCATTGCGCTATGCACTGTTATCCGTACATCGTAGTTTCGAGCCAGGCAGAGACAAGAGGGACAGGAGCATCAGATGCCCACCATTGGGATCACTAACTTCAAAGACCTCGGCGCGGTCGTGAAGGTCGCGCGCCAAGCACAGGGCATCCGCCAAGAGGACATCGCAGAAACGTTGGGGTTCTCGCGCAACTACTTGCGCGAAATCGAATCCGGCAAACCGAACCTCTTCGCGTCGAGGCTGTTCCGCACCCTCAATAAGCTCGGCATCCGAGTCACCGTCACGTACGAACTGACGCATCAGGGCTCAGAATTCGACGAGGACCAGAGCGAGTCCGGAGCACGCGATGGCGAGTGAACTCGCAGTATTTCTTCATGAACAGCGCATCGGAACGCTAACGCGGGCCGCACGAGGGTCTGCCGAGCAGGTCCAACTCACGTGGGCTGCGGACTACCAGCCAGGCGCAGTGCGTTTAACCGAAAGCTTCACCACCGTCCCCGGCGCTCGAACCGACGTGAACCTTGTGTCAAGGTTCCTCGGAGGTTACGGGCCCGAGGGCAACCAGCGCGAAGCGATGACTTCGGAGCGCGGGATACTTCCGAACGATCTTTTCGGCATCCTTCGCGAATTCGGTGGATCGATCGCCGGTGCCCTGACCTTTCTCCCGGCCGGAGACAAGCCCGCGAGCTCGCCATACTACGAACCACTGAGCGACGCCGAACTGAACCGGATGCTGAAGAGGGCAGTTGAGGATCACGACCTTGGCCAGCGGGAGGACAGTCGCTCGATGATCCCCGGCTTCCAGCCCAAACTTCTGTTGGCGAACTTCGGAACCGGCTGGCTTCAGCCGCACGGCAGCGCTCATTCCACCCACATCATCAAACCCCAAGTGTCGTCGCGCCCTCATGTGATCGCGGACGAATACTTCAGCCACCAGCTCACCCGCGCCATGGGGCTATCGCGTTTCGAAAGTGAACTCCACACCGTCGGCCGCACCCCCTATCTGGCGATCGAACGCTTTGACCGCTCCGTTCATGGCGAAACTGTCACCCTCGTTCACCAAGAAGACTGCGCGCAGGCCCTCGGGCTCGACTGGGTAAACGCGAGCTCAAAGTTTCAAGACAAGAACTGGCCCTCGAACCCGCAACGCCCCAGTGCGGCGAGGATCGCTGAAGCTGCGGCAAGCTTAAACGGAGAGAACCCGCTCTCGGAGTGGTTGCGCCAGCTCACCTACCGGGTGCTCGTTGGCGACAACGATGGCCACGCAAAGAACACCGGAATCCTTCACCTCCCCGGCGAAGATACCCTCACCCAGCTCTACGACTCGGTGCCCAACCTCTACCAGGACGGCCGTATCGACTGGACCATGGCCTTAGCGATCGACGGGCAATTTGACCACCGCCGCATCAGCGCCGAAAGGCTCATCAACGAAGCCACAGGTTGGGGAGTCATGACGCCGAGATCAATCGAAAAAACGGTGACAGAAACCTTCGCGGCGTTCAGCTCAGCACTCAACAGCACTCGGCCACCCGCAGGCATTTCGCCCGGCCTTCTCGACGGCATGGAATGGAACCTCAGCCGCCTGATCGCTGGGGATGAGATCAGCGAACCACGGCGCTGAGGGTCGCCCTCATCGCCGCATTTGTGGTGACGTCAAAGCGGATGCCGACTGGGCACGATCAGCTGAGGCAAAGGAGTGAGGTCCAGTCGTCCATCCGCTCGCGGAGGGTGCTCTCAGTGAGGTCGCTGTATCCGACACCGAGATAGTTCGGGGCCCAGGTTTCAACACGAGAGGCCGATCGCGCGGCAGCCACCAGATCCCAAGCATGGCTATCGGGAAGAGGGTGCCCCGATTCGCGCTCGTATTCCGCGAGAAAATGATCTGCTGCATCGCTGGACCCGAGGAGCACGAGGTCGAGGCGGCACCATGACACATCCAAGCCGCGTGGGGCGCTGCGAGCGCCCGACCAATCGACGACACCGGTGAGCGTGTCACCCTCCCACATGGCGTTTCCGCACCAGAAATCGTAGTGAGTGAGAACGTGGTCGGCCAGATCAAGTTGCTTCCACGCTCTGCGTCCGAGCGCCTCTATCGTGCTGTCACCGCGCGGGGTTTCCCAGGACAGGGTTCGAAGGCCGACACTGTCGAGTTGGTGAATCTGCGCCAACACGGCCGCCATTTGCTCGGCAACCCTGCGCAGCGGCAAGTCGGGTGAGGGCGGTCCGCCAGCGACCACCGAAGTGACAATGAACGAACATTCGCCGAACTGCCCCGTAGCGACGAGCCGCGGCACGCGATCGCACAGAGCGGCGACCCGGTCGAGGATCCGTGGCTCGTGCCCGACCGCATCGTCCAATGGCGGAAACACTCTGACGACGTACTCAGTGGTCGAGTCCGCGACCACAAGCGTCTTCGCGTGCTGTCCGCCAGCCAGCGGGCGCACGAGCGTGACCGTGCGCCGCAACGTTTCCGACGCCGCCGCGATAATGCCATCCGTCTCCAGAGCCGTCACATTACTCATACTCGCATGCGTGGAGGGTCGCTAGAAATGCGGCCAAGCCCATCCTTCGCGATCCCTCCGATGGCTGGACCGCGCGGCCCGCTGCAACGTCATCCTCAACGCCACCGGGTGCACCATCCAGAACCCCGGCAGCCGATAATATCGGAGGATGACCGGACCTGAGGGCGCGTGGGGAGCGGTACTCGAAACGATGTCGTGGGTCGGGCTCGTTCCCGGGATCCCGCTGCTCGTTTTTGGCTGGATCATGGCGATGCGGGCATGCAAATGGGTCAAGATAAATGCCGAGGTTTTCGAAGCCGGTGGCTTTCAGGGCTTTCGCTGGTGCGATGGCGATGGCAGGCAGTACTCGATCCTTCACGAGCCGTCAGAAGTTCCGATCATGGATGTCGGCGCCGAAGTCGCTCTGTACTACGACCAGTGCCATCCCGCTCGCTGGCGTCTTGCGCCGCCGCGTCGCACGAACAGTGCCCTGCTCATCGGCTCGATCCTCACAGGAATCGGCGTCCTGAGCATCGTTGCGGGGTTCATTCTGATGGCGTTCTGACGCGCTGAAGTGCGCCCGCGCACCTAGGTAGACTTGAGGCGGCCGGCGTGAGCGCCCCGGCATCCATAATCTTCTGGGAGAAGCCCCTCGTGACTGACGTCTCAACCAATTCCCGCCAGCATGTTGCCGACACGGTATCGAATGCCGCCGCAACTCCCGAGAAAGAGCAGCCCTATGGCGCTCTCGGTTTGAAAGACGACGAGTACGCGAAGATTCGCGAAATTCTGGGCCGCCGCCCCACCAGCGGTGAGCTTGCCATGTACTCCGTGATGTGGAGCGAGCACTGCTCCTACAAGTCTTCCAAGAACTACCTTCGCCAGTTCGGCAAGAAGGTCAGCGAAAACATGACCAAGAATCTCATGGTCGGCATGGGCGAAAACGCGGGCGTTATCGACGTCGGTGAGGGCTGGGCTGTCACCTTCAAGATCGAAAGCCACAACCACCCCAGCTACATCGAACCCTTTCAAGGTGCAGCAACCGGTGTTGGCGGAATCGTTCGCGACATCATCTCCATGGGTGCTCGCCCCGTTGCCGTTATGGATGCGCTCCGCTTCGGCGCCATCGACAACCCAGACACCGCTCGCGTTGCCAAAGGTGTCGTCTCGGGCATCAGCTTCTACGGCAACTGCCTCGGCCTGCCCAACATCGGCGGCGAAACCTACTTCGACTCCGTCTACCAGGCCAACCCGCTCGTCAACGCACTAGCCGTTGGAGTGCTGCGCCACGAAGACCTGCACCTCGCAAACGCTCGCGGCGTTGGCAACAAGGTTGTGCTGTTCGGTGCCCGCACCGGTGGCGATGGCATCGGCGGAGCATCCATCCTCGCTTCCGATTCCTTCTCAGAAGGCGGCCCCACCAAGCGCCCAGCCGTTCAGGTCGGCGACCCCTTCGCCGAGAAGGTACTCATCGAGTGCTGCCTCGAGCTCTTCCAAGGTGACCTTGTTGAAGGCATCCAAGACCTCGGCGCTGCCGGCATCAGCTGTGCAACGAGCGAGCTCGCCTCGAACGGTGACGGTGGAATGTTCATCGAACTCGAGAAGGTACTGCTGCGCGACCCCACCCTCACGGCAGAAGAAATTCTGATGTCCGAAAGCCAAGAGCGCATGATGGCAATCGTGAAGCCGGAGAAGCTCGAAGGCTTCCTCAAGGTCGTTGAGAAGTGGGATGTCGAAACCAGCGTGCTCGGAGAAGTCACCGACACCGGCCGCCTCATCATCAACTGGCACGACGAAGAAATCGTGAACGTCGAGCCTCGCACCGTCGCCATCGATGGCCCCGTCTACGACCGTCCCGTCGCCTACCCGAAGTGGATCGACAAGCTTCAGGCCGACAGCGCATCCGGCCTCGCCCGCCCCAAGGATGGCATCGAGTTGCGCGACCAGATGCTGCAGTTGCTCGCGAGCCCCAACCTGGCCGACAAGAGTTGGATCACCAACCAGTACGACCGCTACGTCCTCGGCAACACTGCCCTGAGCTTCCCAGACGACGCCGGCATGGTGCGCATCGACGAAGAGAGCGGCCTCGGCTTCTCTGTCGCGACCGACGCCAATGGTCGCTTCTGCCAGCTCGACCCCTACGCCGGAGCCCAAATTGCTCTCGCCGAAGCGTTCCGCAACGTTGCCGCCACCGGCGCCAACCCCGTTGCCGTCAGCGACTGCCTCAACTTCGGTAGCCCCGAGAACCCCGAAGTGATGTGGCAGTTCAGCCGCGCTGTTGAAGGTCTCGCCGATGGTTGCCTCGAGATGGAAATCCCCGTCACCGGCGGAAACGTCTCCTTCTACAACCAGACCGGCGATGTGCCCATCCACCCCACCCCCGTGGTTGCGGTGCTCGGCCTGATCCGTGACGTTGCCGAGCGCATCCCGAGCGGCTGGCAAGACGAAGGCAACAACATCTACCTCCTCGGCACCACCAAGCTCGAACTCGACGGATCAGCGTGGGCCGGCACCATCCACAACCACCTCGGTGGCCTGCCGCCCAAGGTCGACCTCGCCGCCGAGCGTCGCCTCGCCGACCTCATCAAGGCTGGCAACGAACAAAACATCATCGCCAGCGCCCACGACCTTGCCGATGGTGGGCTTGCCCAAACACTCGCCGAATCCGTCATGCGCTTCGGCGTCGGCGCCCGCGTCTGGTTGGGCGAACTGCTCGAACGCGACGGAATCGACGCCGCCACCGCACTCTTCAGTGAATCAACCGGTCGCATGATCGTCTCCATCCCCCGCGAAGACGACGTGAAATTCCGCGGACTCTGCGAAGGCCGCAACTACCCCGCCGTGCGCATCGGAGTAACGGATGCCGCGGCACCCGCCCTCGAAGTGCAAGACAAATTCACGCTCACCCTCGAAGAGCTGCTCACCGCCCACCGCGGAACCCTCGTGGAGGCATTCGGCGCCTAATCGGCGTCGCCGCCACAAGCCTCGGCGACTCGTCGCACCAGCAAGATAGATCAAGCAGCACTACGCGATGGCGGCTGCTCTCGGCACAGAGTCGATGAGCAGCCGAGTGTACTCATGCTGCGGGTTAGTGAGCAGATCGGCAGTCGCAGCCGTTTCGACGACCTCCCCTTCACGCATCACCACGCTTCGCTCGCACACCGCGCGAACGACAGCAAGGTCATGGCTGATGAATAAAAGCGTCAGCCCACGCTCGCGTCGAATCTCGGAGATAACGTCCAACACTTGCGCTTGAACCGACACGTCAAGGGCACTTGTAGCCTCATCCATCACCAACAGGCTCGGCTCAATGGCCAGAGCGCGCGCAATCGCCACGCGTTGCCGTTGACCGCCCGAGAGCGTGCGCGGCAGCGCCTCAGCTTGCGTGCTGGCGAGTCCAACATTGTCGAGCAGCGTCAACGCTCGAGAGCAAATTTCCGGCCGACGAAGCTCAGGATGATGCAGCCGCAACGCATCCTCGACTGCCTCGCCTGCCGTCATCCTCGGGTCAAGCGAGAGGTACGGATCTTGAAACACCATCTGCACTTTGCGCGCCCGGTCGAGTCTGTCTGCGCGCCGCCGTGGTCGGCCATGCCGTTCTTGGTCATCGATGATGACCCTGCCAGAGTCGGGCAGTTCTAGCCCAACGATCATGCGGGCCAGGGTCGACTTTCCCGACCCCGATTCGCCCACGATGCCCAGCGCCTCACCCGCCGCAATCTCCAGAGTCACGTTGGCGAGCGCGCGCACGACCTCGCGACCGCGCCCCGGATACGTTTTGACGAGGTCACGCACCTGCAACACAGGCTGCTGCACAAGCTCAACTGAGACGCGTGGTTCGTCCCCGGTGATTTCGATCGTCGGGGTCGCCGCCACAAGGCGTCGGGTGTAGGAAGTGGCGGGATGCCGAAAGATCTGGCGCGCAGACCCCTCCTCCTCCACCCGGCCGTCACGCATGACGTAAACACGTTCGCACAGCGACGCCGCCAAATTCAGGTCGTGAGTGATGAAGAGCATCCCCATCGAACGTGCTTGTCGTTGCTCGATGAGAACCTGCAAAATCTGAGACTGCGTTGTCACATCCAATGCCGTCGTTGGTTCGTCACACACCAACAGTCGCGGCGAGCCCGCGAGCGCACCGGCAATCATTACCCGCTGCAGCATGCCCCCAGAGAGTTCGTGAGGATACTGCCGCAGATGATCTTCCGGTCGCGGCATCTGCACGGCAGCGAGCATCTCAATGGCGCGTTCCCACGCACGCCCGGCCGACCATCCCTCGCCAAGCCGAAGCGCTTCGGTGAGGTGATCGCCGATGGTGCGCATCGGATTGATGCTGGCGCGCGGATCCTGAAAAACCATTGCCGCAGTCGAGCGCCGCAAACCCAAGAGTTCCTTCGAGCTCATCGTTGGTACGTTGTGCCCGTCGACGAGAACCGTGCCAGTAACGACGGAACGGGCGGGAAGCAGACCGAGTATCGACTGTGCGGTCAGAGACTTTCCGGAGCCGGATTCACCAACCAGCGCGACAGATTCCCCCTCGTTCACGGAGAGATCGATGTCGTGCAGCAGCCGCTCGCCTCCCGGGAGATCGAGAGTTAGGCCAGAAATATCAAGCAACGTCACTTGGGTGTCCCTCCACCAATTCGGTCGGAGACTTCTTCGCCGATCACATTAACCGCCACAACCACGATGACGACGGCCACTGCCGGAATGACGGCAGGCAAGAAGTAACCTCCGACGATTCCGGCTTGCGATTCGTTGATCATGGCTCCCCAGTCTGCAGTGGGCGCTTGCACCCCGAGCCCTAAGAAGGAGAGCCCCGCCAGCTCGGCGAGAACATAGCCAAAGTTCAAGGTTGATTGAGCGCCGACAGTCGGTGCGACGTTGGGCAGTACCCGACGTAGCGCGATCCAGCCGCCCGCGAATCCCTGCACCCGGTAGGCCGCGACATAGGGTCGCGCCCGTTCCGAGGCAACGAGAGAACGGGTAAGGCGGGCAACGAACGGGGCGTAGGCAATGCTCATAGCAATCACCGGCGCGACCAAACCTTTACCAAACAGCGCAACCGCCATGATTGCGATCAGCAAGGCGGGGAAGGCCAAAAGAACATCGAGCAAGCGCCCGATCACCGCGTCAAGCCAACCTCCGCGCCAGCCAGCAACAAGCCCGAGTACAACCCCGAGCAATGTTGACGCGATCACCACGACAAGAGGGGCGAGCAGTGCTGTTCGCGCACCGTAGACCATTCGGCTCAGGGTGTCGCGGCCGAGCGCATCTGCTCCGAGCCAGTGCGCCCAACTAGGGTTCGCGTAGATCGCGGTGAAGTCGATGTGGTCGGGATCGTAGGGTGCGACGAGCGGCGCGCAGATTGCGGCAAGTGAGATCGCTGCGAGAACGATGATGCTGATCATCCAACTCGCGTTCACGCGTCGGCGTCGGCTTGACTGCAAAACCCTGATCGCGAGTGTCGGTGTTGGTCGGCTCATCGTCCTGCCTCCCCTGCTGCTGCTCGCGGGTCGATGATGGGTTCAAGCAAATCGACGATCGCGTTAGTGACGACGAACGAGGTGACGACCAAAAGCACGATTGCTTGAACGACGGGAAAATCTAGGCGGTTCACTGATTGCACCAGCAGGGAGCCAACGCCCGCGATGCCGAATGCCGACTCGACGATGGAAGTCGCCACGAGCAGTCCGGCAATCAGCATTCCACCCACGGTGAAGATTGGGCCGAGCGCATTACGAAACACATGACGCCGGATGACCGTAAGTCGACCTAGGCCACGGCTGGTGGCGACGTGCACGTGCTCGCGATTGAGTTGCTCCACCATCGACATTCGAGTGACCTTGCCAATCAACACCGTGAACGCAATCGCCATCGCGATGGACGGCAACGTGAGGTGGTAGATGGTGTCGAGAAACCCCTCACCCGAACCAAAGGCGGGAAACCAGCGCAACTGAACTGCAAAAACAGCGATCAGCACAATCGAGCCAACGAAGGGTGGGACGGCACCGAACGCGGTGAGGACGGTGAGGATCAATCTGTCTGCGAATCGACCACGGTTCAAGGCAGCGACCGTGCCGGCGATCACCCCCACAACAACGATGATGACGGCGGACATAATGACGAGGCCCGCGGTGACCGGCAGTCGATCACCGATCACCGTAGTCACGGCATCCCTGAACTGCAGCGAGCGCCCGAAGTCACCGTGGAACAGGCCTCCGATCCACCGAAAATATTGTTCCCACGGCGGGAGGTCTAAACCGAACTGTTCGATGACCGCCGCCTTCGCCTCCGGTGATGGCTTGCGACCTCGCAAGAGAAAATTCACAGGATCCCCCGGCACCAGAAACCGCGAGAAGAACACCAGGGCAGAGGCAAGCACGAGGGTCAGTACGAGCGACCCCAACTTGCCTCCGACCCGGCGGATGGTCATGTTATCGCTTGCCAATCGTCGCCGCCCAGGGGTAGTAGAGCATTGCGACCGACGGCGCGACACCGGTGATGCGCTCCCCCAGATAGACCGTCATGGGAACTTCATAGAGCGGGAGCCAGGGCAGTTGCTCACTGGCTATTTGCTGCAACCGAGCTGAGATTTCGGCGCTTTCTTGGGCATCCTGGGCGGCTACGCCCTCATCCACGAGCGCATCGTACTGAGGGTCAGTCCAGTTGCCGTAGTTGCTGAATTGCCCGGTCTGCAGGACCCCATACATTTCGAGCGGATTGGGGGTCGAGAGATACCAGGAGGTCAGGAACAGATCGACGCCCTCCCGGGCACTCGGGTCGGCGAACAGCGTCGTATACGCATCCGGGGTCATCGTTTCAATTGTCGCTTTGAGCCCGATTGACTTTGCGGCGGCCGCGGTCGCTTGGGCAACAATGTTGAACTCGGCTCCCATCGGCGCGGTGCGGATCACGATGGTCTCTCCAGCGACACCGGCATCCTCGATGAGTTTCTTCGCAGCATCGACGTCGTAGGGGTACTCCTCAAGACCCGCGAATGTCGAATCACGTGTTTCCGCGCTAGCCTCTCCCCAGACAGATTCGGTCGTCAACGCGTTCGTCAATTGCGCGTAACCCTGCAACCCGGCATCCACCACACCTTGACGATCGATCGCCATGAGGAGTGCTTTGCGCACGTTCACGTCGCCGAGCACGCCCTCCATGTTGCTGACGATCAGGCTGGCTACCGAACTGTTCAGCCCGAAGTAGAGATCACCTGAAGATGCCTGCAACTTCTCGATCGCCTCGGACGGCACGAACCAGCCGCCGTCAACCTGACCAGAGGTAAGGGCGTTAACTCGAGCGTTGGGGTCGGCCATGAACAGCATCGTGACCTCCTTAGCCTTCGCCATCAGCTCGGGATTCCAGTACTGGTCGTAGCGGGTGAGTGTGATCGATTCGCCCGACTTCCACGAGCTCACCTCGAACGGGCCGGTGCAGTTAACCAGTGCCGTCGAATTGCCGTACTCCCGGCCGGCATCCGCGAGCGTCTGGGCTGACTCGACAACTCCGGCAGCACCGCTCATCCCCTGGTTGAACAGAGAGTCAGGCTTCGTCAGCGTGACAGTGACCTGCATGGGGCCGGTCTCGTCAATCGATGCGACGTTCTGGTAGACGGAGTACCACGACGACCCGATCTCAGGGTTAATGTGGCGCTGCATCGAAGCAACGGCATCCGCTGCAGTGACGGGTGAACCATCGTGGAAGGTGATGCCCGAACGAAGCTCGTACACCCATGTCACGGGGTCTGGGTTAGAAAAAGATTCAGCCAACGATGGCGAGATACTAAAATCGGGGTTGAGTCGCAGCAAGGATTCGCACACGTTGGAGAGCACTTGATTGTCGGGGTAGTCGAACGCGTAGGCATTATCGAGCGAGTACGGTTCGGCGTAGGTAACCCACGTGAAGGAATCGATGTCTCCGGAGGGCGCGGGAGTTTGAGCGGTCAGCTCATAGGTGACCGGCCCCTCTGACCTTGGGCCCGTTCCGGGGGCCGTGCACGAAGTCAACGCCAAGGCGGAGACAAGTGCGATCGCGGGAACAAGGGAATGCTGTGTTCGGGTTCGGGTTTGTGTTCGTGACATTGCGTGCTCCTCAATTGGATGCTGTGGGTCAGTTGCGGACGTAAACGGGCTTGCCGTCGATCCAGGTCGAGACGACGGTGCTCGAATGGATTTCGTTGCTTGGCACAGTGAAAGGATCGGGTTCAATGACGACGAGGTCGGCGCGATAGCCTGGCGCGATAAAGCCGGTGTCGTGGTCACGATGGTTCACGTACGCCGAACCGGAGGTGTACGCCGCGAAGGCCGTCTCGAGGTCGAGGCACTGCTGCTCTCCGCCGAGGGGAAGTTCATTCATTTCTGGCGCGATGCGATTTACCGCGATATGGATGGCCGCAATCGGGTCTGGGCTTGATACGGGCCAGTCGCTTCCGGCGGCTAGCTTTGCATCGAGACGGTGCAGATCACCGAATGGGTACTGCCGTGCCGCCAAGTCTTCCTGCAAGAACGGCAGGGTCAACTCGTCGAGTTGTGCCTCATGGCAGGCCCACAGCGGTTGTAGGTTGGCAATCGCATCCAGCGGGGCAAAACGTGCTGCATCGTCCTCGGAGACAACCTGCAGATGCGCGAGGTGGTGACGGCCATCGGAGACCCCGTTGGTGACGCGTGCCGCCGCGAGCGCATCAAGAGCTTCTTTCACCGCGCGATCTCCGAGCGCATGGAAGTGCAGCTGGAAGCCCTCGCTATCGAGCTCGGTCACATACTCAATCAATCGTTGCGGGTTGATGAAAGAGAGCCCGGAATTGTCAGTGGCATGCCCATGACTATCGAGGTACGGATTCTTCATTGCTGCGGTGAAATTCTCCGCGACACCATCGACCATGATTTTTACGGTGCCGAGCTGCAATCGATCGCTGCCCAGCGCCTCGACTTCAGCACGACGCTGCACCATGCCCGGGATCTGCTCGGCACCACCGGTTCGCTCCCACCACTGCGCGCCCACAACATGGGCAAGCAGCGTTCCCTCAGCGATGGCCCGGCGATAGGCGGGCAAGTTGCTGGGGAGGGTCGCGACGCTGTCGCCGATCATGGCATCCTGCCAGCCGGTAATACCCAGTTTCAGAAGCTCTTCTTGGGCCCGCAACAACCCTGCATACGCGAGGTCTGCTCCGACGCCGGGCTGCGCGTTGGCGAAGAGATCACCGGCGCCTTCATGGAAGGTTCCAGCGGGAGATCCGTCGGCCTCGCGTTCCATTCGACCGTCAATGGGATCGGGGGTGGATGCATCGATACCAGCGGCACGAATGGCGGCAGAGCTTGCCCAAACGCTGTGGTGATCACGGCTGCTCAGCAGCACCGGACGGTCACCAATGATGTCATCCAGTAGCTGGCGCCCGGGAGCACCACCGGGGAAGTGGTCCATTGACCAGCCTCCGCCGCTGATCCAGCCTTCGGGATTCTCAGCGGCATACGTCGCGATCATTGCGAGGGCGTCTACTGCATCTACTGCCTCTGTCAGCGAACACAGCAGCAGCTCCACCCCACCGCCGACCGGATGGATGTGCGCATCCTGGAATCCGGGAGCTAGGAGACCGCCGTGCAGATCAATGATCTGTGTCGCGTCGCTGCGATGGAGGTCGATCGACTCCGCCGGCACGATGTCGATGATGAACCCATCGGCGATCACCACCGCGTGGTCAATCAGTGGTTGTCCAGTGCCCGTGAAGACCTGGCCGCCAATAAAGATCACGTCTGCTTGCGCCACCGTGTACATCCCTTCGTCGTCGAACGGTTGTGGCGATGTTAGGGCGAACGCAACGCCGTTGTCAACAGTGATGACATTGTTGTTGGTGCTCGCTATGATGAAGACGTGGACGCAAAAACTTCAGCAAAAGAGCAGACATCAAAGCGACTAGATCGAGCCAGTATCGTGCGAGCAGGTCTCGAAATTGCGTCGCGCCCCCACAACACCGCTGTCTCGGTGCGTGCCCTAGGAACAGAACTCGGTGTCGACCCGACCGCGGTTTATCGACACTTTAAAAGCAAAGATGACCTCATGCGGGCCCTCCTCGATGAGCTTCAAGCGACCGCGTTGGGCCAGATCACGACAGGCTCCGGATGGCGCGAGCGACTGCGCCATCTCGCGGCGGCCACGCTAGAGACCTACGTCGAGCATCCAGCGATCGCAGTAGAAGCAACAGTGCTCACAACAAATGGGCCGGCAGAAGTCGCGACCATCGAGTTCATCCTTGCCGCACTTTCCGAGGCCGGACTCAGTGGCACTAAGCTCGTGCACCACTACGCGCTCTACTCCTCGTACATTCTCTCGGAGGTCGCCGGCATCGCTCGGGGACGCACAACATCCGACACCGAAACAGAGCTGGACACTTGGTTCGACGGCCCGCTTCTCGTTGACCCGCTGAAATACGTGCACATCGCTTCCGTAGCCGCTGAGCTTCGCAGTTTGCGCGACACGGATATCTTTCGGTTTGGCGTCGATCTCATTCTCGACTCGGCCGCCCGCACCGCCCAACCCGCGGCGGAAGATGCTCCCCAATGAAAGCGATCATTGCCGGTGCAGGAATTGGCGGCCTCGCCACGGCACTCTCGCTACACGCCGTCGGGATCACCGACATCACCATCTACGAGTCCGTGAGCGAACTTCGCCCGCTCGGCGTCGGCATCAATCTCTTGCCCCACGCGGTGCGCGAGCTGACCGAACTGGGCCTCAGCGATGAGCTCGCAGCGCTTGGCGTTCCGACAAGCACCCTGAGCTACTTCAACTGTTTCGGCGATCTCATTTGGTCCGAGCCTCGTGGGCTGGCCGCTGGCTACGCGTGGCCGCAATACTCCGTGCACCGTGGAGAGCTGCAGATGCTTCTTCGAGATGCCGTCGAAGCACGGCTTCCCGGTGCAATTGTGCTCGGCTCGCCCGTCATCAGCACAGAGCCGAAAGGCGCCCGCCAGCTCGTTCGCATCCGCACTCGCACTGGCGCCGGCTCCGAAACCGGCGCTGATCGTGAAGAGGAAGCCGACGTGGTCATCGCCGCCGACGGCATCCACAGTGCTATTCGCAAGCAGCACTATCCCGACGAAGGCGACCCGGTGTGGAACGGGCTCATGCTCTGGCGGGGCACGGCACGCGTGAAGCCATTTCTCGACGGTCGTTCAATGTTTATGGCAGGGGACGGGCGACAAAAATTTGTCGCTTATCCGCTCACAGAAGCTGATGACGACGGACTAGCGCGCATCAACTTCATCGCCGAAAAGCGAGTCGAGGATGATGGACCACGCCGCAATAACTGGAATCTCGCCGTCGACAAACAACGCATCGTCGACCTCTTTCAGGATTGGCAATTTGAGTGGATTGACATTCCCTCCGTCATTGCCGCTGCCGACGAAGTGCTCGAATATCCCATGGTCGATCGCAACCCGGTCGAACGCTGGACCTTTGACCAGCAAACGCTCCTTGGCGATGCCGCCCACGCGATGTATCCGATCGGCTCAAACGGTGCGTCTCAAGCAATCATTGATGCTCGGACAATCGCCAACCAACTCGCCACGGCCGATTCCATCGGTGCGGCGCTCGGCGAGTACGAACGCATTCGCCTTCCCATCACCGCCCAACTCACCCTCAACAATCGGTCGCTTGGACCAGAACGCGTCATGCAACTCGCCTACGAGCGCGCCCCCGAAGGCTTCGCCGACATCAACGACGTTGCTTCCGCCGAAGAGTTGACAGCAATCGCCGACCAGTACAAGCGCGCGGCAGGGTTCAACCCCCAGCTACTGAACGAGCGTCCAACACTCTCCGTCGTGCGAGCAGCGAGCTAACGATGACCCTCACTCCGGCGATTCCTGGCCTTGATGCCGTCTTCGATGTCACCGTTCGAGTCAGCACCGTTTCGGACTATGGATTAACGCGCGCCGGGCACCGGCGAGTGATTGACATTGTCGGCGGGCAGATCACGGGGTCGCTTAACGCGACGATTCTGCCCGGCGGTGCCGACTGGCAACTCGTGAGGCCGGATGGGGCCATCGACATTGACGGACGCTACTCGGCCAAGACGTCAGAGGGCGAACTGATCTACATCGAAGTTTCGGGCGTGCGCAGTGGTACGCCTGACGTTCTCGAAGCCCTCCTCCTCGGCGAGGAGGTCGATCCCACCCAGTACTATTTCCGCACCACGCTCAGGATCGAAACATCGGCCCCCGGGCTGGCACACCTCGAGCACTCACTCTTTGTCGCCTCGTGTGTGCGAGAAGCAGACACCGTGCGTTACCGCGCCTATCGCGTCACGTAAAGTGCCAGCGCGAGGTGAGGCTTCACACCGCGTGCTTACGTCGCTACCCGAACTCTGCGGCAACGTCACGAAGGAACTCGGCACCCCATGCAACTCATCAAACGGGTCTACGGCGAAGCGACCGGTGCGCGTCGATGAGCCCCTACCCCGGTTTCCCCTCACGACAGTGGATGGCGACGTTGTCGACAGCAGTGTGCTCACTCACCAACCACACGTGATTATGTTCATTCGCGGCAACTGGTGCCCGTTCTGCATGGCCCAGATGGCCCAGATCGCCGACCAGTATCGCTAACTCGATCGACGCGGTGTTGCCGTCGCGATCATCAGCCCGCAAAAGCCCGAAGACACTGTTGAGCTTTCGCAACGCTTCGACATTGCCGTGGACTTCTACATTGATGCGGATGGCGCGGCTGCGGCAGCGCTCGACCTCGTGCAATCGGGCGGCACTCCGATCATGTTCAGCGCCGGAGGACAAGCCGACGGCGACACCGTCGTACCGACCGTCATCATCACCGATGGCACCGGAACAGTGCTCTGGGCCGAGCAAACCGACAACCACCGGGTACGGCCAGAACCGACAACGTTCCTGGACGTGCTCGATCAGCACGGCATCCGCGCATGCTAGGCGTCAGCGGCAGCCGGATTCGAATCCGAATCCAGTCGCACCGGCCGCCCGAGCTCTAATGATCTGGTTGCCGCAAGAGCAACTTCTAGGGCCACAAGCGCAGCCGGCGTCGGGCAGAATCGCGGCTCAGCCTCTCGGGCAACGCAGTCGAGAAAGTACTCGAGCTGACGCGCGTAAGGATCCTCGGCTGCCAAGGAAACCCGAGAGTCATGCGCCACTGCCGAGAGCGAGTAGCGCGACATCGCTCGTGAAGCCAGGGTTTCAGCCGCATACTCGTACTGCGCGAAACCTCCCGTGCCCACTACCTCGAGAGAGCTGCGAAACGGCGCACCGCTTGGCAGGTCGGCGTAGCTCAACACTTGCCCAATTCCACCGTCACGGTACGTGATTGTTGTCTCCACCGGGCCCGTCACTGCCTCGCCGATTGCGGACACCTCGACGGGGTCGCCGAGAAGCAGATTCATTTGGTCGAAGTCGTGGATGCCAAAGTCGACGAGCATTCCGCCAGCTTCGGCAAAGTCTCGCAGCCAGTCCGCCCAGTCGGGTTTGCTGCTGAGTCGGGTAGCACGTGCTGACACGAGGCGATCAAGTTTTCCGGCGGCGACATCGTCGGCAAGCTGCCGGTACCCCTCAAAGAACCGCACCACCTGCGCGACCATGAACACTTTTCCGCTGCGTTGAGCCTCATCGCGGATAGCCAGGGCGTCATCCATCGTTAATGCAATCGGCTTCTCAAGCAGAACGTTTTTACCTGCCCGCAATGCGCTCACTGCCAGCTCGCGATGCGTTCCGGTTGGGGTGCAAATTGACACCACATCAATCTCTGGATCGTTGAGCACAACCCCGAAGTCACTGATGACGGATGCCGCTGGTGCCGCTTCCGCCACACCCCCTGTCGTACGGGCAACAACATACTTGATCTGCTCAGCCCGGCCGAGGGATGCCAGAGCGCGGGCATGGGTTGACCCCATCGCGCCGCGACCAACGATCGCGATCCCTGTCATTGTTTCCTCTCGAACACGTTGCCTGGCTGTTCGCGCGCCCGAGAGCAGCGCGGCTACCAGGTTAGAGCGGTACTCGTTCCGCGTCGCGCACCCAGCTATCCGCCACCTCGAGGCGTCCCACTTTTGCGAACGCTAGGAGGGCAGCGCCGATTCGGCCCGCATCCCCGCCAAGGCTAGAGAGCACGACCTCTGGCGCATCGCGCCAGACGAGGTTTTCACGAAGGTGGTGGGTAACGGGGTCGAGCAACGCAGAGCCTGCCTGCGAGAAGCCTCCCCCGAGAACGATGACGCCGGGATCGAGCAGCAACGTGACCGTCGCGAGCCCCTGAGCCAAAGCTCGGGTAGCGTCATCCCACACCGCATCGGCGTCTGGGTCAGTTCCGAGCCGAGCGACGATCTCGCGCGATGATAGTTTGTGCCCTGAGCGGGCAGCATAGCGACGAGCGACGCCGGCACCTGAGACGTACACTTCGAGGCAGCCGCGCTGGCCACAGGCACACAGCTCTCCACCCTGAACGATCGGGATGTGCCCGATCTCGCCGGCAGCTCCGAGAGCTCCACGGATGGGGCCGGTGGCGGAGACCAGCGCCGCCGCCATTCCAGTACCGATGGGGATGAGGGTGAAATCCTCAATGCCTCTAGCTGCCCCTAGTCGGCTTTCGGCCAGTCCCGCGGCGCGCACGTCGTGCCCCACAGCAACGGGGATGCTGAGTTTGCTTTGCAGCTCAGCGAGCAACGGCACGTTTCGCCAGTTCAGATTCGAGGCGTATGTAACGACCCCGGCAAGCTCGTCGACCATGCCAGGAGTGACAACGCCGGCGGCAACGACCCGGCACGAGTGACTCACTGCGTCATCCAGCAGTTCTGCGATAAGCAACAGCAGTGCTTCGATGATTCCTTCGGCGGGGGTGGGTTGCGTTCTCGTCGCTACCGTCTCTCCCTTCGCCGAAACCAGCGAACCTTTTAGCGCGGTGCCACCAAGATCGACGGCGACAACGACATCGGACAACTCGCTCTCGCTCGCAGCACTCACAGTGGTGCCACCGCAGCGTGCATGGCGCGAACCAGTTCTGGTGACGTCACGGTGCGGCTTCCGCTGTCATACAGGGCGGATGCTCCCCCCTGATAACCATTGCTCGCGATCTCGGCGGGTGCCCGAAAGTGGAGTTCGGAGACACCCGTGCGGTTCAGGATCTCTTGAGCATTGTGCGCACGAACGCCACCGCCCGCGAGAATCGTAATGCGTTCGCCTGCCTGCTCCACGAGGGTGGCCATAACATCGGCACCCTCGAGAACACTTGACGCTCCGCCGGAAGTCAGCACTCGGGCAATGCCCAAAGAAATGAGCGTTTCTAGGGCCGCAGGCTGGTCAACAACAAGGTCAAATGCTTTATGGAAGGTGACCGGATGCACGTGGCATGCCTCAACAAGTGCTGACGTCACCGTCACGTCCACCGTTCCCTCAGGCGTGAGGGCGCCGATGACGAAGCCCAGAGTGACGCCCTCCCCGCGAGGCAGGTCCCGCATCGAGTGGATATCGGCAACCATCGCATCAACTTCGGCCGGGGAGTACACGAAGTCTCCCCCGCGTTGACGAATCAGCACCATCACGGTCATCGATGTCAGCGAGGCAAGTATCGACGACACCGTACCGAGACTGGGCGTTATGCCGCCAGTATCGAGAGCCGCACACAACTCAATACGTTGAGCTCCGGCCTTCTCTGCATCAAGTGCTCCGCCAATATCGTCAAGGCATACTTCGAAAATCGTCACGTTATGCTCGCCCTGCTGTGATGGCGCTACGAAGGTCGGCCCCGATTTCGATCTGACCGACTGGCTTTCCGCCGCCGAGCACAGGCACTTGAGCGAACCGAGCGGCCGCTTCGGTGTCGTAGCCGAGCGAGTCAAGAACTGCCAGAGCGATCACGGTGGTGGCCCGCGGGCTACCGTCGATGATCTTCATTGACACAGCAGCACCATCGCTCGTAGCCACTCCGATAACACCCTCAGCGCCACCCTTAGAAAGCGCACCGGGCATGTTCACCATGAGCTCGCTGTTAGCGTGACCGCTGCCTCCCACATAAAACGGGTTCTCACGCATCGCTGCGGCGACCCGACCCGCGGGGGACTCAGGGTCGGCGAGCACGAGCGCGCGGAACGATGCTGCGACTCCGCGCACGGTCGTTCCGAAGAGGGGAGCCCCGCATCCGTCAACCGCGGTATGCGTAGCGACAACACCGGTCATTTCGGCCATCGTCTTCTGAACTTGCTGCTGCAGTGGGTGCGACGGCTCCAAGTAGTCGTCGGTTGACCATCCGTTCACAGCGCAAGCGAGCAACATCGCGGCGTGCTTGCCCGAGCAGTTCATCCGGAGACGGTTGCGGCCTTCGCCCTCACGAATCATGCGCTCAAAAGTTTCTTCATCTTCCGGGCGGTCGATGGGGCATCCGAGTGCATGTTCATCGAGCCCAGCCCGCTTAAGAATGGCGGAGACAATGGCGACGTGGGCATCTTCTCCGGTGTGGCTACCGGCGGCGATCGCCAACTCTGGCCCCGAAAGTTCGGCACCGGCAACGAGACAGGCCATCGCCTGCAAGGGCTTCACAGTCGACCGCGGCAACACTTCGACATCGGGCGCGCCAAGTTCCCAGGCAACACTCCCGTCAGCAGCAAAAGCGAGGAGCGACCCGAAATGGCGGCTCTCGATCATGCCTGAGCGCCGGATGACGGCGAGTTCGGAGAGAGTGCCAGCGGTGAGATCAGACATGGGGTGCTTTCTGTGGTGATGACCCACCAGGAGTGGGGAGGGGCAGTGCCATCGTGGCGCTGGCGACGGTGGTGCGGGTGCGACCGGGCTTCTTCTGCAGTCGAGAGGCTAGCCCCGAAAGGCTTCCGTTGACCAGCAAATAGATGATCGTCACTACGAGGTAAGTCTGAATGAGCAAGTGGTTGAAGCTTGACAGCACTTGACCGCGGTAGAGGAGCTCGGTGAACGCGACGATAAACCCGAGCGATGTGTCTTTCATCAGGCTGACCAGTTGCGTGATCAGCGATGGGGTGACGTTACGCACGGCCTGCGGCAACACGACCAATCTCATGACTTGGCTGCTGCGCAGGCCCAAGCTAAAGGCAGCTTCGGCTTGACCACGCGGCAAGCTCAGGATGCCCGCACGAACGATTTCGGCGAAGACAGCGGCATTGGCAAGAGTGAGAGGAATGGCAAGTTTCCAGAGCACCGGAAAGTTGATGCCCAACTGGGGCAGCCCAAAAAGCATCAGGTAGATCAGTAGCAGCACCGGCACGGTGCGGGCGATCTCAATGTAGCCGGCACAGATCCAGCTCAGCCACCGAATTTTGCTGACCCGGCCGAGCGCGAGAAGCGTTCCAAAGGCAGCACCAAGAACGGCAACGATTGCGGCGGCTTGCAGGGTTCCGAGCAGCCCTACGCCGAGGTACTGCCAGATCGCGAGGTCGAGGAACGGGAGCCACTTGTCGGCATCGAGTTGCCCTCGACTGCCGAACTGCCAGAGCCCGGCGAAGATGATGCCAGCGATGATGAGCGCGCTAATGATCGAGCCGATGATGATTCGGCGACGACCGCGGGGGCCGGGAACCTCATAGAGGTAGGAGGCAACGTTGGTGTTGGTAGTACTCATCGGAGGATCGCCACCTTGCGTTCGATTCGGCCGGCTGTGAGGCCGATGGCGAGAGCAATCAGCATGTACGCGAGACCAGCGCCGGTGAAGATTTCAATGGGCTGCGCATAGACAAGGTTGATCTTGTTGACGCGAGACGTCAGCTCAACAACGCCGACGACTGCTGCCAGAGCGGTGTTCATGGCGAGCGCAATCATGACGTTTCCGAGGGGTTGCACAACGGCGCGGAGCGACTGGGGAATAACAATCAACCGCAGGCTTTGCCACAGCGTAAGACCGAGCGCACGGCTTGCTTCGATCTGTCCGACCGAGACCGTATTGATTCCACTGCGCACTGCCTCGGCAACATAGGCCGCTTCATAGACAGTGAGCACGATGATCGCCGTCGGCAGAAGCGGAAGGATGAGGCCGGCATCCGGAAGAGCAAAGACGGCGAGGAGGAGCAACGCCAAGAGCGGAACGTTGATGAAGAATTGCACGTACAGGAATGCTGCCCGCCGGAGGATTGGGATGGGGCTCACTCGAGCCACCGTCACAAGCACTCCGAGAATCAGGGACCCGACGCCGGCGACGAGCACCATAAGGAGCGTCGTGCCGATTGCGTCGAGGAGAAGCCCTGCGTTCTCCGTGAATATTTCCATCTGTTATCTCCTGGCGTTGCTCCGTGCTCGTTAGGAGCCGGGAACCGATCCGATGGTTGGCGGCGTCGGGATTTCAGATTCGACGACGGTTCCTAGGCTGTACGTCCATGCTTGGCCCCACTGTCCACCCTCTTGGATTTCGAGGAGCCAGTTATTGATGAACTCTTTGAACTCAGCATCGCCGAAGCCGAGACCAATGCCGTAGGGCTCAGCCGTGAACGGCTGTCCAACAACCTTGAGGTCGGAGTTCGCTGCTGCGTTGCTAGCGAGCAGGGTGTAGTCCTGAACGTAAGCATCGCCACGGCCCTGGAGGAGCGCCTGAACTGCCTGCGGGTCAGTTGCGAAGTCAACGAGCTCTGCCGTTGGCTGCTCTTCTGGTACGGCAAGAACGGCCGGAGTGTTGGCGCCAACGATGACGGTCTTGCCGCCGAGGTCGTCGATTCCCGTGATGTCGTCGTTGTCGGCCTTCACTGCAACGGCAAGTCCCGAGCTGAAGTAGGGTCCAGCGAAGCTGATCTGCGCGGCACGCTCTTCAGTGATCGTGTAGGTGTTGAAGACAACGTCGACGGTGCCGTTCTGGAGCAGAGCTTCACGAGTCTCGGATGCCGGTGGCACGATCTCAACGCTGGGCTCACCGAAGATGTAGACCGAGAGCAGCTGCGCGAGGTACGCGTCGAAGCCAGCAACATCATCCGGGTTGGTGGGGTCCTGCTGAGAAAGCAGGGGTGCGTCGAGAGCTTCGCCCACGATGAGGGTTCCGCGGTCGCGGATCTTCTCCATGGTCGAGCCGGGGGTGAAGAGGGCGTCATCGGCAACGGGCGCACCGGCGAGCATCGCCTGAACGTCGGTCATGTCTGCGGCGTCGTTGCCACCGGGAACGTTGCTTGACGAGTCGGTGGAGCAAGCGCTGAGGGCCAGCGCCGTCACGGCGACAGCAGCGCCGAGGACGGCAACCCGTCGGCGTGAGGATCCTGATGTGAACATGTGATTCCTTTTCTCTCGTGGTTGATTGTGCGTGGTTCAGTGATGCAGTGGTGCGTTTGTGCGGGATAGAAGTTAGTGGGCGAGGATCGACGCCAGAAACGTGCGCGCTCGCTCAGACTCGGGGTGGTCAAAGAACTCGGCCGGCGTGTTCTCTTCGACGATCTGACCGGCATCCATGAAGACGACGCGATGGGCAGCTCTGCGGGCAAAACCCATCTCGTGGGTGACGACAACCATCGTCATTCCTTCTGCGGCAAGTGACGTCATCACTTCAAGAACCTCACCGACCATTTCGGGGTCGAGCGCCGAGGTGGGCTCATCGAAGAGCATCACTTTGGGGTGCATCGCCAGGGCGCGGGCGATGGCCGCACGCTGCTGCTGACCGCCGGAAAGTTGGGCGGGAAACTGGTCGGCCTTGTCTGCGATGCCGACCCGGGCGAGCAGTTCGAGAGCTTCGCGCTTGGCGTCGGCCTTGGTCATTTTGAGCACGTTGATCGGGGCGAGAGTGATGTTCTCGAGGATGCTGAGGTGCGCGAAGAGGTTGAAGGACTGGAAGACCATTCCGACTTCGGAGCGCAATTGGGCCAGTTGGGCACCTTCAACGGGCAGTGGCTTGCCGTCGAGGGCGATCTGACCGGAGTCGATCGTTTCGAGTCGGTTGATGGTGCGGCAGAGGGTGGACTTGCCAGAACCGGATGGGCCAACGACCACAACGACTTCGCGTTCGGCGACCTCAAGGTTGATGTTCTGCAGAACGTGCAGTTGGCCGTAGTGCTTGTCGACGGCACGGAGGCTCACCATTGCGGGCGTCGCCGCCTGTGTCTGGGGCTTTTCGCTCTCGCTCATCAGTTCACTCCTTGCATGCGCCGGTGCATCTATTTCGGGGGTATTGCTGGACCCGCCTTCGGGTGGTGTTGAGCGTACTAACTTTTTGTGTTGTGTGCAATTTTGGTGATACTTAGTCCAATAATGCACTAACATGACTCACCACACTCGTACGCAACCCGATCTGATTGGTTCACGATGCCGAAACCTGCGACACCACTACCGTCTACGACGGCTGGATCCCCGGGCGGCATCCTCACCCTTGTAAGAAACGGCCGCGCTACTTCTCGGGCCGAGGTCGCTCGAGCAACCGGACTCTCCCCGACAACGGTCGCTGTGAGAGTCGAACTCCTCATCGAGGCTGGGTACCTCCGGGAGGCGGGGAATGGCGATTCTCATGGAGGCCGACGGCCACGGCAACTTGAAGTCGATCCCAGAGGAGGCCTCATCATTGGCGTCGACCTCGGCGCTCGCCATGCATCATTCGGGCTCTTCGATATGCGAGCACAGCGCATTGCTGACCATCATGTCGACATTGACATTGCGGAAGGTCCGGATGTGATCCTTCCGTGGGTTGTGGCACTCGCGCTACGATTGGTAACCGAAAACGCGCCGTTCGGCCAACGACTTATCGGTATCGGGTTGGGTCTCCCGGGGCCCGTTAGCCAGCCAGAGGGCATTCTGACCTCACCATCGCGAATGCCTGGATGGGACGGGCTCGACGTCGCCGCCGAAATCACTCGACTTTCTGGCGTACCTGCCGTTGTCGATAACGACGCCAACCTCATGGCGCTGGGCGAACACATCAGCCGCGGCGAAGATGTCGACGACTTCGTTTTCATCAAGGCAGGTTCCAGCATCGGCGGGGGCGTGATCGTTGGCGGCGAGCTGCACCACGGTCACCACGGAATGGCTGGCGATATCAGCCACGTCACCGTTCACGGCGCACCTGCAACACCCTGCTCATGCGGCAGGAACGGATGCTTGGATGCCGTCGCAGGTGGGGCAGCAATCGTCACCAGCCTTCAGGCAGCTTCGGTCACCGTCAGCGACACCCTCGACGTGCTCGAACTCGCCCGAAACGGACACCCACTCGCCACCCAAATGCTGCGAGAAGCGGGCATCCGCACCGGCACCGTACTGGCGACAGTCGTCAACTTCTCCAACCCGCAGCGCATTGTTCTTGGCGGAACCTTGAGTGAGGCTGGAGCCTTCCTCGGCGGCGTGAAATCGGCAATCTACACAGAGTGCCTCCCGCTTGCCACCGAGGGACTAGAAGTCGAAGTCAGTCAGGCCAAAGAAAACGGCGGAATCATCGGCGCCGCCCGTGTAGTGCTCGACAAGCTCCTCGATGCTGAAACCGTCAATCGGCGAGTATCTGAATGAGCGGGGTACTCGACTCCTTCGCCCTCGACGGGCGGGTTGCGCTCGTGACCGGAGCGAACCGCGGCATCGGCCGCGCCCTAGCTCAGGCTCTCGGTGAGGCAGGCGCTACGGTAGCCGTCACGGCGCGAGCCCAAAGTGATGCGGATGCAGCTGCCGCAGAGCTAACTCAGCTGGGTATCCGTGCTATCGGGATCGCCCTCGATGTCACTGATGTGAGCTCTGTCGACACGGCAATCTCGCGGGTTATCCAGGAACTCGGAAGCCTCGACATCCTTGTCAACAATGCCGGCATCAGTATTGGCGGAGCCGCGTTTGACGTCGCTGACGAGGTGTGGCGCGAAGTGATGTCTACGAATCTTGACGGCGTGTGGAACTGCAGTCGAGCTGCCGGTCGCCACATGGCCGCTCACGGCGGTGGCACCATCGTCAACGTCGGTTCAATGTCGGCGGAGATCGTCAACCAACCGCGCTGGCAAGCCTCCTACCTTGCGTCAAAAGCCGGAGTGCACCAGCTCACTAAAGCGCTCGCCGCCGAATGGGCACCCCACGGAATCCGCGTGAACGCGATCGCGCCGGGCTACATCCTCACCGAAGCATCCCCCGTCGATCAGCCCGAATATCAGGCAACGTGCGTTGAACCGGCCGCGCTCAAACGCTACGGACTGCCCTCAGAACTGGGCCCAATAACAGTGCTCCTCGCCAGTGACGCGTCGAGTTTCATGACCGGATCAATCGTTACGGTCGACGGCGGCTACACACTGTTTTAGCCCTTCGCCTCGAAGTTTCCCCCTCGTCACCGTCACCTCTAAGGAGTACCCCTATGGCCGAAGTCGTCATTGTCGACAACCGCGAGCACGCAGGTGCACTCGCTTCAGCTGCCATCCGTTCGCTCATCACGCAGCGCCCGAATGCTGTGCTCGGCCTCGCAACAGGATCAACGCCATTGCCCATTTACCACGCACTGGCCCATTCCCTCCGCGAGCATCCACTCGATGTTTCCGCTGTCAGAGGGTTCGCCCTCGACGAGTACGTTGGTCTTCCTGAAGGACACCCCGAGAGCTACCGCGCGGTCATCACCCGCGAAGTCGTAGAACCCCTCGGCCTCAACCCCGCTCTGGTGCGACTGCCAGGAGACACCAGCGCATCCATCGAATCCGCAGGAAGCGACTACGAACGTGACATCGTTGATGCTGGCGGAATCGACCTTCAGATTCTCGGAATTGGCGGCACAGGCCACATCGGCTTCAACGAACCCGGTTCATCATTCGCCTCGCTCACACGAATCAAGACACTGACCGAGCGAACACGTCAGGACAACGCGCGGTTTTTTGACAGCATCGACGATGTTCCG
The DNA here is from genome assembly GCF_056619605.1 of Rhodoglobus sp. G.S.4. NCBI lineage: Bacteria > Bacillati > Actinomycetota > Actinomycetes > Micrococcales > Microbacteriaceae > Rhodoglobus > Rhodoglobus sp. G.S.4. The sequence continues at coordinate 2,657,593 of NZ_CM152748.1, forward strand.
CGGCACTGCCTCACTCAAGGTCTCGGCACCATTCTGCGCGCGCGACACCTCGTGCTGCTCGCTTTCGGAGAAGGCAAGGCACATGCGATCGCTGCGGCTGTTGAGGGGCCGCTGACCGCGAGCCAACCCGGGAGTGCAATTCAGCTGCATCCCCACGTCACTGTGCTTGTCGACGAAGCCGCGGCATCCCAGCTTCAGAATGCTGACTACTACCGCTACACCTGGGCAAATCGACCCGCCTGGCAGAGTATCTAGTTCGTGGTCTAGTTGCTGGGTTCGTCAGACGTTGGCTCGCCGCCCGAGGCGAACTGTTCGTGGTGATGAATAACTTCGGCGACCACAAAGTTGAACCACTTCTCGGCGAACGCCGGGTCGAGGTGCGATTCCTCAGCGAGCGACCGTAGCCGTGCAATCTGGGTGCGTTCACGAGCGGGGTCAGATGCCGGCAAGCCCTTAGTAGCTTTGAGCCGACCAACCTGCTGCGTGTACTTGAAACGCTCAGAAAGCAAATGGATGAGGGCTGCATCAATGTTGTCGATGCTGCGTCGCGCACCCAACAGCTGCTCCCGAACCTCGGGGTCAACCTCGGTGGGGGTGCTGTCGATGCCGGTGTCTTCTGCGCCCTGCTCTCCTGCTGCCATACAACGACTTTAGAGCGTGTGGGGGCTGCGTGTTTGCCACATGACCTGCCTGCGGCCAGTTGAAGGTGGAAGACTGGTTCGCATGAATGATCGCGCAGGCACAACAGCCCAGGCATCCGACCTCATTGATGTGAACGAACTTGTGGGGGCGTATTACGCGCTGGTTCCGGATGTGTCGATCCCGGAGCAGCGCGTTGTGTTCGGCACGAGCGGCCACCGTGGTTCCTCGCTAGATACTGCTTTCAATGAAGTGCACATCGCCGCCATCACGCAGGCGATCGTGGAATATCGCGCCTCCCAAGGCATCTCAGGGCCACTGTTTATTGGCCGCGACACCCATGCGCTGTCCCGACCAGCCGAAACCACAGCCCTCGAAGTTCTTGCCGCAAACGATGTGCACGCGCTCAAAGACACGTTCGACGACTACGTTCCTACCCCGGCCCTCAGCCACGCGATTATCGCCTACAACGCAGCGGGTCACACTGACCAGGCAGATGGCATCATCATCACCCCCAGCCACAATCCTCCTCGCGACGGCGGCTTCAAATACAATCCGCCCCACGGTGGGCCAGCCGACAGCGATGCCACGGGATGGATCGCCGATCGGGCAAACACGATCATCGCCGCGGGCAACCACGATGTGAAGCGCGCGGTCGCCGCGGGGGCCGAATACACGCCAGCGGGCAGCTACGACTTTCGCGGACGCTATGTTGACGATCTCGAAAACATTATCGATATCGACGCAATTCGCACGGCCGGCATCCGCATCGGCGCTGATCCGCTCGGTGGTGCCAGCGTCAACTATTGGAAGCTCATCGCCGAGAAGTACAACCTCGATCTGACGGTGGTTAATCCCACAGTCGACCCGACGTGGTCGTTCATGACGCTCGACTGGGATGGCAAGATCCGCATGGATCCGTCGTCACAGTCTGCAATGGCCTCCGTCGTTGCCCGCCGTGAGGAGTACGACATCCTCACCGGCAACGATGCCGACGCCGACCGTCACGGAATCGTCACTCCCGACGGCGGCCTCATGAACCCCAACCACTATTTAGCCGTTGCGATCCACTACCTCTACACGCACCGCGAGGGGTGGAATCTGGATGCCGCGATCGGCAAAACCCTGGTCTCCAGCTCGATGATCGACCGGGTTGCGGCCGCACTGGGCCGCGACCTCTGGGAGGTGCCGGTCGGCTTCAAGTGGTTTGTTCCCGGCCTGGTCGACGGGTCAGTCGCGTTCGGCGGCGAGGAGAGCGCGGGTGCAAGTTTTCTGCGAAAAGATGGATCGACGTGGACGACAGACAAAGACGGCATCCTGCTCGCACTCCTTGCGAGCGAAATTCTTGCGGTCACCGGGAAGACTCCGTCAGTGCTCTACGCAGAACTCGTCGAAGAGTTCGGCGACCCAGCCTATGAACGAGTGGATGCCGCAGCCACGAAGGCGCAGAAAGCGAAGCTGGGCAAGTTGAGCGGTGCGGCAATCGCGGCCACCGAGCTCGCCGGAGATCCGATCATCGCAAAGCTTTCGGAGGCACCGGGCAATGGAGCATCAATCGGCGGGGTGAAGGTGACGACCGAGTTTGCGTGGTTCGCTGCTCGCCCGAGCGGCACCGAGGATGTCTACAAGATCTATGGCGAATCGTTCAAGGGTGCTGAACACTTGCGTCGAGTGCAGGCCGAGGCGAAGTCGATCGTGGATGCGGCCCTGAACTCGTAGGTTCGCCGCTCGTTACGGAATGCTCCAGAAGTGCCCAGTAGCGCCCGGGTGATCGACCGTGATGGTTGTGTCGAGATCGCGATAGTTGGTGTCAAGATTGTGGCCAACCATTTTGATGGTGGTCACGCCGTCAACGGTTGATACTGCCGACACCACTTGAATGTGGTCGAGGTAGTTGTTGTCGTTCCAGTCGAACACGACGAGATCGCCGACTTTCGCTTGATCGCGCTGGTCGAAGGTCAATTGGGTTGCGCCGAGCTCGGGGTTCGAGAGCAGCCAGTTCTCCATGGTTGGCACGTAGCCCCACGCTCCGCTCCAGTCTGCGGCGGCGTTGTGGTTGAACCATTCAGAGGTCATTTTCCAGCCGCGCATGAGCAGTGACTGGCTAGCGAAGTTGGCGCAGTCGCCGCCGACAGGGTTGAGGTCACCGTATTCAGCGATGTTGTAGTCCTGCCAGTGAGCCAGCAGATACTGCATCTGTTTGTCGACCGGGGTGGATGCGGCGTAGCTGTATTCGAGAGGTGTCTCAGAGGGGAGAACTTCCGCATCCACCATCACTTCAATGGCTACGGTTGCTGGCTGAAAGTCTAGGGCGGAGGGCACGATGGCCGTCAGTGTTTCGCTGTCAGCAACAACAATGTTGGTGGCGGGGATGCCGCCGAAAGTGACGGCGGTAACGTCGTCGAGGGCCACGCCGGTGATCTCGATCGACTCGCCACCGACGAGTGTTCCTGTCAGCGCACTGGCCCCCAGAACTTCGGGTGTTGGCGGTGCTACTTCTGCAACATCTTCGCCTATCGGTGCGGCGGTTTCTGGAACCGGAGCCGCCAGAATCACAAAGGCGGTGATGGCTGCCACGACACCGAGAGCGGCAGCGGCAACGCCCAGGCGGCGGATCAGAAAGGTGGAAGGCACTAAGACAGTTTCCCAGAAGATGGTGGGTTGTGCTGCTTCACAGTGTCTATCCCGACTGATCCATAGGAATTAGTTACGTGAGCGGCGCGCGCGACTGTTTCGCCCCGACTGGCCACTTCAGCCGCCCCTGCGCGAGGAGTACCCCAATGATGACGAGAACGGCTCCAACGGGTTCGTGCCACGACATGGTCTCTTTGAGGATGACGAAGCCGAGGATGACGCCGATCACTGGCGTGATGTAGGTGACGGTTGACGTGCGGGTTGGTCCCCACTCGGCGAGCACCCGGTAGTTCCAGACGTAGGCCATGCCGGTGCCGAGCACGCCGAGCGCAAGCAGGCTTGCGAGAACGGGAAGCGTGAGGTTCACGGGGCCAACTGCAACAAGTGGGGTGAGCAGAATGTAGATGACAGCGGCAATGCCGATATTCATGGTTGCGGAGGTCACGCCGGGAACCTTGTATGGCGCCACAAACTTGCGCTGATAACTCATCGCAGCGCCGTAGCAAATTGCGGCGCCAAGGCAGGCAAGTTGCCCGAGGAGGCTGCCGCTGATGTCGCCAGCTTGCCACGGTGCGATGATCACGAACACCCCGAAGATGCCGAGGGTGACACCGGCAATTTGCGAGCGCGTCAGCTTCTCAACCCGGAATATGAGGGTCGCAAAGATGGCCGTCATGATGGGGGTTGTTGCGTTGTAGATGCTGGCGAGGCCCGAGCTCACATACTGTTCTGCCCACGCAAACAGCAGGTAGGGGAACACGGCGAAGAGAAACGCGAGCACGGTGAAGTGCGCCCAGACGATGGGCTTGCGTGGGAGCCGGCGGCGACTGACCGCGAAGACGACGACCAGCGCGATTGCGCCCAGCACGGCCCGACTCCAGGCGACCTGCCCAAAGCTCACGCCATCCAAAGCCACCTTCATGAAGAGAAAGCTTGAACCCCACACAAGCCCGGCGCCCGCAAACCGTAGCCAGGTTCCCAGCGGGGATGCGTTGTCGTGTTTTTCTTCACGCCCCGGCTTGATGACGGGGGCGCTCACGAGCGCGGCTCCTGCCCGAGACGCGCGAGCAGCCCCGTTTTCACGGCCGGCCACTCGGTGTCGATGATGGAATACACGGCGGTGTCTCGCCACGAGCCGTCAGCCCGCAGGAGGTGTTTGCGATGAATCCCCTCGAAAGTGGCTCCGAGCTTGAGGATCGCGGCGCGCGAACGATCGTTGATGGAGTCCGCTTGGAGACGCACTCGGTTGTAGCCGTTCTCGAAGGCGAAGCCGAGGAGCAGGAGTTTCGTCTCGGGGTTCACTGCGGTTCCCCACACGGTGGGGTCGTAGGCGGTCCAGCCGAGGTGGGCGTTGGCGTTGGTTTCGTCGAGGTCGCCGAGGGTGCTCACGCCAATGAGCCGACCAGCGTCAGGGCCGGGCTCAGCCCCAGAACCAGAACGGAGGCGCACGGCGAACGGCATCCGGTCGGCATAACCGAGGTAGCCGGCGCGCATCCACTTCATAAAGGATGCCTCGTCTGCCGGCAACCCGGCTGGGCCTCCGCCATAGCCTCCCGCGAAGACTTCTGGCACACTGAGGGCTGGCCAGAGCGCAGCGAGGTGCGCTTCCGTCAGGGGCTCAACGGAAACGAAAGTTCCCAGAAGGATGCGGGGCTGCGGGCGCGTTAGGGTCACCTACAAATACTCCCACCGGCACACCCTCTCCACGCGCGGATTTCGGACTTTCACCCACCGATTACTGACGTTGAGTCCAGCAATTCCCGATTGGCTACCCGCGCACGCACAAGCGGCACGCCCCGAATCTCTCCGGTGCGTGCCGCTTGAGTGCGAACGAGTTGCTGAAGTGCTTAGTCGACGAGGTCGTGACGAACGATGATCTCGTCGCGGCCGGGGCCAACACCGATCGCTGACATGCGGGCGCCGCTCATCTTTTCGATGGCGAGCACGTAGTCTTGCGCGTTCTTGGGGAGGTCTTCGAAGGCGCGAGCACCCGTGATGTCTTCTTCCCAGCCGGGGAACTCTTCGTAGATCGGCACAGCGTGGTGAAAGTCGGACTGCGACACGGGCATTTCATCGTGGCGGGTGCCATCAACGTCATAGGCCACACAGACAGGAATCGTCTTGAGACCGGTGAGCACATCGAGCTTGGTGAGCACGAAGTCGGTGACACCGTTGACGCGCGCCGTGTAGCGGGCGATGGGGGCGTCGTACCAACCACAGCGGCGCGGACGGCCGGTGGTGGTGCCGAACTCGAAACCGTTGGAGCGCAAGAACTCGCCGGACTCGTCGTGCAGTTCGGTCGGGAACGGGCCAGCTCCGACACGTGTTGTGTAGGCCTTGACGATCCCGATGATGCGTTCAAGACGGTTGGGAGCAACACCCGAACCGGTAGCCGCGCCACCCGAAGTGGAGTTGGATGACGTGACGAACGGGTACGTGCCGTGGTCAACATCCAGCATCGTGGCCTGGCCGCCCTCGAAGAGTACGATCTCGCCCTTATCGAGCGCCTGGTTCAGCAGCAGACCGGTGTCGGCGACCATGGGGCGCAGACGGTCGGCATAGCTGAGCAGCTCGGTGACGATCTCTTCAACCTCGATTGCGCGACGGTTGTAGACCTTCACGAGCAGGTGGTTCTTCTGGTCGAGAGCGCCCTCAACCTTTTGGCGAAGAATGTTTTCGTCAAAGAGGTCTTGAACTCGGATGCCGACCCGGTTGATCTTGTCGGCATACGCCGGGCCAATTCCGCGACCGGTTGTGCCGATCTGACGCTTGCCGAGGAAGCGTTCCGTCACCTTGTCGAGGGTGCGGTGGTAGTTGGTGATGATGTGCGCGTTGGCGCTCACCAGCAGCTTGGAGACGTCGACTCCGCGAGCGATGAGGGCGTCGAGCTCCTCAAAGAGCACCTCGGGGTCGATAACGACTCCGTTGGAAATGATCGGAGTGACACCCTCTGTGAGGATGCCAGACGGCAGTAGGTGCAGCGCATACTTTTCGCTGCCGATGACTACGGTGTGTCCGGCGTTGTTTCCGCCATTGAACTTCACGACGTAGTCGATGCGGCTACCGAGGAGGTCGGTTGCTTTTCCCTTGCCCTCGTCGCCCCATTGGGCGCCGATGATCACGATTGCTGGCATAGTGGATCCCTTCGAAAATGTGGGGGGATTACACCTCAGTCTACCCGAGAGCGGCATCCTCGCGGGCGGGAAGGCAAGAGTCCTTGCTTGAGCGAGCGAGACGGATATCCCCACGGTGTACCCCAGCTGGTCATCCTGCAACAAAACTTCTCGTCCACACGAAGCGGTGCCCCGCGGTGTTCACTGGCGATTTGCAGGAGCTCGAGGCGAGCATGCAAAGAGTGGAGTGCCGAAGCAGGTCGGAGATGCGGAGAATGGAACATGAGGTGGCCGCGACAATCCGACATGTCGCGGCCACCTACCCTAAATTGCCCCTGAACTCTATTTGTTAGTAGGGCCAAGCGGTTTGTGAAAAGCCACCCGATCCGACGTAGCCGAAACCTACTGCGGTGCCTCCACCTACCGCTGTGGTGTAGCTGAGTCCCGCCTCAAGCGTCGCTGGGCTCCCTGTTTGCGTAAGGATGTTCACGTATCCTGAACCGGCGTTGTAGCCGATTGCGTCATAGCTCTTTCCTGAGATCGAAGTGATGTGCCCATATCCGCCACCACCACCGCCGACGAAGTAGTAGCTCAGGCGGAACTTGACCATCGAAATCGCATCAGAGAATTTCACTGTGCAGTTTGTGCGGATGTACTTCGAGCCAGACTGGCTGTTAGTGCATCCAGTGATCGAACGCGCATTGGGGTCCGAGCCCGAAATTTCGGTTGGAACTTCTTCGGATGAGAGCGAATAGCTGCCATCGCTAAATGAGTATTTGGTGACCTTCCAGCCGTCCGCTTCCGACTCGTCGACACTGACCGGGACTGCGTTGGGGCTAGTCGAATCGAGTGTTCCTCCGGCGGCCAATTTCGCGAGAATGCTTTCTCGATCATCGTCACTAATGACAACGTCGGCATTCTCGATGTTTTGTTCTACCTGGGCTAGTTCATCTGAGCTGAGACCGTTGGCCTCAGCGGCACTCGCGGGTGCAGCGCCTAAGAGCATGAGGCCTACTCCTGCGAACGCAAGGATCGCTTTACTTTTCAACAATTTGAATATCCAACCTTTCGAATTTTTGACTCATAAGGTGTTGTTGCCCGGCAATGGTCTCAGACATGAGTAAATGTTGAGAGTAATTCTCAGGTCTATTGGAGATTGTCTTCCTGCATACGTAGGGTGGACAGATGCTTAGTCAAATTGGGATCCTTGGAATTGTCATCAACGTGCTTTCCTTCGCCGCAATCGCTGTCCTCATCATTCTCTCCATATGGGCACTCCTGCTCTCGATAAAGGCATTGAGAAAGTACTTAGGGCACGCGGGAACGACAGGCACAAGCACAGCTCACCGAGACTGACCAGCACCCTATCTATGGCGGACTTTTAGCGGCAGCAACGCGCTACAACAGGCCGAATATTTCGCTCGCGCAATATCAGGGATCAGAACTTCGATATCCAGCTTCCGATCTGCGTTCGATGTCGCAATCCCCCCCTGTCGATCTCAAGTGCGAACTTGACCTCTCTAACTCGGGTGCATAATCAGCTGTGTGTAGTACAGCTCCGCTGTATAGATGGCCTAGGTACGCGGTTGCCGCTAGGCGGCGGTTAATCGGTCCCAAATGAGGGTCGGGCAGTTCTCGCCTCAATCGGTTCATGTCTCTCGGTCAATACCAGCAGCGCGACAGAGTGAGGTGTACCCCACTGGACAACCTGCCCAGTGCGGGACTTAGACAGTTCCGCGAAGCGGTACTCCCTGATCCTGATGGCAACGAGTTCCCCGTGAGTCAATTACGAGGCTGAGAGCCTGGCACTCTGACGAGCTAGCGCCCGGTTCGCGCGGCCACTTCGGCGGCAACTCGGGTGAGCGCTGACTCGAACACGATGAGTTCTTCCGGTGCGAGACATGACGTCGATTCCGAAACCATGTGATTGAAATCAGTGTGAATTTCTCGCATTAGAACGTGGCCAGTTTCGGTGAGTTCCAGAAAGTTGCTTCGTCGATCTGAGGGATGCGCGACCCGCTGCAACAACCCGCGGTCCGAGAGCCGATTGGTTATCGCGGTTATCGCACCCGTCGTCATCTCCATATGTTCAGCGACTGCTTTGGGCGTCACGTTGCTGTGTTCGGCGATCCAAAAAAGTGCGCGAAGATCGCTGGCGGACAGTCCGTTGTCGATGGCAATCTGCTCTCGATTCCTTTCGAGAGCGCGCACGAAACGCACCGCCGCCGCCGGAAAACCCTCGAGGGCATGCTTCTCGTTCGCGCTAGTCATAGCACCCAACTTTATTGCAGAATCAGGAAAATTAGTAAATAACTTAATAGGTAAGTTACTTACTAATTGAGGTACTATTCTGGGAGTTCGTAATCCACTCTCTACCGGAGGCTCTAATGATTCCTGACACCCTTACCCAAGGGCAGTACGACACCGTCTATAACTTCCTTTCGCTCGTCATCGCTTCGCAGCTCTTCACCGCTGTGTTCCTGACAATCGCTCTGCCGCGAGTCTTGCCTCGCTACCGGCAGGCAATCACGGTGGCGATTGTTGTCTGCGCAATTGCGGCCTACCACTACTTCCGAATCTTCGACTCATTCAAAGAGGCCTTCGTGTCGGACTCTGTCGGTGGCGCGGGCGTATATACGCAAGCTGTTGGGGCATCCTTCAATGAGGGATACCGGTACGTTGACTGGCTTCTGACCGTGCCTCTTCTGCTGCTTGAGCTCATTGCTGTACTAGCTCTCGCCCGCAAGGTGCAGACCGGGCTGATCATTCGTCTGCTGCCCGCTGCCGCGCTCATGATCATCCTCGGATACCCCGGCGAGATCAGCGGCGACAACACCGTACGCGGAATCTTCGGCCTGCTGTCCACAATCCCCTTCGCGTACATCCTGTACGTGCTCTTCGTGCAGTTGGGTAAGTCACTTAACAAGCAGCCAGTCTCGGTGCGCCGCACCCTCAGTCAGTTGCGCTTCCTCCTGCTGCTCAGCTGGGGCGTTTACCCCATTGCCTACATCCTCCCGATGCTCGACATAAGTGGGGCGGATGCTTGGGTGGGCAAACAGATCGGATACTCGATAGCCGACATACTGGCGAAGGCCGTCTACGCGTTGATCATCTTCTACGTCGCCCGCATGAAGTCGTTCGATGATGACCCAGATTTCGCCACACGAGAGAACTCTCCTGAGGACGCCGCAATGTTCGTCCGCAAGTAGCTAGGCCAACAAGCAACAAACTAGTGAGCGGACTCCGGCATCTGGGCCGGGGTCCGTTCACCCTTGTGCAGGCCGATCTCGTAAATGGCTTAGTCAGTGTTGTCGGTGTTGTCGGTGTCGTCGGCCCGTGTCAGCATGGAGCATGTTCCGGATTACTCAGCACCACGTTTCGCCTGTTGCGCTTCCGCAACCCATCTGCTCGATCGTGCCCCCGTTCCTTCTGGCGCGGATCGCGACGCTGGAGGATCCCCGCTTCGAACGGGCCGCACACGCCGCACGGCGGTCGCTGACCGATGTCGTCCACGATCACCTCGACCATGGCCGCAGTCACAACGTGTTGCCCCGCAGGTCGCTGCGCCCAGGTGAGCCGAGCGTGCGTGGGCAGATCAGTCGTTCTCTCTACGACGCGCACGGTGCTGAAGCATTGCCCGGAACGTTAGTGCGCACCGAGGGTGAACCGGAGACCGACGATGCATCCGTCTCCGAGGCCTATGACGGTCTGGGCAGCACATTTGCCCTCTTTTGGGAAGTGTTCGCGCGTGACTCGATCAACGATCGCTCTGCCCCACTTGAAGCTACCGTGCACTACGGAAATCGCTACGACAACGCGTTCTGGGATGGCACACGCATGGTGTTCGGCGACGGCGACGGCGAGATCTTCGATGGATTTACACGCTCGCTCAGCGTGATCGGCCACGAACTCGCCCACGGCGTGACCGAATACACGGCCGGCCTGATCTACCAAGGCCAGAGCGGCGCACTCAATGAACACCTGTCCGATGTGTTCGGATCATTAGTCGAGCAGCATGCTCGCGGCCAGAACGCAGCAACTGCATCTTGGCTTGTCGGAGAAGGCATCTTCACCGAACAAGTCGAAGGAAACGCGCTGCGCTCGCTGAAAGCACCCGGAACGGCCTATGACGACGATGTGCTCGGAAAAGACCCGCAGCCCGACCATCTAGATGGCTACATCGAAACTCTCGACGACAACGGTGGCGTGCACCTGAACTCAGGCATTCCCAATCGGGCGTTCTGGAGCGTCGCCAATACCCTGGGCGGCAATGCGTGGGAACGCGCGGGGCAGATCTGGTACGACACCCTCACCGGCAACTCCCTTACGCCCCGCAGTAACTTCGCCGAATTCGCGGCAGCAACAGTCGAGACAACTGTGGCACGATACGGGTTCAGCTCCCCTGAGCACGAAGCTGTCGTCGGCGGCTGGGCTCTGGTCGGCATCACCACCGACGAATAAGCACTGTCAAATAAGCGCGGGCGCGGGATAGCATGCACGTGTGAAGGTTCAGGTGTGGCGCAGCGGAGGCCTACTCGGTCGACGCATCGAATGGGATGTCATTGTCGACGAACAACCCGATCCCGAACAGTGGTACCTCCTCATTGCCGAGCTGCCCTGGGAGAAGCGAGTAACGACAAACCCGATGCCGGATCGGTACACGTACGAGATCCACTGCGATCCGCACGAAGTCGTCATCCCCGAGCAAGACCTAGTTGGCCCGTGGCGCGAACTAGTTGACCGCGTGCGCGAGGCCAACGCGCAGTCCGAAGTGCGCCCCGACGCCGCACAGCAACCCAGCCCTGTCGACCACGTCCGCGAGCCGAATCATAACCAACACGACGCACTCGACGGCGAGCGCTAACCTCGCACGTCAGCGATTGCTAGCGCAGCGGGTCGAAGGAAGTGAGCAGGGGATGCTCGCCATTGCCGGTGATGGAATCTGCGAGCATCCGCCCGGTTAGGGGACCAAGGGCAATGCCCCACATGCCGTGCCCGCCAGCAACATGAACGCGCGGCGAACGTGTGCGACCAACCAGCGGAAGCCCGTCGGCGGTGCAGGGTCGTGAGCCGACCCATTCTTCTTCGCGCGCTTCCCAGTCCACGCCGTCAAACATGGGGCTTGCTGCGTTCACGATGGTTTGGATACGGCGAGGGTCTGCTGGAGCGTCGGGGCGACGGAACTCCATCATGCCTCCCACTCGCAGTCGGTCGCCAAGCGGGGTGCAAGCAACACGCTGCGCGGCCAAGTAGATGGGGTGCGTCGGGATCACCGGCGGTTTCACGCTGAAGCTGTAACCCCGACCGGCCTGAATGACTTGCCGCACCCCAAATTGGCGGGCGAGCGACGAAAGCCACGTTCCGGTCGCGATGACCAGCTGGTCGCCCTTCACAGAGTCTTGGCCCTCAACATCAACGACGACACCCTCGGTACCAAGATCGCGCACGCCGGTAACGTTGGCGCCCTCAATGATTCGAGCGCCTCTGGCCCGAACGGATGCCGCGAGCACCTGCATGAACTGGGGCGGGTTGATGAAACGTTGGCCTTCAATGCGCAGCCCATGAGTCACGAGGCCCGAGATGCTCGGCTCGATTTCGCGCAACTCGTCGCCGGTAATTTTCTGGAAGCTGACGTGGCCTCCACGTGCGGCGACTTCGTCGAACTCGTGCACGATTGTTTGCTGGTCGCGTTCGTTGACAAATGCTGCGAGAAACGGGTCAGCTTGGGTAAGCGAGGCCGCGACGCCTCCGTCTTCCATACGGTCGAAGGAATCAAGCCCCCACTTGTTGATCTCAGCAAACGTCGCCATGTTCTTGCGCCACGCGCCAGGGAGTGAGTGACGGGCGAAGCCCGCGAGAAAACGCAGCAGGGTGGCATTGGCGGCAAGCGGAACGTACACCGGCGAGGAGGGGCTAACAATCGCCTTCACTCCGAAACGGAATATCGACGGCTCTGGCAACGGCAAGGTGAGCGCGGGAGCGATCCACCCGGCGTTGCCCCACGATGATCCGGCAGCAATGCCCGTGCGATCAAGAACTGTAACGTCAACACCGCGTTCTTGAAGGAACCAGGCGGTGCAGAGCCCGACCATTCCGGCACCAATAATCGTGACACGGGTGGGTTGCGACATGGCTCACTCCTCATCGGGTCGAACCTTCAGACTAACCCTCGCCGCGTTACCGGCGCGTTTCCGCCGCCGCCAGAGTCCTACTTCGAGAAGCTGACGTGCTGGGTGATCCAGTTGTGCATCGCAACGGCAGCCGCGGCTGAAGCGTTGATCGATCGGGTGGAACCGAACTGGCTGATCTCCACGACATCCGTCGCTGCTTCGATGGCTTCGGGCGACAAGCCCGGGCCCTCTTGGCCGAAGAGCAGCACGCAGCGTTTGGGCATATCGAAGGTTTCGATGATGACGCTGCCGGGCACGTTGTCGATCGCGATGATCGGCAGATCGTTGGCTTCAGTCCACTCCACGAAGGCTGCGACATCCGGATGATGCAACACGTGCTGGTAGCGGTCAGTGACCATGGCGCCGCGTTTGTTCCAGCGCCGCCGCCCAATGATGTGCACGGTGTCGGCACCGAACGCATTCGCACTGCGCACGATGGAGCCGATGTTCATGTCGTGCTGCCAGTTTTCGATAGCGACGTGGAATGGATGACGCGTCACATCAAGATCGGCAACGATCGCTTCCATATTCCAGTAGCGATACCGGTCAATAACATTGCGGCTATCGCCACGCGCCAGAAGTTCAGGATCAAAGTGGGGATCGGTGGGAAATTCGCCCCGCCACGGCCCCACCCCGTTGGTCGACAGCTCGACGCTGGGGTTCGGTTCAGTCACCGTTCCACGATACTCGCCGTGAGCCCAGCCCCGGTACCGCGTTCGCGCTGACGCAGGCTAGCCTTCGTAGCGCTCGACCCGCAGTACACAGCTGAGCTCATCTTCGGCGACAGGAATTGTGGTGCTCCACTCGGTGGTGGCCCCAGGCTCGGTGGCTTCAACATCCACCTGAGTGAGCGCGCGGGTGTCGTTTGCCCCATTGAGCAGCGAAACGTAGATGCGGTACGTGACGCTGGCCGCCGTTGAGTTGGTTACGTTGCCGGACACGGTCCATTCGTCGCCAGCCCGCTTGCATTCGTCAACCGTGGAGTCTGCGAGCGCTCCCTGCAGGTTCTCGCCGGTTCCCGGAGCATCCGTGATGTCGGTGATACCTGGGGTCTGTTCTGCCGCGGCTGAACTCTCGGTGGGCTCGGGTTGAGCATCCGTTCCGTTGTTGGTGCAGCCAGCGAGCGCGAGTGCGAGAATCGCCACAGGTATGGCGGTGGCTGTCAGTCGTGTGCGGAGGTTCATGATGTTTCCTGTCGTTGTCTTCTGCGTGCGAGCAGGATCAGTGCGAGGCCGGCGAGCAGTGCGCCGAGCCCGGTGGCGAGCGTTCCTCGCGGATCTGACCCAGTGTAAGAGAGCGCCTTGGTAGGTAGCTGCAAACTTGTTTGCGCTGTAGCGAATACCGGATCACCCGAGTTGATCTCGGTGCTTGTGACAGTGGCTGTCTCATAGAGCATCGTTCCGGCATCACTTTCGCGGATGACATACGTTGCCGTTGCCGTGATCGATTCGCCAGGCGCGAGCTGACCGATGCCGCCAGGCCAGACGCCGTAGCGCATCGCTGAGAGCCCCAAGCGCGGGTCAGCAATCGTGACGTTGCTCAGCGGCAGCGTTCCGGTATTCGTCGCGACATACGTAAACGTCACAATGTCTCCCGGGAAGCCCTTCTGCCCTGCTCCGAGCGCACCAGACAGCCGCAGTGCGATGCTCGGGAGGTTGGGGATTGCCAAAGTGTTCGTTGCCGATTCCGGAGCGATGGGGCCCGACGGTGCGTTCGCGTTCACGATTGCTTCGTTCGCGGTCTGCTCGGCATCCACATCGCTCTGAGTGATGACGTAGGTTGCTGTCGCGACGAGCTTCTGCCCTGGGGCAAGTTCGCCAGCGGTGCCCGGCCAGGTGTAGTTGAGAGCCGAGAGGCCCACCTTGATGTCGGCAATCGCCACAGAAGTGATGGTCACGTTTCCGGTGTTCACGACTTCGATGCGGTAGTTCACTGTTGCGCCCTGCTGAGCGAAGGTCGCGAAGGAACTCGTCTTCGCAATCGTCATCGACGGGTTCTCCGCAATCGGGGTCGAGCCGGGAGTCGAGTCGATCACGACAGACCCAACAACGGGCGTGCCAGAAGTTGAGGCGTCAGAACTAATCGAGCCGGCATCCACATCATCTTGAGTGAGCACATAGGTGGCTGTCGCAGTCGCGATCTGGCCAGGAGCGAGAACGCCCGGTGTTCCCGGCCACGTGATCGTCACCGAACTCAGATCGATCTGGTCATCGACGATCGTCACACCATTCAGGGTGACATCGCCAGTGTTTGTCACTTCGAAGTTGAACGTCACAGTGTCCCCAGCGCGACCGGTTGCCGCAGCAGCGAGCGCCTGAGTTTTCGTGATCTGGATGCTGGGAGCACCCGAAGCAGTCGGCGTCACGACAGTATTTGACGCGCTGCTCACTGCCCCGCCGCCCGGGTTCGTGCCTGCGACAGTTGCCGTGTTGGACGCCGAACCGGCATCAAACTCAGCCTGCGTCACTGGATAGCTTGCCGTCGCCGTGACCGACTGGCCCGGAGCCAAAACACCAACAGCGGCAGGCCACGTGCCATACACAACAGCGGTAGTGCCGACCTTGGGATCCGAAACAGTCACACCACTAATAGTGGTTTCGCCATCGTTGAGCACCGTAAACGTGTAGTCGATCCACGAGCCAACAACCACGGGGTTACCGGGATCGCGAACCGAACCAACCTTGCCAATATCCAAACTTGAGATTGCCGCGACGAGAGGAACAACAGTCACTGCCGAATCGGCGTCTACCGCTGTCGCGGCGGGAGAATTGCCCTCGCCGGTCGCGATATTGCGCACTTCACCAGCGTCGACATCCGCTTGATCAACGAGTCGAGTAGCCGTGACGGTGACGCTTTCACCTGGTGCAAGAACGCCGGGCGTTGCCGGGGTTGGCCACGTATAAACAAAGTTCGTCAGACCCGGAATCGTGTTCGAGAGCGTAACGCCGTCGAGCGTCACGTTTCCGTTGTTAGCGATACGGAAGCTGTAATTCATACCGTCGCCAAGCACCCCGGCTGATCCGAGAGCGAGGGCGGCGGTGTGGGTGGTCACGATTGACGGCTCAGCCAACTCAGTTGGGTTCTCGACGGTGTTCGAAACGCCAGTCACCTCGGTGCCATCTGGCGAAGTACCGATGGCTTTAGCGGTGTTGAAAACAGTTCCGTCATCAACGTTCTGCTGGGTAACCGTGTAGATAACAGATCCAACCGCCTCTTCTCCCGGGCCGAGAATACCGGTGGCCGAGGGGAACGTGAGGTCGGAGGGCACAACGTCGATGAGCGGATCAATCACGCCGACCAGTCGCAGCGTCACGTTGCCCGTGTTCTTCACAATGAAGCTGTAGGTGATTTCTGAACCCACTCCGCCAGAACCCGACGTCATCACGCCCGACTTCTGAGCCGTAATGCTGGGGTTGGCTGACTCCGTCAGTTCGCGATCAACGCTCGAGTTGGCGGTGACAGCCTCAAGCTGCGGAGTCTCGCCACGGACGGAGGCCGTGTTATCTACGTAGCCGCGGTCTACATCATCCTGCTCGAGAATGTAGGTTGCGCTCGCTGTGGCGGTCTGCCCTGGAGCGAGCACGCCGCTGTTTGCGGGCCAGACGATCGAATTGATCGAAACGTTGTCGATACTGTCGCTGATCGTGACCGACCGCAGAGTCACGTTTCCCGTGTTCGTCACCACGATTGTGTAGTTGACCGTGTCGCCAGGACCGTTTTCACCTCCGACTGCGAGCTCGCTGGATTTGCTCACTGTGAGCAACCCATTCGCCGCCAAGGTGACAGTGGCTGGTGCGCTCGCAATCGCGGCGGCTCCCACTGCAGGGGTTCCTTCTCCGCTGACAACACTGGAGACAGCTCCTGCATCAATGTCGACCTGCGTCAGCGGTTGAACGCGCACAGCGGTCACCGTCTTGCCGGGGGTCAGTACGCCAACTTCGCCTGGCCACGTGTAGTCGCCAGTCGGGAGTGAATCAATGAAGTCGCTCAACTCAACACCAGAAAGCGTGACATTGCTGTTGTTGGTAAAGCTATAGTTCCACGTAACGGTGTCGCCGGCGGCCGCTGGCCCGACATTGGTCAAGGCACCAGAGTTCGTGACGGCAACGACAACGTTGGGCTCCTCAGTGGGAACCTGCGCCGTGTTGGACACGGCAGAAACGGGGTCGCCGCGAACCGGAGTCGCATCGACGTTCGCTGTGTTCTGCACAAATCCACGGTCGACATCCGACTGACGGATGTCGTAGCTGGCGGTCGCCACAACGGTCTCGTTGGGAGCAAGGGTTTCTGTCGTATTGTCGACCGGCCACTGCACGACTGGAGTTGTCATCCCCGGCAACGGATCGGTGACGATGATCGACCCAATCGTCACATTTCCGGTATTGCGAATCTCGAACTCGAAGTTGACGGTGTCGCCAAGGCCTTCTTCGCCGACGGTGGCGACGGCCCCCGTCTTCACGATCGTGACGCTGGGTTGCGGCTGAACGGTGTAAACGATGACCTCATTGGAGGTCGCAGCAACGTCGCTATCATTCGGGTCGGTTGCTCCGACATCCGCGATGTTGGCAATGTAACCGAGGTCAACGTCAGCCTGAGTGAGCTGAACGGATGCTTCACCGATCACCCTTTCACCGGGTCGCACAACGCCTGGCTCTGCAGGGTTCGGCCACGTGATTACGGGAACACTGAGTCCCGGCAATGGGTCACGCAGCTCGCCATCATGCAATGTGACGTTGCCGATGTTGATGACCTCAAGGCGGAAGTCAACCCAGTCACCTACAAGACCGATACCGCCGACGCGCAGTTGACCAAACTTGAGAGCCTCAAGTTCACCAGCGGCAATGATCGGAACGGTTGCGGGGGCCGTCTCGCTGAAGACAACGCCGGATGGCGGAGTAGCATCCCCGCGCACGGTGTTGATTACCGAGCCAGAATCGATGTCAGCTTGAGTCAAAGCATAGGTGGCCGTTGCCGTAACAGTCTGGCCGGGGTCAAGGGTGCCCTCCGTCGCGGTTGGCCACGAGTAGGTCAGCGCCGAGACTCCCGTGAGGCCGTCAACCAGCTCAACAGCAGTCAAGGTTTGGTTTCCGTTGTTGGTTAGCGAGAAGGTGAACTCGACGAGGTCGCCTTCGAATCCCGTCGAACCTGGAGCTAGTGCTCCGCTCTTTGTGACGAGGATGTCGGCAGCTGCAGCATCCGTCGGCGTTGATTCTTCCGCGGTGTTGCTCGGTACCGGCACGTCAGTCGGGGAGGTTCCATTGGCGATTGCCGAGTTGTCGACGCGGCCAAGGTTTACGTCAGCCAGCGTAATGGCGTAGGTCGCCGTTGCCGTCGCCGTCTCTGTTGGAGCAAGAACACCGTTAGCGCCTGGCCAGTTCACGACGGGCGTGCTGAGCCCGGGCAATGGGTCAGTGATGACGATGCCGTCAACGGTGACGTTTCCGTCATTCGTTACGACGAAGGTGTAGGTGATGATGTCGCCGACAGCCGCCGTTGCGCCAGTGCTTCCCGTCTTCGTCAGAGTGAGCACGGGAGCTGAGGGCGCGACAGTTGTCTCGGTGACTGTCGTGCCCACAGTGATCGTGTCGCCGATGGGGGGCTTTCCGCTTGCGGTAGCGACGTTCGACACGGTGCCACGGTCCACGTCACTCTGCGTGATCGTGTAATCAGCGGTTGCCGTAACCGTCTCGCCCGGTTGCAGCTCTCCGGGTGTTCCTGGCCACGTGAATACGGGATTGCTTACTCCAACAAGGGCATCAACGAGGTCGACAAGCGTAAGCGTGACGTTACCGGTGTTGGTGATTCCGAAGTTGTAGTCGATTGTGTCGCCGGCATTGCCTGCGCCATCAACGGTTCCGGCCTTGGTTACGGCCATGCCCGCTTGGGGAGCAAGAACGACGGATGCCGTTGCCGGGTCACTTACGGCGTCCCCGCGTGGGGGCGTGCCAGCTCCGGTCGCAGTGTTCGCGACTGTTCCGGCATCGATCTGCTCCTGTGTGAGAGCGGAGGTTGCCGTCGCTGTAACTGATTCACCGGGAGCGAGTTCCCCCGAGGTTACCGGCCAGGTGTAGGTCAATGCCGATATCCCGGGAAGGGTATCTACGATTTCTACACCGGTGAGCGACACGTTTCCCGTATTGGTTAGTTCGAATGACCAGTTAACGGTGTCGCCCTCATCCGCGCGAGCTGGGTCAGCGAGGACGCCGCTCTTGGTGAGGTCAACGACGGCTCGAATTGATTCCGTCGCAACCGTGTTCGCTTCGGAATCATCCGTGACAGCGGTGTCGTGGGGGTCAATGCCATCGGCGGTGGCGATATTCACCACGGCACCAGCATCCACATCGTCTTGAGTAATCAGGTAGGTAGCGGTTGCTGTTGCGACTTCACCCGGAGCAAGAACGCCAGGCGTCGTCGGCGTTGGCCACGTAATAGTGATCGCCGAGAGGTTCGGCAGCGGGTCGCTCAGCGTGACGGTGTTGAGTGTGACGTTTCCCGAGTTGAGAATCTCGAACGTGTAGTCGATCGTGTCGCCCTCGTCGCCAGAACCGCGCGGGTCTCCCGCCTTGGTCACGGTGATGTTCGGGGCAGGCAACACCATCGGCACAATAACTTCGTTGGACGCTTCGACAATGAGCGCACCCTTGGGTGTCTCTGCTGACATGTCTGCGGTGTTGGGGATGTAGCCGAGGTCGACATCCGCCTGAGTGATCACGTATGTCGCAACCCCAACAACGGATTCGCCAACCGGGATTACCCCTGGCCTGTTCTCATCCGGCCAGGTAATTACCGGCACCGACAGCCCAGGAAGAGGATCGAGCAGCTTGCCATCGTAGAGCGTGACGTTTCCGTCGTTCTTGACGGTGAGCGTGTATTGAACGGTGTCACCAACAGCGCCAATGCCGCCGTTCACAATGATGCCCTCCTTGAAGGGGGTCAGCACGGGGACGGGCGTGATTGTGACAGTCTCGTCGGCGGTATCGCCCACCGTGCTCGTGTCGGGCGCGGTGCCGGCGGCGGTAACGGTGTTGTCGACCTGCCCTGCATCTACATCGGCTTGGGTGAGGGAGTACGTCGCAACGGCCGTGGCGCTCTGGCCTGGAGCAAGGGTGCCATCAGTGGCTGTCGGCCACGTGTAGGTGAGCGCGCTGAGATTGGGCAGCAGGTCGGTCAGTGTTACCGCGGTCAACGTCACGTTTCCGGCATTGCGCACGGTGAACGAGTAGTCAACGATGTCGTCCGCGAAACCTGTTGCTCCCGCTTCAAGCGCTCCATTCTTAGTGACAACAATGGTGGGAGTCGAAGCATCGGTCGGAACGTCGACGGGACCAACGGCATCATTCACCGCGCCGATCGGCGAGGTGGCATCGACGTCTGCAGTGTTTCGTACGAATCCACGGTCAAGGTCGGGCTGGGTAATTGCAAACCATGCTGTCGCTGTTGCGATTGCGGCAGGAGCCAGCTCACCAGCGGTTCCGGGCCACGAGTAAACGATTGTCGTCAAGCCATCAAGCGGGTCGTCAATTGCGACATCCGACAGGGTGGTGTTTCCCGTGTTCTCAATCGTGAAATCGAATCTCACCAGATCGCCAAGCGATGCGCCGTCTGGGGTGGAGCCAACCTTGTCGATCGTTGCCGATGACGTGCGTTCCACTGTCGGGTTGGTCGCCGCGTCAGAGAATTCGAAGTACCAGTCTCCGTCTGGTGTTGCCCCAAGCGCCTGAGCGGTGTTGGTGACCGTGCCCGCGTCGACATCGTCTTGAGTGATCGTGTAGTTCGCGGTGGCGGTAGCAACCTCGCCAGGAGCGAGCACTCCTTCAGCGCCGGGCCAGGTAATCACTGGCGTGCTCACGCCAGCCAGGGAATCAATCAGAACAACACCCGACAGTGTGACATTGCCAGAGTTCGCAATCGAGAATGAGTAGTCAATGACGTCGCCAACATTGCCTAGCTGGGCACCGAGCGATCCGCTCTTAGTCACGGTAAAGTTCGGCGCCGGAGTGAGGGGCAGGGTCGCCGATGCAGGTTCAGTCACGGCGGAACCCGCTGGCGGAAGCCCCGAAGCGTTCACGCTGTTCGCGATCGCCCCAGCATCAATGTCACTCTGAAGAAGCGTGTACGTTGCGGTTGCCGTAACTTCGTCGCCGGGGTTGAGCAGACCGGTCGTGCCACTCGGCCACGTTCCGAAGGTCAGCGCCGAGAGGCCAGGCAGCTGGTCGACGATGCCGACGGATGTCAGAGAAACGTTTCCATCGTTCGTCACGGTGAAGCTGTAGTTGACGGTGTCGCCCGCGACTCCGGTAGCGCCAACAGCTAGTGCCGCACTCTTCGTGGCACTGAGCGATGAATTCGGAGCGACGACCGCTGTCACTACCTCAGGGGAGCTGCCAGAGACTGGCGTGTCTTGCGCACCGGTTCCGCTAGCCGTCGCAGTGTTGCTGACGTCTCCGTTGTTTACGTCATCTTGAGTGATGATGTAGGTCGCGGTGGCCGTGACGCTCTCCGTTGGTGCGAGGGTGCGAGTGGTGTTTGCGGCATCCCAATTGACGGTGAGGTCGATGAGGCCTGGCAGCGGGTCGGTGAGGGTGATTCCCGAGACGCTGATGTTGCCGTTGTTGGTGATTGTGAACGAGTAGGCGATTTCGTCGCCAAGCTCTCCGGAGCCACCGACCACTGCCGTCTTGTCGACGGTAAGGATCGGAGCGGGACGAACCGTCTGGATTATGACCGTGTTTGTGGTCGCGGGGACAACAACGTTGTTCGGAGTCAGGGCCTGAACACGCGCGGTGTTGTCGCGGTAGCCACGGTCCACATCTTCCTGAGTGAGTGCATAGGATGCGGTTCCCTTTACGGACTCGCCTACCTTCAGAACGCCGGGGTCTGCTGGATTCGGCCACGTAATGACGGGAGGGGTAATGCCGGGAAGCGGGTCAAGCAACTGGCCGTCGTGGAGCGTGACGTTACCCGTGTTCGTGGCGATGAGGGTGTAGTCAATGATGTCTCCGACTTGACCGATTCCGCCACTTCGGAGTTCGCCGAACTTGGTGGCGCTCAGGCTCGCGTTTGGCTCAACGATGACCGTCGCAGCGACCTCGGCGCCATCGACATCCCCGGCGTCAGGATCGAGAGCAGACGGCGTCACCAGGTTGACAACCGATCCGGAGTCAACGTCGCTCTGCTTCAGAATGTACGTTGCTACGGCGGTGGCGGTAGCACCGGGAGCAAGCTCGCCGGCGGTCGCGGTCGGCCACGTATAGGCAATAGCGGAGAGACCAACAAGCGGGTCAGTCAAGGTAACACCGGTCAGCGTGACGTTGCCATCGTTGGTGATCGTGAACGAGAACTCAACAGTGTCGCCGGCATCGCCCTCTGAACCAGATTCCAGCGCTCCGGTCTTCGTTGCCGAGATGGCGGCGGACTGCAGGACGAGTGGCGTGACCGCGGCGGGCGAGTCATCTGTGACAGCGGCACTATCGCGAGCAGATACAGCATTGCCGGTAGCGACGTTACTCACGGAGCCAGCGTCAACATCCGCCTGGGTAATCGTGTAATTCGCGGTCGCCGAAACGGAATCAGTCGGGGCGAGTTCGCCAGCAACGCCGGATGGCCATTCGCCGTACACGAGGTCGCTGAGCCCTGCGAGAGTGTCGGTGATCGCGGCATCCGTCACGGTGACGTTTCCGCCGTTAGTGAGGGTGATCGTGTAACTGATCGTGTCGCCAACGTTGCCTGCCCCGTTGAGCACAGCGTCCTTCGTCGTGACGAGGAGGGGTGCTGAAGCTTCCGTCGTGACCGTGACGGTGTTGGAGTCTTCGTCGAGAATCGCGCCAGCAGGGGTGGAGGCGAGCACACTGGAGTCGTTATCGACGAGCCCCCGGTCGATGTCCCCCTGCGTGAGGTTATAGGTAGCGGTGGCCGTAACGGTCTGATTCGGAGCGAGCGTGCCGACAGTGCCGCTCTCCCACGTGCCGTAGCTGATTGTCGAGACTCCATCGAGCGGATCGATGATGCTGATCGAGCTCAGCGTGACGTTTCCCGTGTTGGTCACGGTGAATGTGAATCCCACAGTGTCACCCTCACCGCGAGCTGCGGGAGTCGCGTTCTCCGACTTCACAATCGTGATGGCCGGAGCAGGCACGAGCGGCACTGTTGCCGCGGTCGTGGCCCGGGCTACTGCACCACGGGACGGAGTTCCGGATGCCGTTACCGAGTTCACAACTGAACCGGAGTCCACATCGGCTTGGGTGACGACGTAGCCGTCTGCTGTTGCCAAGACAGTGTCACCCGGGTTCAACTGACCGGAGATTCCACTGGGGAACGCGCCAAAGACCGGAGTAACTCCCGCGAGAGCATCGTTGAGGGTCACGCCACTGAGCGTGACGTTTCCTGTGTTGGTTACCGCAAACGACCAGTCGATCAGGTCGTCAGCTTTACTGGCGGCAGTGCCCGACTTTGTCACGGAGATGGCTGGGGCTGCAGCTTCTGTCTGAGTCGTTACTGATGTGATCGGGCTTTCAACCGGGACCGCGGGATCTGCCGTGGTCTGACCGACAGCTTTGGCAGTGTTCGTTACTGAGCCGGCATCCACATCGGCTTGAGTGATCGCATAATCGACCGCTACTGACGTTGTGTCTCCAGGGTCGAGAGTCGTCAGCGGAAGCGCTGGCGTAAGAGCGCCAAGCATGGGGTCGTTGAGTACGGTGTTCTCGATAGTGACGTTTCCCGTATTCGTCACAACGAATGAGTAGGTGATCGTTGAGCCAACTATGGCGGGGTTAGGTACCGCGCTAGTCGTCTTGACAACCTTGAGCTCAGGTCGGCTTGCACCGGTAGCGACTACGACATCACCCGAACTGTCAGAGATTTGTGGGGCCCCATTTGGCGGGCTTGCTGTGACCGAAGCTTCGTTGGTCACGCTGCCAAAGTTGACGTCATCCTGCAAAATTGTGTACTTCGCGACCACGTCCGCCGTCTGGCCTGGTGCAAGAGTGTTTGGCGTTCCTGGCCAAGTGAAGATCGGCTCTGACAGCCCAGGAAGGCTATCGATGAGCGTGACAACACTCAAGGTCTGATTTCCCGTGTTGCGAATTGTCATCGTGAAGGTAATTTCATCGCCGGCTTGACCGGTGCCTCCAACCGTCGCTGTCTTCTCAACGTCAATCCGTGGGGCAGCTGTTATCGCCACGGTCTCCGGATCTGTGAGAGTGAACTCGGTACCCGACGGGGGTGTGGCCGCGAGCGTCGCTTCGTTGGCAACGCTTCCGGCATCAACATCCGATTGCTTGACCGTGTAGTTTGCGGTTGCGGTGACGGTCTGTCCGGGCGCGAGCGTGCCATCGGCACCTGGCCACGTGTAAGTGATCGCTCCGAGGCCAGTCAAAGGATCCGTAACCAGCACACCCGTGAGCGTCACGTTTCCTGTGTTCTTGGCCGTAAACGTGTACCGAATCGTGTCGCCAGCGACGCCCACCGAGCCGGGAGCAAGCGCACCGGTCTTCGCGAACGTCGCAAGCGGATTTGCAGCAACTGTCGGAGTAACGACTTCATCAGACGGGTCAGTGATGACTCCGGCGGAGGGTGAAGTGCCCTGGCCTGTTGCCGTGTTCGTTACCGACCCAGTGTTCACGTCGGACTGCTTGATCGTGTACTTCGCCGTCGCAACAACCTGCGTGCTCGGCTGCAGCGTTCCTGTGACGCCACCCGGCCAAGTACCGTAGGTCAGCGCGCTCAAACCCGAGAGCGGGTCGCTCGCCGAGACCGAGGTGAGCGTCGTGTTTCCCGTGTTGCGCACGGTGATCGTGTAGGTGATGACGTCGCCGACAGCACCCGCTCCTGCAACGCTCGACGATTTTGTTGTCAGGATGCCCGGGGCTCTGGTTGCCGTCGGAGTCGATACCGCAGCCGATGAGGCTGTCGTGTTCGCGCCAGTTAGCGACGTGCCCGAGACGGATGCCGTGTTATTTACGACCCCAGCGTTCTGGTCGGTCTGACGGATCACATAGTCAGCGGTTGCTGTGATGATTTGGCCCGGTGCTAGGCGGCCAACAGTGCCGCTCGTCCAGGTGCCGTAGGTCAGTGCGCTAAGTCCGGGGCGCGGATCAGCAATGATGACATTGGTGAGCGTGACATTACCGGTGTTTTGCGCCGTGAAGGTGTAGCGAATCGTGTCGCCAACGACACCAGTTCCTGGGGAAACGATGGCGGCGGTCTTGTCGAGCGTGATGCTCGCGTTAGAAGCAAGAGCAAGGGTTGCCGGAGCTGTCGCCGTCGCGGGTGATCCGCGCGGCGGGGTTCCCGCACCGTTCGCCGTATTCGATACAGCGCCGGCGTCTATATCAGCCTGTTTGAGAACGTACGTGGCCGTGGCCGAGACGCTCTGGCCCGGAGCCAACGTACCGGCCGTCGACGGCCACGTGCCATAGCTGACAGCAGAAATGTCGGGCAGGGTGTCGGTGACAGATACGGAGGTGAGCGTCACGTTTCCCGAGTTCGTCAGCGTGATGCTCCACGTCACAATGTCTCCCGCAACGCCCTGCGCGCCGGGCGCGAGTGCGCCAGACTTTGTCACAGCGATTTTCGGTGTTGAGGTGATGGTCGGGGTGACGAGCTGCGACGACGGCGTCGTCACGACGGCGCCGGTGGGAGGCGTTCCCGAGGCGGTCGCAATGTTCTTGATCGAGCCGGCGTCGACATCCGCCTGACTGATTGTGTAGGTGGCGGTTCCGGTGACGGTTCCGTTCGGGTTCAGCTGACCAGAGACGCCACCTGACCACACGTAGGTGGGTGTCGAGAGTCCGGGCAGGGGGTCGGTGAGAGTGACACCGGTGAGCGTGACGTTACCGGTATTGCGCGCGGTGAAGGTGTAAGTGATCGTGTCGCCGATCGCACCGGTTCCGGTGCCACCAACAACGGCGCTCTTAGTTGTTTCCAGAGCGGGAGATGAAGCAACCGTCGGCACAAGGGCTTCGGTCGAGGTGGCGGTCGCTACTGGTCCCGATGGCGGCGTACCGGATGCCGTGGCCGTGTTGCGCACCGATCCCGCGTTCACATCGGATTGCTTGATTGTGTACGTTGCGGTTGCCGTGACTTGGGCGTTCGGAGCGAGAGTGCCCGTTGTTCCGTCAGGCCACGTTCCGAAATTCACCGTGCCGAGGTCGGGCAGGGTGTCAGCGATTCCCACGGACGTCAGCGTGACGTTTCCGGTGTTCCGCACAACAAACGAGAAGGTGACGGTGTCGCCAACGCGCCCCGTTCCCGCGGTAACGGCACCCGATTTGGAGACGGTGAGTTTGGCGCTCGACACGAGCGGAACCGTGGCATTACTGGTGGCCCCTGCCGAACCGCCACGAGCACCAGTGCCTGTTGCACTAGCGGTGTTTGCGATTGATCCCGCATTAACATCAGCTTGCTTGACCGTGTACATTGCCGTTGCCGTCACCTGGGTGCCCGGCGCCAGCGTTCCGGCCACACCAGAAGGCCACGTGCCGAAGGTTATCGTCGAAAGATCCGGAAGTGGGTCAGTTATTGCAGCACCCGTGATCGTCACGTTGCCCGTGTTGCGCAACACGAAGCTATAGGTGACGACTTCACCAGCGCGAGCCGTAGAACCCGAGGGCAGCGCGCCAGACTTCGCAAGCGAGAGGGTGGGAGCCGGGGTCGCGGTCGTTGTCACAACATCGTCGGAGTCGTCAGTGACGGGAGTGGCGCCAGGAGCTGTTGCGTCTGCTGTCGCACGGTTCGTGATCGAACCGGAGTCAACATCCGCCTGCTTCACCGTGTAGTTCGCGGTCGCCGTCGCGGATTGTCCTGGAGCCAAACGCCCGGTGACTCCCGGCCACGTGATGACCGGAGTGGCGAGCCCAGCGAGAGAATCAGTCAGGGTAACGCTCGTGAGGGTCTGGTTTCCGCTGTTATTGATCGTGATCGAGTACGTGATTACGTCGCCAACTTTGGCGCCAGCAGTCAGGTTTGCCGACTTCGTTGTGGTGAGCTGCGGTGCCGCTGCGGCAGTCGGAACAACCGCCGTAGAACTCGGTGAAGTGACCGTGGCATTTGTCGGAGTCTTACCCGACACTGTCGCCGTATTCGAAACAGTTCCCGCATCAACATCGGCCTGCTTGACCGTGTACGTCGCCGTCGCCGTCGCCGTCTGACCTGGTGCGATTCGACCGGCAACAGTCGTCGGCCACGTGTAAACCGGAGCCGAAAGACCAACGAGGGAGTCCGCAATCTCAACACTCGTCATCGTGACGTTGCCAGGGTTGGTGATGCTGAACGTGAAGGTCATCGTGCTGCCAACGCCACCCGTTCCTGACGTAACTGATCCAGCCTTCGCCACCGCGAGAGCGGCCTGTGAGGCGAGTGCGACAGTGGCAGGAGAAGTGGCTGACACTGCGGCACCGGTCGGAGGAGTACCAATCGTTGTCGCGGTGTTGGCGATTGAGCCAGCATCGACATCCGACTGCTTCACAACATAGGTCGCGGTGGCCGTGACCTGAGTATTCGGTTGTAGCGTACCGGCGGTTCCGCTCGGCCAGCTGCCGAACGTGATCGCCGAGATACCCGAAAGCGGATCGGTTACTCCGACACCGGTCAGCGTCACATTGCCAGTATTACGAACGACAAAATCGTAGTTGACGGTATCGCCAGCTTTTCCTATAGCGCCAATGGCAAGAGCGCCACTCTTCGTAAGAGTGATTGTGCGAATGGGCGCAACTGTCGGTGTCGTGACTTGAGGTGACGAACCAGATACGGTCGTGCCGCCATACGTGCCCTGTGAGGTCGCGGTGTTCTTGACCGAGCCAGCGTTAACATCCGACTGCTTGATTGTGTAGGTCGCGGTAGAAGTTACCTGCGTGCCGGGAGCGAGGGTTCCGGCAACTCCGCCTGGCCATGTGCCATAGGTCACGGAAGACAGCCCGACCAGCGGATCGGTTACCGCAACGCCAGTCAGCGAGACGTTACCGGTGTTCCGGGTGACGAACGTGTAAGTGATGACGTCACCGACCGCGCCGGTTCCCGAGACGCTCGCCGATTTGGTCGTGGTAACTGCCGGCGCTGCGGCAACAGTAGGCACAACGGCTTGCGATGACGTCGCCGAAATCGCAGCGCCGATCGGAGGTGTTCCGGATGCCGTAGCCGTGTTCTTTACGGAACCAGCGTTCACGTCACCCTGCAGGATTGTGTAGGTCGCCGTTGCGGTGACCTGAGTGTTCGGAGCAAGTGTGCCAGTGGTGCCACTCGGCCACGTGCCGAAGGTAACGGGCGACAAGCCAGCGAGAGTGTCAGTGATTCCCACGCTGGAAAGCGTCACGTTACCTGTGTTGCGCACAACGAACGAGAAGGTGACGGTGTCATTGACGGAGCCATTACCTGAGGTAACGGCACCAGACTTGGAGACGGTCAGCGCCGGTCCCGAAGTAATCGGCACAGTCGCTGGACTCGTGCTCGAAACGGCGGGGCCGGTGGGAGGTGTACCTGATCCCGTTGCCGTGTTCGACACTGATCCAGCATCCACGTCCGTTTGTTTGAGCGTGTACGTAGCCGTCGCCGTAACCGACTCGCCCGGTTTCAATGTTCCGGTCACGCCAGACGGCCACGTTCCGTAGCTGAGAGCGGAGAGCCCGGGAAGGGTATCGGTCGCCGACACCGCAGTGAGGGTGACATTGCCGGAGTTGGTTAGCTTCACCGAGAAGTTGACGGTGTCGCCAGCTCGGCCGGTTGCTCCGGCAGCGAGCGCGCCCGACTTAACGGTCGTGATGACCGGGTTCGCCGAAACGGTCGGGACCGTCACTTCACTCGAGGGCTTAGACACGGTGATACCGGCGTGGGTTCCGCTACCGGTTGCAATGTTTTTGACCGAGCCAGCATCCACATCAGACTGCTTGATCGTGTACGTCGCGACCGCCGTCACCGCTTGACCGGGAGCGAGAACGCCCGCGGCGCCAGGCCAGGTGTAGGTCAACGCCGAAAGCCCAACGTGCGGGTCAGCAATCGTTACGCCCGTGAGCGTCACGTTTCCATTGTTCTGAGCACGGAACGAATAGTTGATGACATCGCCAACGGCACCGATTCCGGCACCCGCGATGGCAGCAGATTTGGTGGTGTCAATGGCGCGGATTTGAGCGATCGTTGGCACGACCGACTGCGCTGACGGCTGCGTCGCTGTTGCGCCGCTCGGAGTCTTCGCGGTAGCGGTTGCCGTGTTCTTGACCGAACCAGCATCCACATCAGACTGCTTCACCGTGTAGCTTGCGGTACCGGTGGCAGTTTGACCGGGAGTGAGAACCCCTGCTGCTCCTGGCCAGGTTACGACGATCGGGCTAAGGCCAGACAAGGGGTCAGCGAGCACAACTTGGCTGAGCGTGACGTTTCCGTCGTTCTTGACACTGAAGGTGTAGGTAATTACTGAGCCGACAGCGCCAGTCCCGGTCGAGTAGGAGCCAGACTTGGTGACAAGCATCTTGGCGTCAGCCGTAATCGGCACAGTTGCCGGCGCAGTGCGAGTGACATCGGCACCGGTCGGCGGCGTGCCCTTCGCGGTCGCACTGTTAGCGATTGCTCCGGCATCGACATCCGACTGCTTCACCGTGTACGTTGCCGTGGCGGTTACTGACTGTCCCGGTGTAAGCGTTCCGACGGTGCCGCTCGGCCAGGTGCCATAGGTTATCGCTGAAAGGCCGGTTAGCGGGTCAGTGATTCCGGCATTCGTGAGCGTGACGTTTCCGGAGTTGGTCAGAACGAACGAGTAGTTGACGGTGCTGCCCGCCGTTGAACCGCCAACGAGGGTTCCTGTTTTCGACAGCGACACAGCCGGGGTGCGCGTCTGGAGTGCGGTATCCACTCGAGGGGACGCCGCGGTGACGACGGTGCCCGCCGGCGATGTTCCTGTGCTTGTAGCCGTGTTGCGCACGAGCCCGGCGTCAACGTCTTTCTGCAACACCGTGTAGGTCGCTGTTGCCGTCACGGTCTGGCCCGGAGCAAGCGTGCCTGCCGTTCCTGGCCACGTGTAGGTGAGCGCAGAGAGCCCAGCGAGCGGATCGGAGATCGAGACGCCGGTGAGCGTCACGTTTCCGGTGTTCTTCGCAGTGAAGCTGTAAGTGATGACGTCGCCGACCCCCTTGGGGTTCGGCACTGTGCCCGATTTAGTAGTTGTCAGCGCCGGGGCTGCTGGTGCAGTGGCGAGTGTCACTTCATTGCTGACGCCCGAAACAGCAACGTTCTTGGGGGTTCTTCCCGAGACGCTTGCCTGATTGACGATTTTGCCCGCGTTCACATCGGACTGCTTCACGGTATAGGTGGCGGTCGCTGTCGCGGTCTGGCCGGGAGTGAGTCTTCCGGAAGTTCCGGGCCACGTGACCGCGATGGCGGAAAGTCCGGTGAGGGGGTCGGTGAGCGCTACGGACGTGAGGGTCACGTTTCCGGTGTTCTTCACGGAGAATGTGTAATTGACAGTGTCTCCAACATTGCCAACACCAGCGCCGGCATAGGTCGCCGTCTTCTTGGTTTCGAAGAGTGCGTTGACGGGGATGGGGGTGGTGCGATTCGCTGTCGAGGTCGGCTTCACGCCGCCATCCGCATCAGTTCCGGTGGCGGTGGCGGTGTTCGCGATGGAACCAGCATCCACATCGGTCTGGGTCAGGGTGTAGGTGGCCGTTCCTGTGGCCGAAGCTCCTGCGGCAAGCGCACCAGCGGTGCCGGTAGGCCACGTGTAGGTGATTGCCGAAAGGCCAGGCAGCGGGTCAGTGACCGCAACGGAAGTCAGCGGCGAATCGCCACTGTTGCGAATAGTGAAGGTGTAGTTGAGGGTGTCGCCAGCGCGACCGGTAGCGCCACCGGCAAGCGCGCTCGTCTTGGTCAGTGCGATTGCCGAGAGCAGCACGCGAGTGGAGTCGCTGCCCGTTGCCGTATTGCCACCAACAACAGTGCTCGCGGATGCGGTTGCCGTTGTGTCGTAGCTTGCTGCTGTTACCCCATTCGCAACACACGTGTAGGTGTATGACTCGAGTGGCTGCAACGTGACGCCCGTTAGCGTGCGCGCACAGTTCGTCTGATCATCAGCTACTGAAGTGTTTTGTAGAACACCAACACCGGAGTTGGTGACCGTAATCGTGAATGTCGCCGTTTCCGTCGCAGTTCTGGACTGCTGATCGAGCGTTCCGTCGTATGTTTTTGAGACATTGATTCCAGCGCTTGGCACCGACAGGATCACGTTTCGAAGCAGATAGGAGTCACCGCTCGTGCTCATCCGAAGGTTGACTGACGTGTCACCCGCTTGAACGTTGGGCAGGCTGGCCGATGAGACATCCACGCTCTGGTTGGTGAATGGGCCCGCATCGGTGAGGCTTGTATAGCGGACGGAACCTTCTCCGCGTCCGATACCGATGTTGTTTGTATTGCCTGCGCTGTTCGTTATTTGGCTGTAGGCCGCGTTGCCGCGAGAGTACTCGGCGATGTCCCCGCTGAGAATGCGGTCGCCTTCGAAGAGCGTGTAGCCTGCACGGGTTCCTGTGGTGATCGCGCTGAACCCGTTGAAGCCAACGGTGAGAGGCGCTTCGGCTGCAGTCAAGCGAACGTGGCCCTCGTAGAAAATAATGCGGTGAGGATTTGAGTTCGCGTTGTTAGGGATGTAGATGCCGTAGTCATAAACGACGGTGAGTGACCAGCCCGCGTAGCAACCGGCGCCCTGAGGGGTCCACAGGTCACCGGCAGAAATCGTGAGGGGCGCGCCCGTCGCTGCGTTTGCAAAAGCAGCAGTGACGTCGGCGCTGGCGCTGTAGTACAGCGACGACGGCGTGCCCACAGGATCTTCAAGCACGCTCGCGGGTGCGACAGTCGTGACGGCGCCAGAGCCAACCTTCAGCTTTGCCGGTTGCGTACGATATCCCGTTGCTGAACCTGCTGGCATCGTCGCTGTTCCGCGAGTGGCGTTCGTCGCTGCACAGGCCGTAACGGTCGTGTCGGTGTAAGCACCAGTGTTTGCGCTCCAACTCAGAAACGCCTTTTTGACCGACGCGCCACTAGGGATGGTTAGCGCGGCCGAGCTCGAGTTGGTGGTGAATCCAGAAATCGTGTTCGAGTTCTGCATGTAAAAGTTGTCGTTCGCCGTATTACTGTTGCCCCCGGAGGCAGAGTGAAGGTCTGCACACGTCCCGACCTGCGAAGCCGCATAGAGAGGTCGGTCGCAGGCAAGAACGCCGTTTCCCGCCATCAAGAAGTCACCGTTGACGGTGGTTTGATAATTAGGCGAAGTGCCGGCGTTGGTACCCCACTGCACGACGGCAGCTTCCGCGGGCGCCGAAGGCATCACGGTAAGAACGGAGGCCAGCAAACCAAAAGTGACAACAGCGGCGAGGTTGCGCATCCAAGCGAACCGCGCGCGGCCGTGGGATCGCGTTACGCGAACACCTTTGTCGTGCACAGCTTTCTCCCCCGGGTAATTTGGCGATTTTGTGAGTCGTCACATCGTCGCCGGTTTGCCCTTCGGGTGAGCTAGTCACTTACAACCATAAACCGGAAGTTGAAAGAACTCACCAGAATCGCGCTAAATAGTTAGGGACTTCTACCCCCATAGCGGAGGCTAGACAAGGTGTTCGCGCTGCAAAACACCAATGCGACGTCACGGCGAGCGCAGCCTGTTAATCTCAGAGCATGCAGCCGCACTGGAATCCCGATGGACCTGACCTTGTGGTGCAGGGCGATAATCTCCCCGCGATCGCCGCGCTTCCCGATGAAAGTTTTCGGCTGATCTACATCGATCCGCCTTTCAACACTGGGCGCACCCAACGCCGGCAAGCACTCACCACCCAACGATCTGCCGAGGGAGCTCGTACCGGTTTTGGGGGAAACACCTACGACACCATCAAGGGTGTTCTCTACTCCTATGACGACACGTTTGCCGACTATTGGGAGTTTCTCGAACCTCGCCTGCAGGAAGCATGGAGACTGCTCGATGACCGCGGCACTCTCTACCTGCACCTCGATTATCGGGAAGTTCACTACGCCAAAGTTGCTCTCGACGCCCTCTTCGGTCGGGAGAGCTTTCTCAACGAGATCATCTGGGCCTACGACTACGGCGCCCGTGCTACCAAAAAGTGGCCGTCGAAACACGACACGATTCTCGTCTACGTGAAGAATCCCAAAAACTATTACTTCAACAACGAAGAAGTAGATCGCGAACCGTACATGGCACCCGGCCTCGTCACCGCTGAGAAGGCTGCTCGGGGCAAGTTGCCGACAGATGTCTGGTGGCACACGATTGTGTCCCCTACCGGTAAAGAGAAAACCGGCTATGCCACCCAAAAACCGGAAGGCATTCTGCGTCGAATCGTTCAGGCATCCAGTCAGCCTGGAGATTGGGTGCTCGACTTCTTCGCGGGCAGCGGTACAACCGGAGCAGTGGCCCAAGCACTGAAACGGCGGGTCGTCCTCATTGAACAAAACCCCGCTGCCATAGAAATCATCACGCGTCGTCTTTCAACCGATACCGCATTCGCTAACATGAGCGCATGAGAGATCGCGCCGAAATCGAATGCTGGCTCACCGACATGGACGGTGTCCTCGTTCATGAAAACCACCCCGTTCCCGGGGCGGCAGAACTTTTGCAGCAGTGGCGAGACGAAGACAAGCCCTACTTGGTGCTCACCAACAACTCGATTTTCACACCCCGAGATCTGAGCGCCCGGCTCAAGGCATCCGGTCTCGATGTGCCAGAATCCGCAATCTGGACCTCAGCTCTTGCCACGGCGGATTTCTTGAAAGAACAAATCCCTGGCGGTAGCGCATTCGTCATTGGCGAGGCCGGAATCACCACAGCGTTGCACGAGGCCGGGTTCATCATGACTGAAACCGATCCCGACTATGTCGTCATCGGCGAGACCCGCAACTACTCATTCGAATCGATCACCAAAGCGATCCGCCTTATTGGCAACGGCAGCCGCTTTATTGCAACGAACCCGGATGCCACGGGGCCAAGCGCAGAGGGCCCGATGCCAGCAACGGGGGCCGTTGCCGCTCTCATCACCAAAGCCACCGGTCGCCAGCCCTACATCGTCGGCAAGCCGAACCCGATGATGTTCCGCTCAGCGCTCAACAAGATTGGCGCCCACAGCGAGACAACGGGAATGATCGGTGACCGCATGGACACCGACATCGTCGCCGGCATCGAAGCGGGACTCCACACGGTGCTCGTGTTGACCGGAATCAGCGATCAGAAAGAGATCAACCGCTACCCGTTCCGCCCCCACGAAGTGCTCAATAGTGTGGCTGACCTGCTCAACAGATAAGCCGCGGCACCTGCAACGCTGAACCCGTGAGAGCGGCGAGCGAAGCTCCGCCTACTCGCCCTCTGCTGCTGCAGCAGTCTGGGGTTGCGCAACAGATTCGGTGAGAGCCTCGGAACCGCTTCGGGTGGCGAAACAGTAATAGTCACGGAGACCGGCATCCCAATCGCTGGCGTTGGGGGCGAAACTCGTCACCAATTCGAGGTCGGCAAAGGACTGGGCGGCAGCAAAATTGATGACCGCGTCCGTTGAGCATGACGTCGTGGTTCGGGCCACTAAATCATCAACTTCGGGAAAGGGTGCCGAAACCGCGTCGTCAAACTGGCCAACCATCAAGAGTTGAGCGGCGTGCGGCTGCGCGCAATCAATAACGGTGTACTCGTCTTGCCAGGCCGATTCAAACGGTTCAAGGCATTCTCCGCCGAGCAGCGCACTCCACGCATACGTTCCTGACGGCAATGGCCCTACCGTCGGCGCTGCGCTTGCCGTGTCGGTGGGCACCGGCGTCGCGACCGCGGCCGGTGGCAACGAATCACCAATTTTGGTGCCAGCTAAGAAAAGCGCAGTGAGCGCAAGTGCCGCCACCAGCCCAGCGGCGATAGAGATCGCAATCAGCTGCCCTCGCGGGATCGGTGGCCGCGGTTCTTGAGGAACCCGAGGTGCGCTGAGCGCGGCAGGAACCAATGCTCCGCGTGAGACCTCTTGGTATTCGACAAACTGCTCTTCGCCAAACAGCGCGCCAACAGCATCGTGCTCAACTGACTCGTCCTCTGGGCCTGCGGGCGAAACAGGATGCGCACCAAGAACCTCGGTTGCCCCTTCCAGCGCTGGGTCGACCGCTGCAGGCATCCGCAGTTCTCGTCGCGTCACCGCATTCATCGCTGCCGTAGGGAGATCGGCAGAACTGATTGCCGCTGTCGGCAGATCAGCCGAACTGATCGCTTGAGTTGGCAGGTCACGTGCGTTGGCATTGCTTGCGGGGAGATCGGCCACGTCCATGAGCCCCGTTGGCAAATCGGAGACGTCCATGAGCCCCGTCGGAAGATCGGCTACGGAGAGCGCCTCAGTGGCAGGCGGCTCAGTGCGTGCAGGCGGCTCGAGGTTTGGCTGCACCGGGCCTGGCTGCACGGGCTCAGGCAATACAAGCTCGGGAAGCTCGCCATCGCTGCCCGGTATCGCGGTGGGTTCGGGTGGCAACACGAGAAGTCCGGGAACCGCTGGGGTGACAGGAGCGGCTGGCTCGGCCGGCTTTTCGGGCTCGACCGGCTTTTCGGGCTCGACCGGCTTTTCGGGCTCGGTTGGCGTCAGCCCCCAGCTGAATACGGGCTCAGGGGGCTGCTGCTCGTCATCCGAGCCGGTCGACCTATCGTCAGGTGTCACGAAGTCAGCCCCAGATCACCAAGCCCGATCGCAGAAAAGTATGGGTAGCCCGCTGCCTCGATGCGCTCTTTCGCTCCCGTGTCACGATCAACGACCACGGCAACACCAGCGATGATTGCGCCGACCTTCTCGAGAGCCTCGATGGCGGCTAGCGGGGATCCGCCCGTCGTAGAGGTGTCTTCGAGAACGATTACTCGCTTGCCCTCAAGCTCAGGGCCCTCAACTTGACGACCGCGGCCGTGATCCTTGGGCTCCTTGCGTACAACGAACGCGTCGTACGTCGCACCGCGCGCGGCACCCTGATGCAAGATCGCAGCAGCAACAGGATCGGCACCCATCGTCATCCCACCGACGGCAGCGATGTCAGGGATATCAGCGATGAGATCAAGCATCACCTGACCGATGAGCGGCGCAACCCGATGGTCGAGACTCACGCGGCGCAGGTCGACGTAGTAGCTCGCCTGCTTGCCGCTGGTCAGCGTGAAGTCGCCGTGGAAGACGGCATCGGCGGAAATGTAGTCAATGAGCTGCTGCTTGGCGTCGGTCACTCGTACAGAATACCCATGTGAGGCGCAGTGCCAGAGAAGAGTCTGGTGAGAGCCGCCGTGATGTGCGCAATTGTCGCGTGAACGGCGCGCGAGTAGAGGTAGACCTATTACCGTTGAGCTATGCGTATTGCCACCTGGAACGTGAACTCCATCCGAACCCGCGTTAGCCGTGTCGTCGACTGGATGCTCCGCGAAGACGTTGATGTTTTGGCGATGCAGGAAATCAAGTGCAAGCCAGAACAGTTTCCCTACGATGCCTTCACCGAAGCGGGCTATGAGGTCGAGCTTCACGGCCTGAACCAATGGAATGGCGTTGCTTTTGCCAGCCGACTTCCCATGGAAGACGTGACTGTCGGCTTCGACACGCAACCTGGTTT
This sequence comes from Rhodoglobus sp. G.S.4, assembly GCF_056619605.1. Taxonomy (NCBI): domain Bacteria; kingdom Bacillati; phylum Actinomycetota; class Actinomycetes; order Micrococcales; family Microbacteriaceae; genus Rhodoglobus; species Rhodoglobus sp. G.S.4. The sequence goes on from NZ_CM152748.1 coordinate 2,693,732, forward strand.
CGGCAAGCCGCTTGACGATGGGACCATTCCGATTGAGGCACGAGCCATTGGAGTGACGGTCGAAGGTGCGCGACTGTGGAGTCTCTATGTTCCTAATGGGCGCGAACTCGACAATCCGCACTACCCGTACAAGCTTGAATGGCTTGCCAATCTGGCCACGCAGACGACGAACTGGATGCGCGATCATCCTGAGCAACCCCTCGCCTTGATGGGCGATTTCAACATTGCCCCGTTCGATATCGATGTGTGGGACATGGCCGCTTTCGAGGGGAAAACTCACGTGAGCGAGCCCGAGCGCAACGCTTTTCGGGCATTCGAAACGGCCGGCCTCATTGACGCGCTGCGCAGTCGCGGCATCGAGGGCTACACCTATTGGGACTACCAGCAACTGCGTTTTCCCCGCAATGAGGGTCTACGAATTGACTTCATCATGGGGTCGCCTGCGTTTGACGCTCTAGTAACGGACGCGTCGATTCATCGCGAAGAGCGCAAGGGCGACAGCCCAAGCGACCACGTTCCCGTGGTCGTTGACCTGGCGATCGACACCGAAAACGATGACGATCGGCCCATGTTCCTTTAGGTGTTGCCGACTCTCGCCGCCGCCTAGCTCTGCGTGCTGCCTGGCTGCATCCGCGTTACAACTAGCGCGTCGCCATCAGAAGCAAGCGAAACAAGAACGGTGTCTCCATCGCGAATGTCGCCGGCGAGGAGCGACTTAGCGAGCCTGTCATCGATTTCGCGTTGCATCAGCCTGCGGAGCGGACGTGCACCATAGATGGGGTCGTAGCCGCGTTCCGCAAGCCACGTCCGAGCATCCGGAGTCACAGCCAACTGAAGCCGGCGATCGACAAGACGCTTGCCGAGTCGATCAATATCGAGCTCGACAATCTGGCTCAGGTCGTCGGTTGAGAGCGGCTGGAAGACGACGATGTCGTCGAGACGGTTGATGAACTCAGGCTTGAACGACTTGCGTACAAGGTCGTTCACGGCTTCTTTGCGAGCTTCCCACGGCAGCGCCTGTTCAGTGATGAACTGGCTGCCTAAGTTGCTCGTCAAGATCAGAATCACGTTGCGGAAGTCGACTGTACGGCCCTGACCGTCAGTCAAACGACCGTCGTCGAGCACCTGCAACAGCACGTCGAAGACTTCAGGATGCGCTTTCTCAACCTCATCGAGCAGAATCACCGAATACGGCCGACGTCGCACAGCTTCGGTCAGCTGCCCACCCTGCTCAAAGCCGATGTAGCCGGGAGGCGCACCGACGAGACGCGAGACAGAGAACTTCTCTCCGTACTCGCTCATGTCGATACGCACGAGGGCTTTTTCGTCGTTGAAGAGGTACTGCGCGAGGGCCTTCGCGAGTTCCGTTTTTCCGACACCGGTAGGACCGAGGAACAGGAACGATCCTGTGGGTCGGTCGGGGTCTGAGATTCCTGCACGTGTTCGGCGCACGGCCTCTGACACGGCTTGCACCGCTTCCTTCTGGCCGATCAATCGCTTGCCAAGTTCGGCTTCGAGGTGCAGCAGTTTTTCGGTCTCACCCTCGGTGAGGCGATCGACCGGGATGCCAGTCCACGCAGCCACGACCGCGGCGATGTCTTCTTCGGCCACCTGATCGTTGACCATCCGTGGCCCTGTTGGCTCGTTGCTCTCTGCCGTCGTGATGGCTTGCTCGATCGAGGGGATCGTCTCGTAGTTGAGCTTGGAAGCCTTCTGGTATTCCCCATCGCGCATAGCGCGGTCGAGTTCAATACGGGCATCGTTGAGCCGGGTCTTGAGTTCACCAACACCGGTGAGGCTCGCTTTTTCGATCTTCCAACGCGCTTCGAGTTCGCTCAAGTGCTTGCCCTGAACCGCGAGATCTTCGCGCAATTTCGCCAGCCGTGCCTTGGAGGCTTCGTCTTTTTCTTTCTTGAGCGCGAGTTCTTCAATGCGCAACCGGTCAACGGCACGCTTCAACTGGTCGATTTCGACCGGCGAGGAGTCGATTTCCATCTTGAGTCGGCTTGCAGCCTCATCAATCAGGTCTATGGCCTTGTCTGGCAGCTTGCGACCCGAAATGTAGCGATTGCTGAGGGTGGCAGCGGCAACTAGTGCGGAGTCGGCGATGGCCACTTTGTGGTGCGCTTCGTAACGCTCTTTCAGTCCGCGCAAAATCGCGACGGTGTCTTCTACGGATGGTTCGCCAACGAACACTTGCTGAAAGCGTCGTTCGAGTGCGGCATCTTTCTCGATGTACTGGCGGTATTCGTCGAGAGTTGTTGCACCGATCAGGCGCAACTCTCCGCGTGCAAGCATCGGCTTGAGCATGTTGGATGCCGCAACGGACCCTTCGCCGCCGCCTGCACCCATGAGGGTGTGGAGCTCGTCGATGAAAGTGATGACTTCACCGTCAGACTCTTTAATCTCTTTGAGGACTGCCTTCAGGCGTTCTTCGAATTCACCGCGGTACTTCGCGCCGGCAACGAGAGCGGCGAGGTCAAGCGAGATGAGCTGCTTGCCTTTGAGCGAGTCGGCGACGTCGCCAGCAACGATGCGCTGTGCGAGCCCCTCGACCACTGCCGTCTTTCCGACGCCAGGCTCACCAATGAGAACAGGGTTGTTCTTGGTACGTCGCGTGAGCACTTGGCTGACGCGACGAATTTCTGAATCGCGACCGATTACGGGGTCGAGCTTGCCACTTCGCGCGATCTCGGTGAGATTGACGCCGTACTTCTCAAGAGCAGTTTCTTGCTCTTCGTCAGTATCAGGGGCACCCTGCATGTTTGCCATTGCAAACCCTCCACAAAAGTTGAGTTAAGACGACTCAAGTTTATACCGGCGACGGCGCTCGTGGCTAGGTGGATGCAGTGTGCTCACAGAGAACTACCCCCGCCTCATTCCCGGCGAGGGTAGTTCTCTCGTGCAGCGTCCGGCGCTACGGGCGCTTGACCAGCTTGCGGTTCATGAACTCGTCGATGCCGTGCGAGCCAAGCTCGCGACCGGTGCCGGAGTTCTTGACTCCACCAAATGGCAGCTCGGGAGCATCCGCGCCGACCTCGTTGATGTAAACCATGCCAGCATCGATGCCGTCAGCGATGCGGTCAGCCTGGTCGGCATCCGTCGTGAAGACGTAAGAACCGAGACCGAATGGCGTCGCGTTAGCGAGCACGATGGCCTCTTCTTCGCTAGCCACGCGGTGCAGTTGAGCAACCGGTCCGAAGAACTCAGTGATGTACGCAGGGTTCTCAGGGCTGATGTTTTCGAGCACGGCTGGCGCAAACTTGGTGCCGTCGCGCTTGCCGGTTCCGACGCGCAGGGTCGCACCAGCGGCGACCGCTTCAGCAACCTGCTCCTCGAGGCCCTTCGCTGCGGCTACCGAGCACAGCGGGCCAAGCTCGGTGCCCTCTTCCATGGGGTCACCGACCGTGATGGCGCCCATCGCGGCACTGAACTTCTCGGCGAATTCTTCGTAGAGCGAGTCGATGATGACGAAGCGCTTGGCGCCGTTGCAGGCCTGGCCGTTGTTATCGACGCGGGCCGCTACTGCAGCCTCAACCGTGGCATCCATGTCATCGGTCGACATGAGGATGAACGGGTCGGAGCCGCCCAGTTCGAGCACGCTCTTCTTGAGGTTGGTTCCGGCTGCGGCACCGACGATTGCGCCGGCACGCTCGGAGCCCGTGAGTGAGACGCCCTGGATACGCGGGTCGTCGATCATCGCGGAAATTTGGTCGTTGTCGGCGAGCACATTTTGGTAGCCACCGACCGGCAAACCGGCTTCATGAATGAGGGCTTCAAGCGCTGCAGATGACTCGGGGCACTGCTGGGCCGGCTTCACCAAAACGGGGTTGCCGAGAATGATGCTTGGACCGGCAAAACGGGCGATCTGGTAGATGGGAAAGTTCCACGGCATGATGCCCAAAACTGGACCGATCGGGCTCTTGCGAATCCACGCTGTACCCGAACCGGCCGGGATTTGCTCATCGGCGAGGAAGGTTTCGGCGTTGTCGGCGAAGTAGCGGAAAATGTCGGCCGAGAACTCAACTTCACCCACCGCTTGGGCTAGTGGCTTGCCCATTTCGCGAACGATAATTTCGCCGAATTCGTCGGCTCGTTCAGCCAACAAATCGGCGATGCGAGTCACGATTGCTGCGCGCTCTTTTACCTGATCACGGTTCATTCCGCCGTTGTACTCGGAGTGTGCGGCGGCGACGATCTGCTCGATGACCTCGTCGCTCGCAGCGGGGTGCGCGGCACCCTCTTCTCCGGTGTAGGGATTGATCACTTGAAAAGTCTTCATGAGAGGTTCCTCGCTGCTCGAAAAAGTCCGGCGACGCCGCCGTGAATTGTTCGTAGGCTACATGCGAAAACCTAAAAATTGGAAGTGAGATTTTTTGGGCGGCGGTTTTCGGCAGCGCTACGAACCAGCATCACCAAGGTCAATCGCCGCTAACATCGCCCACAACTCGGCGCGACCTTGGAAGGTGTCGAGACCCAGATTGGTGAGGTCGGCGAGCCGCTGCATGCGCGACTTTAGACCGTGCCGGTGGATGCCCAACTCCCGTGCCGCGGGATCCCACTGCCCGTTGTGCCGAAGCCACACTTGCGCGGCCCGCAGCAGCGCGAGCCCGTCGGCCGATTCGATGACGCTGGCGAGGCGGGCGTGAGCAATATCGGCCACCGAGCTGGAGGCCAACAGGCCGAAAAAACTCTCGCCGACGAGGCTGTCGAATTCGGTAATCGCTCCGGCCGGTGCCGCCTCGAGCGAACGCACCGCCTGGGTGATCGCGACGGTCAGTTCACTCCAACCGAGCACCGTCGAGAGCCCAACCGTGAGTTCGTTCGCCACAAAGAATCGTTTCTCGGCCCGCAACTGGCTCGCATCGATCAGTACGAGCAGGTGCCTCCCGTCGGCGACCGCAAAAAACGTGCTCTCGGCGCGCGCGGCCCGACGCTCAAGCACGTCGCGAATACTCGCCGTGGTCTGACTCAATTCCAGCGCCGCGACCGCGAACCGTTCAGCCGGCAAGTCGATGCCCGCCACCCGCACCGCACGCCGCACGCTGTCGACCCTCCCATCCTTCAGCAGCTGAAACAACTGCTCCAAAATCGCCCGATGCCCCACCCGCAAATTTTCGGTCTGCTCGAGCGACACCTCGGCGAGCGCCGCCAACACCGTCATCACCGAATTGTCGAGTGCCCCAAATTCGGTGTCGCGGGACCACGCGATGGCCCCGCACAAGCGTCCGCTCGGGCCAAGCGTTTGCACCACGCGGTGCTCACCTGGCAACTGCTCAACGACGCGCGCGCGACGAGCCCGACCCAGCAGGGTCGTGACCGAACTTCGGATGGCGGGGGCGGCATCCGCTGGTCGGCTGGCGGAGGCACGGCTGGCTTTCGCCCCGCGTTGGGGTTCGGAACTGTCGCTGACGAGCTCGCCGTCGGCGTCGAAGATCCACACGCCGCAGTCGAGGTGTTCGGCGGCGCTGGCAGCCGCTGCAGGCAGGCGGCCTTTGCCGACGGCGGCGCTGGCGATGTCGTTCTGGGCGGCGAGGGCGCGGTCGAAGCCGGCGCGCGCTTGCTCGGCTTCGTTGTCGGCGACGAGGCGGCTGATGGCGATGAATGGAATGCGGTACGGCACTTCGAAGAGCGGGAGCCCGGCGGCAGAGCACGCGGCGACGAGGCCGGCTGGCACTCCGTGGGTAATCACTTCGGTGCCGAAACCGATCGCCGCGACACCAGCGCCCGTGAGCCTGGCGACGTAGGAATCGAAGTCGGGCACGGCATTCGGGGCGGCGTTATCGACGAATTGGCGTCCGGTCGTGAGCAGCAATTGGCCCTCGGTGACGAAGGGAGTTGGATCGTCGAGGTCGGAGTTATGCACCCACGTGACGGTGCGCTCGAAGGTGTCAGCGGCGGTGAGTGGGCGCAGCGCAAGTCGCTCGGTCGCGATCACGTCGGCGAGGGGTGTGGGCATGGCAATCCTCCTTCTGCCATTCTGTCAGTTCTGGCTGCAAAGAGTGCCAGTTTGTGCCTGTTGTGCCGGGCATCCGCGCACTAGGTTGAACCAAACGTTTGCACTCCGCAGCTCGCCTGCGCGATCGAACATCGTCTACACAGATTGGATACCGGTGGCCATGTCTACTTCTTCTCCCACCCCCACGGCCCTCGCTCCCACGGCCCCGGTTGGCGGCCCCTCGCTTCCGCAGAAGCGCGATCTCGTCACCGCGATCCCCGGACCCCGCTCGCTCGAACTGCTTGAGCGCAAAAAGCAGGCCGTCGCCGCAGCGATCGGAATCACCCTCCCCGTCTTCATCGAAGCAGCGGGCGGCGGCGTCGTTCGCGACGTTGACGGCAACACCCTCATCGACTTTGGTTCCGGCATCGCCGTGACCGGTGTCGGCAACTCGGCACCCGCCGTTGTCGAAGCCGTGACCGCGCAGGTCGCCCAGTTCACCCACACCTGCTTCATGATCAACGGCTACGAAAGCTACATCGAGGTTGCCGAGAAGCTCAACGAGATCACCCCCGGCACGCACGAGAAGCGCACCGCACTCTTCAACTCGGGTGCCGAAGCCGTCGAGAACGCGATCAAGATCGCCCGCTACTTCACCGGCAAGCAGGCCGTTGTTGCCTTCGACCACGCGTACCACGGCCGCACCAACCTCACGATGGGCCTCACCGCCAAGTCGATGCCCTACAAGAGCGGCTTCGGCCCCTTCGCGTCGGAGATCTACCGCGCCCCCATGTCGTACCCCTTCCGCGATGGCGGAATCAGTGGCGAGGATGCCGCAGCCCGCGCCATCCTGCAGATCGAGAAGCAGGTTGGCGCCAGCAACCTCGCCGCGATCATCATCGAGCCCATCCAGGGCGAGGGTGGCTTCATCGAGCCGGCCCCCGGATTCCTCCCGGCACTCGCCGAGTGGGCCACCACCAACAACGTGATCTTCATCGCTGACGAAGTGCAGACCGGCTTCGCTCGCACCGGAGACATGTTCGCCTCGAACCACGAGAACCTCGTTCCCGACATCATGGTGACCGCCAAGGGCATCGCGGGCGGCCTCCCGCTTTCGGCTGTCACCGGCCGTGCCGATGTCATGGATGCCGCTCACGTTGGCGGACTCGGCGGAACGTACGGGGGAAACCCCATCGCCTGTGCCGCAGCACTCGCCACGATCCGCACCTTCGAAGAGTCGGGCGCCGTTGACCGTGCCCGCGAAATCGGAACCACCTTCCGCGGCCGCCTCAACGGGCTCCGCGCCGGCGACCCCCGCATCGGAGATGTTCGTGGTCGTGGCGCCATGATCGCCATGGAACTCGTCGACCCCACCACGAAAGAACCCGACGCGGCCCTCACGTCGAAGGTTGCGGCTGCAGCGCACGCTGCCGGTGTCGTCGTTCTTACCTGTGGAACTTATGGCAACGTCATCCGCTTCCTCCCGCCGCTCTCGATCTCTGACGAGCTCATCACTGACGGCCTCGACGTCGTTCGCGACGCTCTCGCCAACGCCTGATTCACCGCAGCGGGCACTGAGCGCGCGCTCAGTGCCCGCCCATGCGGCGCCAAGCCGAAGTTCAGCTAGCGCTGTTTGACTGACTCGCAGATTTCCCACCACGAAAGGTGCACACCGAATGACGAACTCCACCGAAACCCAGCTTCTCGAAGCCGTGCCGAACCAGCTCTTCATCGGCGGTGAGTGGGTTGCCGCAACGGGCAGCAAAACTCTCGACGTGACCGACCCCGCTACCGGCAAGGTCATCCGCACCATTTCGGATGCCTCGGCAGACGACGGCATGCGGGCGCTCGACGCGGCCGTTGCTGCGCAGGATGCCTGGGCCGCGACTCCCGCTCGCGAGCGTGGCGAGATTCTGCGTCGCACCTTCGATCTCGTGCAGGAGCACCGCGACGACATCGCTCTGCTCATGACGCTCGAGATGGGCAAGCCGCTCGCTGAGGCCAACGGTGAAGTGACCTACGGCGGCGAGTTCTTGCGCTGGTTCAGCGAGGAAGCCGTGCGCATCTCGGGTCGTTTCGGCAACACCCCCGAGGGCACCGGTCGCATGATCGTGTCGCAACGCCCGGTTGGCCCGTGCTTCCTTATTACGCCGTGGAACTTTCCGCTCGCGATGGCGACCCGCAAGATTGCACCCGCTCTCGCCGCCGGCTGCACGGTTGTAGTAAAGCCCGCCGCACTCACTCCGCTCAGCACCCTGTTCTTGGCGAAGCTGTTCGAAGAGGCCGGGCTGCCGGCTGGCGTGCTCAACATCGTCACGACCTCGAGCTCCTCTGAAGTCTCCGAGCCGATCATCGCGGACTCGCGCCTGCGCAAGCTGTCGTTCACCGGTTCCACCCCCGTCGGCAAGGCCCTCATCAAGCAGGCCTCAGAAAACGTTCTGCGCACGTCGATGGAACTCGGCGGCAACGCCCCGTTCGTCGTCTTCGATGACGCTGACCTCGACAAGGCCGTAGACGGCGCAATCGCGGCTAAGTTCCGCAACATCGGCCAGGCCTGCACCGCCGCCAACCGCTTCATCGTTCACAGCTCAGTTGCTGCCGAGTTCGCCGAGAAGATTGCTGCTCGCGTCGCCGACATGAAGATCGGTCGCGGCACCGAAGACGGCGTCAACATCGGCCCGCTCATCAACGACAAGGCCGTGGACAAGGCCGACGAGTTGGTTCAGGATGCCGTGAAGCGCGGCGCGACTCTCGTCTCCGGCGGCAAGCGCGTCGAAGGCGATGGAAGCTTCTATGAGCCCACGATCGTTTCCCACGTGCCCGCCGACAGCGACATCCTGCGCGAAGAAATCTTCGGACCGGTTGTCTCGATCGTGGAGTTCACCGACGAAGCCGAAGGCGTGCGCCTCGCGAACGACACCGAATATGGTCTCGTCTCGTATGTGTTCACCGAAAGCCTTGCGCGCGGAAACCGGATGATCGACGCCCTCGACACCGGCATGATGGGCCTCAACGTGGGCGTGCTCTCCAACGCGGCAGCACCCTTCGGTGGCGTGAAGCAGTCCGGCATCGGTCGCGAAGGCGGCTCGGAAGGCATCCACGAATACCTCTCTACTAAGTACACGCTCGTTCCCAATAGCTAATGTGCAACTGCATCCCGTCGGCGCATCCCGAGGAATGTCCTCTGTGCGTTGACGAGCCCCACATCACGCGCGGCTACAACTAGATTCCCGTGAGCGAGTGGCCCCGCCTAGTGCCGGGGCTGCTCGCTTTCTGGGTTAACGTGCTCGGCCTGCGGTGCACTGGGGTCGCTCACTTCGGCGAGCCGGGCTGGCACAAGGCGCTCGGCTACGCTTGAGGCTCCGCCGCACACGTTGTTTGCGGTGCCGCGCCACCGAAAGAGTTCCCCATGTCTGAGCACTTGTTCGCCACTCTGCGACGTTGGCCCGACGTGGAAGCCCCTAACCTTTTTGCGGTGGATGCCAGCGACCGGCTCATTCTTGATGAGGCCGCTCCGCAGTTGGCCGACATCCAACCCGGCGAGCTCGTCGTGATGGGTGACAACTATGGGGCACTCACACTGGGAGCCGTTTCGTTGCACGACTGCCGCGGCATCCGCGTGTTTCAGGATTCGTTGGTTTCGGAGTTGGCCCTGGCCGAGAACGCGGGCGACCTTGCCCCGCACTACACGTCACACACCTTGGGCGCCGAGCTGCTGTCGGGCGCCCGCTTGGTGCTGATGCAATTGCCGCGCAGCCTGGCCGAGTTGGATGAGTGGGCTCAGGCTATTGCCCGCTTCGCGTCGCCCGACGTGGTCGTGGTTTCGGGCGGCCGCATCAAGCACATGACCTTGGCGATGAACGAGGTGCTGGCGCGTTCCTTCGATGATGTGAACGCCGGTCGTGCCCGCCAGAAGTCACGCACGCTCACGTCGTTGGGACCGCGACGCGACGGTACCGAAGCTCGCTACCCGGTGACATCGGTGCTGCGCGAACCCGAACTTCCCGTCGACGAGCTCACGGTCAGCGCCCACGGTGGCGCTTTCGCCGGGGCCACCCTCGACATCGGCACCCGCTTTCTCATGACGTTCCTGCCCGAGATGAAACCGGATGCTGCCACCGCCGTCGACCTCGGCAGCGGCACCGGAGTGCTCGCCGTTTCGCTTGCTCTCGCCCGCCCTGACCTGCACGTGGTTGCCGTCGACCAGTCCATCGCCGCTGTGGCGTCGACCCGCGAAACGGCCGACGCGAACGGAGTCGGCGCCCGCGTCGAGGCCGCGCGCGAAGACGCCCTCGCCGAACGGCCGACGGCCAGTGCTGATTTGATTGTGTGCAATCCGCCCTTCCACACCGGCGCAACTGTCCATGCCGGTGTCGCCCTGCGGATGCTGGCTGACGCCCGCCGCGTGCTCAAACCCGGCGGCGAACTGTGGGTCGTCTTCAACACCCACCTCGGATACCGCGACTACCTGAACCGCACCGTCGGCCCCACCCGCCAGGCCGGACGCAACAGCAAGTTCACGGTGACGGTGACGGTGCGGGGGTAGTCGCGCACCACCTGCACTACTATCTTGCTACTGAGATCGAAATTGGGGAAAGCAGCGCATTGAGTTGACACATGGATTTACAAATCCCAGTCGCTGAGGACTGACTACATTGTTGCGAGCCTCGCTACCTTTAGTCACTTTTACCGGATCCATGCGGGTCTGGAAATTTCTTCCCGGTGATCAGAAGGAGCGCATCCTGAAAAGCCTGCCTGCGGCACCATCGTCATGCAATCTCAACACCACTTCACCTGCCGCGATCGTATCCTCGCTCGAGCCGATAACAGCGGGAAGATCTGCGTCTAGCGTTGTAATTACTGGCTGAAGCCCCAACGTTTCATAACGCCGAAGAACTTCAATAAGCCGCCTCTTGGCGCGGGGCTCCAAGCTTTCGAATACACCGTCGTGAAACGAGAATCTGGGAAAATTCTGCCCTTGATACGAGCGGAGCACAGCTAGATCGAAGGCGATACATAGCAATTTCTTGAATGTAAACCCTCGGCTCGCGCTAGTCGCGTCTCCCGTCGAGTCCACGATCTCCGCTGAAAACTCTAGGCTCCCAGTGGACGACACCGAAACGGAGAGCAACGCGTGCTCGTCAAGCACGGCGTACACAATTTCATCAAAATATTTCTGAATCTCTCGATATCTGCCAGAGGGGTTTTCCGCTCGCGCGCGCAAATCGAGCTCTATTGCAGTCTGCAAATGATTTTTGCGCTCTTGAATCTGGCGTTGACTCTGCTTCAGTCCTACGATCTCGCTCAAAGCGTCGCGCTGCCGTTCCAAAGAAAATAAATCTGAGCGGAGCACGATCGCGTGTTCAGAAAGTTCTTTGTACTTACCCAATGTGTCTGAGCTCTCAAGAAACTCGAATAATTGAGCTCTCTCTGCCTGCAACATTCGGAGTTCCGGGCGCAGTTTCTCCACTTGGATTTCAACCTCAGCGCGATCACGCAATAGGTATTCTCGGCGCTCATCAGAAATCGCCTGATTGAAGCCGACAAGTTGCTCAAAGTCCTTCTTCAGCTGGCCGTTGAATGCCACACCGGCTTCTCGAAAGAGTTGAGCAGTCTGATCGGGGCTGAACAGGATCGCCTCTTCTTGGAGAGACTCATCCAGCCGCACCAAAAGCTGGGTTAGTCGATACAGTTCTTCGTTTCGCTTTGATAGCTCGTCCTCGACCCGCTCCACCAATTCTTGATTGGCATCCGCGTCTGCTCGCGAAAAATTGAACGTGTCGAGCGTCTCTTGCAATTCGGCAAGAGCGCGCTGTCGTATCGCGATGATGCCCTCGATCTTCACCACATCCGCATCACGGAACGCCCCTCCCTCCCGCCAGAGAATCTCTATCGAGCGATCGAGATTCTCTGCTTGAGCGTTTTCTGCGTAAAGCTCCACGGTGAGTTTCGCATTGAGCCCCAGGAGCTGGGCCAAAAACGGCTTCCAATCTTGGTGCTTTCCCCGGAATTTCTTGAGGTGGAAAACATCGCCATAATCGTCCTGCTCGCGCAGAACGTAACCCATAATGTCGCGGTAGTCATACGGCGAGATCACTGAAAATCCAAGCAAACCATCGAGCAAACGCTTGGCAGGAGCTATTCCAAGGCCAAAATGAGCCCAGCGATCTTCCTCTATTAACGCCGCGTCCGGAACGTCAGCGTTCGAAGTGAGTATTGAAACCGGCTTGCGGGAGTCGAGCGATCGCGCGATCGTCAAGAAGGTTCCGTCTATGAGTTCCACTTCAAGGAAGAACGTGAAGCCAGCAAACAGATCTTCATGTTTATAGAGAAAGAAAGTGGGGTGCCGGCCTTTGAGTAAACAGAAGTCGACCAATCGAGCAACAGTGCTTTTGCCGAGATTGTGTACCGTCTTACCGCGGTTCTCAGGGCGCCTCACTTCTGCGAGGATTACCGAGAGGCCCTCGTTGAAAAGGATCGCCTCGAACGAATCCGGCATGTTCGAGTAGAGCCTCACAAGCTTCATTCTGCTACTTTCCTGATCCACTCAAACGAGTCAGACTTGGGCAAATACTCAACTAGTCCGAGCAAGAAGAGAAGGCTCACAGCCGGAGAAAACAAATAGTCGATCTGGCGACCCTTCAATTTGCAGTGCTCAAAAAGGGCGTCGTACGTAACGACTCTATGCCGAGAAAGGTAAGTCATCATCGTGCCAGCCAGTGCCAGCACAGTCTGATCTGGGTGCTCATGCTTGCCGGGGAACAGCATCCGTGTCACCTTCCGCCTCGCCGATATCGCAGTTCCAGTACATGTAGAAGACAAGTGCGCGCGTGAGTCGCCTATTTCTGCTCAAGAACGAATCCCTACTTACAAGAACGTCCACTAAGCGACCGAACACTGCGTCGAACGTTTGATGCTCTTGCCGGTGCGCAATGATCCTCAGATCAAAATCTTCAGCACAATCCACATAAATTTCGCGAATTCGCTTGTTACCTGGTGCGGCCAAGAATGCCTGAAACTGTTTCAACAAATGCCCGTGATTCTTCATCAGCCGATCTGAAGTCTTGCCAGTCATCGAGTTCAATTCATTTTTCTTCTCCAACGAAGTTCGCGCCACGGGATATTGATCCGACGTCGCAAGGTCGACTTCAAGCTCGAGAGCAATGGCCTCCACTACCTCGGCGAGTTCGCGGCTCGACGCGATAAGAGGCCCATCGAGAGGGTCTACTCCGGCAAGTTGCGCGAGTCTCGGTTCCAATCGGAAGGCTTCGTCGAGCGCCTCAATGCCGCAGAAATGGACGTTTTCAGTGGGAAGCCCGATCTCGGCCGCGAACGACTTCACCAGGGCTTCGTTCGCGTTGGCGGTCAGAAACCTATTCGAAAATAGCAGGTAATTGTCCAGCATTCGGCCATCACGAAGCTTCTTGGCTCGCGGTATCTCTTTAGCCAAGACTGAGCTCGCAGCGCCCCCGCTAAATTCCGCATCGCTGAAATAGCCATACGAAAAAGTGTGTTTCGCTTGGATTATGGTGACGCCGTCCCACGAACGAGATTTGCTGGGAAAGCCATCAGCGAGTCCCTCGAATCGCGCATCTCGACCACCGTCAACGCCGGTGGCAAACCCCTGAACCCCCTTGCCGAGCTGGAGCTTCGCGGCCTGCACGACTAGCGCTTCAAATTGCGCCTCCGAGAGGTCCTCGTACGGGTATCCCATGTGGTCATCGTATCCGCAAGGCCAATCCCGTCCACCACGCGACGCACCCGCGCGGTCAGACACGGCCCACCCACTTTTCAGGCCACACGCAACAGCATGTTCACCACCACGTCTTGGGCGTGCGAGTAGCTACTCTCCAGAGATGCTCTACGGCAGCAGATCCCGCATCTGCGGTCGAATCTGCATTTCGTGAATGATCAATTCGCTTCCGCTGGCCAAAACAAGAACGACCACCTCGAGGAGCAAGAATCCGACTTTGAGTGCCCAATCGTGAACTTTCAGGCGATATGCGAAGTGAGCGCGTCGCGAATAGTCTCCGAACGAGTCTTGTGTTCGCGTGCCGCGCGGGCGTCGATCGCTGCAAGTTCGTCTGGCGTGAGCCGTAATGCGACGACCCGCGAAGGCTCGGCACCTCGTCCGGGGCGGCCGCGTCCACGCTCTTTCAACTTCGCGACGTCATACCCGGCCTCTGCTTCAGCAGCCCACGCTGCAATCTGCTCCTCAGTGATGGGCACTCCGTCTACCGACTCTCCTGCACTCATACGTTTAATGTAATACGAAATTCGAACATCGACGAGGGTAGCGCGTCGCATTCAACCTCAGAACGAGTCACTACTCCTGCGAGAACACCGAAGCGCGCGCGATCTGCTCGGGCGTCAGCGTGACGCCGGTGTAGCGAACGAACTGCGCCGCGGCTTGGAGTGCGATGACTTCGGCACCCGTGATGACGAGCTTTCCGGCATCCCGAGCGGCCCGAATGAGCGGGGTCTCGGCCGGGAACGCCACCACATCGAACACCGTCTGCGCGGCGCGAATGTGGCCGGGCGAGAACGCGAGTTCGTCGGCGGCGTCTCCCGCCATCCCGAGTGGGGTCATGTTGACGATCACCGCGTGGCCCGGCTGCGGGTCGACGCTCACAGCGCGGAAGCCATACTTCGTCGCGATCGCTTCGCCCGCCTCGACGTTGCGCGCGAGCACGGTCACGTCAGCAAAGCCGGCACCGTGGAAGGCGGCGACGACCGCTTTGGCCATGCCGCCCGATCCGCGAACCAGCACCGACAACGTCGGGTCGAGTTGGTGGCGTGCGATCAGGTCGGCCACGGCCTCATAGTCGGTGTTGGATGCCGTGAGCACGCCGTCATTGTTCACGATCGTGTTCACCGACTCGATCGCTGCGGCCGAGTGCTCGACAACATCGACAAGCTCAAGCACTGCCTCTTTGAACGGCATCGAAACGGAACAGCCCCGGATGCCCAGGCCGCGGACTCCCGCGATGGCATCCTCGATGTTGCTCGTCGTGAACGCCTTGTAGATGAAGTTTAGGCCGAGCTCTTCGTAGAGATAGTTGTGAAATCGCGTGCCGAGGTTCGAGGGTCGTGCGGCGAGCGAGATACACAACGTCATATCTTTGTTGAGGATCGGCATTGACCCATTATGGCCGCGCAGATTGCAGTTGGCGCCGTGCGTTCTCGGTGTCCCGCTCGCCGCCGACCATGGCCACAATCAAGAGCACAAGGGTCCACCGCGCGATGATCGTCAGCAATTCAACAGGCTGGGTCACCGCGACATCTGAAGACCCGAGGTTCAGAAAAACAAGAATTGACCCGTAGGAAAGGAGAACGAGGCTCAGCGCTCCGAAAGAAAGCGCCAATACCCGACGGATCGTCGCCCACCGGCCGAGCCCGAACAAAGCAACGACAACCGCGCCGGCGACTCCGATGACGATCCACACTCTGAGAACTGTCGTCACCTGACTTTCGAATTGCACCTCGTGCGTCATCCAATCTTCAAAGAATGCTCGATTGGATTCAGTAAAGGGGAGCCCAAACATGAGCGGAGTGCGGGCATCCCAGAGCGCACTCGCGTGAAGAAAACCAACGATGGCCGCTGTCGCGACGATGAGCCCGCCCGCGACCGAAGCGAGCAAGAGTTCGGGTCGCATGCGCCGTGACGGAGTCGGTTCGGCCGGGCGAAGTTCTCGCCACGCCACTCTGCAAGCAACAGCAACGAGAGCGATCGCCAGTGGATAGATCAAGCTTCCCGGCGTAAAGGGCCACGGCACGGAAATCCACCAGAATTGCACGCCGTACGCGCCCGAAAAGACAGCAGCGGTGCTCGCCATGACGAGAAGAGCCACGGCAAGACGTATCCGGCGTGTGATGCCTGCAGTACCGAAGGCCAAGATCAGAGCCAGTATCGGTGCGACGATCCCGAAAGCGAGCAGGAGCATCGACGCGGTGAACGTGATGAAGTCATAGGCCGTGTTGCCGGTGAGTCCACCTGCGCTGAAAGTGGATACCTGACTGATCGCCAACACGGCGAAGCTCAAGGAAAGCCCGACTGCAAGCCTTGCTCGGGTGGTTACGGTCCACCCGCGCGACGAGCCTAGATTGGGGAGCGCGCGGCCATGAGCCATGGCGAATGCCATTGAACCCGCCGCGATTTCCGCTGTCCCAATGCCCACTTCAGGCGCATCCCGCAAATCTGCGAGCCATTGCTCCCGGTGCCTAGCGCGCGATTCCGGCGGCAGAAGTGCTGCAGCGACGCGCACGATTAATGTCGAGAAGGCGCTCATGCTGTCACCGCCGAAGTGGCAATGACACGGGGAGCAGCTTTCGGACGTCGGGCCGCAACGAATGCTGCAATCGCCGCACGAGCAGCAACCGCCCCACCATCGGTGAGCTCGTAGTAGCGACGCCGCGGACCTGACCGCGAGTCATCCTCCTCCCAGCGAGAAGCGACCCATCCCAGAGATTCCAGCCGCTCAAGGATCGGGTACACACTCCCTGCGGGGCGACCGCTTTCCTTAATTACTCGCAGCCCCCAGAGAGCGTCGGATGATTCGACGAACGTTTGCAGTACGTCGATGGTGGCGGGGGTAACCCGAGTCAATGGCTGCATGGTTCAAAACTAGCTATATAGAGATAGCGTTTCACGCCCCAGTGCGAGGGGCAAGAATCGACGCGTCGTTACGGGGCGAAACAGCAGCGTTCGGGGCGGAGATCACGCCCGCCGCGCGACGAGTTCGATCTCGCAGAGCAATGTCTCTGCGGCGGCATTGACCCATTATTGCCGCGGCGCAAACGACCCGGAGTTGGACTTGCGTGTGGTTTTGCCCCGAGCGGAGCTGCCCGCATCGGCTTGGGCGGTCGACAGAACCGGCATTGACAACTCGTGGAGCATCGCGATGCGTTCGTTGAGCGCACCGGCCATCGTGTGCTGCTCCGAATCAGAAATCTCGTACTGCCGAGCGACCTGAGCCCACGTCTCTGCAGCGGTCACTACGCGCGCAATGCGCTCTCGACTCTCAGCAGGACTAAGACCGCAGGCTGAGGCGAGCTCTCGGAGACCCGCGCCCTCGTCGGCAGCAGAGGTAGCGCCAGCGATCGACGTCGCACGCACTTCACCCAGCGCGGGGTTGGGGTTGACGTCGAAAACCGGGCTCAGTCTCCAGCCGCCCGCGGTATCGACTAGTCCGTGGTTTCGCAGGTGGTCATCAGTGTTGTGGAGGGCGACATTCAGCACTGCACGGTCAAACAGATCCTGCCGATCGTTGGCGAGCGCGGCCGAGTGGTCAGCGAGAATCTCGGCCAGTTCTACGTAGTCCCCTGACGCGCCATCCTGAACTTGCATCATCGTCATCGCGCTCATGTAACCAACCCGGCCGGTTTCTGCGCGATCGAATCTTTGCACCAGAAGTACGTGCCGCTCGCCGACCCTCACAAGCTCACGGTGGGGAACGGGGATGCCCGCACGCTCAGCCAGTTCGAGCGAAAGTGCTTCCCATGCCATCACATCCCACTCATCGTGGGCGTGCGGAAACTTCGCTATCGCAAGCGCTCCGTTGGCGAGCCGCACTGACGCTTTCGGGCGCGCGCCACCAAGCGACGCGGTTCCGGCAGCAAGAAGCACTTTGTACGCGTCGGTACCGTCGTTATCT
Organism: Rhodoglobus sp. G.S.4; assembly: GCF_056619605.1. Lineage (NCBI taxonomy): Bacteria > Bacillati > Actinomycetota > Actinomycetes > Micrococcales > Microbacteriaceae > Rhodoglobus > Rhodoglobus sp. G.S.4. The sequence goes on from NZ_CM152748.1 coordinate 2,711,324, forward strand.
GCAGCGACGTTATCGCTTGCCCTCAGCAGCGCCGGAAGCTCGACAAGTTTCGGCACGTCGGCTCGCGGAGAGAACATCTCGGTGCTCCCCCCTTTCGAGAACTGCAGGGCACCCTGTCGGGTCTCGTCATTGACGCCCAAGAGGAAATCGACCGCGTCGAAGGTTCGGGCAGTCCGCTTCTCTTCCGCAGCCAGCTGTCGCTCTCGACGCGTGAGAAGGTTTCGCCCCCACCTGTCGGGGGCGCTGTCTCCAAAAGCCCCCGGCATCCGTGGCACATATTGGTTTCCCGAGAACAGCGGCAGACCCGGATCTATCCGCCGATTCTTTCCGTCAGCAAGGTAGCTCGCTGTATACGTGAACGTGGTCGTGACGTTCTGGCGCTCGCGAGTGAAGTGCGCAACGCCGGCCAGAACTGGCGCGCCCTCCCTGTTTACGTGAACTTCAACGTCAGTCATCGCACGCGCTTTCGATTCACGAGATCAGCGCGCGCACGACCAAGATCAGTGCGCAGAGGATCAGCCGCATCAACAATGCTGTCGAGGATGCCGAGAGCGCGAGCAACCTGGAACGCTGTTGCGAGTCGAACCGAGCCGTCGCCGCGTTCCAGCTTGCGCAAGGTGACGAGAGAGATGTCGGCACGTTCACACACCTGCTGAGCAGTGAGCCCCTGCACCATGCGCCATGCGCGCACAGAATCGCCGAATGTCTCCTGCTGTTTCTTGATATTGTACGACATTAGATCTCCCCTAATGCCATCAGAGTATCGCTAAAGTCCACTAAATGATAGCGATGTGGCATTAGGCCGCAAGATGAGGCTGCTAAAAACACAAGTAGGCGGTTCCGCGAATTTTCTGCAACCCTCTACAGATCGTGGGATCGGCCCGGAGCACATCGGCTTAACTTAGCGAGCGAAAGCCATCATGACGATCGCAAAAAGCCACGGGAAGCAGCTCACAATTCCTATCGAGCTCAGCACAGCTCCGATCAGCGATGGCACAGTGCCGACAGGGGAACGTGTGGACCTCAGCACTCGGCGCGCATAGAGCGCGGTGGCCAACCCTGCTATGCCGATTAGTGTCGCGACGACAGGCAGCGTGAACAGCGCCGCGGCGGCGATCCCCAAGACGAGGGCGGCATACGCTGGTTTAGTCGCGGTAATGGACTGCTCCTCGACGGACTGAATTGCCTGGCTCATGTGTCCACTTTCGATCGTCCTGGGCTTTCGCGGGATTGCACGCAGGTGCCTCTTCGTCACAGCGTTAGATTCACCTCAACCGTAACAATTGGCTCCCGCGACGTCGAGCATTGCTTACCAACAGTGCGTGGGTAGCTGCGCTACGCTCGCGTGAGGAGCCAATCGTGAACTTAATTCAAGCAATCGGGCAATACCTAGTGTGACTAGCGATAACGAGATCATCCGGAGGTCGTGGGATAACCCTGCGGTCTTCGCCGAGATGTACGACCGCCATGCGACATCCGTCTATCGGTATGCGGCACGGCGAGCGGGCGTCGACACTGCGGATGACATCATGGCCGAGACTTTCTTGGTCGCTTTTGAGCGGCGCAACCGCTTCGATAGCGCCTTCGCGAGTGCTCTGCCGTGGCTGCTCGGGATCGCAACAGTGCTGATCCGCAAATAGCGGGGGTCGGAAGCGCGGTTCTTGCGCGCGGTCGTCGCCTCGGGGCCTCCGGCGACGGTCATCGAGGATCACGACGATCGCCTCGACGCCGACCTCTCGATTCGGGCTCTGGCAGGGGCAATTCGCAAACTGCCTGCTCGCGACCGGGATGCACTGCTGCTGTATGCGTGGGGCAACCTCGACTATGAGGGCGTCGCACTCGCCTTGAACATTCCCGTCGGGACTGTTCGGTCACGTCTCAATCGCGCGCGGCGAGTGCTGCGCCAATCTGCTGGCATCACGCCGGCACAGGAGGTGGATCGTGGACGAACTTCAACAGCTCCGATCGTTCGGTAAGGATGTCGCGGATCCGTCTGCCGAGGCTCTGAGCCGCGGTCGACGAGGTCTGGTCGAACACATCGGATCACAGCCAGCAATCGCTAAGCCCAGCTCTAAAAAGCGCTTTGCGTTCTTCGGCGGCACCAGCGCTCTCGCCGCTGGCGCACTCGTGGCCACTCTCGTATTCACCGACGTGCTCGGCTTGGCTGGCTGGAGAGGTGGGGCGGATGCTGCTGCCGCATCCGCGCTCAGCGATGCTGCTGCCGCGGCCATCCAGAACTCCGATCCCGTCGTCGGGGCAGGGCAGTACTTGAAGGTCGACACCGAGGCGGTATTCATGGGCCAGGTCCAGAATGCGGATTGGGAGCACTTTGCCTATCTAGGAACCCAAAACTCACAACTGTATATTCCTGCCGACCACACAAACCATTGGGTTCTCGTAACTGAACCGCGATCCGCGATCAAGGTCTTTGGTGAAGGCTTCGAAGAGGAGGCGCAGGAAGCTGCTCGGGCAACCTTCGATAAGGAGGAAATCAGCCGGGCGCCGTACGGCGGTTTCGACAATTCGAAACCACGCGACTGGAGATTGGATGAGCTGCCGCGCGACCCCCAGCGGCTGCTCAACTACATCTATCGGGTCACCGCAGGCCACGGGGTTAGCGCCGACGGACAGGCCTTCGATTTTATTTCCACAACGCTGCGTACTGGAGTGGTTCCAGCCGAGCTTCGTGCCGCGCTTTATCGAGCCGCGGCGGGGATTCCTGGCGTTGAAATCACCGATGAGGCAGCCACACTGAACGGCCGAACCGGAGTCGCCTTCGGCCGCGAAGAGAAGGACGGCTTTCTTCATGAAATCATCATCGATCCCGATACGGGGCTCCTCATCGGTGAGCGCACTGTGAAGCTTATCGACAGCAAGTTAGTTCCGGTGTTTGCGGGAGAAGTTACCGGGTGGACAGCTGTCACCACAACTGTTGTCGATGAGGCCCCAGCGGGCGGCTCACTGTGCGGTAATGGCGGCGAACCACTGAACGGCCTCGGCAGTGGGCAGTGCACTGACCCCAATAGGCCGCGCACCGACTGACCCTTCACCGGAATCCTCGTGTCGAGCACTTGTCATTTTTCTCGCGGCAGCGCACGATGAGAACATGAATTTCACCGGCGTTCTTCCCGAAGACGCGCCTGACCCACGGGCACACCATGCTGCACTGTTGCGCCAGATGCCCATCCCGGTGATGGGGTTCGCCGCTCAGAGCTCGGTAGACGAGACGGATGTCAGCGTCAGTTCTGCGAGCGACAGTGAGGGCTATTCGTCCATGTCCGCCAGCATCTCAGCCACCCTGTGGCGCAATCCTGACGACAAGTCTGACCCCGCAAACCTTGCTGAGCTGGATGACAGCGCTCGCCGTGCGATCGAAGAGGTGCCGCCGCGACCGGCGTGGTTGATCGAGCGGGTCGAAATGATGCGATATCCGTCGCTGTGGGAGGTGGCCCAGACGCATTGGCACCGCGAGGAATCGGAGTGGAGTGCTGTCGAATTCCTCCTCAACCAACACGCCAACTACATCCTCATGAATCAGTTTCGCGAAGAGCTCGGACTCAGCGCGCACGATGGGGAGGCGCCGACACACTTGCCAGAGCGCAGGGCTACGCGACCCATTGACGTCACGATCGACGGAGAAATGATGCCAGGCGTCGAGATTGACACTGACCCTTTTGTGTACGCGGTGGGTGCGAAGCTCGCGAGCGGCGGAACACTCACCGCGGTAGTTGCACGCGAGTATCTCCCGTTCGTCACACTTGAGTTCACCACTCGCAACCAGCAGAAAGGAGAGTCATGAGTAACCACAACAGACTCGCTCATAGCGGGCTTCTTCTCCTGACAATGACGGCAGCGCTGACAGCATGCACGGGTGGTGGCGATGTGACCATCACCAACGAAAGCTCGAGCGATGTAAGCATCACAACAGGAGACGACACATTTATCGTTCCCTCACGTGGCGCAACCGTCGTCCTCGGCGTTGGATGCATCCCGGACGAAGTGCGGGCAGATTTCGAGTCGGGCGCGTTCGTCGGAATCGCGGGCCCGATCTGCTCGGATCAGGAGCTTTTCATCCCCAATAGCGAAACCGAGACGCTCAACGTGAGACCTGTTTCGTAAGGCCAGCATGGGACCCGCGCCATCGGCTCCGTACTGTGTTCACGGTCGCTCACCGATCGCGCCTAGGCTGCTGGCATGACAACCCTGAGTTTCCGCGCCGCCACAACCAACGACATCCCGGCGCTGCTGAAGCTTGTCACTGCGGCCTACCGCGGCGAGTCCAGCCGCACCGGATGGACGAGCGAGGCCGACTTGATTGATGGCGAGCGCATTGACGCGGAAGCCCTTCACTCTGACCTCGCCAGACCACGTTCAACGATCGTGCTCGCGGAGCGTGGCGATCAGCTTGTAGCGTGCGCCCACGTCGCCGACGAGAATGAGCACGGCTACTTCGGGATGTTCGCGGTCGACCCCAACCAGCAGTCCGCCGGTCTAGGAAGCCTCGTGCTCACGGAGGCCGAGAACTACGCCGCCCGCGAGTGGGGCGTGACCGTTATGCAGATGACGGTGATCGATGCGCGCGCAGAGCTGATCGCGTTCTACGAGCGACGCGGCTATGCGCGCACCGGCATCACGAAGCCGTTCCCCTACGGCGATGAACGCGTCGGCACACCGAGGCGTGACGACCTCCAGTTCGAAGTTCTTGAGAAGAGGCTCGAACTCGTCGCCTCAGCCTTAGCCGACAAGCCGTGGCGCTAGGCTCTCCCAGTAATTTGCGAGGCCTATAGCGCGGCGACGAATCGTGAACGCGCCGACAGTGCCGACCAGCGCAACAACGGCGAGCGTGGCTGTGGCGATCGGAAGGCTTATAGCCCCAAGCCATCCCGCCAGCGGATAGGTGACCAGGAAGCACGCGTGCGACAGCGCGAACTGGGCGGTATAGACGAGATTGCGGTTGTCAGGATTAGATGCCTCTGCAAGCAACCTCGACGACGGTGTGCTGATGAGGGAAGTTCCCATCCCGAGTATCAGCCAGGTCGCGAGAAGCGCCCACCATCCGGTCGAGGTGGTGACAGCGAAAACCGTGACGACGATCGCAGCCGTCAGACCGCTAACCACAAGCACAGTGCCACTGAGCATCGTGCGCGTCACGCCGATGCGATCGACAAGCCTCGGCACGTTCACCGCCACAATGAGAGAACCAACTCCATACGCGCCGAGAGCAATTGCCAACGCCGCATCGTCGAGTTCGAAAATTCCCTTTGCATAAACAACTGAGTTCACGAGAACGATCGCTGTTCCCGCCGCCACAACCACATTGGTGAGCAGCAGGAACCGCAAGGTTGGGGTGCGAAAGAACACCAGCGCGCCGGCCGGAAGCCGCTGCCAGAAGGTGCCGGAATCTCGACCTGAAAGATTCGGGGGCAGTGCGGTTGCCAAGACCAGCCCTGCAGACCCAGCGAAACCGATTGCCGTTCCGACGAACAAGTTGTTGTAACTGACAACGGTCAGGAGTACTGCGGCAATGGTTGGACTCAGCAGGGCCTCGAAATCGTAAGCGAGCCTGGATAGCGACAAAGCTCGCGTGTAGTTGCGTGCCTCTGGCACCACCGCGGGGATCAGCGATTGGAATGCAGGGGTAAAGGTTGCCGATGCAGATTGCAGAACGAATACCAGCACATAGATGTGCCACGCTTCCGTAACGAAGGGCAGCATCAACGCGATTGCGAACCGCACCGCGTCAGCGCCCACCAACACTGCCTTTTTGGGAATCCGGTCAACTAGCGCAGCGACTACAGGCGCGACACCCACGTAGGCGACCATCTTGATCGTGAGAGCCGTACCCAGCACTCGCCCCGCAGCGTCGCCGGCAAGGTCGAAGGCCAGCAGCCCCAATGCGACCGTGAGCAACCCTGTTCCGAGTAGAGCGATCACTTGAGCGCTGAACAGTGCGCGGTACGTCTTATTGCGCAGAACCTCGATCATGCGTGGTGCGCTGGCGATTCATCCACAGTGTGTTCAGCCTGCAGAATAGCCTCGACCACTAGCCGTTTCGCGTGCTCATCGGTGAGGCGGTAAAACACGCGATTGGCGTGCTTGCGCACCAGCACGAGTTTGCCCCAGCGCAACTTTGCCAAATGTTGAGACACGGATGCCGGACTCCGGTCAACGATGTCGGCGAGATGGTTCACCGACAGCTCGTCATCTTGCAGCGCAAGCACAATACGAATCCTTGTGGCATCCGCCAGCAGTCGAAACACCTCGACGGCGATCTCCACGTAGTCGCTATCTGGCTGGATTCTTTCTATCTTCGTATCCGCATGCATGCTTAGATACTAGCTCCCGGGACCTCTACCTTTAGTGATTCGAACGCGTTCGAACCGTCACCACCTGAGCCACAACAATGGCGGCTGCTACCGCGACGGCCACGATCACGGTGAAGAGATCGCTCTGCACCTTGAGAACAGCGAACGGAATCAGGATCGCAAGGTCGAGCACAATCGTCAGCACCGGCAGCCAAATCCGAGCTTCAATCTTCGCCCGCAGCCGGCGGATGACCCCCCACTGCACCGCCATATCCATCGTCAGATAGAGGAAGACGCCCATCGACGCGATCTGGCTGAGATCGAGAAAGACGGTGACGAGAATGGCCAGCCCCGCGGTGATGATCATGGGCTGATGAGGAACCGACTTTGGCAACGACGGAGCCTGCTTCATCTCTTGCAGCATCGCGTAAAGCCGCGACACCGAGTACAGACTCGCCAGCAGCCCAGACAGCGTCGCGACCACGGCGATCGCAACGGTAATACCGACACCCCACGCGCCGAAGAACGGTTCCGCCGCTTGCGCCAAAGCGTAGTTGCGAGCATCCACCGCTCCGCTCGCACCGATGCTCGAACTCACAGACACCGTGATCAACAGGTACAGGAAGGTGCAGATCGCCAGAGAGATGAGGATGGAGCGAGCGATGTTTCGCTTCGGGTCACGGATGTCGTCACCCTGATTAGTGATCGTCGTGAAGCCCTTATAGGCGAGAACGCACAACGTTGTTCCGGCCAGAACCCCAACGATGCTGATCGAGTCCCCCGACGACTTCGACAAGAATCCGTCACCGCCAACCGCGACACCGATAAGGCCGGCAATAGCGAGCACGGCGATCCCGATGATCTTGGCGATTGCCGTAATCGTTGCCGAGCGTTCGACGAGGGTATTGCCGACGAAGTTCACAATCGCAGCTGTGGCGATGGCGGCAACGCCCAGGATGGGAACCAGAATCACAGAATCCTGCAAGCCGAAGGGGCGAAGCAGGTAGGTGCCGAACGTGCGCGCCAACAGGCTCTCAGCCACCACCATCGAGACGTACATGAATAGCGAGAATGAACCGGCGACCACTCCTGGGCCATAGGCATCCTTCAACAGCATCGCGATTCCGCCCGAGGAGGGATTCACGCTCGAATAGCGCACGTACGAATACGAGCTAATAGCGGCCACTATCGCGCCAAGCAAGAACGCGAGCGGGAAGAAGTCTCCGGCGAATTCTGCGACCTGGCCAACGAGAGCGAAGATTCCCGCGCCGATCATCACCCCCGTGCCCAACGACACTGAGCCCATGAGCGAGATTTTATTTGTGCGAGTGGCCATACGAATACCTTTCCGTTCCAGAGCCAATTGAGCAATACGCGAGGGCAATGGCCCGCCGCCCGAGAACGGCGGACCCCACGTCGCTACAGCGAACTAATGATGCTCCGCATGAGCGAAATTTCAACGGTCTGCGCAGCCATGATCTTCTGGGCAAGAGCAAGGACATCAGCGTTTTCTCCCGAATCGATTTCCAACTCGGCCATGTCGATAGCGCCCTCGTGATGCACAATCATCTGCTCGAGGAACAAGCGCGACGCATCGTTTCCGTCTGCTGCTTCGAGGTCGGCCATGTCGGAGTCACTCATCATCCCATCGCCGTGACCCATACCGTCCATACCGTCTGTCACCCCGACACCCCAGCCTTCTAGCCACGAGGTCATGAGCTCGATTTCAGGGCCTTGAGCTGCCTTGATCTCTTGGGCGAGCGTGACTACACGCTCGTCAATGCCCTCCTTCACCAACACCATGTCAGCCATCTCAACGGCCTGCTCATGGTGGGGAATCATCATGACCGTAAACATGACATCTGCGCTGTTCGCATCAGCGATCGTGGCTGAGTCCGTGGGCGATGAGTCAGGGCTTTGACCAGATTGGGTCATAGCGTTTGCGCACCCCGAGAGCGCGAGCAGCGCAGTCAGGGCAATTGCGGCCGTAGCCGCGGAACGAATTTTCATCTCTCAAGTTCTCCAAATTAGTCACTGATAGGCGCGCGACCAGAACGGTCCCGCGTAAGGCGCGTCGAACTAAATCGACAGTGCGCCTCCTAGGTGCGACTGATGCAGAGACTGTCGAGATCAGGGCGCGGCGGTGCCGTGCGGGCCCGCCAGGTGAAGCGCGCAGCAGGAATCAACCTCTGCTCAACGTATTGGCCCCACCCCGGCACCAGCCTGGGCGCTGCGAAGAGAAGCGAGACAGTGAGAAGCGCAAGCACACACCACATGAGAACCATTGATGCGTCGTCGCCACATCCCGAGCAGTCGACTGCAGTCAGCGTTGAGGTAATCAACGTAGCTTCCTCGACGGTGGCGCTCCCCATCGACATAGTGGCCGCCATCGCCGACTCAGAATGAGAGGAGGGCGACACAAGTGAGTGCATCGCCACAATGCCCGTGATGAGTGCCAGCGCGAGGCAGGCCATCGCGACGAACCGCCACGTCTCGCCCAGAAGGCGGGAGAAAGAAGCGCCCACGTGCTGTGCGGGCGCAGCGTCAACGCGACGATGTGCTCGTTTTGCGGCGATGGGGGTCATAGCTCTCACTGTTCTACAAGCGAAAATCTCCGGTTGCTCTGCACAGATTCTGGATCATTCCCCTGTGCAATCACCGTGACTCTGTGCCCCAGGAATAGCTACTCCCGGTTCGAAGCCCAGCTTTCAGACTCCGCCGGCGCGAAGTGCACCCAGAGAGTTCTCGCAAGACGGCGCAGTTGCGGGTAAAGGGTGCGCCACTGCTGCTTAGTCGGCGATCCCAGTTCAATTCCCACTGCCCGCACCGCTCCATCCTCGGCAAAGATCGTCACGCCGGCGAAATCGCCGAGCGCCAACTCAGTGGTGTCTTGGGTGATCCACTCTGCAGGGTCAGTGATCGTGCCACCACCACCGAGGGACTCGTCCATCGCGAGCAGAGCTTTGTGCAGTTTCGCTGCGTTGAACTTCTTTCCTGCGGCCAGGTTGTCGGGGTCGTACCGGCGCGGGGCGAGCATGAACTCTGACTCTTCGAGCTCCGCGTAGTCCTTGGGTGACTTCTTCGGCTTCTCCGGCTTTCCCGGCTTGCCGCCAAGCTTGGGCTCGAAGAACACCGGAGGGCACGGAACATCGTCAAAGTCGCTCAGTGGCCGTGACGCCATCGGTGCAAGAATCGACTCACCGCCAGAATCACCATCCGCCAACTCCGCCCAATTCGTGAACGAGTTCGCGAACCAACCCGAGATCTTCTCCGGTGGAAGTATCCCGCGGAAGACCTTCCCCAGCGAGAACCACAAATCGACGTCAGAGAGCTGCGGTGTGGCCTCAAACGGAAATTTCGACCGATAGATGAGCTTCTGAAAGTTCTCGTGAGTCGCGTCCCCCTCCATCTGAATACCGAGATGAGTAGTGGGATCTAAACGGCGGAGGACCTCGAGCATGTAAATCGGCGCGGCCTGCGCAACAGAGAACCTTCGCCGGTTGGCGACTTCAGGAGACTCGCCAAACATGATGTCTTGGTCTGTGAGCTGGTCTCGAGGAATCATCTTCACTGCGCGTGAATCAATGAACCTAATCGACCATTCCCACAGCGTATGCACACTCGCCACGGACCCATCCATTTCACCGATAGGCCCCCGGCTTGCCGCCATCCAATGAGCCAGTTCAGTGAGCCTGAGTTCTCGGGTGGCTTCCGTGTGCGCGAGATATAACTCTGCTTGTTCTCTGCTCAGGTCTCTAGGCGTGAAACTCATCGCGCTTGCAGCCAACCGTTGATGCTGACCACGTGCATCCCCTCACCGAATTTAAGAATTGAGTTTCACCCAAGTATACGAATCGACTGAGCAGGCGAGCCGCACTTTATCGCCCTCGCCTCACCCCACTTCGAGCGTCAGCCCCGCGCCGCCAATCACCATCGCTTCGTCAAGCTCGAGCGCATACGCGTCGAGATCGTCGTAGTGGTCGGTCATGGCGCGGGCCTTCCTGAGCGATGAAACAGTGCTTCTGATAAACGAATGCCGCCCTCACAAGCGTAAGGGCGGCATCCGACTAGCGGCTATTCAGTTCGACTAGTTGCCACCCTCAAGAAGGGTGACGTCGATCGGGGCGAAGTCTCCGCCGGTGGTATCGACACCGTCGGCCTCGAGTTCTTCGAGCGCCTTGAGGATCCAGTCGTTTGTCCAAGCGGATTCCGGTGGCGCTGTAGTGATGGGGCTTGCGCCCGTCTCGTTGACGGCACTGATTGCGCCCTCAACGGTGCGGTCCCACGAGGCTTCATCGATGACACCGATGCCATTGGCGGCCGGCCAGATCAGCTTGTTGGTTTCGTTGACCATCCACAGTTCGTGGCTTGGTCCCCAACCGGAACCGGCAGCGACAGTGCCTTCTGCAGCAGCTTCGGGGTTCTCCGCGGCGTAGATCCAGCCCTTAACAACAGCCTTCAAGAACTTGACTGTCGTGTCTTGGTAGTCCTCGTCACTGTCGAGACGTTCTGTGTCAGCCCAGATTGCATCCTGGAGCATCGCACCAACGGTGTCTTCGTAGCTGATGACGTTGAAGTCAGAGGGCTGGTACAGCTCTCCCGTGTCAGGGTCGGTTGACTCAAGCAGCTGCGCGTACTCGTTGTACGTCATCGCCTGAGCTGCATCGATGTCACCCTGCAGGAACGCGTTCATGTTGAAGTCCTGCGTGATGATCTGCACGGTCGAGGAGTTGAGGCCCTCAGCAGCCATTGCCGCGAAGATTTCCCACTCGTTTCCGAAGCCCCACGAACCGATCTTCTTGCCCTCGAAGTCGGCGACCGAGTCGATACCCGAGTCAGCCCACGACACCTGGAGGGTGCCTGACTTCTGGAAAATTTGGGCGATGTTAGTGAGGTTGGCACCCTGCTCGATCGAGCCAAGCACCTTAGGAACCCACGCGATGGCGTAGTCAACGTCGCCATTGGCGAGAGCATCCTGCGGCACAATGTCACCGCCAGAGGGGATGATTTCGACATCGAGGCCCTCTTCTTCGAAGAAGCCCTGATCGGCTGCCGCGAAGTAGCCGGCGAATTGGCCCTGCGGGAGCCACTGGAGTTGGAGCTTCACTTCGGTGAGGCCGTCAGCGGAACCGCTGTCTCCCCCATCGCTCGGTGAGCATGCTGTGAGAAGGAACGCTGCCGTAACGGCAAACGCTCCGGCCGCGAGTGCGCGGCGTTTGGTGAACTTCATGTCAGACCTTCCAGATTCACGGTGCAAGTGGATACTGCTGGTAGAGCTGGTGGTGCGAACTTCTCCTTTCTCGTTCTCTGCTGTTAGCGGGAGCCCCCGGTCGGTACACGACGCAACACAAGTCGTTCAAGCGCGAGCGTCGCAAGATAGAAAAGCAAACCCAAAGCAATGGATGCCCCCACATAGGCCCACGCTCGGGAGTAGGCGCTCGAGGCAGCCGAGGTAGCAATCAGACTGCCGAGCCCACCACGCGGCCCACCGAAGTACTCGGCGACGAGCGCCGAAATCACGGCAAGCGATGAGGCGATGCGGATGCCCGTCAGAATGAACGGTCGTGCGGTTGGCAGGGTGAGCGACTTCAGCATTTGGCCAGAATTCGCGGCATACGCCTTCATCAGGTCACGGTGCACTGGCTTAGTTTGCCGGAACCCGCGCAACGTGTTGATGAAGATCGGAACAAACGACGCGATCGCCGCGATCGCCTGACGACCAAACTGGCTGTCGGCCCCGAACATCGAGTTGAGCACAGGAGCGAGGGCAACGATGGGAACTACAGCGAGCGCCGCGACAATCGGTGCACTCATTTGGTCGGCAATGCGCCAGCGCGCAGAGATTGCCGCAAACACGATGCCAAACAGCGAACCGACCAGCAATCCGATCAAACTATTGCTGCCGGTGAGCGCCGTTGCAGAAACGACGGACGGCCAGAATTCGACAAGCTCGGCCACGATAGACGTGGGGCTCGGCAGCAGGTAGTCGTCGACTCCGCCCACGGTAACGAGCAACTGCCAAATCGCGAGAACGATCAGCCCGAACGAGATCGGCGCCACTATACGCAGCGTCGATTCTGTTCTGGGGCTCCACCCCTTGCTTCGGCGCGCCCCCGTTCCGGACCGGCCGTTGACGATTGCATTTGCTGATGTGGCTGTCATCGGGTGTCCACTCCCCGCGCCTGGCGCGGTTCGTCCCCGGGAGAATCCGAGGCGCCACCGTGCAGTGCTTCGCGCACCTCTGTCACCATTTCGAAGAACGATGACTCTTCACGAAGATCATCCGAGCGCTCTTGTCGACCATCAATAGCATTCAGTTGCATGGGCACGATCTGGCTAATACGTCCGGGCCGCGGCGACATCACGACAACGCGGTCAGATAGGAACACCGCCTCCGGAATCGAGTGCGTCACGAACACAACAGCTGCCCCAGTATCAGCGGCAATGCGCACGAGATCGGTTTGCATCTTTTCGCGCGTCATCTCATCGAGGGCACCAAAGGGCTCATCCATCAGCAGCAGTCGTGGCTGCTCAGCCAACGAGCGCGCTATCGCCACCCGCTGCTGCATGCCGCCCGAGAGCTGGTCAGGAAAACGATCAGCAAACTCGGTGAGCCCGACCATATCGAGAAGGTCGGCAACCCGAGTGCGACGATCAGCGGATGCCACGCCGTGCAGTTCGAGCGGAAGCGCAACATTCGCCGCCACCGTTCGCCACGGCAGCAGCCCCGCCTGTTGGAACGCGATGCCGTAGTCCTGGTCAAGGCGCGCCTGCGTCGTTGTCTTACCGAACACCATCAGCTCACCCGAGGTCGGATCGTCAAGATCAGCAATGAGTCTCATGAGCGTTGACTTGCCACAACCCGAAGGGCCGATCAGCGAGACGAACTCTCCAGCCGAAACAGTGAGATCGATTGCTTCGAGAGCGTGAACCACCCCGGTTGCTGTCTGGAACTGCTTGTTGACGCCGCGTACCGAAACTGCCACGGCATCCGTCTCGCCTGCAGCAGGTAGCGCATCAGTAGTCGCTGCGCTGTTTAGGATCTGGTCGCTCATGCGGCCTCCTCTGTTCGTCGGTAGTCCTTGAGAATCACGCTGAGCAGAGCGACCGAGCCGGCCGCAACAAGACCAAGCACGATTGCGCCGAATATTGGTCCCCACGCTTTCGCAGGGTCACCGGAGGCTTGTCCGGCGAATTGGATGAGCAGCCGGCCGATACCACCCTGAAGCCCCGTTGACACTTCGGCGACCACCGCGCCGATGACCGCGTTCGCAGCCCCGAGTCGGAGTGCAGGCAGGAGAAAGGGCACTGCGGCCGGAAAACGCAATTGCTTGAGCGTTGACCAATACCCCGAGGCATAGGTTTCGAAAAGTTCCAGATGGATGCGGTCAGGAGACTGCAGCCCCTTGAGCGCACCGACGGTGATCGGGAAGAACGCAAGGTAGCTCGCAATCAGGGCGACCGACATCCAGTCTTGCCACTCGAAGCTGCCAATCTCCACGCGCGAACCCCAACTTTTGACGACCGGAGCGAACGCGATGAGGGGAACCGTTTGGCTGATAACGATCCACGGCAACAGCCCGAATTCGGCCAGCCGCCAGCGCTGCATGAGCAGAGCAAAACCGACGCCAACGACGACCCCGACTGCCCACCCTGCCGCGGCAATGCCGAGCGTCGTGAGCGCGGCAAGCGCAACCACTGCCCACAGCGGCAATGCACCGTCGGCTCGCGTGACGGGCTCGGCAAGTCGCACCATCATGTCCCACAGGTGCGGCATCGCGAGGTCGGTGGTTCGCGGGAGAACACGGAGCTCGCCGATCGATAGGCCATCGGCTGGCCCGAAGAACTTGTACCCCTCCCACACGAGAGCGATCAGCAGCACTCCTGCCAAACCCCACACGAAACCGCCGACAAGGCGAGGGCGCGCTGTCATCAGCTCAGGCCTTCGCAGCGACGTGATCGGCGAAGGCGGGAATCACCGTCTCGCCGTAGACCCGCAGTGTCTCTTCCTTGTTGTCGTGTTGCAGGTACCCGGCGAATTGATCGACACCGAGTGCTCGTAGTTTCTCGAGCTTCTCGATGTGCTGTTCGGCGGTGCCCATCACGCAGAAGCGGTCAACGATCTCATCGGGCACGAAGGCGGCATGGGTATTGCCCGCCCGCCCGTGCTCGTTATAGTCGTAACCTTCGCGTTCCTTGATGTAGTCGGTGAGGGCCTTGGGCACGTCGCCATCCGCACCGTACTTCTTGACGATGTCGGCAACGTGGTTGCCGACCATGCCACCGAACCAGCGACACTGGTCGCGCATGTGTTCCCAGTCATCGCCGATGTACATGGGGGCGGCGACACAGAACTTGATCGACATGGGGTCACGCCCGACAGCCTCAGCAGCGTCGCGCACCTTCCTGATCATCCATTCGGCAATATCGACGTCGGCTAGTTGCAGGATGAACCCGTCCCCGACTTCACCGGTGAGCTTGAGCGCGAGCGGGCCATAGGCGGCAACCCATACTTCAAGTTCGGAGCCTTTGCTCCACGGAAACTGCAACTGTGCCCCGCCATATTCAACGGAGCGCGAGTTCGCGAGTTCGCGGATGACGTGAATTGATTCCCGCAGATCCTTCAGCGTTGTCGGCTTGCCGTTGGTCACGCGCACCGCCGAGTCGCCGCGGCCGATCCCACAGATCGTGCGGTTGCCGTACATCTCGTTGAGGGTCGCATAGGTGGATGCCGTAACAGTCCAGTCGCGAGTCGCCGGGTTCGTCACCATCGGCCCGATCTTGATCTTGCGAGTTTCGGCCAAAATCTGGCTATAGATCACGTAGGGCTCTTGCCACAGAATGTGCGAGTCGAACGTCCAGACGTGGCTGAAGCCGTGGGCTTCAGCCAGCTTGGCAAGTTGCACAGTTCGCGATGCTGGCGGGTTGGTCTGTAGTACTGCTCCAAAGTCCATGGGGCTCCTCATTCGTGGTGGGAAAGATAGGTCGGATGCCGCGAAGAACGCTCTAGGTCAGGTACTGAGTGAGACCACGCTTCATGAAACGCCCATCACCCTTCGTTCCTAGGTACTGATCGCCATCGACGATGACCTTGCCGCGAGAGATGACGGTGTCGACGTGACCATCGACCTCGAAGCCTTCCCAGGCCGCGTGGTCCATGTTCATGTGGTGCTTCTTGCCCGTGGGGTTACCGTTTTCATCGACCGGCATGCCGATCGAGGTGTGGCCGCGAGGGTCATAGACGACGATGTCGGCGTCAGCTCCTGGCTGGATGACGCCCTTGCGTCCGTAAACACCAAACATGCGAGCGGGGGTGGTGCTCGTCAGTTCGACCCAGCGTTCGAGGGTGATTTCTCCCGTGACAACCCCCTGATACATGAGGTCCATGCGGTGTTCGACAGTGCCGATTCCGTTCGGGATCTTGCGGAAGTCTGCAAGGCCCAACTCTTTCTGATCTTTCATGCAGAACGGGCAGTGATCGGTAGAGACCATTTGCACATCGTTCGTACGCAGCGACTGCCACATGGCATCCTGATGTCCCTCTTCGCGCGAGCGAAGCGGAGTTGAGCACACCCACTTGGCGCCCTCGAAGTGACCGTACTGCTCGCTCTGAGCACCGAGTTGTTCTTCGAGACTCAAGTAGAGGTACTGGGGGCAGGTTTCGGCGAACACGTTCTGGCCGCGGTCACGAGCGCCGGCGATCTGCTCGACCGCTTGCTTCGCACTCACGTGCACAATATAGAGCGGGGCACCGGTGAGCTTCGCGAGCATGATCGCCCGGTGAGTAGCTTCCTCTTCCATCTCCCAGGCGCGAGCAACACCGTGATAGTACGGGTCAGTCTTGCCCTGCGCCACGAGCTGTTCGGCGAGAACATCGATGACGGGACCATTCTCGGCGTGCATCATCGTCATCATGCCGGTGTCGCGTGACACTTGCATCGCCTTCAGAATTTGCGCGTCATCCGAGTAGAAAACTCCCGGATAGGCCATGAACATTTTGAAGCTTGTGATGCCCTCATCTGGCAGCTTTGCCATCGCTTTGAGTGACTCCGGCGTCACGTCTCCGACGATCTGGTGAAAGCCATAGTCGATGGCGCAATTGCCCGCCGCCTTCTGGTGCCACTCGGCGAGAGCATCCTGAATGTGAGTTCCATAGGTCTGCACCGCAAAGTCGATGATCGAAGTAGTGCCACCCCACGCTGCAGCGCGAGTGCCCGTCTCAAACGTGTCGATCGCCGCAGTGCCGCCGAACGGCAGCTCCATATGAGTGTGGGCATCGATGCCGCCAGGAATGACGTACTTTCCCGTGGCATCAATAACGTGATCGACGGATGCCGCAATGTCGGTTCCAAAAAGCGTGCTGCCCGGTGACAGCACGGCCTTGATTACTTCGCCGTCGATAAGGACGTCTGCTGGGGCTCGGCCCGTTGAGCTGACGACTGTTCCGCCAGAAATGAGAGTGGTGGCCATGATTCGCTCCTCTGCTTGTCTTGTGCCTACTGTTCCCCGGGCGCTAAGACAGCCCGGGGGCTGACGTTATGGCTTCGGGATCGAGGTGTACGACTCCGGACGACGGTCACGGTAGAACTGCCAGTCGTCACGCATCTGGCGAACAAGGTCCATGTCGAGATCGCGAATCATGATCTCCTCGTCAGTGCCCGAACCGCGTTCACCCACGAAGTTGCCGCGCGGGTCGATAACTTGGCTGGTTCCATAGAAGTCGACCGCGAGGTCACCGTATTCGTTGTCTTCGCGACCAACACGGTTCGGCTGCAGCACGAAGTAGCCGTTCGCTACAGCAGCCGCGGGGCCTTCGACCTCCCACAGGCGGTTGGAGAGACCAGGCTTGGTGGCGTTTGGGTTGAACACAATTTCGGCACCGTTGAGGCCGAGCTCGCGCCATCCCTCAGGGAAGTGGCGGTCGTAACAGATGTACAGCCCGATTGGGCCTACGGCAGTGTTGAAAACGGGGTACCCCATGTTGCCTGGACGGAAGTAGAACTTCTCCCAGAACCGGTCGAGGTGAGGAATGTGGTGCTTACGATACGAACCGAGGTTGGTGCCATCGGAATCAACAACGACAGCGGTGTTGTAATACACGCCGGTCATCGCCTCTTCATAGATCGGCAGGATCATGACCATATCTAGCTCTTTAGCCAAGGCCTGAAAACGCTGCACTATGGGGCCATCAGCAGGCTCAGCGTAGGCGTAATACTTCTTGTCTTCAGTTATTCCGAAATACGGGCCGTAAAACAACTCTTGGAAGCAAATTACTTGAGCGCCCTGCTCTTTTGCATCACGAGCGAACTGCTCATGCTTCTGAATCATCGACTCCTTGTCGCCTGTCCAGGTTGTCTGAGTGATTGCTGCGCGGACCGTCGTCATGGTGCCTCCTGCGTTGTTCGGCATCGTTGCCTTGAGCTATTTGCCGAGAAATGATTTACGCACGGGCTACTGCACCCGCACTCTCATTCTGCAGCTTCATCGTTTCAATCGTGTGTTGCATATATGACGTTGTGGTTACTCATCATGTCCCTGTCGGCGCAAAGAGGCAATGCTCATTTGTGCTGATGAGACCACGTTGAACGCCCGTACCACGCATTCCGGATTCAGAAAACCAGAACGACTATGATGAACGCGCCGTGGCCCATACAGTGCGCGCTCGAGGCTTGCGGACACGAATTGGTTGCTGCGGAGACGCAAACACAGTCGACACTTCAGTGGCAAACATCACCGAGTCTGGCGCACGATCCGCAAGCCCCTCGAAGCCAGCAACCGCAAGCAAACCATCGTCGAGATGCACGAGCTCTGCCGGCTGTAACGGCCACCGTTCGTGGTGATTGCGACAGTAGATGGTTGCTCCGCGGTGGGTTTCGTGAAAACCCCAGCGCGCTGTCAAGAACGTCGCAACCGGGTCAGCGGCGAGCGCAACACTCGCCGCCGGATCGTCAATCGGGCGCACGATGATGTGGGATGCGGCATCCGGTTGGCCGTAGCGTTTCGTTGTGTAGGCAACTTTTCCGTCGCGCTGCCCGATCTGCATCGATGCCCACCGGTAGGGCAATCCAAAAGCGGCCTGCGCTGTGAGCACCGGGATGAGATGGGATGCTTCGAGCGAAAGGAAGACCACTCCGCGGCGGCCCTGTTCGTCAATCGAATAGAGCCGAACGTTGACTTCGGGAAAGTCACCGAGCCACGGAATGCGGGGCCCGCCAAAGAACGAACTGCGAGACATCTGAAACGCGATGAGTCCCACCCACGTGCTGCCGTTCATGGTGTCTGGACGGCATCCGGCCGGCATGAAGCGCTCGACGGTGCTGGGATCAACCCGCCAGTGTAAAAATGTGACTTCACTCCAGCGTTGACGCAGAATCGCAGCGCTGCCGAGCGGAGGGGCTTCTGAGGAGATCATCGCTACACGGTCATCGGGATGACATCAGCGCGGAAGTTGATTGTCGCGTCGCGTGAATGGCCGCCACAGCACGACTTGGTCAGTGCGTTCGCCTCTGGTTCCTGCCTTGAGGGAGATCACTTCTCCGGCAGCACCGGCAGCGAACACTCGCCGCCCGGGTTTCGCCAGGAGTTCATCTGCGAGTGCGGCTTCAAGTTCGTGCACTCGGGAGGTGAGCTCACTTACGCGGTTTTCGAGATCGAGGATGCGTTTGATTCCCTCAAGGTTGAGTCCTTCGGCACTGAGGGCGCCGATCTCACGCAACTGCATCACGTCGCGCAGGGAATAACGCCGCGAACGACCGCTGGTTCTCGTTGGTGAGACGAGCCCCAGACGGTCGTACTGTCGCAGCGTTTGCGGATGCATGCCAGCCAGTTCTGCCGCAACAGCGATCGCAAAAGCTGGCGTGGACTCATCCATTGTCATTACCTCCTGGCTTTAGCCATCAGGTCATCCCGCGGGTTTTCTGCGGGCATTGCTTGGGTAAATGCTTCGAGGTGCGCATGTGCCGCTTCCGAGATGTGGCTCGGAACCGCCACTTGCACTTCGGCAAGCAAATCTCCGGTCGCTTTTGTCGTCGTGACACCGCGACCTTTTACTCGCAATACTCGTCCGCTCGGGGTTCCCGCCGCAACCTTCAACTTGACCGGTGTACCGCTCAAAGTGGGAACCTCGATGGTGGCGCCGAGCACCGCTTCCGCGAACGTCACAGGAACAACGACCCGAAGATTGTTGCCTTCACGTTCGAATACCGGATGCTTGCGAACCGTCACAGTGAGAACCAGATCGCCTGACTCCCCACCATTGATGCTCTGCTCGCCTTTGCCTTTGAGGCGGATCTTCTGCCCGTCACTGACCCCCGCAGGAATCTTGACGTTCATCGGACGACCGCCAGCAGGCTGCAATTTAATCGTTTCGCCATTAATGGCCGTAACGAAATCGAGCGTTGTGTTTGCCGCTAGGTCGCGACCCTTTGCTGGGCCGCCACGGAATCCCGCACCGCCACCAGGGCCGCCTTGAGCACCAAACATGCCACCCAAAAGATCTTCGAAGCTGGCACCAGACTGGCCACCGCCGTAGCGTTGACCGCCCGCGCCACCCGCACCGAACATGCCACCAAAGACATCCTCGAAGCCGCCGGACTGGCCACCCGCTTGAAAGCGAGCGCCAGAGCCCATAGCGCGAACCTGATCATATTCTTGGCGCTGTTCAGGATCGGAGAGCACCGAATGTGCTTCGCTGATCTCCTTGAAGCGAGACTCCGCTTTCGGATCTCCCGGATTTGAATCCGGATGAAACTGGCGCGCGAGTTTGCGATAGGTTTTTTTGAGGTCGGCCGCTGAGACATCTTTCGATACCCCGAGCACCTTGTAGAAGTCCTTGTCGAACCAATCTTGGCTAGCCACTACACGCCACCCCCGACCTATTCAGTAGGACCGGAGACAGCAACCCTCGCGGCACGAACAACGCGCTCACCAAGAATGTAGCCCGGCTCAACCACGTCAGCAATCGTGTTTTCGGTTGCCTCCGGGTCGTTCAAGTGAACTACAGCCTCATGGAAAGCGGGGTCAAAAAGTTCACCCTTCTCGCCAATCTTGCGAAGACCGAACCGCTCGAAACTGGAGTGAAGCTTCTGCGAAACCAACGCCAACGGGCTGCCATCGATAATGTCTCCGTGCTTATCTGCACGATCGAGATCGTCCAGGGCAGGAAGCATTGAACGGATGACGTCAGCGATGACCGATTCGCGGTTCGCTGCCCGGTCGCGCTCAACGCGCGTGCGGAAGTTCACCAGCTCAGCCTGTGCGCGCAACATCTGATCGCGCATGTCAGAAACCAGATCGCGGCTAGCGTCATCGAGCAGGCGCTGATCTTCAGCACTCAATTGCGACTCGGCACCTGCTGCCGGCTCGTCGTCTGCTTCAGCGTCAATCGACGCGTCAACGGTCTCGACGGGCTCGTCAGCAGCATCCGCTTCATCAGCGGACTGCCCCCCGGCCGCTGCAGAAGAATCTGCAGCAGCCGAGTCAGCCGCACGAATGTCACCGGTTTCCGGATCAACGCGACGTTTATCGCGAATCACCGGCTCCTGGTTCTCGTCGTGGTCTTTGTTCTTGTCAGACATCTACTTCTTGTCCGCGTCAGCTTCGTCGTCGTCAACCACTTCAGCGTCAACGATGTCCTCGTCAGAGTTCTCGTCAGCGGGAGCCTCTTCGCCTTCTGCAGCCTCAGGGTTTTCTTCCTGGTGCTTGTAGATTGCTTCGCCAAGCTTCTGCTGGCTTTCGGTCAGCTTGTCGAAGGCGGTCTTTACGGCCGCTTCGTCATCGCTTGCCAGTGCCGAGTTGAGCGCATCGACGTCGGCCTGAACCTCAGTCTTGACGTCTTCTGGCAGCTTCTCAGCGTTGTCGGTGATGAGCTTTCCGGTGGAGTACGCGAGCTGCTCAGCGTTGTTGCGAACTTCAGCTGCCTCACGGCGAGCCTTGTCTTCTGCAGCGTGCTCTTCGCCCTCGCGAACCATGCGCTCGATGTCTTCCTTCGAGAGGCTTGAGCCACCCGTGATCGTCATCGACTGCTCCTTGCCAGTGCCCTTGTCCTTGGCGGACACGTGCACGATGCCGTTAGCGTCGATGTCGAACGTGACCTCAACCTGGGGGATGCCACGAGGCGCCGGTGCAATGCCGGTGAGCTCGAACGTTCCGAGGTTCTTGTTGTCGCGAGTGAACTCGCGCTCACCCTGGAAGACCTGAATCGATACGGAAGGCTGGTTGTCATCCGCCGTGGTGAAGGTTTCGCTTCGTTTGGTCGGGATGGCAGTGTTGCGGTCGATGAGCTTGGTCATCATTCCGCCCTTGGTTTCGATACCGAGGCTCAGCGGAGTGACGTCGATGAGCAGAACGTCCTTGCGCTCGCCCTTCAGAACGCCAGCCTGGAGTGCAGCACCGACGGCTACGACCTCGTCAGGGTTGACACCCTTGTTTGGCTCCTTGCCACCGGTGAGCTTCTTGACGAGCTCAACAACGGCGGGCATGCGAGTCGATCCACCAACGAGCACTACGTGCGCTACGTCAGCGAGCTTGACGCCCGCTTCTTTGATGACGTCGTTGAATGGCTTCTGCACGCGCTCGAGGAGGTCTGCGGTCAGTTCTTCGAACTTGGCGCGAGAGAGGGTCTCGTCGAGGTTGGCTGGGCCGTTCTCAGTGAGCGAGAGGTACGGAAGCTGAATGCTTGCCGACATCTGCGAGGAGAGTTCCTTCTTGGCCTGCTCGGCAGCTTCCTTGAGGCGCTGCTTCGCGATCTTGTCGCCAGAAACATCGACACCGGTCGAGTCCTTGAAGCGCTGGATCAGGTAGTCAACGACGCGGGCATCCCAGTCGTCTCCACCGAGGCGGTTGTCGCCAGAAGTGGACTTAACCTGAATGGTCGAGAAGTCGTCGTCCTTGCCCACTTCGAGAAGCGAGACGTCGAACGTTCCGCCACCAAGGTCGAAGACGAGAATGAGTTCGTCTTCTTTACCCTTGTCGAGGCCGTACGCGAGTGCGGCAGCGGTTGGCTCGTTGATGATGCGCAGAACATTGAGGCCAGCGATCTCACCGGCTTCCTTCGTTGCCTGACGCTCAGCGTCGTTGAAGTAGGCGGGAACGGTAATTACGGCGTCAGTGACGTCTTCACCCAGGTACTGCTCGGCGTCGCGCTTGAGCTTGGCAAGCGTTCGCGCGGAGATTTCCTGCGGGGTGTACTTCTTGTCGTCGATCTCCACCTTCCAGTCAGTGCCAATGTGGCGCTTGACGGATGCGATGGTGCGGTCAACGTTAGTGACGGCTTGGCGCTTGGCGGTTTCACCAACGAGGACTTCGCCATCCTTGGTGAATGCGACGACGGATGGCGTAGTGCGCATTCCTTCGGCGTTTGCGATGACGGTGGGTTCTCCACCTTCGAGTACGGCAACCACTGAGTTTGTGGTTCCGAGGTCAATACCTACTGCTCGAGCCATGTGCTCTTACTCCTTTAAGCGTTTGAGTGTGCGAACTTGAGTCGCTTGGTATCAAGTTTCTACCTCCGCGGAGCGAGAGTCAAGCGGGCTAGCTGAAAGTTGAGTGTGTATGACTCAAGTGTGGAGGTCAGTCTTGAGAGATCGGGGCGTTGCGCTGCACACCATCCCGCCCGTTAACGGATAAAGCGCGGTGACTGCGCCAAGAGCTTTCGGCTCTTAGCGCAGTCACCGCGCCAACTCGCTGGTCGTGCCCGCTACTTACCCGAAGTTAGAGCGGACTGCCTTCCACCGCGGACCCGACGTCCTGGCAGGAGAAGCAACAATCCGCCAAGCAATAGCAGACCGGCGAGCGATGCTCCCAACGCAATGTTCGAACCCGTGAAGGCGAGCATCAGCGTTGTGAGACCTTGAATGACCGAGCGTGTACCGAAGGCCGGCAGCTCAACCGTTGACGATGTACCTGTTGATGGGCGGTAGTCCGCACTGACCGAACTGAGGTCGATCGTTGCCGTGTACGTTCCCGCTGGAAGTGTAGTCAGTTCCCACGCTCCATCAGCGTCGGTCGTCACCACAACCGTTACGGGGCCGTTGGGTCCGGCCCAAACAACGTTGACCTTCGCGTTCGGGATGCCGCGATCACCGCGGTCACGCACACCGTTGCCATTCGGGTCATCGAACACAATGCCGTTGAGCGTTGCGCTACCGACCACAATGAAGTCCACATCGAGTCGAGTCTCACCCGCAGTCAATTCGGCTGTCGTTTCGAAGAGAACATCACCGTCGAGGTCAGCGTTGGGAACGAATCCCTCCGTCAACGTCGCAGGGTCGTATGACACTCGAACATCACCGGCGGGAAGTCCCTCTACGAGGTAGTTTCCGTTCACGTCCGTCGTGGTGGTCACGATCAGATCGTCAGCGGTATCGAACAGCCCGTCAGCGCCGGGACTCGTCACGGTCATCACGATTCCGGGAAGACCAGGTTCGTTTGTTCCCTGAACCCCATCGTTGTTGACGTCGAGCCAGAGCAGGTCGCCGACGCCAGCGTCACCGCGGTAGCCAAAGTCCTGATCGAGGTTTTCTTCGCCACCCCGCAAGGTGACCTCAGAGGTGTCATCGAAGCCAGCATCCGGGTCAGCCGTTGCCGTAAGGCCTCGTGGAAGTCCACTCAGGTCGATCCGGAAGAGTCCAGAGGGGAGATCATCGAAGAGGTAGTTGCCGTCGCTGTCGGTGCGCTGGTTCGACACCACATCGTCGGCGTTGCCCAGGATGCCATCGAGCCCCGCCCAAGTGAGCGTCACAAGAACTTCAGCAATTCCCGACTCGGTAGTATCGACAATCCCGTCGCCATTCTGGTCGAGCCAGACGGTGTCACCGATCTTGCCGGTTCCGACGTAACCGAAGTCGATGTTGTCAAGATCGGTTGCCGCTGGAAGCACAACTGCTGTGGTCGAGTTCGGGCCAACGCCGGACGGTGTTGTCGCCGCCGTCGGCTGGTTGGTGCCAGCATCCGCGTCGAATGTCGGCGCAACGCCGCTCGGCAGAGTGTCGGTGTCTACCGTCACGGTGTAGCTACCCTCTGGCAACCCATCGAATAGGTAGTGTCCGTTGGCGTCAGTTGTCTCCACGAAAGTGACATCGTCGGTTCCGCCAGCAACGCCATCCGGACCGAACCAGACAAGAGTGACATCAATTCCCGGAAGGCCGGGCTCGCCGACATCCTGAACGCCATCCTTATTGAGGTCGAGCCAGACCGTGTCAGCAATGCTCGAGTCGCCGGCATAACCGAAGTCCTGACGGAGATCAGAATCGACCAGTGTCACGCGTGATTCTTCGTCTGGCGCGGTCGTTCCACTGTCGTTGTCGAAGGTCGGGCCGAAGCCAGCCGGTACTCCACTGACGACCTCGACAATGTAGTTGCCGTCGGGAATATCTGTCACAGTCCAGTTGCCGTTGCTGTCCGTCGTTGTTGTGAACTCGATATCACCAGCAGCGCCGGTTCCGCCAAGAACACCGTCGGTACCCAGGTACGTGATGCGGATGCCCACTCCGGACAGTCCCGGTTCGTTGCTGTCTTGCACGCCATCCTGGTTGCGATCCCACCACACGCGGTCTCCGATGACGGAAGTAACGTCGTAGCCGAAGTCAACGTCGGTGACGGTTTGACCGATCGTTAGCGATACGGGAGCTTGAGAGTCCTTGTCGCCATCACGATCGAAGCTGTTCGTCGCGCCTGCTGGCAGTCCGCCAGTGACGGCTACCGAGAAGTTTCCGGGCAGCAAGTTCGGGAAACTGTAGGCACCGTTACCGTCGGTCGTGGTTGTGAATACTCCGTCGTCACCGCCGCCGAGCACACCGTCTTCGCCGAACCAGGTGAGTTCAACGTCAGCGCCGTAGATTCCCGGCTCGGTTCCCTCTTGAATACCGTCACCGTTGCGGTCGATCCAGACGTAGTCACCGATGGATGCGGATCCCGCGTAGCCGAAGTCCTGGTTGACGCGATTTTGGCCGGCCGTCAGCGACGTCGTTGAGCTCGCGCTGGTTCCACCATTGGGATCTGAGACAACGACATATCCGGTGGGCAGGTCGCTGACAGTGACAGTGTAGGGACCGGCAGGAAGCAGGCCGACCGTGTACTTGCCATCGGCATCCGTGGATGTCGTGTAGGTGATGTTGTCGGCCGTCGTGGAGAGATCCCCATCGAGTCCGCCGAAAACAACCGTGACGGTCGCGCCAGGCAAGCCGGGCTCGTTCGCGTCGTGAACGCCATCCTTGTTTTGATCGAACCAGACGAAGTCACCGATCGAACCGGTTCCCGTGTAGCCGAAGTCGACGTCTCGCTTCCTGTCGTTCTCGGCGAGGGTGCCCTGCCAGATGCCGTTAGGCGTCGCGGTGGTGCCATCGAGGTCGTAGCTGGGGGTCATTCCCGCGGGAAGAGTGGAAGCATCCACGGTCACTCGGTAGAGACCACCTGGCAGTTGGTTCACAAGGTACAGACCGTTTTCGTCTGTCGTGCGAGGGAATGTCTCGTCGTCAGTGTTGCCAAATATTCCGTCGGCTCCAGCGTAAACAACGGTCACCTTTACACCCTCAAGGGCGGGCTCGCCTGCACCCTGAACGCCGTCATTGTTGACGTCGAACCAGAGGTAGTCACCGATGGACGCAAGGTCGAGTTCAACGCTCACGACATCCGGAGTCACGTCGTCGTAGTCCTTGTAGTCGATCGTCGAAACCTGATCACTCGGTGCAACACCGAAGTAGTGCGGAACGTCGGCAGTATTGATGATTTCTGCCGAAGCAACGATCTCGCTCGTCTCGTCAACGACCGGCATCGTCACCGTGTACTTGATGGTTACGCTGGCGCCTGCAGCGATGGGGCCCGCGATTTTCCAACCGAGCGTTCCATCTGACGGAGTGATATCGGTGGGCGTGACGCCAACTACCCGTGCGGAGGTAAAGCCGGTGACGCGAGCATCCGGGGTGTCCGTAACCGTCACGTCATAGGCGGGCGAGTTGCCGGCGTTGGTAACGACAATCGTGTACTCAAGAGACTCGCCTGGCTTGGCACGACGAGTGTCGGTGTCACCGACCTGGCCTGCGACATCCTTGTCAATGGTTAGGCGCGGTTCGAGAACGGCGACATTCGCGGTCGATGGCGTGCCTACGCGGTCGAAATCGGTCGGCCCTGGAACGGTTGACGGCGTTCCGAGCTGCTTATTGGTGTCGTTCCAGTAGGGACGAACCGTGTTTGTCAGGGTGTTGCCGGATGCTGCAGCGGTAGTCACGATGCCGGTGTAACGAATCGTGACGACACGTTCGTTTGCCGAAGCGGGGTCAATATCACCGAGGGCAAAACCAATCGTGCGGTCAGTAGTCGACGGAGTGCCGATAAGTTCGGCATCCACTTGATCACCGGAGCCACAGTCGACGCCAGCGACAGTGCAGGCGGAGTCAAGGAACTGGCCGAACCGAACGTTGGTCGGCATCGTGTCGAGTGCGGTCACGTCGTAGGCGATTACCGACTTCGGGATCGTGACATCAACAGAGTAGGTAATGACTTCACCGATGGTGCGCGACGATGGCGTTGCACTCTTGCTGACGCCGACTTCGGGGGCGCGCAGTGTGAGTTCGTCGTTGTCCTTATAGCTTGCCGAACCCGTCGTTGAAGTCGGAGTGCGTTCGTTGGCGTCACTGCCGGCAATCGAGGTCGTCGTGACATCCACCGAGTTGACGATGGTCGCGCCGCTCAAGAGCGGGTCTACTACGCGAGCGCTGTACGTCAAGTTGGGCCCGGAACCGGGAGCCATGCTCGCAATCGTGAACGTGATCGTGCGTGCTGCTTGGTCCCACGCGCCGCCACCGGGCAACGTTTGACTTGTCGTCACAGGATTATTTGCGACATCGACTGGCTGGATCGTGGTTGGCACGTGGTCGATCACAGTGGTGTCGTGAGCGATCGATACATTCGTCGCGCTGCTATTGCGCACCGCAAGCGTGTACTGCACGATCTGACCAGCCACGATTCGACCCGATACCGCGTTGCTGGTCTTCGAGACCGACACGCTGGGCTCAACAATGCGAATGCTCGCATTGTTGCTCGTTGCGGTCTTGGTGGGTCCGCTGACAGGCTGCCAGCTAAAGCTTGCGGTGTTGTTAATCAGGTTGCCGCGAACGGGGCCGGCAGCATCGAGAACACGCACGGTGATCGTGAGAACGACGGGGTCATCGCCACTGTTTGGAGAGTTCACGTAGTTGGCCCCGACGAGCGCCCTCACCGTTTGTCCGCTGACCACCGCATTTTGGCTCGGGCCGCCGTTCACCGTGAAGGTGGGCGTACCGACGATCGTAAAGCGGTTGCTAATCACGTCAGTGACCGTCGGATTGACGTACGCCGAGGAGCCCTCAGGGATCGTCGTCGTCACGGTATACGTGATGGTCTCTCCGATAGTGGCCTGGCCTGCACGATTATTGCTTGCTTCATTGATTGATGTAGTCGCAGCTTTCACAAGGGTGGGAAGGCGAAGGTTTGCCGACGCGGTGTCTTTAGCCTCGACGCTGTTGGCCTTGACTTCGAGGTCAGGGTCGATGTTGTTGACGGGGAAATATTCTTGCGTACCTCCCGTGTTGGTAACCGCATCGTAGGTGCGCACGCCAGCAGTGTTGACGAAAGTGTCTCCCGCAGCAGAATCGGCCGGAGTGATGACGTCGTAAGTCACGGTGTAGGAACCACCGGCAGCGATCGTGGGGATGGTCCACTCAATCGTGCGCGGAAGCGATGCCGCGGCTCCACAGACACCGGCGTCGGTGATGTTTTCCACATCGGTGCATTCGAGCAATGACGGAAGGTTGTCTCGCACCGAAACGTTGGTGGCGGTCTGGCCTCCCGTATTGGTCACCACAACGGCATAGGTCACTCGATCGGTTGCTTGCACCGCGAGACTGTTGACGGGTGCACTCGGTACCGGCGTCTCGTTGAGTTCGATGATGCCCTTCGAGAGCGTCACCACCGGCTTCTCGACGAGCGTGTCTGCACTGTCCCGCAGCTGGAAAACATCACCAGCAGTGTTCTTGTACGTCATTTTCATGAGGTTCGACACGATGTCGCCATCGGTGACCGCGGCAGGATCAGTGATCTCGGCCGTCACCAGGACCTGGAAGACCGTTCCGGCATCCACATTTCCGACATTCCAAGTAAGCAAACGCGACTTGTCATTGGGATCTTGGGCAACGAAGGTTGAGCCAACCGTGTTTAGCGGGGTCGTGGCGTAGTCAATAAAAGTGAAGCCTGCTGGCAAGAAGTCGTTCACAACGTTGTCGAGCGTGTCGAGGCGGCTCGGGAACGTGACGGTCAGTTCGTAGCAAACCCAGTCGCCCGGGTGGAATGCGTTCGTGGCGAGGTCATCCTTGAATTCAAGACCGCTGACGTTCTCACAGGTGTCTGCCATCGGCTTCGGCTCAGAAACTCGCTTCGTTAGCGTGATGCCTTCAGCCTTCTGGCTGGCACTTGACGTGTCAACGATGGCAAGTTCTGTGGTTGTGGTGTCGTTGTCGATGATGACAGTGGCGGATGTCGCGAGGTCGACGGTGTTCGTCCACGAGTCGTTTGAGCTGACCGGGCGCTCCACGCCTCCGGCTCCTACGAGGCGGTAGGCGGCGCGCGTCGACGTGAAGACCGTTATTTCTCCACTGCTCGACGCGTCGTCAAACGCTGCGGCATCCCACGACACGGTGAGGGTTCCATCGGCATTCTCGGCAGGGCCAGAGGTTGGATCAGGAATGCTGCCCTCGAAGTTGAGCCCATCAGGAATCGTGTCAGTGATCACGATCGAGCCGGTCGAAAGAGCATATTCTGACGACTGGTACTTGAGCGTCCAGACGCTGTTTGAACCCTGCGTGATGCCAGTCTCGTCCACAGTTTTCTGAATTGACACGTCTTCAGCGGAAACAGTGGCGGTGGCTTCATCGGTGTAGACCACAGCGTCGCCGGAATAGGTACCACTTGTTACGGCGTAATTAGTGAGTTGCTGCTCGTCATAGGTCAGGGCACCCGTGTTGTTGTCGAGGTTTGCCGTGGCTTCGCCATCGAACGCGACGTTCTCACGTAGCGGTATTGCGGCCGCATACCGAATCGTGATGACGCCATCGGTGGCGAGCACGCCAGGAATAGTCCACACAACCTTCGTGTAGACGGCCTCAACTAGAGGGCCAGCTCCGTCTGGGTCAACGACGACGGTGCTTGTGGTCGGAACGAGGCCAGCACAGTCCACGCCGCTCGGGAAACTTGCCGGAAGAATGCGACCGGAACCGTCATATTCTTCGGTGTCGACTGCGCTGTTGTCTGCTGCCGCGCATCCGAGGAATTCAAGGCCAGCGGGGAGGTAGTCGGTAACGGTGAAGTCAGAGCTTGAGTTGACGCCGTTGTTGGTGACGGTGAGCTCGTAAACCGTCTGGTGATCGTGGACACCGCGAAGCAGCTCAGACTCGGGGCTCGATGTCTCTGCCTTGTCAAGAACGAAGGGAACGAGCGTGGTGCTCGATTCCGCACTTCCGCCCACGTCACGCGAGCTCTCGACGACCGCGCCAGTGAGCGCGTCGAACTTCACCAGAGTGCGCTCATTGGTGTTAGCGAACGCTTCAGCAACACCCGTGAATGTGTCGCCGACGTCGTAACGGGGCATGTCGTACGAGAAGGAGTAGGTCAATGAGACGACGGCGCCAGACGACAGGTCGGCAACGTTGTTCCAGATGAGCTTGGTGGAGCCTCCCGCGAGCGCAATCTTTTGCGGTTCGCCGTAAGCAGAGTTTGTTTTCAGCGTTGCCCCAGCGGGCAGGATGTCGGTGAAGGTCAGGTTGTAGGCGTTGGAACCCGATGTTTGCTGTGCCGTGAGCGTCACTGATACGTCACTGCCATACAACGTAGTCGCACTCACCTGCCGGTTGAGGTCGACAGTGATGTCCGCGGGCGCGGCGGTAGCAGCCTGCGCCGGGACGGTGATGCCCGCCGCTAGGAGGGCAGCAATAAGTAGAGAGCGCAGCAAAAACTTCACGGGTAAGGCCTTAAATTTGTCCGCGGTGGAAACAGAGAGAATCCACATTGTGTCGGGTTGATCGGTGCACACTGGCCAATGTCGGGGGCCAGATATAGAGATCTTTAGCAACGATAAGACGGCAAAAGTCCCCCGAAAAGCCCACCTAGTGGGGTACACAGACTTGTCTACCGTACCCCGAGCTGTCCTCACTAAGCGGGACCGGGACTAATGTGGCCAAAAATTGCCCAGTTAACGCAATTGTTTACCCCGCACCACTAGCCTGTTCGCATGACGGACAAGACTCCCGACAACGAGGTCCCCAGTGTTCCTGCAGTTCCTCGCGTCGCAAATACCCGGGCGATCGGCACAGTAGGGCAAGGTCTCATCGACGACTCGCCCATCCCCAAGAGCCGGGTTCGCGCCTGGGCACTGTGGGATTGGGGCTCCGCAGCGTTCAACGCTGTCGTCACAACCTTCGTCTTCAGCACCTACCTCGCAAGTGGATTGTTCATCGACCCGGAGGTTCTCGCCGCAGCCGGAGATGACACCAAGAACCCAGCCCTCGTGCTCGCGAAGGCAAACAACACGACCGTCATCTCGGGTGCGCTCACTATCGCCGGTGTGCTCGTCGCGATTCTCGCTCCCATACTCGGACAGCGCTCCGATGGCTCTGGTCGCCGCAAACTATGGCTAGCCATCAACACCGGCCTCGTCGTGCTCGCAATGGGAGCGATGTTCTTCGTCGCCCCCGTGCCCTCCTACATTTACCTCGGTGCCGCACTACTCGCCGCTGGGAACATCTTCTTCGAGTTTGCGAGCGTCAACTACAACGCAATGCTCGTGCAGGTCTCGACACCACAAACAGTTGGCCGCGTCTCGGGCTTTGGTTGGGGCATGGGCTACATCGGCGGGATCGTGCTGCTGATCATCCTGCTCGTGTTGTTCATTCAAAACTTCGGAAGCGAGACCGGCAACGGACTGCTCAATGTGCCTTTTGGTGCGGATGGTGGAGCCCTCGATGTGCGCTACGCCGTGCTCGCCTCAGCCGCGTGGTTTGCCATCTTCGCGATCCCCGTACTGATCGCCGTGCCCGAGATCCCTGCGGGTGCACGCGAAAACCGAGTGAGTTTCTTCGCGAGCTACGCCAAACTCTTTGGCACCATCAAGACTCTCGCCAAGAAGAGCCCCCAAGTGCTCATGTTCCTTCTCGCCAGCGCAGTCTTCCGCGACGGCCTTGCCGCCGTCTTCACCTTTGGCGCCATCATCGCAGCGCAAGTCTTCGGGTTCAGCCCAAGCGAAGTCATTTACTTCGCTGTCGCTGCCAACCTTGTCGCCGGAATTGGAACCTTTATTGGCGGATGGCTCGATGACAAACTCGGTGCCAAGAACGTGATCATTGGCTCACTTGCTGGACTCGTGATCGCCGGCCTTGCCGTGCTGTTGGTTGGAGACGCCAAGACCGGGTTCTGGATCGCCGGCCTCTTTCTTACTCTCTTCGTCGGGCCGGTGCAGGCAGCGAGCCGCAGCTTCCTCGCTCGCATCACCCCGGTGGGGCGCGAAGGCGAAATCTTCGGCCTCTATGCCACAACCGGTCGCGCCGTCAGCTTCTTGGCACCCGGCCTCTTCACCCTCTTTGTCACCATGACCGGCGACACCCGCTTTGGCATCATCGGAATCGTGATCGTTCTCCTCGCCGGGCTCGGGCTCATGCTCCCCGTGAAGGCTAAGCAATCCGTCATCGACTAACTCGGGGCTGAGCGTTACGACAAAGTTTGCCGGTCGGGTCCGAAAATCGCTGGCGCACGACATCGCGTCGGGGGATGCTTGGCTCATGACCGAAAATGCCACCACCCCCGCCGCCCGCGCAGAACTGTTGCGCTCCCTTCACGTGCCAGGGACTCCCCTCATCGTCTCCAACGTGTGGGACGCCATTACCGCCCGCATCGTCGCCGAAGTCCCAGGAGTGCGCGCCCTCGCGACCGCAAGTCATGCAGTGAGTTTCGCGCACGGTGTGCCAGACGGCGAAGGACTCACCATCGAACAAGCGTTGAATGCGGCATCCGTCATCTGCAACGCCGTCGAGATTCCCGTCTCCGTCGATTTTGAGAAAGGTTACGCCGCGGATGCTGCCGGCGTTCAAGCAAACGTCGAACGATTGATCGCAGCCGGAGCATCCGGAATCAACATCGAAGACAGCTCGGGCCCAGCCAAGGCTCCACTCTTCGACCTCCCCCATGCGACAGCTCGAGTTGCTGCTGCCCGAGCCGCCGGAAACGCAACGGGCGTACCGATCGCAATCAACGCCCGCGTAGACGTCTTGGCTGGAGGCGGTGAATGGGATGACATGGTCACCCGAGCAAACGCCTACCTGGCCGCCGGAGCTGACTGCATCTTCGTGCTCGGGCTCAGCGATGAAGAAAAACTTGAACGTGCACTGGCCGAGATCTCTGGCCCGATTTCCGTAATCGGAGGACCAGGCTACGTTTCGTTGAAGCGCCTCGCCGAATTGGGAATCGCCCGCGTCAGCTTCGGTCCGCGCACCCTCGGCCTCACCCTGTCGCACCTGCAGGCGGCAACAACTCAATTGACGGCTCTCGGTGACTACCCTGACGAACTCGGCTTCTCGTACTAACAAATCGCACACGGACGACCCCAGTTGGTGGGGCGAAGCACGCTACTCGTGTTTTGCCTCGCCCGCCTCGGCGTCCTCAGGAGTAATGTCAGTTCATGGACACGCAACAACCCATCAGCTACTGGGTGAAGCACGTCGACCGGATCATCGACGAGCTATTTGCCCTCACCCTCGAAGAGCACGGCATCACTCGTCGGCAGTGGCAACTGCTCGTGGTGTTATCCAAGGGGCCCGCCGGAGTTGCCCTTCTCGACATCGAGATCGCTCCTTTTCTCAACTCTCCTCGAGCGGCGGTTCCGCCGACCCAAGATGCACACACGAGCTCACTTGAGTCGCTGCAAGAACTTGTGGAAAGCGAATGGCTCACCACAGACGGCTCCCTCTACGAACTCACAGAACGAGGCCGCGGAGTTGTCGAACGGCTCGCCGCCGTAATTGCCAAAGAGCGCACCAAAGCGACCGCGGGGGTCACACCAGAGCAGTACGAAACAGCCATTACGGTGCTCGAGACGATGGCAAAAAACCTGAGCGCTCAACGCGACGGCGCCACCCCGCCAGCCAGCTAGCTAGCGGAAGCAGTCAACAGAGACGTCCAACAGAGCGGGCTAGCGGATTAGGGCCCACCAGATCAGCAGCATCGTCACGAAGAACCCTGTGACGAAATTGAGGGCCAAGAAGTTTTTCCAGCCACGGTTTGCTGACTCGGCTGTGGCATCCGTGATGTTCCAGAATGGCGCGCACATTGCCGCATAGGGAAGCACGAGGATTGCACCGAGCGGGCCAGGCCACGCAGCGAAGAGCAACAGGATGCCGCCAGCAAGATAGGCGACAACCGCAAACCGGGTCGTAGCGCGCGCCCCAATCACCGTCGCGATCGACGAAATTTCGGCAGCGCGATCAGCGAGCACATCCTGCACAGCACCGAAAGCGTGTGAGGCGATTCCCCAGAGGAAGAACGCCCCCAGCACTGCCCACAGTTGGGGAGTGACGGCGGCACCGGTAAGCACGAGGGCGTAAATCGCTGGCGACACAAAATGAGTGCTCGACGTGAGCGAATCCAAGAAGGGCCGCTCCTTGAACCGCAGCCCCTTCGCCGAATACGCGACAACCGCGAACATGCTGATAAGCAACACCAACCACGACAGCGGGTTGCCGACAATGACGAGATAGGCGATAAACGGGAGCGTCGAGACGGCGGCAGCGATGAGCGTTGGCCGGTGCATCCGAGGGTCAAGCAAGGCACCCTCTACGCCTCCCTTTCGCGGATTACGCAAGTCAGATTCGTAATCGAACACATCGTTGATGCCATACATCGCCAGGTTGTAAGGCACGAGAAAGAAGATGGTGCCCAGCACGAAGGTGAGGTCGATCGCGCCGGTCGTGAGGTAGTAGGCGGCCGCGAACGGGAACGCCGTGTTGACCCAGCTGAGGGGCCGTGATGAGAGGAACAGATCCTTAACCATTGTGGGCCTCCGGATTCGCGGGCGAGTCTACGGTTTTCGCGGGCGTTGTAGTTGTTGCAGCGGAACCACGGCGCGACCCCAACAGCATCCACAGGCACGGCAACCCCACGACGGCCGCGATTGTGTAGGCGAAATCTTCGAGCGGAGCAACACCGATGAATGCACCGCTGATGGCGTCAGGGCTATAGCCGACAAGGCCCACAGAGATCATGATGTTGTCGAAGATGGCGGTCATGATGAGCAGGATGCCCGTTGTGACCGCGATCGCGCGCCACCCCGGCGCACGTCGAGTGGCGACTGTGACGACGGCGAGCGCCGTGACGATCGCAAGAAATACTGCATTGAGCAGCCAATAAGTCACGCCGCACCCACTCTCGTGCGGGTGAGAGCGCCATAGACGTTCATAGTGAGATAGCAGAGCAGCGTGAGGAAGAAGATCTCCTCGAGAGGAACCTCCGGAGCCACCAGCAGTCCCGTCATGAAGTCGGTTTCACCACGGAAGAAGATGCCGAGGCTAACCCCTAGCAGGTCCCACGCAAAGAAGAAGATCACGCCCACCACCAACACCACTGTTGCCCGACGTGCATCCCGCCAAAAGAACAGCGTGAAACGGCGATCAAGCACCACCATGCCGGTGAGCGAAATCAGCAGCGCAACAAGGTAGAGAACAATCACGGCTAATCCTGTGCGGAGAGGGGCTCAGGAAGTGGACCGGGTGAGGTGTCTCCCCGCAGTCGCTTGATAAGCACCTCGGCACTGATGAGACACATGGGCAGTCCGATGCCGGGGATGGTGGAGCCGCCAACGTAGTACAAGCCCGTGACCTTTTTGCTCACGTTGCCAGCGCGGAAGAATGCGCTCTGCTTGAGAGTGTGGGCGGGACCGAGTGCCGTACCTCGCCACGCATTGAGGTCGGCAGCAAAGTCGCCAGGGCCTACAGTTCGGCGAACAGTGATGCGATCGGCGAAATCAGGGATGCCAGTCCAGTCGCCGATTTGTGAAATCACTGTGTCGGCCAATTTCTCAATGCGAGGGTCGCCATTGCCACCAATCTCGCCCCGACCGATCGACGGATCGGCGGGAATAGGCACAAGAACAAAGACATTCTCGAAGCCATCGGGGGCAACGTTGGGGTCAACACCGCTCGGCTTGCAAATGTAGAGCGAGGCCGGTTCCGGCACCTTCGGCTCAGTACCGAAAATCGCCTCAAACCCCTCTTGCCAGTCCTTCATGAACAACAGCGTGTGGTGTTCAAGCTCAGGCAGTTCGCCCTTCACTCCCAAGTACAACAGCAGGGCACTTGGACCGGGCGTCTTCGATTGCCAGTACTCGGCCGGATAGGTCTGCTCGCTCGACTCCAGCAGAGTGGTTTCGGTGTGGTGGAGATCGGCGGCCGAGACGACAATATCGGCGGTTAGGGTGCGTGACGTTCCTGCAGCATCGACGTATTCGACACCGGTCGCGACTCCGTCTACCGTCGTAATGCGGGTGACCTTCGCATTGGTACGAATATCGACTCCGGCGGCGCGCGCAATGTCGGCGATGCTCTCGATAACGCGCGTAAATCCACCCATCGGGTAGAGAACTCCGTCAGCCAGATCGAGGTGACTCATGAGGTGATACATGCTGGGCGTCAGATACGGCGACGATCCCAAAAACACTGCAGGGTAGCCCAAGACTTTGCGCAGACGATCATCCTTCACCGTGCGCGCGACCAGTCGCGAAAGCGGTTCGATGAGCAGACGGATGAAGCGGGCCGCCTTTGCCAATACCTCTTTCGTTGCGCTCGTGCGCAGGTCAGCAAATGACGTATATAAGAAATATTGCTTAGCTAACTCATACGTTTCTTCTGCGGACTTCAAGTACTTCTGCATGCGCACGCGCGAGCCAGGCTCAATGCTCTCAAACAGCGCAAGGTTCTCGTCGAGGTCCGTTGAGATGTCGATGGGGTCTGCTTCACCCTCGAAATACACCCGGTAACCGGGGTCGAGGGTTACAAGTGACAGTTGCTCTTCGGCACTGGTTCCCATGAGTTTGTAGAAGTGGTCAAACACCTCGGGCATCAAATACCACGAAGGGCCGGTGTCGAACCGGAAACCATCGTGTTCCCACGACCCCGCACGACCGCCAACAGCAGGCAAGCCCTCCAGAATCGTGACCGAGTGCCCCTCCTTGGCGAGAAGCGCAGCACTCGCGAGCCCCGCAATACCGCCACCGATTACAACAACGTCACTCATACTCGAGGACTCACCCCCATCGCGGCAGCCGCAGCCAACCGCAGTTTCACGACATCAGGAACGCGCACACGGGTGCGCACTAACTCGCTGGCCGGAGTCGCCCGGATGCGTTTCGATAGCTGAGCGAAAAGGGAATGCGCGAGCGCAACAGCCTTCCTGCTACTCGGCGGCAGTTCGGAACCGATCGCCGCATCCCGCAAATCGTTATCGAGGTCATCGAGAAGCCGAACTTTTTCTTCTTCAGTGAAAGTCGAAACATCGATGCCAGGAAAGTAGCTTCTGCCGAGGGTCTCGAAATCGTCGGCAAGGTCACGCAAGAAGTTGACCTTCTGGAAGGCAGCGCCCAAAGCGCGTGCACCGTGCTCAAGCTTGGCCCGCTTGTCATCGGTGACATCGTGCCCGTGCAAGAACGCACACAAGCACATGAGCCCAACGACCTCAGCTGAGCCGTAGACGTAACGCTCGAAACTTGCCTGGTCGTGCACTTTCTGACTCAGATCCATGCGCATCGACTCAAAGAATGGAGCGGTGAGCTCTGCACCAAACGACACTTCGCGTGCGGTGAGAGCAAAAGCATGCACGATGAGGTTTGAACTGAACCCCTGCTCCATCGCGAGTTCAGTTTCACGCTCAAGTTCAGTGAGCTGACGCGAAGTAGAGATCAGGTCGAGGCCAGCTTCTTCTGCCCCGCCGTCAACGATCTCATCGGCAATGCGCACCAAGGCATAAATGTTCTCGACATGTTGGCGAACATCAACGCCCAAGAGCCGCGAAGCCGCAGAAAATGACGTGGAATAGCTGCGGATGACGATGCTCGCAGCATCTTCAGCGACGCGGTCATACAGTTTGAGCCTGGTGCTCACGCGCGCCGACTTTCCAGCGCCCTGCACACGACAGTTAGGCTGTATTCACTGCGGCACAGTGCGTGCGGCATTCCGAATCTATCCACCTAGGCAGACTATCGCGATCATGAGCCAATTCCCTGAGCAGGTCGTACTTCTCTCAAACACAGGTGAGCACATCGGTGTGGCAGATAAAGCTCTCGTGCACACGACAGATACCGCATTGCACCTCGCGTTTTCGTGCCACGTCTACAACGCGACTGGCCAAGTGCTTGTGACACGTCGCGCGCTGTCAAAGCTCACCTGGCCCGGAGTCTGGACCAATTCCTTTTGCGGACACCCCGCTCCCGGCGAAGACATGGCTGACGCAATCATCCGACGCGCTCAGCACGAACTCGGAATCACCGTCAGTGATGTACAGCTCGTGCTGCCCGATTTTCGCTACCGCGCCGTTGACTCATCCGGCATTGTCGAGAACGAGATCTGCCCCGTCTACCGTGCAGTGACCACGGATGCCGCAGCCCCGAACCCCGAAGAGGTCGCCGAATTTGATTGGGTTGACCCCCAGTCGCTGCACACTGCTGTGGCAGCGACACCCTTCGCCTTCAGCCCTTGGCTTGGCTGGCAGTTGGAGCAGCTCGACGCTAGCTAGCCCCCGACAGAACCCGCATCATTCGCCCGCACATCGGTGCGGTGGAAGTTCTGAAAACTGCGGCTCGCCGTCGGGCCACGCTGGCCCTGGTAGCGCGAACCGTACTGGCCAGAACCGTAAGGCGATTCAACGGGAGAGCTCGTCTTGATGAAGCACAACTGCCCGATTTTCATGCCCGGCCACAACTTGATCGGCAGCGTTGCCACATTGCTGAGCTCGAGGGTGACGTGACCCGAGAATCCGGGATCAACGAAACCCGCCGTGGAGTGGGTGAGCAAACCGAGTCGCCCAAGCGAGCTTTTGCCCTCAAGGCGAGCGGCGACGTCATCGGGCAGAGTCACGAGCTCGAAAGTGGAACCAAGCACAAACTCGCCGGGGTGAAGAATGAACGGCTGGTCGGCGTCCACTTCCATCAGGTGGGTGAGGTCTGGCTGGTCGACTGCCGGATCGATGAAGGGGTACTTATGGTTATCGAAGAGGCGGAAGAAGCGATCGAGCCGCACATCGACACTCGATGGTTGAACCATGTCAAGATCGAGCGGGTCGAGGCCAATACGGCCAGAGGCAAGTTCGGCCCGGATATCGCGATCACTGAGAAGCATGGCCTAAGACTAACGAAACCCGGCCCGATAATTGCTCAAACGAGCAAATGTTTACGGCTGAAAACTCGGGATCGCTCGCAAGCTGGCGCCGCGAAGGTCACTCGAGTCGTGCAGGTCGAGTGAGCGCGATGCGCGATGCCGCGACATCCGCCGCCGTCTTGTCAATCAGTTCTTGGAGAGTGTCGCAGCGAACCATGGCGCGAAGCCAGGCGTGCACAGTCAGCTCGATTTCGGATCCATAAAGGTCGGCGTCAAAATCGTGGATGAAGGCTTCGACTCGGCGATCAGTGACATCGTCGAAAGTGGGGTTGGCTCCAATACTGATGGTCGCACCGTGGCGCGTAGTTGTCGGCGGAAAACTGACCCAGCAGGAGTAGACACCATCCTCAGGAAGAGTTCCCGGACTGCTGACCTGCACATTGGCGGTGGGAAACCCCAGTTCGCGCCCCCGTTTGTCACCATGGACGACTGTGCCGCGAAAGGTTAGCGGCGGGGAATCTTCCATGGGGAACCCACAATCGGTCGTTGATCGCGCAAGCAGCGCTGACGCGGAAAACAAGGGGCCCTCAGAGTGCGCGGAACTGGCTGAGGTGAAAGACCAAAGGAGCGACTTCGGGGAACGCTTCAGAGTGGATGACTTCGAGCGTAACGATCTCGTGGTCTCCGCCATCGAAACTGTTGCGAATCTCACACTCGAGCCACAGTGCAGCTCCGTTCATGTGGATTGCTCCGCTCTCTGTTGCTTTCCAGTCCGTGCCCGTAAAACGGTCACCGGTACGAGAAGCGAGGTTTCGAGCGGTCTGTTCTTGATCGGCACCAAGCACGCTGAGACCAACTCTGGTGGCTCGCGCCAGCACCGGCCAGGTGGCGGAGGTGCGGGCGGGGCAGACGGCGACGAGCGGCGGTTCGAGCGAAACCGAGGTGAAGGAGTTGACGGCGATGCCGACGGGTTGGCCATCCACGACAGCGGCGAGGGCGATGACCCCTGTCGGAAAGAGGGAGAGTGCGCGGCGGAGCGCAACTTGGGGCGTGACTTCTTCCGCGGCGGTCTTTGTGGACATGAGCGGACTCCTTTGCTTGAGATGTTCACCCAACCGGCTAGTTAGTCAAGTTTGAACATAGGACTACATGTTATTCATTTTTGATCATATAAACAAGCGAGTTTCTTCCCGACAGCCGCAATCCGTGGCTTACGATTGGGGTCATGTCGACGACAACTCGCTTGGTCGTGCTCGGCGCTGTGCACCAGTTTCAGCCCGTTCACGGATACTTTCTGCGCCGTGAACTCATGACCTGGCACATCGACGAATGGGCCAACATCCAACCCGGCTCTATCTACAACGCACTGCGATCGCTCACAACTGACGGCTACCTTGCCGAGAACGGCACCGAAACCGCCGGCAATCGCCCCGAACGAACCACCTACCGGGTGACCGAAGAAGGTGAAGTCGAACTGTTGCGGATGCTGCGCGACACTCTGTGGACGGTAGAAGTCTTCGACACCAAACCCGTCATGGTGCTCACTTCCTTCATGTACGCCCTCCAGCGCGACGAAGTGCTTGACGGGCTCGAACACCGCGTGACCGAAATCGACGCCCGCATTGCCAGCAACGCGTACCACATTGGTGATGTTGCGACCTCGACGTCGACTCCCGCCTACGTGCGCGAAATCTTTGAACTCGCGACCGCGCGATTGCGCGGCGAACAGCAGTGGGCTCGAGACGTGATCGGTCGCATCCGTTCCGGCGACTACATTTTCGCCGGCGAAGATGGCGACCGTCCCACTCGAACCACTACCGACTAGCTCGTTACTTCGGCCACGGCCGTCGCGCGATAGGCGGCGCCCGGGTGGTCATCGCGAAGCACCGAATCGTCGGTGCCCAAGAGCCGTTCCCGCAGAGTCGGTGCGTCATATCCTTCGCCGGCGACTCCGCGCTCCCGCAAAATCGGCAGCACCTGCTCGATGAAATCGATCGTCGATGTCGGCTGAATCATCGGAGTCAACAAGAACCCATCGAGGTCGGCGCCGTCAGCGAGAGCGATCATTTCGTCCGCAATCTGCTCCGCAGTGCCAACGAAGGGTTTGCTGCGCACTCCGTTGCCGTGCCATTGAGCGAGAACATCGCCAACGGTCTGGTCTCCGAAGCGAGTAACTTGCGTCTGCGAAAGCTCAGTGTGGAGTTCTTTCATCGGCGTCGCCGGGTCGAACGACGAAAGGTCTAGGCCCGTAAACCAGGCATAGGAGGCCACGGCAACGTCCGGACTTTCGGTATCCCGCACGGCGTCGTACTTTGCGCGCGCTTCATCGGCAGTCTCACCGATTACGCACGTGAACGCCGAC
The DNA here is from genome assembly GCF_056619605.1 of Rhodoglobus sp. G.S.4. NCBI lineage: Bacteria > Bacillati > Actinomycetota > Actinomycetes > Micrococcales > Microbacteriaceae > Rhodoglobus > Rhodoglobus sp. G.S.4. Next base: position 2,752,366 of record NZ_CM152748.1, read on the forward strand.
ATGACCTTGACCGAATCCGCAGCGCGACCGTTCTTCACTGCTTCTTCACGAATGGAGGCGACCTGCTCAGCTATCTTCTCGACCGACCCGCCTCCGAGGAACACCGCTTCGCCATGCTTACCGCCAAACTCGCGGCCGCGAGGCGACGTGCCCGCCTGGAAGAGCACCGGAGTGCCCTGCGGCGAGTACGAAGAATTTCCGTAGCCGTGCGACGTGAAGTACGGGCCATCGTGCTCGATGCGGTGCACCTTGGCGGGGTCGGCGAAGCGACCGTTCTTGTCGCGCTCGAGCGCGTCGCGCTCCCAGGCTCCCTCCCACAGCTTGTAGACGACTTCCATGAAGTCATCGGCCATGTCGTAACGCTCGTCGTGCGCCACCATCGGAACACCAAACGCCTGCGACGCCGTCTCGGCGGTTCCCGTCGTCACGACGTTCCAGCCGATGCGGCCACCCGAAAGGTGGTCGAGGCTCGCGATGCGGCGAGCAAAGGCGTAGGGCTGTTCAAGAAGAGTGGATCCCGTGAGCACGAGTCCGAGGTTCGTGGTCGTCGAGATCAGGGCAGCAGCCAGAATCGCGGGGTCGAGTCGTGGCAGGTCGAGGCCCTCGACAGAACACACGTCTGGACGCTCACCGTTGACATCGGCCCAACCCCAAGCATCCGCCAAGAACATGAAGTCGAAGCCAGCCTCTTCGCAGATGGCCGTGATTTCACGCCAGTAGTCAAGGCGGTCGAACATGTCGCGTTTGTTGTCGGGGTGACGCCAGGTGGACGTTCCCGAGTCGTTGGCCTGGGGGTTTTCGAATAGACCGAAGCGAAGCTTCTTCATGGTGAAACCTTTCGTGGTGGTGAAAAAGTCTGATTGTGGTGAAAAAGGTCAGAGTGGTAGCGGGAAAAGGTGGGTGGAGTCGAAAGCTAGCGGCCGACGGCGGCTCCGTCGCTCCACCAGAGCACTCGCTTGCGAACGAGCGCGAGGAGAGAAATCAGGATGACTCCCATGAGGCAGAGCAGCGCGATGCTGGCCCAGGTGACCGGCAGGTTGGCTTGCGCAGCAGCGATCGTGACGAGGGATCCGAGCCCCGCCTGTTGACCGGCGGCGACGAACTCGGCAACGGCTGCACCAACGATCGCGAGCGGAAGCGCAATGCGCAGTCCCGCGAACACGTAGGGCATTGAACCGGTGAACCGCAGGTCGCGGAAGATCTCCCAGCGGCTGGCATGCAGTGTCTTCATCACGTCGAGAGCGCGGTCATCCACATCTCGCAGCCCGGCAAGCGAATTAACGAGCATGGGGAAGAACACAACGAGCGCCGTAACGATGAATTTAGGGGTCATGCCGAAGCCGAACGCCACAACCAGAGCGGGAGCGATCGCCACGATCGGGGTCACCATGACAACGACCACGAGCGGCATGATTGCGCGCTCCATGATCTGAAACTCCGCCATGATGATCGCCAAAATGAACCCGGCGAGGATGCCTGAGCTTGCACCCACCAGAACCTCAAGGCCCGTCACGAGCATGTTGGCCCAGTAGGTGTCGGCGTCTTTAATCAGGCTGACCCAGACTTGGTCAATCGTCGGAATCACGTAAGGATTGGCGATCGCAGTGACCTGCCAGAGCGCTGCAGCAATAACAAAAGTGATCAGAGCAGGGGCCCAGTTGGCCCAGCTCAGATTTTGCTTGAGCTTTGCCGTGGCGAGCGGCGAGAAGCGGCGTCCGCTTGCACTGGACGCCGCTTGAACTGCGAGAGCTGACGTCTCTGTCGTTGACATGGTGTCCTCGTTTTTGCGTGACTTAGGCACTCTTTTGCCCCATCACTTCGCGGAGTGTTTGACGCACGTGACCTTCAAGATCGCGGAACTCGTCGGTCGCGTACACGTCGATCGTGCGGGGACGCGCCAGGGGAACATCGATGATTTCGGCAATGTGGCCTGGATGCGCCCCCATCACCACGATGCGGTCGGAGAGCATGATCGCCTCGGGCACGGAGTGGGTGACGAACATCACGGCCTTGCGGTTGGACTGCCAAAAGTCGAGCAACCCCAGCCGCTGCGAATCACGATTCATTTCATCGAGCGCCGAGAACGGTTCATCCATGAGCAGGACGCTCGGGTCAAATACGAACGCGCGAGCAATAGCAACGCGCTGCTGCATTCCGCCCGAGAGCTGGCCGGGATACTTGTCGAGCGCGGCGCCCAAGCCGAACGACTCCAAAATCTCGCGAGGGTCGCGCAGGTTGCGGTTCGCATTCGCTTTCGGATTCACCGTCATCGGCAGTCGCACATTGTCGAGCACAGTCCGCCAGGGGAGCAGCGCCGGCGACTGAGGAACAAGACCAATCATTTTGTTCTTCGTGGCCGCAGCGACTGTCATCCCGTCTACCATCACTGTGCCGCCGTCAACGGGCAAAAGACCCGCGACAGCTTTCAGCAGTGTGGACTTGCCACAGCCACTCGGGCCGATGACGGAAACGAATTCGCCCATCTTTATCGAGAGGCTCACGTTATTGAGCACGAGCGTTCGAGCCCCATCGGGCCCGAAGCTCTTAGAGACGTTCTCAATATGAACGCCGGCGTGTGGCTGTGCGGTTTCCACAGTTACTCCCTGAGTTGTGAAGCCGGATGCCGCACCGGGTGGGTTGGTGCGGCATCCGAGCGGGGTGGTCGGGTTAGTTGCCCGGCCAGATCAGTTCGCCGTCTGCATAGAGATCAGCGACGAGCGTTTCATCCATCATGTCGGTGATAGCGGGAAGATTGTCGACGTTGCCGAACTTCTTGACGAGTTCGTATTCGGCTTCCCAGTCATTAGCAGTCTGGGATCCAGGGAGACCGCTGTTGCTGTCCTTGACCCACTGAGATTCCACATTCCAGGTGCGTTCGAGTTGATCGCGGGGGAAGGCCGAACCTTGACCGTTGTCTTCGGCGAGCTGGGCGATCATGTCGATGCACTCGTCGGAGCTGTCGAGGCAGAACTGCAGGGCGTGCAGCGATGCGCGCATGAAGTCGGCGGCGACTTCGCGGTTCTCTGCGAGGAACTCAGAATTGACTTCCATAACGTTGTAGGTGCCTTCAACACCCACGTCCGACGGGAAGAACTCAGTGAACGGCAGGCCTTGAGCGCGAAGGTTCTCGGGCTGGTTCGAGGCGTAGCCGACGATCGCATCGACCTGTCCGCGAGTGACCACGGTGGGGTCGTAGTTGGTCATCTTGATCAGTTCGACCTTGCTGACATCGACGTCAGCGGCATCCAACATGGCGGATGCGATCGGAGTGAGGTTGATGAAGTACCCGAGCGAACCACCTTCGAGGTCCTTGAGGCTCGTGATTTTTTCGTTGGCGAAGATCGAAAACGGCGGGGTATTGCCGTAGGTCGCAACCGCGGTGAGGTTCTTGCTGTTTGCTGCGGCGAGCATGACATCGGATGCCGAACCGAGAGCGGTGAATTCGGCTTGTCCCGAGGAGACGAGCTGTTGTCCGTTCGCGCCGGAGGCGTTGATTTCTACGTCGAGGCACAGGTCCTTGAAGTAGCCGAGCTCTTCGGCGAGGAATACATCGAGCTGACCAGCGCTGGCCGAGTATCCGTATCCGGAGATGTAGGTGATGGTGCCCACCGCGGCATTGCGGTCGCAGGCTTCCTGAGATATCAGGAGATCGCCGGCGTCGGGCGTGGATTCTTCTGCAGGGGCTGTGCAGGCGGAGAGCGTGAGTGCTGTTACCAAGAGTCCTGCGATGCCGAAGCCTCGCAATTTCTTGGAATCAAGAGGTGTAGTCACTTGGATCCAGGTTCCTTCCTAGGCCGTATCCGTCATTGGATGGCTAGACAAAACGTACATGATCAAGATTGACTGTGCAAATTTTATCTAGCCAATTTTTGAGGCCGCGGAATGCAGGCGAGTTTCAACACGCGTGATGCGGAGGGGTAGACAGTTCGCGCGGCGACGGTCGCAACTAGTACGTGCGAGTGGGGTTCGCTGCGCGCACTTCGTTGAGTGCACCATCTGCGATGCTCGTCGTGAGTTCACTGCTTGATCCTGAGGAGTGAATCCACAGGTCGCCAACGAAGTAGTGAGTATCTACGTTGGTGCCCACGAGGTTTTCGCCGGAGAGTTCGAGTTTAGTGACACCGTCGACGGTGCTGCCAAGGAAGCCAGCAGCGAGGAGGGCGGTCGTGAGGTTCTCGGCATCAACTTCAGTGATGTCTGTGACGGTCAACCCGAAACCACCATCAGAGTTAGGAACGCCCCACACGCAGTGCTTGGCAATGGACGCATTCGACGAGGCCGCAGCGACCTCAGGCAATTCGTAGCCGTAGATCGGCACCGAGTCATCGTCGTTCAGCACTTCGGTGGAATCGGAGAAGATGCTCTTGGCTGTGCTCAGAGGCAACAAAGTTTCACAGCCAGGGATGATGAGGGGTTCCGGCGTGGGCAGCGGGGTCGAGCTAGGTGCACTCGTTGCTGGGGTCGGGCTTGGTGAGGTGGCGGTCGGCGCAGAAGGCGCACAGGCCGCTAGCGCGAGTGTGAGCAGAATTGCGGATGCCGCAGCGGTGGCCGCTTGCGTGCCTGAACGAGTCACTGCCGCGCCGACGCTCTTGCGTGTCTTCATGCCAGCAGGTTAGACCCACCGATATCTCTTGCACAGACTTGCGCTCGAATTGTGATGAATGTTTACCATCACGTTCAGATGCTTTCTGGCGCGACCTGCGTAGCGGTTGGGGCCCCAGCGGTCTCATGCTCGGGAGTTGGCTTGCCGGTGCGCATTCGATACGCGGCAACAATCCCGCCGATGGTGAGTACAACGAGGGCACCAATCGCAATAAAGAATCCGTCGTCAAACTGGGCACCGTAGGCGCCGACAGCGACGTAGGCGACTGTTCCTGGGATGATCCCGATGACCGTGCCCAGAGCGTAGTCCCGCACCCGCACCGCGGTGAGCCCAGCAGCGTAGTTGATAAGCGTGAACGGCAGGATAGGGATGAGGCGAAGCACGATTACCGACACCAAGCCACGGCGCTGCAACATTTCATCGAGGGCGTGCACCCGACCGCCCGTATATTGTTCGATCGCATCTCGACCCAGGATGCGCCCCAACCAGAAAGAGAGAGCCGCACCCAACAGGGCGCCGATCAAGACAATAAGTGCGCCGATCCAGAGCCCCCAAGCGACCCCGCCCGCGATGCTGAGGATGCCTTTTGGCACCGGAGTCAGGGTGAGAAGCGCATAGCCCGAAACGAAGAGGGCTATTCCGAAGATTCCTGCTTCACCGGTCCACTCGTGGATTTCATCCACCGATGGGAGTTGCACCGTCAACGCGACCGTGACGGCTGCCACGAGAAGAAAAATCAGCACGCCGCCGCGCCACAGCGTTGACGTGCGGGTCTTTGTCATTAGACCAATGCTACGGCGTGCGACACAGCTCAGTAATCAGGAAAGCTATGGCAACATAACCAGATGGTCTATGTCGCTGATGAATCCCGTTACGAACCAATGCCCTACCGCCGAGTTGGGCGCAGTGGACTGAAACTGCCCGCTGTTTCGCTGGGGTTGTGGCAGAACTTTGGGGATGACAAGCCGATCGCGACACAGCGCACCATCATCCGCCGGGCTTTCGATCTTGGGGTTACGCACTTCGACCTCGCCAATAACTACGGCCCTCCCGCCGGTTCTGCCGAGTCGAACTTCGGCCAGATTCTGCGCGAAGACTTCCGCCCGTACCGCGACGAGATGATTATCTCCAGCAAAGCCGGTTACGACATGTGGCCAGGCCCTTACGGCGTAATGGGGTCGCGCAAGTACTTGCTCGCGAGCCTCGACCAATCGCTCAATCGGCTTGGCCTCGACTACGTCGACATCTTCTACTCGCACCGTGCCGACCCCGAGACTCCGCTCGAAGAAACCATGGGCGCCCTGCACACGGCGGTGACCTCGGGGCGGGCACTGTATGCGGGCATCTCCAGCTATTCGCCGGAGCTCACGCGCAAAGCCGTTCGAATCATGAATGACCTCGGAACGCCTCTGGTCATCCACCAGCCCTCGTACTCCATGTTCAACCGTTGGGTCGAAGACGGACTTCTCGACACCGTGGACGAGCTCGGCTTGGGCGTTATCGCCTTCTCTCCTCTGGCCCAAGGGCTGCTCACGGATCGCTACCTCGGTGAAATTCCTGCAGACTCTCGCGCAGCCAAAGGTGGCTCGCTGAAGTCAGGAATGATCAACGACGAAACGCTCGGTCGCGTAAAAGCGCTCAACGACATCGCTGCCGGACGCGGACAGTCGCTCGCCCAGCTCGCCATCTCGTGGGCGCTGCGCAACGACCGGGTTACCTCGGCACTCATCGGCGCCTCAAGCGTCGCTCAGCTCGAGCAGAACTTGGCCGCCGTGCAGAACCTCGAGTTCGAGCCTGCCGAGTTGGCCGCGATCGACGAGCACGCCAAGGATGCCGGAATCAACCTGTGGGCAGCATCGAGCGCGGTTTCCTAGATTTTTCGGTGCACTCCCGAGCCGGCATCTGTGCCGTCCCCGGACTCCGGGGCGGCAGCAGACTCTGAGCCGCGCTTGCGCGCCGCAGTCTCGTCGAAAGCCTGGGGATCGCCGTTGCCTCCGCCATAGGTTTGCAGGAATGTCTGCGCGACATTCGCCGCAAACGCACCAAGGCGATGGAGGTACAGGGTGAACTTTGCCATGGCCTCACCCTACGGGCTCTAGCTGAGAAAAAATCCGCTCAACTCGAGGGGCCCTTTTGCCGCACAACAAGTGCCGCGCCGAGTTCACCCGAGATTTCGCGGGCGACAGCGTTCAGCAGCGGAAGTTGAACCTTGAGAGCCTTCAGGTCAGCCGCCATGCGGATTGCCGTGATCGATAGCGCACCCACGACGCCGGCCGGGCCGTGGATCGGCACAGCGATGCAGTTCACGAAGTCTTCGAATTCACCGTCGTCGACCGCCCAGCCTTGCGCGGCGACGGTGGAGAGTTCGGCATCCAGCTCAGAACGAGAGGTCACCGTCTTTTCGGTGAACTTTTCCCACACCACACCAGCGAGGACAGCATCCCGCTCGGCGGCAGGCATGTCGGCCAGGATCACTTTGCCGATACCGCTGCAGTAGGGGCGAACCGGGCTACCGATGCGCGAATACATCCGCACTCCGCTGGTGTCTTCGACCTTGTCGACATACACAATGCTGTGGTCAACCACGGCAGCCAAATGGATAGTGTTGCCGACAGTACGGTGCAGCTTCACCAGTCGATCGTGGGCAATTTCAGCAAGATCGAGACTGTCGGATGCCTGGTGAGCGAGCGCAATAAGGTGCAAGCCGAGCACATACTCGCCACTCTTTCGCTTGCGCAGGTAGCCGACCTCTTCGAGGGATTGCACCTCACGGAACATCGTGGAGCGATGCACCCCGAACTCTTCCGCGAGCTCACTGACGCTTGCCGGGCGAAGGGCAACCGAATCGATGATGCGTGCTGCACGGCGAACGCTTTGCGACATCCGGGGCCCTTCTGATTGCCGCGCAGGTCGGCCGAATCACCAATTGCGCGTGTTGCACTATTTGCAACAGTGTTGCACACAATGCGCATATGGTCGATAGTGGAGGCGTGGAGCCCAACAAACAGCCTGACGTCATCGCGATCGGCGAGACGATGGTTCTCATCACGCCCACCGTCGCCGAGCCCCTCGAAACCGCCGAGCTGTTTCGGCTCGAAACCGGCGGCGCCGAATCAAATGTGGCCGTGCACCTCTCCGCACTCGGCCATCATGCTGCGTGGGCAAGCCACCTCGGTTCCGATCCTTTTGGCCGCCGAGTAGAGCGCCAACTCCGCGAGCGCGGTGTCGACACGAGCCTCGTGAAATTCAGTACGGATGCTCCAACAGGTTTCTATTTCAAAGACCCCGGAAACGGTGTCATCTACCACCGCGCCGGTTCGGCCGCTTCGACCATGACGCCCGACGATCTCTCGGATGTTCCCTTCGAGCAGGCCGCCATCACCCACATTTCGGGAATCACCCCTTCACTCTCGACAAGCTGCTCGGCGCTGATCGACTCCGTTCTCGACCGTGCGCAGCGGAGCGACACCGTCGTCAGCTTCGACGTCAACTACCGTGCCGCCCTCTGGCCCATCGAGGAAGCTGCACCCACCCTTCTCGCTCTCGCCCGCCGCGCCGACATCGTGCTCGTCGGTCTCGACGAGGCAGAAGTGCTGTGGGGCACGACCACGCCGGAGGAAGTGCGGGCACTGCTCGACGCCCCCGGCATTCTCGTCATCAAGGATGGCGACGTCGGCGCAACAGAGTTCAGCGCCGAGGGCACCGTCTTCGTGCCCGCCCACAAGGTTGACGTCGTTGAGGCAGTCGGTGCCGGCGACGCATTCGCTGCTGGCTACCTCAGCGGTTACCTCACCAGGCTCACTCCGGAACAGCGCTTGGGCCTTGGTCACGACCGCGCTGCCCTCGTTCTGCAGTCCACAACCGATCTCCCGACTCTCTAAGTTTTCTCCCCCACACCGCTGAAAGGCTCACTCCCATGGCTCAGATCTCGAACGCATCGCTCGACCAGCTCTTCGAGGGTCAGCCGCTCATGGCAATCCTTCGCGGCTTCGGTGTCGAGCGCAGTGTTGCTCTCGCGCGCACTGCCTGGGAGCTCGGCATCGACTCGGTTGAGGTGCCGATCCAGTCCGCTGAGGATGTCGAAGCCCTGCGCGCCGTCGTCGCCGCAGGCAAAGACCTCGGCAAGTCCGTCGGCGCGGGAACCGTTGTCACTCTCGAGCACGTGCGTCAAGCAGCGGATGCCGGAGCAGCATTCACCGTCAGCCCGGGCTTCGACCTCGACGTAGTTCGCGCCTCGTTCGACGCGGGCATGCCGCCGCTTCCCGGCGTTGCGAGCGCGACCGAAGTGCAGACGGCACAGACCGCTGGCCTCACCTGGGTGAAGGCTTTTCCGGCATCCCTCTTGGGCACCGGCTGGTTCGGCGCCATGCGCGGACCGTTCCCCGCAATGCGTTTCGTCGCCACTGGCGGAATGGATGCGGGCAACGCCGGCGAATACCTCAGCGCGGGCGCCAAGGTTGTTGCGGTCGGTTCGGCCCTCGCCGACGAGACCCAGTTGCCGCGCCTCGCAGAGCTGCTCGCCGCGCGCAGTTAACGACTTGCGAAACTGCCTAGCGCCCCGCGATCTCCACGGGCTGCAGGGTCGCGCTCTTAGGCTCGCGGTTGTCGCCCGAGGAACGACCTGTGAGACGGCGGCCGACCCACGGGAGCACGTATTCACGCCAGTAGGCCGCGGTGCGGGGGCGAGCGTCATCCGCCGGCCCCTCATCAGCGCCAAAGTCGGGCACCGCAATCTCGAGCGCCGACAACACGTTGCTCGCAACCCGAGCGTGCCCGCGCGCGTTGAGGTGCAGTTTGTCGACCGACCAGTACTGCAGCTTGGTGAGTTCTTCGTCGGCCCAATTGTTCACAAACGTCACGTTGTCTTTCGAGGCCCGCGCCATGACTTGCTGCGCCAAACGCTCACCACGCGTTGCCATCACCGAACCAAACGGCAAATGTTTACTCGGGTTGCCACCACTCAGCAGCAGAACATGGATGCCGCTGGCCGTCGCCGTGTCCACTGCGGCCAGCAGCTGGTCGGTGATCGATTCCAGCGAAACCTTGGGGCGCATAATGTCGTTTCCGCCACCATTGAGGCTCATCAGCTGAGGTCGGAGGGCAACCGCAGCCTGCAACTGGCCTCCCGCGATGGGCGCGAGGAGCCGTCCACGGATGGCGAGGTTCGCATAGGTAACCGGCTCAGGCGATGCGAGCGCAAGCCCAAGGGCAACCTGATCTGCCCAACCTCGAATTCGACCATCCGGCAGTTCATCTCCGACACCCTCGGTAAAGCTGTCCCCGATGGCGACATAGCTGGAGAACTGGTGAGTCATGCGGTGTCTACCTTCCGAAGGGGGAATCGGGGCGGCGCCAGATCACAACGAGCGAAGTCGCGATTGGCCCGAGAATGAGGGCGAGAACAAACCAGACCCAGCGCCGACGGTGCTTCATTTCAGCGAGACCGGCCGTGACAATGGCGAGAGAAAACCAAGCCCAACTGCCGTCCAGAAGTGTTTGAGTTTCAATCATCCCGCCAGCCTACGCCTGAGCCGGAGGGCGGCAGGCACGTGGCAGCATCGCTCCAGCCACGCGCCAAGAATCAGCGCGTGGCCGGGAGCTTAACGAGCCTTCAGCGCCTCAACAACATCCGCGGGCTCGGCGCGCAACTTGTAGTCAGCGTTCACAAACGCGAACGTGATGGTGCCATCCTGCTTGATCACGTAGGTGGCGGGAAGCGGCAGCTGCCATCCGGTCGCACCGTTGGACTTCACGAGGTCGAAGCCGGCCTTTTCGTAGTAAACCTTGGTGCGGTCATCCACGGGGTGAAGGAGTCCGAAGCCGTTGATCGCTTCAAGCTCGCCGTCGGACAACACCGGAAATTCGAGGTTGTGCTTCTCTTCGGTGGAGAGTGATTCCTCGGGGGTTTGCGGCGAGATCGCGACCAGGGTTGCCCCGGCAGCGCGGAACTCGGGCAACATTTCCTGCAGCGCCTTCAGCTCGAGGTTGCAGTAGGGGCACCAAGATCCGCGGTAGAACGCGATAGCAACCGGGCCCTTTTCGAGCAGTTTGCTGAGGCGCACCGTAGTGCCTTCGGCATCCGGCAGTTCGAAGTCAGGGGCGGTGTCGCCGACCTTGAGCGCGTTGTTGACGATGCCAGCCTTCTCGACTTCGGTCACCGAATTGGTGAGGGTCGCGCTGTCTTCGGCAGACTTTGTTGCTGCGCTGCTATCGGCACGTTCTTTGAGCTGCTGGGTAAGAGTCATGTCACTCCTGAATCGTCGCGGGACGCGGGCAAACATCATGCCGTGCAGGGAGTTTCTCTGCCGCGTCGTCACTGGGGCGAACCACTGACCGAGCCACACTATTCCGGGCTGCTAAGCGTCTGGGGTGTGCCCGCTCGCGTTCGCCGACACCCCCGCGCTTGCCGACATCCCCGAGATGATCTCAAGCGCATGCCGCAGCAGCGTGCTCGAAGTGTTGGTCGTGTACGGAAAGTAGACAACTTCTACACCGACAGCAGCGAATTCGCGTTCGAGGCGTTCCCCCTTCTCGGTGCCGCGCCAATCATCACCCTTGAAGAACGTGGTGAAGCCGACTTTGCGCCACGTTTCCAACTTGTCAGGAACAGTCTCGGCCACCGCCTCATCCACAAAGCGGATGCTCTGAACAATTTCTAATCGCTCGGCAAACGGAATCGTGGGGCGAAGGTTCTTGGTCAATTCGAGCATCTCGTCAGAGACAACTCCGGCGATGAGGTAGTCGCACTGTTCTTTGGCTCGTCTGAGAATGTTGAGGTGCCCAACGTGGAAGAGATCGTAGGCGCCTGCGGCATATCCAATTCGTTGTGTCATGAGTTTTCACCGTGTCGGGGTCAGGGTGGGCGGTGCGATTTCGCCGTCGCCAGCGAAAGGTGCCTCGGTGGGAGGCGAAGGCGCAGCGGGCGCCGCCGTGGAAGATGAGTGCGAAAGCGGCGCTCGAACAAGCGCATTGCGCGGTGGCCTCGCGTGCTCAAACGGAAACCGGTATCCGCGTTCCAGCACGAGCGAAGTGAGAAAGAAAAGAGTGAAGATCACGCTGGATTCGATCAACCCGTTTTCGAGGGCGCTGCGCAACAGCAAAAGCACCAACAATGGGAAGGTGAGCACTCGCAAATCATGAGACAACAGGCTGTCTCTGACAGTGAGAAGCACCCACACGCTCACGGCGATCAGGCCAACAATGCCTGCCTGAGACAGGATCGAAATCCAACTGCTATCGAGAACCTGAACGTCCCACCAGCGTTGGTCCACTTCCACAGTTTTCACCGCCAACCCGGCGCCAATCCATTTATGCCAGGTGTCGATTGGGATGCTGAAAACCGCATCCCAAGCAATCGTTCGAGAACTCAGGGTTGCCAACTGTTCGACATCTTGACCGCGGATCGCAACCTCGGAGACGATATTGGTGAACGCGACAACGGCATAAGAAACGGGTGCAAGCAAGATGAGTGCGATCCCGGTGGAATGGGGCACGGGCCATGCCAAAAGAATTCCGACAACCATCGCAATCACCACGACGATAAGAGTGGTTCGGGAGCCCGTGGCCAACAGAATCGACGAAAAGGTCACGAGCAGCGTTGCCCGGCGTGTGGTCAACCCTGAGCGGGCAATAGTGACCGCAAGGCCCAACAGTGGAGGGGCAGCAAGACCCGCGAGCTCGTTTGGCCTCATTGCGGGGATGCCGGTAGCGAGTCTGCCCTCAGCAAGAAAACCCGGAATACCTGTTACTGCCCCGATCAGAGTCAGGATGCCCATGGCAATTAGCAGTGCCGTGAGCACGTCCATCGGTGCCCCACAACTGGCCAGCGCAAAGACTGTAGCCCCGAGTAACAGGATGCGCACGGCCAGCACGAGCGACGGCATGACATCGCCGCTTGCCAGAGCCCCCAGACAGGAGAGTCCCACAACAATCACCAGCAGAATCGTTGATCGTACTCCCACGCGTGCACGGTTTGGCGAACGCCGGTAGATCAGGGCGGCGCAGCCGAGGGCGGTGAGAGCAAGGAGTGCTTTCGCCACAACAACAACGTCGAGCCCTCCATCGAAGAGTGCATCCGGACGCCAAGAGACCACACTCAAGACAACGAGAAACCACGTTCCGATGATGGAGCGTGAGATGACGCTGCTGCCCTGAGCTTCCCGGGAAGACATCAGTCCGCCGGCGGCTCTGTCGTTGTGGGTGCGATCGGTGCAGTCTTCGGCGGTTCAGCTTTCGTGGCCGCAGCCTTCGACGTTCGGCGCCGCGGCGTGATGAGTGCCTTCGCTGGTTTTGCCGCAAAATCTTCTGGGGTCCATGTCGCCATCAGATCAAGACGGTGAGTGTGCGGCACATCCACGAGCACCACACCTATGGGACGCACCCCGGTGATGCGCAATTGGCTCACCGCCTGGGTCAATTCGCCCTCGGTTGTGTGGTCATAGCGAGCGATGATGACGGCCACATCGGCGTAGGGCGCCACGAGCGAAATACCCACCGGACTTGCGGCTGGCGCAATCTGGGTAATGACAACATCGGCATCCGCAAAAAGTTGGGTCGCTACCGCACGAATCGTTGCTTCGGCGTGAACTTCTGTCGGCAAAGTGTTGCCGGCGGGAACAACAAAACTTCCCGCTGATTCGATGATGCGGATGACGTCGGTAACGGTTGCCGTTTCGCTCAGCAATTCAGCGAGCCCTGGCTCGCCCGCGAACTCGACGAGCGGGCTTGATTCGTCTGTCGTCGGCTCGGATTCCACAAGAAGGGTTTGACGCCCTGTCGCTGCTAGGGCGCCAGTGAGCGCCAGTCGCACGTGGGGAGCGTCTGCTTTTTTCCCGGAAGGAACGAGAAGCAGCATGCGCGGAGTTCCTCCACCATTCGCCTGAGTAATTCTGGCGATCGTTTCAGCCGCAGCTTCCGCGAGGCGCGTTTGTTCATGGCCCACATCGGTCTTTCGCCGATTGCGTGGAATCGCGCCGAGTACTGCGAGCCCTGTCGTGCGGCGCACATCGCCGACAGAGCGAATGCGACGATCGAAGCGTGCGAGGAGCAACGCAATGATCGCACCACCGGCCAGCCCCGAAAGGAGCCCGAGCCCCAGGATCACCGTCTTCTGTGGTGCGCTCGGCGAGAGCGGAGCGAGAGCAGGAATCAGTCGATCAAGTGAGACCGAGAACGTACCAAAATTTTCGACCTTCGCGACGAGCCGTGAAAGACTATCGGCGACAGCGTTGGCGATAGTCGCAGCATCCTCCGCAGAACTCGCGCGCGCCGTGATGTTGATGTTGACGGTGCTGTTCGGGTTGGTCGCTGTCACCATCCGCGAGAGTTCTTGCACGCTGATATCGAGTTCGAGGTCGTTGATGACCGGGCGCAATACGTCTGAACTGCGCACAAGATCCGTATAGGAATTGACGCGTGCCAGGGAGAACTGGGAACGCTCTGCGAGAGTCGCATTCTCGTCGTTGACAACAAGAAAGAGCGTTGCTGTAGAGGTGTAGGTCGGCGGGATACTGAACGCTATGAGCGCAGCGGAAACCACTCCAACCGCGACAGCAATAAATATAGCCAGCCATCGCTGCCGGAAAATTTCGAGATAACTCAAATCTTCCACGAGTTGAACCACCAGTCGGGAGGGGAAACAACTAGTCGGCGTCAGGGTAGAGAACCGACCAAGCACATCAGGGTTTTCCTTACCCTAGTAGGTATCGCACGATTCTGGGAGGATAGATTTAGGTTCCGCAGCACGGCGAGCGCCAAAGCGCCGCAATGCCCAGCGAACTGTGAGGAGTACCCGTGCCCACTGCGAAAGAGACCACCACGCGGTCTTCGCAGCGCCGTCGCGTCATTACTGCGACCATCCTCGTTGGGGTCACCACCGCGATCATCGCGGGTTCGCTTGCGGCAACACAGTTTGCTCCGCAGGGCGAGAGTCCCCTGCCGCCGATCCCGTTCGTTGCAGGAGTTGGCGCGCACCCAGATGCTGGGTCGAACGCAACAGACGCTGGAGCTGCCGCCATCGGCACCACTTCGTATAGCCCTCCGGCCGATGCACTCTATGTGTCTCCCACCGGCGACAACGACGGTGACGGCAGCCTAGAATCTCCGCTACGCACAATTAAGGCGGCGATCTCGCGAGCCGCCGCTGGCTCGACAATTGTTTTACGTGAAGGCCAGTACAACGAGACCGTCACTATCCCTGATGGCACACCACTCACCGTGCAGTCCTACCCCGAAGAAGCCGTCTGGTTAGACGGGAGCCAAGTGACCGAAGGCTGGATGCTGGATGGCGCACACTGGTCGACCCCGTGGAATGTCGTCTTCGACTCAAGCCCCACCTATACCCGCGGGGCCGAAGACAATACTGAACAGCACTGGAACTTTGTCACCGAGAAGCACCCACTCGCCGCCCATCCTGACCAAATGTGGTGGGATGACAAACCGCTCACGCAGGTCGGCACCCTCGACGAGCTATCGTCGACCTCCTTTTTTCATGACGAGGATGGCGGGATGCTTTTCGTTGGTGCTGATCCCACCGGTCACGTAGTGCATGCGAGCCAACTGCAGCGCGCCGTCAGCATTCGCGCTGAGGGAACCGTAATCCGAGGCATCGGCATCCGTCGCTATTCTCCTTCGGTCCCCGACTACGGAGCCGTGACGATCGAACGCCCCAACGTGACGCTCGAGAATGTTGTGGTCTCGGAGTCCGCAACTACGGGGATCTTTATCACCGCGGCACAGGTGACATTGAACGCTGTGACGTCAACCAGAAATGGGATGCTCGGGGTGGCAGCCAACTACGCCGACGGCCTTGTCGTGAATGGCCTCAACGCATCCGACAACAACACCGAGTGGTTCAACCGGGCGCCAGTAGCGGGAGGGATGAAGCTCACTCGCACACGCACGGTGGTTGTCAGCAATTCTGAATTCTCGAACAATAACGCGACCGGTCTCTGGTTCGATCAATCCTGCCGTGACATTGCAGTCACGGGGAGCAAACTCGTCGGCAACCGCGGTCACGGTGCGTTCCTTGAGCTGTCAGCGAGAGCTGTGATCGCCGACAACTACATCGCCGACAATGGCATTCTCGGCCTGAAGATCAACGACACGAGCAGTGTTGAAATCAGAAACAATCTGGTCGTCGGTAATACGAATGCAATCGCGGTGCTTCAAGACCACCGCGTGAAGAGTGACGAGAGCGTTCCCGGCCACGATGAACGCTATATGGATGATCCCGAGATGACGTGGCTGGGAACTGACGTGACAATCGTCGGGAACACTCTGCTTGGGGGCGGGGATCGCGCCCTGATCTGGATCGAAGACTACTCACGCACTCGAAGCGCCGACGACTTCGGCATCACGGTCGAAAATAATCTGTTTGCCCGCAACAATGACGGGGATCCTCAAACGATCATTGCGTGGCCAATGGCACCCGGTGATGTGACTCTGCTCAGTTCACTCGACGATGTCACGCGCAGCACGGGCCAAGAGAACAGCGGTGTCGAGTTTCGCGGAACCGAAGAAGTCGACCGTGACGACGGTACGCCCACATCGCAACCAGAGATCCCCTCCTGGGTCGCCACAACCTTTGCCGCGTTCCCTGCTGTAGCTGCTGCGTTGGATTAGCGGCGAACCAACGGCACCAAGATCAACCACCTGATGGCAAGCCCGCCCAGAATGGATGCCACAGCGAGCGCCGCGGGAACCCACTGCACTCCGACGCCAGCGGCAAGAACAATCCACACGAATCCAATCGCAACGATCGTGTCGATCGCGCGCACCGCGAACACTGCGGCTTGCCGCCCACCGACGGCGGCAAGAGCGCCGTAGGGAGTTACCGCAGCAATAGATGCCGTGTAGGCAATCCAACCAACCACGGCCAATAGATCGGGTGCTGTCCCGAAGAGCACTGCACCTATCCAGGGCAGCGCGGCAACCAAGACTGCTCCGACCAACACCGTGAATCCGACGAGAGCAAGAACAGAGCGATCGGCCCGGCGTAGTTTTTCTCCGAGCGGTTTCTTTTTATCGTTCGCGAATGAGATGAAGAGGTACGAGCTGAGCCCGCTCACGGCGAGAGTCGCTGGTGCTACGTAGACGCGGCCGGCCTCGAGAAGTCCTGTCGCTGCCAGACTGGCGAGCAGGGTGATGAGCGTGCGCACAGCAGTGAGCATGGCCGGGCGCAAAAACTGTTGCCCCGAGCGCCAGATGCCGTAGCGGAATACGGCGGCGATGCCCCCACGAGTGAAGCCAACGACGAAGCGTTCCTCGGTCGGCAGAAGGATGACACCACAGGCGATGGCGGCGAACTGGCCGATCGCAATAGCTCCGAGAAAGATGAACAGGCTGAGTGGCCCCGTCAGGGCGGCGACGCCAATCACGGCGAGAGCGACCGCGAACGATGCGAAGTCGATCAGCATCACCCGCCAGAAGCCGAAGCCGGCCATGAGAAGTCGGCGCATGATTTCTTCGAGAGCGAAGAGCGCGACGGCCGCTCCAAATACCAGTGCGGTTCGAGCATCCAGAAGTCCAGAGGCCCACGCGACTGCTGACGAAGCCAGAGCCGCCAGTATCGCAATGCCGACCGCATACTGTTCGAGAGCGGAGCGGATGCTGCGTTCGCGACGCTCCACAACCACCAGAGAGTCGCCGACCATTCCACTCGCGACTCCGGCCACGAGCACCATCACGCCGTAGGCAATCGCAAACGCCCCGAGACCATCGAAGCCGAGAGTACGCGCAACGATGACCTGGATCGTGAAACTTGACAGGGCTTGCATGCCCTGCGATCCGATTGCCCCCAGGGCGGTGCGTTTGCCAGTCACACTGCCAGACTACTGAGGGAGTCGAACGAGGAAGTTGTCGTAGCGGATAGTGACGGGTGCGTTGGGGGCTGAACTCGACAGGTAGCTTTCAAATCCGATCGAGCCTGCCGCCTGCAGCGCGGCAGTCGAATCGGTTGTACTCAGTTGCCAGCCTGCCGGTTCCGTTTCGCCGACTTTCCATAGCTTCGCAGTAATCGTTGTGGGGCTAGTTCCGCTCACGCTCGTCTTAAGAACTAGAGTGTCGCCGGCAACGTAGGTGAGGCCGGGTACCGTCATGTTGGCAAGGACAGATGAGGATCCAGACATTATCTGGAGCCCAACGACTCCGCCGGGTTGCAGCCGGGCCCGCGCCTGGTAGAAGGCCGAGCCAACCTGGCGTCCAATGATTCCCACCACGATGTGTCCGGATTCGGCGACCTTGTCTGCCGAGAGTTCGACCTGAGCTTCGGTGGCGGTTTGACTCACATCGGAAAGCATGGCGCGACGTGTCGATCCCGGGGTGGTGTGTCGAGCGAAGCCCGCCCCACTCGACACGCTGAAGCTGGAGTTCACGTTCGTCGACCAGGCACCACCGGTGTTGGCGGTTCCCCAGCCGGCAGCTACTGTGCGCCCAAAGTCATCCTGTGCGATCGGGCCTCCGGGGGCAGTGACTGTGATTTGTTGAGTCGTCGTTCCGGTTGCACCCTGATTGTCGGTGACCGTGAGTCTGACGGTGTAGTTGCCGGCGGTCGCGTAGCTGTGCGCTGCGGTGACCCCAGTGCCGGTTTGCCCGTCGCCGAAGTTCCACGCGTACGAACTGATCGTTCCGTCGGGGTCGCTCGATGTCGATCCGTTGAAGGTTGCGGTGAGATCGCTGGCCGCAGAGGTGAACGCAGCGTTGGGTGTCTGATTCGCTCCAAGCCAAATGTTGGTGATGGGCGCTGCTGCCGCGCTGAGATCGTTAGATGGTATCGAGTACGTATCTTGGATTGTGCGGAGTACGTCGTAGTGATCGATGGTTTGCGAGAACTGACCGGTCTTGATCTTTTCGCCGACAAAGATCGTCGGGATCTTGTTCGGTCCGCCACCTTCGTCTTCATCCCAGGTGAGGATCAGCACACTGTTGTTTGCTTTGGCCCAGTTGACGTAGCCACCGATGGCGGACTGCAGCCACATATCTGCTTCAGCGATCGTGCCATCGTGCATGTCGTGCTGAAGGTTTGGTACCACGTATGACACATCGGGCAGAGTCGAATAGTCGGTGGGGAACGCCGTAAATGGTTGGTTCACGGCGGCGGGAATCGACGGCCAGTTCACCCAAGGGTTATGTTTGCGCGCGTAGGCTCCACTCTCACAGCCGGTGAATCCGACACTCGGAAGGCTCTCCGAGTACCCTACGAAACTCTTGCCGTTGGCCGTCAACTGGTTGTACAGGTTCGCTGTCGTGAACGTGTTTGGGCAGTCGTTGGTGGTGACTCCGTTGAGTGAGCCACTAAACAGTGCAAGGTAGTTCGGCTGACTCGGGCGGATCACGGCGAACGACTCGGTCATCAACGCGCCTTCAGCCGCGAGTGCGTTGATATACGGCGCCGCTGCACTACCAATGACCTGGGTGTCGGACTTGTTTTCCATAATCACCACGACGGTTTTTGCGGTCGCCGGGATGCCCGCCACAATGTTGGGGGCGACTTGATGGGTGACAGCTGTGGTCGCGCCCTGATTGTCCGTGACAGTGAGTGTCGCCGTGTACGAGCCTGCAGTCGCGTAGCTGTGCGACGCTGTTGCTCCGGTACCGGTCTGGCCGTCACCGAAGTTCCAGGCATAACTGGCAATGGTGCCGTCGGGATCGCTGGAGCCGCTTGCGTTGAAGGATGCAGCAAGTCCAGCCAGATCGAGCGTGAACGCTGCCACTGGTGGCTGGTTCGCAGGGTTGGTAGTGACCGTTACCGGCTTCGTCACCGTTCCCGTCGTTCCCTGATTGTCCGTGACGGTGAGGACCACTTGATACGTGCCCGCTGTCGCGTAGGTATGGACCGGACTGGTTGCAGTGCTGCTCTGCCCATCGCCGAAGTTCCATGACCGCGAGGCGATAGTGCCATCCGGGTCAGTAG
Source organism: Rhodoglobus sp. G.S.4 (assembly GCF_056619605.1). Taxonomy (NCBI): domain Bacteria; kingdom Bacillati; phylum Actinomycetota; class Actinomycetes; order Micrococcales; family Microbacteriaceae; genus Rhodoglobus; species Rhodoglobus sp. G.S.4. The sequence continues at coordinate 2,771,880 of NZ_CM152748.1, forward strand.
AGGCAGTCGAGTCGAAGCTTGCAGTCAGAGTGCTTACCGAACTGGTAAAGGATGCGGTCGGAGCCTGGTTGGCCGGAGTGCCACCACCGCCATCAGCGTGTCCAGCAATAGCGAGGAAGCTGTCGTAGCTGACATGCACCGGTGCATTGGTCGCGGAGCCGGAAACGTAGCTGTACTGTCCGACCGCGCCCGGGTTCTGCAGAGCTGCGACTGACGATGTGGCTTCGAGCGTCCAGTCCGTTGGCTCTGCGGTGCCTTGCTTCCAGACCTTGCCACGGATGGTGGTCGGCGAAGTTCCGAATGCTTGCGCCTTCACCAGGAGCACATCGCCCGCGGTGAAGGTCAGACCGGGGACATCCGTGTAGGCAATGCTTGTCGATCCACCGTTCAGGAGCTGGAACGCGAGGGTGCCATTCGAAAAGTACCGCACGCGTGCTTGATAGAAGCTGTTTCCGACCTCGCGAACGATCACTCCGGTATATGCTCCACCACCGGTGATTGCCTTGTCGATCGAGATGCTGGTGCTCACCGTGACATCGTCGGTCGAGACCGAGGGAAGCCACGCGTGCCTGGTTGTTCCTGAGGAACTGTGGTTCACGACGCCGACATCGGATGCGACGGAGAAGCTACTGTCGGTGTTGGTCGACCAGTCCCCGCCTACAGCCGCGGTGCCCCAACCAGAGGCTTGCGTGCGCGAGAACTCATCCCGAGCAAGCACGGTCACTGCTGGCGGTGCGAGCGCCGTCACTTGCTGCGACAGCGTGCCGGTCGCGCCCTGATTGTCGGTGACCGTGAGCACCACCGTGTAGTTGCCAGCGCCCGCATACACGTGGCTCGTGCTGACACCGTTCGCGGTCGCTCCGTCGCCGAAGTCCCAACTGTAGGAGCCGATGGTGCCGTCAGGATCTGACGAGCCGGCCCCATCGAAACTCACAACGTTGTCGGTGACACCGAAGGTGAATGCCGCGGTGGGGGCAACATTGGCCGCCAGAACCGTCACTGATTCGGATCTGGTTGCCGAGGCACCCTTGTTGTCAGTAACGGTCACCGTGACGGTGTAGGTTCCGGCCGTGGCGTAGGTGTGGTCGATAAGCGCCCCACTGCCTGTACCGCCGTCGCCGAAGTTCCACTCGTACGATGCGATTGTGCCGTCTGGATCTGACGAACCTGTGGCGTCGAAACTAGCGACAAGATCGGCTTCGGAGTGAGTGAACTGTGCCACTGGTGCTTGATTGGCGGTGCCAAGAAGGTAGTGCTGGCTTACTTCGCTCGCGGTCAATACGGTCTGGTAAACCGCAAACTCATCGAGGTCGCCGCTGAAGTAGTTCGACGATGCAACACCAACGGTGTTTCCTCGTCCGAGCCTCCAGTATCCCGAGAACGTCTGACTCGGTGTCGCAGCACTCGTGCCCGCAAGCGCGCCGTCGACATAGAGTCGCAATCCTGCTGATCCCTGCGTCGACACCGCCTGATGCCACTGGCCGTCGTTATACGAGCCGACAGTCGAAACGGTGCTACTTCCGGTGCCAAAGACGAGAGTTCCGTCGTTGCGCATCATCAGGTGATCGCCATAGCTGCTGGCGGTACCTGTAGCGGATGACCCGAACTCGACGAGCTTGCCACCGCTCGTGCTGCTGGTTCTGAACCAGACTTCACTCGAGAACGTTGACGGGTTGGGCAATGAAATCGCCGTCGCGGCGAGACCCTGGGTGAATTGAGTCGCACTGTTCGTGGTGCCGCCGAGAGCTCCAGGAACATTGCGGGTATAGGTTCCGCTCAGGTTTCCGTTGATGCCCTGCAATCCAGCGTCATTTACCGCTGACCCGGAGGCTTCAGCCAGACGCCAGTACAGTTGCGGACTTGCCTCGTAGACTGCCGCACCGTAGCTGTCGGTTGGTGCCGGAGGCCCGGAGAGTGAGCGGCCCGAGAGCAGGAAGTGGTTTTGCACCTGTGTTGCCGTGAGGGGCTTCGGGTACACGGCTACTTCGTCGATGGCACCGTTGAAGTAGTCAGAGCCACTCCAGCTGCGGTCGCCACCGATACGCCAGTAGCCCCAGTAGTTTTGGCCCCAGATGACGCTGGGTTCCACTCCGATGCGCACGCCGTCAACGAAGAATTCCATTCCGCTGGCGCTCATACTGCCGACTACCTGATGCCACTGGCCGTCGTTGTATGACTTAGCACTCTGCACAATCCGAGTGCTGCCGGTGTAAACACCGAAGTTCACTTTTCCGGATGAATCCATGTAGATATGGCGGTCGTAGTTGGTGGAATTGCCGGACTGACGATTGCCGAATCCGACAATCTTGCCGCCAGAGTTCGTCGTGGTCTTGAACCAGGCTTCAACCGAGAAGGTATTGTCGCGCCAGACGAGCGCCTGCGATCCCGTGTAACTGTTCGAGCTACCCGTGAAGTTGGCCGCCGTGTTGCTATCGCCAATGATTGCTCCGGATGCCCCGAAGCCGACGCCGCTGTTGGCTGTCGAGTTGTCGCGGCCAAGGCTGTCCACCGCAGTGTTGCCTCCCGATTCGCCGAGACGCCAGTAGCTCGTGGGTTGGTCGTTCATGACAGCGCTCGCATAGTCGCTGAGTTGACCCGTGGTTCCCGCGGTATACGAGACCGTTGTTCCCCAGCCATTGTTGCCGTAGGGGTCGATGGCGCGCAGTCGATACGTGTAGGTCTGGCCGGGGGTGAGACCGGTGTCGATGTACGTCATGGTTGGCCGGTCGTAGAAACGAGCATCCTGAGTTGTCACGTAGATCGGCGAAGCACTCTTGCCATCACGGATGAGGTGGTACGTCAGGTTCTCGTTGTCACGATCCCAGTCAGCGGTCCAGCTGAGCGCGATTGTTCCTGGCGCTGGTGATGTCATCTTCGGCACGAGGTCGTTGCCGGTTAGGCGTGGGCCATCAAGGTTGGGGGCAATCGACGGCACAGCGAAGCGGAGAAGTCCTTGCTGAGATTGGCCGTTCACTCTCGTGAACTCGCCGCCGTAGACCGTGTATTCAGCGTTTGAGCTGACATCCCACGGGCCCTGGTACTGACCAGTGAAGGTTCCTAGGTTGATGTCGGGGAAGAAGTTCAGAAGTGAGGGACTGGAGTTGCCTGCCCAGTTGGGGTAGCCGTAGGGGTCGTTAGAGATTGATCCGGTTGCATCTTTGCTAAACGCGATACCGCGGCTGAATGACCAGGGATCGGTCTGCGGGAAGCCTTCAATGTTGCCGCAGTAGTGCGAGTGGCCTGCCGCATAGATAGCGCCGTTGGGCGCCGGCGAAACGGAATAGGTGTCACCGTGGCAGTCGTTAATCCACACGATTGCTCCGTCGGACCAGTTGGCACGGAACATGCCCTCAAGGTTTCCGCCAGAACCATAGACATAGCCCGAACCATAGAAGCTGTCAGAGTCGGAAGCGAGCGAGAAGATCGCAGCGTCGAGCCCTGCATTGCGGACAGAGTTGTTCGCGGCGAACGGGGTGATGAGCGCTCCAACGCTGGCATCAACCATCGCCAGCCCGTAGCCGGGATTGCCGGAACCGTTGACAGTGGTGAAGTCTCCACCAATCACGACTTTCGTTTCGTCGGGCGAAATTACGATGCCGAATGCCCGGCCGCCAGCGAGTTCAGGAGCCCACGGCGTCACAGCACCATTCGAGGCTAAAGCTGCTGCACCACCGAGGCGGGTGCTTCCGCTAACCGAAGTGAATGGTCCCGAGAAGTAGACGGCAGTATTCGTTGCGACGACCGCGTACACACGATAGTTCGCTCGGGCATCAAAGGCAGTGTTGATCGCGCCCGTTGCGGTGTTGAACGCCACGATGCGGGCCTTGGATGTGCCGTTGACCGTCGTGAAGTCACCGACGGCGTACAGTCGGGTTCCGTCCGGCGATGCGGAGATTGCTCGAACCTGGGCGTCAAACGTTGGCGCCCACGGGAGCAGTGCTCCCGTGGTGAGGTTGTACGAGAGCATGTACGGGCGGTTGACCTCGTTGACTCCCGCCGCAGAACCGAACGGGCGCGCTTTTGTGAAGTTGCCGGCGACGTAGACGGTATTGCCGACGATGACCTGATCCCAGACCACACCATTGATCTGGGGCGTTGGCAGTGGATCCGACGAAACCGTCGATGGCAGAGGTGGGCTCGCTGCGGTGTCGGCTACAGCCACAATGGGCTGCATCACGGTAAGCAGGGCTGCGATTAATGTCATCGTTGCTGCGGCTGAAATCAGTCTCAGTGGGTTCGGTGGCATATGGCGAGTTGCGCGCATGGGGTGCCTTTTCGGGGTTTGTGGGTATTTCGGGTTCCACTTGGAGGCACACCATACTCCCTTTACCCCTCTTCGGGTGCCCCCCGAAAGGGGGTCACGTTTTCACGCCTGCCGACGGGCGCGCAGAAACTCCGTCGCTAACGGCGGAGCTTGCGGGCAACCTAGCGGGCGATCAATTCCGCGGCATCGCCCTGAAATACCAGCGGAGACACATCAACGGAGTAGTCAACCAAGATTGTGATGTTGTCGCGCTCTTCGGGTGGGACAGTGAAGACATAGACACCATCCACCGCAGAATTTGCGGAGACCGATTCCGGAAGTGGTACACCTCCTGGTTCGCGAAGCTCCTGCGCGGGGGTGCGGTCGGCGCCGAAATAGCAGCTCACAACCGCGGTGCGCAGTGTCGCGGCATCCGACGATGTATTCGTGATCGTGATAGTCACCCGCAGCGATGGCCCCGCAACTTCGCCGGGACCCCGCGCTGTTCCGTCGACCTCTTCGACCTTGCTGATCTGAGCGGCAAGACCAGTCGTGATCACTCCGGGTTTGTCGATAGCGATCGGAGCAACGTCAGGCACTACCGGGCCGTCAGTGGGCGCCGGCGACGACGAAGCGGCCGGCGATTCAACCCCGGCCCCCGAGGTTGGCGACGAAGTGGGCAATGTTCCCACTACAGACTTCGGTGCGAACTGAAGAAACAACACCACGCCAAGCCCCACCACAATGGCGACCACTATCGACGCCGCAAGAATTTTCGCAGAACGTGTGCCAAGCCACGCCGGAGCGGCCCCAGCTTCGTAGGGCTCGACCTCGCCACGGGGATGCTTCGACTGTGTCATGGCAGCTCCGTGACTTCGGGAATGTACGGGGTTGGAATATACACCCGTAGCACCATTGACATAACCCCCAGTTCTGGGGAGGAATGCCCATTGACGTGCGGCGTACACTTTCGAGTCCAGACAGTGGGGGGTCTGTTCGAAATTCTTGAGGCACTGCCAGGAGGATGGACAGTTGAAAAGCCACATTTCCGCCAACGCCCGCCTTCCGAACGCCCGCCAGCCCACTGTGCGTATCTTGGGAACCCACGGAATCCCCGCCGCCTACGGTGGTTTCGAAACTGCCGCAGAGAACGTTGCCCTCTTTCTTCGTGACCGCGGGTGGCGCGCTATCGTCTACTGCCAAGTGCCGGGCACCGGTCCAACAACGTACGACAAATGGAATGGCATCGAGCGGGTGATGATCCCCCAGCATCGAGAAGGTTGGCTGGGAACCGCCAGTTTCGACCTCGCCTCCATCCGCCATGCATCACGGTTTCGGGATGTCTGCCTGACGTTCGGCTACAACACCGCCGTCTTCAACATCATCCAACGCATCAAACGCATCCCGAACGTCATCAACATGGATGGCATCGAGTGGTCGAGGTCCCGCTGGGGCAAAGGCCGCCAAGCCATTCTGTGGATCAACGAGCGGATCGCCTGCTGGGTGGGCAATCGACTCATTGCCGATCATCCGGTGATCGAAACCTATCTCGCTACCCGTGCGCGCCGCTCCAAGTTGGTCACGATCACGTATGGCGCTCATGCGGTTGAGCAGGCAGATACGCTCCCCGTGACGACTCGCGGCCTCACTCCGGGGAACTATCTCACGCTCATCTGTCGCCCGATTCCAGAGAATTCGATTCTCGAACTGGTGACCGCATTCTCCCGCGAAAAGCGGGGTCATCAACTCGCGGTCTTCGGAACCTACGACGACAGTGACCCCTACACCCGCGCCGTTCGAGAGGCAGCGAGTGACGAGGTGCTGTTCGTCGGCCCCATCTACGAACCGGATGAGGTAGCGGCTCTACGATTCCACTCCCTCGGATACCTGCATGGGCATACCGTTGGCGGCACCAATCCTTCCCTCGTCGAAGCAATGGCGGCAGGTAATGCGGTCATTGCCCACGACAATCCCTACAACCGCTGGGTGGCGGGTGATGGAGCGTTCTACTTCACCGGGGTGGATGACGCTGCCGAACACATGTCGACTCTGCTCGGTTCACCCGACCAGCGTCGCGCTCTCGCGGCGGCAAGCCGCAGCCGACATCTGACGGAGTTCACCTGGGAGCACGTCGCCGGGCAATACGAAGATTTGTTGGCACTCTACGTCGACATGCACGAACCCCAGCAAGCTCAGGAGGAGTCCGCATGATTCGTGTTGGCGTGGTCGGTTTAGGAAAAATGGGGCTCTCCCATCTCTCAATGATTCGAGCCCACCCCGAAGTCTCTGTTGATGCCGTTGTCGATTCGGCTGGCTACATTCTTGGCGTGCTCTCGAAGTACACGGGACTGAATACGTTCACTGACTTCGACAAAATGCTCGACAGCGTTCAATTGGATGCGGTGCTCATAGCGACTCCCACCCGTTTTCACGCCGCGATGGTTCGCACCGCGCTCGAACACGGACTTCACGTCTTTTGCGAGAAGCCACTCACCCTCACTTCGGCCGAGTCTTCAGAGTTGGCCGAGCTGGCGGCATCCCGTGGTCTCGTCACTCAGGTGGGATATCACAATCGATTCGTCGCAACCTTTCGTGAGGCGAAGCGCCTGATCGACGCTGGAGCCATCGGCCGCATTACCCATGTTCAAGCCGAATCGTATGGCCCTGTCGTATTGAAGGCGAAGGGATCAACGTGGCGGAGCAAGCGCACAGAGGGAGGTGGGTGCCTGTATGACTACGCCGCGCATCCACTCGACCTCGCCACGTGGTTTGTCGGCGACGCAACCGGAGTGGGCGGCACAATTTTGGGCAGCATCTTCTCGGAGAATACTGAAGACGAGGTATACAGCACGATTTACTTTGCGGACGGCGTGAGCGGCCAACTGTCCGTCAACTGGTCCGACGAGTCGTACCGCAAGATGACAACCCGCATGAGCATCTCCGGCACCCAGGGCAAGATCATTGCCGACCGCCAAGAGATTCAGGTGTACTTGCGCAGCACCGCCCCCGAAACAGCGGGCTACCAACAGGGCTGGAACATCAAGTCCACGACCGAACTCACCGACGAAGTGTGGTTCTACTTGCGCGGCGAAGAATACAGCGCCCAACTCGATCACTTTGTGCAGCGAACTCACGACCCCGACCTCCCCTCAACGAACGATTTCACGAGTGCTGCGGTCACTGACCGAATCATCGAACTACTCACTCAGGATGCCGCAGCCGGCCCAGCTGCAACCTCCGTGCCGAGTGCGTCACCGTCTGTGGCGTCGGTCCCGACCCGACGTCGCAGCTTCCTGGGGAGACGATCATGACCACAACAACAGACCGGGCCTCGGCATTCGCATCGCCACCGGCGAAACTCGACCGCGTGCTTTTTGGTGACAATCAGTTCTTTGGCATCAACCATCGGTCAGAAGAAAAAGCACGTGAGCAGGCGATGCGGTTCCACAGCATTGACGCAATCATGGATGTTGTCGACAATGCCTACGACAGCGGCATCCGCACCCTCATGTGCACCACTCACGACCGCATCTCCGAAGTTGTCGACCGCGTTCGATCGCAGCCCGAAAAATATGACGGCTTTTCGTTCTTCCCCTGCATGCCCTACGCCCACAAGTATGCCGACGCCGTCACCGAGAACGGCATCCTCGGCGCCCTCGGAAAATTCTTGCCAGACGAAGGATTGCTGAATGCCATGATGCGCGGCGGGCGTTCGCTCGCGAAGAAAGACATAGAGGGCATCATCACACTGTTGGTCGATGCTGAGATGGCCGGCTTCGCTGGTGCGCGTACTCCCGTGATCTGGCTGCAGAATGTGGTCGTCGATCTACTCCTCGGCCTTGGCTTCACCGATGCTTTTGCAATCTTCGCCAACCATGTGCGCTCACGCTACGGAGCCGAACCCGGGTTCATCACGATGAACTTGCCCATGCTCCTCGACCACCTCGATAGCGCCGGGATCGACAACCCGTTGGTGTGCTCGAACATCAACAAGATCGGCTTCCGCATGTCTGGCGGAACCGAGGCCTATCAGGATGCGTTGGCCAAGCGCCCATTCAGAGCGGTCGCGATGTCAGTATTTGCGTCTGGCGCGATTGCCCCCCGCGAAGCCCTCGAGTGGGTTTTTGCCCAGCCCGGGATCGAATCGATCGTTTTTGGAGCCTCTAGCCGCGGACACATCGAAAGCACTATGGCGCTCGTTCACGAGTTCGAGCAACGCCCCAGCTAGGAAGCGTCAATTGTGCGCAGTTCGCGCCACCAGCGCGCGAGTACCGCGATGAGAATCACAGCGTTGGCGGCGAACAGCAGCCCGTACACGACAACAAAACCGCTCAGCCACCCGAACACCACAAACGACAGGCAGAGCACCGCATAGTCCGTCGGAATCGCAACGATGGTCTGCAACCAGCCTCCGCCGCCACTCGGCTTCGCATACGCCTCCCCGCGCTCGGACGACGCAATCCGGCGTAATTGGTCAGTGAGAATCATCGCGAAAAAGAACACCGACGACACCACAATGAAACCGAGGGGGATCAGCAGCACGGCATCCGGCAGCTCGTCACCGAAGCGATAAAACGAAATGAGGATGACGCCGTGAAAAATTACAATCTTGAACGCATCAACAACGTGATCAAGCCATTCACCAGATTTGGTTCCGCCCCCACGCAGCCTGGCAAGCTGTCCATCGGCCGAGTCGAGGGCGTACCCGAGCAGCAGAAGGACGGCAACGAGAATACCGAGCCACCACGCCGGCTGAACGGTGGAAACAAGAACCAGCGCCACAAGCGTCGACGTCGCACTCGCCATGGTGACCTGATTGGGGGTTCTGCCCATCAGGAATGCTCCGGCAGCGAGCAAACGGCCAAGGCGGCGATTTATCCAGCGCGAGTACGGCGGCGCTCCCCGCCCTGATTTTTGGGCGGACGCAAGCTGCCGGACAATGGCACGGTATCCCAGTGGTGCTGCTGGGCTTTCCCCTGTAGCGGTCATGTTTCACCATAGCGCGACGCCCCTCGACTGGTCGAGAGTTATGCCCCGGTGGGCATGACACCCGCGGGGCTAGCATGGGGGCATGCGCGTTCTCTTCGACGGCTTCTGGTGGGCGCGAGGCCCTGCCTCGAATCGCCAGGTTCTGCGCGAATTCATCTGGGCCTGGGAACGCGAATTTCCTGAAGACGAGATCACCGTCGCCGTTCGCCGGGCATCCATTCAGGTCGCCACCTCAGAGCTGCCTAGTCGGGTCGCCGTAGTCGGCACGCGAGTGAAACCACAGGGCGTGAGCGCGATTCTTGAATTGCCATTTGTCGCGAAACGGCTGCACGCCGATGTGACCATCACGCACAACTTCACGCCAGCGTTTGGGCCTACAGCGGTGTTCATCCACGACTACATGTTTCTGACCTCGCCGGAGTGGTTCACTCTCACCGAGCGCCTCTACTTCAGCCTGATGCCGCTGACGGCGCACCGGGCCACGTGGCTCTTCACGTCATCACGAAACGAAGCCGAGCGCATTGGTCGACTGAGCCGTGGCCGCACTGTCGTTCCGGTGGGTCTTGCTGTGGGGCGAGGCTTAGCGGATGCTGTTCCCCGCAAGCCTCAAGGCCTCGACGGATTCACCGGAGATTTTTTGCTCTGCGTAGGCAGACTCAACGCTCGCAAGAATCTCGCCAACACCATCCAAGCGGCGCTTTCGTCAGGGCGGGCAACTCCAGATTCGCCTCTCGTGATCGTTGGCGAGCCTCAAGGGCGCACTGCTGAGCTTCCTGGCGATATTACTGAGGCCGTCGAACGTGGGGCGGTTCGATTTCTTGGTTTCATCGACGATGACGAACTCGCGTGGCTGTATGGCAACACGGCGCTGCTCCTGTTTGTGACCCGAGACGAAGGGTTCGGCCTTCCCGCCCTCGAAGCGCGCCACTTTGGCGCACCGGTAGTGGTGAGCGATATCCCTGTGTTCCGCGAGATTTTGGGAGCGAATGCTAGCTATGTGGATCCGGATAATGTTCCCGCTTTTGCTGAGGCGATCCGCTCTGCCCCCGCTCGAGCTGCAGTCACGGCGCCAGGCGATCTCGGTTACTCGTGGGAGGCCTCCGTTCACTCACTGCGCGCAACAATTCTGGCCGGCACCACCGGTAACTGACTCCGGAGGTTAGCCCGCCGCTGATGGCGCAGCTCGCTTCGCAATGCTGGCGAACTTGGCGCCCGATACCAGCGAGCAGGATCGCAGGGCACCGCGGCCTCCCGAGATGGCCGCCGGTTCCATTACGACCCTTCTGCTCAACGTGGCAGCGTTCGCGTGCACGAAAGTCCCACCTCTCGTGGCACACATCAGCGACGGGTGTTTACCCTCACATACCTCCCGACGGCAACTGTGAGGGCGCTTGGGGCGGAGAGGGGGTGCACTGGTGGTAATTGTCTGGGCCGTTCATCGCGGTCGCGCGAACGTCCCCTGGTGCGCGCATCATTAGTACGCACCGACAGGATGGATGAGTACCTTGAACGTGCGCCACATTATGACGAGGTCACCGACGACCGACCAGTTCTCGACGTAGTAGAGGTCAAGGCGCATGCTGTCTTCCCAATTCAGGTCCGACCGTCCATTGATTTGCCACATCCCGGTAAGCCCAGGCTTGATGTACATGCGCCGGTTGACCTTCCCTTTATACGCACGCACTTCGTTGGGCAGCGGCGGACGTGGGCCGACGAGGCTCATGTCGCCTTTCAGCACGTTCCAGATTTGTGGCAGTTCATCAAGCGAATACTTTCGGATGAATCGACCGATTTTGGTAACTCGCGGATCGTTCTTCATTTTGAAGAGCACCCCCGAACCCTCGTTCTTCTGAGTGAGCTCAGCCAACTTCTCGGAGGCATCCGTGACCATCGAACGAAACTTGAACATACGGAACATTTCAAGGTTGCGCCCCACCCGCACTTGGCTGAAGAGAGCGCCCCCTGGACTGTCCAAACGGATCAGCACAGTTAAGAGGAGAAAGAGCGGCGAAAGAATGGCAAGTGCGAGGGCAGAGACAACGATGTCGAGGCCACGCTTGACGACGTGCTTTCCCCCTTCGAACTGGGGAATTTCAACGTGGATAAGAGGAAGGCCTTCAACGGGCCGAAAGTGGATGCGCGGCCCTGCCACATTCGCTAGGCGTGAAGCCAGTATCAGCTCGGCGGCCGTACCCTCGAGTTGCCACGCAAGGTTGCGGATGAAGTCATTTCCGCAGCCATGATCACCAGCAACGATCACAGCGTCAGCGCCAAGCTCGGCGGCGGTCGCAGCGACCCGTTCTGGACCGAATTCATACCTCGTGGAGGATTCAGATTTCGGCGAGTCTTGAGAATCCGGTTCCGTCAAGACTCCAACAACGGCGAATGCCGCACTCAGGTTGCCTTTGATTCGCGATACGACGTAGTCGACTTCGCTGCTCGTACCGACAACGACGGCCCGTGAAAGTGCGCGGCCGAGGCGCCGTTGCCTAGTGAGCCAGCGTCGCCAGGACCACCGACTGGCGAGAAGAACGATGACTCCGATCGCCATCGCCAGCACTGCGCCTTTGCCGGGGAAGCCGGCTTCGACAATCAGAAGCGTGATGGATAACAGCCCAAACATGGTCATGCTGGCGGTGATGAGGCTCTTGTACTCGTTGGCGCCGGCACCGATTACTCGCCGATCTCGAGTGTGGAAAATCTGGAGCAACGCGAGCCAAATCATCGCGACACCAGCTAGGCCAAGCCACATGAGGGGGTTCACGCTGACGAGAAAGACGGGGATGCTGGTCGATTCTGCTCTGGTCGAGAGCGCCGCGATCATCGCGAAACAAATGATTACGGCATCCGTAATCAGTAGTTTCGTCTCGTACGTGCGAGCCCAGGCCAAGCCTGACTCTGGATGCCGCGTGGTTGTTGATAGCGGATGGAATTCGGTGGCATCTACCAACCGGAGGTGGCCGCGCTCTCGCTCGGGAGCGGGCTGGGCAGGTAATTTTCTGAGTTCACTCATTTCTCAGCTCTCGGGGAGAAATGAGTGAACTCAGGCAGCGGGTAAGGCTCGGGTTCTTGTTGGGGGCGGGTGATTTTGGGGATGGGTAAAACGGCTCTTGCATCGGGATCACGACATTTCGGGTGTCGGTTTTTTGCGCACTAGAACTTGCGCCCGTCGGGGGACGGGCGTTGGGGGAGGCGCGCTGGTTGGCACGCGCTGCGGGGCGGGTAGGTGGTGCTTGCTCTTGCGGGTACTGACCCCCAATAAGGGGGTAGTGAGTGAAGCTACTCCCGTTGCCCCGATGGGGCATACCCCCCTTTAGGGGGACACGCGGCGTGTCGAATAGATGACAATGACATATGTGGGTATAAAAATGCGAACATCATCTGCCGCGACGGGCAGGCCCGACCTCAGAAATGAGCGGGTGTGTAGCTGCGAATTCTTCACAGTTCTGGACCGAGTATTGGGGCCACGATGGAGGTCCTTAGCTTCCATTTTTCCTGCAAGTCCGCGGATGTTGAGTGCTTCGCGGTCAACTACACGATCATGACGCCCACTACGGCCGCGCCGCAGCTAGCACCGGATACCCGACACTCGGCGCGTGCTCCTTAGCGCGGGCCAGCCGAGCCAGCAGCAACCCCAGGATGAGTTCGCCCCCATGCTTCACGGATCACGAATCCGACTGGACCTCGTCCAAGTGGTCTACGAATTCACCAGCGGTAACGTAACCGCACGACGGCGCCCTTCCGTCCACACGGGCACCGGGACGGTCGTGGTCACGGTCGTGGTGTAGTTTTCGAAGAGAACTCAGCTATCACCCCACGAAAGGTTTCCGGTCCACTATGAGTGATGTCAACATCCGACCGTTCCGGATTGTTGCGTGGTGGGCAAAGTTGGCGTTCTACTGCACCTATCTCATTAGCGGGAGACTTCTGTTCTTCGTTCTCGATTCCGCGGGGGCACCACCTGCTGCTTCCCTCGTGTGTGGGGTGGCATTCAGCTCGTTGGCATTTGTCGTGGGGGTGCGAACTTTTCGCGGCGCAGCCGAGCCACTTGCGGCGCCTCGCCCCTGGTGGCGAGCGACCGCCCGCCCTCCAGCCGGGTTCATTCTCGGCATGCTGACGACAATCCTCGCCCTGAACGAAGTATGGCTTCTCGTCGTCGAGACCCCTCACGGACCGTTCGCGCTAGCAGCGAGCATCATTTCCCTACTTCAAACGCTTCTCGTGACTGGCTACTTCTTCAACTCATCAGTGCGACTGCTCGCCCTGCCGCTCGAGCCCAAGCCTGCGCCCTCGGGTCTTGTGCAGCCGTCACTCACCCTCCGCGACCGACGCTCTCCACCCAGATAGAGGTACAAGCGCCCACTAAAACTCATTTTCTCTAGCAGGTTGCCTCCCCCAACCGATAGCGTCGATTTATCCTGTGCTGCGCAGGAATCGCGAGGGGGCTGAAGGGTACGTGAAGGATCTGCAGCCGCGTGAGCAGTGGTTCAAAGACCAGCGACTCTCAGTGGAGTTGGTTTGCTCAAGCACCCCGCTTCCAGAATCACTACTGCCAGTAAGCCTGCTCACAGAAGAGGTGTTGAGCGTTGGCTACCGAGTCGGATTGCTTTCGGTTTCTGATGCGGTGCGGATAACGCTCCAACGGTTCGAAGACGGAATGACACTGACACCGCGGGAGGAGCGCATCGCGTTCAGCTTCCGTGAGGAAGAACGCGAGATCGGAGTGGAGCTACTTAGCGTGAGTTTGCGCGCCTTCCCCGAGGCAGCACGAGTCTGTCGCTTCCTCACCGTGAGTCTCTATCGCGCGGCGTGGGATGAGCTGGATGACCCACAGGAGTCACTTCAGTCCTTCTTAATTACCTGGCAAGACGGTACTGCGGAGTTTGGGGAGTATTGCAGCCCAGAACCCCGACTCAGCGACCTCGTCCATTTCGATCGCACACAGCGCCGCGCGCTGGCGAGCCTCGGTCGCGCGCTGGACTTTGAGAAGTCTGAGTTGCTGCAGCCACAGAAGGAGACGTCGTAATGGGTGCAACGCTCCCGATCGTTCTGGATGAGAACGGTGATCTTTCGATGTTCCTCACCATCGAAGCTGCCTGTCTTGCCGTTGAAGCGGTCGACGTTGTTAACGAAGAGTACGAGGGGTTCGATGCACTCGGCCGCAGGCTGATCATCTCGGTTCACGGAGAACGCGTCTCTATCGATGTGAACGTCAACGGTGAGCCGGAACCCGCCGAGTTTGCACAACGACTGCGCAACTACTTAACCAACGACGGGGTGAGGCAAAGCGGGATAGAAATTTCGGCCGATGCAACACTGCCAGAACTCGTGCACGCCCTAATGAGGTACCAGTATGGCGTCGGCGGTCCGGCGGGCTACGGCACACTGAACCTGCGCGGGTTGCGGACTCGCGTCGGGTGGGAGATTCATCGTGGGCTGAACGTTTTTCGCATTTCAGCGACGTGGATTCCATGGAACCGCCATCGGGGTCGCGGTCGAATCGAGTTGGTCCGTGGACCGGAGGAGCTGAAGTGACCGCGAACATTGCCGCACTCGTTGCCGAGAAGGTGGCCGAGCGGATCGCAGCCCACTTTCCGGCGATTCAGGTCGTCGTGCATCCGCAATTCCTCAACACATTTACGGCGACAGTTGACTTCACTCCACCCACGCCCGGGGCTGTCGACATCTCTGTGACCGTGGTTTCTGACGGCGGCTACGTTCTTGAGGCCGGCCCCGATCTCGTCTTCGAGAGCAACACCGAACCCGGCGACATCGACGCCCAGGTAGCCGAGATTGCGGAGCAGATTGAAGCCTTCGGGCAGTGCGGAGTGGTGAAACTCCAGACGCGCCCCTTTCTCGGTTTCCTCTCCCCCACGCTGCTTGGAGCGCCCGGCGCCGACCCCGAGCTCGACAAGTGGATGGCGCGCCGCACCTCCCGTGTGATCCGCACGTGGAAAGCGTGGGTGTGATGCCTCTCGAACAAAGAATGACGCTCGTGCCGGGATCAAGCGCACGGCGCCTGCATCACCTCGCCGGTCAATTCATTGGCCTGTGCGTCATACTCGAGATCGTGGGGATCACTCTGGTTATCGTCGGCACGCAAGGCATTCCCGTCGCGTATCCGGCCGGGGTCACGCTCTCGCTAGCGAGCGGGCTCGCCCTCGGGTGGATTCGGTTCTTCGGCTACAACCGAGTCGAGACTCGCGAGCAGCGTGAAGCTGCTGCGGGCTACAACACGATCAGCAGCCGACGGTACGAACTCCCACTCGTGCACGATGTCACCGGCGTGATCCTGCGGCTTCCCCGCAACTACGACGCGACAGCCACACCCGCCCAGTAGCTGCCATCGGGGAACGAGAACTCGGCGACCGACGACTCGTGCATCTGCGCCGAGTAGCCCGGTGCCATCGGCACCCGGTAGGCGCCGTTCTCGACGATGCAGGGGTCAACGAAGTGTTCGTGCAGGTGGTCGACGAACTCGGTTACCCGGTTCTCGAGAGTGCCCGACACAGCGACGTAGTCGAATATCGAGAGGTGCTGCACGAGCTCGCAGAGGCCAACGCCACCAGCGTGCGGGCAGACCGGAACGCCAAACTTCTTGGCCATCAGGTACACGGCAATGATCTCGTTCGGGCCGGCGAGGCGGGCCGAGTCGAGCTGGCAGAAGTTGATGGCTTCGGCCTGGAACATCTGCTTGAAGAGCACACGGTTCATACCGTGCTCTCCCGTCGCAACACCAATGGGCGCAACGGCCTTGCGGATAGCAGCGTGACCGAGCACGTCATCCGGACTCGTCGGCTCCTCAACCCACAACGGGTCGAACTGCGCGAGCGCCTTTACCCAATCAATAGCCTCATTGACGTCCCAGACTTGGTTCGCATCGATCATGAGCTTCGCGTCGGCACCGATGACTTCGCGGGCAATACCGCAGCGCCGGATGTCATCGTCAAGATTCGCACCGACCTTCAGCTTGATGTGGCGGTAGCCGGCATCCACAGCCTCCTGGCAGAGTCGGCGAAGCTTCTCGTCGGAGTAGCCCAACCAGCCAGCACTCGTGGTGTAGCAGGGGTAGCCCGACTCGGTGAGTTCGGCAATGCGCTGCTCCTTGGTGGGAGCAAGTTCGCTCAGCATCGCGATCGCTTCGTCTTTGGTGAGAGCGTCGGTGAGGTACTGGAAGTCTGCGGTGTCGACAAGCTGCTTAGGAGTCATGTCGGCGAGCAACCGCCACAAGGGCTTACCCGCGCGGCGAGCAGCAAGATCCCACACGGCATTCATCACGGCGGCCATCGCCAAGTGCTCGACACCCTTCTCTGGCCCAAGCCAACGCAATTGCGAATCAGACTTCAGTTCGCGGTAGATGCCACCAAGGTCGCCGACGATCTCGTCAACATCCCGACCAACGAGCGGTGCAGCTCGCTGTTCAGCAGTGAGCGCACAGATGTCATTGCCTCGGCCAATGGTGAAGGTGAAGCCGTAGCCCGCGACGCCCTTTTCGTCAGTGCGGAGTACAACATAGGCGGCCGAGTAGTCGCCATCCTTGTTCATCGCGTCAGAGCCGGCGGCGGTGAGCGACGTCGGAAAACGCACGTCGTAGACGTCAACGCTGGTGATAGTAGTCATGCTGAAGAGTTCTCCTTGCTCAGAACAGAAATACAGAAATGGGGCGCTGGTAGTGCGCGGGCTTTGCTCGTCTAACTAGTCACTGTGGAAGACCTCGGGCAGCTCTTTCCACCACTCACCGTCGGCACGATCATCCAGTGGTCGTTGCAGTGGTTCTTGAAGTGCCCACCACCGCTTGGTTTCGGGATCTGCGGCGATAGCGGCCTGATCAGCTTCGTAGTCGTCACCCGTGTACTCGAAGTACGAGAACAACAGGTCGCCGTGACGATAGATCGAATAGTTGTGGATGTTGCTGGCCGCGAGTCGTTCGAGAATCGTTGGCCACACGGCGGCATGGTATCGCTCATACTCTTCGCGGTTCTCGGGTGGGAGGCCGATGACCTGGGCTACTCGTTTCATGGTTATCCCTTCACCGCACCAACCGTTTGTCCCCGCATCAAGAAGCGTTGGGCCGTGAGGAACACGATCAGCAGGGGGATCATGGAGATGAACGTGGCGAGCGCGAGCTGGGGCATGTAGAGCTTCACGTCGAGCCCGGCCGCCACTGTTGCATTGAACAGTGGGCTGGCACCGATGAGCTCTTGGATGCCGATCGAGATGGTTTTGTTCTCCTGGTTAGAGGTCAACAGTGCCAAGGGGAGGAAGAAGTTGGTCCAGTTAGCCACGAAGGAGAAGAACGCGACGAGCGCGATGACTTGCTTCGAAATGGGCAGTGCCACGTAGAAGAAGGTCGAGATCTCGCTGAGGCCATCGATCCGGGCTGCTTCTACCAGCTCTTGCGGCATTGTCGTCATGAAGTGGATATAGACGAGGTACGTGCCGAAGGGGAAGAAGCCCATGATTACTGCCACTGGCCACAATTGGCCGACGGCGCCGATGGCATTCACTTCGAGGAACAGCGGGATGACGAGAACAGTGTTGGGCATCACCATGGCGAGCAGGGTAGCGAAGAGCAGCACCTTGCGGCCGCGGAACCGCAGTCGAGATAGTGCATACCCTGCTGGCAGCGCTGCAACGAGGGCGAGCACTCCGCCAACGATGGCGATCACGAGCGAGTTTCCTACCCAGCGGGTGAAGAGGCCACCATCACCGGGGCCGAAGCCATTGATCTGGCTCCAACTGAACACGACATTGTCCCACGAGATTCCGCCGAGGCCAAGGAAACCATCGGTTCCCGCGAGCACACCTTCTTGGCTGCGGAAGGCCATCGCGATGAAGCCGATGATGGGCAGGATGAAGGCGGCAGCAACGATCACCATGACGGTGATGCGGGCAATCCGGCCAACCGTCCAGTGTTTGGCGCCGACGACGCCGGGAGCGCTGTTGCTCATCGCTTCTTCTCCTTTTCGTCGCCGAAGAGTCCACTCTTCATCACGATGACGACTCCAATGCTGAGGGTAATTACGAGCAGAATGATGGAGAGCGCTGCTGCGGCGGGGAAGTTTCGGTTCGTGAACGCGAAGGCGTAACCCAGCTGGGTTGGTGCCCACTCGCCCGCAATCGCGCCAGAGGAAATCTGTCGCAGCAGGTACGGCTCGAGGAAGAGCTGGAAACCGTAGGCGAGGTTCATTAGGGCTGCATAGCCGATCCAGGGGCGGATGAGCGGAAGCTTGATATGCCACGCCAAATCCCACGCGCGTGCGCCGTCGATCTTGGCTGCCTCAAAGATTTCGTCTGGAATACCGTTGAGGCCGCCATTGACGACAATGATCCACGTTCCGACGCCTTGGAAGAACAGCATTCCGGTGAGAATCATCGGCATGTTGCCGTCGGTGACGATCTCTTTGAGCGACCCGAACCCGACTTCTTGCCAGAGTGGCGCGAGCGGTGACTGGGTGGGGTGAAGGAGGTAGACCCAGAGCACGAAGTTCGCGATTCCGCTCAACGCTCCCGGGATGAAGTAGAAGAAACGCATTGTGTCGCCAAAGCGTCCGGGGCTGGCATGTACCAGCAGCGCCAGGCCGACGATTCCGACCATCATGAGCGGCAACCACACGATCATGACGGAGAAGATGTTGATGAACGTTCCGGAGAACCGATAATCGGTAATTACCGTGATGAACGAGTCAAAGCCGCCGAATCCGCTGGTGGGGTCGACGAGTGTTGGAGCTTTTTGCAGGGCGATCCAGAAGGCGTAACCGATGGGGATTGCTGCGGCAACGAGAAGCAGGGCGAGGTAGGGGGCAAGCAAAATCCAGGCGCCGCGGGCTTCTGCATGGCGTGTGCGGTGACGCCGAGGGGTGGTGGATGCACGGGGGCCGGTAGCCGGTGGCTCCGTACCTTTCGTGGCTAGCGTTGAGCTGCTCATGTATTCCTCGCCTATGAGTTGTGGAGTGGAACAGAGTGTGGGGGCCTCAAGGATCTGAAACCCCCACACATGCTGTGCCTAGCTGGTTGCTGCTATTCGGCGGTGACCGTGTAGCCGACTGAGTTGGCGCGGTTCACGAGCTCTTCTCCGAAGGTACCGAGCGCATCACTCATCGAACCGTTAGCGATCAGCGTGGGGCTAACTGTCTCGGTCCACGCTGCACCCGTGTCGTAGAGCATGTAGGAGTACGGCGCTACTGCTGCTGCCGCATCCTTGAATGCTTGCTGCACGGAGGCAACATCGGCGAAGTAGCCGTCAGCTTCGAGCTTGGCGAGCCAAGCATCCTGAATCGGGCCGTAACCGGGGAGACCGGTTGACAACTCAACCTGCCACGCCGGGTCGGTTGCGACGAAGGTTGCGAAGGTCAGCGTGTTTTCGAGCTGCTTTCCGGTGATGTGTGAGGAGACGCCCCAGAGGCCGCCACCTTCGTTACCGGCGGTCGGGCTTGATTCGCCTTCCCACGTCAACGGTGCGCTTGCACTCATCTGGCCTGCAGGGATCTTCCAGGTATCGCGGAAGAGGTAGTTGCCCCACCAGACGGCACCGGGGCTCATCACGAGGTTGACACCAGCTGCTGCGGCGTCACCATCGAAGATGCCCTGAGTTGTGAGTGCGCCACCGTCGTACATCTGCGTAAGCAGTTCGTTAGCGCGAACACAGTTCGGGTCGTCGAGGTTGATGTGAACTTCCGACTCGGAAAGACGGTCGTTCGTGGGGCAGTCTGCTGCCTGAAGGTAGCGGTTGACTGCGTAAGCGTCGCCCAAGAATCCGCTGATTTTTTCGGGGTGGTCTGCTGCAATTTCCACAGCTAGGTCGCCGTACTCTTCCCACGTGGTGGGGAGCGTGTAGCCGTTCTCGTCGAAGAATGCCTTGTTGTACCAGAACACGTCAGGTGCAGCGTCGTTGCGGAGGCAACGAATCTGACCATCGATGTCGCAGAACGAGAGCACTGCGGGGTCGTAGCCGTCGATAACATCGGGGAGCAGATCGGTGAGGTCTGCGGCGTAGTTGCTCGCTGCACCAGTCGCCCACGCGATGTCGTCATTGGAGGGGAAGAAGATGGCGTCAGGCCATCCTGATCCGGCAGAGTCGAAGTTGGCGAATGCCTGCTTCACGGTCTGCCCACCGACGGTGCCATCGATCTGGACAACGTCGATTTCGATCTCAGGGTGTGCTTCCTGGAAAGCTTCTGCTGCGGGAACACGGGGCGGGTCAACCCACACCGTGATTTTTCCACCCGAGTCAGTTTGTTCGGGGGCGGTTGCGCCTCCGTCAGCTGAACAGCCGGATAGAACGAGTGCAGCGGCGGAAATTATGGCCACTCCTGCACTGGCGGAAAGAAACCTCTTCGTCTTCATTGACACTCCTAGGTGAGTTACTACTGCTTCGTAGTGGAGAGACGCGAGGCGCTGGAACGGCTCGGTTTCTCCGGTGCTCAAACGTTATACCAACCTAGTAAGTTGTGCAAACGTTTGATCAAAGGTTTTTCAACTGTTATCTACGGGTTTGTGCGCTGCACCTCAATAGCCAATGCGCGCGGGATCGATGCGGTAGAACTCCGCGGCGGTGCGGCCGAGCAGTTGTTCGCGGTCTGCGGCATCCACGCTGTCGAAGAGCGGTTGGAGGCCCTGCCAGACCCGGGTGTAGCCGCCGGCGAGCACCGAAATGGGCCAGTCGCCGCCATACATCAGTCGCTTCGGCCCGAAGACCTCGATGGCCCGTTCGAAATAGGGGCGAACGTATTCGGTGGTCCACTGCTGTGGATCACCAGCCGCCGAGTAGAGCCCGCTGATCTTCGCGTAAACATTCGGGTTCTCGGCAGCAATCTCAATCGCCGACCACCACGGTTCACGCTCGTCGAGCCCGATCGGCGGTTTCGCCAAATGATCGATCACCATGCGAAGTTCGGGATGCCGCCTCGAGAGTTCTGGAATCAGCGCGAGGTGCTCCGGTAGAACTGCGACCACGTCGAAGGTGAGCCCAGCGCGCTCCAGCACAGTGAGCCCCTCGTCGACGTTGGGTCGCAGCAACCACTCCGGGTCTTCCTGGGTATGGATGAGCGTGCGAACCCCGACCATGCGCGTATCGCCCTGCCACGATTCAAGCGTTCGTGCCGCTTGCTCGGGGCGATCAATCGGGGCGTAGCCGACAATCGCAGCGACCTCGTGGTGCGCCGCTGCTGACTCAACCATGAGCCGCGTGTCATCGAAATTGTCGGCAGACTGAACCTGAACGGTGTAGTCAATGCCGGCATCCCGCAGCTCAGGAATCAGTTGGTCGAGCGTCATCACCTGGTTTATTGGGGCCAACGAATCGTCGAGCCAGTCATAGTGCGCCCTATTGGGGTTCCAGACGTGCTGGTGAGAGTCAATGATTGGAAAAACCACGGTGTTGTCCCTTCGCCGGTTGCCAGTTTAGAGAATGCCGTGTCGTTCCCACACTGTGCGCAGAGAATCTCCGGCAAGCAGTTCAGCCAGAACCGTCGATTCATTGGATGCTCGGGTGCGAGCTCGCGTGAGCACTTCTTCTTCGTGCGCCTGGGGAATTACGACGGCACCGTCATCATCGGCCATCACGAGATCGCCGGGCGCAATGAGCACTCCGCCCAACTCGACGACAACATCGGAGGCGATGACGCGCATCCGGGCCCGAAAGTCGATCGGGCGGCGCGAGCGCGAGAACGACGGAAAGCCGAGTTCGGCGATCTTGTCAGTGTCGCGCAGGTTGCCGTCGGTGATGACGCCGGAGGCTTTCGCACCAAGCGCTGCCGCACTGAAGAGTTCTCCCCAGAAGCCAGAATCGTTGCTGTTGTCGGTGGCGATCACAATCATCTGGCCAGCGCCAATGCCGTCGATGAAGTCGATTGACTCCTTGTAGGGGTCGTCGAGATCTGACTCGAGTGCCGGAGCGAACCGCACCGTGCGGGCGCGACCGAAAGCTCGCGACCCCGGCGTTATCGGCGCGAGGCGCTGGTTGAGCACTTGGTTGCGCAAGCCCGATTCGTCGCACGAGTCACTCAGAATCGCGGTCGTGAGACGCTCGTCGCCGGGCAACGGGGTGAACCCTGCTTTGCCGGTTGCTGCTGCGGCTGCGGCTCCGGCTGCGGCTGCGGCTGCGGCTCCGGATGCTTCGGGCGTGGGGTTAGCGGATGACATGGCCACCTCCAGGGCTGAACGGGAACTGTGCTTCGATTTCGGGAGTGAGCTGGATGCCGAGGCCGGCAGCCTTCGGAGCGACGATGCCGCCGTCCTTGAACTCGACCTCTTCCACTCGCATCGCGTCACGCAGCGGATTGGGCAGGGTGCAGTACTCGAAGAGTTCAACGTAGGGGTTGGCGAGCACGGTGTGCAGGTTCGCGGCGACGGTGACACCACTGCCCCACACGTGGGGAACCGTCTTCACGCCAGTGGCGTGAGCGAGTTCGGCGACCTGCGCGAAGGCCTTCGGGCCACCGACGAAAGTGACGTCGGGCTGAGCAACATCGAGCGCATTCGCGTCGAGCAGTTGAGCGAAGTCCCGCACGGTTCCGTTGGATTCGACACCGGAGATCGGTACGTTCACGGCGGCACGCACGGCGGCGTAGCCAGCCACGTCATCCGCCTGGCAAGGTTCTTCGTACCAGCGAGCACCAAGTTTGGCAGCCTTATGGCCAACGCGAATTGCTTCCTCGACGGGCCACGGGTCAGAGGCACAGGCCTGCACGGCGTCAATGACGAACTGCACGCCCTCGGGTAGCAGCGCGGTCACATGGTCGAGCAGCTTGATGGTGGTGTCTGGGTCGGTCATGGCGCGGAACTTCACGGTGCCAAAGCCGGCTTCGATCTGGGCGGCAGCCCAGTCGGAGACTTCGCCGAAGGTCGTGCCGAGTCCGCCGCTGGCGTACGACTCGATCCAGTCGCGT
Organism: Rhodoglobus sp. G.S.4; assembly: GCF_056619605.1. Classification (NCBI taxonomy): domain Bacteria; kingdom Bacillati; phylum Actinomycetota; class Actinomycetes; order Micrococcales; family Microbacteriaceae; genus Rhodoglobus; species Rhodoglobus sp. G.S.4. The sequence goes on from NZ_CM152748.1 coordinate 2,795,001, forward strand.
TTGAGGCCACCGAGCACTTCGTAGCCTGGCACGCTGAGGCGCTTAGCTACGGCATCCATCGCGGCTGTTTCGATTGCTCCGGCAACGCCGTTGAGCATTCCGCCACGCGCCCAGAAAGCGGTGTAGGCGCGGAGGTGGTCGGCGACTTCGAGGGGGTGAGCGAATTCGTGGTCGAGAACGTAGGGGCGGAAGGCATCCACGATTCCAGGCACGGCGGCGGCTGCCATGATGCCGGCTCCCGCTTCCCCGACTCCGGTGGTTCCATCAGAGAGGGTTACTTCGACGAGAGCGGCATCCCAGGACCAAATGGTGCCTCCGACCCACGTGAGTTCTTCTCCGGGCTGGTACCGGTGCGAAAGCAACACTGCGCGCACGGCGGTAATGGTGAGAGCTGTATCAGTGAGTCCCATGGGAAGGGCGCCTCATTTCTAGTAGCGAGCGATAATGGTTACGGTATCTGATCAATCGTTTGATCACAAGCATGTGGGACCGCATCCGCGCAATTGCACTTCAGACTGCGGGCGCTGTTGAGGTGGGCATGGCGCTATTAGCCCGGTGATCTAGAGCGCAGCAACCAGCCCGGCAGCTTCGAGGTCGCCCCAGAGCCCCTCGGGCATCGTGGACGCATAGCGTTCGATGTTCGACCGCACCTGTCCGCCCCCGCGCGCTCCGACCACAACGGAAACGACCGCCGGATGCCGCAGTACGTACGCGATAGCGGCCTCGGGAAGTGTGACGCCGTGGGCTTCACACGCATCCGCAACCCGATTGGCCCGCTCAAGAATCTCGGGCGGAACCGGCCCGTAATCAAAGGTTGCATCGGGGCTCGGTCGATTGCGGCCGAGCAATCCCGAGTTGTAGACGCCGGCAACGACAACGCCGACGTTGCGTTCGAGAGCGAGGGGCATGAGGTCTGCGAGCGCCGAATCGTCGACAAGGGTGAAGCGTCCTGCACACATTACGAGATCAACATCCGCGCGGCGGATCAACTCGGCGAGCGGAGCCGACGCGTTCATTCCTGCACCAACCGCCTTCACCACGCCCTGCTCGCGTAGCTCAATGAGTGCGCCGATTCCCTCGGTCGAGGCCTGCTCAAAGTGGTCGTCGGGGTCGTGCATGTAGAGCACATCGAAGTGGTCGAGCCCGGTGCGGGCGAGAGAATCTTCGACTGAGCGAAGGATGCCGTCGCGACTGAAATCCCATTGACGCTTGGTGACGGCGGGCACGGCAAAGCCCTGGTCATCCATCTGGTCTTCTCCACCGGGATTCGGTACGAGGAGCTTGCCGACCTTGCTCGAGATCACGTAGTTGTCGCGGGGGTGAGTGCGCAGCTGCTCGCCGAGGCGACGCTCCGAGAGGCCGAGCCCGTAGTGCGGCGCAGTATCGAAGTAGCGAACTCCGGCATCCCACGCGGCGGCAACACTCTCGTCAACTTCAGCGTCCGTGGTTTCACGGTAGAGGTTTCCCAACTGCGCGGCCCCCAGGCCGATCTCTGTCAGTTCAAGTCCACGCTGAGTTGATCTGGTTTTCACTGTTGGCCCCTCCAGGGAGTGTTAGCGCGCCGGTGGCGCAGTAGATTCGCGCACGATCAGCTCGGGTGCTGGGTCGGCGATGACACGGTCTTCGGCCGTTCCCGAGTTGATGTTCTCCCACAGGCTGGCCATCGCAGCACGGCCAAGTTCATAGAGCGGCAGGCGCACGCAGGTCAGCGGTGGCCACGCAATTTCGGCGGTCCAGGTGTCGTGCATCGCCACGATCGACATGTCTTCAGGTACGCGGATGCCCAACCGTCGTGCCTCCGAAAGCACACCGTGAGCGGCGTTGATGTTCGCCACGACCACCGCTGTGGGTGGGGTCGACAACTCGGCCATCGCATCGAGGGCTTGAGCACCCTGCTTGGGGTAGTAGCCGAAGTCGGTGACGAGTTCGGGTTCGACCGTGAGTTTCGCGTTCGCCATCGCCTCGAGGAATCCGGCGAGACGTCGCTGACCTGACTCCGAGGTTGGCACACCGCCGGCGTACCCGATGCGGGTGTGGCCGAGCTCGATGAGGTGCTCGGTTGCCAGGCGCATCCCCGCCTCATCTTCGAGGCGAACAGAACCACCGCTGCCAGGGTTGATTGTGTTGATCGAGATCACGGGCAAGCCGCTGTCGGTCACCGTGCGCAGATCGTCACCACTTAGGTGGTCACCGAACTGCACGAGAACACCGTCGACTCGTCCCTCACCCATGAGGCGCGGGATCGACTCTTCACCTTCGGGCAAACGTTCGGTACTGGCGATCAGCACCATGTAATCCTTGCTGCTGGCCTCTTCTTCCACTCCGCGCATGAGCTCAGCAAAGATGGCGTTGGTCACACCGGGCACCACAAGGCCGACGGCGTGAGTGCGCGACGACTTGAGGGCTCGAGCCGTGAAGTTGGGGCGGTAGTTAAGCTCTTTCGCTGCATCATGAATGCGCTGACGGGTCGCCACACTCACTCGCACGCCAGGTTTTTCACTCAGCACCCGCGAAACCGCCGACACCGAAACTCCGGCGCGGGTCGCAACATCACTCAAAGTAGCCATAGTTGCCAGTGTATTCGGGCAACTAGTCGCTGGTACGTCGATTGACCAGATAAAGATGAGTCAGCACCATCACGGTGTCACCATGTTGGTTGGTTACCGTGACCAGCTCGTGCAGGTAGCCAGCCTCCTCCGGTCGCTTCGCGTGCAACGACATCTCGTTGATCTCGGCGGTTACCCGAATGGTGTCCCCAATGAAGACGGGGCGGATGAAGCGGATGCGGTCGTAGCCATAACTCATCGCTTGCGGGTTGATGTCGCCCGCCGTCATCCCCACGGCGACGGAGAGGATGAGGGTGCCGTGGGCAATGCGCTGACCAGCCGGCTGCGTCGCCATCCATTCGGCATCCATGTGGTGCGGAAAGAAGTCGCCGGTCTGGCCAGCGTGCAGCACAATGTCAGCTTCGGTGATGGTGCGGCCAACGGTTTCGCGCCGCTCCCCCACCTCGTGGTCGTCATACCAGCGGTCTTTCGTGAGCATCAGCGCACCAGCCATTCTGCGACGCCAGCGTCGAGGCGTTCGCGTAGTTCGTCAATGGTGATCTCGCCGCGCAGGGCTGAGGTCACGAGCGGGGAGACCGCATTTTGTAGTTCGATGTAGGTAGCGAACCGCGGGCGCAGGTAGGCACCTTCGAGCGTTGCGCGCGTGCCGGTGAAGAAGTCGAGGCTGTCGGCGTTGGTGCGCGCACTCTCCCACGCGACGGCGTTGCCGGGCTGGCCGCCGCCGTCATAGTACGAACCCTCTTGCACGGCGCCCGACGCGAGCCAGTAGGCGTGCGCGATCGCGGCATCCATCACCTGGCTGCGTGACGACACGGCGATACCCGCACCGCCAAGCAGCGAGCCGGCAACGCCACGAGTGGAGCTCGGGATGTCGATGTACTGCACGCGGTTTGACCGGTAGCCCGCACGCGAGTAGTTGGTGTACCCAAACAGCAGCGGCGCGTACGCGAAGGTGTCACTCTCGGCGAGCACATCCGCGACCTGAATCGGATTGAAGCCGGCGTTGTCGGCTGGCACCAGCCGCGCCAAGCGAGTGAGCAATTCCATCGCGCGGGTCAGCATGTCTTCTGAGAGGAAGACGCCGGGGTCAGCCATGGCATCTTCGCCGAGCCCTGACGCGATCGTGATGAGGCTCGAATACGCGTCGACGGGCTTGAAGGGCCACAGCACTCGACCCTCTTCGGCGAGCGCGATCACCTCATCCCAGATGCGCGGCGGCGACTCGAGAATATCGGGGCGGAACGCGGCAACCTGCGCGGCAGCATCGAGCGCAAGGCCCCATTGCTGGCCGAGGTGCTGGTACGACTCGTGCGAGCGACCAACCGACTGCGTTGCCAGCGTGGCCAGCTCGGAGTCAAAGCCGCGACCGTTCAGCGGAGTGAAGAGGGCATCTTCTGCAGCAATCGGAATGTGCGGATGATCGATCACAAGCAGGTCGTACTGCTCAACCATGCTGTCCAAGTCTTGGTCGGCAAAAGCCTGCAGTGAGCGGTACTCCCACTGCACCTCAACATCGGGAGCTACCGAGCGATACGCTTCGGCGGCCTTCACGACGCTGCCGTAGCCGCGCTCGTGTTCCCAGGTCATTCCCTTGATGATCGTCGGGCTCATGCGGAGGCCTCCTGGGTTGCGGGGGCGCTTGTTGCGGCGGCGCGGGAGGGGAACTCGGCACGCACTCGAGCGTTGTCCTCTCCGAGAGTCGGGGCCGCTTTAGTGCTCGTGAGAATCTGGCCATCAACGCGAATGGGGCTGCGGGTGGTGAGCAACTCGTTGCCTCCGCGGCTGACCGGCTGCGTCATCCGAATCGCTTCGAACCCACCCGAGGCCAGCAGTTCGTCGAGCGTGAGCACGGGAGCACACCACACGTCGCCGGCATCGAGAATGTCGAGCCACTGTTGGGTGGTGCCGGTCGCAAAGCGCGCGGCGAGCAGGTCTTCGACGTACTCTTGGCGATCCCACGCCAGTTGAGGGTCGTGCATCTCACTCAGTTCGGGCATGCCGAGCAGGTCGCCCAGTTTCGGCAGCGGATTCATCGCCATCGCGATGTAACCATCAGTGGTGGGATACGTGCCGTAGGGCGCCGCCAAGAAGGCGTGAGCCGAGTGCTCGCCATGACGTTGCACCGTGATGCTGTCGTCGTTGAGCTTGGTGCTGAGCAGTTCGAACTGCAGGTCGAGCATTGCTTCGAGCAGGCTCGTCTGCACGAGCCCGCCCTTGCCGGTGCGGAACTTACGCACGAGAAGGGCGGTCACTCCTTGAGCGATGTGGCAGCTCATAAGGTGGTCGGCAATCGAGAGCCCGACAGGCACAGGGCCGTCAGTCTTCGAGCCGTTGAGCCACGGGATGCCCGACATCGACTGAGCGAGCAGGTCTTGCCCAGGGCGATCCTTCCACGGGCCCTCTTCGCCATAGCCGGTCGCGCTGGCGTAGACGATGCCGGGGTTGATGGCGCGCACCGATTCGAAGTCGAGCCCGATGCGTTCCATCACGCCGGGCCGAAAGTTCTGGATGATCACGTCGGCACGCTCGACAAGTTCTTTGACGTAGGCGAGGTCGTCGGCCACCTTGAGGTCAGCAGTGATTGATTCTTTGTTGCGGTTCATCGCGTGGAAGGAAACGGTGTCGCCGTCGAACTCTCGACCGGCGAACGCGAGGGTGCGACCGATATCTCCCGTGCCGGGTCGTTCGACCTTGATCACGCGGGCGCCGAGGTCTGCGAGACGCATTGCGGCGACTGGTCCGGCCAAGAATTGGCTGAAGTCGAGCACCAAGATGCCCTCGAGGGGGCGGTCCATTGGCGCAGACTCCGTTGGTGCGCCGTTGTCGTCAGTCATTGCTGTTCAGCCTTCTGTTGATCCTCGTGAACAATCGTTTGATCATGCTAGTATGACGCAGAAATACACGCAAGGGAGCCAGGCCGCGACATCCGGTGCCAAGCACCGTCGTTGCCCCTCATCCGCCCTTCGTGTCCACTAATCGCAAAGGAGCGCACCAGTGCTGAGCGTGAGTTATGTAGGCGAGCAACGCCTTGAGGTCAAAGAGTACGAACCGAAGCCTCCGGCCGCCGGTGAGGTTCAAATCGCCGTCGCCTACAACGGACTGTGCGGCACCGATATGCACATCCTGCACGGCAACATGGATGCTCGGGTGCAGATGCCACTCACTTTCGGTCACGAGATGAGCGGCACCATTTCCGCCTTCGGCAATGGCGTTGAAGGCTGGAACGTTGGCGACCACGTCACCGTCATGCCGCTCTGGTGGGACAACACGTGCCCCGCGTGCCTCGCCGGCAACCAGCACATTTGCCAGAACCTCGACTTCATCGGCATCGACTCCCCCGGCGCGCTTCAGGGCAAGTGGAATGTTCCCGCCGAGACGCTTGTCGCCCTCCCGCCTGAGCTGCGTCTCGATCACGCCGCGCTCGTCGAGCCTGCTGCGGTTGCGGTGCACGATGTTCGCCGTTCGGGATTGGTTCCCGGGGACAAGGCCGTGATTATCGGTGGTGGTCCGATTGGGGTGCTCATCGCATCCGTCGCCCGTGAATTTGGCGCTGAAGTAGCCGTAATCGAGATCGACGCCGGTCGTCGCGCGCAGATCGACGCGCTGGGCTTCACGACCATCAGCCCGCTCGAGGTCGACCAGGTTGCCTGGGTCAACGAGTGGACCACGGATGCCGGTGCCGACGTGGTCTTCGAAGTCTCGGGTGCTGCGGCTGCCGTGCTTGGCGCCACCGACCTCGCGAAGGTGCGCGGAACTCTCGTGGTGGTCGCGATCCACCCCACGCCCCGCGAGATCAACCTGCAGCGCGTCTTCTGGCGCGAACTCACCATTATGGGAGCGCGCGTGTACCAGCGCACCGACTTCGAGAAGGCGATCGAACTGCTCAATACGGGCGTCATCCCGGCCGACCTTCTGATCACGCGCATTGTGCCGCTGTCGCAAACCAGCGAAGCTTTTGCTGACCTGGCCGCAGGTAAAGCGATGAAAATTCTCGTGGATGTCGCGGGCCAGAAGTGAGCACGAATGAGAAGGGCAATCCCATGAACGGCATGTTTGACCTCACCGGAACCACCGCGGTTGTCACGGGGGCACGGCGTGGAATCGGCTTCGCCATGGCCGAGGCACTCGCCGCCGCCGGGGCGAACATCATCGGCGTGAGCGCCACCATTGAGTCCTCCGGCAGTGCCATCGAGAAGGCGGTCACCTCGTATGGCCGCACTTTCGAGGGCATCGCGTGCGACTTTGCCGACTCGGATGCCGTAGCCGCGTTGGGCGAGACACTCTCGACCCGCAACGTGGACATCCTCGTCAACAACGCCGGAACCATCGAGCGCGCCCCCGCCGCCGAGCACCCCACTGAACTGTGGGATCGCGTCATTCAGGTGAACCTGTCGAGCCAGTTCACGCTCACGCAAGCCATCGCTCGCTCGATGATCGAGCGTGGCCGCGGCAAGATCATCTTCACGGCATCACTGCTCAGCTTTCAGGGCGGCATCAACGTTCCCGGTTACACGGCAGCGAAGTCCGGCATCGCCGGCCTCACCAAGGCACTCTCCAACGAGTGGGCCAGCAAGGGCATCACCGTAAACGCAATCGCCCCCGGTTACATCGCCACCGACAACACCCAGGCCTTGCAAGACGACCCCGACCGTTCGAAGGCAATCCTCGGCCGCATCCCGGCCGGTCGTTGGGGTGTCGGGAGCGACCTCGCGGGTGCCACCGTGTTCCTCGCGTCACGCTCCTCCGACTACGTCTCGGGCGCCATCCTGAACGTGGATGGCGGCTGGATGGGCCGCTAGAGCTCACGCGCACGCTGTTGGTGCTGTTGGTGCTGTTGGCAATCCTCGCTGGCGCGCGCAGCAGGTGGTCTTCTCTATGGCCGGTGGCGGATCCAGATACGCCTCGAACGCCAGTTTTTGGCCATAGTCGGAGGGCGGCGCTGCCCCCTGCGCCGGTCAAAGCATTGCGGTCAGTACTCCGCCGTCAGCGCGCACGGCGGCTCCGTTCGTTGCAGATGAAAGCGGGCTCGAGAGATAGACGGCGAGGTTCGCGATTTCGGCAGGCTCGATGAAGCGCTCGAGGAGAGAGGTCTGGTTCCCCCCAATGATGGTCGCCTTCAGATCATCCGTCGAGAGTTGTTGCGCCTCGGCGATGTCGCGGACGGTATCGGCTACGCCGTCTGAGTAGGTCGGGCCGCCAAGAATTGTGTTAACCGTCACGCCGGTACCGCGGGTGAGCTTAGCTAGGCCGTTACTCAAGGCGAGCATTCCCGCCTTGGTCACGCCGTAATGCGTCATATCAGCGGGTATGTTTACGCCTGATTCGCTCCCGATGAAGATGATCCGGCCCCATCCTGCGTCGATCATCCTGGGCATCAACTCTCGGGACAGCCGGACTCCGCTCATCACGTTCACGTCGAAATAGCGCGACCAGTCATCGTCGGGTATTTCGGCGAAGGGCATCAAATCGAAGAGGCCGACGTTGTTAACAAGGATGTCGACGCGGCCGAGCGAATCGAGGAGGCGCCGCACTTCGGCGGCGTCCGCAAAGTCCGCCGCAATACCCGTCACGTTCCCACCAGGTACTTCAGCTTGGAGGTTCTTCAGCGCTTGCTGGAGCCGGCTGTCGTCACGGCCGTTGATGACCACCGCTACGCCCTCACGGAGAAGCGCCTTCGCGATCGAGTACCCGATCCCTTGCGACGAGCCACTTACAAAGGCACGTTTGTTTTCCAGCTGCATATCCATGGTCGAGGGACCTTTCGTTTTTTACTTGCTCAGTCAAGTAAAAACTAACCTCATTTGGTTGCTCAGTCAAGTAAACCTGTAACGTGTAACCATGACCGATTCCAGCGCCCCGAACCGTCTCACAGGAAATGACCTCGCGACGTGGGCGGCGCTTGCGACGGTACTGGAATGGCTGCCGCCCGCCCTCGACGCCCCTCTGATCCGCGGTTTCGATCTCACGCACTTTGAGTACGGCATCCTGTTCGCATTGGCTGACGCGCCGGACCACACGCTGAGGATGACCGTTCTGGCTGATTATGCGAACAGCTCGCTTTCGCGGTTGTCTCGAGCAGTGTCGCGTATTGAGGGACGGGGTTGGGCACAGCGCACTCGAGACCCCCTGGATGGGCGATCGATGCTTACCAGCCTGACCGAGGCCGGGCTGGAGATGCTCGACAAGGCCACCCCGGTGCACACTTTGTCGGTCACGGAATTTGTCCTCGATCCGCTCACAAAGGCACAACAGAGTCAGCTGCGAGAAATCAGTCTGAGTATCCAGCGAGCAATCCGGAAGCAGGAGGGATGGCAGCCGCCAAAATCACTCTCCTCCGACACTGACTAACAAACCAAGCCGGGCTCATCCTCAACGTGGATGGCGGGTGGATGGGTCGCTAGTCCTTACGCGCAATTACCGCTTCGGGCCGCAAGTCGAGGCGACGCAACAGCTGAGCGTTCGCCGCAACAACGACGGTCGAGGCCGACATGAGCAGCGCTCCGACGGAGATCGGAAGCACGAAGCCGATAGGGGCAAGCACTCCAGCTGCGAGGGGAACCGAGATCAGGTTGTAGCCGGCAGCCCACCACAGGTTTTGGCGCATCTTGCCGTAGCTGCGGCGCGAGAGTTCGAACACCGCAAGCACCGAGCGCGGGTCGTCGCTCGCGAGCACGACACCGGCCGAGGCGATGGCCACATCTGTTCCGGCGCCGATCGCGATTCCGACATCCGCTTGGGCAAGCGCTGGCGCATCGTTGACGCCGTCACCGACCATTGCGACGGTGCCGCCCGCTTTCTGCAGTTCGGCAACCTTGCTGGCTTTGTCTTCCGGATGCACGCCCGAAAACACCCGGTCGATACCGAGTTCTGCCGCCACCGACTGTGCCACAGCATCCGCATCTCCCGTGATCATCACAACCGTGATGCCCTTCGAGTGCAGGGCATCGATCGCCTGACGCGAGTCTTCGCGCACCTCATCCGCGAGGCCGATTGCGCCGATCACGTGACCGTCCGAGAGCACGTGCAGAATGATCGCGCCGTCTGCCGCCCACTCGGTGGTGGCCTCGATTGCCTGCTGGTCGTGCTGACGCAGCATGCTTGGCCCACCAACGCTGATCGTCGCACCGTCAACAGAAGCTTCAACGCCAACACCGCTCGACGAGCTGAAGTTTGAGGCAGTGACGCGTTCGAGTTCGCGGTCGTGCGCTGCCGCCACAATTGCCTTAGCCAGCGGATGCTCGCTGTCGTTCTCAGCAGCAGCTGCGAGCCGAAGCACCCGGTCTTCACTCGCATCCCCGACCGCCGCGACGTGCGTGACTGCTGGCTCGCCCTTCGTGAGGGTTCCTGTCTTGTCGAAGAGAACGGTGTCGACTTTGCGCATCGTCTCGAGCGCCAAGCGGTCTTTCACGAGCACTCCGGCGCGAGCCGCGCGCTCGGTCGAGATCGAGACGACGAGCGGGATGGCGAGACCGAGAGCGTGCGGGCAGGCGATGACGAGCACGGTGATGGTGCGCACGATGGCATCGTCGGGGCTGCCAACAAGGGTCCAGACGGTAGCGGTAATCGCAGCGGCACCGAGCGCGAACCAGAACAACCAGCCGGCAGCAGTGTCCGCAATGCGCTGGGCGGGCGACGAGGAGTTCTGCGCCGTTTCGACAAGTTTCGTGATGCCCGCGAGCGCCGTGTCATCGCCAATCGCCGTAACCTTCACGCGGATCGAGTTGTCAGTCGCCACGGTTCCCGCCACGACGCGGTCGCCCTCGCCGCGGGTAACCGGCTGCGACTCTCCGGTGATCATCGACTCATCCACCTCGGCTGAACCGTCAATCACTTCGCCGTCGGCGGGTACGCGTCCGCCGGGGCGCACGATGACGACGTCGCCAACAACGAGGTCAGACGGATGCACGGTGACAAAGTCATCCCCCTCAACTTTCTCCGCTTCATCCGGAAGCAACGCGGCGAGCGAATCGAGTGCGCTTGAGGTCTGAGCGAGCGACCGCATTTCGACCCAGTGCCCGAGCAGCATCACAACGATGAGAAGCGCGAGCTCCCACCAGAAGTCGAGTTCATGCGCAATCAGCCCAAGAGTGGATGCCCACGATGCGACGAAGGCGACCGAGATCGCCATCGAGATCAGCAGCATCATTCCCGGCTTGCGTGCCTTCAGCTCGGAGTAACCGCCGGTCAGGAACGGCTTGCCGCCCCAGAAGAACATTGCGGTGCCGAGCACCGGCGAGATCCAGTTGATAATCGCCAGGTCAGGCAACGTGTAGCCCAAGATTTGGGAGAACATCATGCTGAAACCGGCGACGGGGACCGCCAGTACGAGCATGATCCAGAAAAGTCGTCGGAACTGGGCGACGTGGTCACCATGACCACCATGGCCATCGTGGTTCTCGTGCCCTTGTCCGTGTTTATTGTGCGCGGCGTGCGCCGTCGTCCCGGTCGAGTGCGAGTCAACTGCGTCTGAGTCCTGTGCCGTCATCTCATCCATGGCCGCAATGTTATACCCCCCTAGGGTATATTTGCAACCCACATTTCTCAGGTCAGCGCTAGCGTAGAGCCGTGACTACTTTCAGCGCAGAAATCGTGTCCGCAGTACTCGCCCACATGAATAGCGACCACAACGGTGACAATTTGCTCATCGTGCGTGCGTTTGCGGAATCCTCTGCGATCTCCGCCGCGATGGTCGCGCTCGATGACACCGAAGGCACGTGGCAATACTCCGACGTCAACGGCATCGAGCACCACGTCACTGTGCCCTGGAGCACCGTAATCAGCGAGCGCGCAGAGATCCGCCATGAGATTGTGCGTCTCTATGACAAAGCATGCGCAAAGCTCGGGGTTGGGGCCCGACCGCACAGCTAAGGCGCGATCGGCACCCAAAGAAAAATCACCTCATACTGCCCCTAGCCAAACCATATGGGCGAGGGGTACGAATAAGGGTCAACAGCTCAATCATCGTGTTTGAGCAGAGGGGGCACTGCAATGACTACATCACCTAACCGACTGCTGGGCGTTATTTTTGGCGCGGTTTACGTTCTTGTCGGAATACTCGGCTTTTCCGTCACCAATGGTGTCGGCTTCTTTGCGACCGAGGGCGGTTTGCTCCTCGGTCTGTTCGAGGTCAACATCTTTCACAACGTCGCGCACATTCTGATCGGCGCGGCTCTTCTTCTCGCCGGAATCTCGAACAAGCGAGCCGCTCGCGCCACGAACTCAACCGTAGGGTTTGCCTACCTTGTGCTTGGTTTCGCTGGCCTGCTGCTCGTTGGCAGCCCGCTGAACATTTTGGCTCTCAACGCTGCAGACAACGTGCTTCACTTCGCAAGCGCTGTTGTTCTCCTCGCCGTTGGCCTCGGAGCAGACAAGCGGGCTACCGGCGTAAGCGCCTAGCCCGACAGCCTGCGCCGACTACGACCAGAATTGAGAGGAGAACAATCATGTCCACAATTACCCGAACCTGGATCGCCTTTGCCGCAATCGGCACCGGTCTCATCCATGTTGCGCTCGTGATCGGTTCTCCTCTCGCTCTGGCGATTCCCCTCGGCCTGCTTGGCATTGTCGAGTTCGGTTGGGGAATTCTGACCTTCGCTCGCGACGAGCTTCCGGCACCCCGTGCCGCAATGGTCGTCGCCGTAGTCCCCATTGTGGCGTGGGGACTGATGGTTGCTGCGGCATCCAGCCTGCAAATTCCTGCCCTAGCTTCAGTAATGGATGTCGTTCCTTGGGGCGCTGCGGCAATCTTCCAACTTTTTGTGGCCGGCACCCTGTCGCTGCACGAGCGTCGTGTTCGTGAGGGAAAGCGCGGCGAGAGCGCTGCGCCCGGAGCGGCACGCTACCTCACCGCTCTCATGGTTGGCGCGCTCGTGGTGTCTGCTCTCACCACTCCCGCTCTGGCCGCTACAGAGGCAGGGATCTATGCCCAACCGCATGGTGAGCACGACGGAACGTTCGTTCCTCAGCAAGATGAGGGCACGGGTGGGAACGACAACGATCTCTTCAATCTCCCCAACCACGACGGTCACTAGCGGAATCGCACAACAAATACTGCCCTTTCGGACGATGCGCCAAGGCCGCGTATCCCACTAGAGTGAGGGTCACCTAACTAACCTCGCTAGGAGACCTCAGTGGCCGTTATTCCGTTCTCCCAGGCTCTCCGTGAGCGCACGTGGTCAAGCCACGGCGATAGCGAGGGTGCAGATTTTATGAAAGATCTGATGACGGGCAAGGGCAGCCGCGATGACTACATCGCTCTCGTCGCTCAGCACTACTTCATTTACGAAGCCATCGAGGCCGCAGCGGCCCACTTTGCCGCGAACCCCGTGGCCGCACCATTCATCACCTCACAACTCACTCGCTTGCCTGCGATCGAAGCCGACCTAGAGTTTTTGATCGGTGCCGACTGGCGCGAGCAAATCACTCCCCTGCCGACCGCTGCCGCCTATGCAACACGCGTCCGCGAGATTGCGGCCCAAGACTGGGCTGGCGGGTTCATCGCCCACCACTACACCCGCTACCTCGGCGACCTTTCTGGTGGCCAAGTCATTCGCACCCTCATGCAGCGCCAGTTTGGTTTCGAAACCAATGGTGTCGGCTTCTACCTGTTTGACCAGATCGCGAAGCCAAAAGAGTTCAAGAACACCTATCGCGACCAGCTCGACGCTGTTGAGTGGGATGACGCCGAACGCGACCGCGTCATCGGCGAAGTTCTTGCCGCTTACAAGTTCAACACTGACCTGTTCGTCGACCTGTCCCGGGCAAAGGCCGCCGCCTAGCTAGCCCGCTTCAACTTGGGCCCGTAACGAGTCGAGCGTTTCCAGAATTGATACCGACACATCGAGTGGATGCTCGGGGGCCTCGGTTCGCCCATCCGCAATGTGTTGAGCGATCGCCGTCGTCTGGAAGGCGAGTCCCTCGCGACCACGCAATCCTGTTCCGTCCGTGAACTCGGTGCGCTCATCCCCGCTTACCCAAGCAAACCCGTTGGGGGCATAGAACGGTGTGCGAACCTCGATGCGGGCAAGGGTGCCACAAATGCGGGCCTCCGTCGGGGTGTCGGCGAGCATGGTCGTGTGCAGCACGGCCTGGGCCCCGGTGGCATGGTTGAGGATCATTGCAGCCTGCCCATCGACGCCGCTGGCGAGCATCCGTCCCGCTGCGATCAACGAGGTGGGTGCGCCGAGCGCAAAGCGCGAGAACCACACTGGATAGATGCCGATGTCGCGCAACGATCCGCCGCCCAGTGCGGGGTCGAACACCGGCTGCCCCTGAGGTTCACCAAAGTTGGCACCGAAGTCGGCGGTGACGAGTGTCACGTCACCGAGGTCGCCATTGCCGAGCATCCGGGAAATGATTGTCGTCTGAGGCAGGAACCGAGTCCACATTGCCTCCATCGCGAAAACTCCCGCAGCGCGGGCCGCGTCCACAATCACCTGAGCGTCGGCAGCATCGATGCCGAGCGGCTTCTCGATGAGCGCGTGCTTCCCCGCGGCAATTGCCAGCAGTGCCAGGGGGCGGTGAAAAGTATTCGGCGCCGCGATGTAGACGATATCTACCTCGGGGTCGGCGACGAGTTGTTCGTAGCTGCCATAGCTGCGCTCAATGCCATTCTGTTGCGCAAACTGTGCCGCACGCTCAGCTGAACGAGAGGCAACCGCAACAACCCGTTGATCGGTATTGGCGTGCATCGCGGCCACCCAGTCGGTAGCGATCCCGCCGGGAGCGAGCACTCCCCATCGCAGCGTTGGCCCACCTCGAAGCGGTGTTGCCGTCGGAGTTGGCAGAATCACGGCAGTTCCCTTCCTAAAAAGATCGAATCGGCACCACGGGCGAGCTCGACAAAGCCGAGGTGCCGGTAAAAAGCGATCGCGTTGTGATTGTCTTCGCCGACCTCCAGGTGGATGCCGGGCACGTCGCGAGCGCGAAGTGCAGCGAAGAGTGTCTCAAGCATGATCCGCCCAAACCCCTGCCCTTGTGCTCGAGGCAGCAGATCGATGTGAAGGTGTGCGGGATGACCCGCAATCACGCTGTCTGACGCATGCTGCGGTGAGTGCAGGTTAGCGATCAGTCCATCATCGAGGGTCGATCCCGTGACCAGGGGATACTGCGAGCGCAGCGCTGGCCACCATTCCTTCTCCTGCCAAGCCTCAAATTCACGGGTGTTAGCAGCGCCGAGTACATAGCCAGCGATCCCCTTGTCATCGGCAATGACAAAAGCAAACTCTGGTTGCCCGACGAGATATGGCCCCACATAAACGTGGCCAAGGAGGTCGGGATTCTCGTAGAGAGCGCTCCCATCGGCACCGGCATCCGCCGTCAATAAGCACACTCGGTAGGTGCCGGGAAAGTCCTGCAGACCTGCTAACCGGATGTCGCTCATGGCTTCACCATATATCGTGCGTCAACTGGTCTAGATTTCGCGTCACACGTTGGCCACGGAGTGGTCTAGACCGGGCACAAGAAACTGGCTGTTGACGGGCACTAGCCCCGAAAATTAGGGGATATACCCCAAAAATTTCATTGGCAGAATTCGAAAATTGGTCTAATGTGCCCTTTACCGGGGATAACCAAATGGACTCTAATGTGAGGGTGACCGTAGTAATGGAATCAACCCGAAACACACTCAGGGCGCGCCTGCGAGAGTTGGTCGCGTCGACCGAGGTTGGCAAGAGCCTGCCCAGCGAACGCGACCTCAGCGCACAGTGGGGTGTCGCCAGAATGACCATTCGTCGAGCAGTGGATGCTCTCGTCGCTGAAGGACTCGTTGAGCGTCGGCACGGCTCCGGAACCTACGTGACCCCCCAGCCTTTTGTTCGCCTCCTCGGACTCACCTCGTTCTCGCAAGACATGCGCGACCGCGGCCTTGAGCCAAGCGCGCGGCTGTTGGCCTACCGCGTGGCCGAAGCAGACACGGCAATCGCCGCTCAACTACAGATCGCCCCCGGTGACCCCGTCGTTAGTTTTACCCGCCTGCGGCTGGGCAGTGGCGAGCCGATGGGTGTTGAAACTGTGTGGATTCCCCAAGCCTTCGTTCCCGGGATCAACGGTGGCGAACTCGGTGGATCTCTCTACGAGCTTCTCAGCACCCGCTACCGCATCATCCCCGGCGCCGCGAACGTGTCTATTGAGCCGGTGCTCCCCGATCAACGCGTGCGCGAGTTACTCACCATTCCCGCAGATCAAGCCTGTCTGCGCATCCGCATGGTCGATTCTGATTCGCGCGGCACGATCATCATGATCGCCAACTGTTTCTACCGCGGTGACAAATATCAACTCACCGCTCAAGTGTCTGGCGCAGCATTCACTCCCGAACAAGCAAGGAATAGTTAATGCTCAGTGTTCTCGGTGTTGATGGCGGCCAGTCCGGCATCCGTCTCAAAAGCTCGGCCCAACCAGGAACCGTCGAGGTCGATGGTGTTAGCCGACTTGAGGGTGACACTGTTCGAGCAGTACACAATGCGATTGCCAGCGCCTGGAAACATGGTCGGTTCGCGCCAGTTGACCGCGTTGTTCTTGGCCTGACAACGTCCCCCCCTGACTCTGCCTCCGCAGCACGCCTGGGCTCCCTCATTGGAGCAACAACCGGGGCGCGCGAAGTGTGGATCGCCGACGACACCGTCACCTCCCACGCCGGAGCGCTCTCGGCCGAAGCCGGAGTCTCACTAATTACCGGCACCGGTGTCGGATGTCTCGCCCTGAAGAACAGCGGCGAATCTCGAGTTATCGATGGCCACGGCTACCTCCTCGGTGACGCGGGTGGCGGATTCTGGGTCGGCAGCCGCGGAGTAGCCGCTGTGCTCAAACAACTCGATGGCCGCGGCGAAACCACGCTGCTCACCGAACGAGCCGAAAGCCAGTTTGCGGGCCTCAAGAACCTTGCCGCCCGCCTTCACAGCGTGCACCGCCCAGTGAACCGCATTTCGCAGTTCGCTCGCGACGTGCTCACTGCTGCCGTCGAAGGAGATGCCGTAGCAAACGTAATCGTCAACGATGCCGCGCGAGAACTCTTCGAAACCGCTCGCGTTGGCCTCCACTGGGTCGGTCAAGACGCCCCACTCGCGCTAGGCGGCAAACTACTCGGCCCCAACACGGTGCTATTCGCCAGACTCGTGGAACTGCTCGCAGCGGAAGGGCTCTCTTTTCAGCCCGCTGATGCCTCATCCCTCGACGGAGCACTTCTTCTCGGCGCCGGCGAATCCGACAACATCTATCGAGAACTCATTCACGTGTGGAAAGAAGAGTCAGCATCATGACGCCACCCGCACTCAACGTCGAGTCCCCCGCTTCGCGCTACGTCACACACGCGATCGAACTCCTCGAACGGCTGCGCACCGACGAAGCCGAAAACATTGTTGCGGCATCCAGACTGATTGCCGACGCATTGATTGCCAAACGGATCGTTCATGTATTTGGCACGGGGCACTCCCACATGCTCGCCGAAGAACTCTTCTACCGGGCTGGCGGTCTCGTCAACGTGCACCCGATTCTCTTCGAGGGCCTCATGTTGCACGCGAGTGCACCGCTCAGCACCTCGCTTGAGCGCCTGCCCGGTCTTGCCGATGCTCTGCTGCTTGACCACCCACTTTCGCCAGGCGATGTGCTGATCGTTGCCTCGAATTCGGGAAGCAACGCGGTCACCTCCGAGCTCGCTCAGCGTGCGCTCGATCAAGGCATTCCCGTGATTGCACTGACGAGCCTCAACCACGCGACCTCGCCTGCCGCGCGGCCAACGCTATTACCCAAGCTTCATGAACTGGCAACGGTCGTGATCGACAACGGCGGCTCTGTTGGTGACGCCGCCGTCGACATCACCGGAATCGACAAGCGAGTTTCGGCAACCTCCACCGTCGTTGGTGCAGCGATTCTCAACGCGGTCATGGCAGAAGCCATTCAACTAACCGTTGACGAGGGAGTCATTCCCGACATTTATGAGAGCAGCAACACGAGCACCGGTGATGCTGGCAATCACAAGTTCACCACCAAAGTGACTGCGGTATGACAAGCGCCGATCGCACCACCCATCCTGGATCGCCCTTCGCGATCCGAGGCGTGATTGAAGGGTTCTACGGGCCGCCCTGGAGTCACGAGCAACGACTCGACCTCATCAGTTTTCTCGCCAAGCGCGGAATGAACACCTTCGTCTACTCGCCAAAAGATGACCCCCTCGTTCGCCACGAATGGCGCACACCCTATGTCGGCGCGGAGCTCACCCGCCTTGCCGAACTCATCGACCACTGTGCCGCGCTAAATATGACGTTCCTGTACTGCCTCTCCCCCGGCCTCACCATCAAATACTCCAGCAGCACCGATCACGAGATGCTCTTGGCCAAGTTCGACGCCGTGCGCGAATTGGGCGTCACCAGTTTTGGGTTGCTGCTCGACGACATCCCCACCCGGCTACAGCATCCCGAGGATAAGGCTGCATTCGCTGATCTTGTTGACGCACAACAGTCGCTGATCGGCACCGTGTTCTCGCAATTCAGTAGCGACACTCACCTCACTGTCTGCCCGACTCAGTACTGGGGCTATGGAACCGAGGAATACATCACCCGCCTCGGCACCGGGATTGATCCCCGAATTGACCTGTTCTGGACGGGGCGTGCGATTTGCTCCGCGACCCTTGATCTCACTGACGCCGCCGCGTTCGCACGATCGACCGGCCGCCCGCCGACCTACTGGGATAACTACCCCGTGAACGATGTTGCGATGGGCCACGAACTTCACATCGGCCCCTACCAAGGCCGCGACCCCCAGCTGTACCGCTTCTCCACCGGCATCATTGCCAACGGTATGGAACTCTTCGAGTCATCCAAGATTCCGTTTGCCACCATTGCCGATTATCTGCGCGACCCGGAGGGATACGACCCCGAAGCTAGCTGGAAGCAAGCCATTCTGGATGTCGTTGGCCCAGTCAACGCAGCCGATTTCAGCCTCTTTGCTGACACGGTTCGTTCCTCGTGTCTCTCGCTCGACGATGCTCCGGATCTCGCAGAGGCTCTTGAGCGCTTCACGTTCGAGGTGGACTACGGCGATCGCGCCCGCGCCGCAACTGAGCTACTGCAGCGTGCGAACTTAATGGTGCAGGCCGCGGATCGTTTGCTCGACGGCCCGGTTAGTAATCCTGAACTTATCGCCGAGGTTCGCCCGTGGCTTGAGTCGTTCCGGGTGGGCTCGCTTGCCCTCGTTGAAGTGGCGACGCTTGCTGCTGATGATCGACTTGATTCTGACGGTCCCGCAGTTCTTCGCCCGTTCCTCGATAGGCTGCGAAGTGCACACCGTCGAGTGTTTGGCGATCTGATCGATATGACTTTGGCGGAGCTTGTCGCCGCCGGGGGCTCACCACCCGCATCACCTGCTAATGCATCACCCGTTACTGCATCACCTACAGCAAAGGACTGATCATGACTATTAGGCGAAAGACGATAACCGGCGCCGTGGCAGCGCTGAGCGCCACTGCTCTCATTCTCACTGGTTGTTCGGCCGGCGGCGGCAGCTCAGATGACAACGTCTTGCGCATCGCGATGGGGTCACCCGGCGAAGCGCAAATTCGCGTGTGGGATGACGTTGCGGCTCAGTTTGAGGCAGCAAACCCCGACGTTACGGTCGAGATGAATTACCAGGACGATGACCTGTATCAAACGATTGGCCTCCCCAATCTGTTGAACGGACGCAATGCTCCCGATATCTACTTTGAGTGGGCGGGTGCTCGCCTTGAGCAGCGTGCCGCTGACGGCTTCGCCGCGGATCTTACTGAGGCAGTAACGACCGGGCCGATCGCCGGGCTTTTCGATGAAGACGTTTTCACCTCACTGACCGTCGATGACGCTGTAGTGATGGTTCCGCACGCTGCCGACGTCGCAAACGTGCTCTGGTACAACGAAGACATTTTTGCGGATGCCGGACTCACGCCTCCCACAACGTGGGATGAATTGCTGGCTACCTGTGACGCTCTGGATGCCGAGGGCATCATTCCCATCGCTTCGGGAAATAAGGATCTGTGGGCTGCCGGAAACTGGCTAGCCCACCTCACCTCGCGCGTTGTCGGCGAAGACGTCTACAGCTCGGCGCTTTCTGGAGAGACCGACTTCAACACTCCCGAGTGGGTAGAAGCCTTCGGCTACGTCAAGGAACTTGCCGACCACAACTGTGTCAACGAGAGCGCGAACGCTGTTGACGACAACGAGGGAGCACAACTCTTCTTCCAGGGCAAAGCGGCGATGCACGCTATCGGTTCGTGGCTCGTAAGCTGGGCAATCGATGAGGCCCCCGATCTCAACTTCGATTACGTGAACTTGCCAGCAATGCCGGGAGATGGCAACCAAGAGAGCGTCATTGGTGTTGTCACCGGCTATGTCGTCAATGCGAAGAGCAGCAAACAAGACCTAGCGGCAGAGTTCCTCGCTTTGCTCAACAACGATGAGAATGTTCAGGCCTTCATCGGTGCCGAGCTGACACCCATGGCCCTCTCGGCGTCATCGGGCGAAGACATTGACTCGCGCAGCGCCGGCCTCATCAACATGTTGGAGTCCGCTCCCGCTATCGTGCTCCCGCCAGATACTGGCTATGACCTCGAAACGGCAAACGCCCTCTATGCGGCACTTGCCGAAGTGCTTGGTGGTCAGAGCTCCCCTGAGGATGCCGTTGCCGGCATAGATCAGAAGATTGGCTAACGCATCCCCTTAGTTAGCCAACTTCGCTGATCGCCCGCCAACCCGAGGGTGGGCGATCAGCATCCTTCCCGAGAGGCACCGAGTCCATGAAGCCCAACCGCAGGGTCACCCCGTACCTGTTCTTGGTGCCCGCCATGGCTGTCTTTGGTTTCGCGGTGCTCTTTCCTGTGGTGATGACGTTCGCCTACAGTTTCACGGAGTGGAACGGCTACGGCACGATGGTGTTCGTCGGTATCGATAACTACATCAAGGCCGCGAATGATTCTGTCTTTCGAGATTCTTTCGTGCACGTCCTGATTTACATTGCGGCAACAATCGTGCTCGAGGTCATCGTTGGGCTTGTGCTCGCTGGCCTGGTGAGCGTGAAGCGGCGGGGATCGCTGTGGTTCCGGGTCGCAATTTTTACTCCTGTCATGCTCCCTATGGTGGTTGTCGCCGTGTTGTGGGCTTTCGTATACAACAACGACTTTGGTCTGCTGAATGCGGCCCTCGTGAATTTCGGCCTCGATGACCTGCAACGCGTGTGGCTTGGGGACCCGGCAACGGCTCTCCTCGCTGTGAGCGTCGTCTCCGGCTGGGTATATGCCGGTTTCTATATGACGATCTTTTATGCCGCCTTCAACCAAGTGCCGACCGAAGTGATCGAGGCGGCACGCTTGGATGGTGCCGACGAGTGGCAACTCTTTCGTCGCATCAAGGTACCGATGATCCGCAACGCCATCACCGTGGCGCTTCTGTTGTGCATCACGGGTGGTTTTCAGGGCTTCGATCTTTTCTATGTCATGACGAATGGTGGCCCTTACGGTGCGACGGAGATCCCGACGACCTATCTAGTCAAGTCTGTATTCACTTTCGGGAATGTTGGCTACGGATCCGCAATGGCTGTCGTTCTTACCGCGGTCGTCGTGGCGCTAGGGCTCGTCTTTACGAGGGTCAACCGCGAGAAGCCTGAAAGGGTGAGCGCGTGAGCACCGACATCCGTGTGACTGAAGCGCGGCAGGAGAACTCCAAGCGGGTCCGTGACTCCCGCTGGCCGAAGCCGCTGGGGCGCGTACCCGACCTGCTCTTCACTCTGTCGCTCATCGTTATCGCCGTTGTCTTCTTCTTTCCCATGCTTTGGATGGTGTTCTCTAGCTTCAAGTCGAACTCGGCCATTTTCTCCACTCCTTTTGCCCTCCCGACGGAGATTGACTTCGGCCGCTGGGTCGAGGCCTGGCAGATCGGCCACATCGGGCAGTACGCGCTCAACAGTGCAATAGTCACGGGAGTATCAGTGCTCGGCATCCTGCTGTTTGGTGCTGCGGCGGCCTTCGCTTTTAGCCGCTATCGCTTCCGCGGTCGTAACCTTCTAATGGGGTTACTCGCACTCGGGTTGCTGTTACCGTTGCAGTCGTACTTCATCGCGCAGTCAACGATGTTCACCCAACTCGCCATCACCGACACCCGCTGGGCTCTCATCATCCCCTACACCGCCATGGGGCTCCCGCTCGCGGTCTACCTGCTCAAGGTCTATCTGGATGCGGTGCCCGACGAACTCTTTGAGGCTGCCCGCATCGATGGCGCCAGCGACCTTCGCGTCTTCGGATCAATCGCGTTGCCGCTGTTGCGTCCGGGACTCGCCACCGTTGCCATCTTTTCTGCGCTCGCCAGCTGGAACGAGTTCCTCCTCGCCCTGCTCTATATCCAGGATGATGCGCTCAAGACAATCCCCACCGGCTTGCTGGCATTCTCCAGCCGGTATGTAACCGACTACGGTTTGCTGTTTTCCGCACTCTCGATAGTGACGCTGCCAATGATCGTGATCTATATCGTCTTCAACAAGCAGATCGTCGAAGGCATCACGGCCGGAAGCGTCAAGTAGCCCTCGCCACCGTCCGCCGACAGCGGGGCGTCCGCATCGTTAGGCCTCGATAGCGGGAATGGGTTGCGTTCGTGACATGAAGCGCACAACGTTGTCGTCAACGATGATGTCACTCGGTCGCAGCGGTCGACTCAAATAGAGGCCTTCTAGACTGCTGATTCGACTCAGCGCCACGTAGGTTTGGCCCGGAGCAAACGAGCGCGATCCGAGGTCGACGATGGCGCTGTCATAGGTTTTGCCCTGTGATTTGTGAATCGTGACGGCCCACGCGAGTCGCAGCGGAAACTGGGTGAACTCGGCAACGACATCTTTGCGCAGCGCTTTCGTTCTCGCAGAGTACGAGTACTTAAACTTTTCCCAAATCGCCGGCTTCACTTCGTACTCGCGACCGTCGACCTCCACCCAGACCGTTGACGCAATCTTGGTCACTGTGCCAACGCTTCCGTTCACCCAACGCTGGGTTCCGCCCTCGTTGGTGTCGTTGCGCAAGAACATGACTTGAGCACCAACCTTGAGGTCGAGCGCGTCATCGGCGGGATAGGCACGTCCACCAAACTCGCCAGAGATCTCTGCTTTCGCCGTGAGAACTTTGCCGGGCAGGCGTGCAAGTTCTGTGGCATTAATCCGGGTGACCGCACTGTTCGTTGTCGCAAGCGTGATCGTTCCGTCGGTCGGAGCAGGCCGCGCACCGACCGTATTTAGTCGTTCAGCAATCTCTGCCGTCACGCCGTTATGGCGCACGGCGTTCAACATGTACTTGAATTCACCTTCGTGCTGGCGGTGGATGCTCGTCAGTTCATAAATCGTCAGATCGGTCTGTTCCCACACGAGGGCATCGAAGAACCACATCGATCGGTAGCGATCTTCGAAGTAGGCTCGCTCATCCGGATCACCGGGAACCGGCGCTAGCTGATACGGATCCCCGAAAAGCACGACTTGCACGCCACCGAATGGTTCATTTTTGCGTTGGCGGGCCTGACGCAGGCTGCGGTCTATTGCGTCTAGCAGGTCTGCGTTGACCATCGAGACCTCATCGATCACGAGGGTTTCTATCGTGTTGAGTAGCTTGCGCAATTGAGGATTCTGCTCGAGCTCGTGATCGGCGATAACCCCAATGGGTAAGCGGAACAGCGAATGGATCGTCTGGCCACCAACATTGAGCGCCGCAACTCCGGTCGGCGCACAGATCACGATCTGCTTCGACGTGTTCTCTGAGAGATGATTGAGCAGGGTCGATTTCCCGGTGCCAGCGCGCCCCGTAACAAAGAGGTTTTCGCTCGTCGTTTCGATTGCAGCGAAAACGGCTGCTTGCTCTGGCGACAGGGTGATTTTTGACACGCAATCACCCTAATGCTGCTGGTGACGGCTCCCCACCTTCAGCAACACTTTGGTGGGGTCGGATATCTTTCTCCCGAGCCGTTTAGGATGTGTTAATGCGTCGCGAGCTTGTTACCTGGTCGATCGTTCTCGGGCTGATCATTACTGCCTTCGCGATCACCGTTGTCGTCCTGAATTCGACGATCTACAGTTCGCAGGGTTTCGTCCGCAGTTATCTCGGCGCTCTCGCTCGCCATGACATGACCGCGGCACTCGACATTGCTGACATCTACGTGCCTGAAGAGCATGGTGCGGCATCCGACGATGGTTCTGGGGCAACGCCCATTGATACGACCGGTGCTGGCTCTCTGTTGCTTGCTGGTTCGCACGATTTGCTGCGTCCTTCAGCGCTCAGCACTCTCGAAAACATCGAGATGGTTGACAGTAAGGCCAACGCCGACGGCACCCAGACGGTCACTTTCAGCTTTGAGTTAGACGGCCGAGCAGCAGAGTCGACTTTCGCTGTGACCCGGGCGGGAACTAACTTTGGTGTCTTCGCCGAGTGGGACTTCGTTACCCCTCCGCTCACAATCGTTCGGCTCACGGTTCTGAATTCTCAAGAGTTCACCGCCAACGGCACCGACTTCGTTGCAGCATCACCGGATGCGCCGTCTCCCTACGTTGTGTTGACTCCGAGCAGTTTCGACATCACCCACACCTCGAAATTCCTCACGGCAGAATCGATCGTTGTTTCCGCCACGGAGCCGGGCAGCACCGTGCGGGCTCGACTGGATGTCGTGGCAAACAAGGCGATGATTGCGCAGGTTCAGCGCGAAGTCGATGGATATCTCGACGAGTGTGCGACTCAGGTGGTCTTGCTTCCGACCGGATGCCCATTCGGGCAGCCCATGTCCAACCGCATTGTGACCACACCGGAGTGGAGCATCGCCGAATATCCGCCCGTATCTCTCACGCCCGGATCGGAGCCGTCGAGCTGGTTGATGCCTCCCACGGATGCCGCAGCCCACTTGCGCGTCGATGTGCGCTCGATTTTTGATGGCTCCGTTTCGACCTTCGACCAAGACGTGAGCTTCAGTGCGAGCTATCTCGTGACGTTCTTGCCGAATGACAAGTTGCTGATCACGGCCCAGTACCCCAACTAGCGTCGGTTGGCCAGCATCTCGTTGTAGGCGTCGAGTTCGGCATCCCCGTCACGTGCGGCTTTGCGGTCATAGCGCACAGACGCGCGGCCATCGCTGCGTCTCCACATGATGGCCACCGCGATTGCCAGCGAGATTGTCGGGATCTCTCCGACGCTCCACGCAATGCCACCGCCAATGCGTTGGTCTTGGAGCGCACTAACGCCCGTATCCCACCCCATAGCCCCATACCAGTCAGCCAGCAGAAGCCCGGTTCCTGTCATCAGGCCAAGCCCGAAGAAGGCGTGGAAAGCCATAGTGGCCAACAGAATGAGAAGCCGAATGGGGTAGGCGGGGCGATGGGGCGATGGGTCTGTGCCAATGAGTGACTGCACAAACAGGTAACCAGATCCCAAGAAGTGGATGATCATCCACTCGTGACCCACGTGGTCCGTAGTTGCCCAGCGGAACAGCGGCGTGTAGTAAAAGACCCACAGTGAGACCACAAAAATGGCCGCTGCCACCACCGGATGCCCGATGACAGCCAGATAGCGGGAGTGCACGATGAGCAGAATCCACTCACGCGCGCCGCGACTGCCATCGGTACGTTGAGCAATGGCACGCATCGCGAGGGTGATGGGAGCGCCGGGAACAAGAAGCACGGGGATCATCATGCCCAACGTCATGTGACCGAGCATGTGCATCGAGAACAGGTAGCCCTCGTAGACGTTCACACCACCGTTGGTGATGTAAAACAGCAACAACATGCCCATAATCCAGAACACGGTGCGGTAGATCGGCCAACGGTCACCACGTTTGTGGAGTCGCCAGACGCCCGCGAGGTAGAAGAAGACCGCGAAGGCACAAATGAGCACCCAAATGAGGTCGAAGCTCCAGAGGCTGAAGAGGTTGCTTGCAGACACCGTCGGCGGCAATGGAGAGCCAGTGAGGTAGGCGGCGGGGGAGGAGTCGGGAAGATCCGACGCCTCGATCTCAGGAACCGGGGTGGGCGTCGCTGCTAGAGCGGCAGCCGCACCGGATGCAAGTCCCATGAACGCCAGCTCGGCGGAGACAATCCACCAGAACCATCCTCGACTCTTGGTCTGATTCGATTCGAGTCGACCAATCGCATAGTTGCGATAGACGGCACCAAACAGGCCGAGCATGATCAGGGCGAAGACTTTGACGAGAACGAGGAGGCCGTAGGGCGTCAATAGGTTGCCGAGGTTCTCGACGCGGATCTCGGCGCTCACATAGCCGGAGACTGCCACAACGATGAAGCTGATGAGGGCAACCGTTGAATAGCGACGCAAGACAAGCGTCAGTCGGTTCTTGGTGAGCTTCGATTGCGCAATGGCGATCGTGAGAAGGCCGCCAAGCCAGAGTGCAGCGAACACGAGGTGCAAGAAAATTGCACTCGTGGCGGCATCGTGGTCGGCTGTTCCGCCACTGTGGCCCTGAAGCGCCATGGGCACAAGCCCGGCAACTGCGAGCACCAACACGAAGGCAAGCACGGTCTGGTTGCGCACCGCGAAGCACAACACTGTCACCGCAGCGCCTATCAGCACGGTTGCGAGCCAGGCTTGGCCTAACTCAGTTACGGTCAGAAAGCTCGCGAGAACGTCACCAAAGGCGCTTGTGAAGTCAATGGGTTGGTTGCGCACCGCCAGAAACGTGAAGAATCCCGTGAAAGCGGATGCCACGGCCCACAGAGCTGCGCCCGCTGCGGCAACGTCAAGAGTGAGCGTGAACTCATCGCGCTTCGGAGACATGGCAAAAATCGCGAGCATGAGCCCACCAATAGTGGCCGCAAGACCAAGATTGACGAAAAGCTTGGAGATCGGGAGTCCCCACCGAACGACGGCGCCGGGATCGAGCAAGATTGGTGCCTCAGCTCCACCACCGAACCGGAGACCGACAACAACTGCGGCGAAGGCGACCAGCAGCAGCATGGCGGGCCCGGCAATCCGGCTGATTCTAAGCACTAGTCAAGAGTACTCGGCGCACAATGAGAGCCAGCCCACGATGCTGGGACGCTAACCAACAATTGCGGCGTTAACCAACAAGGGCGGAACCCCGAAGGATGCCGCCCTTGTTAAGTTTGCTACTTAGCCCTTGGCTGCTGCCTTGAGCTTGCTGCCTGCACTGAGCTTTACGCCGTGGCTGGCCTTGATCTGGATTGCTTCACCCGTCTGTGGGTTGCGGCCGGTACGAGCCTCGCGGAACGTCTGCTCTGCAGCCATCCAACCTGGGATCGAAACCTTAACTCCGTTGCCGACCGATTCGGACAGTACAGCGAAGAAAGCGTCAACGACGCCGGATACGGCAGCCTGGCTCTGGCCAGACTGTGCGGCAACCGCCGCTACGAATTCAGTACGGTTTAGCGACTTGTCAGCCATAGTGGTCCTCCTCGGGACGTTGTGCAGTTAGTTGTTCCCGAACGTTAGAAAACGTTGGAACCGCTTGGAATCTACCAGCTTGACTTGGTAATTCCGGGCAACTCGCCCCGGTGAGCCATTTCACGGAAGCGAACACGGGAAACACCGAACTGCTTGAGGTATCCACGGGGACGTCCATCAATGGCATCGCGACCGCGTACGCGGATCGGCGAAGCATCGCGAGGAAGCTTCTGAAGTCCGAGGCGTGCAGCCTCGCGTGACTCGTCAGTTCCTGCTGGGTCGACGAGAGCCTTCTTCAGCTCGAGACGACGGGTAGCGTAACGCGCAACGATGACCTTGCGCTGTTCGTTCTTTGCAATCTTGCTCTTCTTAGCCATGTTTAGCGCTCCTCGCGGAATTCAACGTGCTTGCGAACCACTGGGTCGTACTTCTTCAGTACGAGGCGGTCGGGGTTGTTGCGACGGTTCTTGCGCGTCACATAGGTGTAGCCCGTTCCAGCAGTTGAACGGAGCTTGATGATCGGACGTACGTCCTGTGCCTTAGCCATTAGATTTTCTCCCCACGTGCAAGGAGGTCCTTGACAACGGATTCGATGCCACGAGCGTCAATAACCTTGATGCCCTTGGCGGACAACTGAAGGGTTACTTTGCGGCGAAGCGACGGTACGTAGTACGTCTTCTTCTGGATGTTCGGGTCGAAACGACGCTTCGTGCGACGGTGCGAGTGCGAGATAGCGTGTCCGAAGCCGGGAATGGCGCCGGTCACTTGGCAGGTTGCTGCCATGGTCATACTCCTGTTCTAGTTACCGTAAGGACTAAGCCTTACCCAAGATCACTTGTCGGCACACACACTGCATTCTGCTCACAGCCGCGCTTTAGTAAAAAAGCACCGCTCTAATCAGGGTGGGATGTGTGTGCGAGAGTGGAAGAAACCACTCGATCAACGGTATATGTTACGTGCTAGAGCACGCTGGGCACAACCCGAAGACGTCCACGATGTGATGCGGCTGGGTAAAGCCATGCTCTGCGGCCACATTCTTAGCCCACTGTTCCACCGCATCCGCCTTGATTTCGACGGTTGTTCCGCACTCGCGACAAATGAGGTGGTGGTGGTGAGAGTCGGGCGTGCAGGCCCGAAAGAGGCTTTCGCCGTCTTGCTGAAGCGAGTCAGCATCACCGGCTCCGGCAAGGTCAGCGAGCGCACGGTAGACAGTGGCCAGGCCGATCGAGCTACCGGCATCGCGGAGCGCACCGTGTAGCGACTGAGCGCTCACAAAACCCTCTGACTCGGTCAGAGCATCCCGCACCGCTTCTCGCTGCCACGTATTGCGTTTCATGGTTGCCATTCTAACTTTTGCCTGCCCCGCCAAAAGCGAAAATCGGCGCTCTGGATGCCCGGCTCACGCTGCGCCCACGACCCCGCCGAGCCCCAATAACGCGACACACCAGGTAGATCACAAAAGAGATAGTCGTGATGTACGGACTGATCGGCAGCGAGCCGCCAATCGCCAACAAAACACCGCCGGTTGCAGAGACGAATCCGAAAATCATGCTGAGCACAGGAACCAGGCGCGGCGACGACGACACGCGCATTGCGGCTGCCGCCGGCGTCACGAGCAAAGCCATCACAAGCAACGCACCGATGATTTGCACCGCAACAGCAACCATCAGACCGAGCAGCACCATGAACCCCAGCGAGAGCATCCGCGAAGGAACGCCACGCGCTGCCGCAACTTCGGGGTCGAGGCTGTCGAAGGTGAGCGGTCGCCACACCACAAACAGTGCAGCCAAGACAACAACACTGATCCCAATGAGCAAGCCAAGTTGCGGGCCGTCAACCGTAATGATTTGGCCGGTGAGGAGGCCAAACTTGTTGGCGCTTCGTCCGGGGTAGAGCGCCAAGAACAGGATGCCAAGACCCATCCCGAACGGCATGAGCACACCAATAATGGAGTTTCGGTCGCGAGCCTTCGCCCCGAGCATCCCGATCAGAATCGCGGCAATCAGCGAGCCTGCAATCGACCCGGCAACAACATTGACCCCAAACAGTAGGGCAGCGGCTGCACCCGCGAACGAGAGTTCACTGATGCCGTGCACCGCAAACGCCATGTCGCGCTGCATCACAAACACACCGATGAGCCCACCAGCAATACCAAGCACGGCCGCAGCGATCAGCGAAAACCGAACAAGGGAGAGGAGTTCTGAATAGTCAGTGAAGCCAGCAATCTGGCTCCAGAAATCGTCGAAGGTCATGCAACCTCCTCATCGTGGTGGTGATCGCCCTGAGGAATGCCAGCAACGACAACGCGACCACTAATGCGAACCACCTCCACGGGGGTGCCATAAAGCTCAGTCAAAACATCGCTGCGCAGCACCTCATCAGGGGTGCCGACCGTAAATTTGCCACCAGCCAAGTACAGGATGCGATCGACCATGCCCAGCACCGGATTCACATCGTGCGTGACAAAGATCACCGCAGTGTCATGATCACGACGACGAGCATCGATGAGCTCAGAAACTCCACGCTGATGCTGCAGATCAAGACTCAGCAGCGGTTCATCACACAACAACAACACCGGATCATCGGCGAGGGATTGCGCGACTCGCAAACGTTGCTGCTCTCCACCCGACAGCGAACCAATCGGTTGGCTCGCATAATCAGTGGCACCAACCGACGCGATCAGCTCATCGACTCGAGACCGCACACTGCGGGGGAGGGTCGGCACCCCAAAGCGGTGACCATTAACACCGAGTGTCACCAGGTCGCGACCGCGAAGGGGAGTACCCGGCGCCGCAAGTTTCTGCTGCGGAATGTACCCAATACAGCGATCACCACGGCGAGCCGGATGCCCGGCAACCGTTATCGTGCCGGCATCAAGTTTTTGCTGCCCCAGAATTGCCTTCAGCAGGCTCGACTTTCCCGAACCGTTTGACCCAAGCACCGCCACAAACTCGCCAGGTGCAACGTCCAGATTGAGTCCTGACCACAGTGTGCGGTCGCCGAAGCCGAGTGCACCACCACGGATGCTGAGAACGGGCGCCGCTGTCATTTGGGCACCGGGGTTGCGTAGATTAGCGGAGTCATTCGGCAAGTGCTGCTGCGAGCGCATCGAGGTTTGACGACATCCATTCGACATAGTTTGAGCCTTCTGGCAGCGTCTCGGTAAACGACACCACCGGGAGTCCGGCCTCAACGGCAGACAATTGCACGCGTTCGGTTTCGGGGCTGGCTGTTTGTTCGTTGTAGGCCAGCAGGGCGACGTCGCCTGATTCGAGGAGAGCAAGCACATCGCGCAACGCGGTTGGTGGAACGTCTGTGCCTTCTTCGATCGCTTCAGTGAATTCCGTTGGGGTGTCATTGTGAAGCCCGGCCGCCTCGAGCAGGTACACCGCTACCGGTTCCGTGACGACGACGCTGCGGTCAGCGGCCAACGCTGCGATTTGTTCTGTCTGCGTTTCGAGACTGGCAAGCTCGGCGAGGAAGGCCGCGAGGTTGGTGTCGAATTGATCGCTGGAGGCCGGGTCGATCGCGGTCAATTCCTCGGTGATGTGCTCGGCGATGTGCTCCATCGCGTGGAAGCTGTACCAGACGTGTTCGTTGAAACCCTCGATGTGGTCGTGGCCGTCATCGGTGGAGTGGTCTTTCGATTCGTCGTGTTCTGGATCATCTTCGAGGAGTCCAGAAGCATCAACGGCGGTGACCAGAATTGCGGATGCCCCGGCAGCTTCGTACAGCGCTTCAGCGAATGGGTCGTAGCCACCACCGTTGAGTACGACGAGTTCCGCACGAGACACTGCGAGCTGGTCACGGGCTGAGGCTTCGTAACTGTGCGGATCTTGCGCTACGCCGTCGACCAAGCTTGTGACAGACACGGCGTCGCCGCCGAGCGTAGCGACGAGGTTGCCGTAAACACTGGTTGACGCCACAACGGCGATCAATCCATCGTCGGCGACGGGGGTGGTTGATGAGCAAGCGGAGAGAGTGAGAGCGGAGACCGCCAGCACGGCACTTGCGGTGAGGGTGAGCGATCGAGGAGAGGTCAAGCGAGACATCTGAGTGTCCTTCTAAAGCCGAAGCTAGTAGCGGTAATGAGATTCGTTATCAATAGCATATACGCCACGGTCTGCCACCGCGAATCGAACCCAGCCCCGCACAAGAATTGGCGCTCAGATCATTCACATCCCATTAGGACGACTCGACGGCCGGCTCCTCCGACTCTTCGAGCGCATCCGCCGGAACATCACCCGATTCATTCCACGTCTTGATGATCGACCAACCAACGGCCGCAATCGGCACCGAGAGCACCGCACCAACGATCCCGCCGAGAACAGTTCCTACCGTCAATGCCACCAAAATGACCAAGGGGTGGATGCTCAAAGACTGTGCCATGACAATGGGCTGAAGCAGGTTGCCCTCCAGCTGGTTGACGAGCACCACGATGCCGAGAACTATCAGGGCAACAACCCACCCATTCGTCACCAACGCGACGAGGGCGGCCAGAATGCCGGCAACGGTTGCGCCGACCAGAGGGATGAAAGCACCAAGAAACACGATCACGGCAAGCGGGAGAGCCAGCGGCACCTGCAGAATCAGCAATCCCGCACCAATTCCTACAGCGTCTACCGCGGCGATGATGGCGGTTCCGCGAACATAGCCGCCGAGAGTGGTTACGGCTGTGCGTCCAATGCGGTGCCCGCGCTCACGGCGTACACCGTGCGTGGGCCGCAAGAAGAACTCCCAAATGTTGTCGCCATCTTTGAGGAAGAAGAACAGGATGACAACGCCGAGAAGCAGTCCGGTCACAACCTGAGCTGCAGCAGACACCCCCTGAATCGCACCGAGACCAAAGGATGCGCTCGTGAAGAAATCAAGAATTGCGTTCCACGCCTCGTCAAGAGCATTTTGATCAATGGGGAACGGCCCGTGGAGTGCAAACTCCTTGAGCTGATCGAACCCATCCGTCGCAGAGGTCGCAAGCTCAGACCATTGGTCACGCACGGCAAACACAACAACCGTGATGAGACCGCCGAGCACCAGAATTCCGCCAAGCAAAGTGATCCAGGTGGAGAGCATCCGCCCAACCCCACGCCGCCGCATCCACATCACCAGCGGACTCGCAGCCGCAGCAAGAATCAACGCAATCAGCACCGGAATAACAACGAGCTTCAGCTGGGTCAATCCAAAGATGGTCACCGACGCCAGCGTGAGCAGTAGCAACACCTGCAGCGCCCTCGTTGACCACGCACCAAGACGGTCCGTCCACATGGAGTGCAGACCAGTGCGCTCAGAATCAGCGTTGCGCTCGGAACCTGACAAACTTTTCGACTTGCTCATGCCGCCAGAATAGTCGCACGCCCCTCACGAGCATCCGCGCAACACGAGCGGTTTGACGAACTAGTCGAGCAGGAGAGCAGGCTCTTCGAGCACACTCGCTAGGTCAGCAACAAAGCGGCTAGCGACATCCCCGTCAACGATGCGGTGGTCGAAACTCGCACTCACAGTGGTGACATAGCGGGCGCGCACTTCACCATCGACAACCCACGGCTTTTGCTTGATCGAACCGAGCGCCACAATCGCGGCCTCACCCGGGTTGATGATTGGCGTACCCGTGTCCATGCCATAGGAACCGATGTTGGTGATCGTGATCGTTCCATTCGACATTTCGGCGGGCTGCGTCTTGCCATCGCGCGCCGTCAACGTCAACTGTTCGAGCGCCTTCGCAAGGTCGAAGAGGCTCAGGTCCTGAGCATCCTTGACGTTCGGCACGATGAGTCCGCGCGGGGTGGCTGCAGCGATACCCAAGTTCACGTAGTGGTGAACGATGATCTCTTTGTCAGTCCAACTCGAGTTCACGGTCGGGTTGCGGCGCACCGCCCAGTTCACCGCCTTCGCCATAATCAGCAGCGGGCTAACGCGTACCCCAGCAAAGTCAGGCGAGTTCTTGAGACGCTTCACGAACTCCATGGTTCGCGTGGCATCCACGTCGGTGAAGACGCTCACGTGCGGCGCCGTGAATGCGCTGTGCACCATTGCCTTAGCGATCGCCTTGCGCACACCCTTCACAGGAATGCGCTCATCGCGGTCGCCGCCCCACTCCGGAGTCTCGATGTTGCGGAAGACACTCGCCTGCGAAGCATGACGAATCACATCCTCGCGCGTGGTTTCACCGGCAAGACCTGTGGCGTCGACCTCCGAGAGCTCAACCCCCAGATCCTTCGCCAGCTTGCGAATGGGCGGCTTCGCGATGATCGGGCTCGCGAAAGAAGCGGGAACGGATGCCGGACGCGGCTTCGACGCAGCGGTTGCCGCCGCGTCATCCTTCGACGGCTGCGCACCCTTGCGGCGACGTGAACTTACGTGCCCGCCTGTGCCGTAACCCACGAGCACAGCGCCTGGCTTGTCGTCTTCGTTGGCAATCGTGGATGCCGTGTCAGCGACAGCAGCGGCAGTGTCATCAACCGAACTGCTCTCAGAGCCGACATCGGACATCATCCCGTGGCTCTCATCTTCGCCAGAACCGGGGGCGGTGAGCTCAACCGAACCACCGACGGACTGAACGCTGATGATCGGGGTGCCGACTTCGACCGTCGCACCCTCCTCGACGAGCAACTTCTGCACCGTGCCCGCAAAGGGCGATGGCAGCTCTACGAGCGACTTCGCCGTCTCGATTTCGACAAGAACCTGGTTGACCGTGATCTCATCACCGGGCGCAACCTTCCAGGAGACGATCTCGGCTTCGGTAAGCCCCTCGCCCACATCGGGGAGAGGAAATTCAGATACAGCCACAAGGGCCTCCTTCGTCAGTAGGCCAACGCCCGGTCAACAGCATCCAAGATGCGGTCAACACTGGGCAAATACACGGATTCCAGCTTGGCGGGAGGGAACGGTGTGTCATAGCCGCTCACCCGAAGCACCGGGGCCTCAAGTGAATAGAATGCGCGCTCAGATACCGTAGCGGCAACCTCGGAGCCCACACTGACATTCCCTGGTGCCTCTTGAACAACAACAACGCGACCCGTCTTTTGAGCGGATGCCACTAAAGGTTCGTAGTCGATAGGGGAGAGCGATCGAAGGTCAACGACCTCCACACTCGTTCCCTCCTCAGCGGCGATCTCTGCTGCCTGCAACAGCATTGACACAATGGCGCCGTGACCGACAAGGGTCACTTCGGTGCCTTCACGCACAACGCGACTCGCGTGAGTGGCGATGCCGCTCGACTCGCGATCGACCTCACCCTTCTGCCAGTAGCGCGACTTGGGCTCAAAGAACATAACCGGGTCATTGCTGGCAATGGCTTCCTGAATGAGCCAGTAGGCATCATGAGGGGTAGCGGGGCTCAACAGTCGAAGGCCAGCGGAATGAGCGAAGTACGCTTCCGGGCTCTCCTGGTGGTGCTCGACCGCACCAATGTGTCCGCCATAAGGAACGCGAATCACAACCGGCATCGACAGGGTGCCTTCGTGGCGGGCCGTCAGCTTTGCCAGCTGGGAGGTGATCTGATCGAAGCCCGGAAAAATGAAACCATCGAACTGAATCTCGCACACGGGGCGGAATCCGCTCATGGCAAGCCCGATCGCGGTACCGACAATGCCTGACTCCGCGAGCGGGGTGTCAATCACTCGGTTATCGCCAAACTCGGCCTGAAGCCCCTCGGTTACCCGAAAAACGCCGCCAAGCGGCCCAATGTCTTCACCCATCAGCAGCACTGTGCTGTCGGCCATCGCCGCACGCAAACCCTCATTGAGGGCCTTCGCCATTGTCATCGTCTCAGTCATTAGTGACCTTCCTCAAACGATGCCTCGAAGTCGGCGAGCGCCTGGCGCTGCGCATCCATTACGGGGTGCGGGTCGGAATACACGTGATCGAAAAGGGTTGACGTTGCCGGAACCGGCAATTCCAGAATCCGCTTGCGGATGTCTGCCGCCAAATCATCACCCTCGGTGGCGATCTCGTCAAAGAACGACTGACTCGCTCCCCGAGCACGCAGATACGCATCGAAGCGAGTGATCGGGTCACGCTGAGCCCAAAACTCGAGCTCGCTGTTATCCCGATACTTCGAGGGGTCGTCGCTCGTAGTGTGGGCGCCCATGCGGTAGGTGAGCGCCTCAATGAAGCGGGGCCCCTGACCGGAGCGTGCAGCATCCAAATTGGCGGTCGCGACAGCGAAGCTTGCAAGTACGTCGTTGCCATCGATCTGAACGCTCGGGATGCCGAACCCCTCGCCGCGCAAATAGAGCGGCGTGCGCGACTGACGTGACACCGGAACGGAAATTGCCCAGTGGTTGTTCTGCAAGAAAAACACTTGAGGCGTTTGGTAACTCGCAGCAAACACCATTGCTTCGCTGACATCGCCCTGGCTCGTTGAACCATCGCCGAAGTACACCATGACGGCGGCATCTTTGTCTGGGTTTCCAGTCGCCGTCAACCCGTGAAGATTAAGGCCCATGGCATAACCGGTGGCGTGCAACGTCTGCGAGCCAATGACCAGAGTGTAGAGATGGAAGTTGTCGTGATCCTTCGGATCCCAACCACCATGACTGAGCCCGCGGAACATCGACAAAATTGTGATCGGGTCAACGCCGCGCGTCAACGCAATGACATGTTCGCGGTAGGACGGGAAAAGGTGATCCTGTGGCTTCGCGGCAAGAGCCGAACCCACCTGAGCGGCTTCCTGACCGTGGCTCGGCACCCAGAGGGCAAGCTGACCTTGGCGCTGAAGATTCGCGGCCTCAATATCAAAGCGGCGCATCACGACCATATGACGGTGAAGCTCCTGAAGAGCGTCATCACTGAGCTTGTCTACATACGGGAGGTACTGTTCGCTGGCATCGCTGTGAACGAGCGTGCCCTCGGGAGACAGCAGCTGAACCGTCGCGGCGGTATAAGACATTCGACTAATCTAACGTGGCTCGCGCGGGTTCGTTTTCGCGAGAACTCACAACCTCTTGCGCTGCCCTTAGGAGTTTCTCCACAGATTCTTCCTCACCGACACTGATTCGGAGGCCATCACCGAGCGCACGAACGACGATTCCGTTGGTACGAAAAACCTCTGCAGCCCAATTGGTTACTGCCCCCGTCGGCAGCCAAACAAAGTTTCCGCTCGGGGCAGGCACCTTCCAGCCTTGGCCGTGCAGCCCGGCCACGATGCGATCACGAACAGCATTTATTCGTGCCACGCGCTCCAACAATTCATCTTCATGTTCGAGGGATGCGATGGCTGCCGTCTGCGCTAATTCTGTTACGGAGAGCGGAATCGCTACCGCTCGCGCCGCATCCATCACATATTCGGGGCCCACGGCGTAGCCGATTCGCAGGCCAGCAAGGCCATAGGCCTTGGAGAATGTGCGCAGCAGAACGAGGTTCGCATACTCGCCGAGGAGCGTTTCGCCGCGCACCGCTTCGGGATCGGTGACGAATTCGCGGTAGGCCTCATCAAGAACGACGAGCACGTTCTCTGGAACGGCCGCCATGAATTCACGGAACTCGGAATCGGTGACAACAGTGCTCGTAGGGTTATTGGGACTGCACACGATGACAACTCGAGTGGATGCCGTGATGGCATCGCGCATTGCCGCTAGGTCGTGTCGGTGGTCGGCTCCGTTCGCGATCTGCACGCTTGTGGCGCCGCTTGCGGAGACCAGCAGGGGGTAGGCCTCGAAGCTTCGCCACGCGTAGATGACTTCATCACCGGGGGCCGAAGCCGCGGTGATGAGTTGTGCGAGTACGGCAACGGAACCTGCGCCGACCTGCACATTTTCTGCGGTTATCCCGAAGCGGGAGGCAATGTGGGTGCGCAAGGCGTAGGCCGAGGCGTCCGGGTAGCGGTTGATGCTGTGGGTGGAGAGGGCTTCACGCACAGAGGGCAGTGGCTCGAAGGGGTTTTCGTTTGACGACAGTTTGAACGCGTCAGCTTCAGCGGGGGCACCCTGACGGTAGGGGACGATGGCCGCAATTTCTGGCCGAAGCTGCACGCGTTGTGAGGTCACTGCCCCAGCCTAGAGGCGTGAGCCCGTGTAGTTGTTGTGCTGCCGCGACATTCTTTATTCGCCGTCGCGAGCGTGGATCCGGTCGCAGGCGTTGCGGCCCAACAAATCGGGGGTGCATAGTTGAACCATGAGAATCGTTGTGCGCCTGCTGATCAATGCTCTTGCCCTGTGGCTTACGACGGTGCTTGTTGCCGGTGTTGAGCTGGTTCCCTTCGAGCCAGGCGGAACGCTTGAGGTTGTACTGACCTTCTTGATCGTTGCTGCAGTGTTCGGAATCGTGAACGGTGTTTTGGGAAACCTGATTCGAATCGTCGCTTTTCCGCTCTACGTTCTCACTCTTGGTCTTCTTGCGCTCGTAGTAAACGGGTTGCTGTTGCTTTTGGTCAGCTGGATCTCGAGCCTCTTCGGTTTCGGTCTCGTCGTCAACGGTTTCTGGTGGGGAGTCCTCGGTGCGCTTGTCTTGGGAATGATCAGCTGGTTCATCGGAATCCTGGTTCGACCCATTGTGGGCAAACAGCGCTAGCCAGCATTACCGCCGCGGTTTCCCCGTTATTGTTCCGCTATTTTTCGCCGCCTAAGGCTCTACTCGCTCATAGTGGTAGCTAGTGACGGTGGAGGTTGTCGCGCCGCGAGTAAACTCACCCAGCGCTTCGGCTGATTCTCGAATTTGGTCACTGCCCGACTGGTCCATGAGCCGAGCGGTCTCTCGATATTCGGTGACCTGATGGGCCGGAACGGGCACACCTTCCGGAAGCGCGCGTTCTCCGAACGCTTGCCGTTCTACGACGAGCGCCTGGCTATTGTCTTGTAGCCCGCCGGCAGCGACAACAAGGTCATCGGTGTGCTCTACGACAACCGCGCGCACCTCGTCAGGAATGTCAATTTGCCCCAGGTTGCCCCCAACCGTGAAGACGCCCACGGTGTTGTATTCACCAGATTCAGCGAGCCGAGCTGCGGTAGCGGCGCCTTGCGAGTGACCACTGAAAGTAACCGGGGTCTCGCTGGTGATTCCCGCTTCACGCATCGCTGCGGCCACCGCCGAGACTGCACCAGATTGCTGTCCGGCCGCGAGCGAGAGATTGCTCGTACCGTCGAGTGGCTGATCGCTATCTGAAATCGCAAACTCAACGGTGCCTGCGATATAGACCTCAAATCGATCGGGTTCTCCTGGCGTCTCAAATTTCTCAATCCGAATCTGCTCGGGATGCTCGGAGGTGGGTTGTGGGATGCGCGCGACACGCTCCTCGAAGGTCTGCGCCGCCTTGACTGGCTCAGGTTGGGTCGTGCTCTTCAACACAACAGGGGTCTCCTTCAGCACGCCAACAATTCCTCCTGCCTTCTGGATAAACCCAGCAGATGTACCCAAACCGATCAAGCCAGCCGCACTCAGAGCCGACACGACAGCGGGTGGCACACCTCCAGCGCCAGCAGTGAACTCATCAACGGTCATAACTCCGTGTCGGAGAGCACGCAAAAAAGCGGGATCGCTGATGAGTTCAGTCAGTTGTGCTGACATCCATTCCTTGTTGGCGAACTCCGGATTGGTTTTGCTGAGAAAGAAGGCAGCGATCCCTGCACCGGTAAGAAACGGGAGCAGGGGAGTCGTCAACAAGACGAGACCCGCCCACGCAGGAAAAAGGAACCCGAAGGCGGCTGCTGCATCAGCAGCCGCACGCCGAATGAGATTCTGCGCAACATTTTCACCCCAGCCGTAGGTCTCTGCCGCGATTCGCACGAGCCCGCTCATCAGCTCTGCTCGCTGAGCAAGGAGGTCGAGCGTAGTGCGCGCACAGTCGAGATCAGCTTCAGCGAAAGCAGCTGCGCTCGGGATGCCCAAGTTCTCAAGCTGCCGCGTGGTGAGCCGAGCATCCACCATGTCTATGGCACCAACAACGCTGCGAGTCATTTCTGCTGCGCGCACGAGGCCCGTCGCGCTGCTGAGCATCTCGTCAGTGGCAATCGCATGACTGCCACCGCCCGAGATGATGAGCTCATCCGACACGAGCACTCATCTGACCCAGAGCAGTCATGGTGCGCTGTTCTGCCGTCTCGATCATCGTGCACGCGCTCGCGAGATCCCGATGCAACTCCTGCACGCCGGAATCGAACACCTGCTGGGCTGGCCCACGCCAATTGATGCCGTGTTTCGGCAGCAGCGAGCGCACATAAGAGAGCCGTTCGCTAATCATGCGGAGTTGTTGAGCCTGAAACTCGAGTGCGACGCTGGCCGTCACATCCATGGGATTTGTCATCTATCGCCTTCCGATGACTCAACTGTGCTGAAACTTTCCCCTTGCTTAAGGTGTCCGCGAGAAGTCAGGAAGACCAATCCCTGAACCACCGCTGTTGGGGAGTTGAAACTGCGCGACAATGAAGCATGACCTTCGAGCGTGCACTCTCCGACTCGACGACATTCAAAGTCTGTTTTGTCTGCACCGGCAACATCTGCCGCTCCCCGATGGCAGAGGCTGTTTTCAAGGACCTAATCGCCAAGGCTGGCCTCGAAGACCGCATTGTCGTTGCCTCCGCTGGCACCGGCGATTGGCATGTTGGCGAGCCGGCCGACGACCGCACCATCAACGCCCTCGCGGCGCGCGGCTACAATGGTTCTGGGCATCGAGCCCGCCAGTTTGACCCCGAATGGTTCAACAAGCTTGACCTCATCGTTGCGTTTGATCGAGGACAAGAACGAATTCTGCGCACCTGGGCACCCAGCGACCAAGACCGGTCAAAAGTGCAGCCCATGTTGGGCTTTGATAGCGAACTCGCTCATCTCATAGACGTGCCAGACCCCTACTATTCGGATGCCGCACTCTTCGACCATGTCCTCGGCATGATCGAGAGGGCCTGCGGCTCACTATTTCGTCAGATCACGCCAGGAATCACAGCACACTCCGCCAACAACTAGGGAGCCTCATGAGCCCGTTGCCCGTTCAACCACTAAGCCCTCTTGATGGCCGCTACCGCCCTGCCGTCTCGGCGTTGGGCGAGCACCTCTCTGAAGCAGGACTGAATCGGGCCCGCGTGCACGTCGAAGTTGAGTGGCTCATCTTCCTCACCGACAAGAGCCTGTTCGGGTCGACTGCTCTTTCTGTTGAGCACACCAGCGCCTTGCGCGCGTTCGCTGCTGATTTCGGCCAAGAGCAGATCGATGAGCTTGCTCGCCTCGAAGCCACGACCCGCCACGACGTGAAGGCCGTCGAGTACCTCGTGCGCGCCAAGCTTGACGAACTCGGCCTCAACGCCATCGCCGAGCTCACCCATTTCGCCGCCACCAGCGAAGACGTCAACAACCTCTCCTACGCGCTCACCATCTCCGATGCCGTGCGCGAGGTCTGGCTGCCTAAGTTTCGTATCGTGCTCGATGCGCTTCGGGCGCAGTC
Organism: Rhodoglobus sp. G.S.4; assembly: GCF_056619605.1. Lineage (NCBI taxonomy): Bacteria > Bacillati > Actinomycetota > Actinomycetes > Micrococcales > Microbacteriaceae > Rhodoglobus > Rhodoglobus sp. G.S.4. Next base: position 2,835,325 of record NZ_CM152748.1, read on the forward strand.
CGAGCTCATGCGCGACAACGCGATGCTCGCTCACACCCACGGTCAGCCGGCGACGCCGACCACCATGGGCAAGGAGTTCGCGGTCTTTGTATACCGTCTGGAGCGCATCCTGACTCGCATTGAGGGCATCAGCTACCTCGGCAAGTTCAGCGGAGCTACCGGCACCTTTGCCGCCCACCTTGCTGCAGACCCCGAGCAGAACTGGCCGGCGCTGTCGAAGGAGTTCGTGGAGTCCCTGGGGCTCGACTGGAACCCACTGACCACACAGATCGAGTCGCACGACTGGCAAGTGGAGCTGTACCAGGCCACGAGCCACGCCAACCGTGTGCTGCACAACCTTTGCACCGACGTGTGGTCGTACATTTCGATGGGCTACTTCCGCCAGATCCCGCAGGCGGGCGCGACCGGTTCATCGACGATGCCGCACAAGATCAACCCCATCCGCTTTGAGAACGCCGAAGCAAACCTCGAGCTGTCGAGCGCGCTTCTCGAGTCGCTCGCTCAAACCCTGGTGACTTCTCGCCTGCAGCGCGACCTCACCGATTCCACGACGCAGCGCAACGTGGGTGTCGCCTACGGCCACTCGCTGCTCGCTCTCGACAACATCGAGCGCGGCCTCAAGGAGATCGCCCTCAACCCTGTTGCGCTCGATGCGGATCTCGACAGCAACTGGGAGATTCTCGGCGAGGCCATCCAGACAGTCATCCGCGCAGAGGTCACTGCTGGTCGCAGCACCATCAGCGACCCCTACGCGATCCTCAAGGAGCTCACGCGCGGCAAGCGCATCAACGCGACCGACCTCAGCGAGTTCATCGCCGGGCTCGACATTGGTGCGGATGCCAAAGCACGCCTGCAGACGCTGACTCCAGCCACCTATGTTGGGCTCGCAAGTTCGCTCGTCGACTACCTCGGTGACAGCAAGTAACTCACGCGCGCGTTCTCGTTACTCACGCACGATCTAGTAACTCGCGCGCGGCACAAGGCCGGCCTCTTCACGGAGGCTGGCTTTTGCGTTAAAGCCGCGACCGTCTCTGGACGCCACCCCCGTCCGCGCCCTTCGGAAATTCAGGAAAAGCTACTGAGGCGTGCAGCGAGATCGTGGGAATCGCGCGGAAGTCCCGCAAGCCGATTCGTTGGCGAGCCCGATTTTCCTGAATTTCCGAAGGGGGAAAGGGCAGGGGGAAACGGGGCAAAGGGGGAAACGGGGCACAGGGCAGGGCACGGAAAACGGGGCAGCGGGAATTACAGAGACAGTGCAGGGGACGCCGCCCGCGACGGCGATAACGGCAACAACGGCGGCAGGTGCGGCAGGTGCGGCCCGGTGCCGGCTAGTGCGCTGAGTCGCGGTCCTGCTCGTCGAGATCGAGCAGCTCGTCTTTGTCGGGCCGGATAGCGAGCACGAGCATCGCGATGGTCACGAGCGAGACGATGAAGGCGATTCCGGCGAAGATGAGGCCGAGCATCCATTCGCGAGTGGACATGAATACGACGAGTCCAGTAAAGATCGCAAAGATTCCAGAAAGGCCGAGCATTTCGGCTGGGCGCGTACGGTCACGCTTGTTGGGGGAATCCACCTAGTCCTCTTTCTGTTGCACGGCTGCGGTGGCCGCGATGTGATCGTTGCTGCTCCACTTGAGTGAGAGCGCAGCAATCACCAAATACACCCCAAGGATGGCCCAATAAGCTCCAAGAAGCCCGACGACCACGATGGATGCCGTCAATTCTCGATCGATGCCGTCAGGTCCCGTGTATGGCTGAGCAAATCCCGGTGGAACCAGCAGCACGACGAGTGCGAGGATCGCGGTCAGTGATCCAACGAAAACCCAGTCGCGCGATGATGCGTCGCGTCCGCGGCTTCGTAGTCCGAGGTAGAGCTCGATAAAGCCGGTGATTGCAGCAAAAGCGGTGAGCAGGAAGACGAAATACGCCTGCCCGCCTCCGGTGGCAACGAATGCGGCAATTGCGGTCATCAGCGTAACGACACCCTGAGTAATCAAGAGGGTGCGCTGGATGCCGCGGTGCGGTGACAGCACGCTGGCGGTCAGGATCACGGCGCCAGCGACGAGGGTGAAACTCGCGAGAGTAACAAGTCCCAGGCGTGCGGAGTGGTCTGCCGAAAACGTGACGGCAATAGCGACAGCAATGGCGGGAATTGCTCGGGCTAACGGCACGTACCACGCAGTGGATGCCGGCAGCGGCTCGGTGTGAGCACTAGTCAAGCGATCGCCTTCTTTCTGAACGAGCGGTTGCTTCTAGTGTAAGCCGCTTGGCGTGCCGCTACGTCGGCGCGCTCTCAGGCGCCTTGGGCTAGCGCAGCGGCAGTCGAGCCGCTATGACCCGGGCGGAAGGTCGACGAAGCGCGAGAAGTGGCCGTGGAAGCCGACGGTCACGGTGCGGGTTGGTCCGTTGCGGTGCTTGGCAATGATCAGGTCAGCTTCTCCGGCACGGGGGCTGTCTGCTTCGTACGCACTTTCGCGGTGCAGCAGGATAACCATGTCGGCGTCTTGCTCGAGCGATCCTGATTCACGAAGGTCGGAGAGGGCAGGCTTCTTGTCTGCACGCTGTTCAGGTCCACGGTTCAGCTGAGAGATAGCGATCACGGGGACTTCAAGTTCTTTCGCAAGCAGCTTGAGTGCACGCGAGAACTCGCTGACCTCTTGCTGTCGCGATTCGACTTTCTTACCGCTCGTCATGAGCTGCAGGTAGTCGATGATGACCATGCGCAGGCCGACTTTTTGTTTGAGTCGGCGGCACTTGGCACGAATCTCGACGAGAGTCATGTTGGGGCTGTCATCGATGTACAGCGGGGCATCGTTGATGCGGCCACGAGTCTGAGCGATTGTGGTCCAGTCGTTGGCGTGCACCGATCCCTTACGCATGTGCTGCAGGGGAACGCTGGCTTCTGCAGACAGCAGTCGCATAGCGATCTCACTGCGCCCCATTTCGAGCGAGAAAACAATCGACGGCAAATCATGGTGAATGGATGCTGCGCGAGCGAAGTCCAAACCAAGCGTTGACTTACCGATAGCTGGTCGCGCGGCCAAAATGATCAGCTGGCCGGGGTGCAACCCGTTGGTGAGTTCATCGAGTTCAGCGAATCCGGTGGGAACACCGATCATCTGACCGTCGCGGCCGCGGGCGGCTTCGATTTCGTCGATCGCACTCTCGACTGCGGTTGTGAGGGGCACGTAGTCTTCGGTTTCGACTCCACCGGTTACAGAGTAAATCTCCGCCTGGGCGTTGTTGACGAGGTCGAGCACTTCGCCTTCGCTGGCGTAACCCATCTGAACGATGCGGGTGCCTGCTTCAACGAGGCGGCGGAGAACAGCTTTCTCGGTGACGATGTTTGCGTAAAAGCCGGCGTTAGCCGCGGTGGGTACGACACCGGTAAGAGTGTGAAGGTACTCAACACCACCAGCTCGCGAGAGTTCACCGGTCTTGGTGAGCTCATCGGTAACGGCGATCACGTCGGTCGGTTCACCGTGCGAGTAGAGCGTCAGTACTGCGTTGAAGATCGTTTCGTGCTTGGGAACGTAGAAGTCTCCACCACGTACTGTCTCGATGACGTCGGCTACGGCATCTTTGCTGAGCAGCATTCCACCGATCGCGCTCTGTTCGGCGAGGAGGTCGTGCGGGGGAACGCGGTCGCCGCGGGAGCCGCGGGATTCGCCGGACTGACGTTCGTCACCGGCGAGGCCCAAGTGCGCAATAGACATACGTTTCCTCCTAGTGGGGCAGCCCTAGTTATACGGGTAACCCCCGACACTCGGGCAGGCTCCTCACTGGTGCCTGCTTCAAGGCTCCTTCACAATACGAAGCATGGTCAACAACCCACAACTGGGGCTGTGGATAGGGCTGTGCAGAACTCCGGCGAAACGCCGCAACTCTTGTGAGGAACCTGTGGAAACAACTGTGGAAACTCACCCCAGTATTTCGCGTAAGGCACCGCTGACCTGCTCTTTTACAATCCACACACAGTGTGTAGAAACATGTCTAAAGTCAGGCTTGAGGGTTCCGTATCTTTTCGAAATCCTGTGCATAAAGGACTTGACAAGTCGGGTTAAAACACAAGGACGACGGGCCAATTGGCCCGTCGTCCTTGCGGTAAATCAGTTACTTGCCTGCAACAACCTGAAGGGTGATCGTCGCAACGATGTCGTCACGCAGACGAATCGTAGCTTCGTGGTCGCCAACAACCTTGATGGGGCTCGTGATCTCGATCTTGCGCTTGTCGATGTCGCCAAGACCAGCAGCGGTGACAGCTTCTGCCACGTGTGAAGGCTTAACCGAACCGAACAGACGTCCACCCTGACCAGCGGTCACGGTGAGCTTGACCTTGGTCGCCTGGAGGCGAGCCTTGAGGTCCTGCGCTTCTTCGAGAGTGGCGTGCTCGCGTGAAACGCGTGCTGCCTTGATGGACTCGACCTGCTTTTCGCCACCGCGAGTCCACGCCACGGCAAAGCCCTGGGGGATGAGGTAGTTACGAGCGAAGCCGTTCTTTACGTCGACGACGTCACCGGGAGTGCCGAGACCGGTCACTTCGTGAGTGAGGATGAGCTTAGACATGTCGGTGGCTCCTTAACGGCCTGCGCCGGCGTAGGGCAGCAATGCCATCTCACGGGCGTTCTTGACGGCCGTGGCGATGAGACGCTGCTCCTGAACGGAAACACCGGTGATACGACGGGCGCGGATCTTTCCACGCTCGGAGATGAATTTACGAAGCGTAGCGACATCCTTGTAGTCGATTACGCCAACGCGAATCGACTTGGCTGGTGCGGCGTTCTTGCCGTCCTTGCCCTTGCGGATGGGCTTGCGGCGGTCGCCGCTGCTCTTTCCTGCCATGAGTGTTACTTCTTTCTGTAATTAAGGCTGAGCGTCGAGTGCCTAGAAAGGCGTCTCGTCGGAGTAGTTGCCTGGCGTGTTCCATACGTCACCAGATGCTGCGGGAGCACTTGCGGCCCACGGCTCGTCTTTCGACTGGCCTGCGCCTTGCTGTCCGCCACCGTTTTGCTGGGCGCCACGAGGGGCCGAGCTATCACGGGGTGCACGGGTTACCTGCGCCGTTGCATAACGGAGGCTGGGGCCGACTTCGTCGATCTCCAGTTCCATGCTCGTGCGCTTTTCGCCCTCTTTGGTTTCGTAGGAGCGCTGACGAAGGCGGCCCTGCGCAATAACGCGGCTGCCCTTAGTCAGGGTTCCAGCAACGTGCTCGGCGAATTCACGCCAGCACGAAGCGCGGAGAAACAGTGCTTCTCCGTCTTTCCACTCGTTCGATGCTCGATCGAAGGTGCGCGGCGTTGAGGCAATGGTGAAGTTAGCCACAGCAAGTCCACCCTGCGTGTACCGCAGTTCTGGATCTGCCGTGAGGTTACCCACGACCGTAATGACTGTCTCGCCGGCCACGACTACTCTGCTTCCGCTTCAGCCTTGGCTGCTTCGACAGGAGCCTCGGTAGGAGCAGCAGGAGCCTTGGCGTCTTCGGCAGGAGCCTTAGTCGCAGCGGCAGGAGCCTCGGTAGGAGCAGCAGGAGCCTTGGCGTCTTCGGCAGGAGCCTTAGTCGCAGCGGCAGGAGCCTTGGTTGCGGCTGCAGGAGTCTTTGCTGGAGCAGCAGCCTTGCGGGCGGCCTTCTCTTCAGCAATCTTCTTGGCAGCAGCTACCTGAGCGAACCCAGCTTCTGCACGCAGCACCTTGGTGCGCATGACAGCTTCGCTGAGTGAGAGTTGGCGGTCGAGCTCGTCTGTTGACTTGCTCTCTGCGGTGAAGTTGACGACGGCGTAGATGCCTTCGGTCTTCTTGTTGATCTCGTAGGCCAAACGACGGCGACCCCAAATATCGATGTTATCGATGGTGCCACCGTCATTACGGATGACATTGAGGAACTTGTCGAGACTGGGAGCCACGGTGCGTTCGTCGATCTCTGGATCGAGGATGACCATGAGTTCGTACTGATGCGTCACAAACCCACCTCCTTCGGACTTAAACGGTTACAGACGATCTGTAACAGGAGGGTGTTGACGTTCGTCTTTCCACCTATTGGTAGTTAGACAACCTGCCTAGTGTAGTTGCTTGGCGGGTCAATACTCAAGGCGAGAAGACTAGTGGGCGTTATTGACGCTCAGCCCACCACGCGCGCAGTCGCTTTTCTGCCTCAGGCTCACCGAGTGGCCCCTCGTCGAGTCGCAGCTCGAGCAAGAACGAATACGCCTCTCCAACCTCACGACTCGGCTTAAGTTCCAGAATGGCCATGATCTGTTCGCCGTCGAGATCGGGGCGTACTGCCGCAATTCCCTCTGCCTCAGCGATTGCCGCGATCCGATCTTCGAGGTCGTCGTAGGCAAAAGCTAAACGGTCGGCCTTCCGCACATTGCGCGTAGTGACATCCGCCCGGGTAATGATGTGCAGGCGTTCAAGCTGAGCTCCGGCATCCCGAACGTAGCGGCGCACGGCCGAATCAGTCCACGCGCCCTCGGTGTAACCGAAGAAGCGCAAGTGAAGCTCAACGAGCCGCGCTACCGAGGTGATTGTGTCCTTGTCGAAACGCAGAGCCCTCAAACGCTTCGTCGCAAGCTTTGCCCCAACAACGTCGTGATGGTGGAAGGTCACGACACCGCCGCGTTCGATTTTGCGCGTCGAAGGCTTGCCGATGTCGTGCAGTAGCGCAGCGATCCTCAGAACAAGGTCTGGGCCCTCGATTCCCGGGCGACTCTTTTCGAGGTCAATCGCTTGACGCAACACTGTCAGCGAATGCTCGTAGACATCCTTGTGGTGGGCGTGCTCATCGACCTCAAGCTTCAATGCCGGAATCTCGGGGAGCACGTGGTCAGCAATCCCCGTCTCGACCAGAAGGCGGATGCCCGGAACCGGGTCATCCGTCTTCAACAGTTTTGTGAGCTCATCACTCACCCGCTCGACGCTGACGATCTCGATCCGCGGGGCGAGCTCTGTCATCGCCCGAACAGTGTCAGGGGAGACCGTGAAACCCAGCTGCGACGTGAAACGCGCGGCTCGCATCATCCGCAGCGGATCATCGCCGAACGACACCTCAGGCGATCCAGGTGTTGTGAGGGTTTTGGTCAGCAGGTCCTCAACACCATTCCACGGGTCAACAAGAACCCGCTCAGGCAAACGCAAAGCCATCGCATTGACGCTGAAGTCCCGACGTTCGAGGTCTTTCTCCAGAGAATCACCAAAAGCGACAACCGGCTTTCTCGTTTCACCGTCATAGCTATCGGCACGATACGTCGTAATTTCGACCGTTTCCCCGTCAATGCGGGCCGCGATCGTGCCAAAGTCTCGACCGATGTCCCACTGCGCATCCGAGATCGGCTTAACGATTCGCATGATGTCGTCGGGGTTCGCATTTGTCGCAAAATCGAGGTCGCTAACAACGCGCCCCAGGAAGGCGTCCCTCACCGGTCCACCCACAAGCGCGAGTTCGAAGCCTTCAGCAGCGAATCGCGCGGCTAGGGTGGCTACGGGTTTAGAGTCGGCAAGCTTTCCGAGACTCTCAATTGCGGCGGCAACACTCTCCATGATGCGACTAGTTTCGCACGACCATTGCGAGCAATTTGCCCGATGAGTGCACAACGCACCCATCATTCAGAGAAGGACGAATAAACTCACACCATGCTGGCCAAGCGAGAGTACGGGGTAGACCCTTGCCTATAAGAGTATTCAGCGCCGCCATCGTGCTCGGCCTAGGCCTCACTCTTGCCGCGAGCGGAGCAAGTGCTACACCGAGCGCCAGTGTCGCTCCGACGTTAACGACGGCATCCGCTGCCACCGAGGTCACCGTGATCGCGCCATTGACTGTCCCCTCCGGCAGCGGTGGGCTCATCGATGCCGAAACTCTTGCCGACTACACCGACTCCTTGGGGCTGCTGACTCGGCAATTGGATGCTGTGGCAGGAAAGCCCATCGCCGTTGCCATCGATCCGATGATCTTGGTCTCCATTCGCGCGCTGGGCACTAGCGCGCCAGAGTCTGCTCGCAATTGGCTCGAGCGCCTTTCGCTCATCTCCAACGAAATTGTTCCGCTGCCCTACGCGAACTCCGACCCGACGTTGGCTACGCAGGCTGGTGAGGCGACAACGCTCGCTCCAGTGAGTTTCGATTTTGCGCTCGATCCCGCCAACTTCGCAGACGCTGACGCTCCCGCATCAACCGATAACGCAGACGCGATGGATGTCGGCGCCGACGTCATTCCGACCTATCCCACAACGGAAGAACTTCTGGCCTGGGATTATTCACTCCCCGGTTTAGTGCACCCCCGAGCAAATAGTGTCGTGACGAGTGATCTCGACGCGTTTGCCGCCAGTGGCTTCAGCACAGTCGTTCTGTCGTCAACGAATGTTGAACGAGAGGCTAGCGCTGGCTCGGTTGTCACGATCGACGGCATGACAGCCCTCATCGCCGATTCAACAGCATCTGCGGCCATGGATGATGCCCTCGGCTCCACTCTCGACCGAGATGTCACTGCGGCAGAAACAGCTCTTGCTTCTGCAGTACTCACGGCGGGCAATGCCCAGTCAGCCGCGACCGCGACTGTGCTCGTCGCGATCGATCATTCTCTTGAACTCAGTTCGGCCCGACTTGATACCGCACTAGCCAGCCTCACGGCGAGCCCATCAATCACTCTTGTTCCTCTTACCTCGCTCGCCTCAGCGACGGCGATTGCTGCAGCATCGCCCGCAACAGTCATTGATACGCCTCAGAGCGCTGAGCGCATCGGCGATGTCGGTCGTCTCCTGGCTGCTGCGGAACAGGAGAACACTTTCTTCTCCATCGCCGACGACCCTGAAGCACTGGTTGCCCAGCGTCGACTCGAACTTCTTGACGTAACGAGCGTTGTCCCGACCGAAGATCCCGCCGACTGGCTCAGTGAGGTCAGTACCTTTTTGGCCGACTCTCGAGACATCCTCTCCGCGGTTAGCGTTGTGGAATCCAGCAACTTTCTCTTCTTAGCTGACAACAGCTTCTTGCCCATCTCCGTGAACAACAACCTCAATCAGGCAGTGACCGTCTTCATTACGGTCGACCCGCGAACTGGTCTTCTCGCCGTAGGAAATGGTCGCGTCGAGCTTCACATCGAAGCAAATTCGCAAGCGAAGGGCAACATTCCTGTGCAGGCGCTGTCCAATGGTGTTGTCGACGTTGATATCAGCCTCACGAGCAGCACTGGGCTCCCCATCGGCAGCAATACCGTCAGCGAAGTCAATGTTCAGGCTGGGTGGGAAACGCCCATTGTTTTGGCCTTCGCTGCACTCGTGGTGGTGGTCTTCGGAGTCGGATTCGTTCGGAGTATCGTGCGCCGCAGAAAGCCCGTAGATGACTAATCCGAGAGAACCCGAAACTCAACCGGGTCCGGGGGTGCCCACTGCCGCAACGGCGCTTCCCGCCCAGAAAGCGTCAACAATCGGCCGTGCGAGTGCTCTGCTTGCGTCGGGCACCTTTGTTTCGCGCATCCTTGGCTTCCTCAGCGCTCTCGTTCTTGCCCGCACTCTTGGCTTGTTCGGGTCCGGTGACGCCTACGCGATCGCCAATCAGTTGCCCAAGAGCATCTATGCGATCGTCGCCGGGGGAATGCTTAGTGCGGTCATTGTGCCGCAGATTGTCAGAGCGGCGCTTCACAAAGATGGTGGCCAAAAATTCATTAATCGCCTGGTGACTCTCGGCGTAGTCGTCTTTCTGGTGATCACCGCCATTGCGACTGTCAGTGCCCCATGGCTCGTTCAGGTGTACGCACAGTCGAGCGACAAATTCGGCCCGCCAGAGTTTGCTCTCGCTACCGCCTTCGCCTACTGGTGCCTGCCGCAGATTCTGTTCTACGCGCTCTATTCACTTTTGGGCGAGGTGCTCAATGCCCGCGGCAAGTTCGGACCATTTACCTGGGCTCCCGTCGCGAACAACGTCGTAATGCTTTCCGGTCTGATCGTGTTCCAGTTGCTTTTCGGCACTGTTTCCGGCGTGCCGCCAGCGGACTGGACCGATCAGATGGTCGCAGTCCTCGCTGGGAGCGCCACTCTTGGGGTTGCCGTTCAGGCAGCTCTCTTGGCGTATTTCTGGCACCGGGCCGGTCTTCGGTATCGCCCAGAATTCCGCTGGCGCGGGGTAGGTCTCGGCGCAGCAGGAAAAGCGGCAGCGTGGACCTTCGGCATGATCCTGGTCACACAGATAGGTGGTGTGATCGGTACGCGCGTTGCGACGATTGCGTCTGGTGGGGCATCCGTCTTCCTCATCACCACCGCGTGGCTCATTTTCATGCTCCCGCACTCGGTGATTGCGGTATCGATCGGTATGGCCTACTTCACCCGGATGAGCGGCCACGCGCGTGACGGAGATCTCGCGTCAATGCGCGACGATGTTTCTTCATCTCTGCGGTCGATCCTGATGCTGCTCATGTTTGCGGCGATCGGCCTGATGGTGATTGCGTTCCCCTTCAGCGCACTATTCGCCACTAGTTACGACCAGACACTATCGCTGGCCTTCGTGCTCATCCTTTACCTTGTCGGCCTAGTCCCGTTTAGCGTTATGTACGTATTGCAGCGGGTCTTCTATGCGTTCGAAGACACTCGTACCCCGTTCATCCTGCAGAGTCTCCAGGTGGTGCTGTATGTCTGTGGAGCGCTTGTCGTCTCGACGTTCCCCGTTGATCGCATCGCCATGGGATTGGCGGCGATGATTAGCATTGCCGGCACGATTCAAACCGTTATTGCCCTTATCGTTCTGCGCAAGAGAGTTCCCGGGTTTGTCATTCTTCCGCTCATCTTGCGTGCGTTGTGGTTCTTTGCGGCAATGCTGCCTGCAGCCGCCGCCGGCTTCGGAATTCTGATGCTTCTTGGCGGATTTGGCGAAGATTCCTTTGTTGTTTCCGGTTTTGCTGGTGGCTTTGCTTCCATCGCGCTGGCAGGTACCGGAATGCTGGTCATCTATGCGGCAACTCTCGCGCTCACCAAGAATGACGAGTTCTTCGCTTTCGCCAAGCCCATCGCATCGCGTTTGCGCCGCCGGTAGCCTTCGCTCGATACCCTCGCGGTTTACCCGAAAGGGAACTCACAATGACAGGGCTGCTAACAATCTGTAGCTAGCCCCGCATGCCCCAGCCGCTTGGAATACTCCATAGCTAGGATGTGTTGAACCGGGTAATAACGATCCCAAGGAGACACGAAAAAGTGCGTCAACTCATCATCATCGGATCCGGCCCCGCCGGTTACACCGCTGCGATCTATGCTGCCCGCGCAAATCTCGCGCCGCTGGTGATTGCTAGCTCGGTAGAGGCTGGTGGCGAGCTTATGAAGACCACCGAAATCGAAAACTATCCTGGTTTTGCTGAAGGAATTCAGGGCCCAGACCTCATGCTCGAAATGCAGAAGCAGGCTGAGCGGTTCGGCGCTGAGATCGTTCTCGATGACGTCACTGACCTGCAGCTCGATGGACAGGTCAAGAAGGTCACTCTCGGCAACGGCGACGTGCACGAAGCTCTCGCGGTAGTTTTCGCAACGGGTTCTGCTTACCGCAAGCTTGGACTTCCTGACGAAGAGCGCTTGAGCGGCTACGGCGTCTCATGGTGCGCGACCTGCGATGGTTTCTTCTTCCGCAAAAAGACGATCGCTGTCGTCGGCGGCGGCGATTCGGCGATGGAAGAGGCAACGTTCCTCACGAAGTTTGCTGACAAGGTTTATGTGATTCACCGTAAGGACGAACTGCGTGCGTCCAAGGCAATGCAGGAGCGTGCATTCAGCGATCCCAAGATTGAATTCGTCTGGAACAAGGCTGTAACCGGCATTACCGGTTCCGACCTCGTTGACGGTATCGATCTCACAGACACCGTTGATGGCAGCACGTCACACCTCGACGTCAGCGGCCTGTTCATTGCTATCGGCGCAGACCCCCGCACACACCTTGTGCACGGCCAGCTCGACATCAACGCCGACGGAACAGTGGCAGTGGATGGTCGTTCCTCACGCACGAACATCACCGGAGTATTTGCCGCCGGCGACGTTATCGACCCCACTTACCGCCAAGCAGTAACGGCCGCCGGCTCCGGCACCGTTGCAGCCCTCGATGCGGAGCACTACCTCGCATCACTGCCGCGCGAACTTGTCGCCGGCGCAGTCCAGCCCAAGGAGCAAGAAGCTCCCGAAGCCGCCGGCGTACCCACGCTGGCTTAGTCGCTCACCGCAGACATCCCAACGAACAAAGGAACCTTTAATGTCTTCAGCAACAGAAGTAACCGACGCCAACTTTGAAGAGCTCGTCCTCAACTCAGAGGACACCATCATGGTGGATTTCTGGGCCGAATGGTGCGGCCCATGTCGCCAGGTTGGTCCGATCCTCGACCAGATCGCCAGCGAGCACTCCGACAAGATCAAGATCGTCAAGCTCAACGTCGACGACAACCCCCAGATGGCGATGAAGTACCAGATCACATCTATCCCCGCCATGAAGGTCTTCCGCGGTGGAGAGGTTGTCAAGACCGTCATCGGCGCAAAGCCGAAGCCAGCGCTTGAGTCTGACCTCGCAGAGTTCTTGGCCTAAAGGAACTTCGTAGTCGAAGGCCTCCGACATCCACTACTTGGTGGGTGTGCGGAGGCTTTCGTACTTAACGCCCGTGAGTCGCTCTGATTCGGCCCACAATTTTGTTGCATCTACTTCGGAGTGCGAAGCCGGGCTTGATTCAACCAACACAGGGGCACCACGGTACTCCTTGCGGCCCGATGGACCGAAGTAGTCACCTCCATCCGCCTGAGGGTCTGTTGCGGCCCGCAGAGAAGGACGAGCGCCCTGCTTCGGGGTTTGGATGCCCAGAAATACGAGTTTTTTCAGTGGGCGCAGGTACCAGCGATCAAACAGGTGATCCGCGAGCCCTGTTCCGGCGGTGCCCGGATGCGCGGCTACCGCCATTGCATCCACTCCTGCCAGCGCGAAGCGGCGTTGGAGCTCATAAGTGAATAGAAGATTGGCCAGTTTGGAGCGGCCGTAGGCAGCACGCGGTGTGTAGGAGCCGTTCTGGAACATGAGGTTGCCGAATTCCATGAATCCCCAGCGGTGGGCCAGGCTCGACAGGCTCACAACTCGTGCACCAGGAGTAGTAGTGATGAGATCGAGGAGGTGCCCGGTGAGGGCGAAGTGCCCGAGGTGGTTGGTGCCGAGTTGGGATTCGAATCCGTCAATCGTGAGCTGGGCATCCGTCATCATGATCCCGGCATTGTTGATCAGCAAATCTAGACGTGAATGTTTCCCGTGAAACTCTTCACTGAATCGACGAATCGATTCAAGATCCGCGAGATCGAGGAGCATTGTTTCAACGGAGACGTCGCCGAGCTGCTCGACGATGGCAGTTTTCGCCGCTGCTGCCTTTTCAGTAGTTCTCATCGTCATGACAACGTGCGCGCCAGCCTTGAGCAAAGCACGGGCCGTCTCGAAGCCGAGCCCTGAGTTTGCCCCGGTAACGATCGCGACCTTGCCAGTGACGCTTGCAATGTCGGATTCGGTCCATTCGGTGCGAGCGTTCACTGGTGTCCTCAATTTCGTGCTGAAACGGTGACGTTAACGGCCACGTCTGGGGGTTCTGTCGCCAACGTGCACTGGCACCTTGCTAGTTGAGCATGAGTTTCTCTGCACGGGCTCACAAAGTTGATTCGGAACGGAGCGGCTGTCAGATTGCTGATCGGTTCGGTGTAATCCTTGCTCAGTTTCAGGTGGCAACCGACAAACGCCTATTGTTTAAAGTCAACCGAACGGGACTACCCATGACAACACAGCCAAACAACCTCGATCAGTGGTTCCATCACTATGCGGACCGCGCCTCAGGGCTTGCGGCGTCCGAAGTGCGAGCGTTGTTTGCCGTCGCCTCTCGCCCCGAGGTGGTGTCACTGGCTGGCGGCATGCCCTATGTCTCCGCGCTGCCTCAAGACCTGATCACAGAATCGATTGATCGTGTGATGCGCGATCGCGGACCTGCGGCGTTGCAGTACGGTTCTGGCCAGGGTTTGCCTGCTCTTCGGGAGCAGATCCTCGAAGTGATGGCTCTCGAGGGAATTCGGGCGAGCGTTGATGACGTTGTCGTCACGACCGGCTCACAACATGCGCTTGAACTGGTGACAAAACTTTTCATCAATCCTGGCGATGTAGTTATTGCTGAGGGCCCAAGCTACGTCACCGCGATGGTCGTCTTCAAGTCATTTCAAGCGGAAATAACTCACGTTGAAATGGATGACTTTGGGCTAGTTCCTGACTCTCTGCGCGCACACATCGCTTCAGTTCGTGCCGCGGGAAAGACAATCAAGTTTTTGTACACGGTTCCCACTTTCAGTAATCCAGCGGGGGTAACCCTTAGTTGGGAGCGCCGCATTGAGGTGCTCGAGATTGCACGGGAGAACGGCATTCTGGTTCTCGAGGACAACCCTTATGGGTTGTTGTACTTCGATGGTCCACCTCCGCACGCAATGCGGTCGGTGGAAGAGGATGGTGTGATCTATCTGGGCACGTTCTCTAAGACTCTCGCCCCGGGTTTCCGGGTGGGTTGGGTGCTCGCACCGCACGCCATCAGAGAAAAACTCATTTTGGCGAATGAGGCCGCGGTCCTTTCCCCGAGCTCGTTTACTCAAAACATCATCAGCGAATATATGAGCGTTGCCGATTGGAAGGGCCAGATTGACACCTTCCGCGGCGTGTACCGAGAGCGTCGCGATGCAATGTTGGATGCCCTCGACGATTACCTGCCCGACCTGCAGTGGACTGTGCCCAATGGTGGTTTCTATATCTGGGTAACGCTTCCTGACAACCTCGATTCCAAGTCAATGCTGCCGCGAGCGGTCAAGGAACTCGTGGCCTATACGCCAGGGACTGCTTTCTTTGCCGATGGGAACGGGCGAAGCAATATGAGGCTCTCATTCTGCTACCCGACTCCCGATTTCATCCGCGAGGGAATCCGACGGCTTTCCACGGTGATCAACGGGGAGATAGAGCTGCTCAATACTTTCTCCCAGACTGCCCCCTTGACGATTGCGCCACCCGCGCCATCGATGATCAACCCTCCAGCCAACCTCAGCTAGGACACCATGAACGCTTCACCCACTCGCGTACTAGTTCTTGCCGGCGGAATCTCCCATGAGCGCGATGTATCTCTGCGCTCGGGACGCCGAGTTGCCGATGGTCTACTCGCCCAAGGCAAAGATGTTGAGCTGCGTGATCCCGATGCATCTTTGCTTCCCTATCTTCGCGAGAACAAGCCAGATGTAGTGTGGCCCGCGCTTCACGGCGCGAGCGGGGAAGACGGGGCCCTACGTGGATTGCTCGACCTGATCGGCATCCCCTATGTGGGGTCGCGGGCAGACGCCGCCCGCCTTGCCTGGGATAAGCCAACGGCCAAGGCACTCGTTTCCCGCGTTGGCGTTCGCACCCCGCTGTCGATTGCTCTGTCCCGCGATTCTTTTCGCGAACTGGGCGCACACAGCATCTTGGATGAACTCGCCGACGAACTTTCGGGCGACCTCGTTGTCAAGCCCACTCAGGGCGGATCCGCACAGGGAGTATCCATAGTCTCTGATCGAAGTGATCTTCCTCGGGCAATGGTGAACGCCTACAACTATTGTGATGTCGCACTCATCGAGCAGCGCATCACGGGGGTTGAGATCGCTATCGGCGTTCTCGACACCGGCATGGGACCGGTCGCACTACCCGCCGTTGAAATCGTTCCTCTCGAAGGCGCCTACACTTTTGAGGCTCGTTATAATGCTGGTCAGACCGACTTTTATACTCCGGCACGAATCTCTCAGAAGGATGCCGCCCGTGCTGCAGAGGCAGCTTTAGCGGCACATTCGGCGCTCGGACTGCGCCACCTTTCGCGCGTCGACATCATCGTTGATGGTGCAGGGACACCGTGGTTCCTCGAGACAAATGTGCTTCCCGGGCTCACCGAAACGTCAATTTTGCCGCAAGCAATCGTCGCTGCGGGGCACGATCTCGGGCGTGTATATGCAGCGCTGGCAGAAGCCGCAATAGAAGGTCCCTAACTTCACCGCTCAATCCCCTGGCTGAAACAGGTCGAAGACAGGGGAGGGGTCAGATGATCGACCACTCGTTCAACATTCGCGCACTATGAGTCTCGTTCATCGGGTCGTCGGACCGTAGTCGACCCAGGCAGATTCTGCACCCGGTCTGTCGCGGCGCGCAGCCCGGAGCTTCAATCCCAGTTCTCTCGGGTAAGGATGGAGCATCGCGTTCCCTGGGGACTGCACCGCGCAGAATACCACTGCGATGTTTCACGTGAAACGGTTGCTTCGGCTACTTAAGCTACTTCGGTTGCTTCGTTCACTCCGCGGACCTCCGTTGGCAGAGAATCGAGCGACGGGCAGCAAAAACGCAGGGGTGGGCGAAGTTCAAGCAGAAAGCTCCAGGGATGGGGTCCTGACCTCCGTTTCACGTGAAACATCGGGAGTCGCAAGGTTGACGACGGGGAAGGTCCCGATCTTTTCATACCGAGGGCTGGTTCAACTTCCAATCTCCATCAACCGGTTGCGCACAACGGGCGGGTCGCGCGAGGAACCAGCGGACTTCTTAGAAGTGATCTCAGTTCACGAGCACCGCGCTTGAGGTCGCGGCATCAGGAGAATCAGAATCGGGTGTCAGCAAGCGCAACCCCAACACTGACCCTCGCAACTTTCATTGCCGAGACACCTCACGACGATCACGACCTTGACCGTCTCCTCGATCTCGACCGTCACCGTCGACCGTCACCGTCGACCGTCACCGTCGACCGTCACCGCAAGCGCAAGCGCAAACGCAAACGCAAGCGCAAGCGCAAACGCAAGCGCAAGCGCAAGCGCAAGCGCAAGCGCAAGCGCAAGCGCAAGAACGGTCCCTTTTCCTGGTTCCGATTGCTCGACGTTGCCCGGCACTTCACCTCATCGGCGAACGGGCCTACCGAGCGATCCACAAGCGCCGGGAAGGCAGAGTGAAAGTACTCCAAAAACGGCGAACTCCCGCTGTTTCACTAGGGCACCAGGTTCGTACGCTCCTCAAAGCAACCGAAAACGAAGGATCGAGCGACCCGCCAACGTCACAGTATCGGGGCCAAAATCCGCAGTGTTTCACGTGAAACAATGCCGGAGACACTCAGTCAGCAAGGTTCTCAGGATTCCGCCGGCCCCACATCGTCCGGCCTAATTGTGGCGTCAGGGTCTTCTGCTATTCGCGAAGATGAGCTAGCAAAGCTATCCGCACCGAGCAGCTCTAACAGCTCTCACGGAGGTGAACTTTGACCCGAACTCCGTTGAACACCGAGAATCGACTTCACTCTTAGCGTCCACTTCCGAATCGCACAGAAGGACGCGAGCAGCGGGGGAGTGTTAGCGGTTGAAACCTGTATCGCCGAGTTCCTCGAGAATACGGTTGAGGTCGCCTACCGTAGCGAAGTCGATGATGACCTGTCCCTTGCTAGCGCCAAGATTCACCTTGACCCGAGTGTTCAGACGGTCCGCTAGTCGTTCGGCAATCTCATCTAGAGGACCTTGCTTCTTGCCCCGTGAAGGCTTCACGCGAGCAGGTTTAGTCGAGAGGGATCCCGCTGCAGCTTCAGCAGCTCGAACCGAAAGTTCTTCATTGACGATTTTGTCCGCCAAACGCTCCATTCCTTGCGCGTCAGGAAGCGACAGGAGCGCGCGAGCGTGTCCAGCGGTCAGAACTCCGGCCGCTACACGGCGCTGAACGCTTTCTGGAAGGCGCAAAAGGCGCAAAGTGTTCGTAATTTGAGGTCGAGAACGGCCAATTCGCTCGGCTAACTGCTCCTGAGTGATCCCAAAGTCTGCCAAAAGCTGCTGATACGCGGAGGCTTCTTCAAGAGGGTTGAGATTCGCGCGGTGCAAGTTCTCAAGCAGAGCATCGCGGAGCATGTCCTCATCTGCGGTGCTCTTAATGACTGCGGGGATAGTGGCGAGCCCCAAATGCTTGCTCGCGCGCAAACGACGCTCACCCATGATGAGCTCGTATTGCGGCTGGCCCTCGAGAGCGCCCGCGAGCGGACGAACAACGATGGGTTGAAGAACGCCAATCTCACGGATCGATACGATCAGCTCTGAAAGCTCTTCCTCACGAAATTCTGTACGAGGCTGCCGAGAGTTCGGAACAATGTCGAGGGGGGAGAGGCTTGCCAAACGCGCGCCCGGAACCGAACGAAGCTTGTCGGTAGAAATCTCTCCGCCGGGAAAGAATACGTCGACGGGACGCTGTTCGTTCTCGTCAGATGCGGGGATAAGGGCGCCAATTCCGCGGCCTAGGCCTGTGCGTTTGGGTGCGGCCATTATTGGGGTGCTCCTCGATGTGCAATCTCCGCTGCTGCTTCCAAGTAGGAGAGCGAGCCTGGGGAGTTCTGGTCATAGCTAATAACAGTTTGCCCGTAACTGGGTGCTTCCGAGATCCTCACTGAACGAGGAATCACTGTTGTCAGCGCTTGGTTGGGGAAGTGTTCACGCACATCATCAACAACCTGATTGGCGAGATTTGTGCGGGAGTCATACATCGTCATGAGAATCGTCGAAACCCTGAGTTTCGGATTGAGATGACGTTCGATGAGTTTGATGTTGTTGAGGAGCTGGCTCAATCCCTCTAGTGCGTAGTACTCACACTGGATCGGGATGAGAACCTCCTGTGCCGCAACGAACGCGTTGATCGTCAATAGACCAAGCGAAGGCGGGCAATCAATGAACACATAGTGGTACGAATCCGGGGAGTCTTGAAGAAACTGATCAAGGGCTGAGCGCAACCGCTGCTCTCGAGCTACCAGAGAAACGAGTTCGATCTCAGCTCCAGCAAGGTGAATGGTTGCGGGCACGCAGTACAGCGCCGCGAACTCTGGACTCTTCTGTACAACATCGATCATCGGGACATCGTTGATCATGACGTCATAGACACTAGGCGTCTCTGAGCGGTGCTCCACGCCAAGCGCAGTCGATGCATTCCCTTGAGGGTCGAGGTCAATGACCAGCACTCGTGCGCCTGTGCGAGCCAACGCTGCCGCAAGGTTGACCGTCGAAGTCGTTTTTCCTACGCCGCCTTTTTGGTTGGCCACCGTGAAGACGCGAGCCTTCTCGGGGAGGGGAAGAGACGCTGCGGCCACGGCCTGGCGACGACGAGTCAAATCCGCAATCTCCCGCGCAAGCGGCGTGGTCTCATCGAACGATTTGCTCTGTTCGTTGACTTCGCTCTCGGGATGTTTCACGTGAAACTTTCTCTCTGGTACTGCAAAAAAGGTGAAGTGTGGTGGCGGCCCAACCTGCAGCCGAATCAGTCCACTCTAGCCCGAAAGACCCTTGTGATCTCTGGAGTGATTCCTTCGCCAAGAACGAGAGACTCCACGTCATGTAAACGTGCTTTGCGGATCGCCTTTGCTGCCGCTTCAATCTCCTCGTCGATGCGTGCACCTTTCATAAAAACCATCTCGCCGCCGGGGGCAAGGAGGTGCTCAGTGGAAGGAATCAGCTTCGAAAGAGCAGTGACTGCGCGCGCCGTTATCTGAGAAAGACCTTCGGCATAAGCGGCATCCTGTGACCGGGAACGTTCGACAACGACGTTCGTTAATCCGAGTCGAGCAGACTCAGCAGACAGCCAGTCCGTGCGACGTTCCATGGGTTCAATCAATACAAACTCAACATCAGGGCGCGCGATAGCGAGAACTAAACCCGGCAGCCCAGCACCACTGCCTATGTCTCCGACAAGGCCTGGCTTCAACAGAGGAGCGACCAAGGCACAGTTCACAATGTGCCGGCTCCATAGACGCGGAACCTCAAGCGGTCCGATAAGGCCGAGTTCTTCTCCCCGAAGTGCAAGGCTCTCGGTGTATTGCCGTGCTAAGTGGATACGATCGCCAAACAGCTCCGCTGCAACTTCGGGCTCGCGTTCGAGCCCCAGTTCTTCGCTCAATGTTTCACGTGAAACTAGGCGCGAGTAATAACAGTGTGGCGATCTCGGCCTTCACCACTCGACTGCGAAACGAAACCACGCTCAGCCACCACGTCGTGAACAAGTTTGCGCTCATAGGACGACATGGGAGGGAGTGCAGCAGAAGCCGAACCGGCTTCGATGCGCTCAACCGCTGTATCGACAAGCTTTGAAAGTTCAGCCGCGCGAGCCTCACGCGATCCGCCGATGTCGAGAATCAAACGGGAGAAGGCACCAGTCTTGTTCTGTACAGCGATTCGAGTCAGCTCTTGAAGTGCAGTAACTGTGTCTGGACGCGACAGCAGTCGGAGATTGGTTTCTTCACTTGACGTGACCGAAACATAAGCGCGACCAGCACGAGCATCAATTTCAATGTCGCCATCAAGGTCGGCGATATCAAGCAGTTCCTCGATGTAATCAGCCGCGATGTCGCCCTCTTCTTCAAGCTGGTCGGAAGTGCGGTCTTCACGATCGTCGACAGGAGGAGTCTCAACTGCGGCGGTGTCAGTGTCAGAAACGTTCGTCATTTCTTTTTTCCCTGCTTCTTCTTGGCACGGTTCTTGCTAACGGGTTGATCCCGCTGCGGGTTCTTGGGTTCTTCAATGACAGCGGTACCTGACTCTGAATCGGGTGCCTCTTCAATGATTCCCTTGCGTTGGTTTCGCTTCGCCAATCGTGCTTCACGAGCGAGCGCTGCTTCACTGCCCGGCGTTGGCATATTGCGAATCACGAGGAACTGCTGACCCATGGTCCAGAAGTTGGAAACGAGCCAGTAGAACATGACGCCCAGCGGGAAAGTGAAACCCGAGAAAGCGAAAACAAGGGGGAGTAGATACAACATGATCCGCTGTTGGCGGTACATGGGGCTTGCCTTCATCTCAGCCGACTGATTCTTCGACATTATCTGAAGCTGGGTAATGAACTGCGAGCCAGTCATCAGAATGACCATGATCACGGCGGTGACGATTACAGCGACGTTGCCTTCAGCTGTGCTGATTGCCAAGTGCAGCGGTGCGATGCCAAAGAGTGAGGAAGTGCCAAATGACTCAGAAAGATCAGCGCTGAGGAGTCCAACTCCGGCTGCATGATCCTCAAGCTGAGCTTCACGAAGCACCGAGAAGAGACCGAAGAAGATCGGCATCTGAAGAAGTAAGGGGAGGCAGGAACTGAAGGGGTTGGTACCAGCCTTCTTGTACATCTCCATCGTCTCGCGAGACATCGCCTCGCGAGAGAATTGATCCTTCTTTCCCTTGTATTTGTCTTGGATCTTTTTGAGCTGAGGAGCAACCTCCATCATCCGACGTTGGCTCTTAATCTGCCGGACGAAGACCGGAATCAGAGCAGCTCGAACAACGAGCACCAGACCAACAATCGAGAGCACCCAGGTGAGGCCGGCATCGGCATCCATTCCCACTGCCGTGAGAAGGGTATGGAATGCGACGAGGATCGCCTCAATCACCCACTTGATTGGCCATAGTAATGAGCCAAAGAATGCAAAAAGATCCATGTGGTGGTTAGCCCCTTTCGTGGCTTGCGGCTATCACAAAGCCGAACCTGGTGATCTGATAACGGTCATGCCGTCGAGCCGGTATGTCGTCGATTCCGCCCTCAGCCCACGGGTGGCAGCGGAGAATACGACGGGAACCAAGCCACACCCCACGGAAAACACCGTGCTGTTGGATGGCTTGAAGAGTGTAATGAGAGCACGACGGGTAATACCGGCAAACATCACCATAGAGAGGTGAGATGACAGCTCGGTAAATACGCAGAATGAAGACACAGACGTTCCGCGGAAGGAGCAGCGCAAACGTAACGAGAGACTTCATGCCTTCACCACGATGCGGTCAATCCCTTCTGCGATCTCAGCCTGTAGCGTAGTCCACTCCGTATGCTCAGAACCTGCCAGCGCACGAACCACGATGTCCGAACTTCTAGGAATGTTCGGGAGAAGTTGCGCGGCCGCCGCGCGAAGTCTGCGACGAACACGATTTCGTACTACCGCGTTGCCTACAGCTTTGGAAACGATAAAGCCAAAGCGCACACTGTTGGATCGCTTGTTATCCACAATGTGGACAACTAAGTGCGGTGCTGCATAACGACGTCCCCGACGAACAGCCAAGCGAAAGTCACTCGGATGCGTCACGCGGTTGGTCTTAGACAACACCGGACGAGGCTAGGCGGAGAGTTCGGTGCGTCCCTTGCGACGACGAGCGCCCAAGATCGCGCGGCCTGCACGGGTGCGCATACGCAAACGGAAACCGTGAACCTTCGCACGACGACGGTTGTTTGGCTGGAAAGTTCTCTTGCTCATAGCTATATCTCCAAGGCCCAGCTCTGGCAGCCGGGAAGAATTAGAAGGCCCAAGGGCCGGAAGTCAACTG